>NZ_CP174316.1:0-3035000 GCF_052467605.1 Microbulbifer regidiadema (SeqCode) | reverse complement strand
CTCCCCGCCGGAAGACCAAGGGTTCCTGTCCAACGCTAATCGGGACAGGGTTAGTCGACCCCTAAGGCGAGGGCGAAAGCCGTAGTCGATGGGAAACAGGTTAATATTCCTGTACTCGCTATTACTGCGACGGAGTGACGGAGAAGGCTAGGCCGGCATGGCGATTGGTTGTCCATGTTTAAGGTTGTAGGCTTATGACTTAGGCAAATCCGGGTCATACTCTTTAATGAGAAGGCTGAGAGCTGATGACGAAGCCCACTTAGTGGGTGAAGTGGTTGATGCCCTGCTTCCAGGAAAAACTTCTAAGCTTCAGGTAATAGTGAATCGTACTCTAAACCGACACAGGTGGTCAGGTAGAGAATACCAAGGCGCTTGAGAGAACTCTGGTGAAGGAACTAGGCAAAATGGTACCGTAACTTCGGGAGAAGGTACGCCGGTTTTGGTGATGGGACTTGCTCCCTAAGCTGAGGCCGGTCGAAGTGACCAGGTGGCTGCGACTGTTTATTAAAAACATAGCACTGTGCAAACTCGTAAGAGGACGTATACGGTGTGACGCCTGCCCGGTGCCGGAAGGTTAATTGATGGGGTTAGCTTCGGCGAAGCTCTTGATCGAAGCCCCGGTAAACGGCGGCCGTAACTATAACGGTCCTAAGGTAGCGAAATTCCTTGTCGGGTAAGTTCCGACCTGCACGAATGGCGTAACGATGGCCACGCTGTCTCCACCAGAGACTCAGTGAAATTGAAATCGCTGTTAAGATGCAGTGTACCCGCGGCTAGACGGAAAGACCCCGTGAACCTTTACTACAGCTTTGCACTGAACTTTGAGCCTACTTGTGTAGGATAGGTGGGAGGCTTTGAAGCAGTAACGCTAGTTACTGTGGAGCCGTCCTTGAAATACCACCCTGGTATGTTTGAGGTTCTAACTCTGGTCCGTTATCCGGATCGAGGACAGTGTATGGTGGGTAGTTTGACTGGGGCGGTCTCCTCCCAAAGAGTAACGGAGGAGTACGAAGGTGCACTCAGCATGGTCGGAAATCATGCAATGAGCATAATGGTATAAGTGCGCTTGACTGCGAGACAGACATGTCGAGCAGGTACGAAAGTAGGTCATAGTGATCCGGTGGTTCTGTATGGAAGGGCCATCGCTCAACGGATAAAAGGTACTCCGGGGATAACAGGCTGATACCGCCCAAGAGTTCACATCGACGGCGGTGTTTGGCACCTCGATGTCGGCTCATCACATCCTGGGGCTGAAGCCGGTCCCAAGGGTATGGCTGTTCGCCATTTAAAGTGGTACGCGAGCTGGGTTTAGAACGTCGTGAGACAGTTCGGTCCCTATCTGCCGTGGGCGTTGGAGATTTGAGAAGAGTTGCTCCTAGTACGAGAGGACCGGAGTGAACGAACCTCTGGTGTTCCGGTTGTCACGCCAGTGGCATTGCCGGGTAGCTATGTTCGGACGGGATAACCGCTGAAAGCATCTAAGCGGGAAGCCTCCTTCAAGATAAGATCTCCCTGAGGCCTTGAGCCTCCTGAAGGGCCGTGGAAGACTACCACGTTGATAGGCTGGGTGTGGAAGCGTTGTGAGGCGTTGAGCTAACCAGTACTAATTGCCCGTGCGGCTTGACCATACAACAGAGATGGTTACTAACGACTAGCGCAAGCTAGCGGATTGTGGAATGAAAGACACACAATTGATCGACTTGCGGTGTATTACTACAGATTGTTTTACCGACTTATTTGGGGTTATCGCCGGTCAATAATGACCGAGGCAAACAGCGATAACGCGGCAGGCCAAGCAGATTGCTTATAAGACCAATGCCAACCCAAGCCAGTTTGCCTGACGACCATAGAGTTGTGGAACCACCTGATCCCTTGCCGAACTCAGAAGTGAAACGCAACATCGCCGATGGTAGTGTGGGGTTTCCCCATGTGAGAGTAGGTCATCGTCAGGCTTCTAAAAAAGAAACCCCCGCAGGGAAACCTGCGGGGGTTTTGTTTTTTTGGATATGATGAAATATTTTTACTACCTCGCAGCGCCTGCGCTGCCATGTGACAAGCGCTGCACCGAAGGTGCCAGCTTGGTACGCCGAAGGCGCCCGCAGGGTGGCGAGCACTGCTCGCCATACAGTGTAGGTTGGGTACACCCGACAACTTATAAAAATAATTAAAAAGCTAATTTTTACTGCGCTGGCTTTTTTGACAAAGGCCAGGAAAATAAATCGAAATTTTTACATTCTGATTTTTATTCAAAAAGTCGCGTAAAAATAAAAAACAAAAACTAAAAATAGCGATGCATAAATTACCCGGCTCCTCCCTGAAAAAATAAACCTATAAAAATAGCGGTTTACGCCCCTTCTCCGGCAAATTTCTCGGCGCTCTGACAAAAACGCTCGGCAAAAATAACCTACGTAAAAATCAGAAAAATACTAATGCCACTCCGGGCAAAAATTAAATTTACCAATTAAAAATATTGGTGATTTTTTAATCTGTGCGCTGATCCCCTGTAACGACGGGGCCTGTAGGCGATTTATTCAAGTTATACACAAGTCTATCCAGACTTTCTGTTAATAATATTTATATCCTAAGTTTAGTGGATAACCTGCCATACTTTTCCGTTGGTTTTTTGAGCAAATTGCCTTTTTGTATGGATTTAAAGGCTTGCACAAGTCTATCCAAAAGTTATGCACAACACTGTCCAGAAATTCTGTTAGTAACTGCTTGTGTGAAGACTTTATTCAGGGGTGGCCTAGCTCAGTGGCTTAATATCCGACCTTTTAGTGGATAACTTGAACTGGGTTCTTAGCTGTGAAAATCTGACAGCGCTGGAAAAGCGGCAGCCACTCTGTAGTTATGATCTGACCTTTTAGTCTCAACAATAAGAGCGCTCCTTTTAATTAGGATCAGTTCTATTCGATTGGGGGCGATAATCTCGGAGGGGAATTATTTATTGGCTCCTTAAGTGCAACTGAGTGAGCTAAGAGCCTGGCTAGAGTTGCGATCCGCCTACATATGAGCCCCGCACTCCCATATATTTTGACTCATTAGTTCTGTTGCCACTATCTTGAGTGGAGCCCGATAGATATCGCTCAATCACTATATTCGGGTTCCACAATAAAGAATTCGAACTTAGGGGGCGCTGAATAATTTGCTAATACCTCTGCGGAGTTTGAGGCTCCTTAGATAGAGACGGTGTAGATTTTTAAGTCCTGAGAAATTCCATCAATAGAGTAATAATTTGGAACGGTATCACTGTGAATTCCCCCCACACGCTCTGCGACAGCTATACTGGCACTGTTTTCAGATAGGCAGTGAATTTTTAAAGATTGGATATGATATTTATTTTTTAAGTGGTTAGAAACACAGCTTACAATTCGTGTCATAACTCCCTGGCCGTGATAATTTTTACAGAGCCAATAGCCTATTTCTGCATTTTTTTTGAGGAGATCAATCTCTTTAATTCCAAATATTCCTGCCGCCTTCCCTGAGGCACAAATCTTGTACCAGGATGCGCCGAAGTTCTTGCTAAAAATTCTATCGCTAATATATTTTTCTGTCGTCGGCAAATCGATCACCGCTTTTGCCCAGTAGAGATATTTTTCTAGCATTGGCCTATTGTTTTCAATAAGAGAAAATATAATTTTGGCGTCGCTCTCCAAGAGTGGATCGAGTTTTATATCGCTGTCCACCAGTATGCACTCTGTAACCATTTTCTTGTTTCTCTGCTTTTTAGCCGTATTATTTTTCCAACACTCACAGCTGTGAGGGCTTTTTAATAAAACAGGTAATCACTGCTGGGCTTTTACCGGTGCCCTAGGTTTGTAACATAAAAGTGACCGGACCATCATTGGTGAGGGAGACCTGCATATCCGCTGCAAATATTCCGCTGGCTACTGGAGAAAATTGGGCTTTGGAACTTTTAACAAAATAATTGTAAAGTTCCTCTGCATATTCTGGCGAGGCACCGCGACTAAAGCTTGGGCGCAGACCCCGGTCGGTCTCGGCAACTAGTGTGAACTGACTGACAATTAGGAGTCCGCCTCCGGCCTTGTGCAGGTTGAGATTCATACGCCCTTTATCGTCGGGAAAAATGCGGTAATTCAGCACCTTGTGCAGCAGCTTATCCGCACTCTCGGTGGTGTCCTGAGCCTCAATACCGAGCAGTAGGAGGATGCCTTTATCTATGGCTCCAACCGACTCTCCGGCTACGTTAACCTGGGCATGGCTAACCCTCTGAATCAATCCTTTCATCTCACTTCTCTCTGCTTCTCTGGAACCGATCGTATAAATGGCCTAGATTAGCGGACTGTCCCAAGTAGAGAAACCGAGAATAACGGTATGAAGAGAGCGCTAGTGGCACTGGTTGCCGGTGCACTGGCTGCGATGAGTGTTCACGCAGCCGATAGCTATCCGGAAAGTAAGCCGGGTACTCAAATTGATGAATATTTTGGCCAAAAGGTGGCCGATCCGTATCGCTGGATGGAACATATGTCCAGCGATGCGGTGAAAGACTGGGTTGGCGAGCAGAATGACTACGCATTACCGCGATTAAAGGACCTGCCTGGCTGGCAAAAAATCAATGACCGGCTCGCGCAGCTGTGGCGCTATGAGCGCTATGGTGTGCCCTATAAAAAGGGCGATAGCTATTACTACAGCTATAACACCGGCGATTGGGACCAAAATGTGTTCTACAGGGCCTCAGAACTGTCTGCTGAGGGCGATACAGTCCTGGACCCGCGCACTCTCAGCGACGATGGTACTATCGCCGCTAAGCGCCTTAAAGTCAGCCCAAAGGGCCGCTATCTGGCCTATGGCATCTCGGATGGTGGAACTGACTGGACCGACTACCGCATTCGGGACCTAAAGACAGGCAGGGATCTCAAAGAGCAGCTGACCGGGATCAAGTTTAGCGATGCCAGCTGGGCGGCGGATGAATCCGGTTTCTACTACAGTCGCTATCCGTTTAACCAGGATGGCACCGCAGACGATAGCAAACAGGTAGCGGTCTATTTCCATCGCCTGGGGGAGGCTCAGGAGCGCGATCAGTTGGTCTATGCAATTACCGATCATCCGACCCGCAATCCGGGAGCGGAGGTGAGTGCTGATGGCAACTACCTGTTATTTGGTATTTTCGATGGCTATGACTCCAACGGCTTCTACTATCGCGATCTGCGCGATAAAAGTGACAAGGTGGTCAAACTTCTGGATGACTGGGATGGCCTCTACCAGTATCTGGGTAACAAAGGGAGTCGCTTCTACTTTAAGACCAGTGCGGGAGCGCCGCTGGGGCGCGTGATCGCCATTGATCTGAATAAACCGCAGCGCAAGTACTGGCGCGATCTGGTGCCGGAGACCAGCAGCGCCCTGCAAAGTGCCAGCTATATCGGCGATCGCTTTGTACTTCACTATCTGGAAGATGCCAAATCGCGAGTACTGGTAACCGATACGCACGGCGAGCAGCAGTACGAGCTGAAGCTGCCGGGCGTGGGCTCAGTGAAGGGCTTTTATGGCGAGCCGGGTGAAGTGGAGACCTTCTACGCTTTCTCTAATTTTATTACCCCGCCGAGTATCTACCACCTGAATGTGCAGACCGGTGAAGCCACACTGTTCAAACAGCCAAAATATGCGGCAGATTTTTCTGACCTGACGGTGACCCAGCATTTCTATAAGAGTAAGGACGGCACCCGGGTGCCCCTGTTCCTGGTGCATAAGAAGGGTATCAAGCGCGATGGCAGCAATCCCACGCTGCTGTATGGATACGGTGGTTTTAACTCCGCCCAGCTACCGCGCTTTTACAATCGCTTTGTCGGTTGGCTGGATATGGGGGGTACCCTGGCGCTGGCCAACTTGCGCGGTGGCAGTGAGTACGGCAACGCCTGGCACTTGGCGGGCACCAAGACGCAAAAACAAAATGTTTTCGATGACTTTATCGCCGCAGCCGAGTGGCTGATTGAGGAAGAAATTACCTCTCCGCAGAAGCTCGCTATCAGCGGTCGCTCCAATGGTGGACTCCTGGCGGGGGCGACGCTGGTGCAGCGCCCGGATTTATTTGCGGCGGCCTTACCGGTAGTGGGTGTCCTGGATATGCTGCGCTACCACACCGCCTCCGCCAATGCGCGACAGTGGTCGAGCGATTATGGCCTGAGTGAGAATCGCGAAGAGTTCAAAGCGCTGCACGCCTACTCCCCGGTTCACAATACCCGTGAGGGCACCTGCTACCCGGCCACCCTGATTACTACTGCCGACCGGGATGATCGGGTGGTTCCCTGGCACAGCTACAAATTTGCCGCTGCGCTACAGAGAGATCAGGGCTGTGACAAACCGGTCTGGCTTGCGGTGGAAACCCGAGCTGGCCACGGTGCGGGCAAGCCGGTGTGGATGCAGGTGGAAGACTTTGCCAATCAGTGGAGCTTCCTCGCCTACCAGCTGGGTATGAAGATCGAGTAGCCTTATCAATTCACCCAATAAAAGTCGCAGCGGGGTCCACCGTTGAGGTTCCCGTGAGCGCGGCTATTGGGTATTGTTTCGGGGCGGCGTCACTGGTGCAGTGAGTGTGTCGCCCACTCTGCCGGAGTGGTGGTATCGCCAACCGGTCTGCCCTTCCGAGGGGCGGTGGCTTCGGCAGAGTTGATCACTGGGTATGAATAAAGATAACAACTCATCCGGTGGATTTATGAAACACGCATTTGTAACCGGGGGAACCGGTTTTCTCGGCGCTAATTTGTTAGATCAATTGGTAAGCGATGGCTGGCAAGTTACCGCCATGCATCGGCGCACCTCCAATACCGATAGATTGCGCGCCCTGGGGGTCAATTTGGTTGAGGCCTCGTTGAATGACCCGGAATCCCTTCAGGCCGCAATACCCGATAATGTCGATGCGCTTTTCCATATGGCGGCCAATACCAGTATGTGGCGCGCTGGCAATGCCCAGCAGTGGAAAGATAATGTCGAGGGTGCGGCGCATATTGCGCAAGTGGCGAGGGAGAAAAATGTAGGGCGGATGGTGGTGACCAGCTCAATTTCTGCCTATGGCTATCACAAGGAAAGAATTACGGAGGAGAGTGATAAGCTGGCCGATGATCCTCACCATCACTACCTATACACGAAAAAACGTGAGGAAATTGTAATCCGTAAGGAAATTGAGCGGGGGCTGGATGCTGTATTTCTCAACCCCTGTGCCATTGTGGGTAAATACGATACCAGCAGTTGGGCGCAGACTTTTTTTCTAATAGATAAAAATCAATTACCGGGTGTACCGCCGGGCTGGGGATCTTTTTGCCATGCCGGCGCGGTTGCGCGCGCGCATATCACTGCCGTTGAAAAAGGGCGCTGTGGTGAAAATTATATTTTAGCCGGAACCGATGCCAGTTTTTTGGAGTTCTTCGCAAAGATTGCTGAATTACTGGATAAACCGGTACCCAAGCGCACCACCCCCGCCTTCGTTATTCAGACTATTGCCTGGTTTTCTGACCTCTTCTCCCGAGTGAGTGGGCGCGAGCCGGTTATTACACCGGAGAAGGCCACTTTGGTAACTCGGAGAGTAGTGGCTAGCAGTGCGAAAGCAGAGCGTGAACTGGATTATCAATCGGGGGTGGATTTGGATACTATGTTGTGCGAATGTCGAGATTGGTTAGCACAGAACAATTTATTGGAGTCGAAGTGAATCGCGGTAATATTATATTTGGGTTAGTTGCCTTGCTTTTGGTTTTACAAATTATTCAGCACTACTTTTTCTCCGGCGCAAACTAGTCATAAATATAGGGAGTAAATATGGCGGAAAAGCGCTGTACCTGGTGCCTGTCTACGCCACTTTATCAGAGTTACCACGATGAAGAGTGGGGTAGACCGGTTACCGACGATCAGGCCCTATTTGAGTTTTTATTGCTTGAAGGGGCCCAGGCGGGCTTGTCCTGGATTACCGTGCTGAATAAGCGGGAGAATTATCGCAAGCTTTTCAATAATTTTGATGCGGAAAAAATTGCCCGGTACACCCCAAAAAAGGTAGAGAAATTACTGCTCAATCCGGGAATTATTCGCAACCGACTTAAAGTTGAATCGGCGATCAAGAATGCGCGGGCAACGCTGGAATTGCGGGATCGCGGTATTTCTCTAAAGGACTTCCTGTGGCAATTTACCGATGGAAGAGTGATCATCAATCGCCCGCGCAGTATGCAGCAGGTGCCGGCGACCACGGCTGAATCCGATGCGATGAGTAAGGCGCTAAAAAAAGCGGGTTTTAGTTTTGTGGGATCAACCATTATGTATGCGCATATGCAGGCAACGGGGATGGTCAATGATCACTTGGCAACTTGCCCGGCCCATCAGCAGTGTGTCGATGAGGCGCAGCGCTTGGGCTTAGCTTGAGGCAGGGTTTAGCCGTAGAGGACGATAGATACGAATAGTTTGCTCAATGAGTACTGGCGCCGAGTGACACATTCTGTCTAAAACAGGGTGGTCCTGATGACGCTATCGCAGCGCTGCTCGTATTGGATATCCTGGATATCAATACCTCCGGTTTAATCGCTATTGCTCAAGACTGGGAGGTTTACTGGTCCCTGATACGGCAACTTAAGCCGGCCCAGAAGGCTGAGGGCTTAACGGTTGCCTTTCCCCAGTGGGAGTTGCATATCGTGGAGCGCGCTGCCAACGGGCTCTAGTTCATTACCGCAGGGTCAGTTGGGGCAATATCCTACTCTCAATACTGCACTCCTCTAGCCCAATATCTTCGATTTGCCTCAACTCAACGCAAACATATGGCGTTCTAAGGGGCTTTAATCGACACCTTCTCGATTTCGTGTCAAAGTGAACGGCGTTTTTTTGTGCAATTTTTGATCGAGATAGGAAGATGCCGATAAAGCTGAACAACCCATTGATCCCCAGCCTGCTGGCTGTCGCTATCCTTGCGGGCTGTCAGGGTGACAAGAGTACTCAAGCTGGAGCCAATGCAGCTAAGCCCCAGAATGCTGTTGCCGAGGCCTCGGTAGCGGTAGACGCGGTTGCGGAAACCAAGCGCCTGACTGAGTGGCTGGATAAGCGCTACGAGGAGCAACTACAGTTCAGCCCGGTTCAGTTGTCCTACCTGGGCCGCAAAGACCAGTACGACCAGATCGACGATATGAGCGAGGCCGCAGAGGCGCGCAAACTGGCGTGGCGGGAAAAAAGCGTTGCGGAGCTGAAGAAGAACTTCGACTACAGCAAGCTGACTCAGGAAGGGAAAACTTCCTACGATATCTGGATTTACCAGTTTGAGCAGGCTAAAGCGGCCGCGCCGTTTATCCGTCACGGCTATATCTTTGAGCAGATGGGCGGCGCACAATCGCAGCTGCCCAACTTCCTGCTGAACTTCCACAAAGTGGATAATATCGAAGATATGCAGGCGTATATCACCCGTATCGGCGGTATTTCCCGCGCGATCAACCAGTTGCTCGACCGCGCCAAGCTGTCTGCCAAAGAGGGTATTCGCCCCCCGCGCTTTGCCTATGAGGGTGCGATTGATCAGTCCAGCAAACTGATTGAAGGTGCGCCTTTTACCGATGGTGAAGACGCGCCTTTGTGGGCCGGCGCCAAAGGGAAAATCGCCGAGCTGCTCGAGGCCGGCACTATTGACCAGAAGCAGGCAGACAAGCTGACCGCAGAAGCGCGCCAGGCGTTAGAAACTGAATTTTTCCCCGCATATCAGGGCCTGGTTGCCTGGCTCAAAGCCGATATGCAGAAGGCCTCAGCAGAGCCGCAGGGTGCTAGTAGCTTGCCCAATGGTATGGCCTACTACAATCAGCGCCTGGCCAACACCACCACTACGGACCTGACTGCCGAGCAGATCCACAATATCGGCCTCGGGGAAGTGGCGCGTATCCGCAGTGAGATGGAAACCATCAAGAAGCAGGTGGGCTTCGAGGGTAGCTTGCAGGACTTCTTTAAGTTTATCCGCGAAGATGGCCAGTTCTACTACCCCAATACCGATGAAGGTCGCCAGGGCTACCTGAATGACTCGACCGCATTCCTGGACGATATTACCAAGAAACTGCCGGAATACTTTGGCCTGTTGCCGAAAGCTGAGCTGGTGGTAAAGCGGGTTGAGGCGTTCCGTGAGCAGGATGGCGGTGCCCAGCACTACTACCCCGGCACTCCCGACGGTTCCCGCCCGGGTATTTACTACGCGCACCTGTCTGATATGAGTGCCTACTCCACCACGGATATGGAGACTGTGGCCTATCACGAGGGCAACCCCGGCCACCATATGCAGATCTCTATTGCCCAGGAACTCGAGGGTATTCCGCAGTTCCGTACCCAGGCTCACTTTACGGTCTATGTAGAGGGTTGGGCGCTGTACTCCGAGAAGCTGGCCAAGGAAATGGGTGCATTTGAAGACCCCTACAACCTGTTTGGCCACCTGACCGCTGAAATGTGGCGAGCCATTCGCCTGGTTGTCGATACCGGTCTGCACGCCAAAGGTTGGAGCGAAGAGCAGGCGGTGGAGTACTTCCTGGAAAACTCCGCAATCCCCGAGACCGCAGTTCGCTCCGAAGTGCGTCGCTACCTGGCGTGGCCGGGTCAGGCTACCGCCTATAAGATCGGTATGCTGAAGATTCAGGAGCTGCGCCAGCAGGCTGAAGATCAGCTGGGGGATAAATTCGATATTCGCGGATTCCACGATACCGTACTGGGTGGCGGTGCTCTGCCAGTTCCCGTACTGGAGAGCCGCGTGGCCTCTTGGGTGGAATCAGTGAAGCAATCGTAAGCTTCTCTGCTGATTTTGCTAAAAAGCCGGGCATAGCCCGGCTTTTTTATTGGGGCTATTCCTGTGAATATCGTCTGTTTATAGGGCAAGCCGGTTTGCTCAATAATACTTGTTTATGGAAATATCAGAATGGACTCAAATATTTACTCCGCTCCGGAGGCCGAATTAGCTACCGTTGCAGAAGGTGAAGCACAATTTTATATAGTGTCACCGACCAAATTCTGGGTGATGAGCCTCGCTACCGTGGGGCTGTATTCAGTGTATTGGTTTTACCGGCACTGGAGCGAATATCGGCGTATCAGTGGGGAGGATATGTGGCCGGTTATGCGGGCGATATTCTCAATTTTCTTCACTCACTCTCTGTTTTCTCACATTCAAAGTCGCATCGATGACGCCGAGATAGATTACCGCTGGTCCCCGGGGTTTTGGGCCACTTTTTATGTGGTTTTTGCGCTTATCGGAGCGGTAGTCGACCGGCTTTCCTATTACTCCGATACAGTTTCACTGATCGATTTAATTAGTATTCTTCTCTTACCTTTTTCTCTGTGGCCACTCTATGAGGGGCAGAAAGCGGCGAATAGCGCTTGTGGCGATATTTCGGGGCGGATAAATTCTAGATTTACCCCCTGGAATTATATCTGGCTGGCTATGGGGGCTCTGTTTTGGGGGCTGGGCATTTTTGGCTCCTATTATTTACTGGGCTATGAATAACAGCAAAATATCTGGGAAATAGATAAGATTTTTTATCGCCGTGTGCGCCACGGTCATGGATATCCCGTTTCTTGGCAGCGCCATTGGAGGCGGGAAAATTCTTGTTGAGGGGTGGGCGGAGTAGCGCTGATAGCACAGGGATTATGCTGGCGCCGCGAGAGCAGTACACTTTACTGCTACACTAGGGAGTCGATGTGCCTGAGCGTGGTTCTGGCTCCATATATAAAAAAACAAGACCGGATGGCGGCACAGACTTAGCTGGTGTCGGTAAAGCCGATGCTTGGCGCGGCCGCCCTTTGGGCCGGGGAGGATATCGAGTTGCTGAATAGCCTGGGGGTGTACAGCGCGGGCGTTAACTTCCCGGTTACTAATCGCCATATAGCGACAGTCCATTTTGCTGCACCCGTATATGTGTGATTGCGCTGTAGGTCGCGCACAGGCCCAGTACGGCCAGTCTGTATATTTAGCGCTCCCTCGGTCAGGTTGCGGGAAATCTATGTGTTACAGCATTTCTGACAGTCGTACACAGGAATATGGAGCAAAAGCCAAGACGTAAACGGGAAAGCCGACAAGCGCTGATTGAAGAGCACAGGCCGGAGCGTATCGAGGCGCGCTTGCGCAGCCGCCCGGAGTCGCAGCGGCTGTCTGATTTTGTCCTGGGCGCCATAGATGGCTGTGTCACTACCTTTGCCGTTGTTGCCGGCGCGTTTGGTGCGGGCTTCCCCGAAGCCGTTGTACTGGTGATGGGCTTTGCCAATCTGATCGCCGACGGTTTCAGCATGGCGGTGAGCAACTATGAAGCTGCCAGTGTGGAGCGCGAGCAGCGGGTTGCGGCGACGCGCACAGAGCGCGAGCATATCGCGCTAATCCCCGAGGGAGAGCGGGAAGAGATCCGACAGATCTTCTATCAGAAGGGGTTTCGCGGCGAGACACTCGACAATATTGTTGCCACTATCACCGCGAACCAAAAACTGTGGATAGAGACGATGCTGGCGGAAGAGTACGGTCTGTGTCGCGCGGAACATAAGCCTCTGGGGGCGGCCTTAATGACCTTTGCCGCCTTCCTGTGTGTTGGCGCGATTCCCCTGTTTCCCTACCTGCTCTACAGCCTTAATCCCGCACAGCAGTTTTATACCAGTGCGGCTTTGTCGGCATGCGCTTTTTTTGCCATTGGCGTGTGTAAAGGACGGGTGTTTTCCGATCATCTGCTGATATCGGGTTTAAAAACTCTGTTATTTGGCAGTAGCGCGGCGGCCCTGGCCCTGGCTGCCGGCTATCTGTTGCGCCATTTTGTGAGCTAGCCGCTTACGCGGCTATCACCTTATTGCGGCCGCTGTTTTTCGCACGATACATACGCTTGTCTGCTTCGGCCAGCAGCTGATTGAGGGGCTTGCCATTGGCGCTGCCTTCGACAACTCCGAGGCTAATCGATATTTTTACTGGACGGGTATAGCGGCGGCTGAGGGCTGCCACTCTGCGGCGCAGTTTTTCCGCGAGGATACTGCCGCCTTTTAAATCGGTGTTGGGCAATAGCAGCAAAAACTCTTCGCCGCCCCAGCGCGCCACAATATCTTCCGAGCGACTGTTACTTTTCAAAATCTTAGCGACATCCTGCAATACGCGGTCCCCAAAGGAGTGCCCGTAGGTATCGTTGATCATTTTGAAATTATCCAGATCACCGATGAGGATGACATATTGGTCTTGAGCTGTATCGCTGCGGCGTTCCAATTCGTTTATTGCGCGAAAAGCTTCGCGGCGGTTGGCCAGCCCTGTCAGCGTATCCGTTGCTGCGTAGCTCTCCAGTTCGCCGGTCAGTCGTTGCAGGAGCTGTTGGGTCTGGTGACGGCTGCTGTCGAGTAGCGCTGTCAGCGCGGTGAGAGCCCCAAATACGGCAATAAAGCGCGCGCGATAGGCGGTGTCGTACTTGGCGGTAAGCCCCGGAAAATCCGGGTAAAACAAAATTGCGGCGGTCGCTAGGCCAATACCGAGGAGAGCGGTGGTTCCGGTTTTATAGCCGTACAGATTGATAAAACCGGGCACCAGCATAACGGCCCACATCAGGCCGGTGTTGTTGACGCCACCGGTTAGCAGTAAGTAGAAATATAGTACCAACAAAAGGATGCCCACCAGTGTTGGCGTCTTTTCACTGGGGCCAATAATGTTGACGGTGATATAGGCCAGCAGGATAACCACAGCCGCGAGAAAAAGTGTCGAGGCTTGCAGGATATTGGTGGCGGTCAGGGCAATAATTGCCATAGCCCCGGTAATCGCCATCGCGAATATCAGCATATAAGAGGAGGCCAGTATTCTTCTGCGCAGATCTATACGCTGCACCTCATCAATAGAGGTGGAAATCGCGGGGTTTTGATTGTTATACCCTGAGCTCATAGTTATTCCCGTTGCTATACCGACTGCAACCTTCCGCTTGCTCGGGGCTATCCTGCATCATACAAAGGTGTAGGTAGCCACTGCCGGAGTGAAGCAGTGCTGAGTATAGGGGGAATCTGCCACCGACCAAAGTAGCAAGCTACAGTATCAGTAACTCAAACTTTAGAACTGAGAAATCGTGACACAAATTCAACTGACTTGTGGTGATATTTTGACGATGCGGGGGGATGCGTTGGTGTGCCCTGCGCACAAGCATCTGATTCGGGGGCGGGGCCTCTCTGCGCAAATCTATGCCCGCTGTGGAACCCAGTTAACGCCTCAGTGCAGCAGTCAGCGGGCTTGCCTGGTGGGGGAGGCTCGCTTGACCAGTGCCTGCGACCTACCGGTTGATTACCTGCTGCATACCGTTACTCCCCAGTGGAGTAGTGGCGATCAGTGGGGGTGCCAGGCAATCGTACAGTTGCGCCGCTGTTATGAAAGTGTTTTGGAACTGGCGAAACAGCGCGGCTGTAAAACCGTATTGTTTCCGGCACTGGGGGCTGGCACAAATCGCTTCCCGCACGAAATTGCAGCGCACCAGGGGCTGACGGTGTTACGCAAGTACGCCTCGGACTTTGAATGCCTTACGGTTTGTTTGCACTCACCAACGGCACTGGGGCAGTGGCAGAAAGTTGAGCAGCGTTTTTACGGGAGCTGCTGACTGAAGGGCTTCAAGTTTGCAAGCCTATTGCCCGCTGTGGATTACAGAGTGACAGGCTGACGGTTACATAAGGCCCGCAGCTCCGCTTAAGCTTCATCAAGGCATATAGGAACAAGCCTATAGTTTCTTCTTGGTATAGGTCGATACAAGCTAATGTTTGCCTGCCCACTGTATTTTCTTATGCGCTTGTGGTTTTAATTAAATTTATTTAATTTTTATACTGTGGCTCTAGCCAGCTTGATCGCTTGGGGATTAGTAAATAGCCTTTGATGATTGCTGGTATTTCTACTGGCCGGTTAATTAGTCGAGATAATTTTATTGGTTAATTGGAATATTTATTTCATATTTTTTTGATTTGATCGGGAGGGGCTGCAATAACTTCTCATTATGCTTGTTGACGGTTTTTTTTGAGTTTTCTTCTGTTATTGGGGCGAGGTGGGTGTGCGAACAATAGTTGTTGCGGATATTTGGGGGCAGACAGCGGATTTAGAACAGTTGTACTCTGGCATCAGCAATAATTATAAAATATTAACCCCCTATCAAGAGGTGGGATTAAATTTTGAAAATGAGAGGGGTGCCTATCAATATTTTATGCATCATTGCATCATTGCATCATTGCGGCATTGAGAGATACTATAACTCCGTTAAGGCGTATATTTTAGAAAAGAAGATTGACTGTAATTTAGTGGGGTTTAGTGCGGGGGCCACTGTTGCATGGATGCTTGCCTGTAGTGAGGATTTAGGCTTTATTAAAAAGGCGGCCTGCTTTTATGGTTCCCGAGTGCGCTATTTTCTCGATAGGGAGCCTGGTTGCGATGTAGATTTTATCCCGGCAAAAGAAGCTTTATTTGATATCTCTAAAATCACCAGCCAGCTGGCTAAATTTTCGATGGTAACGCTGCACAAAAACCAATTTTCACATGGATTTATGAATCGCTGTTCTGAAAATTTTCACCCTGATGCCTACAGACAATATTCAGAATGGTTACAAGAGTGGTGCACTTCAGAGTTGAATGCAGGGGCCGCTAAGTTGCCGTCCCCTGTAAATAGAGTTTTGCGATAGCGGCAATAAAAAAGGCCCGTGAGGGCCCTTTTTATCAGTAGAGAGACTTAGCCGCCCTCCTTGGGAAAGGCGGCTAGGCTGTATACCGATTACTGACAGGAAGTCTCTTCCCAGTATTGGGGGGCATTCGTCGGGGACCACCAGTTCGGGCCAAAAGTAGAGACGTATACCTGGCCGTCAAAGGTCACCATGTCGCCAACCTGGTAGCCCTCGTCACCGGCATAGGGCTGCTGGTACTCGGGGCAGGAAGCCGTTGAGTCCGAATCCTGACTGTCGTCGGCATCGCTGTTGGAGTCGCTGCCGGAGTTGTCGTCAGAGCCGCTGTTGGAACCTGAATCGTTGCCAGAGCTGTCGTCGGAATCGCTGCCGCTATTGTCGTCGGAACCGCTGTCAGAGTCATCGCTCTCCGTTTGACAGGTGGTTTCGCTCCACAGTGATGGGGCGGAGCTTGGCGACCACCAGTTGGGTTCGTGGGTGGACTCGTAGGCGACCCCCTCAAAGACAACAACGTCACCGATGGAATAACCGGGCTCGCCGGCATAGGGCTGCTCGAATGCGACACAGGCGCTGCTGCCGCTACTGCTATCGCCACCGCTGCTACCGCTGTCACCAGTATCTCCGCTGTCTCCAGTATCTCCAGTGTCTCCAGTGTCACCAGTGTCACCAGTATCGCCGGTATCGCCAGTGTCGTCGGTATCACCGGTGTCGTCACTGTCGCCGGTATCACTGGAACCGCCCTGTCCGAAGACCTCGAGTGCGGCATCGAGCAATGGATATTGATACTCGTTGTTCTCCAGTAGCATTCCGCCGCGGAGCTGCCAGATCATTACGCCGCCCAGGCCCTGGTCGAGCACATATTGGGCGCGTTCGGCAATAGAGGTGGTATCTTCGAACGAGATAAAACCACCGTCGTCGAACCAGCCGTAGTGGGTGACGGCCTCTGCATCATAAGCGGTGTGGAATGATGGGTCGTTGTCTATTTTGTCGGCAATCTGGTAGTAGCGTGTCTCGGTGTCAGAGCCCCAGTGCGCCACGTCTTGCCCAGAGGCGGCTTCACCGATTGCGGTGGCGCCGGCCACACTGCGGCCGTAGTGGGACATGCCCAGGGTAATTTTTTCGGCTGGAATATTGCCTTCTGTCATCCACATATTGCGGCAGCTGTCTGCATCGAAGCCTTCGTTGACCTGGCCTTCATAGGGGTACAGCGGCGAGGTGTGCTGGGCTACGGTATCCCAGTCGCCACCAAAGTCATAAGTCATCAGGTTGACATAGTCGAGGACTTCGCCCACAGCAGCAAAATCATAACCCTCTTCTGCAATCGAGGGGCCACAGGCCACGGCAGCGGTCAGTTCCAGATTTTTGCCGGTCTCCGCTTCAACCTCATCGAAGCGCGCGCGCAGCTCTTGCAGCAGGGTGGTGAAGTTTTCTTTGTCGATCGAGCGGCCGCCGTTCGGCTCATAGCCGGGGTATTCAAAATCGAGATCGAGGCCGTCGAAGTCCCAGTCGGTCAGGAGTGTTACAGCATTTTCAATAAAGGCCGCACGCGCGGTGTCGCTCTCCATCATCTCGGAGACTTTATGGGAGAGGGTCCAGCCGCCCATGGATAGGATTGCCTTGGCGCCGTCGTCGTGTACCGATTTTACGAAACCTGACTCGTGGTCATTCCAGCCCTGACAGACTGCGGGTTGAATACTCGAATCGTATTCGCTGTAGGGGTGCCAGAATTGTGGTGAACATTTTACCGGGCCATCACCGGCGCCGCCGGAAAACGATTGGGCACCCAGGCCGTAGAAAACGTAGGGGTCGGTAAAGTAGATGTTGCCGTCTTCGTCATTCCAGGCGAAGGCGTACTGGACGTGGGTGAGCTTGGAGAAATCCACATTGTCGTGGGTGAAGGATGAGTCAGCCCAGTACTCCCAATCGGCCCAGTAGGCCGACACGCGCTTAGAGGTCTCTTGTGCGCTGGCATTTCCGCTGATAGCGATCGCTGCCGCGAGAGCCGCTGCGGCTTTTAATTTAAACCCAAATTTAGATCCGCGCTCACTGCGGTTGCCCTCCAACGTCCCTGTTCGATCCTGAGATTGCAGGAAAGAAAACATTAGATTGACCTCCCATAGGCCTTATTTATGTATGAAGAAATTTGTCGTTATATTTGGAGACGTTGGAATAAATAACGGCGCAAAAGTTCCACAGGGAGATCTGGCAGTTGATCGGGTCAGTGCTTTATTCGTCGTGAATATTTCCCTGTACTTGTTTGACGGTTAATCAGAGGGGGCTCACCGTCGGGCTTTATGGGCAAATTTTCACGGGGAGAGGCAATTGCCCTCTTTAGTATTTAGGTTTTATTTTTTAACTTTTAGTAAGTTTATTTTTTAGTTTCAATTTTCTATTTGGGTGTTTGTGCTGCAGTTGGAGATTTTCCTGTGCCTTTTTTCTGGGGGTTCTGGTGTCTTTTTTAGTGGCTTTGCCGATAAAGTTCGAGTTGCTGAACCCTTTATTATTTTGGTGGGGGCGCAGAGTATTTTAAATAATTGGATTTGAATAATTTTCACTGTCGTGAAATGGCAAAACAAAAAAGGGCCCAGAGGGCCCTTTTTTAAAGTTGAAGAAACTATTAATTATTTCTTCGCGCGCTTGCGCATATTTTCCTGCAAAATTTTCTTGCGCAGACGGATAAAGTTGGGAGTCACTTCTACCAATTCATCGTCTTCGATAAATTCCAGCGCCTGCTCCAGGGTATGACGGATGGGCGGTGACAGAGTGAGTGCATCGTCGGTACCCGAGGCGCGCACGTTAGTGAGCTGTTTGGCCTTGGTGGGGTTTACCACCAGGTCGTTGCCGCGCGAGTGAATACCGACGATTTGGCCTTCGTAGACCTCTTCGCCGTGGCCGAGGAACAGGCGACCGCGATCTTGCAGTGCGAACAGACCATAGGCCAGGGTTTTGCCCTTGACCATGGAAACCAGTACACCGTTGATGCGCTTGGCCACTTCACCCTGCTTCACCGGACCGTAGTGGTCGAAGATACTGGTCATAATGCCAGAACCGCTGGTGATGGTAAGGAATTGGGAGCGGAAGCCGATCATGCCGCGCGAGGGCACGATAAAGGTCAGGCGCACGCGACCTTTGCCGTCCGGCTCCATATTGGTGAGATCGGCCTTGCGCAGACCCAGCTCTTCCATAATGGGCCCCTGATGAGGTTCCTCAACATCGATAACCACTTCTTCATAAGGCTCGTGGATCTCACCGTCGACCTCTCTCTGCACCACTTCCGGGCGGGAAACGCCCAGCTCGAAACCTTCTCGGCGCATGGATTCGATCAGTACTGACAGGTGCAATTCACCGCGGCCGGATACGCGGAATTTGTCCGGGGAGTCGCCTTGCTCTACACGCAGGGCGACGTTGTGGATCAGCTCCTGGTCCAGACGCTCCTTAATATTGCGCGAGGTGACGAACTTGCCGTCCTGGCCGGCGAAGGGGGAGTCGTTCACCTGGAAGGTCATGCTTACCGTGGGCTCGTCTACGCTCAGGGCGGGCAGGGCTTCCGGGGTATCTGGGTCGCACAGGGTATCGGAGATATTCAGTTCGCCCACACCGGTGATACACACGATATCGCCGGCGCTGGCCTGCTCAACTTCAGTGCGTTCGAGACCCAGGTAACCCATCACTTGCAGGACCTTGGCCTTGCGCGAGTTGCCTTCGCGGTCCAGTACTACCACTTGTTGGTTGGGGGTCAGGGTGCCGCGGGAAATGCGGCCCACGCCGATAACGCCCACATAGCTGGAGTAATCCAGAGCGGAAATCTGCATCTGGAAGGTGCCTTTGGGGTCAACCTTGGGCGGTTCTACCTTGTCCACGATCATCTGGAACAGCGGGGTCATATCGTCGGCCAGGTCGGTGTCGTCGAGGCCGGCGATGCCGTTCAGGGCGGAGGCGTAGACAACCGGGAAGTCCAGCTGCTCGTCGGTGGCGCCGAGGCTGTCGAACAGGTCGAATACTTGGTCCATTACCCAGTCGGGGCGCGCGCCGGGGCGGTCGATCTTGTTGATTACCACGATCGGGTTGAGGCCCTGTTCGAACGCCTTCTGGGTCACGAAGCGGGTCTGCGGCATGGGGCCGTCCACTGCGTCTACGAGCAGCAGAACCGAGTCCACCATGGACAGTACGCGCTCTACCTCACCGCCGAAGTCGGCGTGCCCTGGGGTGTCGACAATATTGATGCGGTAGTCATTCCAGCGGATAGCGGTGTTCTTCGCCAGAATGGTGATGCCACGCTCTTTTTCCTGGTCGTTGGAGTCCATGACGCGCTCGGCGCCTTCGTCGCGGCGGTCGAGAGTGCCGGACTGGGACAACAGCTTGTCCACCAGGGTGGTTTTGCCGTGGTCTACGTGGGCGATAATCGCAATATTGCGCAGATTCTCTATCACTGGGGGCCTCTGGGCGTTAAATCTTGGTAAATCGGGGCGGGGGCCTGCGGGGTTTCTACAGCAGCATTCCGGCCAAAGGCGGCGATTATAGGGCTGTAGCGTTACAAATGGGAGCAGGAATTGGATAAAAAATGCGCGGGGATTTGCTGGTGGCGAGTCTCAGCCGGGCTCCGATTGCTTGGATCAGAGCCAAAACCCGCCTGTTATCCCAGCTGTGATGGGGGTAACTAGCCCAGCTTTCCCTTCAAAACTTGCTCGTACACTTCGCTGGCCTCTGAATTAAATTTACGTGCGTCGGGATTCATATAGCCGCAAATAAAGAAAGCCAGCTGTCGTTCTCTTTTGCGGTTCCACAGGTCTGCCATCCAGTTCCATACCACGCTCTCCACAAGAGAATAGGCCGCAAATCGGTCATTGCAATCAACGGCGAGTTGCTCGTACAGAGACATAAGATTGAGCCACTCTTGGAACTCTACCGATCCCGCTTGCAGGCGGCGACTTGTCTGACGGCGATAGATAGAGCGAACCTGATAGCGCAATCGAGTCATGGCTTCATCAATAACTTGTTCCGATGAATCATCGACAGCATCCGGCGCGCTGGAGTTACCCAGAGCAGAAGTCAGTGATTTAACCAGAGTATCCAGGGCTGCCTGTGGATCCCTGCAATGCAGCGCCTGTGCTCGCTTCTCCCACTCTTCAAGTTGTTCCGAGGGCAGTAACTGTTCGAGGGCGGGGGTATCGCCGGTTGGCGATTTGGCGACAAAGGCCTTTAAAACCACCTGCCGCTTTATTTCCTCGCGGCTACTTGCCAGCGCTACTGTACCGTCTTCTGGGGTCGGCAAAGGGAGTTTATCCAGCCATTTGGGGCAGCCGCAGTGCAGCCAAAGGTAGCGAAAGGCTACGGGGTTTACAGGGCGGGTTTTCATTTGGCGGTGGTAGCAGGCCTCTATAAGTGAGGCCAGGGGGATGCGCCACTTACTGCGCCACCGGTTGCTAATAAACGCAACCTTTTGCCAGTCCTCTTCTGCCAGGGCGCTAGCCATTAGCCGGGCAAAAGCAAAGCGGATCATATTTTGGGAGACGGTTTCCCTGCGCAGGAAATATACGCTTTCCAGCAGGCGAGTAGTCTCAGGTCCCCCCTTATCCGTGTCGAATAATATGCAGGCGAGCATATCGTTGCTCGTGATGTTGCCTTCACTTCGCATAACTTTGCTGCGCAGTCGCGAGAGTGTTGTCCGGCGCAACTCTTCGGAGATACCCGGCTTGTTGAGCATTGCCTGGTAGGCATTAAACGCGGCACGGGCATGCATAGATTGTCCGTAGGCGATACGGGCGGTGAAGCTCAGGTAGTAACTGGGGGTTATCCAGCCCAGTTTAATCGGTAGCTTGATCCAAATAGATGGAAACATAACCAATAACGCCACCGCAGGCACCGCCAAACCGACGCTGGCGTCGTAGCGTAGGGAGAGAGTGAGAGCTAAAAAAGCAATCAGCCAGATAACCAGACCGAAAACCCGAGCCCCATTGAAAGACTGGCTCTCGGGTTTATCTTCCTCTGTTATTGATTTGAATATGTAGTAAGCCACCCAGAGAAAAAGGAAAATTCCGATGCCCATTAGCCTACTCCAAAATATGCGCACCACTGGCTGGCGCCTGTAGCAGGTTTGCTGGTTTCCTGCTCGTCAGTGCTGGGCGGGATATACCAGAATTCCGCAAGCAGGCGCCGTTCGGGCGTTATTAAGACAGCCTGGGCCTCCCGAACCAGGAACTCATCCCGCGGGATAATGCCATTTGGTGTGAGGCACTCGTCAGCGCCGGCCATCTTAAGTGCCAATTTACCCGTGAGGTCCCGGGCAGCTCGGTTGACCTCATTTAGGCTAGCTGTCGGGGTTAGCTCCAATACCCAGAATGGCCATGCGGCAAGAGCGGCTCGACTAGAAAACTCCGGAATCATGGGTTTCCTCCGCTGAGCGCATATTTTCTGGTAGTAGTGACCAGAGTGATTGAGTGATACCGCGCAGTTCTTCAGTTTTACCCTGCTCCAGTAAATCGCGCCCCTTGTCGACCAAAAGCTTGGCTCGCCTCATATTAGTGGCCTGGTGGAGGCGGGATGCGGCGTACTGGAATTGATCGGACCAGAATTCCGGGCTTTTGCGGTAGGTGGCGTTATTGATCCGTTGAAGCTGTTCGATGATCCTCTCAAGTTCTGTGGCTCGCCCCCGCTCCATTGCAGTAGCAACTTTCTTTTCCAGTTCGGAAAATAAGCGCCTATCTATCTCGCTGCCCCACTGTAAAACTGAATACTGTGCGTTCAGGTATTCGGACTCACACTGTTCTTTCAGTTCGTCAACTTGTCCCCGCTGTTCAAGTTCTTCCACTTCAGCTTCTATTTCGAGCAGGTTGCGGTACAGCCGCTGACGGGTATCTTCACATTCCATAGTGCCGGTCAGCTGTATGCCTATCTCGCTCAGATGTTGCTGCTGGTGCTCCAGCTTTCGCACAGCATCCTCATTACGCTCTCTAAAGGCACCCTGTTGCTGGATAGAAATACGCCTTTGCAGCGATTGCCAGGTGGCGCGCATTGCCTGAGGATCGGCGCTGGGAATGACCAGTTCTGCCACGCCTTTAATAAGCAGGTTTTGGTCTGGCAGGGAGGCTTGAGATTTCATATTGCCGCCGCGATCAACCTCAAGAGAAATCTCTACACGAGAGCCAGCGTGAAGCGGCTTTTTTAATTCAGCGGCGCGAATAACCAGGTTGCCGACCCGTCGACAGTAGCGGGCTTTGGCGCGTTCACCTTGCACAATTGGGATATTCAATTCTCCGTCGCTACCGGGCATTAAGGTATCAACTGTCGACTGTGAAAAAGTCCTCCGTGCAGGTAGCGGCGTGCCGCGCTCCAGGAAGGTTTTCACGTAACCGTTAGCCAGGGCCACGCCGATGGAACGGGAGAGTGGCGGATCGGAGAGTGTGAGGCCGTGAACGATGGAGATAGTTTGGGGCGTTACCGATACCTTGGCGCCGCTGACATCCCAGCATTGCACGGTGAAGCGCGTCGCTTTTGAGGGCAGAATACTGACGGTTGTAAGAAAGGCGCCCTCTTCGGTAAGGGTTACCTTTTCACTCTCCCAACCATCGCGAGTCAATTGAATGGTACTGGGTTTACTGCCCTCGGTACTGACCAGTCGCCCCATTACGGTTGGGTCGAGCTCGGAGCATACGTTCGGGTATTGCAGCCAAAACTTATTTTCTGCGGTATCGGTGGGGGTGGCGCTATCGCTGTCACTGCCGAGCCCAATAGAGACCGCGTATAGCGCCGCGCCTTCGGCCACCAGTGTCATAGGGTCGCGATTTTCCGCTGCGAGTGGTGCCAACTCGCTGGTCACTCGCTGGCGAATTACCGGCATATTGGCTGGACCGCCAACCAGTACCGTGCGATCAAGTCCACCTTCATCTAGCCCATGTTCAGCAAGTAGACGGCGACAGATTTCCAGGGCGCGGTTGATAACTGGTTCGCATAGCATTTCCAGCTCTTGTCGGTTTAGCGGGAGCTCATCAATTATTTCTCGCCCGTCCAGGTCCAGATCGATTTCCAGAACGGTTGAAGCCTGTGTGGACAACCGGATCTTTGCCTGTTCCGCCTCGCCGTATAATTTGGCGGCAAGCCCCTTGTGAGCAGGATCATCAATTGCTATCTGAATCTGGTGGTTACTCTCCAACTGTCGCACCACCCAATCTGCCAGCAGGCGGTCTATATCGCGGCCGCCGAGAAAGTTGTCTCCGTCGTGACCGATAACACGTAGGAGCCCATCCCGGGCCTCCACCAGGGAGGCATCAAATGTGCCTCCGCCGAGATCGAAAACCAGCCAGGATTGCCCCACAGAATCTTCCGACCACCCAGCTGAAAAAGCGGATGCTACCGGTTCTGGTAACAGCTCGACTTTGTCGAGTCCCGCCAGCTGTGCTGCCTCGGAAGTCGCCTTGCTCTGCGGGAGCTCGAATAGGGCGGGTACGGTAATGACTGCCTGTGATGGGCGCGAGCCGGTTGTCGCCTCCACATCGTCGAGCAGGGCCTTGAGAACCTCAGCAGATAGTTGCTCCGGTGACCACTGCTTTCCGCTGCTGTCTGGCGCTGTTAACTTGCCTGTGCCCATCAAGCGTTTAAATTCGCGGTGGGTATTGATCGCATCACTATCGAGGAATTTGCGTGCGCGGTCGCCGACCATCACTTTGTCGCCGGTAATACGCACAATAGAGGGGGTGTTGGCTTGCCCTCGCTTATTGGGAATTACCTGGGTTTGCTCGCCGGTAAATATTGCAGTCGCTGAGTTGGTTGTGCCGAGATCAATCCCTAGGTGCACTTGGTCATCCTTTTTTCTCTGAAAACTATTTCTGTCGGCAGAGGATTTTATAGGAATGTCGCGCAGTGGCACCAGAATAGGTTGTTTCAACCGCTTTCACCGATTGTATGGATAAGCGGGAAGAGGCCACCAGTGTGCCGGTGGCCGAGCGGGTTAGTTAATTGGTGCGCTGACCTTAGCTATTGGTATTGCGATGTGGAATTTCCGGTCGGAATACCCCCACATTGCGGAAACCTTCGTCCAGCAGGTGTGAGGCGTGCAGACGGCTCATCACGCCGCGGGCGCAATACAGCAGGTATTCGCGCTCCTGGTCCAGTTGGGCGAAGCCCTTGTTGAGGCGGTAGAACGGAATTGTCTGCACTTCACAGTCCAGCTCCAGCGGGTCCAGCTCCTCCTCATCCGGGTGGCGGATATCGATCACCACGGCGTTGCCCGGCTCCTCGCGGATCTCCACTTCGGGGGCTTCGCCGTCCACCTCTTCGATCACCTGATCGATATTTTGCATCACCCGATTGCCGATGGCGCGGTCGAGGACGGTGAAGTCAAAGCGGTTCTCCTCGGACTCCACTTTTTCAATCTTGGCGCGGGTGGTGGGTTTTACCGAGATAACGCCGCAGTACTCCGGCATATTGGCGGCAAACTCTTCGGTGCCGATGGCCCGGGAGGTACGGATAATATCGGTCTTGTCGGTGGTGATCAGTGGGCGCAATACCAGGGTATTGGTAACACTGTCGATCACCGACAGATTTTTCAGGGTCTGGCTGGAAACCTGGGCGATGGCTTCACCGGTGACTACGGCGTCCACCTCCAGCTCCTTGGCGATCACATCGGCGGCGCGCAGCATCATGCGTTTCAAAATGACGCCCATATGGGAGTCGTCGACCCGCTCGAGAATCTCTGCCACGACTTCGTCAAACGGCACAGTGATAAAGCGCACCCGATGGGAAGCACCGTATTTGTTCCACAGGTAATAGGCGACTTCTTTCACGCCCAGCTCGTGCTGGCGTCCGCCCAGATTGAAGAACAGGAAGTGGGTGCGAATGCCGCGCTTCATGGTCAGGTAGCTGGCCACGGTGGAGTCAAAGCCCCCGGATACCAGCGACAGAACCGGGTCCTGGGTACCCAGGGGGAAGCCGCCGAGGCCCGGGTGCTGCTCCTCAATCACATTGAGCTTGTCGTGGCGGACTTCCAGCTTGACGGTGATATCGGGGTTTTTCAGTTTGACCCCGGCCGCCTCGGTGTTTTTGTTGAGGCCGCCGCCCACGTACTGCTCCACATCCAGGGATTGAAAGTCGTGTTTGCCGGTGCGCTTAACCCGTACACAGAAAGTCTTGTCCTTCAGGGCGTCTCCCCATACCGACAGGGTTTTCTCGTACATGTCGTGCAGGTCCCCCAGCGGGAACTGGCGCACGCGGGAGAAGTTGGCGATGCCGGGGGTGTGGGAGAGCACCTCCTCGATACGCCCCCCCAGGTGGGACACGGCATCGGGCGCGATCACATCGATCTTTTCCCAATCCTTGCGCACCTGGATACGGTCGTCCAGCTGGCGCAGCAGGCGCTGTAGGTTGTCCTTGAGCTGACGCGACATGCGCTTGCGCACAGGGTTGCTCTTGATGGTGATCTCTGGAAAAAACTTGACGACAAAGTGCATGGGAATCCGTGGGGTACCGCATGTTGATAGAAGGTGTCGCATTATAAACTAGCCGGAGGCAAGTTGGTTGCGCACTGTTTGCGGGCGAGGTGGAAGTGAAAGTGTTCTATTTTGGTGCATATTTAGGTGGCTGCTTGGCCTCAATGTCTCTATCCTGGCTGCGTCAGCGCTGTGCCGAGGCTCGCACCGCCACCAACCGGGGCTGTGAGGCAATTGCCCTAATTTGGCACACTCCTTGCTTTAATACACGCCAGGTAAAGAGTGAATGCCGGCAGCGACAGCAAGGCATAGCGACCAATTACTTTTCAAGACCTGGAGGACTGCAATGTCAGCGAAAACGCTCGGTTTGATTAAAGAGAGTGAAGCGAAGTGGATAGACCTGCGCTTTACCGATACCAAGGGTAAAGAACAACACGTTTCCATCCCCGTGTCGGAAGTTGACGGCGAGTTCTTTGAAGAAGGCAAAATGTTCGATGGTTCTTCCATCGCCGGCTGGAAGGGCATCAACGAATCCGACATGATCCTGATGCCGGACGACGACACCGCTTTCCTCGACCCCTTCACCGATGAGAGCACCGTCATTATTCGCTGTAATATCGTCGACCCGATCACCGGTCAGGGTTACGAGCGCGATCCCCGCTCCATCGCACTGCGCGCCGAGGAATATCTGAAGTCCACCGGTCTGGGTGACACCGCGCTGTTCGGTCCCGAGCCCGAGTTCTTCGTCTTCGACGACATCACCTGGGGTGCCGAAATGGGCGGCGCCTTCTACAAGATCAACTCTGAAGAAGCAGCCTGGTCTTCCGGTCACAGCTTCGCCGAGGGCAATATCGGCCACCGTCCCGGTGTTAAAGGCGGCTACTTCCCGGTTCCGCCGGTGGATTCCCTGCACGATATACGCGCCGCTATGTGTTCCGCGATGGAGCAGATGGGCCTGAGTGTAGAAGTACACCACCACGAAGTGGGTACTGCTGGCCAGTGTGAAATCGGCGTTGCCGCCAACACCCTGACCAAGAAAGCGGACGAAGTACAGATTCTCAAGTACGCGGTACACAATGTTGCGCACGCCTACGGCAAAACCGCGACCTTTATGCCCAAGCCTCTGGTGGGCGATAATGGTTCCGGCATGCACGTACACCAGTCCTTCAGCAAGGATGGTGTCAACCAGTGTGCCGGTGATGCCTACGCGGGACTGTCCGAAGCGGCCCTGTACTACATCGGCGGTATTATTAAGCACGCACGCGCCCTGAACGCGCTGTGTAACGCTTCCACCAACTCTTACAAGCGTCTGGTACCTGGCTTTGAAGCGCCGGTAATCCTGGCCTACTCCGCGCGCAACCGCTCCGCGTCTATCCGTATTCCTTTCGTACCCTCTCCGAAAGGCAAGCGCATCGAGACCCGCTTCCCGGATCCGACAGCCAACCCGTACCTGTCCTTCGCCGCACTGCTGATGGCAGGCCTCGACGGTATCAAGAACAAGATCCATCCTGGCGACCCTGCGGATAAGGATCTGTACGACCTGCCGCCGGAAGAGCTGGCCGAGTACCCGACCGTTGCTGCCAGCCTGGAGGGCGCCCTGGATGCCCTGGATAAGGATCGCGAGTTCCTGACCGCCGGTGGCGTATTCACTGATGACGCTATCGATGCCTACATCGAGCTGAAGCGCGAAGAAGTAGAGCGCCTGAACATGACCACTCACCCGGTCGAGTTCGATATGTACTACTCCGTGTAACGGTGCCCGGCATCACAGTGATGCCGTCGAGCTGTTCTCGAAAAGCCCGCGCCGCCCTGGTGCGGGCTTTTTTATTGCGGGTACACTGTCAGCTGGAAGTGGATTGAGTGCCGCTGCGGCGGTGGAGTGTCACAGAGCCCTGGTGTGGGCAGAAAAGGAGCGTCCGCGCTGCGGTCGAAAACACTATGGCGAGGTATAAGCTACTTAAGGCCCTGTTGCTCACACTGCCTCTGGCGGCAGTGACCGCAATAGCGGGAACTGATGATAATGCAGAGGCCGGCGCCGCTATCTATAAGGTGGTTGGGCCCGATGGCCAGGTCACGTTTAGCGATACACCACCGGCAAATGGCACCTCTGAAAAGGTGGAATTGGCGCCGATCAATATCCAACCGCGCCAGTTGCCCACAAGAAAGCTGTCACCTAGAAAGGGCGCTGAGGCCCTTGGGCCTGTGTCGATTCAAATCGTCAGCCCCATCCACGAGGCGACGATTCCCCCCGGGCAGACACTGATCGTGCTCCAGGTGCAAGTGACTCCAGCCCTGCCAGAGGGCGCGAGCTTTTATGCTGTGGTTGACGGGCAGCGCTGGCAGGGGAGTTCCAGTGGCAACTCCCTGGATATTTCGGCCCTGGAGCGTGGCGCCCATACCCTGCAAGCCGTCTTAGTGGGCCCCCGTGGACAGGTTCTGGCTCAGTCTGCTGTCGTCACAGTCTACGTGAAGCGCCCCATAGCCCGGGGCTGAATGCGGGGGCGGAGCTCCTCCCGGCCCCTGTCCCTGTTATTTTCAGCTCGCCCTATACCCAACCTGCCCGCTTTTTGACCTATGCACCTTTATGGTGCATTCTGCCCTTGCTGGCGCTACCCCCTGTTCCCGAGGCCGATCACCGGCAGTTACAGTGCCGCTAGCCGCGCACTGGCGCTGTTCGCCTCGAGCTATTTTTGCCTGCAAATGCCCGCTTATGCGCCATTTTGGTTTGCTTTTTGCACTGACTAGATACAGCGCTTGCGCGCTGGGGCTGACCGAAGGAGCTGGGTCAGGGCCTCGGAATAAACCGGAAATTTTATCAATGCTGAATGATCGCCAGTTGCGCCAATTACTCGATAGCCTGACTTCCGCAGTACTGGTGCTGGATGAAAACCTAGCGCTTTGCTATCTGAACAATGCCGCCGAGGACCTGTTAGCCGCCTCCAGTACCCGGGTCCAAGGCTCTATGCTGGAGGAGCTGGTGCGAGAGTCCCCCACCGCCTATGAGGCGATGCGCGAGGCGCTGCGCAACAATGAAAAGTACACGGTACGCCGCGCCAGTTGGCGGCTGAACAACCTTGAAACCCGGACGGTGGATTACTCGGTCAGCCCGGTGCCGGAGTTTTCTGTATTGCTGCTGGAAGTGCAGCCGATGGATCGCCTGCTGCGCATTGCCAGGGAGGATGCGCTGCTCAACGCCCAGGAAACTACGCGCAATTTGGTTCGCGGTATGGCCCATGAGGTTAAAAATCCTCTCGGGGGCATCCGCGGTGCGGCGCAGCTTCTACAGCGCGAGCTGCCCGACCCGGCCCTGGATGAATACACCCAGATCATCATCGAAGAGGTGGATCGACTGCGCAACCTGGTCGATCGCCTGCTGGGGCCGCGCCAGCCGGTGGTACTGCAACCGGTTAACGTACACGAGGTCCTGGAGCGGGTTGCCCAGTTGCTGGATGCGGAGTGTATCGGTGAGCTGAAAATTCGCAGGGATTACGACCCGTCTATTCCCGATGTTCCCGCAGACAGCGAACAGCTGATGCAGGCGCTGCTCAATATTGCCCGCAACGCCATGCAGGCCATCGATGAAAGTATCGGCCTCAGCAGTGGGGAGGTGGTACTGCGCACGCGTATCCAGCGCCAGTTCACCATCGGCCGCCGCAATTGCCCACTGGTCTGCCGTATAGAAATTGAAGATAACGGCCCGGGCATAGCGGAGGAAATTCGCGAGCGGATATTTTTCCCGATGATCTCCGGTCGCGCCGAGGGCTCCGGCCTCGGCCTCTCCATTTCGCAGAACATTATCAATCAACACAAGGGGCTGATTAAGTGTGACAGCCAAGCCGGCCGCAGCACCTTTCAAATTTATCTGCCCCTGACGACCGAATTTGTAAATACAGGAGCCTAGAGAATGAGTAATCGCGTTTGGATTATTGACGACGACAGATCAATCCGCTGGGTGCTGGAGAGAGCGCTATCGCGCGAGGGAATTGATACCCAGTGCTACGAGAGTGGCGACCGCGCCCTGGATGATTTTTACAGCGATTCCCCAGATGTTGTGATCAGTGATATTCGCATGCCGGGCTCCGATGGCTTCAAATTGTTGCAGCGCTTTCAAGCCGAGCGACCGAGCCTGCCGATTATTATTATGACTGCGCACTCGGACCTGGATAGTGCCGTAGCCGCTTATCAGGGCGGCGCCTTTGAATACCTGCCCAAGCCCTTTGATATCGATGAGGCGGTGGCGGTAACCCGCCGCGCCCTGATGCACGCCAGTGAGCAGAGCGCTGAAGAGCGGGTTGAGCCGGAAAATGGCCAGGGTAATAAAGAAATTATTGGCGAGGCGCCGGCGATGCAGGAGGTCTTTCGCGCGATTGGCCGCCTGTCCCATTCCAATATCACCGTATTGATTAACGGTGAATCCGGCACCGGTAAGGAGCTGGTGGCACAGGCGCTGCACAATCACAGCCCGCGCAGGGAGCAGCCCTTTATCGCCTTGAATATGGCCGCTATTCCCAAGGACCTGATGGAGTCCGAGTTGTTCGGCCATGAAAAAGGGGCTTTCACCGGTGCCAGTTCCCAGCGCGCCGGGCGCTTTGAGCAGGCCAATGGCGGCACCCTGTTTTTAGATGAAATTGGCGATATGCCCGCAGAGACGCAGACGCGTTTATTGCGCGTATTGGCCGACGGTGAATTTTACCGGGTCGGAGGCCACACCCCGGTCAAGGTGGACGTGCGTATTATCGCGGCGACCCACCAGGACTTGGAGGAGCTGGTATGCCAACACAAATTCCGCGAGGATTTGTTTCACCGCCTGAACGTGATCCGTATTCATATTCCGCGGCTGGCGGATCGCCGGGAGGATATCCCGCGCTTGGTTCGGCATTTCTTTAATGCTGCGGCAAAAGACCTGGGGGTGGAAGCAAAAATCCTGAGCAGGGAAACGGAGGGCTATCTGTCCGGGTTGGATTGGCCCGGCAATGTGCGCCAGCTGGAAAATACCTGCCGCTGGATTACCGTGATGGCCTCCGGACGCGAGGTGCATATTGAAGATTTGCCACAGGAGCTGCACCAGCAGGGCGCGACGGCAGAGGCACCGGCAGATTGGCAGAAAGCTTTGCGCCTGTGGGCCGATCAGGCCCTGTCCTCAGGGCAGCGCGAGATTTTAAATGAAGCTGTGCCCGCCTTTGAGCGGGCGCTAATAGAAATTGCCCTTAAGCACACGGCTGGGCGCAAACGCGATGCCGCTGATCTGCTGGGGTGGGGGCGAAATACTTTGACGCGAAAGTTAAAAGAGCTGGAAATTAGCGGAGAGTAAATTGCGCTGGGATCGCCCAAAGTTAATTTGGGCGATCTACTCCATTAATTAATGGATTAATACTATTTTCAGCTGCGAGTTTTAACTCGATGCTTTTCTAATGCCCAGTTCTCCCAGCGTTCGCGCAATATCTTCCGCACTGCTGGCGGGTTTAATATCCTTATCGATTTTGAGTACTCGGCCATCTTTGCCGATATAAATGGTAATGCGGCGGGCGATATTCATAACGGGAATCAGTACATCGTAAGCTTTGGCCACCTCGCCACTGGGATCGCTGAGTAGTGGAAAATCCGCCTCGCTCTCCTCGGCAAATTGGGTATTATCGTCCAGGTCATCGGTGCTGGCCATAAAGTAGGTGACTTCATAGGCTTTAATCTTGTGGCCGTTCTGGGCGAGGGATTTGCACTCAATGGTGCAGCCGCGCGTGAATGCCTTGGGGAACCAGGCGATAACCACCGCACTTTTGCCCTTGAGGTCTGCCAGGGTGTGGCTCTGGCCATCAGATCCCTGGAGAGTAAAGTTTGGTGCCATCTCGCCCACTTCCAGAGCGAAGCCGGGAAGGCTGATAAGTGTCGAGATTAATAGGGTCAGTAGGTATTTCACGAATGTTGCCCTTTGGGGTTACTGGTACGCCTATGCTACTGCCCCTAGGCCCATCTGGCCACTGTGGCGGCTATCACTGGAAAATACTGCGTTAAGCGGCTGGGGCGAATAAATGGCTTATCCGCCCCAGCCGAGGACTTAAAGATCATCCGGTTTTTGCGGCATTAATACATCTTCGGGGTGGACAAATTCCCGCATAAAGATTTCCCAGAAGGCGAGGAATAGTGCCGCGAGTAACGGACCTATCGCAAAGCCGCTGACGCCGAACATAAACAGGCCGCCGACAGTGGAGAAAAGTACCAAATAATCCGGGAGTTTTGTGTCGCGCCCCACCAGAATCGGGCGCAGCAGATTATCCACCAGGCTGATTACTGTGAGGCCGTAGGCGACTAAAATCGTTGCCTTTACCGGGTCGCCAATGGCGTAGAGATAAATAGCGGCGGGGAGCCAGATCAGTGCGGCACCGACGGCGGGCAGCAGCGATAGCAAGGTCATTAATACGCCCCACAGCACCGGCGCGGGTAATCCCAGCACCCAGAAAATAATTCCGCCCAGCCCGCCCTGGGTAATGGCGACAACCAAGTTGCCTTTGATGGTTGCGCGAGTGACTTCGGCAAATTTGGCCAGTAAAAGGTGCTCGCGCTCATCGCCCAGTGGCAGGGCGTGAATAATCAGGCCAACCAGCTTTTCGCCATCGCGGATCAGGAAGAAAGTTAGGTAGAGCATCAAGCCCAGCATCACAAAAAAGTTAACGGTATTTTGCCCAACTTCGATGGCATTTTTTGCCACGAAACTGCCGGCATTCATAACCCCGCCCATCAGGCGCTGTTTGGCCTCTTCGATATCGACACCAATACTTTCGAGTGTGCTGTTGACCAGGGGGAAGGCGTTGCGAATCTGTTCAAAGGATTTGGATACATCAATTTGCCCCTCTTGAATTCGGTGATACAGAGTGACCGCTTCATTAATAAAAGAGGTAGTCACTACCAGTACGGGTATCACCAGCAGCACGATACACATAAAGAGGGTGAGCAGGGCCATTAAATTGGGAGAGTTGGGGCAGCGCTGCATCAGCCGGCGGTACACCGGATAGAAAATCAGTGCGGTGGCACAGGCCCAAAAAATAGGGGTAAAGAAGGGTTTTATTAAGAGTAAAAAAGCTACGCTGACCAATAACAGGGTCAATATAAATGAGCGCCTTTCCAATTTTTCTTGCACTGCGACTTCCTCTGCTGCTCCGGCTACCCGGCGGTGGGGCGCCTAATTTTTGCTCTATCTAAGCAGAAGCAGTGGGCTTTTACCAGCGCCTGTATCCGCACGTATCCACGTGGAAGCGAATGCCCCGATAAATGCCCAGGCCCATTTGCCATTCTCGCCCGCTGCGCTTGTGCATATCCCTGAGTACGGGGACCAGTTGCGCCCGGGAAAAGGGCTTTTGCGGGACTATATCCAGTCCGCAAAAGTGCAGGTGTTTGCTGCCCCTGGAGCCCCCGGCTTTGCGGTTGTAGGTGGGTGTGCGCCAGCCGGAGAGCACGCTCACCGGGCCGATGCGGGGCACGATTTCCCGCTCGATGACCCGCAGCGTATTGACGATACCCCACCAGAGTTTTTTTGGGGGGATGGCAAAAGCGGGCTCGTCTAAATCCTGCCAATCGCTACCCTGGCGCAATAGTTCATAGGGGGAGACAACCTGTTCAACCCGGTTGGCGCGCAGGAATCTTTTTAGCTGGGTAAAGCGCGCATGGTTATTGTCCCTGCTCAGAAAACGGCTGAAGGCCCGCTCTGAGGCGGCCGGGTAGCCCTTGATATCGTACACCTCCGGGATCATAAGCAGGGGGAGGATATCGATGGGGGATTTGACCCGCTTATCGACCTCTGGCGCAGGCTCGCGGGTGAAAAAAAACAGGCCGGCGAGCAGCGCAAGTGCGATTGCGCCGATAGCAAAGCTGTACCGGTGGCGCCAGCTGATTTCGGCGCGGGCTTTGTCATTTTGCATAACTATCGGGTTGCCTCTCCAGTTACCAGGTGCGGTAGCCGCAGGTGTCGATATGAAACAGGATGCCGTCGATCAGGCCCATTCCGACCCGGCTCTCGGGGCCGAGGCGCGCGTGTAAGGCGCTCAGCTCTTCCGCGAGTTCTCTGTGGCCGATATGGGATTTCGGGATAAGGTCCAGCCCGCAAAAGTCGCGGTGATGGGGGTGCTTCTGGGGCACCAGTTTTCGCTGGTAGCTGTCTGTGCGATAAGCGGAAACCACCGTGACCGGGCCGATCAGGGGGATAAGCTGGTCCCGCACCAGGGTGAGGGTTTTTGTGATATTGGGCCACAGATCTCTGGGCGGGATGGCGAAGGGCGCCTCCTCCAGGTCGAGCCACTGATCGCCCTGGCGCAGCAGCTCCCGAGTGGGAAAGATGCCGGCCAGGCCCCGTTCGCGCAGCCACTGGTCGAGGGCTTGTATCCGGGAGCGGTTATTGCCCTGGCGCAGAAACTGATTAAAGGCCGCCTCGTTGGCGAGGCGGTAACCCCGCTGTACGGTGTAGGACTTTTCCTGTGAGGAGAGAAAGAGGTGCAGCCACAGGGCAAACAGAAGGCTACTCAGCACTAAACCGAGAACAGCGACGACCACCCGGTTGACCGTTTGTCCGGGCGGTTTGTGCGGAAACAGAGTTTCGAAGCGAGTAAACGAGTTGCCTGCGGACATAGTAAGCGCGATTGCTGCTGGGGGAGTTGCCCGCCGACGCGAAAATCGTCGGCGCCTGCTTACTCACTATAGCCGCAAAAATCGACCGGCTGCGGGCTTGGCGATAGGGATAAAAAAAGCCGCTGGTCCCGGGGGAGCAGCGGCTTTTGGATCGCGGGCAGCCTGCGCTGCTCGACAACCTTTTATTTAGGCTTGAGGGCCCGCATTTTTAACGTCTTCGCTCACATTGAACTTCTCAATGTTCTCGGCGAACAGCTTGGCCAGCTTGCCGGCTTGATCGTCGTAAGCGGCTTTTTCGGCCCAGGTTTCGCGGGGGTTCAGGTAGGACTTGTCCACACCGGGCACTTCTACGGGGATGTCCAGGTTCAGGGCATCCAGGTGCTCGGTGGCAACGCCTTCCAGGGCGCCGCTCTGGATAGCGGCAACCACTGCGCGGGTGACCGGGATCGGGAAGCGCTTGCCGTTGTCGCCGGAGCCGCCGGTCCAGCCGGTGTTTACCAGGTAGACCTTGGAGCCGAACTCTTCGATGCGCTTCATCAGCAGGTCTGCGTATTCGCGCGGTGCACGGGGCATAAACGGCGCGCCGAAGCAGGTGGAGAAGGTCGGGTGGATACCGGCCTCTGCGCCCAGCTCGGTGGAGCCTACGCGGGCAGTGTAGCCAGACAGGAAGTGGTAAGCCGCAGCCTCTTTGGAGAGGATGGATACCGGGGGCAGTACGCCGGATACATCGCAGGTGAGGAAGATAACGTTCTTCGGCTCGCCGGCGCGGTTTTCCAGCTGACGCATTTCGACGTGCTCCAGCGGGTAGGAGCAGCGACCGTTTTCAGTCAGGCTGGTGTCGCAGTAGTCGGCAGTGCCGTGGTCGTTGGTTACCACGTTTTCAACGATGGCGCCGAAACGGATGGCGTCCCAGATAACCGGCTCGTTTTTCTGGCTCAGGTCGATGGTTTTCGCGTAGCAGCCACCTTCCATATTGAAGACCGCGCCCTTGGTCCAACCGTGCTCATCGTCACCGATCAGGTAGCGCTCGGGATCGGCGGACAGGGTGGTCTTGCCGGTACCGGACAGACCGAAGAACAGGCAGGTATCGCCATCTTCGCCGACGTTAGCCGCGCAGTGCATGGGCATTACGTCTTTTTCCGGCAGCAGGAAGTTCTGTACGGAGAACATGGCCTTCTTCATCTCGCCGGCGTAGCGCATACCGGCCAGCAGTACTTTGCGCTGACCGAAGTTGATGATGACGCAGCCTTCGGAGTTGGTGCCATCGCGCTCGGGCTCACACACAAAGTGAGGCGCGTGCAGGATTTGCCACTCTTCCTTGGACTTGGGATTGTACTTCTCGGCGCGGATAAACATATTGCGGCCGAACAGGTTGTGCCATGCGGTTTGGGTGGTCACTACGACAGGCAGGTAGTGGTCTTCATCCTGGCCCACATGCAGGTGCTGGACGAAAGTGTCGCTGCCAGCAACAAAAGCCTCGACGCGGTTCCACAGGGCATCAAACTTATCCTGCGGGAAAGGGCGGTTGACGTTGCCCCAGGCGATGCTGTCGGCAGTGGAAGGCTCTTCTACAACAAAGCGGTCGGCTGGGGAGCGACCGGTGCGCGCGCCGGTTTCAGTCACCAGAGCGCCGGTATCTGACAGCTTGCCCTCGCCGCGTGTCAGAGCCTGCTCTACCAATTGTGCCGGTGATAGGTTCTTGAAGACCATCGCGGAGTCGTCGATCTGTGCCATTCGTGGAATACCCGTGAAAGTTGGATAGTAAAATATTGGGTCTGCCTAACGTTTAGACAGCCGTAGAAAATTTTGGGAACGTATTATTGCAAAATTCAAAATATGCGGATACCAAGCCTGCCTGTTTAGTAACCAATGACAGCGCTGTCATTAAAAATAATACCCATAGAAATCTGTTTTATTTATGGTGTTTGTGCCAACTATTTGGTTTGTGAATTTTGCTTGGAAGGTATAGCGAATTTGGCGATGGGCTGTGCAGGCGCTGAAATGGCCGCACAGCCCTAAAGCGATTAGTGCAGGGTGTGGGGCGGTGCGTTGAGGAGGGTATCGATTTGTTCCCGGTCGAAGCGGTACTGGGTATTACAGAATTGGCAGTCCGCGATTATCTCGCCCTGCTGCTCCTCCAGTAGTCGATAGACATCTTCGGCGCCCAGGGAAACCAGCGCGCGGGCGCTGCGTGTTCTGGAGCAACTGCACTTAAAGCGAATGGTGTCGGTTCCCAGGGTCGCCGGCTCCAATTGGTGGAACAGGCGGTGGATCAGCTCCGGGTGGGGGACGCTAAACAGTTCTTCGGCGGTTACCGTCTCTGCCAGGTGGATCGCGGTCTCCCAGGCATCCCGGTTTTCCTCTGCTGTCGCGGCGTTGTTGCCCGGCAGAATTTGCAGCATAAGACCGGCGACAGTGCTGTCACTGCTCTCCAGCCATACGCGCGTCGCCAGCTGTTCCGATTGTTGAAAGTAGTCTTCCAGGCAGCCGGCCAGGCTGTCCCGCTCCATGGGCACCACCCCCTGGTAGCGCTCCCCGCGCTTGGGTTCCAAGGTAATGGCGAGGGCGCCGCGCGGGCCGATCATATCGCGCAGGGTGGCGTCTTCGCTGATCTGTGCACCCTCGGCTACCCGGGCGATACCGCGCAGGTCGCTGTGGTGGGTACACTCCGCCATAATCATGGGGACATCACCTTCCCCGCGGGCCTGAAGGCTCAGGACGCCTTCGAATTTCAGGGTGGTTGAAAGCAGGCTGGCGGCGGTGAGGAACTCGCCCAGTAGCCGCGCCACCGGTGCCGGCAGTGGATTGTGTTCCAGTACATCGCGGTAGGCGTCGGTTAGTGTCACCACCTGTCCGCGAATATCGTGTTTGGAGAAAATAAAGCGTTCCAGCTGATCGGACATAGGTCGGGAGCCCCTCGGTATAAAAACCGCAGGATTTTAGAGGTGGATATGCCTAAATGGTAGCTGTCGCTGATCATAGCGGGCGCTGCTGCGGGATATACGGGGTGTGTTGTGCCGAGATCAGCGCCCGGGCCGGGGGATAATTAGCCGCAGTAGCGGTTAATTTCCCGCTCAAGCTTCTCGGCGATCTGCTGTCTCTGCCGCTCGCTGCGGCGCACTTCTTTACCGTTATCATCGATAAATACCACCCGCCCCTGAACAGCCTCAAGGTTACTGCGCGCATCGTCGCAGGCCGCTTGCCTTTTCTCCTGCCTCTCCTGCTTTTCGCGCAGCTGGCGGTTGCGGTACTCCTCATCCATTTTTCGAGAAACTCCCGATTTAACCGTGGCCGTTGAGCTGGGCTGTCGATTGCTGCCGGAGCCGATAGCATTGATGGGGGCCAGCTCCCCGGAAACATTCTGGGCCTCGGTGTCGGCTGGGGGGCGGTCGCTGAAGTGGACGCGGCCATTTTCATCGACCCAGCGGTACATCTCTGCGCTGGCAGCGGTTGCACTGACGGCCAGTAGCAGGCCGCCGAGTACGGAAGGTAGATACAGTGATTTCACGGCGCTTCCATGCCTCTTAATACTTTTATTCTTCTTTATTGGCCAGCTGGCTAAACAGCCCCTGGGAGTGGCGCTGGGGGATATGGTAGGTCTGTAGGATCAGCGGTTGCTGTTCCTGGGCCTGGGCCGCATCCAGAACCATGCGGTAGCCGGAGCGATCGCGCAAATCTACAAAGTCCCGCTTGTTGCTCTCCATCAATTGGGCAAATTCGTCGAAGTCCTTGATGCTGTGGCCGTTTACCGAATCGATAATCCAATTCTTCCAGTCGTGGTAACCGAGGTTCACATTGGCGGGTAGCACTTTTAGGGCGACTACCAGTTCGCGGCGCTGCTCATCGCTCCATTGATTGCGGGCATAGAGGTAGTCGATGGGGGCTTTCGAGTGCCAGTTTTTGCCCCAGCGCTTGATCAGGTTCATATTCAGGGGCACGAAGACAACACCGCCATAGATGTAGTAGCGCGGCTGGCGGTCAAACTGTTCCCCCAGCACCATGGCGCGGGAGGGGGGCGCTGCGGCCAGGGTGACCTCGGCGGTCTGCTCTTTGCCGTCGCGGGAGAAACGCACCGGCAAGCGCTCGCCGACGTGGTGGCGATCCACGGCGTAGTGGTAGTTGGTGCGCTGATTCTCCCGCCACTCTACGGTCCGGTCTGCGGCCACTTTAAAGCCGTCGACCTCAAGCAGAACATCGCCGGGTTTAAACACCTCGGCGGCGGGGGAATTATCGAATACCTTAACGACCATAGCGCCATCCTGGTCCTCCTCCAGGCCGGCGGCTTTTTTCATCGACGGGCTCTCCAGGCTCTGGGTCACGAGTCCCAGCTCGGGGAATCCCTGATGCACATTGTCCTTGGCGTCTTCGAGGACATGGGCGATCACGCTGGGGGGGACGAAGTAGCCCAGGTTCTCAGCGCTCTGGTTGGTCTGCATGGCCACGCCGACGATGTGCCCGTTGGAAATAACCGGGCCGCCGCTGTTGCCCGGGTTGATCGCCGCATCTATTTGGCCCGCCATCAGGTAGCTCTCGGCGTGAGCGTAATACTGGTGCTCCACACGGGAGAGCACTCCGCGGGTAATAGACAGGGATTTGCCGCCAATAGGATAGCCGTAGACGGTGACCTCTTCCTGCAGGTCCGGCAACTTGCCCAGGCCCAGGGGGCGGGTGTCGTTGAAGAAGCTGTCGTCATCGACGGTCAGCAGGGCGAGGTCGGCATCATGGGAGATAAACTTGACCCGGGCGCGGAATTTTTTCGCGTCGCCGTGGCGCTGCACCTGAATAAAACTGCCATTGGCCACAACGTGTGCATTGGTCAGGATTTGCCGGTTGCGGATCACGGCACCGGAGCCGGATAGCTGCTTGGGGTTGAGCAGGGCCCAGGGGTTAAAGTAATCCGGGGCGGCGGCGGTGGTATAAATCTTGATAATTGAGCGCTTCAGCTGCTCGTGTTCACGGCTGTCTGCAAGGGCGGTCTGAGTACCGAGCAGAATCAGCAGGGAAATGGCGATCAGTCGTTTCATTGTGGCTGTTTTCTATCGGGTTAAGTGGGGGCAGTTTAGCAGTTACAGGGTTAAATGGCGGAAATTTCACCACTTTGACTTGGCCGTGCTAATCCTGTTCCCGCAGGAAGCGGTGTATCTGGCGGCGCTGCTTTTTATTCGGGCGTTCCGGCTGCACTCCCGCATTCGCCGCCTGGCGCTCGGTTTTTTCTTTTTCCCGGCGGGCGATGCTGTCCTCGGTCTCGCGGTACAGGGTACGCGCGATCTCGGCGCCGCGCCGCTGGTCCGACAGGGCGATCACCTCAACCTCCAGTAGATCCCAGCCCTGGCGGATACTCAGCTTGGCACCGGTAGTCACTTCCTTGCTGGCTTTGACCCGCTGGCCATCGGCGTGAACCTTGCCGCCTTCAATCGCCTGTTTGGCAATACTGCGGGTCTTAAAGAAGCGCGCGGCCCAGAGCCACTTATCAATACGTACTTTTTCCATAGTCTCTCTTGTTATCAGGCGGGTCCGCTGCCCAGTCTACCGCTGTCTAAGGCCATGATCTCGTCGAAGTGGTGGATCGCCGGGAAGTTGGTGATCTCCCGCTTGGGCCCCCGGCTATCCGGTTGGCGGATACACAGCAGGTGGGCGATACCGTAGTCCTGGGCGGCCCCCAGCACCGATTGGTTGTCGTCGACAAACAGGGTTTTGTCCGGGTCAAATGCCAGGTTTTCCCGCAGAGAGTCCCAGAAATCGGCGCTCTCCTTGGCGTGGCCATAATCGTGGGAAGAAATGATGCCGTCAAACCAGCGGTCGATGCCGGTGATCTCCAGCTTGTGCTCCAGCCCGTGGCGGTGCGCATTGGTGACCAGGTAGGTGGGTTTTTGCAGCTGTTGCAGGCCGGTTAAGAACGCCTCGGTATGGGGGCGCAGGGCGATTCGACCCTCAATCTCGCGCAATATGCCGAGGATATCCAGTTCCAGCTTTTCCGCCCAGAAGTCCAGGCAGTACCACTCCAGGGTACCGCGACGGGCGTTGATTTCAGCCTCGAGCCGCTGTTGCGCCTCCTGCGGGTCAAAGCCGTGCACTTCGGCGTAGCGCTTGGGCAGGTGTGTGAGCCAAAAGTGGTTGTCGTAATGCAAGTCCAACAGGGTGCCGTCCATGTCCAGCAATACGGTATCAATACTTCGCCAGTCGAGCATGGGAGCTGTCTACCTCTTTGATATGGGGCGGGAAGACAAGAGTGTAGAGGGTTATGTCTTCCCGGGGTGTCGGCATTATGCCTGGGCGCGGCGGATGCCGTACAGGATACACAGTTGTGCGCTGTAGTAGGTGAGCATAATGGTGGCGTCGGCCAGGGGCAGCGGGGCGATGAACTTGTTAATCGCAATCAAGGTATCTGACAGCATAAAGGTGACGGCGCCGATAAACAGCAGGGCGGAGTCACCCCTGTGCATGGCGGCCGCGACTGCCATGGTGAGGATCGCCAGCAGGTAGGCCAGTACCGCCGGAGCCAAGTCCCCCGCCGCCGGGAGGAGAATTTGTGCCAATAGTAGTGCGCTAAGGAGTACGGGCAGCGCGCGCAGCAAATTGTGGCGCCCGGGGGGCGCGGCAAAGCGCAGGAAACTGAGAGCGTAGATGAGCTGGGCAATAAGAAAAGCCCCGAGGCCGAGGACAAACTGCTGGGGGAAGTGCAGTTCCAGCAGTATATCCCCACAGGCGGAGAAGCTGAGGGCGAGAATAGTAAAAAGCCGGGTCGCGCCGCGCAGTTCGATTCTGGCAATCAGCAGCAGGGACAGTATCGGCAATGCTTTTAACGCCGGCATCCACAGGCTATCCAGTTTCCAGGTATCCAGAAAAATGAATAGGGCGGCGCTGAGCAGGAACAGGGGCACTAGATAATTGTGGAAATGATATTGAGGGGCGGAATTTTCTACGGACATAGGTATTTACCTTATTGTTATTGTGTATACCTCTCCATCAATTTAACCCTTTTAGCAGACCCCATCGACCTGCAATTTTGTCTGGAGTTTTCCACAGTGGCGGGACATTTCTGGGGTACTATGGGGCATCGAATAAATATGCCCGACAGTGATTTGTCCCGGGCACTAGTCATGGAGAGCGCTACCGATGAAAGCGGCCAATATTCTGGAAACAATCGGCAATACCCCGCACGTGCGAATTAACCACCTCTTCCGCCCCGATATTGAGGTCTGGATGAAAGTGGAGCGCTTTAATCCGGGCAGCAGTATTAAAGACCGAATCGCCCTGGCGATGATTGAGGATGCGGAGCGCCGGGGGGCCCTACAGCCCGGGGGCGTTATTATCGAACCCACCTCGGGCAACACGGGAATTGGTCTGGCGATGGTTGCAGCGGTGAAGGGCTATCGCCTGATCCTGACCATGCCGGAGTCGATGTCGGTAGAGCGCCGCCAGGTTATGAAAGCGATGGGTGCAGAATTGGTCCTCACGCCGAAAGAGCGCGGTATGGGCGGCGCTATTGCCAAGGCGGAAGAATTATTGGCCTCCTATGCGAACAGCTGGATGCCGCAGCAGTTTAATAACCGCGCCAATGCCCAGGTACACCGGGATATTACCTCCAAGGAAATTCTGGCGGATTTTCCTGAGGGGTTGGATTACCTGATTACGGGCGTGGGGACCGGCGGACATATCACCGGTTGTGGCGAAGTCTTAAAAGAGCATTTTTCCAATCTACAGGTCTATGCGGTAGAGCCGGAGAAGTCACCGGTGATTAGCGGTGGCGAAAAAGGCCTGCATCGATTGCAGGGTATTGGTGCCGGTTTTGTTCCCCAGGTGCTCGATACGGCAGTGCTCGATGGCACTGTATTGGTCAGCGAGGAAGATAGCTTTGAGATGGCGCGCCGCTGCGCGTTAAAAGAGGGCATCTTTGTTGGCATCTCGTCCGGAGCCAGCCTCGCGGCCCTGAAGAAGCGCGAGGGCGAGATGGCGGCGGGCAGCCGGGTACTGGTGTTCAGCTATGACACCGGGGAGCGCTACCTGTCTGTAGCGGACCTTTTCTCCGCTTGAGAATTTAACTGACGAACTCACAAAAATAGGGAGTTGTAATGGATAGAGCACTTTTAGAGCAGGTAATCGAGATCTGCAAACGTGCGGGAGAAGCGATCCTTGAGGTCTATCACAGCAGCGCGGAGCTGGAAGTCGAGATGAAGAAGGACGACTCTCCAGTAACCGCTGCGGACCTGGCCGCGCACAAGGTACTGGCGCCGGCACTGGCACAGCTGCTTGAGGGCGTGCCGGTCTTGTCAGAGGAGGAGGAAATGCCCTCTTTCGCAGAGCGCAGCCAGTGGCAGCGGTACTGGATTATCGACCCCCTCGACGGCACCAAAGAGTTTATCCGCCGCAACGGTGAATTTACCGTGAATGTCGCATTAATCGAGCATGGCGAGCCGGTGCTGGGGGTGGTTTACGTACCGGTACTGAATATCACCTATGCCGGCTGTAAGGGCGAGGGTGCGTTTAAGCGCGATGCCAATGGCGAAGCTGAAATTCGGGTGCGCCCACTCAAGCCGCGCCTCGACAATCGTGAAGTGGTTGAGCTGGTGGCCAGCCGCAGTCACGGCACCGGCACTGTCGATCAGCTGGTGCAGCGTATCGAAACTGAGCTGGGCACTGTAGAGTGCAAAAATATGGGTTCTTCGCTGAAATTATGCCTGGTGGCCGAAGGTGCAGCGGACCTGTACCCGCGTCTGGCGCCGACTTGCGAGTGGGATACTGCGGCAGCTCAGGCGGTAGTCGAAGCGGCGGGTGGCACTGTGGTGGATGAGCAATTTAATTTGCTGCGCTACAACAGCAAAGATTCCCTGTTGAATCCCTTTTTCTATGTGATCGGCGACGCTTCTTTTGATTGGAAATCCCTGTTGTTGGATAAGTCTGTAGCCTAGGGATTGGCGCCAAAAAGCGTGTAGAAAGTGTTTGTATGCCTGCCCTCTAGCGGGGGAGGCATACAGCGGTCTGGCTATTTCTCTATGCAGGGGGCTTACCGATGCCTGGTCCCGATCGGCAATTAAAGCAGAATCAAAGTGAAATTCGCTGTTTGCGCCGGGAGCTGGAGGAGGAAATCAGCTGGTTGCAGCGGCGCTTTGACGCGCTTGCCAGTGCTGGCGATGAAAATAATAAGCTACTGCGCCGCACCTACAACAGTATGCTATTTTCCCGTCGAGCCCTATTGGGGCGGATGCCCCGCTAACTATTGTCGAGGTATTTTTTCCGATAAAAGTTTGAGTTTGCGGGATACCCTCTGCGGCCGACAGTTTTTTCCTCTCTTTTTGTCACTATTAATATTGAACCTGTGCCCGTGCAGAATTGTATTTCTCTGCTAATTTCCTGGCCAAATTCCCCCGTAAAATGCAAATCAGTCTACGCTTTGAAAAGTAAATACATAAGAGTATTTTTCAATGCGCTACCCGGTCGTGGTGCACAATATTGAATATGCCGGATTTGGTGCCATAGCACCGGATCTGCCCCACTGTCATTGCTATGCCGATACCCTTGACGGCACCCTGCAAAAAATGGCGGAAACGATTTTCCAGCGATTGGAAGAGCTGCGCCGGGCAGGGCAGCCTATGCCAAAAGCTGGCGACGTAGATGATCTGCGAAAAAACCCGGCTTTTGTCGGGGGAGTCTGGGCGGTTATTGATGTGGAAGCAAGCTAGGGAGCCTCTGAACAATTCCGTAATACCTCTGCGGGTCTTGAAGGCTACAGATGTTAGGCGCAGTTCGCCGCGAATGGCCCTAGTCCTTTGCAAGAGCTGCAACGCAGCAGCTGTGGCCTTCAAGGCCCGCCCTTCGGGGCTTACAGTCCGCGTTGCGACTTCTTGAAAGGTCTAGACATTCCTGCGAAGCCGCGCCTTGATTGTGAACCGCTCTGTAAGCCAGAGGCATCACGGAATTGTTCAGAGGCTCCCTAGGCAATATGCCCAGAGCGGAGTTGAATATGGGCTTGCTGGTGTAAGTGACGATGAAAAATCTACCCCTCTGTATGCTCCCCCTGTTATTGGCACCGGCCAGCTATGGATTTGAGGCAAACAATCCTTTTGTTGGCGTCAGTGCCGGGGAGTATCGGATTATCGGCACCCTTGGCCTCGGGAGCGGTGAGCAACAATTAAATAAACAGCGGGATTTTTTTGCCTATCTCGGCCTCGGTATCACCCCGGCGGTAGGAGTTTGGCAGGTGGAGCTGCGCGGCGCCCACTTTGATGATAATCATGTCAGCGTCAATCAACTGGGACTGAATTTTAAAATTGATTTAACTCTGAACTGCCATGTTCAATGCCTCTACTGGATGCTGGGGTACAATTACGCAGAGGTGGATTTAAATAATGTTATAAAGAGAGGCCATTGGTATCGAGAAGACCCGCCGCAGCACTTCGATAACCGATATATCTATGTTATTGATGCCAGTGGCAGTGATGATTTTTGGAATGCCGGAGTGGGTTACCGGGTTTTGTGGCGTCAGGATTTCGAGACTTCACTAGAGTATAACTACAATAATATTGGCAAAATAGAGGGGCTCGATCCCGGCTATCTGCGCACTCTAAGTTTAAACTTTTCCTATAAATTTTAATTTTATATTTTTTAATTTTTTGCCTTGTTACAGCTCCTCTGTGTAAAAATTATTTTATAAAATAATGGTTTTTTCTGCGGGTAAAAAACGGGGCCCTCGGGGCCCCGCTAGTTTTTAAATTCGATAAATAGCTTTTAACCAGAAGGTGCGTCCCGGCTCATTAACGCGGGTCAACTGGTCGAAGCCAATAATATTGGCTCCGGAGCGGCTGATATGCTCTGCGTAGGTCTCGTCGAACAGGTTGTCGATACCGGTGGTTATCAACACGCTTTTATTCGGCTTCCAACCGGCATTGATAGAAATCACATTGGCAGAGTCGGTGGTGCCAATATCCTGGCCAACAATATTACCCTTGCCGATATCCACCCGATCCTGGCTGGCGATAGCGCGCCATAAAACCCCCGCCGACCACTGGGCCTGCTCATAGTAGAGTCCCAGGCGGCCCTCCAGAGGGGGCAGTTGTGCCAGAGTGGTACCATCGGTCTCGTTGGCACCGCGCACCGATGTCACAGTAAATTCGCTACGCCACTGCTCGTTGAGCTGGTATGAGGAGTCAAACTCCAAACCCCAAGAGCGCGCCTGGATATTTCTGACAATGGAGGTAGTGCGAGTATCGGAGGAATCCATATCATCCATACTCATACTGCTCATAGAATCCATGCTAGTCATGACTGCGGCTTTTTCGTAATCCGTCTCAATCATCAGGTAGTCGTCGATCTGATTGACGAAGCCGGAGATACTGGCGGAAAGCTTCTCGCCGCGATAGATGTAGCCGATATCCAGCTGGGTGGTTTTCTCTGCTTCGATATCCAGTGCGCTGTAGGAGTCTGCGGTCTCGTAGGAAAAAATCTCCCAGTAATCGGGGAAGCGCTCGGTATAGCCGAGCCCGGCAAAGAGTGTGGCAGAACTGTTGGGGCCGCTCTCGAGGCCATATTCATAGCGCAGGAAGCCGCTGCTCAATAACTCCGAGCGAGTTTCCCCCGCCGTGGGGTTATCCACAGAAGACATCATGGATAGGGCGACCTCATCGCGCAGGTCTTTGACCTCCCAATCATCTACTCGCGCACCGGCGATCCAGCGCTGATTGGGTGCGATCTGCCAGCTGGCTTCAGAAAATAAACCCAGTTGGGAAAACTCGGCGTCGGCCTGCCGCTCCATATCGCGGTAATCCATCGTGGACTGGTCCATGGTCGAGCGGCTGGTGTGGCGATTTTCCCGCGCATCGATACCAGTGGTCAGCTCCACATTGTCCAGCGGGGTAAACATCAGGGCCATCTTAAAGCCCGAGGTCTCACTATCGAGATTCATGGCCATAGGGGTAGAGGTGCTGGACAGTTCGCGTAGGCTGTAATTGTCCATAACATGGTCGATATAGTTGTAGTAGGCCTGTAGTTCAATCGAGTCGAGCCAGCTGTTGATATTGCTGCGCACATATTTTGTCTTGTAGCTCTCCCGGGCAAACTTGGAGCCGTCCATGCCCCGATCGGCATAGGCGGCTTCGCCGTCGCTGAATGATGTATCTAATTCGAGCCGCGTATCGTCGCTGGGGGTCCAGGCCAGGTTGACCTGGCTGCTCCAGCGCTCATAACTGGAGTTCACCTCATTGCCATCGCCATCCTCGTAGTTGTCCGCAGATGCTGACGTCGAGGCGCTGCGAATGGAAAACTGCGGCGAGCTGTAGGAGATATCGAAGAGGCCATCGCGGCGCTCGGCGCTGGCGCCGAGAAGGCTCGCATGCATATTCCAATCGCTCTCTGTGGGGCGCTCCTGCTGCTGGTTAAAGACCACCACCCCGGCGGAGTTCCCCGGACCATAGAGCACGCTCTGCGGCCCTTTGATTACTTCAATTTCGTCCATCGCCTCGGGGAAAATATAGGCCGTGGGTGGGTCCATACGGCTGGGACAGCCGCCCGCCAGGGTCTCCCCGTCCACGACCATCCCCAGGCGCGAGCCCCCCATACCGCGAAGCATCGGGTCGCCACTGGTCCCGCCTTTGCGCACGACAGAAAATCCCGGGATCGTTTTTAGATAGTCGGCGCCATCGTTGGCCGGTAGTGGCTGGCGGGGTTTTTTCGGGTCGGTCACCAGGTTGAGGGGGAGTTCTGTTTTTACCCCGGTGACCACCATCTGTTCCATTTCACTGTCTTTTAGTGCTTCTGACTCTTCGGATTCTTCCGCTGCGAGATGTGCTGAAAAGGTACAGCAGGCAGCGAGTGCCAGGCTGAGAGGTTTTTTCAGAAAAATTTTTGCGTTGATGCTCTGGTGCATGATTTTCAATCCTTTTCGCTGGCGTTTCGGACACGCAGCAGTAGGCGCGCAGGCCCGCTAAAATTTGGCGCGCGCGACGTATCACCACTGAAAAAAGTGGTCGTATTTAGGCGGGGCTCAGGGTGCTGACAAGATGAGGACAGCAGTGAGTCCTGCGCCCCACAGCGAACTGTGGAGCGGTGGTGTTGCGATAAAAAAGGATTAAACCGGAGGAGCGCGAATTAGCGGGCGGCTGTAAGCACTGGAGAGAGAGGGGGAAAACGTTGGCCCGGCGGAGGGTTGAAGAACCCCGGCTAGGGTTATTTCCAGTTCCGCAGCCGGTGCGCTGGCAAGACTGGCTGCGGCGGAGAAATTACAGTGATTATCGGCAAATGAGTGTGCGGTTAGAGTGTTGTGATTGTGATTTTCGGAGTGGCCGCTGTGTTGATCAGCGTGAGAATCCGCACTGAGGGCATTGAGCAATAGCGCGCTGCGGCTGTCGCCATGACAGAGCCCGTAGGGGGTTGCCGAGGAAAAATCCGCAGGCATAAAACCTGCGGGCACCAAACCGCGCGCGCTGAGAAATACCAGCAACAGCAATAGCGCCTGCCACTGGGACAGGCGGGAACAGCTTTGGATGGTGCGCTTACCGCTCATAAATAGGGAAATCTGTATTTTGTCCGGGCCCATTTTTCATACCCGGCGATGAGTCACAAGAGGTTAACGGGTGAGAAACCAAAGTGCCACTACCACAAGTTAACTTTTGCGAACTAATGCGGGGTTAATTGAGCTCTATCAGCTTTGTTAAAATTTAATCTATCTTTTTGCGCGCATTCGAAAAATTAATCTAATTTTTCCGGAGAGCGATGGCCCCGGGGTTGAAGGCGCTAAACAAGAGATTCCCGGGATCGGGGAGAGTTCCCGACAGCGGGGTTTATCGCGGGGAGGGAGAGCTTGGAGGAGGGGGTAAAAAGTGGGGATTGGAAGAGTCCCCACTCAGTAAGCTCACCGGGGTCAGATTCTACCGCTGCGCTTGAGGCGCCAATAGGCCTCTACCAGAGACTGGTGTAAAAGCTCCGGTCGCGAGTCCACCACTGTGACATTGTGCGCCTGTAAATGCTGGAGCAGCAGCGCCCGGCGGCGCAGGAAGTCTCGCGCTGCGGCACCGTTGATCGCACTGTCAAAGCTCTGGATCGGCTGCTGTAGCAGTTTGTCCACTGCGGTCTCCCGCAGGCTGGCAATCATCACCAGGTGATTGCGCGACAGCAGTTTGACTGCGGCGAGCAGCTCGTCACTGTCTTCATCGCGCAGGTTGGTGATCAGGATTACCAGGGCGCGGCGCTTGTGCTGGGCCATCAGCTGCTGTGCGGCGCCGGTGTAGTCCGCGCTGCCGGTGCCGGAGTGGAGGTTGTAGACGTTGTTCAACAGCAGGTTGATCGCGTTTTCCCCTTTCACCGGCGGCAGTTGTCCACCGCTGCTCTCCTGTGCGGCGGCGAATGCCTGCAGGCCGACGGCGTCGCCCTGTTTAATGGCGACATAGGCGGAGAGCAGCAGGCCATTGAGTGCGTGGTCAAAGTGGCTCAGCTCGCCGTCTTTAGCGCGCATGCGGCGGCCGCAATCCAGCATATAAATGATTTCCTGGTCGCGCTCGTCCTGATATTCGCGACTGATCAGTTTGCGCAGGCGCGAACTCGCGCGCCAATCCACCTGCCTCTGGCTGTCGCCCTGGCGGTATTCCCGCAGCTGGCGAAAGTCCATGCCCTCACCGCGACGCTGCTGCTGGTGCAGCCCCATCAGGCGCAGGCTCTGTTCGGTGGAGAGGGATTGCAGCGATGAGATGCCGAGAAAATTGGGGTAGACCTTGACGCTCTGTGCCTGTCCCAGCCACACCCTGGTCTGCCAGAGCCCCCAGGGGGAGCTGGCCAGCACCTCAATGCGTCCGAAAGTGGCGCTGCCACGGCGGTGGGGCACCAGATCGTACTCGATGGTGATTTCCTGATCGGGGTTGAGCTGTGCGGTACGCGGCAGCCCAGTCGATCCCAGTTGTTGTGGAATCGAGTCGGAAACCTGGAGTAACAGGGCGCGCGGGCCCGTATTGCGCAGTTGCAGCCGCGCGCTGTTGCGCACGCCCAGGGCCAGGTTGCCCGGCAGGCGCCGCAGCCCCTGCAAACCACTGACCCGGTAGCCGGTGAGAAAGTCCAGCAGAGCGGCGCCGATCAGCAGGGCACTCGCTCCCCACCAGAGGCTGCCGATCAAGGGACCGGCTTGTGGAACCCAGATTCGCGCTGCGGTAATTGCCAGGGCCGCCAGGCACCAGTAGCCGAGCAGCTTGACCAGGCGCGGACTGGGACCGCTGCGGCCGCGCTGTGCGGGCGCTGCCTGCTGCTCTGTGGCAGCTGCGCTTTGTGTCACAGTCGCGGCGCCTCAACGCTGTCGATAATCATCGCCAGAGCGGTATCGGCAGTTTCACCGTCAATCTCCATATCCGGGGACAGGCCGATACGGTGGCGCATCACCGGGATTGCCATGGCCTTGATATCGTCCGGCAGCACGAATTCGCGCCCCTGCAACAGGGCATAGGCGCGGGCGGCTTGCAGCAGGCCGATACTGGCACGGGGACCGGCGGGGCTGCGCAGCTGCGGGGACTGGCGGGTGGCGCGCACCAGGCGCACGGCGTAGTTCAATACCTGTTCGTCCAGGTCCACCTGGGGCACCAGGGCTTGCAGCTGTTGCAGCTCCTCGACCGTAATTTCCCCCGCCAGCTTTTCCTGCAAGCTGCGCTCAATGTGGCCACTGCTGGCGGCGGCGGCCAACTTCAGTTCCGCCTCGAGGCTGGGGTAATCGATCAGGATTTTTAGCAGGAAGCGGTCCAGCTCCGCCTCGGGCAGCGGGTAGGTGCCCTCCTGCTCAATGGGGTTTTGGGTGGCGAGTACCATAAATGGGCTGGGTACTTTCAGCGCCTGGCCGTCGATGGTGACCTGCTTCTCCTGCATCACTTCCAGCAGGGCGGCCTGGGTTTTGGCGGGGGCGCGGTTGATCTCGTCCGCCAGCAGCAGGTTGGTAAACACCGGCCCGCGTCGCACCTCGAAGCGGCTCTCCCCCATGTTGTACATGGCGTGGCCGGTGACGTCGGCGGGCATCAGGTCCGGGGTAAACTGGATGCGGCGAAAGTGGCCGCCAAAGCAGTTGGCCAGGGTGCGCACCAGCAGGGTTTTACCGAGCCCCGGTACGCCTTCCAGCAGTACGTGGCCGGAAGCCAGCAGCGCCACCAGCACCTGATCGACTACCCGCTCCTGGCCAATCAACAGCTGGTTGATATTGTTGCGCAGCAGCTGCAATTTGGCCGATGCCGCCCGCCAGTCAGGTGATGGGCTCATGGTTTGTGGTTCCGGTTGCAGGGTGGTCTCGCTCATAGGACTGCCTCAATTCGCTGCAGGTTACGCATGTGTTCAGTAAAGGTTTCTTCGCTAGTGGGGGGCTTGCCCCACAGGGTGGCCAGCACTCGCGCTTCATCCATGCCAGTGGATGCACAGAGCTTGTTGCACAGTTTGCGCTTTTGGCTGGCGTCGGTATGGGTGGCGCCAAGGCGCCGCAAGAGTTCTTCCCGCTGGCCGCGCAGCAGGGCTTCGCAGCGATCGTCCAGCCAGTAGTAGTGGCCGCAGGCGGAGATATGTTCGAGTAGCGAGCGGCGCGACACCTCCGGCTCCGGCTGTAAGGGGCCAAAGCGGCGCCCGCGCAGCAACAGCCAGGCCAGCAAGGCCAGGGCGCCGGCGATAAAAAACTCGACGGCGTATTCGCGCGCCACTTTGGTTAGGGACTCAAAGCGCGGGCGGGTGAGGAAGACAAACTCCCCGTCACTGGCCAGCAGCTGAAGGAAATAGGCGTGATCAAAATGGCCGATACGGTGGGACTGCCACAGGGTGCTGTCAGTCATCAGGGTGATGACACCACTGCCGCGCTTGAACTGCATAAATGGTACGCCGATATCGTCATGCCATACCCGGGCCCAGGATACCGGTCCACCGTCGACCGTCTCGTCATTAAACGACGGGTGGTAGAGCAGATGGCTGGCATTGAGGTACAGCTGTATTTCACTGCCCCCCTCAACCGGCAGGGTTACCAGGTTTTCCTCCGGCACATCGGGATTGCGGGGCTTCTCTTTCTCCTCAGGTTTCTCCTCGGTGTCGCCCTCGTCAATTTTGCGATTGTGCTCCCGCATCGCATCTGCGGGGCTCTGAGTCGGATCGAGTGTGGCATCTTCTCCGAAGAGTTGTTCGAGTGTCTGTTGCCATTCGAAGTCACTGTGCCCCTCTTCGAGAGAGACGCCCATGGCTTCAAGCAGCCAGTCGCGGTTTTCACTGCGCCCGGCGCCGCTATCGAAGTTACCGGTATAGGCCACGACGATGGCGTGGCCACCCCGCTCTACCCACTGGAGAAGTTCCTGGGCCTTGGTGGGGTTATACACCTGGCTGGAGCTGCTGATAAACAGGGTGGCATTGGGGGAGAGCCCCCGCAAAACGGCAATATTATCCGCCTGGCGCGGTGTCAGCTGGATATCGGCGAGGTAGCGTTGCGCGGCCAGATAGGGGTTGCGCTTGGCCTCCGCGCCCCAGCCCGTATCGATCTCTTTGGTATAGCGCTCGTAGAAGGTGAGGAACAGCCATACCAGTGCGGCGCCGCTCAGGGCCAGGGCTGCAATCAGAACTCTCTTAGCGGTCATGGCTAAATGCCTCCTGCCACTGGCGGCAAAGGGTACTCACCTGGGCCTCTTGCGGGGGGCGATGGGCATAGGCGAGCTGTTGCCAGTTGGCGGTGAGCTCTTGCACAAACTGGCTCAGTGCGGGGCTCACCGGGCGCAGTGCTTCCCTGGGCTTCAGCTGTCTTGCCTGTACCAGCTGGGCGCACTCGCTCTCGGTGAGGTGGCTGCCGAAACGGAATTCGAAGTCTTCAATCAGGTGGGATAGGGTGGCGCGATACAGAAGTCCCAGGCTGGCCCGCTTGTCGCCCTCAGCCCAGAGGCGCATAACCTCTGCACAGACATCGGCGGGCAGACTCGACTGGCGCACATCCAGACCGAACAGGGTTTCGGGGGTTGGCGGCTTTGTCTTCAGCTTGGCCTGCCACTGCAAGCTGTGCAGAATTTTTTCGCGGTGTCGCCAGAGCAGATAGCCCAGGCCGAAGGCCAGCCCCGTCCACAGGAGTAGCTCCAAAACGATTGCGATTGTCGGGCCCCATGTGAATTCACTGTCGGAATCGGGCTCATCGTCGAAGAGACCGGAGAGCCATTCGACAAAATCAATAAGCCAATCGGGAAACTTCTCTTCCGCTGTTTCTGTGTCCTGCTTTTTGCGCCAACCGCTAATTTCCATCGTCTGATGGAAATCCTCGTCGGCGAGGATTGCATCAATATGCTGCTGGGCTTGCTGCGGTGTCTCCACCGCTGCCGCACTGGCGGGGGGAGATGGCAGCGCGCTGCCAAGTGCGAGGCCGCACAGCAGGAGCAGGGTGGCGGCACCCGATGTCCGGCGGCGGGGTTGCTGTTGGCGCTGTAGCAGGTCCCGGAATTGGATTTCGATATCCCAGCCTTCCAGTTCGATTCGGCGGCCGATATACAGGCAAAAGCCGCTGACGATATAGAAGGGGGCAACAGCCGCCATCGCCAGCAGATAGAGGGCGATATACAGCCATCTCGCCCACAAAACGTCCTCCTGCAGCAGGGGTATCCAATCGACCCCTTCGGCGTATTGCTCGGGAATAAACAGGAAGATGAGCGCGAATAGGGCCGCTAGCAAAAAAGTTTCAATATGGAATAACGTGAGTGTCAGCCAGGTGGCGGCACTGGCGTGCTTGCGGTGTAAAACGTTGATGCGCGAGGTGCGGGCCTTGCCGCTGGAGTGCTCCAGTACCGTGACAGGCATATCGAAAGCGCGGGTGGGACTCAGGCGGCGAAAGGTGAGCCACATAAACCAGTCGCGACGATTCTGGCTAAAGAAGTGCCTCAGCGCCGTGCCGACAGATACCGGCGAGCCAAATAGTGTCTGGCTGATCATAAACAGCGGCAGCCGGTCAAAAACTGGTTTCAGCCACCAGACAAAGAGGAGGGAGAGCTCCGGCGAATCAGGAAACAGCCAATAGCACAGGGCCAACAGTGGCGCTGCGGGTAGCAGCCACACGATAAACAGTTGCCACCAGTGCTTTCGCGCCAGGACAATACCGAGGTCAAGCGACTCCCAGGGGGAGCGCAAGCGGGCGCGTACGGCCAAGTGCTCAATTTGCATGGGCAGCGTCCTCCCTGCGTCCGGCCAGGATAAAATAGGCAAATACCAGCACCCACAACAGGGCGCCGACGCCGAGCTTGATCGCAATGGGCATAGTGGCACTGGAGGACCAGAAGGCCTCGAGGAAGGCGGCGATCACCAGCATCAGGAAGGTGCCGTACATAATTTTCATCGCCTCGGCAGCGGCCAGGCGCAGCGCTACCGTGCGCCGGTGTTGGCCGGGGTTCACCAGTGAGCGCCCCAGTATCAGGCCCGCAGCTCCGGCCAGCACAATCGCGGTCAATTCGAAGGCGCCGTGGCCGATCACAAAGGGATAGAACGTAGAGGTAAAGCCCACCCGGGTGATATGCCCGAAGGCGGCGCCGATATGGATGCCGTTAAACACCAGAAAGAAAATTGAGCCCAAGCCAAACAGCACGCCGCCGGCAAAGGTGCGAAAGGCGATGCCGATATTGTTTCTGATATAAAAACCGAACATGGCCAGGTCAGTGTCCGCACCGCGCTCGCGCCCCAGCACTCGGTTATCTGGGTCATACATGGACTCAAAGCCCATCACCTGCTCTGGCGACATCACCGCATACACCAGGGCGTCGTTATTGTAGGTGCCAATACCGAGAATTAAACCCGGCAGTAAAAACAGGGCGGCGGCCAGCAGGACCGCGCGACTGTTGGCGCGTACGGCCCGGGGAAAACCCACCAGTACATAGTGCAGCCAGCCGTTGCGGCGTAGGGTTTCCTGTCGGTAGACGCGGTGGTGCGCCGCCATAACCAGCTGGTTGAGGTGATCGACCAGGCGGCTGGTGTACTGCCGTTCTTTTGCCATCGCCAGCTGCTGGCAAAGATTGCGATAGGCGACCGGCAGGTCCAAGGCCGCTGTTTCGGCCTTGTTGCTGTCCGCCTTGAGCCAGGCTTCCAATTGGGCCCAGCTATCGCGGTAGCGATTTTCAAAGTCTCTCTGCTTCATGGATACCTCAGCCTATCCCCTGCCGCCGAGCAACCAGCTGCCCACGGAGCGCAAGTAGTTCAGGGCGTCGCTATCGCGCTTGTGGGTAATGGATTCGAGTAGGTTGGCGAGCTCTCGCTGGCGCGCTTCACTTAAATCCTCGTGGCGCTCCAACAGGCTGACCAGTGCCTGCTGGTCCTGTTGGCGCAAGTTCTGTGGGGGAGGGAGTGGGGTTGTATCCGGTAGGGCAAGCGGAGCCTTTTCCTCTTCGCGATAGACCACCAGGGTACCGGCGGCCAGGTCGCCGAGGCGCTGGAAATGGCGCCCAAGGGTCATGCAGATCATGCCGGTGGCGTAGGCAAACGGCATAAAGTCGGCAAAGCGCAGCAGATTGCGCACAAAGGAGGCGCCCCAGGATATCGGCGTGAGGTTATCGTTCACCACCATCAGGCCAAAAGCTTTCTTGCCCGGCGTTTGTCCACCGCGCAGCACTTCAAAAAATACCGGGTAGAACCACTCGAGCAGAAAGGCGCACACGAGCCAAATGCCGATGCCGGCAAAGCCGGCAAATAGCAGGGCAAAACCGATAGCCGTTAATATCAACGATCGATAAAACACATCTACGGCATAGGCGAGGATACGCGGCACGGGCCCAGCAGCCCGCGCGCGCAAATCGATACCCTCGGGTGTTTCGACGCTATAGGTGGTATCCAGCAAGCCACCGCTCCTGTCTGGTGGAAGAACTTATTAGTGGTTGGGGATGCCAAACACTTTTCGATAGGCAACACCAAAAGCAATGCTAACCAGTGGCACTGCCCAGATCAGGCCGATAAGCAGGGCGATACCGCCGGCTATAAAAATCAGCGTTATGACAATTACGAAACCAAGGAAAGCAAACCAGTTCTTAGTGATGGCTTTACGGGAGGTTTCCAGAGCTTCCCAGGGGCTCAGATTGCGATCGGCAATCAGGGGCATTGCCAGCAGATAAGCGATCATCAGGTAAATGCCCGGAATGATCAGCAATATCAAGCCGACCGCAATAAGTAGATACATCAAGATAGTGGCAAAGCCGAGCGGAACTATCTTGTCGAAGTGTGCAAACACCTCGGTGCCGGAGGTCTGTTCGTCGCGGGCGATTTTGATACCAATCATCGTCATACCCACCGCCAGGGGAGCGCCGGCAAAGGTCACGATCAGCTGAGAGAGAATCTCGGCAACTGGCCCCGAGGAGCTACCGGAGCTGAATGCTGCCGTACCGCCGGTAACTAAGGTGGCGACGATAGTAATTGCAATAATGGCAACGAAATAGAGCAGTGCTCCCACCCAGACGGTGCCTTTATTGCCGCTAGTGCGCTGCCAGGCCTCGCTGAGAGTTTCCCCAATAGAAAATGAATAATCCCCGGCAATACCTTTTTCGATAGAGCCTGAGTCCCCAGTCACCGAGCTATCGGCCAAATCGGCTTTGGGGGCTGTATAAATATCACTCATCCTGTTAACTGTCCTTATTGATATTTAGATTGCTTGTGCGGTGCAAAACCTTGGAGGGAAATATCTCACAGCTGGGGGTGGTGAACAATGCCACGCCAATACATTGGCAAATTAGGTGATCGCTGTTTCTCAGCATAAAATCCCCAGATAGTGATTAAGGAATCGAATTGATGAAAAAAATACTGTGGGTGGGCGGCTTAATTGCAGTGCTGCTGGGGAGCGGATATGTCGCTTTGCCGTTTTATTCCATCGGGCAATTGCAGCGTGCGGCGGAAATGGCTAAATCCGAACAGCCGCAGGTTAGAACTGAGAGTATCGATACCTTAGAGCGCTATGTCGATTTTCCTGTTTTGCGTGACAATTTAAAGGTTCGCCTACAGCAGCAACTGCGGAGCTCTTTAAGCAATACGATTCCGCAGGAGTTTGATGAATTGCTCAGCGCTGGCGCCAATTTCCTTATGGAGCCACTTTTGCAGCAATTTATTACCCCTGAGGGCATTGCCGATCTGCTTCGTGGCGGCGAGGATCTGGAGGCTTTTGAGCGGGAAATCTATCGGCAGAGTAGTGGAACCGCGAATCGCTCCGGCAGTTACCCATCCGCACAGGAAGAGACAGAAGCTACCTGGCAGCGTATGGGATGGCGTTTTACCGATCTCAATCATTTGAGCGTGGATTACGGCGAGCGCGGCCGCCCTGAGCTGCGCCTGCTAATGCAGCGCAACGGCCTGCGCTGGCAGCTGGTGGATATTCAACTGCTGAATGAAACAAGCGGAGAGGGGCAGGGGTGGAGATAGCGCAATAAGCCCGGGTGTTTTGTGCCCCGCTGTTATCTTATTGCCGGGGAAACCGCGCTTTTACTTAAGTAGCCCAGCACCAGTTAGTGGCCGATAACTGGTGGGATAAATACGTTTCCTGACAATTGGCGCTCTTATGAGCACATCGCAATGGGAGAACCGGGTTATAGCCCCTGTTGATTCAGGCGGGCGATTTTTAAATACAGTCTTAGTACCAATTTGGCGGCGGGGCTCTTTGCGCTAGTGAATAGCAGCGAGAACCTGCCCGGCAAGCTTACTGGTAATTTGGGGCAGCCGTGCTAGGGCTTCTGGCTGTTCACTAAATACCAACCTAGGACCGCACCCAAAAGCAGTGAAATGGGCAGGGCAAATACTGCTGCTATAAGGCCGCCCATTATGCTTATAAAGGCAGCTTCAGAGATGGGTATCAAGTTTAAATTTGTATTTGATCTTATTATATAAGTTATCCCCATATAAATTATTCCTGACATTAGAGCGGCTGGAAAGCTAATTACAGTAGTGGCCAGGTAGGGCTTATATTTAGATTTTTTTCCGGGGATGATTTTATACCAATCTGAGAAAATCCATCCAAAAATTAAGGTTGAGATAAACACAATCGTTAATAATTTTGGACTGGTCTTGTCGGCGTATTTTAATACTGTAAACGAAAATATTGATAGTACAGCAATGACTGCCAGCAAGGCGTTCAAAATTGCGCTCTTCACTTTGAGATGTATTTTATTCATGATTTTAAGTGCTCAAACTTCTAGTGCCGTTAGCGGCGACGAGTGAAACTTAGCGTGGCGAGTTTAACCAGTAGATTTGCGCAGGTGATGCGGCTCCCCAGCTCTTTTTGTATACTTTTTGGGTTTTTGAACCTGTCCGTGGCGTATGCCGCAGCAATTTTGTCTGTTTTTGCTTGAATTTTGCTTTTTTGGTTCTAGACAGAACAACCTATCACGATCTTTTGTTTTTTAATAGTATTCATACTGCCGTCGAAGCTTGGTTTTTCTGCTTGTTGAGAAGTCTAATTATTCTTCTGCACTAGAAGGGACTGGAATATTTTCCGGTGCGTCGGTGGCTAAACGTGTTATCTCTACCAATAAAAAATTGAGTGAAGTTATATATTTCTTTATATCCAAATTTGTCTTCTATCTCTATCAACAGTTTATCTAGTGTTAACCAGTAAGCCTCTCTCTGCTTATTCCACTTTTGATAGTCAGTTCCATAAAGCTCATGAATCTTGTCTATTTTAAAGAAGACATCCTTGAAGTCTGGTCAGTTTTTATTTGCAATAAATCTGCCCTTTAGGAACGGCTGATCAGCAGCACCGTATTCCAAATTTCCTACATATATTCTGTTTAAATAAAGTTTCTTCATGTTCTTATATGGATATAATATTAAGTGCGATCGTTGATGTATGCAGAGTGCTGGCTGGTATAAAGCCTGTCAGTCGGTAACAAAACCTGCCCACGAAAATGCATCAAAAATTATTTTTTCATGTTTTGGATCAAGACTCCGATACAAGCTTTTATTTTCATTAAACCATACCTGCAAATTGGCCTCATTGAGGCTAAAGACACCACGGTTCAGTAGTACTAAGCAAATACAAATCGAAAATTCGCGCTCATGTTTGGGCGTGAGATAATGAGAACAAAGAGAGATAACCTCACCGGGGTAATAGTGCTGCTCTAGCGTTAAGATACATTGTTGTTCAGAAATTACGTTTCGAAGATCCTTGTAATAGATGTCTGCATCTGATCCATAATCTGCTTGCGCAATAAATTTCAGCTCAGATTCAGTAATACTTTGTATAAAGTTGATCATAGCTTTTTTAACGCTCGTGTTATCGCTGTGTACTTGAAAGTGTGTTAATTGATAGCTTGTTATAGTTTTACCTTCAAACACCGTAAAGACCTTTTATCTTCTAATGGCCCACTGAAACACAAGCTGCCGTTAGAGTTTTTGGGGGCCTCATTTTCGTAATAGGGGTTTGTCATATTACCAATTTCAAGTTTTAAGTGGTGAAGCTGATTATACAGCGCTAATTTAGCTTCGAAATCATGGAACTTGCCGGCATACTCAGTATATTCTGGGGAAATAGACACTAAGGCACTGCCGATATAATTTCTTAGTTTAGACGTAGAAAGAGGAGTATTATTAGCAAATTCGATTTGCTTTGCAAAGTCAGCAGGGGATAGCTGTGTCAATCGCTCTAAATCTGAGTATATAGGGGTAATGGAATTTATTGTCATATTTGGTTTGTATACAATACGCGTAAGCCAGCCGGGAAACTTGCCATCCAGTGAAAAAAATTCTGGATTTTTATCCAAGTTTTTGAAGATGTAGTATGACATCCCAAATTCTCTAGCTGCGATCATGTAAAAGCTCTTTTCCGTTTGACTTAAGCTGGGAATCAATCTTGCTTTAGTGTCACAATTGGATAAAATGATACTCATCACATCGACAATTTCTGATAGCTTCATAAGGAATACTAGTTTTCCTATAAGATTATCCTGCAATTTCATTGATCTTCTTAATTTTGAAAACTGGAGTGACAGAGAATCTAAGGCCTTTTGAGCATCCCCACCTCTATAAGCAGCGATTGCTTCAAGTGTTTTTATTCTATTGGCGGCAGCAATGTATTGATAGGGGGGAAACAACTCGTGAATGGTTGGCTTCGACAGTGTTGTGTATTCATTAAATTCAAAAAATCTATCTACCCGGGAAACCAATACGTGGTGTTCACTCAATAGATTTTCGATATTAAGCTGGGATGAAAATAGGTGTTTCAGGCAATCATCTTCCCATACCTGACAAAAATCCTTTCCTGTTGGTGATGCGATTTTCTTTGAGTCTGGATACTCAATAATTTCATAGGTGTCATCAGTATCCAATTTTCGATATTCAGATAAAAGTTGACTGCCAACACTTATCGGATCTTCTTCTTCACTGGCAAATATACCGTGTAAATAAAGATATGATTCACTTGTATTTTTGCCGTGAGTACGCTCAATTAGATCTATAGATTCTTTGCTTAAATCATCATCTATTTGTGTTATTAACAAAAGAAGGATTAAGGTAGCTGTGAGAATGGTAAGTAGTCTTTTCATAAATTATAGTGCCTAAATTTTCTGCGAAAAGCTAGAGTGAAAGAAGCCTCGAAATAAAGATCTAGCGAGATTGGTTGGCGTTCATGCTTAGCTTTATATAGTTGTTCTTTTTCAATTTTAATGTTGAGAATCCTTTTCTCTAGTGACTAAGTTTATCCCCACCTTTAGCGGGCAACGAAGGGTTGGTTTACTCGCTCTCACTTTCTGACCGATTCGCCAAGATCATTAACAAATAAGTGTTTTGCAAGTACTCACTAGGTATAACTCGAATGCTTATATAGGGCTTGAATGTGAATGGCAAAACGGCGGTAGCTTACCTTGCAGAAACCTAAGAGATCAATATATTTTCCAACTCGCTAAGATAGAAGTTTTGCTAAATTTTTAGGAGCCTAGCCAAGACTGATAAACTGGAGGTGATTAATATCTCATATTTTCAGGAAACCCGGATAGATTACGACTGTGCGAAATCTATCCGTATTCATTATATACATCGATATAGCATTTAACCCGGTTAACTTGTGATACATTTTCACCAAGTACTAACTGACAACACTTCGGACACTTTTATGCCGCAATTGCCCCGTAATCGCTGTAGCGATCATAAATATAGCTGACTTTTTCACAGCTTCGGTCCAGACCTAAGCTGCTAAAAACCTATTCATCAGATGCTGGTTGAACTTGCGGCGCTTCCAGCTGGCGATTGAGATAACTGTAGGTGCATCTGTCTGCGTCTCTCTGCGACCTTCAAATTTCAGCAAATTCAGCGCTGTCAGCGACGCATTAACATGAAGGTTTATGGTTTCCTTTCGTGCAGATTGGCAGTGAGTTAATCCGGTGTATTGCTTCGCATCCCTGAATAAGAACTCTATTTGAAATCTTGATTTGTAGTACGAGACTAATTTAACTGCATCTAAATTCGTATCTGTAGAATACAGTAGCGCACTTCCTTTTTTATCGTCATCAATAGGCTTGAGCAGCACCACGCGTATGGCGCGTTTTAAAAATTTGGCGTGCACCACCTTCGTGTAGACTTTAACTTTGGCATCAAAAATTCCAGAAAAATCAAAACGGCATAAATCTTCAAGGTCAACTTTTCCGTCAAACCGTTTAGGGCGCCCCTGACCGTTGTATTGCCCCTCGTATAGCCACTGCAAATTAGCATCAATCCGTAACTTTCCAACGATATGCATTCCTTCCTGAAGAATTGGGCTAACAAATGTCTTTTTGCTATAAAATGCGTCTGCTGCAAGGTATTTAATCCCAAGATTAAGCAACTTCGGTAGAACTTTGAGAGCATGGCTCACATATTGTTCAACCCTCGATTTTCCTTCTTCATCGATCGTTTGTTGGGAATCTATGGCATAGGCAGTATTTGTCTTCAAGTCGGTGACTCTGATCGTAGAGATCTCAAGGCCGCGTTGTGATTCTCCAACGCTGCCGTTATAAAACCACCCTAGGCCATCAGTCTTTTTGCCGGATTTACTGATGAAACTGGCATCAGTAGCGGCGACACATTCACGATTTTCTTGGAGTTCGCTGGCAAATAATGTGGTGTTAAACTGGGTGAAGTCAAAGCATCTATGTGACCAGCGTCGATAACGTTTCTCACTTGAGGTACTGAATCTGGCCAGATTCAGATAGGTCGCCTTGCCTCGAAAGACCATCAGTACCGACAATAGAGCCATCATAAATTTCTGCTGGGGCTTACCAACACTGGACATTTTGGCAAAAACTGTTTTAATTGTGTCTTCCATGGGCGGTTACTGCGTTAATTAGACTTCGTAAACCTTATTCTCTCAGTCTCCGCCCATGGATTTCAGCACCACGCCCCCAATTTTCCCCTCAAAACTGTCCGAAGTGTTGATATGATGGAACTAATCATCCAACAAAAGACATGATATATCTAATTTCAGAGGATGGCTGGTAGCATTAAAAGAAGATGGTAGTTTCACGATTAAAGTTGTCTATGCGCGCTATCGGAGCAAATTATTCTAAAAATGGGGTTTTATTACCCAAAAAATAAATTAGCTGAAGTACATTGAATTATACCAAAAGCGCCTGTATACCGTAGAATTTATCCTTCTTGAAGAAGGTTTCAAGGGTTAAAAGAATGTCCCCCAAGGTTTATCAGCTGAAGAAAATTCCAGAAAGATTTATGGTGTTGCAACTTGATCCATTAGTGCTATGTGAACAGCTCGGGAACGATGACTTACTACCGCTTATACTTTCTCATGGAATGACGAACGAACCACTTTGCCTCACTGGGGCAAGGTAGTAGATATTTTTGTGCCCTTTTCTGCAAAAGGTGTAGAAATACCTGATATATCCCTATGGAAGGGAGCTAGCTTAGCTTAGCTTAGCTTAGCTTTGCCTTCAACTGATTATCTTTTGGAAAAGAAAAAGAAGAACTTTGTGTTAAAAAATATCTGAATGACGAGATTGGTGAGATAGAAACATTAGTATTTGATTAGGGTGATATATCTGGCCGATTCCTATTTAAATCAAAACTTATGCTGACATCTTCCCTATATTGCTCTTCTACCTTCAAGGCCCTGTGCAGTGAGTTTGGGTTAGAGGGTTTGATTAACTCGTTTTAGGTCTTCTTTATAGGGGAGGGAGTAAATGGTATCGTGACGCATCAGCCCCCCTTTTTTATATTCTACCCCTATTATTTATGCACTTTCACACCGCCTTAAAAAATAGCTATTAATTATTATGACTGCTGGAAAAGTGAGTGTGGTTTAATTACACCAGGTATCAACGTCATTGGGATTAAAACCAGCACAGCTAATGGATCTATCTGTTTTTATATATGGATTGTCATTTTCACCCGTATAGTGATAGTAAAAATTTTTATCATAGCCATATAGCCACCATTCTCCAGAGCCATTGTTCATTTTAGTTACGTGAAAGGTAAAAACTGATGATTCTTTTGGGATAATGAAACCATTACCAGTTAGTAAGTACCAACAATTAGCCCCCGCTGGCGTTATAAAAAAAACATAAATTAGCGCCAATACCAGAAGACCTGTTAGTGATAGAGCTCGTTTATTCTTCATAAAAGTATAATATAGCTGTTCCCGCAATAGCCCTATTCAAAGTATTCATGGCATCGTCGGCATATTTTTCAGCCATTGCACCACTACCATTGTACCCTTTTATTACCAGTCTTAGTTGAGACATAGTTATTGGTCCGTTATGACAGGGAGATCCGGTAACACGATCAATAAGTTGTCTAAGATGTGCCGCACAGTAATACAAGTCTGCTCTAAAATCATCGCCAGATACTCGGGTGTCTTGGTCCCAGCCGAAAGCTCTATATCTAGCTTCATTTGATAAAGGGTTTCTACCATATTGATTTTCTGTATACTCAGCTGCATCAATCAAGGCTGCTCGAGACATATTGGTAAAACCTGATGATCCTTTAGCAATGGCATTAGGGAAGATCCCGAATAAATGCTTATCAACTATCGCACCAAATGTTGTAATACTACGTTCAGCAAACTGACCAATCTTTTGGAAAGTAGTTCCATTTGGTCCATTTTCCTGTTGTAAAATAATGGCAAGTAACACATGTGGGATACCGTGGTACATAGCAGCATTTTTAATCCATCGGCGAATTTCTTTATCACTAATTTCAAGTTTGAATATTTCATGCCTTTCTGGTACATACCACATTGCTTGTAAAGGAGAGGGAAAGTCTCCCTTATAACTAGCGATTTTTGGCAAGCCAGCTATGAATGTTTTTTCACATCCAGTACATTTTTTTGAAGACATACACCACCCATTTTTAATGTGGTTAGTTAATTTAAATAACCTTTTAGAGACAAATTAGCTCTTGCGGTTTGTTGTTAAATATAGCGTTTTGTTTGTCCGGTGTGGAGCTCTGTTAGAAGCATCTTAGTGACTGGGGTACAAACTTTAGATTTGTTTTGTTTAGTCCAAATGCTACAGTTGATGAAGAAACAAATTCACCGGTGGCAGAATTTTCATTTATTCTTAACTTGCAATCCCATATGTCTATTAGCTTGCCATTGGGTTGTTCATATTTTGATGGATTGCAGCTGGTTTGAATGTTTGTTGTATTTCTGCTTTCATAAGATGTGGAAAAAATAACCGATAGATGATTCTTTAGAGTATATGGGTTCTTTGGGTCTGAAACTGATATCATGTCACATAATGGCTCTTTTGAAAGGTCGCGGTCGGCCGCTTCAAATAGTGACGAGATAACTTGTTCGCCGGTCGGTTTATTGAGTGTTTGTGCAACCCAGAAGGGTTAGGGTGGCCCATATAATAAATTTCATATTAGATTGCCATAATAGAATTCGACAGTAGTGCCTTTTGTGAAATATGCACGTTTAAATTTTTAATAAAATAATCTTGAAGGTCAGATACCACTTGATTTTTTGTGTTGCTGTAATTCCACACCTTGCCTTGATTAAGTATGCCAATATGTTTTTTGGGGTGGTTAGCCATTACATATTTGGTAGCTTTTCTAGTAACATTTGAAGCCAGCGTAACAAAGATCAAGCACTCAGTAACTGCAGCAGGTTTAGCGGATAAAAGATCGCTTTTTGTGCACTGCTTAAAGATATTATCAACACGGATGGTCGCACCTATTACAGACTTTTGTTTATCTGCCCAAGTGAAATTTTTACATGTGGGGCCAGGAAACTCATAACTCATCATATGGGAAACGTAGTGCGCACAATGATTTTGAGTATTAATTTTGCCAAGGCTAAAAGGACAAATCTGGCCGATACTCTTCCCTAGACTCTGGCCTAAATTGGTAGTTGTTTTTGACACCTGTAATCTCCCTATATATGAATTTGTAACTGTGCTTCTAATAGATTAGGGTATACACGAATGTAAAAAAATTAATAATCTAGTTGCGAGGTAAGAAGGGTGAAAATTTTAGCCGACGTATTATCCGGTTACTAACCGTCACTTGTAATACGTTGTCGAGCCCTCCACTTTCTCTCTGTTACTTAGCCCTCTACTCAAATTTAGCACCATAATAAACTATATTTATATAGCAATCATTCTTATCTTTATTATCCTGGTTGCTGCTTTGAAATCAATCTAGTGTAAGAGTGTGTAAAACATGGAGTTTCAATAAGTCATCCTGTAACTGGCCTTTTTGTACCAAATTTAGAAAGAATAACTTTTCCCACGGCTCCCAATTGATTAGATTTGTCTAAGTCTTTGTAATAAATAATAATTTTTTTGTTATTTCTGTAAAAAAACAATATAAAATTGATAAAAGCCATTCTAGCCTCTATTTAAGTCTCTATGTAAGTACTGAAAAACCTACTATGGATGAATTTCATGCCATTTCAGATTTTTATGCTTTAGCGACGAGGACCTTGGGTATGTTTGGGTACCCTTGTACAGTCTTTATGGCTATTGAAAATTAAACGTGTAGTGGGGGGATAAGGGAATCTCTAAGTCTTTTTTACAGAGCAGTTATGTAAGGGGCTGGAATTCATAGAAATATACTCAGGGATTGCTCTAGCACTGAGCTGTAACCTGGCCTTCTATAAATGGCGCCACCTCCCTGTGTCGCCATGCTGCTAAGCGCTCTATTTAAAAATTAAGAGGGTAGGAAATCGATTGAATAGTTTTTGGTAGTGCTTTCAACGTTAGCAGAACCAAAGTTAATCATGCGAATCCTCGCCAATAACTTGCGCTCTAATGCCGGATTATTGAGTTCGCTCTCTACCAGTTTGATTGAGGCGATAGCACCATTCGGGGCGATCACCAACTGCACCGTGAGCCTTCCCTGGAGAGTTGGGTCCCTGCGCAGTGCGCGATTGTAGATGGCAATAATGGCCGCTTTATTGGCCTCCATAACACTGCGAATAGAGTCATCGGTGCGTATGGATTTTTGCCCCCTGGCCTTGGCGACGGTTTCTTTGGCCGATCCCGTCGCCTGGGTACTCTGTACCCGGGTGCTTTCACGGCCGGCTAGTGATACACCTCCGGTATCACGGCTCACCTTGCCGGCGGCAACGCCGCCACTGGCGGCTTTCGACTTATCCGCAATCATACTGCGTTCGATTTTAGTAGCAGTTGCATTGCCCGCACTGAGCTGACCCCGACTGACTTCTGCAGTGCTAAAACTCTCACGCATATCCAGTAAGTCATCGGCGAGTGCATTCAAGCCGCTATTGGCGGCTTTCTCCCGGGCCTGCTGCACTTTGGCAACCGGAGGATTTTCAACCTTGCGCGGCTTTTCTACCGGTTTGGGTTTGTCGGGCGTCTCCGCTTTTTGCTTGGGCTGCTCTTCGGGCTTTTTCTTCTCCTCTGGCTTCTTCTGCACTGTGGGTTTTGGCTTGGGCTTGGCTTTAGGTAATTCCTTCTTTTCCAGAATCACTTTGGCCAGCTGTGGCGGTATCCTTTCGGCCTGCTCCCGGGTGAGTTCGGGGACTGGCGCCAGTGCAACGGCAATGCCACTGATGGCCAGGGCGATAAGGCCTGCGCGCAATAGCTTGATAAAGCGCTGATCCTCCTCTCGCGAGGCGGACCAGGGCAACACAGTTTCCTGTAGCTGCCAGGGGGCGTAACTTAGGGTTGCTGTGCTCATATCAGGACTCCACCACCGAGGGGTCTTCCGCTGCAGTTTGCTCTACAGCAAAAGACATATCGCGGAAGTCCGCAGCGGCGCAGGCGTGCATGATCTGCTTTAGCAGCTCATAGGGGACCTGCTCATCCCCCATAATGGTCACAGCGCGGCCCAAGGTTTTCTCGGCCTCACTCAGCTCCCCAGCGCGCTCAGCGCGGTACTTAAGCTCGGTTACCAATGGCTGAATGTTTTCTGCACTGGGGTCGATATCAGCGATATCGATGATAAAGCGATCCCCGACAAATAGCTGTTGGTTGTTAACCCGCACCACCGTCGTCACCTCGGGCTTTTGTTGTGAGGTGGACTTGGGCAGCTTGATCGTTTTATCCGTCTGTAGAACCTGTACATCACTGGTTGAGTTTACCAACAGGAAAAATACCAAGATGGTGAAAATATCCATCAGTGATACCAGGTTCAGTTTTGACTGCTGTTTTTTCTGCCTTAGCCTGCGTTGTTGTAGTTTTGCGGCTGCATTTATCTTCATGGTTTGGCCCCGCTATTTTGCTAGCTCCGGCGCATCGCCGAGGGATATCTGCGGAAACAGTTCGGCATCGACAACGGATGCGGCCACTACTGCCCGATAGCTGCGCGCGGTATCCATGGCGGCCACTAGCGTTTTGTAGGGTGTTTCCTTTTCCGACAGGATGACCAGATCATCTTTGGTGATCGATTTTTCCCGCAACTGGCGTTTTATTTGCTGTAAAACGACAGATACCGTGGCGAAATCCGCCGAGTTTTCCACATGTGGAATACGCTTAACCCGCTGTCCTGCGGGGTAATTAATATCGATATACTGCTTGCGCAAAACGAGTTCCAGCTGGCGATTTTCCTCCACACTGCTGGAACTGCCAGCACTGAGACCCGGCAAATTCAGCTTGAGCACAGAAATATGGGAAAACACCATATTGAGCAGTAACACTGGAACCAAAATAGTCATCAAACTCATAAATGAGGTGATATCGAGTTCTGCTTCCTCGTGTCCCCGCCGGCGAATATTGATGTTCAGCATGGCGCTATCCCCTAGCCGTTAGCGGTGCGTGGTTCCGCTTTCTGTGGGCGTCCCATGGTCAGCAGATTGAGAAATTTAACGCCGGCCATTTGCAAGCTGTCGACAATTTCATTGGTTTTGTTTTGCAGCATTGAGTTGAACAGCAACAGGGGAATGGCGGAGATCAGGCCAAAGGCGGTGGTATTCATCGCTACGGAAATACTGGTGGAGAGCATGGTCGCTTTCTCGGAGGGGTCGGCGCTGGCCACGGCGGTAAATGCGGCGATCAGACCCATAATAGTACCGAGCAGCCCCAGCAGGGTGGCAATATTGGCGAGGGTGGCCAGATAGCTGGTGCGCTTTTCCAGGCGGGGCACGGCTTCGAGAATCCCCTCTTCAATGGCCAGGGCAATATTTTCCTCACGCTTGGCGAATTGCAGGGTATTGACCCCGGCTGCGGCAATACGCCCCATCGCGGCATCGTTATTGCGGGCCAGTTGCAACACATTTTGGTAATTGCGTTTTTGCAGCATGGGCAATACTTGTTGATAGGCCTTTTTATTGGCGCTCTTGGCGCGAGTTAAAAATACCCAGCGCTCTACCACCATCGCCAACCCGATTACTAGGACAACCGCAATTGGATACATAAAAGGGCCGCCATTTTGGAAGAAGCGCAGCATTGCTTGAGTGAATTCCATGATTTAATTCTCCACAGATAAAAATATAAATTTGGGGCGTAAAGGATGAGAGGTTCGGCCTTTTTTCGCCATATTAAAAGCACCACAGGGCGCTAAAGCGCAGTGCGGCATTTCCATTTGTTCGCTGTGTCAATGCAGCGGCGCCGCGTCCCTGCGCCACAAAATAGATTTTTGGAAATTGTTTTTATTTTTTACTTTCGCTTATTGAGTTTTTTGGGGCTCGCTCTGTAGCAGCTTTATTTCGCGGCGAAATTCAGAGTATTCCTGATGTTCAAAAACAGAGGTGAAGGTTTGCGGCAGAACACTGTCGAGCCTTTGCAAGCTGTCGGCCTGTTTCCAGGGAATAATATATAAAACTTTGGGTTGTTCCTGGTTGCCGATAACGGTGGATTCCAGCGTGGTGATTTCTTCAGCGGTTGCGCTTTGTAGGCAGAGAAATAGTGCCGATAAACATCCGAGATACAGTTTCATGGTTAAAGTCTCCGCTCCAGCTCAAGTATCCATGCGCTGAGCAACTTATCCTGCTCATTGCCGGCTGCTTGCGCGGCGAGATAGTGCTGTAGGGCGCGCTCTGGTTGTTGCAGGTAGAGGTCGTAGAGGATTCCCAGATTGCGGTGAGCATCGGCATAGTGTGGCCAGCGATCTATAGCGGCGCTGTAGTATTGCTGTGCCTCATCAAAGCGCCCTCGGGCGCGCATCAGCGCGGCGAGCTGGTTCCAGGCAAATACATTGTTATCGTTTGCGGCAATGGCCTGACGAAAGCTCTGCTCGGCCTCTGTGTATTTCTCCGCCGACTGTTGCACGATGGCGAGATTTAGCCAGGCGCCGGAAAGTTCCGGCCATTTTTCAGTAATGGGTAACAGCTGTGCTTCAGATGCGGCCAAATCGTTTGCCTGAAAATATTGGTGGGCCAAATCCATTGCCACGCGGGCCTGTTGCGGTACGCTTTGGCTATCGCGCAAATAGGGATTTTCTGAGTGTTGTTGCAGCGCTTGCCCATCGCTTGGTGCTACTGTCTTTTGCACAGCGCTACAGGCGCAGAGGGTAAAAGCCAGCAGCGCAGCGATTAGGGGCCGCGCGGCAGAGAAGACTTTGGGGGCGCTCAATTCAGTGCAGTGCATCACTCCACTCCAGGGTTTTTTCTTCTTTTTTGTAGCGTGCTGGCAGCAGTTCTCCCAGGGAGTGGAAACTGCGTTTAACCCAGTCGTCGTAAATCCCGTCTACGGTGCGCTGGATATTAGCCTCGTGAAGTTCTATGGATTTTTCTTCAAAAGGATAGGCCTGCTCTTCCAGTAGAATTTCGTATTGCTCCAATTCCAGTTCGTTCAGGTTTTTAGGGCGCTGTGAGTCCATCAGGTCGCGGCTGAGCTGCCGATACACTTCTGCGAGGCGGTAGTTGGCCTGCGGGGTGAATTCTGCAATACCAAGCTCCAGGACTTTGCGGTAGTCAGCGACGGTGGTTTGCATGGCCCGCTTTTTATTGGCGAGACTGGTTTTTAACGGCAGGCGCAGTGCCAGCTCGGCAAATTTCGCATAGCTCTGCTCTGCCAGTTCACTTTGTGAGTAGGCGGCCAGATAGCGTCCGCGCGGTGATTGCAGGGCGTTCTGTGCGAGTTGTTGCAGCCAGTAGTTGCGTTTGCTGGGCTGCTTGGTCTGCGCATAGATTTCCACAAGCTGAAATTGCGCTTCCAGGCGCTGCTCGGGGGGCTCTGGCCACAATTTGCTGTAGTTGCGGTAGCTTTCAATCGCCCTGTGGTATTCAGCGGCTTTTTGCAGGTTTTCTGCCGCCATAAACAGGGATTGACGGCGAACTTCCCGGTCTGGATCTGTCGCGGCTAATTGCAGCAACTCGGCGGCGGCTGCCGCCGGCATTTCCAGTGCCTCGAAGATAACAATCGCCTTGCTCGCCAGTGTTGGGGCCAGGGTGTGGGCGGGGTAAAACTGGCGAAAATCTGCCAACTCTGCACTGGCGCGTTGCCATTGTCCCAGCTGCATCAGAAAATTAATCGCATCGTATTGGGCGGTGGCTGCGATTTCTGTACGGCCGCTATCGCGAATACGCAGCAGGTGGCCGAGGGCGTCCTCACTGGGTGCGGCATCCTCACTTTCGCGTTGGGCGAGGAGGGTTTCTGCCTGCCGGTAGATGGATAGCTGCAATTGATGCAGGGCATCTTTGCGCAGTGTCTCATCGGGCTGGTAGCCGAGTGCGCGGGTGTAGGCGGCTTCAGCCTGGGGGTATTGCTTCAGGGAAAAATGGCTGTGCGCCAGTATCATGGCAATACTTAATTGCTGCTGTCGATTGGCTGGCGGTTGCCATTGATCGGCGTGTTCAGCGGCGGCGATAGCCTCGGCGAAGCGTGATTGTTGTAACAGCTTATCCGCAGCGGCGAGCTGCACTGGCAGTGCTCTCGGGTCTTGGGGCCAGCGCTGGGCGAACTTCAGGCTCGCTTCGATATTGCGGTCGAGCCACAGGATTTTCTGTTCGGCCTGTTGTTCGGATATCTGCTGGTGCACTTTTGCTGCACTGAGAATGGCTCCGTAGCCGGCTTCGGCAGCATACTTGGGGTCCTGGTATTCCCAGGCGACCTGGCTGTATGCGCGCCAGGCAGCGGGATAGTCTGCGGCCTGCTCAAGGCACTCTGCCATCAGGAATACCATCGATGGTGTGCGCGGGTCCTGTGGAAAAGTCTGGGCGTATTCCCGGTACAAACTGGCCGCACTGCGGTAGGCATCCAGTGATTGAGCGCTGATAAGACGGCGCTCTCTCAATTTATTTGTGTGCAGCTTGGTGACCTGCTGGGCTAATTCCTGTGCGCGGGCGTGGTCAAACTGGGCTAGTTCGTACAGCCAGGGTTGTAGTGTTTTGGCTAATTCCCGCTGCTGGGTTTCCCCTGCGGATTGCCAGTAATCACTGTTCACACCATAGCGCCGCACAAAGTCCCGTTTCGTCGGCAGAACGTCTTTGTACAGCCTGCCGGCTTGCAGGGTGTCAACGGCGAGCAGGTGTAGTTGTGAGGCCTGCTGGGTTTGTGAGTAGTGATTTACAAAATGTAAAAAAGTATCGGCACTGTTGCGGAATAGCTCTTTTTCCCGGTACCAGGTGCCGAGGGCGCGATACAGCTGGTGCTGATAGGGGCGGGGCTCTCCATTGAGATTAAAGGTTTCAATGGCTTCGGCACCTCCGAGGTAGCTGAAGTTTAATGCGAGTCCGCGCAGGCTGTCTTCGCGCAGACGCTGCCGCCCCACAGGAAGCTCTTCGCCCTGTGCGTCACCGTGCAAAATATCCAGGGACTGAAGAAAAATCTGTGCGGACTCGCGGTAGTTACTCGATTTAAATTCTGACCAGGCCAGCATATAGCGGGCGTTGTCACTATATGGGCTCTGCTCGTGCTCGAGCAGTGCGCGAAAATCGCGGGCGGCACTGCGGTAGTCTTTGCGATTAAAGGCCGCTTCGCCACGGCGGAATAAAACTTCACCGATAAATGGTGAATCCGGTGTACTACCGGCAATCTTCTCCAGTGCCTGTAGCGCTGCGGGCATTTCTCCATCCAGTGCCCGGGCGCGGGCTAAGCGGTAGAGAATGTAGTCATCTTGCGGGCGCTGTGCGGACAGGCTCTGGTAGTAATCGACCGCGCTGGAGTAGTCGATAATGCTATCCGGGTTATCAGACTGCTGTTGTTCCAGCCGCTCCATTTCCAAATCTGCCAGGCGCAGGTGGATTTGTTGCTGAACTGCGGGGTTGGTATGGCTCTCCAGGGCTGTGCGGTAACTTTGCAGCAGGTTCTCCAGCGCGGCAGCGGTTTGCGCGGGCGGGGTTGGGGAGACTTCGTCAGGTGAGCTGGGGGCGGTGGCCCGGGGCAGATCGGCCAGGGTTTGTACTGGTTGCTGGCCACAGGCCGCCAGCACACAGCAAATACCGATTGCCAGGGAGCGCAGGATAAATATACCGGTCCGCTGTGAGACGTTATTCATAACCTTCGCCCCCGCTATTCTCTCTGTCACCACCGGCGCTGGGGGTCGCCTGTAGCGCAGCATCTTGTAGGCGCGCGATAGCCAGGCGGGTGTGGGCCATATAATTTTGAATTTGCTGCTGCTCCCTACCCAGTTGGGCGATAACTTCCCGGCGCAAGTCGGCTTCAATCCATTCACTGGCGCGATCAATGGCGGCCTGCTGTGCGGGTATTCGCTCGCCGGCGCTAACCACGCGATAGGCCAACTGGCGCAGTTGTGGCCCCCGCTGCGCCTCTGTCTCGGTCTTGTCACGCTGTTGCCGGCCACTGCGCAATTGATCTTCGAGCTGCTGGAGGGATTTGCGCTGTTGCCACAGCTTGTCGTGGTACTGCTCGCTGGCTTGCCAGAGCAAAATTCCCCGAGCTTTGGCCAGGGTTTGCCGCTGTTGTGGGCGGACTTTGCCGCTGTCCTGGAGTTTGTTTAGACGCACTTGTGCGCTGGTGAGAATTTGCAGTAACTCCAGGAGTTCACCCTGATCCCCGGGGCTGGCTGTGGTTGCCAACAGGGTCAGCGCATCGCGCTCCCGTTCAATTTTCTCCAGTGCCGCCCTTAAATCGTCGTACTGCTGCGTTGCTAGCTGCAATTGCTGGTCAAACTGGGCGCTGTTGTAGTGATCGATAATGGCGCTGCGGCGCAGGTGGCGCTCTTCGATAAGAGCGGTGAACTGGGGCAATTTGTCCCGCCAGTCCTGTAGGACCAGGGACAGTTGCTGTAGATCGCGCAACTCGCTCAGCCGCAGTTGGAAGCGGTCACTTTGCAAAATGGGGCGTAGAAAGTGCTGGTTGTCGCGCAGTAGTGGGGAGGCCTGGGCCAGTTGTAACCAACCGTAGCGCCACGCTTCGCGCTGCACGGGATCATAGGCCAGCGGCTCCGATGCCAGGGCCTGCTGTAACTGCTGTAATTCTGTGAGTGTTTGCAGGTAATAAGTTTCAGCATTCCGATAGGCGCTGAGGGCAACGGGGCGGTTTTGCAGTTTTTCGTAGCTGTAGGGGAGCGCTACCATCGCTTCGCGGGCGGCGGGGCTGTAGCGGTGCTTATCCAGTAAAAATTGTAGTGCGTCTATGCCCGCCTGGTAGTCCTCAGCGTTGATGGAGGACCAGGCCATGCCCAAAAGCGCACGCGTGGCCCAGGGGGTGTTGAGGCGAACTCGGGAAAATGCTTGCCTGGCTGCACTGTGCTGCTCGGCAAGGGCCCGCGCATAACCCAGGCCAATATGGGCTTTATCGACGAGTATGGGGATTTCTGTCGACGGGGTATCTAAGGTTTCTGCGAAATTAATCGCCGCCTGATACTCGTTGATAGCGCTGGGCAATTGAGCGGACCTGGCGAAGGCCGCAGCCAGGTTAATATGCCCCAGTAATTGCTCCGCTGGAAATAAGCCACTGCTCTGCAGTAACTGTTGTGCTGCGCTGAGATCGCTGCTGCGCAGGGCCAGATTGAGCGGTAGCGAGGATGCATCCGCAACCCCGGACTTGTGCAGGTGTGCCGCCGCGCTGACAAAATCACCGTTCAGGTAATTTAATTCGGCCAATTTTAACCAGGCGGTGCTGCGATATTTGGGCGCTGCGTTGGAGCTGCCCTGTTGCTCAAATAGTTTGGCCGCGCGCCTGTGTAAGCCGAATCCGAGGCTGATCCCGCCCTCTATCAACGCGGCATTGTCCCGGTGAACCTGAATCGAATCCCGCTGCTGGGCAACCAGTAGGGTACTCAGGGCAGAAAAATAATTTCCCTGAAAATAATCATAGAGGGTGCTTCCATAGGCCAGGTCTTGAGCCCGCTGGTATTTTTGTGGGGCGCGCTGCTCGCTGCTGTCTAGATCGGCAGCAGTTTCTGCTTCCTGTGCACAGAGGCTGCCCGCTGAAAGGGCGAGCGCCAGGGATAGGGTGCAGGTAAAAGATCGATAGTACATGGCTAATTAGGGCGTTGGCCACAGTACTAACTCAAACTCCGGCTGTTGCTTGCCGGGGTTGTCTGAGATGACCAGTTCGATGACGGCGGGCTCGTCCGTTTTATTAAATTCCAACTTGGCCGCCCGCTTGTATTCGCGTCCTTCGGGGCCGAGACCTGTGACAAAAGCAGAAATGGTGTATTCACCGGATTTAAGATTGCCCTTGTACAGTGGCTGGATACCGCCGCGAATCAGCGCTTGCCGCTGGTGTTCGGTATAGAGGTGGCTCGCACTTAGCTGGTTATCAATGTGGAGCTTTACCGCATCCAGAGTAAAGTAGTGGCCCACATCCATAGAGACATAAAAAGCGATCTGACTTTGTGCGGGATAGAGCAAATCCTCTTCAAGAATTAATAAATCCCGGTTTAATTTGAGTACATCGCGCTTTAATTCTTCCAATTTCTCTGCGGAGAAATCGCTTTGCTGGGCCTGCACAAGCACCGAGGCAAAAAAGCCGATAAAGAAAATAAAGCACTGAAGAGGGCGTCGCATGGCAGACCTTTTGATGGGGATTGGCATTATTCTTTGGTCGGCGCAAATTATGTCAGGGGATCAACGATCTGGTGTGATCTTGTTGGCAAATTTTCTATATGGCTAAAATGGAATAGTTAAAGATTCTCCAAACCGCGACTGAAAAATAGTTTCCGGTTACTATCGATAACAACGGCTTCAAATTGCGGCAACCGATTGATCAATGCCAGGCCCTTTTCTTTCCCCAGAACAAACACACTGGTCGAAAGGGGATCGGTGTCAAAACCCCGGGGGCCAATAATGCTGACACTGATCAACTTATCGGTATCCTCTGCAGAAGTTGCGGCAGGTTTTCCTGTGGATGGATTAAAAATGTGGTGGACCCTATCCTGATGTTCATCAATAAAATAGCGTTCGTAGTCTCCAGAGGTAGAGATAGCGATATCGCGCAGGGGGATAACCGCAGCATTTTTGCTTTTCTCGCGGGGGTGGCGAATACCCACTAACCAGGGTTGGCCGCGTTTATCGCCGAGCATACGCGCATCGCCGCCGGCGCTGATACTGGCACAGCAAATTTCTGCCTGCTCAAGGATCGCAATCGCTCGATCGACCGCGTAGCCCTTGGCGATTCCGCCCAGATCTATTTTGGTATCCTCGTGGCTAAAACGCAGTGTGTTGGACTTTTTATTCAGTTTTAGGTGGCGGTAATTCAGGGCGGCTAACAGGGAGTCTGTCAGCTGGGCATCGGCCTGTTTTTGCTGGCGGAAATCATAGTGCTTGCCCAGGGTGGCGTAGCTGATATCGAATGCGCCGTCGGTAAGCTGGCTAAACCACAGGGATTTATCAATAAGGTTACTGAGTTCTGCGGAAATATTGACGTTACCCCGGCCAGCCGTGCGGTTTACCAGTGAGAGTTCACTGTTTTTCTTGTAGGGCGAGAGCTGGTTGTCGAGGCGCTGGAATTCCGCCATAACCTCCTCAATAAGATGCTCGGCTTCATTGCCATCGTGGTGCCAAAGTTGCAGGCGCACCTGGGTGCCCATAATGGCGCGTTCGGCGTAGTGCCACTCGGCTACCGTGGGAATAGCGCACAGTGTCGCCGCACAGAGTAATAGTGTTTTAATAAAGCGGAGCATTACTTATCCAGGTTACACAATGGGGGCAAAGGCGGTCATGCTGTCTTGCAAGGTGCTATCGCCGAGTCCGTGGTCTGGAAATAGCGTGGAGAAATTACCTTGCTCCCCGTGCAGGGCCATATAGTTGAGTATTACCGTCTCCACCAATAAGTTAACGTTGTTGGCTGCGGGAGTGGAGGTGGTTTCTACATCACCGGAGCTGCGCATATAGCCGAGCTGTTGGTGAATTGCCTGTTCGTCTACGCTACTGCCGAGTAACTGCGGCCGCCCTGCCGGGTTGTACACCAGGAAAAATGAGGCGGCGGTCTGCTGGTCGTCACCGGTCCAGACGCCTTTGCCGCGCCCCTCTACCGAGTCGTCCAACATGCCGTTGGAGAAAACAGAACCATCACTAAAGACGTAGATCATCAGCGGCTGGTTGCGGCGTGCGGCATACTCCAGGCAGGCGCCGATACAGCGTCCGGCGCGTAGGTCGCGCAGTTCACCAGTAGCTCTGTCACCGGTGTGGTAGTCGTAACCGCCCATACTGATAGTGCCGGCGCCGGCGTAACCATTGACGACCAGCTTCATCACGGAAGCAGTTTTTTGGAACTCGCTGTCGCTACTCAGCTCTGAGCTGGTAAATACACCGGAGGGGCCGACGATATCGGGGTCGGATTCCGGGTTTAAATTGGCCGGGTTGCCGAAGCGATCAGCCAGGTCGGCACTTTTCATATAACCGCAGCGCACCAGATCTTTAATAACGGCATCGGTGCTGATTTGAGTATTGACGTTGCTGAGTTTTGCTTCGGAGATGCGGTACATAGACTCCATGACCGCAACGGTGTCCTCCTGGCTGAGCAGGCCCACCAGGTCTCCCACGTCCACAAGGCCGGTAACGTCTGAGGGGCGGTCTACTTTGGTTGGGCGCACTTCGGGGTTGATCATGGCGGACGGAGCCATAGAGTTGCCGCCGGAATCGCTGGAGCTGGAGCCGATTAAGGCCAGCAGCGAACCATTGGCACCGGCCTGGTTGATACCGTACATGGGGTTGTGGGGGTTGTTGCCGGTGTCGTTTTCCGAGCGCGCGGGAATCACCGCACCATTTGTCGCCGATGCGGTGCCGCTGCTGATTTTTTCCAGGATACCGCGCAGCATGCCGCTGTCGCTGTGGAAGGCGAGCCCCAGATCGGTATTGATAAATTCATCGCCCAGCGATGGAATCATATCGCCGGGGAGTCCCTGTTTGTTGTAGCCGGCCGTACCGAGGAAATCCATTTGCCCGCCCTGTTTGCCTACCAGCACATTGGAGCCTGCGATATTGGCGCCGCCGGCGAGATCGAAACAAATAAAAGGAATTTTTCCGGCACCGAAAGAACTGACATCACAGGGCCCACCATTAGTTTGGCGCAGTGCCTCCAGGTCTGAGGAGAGGGCCGCATGGGCACTGCGGGGGTCGGCAAACAAACTGAATACAGAGCCCCCCAGTACTGTTGCCATACCCGCGCGAAAACCCTGGGCGAGAAAATCCCGACGTGTTACCGGGCGGCGGTGGTCCGGATGCCGCAGGGGCTGGTCCAGATCAAAATGTTTTTTCTTGCTCATAATATTCCCGGGTAAAGTGTTCGGTATGCCGGTTATTTATTCTGATGCGGCTCTGGGCGAGTTGCCGCTAAAGCCGCTGTTGTTTTGCTGTAATTAGTGAATCAGGATCATGGCGCTACCCATTGCGGCGGCGCACACGGCTTTCACTGTGGTTGTTGTGCGGTCGGCATCACAGCTGCTGGCGCAGGCAGTCATGGTGTCGATCAGTGAATCCAGTTCTGCCTCTACCAACGCCAGGTCTGGTGCGCTGGCAAGTTGTGAGACGCTGCCGTCGTGCCAGTTCATCTCGTGGCCCAGCAATCCCTCCATCAGCGGGTCGATAATCTGAGCGCGCTTGCTGGCACTGTCGAAGGCGGTATCTGCGGAGGCACTGAAATCAAACCCGCTGAAATAACTGCTGCGATCACTGGAGTCCACCAGAGTGCTGCAATACTTCACCGCCAGTTGGGTGATGCCCATTTGCTGTGCGGCGAGGAATCCTTCGATGTCACTTTCTACCGGCAGTTGGCGTTTCACCGTTTCCCAGGTTTCATAGATATCTGGGTGGGCCATAGAAATTCCTGTTGCCTGGGACAGGCTTGCATGGATCTGTTCAAAGCGGCGCAGACCTATGCGGGATTGAGGTTCCAGGTCGGCGGCCTCAGCCGGTTCCGCTGGCGTGGCCTCCACGCGGTTATATGTTTCGCTGCCGATTTTTTCGAAGGTCAGGAAAAATTCGTCGTCGAGAGGGCCCTTGTCCAGAGTGATAATGGTTCCGAGCCTGGACAGTTGCTGACCCTCGCCGGTTACATAGCTATCGTCGACAGCGGTAGCCAACTTGGCCCAGGCCTGGCCCACTTCCGCTTCGCGGCCATTAATGCCGATACGCATCCCCTCAATGGCGAGCCCGGCTGGGTCGACACTCTCATCGAGACTGACAAAGGTGGGCTCGCTAAATAGATAGGCATAATTATCGAATTGCTGCACGGTAAACATGACATAGCTTTCGGCAATACCGGTGTGCTCTTCAACTTTGAATAACAGCAGATATTTTTCCCCGACACCGACCTCGTAGTTGGTGGCGATATCTTCTTCCGACAGCGCGCGGGAGTGAATGGCCAGCAGGCGAATGGAGCCCTCCCAACTGTTGCCGTTACTGACCTCACTGCCTACAGCGAGGGCGAAGGTGTCGTCCCAGGTGGAGAGCAAACCGGCTTCGCTGGGGTCCAGCTCGCCGGTATTGGCACCGTTGACGTAGAGCTTGCGTCCGTTAATGGGGTCGTAGGTGGCCACTACGTGCTGGAGGCTGGCTTGCACAACCTGGTCGGCATCATCCGTTGCCAGGAATGGCATACCGTCCGCATCGGTGTTGTCGTTGCGGTTTTGCACGGTATAGCTGTATTGCTCCTGGCCGAGAGTAAAGTTGCGGATATCATCGCCGCCGGAGTAGGTGACGATGCGTGCGGGCCCCTCCTGTGAGACATTGCCGGGAGCGGCCCAGATCTCAATGGAGTATTCGCCGGTGGCGCTGAGGGTATCGTAGAGCTTGCTGCTGGTTGCGGTAGCCCCCTGCGCTTTGCCGCCTTTTAATTGCAGACCCCAGGAATCGATCCACTCCACATCGCCGGACAGGGCGAGATCAATCGCCGGGTTCACCCCGGAGGTGTCGTAGGCCGTGGTGCCGCTGCCGGTTTTAAATTCATAAAGAGCGATGGCATTGCTCTCGATACGCCCGCCACTGCTGGCCACAATGCCGTCGGTAAGACGCAGCGCTTTACTGATAACCCAGTCGGGGTCTACCTCGGTGAGACTGATGGTGTCGGCGAAGGCCTGGATTGCAGCGGTCATGTCCGCTTCGTTATCTGCGCAGTCATCCCAGCAGTTGTGATATTCACTGCCCAGGCGCACGGAGAAGCGCGAATCGGCAGGGGAGTCCAGGTTTATCTTGCTGACGGCATATTCGTAGGCGAGATCGACATCGGGACTGGCGAAGTAGGGTGTTTGTGCCGTCGTCGCATCCTCGCTGTGACAGTCGGCACAGTAGCTGCGCAGCAGGGGGTAAACGGTGGAGCTAAAACTGCCGCTGGACTCGGGGAAGCTCTTACTGGCCCCCACTTCGCGCTCGACCGGGGCGACCAGGCTAATTGTATTGCTCAGGCTGCCGCTGGCTCGCGCCCACTCCTCGATATAGTTGGTAATAATTTCCGCGCAGGCATCATCGCTGGAAAGCCAGCAGTTGTGCCCACCGCCGACCTTGGTTACCAGGCGGGATTCATCGGGGACCGATAGGTTAATCAACTCGCGGCCGGCATCGTAGGCCGCATTGATATCGTCACCGCGCACAAAGTGCGGGCTCTGATTATTTTCAATATGACAGCTGCCGCAGCGATTTGTCGCTGCCAGGTTATCCCAGATATAGAGCTTGTATTGGTTGACGTCATCAGTCTCAGGATCTGGCCCGGAATAGGACGCGGTGCTATCGCTGTCGCTGGTGTCTGGCTGAGTTTCAGTGCCTTCCCCACTGCCGCCGCTACAGGCACTGAGAGCCAGCGCTGCGCAAAATAGTGAGGCCATTCTCAGTGTGCGAGCTGTCAGTGAATTTTCTACCACTGGGAGATATTTATAGAGTTTCATTTTTTAATCTCCCGCACAGTACACCGCAGTGTCTGCGTATACCTGCTTGAGTTTGTAGCCGGTATTGCTGAAGTCGTCGGCTATCGTTTCTATACGTGCGCGGTCGCTGGCATCTTCCGGCTCGCGCAGGCAAACCTGATGAAAAACCTTAGTCACTTGGCACTCGGCAAAAGCGCGGCTATTGGACAGCTCCTCTCCCAGGGATTTAATTCCATTGCCACTGCCCGACAGGTCGTCGCTCCAGCCCAGGTGCATATTGGTTCCCTCGCGCCAGTAGTTAATCCAGCTATCATCGTCAGTGATAAATCCGTGGGAGAAATTACCGCTGTTAATCAGGTTTTTAGCCTTGACGCGGCTGCCGGTCTCGGGGTCGATATCGCCTGCGGTGTTGTAGTCCAGAACTCCCTCTTCACCGTCGGGATCATTGTCCGCATCGTATACATAGTCGTAGTAGGCAAATGCCTGGGCCATGGGGTCCATGCCGCTGTGGCAGCCGATACAGTTATTTTGAAATACGCGGCTGTCGCCTCCGGGGCTGCGGCTTACATCCTGGCGGATTCGATCCGGCGAGCGCGAGGTGTCCTGCACCTGCTCCATGTCATTGCACAGGTGATTGAGCATGGTGAAGCGAAACATAGCGCGATTGGTTCCAGCGCTAAAAAATGCCTTGGCCGCAGCGCGGCTGGTGAGAACGCCGGCGGTGGCATCTGCGGGCAGACCGTTTAGAGAGGATTGGGTTTCCTGCACCAAGTTGTCCTGTAGGGAATAACCTCCGGCCTCCAGGGTTTCGTAGTGGTTGTTGTTGCCGGTGTTGTAGGCGGGCAGCCCGGAAATATCGCCGATATAGAGAATATTGGCCGACAACAACTGGCGAAAATCCATATCGTCCCGAACCATACCGATCACCGTCGCGCTGTAATCGTTTAATGGCTCAAATACATCCTGCTCCTCATTGGTCCAGGGGGTGGCCAGATTTTTTAATGTGACATTGTAGAAGGCATCGTCCTCCATTGCGGTATATGCCGCAGCGGTAGGATCGCCGTTCTCAATATCCTCTGCCATATCCAACAATACACTTTCACTGGGCATGGTGCCGGTGAGGCGGTTGTGAATTTGCAGGGCCTGGTCCTGTGATGCGGATAGGGCAGAATTACTCCACAGACCTACTCCGAGCAGTGCCGTTACCGTGGTGAGCCGGAATACACGCGCTCGAGACGAATTATTTTTCATTGGACTATTTTTGTCGGTGAGATCACTGGGATGTGGCGAAGCAGTCTAAAAGCAGATTTCAATAATGTCAGAGTGACTTTTAATATTTGCGTCCCAGTTGGCAAACTTTTTGTGCGCAACTTGCGAGAATTACCCTCAGCGGTCAAAGCCGTATAAAAAAGTTCTCAGGCGAAGAGCACAAAAAGGCGAGCGCTGCTCGTACCAAACCCCGGTGGATAACAAAAATGAAATGTTTGCGTGCGGTGCCGCTTTTGCTCCTGGTGGCGGCGTGTAGTGGCGGTGGCAGCTCCAGTGGTGATGAAGACCAGGCCGAAGATCCCGTCGTGGAAGATTATCCCGTTGCCTTTGTGCGGCGCCAGTTAACTAGTGGCGATGATGGCAGCCTGCTTCAGGACAATATTTATCAACCCGGGGAGTTTTTTGCCGGTGCCGAGCTGATTTTAAAAGATCGCGCAACCGCCAGTGCCGCAGAAACCGTTATTAGCGCAGATATTTTTGACGGCGATTACGATGTTAAAGATCTGAACACTTCGGCCGATGGTAGTCAGCTTATATTTGCGATGCGGGCACCGGAAATTGAAGATGCCGATGATGACGAGCAGCCCACCTGGAATATCTGGGTATACAACTCCGAGACAGGAGAACTCAGTCGGGTAATTGAGTCAGATTTAACTGCAGAAGAGGGCCAGGATATCGCCCCGGCCTTTTTACCCGACGGGCGCATTGTTTTCTCCTCTACACGACAGCGGCGCTCCAGAGCTCTACTGCTGGATGACGATAAACCGCAATTCTCGGCTCTGACCGAAAACCGCGAGGAGCCCGCATTTGTCCTTCATGTGATGGAGGCGGACGGAAGCGATATTACCCAGATATCGTTTAATCAGAGTCACGATTTGAATCCCGTTGTGCTGAGTGATGGACGCATCCTGTTTAATCGCTGGGACAATACGGCAGGTATCGATAAATTAAGTCTTTACAGCGTCAATCCAGATGGCTCTGATCTGGCGGTTTACTACGGTTATCACAGTCAAAATACCGGTACGCAAGACACCGAGGCGGTTTTCAATCGCCCGCATGAAATGCCCGATGGCCGCCTGTTGGTGACGCTGCGCGCTCCCTCGGGGCTCACCTATGGGGGCGATCTCGTTACTATCGACGGAATTGTTTATCACGAAGCCTACAGTGAGCCGGAGCAAAGCGGCGAAATGGTCGGACAGGCCTCTATCAGTGTCGGGGATGTCACCACTAACGATACTATTTCTCCACATGGCACTTTTGCCTCCGCTTGGCCGTTCTACGATGGCACCAGTCGCCTGCTGGTAACCTGGAGTGAGTGCCGGATTATTAACGGGGAAACCGAGCTGCTGGAGACCTGCCCTGACAGTGTTGCTGAAGAGGAAGAGGTCCAATTGGCGGACCCACTCTACGGCCTGTGGATTTACGATTATATTGCCGGCACGCAACTTCCCATTGTCGTTGTAGAGGAGGGGGAAATGATTTCTGAGGGGGTGACTCTGGAGCCCCGCAGCGAGCCCACCTATATCCCAGATCCCGTTGCCGGAGTCGATGTCGATGCAGATCTGGTCGAGGAAGCGGTTGGCATCCTGGATATTCGCAGCGTTTACGATTTTGATGGTGAAGATATTGTCGGAATCGAAGCCCTGGCAGATCCCGCCCAGACTACCGCAGACCTGCGGCCCGCACGATTTTTAAAAGTTTCCAAGGCGGTGGGCATTCCCGACGATGATATTCTCGACTTCGATGGGGCCGCATTTGGCCGCAACGGGAATTGGGGCATGCGGGAAATACTGGGATATACCCCTATCCAACCCGACGGTTCCGTCAGGGTAAAAATTCCAGCAGATATGCCCCTGGCAATCTCTGTAGTGGATGCGGATGGCAAGCGTATTTTCGATGCGCACAACAATTGGTTACAGCTGCGGGCGGGAGAGGTGCGCAGCTGCAACGGCTGTCATAGTGGCGATAGCGAAATTCCCCATGGGCGTACGGATATGCAATTGGATTCCGCCTGGGATGGGGCGCCTACTTCGTCTGCACCATTTGCCAATACTGAGCCTGCGCTACTGGCGGAAATGGGCGAGACCATGGCCCAGCTATTGGCCCGCTACACCGGTGAGGCTGAACTCGAAGGGGATCTGCATTTTACCGATTTGTGGACAGATACAGCGCTGCGCGCCAAGGATGATGAGCTACTGCTGTCATACAGTGATTTGAGCACCGAGGCACCGGTAGATATCACCTGCTTAACGGAGTGGGACAGCAGCTGCCGAATCGTTATTCACTATGAACAGCATATTCAGCCGCTATGGGACTTATCCCGCGAGGTACTGGATAGTACTGGTGCGGTGATCGATGATTATACCTGTAGCGCTTGTCACTCCCCGCTCGATGCCGCTGGAGCCATACAGATTCCCGCTGGACAATTAGATCTCACCACCTCGGCCTCTTCGGTTAACGATGCCTGGTTTATCTCCTATTCGGATCTGGTGGCTGATCGTGCCGAACTGGAATTGCTCAATGGCGTATTAACAGCGCGACTTGTGCAGGAGTATGACAATGATGGCAACCCTGTTTACGAAGTCGATGAAGACGGTGAGCTGCTGCTCGATAGCAGTGGTGATCCAATTCCGCTGATGGTCACCGTCAATATTTCCTCTCCCTTGGCGGGCTCGGCACTTGAGAGCTCGTTTTTTTCCCTTTTTGCTGAAGGCGGTTCGCACCAGGGATATTTAGAGGATGCCGAATTGCGCTTGATTGCCGAGTGGTTTGATATTGGCGCTCAGTACTATAACGATCCTTTTGCGGCACCGGCAGATTAAACCATGTTGAAATTACACCGCTATTTTATCGGTCGTTTCTCGCTATTTATATGGCTTCTTGTTGTTGCCCGGGCGGCTTCTTCCGAACAGGCGTTGCTGGAACCTGCTGTATCAGCTGAAACTCCACCAGAAGCGTTGCGTGAGGCTGAACCACAGAATAAAGGTGAAGGCCCTGAGGATGCCGAACTGGTTACAGTGGGCAATACATTTATAAATATTTACCGGGGCCCGGGCCGCAGTTATCCCATTTTCTATGTGGCGGAATACGGTGAGAAAATTTGGTTGCTTAAGCGCCGCACTGACTGGGTAAAAGTGCTGACTGCGCGCAGTAAAAGTGGCTGGGTAAAAGTCGATGATCTGCGGGAAATCTACGGCGAGAATGGCGAAATTGTCCGGGTGCCGCTGCCCGATTTCTCCGACGTTGATGACGGTTATTTTTATCTGGGTTTGAGCTACGGTGATTTTGCCGGGGCGAATTCTCTGGGGCTCAGCCTGAGCTACCAATTTACCGCCAATTTATCTACAGAATTACGTGCGACCCAGGCGGTGGGTTCCTATTCAGACAGCCAAGTGTATCAGCTGGCGATGGTGCACCAGCCCTTCCCGCACTGGAAAGTCTCCCCTTATTTTGTTTTGGGCGCCGGGGTAAATATTACCTCTCCAAATGCCACGATTGTCGCCAGTGAAGATCGACAGGATACAAGCATGCTGGCGGGGCTTGGATTGCGCACTTACCTGTCGCGGCGCTTTGCCCTCAGGGCGGAATACACCAATCACTACTTGCTTACCACGCAGGAAAATAATCAGGAGATAGTCGAGTGGAAACTTGGTTTCGACGTATATCTGTAGGCTCTGCCGCCCTTTCCGCTCTAGTCGGGACACAGGTCTGTAGTGCCCAGCAGGGGGATGATGCACTTGCAGATATTATCGCACCTGACTTGGAGCGACGGGAGATACGCGATGCCCTTATTGATAGTGAGAATATAGAAATCGGCCTATTTGCCGGCATTATCAACGTCGAGGATTTCGGCTCGAATACCCTCTATGGCACCTCAGCGGCCTACCATATCAGTGAAGATTTCTTTATTGAGGCCACCTATGCACAGACTGAGCTGGGTGAATCCAGCTTTGAACGCTTGAGCGGTGCCGCGCCACTATTGACCGATGAGCAGCGCGATCTCAGTTATTACAATACTTCTGTGGGCTGGAATGTTTTCCAGGGCGAGTACTTTGTCTTTGATGACTGGGCTTTTAATGCCAACTTCTATGTTGTGGGCGGTGTGGGGAACACCTCCTTTGCTGACGAAGAGCACTTCACCTACAACTTTGGTGCTGGGGTGAGAATGCTGGCCAACGATTGGCTCGCCGTTCGCCTGGATGTGCGCGATCATGTTTTTGAGCATGAATTATTTGGCGAAGCACAAGTTACCAATAATCTTTCCGCCCAATTGGGATTTACCCTCTTTTTTTAGATAATCAATAAATAACAAGGACTCTTTCATGAAATACCTGGCCGCTTTATTGACGGTGCTTTTATCGGTGTCGCAGGCCTACGCCGCTGAGCCCTCGAAAGATTTTACCCTGAGTTCCAACCAGGGCGGAAACCTAAGACTCGCGGAGCAGCGCGGGGATGTCATTATGCTGAATTTTTGGGCCTCCTGGTGCGGCCCTTGCCGACAGGAAATGCCATTGCTGGATCAATTACACGAGCGCTATGCCGCAGCGGGTTTTCAGGTTTGGGGAGTCAATGTGGATGCGCAGCGTAAAGATGCCGACGCGCTACTGGCAAAAATTCCGGTGGATTTTCCCATCCTGTTTGATGGCAAGGGAGAGGTGAGCAAAATGTATGGCGTTGCCGCTATGCCCAGCAGCGTATTTATCGATCGGGATGGCAATGTTCGCTATATTCACAAAGGTTATCGCGATGGTGATGAAGCCGCCTATAAAAAAATAATTAAGGAATTGATTCGGGAGTAGCGCTATGCGTGCACTGTTGCTAGTTTGCGCTCTCTTGATGAGTACAGGTTGCACCATTAATCCCTGGGTTGCCCCCTATGAGCGGCAATTTCTCGCCGATCCCATTATGGGATTTGAGCAGGACCCGGTAGCTGCTCGCTATATGAACCACGTTTACGAAGCCCGTGAAGCTGCGCGTGGAGCCGAAGGCGGCAGTGGAGGTGGATGTGGCTGTAACTAAACTCCTATCGCGCTGGGGTGCTTGGTTATTTTTAGGGCCGGTGATTGCTGTTGCCGCTGTTCTTCCCGAAGAGCGGGCCGACAATATGTATCACGCCTATAGCGGTGGAGGTGTGACCATTGATGGACCCTCCGTACTGATTCGTAAGAATCTCGGCAACAATGTCTCCCTGTCTGCCAATTACTATGTGGATATGATTTCCGGTGCCTCTATTGATGTGGAGGCGACAGCCAGTGAGTACACCGAGCAGCGGGATGAGTTCTCCCTGGGGGCAGACTATTTGGTGGATAAAACTACCATCAGTATGGGTTACACCAACAGTTCCGAGAATGATTATGAGGCGCAGACCATAGCTTTCGCTATCAGTCAGGGTTTCTTTGGGGATTTGAGTACCATCGGCTTGCGCGTCAGCTACGGAAGCGATGATGTGTTCCGCAACGGCGATGAAAATTTTGCGGAGGAAGCGCAGCATCGCCGCTATGCACTCAGCTGGAATCAGATTCTCACCCAGAAGCTGATCGCTGAATTAAGTGTGGAAACGGTGGCCGATGAAGGCTTTCTCAACAACCCCTATCGCAGTGTCAGATATCTCGATGAAGCATCTGGTAGTGGCTTTAGTTATCAGGCGGAGGTTTATCCCACTACGCGCAATAGCGATGCAGTTGCCTTGAGGGCTAAATACCGTCTGCCCTACCGCGCGGCAATCAAAGGGGAGTACCGCCGCTATGCAGATAGCTGGGGGGTTGTTGCAGATAACGTGGAGTTCCGTTATATCCATCCGTGGAAGGAACGCGATGAATGGGTTTTGGAGGGGAAGATTCGCTATTACCAGCAGAGTAGCGCAGATTTTTATAGCGATCTTTTCCCCTATCTCAATGCCACCAACTTTCGCGCGCGGGATAAAGAGTTGAGTAATTACACAACGTTGGCCCTTGGTTTTGGTATTTCCTATGAGTTGCCGAAACGTTGGTCCGTATTAAAGCAGCGGAATACGATTAACCTTTATTGGGACCATATCCTGTTTGATTATGAGGATTTTCTCGATGTCACTGTGCATGGTGCCGACACATTGATCAGCCCAGGGGATGAACCGGCCTATAGCTTCTCTGCCAATGTAATACGCTTATTTTGGTCTGCTCGTTTCTAGGGATAGAAGCCTCTGCTATTTTGTTCTTTTATGTAAGAACGGGGCGCAGAGGCTTTATCCATTGAGAAAGTTGCGTATCTTCCTATTGCTGGGAGTAATCTCTAAGCACTTCTCCTATTCTTATTTGATAGCTGTCAAACAGCTGATTTTTACCCAGGTTTTGCGCCTGCCAATGTTCTTTGTTATTTTTCCAGTTCTTCACAGATTCTTCATCCCGCCAAATAGAGAGTGATAATAGCTTGTCGGGCTGGTTGAGGCTCTGAAACCGCTCTACCGAAATAAAGCCATCTAAGTGAAGCAGTTGCTCCTTTAGCTCTGCGGCTATGGCCAAATATTTATCCCTTCCTGACGCTTTTGGTATGACTTCAAATATGACGACAATCATGCCTTATTTTCCCCTGATGCTTTTAGGTAGGTTTCTGGTACGACATTTAAAAAGCTGCGCCTCTCTTCAAGAATAAATTGTTCTCTTTTGGCAAATTCAAAATTTTTACTGCCTTGGGGGGACTGTTTTAATCGCTGTCGATACTGCTCGTAGTGAGACAAGCTGGTAAAACTGATAATACCGAAGGCCTGGAAGTTGGTGCCTTCGGAGGGGAGGAAATAACCCAATAGTTGCCCGCCGCAGGCGGGAATAATTTCACCCCAGTTCTCAGCGTACTGGCGGAAAGCATCGATCTTAAACGGGTCGATTTTGTATTCGATAAAACAAGTTACGCTCATTTCAGTTGCCTCTATTCAGTATTTGCTGGCATTCTAGAGGATTTGATTTTCTATACTTCGATGGCCAACGAACTGTTGTGGTGGTAACTATGGAACCTGATATTTCGGTGATCTCCAATCTGATAGGGGATAGGGCGCGCGCAAAAATACTGATGGCACTTATGAGTGGACAGGCATTGACAGCGACAGAGCTGGCCTGCGAGGCAGATGTGACTGCGCAAACGGCAAGCAGCCACCTGTGCAAGCTGGTAGAGAGTGGGCTCTTGGTCGTACGCAAGCAGGGTAGGCACAAGTACTTTCAGCTGGCGAGTTACCGGGTTGCCGAGGCGCTAGAGATGTTACTTAACCTGAGTAGCTCCCTGGGGCCGCAAAAAATAACTACGGGGCCCGCTGATCCCGATTTAAGAAAATCCCGCATCTGTTATGACCACTTAGCCGGGGTCACCGGTGTTCTACTATACGAGGCTTTGCTGAGCGCTGAAATGCTTACTGAGGAGTCACAGCAAACCTCCCTAACCAAAGAGGGTGAGCTATTTTTTCAGAAGCAGGGAGCGGCGCTAGATAGTTTGAAGCAGCGCAAGCGCCCTGTGTGTAAGTCGTGTCTGGACTGGAGTGAAAGAAAAAGCCACCTGGCCGGCAGCTTGGGCCAATGGATACTTGAAGATGCCCTGGCTAAGCAGTGGGCGCTCAGAAGACCGGATTCGAGGGTGATTACTTTTTCCGAAAAGGGAATCACACAATTCTCTAAGCGCTATCAAATTGATCCGGCCAGGCTGTGCTAGGCGAGCTATCCGCTGTATACCAGGTTGGCAGAGAGCCCGGCCAGCCATATTAGCTGTGCGGCATAGCTGAGGCGCTGGTGCAAACCGGGGTTGGTTTTCTGTTCGTAGGCCTTTTTTAAGGTAACCGTAAAATAGATAGCGAAGAATAAACAGGTGGCACTAAATAGTCTGAAGCCCATTGAGAAGTCATTAGTGAAAATACTAAGCAGTGGGGCAAGCAGTAATGATAGCAGCATAAACATGCCCGCCCAGGAGTGTATCTGGCATGCACGGCTGGGATTTTGGGTGTAGGGGTCTGCATCCATGGGAAAATAGCCCGCAACCCAGGTCCCAATTCCGTGAATAATAATTAAACTTCCAATGAGGGTAAGTAGAATAGAAGCCTGTTCAATTTGCAGTATATGTAGGCCAAATAAGCAGAAGAATAGACCCAGCGGATAGTTGTTAATGAGGGGGGAGAGTTTTTGCGTCGGACTTCCTATTGCGCCCAGTTCACTACAGAATTGTTTTGAGTGGCTATAACCGGTGTATTTTATTCCCGCTAAAGTGACACCGACCACCATCCATACAAACGAGATAATTCCAAAGTAAGCAAACACTTTACTGGTCCCGGTTGGCTCTGTTGGAAGAGAAGATAGCGCTGAAAAAAATTGATTTCAAGCAGGTTTATTGCTGCATCATAAGGAAAAATGCTCTGCACGGGAGGTGCGCTGTGAATTTATGTGCGTAAGCCCGCAGAGGTATTGTGGCGTTATCCAGAGCCCCCTTTACTGCCAAGGGTGTAACTATTTTGTCCTTATTGTTCGCATCTGTTTGATTTCTTTTGTATTTATTTAAATTTGCTGGAGAAATTCACTTACTATGCGCTATCAGCTTGATAAAAAGGGCAGGGAAGCGGATATGGATGGTAATAACAGCGGGAAATTTTCTGATGCTAAAAAAGCGCTATCTCTGGCAGCGCGATACGCGAAGGATTACGTGGTCGCTATCCGGGATCGGCGAGTAAGTCCGTCTGCGCTGGATCTCGACAGACTGCGGCATTTTAATCGTGACTTGTCTCGGGCCGGGCAGCCGGCGGAGGCGGTGATCGAAAGCCTGCACCGCTATGGTTCTCCGGCAACGGTTGCCAGTACCGGTGGGCGTTTCTTTGGTTTGGTTGTCGGTGGGGCTACCCCGGCCGCTATGGGAGCTGCGGTAATGAACGCGGCCTGGGATCAGGTGGCGGTTCTGGAGGCGTCGGCACCTTCGGCCATTTACTTGGAGCGTATAGCGGCACATTGGATTTTGGAGTTGCTCACACTGCCGCAGGCAGGCAGCGTGGGTTTTACGACTGGCTCCTCTATGGCCAATATGGTGTGTTTGGCGGCCGCGCGTAATGCCCTCTACCAGAAGCTCAATATCAACCTGGCGGAGACTGGGCTCGCCGGTGCGCCGCCGCTGCGTATTATTGTTTCTGAGCAGTCCCATGTCACGGTTCACAAGGCGCTCTCTATCCTCGGGTTTGGCACCCGTCAGTTGGTTGAGGCACCCTGTGACGCACAGGGTCGGGTGCGGGCTGATACATTTCCCGAGGTCGATGAAACCACCATCATCTGCTTGCAGGCGGGCAACGTAAATTCCGGAGCTTTTGATCCATTTGCAGAAATTATTCCCCGAGCTAAAGCGAGGGGAGCCTGGGTGCATGTGGATGGCGCCTTTGGTTTGTGGGCGGCGGCCTCCCCGGCGAAGTCAGTGCTGACTGCGGGTGTAGAGCAGGCGGACTCCTGGGCCGTAGATGCCCACAAGTGGCTGAATACGCCTTATGACTGCGGCTTGGCAATTTGTCGGCAGCAGGGGGCGGTACACACGGTGATGACAACCCAGGCGCCCTACTTACAGGCGGGGGTGGACGTTGCGCCTAAGGATATGGTGCCAGAGTTCTCCCGGCGGGCCAGGGGCGTGGAAGTGTGGGCGGCGATTCAGGAGATGGGGGCCGAAGGCATTGCGGCGATGATCGAGCGCTGTTGCCGCCACGCCGAACATCTGTGTGCGGGCTTGGCAGATATGGGCTATGAGATCCTCAATGAGGTGGTGTTAAACCAAGTGGTGGCGACGATCGGCACTGCGGAGGATATTCAGCAAATCGTCAGGGCGATACAGGAGGAGGGCGTATGCTGGTTTGGCGCGACAACTTGGCGGGGCAAAACGGCCTTGCGCCTCAGTGTCTCTTCCTGGGCGACTACCGAGCGGGATATTGCCCTCACTCTGGAGGCTATTCGCCGGGCGACTGAGGCTCAATTGGCTAAATAGCCCTAATCTAGGTACCACCGCACAATAAAATTTTTCCGCTGGCAGGGGCTGTAACCAAGCGCCGGAGAAATAGAAAAAGAGGCCGCATTGCGGCCAAGTATGGGGGGATGAAAATCAAAGGGTCTAATGGGCGTTAATCGGATCAGTTTTAATTAAATCGTAGCGGCTGAGTTCCGGTACCAACTGGTGGAGATCGGTTTCCAGCTGATCGATGGTGCTCAGTTGTGTACACAAGCGGTATGCCGACTGCTCAATATTCTCCGCGCGCTGCTCGATTAATCGCTCCGCCTCTTCGGTGGCCTGTTCCTCGATACTTTCCCCCCCGGTAAAGGCGGCTTTGAGGGCGTGCCAGGCAATCGTTCCCGCAGATTCCATAGCGAGGCGCTCGATACGGGGTTCAAACTCTTCAGTGATGGTTTTCTCTATATAGTTACCCATCTCTTCGTCCCCCAGCTGATAGATCTCCCCCTCTTGATTGAGGCGGTCTTCAGTGCGCTGGATTAGCTCGGCGGAAAATTGTTGCAGCTCGAGGATATCCGGGTGATCTGGTCCGGCGAGGGCGCTGATGGCGATGGACAGGCCATCCATCGCAATATCGACCGCTTCGAGAGTGAGCACCAGTGTGTCGCGACCGGCGATATGTAATTGCTGGCGATACTCTTGCAGCAGCTGCTTCTGCTGGGAATTGAGGGGCAGCGGCTCGCCATCGATCAATAATTGATTGGGGTACTGAAATGTCACTAACTGCTCGTTTTCCCGGCCCACGTTAAAGAAATCCGGGCCTACCTCAATGGCGTAATCTGTGGATACGTTGCAGTCGCTGGTATCGACATGAAGGGAATCGTGGGCCATGGCCTGGGTGCTGATGCCTAGGCCTATCAGGGTTGAAAGTGCAATTGGCTTCCACATATGCCGGTTTCCTATTGTGTGTCTTTGCAATGGGACGCGCCGGGATCGCCGAATGGATGCAGAGGCACAGAAATTTTTCTGTTTTTTTGCCGCAGATGCCGGCGCCTGAGTGCCGGGCGTGGATGTTGTGGCGGCTATTCGGTATTTTTAGCCCATAACACTTAATAAATTGAGGGTATTCAATGTCCATAAGCAGGTTCATTGTCGCACTGGGCTTCCTGATCGCCAGTGCCATAGCGCAGGCTGGGAGTATTGCCGAGTACACCGCCGGCATGCACCGGCACGGCGGCTTCCACAACTTTTACTGGGATGAGGCCAATGGCCGGGTGCTATTGGAGATCGATGAGTTTGAGCGCGAGCTGCTCCTGCTCACCGGACTCGCCCAGGGGCTGGGTTCCAACCCTGTGGGCCTGGACCGCAACCAGGTGGGTGAGAGCCGGCTGGTGAAATTCCAGCGTGCGGGTAACAAGGTATTACTGCATCAGGTGAATCTGAAATACCGCGCCCAATCAGAAAATACAGCGGAGCGCCGTGCGGTTGAGGAGGCTTTTGCCTCGTCGGTACTCTGGGGGTTCAAGGTACTTGCCCAGAGCGGGCAGAGCCTACTGGTGGACTTTACCCCTTTCCTGCTGAGTGATCAGCACGGTATTGCTGCACGTCTCAAGGGGGCGGAGCAGGGCAGTTACAGTGTGGATAAGAGCAAATCGGCAATTTATCTACCCCGCACTAAAAATTTCCCCAAGAATAGCGAGTTTGAAGCACAGCTGACCTTTGCCGGCGCAGCTCCGGGCAACTATTTGCGCGAAGTGGTACCAACGCCCACATTAGTATCTCTGCGCCAGCATATCTCCCTGATTGAGCTGCCGGATAGCGACTACCAACCCCGTCGCTTCCACAGTCGCAGCGGTTACTTCCCGTTTGCGTATCGAGACTACGCCACCGCGATTGAAGAGCCGCTGGATCAGCGCTACATCTATCGCCACCGACTGGAAAAGAAAGCGGCTAGCGATGAGGTTGTGGAGCCGATTGTTTACTACGTGGACTCCGGGGTGCCGGAGCCGGTGCGCAGTGCCCTGATCGAGGGGGCCAGCTGGTGGGATCAGGCATTCGCCGCTGCGGGGTTTAAAAATGCCTTTCGCGTAGAGGTGCTGCCAGAGGGGGTCGATCCTCTGGATGTTCGCTATAACGTGATCAATTGGGTACACCGCGCCACTCGCGGCTGGTCCTACGGTTATTCGGTTTACGACCCCCGCACCGGCGAAATCCTCAAGGGGAATGTTACCTTGGGGTCCCTGCGTGTCCGCCAGGATTTTCTGATTGCCCAGGGACTTGTACAGCCCTATCGCGGTGACTCGGTCAGTACTGAACAGCTAAAAGATATGGCCCTGGCGCGTATCCGCCAGTTATCGGCCCACGAGGTGGGCCACACTCTGGGGCTGGCGCACAACTTTGCCGCCAGTACCGAAGAGCGTGCCTCGGTGATGGACTACCCAGCTCCGTTGGTCTCCCTGTTGGGAGGTAAGCTGGATCTGGCCGATGCCTATGCTACCGGTATCGGCCGCTGGGATAAGCTGGCGATTCGCTATGGTTACGGCGAGAGTGGCGATGAAGCGAACTACCTGGAGGGCATTATCGCCGAGGCCGGGGAGCAGAAGCTGCGTTTTATTTCAGATCCGGATTCCCGCGCGATCAATAATGCCCACGCCGTCTCTCACCTGTGGGACAACGGCACTGACCCCCTGGCGGAATTCCAGCGAATGGTCGAACTGAGGCGTCACGCCCTGGAGAATTTCTCCGCAGCGGCAGCGCCGCTATCTGCGCCCCGCTCTGACCTGGAAGAGACCCTGGTGCCGGTGTACTACGGCCACCGCTATCAGGCGGAGGCCGTGGGCAAACTGATCGGTGGCCTGGACTATGACTATGTCTATAACGGTACCGAACAAAACAGCTACACCCTGGTGCCCGCCGAGCGACAACAGCGGGCGATCGATGCATTGCTGGATACGCTGTCGCCGCAATTTCTCACCTTGCCGGAGCGGGTCTTGCAATTGATTCCGCCCAAGTCCTATGGCTACGAACGCACTATCGAAAGCTTCCCCGCCTATACGGGCGTTGCTTTCGATGGAGTGGCCCTGGCGGAGGCGGCGGCCGGACATACGCTCGCTATTCTGATGGACCCACAGCGCGCGGCGCGTATGAATCAACAGCGTGCCCGCAGCAGCGAGGTGCCGGGGTTTGCCGGCGTGTTGCAGCGCTTGACCGCACAGGCCTTGCACAATGGCGGCTACACCGGTTTACAGGCGAGCGTACACCAGCGGGTTAACCACGCCTATATCGAGCAATTGATGCTGCTGGCAGGCAATAGCAAGGCGGATGAGTCGGTGCGGGCCAAGGCACATTTGGAACTGGCCAAGCTCCTCCAGGAGATCGGCGCTATGCGATTATTCGGCGATGACCCCGAGGGCTACAGCGCGCACTACTACTATGAAGCGCAGCGTATAGACGCCTTTAAGCAGGGCAAACTGGAAGTAAAACCCGGAGCGGTTAAGGGGATGCCGCCGGGATCTCCGATCTGATCTGATATGCATAAGCGGGGATGGGGTATTTTCGCCTATCCCCGTTTGCGATTAACCGCGAATAAACTGGGATTTTTTTATCCAGTGGTTGCCCCGATATTGGCGCGAGGGTAGCGGGCTTTTCTTGGCCCAAAAGAAGTGGCGGTTAAATTGAAACTCCGCATCGTAGCCCTCCGCCAGCGCAGCCAGGGGCACGGCCTGCCAGCTGGTCTGGCGGCGTTTACTGGTTGCCTCCAGCAGGTATTCCCGGTCGTTCAAGATGGCCACCACCCAGGCGTGGCCCTGACCTTTGTGGGTACCGAGTGCCACCCGCGCATCCACTCCCAACTCGATTAGCCAGTCCGCCAGTAAAATTGCGTGGTCTTCACAGTCGCCGCGTTTTTGGTAATAGGCCTGGCGGGAAGTTTGCCAGATGTCCGATAAGCCGGCGTATTGCAGGTGATCGTATTGGTACTCCTTCTGCATTGCCAGGGTATACAGCGGGACCCACAGCTGTTGGGTTTTAAAGGGTTTAAATCCCACCAGGTAGCTATTGGCAAAGTGGTGCTGTTGGTCCAGTCCCCGGGCGGAGGCTGTCACCGCCTCAATACCCTGCCAATTCCACACAGAGACATGAGCGCTCTCTTCCCGTGAGCGTCTGTCGACGACTTGCTGAATGGTTTTTTCCTCCAGCGGGTGACGGGTACCCACTACCCGCACGACGCCCTGCTGTGAGTCCACAGTAGGGGCTGCGCTATCCCCGCTACTGCCAAAAGTGCGCAAATTGTCGGAGAGCGGTATTTCCGGTGCGTTTTTTGTTGGTGCTTCTTGGCTATTCCCTCGCCGCACAAGCTCAGGGGTGATCAGTGCGAGGGAAAGTACCAGTGTGATAGCTAGCCACTTGCGCACGGAGCTAACCCTTAAGACCAAACGAAATAATGATGGCGACAAATATTAATATGGTCGATGCAAATATAGATACCGCGATATTTCCATTTTTTAGCTCACCTTCGATATCTACTGAGCGAAGTAGTTTTTTATCAATGGTAATTAGGGCGGTGATACCAATAAACAGTGCTAACAGTGTGTACAGCAGATTGATACCCAGGTTAAACAGGGTCGCCGTTAAAAATTCCAGTTCCATAAGACCTTCAAGTCAATGAGATTTTTTTGTGATTGTTAATGGCAGAATTTAAGCACAGGCTTTAATGGAGCGCAAAGCACCGCCCATTTCCTGGAGGGAATTGTTTATCGGTAAGTGCTGCTGGTTTGTTCGCGCTGCTTATGGCGCTGGGGAGCAAAAGTACGGCGGGGGAAGCTGCGGTTAAAATTGAGGTTATCCAGGCCTGGGGCCTGGATAACCTAGCGGCAGAGATCAGTTATCAATCTCGCTCATTTCGTTTAATACAAACTCTTCGACGGCACCTTCAGTCGCCTTCATATACTCTTCCAGGTGCTTGTTATTCATGTGGGTTTGCCACAGGTCGCGTGTTTCCCAGTTTTCATAAAACAGGAAGTGCGCGGGGTTGTCATTGTCCTGGTGGAGGTTGTAATTGATGCAGCCCGCTTCCGCTCGGGTTGTATCAATCAGTTTTAAGAGTTCAGATTTCACCAGGTCAATTTTGTCGGCCTTGGCTTTAATATTGGCAACGATAGTGAGTCTACCCATGTGAACACCTCTGTGTGTCGATATGTGTTGAATTCAGGTTTGTACTCTTTTCCCGGGTCTTTTCGCGGGGAGGCTCGATGCTGTTGATTTAGCTGCCACCTCCCAGAGAAAGCACTGGGGCGTCGAGTTGATAAGTTCATTCTAGAACTAGATTGCATCGCTAAAAACACTATAATCTTTGAATCTTTATCAAAAAAAAATTGAAAATATGCAGCTTGAAGACTTGAAGGTCATCCTCAAGGTAGCCGAGTTTCGCAGCATCACGGCGGCTGCTGCCAGCCTCGACCTGCGCACCGCAACTGCGAGTGCGGCGATTAAGCGTGTGGAGAGTGCACTGGGGGTCGATTTATTTATTCGCACCACCCGGCAACTGCGCCTGTCCAGTGCCGGGGAGAGATTTATCCCCAAGTGCGAGGAGGCCCTTCTGACCCTGGAGCTGGCCCGGCAGAATCTCAAAGAAGACAGCGGCCAGATCGATGGGGAGCTGCGTATAGCGGCCTCCTCAGACCTGGGCAGGAATCTTGTTACCCCCTGGCTGGATGAGGTATTGCAGGCACACCCGGGGCTGAGTCTCAGGGTGAATATCAGCGATAGCCAGGTGGACTTCTACCGGGACCCGGTGGATATCGCATTGCGCTATGGCCCCCCCGTGGATGCCAATTTATATGGTTTTAAAATTTGCGAAGTGCCCCGCTTACTGTGTGCAACTCCGGCCTACCTGGAGGAAAAGGGCTCCCCGCAAACACCGGATGAACTCTCCGCTCATAACGGCCTTTTTTATCAGTTGCACGAGATTGTGCACAATCATTGGGAGTTTTTTCGCGGCGAGTCGGTGTACAAGGTGCGGGTGGCTGGAAACCGCTCCTCCAATGACGGTGATCTGGTGCGGCGCTGGTGTGTGTCGGGTTACGGCCTGACGATTAAGTCATGTTTGGATATGTCGGCGGACTTACTTTCCGGCCGGGTAGTCGCCACTATGCGTGACTATAAGCCCAAAGCGACGGAGTTGTGGCTGGTATCTCCGGGAAGGCAGTCAATTACGCCGACGGTGCGATTGGTGCGGGATACCCTGAGGAGTCGGTGCTTAGCGGTTTTAAAGCAGTTACTTGCGCAGGGCATACTCTCGGACACGGATTTCAGTGGCGGGGTGGAAACCCAACTGAATTCCTAGTTATTTCTATCCCTGCAAGGCTTTCTCAGCAAAAGCGGTGAAAAAATGATGTGTGGGTGCCGATAAAAAGAAGGGGAGGCCTTGCTCCCCTTCCGGTTTTAAACCCCAGTTAATCCGAATGGATTAGGAGCCGGAACAGCCGTAGGTATCCAGGTAGTCGTAAGCGGCTTTTGCCTGTACCAGACCGTAGCCGTAGGCATTGTCTCTGCCCGCATCGCCGAGGTCTTCAGCGGTAGCGGTCAGGGCGTTGCGGATCTCGGTATTGCTACAGTTGGGGAAGTGGCTCCATACCAACGCGGCAACACCGGCAACATGCGGGGTGGCCATAGAGGTACCGTTGTAATACTCGTAGCTGGTAGCCTCACTTTCCAAATCTACGCTGGCGTTTAACTGTGTGAGCAGAGCCGCACCATCAGTGTCAGAAATACCAACCGAGGGAATAGTCGTCACAGTTTCGCCCAGGGTGGCACTGGAGAGTAAGCCCTCTTCATTGTTGTAAATAATGGCACCGATGCCGCCGCCGGACTCACAGTTTAAAACCTTCTCGGCGAAGCTGATATTGCCTCGAGCAATCAGACAGATCTTACCTGCCGCACTGGTGCAAGCCGATTCAGCGGTGCCACAATCTTCCATGGAAGCGGTGATTGCGCTAGCGGGAGAGCCATCAATTGGAGCGGACTCGATATCAACACTGTCGACGGCGAGAGAGGAAATTCTGCCGCTGTCGGTGGGGACAGAAGATAAAACCTGCACGCCGGGTGCAGAGAGTTCTACCTGGTTGGTCTGCTGGGAATAGGACCAAATAGCTTTATCGCTATCGACCGCGCCGACGGACACCACTGAGGAGTAGGAGGCGGGGTAGGAGTGCGCAGTGTTACCGTCATTGCCGGCTGCGGCAATAGACAGGATGCCCTGGTTATTCAGGCTGTTAAAGGTTCGCCTCTCGAGGAAATTGGGGCTGTCACCGCCCAGGCTCATATTGATTACGTCGGCACCGTTGTCGGCACAAACCTCGGCAGCCGCCATCAGGGAGGAGGAGTAGGCCCAGCCGTCAGCGCCAAATACTTTTACAATATGCAGGTTGATATTGCTGCTGGGCATCACGCCAACAACGCCGGCATCATTATTTATCGCCGCGATGGTACCGGCCACATGGGTGCCGTGACCATCTTCGTCTTCATACCAGTTGCCGGCACCACTGGGATCGCTGGTACCGGTAACGGCATTGCCGGACAAGTCTTCGTGCACAAGGTCGTAGCCTGAATCGATAATACAGACGGTGCGATTGCCAGCTTGAGAGTCGCCCAGCTGATCGGCCTGAACCATAGTGATGCCGTAGGGCGTTTCCTGGGACAACGGGTAGCGTTTAACGTCTTCTTCAATAAATGCAACATCTGGATTGGAGCGCATTTCTTTTAGGGTTTCTGGAGAAAGGTGCGCGGCCATTACATTCTGGCGGCGCATCTTAAGGGCCTGGCGCCCACCTCTCTTCTCCACAAAATGCTTAACGGACTCGCCTTTTCCCTGCTTGAAACTCACGATGTAACGCTTGTCTTCAGCCGTGGCATTACCGGTGATTGCTAGCGCTAATACACTGGCACTAAATACAGATAGGGCCTTTCTCATTGAATACTCCTAGATGTTTTCTTTGTTTATTGTTGTTGCTGTTTGCGTGGAGAATCTATCAGGATTTTCCTGACGTATAAATAATCATTTTGTATGTAGTTTCGTTTTTCTTTGTTGTGGGATTTTTGTTTTTTTAAAGTTTGCTTTATTTGGGTGTTTTTATAATTATTTTTGGGTTTTTTTTGTACTTTCTGTTTTTCCTGTTTTTAATTTTTAGGTTGTTTTTATTTTGTTGGATCTTTGGCTGGATATATGGTTGCTTTGGCCGGCGGGTTGGGGTAGGGGAGGTCGTTTTCTTGGTGGTGTTTGCTGCGGTTGGTCGAGAATAGTCATTTGCAGGGGTAATGTAGCATCTGGAGTATTTAATAAGGCCCATTCTGTGTTAGATGGAGTTATTCAGGAGTTCTACTGGAGTGTATTTTAACAAAATTAAATCGGCTAACGAGATGGCTATATATTTAAATTGGCCGCGACTGCTCTTCTATTTTTCCTCATTTGAGGCTGCTTGATGAATCTTTATTCACCCAAATTTCGACAGCCTGCTCCATGTCAAGCTTGAAGTTCTGTTTTATCTTAATGGTAGTCCTGATCAATTGATTGGCTTTGTGGTGTTGCGGGAGAGTTTAGGTCGACTTTGTGAACTTTATTGGCATAGCTCTCCGTATAATTAGAGGATAGTCATAAATGGCTATGGCTGTGGTGGCGCTCGATACGGAAGGGGGGGTATCAAATCGGTAGAGGAGATGGTTGAGGTGCTTGCTTTTGATTTTTTTAAAGCTCTTCTTCTACTAGACAAATATTTGCCTGGGGAAGTGTTAGCTTATTGATCCTGTTGGAGCTTTTGGCGAGGAAAAGCACGTCACTTATTTTAGATGTTGGTATTTTGTAGTTGATATGCCTGTTGATTAATGTCTGGGAAAGTTGCCAGCTCCGGCAGTAAAGCTCGATATTTTTGTGTATTTATTTGTTGATTGGTTCTCATATTTTTATTTTTTTATTGGGGGATCTCTTTTGGCTTATTTACTTTGTATTTTGATCGTACTATAAAAAATTTCTTTGAAGAGAAAATGTTGGCAGGAGAGTATTATGAGAGGTTTATTTTCGGCGCTTTTTTTCGGAGTTTTATTGGCAGGGAGTGTCTCTACATCGGCTGGCCTTCCCGAGGAAATACAGTGCTGGGTAGATTGTAGAGAGAGTGGGTATGGCTCTGAATACTGTAAAGCGTTCTGTGACACCTGAATTTGACCGAAAGTGGTTGAAATGGCCGCTCGAGGAGAAGTTGTTCTTGAGTGGCTATTGCCACTTGCTTTCCATTCTACTTAGCTAAAGAGGTGTTCGATAAATTTCTATCTGCTTAAGTCCGGTAGCGGATCCCGCGCCAAGCTTGGTGATTTTATTTTCACCCTAATTGCATCTCATTTCTTCCTCTGTATTCAGCTCTAAAGTGTATTAGTTAATTGTCTGGAAGAGAGCGGTTAGCTGAGCCGGCTGTCCCCGAAAGAACGCTGCACTTGCGTACTACTTTGGCTTGTTTGTTCGCTACTTTCTCTTAGGTATGCAGCTAAAACTTTATAGCTATTTTTATTTTGCGAGATAGTTATATCTGGGTATTTAATAATTTATTACAGGCTCGGAGGGCAGCCCTATGCCGGTACTAGGCATTCGGTATGCCTATACATAAAAACTGTCGGAAAATCCGATCATAAATAGCCGGCTTAGGGCTTGGCAAATTTATCTTATATTTTTTTAGCTCAGGGAATTAGTACGCTTGACGTATAATTTCAATGCCCGGGAGGATTGCCCGGTTCCAGGCGGCTTCAATTTCGGGGGAGAATTCCTCGTCGTGCTGCCTGAGGGTGGCGAGTAGGGCGTCGAGCCAGAGACGATACCACTCCGGGCGGATATTGTAGCCGTTGCGATCGTGGCTTTTACCCAGAGCGCGCAGCTTGGTGTCCGGCATGCCGCGCGAGTGAAGTACCAGCTGCATGATGCCGTTACGCAACAGATGGCGCTGGGCCTTCATATCAGTATTGATAAAGAGCTGGCGAATATCGGTAGAACTTCCCATAAAGCGATCGTAAAAATCTACAAAGAACTGTTCTTTATTGCAGCAGCGTCCATAACTTTGAAAAACGATATCACTATCCGTTGGTTGCATCGTTTGGATTACCTCTCTTGTTGGCCATCCCGAGTTTTATGATCAAGTGGCCTCTGTGATTAATGTGCATTTTGGAAGGGGGCGGCGATTCTAGCGGGCGAATTGGACAGCGGGAAGTGCCATTTGCCTGTGTCGGCTTATTCGCTGGCACAGTGAATGGGTAGTCCGCAGGGTGCTAATCGGCCTGACTTTTTGGTCATAAGTTTGGGGGTTAGGGGGGCTCGGCATAGCGCCACAGTATCTAGCCCCTGAGGGCTCTCGCTAGAGTTGCAACACAGTCGCTGTGGTTTACAGGGGCCTGCGAATGCGTTGGTAAGCTTTGTTGCCGGTTGCAAGCTGTAGCGTATTGATGGGATTTATAGTTATCAATTGCAGCATTTATTCGGGCCTGGCTAGGCTGCCGTCCCTCTCCTGGAAAGAGGTTGCGCTAGGGCGGGCTTACATAGCGACCCGGAAATTGGCCTCAGGTGGCAGTTTTGCCTGAAGTGATGACTCGCTAACCCGCAGGGCGTATAGACCTAAGGTGAGGCGGGTGCTGGGTGTATGCCCCGTAAGAAAGTAATTACTGCGCTAATAATGCGCAGATTGGCTTTTATAACAACGCTTTCCCCTGTTTTTAATATCGGCATCAATAGGTTCCTATTGATATAATCGCCGCCCACATTTTCAGTTATCCGAAGTAGAAGAGGGTTGGCTAATGGCGGTCAAACTGATGACAGATCTCGATCTCGCTGGTAAGCGCTTACTTATCCGTGAAGACTTGAATGTACCGATTAAAGATGGTCGTGTAACTTCCGATGCGCGTATTCGTGCGGCACTTCCAACTATAAAAGCCGCCATTGATGCCGGGGCTAAAGTGTTGTTGATGTCTCACCTGGGGCGCCCCACTGAGGGGGAGTACGCTGAAGAGTTCTCTCTGGCCCCCGTGGCTGCACACCTGGGCGAGCTGCTGGGCCGCGATGTGGCACTGGTTAAAGAGTGGCGCGATGGCGTTGAGCTGGCCGATGGGGACGTCGCGCTGCTGGAGAACGTGCGCTTTAACAGCGGCGAAAAGAAGGACGATGAGACCCTGGCACAGGCCTACGCTCAGCTGTGCGATATCTTTGTGATGGACGCTTTCGGCACTGCGCACCGGGCTCAGGCCTCTACTCACGGTGTGGCTAAATTTGCCCCGGTTGCCTGTGCGGGGCCGCTGTTAGCGGCTGAGTTAGATGCCCTGGAAAAAGCCCTGGCAGAACCGGCGCGCCCACTGGTTGCTATTGTCGGTGGCTCCAAGGTTTCTACAAAATTAACCGTGCTTGAGAGCCTGGCTGACAAAGTGGATCAGCTGATTGTCGGGGGCGGCATTGCCAATACCTTCCTGGCGGCCAGTGGCAAGCCGGTAGGCAAGTCCCTGTGTGAGCACGATCTGCTGGATACCGCTAAAGCCCTGATGCAAAAGTGTGATATCCCCCTGCCCACCGATGTGGTTACCGGTAAAGAGTTCAGTGAGTCCGCTGCTGCGGAAAGCAAAAGTGCCGATGCCGTCGTTGAAGACGATATGATTTTTGATATCGGCCCGAAATCTTCCGCGCAACTGGAAGAAATCCTCAACAGCGCCAAGACTATCATCTGGAATGGTCCTGTCGGTGTGTTCGAGTTTGACCAGTTTGGCGGTGGCACCGAGCACCTCTCCAAAGCTATCGCTGCCAGTGAAGCCTTCTCTATCGCGGGCGGTGGCGACACCCTGGCGGCGGTGGATAAGTATGGAATTGCCGATAAGGTTTCCTATATTTCCACCGGTGGTGGGGCCTTCCTTGAGTATGTGGAAGGTAAGAAATTGCCGGCTGTCGCTATGTTGGAAAGCCGCGCACAAGATTGAATAACGATAAATAAGGCCTGCCGCAATTGCCAGGCAGGTCATAAAAGCAAAAATACAAATACTACGAGTAGACGAGAAAGGAATTAATTATGGCTCTTATCAGCCTGCGCCAAATGTTGGACCATGCCGCAGAGCATGGCTACGGTGTCCCTGCATTTAATGTTAACAACCTCGAACAAATGCGTGCGATTATGGAAGCGGCCAAGGAGACCGATTCCCCGGTAATCGTTCAGGCTTCGGCTGGTGCCCGCAAGTATGCCGGTGCCCCCTTCCTGCGCCACCTTATCCTTGCCGCTATTGAAGAATTCCCCGAGATTCCGGTGGTTATGCACCAGGACCACGGCACCAGCCCGGCAGTTTGCCAGCGCTCCATCCAGTTGGGCTTTAGCTCTGTGATGATGGACGGCTCTCTCGAAGAAGACGGCAAGACCCCGGCCTCCTACGAGTACAACGTAGATGTTACCAAGCGCACAGTAGACATGGCGCACGCTTGTGGCGTGTCTGTCGAAGGCGAACTGGGCTGTCTGGGTTCCCTGGAAACCGGCATGGCTGGAGAGGAAGACGGTGTCGGCGCCGAGGGCAAACTGTCCCACGACCAGCTGCTGACCGACCCGGAAGAAGCTGCTGACTTCGTCCAGAAGACCAAGGTGGATGCCCTGGCAATTGCCTGTGGTACCAGCCACGGTGCCTACAAGTTCACCCGTCCGCCCACCGGTGACATTCTGGCGATTGACCGCATCAAGGAGATTCACGCGCGTATCCCCGGTACTCACCTGGTGATGCACGGTTCCTCTTCGGTGCCCCAGGAGTGGCTGGCTGTTATCAACGAGTTTGGCGGCGAGATTCCGGAAACCTACGGCGTTCCCGTTGAGCAGATCTGTGAGGGAATCAAGCACGGTGTGCGCAAGGTCAATATCGACACCGACCTGCGCCTGGCCTCTACCGGCGCTACCCGTCGTTTCCTGGCCCAGAATCCATCTGAGTTTGACCCGCGCAAATTCTACCAAGCGGCCACCAAGGCGATGAAGGAAATCTGTATCGCCCGCTACGAGGCGTTTGGTACCGCTGGCAACGCCAGCAAGATTCGCCCTGTCAGCCTCGATGCGATGAGCGCGCGCTACACCGCTGGTGAGCTGGAGCCGCAAATCAAGTAACGCCCCTCCGGTGTTTCGAAAAGGTGGGCTCTGGGCCCACCTTTTTTCATTTCGGATCGCTTTTCCCGCAACGACACCACTACCTCTCCCGCCAAAATGCAGTACCATTACATGAATGGATACCTTGCAAGATTTCAGCACATACGATAATAGCCCGGTAATCAAGCGTCCGGACTATTCTGCACTGCGTCAGAAATTGCCAGAACTGGATTTTGGCGCTGACGAAACACCGCTGTGCAAAGAGCTACAGGATTATCGTAATTTTTACGATTTGCACTTTCCCCTGGCTCACAAGACCGGGGTGGGGACTTTTAAAGTCGCCGGATTTGAGCTGGTTTCTCAGTATTGGATGGTGGAAAAGCCGCGCGGCACTCTATTTATTTGCCATGGCTATTTTGATCATACCGGTATTTATGGTCCGGCAATTCGCTTTGGTTTGGAGCGGGATCTGAATGTGGTGATTTTTGATTTCCCCGGCCACGGTCTTTCCAGTGGTGAGCGTGTTGCTATCCATACTTTCCTGCAATACCGCCAGGCTTTTGATGGGCTGCTGGCGATTGCGCGCGAAAAATTGCCGGGGCCCTGGCACGCACTGGGGCAGAGTACCGGGGGCGCTGCGCTACTGGCGCACCTTCAGTACAGCTGTTGGCAACCCCTGGATAAGATCTTTTTATTGGCCCCGCTGGTAAGGCCCTCAAAATGGGCTTGGTTCAATCGCTGGAAATACTATTTGGGCCGCCTGTTTATCCGCGAGCCCGGCCGCGCATTTACGATTAATACCCACGATGTAGAGTTTTCCCGGCGCCAGGCGCTAAGGGACCCGCTCCAGTCACAGTCTATCTCTATGAGTTGGCTCAAGGCGATGGTGGATTGGTTGCAGACATTTCCCCACACGGCGCGCAACCAGCGCCCCATCCTGTTGGTACAGGGGACGGATGATAAGACGGTTGACTGGCGCTACGGTCTCCATGTAGTTCGAAATCGTTTTCCCAATTGCCACCGGGTATTGATTCGTGGTGCCCGGCACCAGATGATCAATGAGACTCAGCCCTATCGCCACCAGATACTGGCGGCGATGGACGAGTGGCTGAACCGTGAATAGTTTTTACTCTTTATGAGATCCATTTAAAGTGCGGGGGATAGCGGCCGGGGCCGAGGAGGCGCAGCGGCAATGGTGAAGTGGCTATCTCTGAGGAGGGGCAGAATTTAATGCCTCTCTATTATACGAGTAAATATAAATCCTTCTCTCTTCTGTGCCGTACAGGCGTCCGTGGCTATTATAGGTTCGGCAATTAAATACGTCTGGGTCGAGTTTTATTATCTGACTTCTTGTCAGGACCAAGTCAAAAGGTGATTTTTGTCCTTTGTATCCTCTCCTGTTCTCAACGGTTAAGTTTCCGTTAGTGTTGCGAATAGGGGCTCCTTGACCACGCAAAAAATGGTGTTCTATTAGTAGAGCTTGAGGTATAAAAGGCCATGGATCAATAATTATCGCATTGCCACTTGAGTCAGAAACTTTAAGGTAGCAGTGACTTGGATTATGGTGCTGTAGGCAAGTGATTTTATGATGGCAGCTCAAATAATTTCGAGCTACTACCCACGCCACAGCGGTTAGAGAGTTGCAGTTGCCACCCCGGCGGCTATTGCCTTCGCTATTCTTCGACCAAAACGATAGTAATTATTATTTTGGAATGACCGATTAAACTCCTGATAATCGCCGCTATTATCGCTTCGCGTGGTAACCCATTTATAGTAATCCATGCCCTCGCTGGGGATCATTGTTGTGCAGTTATTCTCATCGCAATCATCCTTCTTATAAGGGTTTTTTTTTGAGCCCTTCGGGACGTGATTATTGGTTACCGTGATAATTTCGTTCCCCCGCTTAAGCAGGTCAAATTGTTCACGATTTACACTACGCAATGTAGGCTTAGCCATGTGCCCCTCCCTGGTATTTATCGTCAATTCACTATTTTGTTGTTAATAACTCCAAAATAGTGAACTTTGTAGCCCTAATTTAGAGTGCTTATCAGCAAGCTTGGCGGTGTTAATCGGGTAACCCACCTGAAGTGCCTTGACTTATATTTGATGAAACTGAGGGCTATGCCGTGGGGTAGTCGGAGATTGTCGGAGGCCAAAATAGCGCTGCCAGTGCAGCCGTGAGTGGCCGCTTTTGGTGAACGCCAGCGGCCATTCCGACACAAGGGACCGTTAAAGAGCGGCCTTACCCTGACGGTGCAACTTTCTGCGCTGCACCAGGGCGTCGATAGAGTAGAGAGCCAGTCCCAGCCATACAAACATAAAGGTAGTGAGCTTTTCCTCACTAAAGGACTCGCCCAGCGCCTGGGTCGCCACCACCAGCATCAGTGTGGGGCCGATATATTGCAGGAAGCCCAGTGTGGATAAGTTGAGCCTGCGGGCGGCAATGGTAAACAGCAGCAGGGGAACCAGGGTTATGGGGCCGGCAAAGAGCAGCAGGCCGTTTAACTCCAGACTGTTGTTTAACAGGTTGCTGGTCGGGGTATCACTCCACAGCAGATAGGTGAGAGCTACGGGCAGCATAAACAGCGTTTCCACTGCGAGGCCGGTCAGGCTCTCTACCGGGGCCTGTTTGCGGGCCAGGCCGTAGAGCGCAAAGGAGCCGGCCAAAAACAGCGCAATAATCGGCACGCTACCAAACTGCCACAGTTCGTAGGCAATACCGGAGGCAGCCAATGCCACTGCGAGCCACTGTAGTCGCCGCAGCTTCTCGCCCAACAACAGAACACCCAGCAAAACGTTGATCAGTGGATTGATGTAGTAGCCCAGGCTGCTTTCCAGCAAATGGCCATTATTGATCGCCCAGATAAACACCAGCCAGTTGCCACTGATCAACACTGTGGTCAGAGCCAGCATACGCATCTTCTTGCTGTCGCGCAGGGTGGCCACAAGGTCCGGAACTTTGTGCAGGATCAGCAGAATACTGATAGCCAGTACCAGCGACCAGATACTGCGGTGAGCGAGGATTTCCGCTGCGGGAATCCCCTGTAATTTGTTGAAGTAAAGTGGCGCCAGTCCCCAAATGAGGAAGGCGGAAATCCCGGCGAGAAGGCCGGTTGAAGCGGAATCATGACTACGCAAGGGAGCACCTGCTGTGGATAACTCTGGCTTTGCTTCAGGGGTGGCACGGGGGTGGACACCTGGACCTGAAGTAAAAGAATAGGTTCGCCCATTGTAGAAGCGGTGGGCGGCGGGGATCAATCTTTTTTACCGCGAGGAAAGCTCTGCTTAGCGTGTGGCTGGCGGGCACTGATAGGTACCCGCCAGCTAGCGGTCGGCCTAGAAAAGTACGCGGCAGCGCAGGGTGCCGGGGATACTTTTCAGCTTTTCCAGTGCCAGGTCAGAGTATTCGGCGTCTACATCAATCACCACATAGCCCAGCGTCTCATTGGTTTGCAGGAACTGGGCGGAGATATTGATCGCATTTTCCGAGAACACCTGGTTGATGGCGCTCAGTACACCGGGCACATTTTTGTGAATATGCAGTAGGCGGTGGGTTTCCAGGTGGCCGGGCAGTGCCACTTCGGGGAAATTCACTGAGCTGGTGGTGGTGCCGTTATCGGAGTAGTGGGCGAGCTTTTCTGATACCTCTGTGCCGATATTCTCCTGGGCCTCCATGGTGGAGCCTCCCACGTGGGGTGTCAGCAGCGCCTTGTCGATACCGCGCAGGGGGGAGACGAACTCATCGCTATTGCCGCGCGGCTCTACTGGGAAGACATCGATGGCCGCACCGGCCAGGTGATTGCTCTTCAGGGCATCGGCCAGGGCATCAATATCTACCACCGTGCCGCGAGAGGCATTGAGGAGGATACTGCCGGGTTTCATCTGTGCGATTTGCTCGGCGCCCATCATCATCTTAGTGGAGGGCAATTCCGGTACGTGCAGAGAGACCACATCGGCTTCCGCCAGCAGCTCTGCCAGCGAGTTCACCTGGGTGGCATTGCCCAGCGGCAACTTGGTAATCACATCATAGAACCTGACGCGCATGCCGATCGCTTCGGCCATAACAGATACCTGGGAGCCGATAGCACCGTAGCCGATAATACCCAGGGTTTTGCCGCGAGCCTCGAAGGAGCCCACCGCCGATTTCTGCCAGCCGCCGCGATGACACACGGCGTTCTTCTCCGGGATACCGCGCAGCATAAAAATAGTTTCGGCAATAATCAGTTCGGCGACGCTGCGAGTGTTGGAGTAGGGCGCATTAAATACCGCGATGCCCAGCTCTGTCGCTGCCTGTAAATCCACCTGGTTGGTGCCGATACAGAAACAGCCCACAGCGACCAGCTTGGAGGCATGTTCCAGCACTTTGCGGGTTAACTGAGTGCGCGAGCGAATACCGATAAAGTGCGCATCGGCAATTTTCTCGATCAATTGATCTTCAGGCAGGGAGGTCTTGAGGTACTCCACATTGGTGTAACCTCGGGAGCTGAGTAAGTCGACGGCGGACTGGTGTACGCCTTCTAGCAACAGAATGCGAATTTTATCTTTTTGCAGGGACTTTTTTTGATCGGAACTGTGCGCAGCCATAAACTATCTCTTCACTGAGTGCGAATAACAAGTGCAAAGTGCTTGGATCACTTCTTCGGGGTGCCGCAATTTTGGCGAAGGCGCGATCATAGCACATGCAGCCTGTAAGGCTTTATTCGAAATTTCTATCCTAACTATCTTATTTATCTATGTACCAACATCAATTTACTTGTGGCAGTAAAACCCCGTTTGGTCTGGGGAAGATCGTCTGTGTCGGGCGCAACTACGCAGATCACGCAGCGGAGTTAAATAACCCGGTGCCGGCAGAGCCGCTGCTGTTTATCAAGCCGGCCACCGCTGCGGTAGCGATCGCGGAGACGATCCATTTGCCTGTGGGACGCGGCAGTTGCCATTTTGAAGGCGAGCTGGCGCTGCTGATTGGCAGCCGCTTGAGCAATGCCAATGTGGCAGAGGTCCCCGGGGCCATTGCGGGCCTGGGCCTGTCGCTGGATTTAACCCTGCGCGACTTGCAGGCAGAGTTAAAGAAAGCGGGGCATCCCTGGGAGAAAGCCAAGGGCTTCGATAAATCCTGCCCGCTCTCCCCCTTTGTAAAACTCGATTGGCTGCCGGATTGGGACAAGCTCAGCTACTCCCTGTGGTTAAATGGTGAATTGCGCCAATTGGGCAAAAGCGAAAATATGCTGACCCCGATTCTCGATCTGGTGGCCTATATCAGCAGTTACTTCACGCTCGAACCCGGTGATGTGGTGTTGACCGGCACTCCCGCTGGGGTGGGCCAGTTACATCACGGCGACAAGTTGTCGATGCAGCTCGAAGATGACTGGCTGCAAGTGGAAACACAGGTGGCCTAGTTCGCAACTACAGCGCACCCCTTTGATTTGTGATCACATTTTCGATATAACCGGGAAAACGAAGGGGCTTCTGAATAGCTCCGTGATGCCTCTGTAAGCTCTGAAGGGCGGGCCCTACAGGTCCTGAGACATTGCGGCGCTGTTTAGGGGGTCTCTACCTGTCCCAAACTAAACGAGGTGTGCCATGTCAGCGCAAAATAATATCCCCCAAAACCTGCAAGAGTGGCAGGCTCTGGCGGCCTCACTGAAGATCGAGGGTCGCGCCTTTATTAACGGCAACTATAGCGATGCTCTTTCCGGTGAAACTCGCGCCACTTTTAATCCGGCCAATGGTGAAGAGCTGGCGCAAATTGCCAGTTGCGGCCCAAATGATGCGGACTTGGCGGTAAAGGTAGCCCGGCAAACTTTCGAGTCTGGTGTTTGGTCGAAAATGCCGCCGATGCAGCGTAAAAAAATTATGGTGCGCTTTGCCGAGCTGATTGAAGAGCAGCGGGTGGAAATTGCCCTGTTAGAGAGCCTGGACGCGGGTAAACCGATTGGTGACACCCTGGCGGTGGATGTCCCCGGTGCGGCCACTACGATCCGCTGGAGCGGTGAAGCGATCGACAAGATCTACGACGAAGTGGCGCCGACCGGCCCCGGCGAGCTGGGCCTGGTGACCCGGATGCCTCTGGGGGTGGTGGCTGCCATTGTGCCCTGGAATTTCCCCTTGTCCACAACCGCCTGGAAACTGGGGCCTGCCCTGGCCACCGGCAACAGCGTTATTCTAAAGCCCGCCTCCAATACGCCGCTGACCGCGATTAAGCTGGCGGGCCTGGCTAGGCAAGCGGGTCTGCCAGACGGCGTGTTAAATGTACTGCCGGGACCGGGTAGCAGTTTGGGCAAGGCCTTGGGCCTACATATGGATATCGACTGTCTGACCTTTACCGGTTCCACCGAAGTGGGCAAAACCCTGACCGAGTACTCAGGCCAGTCCAATCTCAAGCGCACTTTCTTAGAGCTCGGCGGCAAAAGTCCGAATATTGTCTTTGCCGATGCGGACCTGGATAAGGCAGCAGAAGCAGCGGCCCTGGCCATTTTCTACAACCAGGGGGAGACCTGCACGGCCGGATCGCGTCTGCTGGTGGAAAAATCCATTGCCGATGAGTTTATCCAAAAGGTGAGTAGAGCCGCAGAGTGTTTTAAACCGGGTCATCCCCAGGACCCGAATACCCGTATGGGCGCCCTGATCGATCGCAGTCAGTTTGATACGGTTGAATTTTATGTGGCCAAGGGCCTGGAGCAGGGTGCGCAACTGGTGTGCGGCGGCAAACCGGTGGACGAAGTGGCAGGCGGTTACTATTACGCGCCAACGGTATTTCGCGGTGTCACTGGCGATATGACCATCGCCCGCGAGGAGATTTTTGGCCCGGTGCTATCGGTTATTGAGTTCGAAAGTGAGGAAGAGGCGCTGGCTATTGCCAATGACTCTATCTATGGCCTGGCAGCGGGTATCTGGACCAATAACCTGGGTCGCGCCCACCGTATGGCGCGGGATATCTATGCCGGTTCTGTTTGGGTCAACAACTACTTTGGCGGAGACATCACCGTACCCTTTGGCGGTTTTAAACAGTCTGGTAACGGCCGTGATAAATCACTTCACGCACTGGATAAGTATTGTGAACTTAAATCTACCTGGATCGATTTGAGTTAACACTGCGGTTGGGCCGGCTCGCCGGCCCCTCCCTAGCCTCCGCTCAGCGCAGAACTCCCCATCGATATATCGGCTTCCACTGCCACCTCTATTTTTTATGTCCCGTCATAAAGCACATGGCTATATTGGCACCTAAAATATTTCTGGCGCGAATTACCTAGTCAGCTATACCTAATTTATTGCCCGGGGAAAAGCATGGGCGAATTATTCAGGGAAGAGTATTCCGCTTCACGGGTTAGCTAACGTGCGGGAGTGCTGACTTGAACAAGATTATTGTTCTCTGTGTGATTTTTGCCGCCAGCGGCGTGTCCTCTGCCCAGGGGGAAAAATCCCCTGTTTTTGGTCAGATAGCAGGGCTTGTCGCCGTGGAAAAGTTTGATGCGAGGGCCTCTCGCACTACCCCTCATAGGCAGAAACAAAGAGAGTGGATACGGTTGTTTGTCAATCGCGGCGATATGGTCAGGAAAGGGCAAAAAATTGCCGAGCATCGCAATAGCAAGGGCAAGGTGGTTCTTGAGTATATTGCCAATCGAGGCGGTCGAATTTTATTGAAAGATGGTTCAACAAGCGACGCTGTCGATACGACTCTGGAGATTATTACTGTTGCTGAAGATAAATACTGTGAATATGAGAACTGTGCACAGATAGGCACCCGTTAACGGTAGCGAGTTTGTTTGCCGAGAGAGAGCTGTGTAATCTGGAGTTCCCACTAACTACACGGCTTGCTAATGAAACTTATTTATACCCATGAGAACCGTTTGTTGGTTGAGTTGGTAAAGAGCCGGCTGGAAGTCGCCGGAATAAAAACCCGCCTGAAAAATGAATATGCCCAGGGGGCAACTGGCGAGTTGGCCCCCAATCAGGTCTGGCCAGAGTTGTGGCTGGAACGCGATAGAGATTTGGAGCGGGCCCGGCAAGTGCTTGCGGAAGCCGAGGGAGAGTCACACAACTGGATTTGTCCAGGCTGCGCTGAAGAGAATGGCACGGCGTTTGATTTCTGTTGGCAGTGCGGTAGATCACGGCCGGCAGAAGTAGAGTAACTCAAAGCGAGTGGGATATAGGCGTATAACAATTTGCACAGATCAATGGCGGTGTGAAGCTCGTACCCCCCAGATAGCGATTGTCAGGCTGTGCTAATGCGAATTCACTATGGTGACATGGCCTATCAAAGCGAAAGTAGCGCGGCTGCATCAAGAGATCGCCAAAGATTTGCAGGTGTCTTATGACAGTTAGGTCCCACGGTATATCTATCGGTTTGGAGCGGAAGTCCGATTATATTTTCCTCACCCTGAAGGCCCGTGGCAAGTTGACTCATGGAGACTACGAAACCATGGTGCCAATCTTGCGGGCGGCCATCGAAAAGGTCGAGCAGCCAAAGATAAACGTATTTATGGATGCGCGAGAGCTTGAGGGCTGGGAGCCACGGGCCGCCTGGGATGACTTTAAACTGGGCATGGAATACGGCCGGGCGTTTAATCGGATTGCGGTACTTTCAGATAAGCGCTGGATAAAAGTTGCCGGCAAAGTGGGTGGCTGGTTTATCGGTGGTGAATTCCGAACTTTTACATCCGAAGCTGAGGCCATGGCCTGGCTGGAGGTGGATAGTTAGAGCTTCTGTGTGTCGGTCGGAAAAAAACTGGGTAAAAATAGTTTATAGAAATCTGGGCTGCCCTGCCTCTGGAGTAGAGATAAAGTTTCTGAATGGTGCCAATGGCAGGGCTTCTCTCCCTAAGGAACGGGTTTAACGTTAACTTATTTAGAAGTAGTCCCTGACATCCCAGGTTTTACGTTTGTCATCCAATTCCAACATGGGCCGCATTATAGAGCTGTGCCCCTGGCCGCCGAGGACAAATACTTTGGTGCCCGGCTCGGCGACGGCTTGGATATTGGCATACATACGGAAGTTTCTGGCCCACCATTTGGAGGATAGATCGGCACCGATAAAGTTATCACCTTGGCCAACGTCATTGAGCATTATATAAGAGCCTACATTTATTTTGTCTTCAGTGGGGTCATTATGCTTATCCAGAATTTCCTCCAATGACAGTGAGGCATGTATCTCACTAAATCGAATGCCCCAAGCCTTCAAAAATTCATCAGTTATTTTTTTTCGCTCGGGCGAATTACTTTCTAAATAGGATAAAAGTTCGCCATAGGGGAGCTCTTGGCTAGCATCATAGCAGATGACTTTAGATAGGCCGGCCTTCTTGGCTACCCTGAATCCCAGCTGTTCGCTTTCTCCTCTATTTAGCTTGTGCTCACCCTTGATATATTTGGCAAGGCGCTGATTCATTTTACTTTCGTCATTGGTGTGGCATTCTAAAAGAACATGTGTTGGAGAATCAGCGGCAATCCGTGAGGATAGGTCCTCCAAATACCTTTGACTTTCTTCGGTAAAAACATCAATAACTTGTATTTTCGTCATATCTCTACTGGGTTTGCTGAAGTGGCTAAAGTGAAAGCTACCAAAAAGCATAACTTGTGCAGGTTCTGTATTTTCTCCTGACTCCGCATGGGCGCTTAGGCCAATAAGCCCCAAAGAAAGTATAATTGAGCTAGCGACTTGTCTTGCTATTTTTTTCATTGAATATCCTTATTTTGTTTCCCTGCATTCAACTCTGAAGTGCATCAGTTAATGTTCTGGAAAAGAATGGCCTGCTGAAGATAATATCTGCCGCTTCTTCTCCACCAAGAGATTAAGTGATGACAAAACGTTACCGACAGCTGAGCGAAGAGCAACGATGCCATATTTGAGCGCTAAAGAAAAGTGATTGGAGTCAGAGGGAAATTATTAGAGGGATTGGTGGTAGCCGGCCTACAATTAACAGGGAGCTCACTCGCTATCGGAGTGGAAAAGGCCACCTGAGACCATTGTGCTAATAGGGGGGAACTGAAGCTGTAATGGAGCCCAGAAAATTTCTCGGTTGGTTAAACCAGGAGGAAGGCCTGGTGGGGCTCTGGATAAGAAGGTCTATTTTGCACATACGTATTTATCTTGGGAGAGGGTCTTAAATGAGAATGCTAATGGCCTGCTGCGCCACTACTTTCCGAAATAAACTGACTTTAATTTTGTGAATCAAGCAGGTATCGAAGCGGCTGCTGAGTGTTTAAATAATCGTCGGAAAAAAATATTGGGCTATAAAGTTTTTAAATGAGTAATCGGAGAATATACTGCTGCCGCAGCAACTTAAAGGGTGATGCGCTTCAGAATTGAGTGCAGGATACAGTTAGAATTGGCGGTGGCAGAGAAGGCATCGCAGATGCTCTCCAGGATATTACTGATGAGTTACAAAAAGGGAATTTTTTAATATAAATGCGATTTTTGAATTAAAACCTGATCTAAGCCGAAAATATACAGCTTCGATTAACCTGGTTAATAACCGCTTTCAGTCTTTAGGGTTGTTGGACATTTGCTAGAAATCGTTGAGCAAAAATTGGCTATCCCCGCCCCAATGATTGAGTACATTACTGAACACTTGGAAGTTCAAGAATTACAGGATGTATTTATTCCAGATATAGTGCTTCTTGGGTTTTGGCTTTTGTTTAAGGCCCTATGGTAATGACGTTATTTTCATTATCATTAAAAATCGCCCCCCTGGTACGATAGTGCCCATTTTTTAAATAGGCTGCTCAAGAAAGTGTAGTTTGTCCTCTAGTTTGGCAGATAGATTTGAGCAAGTAGCACCCATAACTGCCCCGCATAGCTGCTTTTACATACATTTTGTTGCTTTTTTGCCCCACCAATGTCGAAGATCAAAAGCAACCGCACATATCCACAGTAGAATAAACGTTAACTTATTGATTTTGAATGGTTTACGCCTGTGATAAAAAGCAGCAAAATATCAGGATATAATGCAGCTGCAACATATCCATTAGAGTGATTTTTCATCAAGTCTAACTAACATGCTGATTTATATGTATTTTTTTGGATCGAGGCATTTTCTAGCCTTGGGATATATTGGCTGGTGATATAATGCAGCTGCTTTTGAATACACTGTTATTGTGGCGGTCGGCTTCATTGATTTTTCGTGGTAACTGAAGCTTTAGTGCCACTAAATTGCAGCCGGTATTGAGCCCTTTTTACTGGTTGCTATTCAAGCAGTTTCGTTCCTAGGGTATTTGCTCAAGTGTGGTAGAGGTGGGCAGTCTGCTGCAATTTCGTGGAGTGCCAGTAAAATAGGAATTGGTTGGGGAAAGTGCGGTATTCTTTCCTCGTAAATATTGGGCAGCGGCCAGCCAAACTATGGCTGGCAAAGTGCTGGTAGTCGGTCCCGAGCGCGCCAACCATAACCAGGCTAGGCAAGCTCGCCCAACCCCTTCGGGGCTGGGCTGGACAGCCTACGCGTTGCTTCGGCTGCCCTTGCTAGCGGCGTTAAGCGCAAACATGGAAAGTCCAACTATCGTTAATAATCTTGATGGCTATCTTCAGTGCCTTAGAAGGCTTAGCAACAATGCTTGCGACTTCTGGGCAAATTCGTATGTACATGATGGCAATCTTGAAAAGGGGCTTATAAGCCACCTAAATGGCCAAGATGTGTCCATTGGTAAATCGTATAGAACCAATTACGAAGGCATCAGCGCTGAGTTATCCAAACACGTATTTCAAAAAGTAACCTGTGTAAGTGAAGACCAAAAAAATCTCATTGAATGGGATATAACCGAATACATTGAAATGGCTTGCAGAGAGGTTGATGAAGAAGCCAACCCAATTTACAAAGAACAATCTATGATCTTCCAGGCCAAATCAGAGTTTCATGGTGAATACATCTACTTGGTAGTTCCGGCTTCCAATCAGGCAATAGTTGTCGGTTTTGCAACACGCGCTTAACAAATTGCTGCATCCGACCACCTACACTGTGCTGTACGCTTACGCTAGCACAAAGCAGCTACGCTCCGGTGGCGGCTGAGCAAGGCGTTATGCATTATGGGGGTTTTAGTCAAAATGAATAATGCGGTTAAAATAATGCTAGGTACCTCGAGTGGGATACTCATTGGGATAGGTACCGCTTTTCTGGCAACGCTTTACTCTCAGATTTTTGGGATTGTTATGGGTTTGACTCTACTAATTTCAGGTATTTCTGGCTTAGTGGTTGTCAAGCACCCGTCTAAAGCTTTTTTCTATGCATCGGCTACCTCACAAGTTCTTATTGGTGCTTCCGTTTTTGGGGTAACTGCTGCCTCAAAGCCTCATCTTTTCAATTTTTCGTGGTCTCTTGCTGTTGTACTATTGGCTTTGTTTTCAATTATATTGGGCCGCAAACATGGTCATGCATAACAAGGTTAGGCAATATCAGTCGCTTCGCTCCTTGGACAGCCTGGTCATTGCGCCAGCTGTGCATGGCTTCGCCATTATTGCACAGCCACCACAACAACAAGTCTGCCGTTGCTAACGGCGTTATGTGTAAATTAGAATTATGAAAAATTTAAGAATTGGTGGTTTTTTCCTGCAGTTTCATGGCTATATTCTGCTGGCCTGTTTTGTAGGATTGATATTGTTTTCGTTGTTCTCTGGCGCTGTTGGTGTTTCATTGGCGCAGATTCTTGTACTTAGTATATTTATCGTATTCACCGCAGCATTAATCTTAACCGGTAAGAAAGTTAAGTTAGGAAACCGCAAATATAAGATTATTGGACTTGCGCTTGCCGCTATTAGTCTTGTTACATCTCCAGTGGGCATGATCTTGGGTCTGGTGTCTCTATTTTTCCAAGTAAAGGGAAGTGGTGAATATACAAACACATAACAATCGGCTGCAGCGCGAAGCCCAGCACTCCAGTTGCCTTGTGCTGGTTCGCTGCGCTCCCAGCTCAACACAAGGCAACTTCCGCATTGGGCTCGGCTGAGCCGGGCGTTATGCATCTATACCGATAAGTGAGTAATCTCAAAAATGTCGATGGAATTGTTTATCTTTCTTGCTTTGGATGTTCCGTTGGAAACAAACAATCTAAATGAAGTGGCGAAGAATCTAGAGCCACGAGTCGTCTATGAAGAAAACGTTAATCTCGAAAAGCATAGCGGATTCTTGCCAGTAACCTTGAGAGGAAGTAAATCTGGTGTGGAAACGTACAGTATTGGCTATTCAAGTCTAGAAAATTATCTACCAAAAAATGAGAGTTTAAGCTCCTCAAACACAAAGGTTTTGCAGCTGCGCTGGGGTAGTAGTCCAGAGGAGAGCGTCGTTGCATTCTATACTGCTTCATTGCTCTCAACTCACTTCAATGGTGTGGTTTTTGATCCTATGAGTGGTGTGTATCTAAATGAAAACCAGGTGCGCCAGGCGCTATCGACCTTCAGCGAAGGCCCGGAGTAACGCCATGCATAACAAGCAGCGGCAGAGCGACAGCCAAAGCTACGCACATTTTGTGTTACTCGCTGGCGCTCAAACATTAACACAAAATGCGCTCCGCGCTGGCTGCGCCTGCGCTGGGCGTTAGGAGTCTCGATGGGTCAAGAATTTGAAAATTTTAAAAAGCTATATGATGAAGAGCTCCGCCAGGAAACACCGACTGCTGATTTTATTGTGGACGCAGCTTTTAGATTTCTCACGGAAGGAAATGTAATAGATATTCTCGAACTTTTAGCCTCAGACGAGATTGGGGCCAATGAGATGTTCTGGAAAGAGATTAACAGATCGCCAGTCTCAGACGAAGACTGGGAGAAGTGGGTTTATATAGTGGGGGAGGTAAGCCATGAAGAGTATAAGAGAAATATGCGAGAAAAAATCGAGCTCGTGAGGAATAATGTTGATCCACTAGAAAAAAGCTGCAATTCAATGTTCAGGGCTCAGTGATGTGTGGAGCTCCTAACAAAGTGCTGCTAGGGACAAACCTACGCTACGCTCAGGTTTTCCCCAGAGCACGACGTTAACTTTCAGAAGTAATCAAACATGGGTGAAATTGAATTAGATCTTAAAAACCTCGCGTATGGGCCAGTGACCAAATACTTTGATTTAGCGTTATTTGAGAAAGACATATCATGGTATGAAGACGCGGGATATAAAGTGTACGTCTTAGATGGAGAAAAATGGTACACAATGGAGAACTTCCATAGCGATTGCCATGAAGTATTTTCTTTCCCTGGTTACTATGGGCGCAATTGGGGAGCTTTTGACGATGTTATTTCTGAGATTGAGAGAGGCCCTCAAGGCGGTGTACTGGTCTGCGTAAGAAACTTTGATTCTTGGCATAATCGAGATGTTTCTAACTCACAAGTGTTTCTCGATATAATGTCTGATCAAACTTATTCCTATCTTGTTTATGGAAAAAAATTCGTTACGTTAATTCATAGCAATGATCCCAATCTATCAATTAGGGATGTGGGGGCAAAGAGTGTTCACTGGAATCATAAAGAATGGAATGAAAGTGATCGGAGAGAAAAAAGTTAACAAGACGCTGCACCCGACTCCGGCGCTATCGCGCCTCCGCGGGTGAGCTTGGCGTTAGCTTAGTAATGGAATATCAGCCATGCAAACATTAGAAATAGCACTGCTATTGACATTATCACTATTTCCGATAGCAGATCTTGTCTTAGAGAAATACAAGTCTCAAAGTAAGAGCGTGGAGTATGTAAAAATTTCAATAGCATTATGGGCTATCACAGGATTCTTAATTTTTTCTTTTTTTGAAGGAAAATTAAGCGTAAACGCTCCCCATATTTTCCCTGCTTCCACCTGGAAAATCTATTTAGCTATCTCTATTTTTATCACTTTTCTTATCTATCTAGCATATGTGGTGTCTTCTATAAATAGCAGCGAAAATATTAGACTTCAGATTGCTAATGGGCTTAAGGATGGCGGCGATTCACTATTGGATATACTGCCAGAATCCCGGAAAGAGTTTTTACTGTTTAGTTTATTGGTTTCCGTTAGTGCTGGAGTATGTGAAGAGCTGATATTTCGCTGGTATCTCTATAGCTTTCTCGATCTGCAAACTCATTGGGTGCTTGCTATTTTTGGTAGCAGTTTACTTTTTGGCCTTTGGCACGTTTATCTTGGCTGGAGGCATGTCATTAAAACTGTATTCTTAGGTGCTTTGTTTTGTGGTATATATTTATTTTTTGAGAGTATCGCAGTTGCTATCATTGCCCACATACTATCGGATGTGTATTCCGGAGCAATTGCGTTCTTTGCAAGAAATGCTACAGGTTATGTGCCAAGTAAAAGCTAACAAGCAGCGGCAGAGCGACAGCCAACGCTACGCACTTTTTATGTTACTCGCTGGCGCTCAAACCTTAACACAAAAAGCGCTCCGCGCTGGCTGCGCCTGCGCTGGGCGTTATGCAACCAAACTAAAGAATCTGAATGTTTACTAAAGATCGAACAGTCAATTATCTAAAAGCGAGAGAATACCCGGACGTATTTCTTAGTATTTTCCTGGAAAAAACTGTTCCAGAAAATCTTGATATATGGCTAGGTGTACCAAAAGAACTATACCTTTGTAACGACACCGAACAGGCAGGCATTATTCCCAAAGATTACGAGCCATTATGGGATGATGGAAATTTTGGAGCTATCTACTGTGCGACGCACTTTGATAGATCTATCAGAAAAGTCTATGTCGAGGGTGGTGAGAATATCTATGGAAGTTATTTAGAGTTCGCGGCTTCGATTATTGAAAGTGCTTGGGAGGCAGAATTTGATGAGCTTCTGCCCGAATGGGCTAGTGCTCTAAATTTTCCATGGCTAAAAGAGGCTGTTGAGTTTCTAAATAGTAAAGACGATTCCGCAAGCTATGATGAGCATGAAAAAAATTATTACGCACTAATAAAAAATCTTGAGCGCCAAAATGCATAACGAATTGCTGCACGCTGACACATACTGCTACGCTCGTTTTTGTGTCTGTCGCTACGCTCCATTCTTACACAAAAACGCTCTCCGCAGTATGTGCAGGTGAGCAAGACGTTAAGCATCTAGAGAGACTATGGATTTACTCAAGCTAATAAAGTCAAAAACAAAGAGCTTTGAAGGAACCTCGTCAGAGCAAGGCTTAGATGCGGTTGTTCATCACATAGAGATTTCCGAAACTCATTACGAGCAAGGAAAGTCCAATGGAGAGCACTTATACACGGATGTTATTTATAGAACCAATCAAGCGTTTGAAGGTGCTCTCAAAGAGGCTTATCGAATCCTCACATCTGATGATCCATCTAAAAAAACACCGTATCAAATTGAGAAGTACTTCGAGTCCAATAATACTCTCAAGGATCGGGTTTTATCGCAATTTACGATTTATAGAACAGAGTGGAGAAATAAATCCACTCATGACTACCAACTATTTTTTTCATCTCAGGAAGCACTTCTTGCAATCGTAAGCGTATCCGCTTTCTTTAATATTCTTCTAGATCAAATGATTGAAAAACGATCATTTGATCTGGAAAGAGAAAAGGTTGCTCGAAGAGCTGCAGGATTTTTCGGCGACGGAAAAGCTTACGGTTCTATGGGGTTCATGCAGCAGAGTATTGAGCTTCTTAAATTATTTATTGAAGAGCTTAACGAAGAGTCGGTGGGTGCTTCCGAGCTTAAAGAGTATGAGCTTCAGGGCCGTTTGGCTGGTTTCATTGCAGCAGCAGACCCGGACATAGAAGTGTTGACTGAATACTCTATAGATCATGGAGTAGGTCGCATGCAAATAGACATGCTGTTAAAGAAAGGTGATGGTCGAGTTATAGTTGAACTTAAGCGTCCATCTACGTACTACAATCGGCGTGCAAGAGAGGCTATGGAGCAAATAAAGCATTATTTGGTCGCAAGCAAAATTGATAAGGGTATTATTTTTGCGCCGTCTCTTGGTATTCAGGCTAGAGATGAGTACAGAGAAAGCTTCGTTGATTCACCCATTGGCGAATTAAAGATTGCAACATTGTCGCCAACAATGCTTAACAAGTAGCTGCACCGGACAAATAACTCGCTGCGCTCGTCATTTTCCGGTGAGCTAGGCGCTGTGTGTATCTCAAAGAGATTCGGTAGTTGGAATATTTCGGAATAGCTCTACTAAGTATTGGTGTTTTTATAGGTCTGCTAAATTGGCCGATATCAATACGCCGTATAATTAAGAAATCAGGGCCCAGTAATATACCGGTGGTTGGTGGAATATTTATGCTACTGGGCGTAATGTGGATGCCCGGAAAGCCATATTTAAGTTATCTATGGCTTGCACTTATAATCGATTTTTCTCTGCTCCCATCACTTATTTTGTGGGTGCTAAAAAATGGATCAAGATCGGGTGTGTGAAGTTACACATAACCAGGCAATTAACTTCGCTCCAGCCGGTTATTGCGGGCGTTAAATGTCATTGAATAAGATCGGGAAATACGCAGTACTTGTTGTAGCTATGGTGAGTGTAATGTTCTGCTCCTCACTTTACTTTCGCCCTCCAAGTCTGTTCGATTTGCCTCGCTATTTGGATGTATTTCTAAATATTAAGAGCTATTTTGTTCAAGGACTACTTTCAGGAATGGTGGGCTTGGTTCTCGCAAAGAATTTGGGAGTTTCTAAGTACGTTGTTTTTAATGTAGGTCTCGCTATTTCTGTTGTGCTTTTGGCTTTGTATAGCCTAAGAGTTCAAGCAGTGGATTTTTATCATGCACAATTTGTAGCGTTTCCACTAATTGGTGGTGTTGCAGGCGGAATCACAATAGCCGAATATGTGCAACATTTAAATCGGGTAGCCGGTATTTTCTAGCTACCGGCCCCCACACCACCCATCGTGCGGGTCCGCAATGGGCGGTTCCCTATCCGTAATGAATCTCTACCCAGCGGTCACGTAACGAAATCAAGCCCATCTTTTGGAAAAGCTCATTGTTGAGTGCAATATGAATATCTTCGGTCTTTGCATTTCGCCAGTAACTCTTACCGGACGATCCACAAGTGACAGCCAGTGATTCACTCACACCCATTCATAGTAAGTTTCGGACTTTCGTTCTCACTTTACGCCAGTTTTTCCAGTAGCTCATTCTCAATCTTCGTCGTATCCAGCAGTCAAGATAGATACATTTTTGATAGCCTTGCGCTATACCAAAATAATTGATCCAACCACGGAGGAACACGGTAAGTTCTTTCAGTTTCTTTCCCATAGAAATACCACGGGATCGCCCTGTAATCTAGCGGATGCGGTATTTAAATTGGAGCAGGGACTTGTCATGCCAGACGAGCCTTGCACCGCGAAAAGAGAACCCCAAAAACTTACAGCGGCTGACAGGAACTACTTGGCTTTTAGTATCGTTAACTTTGAGTTTAAGCTTGCGCTCAACAAAGCGTTTAATACTCGCCATAACCCGTTCACCCGCGCGCTTAGAAGCAACAACAATCACAAAGTCATCCGCATAGCGAACAAAATCATGTCGGCGTTTTTCCAGCTCTTTATCGAGCAGGTCGAGTACAATGTTGGAGAGCAGCGGCGATAAAGGGCCCCCTTGTGGCACCCCCTCATGACAGGCTTTCCAGCATCCATCTTCTACACTTCCTGCACGCAAGTAACTTGCGATCAACTTGCGATCAACTTGAGTAAACGCTTATCGCTGATTCTTTGGCCAAGTAAACTCATGAGGAAGTCATGGTTGACCCGGTCGAAGAACTTAGATAAATCGACATCTACGGCTATTCGCTTCCCGCCTTCGATATACTTCTGTAGCTTTTTCACCGCATGATGCTGTGATCGCTTTGGGCAGAATTTATAGCTGAACTCCGAAAAGGTTTTATCGAAATTGGGACCGATGATTTGGGCGATAGCCTGCTGAATAACACGATCAAAGATCGTAGGTATCCCGAGCCCACACTGGCCACCAACTGCCTTGAAGTGCTGCACAAAATTATCGACAGTAATCCCGTCAATGCCTGCGGCACCTTTGTTGCTTCGCACGTGTTTCCATGCAGCATTAAGATTTTCTTTGCTGAGGATGGTTTCAAGCAGATTTTTATTTGAGTTGAGTGTCATGGCAGTGCGCTACGTCAATTTTATATCCGGCTGGCAACACATCGGTAGGCTAGCCCTGTCTTTTAACTCGTGGATTTTGGGTTCAGGCCTTCACCGTATCCAAGGTATTAATCTTGGCATTAGGTTACTATGCCGTCGGCTGACTTCTGTTCAATCACCTTGGCCATTACTGGCCGAGGCACTGCTGTGTTCCACCAATTTTGTTTACCCCCGCGATGGTGGCTAGCGGGCTGGGCCTACTTATGAGTCAGCGGCCACGCTGACAGCTTTACAGCAGCAGGTTGAACAGATCTCCCCAGATAAGAACGTGAACTTTCACTACACAACTGCATCATTTACTCTACCCGTTAGACCACATGGCTTCGGTATCCTTGGCTACCTCGCCTCCAGGCTAAGCCTTATATGATGTTTCTGTTCGTCAGCTCGTAGCTTTGCTAGCGGCTTCCTCCCCATAAGACCTCACGGTCTTGCAGTTGCCATTTGCTAGTAGTTAGCATTTAATGGAGACCATTAAACGGTGATCCTCCTACAGGGGACTTTCACCCCATTAGTTCACGCCCATGCTGGGCGTACCAAACAGCTCAATCTGACCTCCACTGCGTCACTTGTTTTGTGCTTAAATAGCACAAAAGCAACCAACTCCGTTCCGGCAGCTTAGCTGGGCATTACCCCTCAAGGAGAGTCATGGAATTACCAAAGTTCAAATATCATATAGATCCAGAAGGCAACGACGTAATAGAGGAAAGTGATATTACGTGCGTATGCTGTGGCGAAAAGAGCGGTTACATTTACACTGGCCCGGTCTACGCGATTGCGGATCTAGATGATTCTATTTGTCCTTGGTGTATTGCTAATGGTGATGCAGCAAAGAAATATGATGCTGAGTTTTCAGATTCACATCCTCTGCTGAGCAGTGGTATATCCAAAGAAATTACAGAAGAAGTAACTCAGAGAAATCCTGGGTATGTATCTTGGCAGCAAGAATGCTGGTTGTCCCACTGCAATGATGCTTGTGAGTTTCATGGAGACGCATCAGAGGAAGATGTAAAATATGCATCCGAAGAAACAAAAAAACAATGGATACTTGACTACGAGGGTGATGAGAAATTTTGGAACACTGTGACTGAAGGGTACTACCCAAAAGGTGACAATGCATTTTACAAATTCAAGTGTCGTCACTGTAAATTGGTTCTTCTAGGGTGGGACTGTTCGTAGTAAAGGGTTAACAAGGTGCTGCACGCGGATTTGGTAAAGCTGTCACCTTTTTTGTGAACAAAAAAGCCGCCAACTTCACTAAACCGGTGAGCACGGCGCTAAGTTTTATACACAAGTGAACCAGTGAAAATTACTACTCTGATAAGCTCTACAAGAGTATTGAGAGCTTCAACTCTATCTACTACAGGCAAGATCAGATACCTAAGTAGAGAGGGATACTGGTGATTGTTTAATCAATATGCGCTCTACTCCAGGGAAAGCGCTAGATTTAGCGTAAAACTCAAGCGCTTTTGGTCTTATAGACGGTTAAATTTCATTCATTCCAGTCGGGAAATTAGGCTATTTCTCTGTATGAGACTTTGAATAGGATTCAAATATGTGTATAAAACACAGGCTTGGCGTTATGTGTCGTAGAGATATATGGGAATATTTGAAGTATTCATGATCGTTTTCATTCCGGCTGGCACTCTGTTGTTGAATGCCTGGCGGAAGAATATGAACGGTACAAAAAGGTGGCCGCAACTTGCATACCTATTTGTTTCATTGGCGATGGCTGGTTCGCCTTTGATTTATGTACGCAGTATAGAGCCAAACCACACGGCACTTGCGGTTGTATTAGCTGGAGTAGCATTTTTTTGGTTCGCAATAGTTGGGGGTCGTAGTGCAAACACCTAACAAGTTTGTCAACGATCGCCCTTCGGGCTGGACAGCTTTAAGCGCTGCTTCACAGTAAAGCTGCCCGTTACAAAGGCGTTAAATTTCAGGCATAAGTAATGACTTTGGTGCAAGAACTAATCAACTCTTACGACGAGGGTATTGTCACAAAAGGCGAGCTTCTAAATAAGCTTGTTGGTCTCGCAAATGATATTACACCATCAGAAATTGTCAGTGACCTGCCCGAAGAATACATTGCCGAAATTAAGAGAATGGTCGAATCGCCTCCAGAAACAATAGAAGATCTATTCATGCTAGGTAGCGTTACCTATAAACCCGGCGTAGATATAGATTCAGCAGTCGAAAAAGATAAAGAACGTAGCTTCAATGCTATGTGGAAAATGCACGACTATTTATATAAATAAGTATGGCGCAATGTTTGAAATTTATAATTTAACAAGGTACAGCACCATCGCCCACTGCGTGGGCTGGACCTCCAAAAATCTGCGCTTTTTTCCGGCCGGTGTGCACAGCGTTAGAAGTATAAAACCATGAAGATCGTAACTACCATTCTAGCTGTGTTTTTCCTCGTCTCCTGTACAAGCAATATGATCAAGGGAGAGTGGGAACACGAAGATGATCAAAGCCGGACTTTGATTAAGTTTGAGAGCGCTGAAGATTGTTTTATCTTTGTAGGCGGCCCAGTTGATGGCATGGCCTCAGAGTGCAAATATCAAAGTACTGGCGAAAATTCATATCAATTATGGTTTCTAGATGAGGCCGGAAATACGGAAGAAGGCTATTATTTGCCGTTCAATTATGATCATAAAAAAGGCATCATCACTGTGGTGGCTGAGGAGCGAACCATTGAGCTTCGTAGAAAGCAGAGTCACTTCTAACAAGGCGGTCAATGGCGCCTGCGGCTGGACCTCCTTACGCTGCGCTCCAGTCGGCCCATTACCTTGGCGCTAAGTTTTATACACAAGTGAACCAGTGAAAATTACTACTCTGATAAGCTCTACAAGAGTATTGAGAGCTTCAACTCTATCTACTACAGGCAAGATCAGATACCTAAGTAGAGAGGGATACTGGTGATTGTTTAATCAATATGGGCTCTACTCCAGGGAAAGCGCTAGATTTAGCGTAAAACTCAAGCGCTTTTGGTCTTATAGACGGTTAAATTTCATCCATTCCAGTCGGGAAATTAGGCTATTTCTCTGTATGAGACTTTGAATAGGATTCAAATATGTGTATAAAACACAGCCTTGGCGTTAGAGAACCAATGAATAACGAACATAGGGCGCGGGATTGGATTAACTTTATTTTAGAGAGATGTCAGTTCCCTGATGCACCAGCGCTAAAGAATCACCTCGATAAAGCCGTGTTTTCTGAGTTCTGTCAGTGCGGTTGTAATAGTTTCAAGGTCCTGGTCCCGGCTTTCACCAAAGCAATTGCAGTTCCAGGTAAATATGGTGTAATTTTTGAAGCAAACTTTAATCTTGCAGAAGCCGGTAAAACGTTAGAGATCCTAATATTCTCAGGAAAATCAGGAATGGTTGAATACATTGAAATAGACTGTTGTGGTAACAACTTGCCTGTTCCAGAAGCAGTTGAGGTTGTTGGGGAACCGTTTCATGTCAGTGCCGGTAGTGCGCTAGCTCTCTAACAAGAGCCGGCACAAGCGCGCACTTCGTGCGCTGGACTCGCAACAAGTTGCTCGCCTGTGCGGCGGGCGTTATGCATCTTCTGGTGACTCATGAGCTGGTTTCGAAGACAGGACAGTAAAAAGAACAGTGACTATCTTCTCGAGGGTTTGTTAGCAGGGATGGCAGCCTCTCTTGGAAGTTCATTATTAGTCATAGGAGCTTTGGGTGGCTGGTTAGGGTTTATATCCTTTGTCGCTCTTTGTACTGCTACCTACTGGTGCGCAAAGATATTTATATACAAAAAGAAGCTTTTATCGGGTATCGGAAGAAGCGAATTTTGGTGGCTAGGTTTTTTCGCTGGCGGCATTATCTTCATGGGCTACGGTTTTGCCGCATTGGGAGTGGTAAATGCATAACAAGGCGCTGTTGTCGCAGCCTATGGCTGCTAGGACGGCCCACTGCGTGGACCGCCCCAAAGCTTGGCGCTAAGTTTTATACACAAGTTTTTCCAGTTTTATTATGTAAATCAATAAGTTACAGTTTGTCCTGGTAAGAATTACAGATTTGATTTGATTGGATTATTATGCAGGACTGGGTCATGGACGAAGTAAAAAATCAGGTTATGGGTGATACACGCTTGAATAAGCGCTTGTCCAATATTCTTAGTAGTTTAAGTTCAGATCCAAAGAGTAGCATTCCCTGTGCAAACAAAACTTGGGCAGAAACGTTTGCGGCTTATCGTTTTATCGAAAATGATAAAGTCAACTTTGACTCTATTATGAGCGGCCATAAATCAGCAACTCTTGAGAGAATCAAGGCGCAGCCCGTTGTTCTTATCCCTCAAGATACCACCTTTCTAAATTTTGCCACTGACTTAGAAAGTAAAGAGATGGGAACACTTAGGCGGAAAGAGACCAATCAGCAACTGTTGCACACCTCCATCGCTATAACGCCATCAAGAGTTAACTTGGGTGTCGTTGAGGGCAGTATGTGGCAGAGAGATAAGGAGTCAAGCGCCAATTCCCGCTATACCAAGTCGATAAAGGATAAGGAGAGTCGACGCTGGCTAGACCATTACGAATCTGCTTGTCAGATACAGGAGCGCTGTCCTGAAAGCACAATTGTGAGTATTGCTGATAGAGAGGGTGATATTCATGAGTGGTTTCAACTGGCTGAAGATCAAAGCGAACAGAGGCGGGCGAGCTATATCGTTCGAGCTAAGGCCAATCGCACTTTAGAGATCGATGGAGAAGAAACGGTTTTGCTTTGGGATCATATGAATGAGCAGAAATCTATTGGTCAATACACGGTAGATATTCCCAAGCGGAATGGAGAACCTGGAAGAAAAGCCAAAGTTAGCGTATCCACTACTGAAATACGATTACTAGGAAAAGGAAAATCTAAAAGACCACTTTCTCTCTATGCTGTACTGGCTAAAGAATTAACCCCACCAGAGGGTGAGAAAGGGATTGAGTGGATGCTGTTGACGGATCTTTCAGTTGAAGACTTTAAGCAGGCGAGGGTTATCATTGAGTGGTATCGAAGCCGGTGGGAAATTGAAACCTATTTTCGAGTGTTAAAAGGTGGATGTCAGATAGAAAGTAATCGTTTTAGAACAGAGCAGCGAATGCTGAACTGCATTGCGATCTATATGATTATTGGATGGCGACTACATTCGATAACTACACGAGCACGAAGACTTCCTGAAGCACCGTGTACGAGTGCCTACTCTGAAAAAGAATGGCGTATGATATGGATGATGCGAGATAAAACTACTCCACCAAATGAACCCCCAAGCATGAGGGATATAACCCGCATGCTGGCAGGTTTAGGAGGTTTTTTGGGGCGTAAAGGGGATGGTGAGCCAGGGGTGAAAACCGTTTGGCAGGGATACACCAAGCTACTTCATTATATTGAGGCAGCAGAAGCTCTAAATGGACTTAAATAATGTGTATAAAACACAGGCTTGGCGTTAGCTTTCCATCATATGAGTCGAGTCACTATGCAAGAACAAATAACGGATTTGATTCATAAGGGGATAAATCCAGGGTTGTTTTCTTTGATCTCAGATGAGTCTATTGAGATCCACCGCAATAGCTATTTGGGGAAGCGGATACATATAGCATCACAAAATGACTTGAAGAGTAGTTCATATTCACAGCTTCATGCGCTAAGTGTAGCAATGAACGATTCAATCATATCCAAGCATCGTCCTTGGGTTGTTGAGCAAGTGCGTGGAATTTGCAGAGAAATAACAGGCAATCAAGATGAAATTTCCGTTATTTCAAAGAATGCAGCGGAGCTTATAGCTTCCGGCCTTCTTTCTGAAATCTTTGGCAATCTTGAGCCGTTAGTTGAGGCCAAAAAGAAGAAAACACCTGATTTATCCATAGGGTCAAATAGGTACATTGAAGTCTATTGTCCGCAAGATTCACAGCCTGAAAAAGAAAAAGTAAAAGCTGCGCTAGATAATCAGAGTGGCATGGTGCGTACTACTATATCCCACCCTGTAACGGGATCTGACGGCAAGGCTTTAACCTACCCTGCGAACAAGACAATTGATAAAGTTCTTAACCATAAGTGGTCGAATGATCAAACTGTACAAGGTGCAGAAAATATTCTGTGGCTAGACCTGATGAACGGATTCGAAGTTTCTAGTTTGAAAGTGGCGCCATACGAAAGCTTAAATCATGCCGGTCATACATATATAGGTAGTTTTGGTATTTGGCATTCATTTTATGGAAGAAAAGATAAAAGTTCATTTGCTCCAGATCGATTTGTCTTAAAGTACGGTGATGCCCATTCAGGGTTTTATAGCCAGCATAAAGATGGAATATTTAGAAGCCGAGCTTCGCTATCGGCGGCGCTTGTGCTAACAACGGACGGTGTTATTCTCCTTGAAAACCCTTGGGCTTCAAATCCAATCAATGAAAGTACAAAGCAATCAATTAGGTCAATATATAAATTTCGACCTGAGTATTCATATTTTGGTGGCGTTAAATTAATTGAAGAAAATGAAATTGATGGTGTTCTATCAAGAATTGAGTGGCTGTATGGAAAAAGCTAACAAAGCCAAGCACGGCGACGGCTTTTCCGTTACGGCTTCGCCTTCACTGCAAAGCCGCGCGTGTTGGCGGCGTTATGCGTCATCCGGTTGGGAGAGTTATGAAAAAAATTAGAATTTTATTCCTATTGCTTTTGCCTCTATCATCTATTTCTGTACAAGCTCTAGGCGGGCAGGAGTGTAAGTCGAGCGTAGAAGCGTTCAGAGGTTTTAACGTAGCAGTTTCAAATGATGAGAATTGTACATCTATAAACTGCTCTGGGGTCAAAGCCCGAAAAATAGAGTCCGCACTTGCTCTGTGTCATCAAACAGAAAAGGACCACAAGTTTTGCGGTTGGCATGGCAGTCAAATCGTAAATCATGCAAATATCCTGTTAGTTAATCCAGGTAATTACAATGTATCTATTAGCAAGTGCAGCACATAACAAGGCGCTGTTGTCGCAGCCTGCGGCTGCTGGGACGTCCCACTGCGTGGTCCGTCCCAAAGTTTGGCGCTGTGTTTTATACACATATTTGAATCCTATTCAAAGCCTCATACAGAGAAATAGCCTAGCTTCCCGACTGGAATGGATGAAATTTAACTGTCTGTAAGACCAAAAGCGCTTGAGTTTTACGCTAAATCTAACGCTCTCCCTGGAGTAGAGCGCATATTGATTATATAATCACCAGTATCCCTCTCTACTTAGGTATCTGATCTTGCCTGTAGTAGATAGAGTTGAAGTTCTCAATACTCTTGTAGAGCTTATCAGAGTAGTAATTTTCACTGGTTCACTTGTGTATAAAACTTAGTGTGGGCGTTATGCGCTCAAAGCATGATCGAGAAATATTATGAAAATAGACATTGATCAATTAACTGAAGAAGAATTAATTGAACTCAATCATCGTATTGTTGAGAGGTTAAAAATTATAGAATCCTTTCATGTTCACAATGAAATGATGGAGTTCACTCCTGGCGAGAAAGTTAGTTTCGATCCGCCTGGTAAAGGCCGTCAAATAGGAACGCTCGTTAAATTTAATAAGAAAACTGTTACAGTCATTACCGAGTCTGGGCAAAAATGGAATGTATCCCCACATTTGCTTAGCAAGCTAAAAAAGGTTAAGTCCAAAAAGGGTAAGTCTAGTAAAGTGGTTAAATTGTATGAGTAAAAGTAATTCGCCTAACAAAGGCAGGCATGCGGTCGCTGAACAACGCATCGCATGTTACCAGCGTTAGCAATCGACTCAATCAACTTATGGAGGATGAGGTGGAGTTTGAGTGGAATGAGAAAAAGAGGCAAACCACTTTATTGCAGAGAGGTATTGATTTCATCGATGCCGTTTTAATTTGGGATGATCCCTTTCGTTAAGAGTGTGTAGATACGCGTCGTGACTATGGAGAGGTTCGCTACCAAACAATAGGAAGAAGTGATCTCGGTGTTCTTTTTGTCGTGTACACAGAAAGAGTATATGAGGGAGGAATTCTCGTTAATCGTATAATTTCTGTGCGGCCGACTAAGAAAAAAGATATTGAGCAATATGAGAGCCGCACTTTCAAACACGGGTTAACTGCATGAGTGAAAATATTCGTAGAATTACATTGGATCAAGTAAGAAAACTGAAAAGTCTTTCAAGTAAGAAGAAGTTCAATGAAATTTCAGAAGAAGAAATCAATCGTATGATTGATGAAGATTCTGATTTGTATCATTTAACCGATGAAGAGCTATCTCAATTTGACCTTCTGCGGAGAAAAAGCAATGAAAAATAGTAGTAATAAAACACGTATCAGCCTGGAAGAAGCTAAGAAGAAAAAGGGTAAGTAAAATTTACCGAAGTTGCTCGCAGAACAGAATAAAGAGCGCAGCGGCAAGAAAGACTCTCGGTAGTAAAATTGCTAACAAACAGCGGCAGAGCGACAGCCTGCGCGTTATGTCTGTCTTGCTCCAAGAATATTACACTAATAAGGAAATCGTTTGTGGGAAATAGTGAATCAGGATTTTATGCATACGCCTCATTACCCGCTGAAATAGGCCCGCCCTTCGGGGCTTACAGAGCGATTCACACTCCGCGTTGCGACTTCTTGAAAGGTCTAGACATTCCTGCGAAGCCGCGCCTTGATTGTGAACCGCTCTGTAAGCCAGAGGCTCCTTAAGTACCACCTCGCAACCGGGTAACTTCAGAATCTGCGTTGCGCATTTTGGCGGATTGCGCCACTTCCTTGCTGACAATCGTTTTGCCGATTGGTGAGAGCGATATTGCTGCAAGCTTTAGGTGCTGTAGACCAAAGGGTATACCGATAATGGTAATAAAGCAGACAATGGCATGCAGAAGGTGGCCAATAGCCAGCCAGATGCCCGCGAGCAGAAACCAGATAATATTCCCAATTAAGCCAAAGCCACTAGTGCCAATATCTCCGCGCAGGGTGAGCTCCTCCCGGGAGATGGCTTCTTTGCCGAAGGGGAAGAAGGAAAACTTGCCCATCACAAAGCAGGCTCTTCCCCAGGGAATACCGATAAGACTGACAAAAGCGATCAGTGAGAAAAACCACCAGCAGAGCCCCATAAAGACGCCACCAAGAATAAACCACAGAAAATTTCCAAGTGTTCGCATAAGACTCTCCTGTTAGTGAATAAAAGTTATAAATAAGAGATAAGTATTTTGTACCATTTCTGGTGTAACTTATAAGTTACTAGTATCTCTGATATTTAGACGCAGACAAACCCCTATTTGGATGCGCCTTAATTGTCATACCGGCTGGATTGTCTGAAGAAGAGAGATGGGCTAGTGCTATTTGGCTGGGAGGGTGGGTGTTTCATCTCAAGCGGATGAAACACCGGGCTAAATTAGCTGCGCCAGTAGTTATTGGCCGCTGCAACTGTTTGGAAGTTGATCGCAACTACCTGGGAGGAGGCGATTAGACTATCTGCATTTTCCTCGTAGGCGGATCTTAGCTTTCCCCGCACTTCATCTGAAGGCTGTGTGTACTTTACTCCCATTCTGGATAGTTTCATTGCAAGCTCAAAGCCCTGTTGTGCATTTTCAGTAATCAGGCTTTCTAACCAGACTTGTGACATGGATGTCCCTCTCTACTATCGAGTTGATTGATAAAGCTGTGGGCGCTATTGCCCGCTATTTTTTATTCCGCTGGCGATATCAGTCCAAAATGTACTGACTGATATACTTGTTGAACTGAATAAGGTCGAATGAACCCCTTATCTCGAATCTGACCTTGCCGATCTCACTTAAATAAACTTCTATTTCACAGTCCAAGTCGAAAGTACCGGCAGTCTCTACAGAAAATGCTTGGATTTTGCTGAAAGGTAAGGAAGTGTAATCTACTTTTGAGCCAGTGATACCCTGGACATTGGCGGCAATAATACGCTTGTTGGTAAAGACAACCTGATCGCGAATAGTTTTAAATCCTGCAAAAATAAACTCGCCTTCGATTAGGAATTTGTTGAAGTCATCTCTGGTTTCAGCGGTATCTATGGGTTTAAGCTTAAAAACCGATGAGTTTTTGAAGTCTATCACGACCTATTCCTGTTACTTGTTGATTGCTGAGATTACCACTGTGGCGGGTCAAATTACAGTTGATTTGTACGTCAGTGTGCTTTTGTTATTTGAATTTATTTAATCATTATGCTGGGTGATCAATACACGAGGGAGCATAATTTGCTCAGTATTATTGGAGTGGCTATTGCAGTATCAGCGCTGATAAAGCGAATTTGTTAAGTCTGTTGATTGACTTGCAGGGCTTGTAAAAAAAGTTGTACGGCGGGATGAGTGGTTGCGCTTTTTTTGAATGTGGCAGCATTTTGAATTTGATAGTGGAATCTCTCTGGCAGCAGGGGCAGAAGGGTTCCGGCCTCGACATATTTGCGGGCCAGGTATTCGGGTAAAAAACCAACAAAACAGCCCGACAATATCATCGCCAGTCTCGCCGCCATATGGTTGGCGGTAGAGCGCTTGGGAAACAGCCGGTACAGGTGCGCCGCCCCGGAGAGCACACTGTGGCTGGGCGCGGCCAGCTCCTGCTGGGTGAGCAGTTCCTCATCAATGCTCGAAGCCCGGGCACAGGGGTGGGTGTTACTGCAATAGAGGATCGACTGGTGGTAGAACAGGGGCTGGTATTCCAGCCCGGGCCGGCGCGAGTGCAGGGGGTTGATACCGATATCGGCGCGACCGGCGAGGATTTCCAACTCCAGTTCCTGGGGGGCGGCCAGCTGTACCTCCAGGCGCAGTTGCGGGGCCTTCTCCCGCAGCTGGGCGATGGTTGCGGGAAGATTCAACTGCGGTATTTCCAGCACGTCGTCGGGCATGACCAGACGCAGGGTGCCGGTGAGCTGGGATTGGATCGCATTGACCTGGCTTTTGAAGGTGTCCAGGTGCCCATCGAGCTCCAGAATAGCCCGGTACAGGGCCTCTCCCTCCGGGGTCAGCTTGAAGTCGGCCCGGCCCCGGGAGCGCAGGCACAGCGGCATGCCCAGACGGGTCTCCAGGTCGGAGATATGCACACTAATAGTGGAGCGGCTGATATTCAGGGTGACTTCGGCGGGGGTGATCCCGCCGGCGTGTACAACCTCGCGGAAGACCCGCAGCAGGCGCAAATCCATATCGCTGAGGCGGCCTCCCAGGGCATTTTTGGTCTTGCTCATAGGTGCACTTCCAGGTTGTTTCCGGCGCTACGGGCTGCGGATTCGATTAAAGTTTGATAAATATAAACTTTAGTTGGAAAAATACTACTATTCTCCTCAGTCAGCTGCGGCCAGAATCGCCGCATACTACTAATAACATCTATTTACTAGGATTTTCCCTGTGGAACTAGCAAATTCGGACCTGTTGAAATTTCAGAACTATATTGCGGGCGAATGGCGTGACGCTGCCGCCACTGTGGCTGTATGCGATCCGGCAAACGGCGAGCTACTGGGCCGTGTGGCCGACGGTAGTGCCGCAGATGCCGAGGCCGCAGTCGCTGCTGCCAGTGCGGCCTTCCCGGCCTGGAGCCGCCGCACAGCCACTGAGAGAGCTGCGTTGCTCAAGCGTTGGTACCAGCTGATCGTGGATAACAGCGACGATCTGGCCATGATCCTCAGCCTGGAGCAGGGCAAGCCGGTAGCGGAAGCGAAAGGTGAGATCCTCTACGGCGCCTCCTTTATTGAGTGGTTCGCGGAAGAGTGTCGCCGGGCCTACGGCCAGACGATCCCGACCCACAATCCGGCCATGCGCCTGAATACCATCCGCCAGCCGGTGGGTGTGGTGTCCTGTATCACCCCCTGGAACTTTCCCAATGCCATGATTACCCGCAAGGCGGGCCCGGCCCTGGCGGCGGGTTGTACCGTGGTGATTAAACCGGCCCTGGAGACCCCGCTATCGGCCCTGGCGCTGTGCCAGTTAGCTGAACAAGCGGGCCTGCCCAAGGGGACTATCAACGTAGTTACCGGCAGCGATTCCCCGGGCATTGGCAAGGTTCTGACCCAAGATCCCCGCGTGGCCAAATTTACCTTCACCGGCTCTACTGCGGTGGGCAAACTGTTGATGTCCCAGTGCGCCAGCACCGTAAAGAAAATGTCCATGGAACTCGGCGGCAACGCACCGTTTATCGTATTTGACGATGCGGATATGGATACCGCCATCAGCGCCTGTATGGCGACCAAGTTCCGCAATGCGGGCCAGGTGTGCGTGGCGACCAACCGTATCTATGTACACGAATCGCGTCACGATGAATTCGTGGAAAAGCTGCGTGAGCAGGTTGCGGCCCTGAAGATTGGCCACGGGACTGAGGAGGGGGTCAATATGGGCCCGATGATCTTCCGCAGGGCCGTAGACCGGGTTCAGGGGCTGGTCCAGGATGCCGTTGCGGCCGGCGCAAAAATTGAAATTGGCGGCGAGCAACTGGCTAATGGCGATAACTTTTTTGCGCCAACCATCCTCACGGACGTTACCGATAGCATGCGTATTGCCCAGGAGGAAATTTTTGGCCCGCTGGCGGCGATACAGAAGTTCTCCGATGAGGGCGATGTAGTTCGCCGCGCCAATGAAACGCCGTACGGCTTGGCCGCTTACGTGATGAGTGAAAATATTCGCCGCGCCAATCGCGTGGTAGAGGCGCTCGACTACGGCATGATCGCCTGTAATACCGGGGTTTTCTCCACCACTGTGGCGCCCTTCGGCGGGGTTAAAGAGTCCGGTATTGGCCGCGAGGGCGGCGTCGAGGGGATGGCCGAGTTTTACGAGACCAAATACTGCTGTTTCGGGGCCTGAGCCTCAGCCCGAACAGATTTCCGGGAGCCTGCGGCTCCCCTAATTAACAGTTTAAAACTTCAGGGAACTTGCGGAGATTAATACTATGTCTGAGATGCAAACCGATGCTTTCTGGATGCCGTTTACCCCCAACCGCACTTTTAAGTCGGCGCCGAGAATTGTAGAGCACGCCGAGGGGATTTATCTCACCGAGAAGGGCGGTCGCCAGGTGATTGATGCGACGGCGGGCCTGTGGTGCAGCAATGCGGGACACTGCCGCTCTGAAATTGCCGAGGCAATTTACCAGCAGGCAAAAACCCTCGACTACAGCTCTATTTTTAATTTTGGTCACGAGTTGGGCTTTGAATACTCCGAGCGCCTGGTAAAGCACACTCCAGATGGCCTGGATCATGTGTTTTTCGGTAACTCCGGTTCCGAGGCGGTTGAGAGCGCCCTGAAAATTGCCCTGCAATACCAGCGTGTGCGCGGCAAGGGCACTCGCACTATGTTTATCGGCCGTGAGAAGGGTTATCACGGGGTAAACTTCGGCGGCATTTCTGTGGGCGGTATTGCGCCCAACTACCAGGGCTTCGGCCAGCCGCTGAAAGCCAACCATATGCGCCACACTCTGGATATCGAGCGCAATGCGTTCAGCCGCGGCCTGCCGGAACACGGTATTGAGCTGGCTGAAGACCTGGAGAGGCTGGTCGCCTTCCACGGTGCCGAGCAGATTGCCGCTGTGATTGTCGAGCCGTTTGCCGGTGCCGGTGGTGTGGTACTGCCACCTAAAGGCTATCTGCAACGCCTGCGGGAAATCTGCGATAAGCACGATCTGCTGCTGATTTTTGATGAGGTGATTTCCGGCTGGGGCCGTACCGGTTCTGCGTTTGCGGCCACGGAGTTCGGTGTGACTCCGGATATGATCACCTCTGCGAAGGGAATTACCAATGCAACCGTGCCCCTGAGTGCGGTATTTGTCAGCGATGAAATTTATAAAACCGTGATGAATGCGGCCCCTGAGGGTGCGGTGGAATTCTTCCACGGTTACACCTACTCCGCACACCCGGTGGCCTGTGCTGCGGGTATGGCGACCCTGGATATTTACGAGCGCGAAGGCCTGCTGACCCGCGCCGCCGGTGAAATTGGCCAGCACTGGGAGAATGCCCTGCACAGCTTGGCAGATCTGGACAATGTGATCGATGTGCGCAATTACGGTTTAGTCGGTGCGATTGAACTGCGTGCGCCGCAGGACCTGAAAGGGAAATACGGAGCCAAAGTCTCTGGCATGGCCTGGGAGGCCGGAGTGATGGCCCGGGGTATCGGCGATGCCCTGTGTATGTCTCCACCGCTGATTATCGAGAAACACGAGATCGACGCGGTTGTGGATAAACTGCGCGGTGTGATCGGCTCTCTGGCCTGATTGTGCTGTTGCGGCAGCCAGCCTGGGCTGCCGCTCCCTCCAGAGTATTTCCCTCCTTTTTTTCTGACCCGCAGGGCAGTTTGCATAATTCTCCGATTGTCGTTTAGAGCTACACTGAAATTAGTGGCCTGCGGCGCGGTCGCAATCTTTGCAGAGTCGACTGCCTGGCTGCGCTCGCAGGTTGCTTTTAAAACGGTTGCGGATCTGGCCGTGGCTGCGGGCTCAACCTGGGGGCTTTTTTATGTCCGCTGAAACACCTTCCCTGGCGACCGGTCCTATTTTGCAGGTGCTGTCTGCCAATTGGTGGTTACTTCTACTGCGCGGTATCGTCGCGGTGATTTTTGGTGTGCTGACATTTGTCTGGCCGGAGCTGTCCCTGTTGACCCTGGTACTGCTTTTTGGGGTTTACGCTTTTCTGGATGGTGTCTTTTCCCTGGTGGCGGCGGTGATCGGGCGGCATAAGTCCACGCCGCTGTGGTGGTTGATTATCTCGGGGCTGATCAGTCTGGCCGCAGGTATTGTGACTTTTATTTTCCCGCAGGTTACCGCTTTGGTATTGGTGGTTTTTATCGGTGCCTGGGCCCTGGTGCGGGGTCTCTTCGAAATTATCGGCGCTATCCACCTGCGCAAGGAAATTGATAACGAGTGGCTGCTTATCGTTATCGGGGCTCTCTCGGTGATTTTCGGAGTTGCGATTTTAGTTAGCCCGGCTATCGGAGCCCTGGCACTGCTCTGGGTTATCGGCGGTTATGCCATTATTTTGGGGCTGCCATTGATTTGGCTGGCATTCCGGCTGCGCAAGCACAGCAAGTCCATAATGTCATAGGAACCTCAGTCAAATGCGAACAGCGATAAAAAAGGCCGGTATTACCAAGTAATACCGGCCTTTTTGAATCGCTATTTAAATAACAGCTTTTATTTTTTTATTGTTTAGCGGCGATATTGACTGCCTTCGGCAGGGCTCCCATTAATGCCTTGCCCTTTTTCTCTAGTGCCATACACAGCTGGATTCTCTCCTCGGCTTGCGCCAGGCTGCGCGGGTATCCGGGGGTTAAATCACCTTTCTGGGCAAAGAGCTGTTGCAGTTCACCCAGATGCTGTTTATCGCAGAAACCAGCGGCAAGTGAGGGGGTGCGGCGGCGGATCTGCGCCGGAATCTTATCTACCACCTTGTCAAAGTTCTGTTGCAGCCACGCCCAGTGCTGCTCCTGAACCCTGGATTGGGTCAGGGCGTAATGGATCAGGCCAAAGGATTCCCTCGGTCCCATTTCGTCGCTGAGCGCCAGTGCCTGAATGGTTTCCACTTGCTTGGGATTGTTGCTGCTGCCGATGGCATTGGCACTGGCATTTTCAAAGCGGGGATCATCCAGCTCGGCGCGCACTTTGATCAGGTGTGCGAGGAAATCTTCCCCCGCATCCTGTACTGCCACACTCAGGGCAGCCTGGTATAGGTCAGAGCTTAACGCCTTCGGGTCCCGTTCCTGCTTAAAGCCGGTAAAGGCGGTTGCCATTTGCTGTAATTGTTTGCGTGCATCTGGATCTTCGGCAACTTGCGCCATAAAGGTGAGCAGGTCGCTGTGCAGCATCTGCTGGTCGCTATCACCGCTGTCGGCGCTGCGCTTGAGTATCGGCAGGTACAGCTTCTGGGCAAAGTTCAGGAAGGCAGAGCGCTGGGATTTATCCAGGTAGTTATCCCGGTATTTCTGCAAATAGCGCAGCGGCATGGTGATCACCTGGCGCTTGTCCGCCAGCGCGGATTTACGCACCACTTCCAGTAGTGGCGCGGCGGTGAGATTGCCGGCTTCAAAAGCGGAGAAGGCGCTGTCGATAATGGACAGCTGCTCAGTGGCAGAGAACTGGGCAAATTGTTGAATCAGTGCCTGCCACTGCGCTTGGGGCAGGTTCCAGCGATAGTAGCCGCTGCCCTGGGCGTTGGGCATTACCCAGTTCGGGCAGGCAGTGCCGGTGATTTCCAGAGTCTCGCGCGGTTCGGTCAGGATCTGGCACTGCTGCGCGCCGCTATCGGTGCTGAAGCAGAAGGGGATACTCCATTTATCGCCGGTGTCGGCGATCGGGGAGCCCAGGGGTTTGTAACGGCTCTGCTGAACCACTAGCGAGGCCTTGCCTGCGCTATTGCAGTCCACAGAGATATCCAGTTGTGGAACACCTTTCTGCTCGACAAAACTGCGGAAGGTCTCGGTCAGCTCCGGGGTGTTGGTTTCCCGGCCGATCACTTTGTAAAAGGGCGGCGAGTCGGCCACGCTGTCGGAGAAGGTTTCCAGGTAACGCCCCAGTGCCGGGCGGAAGTTCTCAGCGCCGAAATAGGTGTCCACCATGTGGATAACCCCCAGGCTCTTCGAGTAAGTGATCGAGTCGTAGGCGTTGCGGATATTGTTGTTGTCCGCGATGGGCTCGCGGATCGCGCGGGTACTGGCCAGTGAGTCCAGTTGCATGGCGCCGATCGCATAGGTGGCTGCGTTGAGGTCGTGCCCCGCTTCAGGTTCCATAATGGTGAGGGCCAGTGCCTCTCCCCAGGTGGCGAAACCTTCCTTCAGCCACAGGTCGTCCCACCAGGGCGGGGTAACCTGATTGCCAAACCACATATGGGCAATTTCGTGCGCATGCACTTCTACCAGGGCCAGGCGGGTGCCCGGTGCCGGGTTGTCGCCCACCAGGATACGCTGTTCGCGATAGGTAATTGCCGCAGACAACTCAGTCGCGCCACTGGGCCACTGGGGGGCGGCAATAATGTCCAGCTTCTTGAACGGGTAGGGGCGCTGTAGCTGGGTCTCGAAGGTCTCCACCATTTTGGGGGTGATATCGAGGATGTAATTCATATCCTCACCGCGACCTTTGCGGGCGAAGCCACGCAGGGGGATCGGGTCCTTGCGATATTTGTTCGGCGGAATGGCCGGGCGCTCAACCAGGTCAAAGGGGCCCACCGACAGGGACAGCAGGTAGGTGGACATCGGTGGTGTGGTGGCGAAAGTGACTTTCTCCATGCCGTCACCCGCCGCTTCGCGCTTCAGCTCGGGCCCATTGCTGATAGCTGTGTAGCCTGTGGGAATGGTCAGGCTGACAGTAAAGGGCGCCTTCAGGCCGGGTTCGTCAAAGCCGGGTAAATACTTGCGGGCCTGGATGGATTCAGATTTTGCCAGGGCATAGGTATCGCCCTGTTCCTCGACCTTAAAAAGCCCGGCCAGGTTGCGGTCAAATGCAGCGCTGTAGTCGATATGCAGTTTGAAAGTGCCCGCATCAATCTTCTGCGCAAATTCTATTATGGCGACACCGCTGTCTAGTACTTCCCTGTATTCGGCCGGGATCTGGCGGCCGTCCTCAAGCTGTGCGTAAGCTTCGCGCACACTCAGGTTCTTGCCGTGCAGCCAGATATGCTGGGCGGCTTGCGCCAGCTGGATATCGATATCCACCTTGCCGGTGAAGGTGTCTTTGCGCGGGTCCAGCACCAACTCCAGCTGGTAATCCAGGGGGGTGGTTCCCTCGGGCAGACGGCCCTCTGGCGCCTTAGCCGGGGTCTTTGTTTCGACTTCCTGGGAGCTGAGGGGTTTTGTCGATTCCGCTGCTTTTTCTGCGGGGTTACAACCTGCTACTGAGAGCAGGGCCGCAGTCAGCAGGGCGAGCGGGATATTCTTTTTCATGGTGGGCGAACACTCGGCCAAAGATTGCAAAAGATTGATTGTACCGATTTGGAGAAAAATTACGCGCTGCAAAATAGCTGGAGAGAGGGGAAGGTGGGAGGAAACCCGGCGCTGAGTGCCGGGTTTCTGTGGAGTGAGACTTACAGGTGCGGTATGGTCAGGCTGGAGACCTTACTGCTGCTGTAGGGTACCGTGATACTGTAATTAGTATCCTCCGGCTTTTGGTAGACATAGCCCTGAGTATCAATGGCGAGGACCACACGGTGACCAACGGGTACATCGTAGCTGGTGGTGAAAAAGTCCACTTCAAATTTCTGCTCTTGTCCGGCCCTGTCTGAGTGCAGGGTGATTGGGGCATGGGTGATCAGGCGTCCCAGTCCCAAAGGGCCCACATCGTAGAGGTGTACATTGAGCTGGACTTCCTCTTTGCTGGGTTCCACCCACATTTCCAGTTTGGGTTCACCGCGAATCTTGAGAGTCTCCCATTGGGTGGGCGAGTTGTACTCTATGGCGTAATACCCATTGATGGCCATCATCGGGGCGTAAACGGGGATACCGAAGCCCTCAAGGGCATCGGAAATCAGCGGAATCCCGGTGCCGGCAAAGGTATCTGAGCCGCCGTGGAACTCATTGCTCCAGCTCCAGCCGTCGTACTTGTCAGTCTCCATACTGCCATTGTTGAACAGGGTGAAGCGGGGTTGCAGATGCCAGGTGGTGCTCTCGTCCGTTACCGGATAGTCCTCGAACTGCTCCAGCTTATTGCTGATACGTACCGTCATATCCACCTTGGGCTCGGTGTCGATGCCGTTGTCCTCACCCTTCAGGTGGTGGTCGAACCAGCGGAAACTGGTAGACCAGATATGGCCGTCATTACCGCCGAGGATCTCGGTAATCGCGTGGGTGCCGGGGTTTAGCATCAGTTTTTTAGGCCCTTCGAGCAGGGAGTAAAAATCGGTCATGCTGTTGGGTTTAAACAGGTAGTCGGCGAAATTGTTTGAGAGCAATACCGCTGTACCGTTTTGATTAATTTCGTTCACATAACCGACTGCGGAGCGCTGCGCACCGAAATTGATGACCTGATCCATATTTTCGCCATCGCGCAGATCACTCCATATCTGTTCGAGTTCCGCCTCTTTTTGGAAGGCGGTGGCAACAAGCAGCGTACCCCACACCAGATTGACGGTTTCATTGGGGTATAGGGCTTCCACTACATCGGCCCAACCGGAGAGTGCGGCCACGGCGTCGACGCGCGGGTGCTTGGCAGCGCTCATTAGTGAAATACCACCGCCGTAGGAAATTCCGGCCATCCCCAGTTTGCCTACTGGGTAATTGCTTTCCAGCCAATCGATCAGCACACCCACATCCTTGATGCTGTTATCCCCAGCGACGTCAACCAGACCTCCCGAATGCCCAAAGCCCCGGGTGGAGTAGCTGAGCACCAGGTAGCCGTTTTCTGCCAGCTCTTTGGCTTGGAAGTGATATTGGTGTTTTTCCAGCCCCCAGCTATTGGTAAAAATAACTGTGGGGTAACCCTCTGTCGGCGCGGGAGTCTCGGGGATAAACAGGTTTGCATCCAGGACTGTACCGTCAAAAGAAGTAATATCCACGTCGGCGAGATACTCCGGTGCCGACCAGGCATGGACAGACATTAAGGCGCCGCCAAGCAGCGCCAGTAGTGGCTTGGTATTCATTAGCTTTCTCTCATTTACTGAAATCATTATTATTTTTTTGACCAGGATTCCCTCCTTGGTCGACCACGTACTATAGAAGTTTGCCCTGGTTTTGTGCATAAACAGGCTCAAATTTGAGATGCTCGTCTCTCTTCTTGTCGCAAGCTACCCCGAGAAATTTCTCCCGTCAGTCATTTATTTCGTGTCTTTTTGGTCACAAAAAATTAGGCGAAAAGCTACTTTGTGATCAGTTTGCTCTTTTTTTGATCAGTAAAAGCCGCTACTGTGTCGTCTTCGCGAATCGGCTAGGGAGGGCTTGTGCAACAATGACTCGGTGGCCCGAATTATGGTTTCTCGTTCAGTTGTTCTATTAGTACTTTGTTTCGGATTTATCGCTTCTGCCTACGCCGCGCCGCGCAGCTTGGGGCAGGAGACCTGGTATGAAGTCGACAGTGATAATTTTCGTGTGATTACCGATGGCGATCCCAACGCCGTCAAAAGCCTGGTGGCAGATCTGGAGCGCTATCGCGCAGTAGCGTTGGAATTACTCGACGCAGATCCGAAGGGTGAGCGATTAACCATCTATGCCGCAGCCGACCGGGATACCTATGCGAATCTGGTGGGGGTTGAGCTGGCGGATATGACCAACGGTTTGTTCGACACCTCCGCAGAGGGCAACTACGCCCTGGTGAACTTAGATGGCCGCAGTGTTGAGAGACAGCTCAAAGCGCGCGAATTCCTGTTCCACGAATACACCCACTTCCTGAGCTATAACGGCAACACCACCCACTACCCCTATTGGTACAGTGAGGGTTTTGCCGAGTTTATGGCCACCATGTCCTTCCCGGAAAAGGGGCGTTACGAGATTGGCTCTATTCCCAGTGAGCGGGCTATGACCCTGATGTATACCGGGCTTATGCCGCTGGAAGACCTGCTGCGTGCCACGGTGTACAACACCGATGCGGAGGAAAAGGCCGATGTCTATGCCGGGGGCTGGATTTTGTCTCACTGGTTGATGATGAAAAGTGGTAAGCAGGACAATTTTGAGAATTTCGTCAAAGCCTATAACGAAGGTGCCGATCCGGTAGCCGCCCTGGAAGAGGCGCTGGGGATGTCGGTGAAAGAAATTGAGAAGGCCTATGTAGCAACTTATAAGGCGGATAGCTTCGAACATTTCAGTGGCGCTATCCCGGCGGACTTTAAAGAGGCCAGCCCTACGGTTAAGCGCCTCAGTAAAAGGGAGTCGGTGAGTATCCTGGCTGGATTTATTGCCCAGTCTGGTTACAACCTGCTGGCCCTGGACGAGCTGATTGAGTATGCATACAGCACCGGTATTTACAGTACTGAACTGGCGGCGATCAAAGCGAGCGCCGACCTGCGTCTGGGTAACTTCCCCCAGGCCAGCCACCTGCTCGCCAGTGTTCCCAGCCAGGACCGCAGACAACTCTGGTATCTGAGTGCCCACGCCTGGTTAACCGTTAATCAGCAGGCGATGGCGCCGGGCAGCCAGCGGGACTCGCACAGCTTGAAAATGGCGCAAGAGGAGTTCGACTTTTTGGTGGAGGAAGAGCCACAAAATGCATCCCACTGGTTTGGCCTGGCGATGGCGATGGAGATGCTGGATTACCCCCGAGAAAAGTACTTAGAGAAGCTCGAGCAGGCCTATAAGCGCGCTCCCCGCGAACTGCATATTGCCCAGTGGCTGGCAGAAGAGCTCTACCAAAAGAAAGATGCGGAATACTTTGCCCGGGTGGCGAAGCCACTGATGTTTGAGCTTTCCGATGAGGAGCAGAATCAACAAATAAAAATGAGGTTGGCAGAGCTGAAGGGCAAACCCAAGTCGTCATAGCAACAATAACAGTGCTCATTGAATAAAAAAGCTTGTCACTCTGTGTAAGAGACATCCAACATCCGCCAACGTATATTTGCCCGACAATTAAGTTTGTCGGGCTTTTTTATAGGGGCTCGCCATAAGTTGGTACGATTGTCTGCGATAGCAGCAATCCCCTATCATAAGGTGCGTTAGTAGTTTCTATAGCGCAACACCTCATAAAATAAGAAAGGGTGCACTGTGGGCAGAAAGCGGCTTTCCGTTATCTTTTTGGTACTTATCTCACTATTATTAGTTGCCGCTTGCGAGCGGGGTGATGCTCCTATTGACAACAGCTCAGCGGCATTAATAGAACCCAGCAAAAAAGTAGAGCTGGCAGCACAAAAAAAGACAGCGACTGAACCCTCGTTTAACAATTATGTAGAGTTGGGGGATTTAGCGGCTTTGCTGGAGCGGGGGGTATTGCGCCTGCTTGCGCCGAAGGGGCCCCTGGAGAACACCCTGCCCCGCGAGGGGCTGCCAGCGGGGGAGTGGCGCAAACTCGCGGAAGAATTTGCCCACAGCCGGGGGTTAAAGCCCCAGTGGGTCTATGTGGATAACTTTGCCGATTTGATTCCCGCGCTTATTGACGGGCGCGGAGATGTGATTGCCACTAATTTTTCACGCACGCAAGAGCGCCAGGCGCTTGTGGCCTTTACCCGTCCGCTCAAATATGTCGATGAGTTATTAATTACCCAGCGGCAAGCGGGGCAAAAAGCGCAGCCCCTACAAGTAGCCCTGCGTCGTGGCAGCGCTTTTGCAGAAACGCTGCGGCAAAGGGCCGATGCAAAAAATTATCAAGTTACCTACCTGGATGGACCGCTAGGAAGTAGCGACCTGCTTGCTGCGGTGGCTGCCGGTGAATACCCGGCAACTATTATTGATAGTAATTTGGCCGATGTACTTCTGGGGGATTTCCCACAACTGGCAATTAGTCGAGAGCTGGATTCGCGCAGGGCAATTGCCTGGGCGGTACGCAGAGAGGCTACAGCACTAAGGCGTGAACTGAATGAATTCTTTACCGCCGAGCTGGTACTGGCCAGCCAGAACCGCGAACAACCACTGCGAGATTGGCCGGAAATTCAAGAGAGTGGAACCCTGAGGGTAGTTACGCGCAATCATCCGGCCTCCTATTTTATCTGGCGCGGTGAGTTGATGGGGTTTGATTATGACCTGCTAAAAGAATTTGCCCGCGAGCATAAGTTGCGTTTAAGTATGGTCGTACCTGACAAGGATCAGGACTTGAGCGAGGCATTAAATGATGGGCTCGGGGATATGATTGCCGCATCGCTCACTATAACCGAAGCTCGTCGCCAGCAGGGGCTGGCATTTTCCCGACCTTATATAACCGTTAAGGAACAAATAGTAGCTGCTAAGCCAAGTGCATCGGCTAACGAATTACTGCCTGCGGAGATTCTGCTTTCCGGGCAAACTGTCGCGGTTAATCCGACAACCAGTTATTACGAGAGTTTGCTAAAATTAATACAGAGGCAGCGCGAACAGAATATAGTGCCACTACAGATCCACCGCCTAAAAGGTGCTACCAGCGAATCTCTTATTGATGCTGTCGCCCGTGGTCTTTTTCCCTATACCGTGGTTGATTCACACTTGGCGGCTATTGAGAGTACTTACCGGGACGACTTTACCCTAGTGGGTGAGTTATCCGGCGAGCGGGATATTGCTTGGGCTGTTCGAACTGGTCAGCCGCTATTACTGGAGCAGCTGAACAGCTTTCTGAATAAGCATAACCGGGACCTGTTTTTTAACGTTACTTACAATAAATACTTCAAGGAACATAAACGTATCCTTCGACATCAGGGGCAGCGCCTGCGCGGCACTGATGAGTTATCGCCCTTTGATCCCATTGTAAAAAAATATACAGAGGCTACAGATCGGGATTGGCGTATGGTGGTTGCGCAGATGTACCAAGAGAGTCAATTTAACCCCCGCGCACGCTCTTTTGCCGGCGCCCAGGGTCTGATGCAGGTATTGCCCCGTACAGCCAAGCAGTTGGGCGTTAACGATCTTTATACTCCAGAAAACGGTATCCGCGCAGGAGTATCCTATTTGGGGTGGCTGGATAAACGCTTCCCACAAGATATACCTCTGGAGCAGAAAATCTATTTTACCCTGGCTGCATATAATGCGGGTCACGGCCATGTTCGTGATGCCAGGACGTTGGCTCAGCAGTTGGAATTAGATCCCAATCAATGGTTTGGCCATGTGGAACAGGCAATGCTGCTGTTATCCCGGCCGGAATACTACCGCCAAAGCCGCTTTGGTTATGTACGGGGGCGGGAACCGGTTAAATATGTGCGGGAGATTAGAGATAGGTACCTGGGCTATATCTATATTAATCGAAATTTATAATAAGCCAATATTTGAGCGCAGGGTTAGGGGAAAAAGAGAAGTGCTCACAAAAGAACCTAATAGAATTTATCTGCTTATCGATTTTGTACTGACTATCAGGTTTTATGTTTTGTTGGAGGGTTGGATTGAGGATATATACAATTATAGTTTTATATGATTGTAGATGTATGTATCTATCGGTAAGTTGAGTTAAATATGTTTTCAAATGAAATATTTAAGCGTGAATTGATGGTTGCGGGTAATGCAGCAGGAAAACCGGAAACCATTACCTCTCAGGCCGAGCCTATATATCATGAGATGATAAGTAAAGCGAGAAGAGGAAATTTCTGGGCGCAAATTTCGGTAAACGGACTGCACCAGTTCGTGTCAGGGGGGGTGCACCAAAATAATATCTTTATCAAACGGAGTGCGGTGCGTAGAGATGGAGCGGAAGAGTTTTATATGATTCTGCCCGGCTGTAAGGCAACAGTAGAAAAGCTGCCATCTAATACTTTTAAAATACTTTTTCTGGAAGCGAACTTGAACTTTTATGAGTTGCAGAAGCAGGAAGATAGGTCGGGACTTTTCTTGGCTTCTTTTAAAAGTGGTAAATGGAATACAAGATTTAAAAGAAAAAAAGGTATTGAAGAAAAGACATGCAGAAAAGTCGCGATTGTCGATGGTAGTTATGCTGATGCAGATGAAGCAGCTAAGGTTATATTTAAACGTCTTGCAAAGGCTCCTTTTACTTCAGGTGCCAACCTTGAAGCAACTGGATATGATTTACATTATACCCCTAAGTTAGAGAAGCTCCCTGGGTTGAAGTCATACCGCAATGCACTAGAGGATAAGCGTATACACGAATCAGCGCTTCTGCTGGCAAAAACCATGTATGATGCCAGAGAGACTATAGCTGTATGCTGGATTTCCGAATTTGGCGGGTCTGCGGTTTTGACTCAGGCGATGAAAATCCTGGCGGACCAAGATGTTCGATTGGAAAATCATTTTGTGTATATGCACAGGCCGACTACCCCGCCCCTGGATGCGATAAAGGCGGCACATAAACTCGGACTTAATATTGATAGACATTTCTCTAAAACAGGGCTAACCGATTGGGTAGGGAATAAAACGAATTTTAGAACGATTCTTGCCAGATGGAGAAATGCAGAGGATATATATAAGGGGACTCAGGCCATAATAGATACACTTGCCCTTGTAAAGAGTGCGCAGGGCGTGGCTGTATTAAGTGTGGCTGCTGCTATCTTGGCCGGATTGTCTATCTTTTTTCCGGCCATTCCTGAGATCTTAAAATTTGTGGGGGCTTATACAGTATCTGCTGTTGTGGCATTAAAAATGGCGAATGCCCTAACCAGAGGTTTTGCTCCCAGGTTTCATAATAAACATATTCAAGGTCGCCTTTGATGCGAAATTTTCTGAAATATTCAAGGTTGAGTCTGCGCGAGGTTGAAGTCCCGGTCACGCCTGTGGGGCCTGATTTTGAGAGTGCCAGGCGTAAGAAAATAATGATTGCTGGAGCTCAATTAAGCCTCCAGTTGCCCCGCCATGACGGAGGTGGGCGCAAGTATGAAACGATAAATCCTGGAGGAGATCATGTCAAAAAAGGCTATACCGATCGTTATCTTTCTAACGGTATAAAAAACCAAGGCTGGCAGCGTTGGCCCATATTACACCGTGTCTGGGCATTTTATGGCAGTTGGTTTACGGGGTGCCTATCTAATATTCGATTTAATATTGCAGCTTATCGCTGGAAGTATCAGCCAGACAATACATCCGTTTTTCATCCCAAAATATTTGAATTGGCGGTTGTGCATTTGCTCAATTCCAATTATGGGTATAGATCATCTGAAGGATCTCCCACGCATCAGGCGCCGGTCAATTGGTAGGTTGTTAATTCTCTGCCGGTACCTGCGGCTAGATTTAGAATTGAAGCTGAGACGGGGTATAACCCAACGATAAGGCAAATATTACTGTTTCCTGTGTCTGATAGCATCTTTGTAATGCTTGAAGCAAGCTTTGGTCAGAACTGTTCTAGGCTTATCGGAAAACTTGGCAAGGAAATTAATGACAAGGAAATGCTGAGCCTTTTGGATAAGGTATTTGCAAGCGTGCAACTAGAATTTGACGATGCCGGTAAGCAGAGTTTGGCTAAATCCTTAAAAGTTAGTGGGGACACCACTTTAACTGAAGACTTTGCTCCGCTTAAATGGCCTATTTATGTCGATAAATACGGTAAGGAATCAGAGGAAATTAAAAAGAAAATTATTGAGGATGGAGGTTATTAGTTAAGTCATTATTTAGGCTGAATAGGATTTTCTTGACCTCTTGATGTGTTTGCAGTCGCTTGGGGAAGTCTGTCCGGTGGGTCGCAAGTTAAGAGGCTGCTGTTATGGGGCCTTATGCGGAATCACTGAGCGGGCTATATTTTGCTGCTGGCGGTTAAGGTTGTAATCGGTAGTCGGTGTCAAATAAGATGGCTGAATTTATGCATTTCAAGTTTTATCATAAATCAATTCAAGGTCGCCTTTGATGCGAAATTTTCTGAAATATTCAAGGTTGCGTCTGCGCGAGGTTGAAGTCCCGGTCACGCCTGTGGGGCCTGATTTTGAGAGTGCCAGGCGTAAGCAAATAATGATTGCTGGAACTCAATTAAGCCTCCAGTTGCCCCGCCATGACGGAGGTGGGCGCAAGTATGAAACGATAAATCCTGGAGGAGATCATGTCAAAAAAGGCTATACCGATCGTTATCTTTCTAGCGGTATAAAAAACCAAGGCTGGGAGCGTTGGCCCATATTAAACCGTGTCTGGGCATTTTATGGCAGTTGGTTTACGGGATGCCTATCTAATATTCGATTTAATATTGCAGCTTATCGCTGGAAGTATCAGCCAGACAATACATCCGTTTTCCATCCCAAAATATTTGAATTGACGGTTGCGCATTTACTCAATTCCGATTATGGGTATAGATCATCTGAAGGATCTCCCACGCATCAGGCGCCGGTCAATTGGCAGGTTGTTAATACTCTGCCGGTACCTGCGGCTAGATTTAGAGTTGAAGCTGAGCCGGGGTATAGCCCATCGGTAATGCAAGTATTGCTGTTTCCTGTGACTGATAACGTTATTGTCAATATTCAAGCAACCTTTGGTCAGAACTGTTCGAGGCTTATCGGCAAACTTGGCAAGGAAATTAGTGACAAGGAAATGCAGAGCCTTTTGGATAAGGTATTTGCAAGCGTGCAACTAGAATTTGACGATGCCGGTAAGCAGAGTTTGGCTAAATCCTTAAAAGTCAGTGGGAACACCACTTTAACTGAAGACTTTGCTCCGCTTAAATGGCCTATTTATGTCGATAAATACGGTAAGGAATCAGAGGAAATTAAAAAGAAAATTATTGAGGATAGAGGTTATTAGTTAAGTCATTATTTAGGCTGAATAGGGTTTTCTTGACCTCTTGATGTGTTTGCAGTCGCTTGGGGAAGTCTGCCCGGTGGGTCGCAAGTTAAGAGGCTGCTGTTATGGGGCCTTATGCCGAATCACTGAGCGGGCTATATTTTGCTGCTGGCGGTTAAGGTTGTAATCGGTAGTCGGCGTCAAATAAGGTGGCTGAATTTATGCATTCTAAGTTTTATCATAAATCAATTCAAGGTCGCCTTTGATGCGAAATTTTCTGAAATATTCAAGGTTGCGTCTGCGCGAGGTTGAAGTCCCGGTCACGCCTGTGGGGCCTGATTTTGAGAGTGCCAGGCGTAAGCAAATAATGATTGCTGGAACTCAATTAAGCCTCCAGTTGCCCCGCCATGACGGAGGTGGGCGCAAGCATGAAACGCTAAATCCTAGAGGAGATCATGTCAAAAAGGGCTATACTAATCGTTACCTTTCTAACTATATAAAAAATCAGGGCTGGCAGTGTTGGCTCATATTAGGCCGTACCTGGGCATTTTATGGCAGTTGGTTTACGGGATGCCTATCTAATATTCGATTTAATATTACAGCTTATCGCTGGAAGTATCAGCCAGACAATACATCCGTTTTTCATCCCAAAATATTTGAATTGGCGGTTGCGCACTTGCTCAATTCCAGTTATGGATATAGAGCATCTGAAGAGTCTCCCACGCATAAGGCGCCGGTCAATTGGCAGGTTGTCAATACTCTGCCGGTACCTGCGGCTAGATTTAGAGTTGAAGCTGAGCCGGGGCATAGCCCATCAGTAAGGCAAGTATTGCTGTTTCCTGTGTCTGATAACGTTATTGTCAATATTCAAGCAATCTTTAGTCAGAACTGTTCGAGGCTTATCGGCAAACTTGGTAAGGAAATTAGTGACAAGGAAATGCAGAGCCTTTTGGATAAGGTATTTGCAAGCGTGCAACTAGAATTTGACGATGCCGGTAAGCAGAGTTTGGCTAAATCCTTAAAAGTCAGTGGGGACACCACTTTATCTGAGGGCTTTGCCCCGCTTAAGTGGCCTATTTATGTCGATAAATACGGTAAGGAATCAGAGGAAATTAAAAAGAAAATTATTGAGGAGAGAGGTTGTTATTAATTAGGTGGAGTTGTTGTTCAGTGTAGGGAGCCTTGCTTAGTGTACTGCTTGATTAATTGTACAGAATAAAGGAGCTCTGGGTTCGCTTGGATTAATAGATAAGTAATTGTTTAGGCGGGGTAGGATTTTTTTGACTTATTGCTGTGTGTACAGCTGGCTCGGGAATTCTGTTCAGTGGTTTGGGAGTATTGAGGAGGTCGTAAATACTATCGCGATAGCCGTTTGGTTATATGTATGGTGGAGAGCTAGTTAAGTATATAGGCGAGATTCGGGGTGGATGCATTAGATATTTAGGCGTTGACTGCCACCAAATCCATACAGGTATTGATGGCAGTATTGCTTCCCACTTGATTAATGGGCCCTATAAGATCGTCGCTGAAATCCAGAGGCATAAAGGATTTGTTTGAGAGCACTTTTATAGCTAAAGCTTTAGCTCCAGCGCAGCTGTATTGTGGAAGCGAGAGTTTCTTGCGGTCCAACTTTAGAGGCTCCACCAATCAAGTAGAGGCTTTCTCCTAGGGCTACTGCTCCGTGGCCGTGTCGTGCCTGGGGCAAATGACCCTGGTTGTTCCAATCATCTGTGACTGGATCGTAAATCCAAATATTGTTAAATGCAGTACCAGTCTTCCAGTTGCCATTGGGGCCAAATGCCTCACCGCCGGTAACTATTAATTTATTATTTAATGGGGTTACTGTGAGTCTGGCAGCAGCCTGGGGGAGGGGGCGGATCTTTTCCCATTTGTCCAGGCTGGGGTCATAAACTTCGGCATAAGCTAGATTCCTGGCCTTGCTACCGCTGTCGCTAACCTGGCGACCACCAACAACATAAATTCTGTTATTTAAAGTTGCCCCACCTGCGGAGGTTCGCTTGATGCTGGCTGGCGCTACTTGCTCCCAATTATCCCCTCTTGTAAGCACATAATGATAATTGGTATCTCTATTTTTAGACTGTTCGTTGGGGGCCCTACCGCCAATGACATGGATGTTCTCCCCGATGTTGGTGTAAATAGATTCAGCCAAGGGCCGGGGGAGAGGGCTGGTTTCTATCCAATGCTTATATTCGCTGGAAAGTTTATAAACGGTATTTCGGGCTTGCCAAGCGCTATCAGAATCGCCAAAAAATCCACCTATGCCATATAGGCTGTTGGAGTTACTGGCCATACCGAGGTGATGTCTTACCTCAGGCAAATTAGGCCCGGGCCTCCAGTTTTGTTCCCTCAGAGAAAAGATATGTGTTTGTTTAGTTGGAGAGAGACCGAAGAAAACTGCTGTATCCGATGGGATAAATCCCCCTGCCACATAGATATCGCCAGAAAAGACTGCGGGGTATATCTCCTGCAAAGGCATTTCCAGGCTGGGAAGACTTGATATTGATAGACTGGAATTAGCCTCTTTAGCGCTTAGATTGACTCCACCGAAAGTAAGAGAAGCTAAGCTGGAATATTTAATAAAGGATCTTCTGGATAGCGCCATGGTAACAAACACTCTCACTCTGACTGATAAAGAATACCTATTTATTATAATTTTTTACCTAAAAATAGGCTAAAAGGATCATTTGTATAGTTGTTGAAAGGCTCGCAATCTTCAAATCCATAACGGCGATAGAGCGCGATAGCCGGAGCAAAAGCTTCAGTGCGGCCTGTCTCCAGCTTTATCTCTTTATATTTACGCTGCTTTGCTTCCTCTAATATTCTCTCTAGCAAGGCGCGAGCAACACCTTTGCGCAGAAAACGTGAATCAGTTTTCATGGACTTGATTTCCCCCAAACTAGAAGTGATCTCTTTTAGGGCACCGCAACCGGCCAAAACTCCATCAATTCTAGCTCCCCAAAAGGTAACCATCGGGTCATTCAGCTTATCAGGGTTGAGAGCGTGAACGCTACCGGGTGGGGAATGTCGATACATTTCCTTTAGATGAGCTTCGAGAAGCTTGTTAATGGCGCCGTCGGATAGGTTGTCTAATTGTACGGATATATACATCTTTGTTTATTGGTCTTTTTTGTTGGCTAGAGGCAGGGTGACTTAGCCAGTTTTCAGGCTTTGAAATATCACTGTAACAAGAATCTCAGAAGAGGATAAGTAGAGGTTAACGGTTGTATTAAAATGCTTTATTAGAGTGCGTTGAGAGAAAATATGCACGTTTTTGCACTATTTTATTTCGCATAATCTCCTGCCGAAAGCCCGCCAGAGAAAGCTAAGGGCTTGGTTTAGCCCTTAGCTCAATATTAATAGCTGGAGCTTCTGAAGACTAGAGATATCACGGAGTTATTCAGTGGCTCCCTGCTGTAATGAGGTTATAGTAGCCGCTTGCCGATATTGATACAGCGCTCTCCTGAGTAGCGATGATTTTTTAACGCTTTCACCAATATGGGCTTAAGTTGTTGTTTCTCCTGTAGTGACTTGGTGATTTTATCTATATTTTCCCTGGAGCACATTAATGGCAGGGCATAGGCATAAGCGCTAAGTAATTCCTGAGAATTATCTTCATTGATTTGATCCAGTGAGTCAAAAATAGGTTGGCTGTGGATATTAAACAGCTCTACTTGCTCTGCGGTGAAAAGGGACTCTGAAATTCTTCTAATTTCGCTTAACTTAAACTTATCTCGGTTAGATATAAGGTTGTCTACCCACTTGGATTTGTTTTCCTCCAGGGGGCGAATAACTTCGGCGGACAGCGCATTGAGCTTGGATCTGTCGGAGTTATCTTTTGCCAGTTCTCTAGTGATCGCCTGCTCATAATCTGAGAATAGATAGCGATTCTGCAACTTGATAAGTTTCCAGCGCATATCGGGGTCAAGTTCCAAGCCCTCTATTGCAAACTCTCCCATCAATAGCTCTCTCGCGCTCGATAGAGCCGGAGTGGAGTGGGCGATATGGGTAAAAACATCGAACCAGATTTTTTGTTGGTCACTGCCTTCAGCGGCTCTTAGTAGTTGATCCCAGCTAAAGCGCTCCACAGCCTGAGTAAGCTCATTGCGACGTTGCGTATTTAGAGGGATTTGAGTGAGAAAATCGTAAGTGAATCCAATATATCTCGCATTTAAACGAATAACATTGATGTCCTGCTCGTCGGCGCCACTATTTACAATAAAGCTAATATACTCATCCAGAGGCAGCTTTGCGTCATAAGTGCTGTCGAATAGGCTTTGCCAGAACATTAGTCGTGCAAACGGTTCTTCAATATCATTGAGATGCTGAACCATATTCTTGATGGTAACTTTATCCAGATTTACCTTCACATAGGCCCAGTCTTCTTCATTGGGGTAGAGCCCCTGTGGACAGGGCAGTCCCTCGGCCTCTTGTACCTCGGTTCTGGCACCGCTATACAGCACTGGCAGAGTTGCAACCCGTTTCATGGTTCCAGCTACCATTTGGTAAAAGCCCAGTTGTGTGCGCTGTTCCCTTAATATCGGGTATTCTTCCGGTGCTGTTTGCTGAATTACTAAATGGCTGATTTGATTATTGTCACACTGGAAGCTGGCTTCAATTGTGTTGAGGCCGGCCTGGTAAAGCCACTGTTGTTGCCAGCTGTGGAGATCTTTGCCGGCAGCTTTGCCCAGGTGCTTGATAAAGTCACTGAGTGTTGAGTTATCGTAGGATAAGGCTTTTAAATAATTGCTGACGCCTTGGCGAAACTCCTCTTTCCCCAAGTAGTAGGGCAATTGCTTGAGTACCGAGCCGCCTTTGCCATAGGTGATGCCATCAAAATTACTAAAGGCTTCATCGGTATTGCTGACGGGTAATTGGATGGCATGGGTGGTTGGGCGTTGATCGGAATGATAGGCCCATTGTTTCGCTCCCAGGTAATAGTTCTCCCAGGCATTGTCGAATTCACTGTTTTCTGCCAGGGCGAGGTTGGCCATGTAGGTGGCAAAGCTCTCGTTGAGCCAAAGATCATCCCACCAATTCATCGTTACCAGATTGCCAAACCACTGATGGGCCAGTTCGTGAGCGATGACATTGGCCAAATGCATACGTTGTGCCTGGGTCTTGCCTCCGCGTGAGACGTAACTATCGTTGAAGGTAACGGCCCCTACATTCTCCATAGCGCCGGCATTAAAATCGGGCACTAAAATTTGATCGTATTTTTCGAAGGGGTAGTCAATTTCAAAGTAAGGTTGGAAAAACTCAAAAGACTGTTTGGTAAATGTAAACCAGTCTTCAGTTTTTACATATTTTGACAGGCTCTGTCGCGCGAGCAAGCGCAGGGGGATTCCATTGGCTTCATCCTCCCAGGTATGGTAGGGGCCTGCATGTAAAGAGAAAATATAGGAAGAAAATTTCTTTGTCTGGGGGAAAAACCAGTGGTTTTTTTGCCCTTTTTTTTCTATTCGCTGCTCTCTCCGCGCGCTAACGACAAGCCAGTGATCGGGTGCGGTTACATCGAGAGTATATCGCGCCTTTAAGTTGGGTTGATCGAAGTGGGGAAAGAGGCGATTGGCATCGTAGGGTTCAAAGTCGGTATACATATAGACTTTGCCATCGATAGGATCTTTGAAGCGGTGTAGGCCCGAGCCATTATTGGAGTAGGGGTGTTGGTAATTGACGGTGATACGGTGCGTTTTCTCGGCCAGGTATTTATGATCAATTGTAATAAAGTAACCATTATATCCGAAGGGAATCGATTTTCCGTCGACTTGTATTGAGTTAACGGCACCATTGGAAAAGTCGATGGTGAGCGGTTGTTTTAGTGGATGGTTAAACCTTATATCGCTGTGTACAGTTCCAGAGAAGTTGTTGCCCTCGTTATCGAGATTGACACTCAGTTGGTAATCGACTTGCGCGATTTGCTGGTGGCGGAGTCGGGCATAGGCCTCTGACAGCCCGGGCCCGTCTACTCTGACTATAGGAGTGTCTGTTTGGGCGGGTGTTGTTTGTTCTTGAGTCTCAGAAGGCCGTCCGCAGGAGGCCAGTAAGACACTGCATAAAATAGATATAGCGAGCTTATATTTTAGTAAAACTCTGCTAAAGATCGTAAGATTATTCATAGCATTATTTTTATAGGAAGTTTTGGGGGTATTGTTTTTCAGGCGCTATATAACCTTAATGGCATATAGGAGATGATACAAATGTTGTTTTAGCTTGAAGTAGCCTATTAATGGGTAAAAAAGTAGGGATAACAATTAAAACTATTGGCCATTTGCTACTTCCAAAACAGATTCGGCTAATGCGTTGATTACTCCGTCAATTTCCTCGGCCTGAGTAATAAAAGGTACTCCCAGTTGCAGTGTGTCACCCCCGTAGCGGATATAGAAGCCTTTGTGCCACATTTTCATGGCGATTAGATAGGGCCTAAGTAGAGGCTCAGCTGGAGCGGATTCGATGGTCAATCCCGCAGCCAGTCCACAGTTGCGAATATCATCAATAAACGGCAGCCCTTTGAGCTGGTGGATATACTCCTCCAGGGTAGAGGCAAGTTCTGCGGAGCGCTTAAATAGCTCCTCTTTCGCGAGAATATCCAGGGTTGCCAGAGCCGCAGCGCAGGCCAGTGGGTGCCCGGAGTAGGTATAGCCGTGGGGCAGCTCCAGCTGGTAATCGGGCCCACCGGTCTGCATAAATAGTTCGTAGATATCCTGACGCGCCGCCACAGCCCCCATCGGGACTGCGCCATTGGTGAGCTGTTTGGCAGTATTGAGGATATCTGGGGTTACTCCAAAGAACTCTGCCCCAGTAGCTTTGCCCATTCGCCCAAACGCGGTTATTACCTCATCGAAAATCAGCAATATTTTATATTGGGTACAAATTTCGCGCAGGCGATCTAGATAGCCCTTCGGTGGTGGCAGCACGCCGGCGGAGCCTGCTACCGGTTCGATAATCAGAGCGGCGATAGTTTCTGCGCCGTGTAACTTGATCAGCTGCAATAGTTCGTCGGCTAAAGCTTTCCCTTGTTCAGGCTGCCCCCTGCTGAAACGATTCTCGGGAATCAGGGTGTGGGATAGGTGATCGGAATCGATAGCGGGGCCGAACATCATTTGATTTGCGCTAATCCCCCCTACACCAATACCGCCAAAGTTCACGCCGTGATAGCCCTTGGCACGACCAATAAATTTGGTCTTTCCCGGTAGCCCCATTTTCAGCCAGTAGGCCCGGGCGATTTTCAGGGCGGTTTCGGCGGATTCTGACCCGGAGCCGGTGAAGAAAATACGGTTGAGTCCCTCGGGCATAAGCTGGCTGATTCGTTCGGCCAACGCAAAAGCCTTGCTGTGACCAAATTGAAAGGCGGGAGCGTAATCCAGGGTGTTGGCCTGTTGTGAGATGGCGTCGATTATTTCCCGGCGATTGTGCCCAGCACCGCAGGTCCATAAGCCGGAGAGACCGTCGAATATCTGGCGACCATCGGCACTCCGGTAATAGCAGCCGCTGGCGGTGCTGATTATGCGGGGGTCTCGTTTGAATTGGCGGTTGCCGGTAAAGGGCATCCAATAGGCATTGAGCTGTGCTTGCGAGAGCCCGGCTGATTTGTCGTTCATTTTTATTTTCCGACACTTGGCCTTATCGTATTAAGGAGCCATTGAGTCATTCCGTAATACCTCTGCGGGCCTTGCAGATTATAGATGTTAGGCACAGAACGCCGCGCATGACCTGCAGTCCCCGGATGCGGTAGCCGTGACCTTCAAGGCCCGCGCTACGGGGCTTACAGAGCGATTCACGCACCGCGTTGTGACTTTTGCAAAGGTCCAGACATTCCTACAAAACCGCGCTCTGATTGTGAGTCGCTCTGCAAACCAGAGGTATTGCGGAATTGTTTAGAGCTCCCTTAATTCTGGATCAAATCCCCCCGCTTTATAACTTATATTTTGAGCCACACTCACTTTATTTTATCGACGGGATTGATTAAGCGGAGGCTTTGGATAGCGCCGTTATATCGCTGCGTATAACTATAACTTTATAAGATTGGCGGATATGAACCCGGCTCTGGATTGGCTCGCGCGGTTGCGCCTTGACTGTAAACTCCTCTGGGAGCTGTTATAGGCACGATAGCCATATACCAAGTGGAAGGGGGGGCAGATAGGGAGCAGGGGGAGAGAAAAGAACCGGGGGCACAGGCCCCCGGTAGTGTCACCGATTAAACAGCGGTGGCGATTTTGTCTACGTAAGGGGCGAGTTCTGGTTTGTTTTCCAGAATCTCCTCACGGGACAGACCGTCGATCTCGTGGGGGAATACCAGCCACTCTTCGGTCTTGTGGATAAAGTAATCCGGCTCGCGCTTGGCCTTGTTATTCTTCGGCTTGTAGTAAGGCGTCGCGATACGAATCTCCGGCGTGTTCTTTTTACAGGCAGCGCGCAGGTCTTCGATAGTTTGCTCAATACTCAGGCCGGAGTCGTGCACATCATCTACGATCAGCAGGGAATCGTGGGATTCCAGGCGCTTGATCAGGTAGTTCAGGCCGTGGACACGCACTTTCTTGTCGCGCTCACCGATACCGAGATAGGAGGAGGTGCGGATCGCGATATGATCTGCATCCACTCCCATTACATGCAGCAGCTCTTGTACGGCGATACCTACAGGGGCACCACCGCGCCAAACGCCGACGATATAGTTGGGGCGAAAGCCGTCACTATAGATTTGTTCGGCGAGAGCGTAAGAGTCTACTAGGAGCTGCTGTGCGCTAATAAAGTGCTTTTTCATCAATGTACCCCTCAGAAAAAGGCAAACTTGGCAACAAAGAGTGCCGCTAACACGTACACACTGATGCTGACGTCTTTGCTACGTCCGCTCAGTGTCTTAATAACTGCGTAGGAAATAAAGCCCAGGGCGATTCCGTGCGCGATAGAGAACGACAGAGGCATCATCACTGCGGCAATCACTGCCGGTGCGGCCTCGGTAATGTCATCCCAGTCAATAGATGACATACCTGAAGTCATCAGGACGCCAACATACAGCAGAGCGCCGGCAGTTGCATAGGCCGGAATCATACCGATTAGCGGAGAGAAGAAGGTCGCCAACAGGAATAGACCGGCGCAGACTACGGCGGTCAGCCCCGTGCGGCCACCGGCGGTAATGCCCGCCGTGCTCTCTACATAACAGGTGGTGGTGGAGGAGCCCAGTACAGAGCCGACCACAGAGGCGGAGCTGTCGGCCATCAGGGCCTTGCCCATACCGGGCAACTTGCCATTTTCATCCAGCAGCTTGGCGCGGTCGGAGACACTCAACAGGGTGCCGGCGGTGTCGAACAGATCCACAAACAGGAAGGCAAAGATCACGCTGATCATGCCCACTTCGAAGGCGCCGGCGATATCCAGCTCAAGGTAAGTGGGAGCCAGGCTGGGGGGCGCAGAGATCAGGCCGGTGAACTCTACCTTGCCAATTGCCAGGGCGATAACCGTTACCGCGAGGATACCGATCATCACCGAGCCCAGCATCTGGCGATAGGACAGGGCCACGATAATAAAGAAGCCCAGTGCCGCCAGAATCGCCTCAATAGACTTGAGGTCGCCCAGGGTAACCAGGGTAGCCGGGCTGGCTACCACGATACCGGCACTCTTCAGGGCGATGATCGCCAGGAACAGGCCGATACCCGCAGCCAGGGATTGCCGCAGAGAGAGTGGGATACTGTCGATAATCCACTCTCGCAACTTGAAGATACTGAGTAGTAAGAAGATGATCCCTGATATAAACACGGCGCCCAGCGCCACCTGCCAGCTGTAGCCCATTTCACCGACGACAACGTAGGCAAAGAAGGCGTTGAGGCCCATACCCGGTGCCAGTGCGATGGGGTAGTTGGCGTAGAGCCCCATAATCAGACAGCCAATAGCGGCGGCAAGACAGGTCGCCATAAATACGGCGCCCTTATCCATACCCGCTGCGGCCAGGATGTTGGGGTTCACAAAGATGATGTAGGCCATCGTCAGGAAGGTGGTCACACCAGCAATGACTTCCCGGCGAACATTGGTCTGGCGCTCGGAGAGCTTAAACAACTTCTCCAGAAAAGAGGCCTGGCCTCCAGCCTGGGGGATGTCGGACCCTGGGGTCGCCGATGTTTGAATATCAGTGGGTTTCATATCAGAAGTGGTACTTTACTAGCAGGTTAACGTTGCGCTCGTCGAAATCGACACCGACAATTCCGAACTTGTCGTTCCAGTGTACGTACTCAATACCCGCGTACAGGGTCTTGGGTTCACCCCAAGAGGCGCCGGCATCCCATTTCAGCTGGGAGGTAAAGTTGGTGCTTGGATTGGCATCTTCAGAAGCGCTGGTCCAATCGATAAAGCCGTCGTAGACAAAGCTGGCATCACCCAGGGTAAAAGGCATGGCCCAAACCAGGGTCAGCTGCTCGTTGCTGGCCTTGTCATCGTTATCGCGGTGGTAAACATTCGCCTGTACAAAGGAGAAGCCGGGAACGGCGAGATCGAAGCCCACACCGGTCAGGTAATTGGTAAAGTGCGGGCCGGTGGCCGTTAAGTGATCCGGATCATCCATATTGCCCAGCTCAACCGTTGTGGCAATCAGCACATCGGTAACCGGTCCGAAAGCCAGCTCACTGCCGCTGAGCTTGCCTAAGCTCAGGCGGGGAGAAATCTCACTATACAGTTCATCGGAACCATCTTCCGAGTCCAGGTAGTCGGTAAAAATAAACAGATCGCCCCAGCTGTGGCCGCTGGCGTGTTCGAAAGTGACTACGGATCTCTCAGAATCATCCGTGTTGAGGCTGTAGTTAACCTCGTAATCGCGCCCGTAAAGTAGGCTCAGGCTGTTGTCACTCCAGGTCATCTCAGCTTGGGCAGCTGCGGACAACAGGCTAGAGGCCAGCAGTAGCAGGGGCTTGGTTGGTTTCATTCTATTACCTCTGTTACAGCGACAGGCGAAATTCGCACTGGCGGCCGATGAGAAAATCGGCAGTTGGTTAAAAAATAGTCGCGGAATGTACCAGAACTTGTCCCCTGTTTTCCAGTGTTTTTTCTCGGGATTTACCCTTTTTTCCGGGCTTTTTAAGTAACTCTGCACCAAAAAATCCCCTGGAGAAAAAATGGAATACTCATTTGTTGGGCGGTGCTGGCGGGCTGTAGCAAAAAAGTGCTGTCTGCTCAGTTTTAGCGCCGAGTATCGCCAATTTGCGGGAGCAATCTGCGAGAATTGTCCATAGGGTCAGCTTTTGCCCCGCGAAGGTGCCCGCCGGGGAGGGATGGGTGGTTTTGGTGCTTTTGCCGTTGTCCGCCAGCTATCGATCCCGGGCCGGTAGCGCTAGTTGTTCCCCACTAACGACCCAAAGGGGCTGAGTGATAGTAGTACATATAGTGCCCTATAAATGGGATGAAAATTTTAAATATCGGTATAATGGGCTGATTGAAGTGCTCCTTTTGGGAGCATTTCAGGCTCGGGGTTCAAAAGCGGCCCTCTTTTACTCCCTCCTTTATATGGATGGGGAGTGGCCTGTGGGCAAAGGGGGGGCGGAGCGCTTTTAGGCGCAGTGCGGCCTTCTATTAGCTGAGGCCCCGAATTGTAATCATTATTAGGATTGTTCCGCCGGGGGCTCCCCGTTCATAAGCCATAAGAATGAGAGCCAGTACTAGCTGGCCGGCATTTACCCTGACTTATGGGTCGATGAAAGGGCAATCAGTAGATATGGGAGACAGTATGAAATCGAATTGTTTGCACCTTGCGATTCCGGCAGGGGATCTGGAAACCGCCAAGAAATTTTACTGCGATGTTCTCGGCTGTAAGACTGGTAACAGTGAGGAAGGACGCTGGGTAGATATCGATTTTTGGGGTAATGAGCTAACTCTACACCAGAGCGAAGAAAAGCTTCCCAATGTTCGCCATAAAGTGGATATGGGCGAGGTCGCTGTCCCCCACTTTGGTATCCACCTGCCGGAAGATGAGTTTCAGGCTCTGAAAGGTCGCATCGAAGCTGCCGAGCTGGAATATCTGGATAAGCCCTATCGCCGCTTTGTCGGTAATGAATATGAGCAGGAAACGTTCTTTATCGAAGATCCAAACGGCAACGTTCTGGAAATGAAAACGATGGTTAATCCTGAGCTGATGTTCAAGTAATAACCTGGGCCCCGCAGATTGCTGAGTCTGCGGGGCTAAAGCCCCGCTTAAATAAGCTATGATCTCTTTGTTATAAATAGCTTTGCCCGCTGTTGTATTGCCGCCACTTCATGCCTTTCCAGCTTATCCAGAAGGCTGAACATCATCGCCATTCTAGGGTTGCCCTCTAGCATTTTTCTTTTGTCGATAAGAAAGTTCCAATAGAGGCTGTTAAATGGGCAAGCTTTATCCCCTGTGCGCTGTTTGACGTTATAAATACAGTCGCGGCAATAGCTGCTCATTTTATTGATATAGGAGCCACTACAGATATAGGGTTTGCTTGCCACTAGCCCGCCGTCGGCAAATTGACTCATGCCCCGGGTATTGGGCAGTTCGACCCACTGAATGGCGTCGATATAAATACCGAGATACCAGCTGTCCACCTGGTCCGGGTCGGTTTGTGTCAACAGGGCAAAGTTGCCAGTAATCATAAGCCTTTGGATATGGTGAGCATAGGCATTGTCGAGACTGTTTTTGATGGTGTGGTGAAGGCAGTTCATGGAGGTTTTAGCATTCCAGAAGAAGCCGGGTAGCGGGTTGTTATTTTTCAGTTTGTTCTCGCGCTCATAGCCCGGCATCGACATCCAATAGACACCGCGCATGTACTCCCGCCAGCCCAATATTTGCCGGACAAACCCCTCGATCTGGTTGAGGGTTATGGCGGCTTTATTCTCTTGCCAATGCTTGAGCGCTGTATCGATCACCTCTTTTGGACTTATGAGTTTGCTGTTAAGTGAAAAGCTTATGCGGCTGTGATACAGAAAAATTTCATCGGAGTCCATGGCATCTTGGAAGTCACCAAAGTGTATCAATAGATGTTTGCAAAAGTGGCGCAGTACTCTGAGTGATTCCCCTCTGCTCGTTGGCCAGGTAAAACGTTCTGTATCGATGTTGCCGATAGTTTTTACTCCCGCTTTTTTTATTCTGGATAAAGTGGAGGTAACGTTATTTTGTATCTGATATTGCCTGGGCTTGCCCGAGCGTTGATGCCATTTGTTGCGATTGCTCTGGTCGAAGTTCCACTTGCCCCCCTCAGGTTTACCTTTATTCATCAAGATATTGTGCTTTTTGCGCATATGGTGATAGAAGCTCTCCATAAGTAGCGTCTTTTTTCCTTGAAAAAAATCACGCAGCTCTTCCCGGTCGGTTAAGAAGTGTTCGGTGTCGTAAGCCTGGGATTCTATCGCGAGTTTTTTCTGCAATTGCTGTAGCTGTTGATCTAATCGATACTCATCGGGCAGTTGATATTCAAATTTGTCGATTTTATATTTGCTGATAATCGCTTGGATATTTTGGCTGAGATCTTGTGTGTTGTTTTTATCATTTAGTCGATAGTAAATAACTTTAATTCCTTTGCTTTGCAGCCATTTAGCGAAATTTTGCATAGCTTCAAAAAAAGCAACGATCTTTTGGATATGGTGAACCGTGTAATCGGTCTCCTGGCGCATTTCAGCGATAAAGTAGATGGTATTTTCCTGGCTTCGGCGAAACCAGGAGTGCTTCTGATTCAGTTGGTCTCCCAATAGCAAGCGTAGTGTTTTCATCTCACACTTCCTGTATTGAACCCATTTTAGGTTGAGCTATAGATAGATCTTTCTGTCTATACCCACCTGTTCGACAAAGGTGGAATCGTGGGATACCAACAGGAAGGTGCCGGGATAATCTATCAGCGCAGCTTCCAGCGCTATACGAGACTCCAAATCTAAGTGGTTGTCTGGCTCGTCCAGTAGTAGCAGGTCCGCTGCTCTGGTGCCACGGGTAGCGGCGAGTAAAGCGACTTTTAGTCGCTCTCCGCCACTTAAGGTCTTTATCGGCTGAAGTGCGCTGTCACCTCGAAGCTTGAGCGTTGCCAGGGCTGTGCGCCAGTGCTTGGTTTCTTTATCTGGATGCAGGAGAGACAAATTTTCCAGGGCGGATAGTTTTTCGTCAAATTGACTTAGGTGTTGATCTAAGTAAAAACAGCTGCCGGAAGTTCTACATAAGCCGCCGGCAGGTTTCAGCTGACCGGCAATAATTTTTAACAATGTGGACTTTCCGCTACCGTTTGCCCCACAAATTTGCCAGCGCTGGCCACTGTACATGGTTAATGAGATAGGCCCAGTTTGATGGCCGTAGGGTAGTCTCAGCGCTTCCAAATGCAGGCGAATGCCGCCAGTGAGCCCCGCTTTATTGAGGTGTATGCTCAAGGGTTTGTGCTCTTTATAATCTTTTTGGGCGTTACGTAGCGTCTGTTTGAGCTTGTTGTGCTGTCGATCCAGGTTTCTGGTCAATTTCCCCAAGCTTTGTCCTGCGCGATCTTTCTTGGCGTCCAGTAGCACCTTGCATTGAGAACCCTGTAATTTTTTACCCTGATTTCTGCGGTTGGCAGATTTTTCCTCAGCGTTTTGTTTCAGCTTGTTTAGCGCGTTTATTCTTTTTTTGGTACTGTCGATTTCTTTTTCTATTGATTGGTTCTGTCTGTTTTTTAACGTGTGATAGTGCGCGTAATTGCCGCCATAGGCTTGGATTTTGCCTCGCTTTAATTCCAGTATGGTATCTACCCGTTGCAGCACATCACGATCGTGGCTGACTATCAGGGCCCCCGCGCGATGATCGAGAATTTTGCGGTGCAGCCAGTCCCTGCTGCTTGAATCTAGGTGGTTGCTGGGTTCATCTAGCAATAAATAGTGATCTTTGCGAGAGAAGGCATTGATTAAGGTTAGGCGCTTTCTCTCCCCACCGCTAAGGTCTGCGATCGGTGTATCTAGCGCGAGGTTTATGCCGGCACTGAGCAAATGTTGCTGCCATACTGTAGGTAGCGTCCATGCATCTGCGACTCGTGTTAGATCTTCCTCGCAATAAATGCCGGACTGTATACGGGCAAAACTGTCGTACAGGCCCATAGGGTCGAATATATCCACAATTCTCTGCCCGCAAAGGCGCTCTGCCTGGTCGACAGCAAAGTGATCGCGGTGCCAGGTAATATTTCCCCGCTCGGGCTTTATCTGTCCTGTGAGGAGTTGCAAAAGTGTGGATTTTCCACAGCCGTTATCTCCCACCAGGCCGACAAGCCCCGCAGGTAACTCAAGGTTGAGCCGGGTAAATAGCGATTTACCCGATACATTAAAATAGAGGTTTTTTATAGAGCAAATGTTCTGCATATCACCCTCCGCTAGTCGGAATGGGTGGCGCAGCACCATTATTTAGGAATAAGTTTGCAGGAAATGGAGTACGCCACTTGCACAGGAATTGATGGCCTCAGGTAAAGCCGGTTTATATCCAGTGTGTGCAAGTCCTAATTCATTGGCGTAGGTGACTCCGAAAAGAAAGGTTCGAGGTGCTTTAGCTTAGTTAATATGCAGTGAGACTTCAACCCCAAGCGCCCAATTGGTACGCTCACCGCTAAAAAAGGCACTGGCGCAATCGTTTGATTCCTATTACATTGCGACGCGATGATTTTAATTAATAATGGAATATTATGACATTTGAAGTATTTGTCGCAGCAGGTCTGGCCGTTGGTCTGTTAGTTCTTAGTATAGTGATTTTTTTCTTTTATCGACGGTCAGTGCGGAATCGCCTGGCATCGACACAAGTTCGTTTTGTAAAAGAATATCAATTTCACCCATCGATTAAACGGCGGGTGAAGAAACAGTATCCCCATCTCAATGCACAACAACTGAATACGGTGATTGATGGTTTAAGGGACTATTTTCTTATTTGCCAGACGGCGGGCAAAAAAATGGTGGCCATGCCATCTCAAGTTGTCGATGCTGCCTGGCATGAGTTTATATTGAGCACGCGCCTATATGACGATTTCTGCCAAAAGTCTTTCGGCCGCTTTCTACATCACACGCCCAATGAGGTGATGCCCAGTAAGAACTCACCGAGTGAAGGTATCAAAAGGGCGTGGCGCATTGCCTGTGCGCATAGCAAAATTGATCCATCCAGACCAGACTCGTTACCGCTTATTTTTTCGATTGATAAAAAGCTGAAAATTAAGGATGGTTTTCATTATTCATTGAACTGCCGCTCCAAGAAAAATTCCGGCAAAGATTACTGTGCCAGCCATATGGGCTGTGCATCGGATTGTGCCGGAGATATGGACTCTGATGGATTGTGGCGTAGTGATTATTCTGCGGATTCCGACGGCAGTTCTTACAACAGTTCCAGCAGTGATACTAGTAGCAGTTCCAGTAGTGATAGTTCCAGCAGTAGTTCTTACAGTAGTTCCAGCAGTGGCTCTGGTAGCAGTTGTAGCAGCGGCTCTGGTAGCAGCTGTGGCAGTAGCTGTGGTGGAGGCGGAGATTAGAGGCAGCCGTAGCTGTCCTCTCTCCGCTATAGTCTGTGATTACTGGGGCGCGCCTTGAACGTCACAGATCTCCTCAATTTCCTCAGTGCTAAAACCGAGTTCGCTCAGCACGCTCTGGTTGTGTTCCCCCAGTGTGGCCCCGCGCTTGAAGGCGTGGGGCTTGCGGTTATTAAACCTAAAGGGCGTATTGATTTGTTTTATTTCCTCATCTACTGAGCAAACCATCCCTCGGGATTGCATAAGCTCGCTATCGGCGGCTTCGGCAAAGCTGAGTACCGGTTCAATACACGCATCGACATCCTGAAAAAGAGCAACCCATTCCGTTTGGGTTTTGTTGGCGATAACGCTGGCAATATCCTCTTTGAGTGTTTCCTGCTGATCTTCTTGCACAATGCGACTGAGCCATTCTCTATGGCCTATTTGGGTAAAGAACCGCTCGGCAAACTGGGGTTCTAAACTGCCTACCGCGAGATAGCGATTGTCTGCTGTGCGATAGTAGTCATAGTAGCTGCCGCCATTTAACAGCTCGGATTCCAGTTGTGGGGAGGTATTTAAGGCCAGGGCATTGGCGCCGCTGATGGCATTTAAAGCAAAGCAGCAGTCGGTCATACTGATATCGATATAGCTGCCGTTACCGCTATTCTGTCGCTGGTATACCGCTGCCAGTATCGACATGGCCGCATGGTGGGAGCCGCCGGCGATATCCGCCAGCTGGGTACCGCTCAGACTGGGGCCGCTATTGCGCTTGCCGGAGTAGCTGGCCAACCCGGATAAGGCAAGGTAATTGATATCGTGGCCAGCGCGCTGTTTGAGCGGGCCGCTTTGCCCGTAACCGGTGATGGAGCAGTAGATAATATCGGGGCAATGCTGCTTTAAATCTTCATAACTCAGTCCCAGCCGAGCCATAACACCAGGGCGAAATTGTTCTATTACCACGTCGTACTGTTCGAGCAAGCGCCGGATCACCTCTTTGGCTTTGGGGCTTTTCAGATCCAGTGCCAGGGAGCGTTTATTCCGGTTAATCGTTGCGTGTGCCGCTGAGACTGAATTTCCCCCCACCATGGGGGGAAAGCCTCTCAGTAGATCGGGGCGCGATGGAGACTCTATACGCAGTACTTGCGCGCCCAAATCCGCCAGCAACATCGTTGCGTAGGGACCGGGGAGAAGGGTGGAAAAGTCGAGAACTTTGAGCCCGTCTAAGGGGGTACAACTGATCATCGCATTAACCTTCACTACTGTTATCGTTATATTGGGGGCGATAAGTTACGGAAGTTGAATCTTTCGCTAAGTTTCTTTCAGTAACTCGCGAGAAATAATCAGCTTCATAATCTCATTGGTTCCGGCAAAAATACGGGCTACACGGGAATCTGCCCAGGCGCGCGCTACGGGGTATTCCCACATATAGCCATAACCGCCGTGCAGCTGGACACATTCATCGAGCAACTTGCACTGGAAATCGGTACACAATAATTTTGCCTTGGCTGCGGTGGGAACATCGAGCTCCTTTTTGTAATGGAGTTCCAGGCAGCGGTCGACAAATACACGCAGGGCGGTCAATTCGCTATCCAGCTCGGCTAATTTAAATTGGGTGTTTTGAAATGCGGAGATGGGTTTACCAAAGGCCTTGCGTTCACGCACGTAGTCGATAGTCCATTGCAGGGCCGCTTCGGCATTGGCAATCGCATAAATGGCCACACTCAGTCTTTCCTGAGGTAATTCCTGCATCAGGTAAACAAAACCCTGGCCCTCAGCACCCAGCAGATTTTCTGCTGGGACGCGCACATCGTTGAAGAAAAGCTCGGAGGTATCCTGGGCCTTCATGCCGATTTTTTCCAGGTTACTGCCTCGCTTGACCCCTGGGCTGTCCGCCTCCACAAGCAGTAAGCTGACGCCAGAGGCACCCTCGTGGGGGGCAGTTTTGGCGACCACCACAATCAAATCCGCCTGCTGGCCATTGGTAATAAAGGTCTTGGAACCATTCAATAGATAGTGATCGCCATGACGAATGGCGCTGCTCCTGACGCCCTGGAGGTCCGATCCGGCTCCGGGCTCGGACATGGCGATAGCGGTAATCATCTCTCCACTAATACATTTGGGGAGATATTTCTTTTTCTGTGCCTCTGAACCGTAATTAATAATGTAAGGTACAGCGATATTCGAGTGCAGACCCCAACCAATACCCGAGAGTCCCGCTCTGGCTATTTCCTCGTCAATAATGGAGTTGTAGCCATAGTCCAGGCCCAGACCACCGTAGGCCTCATTAATTTGTGGACAGAGAAACCCCATCTCTCCGGCTTTATGCCACAACTTGCGATCGACCTGCCCCTCTTTTTCCCATTGCGGGTGATAGGGCACGGCTTCGTTTTCCAAAAACTTGCGCACCGTGTTGCGAAATTGTTCGTGATCTTCGTTGTAAACTGTTCTTGGTACCATCCTTTTACCACCGCATTATATTATTGAGTTATTGATCCCGTATTTTCACAGCGGTGTGAATATTGGCTGTAAGACAAACCTATTCGCACCGCTGAAAACGCTGAGTTACGGATTGTCGGTCAAGGTTTTTTCGGTCTCTGCCAGTTCGAGTAAGATGGCTGGTGGACTAAATCGCTCACCATAGGCTTCGGCCAGCTGTTGCGCCCGCTGGGTAAATGCCTTTAGGCCAAACTGGTTTATATATTGCAGAGCGCCCCCGGTCCAAGGCGGGAAACCGATACCGAAGATAGAGCCGATATTTGCATCGCGCACACTGCGGAGAACCCCCCCCTCATAGCAGCGGAGGGTCTCCAGGGCCATAATAAACAGCAGCCGCTCCTTCACATCGTCGATAGGCAGTGGCGCTTTGGGGGCGAACTCTTTTTGCAGCCCACTCCAAAGGTGCTTTTTACCGCCCTCGGGGTAGGAGTAAAAACCGCCACCTGCGGCTTTACCCCCGCGCCCCAGCTCAAGCATGCGATCGATAACCGCATCTGCCGGGTGGGTGGGGGCGGGTTTGCCCTCTCTCTGTAGGTCGTTAATGGTCTGTTGGCGTATTCTCCCCATCAGGGTCAGAGAGACCTCGTCGCTAACTGCCAGGGGGCCGACTGGGAATCCCGCCAGGGCGGCGGCATTTTCAATTGCGGCGGGATTGACTCCCTCGCTGAGCATACTGATGCCCTCGTTGGTAAAACAGCCAAATACCCTGGAGGTGAAAAAGCCCCGGCTGTCGTTGACTACAATTGGCGTTTTGCCAATTTCCAGCACGAAGGCGAAGGCCTGCGCGAGGGTTTCATCGCTGGTTTGCTCCCCGCAAATAATTTCTACCAGGGGCATCTTGTCGGCGGGGGAGAAGAAGTGCAGGCCGATAAATTGTTGTGGGCGAGCGGAGGCCTGAGCCAGTCCGGTAATCGGCAGTGTCGAGGTATTCGAGGCAAATACCGCATTGCTCGGCAGTTGTTCCTCGGCCTCCTGGGTCACTTTGCGCTTGAGTTCCCGGTCTTCGAAAACCGCCTCTATCACCAGCTGGCAGTCGGCCAGGTCCGTATTGCTGTCTGTGGGCGCGATACGGGAGAGAATTCCATGGGCTTTATCCTCGGCAATGCGGCCCCGTTGCAAACGTTTTTGCAGGGATTTTTCCGCATATTGTTTGCCGGCTGCGGCAGCTTCCATGGAGATATCTTTTAATACGACCTCTACCCCTTTACTGGCACAGGCGTAGGCAATTGCCGAGCCCATCATGCCGGCGCCGAGTATGCCAATTTTCTGCACGGGCGAGGTTTTATCATCGCGCGCGGCGGCGGGTAGGGATGCGCCGGCTTTGACCTCATTGAGTGCAAACCAAAAGGTGCCAATCATATTTTTGGCAACCTGGCCGCAGGCGAGGTTTACAAACTGGCGGGATTCAATTCGCGTTGCGGTTTCGAAGTCGACCTGGGACCCTTCGACAACGGTTGCCATAATGGCTTCCGGTGCGGGCAGGCACCCCTTGGTTTTTTTCTCCAACATGGCCGGGGCTATCATTAATAGCTGGGCATTTTCAGGGTTTTTGGCATCTCCGCCGGGCATTCGATAGTCCGCTTGATCCCAGGGCTGCGCGGCAGCTTGCTTGCCGTGCTCGCGAATAAAAGCGACGGCCCGCTGAAGTAATTCCTCTTCGCTGGCAGCCAGCTGATGTATCAGCCCGGCCTTGAGTGCCTGTTGTGGCCTCACCTGTTTTCCCTCCAGCAGGTAAGGCAGGGCCCCCTGAATACCCAGAAGGCGGGGCATACGCACGCAACCGCCACCGCCGGGCAGTAATCCCAATGTGACCTCAGGTAATCCCAGTTTTATGGCTGTGCTATCGATAACTATGCGCTGGTGACAGCTGAGGGCAATCTCCCAGCCGCCCCCCAGGGCTGTGCCATTAATGGCGGCGACTACCGGTTTACCCTGAGTCTCCAGCCAGCGCAGGTTGGTTTTTAACCGTTCGCAGGAGTCAAAAAAGGACTTGGCCTCTGCAATTTTTGCAGCATATAAAGAGTTGAGGTCGCCACCGGCAAAAAAAGTATTTTTTGTGGAGCGAATGATAATTCCAGAAAACTCTATCTGCTTGAGCTGCTCAACCGCTGCGCTCAGCGACTCGGTAAAATCCCGATCCATCACATTGGCTGAGGCATTGGGGTTGTCCATTATCAGGTGGACAATGTTGTGATCGTCTTTTTCCAGGCGAATGGATTTCATAGTCTGCCCCTAAACGCGTTCGATAATGGTTGCTACACCCATGCCGCCGCCCACACACAGTGTGACCAGGCCGTAGCGCAGCTGTCGCTGTTCCAGTTCATCCAATACTGTGCCGATCAGCATTGCGCCGGTCGCGCCGAGGGGATGCCCCATGGCGATTGAGCCGCCGTTAACATTGAGTTTCTGTGGGTCCACATCCAGTTCCTGCTGGAAGCGCAACACCACTGCGGCAAAGGCCTCATTCACCTCAAAGAGGTCGATATCCTGTGCGCTCAGACCTGCGGCCTTTAGGGCTTTGTGCGTGGCCGGAGCGGGGCCCGTGAGCATAATGGTGGGCTCGGTTCCCACCACTGCGGCGGAGACGATGCGGGCGCGGGGGCTGAGCCCCAGATCCCGCCCGGCCCCTTCACTGCCGATAAGCAGGGCGGCGGCGCCATCGACGATACCGGAGGAATTGCCCGCAGTGTGAACATGTTCGATAGATTCGACCTGGGGGTAACGGGATAGGGCAATACTGTCGAAGCACAGATCTCCCATGCCGGCAAAAGAGGGCTTGAGTTGTGCCAGGGCCTCCATGGAGGCATCGGGGCGTACAAGCTGATCGTGATCGAGTAGCGTCAGGCCATTTTGGTCGCGCACGGGAATAACGGATTTCTCGAAAGCCCCGCGTTTCCAGGCGGCCGCCGCTTTGCGCTGGGAGTCCAGCGCAAATTTATCCACATCCTCGCGGGAAAACCCGCCGAGGGTGGCGATCAGATCGGCGCCGATGCCCTGGGGGGCAAAGCCCGTGTCCATAGCGGTGCGGGGGTCCAGTGCCCAGGCGCCGCCGTCGCTGCCCATGGGCACCCGCGACATGGACTCTATACCACCGGCCACCACCAGGTGCTCCCAGCCCGAGCGAACTTTGCTGGCAGCCAGGTTGACCGCTTCGGCACCGGAGGCGCAGAAGCGATTAAGCGTCACTCCGCCGATATTCCAATCCCAATTGGCAGCTAATGCCGCAACTTTTGCGATATCGGCGCCCTGGTCTCCGATCGGCGTGACACACCCCATCACGATATCGTCCACCTTGGCGCTATCGAATTGACTGCGGGTTTGCAGTTCTGTCAGCAGGTCTGCAAGCAGGGTAATAGGTTTGACTTCGTGAAGGGCACCGCTGGATTTCCCTCTGCCCCGCGGAGTGCGGATAGCATCGTAGATATAGGCTTCTGTGGGCACGGTTTTGGCCTCTATTTATTTTATGGTTGCGGCTATAACCATAGTGCGGCGCGCCCCGGGTTCAATGATAAAAGGTGCCAGGGAAGATGACTCTGCTTCCAGGCCAGAGCGGGGCATTCCTAGTCAAATATCTTTTTATTTATTCCAAATTAGACTAACCGTGTGGAGGTACTGCCGTACACTCAAGTAAGGCGCCTAAATCTATTGAAATTTTGGCGATAAAAACTGGCATTTAAATTATCTTTGTACGGGAGATTTATTTTCTTCCGGCAAGGGGAGTTGTGGGTGGCCCCGGGCAAATAAATCGACTTTGCCGGTCCCTGCGGTGGTGAGTGAGGTTTGGCGATGGCGGATAATGTATTGGATATGGCTAGCGCCCAGTTGGGCTCCGGGAGTATCGATGCTCTGGCACAGCATTTAAAATTGCCGGCGGGACAGGGGGAGGCTGCGCTCTGTTCAGGCGTCGCCTATATACTGGCCGGCATGTTGAATCGGGCCAGCAGTAAAACCGGGATGGGTTATTTATTTAATTTGGTGTCCGAGAGTGAAGCACTGGATTTAGCCAATTTTGCCGGAGTTGTCTCCTCCCCGGAAAAATGGCTGTCGATCAAGAGTAGCGGCGCTAAGATGCTGGATAAAATCTACAGCGGCCGGAAAAGGGAAGTGTTGGAAGTCGCCGCCAGCAATTTGGGCGACGGGGCTGAAGATTTGCTGACAATCTCTGCACCCATCGTAGTTTCACTGATGCAAAATCAGGCCAAAGCGCAAAATATGGATGTTTCCGACTTGGCGTCATTTCTGATCGGTCAGCGGGATCACTTGCAGGGCTATGTACCGGATAACCTGTTGCAGGCGATTGATGTTTCCAGTTTTGACAAGCTGGGAGAAACCCTGATAACCCATGGCCACGAGCAGCCGCAGGAACCTCGGGTTGCGGCAATACAGGGGCCTGAGGAGAAGAGAAAGCCCGTCAGCTTCAGCAGCTGGTTTTTTCCCCTGTTGTTGGTGTTGGTGGTTCTCTATGCGCTGAACATGTATATGCTGAAGGGGAAGGATAAATCGTCGCAAGAGAGTCCCGCAAAGGTCTCTCAGGAGGCGAGCTTTATGGAGTCGCCCTCGGAGCCCGTGGGCATGGCCAGAAAAGTGGTGGAGGCGGAGCTGGGGCCCGATGATTTTTCCAGTAATTTGCGTGACTACCTCAGCAGTTTTGCCGAAAACCCCGATCGGGAATTTCCCATGCGGGTACACTTTGCCAAGGGGACGGCAAAAATTATCAATGCCTCGGCCGCTGATATCACGGCGTTGGCGAAAATTATGCAGGATAACCCCAATTTATTTATTGCCATTGAGGGGCGTGTAAAAGGCGAGGGCAATGAAATTGCCGAGCAACAAATTTCCCAGGAGCGCGCGAATGTGGTGAGAGACCTGCTGTTGCAAAAGGGTGTCTCAGCAAACCGGGTTACCGCAACGGGTATGGGGTCGAGTAGTCCGCTAACGGAAGATGTGCCGGGAAAAAAGGAGAAGAAGGTCTTCGATGCAGAGAGAATCAGCGTGCGGGTGGTCACCAATGCACAGTAGTCGAGGGGTTGTTTAATTGCCCCAGACAAAAAATCCCGGTGCTTGAACCGGGATTTCTTATCAGCGGACTCAATTTCGGAATTTGTCCCGGTAGGCCCCGGGAGCGAGGCCGGTCCACTTTTTAAATGCGCGGTTAAAGGCGCTGGGCTCGGAAAAACCCAGGCGCTCGGCAATTTCTGCCACCGCAGTCTCCTGCTGCTTCAGTTGATAGACCGCCATATCCCGTCGGACAGAATCTTTAATATCCTGCCAGCTGTTGCCCTCCTCTTTGAGACGGCGGCGCAGTGTCTGCGGCGATGTATACAGTCGCGCGGCAACATCGTCGAGAGAAAGGTTCTCGATACTGTTTTGTTGCTGCAACATACGGCGAATGCGACCGGTGAAGCTGTGGTCGGACTTATATTGAGTCAACAGGCACTCGGGCGCGCGGGAGAGAAAGTCTGCCAGTTGCTGCTCATCGCGTACCAGTGGCATCTGCAAGTAGCGGGTGTTAAATACCAGGCAGGTTTCACTCTGGTTAAAGTAGTGCCTGCAAGGAAACATATCGCTGTAGTCTTCGTTGTAGTCGGGGGGAGGAAAAGCCAACAGGACCCGCTCCAACAAAATGGTACGATCGATCAACCAGCTGAAAAAGCGCAGCCAAATAACGGCGATGGATTCGACGAAAATCTGGTTGGGGAGGTTTTTTTCGTTGCTGTGGTGAATGATCAGGCGGGCTTCTTCACCATCCTCTACCAGCTTGATATGCAGATCGTCGCTGACCATGCTGATAAATCGGCCGGAGCGGAGCAGAGCGCGACGCAGATTGGGACAGCTGACACAGGCGTGTCCCATCATGGCAAAGGTCCCGGGCAGCCAGGGGCGCGCCAGGAAACCACCTGACTCATCATTCAGAAAGTCCCACTCAAGGCGCAACAAGTTAGCCATCTGCTCCCGGCCTACACGGCTATCGGGGTCATCCAGCTGAGCGGGGGCTATGCCACTATCGATGAGCAGTTGTTGGCAATCCAGTCCGGCTGCCTGTGCACCAATCAGATGGGCCTTTACCGCAGCGGCGGGAATACCTAGCCCCACTTCGCGGAGTTTGGGGTTTTCATTGTCCACTCTCTCAGCCTCACAATTATTTTCTGTCTGCTGCTGCTGTTGTTTCAGATATACGGTGTGGATTATGCGCAAAGAGAGAGAAAAAGTCAGGCTTCTGTCTAATTTATATGCAGTGGTTTATAAGCTTATTGGCACTAAAAGTTCTTTTCGTAAGGCGCTGATAGAATAAAAGTTGTCGAGCTCCGGTCTTCGACGTGTATTTTTTGCGCTAACGGCTGAACTCCCCCGGGTTGCTTACAGCCTGGGGATGCGCCGAATTCCGTAGGAATTGCGAGTGTCTATGGGGCGCTGTGCCGTTAACGCCTCAGTATTTTCTCGACCTGTAAGTCAGATTCGTCAACAATAGGAAAAATTATTTTAATGAAGGACTGGTCGAATGCCATCTACGCCTGTTGCAAGTCTGTTAAACCCGACCATTTGCCGGCGAATGTTAATCGCTTATCTGATCGACTATATTCCGCGCCCTAATAACCCCGCTTTAGAAGAGGCGACCGGTTGGCCACGGCGAACGGTGCAAGACATTATTGCCAAGGGACTACCCGGACACGGCACTATTGTAGAGTTTATTCAGGAGGGAGTGCGCCATAATGACGGCTATTACCTGTTGCGCGACTGGGGCTCTTTCGACAGGGATTGGGTGAAGGATAATCTGCCAATTATTTGCCAGGTGTTGAAGGTTAAACTGGATTTGAGCGGCGTGAAGAACTGACCAGCACGCCGCCCGGAAATTGCAATTACTGTTGTGGAGCGTGGGCCTGCTGAAGGATTTTATTAACCTTATCCAGTAGATCCGGATTCGATTTAATACTGTTGGCAATTTCCTGGTATTTGTTTTTGGAAAGCCCAGCTTTTTCAATAGCGGCAATCATTTTTCCCTGAGCCTCCTGATTAATCGCCTCCGCCTCCTTGATATCGGCGGCCGCTTTCAACTTGGGGGCGTATTCGCGGCTCAACATCACAATGGAGCGGTAGGCGTCGGCAAACTGCTTTAGTTGTGGTTCGCTAAATGCGGCTTTGGGGGTGTTTGCCTGAGAGCTGGCGGGCTGTGCAAAGGCCAGTGGCACGCTGAATAATATTGCCAATACAGCCAGGGATTTTACCAAGAGTTTCATTGGATACTCCAAAAAGTATTTGGACGCTTTCGCTTCTCTGGGGAGCACCCAGCGTCACGTTAGGGCTGTAAAGTTATACTTGTCACAGCACCGCTACAGCGGCCTGAAGCCAGGCCCAAATCTCGGGCTATTAATTTCCAGCGTAGTCAGTTTTTGACACCCGGGAGCGCCATTTTCCGCCAGCACTGAGAATTTTTTCCGAAGTCGTTGGAGGGGGAGGCAATAAGGTGGCCTGCCAGTACCGTCCCTGGTACAACACGGGATTGCCGCTGTGACACTAAAAAAACCAGAGAAACTTCTTGCGCCTTTTTAGTGACTGCTCACAACTGTTGAGTTGCTGTTGGTACTTTTGTGCCCTGGCAGATACCTTGTGCGAGACTGTTTTCAGCCAGGCCTTGTTTTGAAAGGTGCGCCGGTTAAAGCCGCCGTGTCCCTCGTGATAGGCCAAGTACAGGCTGTAGCTGTCACTGGCGCGTATCTGACACTGGCGCGCACTGGTATTGTTGTACCAGCCGATAAAATCGATAGCATCCCCAAAATCATCCCGGTCGGCACCGTAGTTAAAGGAAGACCTTTGGTAGGTGCGCCAGGTAGTTCCCAGGGCCTGTGGATAGCCGTAGGCATCTGAGGGGCGGGGGCCGGGAATAAAGCCGAGAATCTTTGTGCGCGGCGGTTTGGCATCGTGCACAAAGCGGGACTCCTGGTGCATGATTGCCATCATGACCGCGACAGGAGAGCCCCACTTGTCTTCAGCCCGCTTGGCCTCCCCATACCACTTCTTTTTTTCCTGGAAAATAGCGCAGATATTGTCGAGATTTTGCGGGGGGCTGGTCGCGCAGCCTGTGCTCAGTGCCGCAACACCGAGCAGAAGGGCCAGCCCGCATTTTTTATTTTTCTTGTGCATAACTTTTTCAGAACAGATTTATACGGTGATCGTTTTCACCCCAGCACTGCTGCCAAGCAGCAAAATATCGGCGGAGCGTTTGGCAAATATACCGTTGGTAACTACCCCGGTGATATTGTTAATCGTTTCCTCAAGGGCTGTGGGGTTGTCGATTTGCAGATTGTATACGTCGAGGATGGCATTGCCGTTATCGGTGATCACACCTTGGCGATAAACCGGGTCACCGCCCAGTTTTACCAGCTCCCGGGCCACCAGAGAGCGGGCCATGGGGATGACTTCAACCGGTAGGGGAAATGCGCCCAGCACTTCTACCCACTTGCTCTCATCGGCGATACAGATAAATTCCTCGGAGCAGGCCGCGACAATTTTTTCCCGCGTCAGCGCCGCGCCGCCGCCTTTGATCAATTCCAGCGCCGGGTTGGTCTCATCGGCCCCATCGATATAGAACTGAATGCCGTCGACCGCATTGAGTTCATATACCGGGATACCGTGGGACTTGAGCCGCTCTGCGGAGGCCTCGGAGCTCGCCACCGTGCCGTCAAAGGTCCCCTTGATCTCCGCTAGGTAATCGATAAAGAAGTTAGCGGTGGAACCGGTACCTACGCCGACAATGGAATTGTCCTCCAGGCGCGGGGCGATATAGTCGATAGCGGCGCGCGCAGTCGCCTGTTTCAGTTCATCCTGGGTCATACTCTGGATAGTTTCCTTTGCAATTATTTCGCCTCAATTTAAATCTGACGATAAAAAAAAGCGTGATAGGTTGTTTTGTGTGGCAAATATGTTTCTCAAGCCTTAGACTGTCATGCCGATATTGCGCCCCTTCAGCGGGGGTATCAGCGGCTTTTGTCGCCGATCGACGCTGAGTTGCGCACAGAAATTCACTGTTACGGCCGTCAAGACACGTCATGCCCAAGTCCTATATCAAGCGCATTTTAGACGCACGTATTTACGATGTCGCTACCGAGACGCCGTTGGAGCCGATGCGCCAACTGTCCCACCGCTTCAACAATCGCATTTTGCTAAAGCGCGAAGACCTACAGCCGGTGTTTTCCTTCAAGATCCGCGGCGCTTACAACAAGCTCCTGCAACTGCCCGCCGAGGAGAGGGCCCGAGGGGTCATAGCGGCATCGGCGGGCAATCACGCTCAGGGACTTGCCCTGAGCGCGGCGCAAATGGGGGTGCGGGCTACCATCGTGATGCCGAAAACCACCCCGCAGATTAAGGTTGGCGCTGTGCGTATGCGCGGGGCTGAGGTGGTGCTGCACGGGGATACCTTTGACGAGGCGGCGGCGAGGGCCCGCGAGCTGGTCGAGGAGCGGGGGTTAGTGTTTATCCACCCCTACGATGACCCGGATGTGATTGCCGGACAGGGCACCGTTGCTATGGAGCTGCTGCGCCAGCACCCGGGCAATTTGGATGCGGTGTTTATTCCTGTGGGAGGCGGGGGATTGGCTGCGGGTATGGCCACTTATATTAAGTATGTGCGCCCGGAGACCAAAGTGTACGGCGTTGAGCCCCAGGACGCGGCCTGCCTCAAGGCCGCCCTGGAGAGCGGTGAGCGGGCGCGCTTGCCGGAGGTGGGGCTGTTTGCCGATGGGGTTGCCGTTGCCCAAATTGGCGAGGAGACCTTCCGGGTTTTGCGGGAAACCATCGATGGGGTTATCACGGTCAGTACCGATGAAATTTGTGCGGCGATCAAGGATATCTTCGAGGATACCCGCTCCATCGCCGAACCGGCCGGGGCCGTTGGCCTGGCGGGGTTGAAGAAACACCTGGAGCAAAGTGGCAACCGCAACGGTGCTTTTGCGACCGTGTGCAGTGGGGCCAATATTAATTTTGATCGCCTGCGCTATATCAGCGAGCGCACCGAGATCGGTGAAAAGCGCGAGGCGGTCCTCGCGGTGCAAATTGCCGAGCGGCCGGGCAGTTACTTGCAGTTTTGCCGGGATCTGGGCGATCGCTCAATCACCGAGTTTAACTATCGTTTTGCCAGTGATAGCGAAGCGCATATCTTTGTCGGCCTACAGGTGGTATCCGATGAAGACCGGCGCCAGTTGGTCAGTCAGCTTGAGAGCAAAGATTACCAGGTCACCGATCTGACCGATAACGAAATGGCAAAGTTACATATTCGCCATCTGGTGGGCGGCAGGGTGGCGGGCCTGCCCGACGAAGTCATTTATCGCTTCGAATTTCCCGAGCGCCCGGGGGCTCTGCGCAAATTTCTCGAACATCTGGCTGGGCGCTGGAATATCACCCTGTTTCACTACCGCAACCACGGGGCGGCTTACGGGCGGGTTTTGGTCGGGTTGCAGGTGGAGCAGGCTGCGCGGGGCGAGTTACAGGCGCTGTTACAGCAGCTTCAATTCCGCTTTTGGGATGAGACGGAGAACCCGGCTTACCGATTATTTTTGGGCGCTTAAGCCATCGCTTACCCGTATTTGAGCAAGACGTCTTATTTATTGAGGGGTGTATAGACTGCAAATCCTGTTTTGTCGAACTTGCTTGTCTAATTATGAGACAAAAAACTCATAAAATATCCAATAAACGGTTACTATTAGCCGGTTTCTTGAGTATCTCCGATTCGCGTGGAACTTTTGCTGTGGCCCCGGTCATAAGCGGGGCGAAACGCATATAAAAACAAAATTGATCGTACAGGATGGTCCCTATGAAAGCCGATGCGCTGACAATCGCTGTGGTTGTCTTTGTCGCGGGCGTTCTGTTGAGTACCAGTGGTTTATCTGAGGTCTTTTCCTCTGAAGTTGAACCGCCGGCCGCTCTGCAACAGGGAGTGGTTACCCGTTAGGCTAATGCCGGGGGGGCGCTCTGCCCACGCGCAAACAAAAAAGCCGAACACCCAGGTGTTCGGCTTTTTTTATTCCAGCTTTATTCCTGTGGCCCTTTTTTAGTGGCAGCGGTAGATCTGCTGCTCCGTGACCACCATATCCAGCGGAATATCCCAGTTGTCTGTGGGCAGGTGATCGATACACTGTAGTTGGTGGGCGGCACCGATAAGCTGTGGCCCTGTACCTGGTAATAACTGTTTGTGCTCAAAAGTACGATCGTAAAAACCGGCTCCCATTCCCAGGCGCGCGCCACTGGGATCGAAGGCAACCAGTGGCACCAACACCAGGTCCAGCAGTTTGGGCGCGCGATAGGTGGTGCGCACGGGTTCGGGAATCCGATAGCGATTGCGAAAAGCCAGGGGCTCGCCCTGCCAGCGCCTGAATCTAAGGTGGGGGTGTGGCTCTGCCGGCAGCTGCGGTAAATAAAAGTGTTTTGTCGGGAAGCGACTCAGCAGGTAGCGAATATCCAGCTCGCCGTCCATCGGCCAGTAGATACCGACGTGCGCTGCGCGGTTCATTTGCGGAATACGGCTCAAAAGAGTGATGGCTGCACGGCCATGCAGGCGCTGCTGGTAGGCGCTGAGTGCCCGTCGTCCCGCGCGCATACGGCGTCGCAATTGCGCTTTGCTTTCAGTCATGCTGGGAGATGAGTGGAAAAAATAGGTTACCCCGAGTGTGCGGCTGTAGACGGAGCCTTGAACCGTAAGGTTCAAGGTGGTGGTGTCCGGAGTACATAAGGCTTTCCGCTTCAAGGCGGACCTGCGCACCAGCACCCGCTGGAAACCACCGGGGTAAGATTATCGGCTCAAGGACATAGTCTGCTGGCCAACACCCCAGGGTATGGGCCAATTATAACTTGTAGAGGGGGGGGCTGTTAACCGGAAATTTACATGAATTGACTGGTAGCAGAAAGTGGCCTCTTGTCACCTTACTTTGTCGGTGTTTCTGCCGAGTCTATTTCACCCAGTGCATTTTGCACTTTATCTGTGAGCCGCTCTAACATTTCCTCTTGCAGGGGAATGGAGCTGAGTTCCGCTTTCGCCTGGATAAGCTCGTGGGCAATATTAAGCGCAGCCATTACGGCGATACGCTCTAAACCGATAACCGTTCCCGTTGCGCGGATACGGGACATGCGCTCGTGCAGCAGGTGTGCCGAAGCCTGTAACCCGGCGCGCTCGCTTTCCGCACAGGCGACACGGTACTCTTTATCGAGAATAGAGACAGTTACGGTTTCGGAGAGTGGTGATGCGGTTTCGGACATCAGGTATCTTGCGTTAGCCCCTTAAGACGGTTAATCATTGCTTCTACCCGCGAGCGGGCAGCCTCGTTATTTTTTATCAGGCGCTGGCGTTCCCGCAGCCAGTCGGCTTCCTGCCGGCGCAGCTCACGATTGTCATCCGCCAATTGTTGGCAGCGGGCAATCAGTGCATCCACGGTGCTCTCTAGCGCTTGCAGCTTATCCATATTTCCTGCATTTGAGGTCGACGTCGGAGTTCGCAACACGACAGACTGCGAGGGATTCCGCTACTATATTGCCGGCGTATTGGTGGGTCAATCGCTGCACCTGCGCGGACAATCACAAAATTGTCTCTTAATACCTCAATTTCCCGGTTTCGTACCGGATTGAAAGCCCAATTCACGAAAAGCTGTACGGTAACCATGACTTCTGACGCAAGCCGATTTGAACTCCTCGCCAACGCCATCCTCTCTGCCGGGGGACAGGCTGACCCCAGTGAATTACACGGTTTTATCTGCGGCATCCTGGCGGCGGGTGAGCGCCCGGACAAACAGCGCTGGCAAAATGAGCTGGCCAGACTACTGGATGTGGAGGCGGTGCCGGCAGATCTCAACCAGGATTTTTTTCAGCTGGCGGAAGAGAGCCACAAACAACTCGACGGTTCCAATTTCGATTTTCAATTGGTGCTGTGCGATGACGAAGATGTGATCTCCCGCGCGCTGGCGCTGGGCCACTGGTGCGATGGATTTCTGCACGGCTTTGGCGTCGGCGGCGCCCGGGAAAAATTGCTGCCCACCAGCGATGAAGCACTCAAAGATATCAGTGCCATCGCCCAGTTGGATGCCGAACAGGTTGAAGAGGGCGAGGAGACAGAGCAGCAACTATTGGAATTACAGGAGTACGTACGAGTTGCCGTACTCAATATATTTACCGAGGTAAAGGGCAAAGCATCTGACAGCGAGCGCACTATCCACTGATGGCAGAGAACTCGACAACTACAGCGGGTATCAGTCGATCTGAATACACCCGCCGACGCGAGCGCCTGATGGCAGAGCTACCTGCGGGCAGCTTGGCAATTGTGTCATCCGCCGGGGAGCAGTTGCGCTCCCGGGACACTTTTTTCCCGTTTCGCCAGGACAGTGATTTTTTATATCTCACCGGGTTTGATGAGCCCGAGGCACTGCTGGTCCTGGTGCCGGGGCGGGCGCAGGGAGAGGCGCTGTTATTCTGTCGCGAGCGCGACCCGGAGAAGGAGAGGTGGGACGGCCCGCGCCTGGGACCTGAGTGTGCGGTGCAGCAGTGCGGACTGAGCGATGCATTTCCCATCGGCGACCTGGATGATATTTTGCCGGGGCTGCTGGAGGGGCGCGAGCGGGTCTACTTCCCCATGGGGCGCTATGCCCATCTGGACCGGCGTCTCCGCAACTATTTGGAGCGGATAGCCATGGCGCCGGGGGCGGGCAGAGCACCGGAGATGGTGGATCTCGATTACCAGTTGCGCGAGCAGCGCCTGTTCAAGTCGGCACAGGAAATACGCCTGATGGCGCAGGCGGCAAAAATCAGCGCCGAGGCCCATTGCCGCGCTATGACCCGCTGCCAGCCGGGCCTCTACGAATACCAGTTGGAGGCCGCCCTCCTGCATACTTTTGTGGATTCCGGAGCCCGTGAAATCGCCTATCCCACCATCGTTGGGGGAGGGCGCAATGCGCTGGTTATGCACTACTGTAGCAACCACGCACCACTGCGCGACGGGGATATGGTATTGGTGGACGCCGGCTGTGAGTACCGGGGCTATGTCGCTGATATTACCCGCACCTACCCGGTCAACGGGGTATTTAGCGGGCCGCAGCGCGCACTTTACGACATTGTGCTGGCCGCCCAGCAAGCGGCGATCGAACAGGTTGCCGTGGGCAATCACTGGGACCATCCCCACGCCGCCAGTGTCGAGACCATCACCCGGGGGCTGGTGGATCTGGGACTGATGCGAGGCGATATCCTGGGACTGATTGAATCCGGCGCCTACCAGCGGTTTTATATGCACCGGGTGGGCCACTGGCTCGGTATGGATGTGCACGATGTGGGTGATTATCGCGTCCACGGCGCTTGGCGCCAGTTGGAAGCTGGTATGGTAATGACGATCGAGCCCGGTATTTATATCCCGGAGGACGATGAGAGTATTCCCGCAGAATTTCGCGGGATCGGAATTCGTATCGAGGACGATGTTGCGCTCACTCACAAGGGGCCACAGATCCTCTCAGCGGCGGCTCCGAAAACGATTGAAGATATTGAATACACCATGCTTCACGGGCGCGATTTACTGACCCGTTAGAAGTGATTGTTGGATTGTTCGGCCATTATTATCACCATGCCGAATAATCATAGGGGGAATTGGGATGGGTGAGCCGGCGCGTAAAGTGGATGTAGCTATTGTCGGTGGCGGTATGGCGGGGGCCAGCCTGGCATTGATGTTGGCACATTTTTGTCCGCAGCTCAGTGTGGCGCTTCTGGAGCAGAGGGCGCTGCCGGATGCCGCAGCCAGCATTCAGCTGCCGAGTTTTGATACGCGGGCCACGGCAATTGCCGCAGGCAGTTTGCAGCTGTTTGCAGAGTTGGGGCTCTGGCCCGCCCTACAGGCCTACAGTGCGCCCATCGAACGTATCCATGTGAGCGATCGGGGCCATGCCTTTGGCGCCTCCCTCTCGGCACGCGAAGGACGGGAGGTGAATTTTGCCGGCATGCTGGGCGCCGTAATAGAAAATGCAGCGCTGGGTCCGATTCTCCACAGTGCCCTGAGCGGCACTGCCACCCAATTATTGGCGCCGGCGCAGGTGACTGACATTACCATGACCTCTGCAGGGGCAAACCTGCTGTGGCGAGGCGCTGAAAATGCCCCCGAGCAGGCGTTGTCCTGCGGGCTACTGGTGGTTGCCGACGGGGTGAACTCGCCGCTGTGCCGCCAGCTGGGGATAGAAATTAGCTCGGTTAAGTACCCGCAGAGAGCCCTGGTCGCGACAGTCGGCCTACAACAGCCCCACCGGGGGGTGGCTTACGAACGCTTTACCCGCCTGGGACCCATGGCACTTTTACCGCTGCCGGACAGAGAGGGCCAGCACCGCGCAGCACTGGTGTGGGCCTGTGCCGAGGGTGAGGCTGAAGCGGTCAGTGCAATGTCCGAGAGCGAGCGCCTGGAAAAACTGCAACGGGTATTTGGCTGGCGCGCCGGGCGCTTTGCCAGGGTGGGATCTGTACAGGGGTATCCACTGAGTTTGTCCCTCGCCCGGGAGCAGTGGCGGCGCAATCTGGTGCTGATGGGCAACTGCGCCCACTTTTTACACCCGGTCGCGGGCCAGGGGTTTAACCTGACGTTGCGGGACTGTTACGGCCTGGCGCAGGCGCTGTCGACGGTATCGCCGGATACACTGCCCGAGCGGCTGGACTTTTTGCGGCAATACGCGGAGTCGCGCCAGCTGGACCAGCGTTTGACCATTGGCTTCAGTGATCGTATCCCCACACTGTTCTCTTCCTCCGGCTGGTTGCAGCAGGGAATTCGCCAGTTGGGAATGCTCGGTCTTACAATGGTCCCACCGCTGCGCCGGGAGTTTGTCAGCCAGGCGGCGGGATTTGGGCTTTAACGGTGCAGGGTCGGGGACGACTGCTGCCACTTCAGCGGAATGGGCTTTTATGAACAGACATCGTTTGGATTTTGCCATCGTGGGTGCGGGCATGGTGGGTATGGCCCAGGCGGCACTGCTGGCGGTTCGATACCCGGGTATGCGTCTGGCCCTGCTGGAGGCATCCCACGAGACAGCGCCGCAATTATCGCAGCAGTATGAACCCCGGGTGGTGGCCCTAACCCAGGCCTCCCGCGAGCTGCTCGAAGAGGTGGGCGCCTGGGAGGCTATCGCCGGCCGCCGCGCCTGCCCCTATGTGGAAATGCGCGTTTGGGATGCGGATGGTACCGGATCGGTCAGCTTTAACAGCCGCGATGTGCAGCTGCCCAACCTCGGGCATATTGTTGAAAACAATGTCATTGTCGCCGCTTTGCGAGCGCGGCTGGAAGCGCTGCCCAACGTAGAATTGGTTAATGGCTTTCGCCTGGAAAGCTGGTGGCGCGACTGTGGTCTCTGGCATTTACAGCCTCGCGGTGACGAGCGCTTAAATGAAGAGGAAGACCTGCGCGAACAACCCGAAACCGTGCGCACGCGCCTGCTAATCGGTGCCGATGGCGCCCGCTCGAAAGTGCGCGATTTGTTGCATATTCGCTCCCAGGATACCGATTACCATCAAACCGCACTGGTGTGCGTGGCGCGCTGTGAAAAGTCGCACCGCCACACCGCCTGGCAGCGCTTTTTACAAACCGGCCCGCTGGCATTTTTACCTCTGGCCGGACTGGGGGATGACAATCACTGTGCCGTGGTTTGGTCTGCGGATAAAGATCTGGCGCAGGAACTATTAATGCTGGATGACCAGGCCTTTGCCCTGAGTTTGCAGCAAGCCTTTGAGCGCCGCCTGGGGGTGGTTGAATCTGTGAGCGAGCGCTTCTCTTTCCCTCTGCGCGCGCGTCATGCGGAGCGCTATTGCGGCCCCGGCGCAGTCTTAGTGGGCGATGCGGCCCACAGTATCCACCCCCTGGCGGGCCAGGGCGTCAACTTGGGGCTGCAAGATGTGCGGGTGCTGGTGGATGAAATAGATCGCGCCCTGGCGCGAGGCCTGGAACCCTCGCACCCCTCGGTTTTGGCTCGCTACGAGCGCCGCCGTCGCGGCGACAATGCCGCCACTATGAAAGCGATGAGTGCCTTTAAGTCCCTGTTTGGGGCCGGCGATGTGCACTGGCGCTGGCTGCGCAATACCGGCTTGAGCATGGTGGATGCCAGCCCCATGTTAAAGAAACGAATTATTATGCGAGCTATGGCGGTTTAAAAATCTCTGCACAGTGAATTGGGATAAAACGTCCAGTGAGCGGTCAGAGCAATAGCGAGTGCTTACCTGTTTATTCAGAGGCTTTTTTCCCTGGGGTGGTGGGGTATAAAGCCTTGTCGTCGGTTAAAAAGGTTAATTTCAATTGAGTCAGTGGATTACGGTTTACTCTTTTCCTATATCAAGGGATCTCAGCGCGCTTTTTCGCCTAATACAGCGTTACCAGTTACCTTTGAGAATTGCTGAGGAGGAAAATCAGCAGGCCTTACTGACAACAGAGCCCTGCATAGCCAAATTCATAACCCCTCTGCTGGAGGACTGGGAGCGGGGATTAGTGGATCTGGATAAAGTCCAGCTCAACAGGGCGGAGCCGGCGGCGGGTGACGATTTACACAGTGAAGAGGAGCAAGCACAAGGAGAGGAGGCGTTGGCTAGGCCCCCATTGATCCCCACGTTTCCACTAGATAAAACACCGATCAGCCTACTACTGATCGCGCTGTGTTTTTTCGGTTGGTTTTTACATGCGAATAATTTATCTGATGCATTTTTAATATATCCAGGTAGTAATAGCGGTCAAAATTTTTCCCAGTCGTCACTTATGTGGCATTTGCAGAACGGAGAGTTTTGGCGATTGTGGACCCCCGCGATTATCAACTTCTCTTTTCAGCACGCCCTGTTTAATGCCCTGGCTATCTGGGTATTCGGGCGCTCGCTAGAGGCGCGCGGAGGGCCGCTTATTTACTGTGCTTTGGTGTTGCTCGGTGGGGTGGCTGCCAATTTATCCCAGTACGCCTGGAGGCCCGAGGCAGTTTTCGCTGGGATGTCCGGTGTTGTATATACCCTGGTCGGGTTTGCTTTGGTAATGCAGCGCTGGCAGCCGGCGTGGAGAGATATTCCCCCGGGTATGATTACTCTGATGACAGCGTGGATGATATTGTGCGCTCTTGGGGTGATTAACTACCTGATTGGAATTCGTATCGCCAATGCCGCGCACTTTGGAGGCTTTGTTGCCGGCCTTTTGGTTGCACTGGTTTACTGCGCTGCCGGTGGTGCGCGAAAATTTAACTCTTATCCCGCTTCAACCTAAGTTATATGATTTTACTGATTACCTATATCTTTATTGCCCTCGGCTTTTCCTTTCTGTGCTCTATCGCCGAATCGGTGATCCTCAGTGTGACCACTCCATACGTGCGGCTGATGGAGCGGGAGGGACATAAAGCGGGCCCACTGCTGCGCAAATTGAAGTCGGATATCAATGCCCCCCTGGCTGCAATTCTCACCCTGAATACCATCGCGCACACAGCCGGCGCTGCGGGTGCGGGGGCCCAGGCCGCAGCGGTTTTTGGCAATGAATACCTGGGGATTGCCTCTGCGATCCTGACGCTGTTGATCCTGATCTTTTCTGAAATTATCCCCAAGACCCTGGGGGCGGTGTACTGGCGCCAGCTGGCCCCCGGCACCGCCTATGTCCTGCGCGGCCTGGTATGGCTATTACACCCGTTTGTAAAAATGTCCGAGTGGTTGACCAAAGGCCTGTCCCACGGCCCCACTCTGACCGGCTTCAGCCGCGATGAATTCGCCATTATGGCGGAGATTGGCGAGGCGGAAGGGCAATTGGAGCAGCGGGAGTCCAGCATCCTGCGCAACCTGTTTTTTACCCTGCGCGATCACTCCGTGCGCGAAGTGATGACCCCGCGCACCGTGGTTTTCTCTCTACCGCAGGATATCAGTGTGGAAGAGGCCTACGAGGACGCGGAGAAAGGGCGCTTTTCCCGCATCCCGGTGTATGAAAATCGCGATCCCGATTGTGTCGTGGGTTTTGTCTTGCGACAGGAGCTGCTGCTGGCCTATGCCAAGGGTGAACACCAAAAATCACTGGCCGAATTTCGTCGTGAAATGTTGATCCTGCCGGAAACGGCCACGATTTACCAAGCGTTCCAGAAAATGTTGTCCCGCCGCGTGCAGATCAGTGCGGTTATGGATGAGTACGGTAGCTTGGAAGGCCTGGTGACTCTGGAAGACTTGCTGGAGACCCTGCTCGGCGAAGAAATTGTCGATGAGGCAGATAAAACTCCCGATCGCCAAGAGCTGGCCAAGCGCTTGTGGCGCTGGAGATCGAAGAAGTACGGCCTCAAAGTGGATGAATCCGCAAGGGCCAGCGAGGACACAGAAGGGGCGAGCCAGGGGCGCGATCGCGACAGCGACTGAGGAAACCTTCAGCGGGTTAAAAAATGCCCAGATGTATTCTGGGCGAACGCGGGAGACAGGCAGCACTGCGCCATTCGCGCAGGTAAATGACTGCCGGGTTAAGTCTCAGCGGAATCTTTGACGGCCTGTGTGAATCTGGACAGGTTTTACTATCGATGCCTGCTAGGCTTGCAGAGCATATATATTGCTGTGCTTGCCCCGCTGGCAAGGCCAGTGCCCAAGCCGCTAGAATACGCCGCTTCGGAACCTGACGGACTGAGATTTTAAAAATGGGAAATAGAACGTCTCTGTATGACACACATGTCGCTATGGGCGGCAAAATGGTGGATTTCGGTGGATGGGACATGCCACTGCACTACGGCTCTCAGCTGGATGAGCACAATAAGGTGCGCACCGATGCGGGGATGTTCGATGTCTCCCATATGACCGTGGTCGACGTCGATGGCGCCGGTGCCCGCGATTACCTGCGCTACCTGCTGGCCAATGATGTGGCCAAGCTGGATGGCAACCCGGGCAAGGCCCTCTACACCGGCATGCTCAATGAGCAGGGCGGAGTCATTGACGACCTGATCGTCTACCTGCGCGACCCGGGCTATCGGGTGGTGGTTAACTGTGCAACTCGCGAGAAAGATCTGGCGTGGATGCGCAAGCAGGCAGAATCCTTCGACGTGACCCTGAGCGAATGCCCGGATGTAGCGATGATTGCGATTCAGGGCCCCAATGCCATTGAGAAAACCAAAGAGGTTTTGGGTATTGAGTGGACCGCCGCGATCGATGCGCTGAAAGTTTTCCAGAGCGTTGCCCGAGGTGGCTGGTTTGTCGCGCGCACCGGTTATACCGGTGAAGACGGCCTGGAAATTATGTTGCCGCAAGAGGACGCCAGTGGTTTCTGGCGCGCCCTGGCCGAGGCAGGTGTGGCTCCCAGTGGACTGGGTGCCCGCGATACCCTGCGCCTGGAGGCGGGAATGAACCTCTATGGGCACGAGATGGACGACGATACCTCGCCACTGGCTGCCAATATGGCCTGGACCGTTGCCTGGGCACCGGAGAGCCGCAACTTTATCGGCCGCGAGATCCTCGAGCAGGAAAAGGCCGATGGAGTTAAACACAAATTGGTGGGCCTGGTACTGGAAGAGCGCGGTGTATTGCGCGCAGGTCAGCCGGTCGTGGTAGACGGCAGTGACGACCGGGGTATTATTACCAGCGGCACCTTCTCGCCCACACTGGGCCACTCTATCGCTTTGGCGAGAGTTCCCGTGAGTGTTGGCGATACCGCACAGGTGGAAATCCGCAAAAAACTGCAACCCGTCAAAGTGGTTAAGCCCTGCTTCGTACGCAACGGCAAGTCAGTTATTTAAGCGTCGCCCCGAGGTGTACGCAATAAACTTAGATGCTTATCAAGGGATAACAGCATGAGCGAAATCCGCAATGAATTGAAATACCTCTCCAGCCACGAGTGGGCACGCCTGGAAGAGGACGGCACTGTGACTATCGGCATCAGCGATCACGCACAGGACGCCCTGGGTGACGTGGTATACGTTGAGACGCCAGAAGTGGGCAGCACCCTGGCTGCTGGCGATGAGGCCGGTGTGGTTGAGTCCGTGAAAGCGGCCAGCGATATCTACTCCCCGGTTTCCGGTGAAGTGGTCGCGGTGAACGAATCTCTGGAAGATGCTCCAGAAACCGTAAACTCCTCCCCTTACGACGATGGCTGGTTCTTCCGCATCAAGCCGTCCGACGTGAGCGAACTGGAGAATATGCTGGACGCAGACGCCTATCGCTCCGAGTCTGAAGACTGATAGAGCGCATGGGCTGAAACGCCTATTGATAAAAAAGGCTGTGGGGATTACCTACAGCCTTTTTTATTTATCCTGAATTTTTCTCAAGGTTAACCTTGAGCTGAATTTTTAAAACTGGCCTAATCATAACGATAATAGTTTCGTTCCGATTTATCTTGATATAGAGCGCATCGTCTTGTACTTGGATATCCTGAACTCCGGCCGCAGAATATTCATAAATATTTCCGCCCCCGACCATAATATTAGGCGCACATCTTTATGATACGGGTGAATGGCACAGGTAAATGTTATATTGCCGTGAATTAGCGTATATACGGAATCATCGAACGACCATACAGCATCAAGCCCTTGTCTTTTGGGCTCCTGCTCGAACAATCCTGCTAACTGCCACTCTTCCGCACTGATCTTTTGCATGGTTCCCTGTGTTAGCTACATTGAGTAAAGCGGTAGCTCCATAGAGGGGCTGTTGGTTCTTTGTCGTATATTTATTGTTTGTAATAAACAATCACTGAGAGCGTTCCTGTTCAATGGTCTCAGCCCACGTTTTTAGTAGCAGTGTCCTTTGTTTAATAATGGAGGCAGCAGTATCAGCGGCATCGCCGCTACGCGCTAATTGAAATATAGAGCCTTGATGTGGATATATGGTATCTATTAAGGCATCGTTAAGTTCTAGAGTTTTATCTCTACATTTTAGCCATGCTAACTGAGACTGTTTTAGTAGGCTTTTCTCCTCATCGCTCAACATTTCTCTCAACTTTGAATAGTAAATATTTAACTCTCGGTCCCATAAGTCAGGCGTAATTAAGCATGGGATACTTCTAGTTCCTCCGCCAGTGTTATCTAGACAATCTTGAATATAAGTGTCATAGTTATTTTCAAATGATGAAAGTTCGTTGAAGTCGCTTACTGATTTATACTCAAAATTTATGGCGTAATTTTTGGGTGAAAAACACAGCAGTGTCAATAAGGCTATCTTTGTACGTTCTTCCATTTTCAATGTTAAGCTAGCGCCCGAAATGATGGGGCTGGAACTATAAGGGTGTTGCTCCCACCCTTTAGTTTATGTCTTTTTATAGGCCAAAACTTTCAAGCCCCGTAATTTTATTGGATCGATTAATGGTAATAATGTGGATGCCGACCTGTTTCATTAGTGGTCTAGTTCTCCATTGTTTTGCCAAGCTGATAAACTTTTCGGACTCCGGTATTGCTACTGCAAGAATATCACTATCTCGCACATGCTCTGCGGTCATTAGCTGACCAATAGCCTCCCTGACTAAGGGGTACTCCTGGGAGTTGCGCTTCGCTATTAATGGCCCTTTTTTAGACTCCACTCTTAATCTGCAACCATTCTTTAGTTCTGAAACTAGGTCTCCTTCACCAGCGGCTGAATGTATGACTATTTTTTGTAGATATTTATTGTTTACGTAGGCACCTTGCCAGGCATCCTTATTTTTAGATCTGTGCCAGCCGTTGGCTGATAAAAAGTCTATAATTGGGAAGATAATATTTTCCCCAACTTGAACCTGGGCTCCATCAACTGCACAAATGACGTCCTTAGAGGTGTATGCATTGTTGATTAAAAACATAGCAAGCCTTAGGGTCACTTCTGCTTCGGGCATTCTATCTTCAAGCAGCACGATTTCTCCTGAATAACTAACCTTGAGATTTGGAGTTGGCATAGAGTCTGAGAAAAATAACAATTTTAGCCGAAGGTGGTCTATTATTTGTGTGTCTTTTGACACAATCCAATATTAAATTCCGCTGACTTGACCTGTCTTTTCGTATTATTCGGTAGATCTAAGTGCTTGGTGAGCAAATCTACCGCCTCAGTACATCTATTCTGACGAATATAGACAAGTGCTAGATTGTTGGCGTCGCTTAAGTTCTCTTCCCTGTGCATGCGGTATGCATTTAAATACCATCTTTCCGCCAGTTTATAGTTTTTATTTTGGTAGGCTTTAAGTCCTAAATCCATAAATTGGCCGTGACTATACTGAGAATCAAATTCTTTTACATAAGTTTTTCCATCGAAGGAGTAAACATCGGTAACATAAATAGGGTTGGTTCTATGCCCGGTATAGGTTGCAACTAATATCCTTGGATACCCATTTTTGAATTTACCATACCGCCACGAATTAGTTCCCCATGAAATTTCTCCAGCCGGCTGGTAAGAGTTCTTGTTAGCCATTAATACGATGGTGAACTCATGCCCCCTATCAACATGGGCCGGTGGTGGCGTTAGCAGGATTTCACAGGCACCATCTCCATTGAGGTCCACTGCCTGGGCTGAAGCCGAACCTGAATGGCGCAAATCTGCATCTGAATAGTAGGTCTCTATATCATCAATGATTTTACTGTCTATGCTGCAATTAATATTAATGTCTATGGTGGGCGGATAAATATAAGTCTCTAATCCAAGCGCAGTTGAAGCAGAAAATACAGTGAAAAAATAGCTTAATAACTTTATCATTTTTACCCTAAAAGATGGCTTCTCTCTAGTGCTGATGTGTTGATCTGAGGGAGGTGAATGAGGTGGTGCCATTTTTATGGTTTAAATTTAACAAGGGTGTGATCCTCTCCTGCAAGTGCTTTTTTTATAATGTTTGAGATTATTTCCCAGTCACCGCCAGCTAAGCCCGCTCCAATCAATGGGTAGCCAATCCGTTTTCCGGAAAAATCCTGTTTGATTTTCTCAAAGATCTGCTGAATCGCGTTATAATCAGCCTTAACGCCCTTGCCTCTCCAGTGGAGCTGGGTATAAGCATTGACGATGGTAAAAGTTGAGTCTAGCCTCGTTATCTCGGCACTTGAATATGAGCCTAATTTTTCTTTTGCTCCTTTTTTAGTGGTTAAATCAGCTTGGTACGCCTCAGGAAAAAGCCTTTTAATGGTTAAAGCGATACCTTTGCCCATTTGGCATTGACAGTTGCAGCCGTGAATAATGACATCAAACGCCCCGTCAATGGCTAACTGGATTAAGTTACCTTCAATTTCCTTCACTTTCGATTTCCTTTTAAGTTGTATCGCTTTGCCTGTGTTTATACACAGGTTTTAAGCCCATTCAAAGCCTTCGCTTAAAAATAAAGAAAGGTAGTTGGCACTATTGATCTAATAGAGGCTTTAGTAGAGTGAAGTAATTTCAACTTTCATAGAAAAAATATAGTTTGGGTTGATTATTTAGACTTACGAACTGATAATTTTTAGGAGTCTTATGCAATCAGGAGTCAAAAGAATGAAGTGGAAAAGAGGAAAGCCAGAGTCCTCTGGTGGATATTATGCTGTTGCAGTGGAGTACCCTAATGCAATGGTTTATGACATCTCGTTTCTTGCCAGTGACCCTGCGGAGGGGCTGTACTGGAGCCCGTCAGATGATAGTTATGCTGGATCGGTCATAGCCTATATACGGTTGTATGAGGCTTTGGAGGCTCTTACAGGAAAAAACGCACCAGAAAAAAAAGTAGAAGAGGGTGATGCAGAGGGGTTCAACTCGAGCTTTGGGGAGCCACCTAAAGACCAGTATGTTCTGGTATCAACTCCTGTTGAATACAATATAATAAAGTGGAGCCCAGATACTGGCTGGCCTGACTATATGTCTCATGTTCAGGGGTATGTAACAGTTAAAGAGCTGCTCCTGGCGATAAATAAATATTTTCCTTTCGAGGATAGGGGAAAAGGGTAAAGAACCGATTAGAACCCTTGTAAGTTTATATTAATTTACTCCTCCATATTCCCATTTAAATATATGGGCTAGCTGAGAACTTATTTCCGGACAGTTTATACCGGTGCAGCTAGCTATCTTTGTATTAATTTTACTTAATATCTGTTGCCAGTTTTCGAGTGGGAAATTACAAGCACATGATTGTAATCAATTAACCATGAAACCAGAGCTTGAGTAATAATTTGAGCTCCAAAATTATCGGAGCCATCCTCTCCCTGCACGCCAATTGATAGGTTGCACCAAATATCCACTTCAAAAGTATCATTTGCTTTTCAGTCATCAATTAGATCGTATTCTATACAGTCCCAATACTTAATTTCTGGGTGTTTCATCTTTTTATACCTAAGGAGCCTCTGAAAAACTCCGTGATGCCTCTGGCTTACAGGGCGGTTCACAATCAAGGCGCGGCTTCGCAGGAATGTCTAGACCTTTCAATAAGTCGCAACGCGGAGTGTGAATCGCTCTGCGAGCCTCGAAGGGCGGGCCTTGAAGGCCACAGCTGCTGCGTTGCAGCTCTTGCAAAGAACTAGGGCCATTCGCGGCGAACTGCGCCTAACATCTGTAGCCTTCAAGACCCGCAGAAGTATTACGGCGTTGTTCAGAGGCCCCCTAACTACTACTGAGCTTGGAGGCTGCGAAATGTGAATATAGGAAAGAGTGTGCCCCGCTACTGATCAAATCTAACTTTTGGCATCTTAAAATAATGCAATATCGATAAGATAGTTCCAAGCGGTAGGTTGAATAAGGAAAATGCTGAAAATATATGAAGCGGGACTTGACACCAGGCTTTTCTCCGAAAATAACCGATAATGCAAAATATTTCAGTCCCGCAAAATAAAATGGTAAAGCTAAGAGCTACTACAGCAGTTGTTGGTTTAATATTGTAAGATGTGATTGCCCCAACTGTAATGAATAGAATAGCAATAATATTAAGGATAAGCCTTAATCCCCATATAAAATTTAAAGTTTGGATTGCATTGGATTCTTCCATTTGCCGCCGCGATTCCGCTAGTTTTTCTGAGGGAGATAAAACCTTAGTTGATTTCGCTGATTCTAGTTCGGATTCAGGTGCGCTATATATTGTTTTTCCCACTTCTATTTCCTTGTGTGACATACGGAGGTCTAATGCTTGGTAGAGCTACAGGTGATGCTGAGCGATTTTTTCTTGATTTAAGCATCACGGGATTATTTGAATATTAATGAAGGGCCTGGGTTGCTTCTTGTGGTTTGTTAAGGTTTTCTATATTTCTAAAGGTATTTTCTTGTCAGATGGTCGGCCTTCTTAAGGAGCGGTTATCTGTACACTATCGAATCTTAAATTCTATACCATCTTGTACTTTTAAGTCTATGGGTGTCTAGGGGGTTGTGGTTGTATACTTAAGCCCTGAAATTATCATTTATCCCAAGAAGTATTACACCCGTAGCATAATCTGAATTTGATGAGAGGCTCGCTGACTACCAATGATTTACTGGTAAGAATCGCTGCGCAGGATTATTTGCACCCTCTAAATTTCCTGTCACCTAATTTACATTTTTGCTCGATTTTAAAATCTATCTCGCTAAAGTTAAACCGATAGCCATTTTTTAATTTTATAGTCCGCTTCGGGTCACTTTCTTCAGTTATAAATATAAGCGGCAAGTGAGAGTTGTTAAGCTAAATATTTAACCCGATAATTCTGCCAAAGGAAGAGCTTTGGTTGTTAGCTTGGTGTGGTCGTCATATTTTATTTTTGAAATATTTTTAAAATATAGTTTATTCCGTAGATAAAAGTGAATCCAGTGATCCAAAAGAACAAGGAGGGAAAGTGGATGTGCTTCAAATCAAATTCGAAATTAACCGCTGCTCCTTCTGGAAAAATTGTAAAAAAGCAAGTGAGTGGTGAAAAGAAAGGGCCAATGGGAAAGTGGCTTTGAGTGGGAAATAACTGGCTGGTTGGTATCCATATTATAACCCATGCTAGGAATAAGTATCTTTTTCTCACAATATTACTTTTCTTGTATTCCTTGAGTATTTAGGCCTTGCTGATTTGTTTATATAACGCCCGCAGTACGGTCAGTCGAAGTGGTGTGCCTGTGATTGTTGAGTGTTATTGGTGCTATGTTCCTGGCTCCAATAAAAGTAAACAAATAATTAGTAGCTACCAAATAGGGGGGGTAGCTGCATAATTGTAACCCCCGTGAGTTCCATAGAGCTACCACCAAATTTGGAATACAACAAAAATACCAAAAGTGCAGCAAAGAACTGAATATTCAGAATGATCGTACCAATAAAACGGGAATACCGGGCTCCCCAAAGCCATTAGCTGACCAAATCCCCTACGGCTGTAAAGACACCTTCAACCCCGCCTCATTGAGAAACTCCTTCACCGCAGCTTCGATCTGCTCGGGGCTGTGCATTTGTAAGACCCGCTGCAATAGCTGTTCAATATCGGCCCGGCTGACCGCGCGCAGCGTAGCTTTTATCCGCAGTAAATTGGTGGCATTCATCGACAGCATATCGTAACCCATGGCGACTAATAGCAGTGCGCCGCTGGGCTCGCCAGCCAGCTCTCCGCAAATCCCCACCTCGGTATCGACAGCGTGTGCGGCGCTGACTATTTCCTGTAGGGCGCGCAGGACCGCCGGGTGCAGGGCGTGGTAAATATTCGCCACCCGGCTGTTGTTGCGATCTACCGCCAGCAGGTATTGGGTGAGATCGTTGCTGCCCACAGAAATAAAATTTGCGTATGCAGCGAGCTCCCGCACCTGATAGATCGCCGAGGGGACCTCTACCATCACTCCGAGCGGGGGCATCACAATTTCGTAGCCCTCTTCCAGTAATTCCCGGTAGGCCCTCTCAAGCAGTTTGCGCGCGGCTTCGAGTTCGTTGAGGCCGCTGATCATGGGCAGCATAATCCGCAGGTTATTGAGCCCGAGGCTGGCTTTCATCATGGCGCGCACCTGCGCCAGGAATATCTCCGGGTGGTCGAGAGTTACGCGAATACCGCGCCATCCCAGAAAGGGATTGGTCTCTTCGATAGGGAAATAGGCTAGTGCTTTATCGCCGCCGATATCCAGGGTACGCATGGTCACCGGCAGCGGGGCAAAAGCGCCCAGTTGCTCCCGGTAAATTTCCCGCTGTTCTTCCTCGGAGGGGAAGCGGTCTCGCAGGAGAAAGGGGACCTCGGTGCGGAACAGTCCCACCCCCTCGGCGCCGCGCTCCAGGGAGCGCACGACGTCGGCCATCAGCCCGGTATTAACCATCAGGCGAATACGGTGGCCGTCGGAGGTGACTGCCGGGAGCTGCGCCAGGTGGTCCAGGTTGCGGGCCAGTTGCTGCTCTTCGGCGACAATATCGTCGTAGCGGCGCTTGAGCTCTGCGCCGGGGTGAATATGTAAATCACCGCGGTAGCCATCGACGACCATATCCACGCCGTCGATGGTTTCGTAGGGTAGGTCCTGGACCCCCATCACGGCGGGCAGGCCCATGGCGCGGGCAATAATGGCCACGTGGCTGTTGGAGGAGCCCTTCACCGAGACGGCACCGATCAGCTTTTCCCGCGGCACTTCGGCCAGTACCGCTGCAGTCAGTTCCTCGCCGATAAGGATGGTGTTATCGGGGAAATCCCGGTCGACCTGCTGCTGCTGCCGCAGGTGTACCAGCACGCGGGCGCCCAGATCGCGGACATCGGCAGCCCGGTCGCGAAAGTAGGAGTCGGACATGGCCTCAAAACGTCGCACATGCTCCAGCATCACCTCGGCCCAGGCCCGCTGGGCACTGAGCTGTTGTTGGATACGATCGCACACTTCGACGGCCAGAGAGCTGTCATCCAACATGCTGATATAGGCATCGAATAGAGCCCGCTCCTCGGGGCTGAGGTCGCTCTTCAGGCGCTCACCGACCTCGCGAATCTCCTCCTGCGCGGCCGCCAGGGCCTGTTGAAACAGGGCCAGCTCGGTGTCGATATCCTCGCACTCGGAGTAGGGTACGGTGCTGAGATTGGCCTGCGGGATGACGATATGCACCCGTCCAATTGCGACACCGGGGGAGGCGGCAATACCGGAGAAGTGGGTTTCGCGCCGCTGCTGGCCGATACTGGCGAGCAGTCCGGTGGCCTCGGCGTGGGCGATAACTCCGGCGAGTTGTGCCGAAAGGGTGACCAGAAAGGCTTCCTCCCACTCGTCAAAGCGGCGCTTCTCTTCCTGCTGGACCACCAGGACACCGAGGACGGCGCGGTGGTGGATAATCGGTGTGCCGAGAAAGGCGCTGAAGCGCTCCTCTCCGGTGGAGGGAAAATACTGGAAGGCGGGGTGGGACTCGGCCCTCTCCAGATTGATAGGCTCCTCGCGGGTGACCACATTGCCCACCAGGCCCTCGCCGGGGGCCAGGTGGACCTGGCCCACCGCTTTGGGGTTGAGGCCATTGGTGGCCATCAGGACATAGTTGCCGTGTTGCTTGTCGCGCAGATACACGGAACACACGCGGGTGTGCATAATTTCCCGCACGCGATGCACGATGATTTCCAGCACCGCAGAAAGGTTCCGGGCGGCGTTTACTTCCTGAACGATACTGCGCAGCGATCCGAGCAATGGCCTGTCCTCGCCAATCAACGGAGAAATTCTCAGGTCCCGGAAAGAAGTGAGTCGATACTGACCGGGGCCGCTTGGTGGAGATGTGGGGCTACTCTGGCGGTCAGCGCTCCTGTCCGCGCAGCCAGCGTTTCTCCAGCTGTATTTGTTGTGGGGCCAGCTCGGTCAGTGCGCGCCGGTATACTTCACGCTTAAAGGTCACCACTTTGCTCAGTGGGTGCCAGTAACTCACCCAGCGCCAGTGGTCGAATTCAGGTTTGTAACCATTGTCGAAGCTGATAGAGGATTCATCTGCCTCGAGTTTCAGCAGATACCACTTTTGCTTTTGTCCGATGCACAGCGGCTCGGAGCGGCGTCGAATTAACCTTTGTGGCAGGCGATAGCGCAGCCAGCCCCGGGTACAGGCAATCATACTGACTTGATCGCGAGTAAGGCCTACTTCCTCGTATAGTTCCCTATATAGCGCCTGTTCAGGGGTTTCGCCTGGATTTATACCCCCCTGGGGAAACTGCCAGGCGTCCTTGCCACCGACCCGCCGCGCCCACAGTGCCTGACCGCGGGCGTTGAGCACAATAATACCGACATTGGGGCGAAACCCCTCGGCATCGATATTGCTGCTCTCGCCACTCGCGCCCCGGTTTTTTCCGGCCGGGGCTTTATCATTGCGATTCGAATGCTTGGCGGGCTTACGGCGGTACTTTCGACCGGCCTGTGCCGGCTTGCCGTCGCCCAAAATACCATCCTCAATACTGTTGTGTGCGGCCGTGCGCTGCACTTACTTGCTCTGCATTGTTCCACAGCGGGGGATTTACAGCAATTCAGTGACGCAGTCCGTGTGCTGTCGTGCGCTGCAAGGTAAAATCGGCGACAACCGGGGAAGGCGTTTTAGGCGCCTTGGCGGTCAAACGCTTATGGGAAACCTATAGTTATGGGAGAGTCGACAGTGCACTTGGCAATTTTTGATCTGGATAACACGCTGATCGGTGGCGACAGCGATCACGCCTGGGGCGAATTTCTGGTGCAGCGCGAGCATGTCGACGGGGCCCGTTACCGCTCGGCGAACGACCGCTTTTATCAGGACTACCAGCGCGGTGAACTGGATATCTTTGCCTATCTGGAATTTGCCCTGGAACCCCTGGCGCAGCTCTCGCGCGGCCAGCTGGATAATTTGCAGAGCGAGTTTATGCAGGAGGTCGTCAGCGAGTTGTGGCTGCCTCGGGCCCAGGCGCTGATCGGCGAGCACCGCCGCAAAGGCCATCACATCATGATTATCACCGCTACCAACCGCTTTGTGGTTGAACCCATAGCCGCGCGCCTCGGTGTCGATACCCTGCTGGCCACTGAGCCGGAGGAGGCGCAGGGGCAGTTTACCGGGAAGGTGGTCGGTGAGCCCTGTTATCAGGGCGGGAAAGTGCTCCGCCTGCGCCAGTGGCTGGCCCAGAATCCGGAGTACCACCCGGGTGAAAAGTGGTTCTACAGCGACTCCATCAATGATCTGCCCCTGCTGGGGGAGGTCGAGCACCCGGTTGCGGTGGACCCGGACGACCGCCTGCGCGCAGAGGCCGAGGCGCGCGGCTGGCCGGTGATCAGCTTGCGCGAAGAGAGTGAATAGGTACTACCAGTATTTGTGAAATACACAAAATGGGGAATTGAGTGAACGGATCTATTATCCAGTACCGGGCCCTGGCTTGTTTGGTCGGGGCTCTGGTCGGACTTTCTGCCTGCGAGCAAAAAGCGGTAGAAAAACCACAGCAGGCGTCGCCACAAACGGTTGTTGCCCCACAGCCTGTGAACGAGCAGGCGGCAGCAGAGCTGTCCCTGGCAATTTGGCAGGCGGGGGAAGCCCAGGTGACCCACGCCCACGCGGCTGTTGAAACCCTGCAACGCGCAGTGGATGGACTCCTGGCCCAGGCGGATGACAACAAACTGGAAAATGCCCGCCTCGCCTGGTTGGAGGCGCACAGAGAGTTTGCCGCAGCCCTACCTTATATACAGCTGGCCTTCTCCCCGGGGGAGCTGCGCAGCCAGGGGCGCAAACTGCTGCTGTCGCTGGACAGTTGGCCCGCGCAGGCGGGCTACCTGGATACGGTGCCGGGTTACTCCGAGAGCGGTATTGTCAACGATACGGCGATTGACTTGACCCTGGCGAACCTGCGCAAACAGCACCGCCTGACCGCGCATGAAGAGGCCAGTACCGGTTTCCACGCCCTGGAAATTATGCTCTGGGGCCCCACCAGCGAGCGAGCGGCGGAGCAGTTTTTAGCCGAGTCCGGCGGTGAAAAACCCGAGGCCCTGGCGGTCAATCGGCGCCGGGAGCTGACTCGCCTGATCGCCAAAGGCGTGGAGGAGGATATGGCGTGGCTGGCCCGCCGCTGGCCGACGGCGGCTAACAGCCTGTCGCAGTCCTATCTATCCCTGGGGCCGGTTGCCCGGTTGCAGCAGATTCGCGCGGCGCACACCCGGGTAATCGATGAGCAGCTGTTGCGCAGATTGCCGGAGAGCTCCGAGAGCGATGTGGAGAGTAGCCGTGCCGCCGATTCAAAACAGGCGATATTGGCGATTATGGCTACCCTACAGTCAAATTGGATTCCCACTGGTGGCGGTGGCTTGGCAGAGGTGTTGCTGGATCGGCACCAAGTGGCAGCTTTGAGGCAGGCTTTTGTGGACTTTGAGGGGTTGCTGTTGCGTATGGAGGACCCGATCGAGCTGGCGGAGTTGGCTCAATTGGCCCAGGCGCGCAAACTGCTGGAGCGTATCGCCGGACTGATGGCGGGCACCACCCAGGTGCCGGTGCCGAAGCAGGATGTGATGCCGGTGAGCCTGCCGGTGGACGGCGAATAGTTCCACGCTTATAGATCTGCATAAAAAAACCCGGCGACTGCCGGGTTTTTTGTAGCTGGAGGGAATTACCAGCGGCGTACCGGGCCTGTGTCCACGTGTACGAAGTTGCTTTTCGGATAGTAGCCGACCCCACCCGCCTTCAGGTCGAGAGCCGCCTGGCGCAGTTTCGCCAGGGGAACGCCGGGCATACGGATATCTATAGCCATTCCGCGAGTGTGGTAACTGCGCTTGGCGACGCCCCGGCCCGCTGCACGCAGCTTGGCATTGGTTTTTGGCGAGCGGTATCCAGAGATAATCTCAATGGTCCCTTTGTAATTGAACTTCTGCTTCAGCTTGTAGACGATATCCAGAAGCTTGGGATCCATCCGGGTCACTTCGTTGGCACGGTGGTCGCGAAGCAATTTATTAAACTGCGTCAGGCCTCCGCTGCTGTAATCTCCATTGCTCCAGTAGGCGGCCTCCAGTTTCTCTCCGGTGTGCAGATTGCGCATTTTCAGGGTGCGGGCGCTACCTACTTTTGCGAAAGTTGGTCCGGCGCTGACGGCCGCCGCAGTTGCACAAGTCACAGCCAGGAATCGACGTCTGGATGGATTCTTCATAATTCCGCCTCGTCGTTAATCTCTCGTCGGTGTGCCTTAGTTGGCACAACCGGGTACGGCGGAAAATGTACAAAAAATAACCAGTTGTTACAAACCTGAAGCTGCTAATTCGGAAATAATTAGATTGCTGGGCTGGTATATTTTTTCTTTTTTGCTAGCGGACTGTGGAATTTTTATCGGTGCTAAGGGGTTTGCGCTCAAGGTTTGGAGACAGCGTTGTCATTGCAGGTTAATCACTAAAAAATTATTTTTTTGCGACTCTCAGGTTTTGTAAAACGGGTGAGTCAGTGATTGTGGATATATGGCTAAAGTCTCGGCTGAGAGTTCTGGGCACTTATAGTCTCTGTTGTGCCCTGGCCCGGGTGGCGTGGGCCCGCTTTAGCGAGAAGCTTCTTTATTTATAGGGATTTTTCTTTTGTCTATACATGTATAGACAAGTTGGGGCTGCGGTGTTGAGTGCTGTGATATAAGTGCTGCAGAGGGGAGATGATAGAGAGCCAGGTGTTTGTATTGGCTGCGATTGCCCGATCAGTGATGTCCAGCTAGCGCAGTACTTAGCGAGTGAAAACCGCCCCCGCCGGCCCCAGTGAGCGCAATGCGAAGCCCTCGCTACTTTGCCTACGGCGATGAGGAGCGGGGACAGCGTAGCGATCCCAAATCCGAGCGGCTGGATAAAGTAGCGGTTTACAGGGCGGGCGGCTATCACATCAAAGGTATGGGCAGGCCGTAGGGGTGGGTGCCGGCCAATGCCGGAGGCCGGTCCCTTCAGGGCGCCACTTTGTCGCGGTGGTAAATATCCGAGCGGAATTGAGGGCGCCCATCCCGATCTATCCAGGCGGTCATATAGACAATGTAAATAGGCGGTGCTTTCTCGACCCGTATATTGAGCGCATCGTAGCCACTGGCTGCCTGCGCTACCCGGGTCCTGTCCCAGCCTTGAGCGCGGAGCAAAAAATAAGCTAGCTCCTCGGGCGCTTGTAGCCTGACACAGCCGTGACTGAATGCCCGTTGGCGCTGCTTAAATAAGCTCTGCGCCTGGGTATCGTGGAGAAAAATAGCCTGCTTGTTGGGGATGATAAATTTCACTTTGCCCAGGGAGTTTTCCGGGCCGCTGATCTGCCGCAGGGTCGCCTGCCCTGCGGCGGCTTTGGCGATAGTTTCCGCAGTAATCGGAAAGGATTTACCGCTGCGATACTGCACCACCCGATAGCCCCGTTTATGCATCGCTATCGGATTGTGCCGTGCCTTGGGGAGTAGTTCGGTGATAAGAATACTTCGCGGTACCGTCCAGGTGGGGCTGAAAACAATATTGGTAATGCGGCTGTGCATATCCGGTGTGCGACTACTTCTCTTGCCCACGACAGTTTTCATCTTGAGAGTTACTAAACCATCTTCCACTAACTGCAAGTGGTAGTCGGGAACATTGACAATCACATAGCGGCCCTCGCCAGGGATATCGAGTTTTTCCCAGCGGCTTGCATTTAGTTCCATTTGTTGGGCGCGCTCTACAGGGGATATTGCCAGCACGGCCAGTGTTTCCTCATCCGCGATACCGTTAACATTTAAACCGTGGCGCTTTTGGAAGCGCTCCAGTGCCGCCTGTAGTGCACTATCAAACCTTCGCGAATCTTTTTGCGGTGCGGAAAGCGGTCCCGGTTGACCGCGATAGTCCCGATAGAGTGCCAGCAAGTTGCGCAACTGTAAGACTCGCCGGTCTCTGTCCCCCGGTTGTAACGGCTTTCCCTCGGCGATGGGGCGCCAGTTTTTTGCCATTATCCGGTAGGCCTGGGCGGTGGCACGCAGCTGCTGGCCTGTACTGGCGGCTTCGCTGGCGCTGGCGGATGCGTTCAGGGGCGCAGCCCAGGTGATCATCAGGCTGATCAGTGCGGCGATGCCGAGCGGGAGAGGAGCATATGCCATACCAATTTCTCATCAGTTATATCGGTGACCACTACTGCCTGCAGGTTTCGGTCTCCTATTGTGGGTCCTGGTTGTAGATATCCGGGCGAAACTGGAGTTGTCCATTTTCATCGACCCAGGCGGTCCAATAAGCGATATAAACCGGCAGTGGATTTTTGAGAGTGATGCCGTGGCTGCGCTCACTGTCCACGGCGCGATTGATACGCTCCTCACTCCAGCGGTTTTGTTGCGCCAGCATCATGCGGGCAAACTGCAAGGGTTTTTCCAGGCGGATACAGCCGTGGCTAAAGGCCCTTTGGGATTTTTTAAATAAATGTTTGCTGTTGGTGTCGTGGAGGAAGATTGCCTGGCGATTGGGGATTACAAACTTCACCCTCCCCAGTGCATTGCCGGGTCCACTTTTTTGCTGTAATGAAACCTGTCCGCGCCGCACGGCCGCCACGTTGCCACGGGTAAAGGGCACCGAGTTGCCCCGGTGATTCATCAGGCGGTAGCCCTTGGCCTTGAGTGCCGAGCTGCCCTTGGGTAATAACTCGCGCAGGGCAATATTGGGCGGGACGCGCCACACCGGATTAAATTCAATCCGGGTCATACGGGTGGTAATTTGCGGTGTCTTGTGTTTTGGGTTTCCCACCACCACCCGCATGCGGAACTGTTCTTTATTGCCTTCCATAAGGCGCAGATTAAATTCTGGAATATTGACGATGATATAGCGCGGACCTAAATCCTTGGGTAGTTGTTGCCAGCGCTGAATATTGGCTGCCAAAATTTTGGCGATTTGTTCCGGCGGGGTATTGAGGCGCTCGCGGGTACCCTCGTCAACCAGCGCGGTCTGCTTTAAACCGTGGCGCTGTTGAAATTTTTTAACCGCCTGCTGCAATTGATTGTCATAAATGTCCGGGGAGAAATGATCGGTACCGTACTCTGCCGGACGGTAATCCCCGTAGAGCATTAATAGACTTCTCAGTTGCAGGACTCGGGGGCTGCGACTGCCCGGTGCTATAGGTTGCCCGGCACCGAGGGGGCTCCAGTGATTTTCCTGAACCAGGGATTGATAGCGAATTAATTCCTCGTTGAGTAGGGAAAAGTGTCTCCCCTGCGGTAAAAAGGGATTACCGCCGCTGACAGGGGCGGGTGCGGTGCTATTGACCGAGTTGGAGACGGTATGCGGCGATTGAATTCCCAGTGATATTGCGACGGCAACCGCTGCGATATTCGCCTTTAGGAAAGTGAATTTATCGCGCGGCAAAAAAGCGGAAAGGAATTTGCTGGCAGCACCCATAAGTCACCCATGCAAGCAGTCAAAAATCAGTGAAAGGCATCACTGTGCTCACATTGGTAACTTGTGACCGGTGGTCTCTAAATAATTTTCAGGAATGGCTCAGCTTAAAATGGAGTAATTAATGGAATAACTTGGCAAAACCTCGGCGGATTATAACCGGGGCGGCGGGTCGCCGCCCCGAGTGGTGTTAAAACTGATTATCGACCAGTCCATCTTTGCCATAAATATCCGGGCGGAAATTCAGGTTGCCCCGTCCATCAACCCAGGCGGTCCAATAGGTGATATAGACCTTTACTACTTGGGACATATCGACCTCGGTGGTTTTGTCACCGCTGGTCAATTGGTCGATACGCCACTGATTCCAATTTCCCTGGGGGCGCAGCAGTGCCTCAGCTAGATGGCGGGGTTTTTCCAGGCGAATACAGCCGTGGCTATAGCCGCGCGTGGTCAGGGAAAATAGTTTGCGCGCGCGGGTATCGTGCAGGTAGATATCGTGAATATTGGGGATTTCAAATTTGACCCGCCCCAATATATTTTCCTCCCCGCCCAGTTGGCGCATCAGATAGGAACCGGCACCGGCTGCTGACAAGTTCTGGGGGGTTAGGGGGAGCTGTTCACCGCTGCCGCTAATTACCCGGTAGCCCATTTTTTCCATACCCGACGGATTTTTGCGTGCCTTGGGGAGTATCTCGTTCACCAGGATACTGCGCGGTACTGTCCAGGTGGGGTTGAAGACAACTTTACTGACGCGGGTAGTTATTTCGGGAGTCGCGTGTTTTTTCTTGCCGACGACCACATTCATCGCCAGTTTGACCTGGTTATTTTCCACATACTTGAGGCGGTATGCGGGGATATTGACCTGGATAAAACGGCTGCCCATTTGCTCCGGCAATGCTTCGCGGCGCTGGATATTCATTTCCACAATCCGGGCCCGCGCAGCGGGGGATAAATTGAGCCGCTTGCGGGTTGAGCGCCCGACAATGCCGTCGGGTCTGAGCCCGTGGCGTCTCTGGAAGCGCACCACTGCTTGGTGCAGGCCCCGGTCAAAGCGGTTGCGATCAGTACCGCCGTAGCTGTAGTAGGACTCGTAATCACCGTACAGGGCGAGAAGGTTGCGCAGGTGGCTCACATGTGGGTGGCGCGCGCCCAGAGTCATCGCGGGTCCCGGGGGGATAGGGCGCCAGCGGCCGCTGGCGGACATTTCGCGCAGCCGTTGCAGTTCATTGCGCAGAGCCCGCACATTGTTGCCGTAGGGCCTGTTTTCCTCGTAGTAGGGCCCCTCGCTGTTTGCAGACCGAATTGGTACCGCAGCAGTATTTGATCGCCCCTGATTGTAATAAACACGGCTGTCGCTGTTTGAGGTGCTATTGCTGTCGCGGTATTGGCGGCGTGTGGTGGTGAAATAGCGGCGGCCGGAGTCCTGACTTGTGGTGTCGGCGTTGTACTCCCGCGCGTAAGAGCGGCTGCGCACCTGGCCGCCGAGATTGGCGGCTCGGTCGTATCCGCGAAAGTGCTTGCGGCCACTGGGTTCAGCGGGGGGCTGTTGCTGCCTTGTATTGAGTGCCACCAGGCGAAAGCCCTGGTTGTCCCGCTGCACCGGCGTGATTCCCCGGCGCGGGCGACTTCTGGGTTTGATCCGGTCTAACTGGGTATCCTGTGCGTAGGAGACAAAGGCGTCGGTCAGCAGAACATCCAGTACTGCGGCCATCTGTAGGTGCTGGGGGGTGTCTTGCAGGGTGCGGTCGAAGTAACCCAGGTGGTAGCGATAGTCGACCATGCTGCTGGGATTGCCGGAGCTGGCCGCAGTGAGTTGTTTCAGTAGGTCATTGGCACTATCACTTAGGCTGTAGTTATCGAACCAAAGCAGGCGGTAATCGGTACGCTGATAGATTCTGCGCACAGCGGCGGGATTGAAGATGGGGTCCTGGGCCGGCCAGGCATCCGGGTTTTCTTCCAGCCAGTGCACTAGATGGGGGCGGACCGCATTCTCCGGTAAAATCGGACGGGTCCTCTGATTGGCCGCAAAAGCGTAATAGAGGATAAAGACACAGAGGCTACCCAGTGTCAGTAGTGGAAGTATCGATTTGCGTCTGCGATGCTCGGGGTTGAAATACGACATGGTACCTCAGCGATTCTGCGGGGGCCCGGTGCGATATTTTAGAAAATGCCGGGCGCCAGATCGTTCATACCTTCCCAACCTGCGGCGGGCCTATCCAGATACTCTTCAATATTATCGGTGACCCGCACGTGTCATGCGTCCCGCGCGACTTCCTTTTATTGAGACTTCAGTAGGTGCTCCGCTTGCGCGAAACTCAACCGATTGCAGTCTGTGAAAGTAAGTATGGCAATAAATCCCAACTTTGCTTGGCGCTTCATTCTTTTTAGAGTAAGGATTTTCGAATAATGTATTTTGCGCCAATATTCTTTCTCTGTGCCTCAAGGGCAGGCGGCCCATAGAAGTAATTTGACTAGCTGGCGGTGCATTAGACAAAAAAATACGCCCAATTCAACGGTTAGTGCGAGAAATTTAGGCTAACTGTGGCGTTTTGAGGTGGCGCAGGGGGCCACTCGGCGCGCCGTTGACAAATGTCTGTTCCCACAGTTGGCAGTGCCCCTTGCGGTCAATGGTGATCACGGTACTGGCGCGGGTGCCGTAGCCGCCACTGGGGAGCATGGCCGCTGTCGCCGGGCTATTGGCAACTATGTGGATGAATATAGGCGAGAGCGCCCGCTCGATCTCTGTTGCCAACCCGGTTTGCGGCAGCTGTGGGTCCGGCGCGGGGGTACGGTCTCTGAGCAGTGCCAGGGCCGGTTCGACAAAGTTCGCAAACGTCACCGGCTGGTCGGCTCCAGGTATGATCTCGGCCAGCGCCGCTTTGCCTCTCTCTACCTTGGGCCAGGGTTCGTCCGCTGCGCCGTTGGAGATACCGTGAATACCCGCTGTAAAAATAAATGGCGTGTGCCGGTTGCCGGCACACGCGAGCGAGTTTTCACTATCGATGTCAAATAGCAGGGCGTTAAAGCCTCTGTAGCGTTGAGGTTGTAGGGATTGGATAAATTGTTCCGGACTATCCCGTTTGCATAGAAACTGCTGTGGTATCTCCCCGCGGGACAGTGCCTCTAGGGGCTCCGGCACCCCCGGTTCGCGGACATTGGTCACCGCTGCGATTCGTCCGGGGGATGCTCCGGCCCAGGTTCCCCGGGCCTCCAGATCTCTACCGGCGATTAACTGAGTGCCCGGCCAGCGCGCCGCAGGGGCGCTTGGGCGCCGATAGAACTCGTCGCGATTGGCGATCAAAAGCAGTGGATAGCTCGGGTGGCATTGGTAGGCAAATAGCAGTAGACACATGGCGATCTTCCCGGATCTAGAGACAAGCCGCCCTTTCACAGCGGGGGGCTTTGCGACCATAATACGCCCTTTTAATTAGCAATCGCGATTCCCCCATGCTGACCTATCCCGAAATCGATCCGGTAGCCTTTGCAATAGGCCCTTTAAAAGTGCACTGGTATGGGCTGATGTACCTGACCGGCTTTGTCGCGGCCTGGTGGTTGGCACTGCGCCGCAGCGCTAAACCCTGGTCGCCGGTGATTAAATCCGAAGTGGAGGACCTGATCCTCTACTGCGCCATTGGTGTCGTTCTCGGTGGCCGCCTGGGATATATGTTCTTTTATAACTTCCCCCAATTGCTCGAAGACCCGCTATCGCTGATTCGTTTGTGGGAGGGGGGAATGAGTTTCCACGGTGGCCTGATCGGGGTGATATTGGCCACCGTGCTCTACGCGCGCAAGATTGGTACAACCTTTCCGGCCCTGATTGATTTCGTCGCTCCGCTGGTGCCCATCGGGCTCGGGCTCGGGCGAATCGGTAACTTTATTGGTCAGGAGCTCTGGGGGCGCGAAACCGAGGGCCCCTGGGGCATGGTCTTCCCGAGGGACCCGGAGCTTCTGGTCCGACATCCATCCCAGCTGTATCAGGCCTTCCTGGAGGGGTTGGTACTCTTTGCGCTGCTCTGGTGGTTTTCCAGTAAGCCGCGCCCGCGCCTCGCGGTAGGCGGTATGTTCGTGATGTTCTACGGAATTTTCCGCTTCCTGGTGGAGTTTGTCCGCGAGCCCGACGGGCATATTGGTTTTGATTTATTTGGTTGGATGACCCGTGGGCAGCTGTTGAGTTTGCCGATGATTATTGCCGGCATTGCATTGCTGGTGTGGAGTTATAAAACCCAGTCTCTGCCAGAGGGGCGGAGTGGGCAGAGTAAGGGTAAGAAGACAGGGTCTTCCCGAGTTAAAGGCGGAGCATAGCAATAGATGAAGCAGTATCTCGATCTAATGCGCCATGTGCGCGATAACGGCACCGTTAAGGGTGACCGTACCGGCACTGGCACCCTCAGTGTATTTGGCTACCAAATGCGCTTTGATTTGGCCGAGGGGTTTCCCCTGATCACCACGAAAAAGTGTCACTTGCGCTCGATTATTCACGAGCTGCTGTGGTTTTTGCAGGGGGACACCAATATCCGCTACCTTCAGGACAACAAGGTGCGGATCTGGGATGAGTGGGCCACTGAGGAGGGCGACTTGGGCCCGGTTTATGGCCACCAGTGGCGTTCCTGGCCCACCCCGGATGGCCGCCAGATCGATCAGATAGAGCAGCTGGTGGATCAGTTGAAAACCCGCCCGGACTCCCGGCGCCTGATGGTTAGTGCCTGGAACCCCGCTGACCTGCCGGACGAAGGTGTCTCCCCGGCCGATAATGCCCGCGAAGGGCGCATGGCCCTGGCGCCCTGCCACGCTCTGTTTCAGTTCTATGTGGCCGACGGCAAGCTGTCCTGCCAGCTGTATCAGCGCAGTGCAGATATCTTCCTGGGGGTGCCCTTTAATATCGCCTCCTATAGCTTGCTGACTCTGATGCTGGCGCAGGTATGCGGTTTGCAGCCCGGTGAGTTTATCCACACCTTTGGCGATGCCCACCTCTACTCCAACCATATGGAGCAGGTTGAGCTGCAATTGCAGCGCGAGCCCCTTCCCCTGCCGCAGATGCACCTGAATCCAGAGGTGCAAGACCTGTTCTCTTTCCGCTTTGAGGACTTTGAACTCAAAGACTACGAGGCCTACCCACATATTCCAGCACCGGTAGCGATCTAGGGGGCAGCGATGACGGTTTCTATTGCGTTGATTGCGGCGGTTGCCCGCAATGGTGCTATCGGCAAGGATAACGAGCTGCCCTGGCGCATCTCCGGTGACTTGCAGTTTTTCAAGCGCACCACCATGGGGAAACCTGTGGTTATGGGAAGAAAGACCTTTGAGTCAATTGGTCGCCCCCTGCCGGGGCGGGTCAATATTGTCATTACGCGTAATCCCGACTGGCTTGCAGATGGCGTCGAGGTGGTCCAGTCTCTGGATCAAGCCCTCAGTTTGGCTCAAAACTGCGCAAAAGACAGCGGAGCCAGCGAGGTGATGGTTATCGGTGGCGCACAGATTTACCGCCAGGCACTGCCACTCGCCACCCGCTTATATGTCACTGAAGTGGATGCAGATGTCGATGGGGATGCCTTTTTCCCCGATATTGATGACTCTTGGGTCGAGTCGGTACGCGAGTGTTACCGGGCCTCCGACAGGAATGAGTACAACTACTCATTAGTCCAATATGACAGATTTAAATAAAAACAATTTGATCAAAACTTGATCGATCTGTTAAATTCTCCGACAGCTTACACAGGAAACGTCGCCGCGAATGTGTGCAAGTGACTCGGAAATGTTACCCAAGTGTTACCTTGTTACCCAAGCGGGCCGATGCTGGCAATCGGCATTTGAATAATCAAATCGGCTGTTTACAATGTGCGGCTCTTAGCTGTCTTCTAACCAATGTTTTTAAAACAAAAGGACACCGCGTTGTGGCAGCTAACTCATCGCGACCATGTTGTGAAATATTGAACCCACTGGGGGGTCTAATGAAAACCAAGCGATTCATGGCTGTGGCGCTGACCACTGCGCTGTCTGCCGGCGCGCTCTACGGCAGCGTAGCCACTGCGGATACTCTCGATAACGTACTCGCCGTCGGCCAGCAGAAAACCACTGCGGCCCAGGCATCGCAAAAACGCATCGACAAGATTGCCGACGAAACCAGCAGCCTGCTGCAGGACTTCAAGGTGGTTAACAAAGAAATCGATGGTCTGCGCGTATACAACCGTCAGCTGGAGAAGCAGCTGGCCAACCAGCTCGAAGTAATCAATGAGCTGGACGAGTCTATTGCCAACGTTACTGTTATTGAGCGTCAGATTCAGCCGCTGATCCTGCGTATGCTGGACGGCCTGGAACAGTTCATCGAGCTGGACGCACCGTTCAAGCTGGAAGAGCGTATGGCGAACCTCAATGGTGTTAAGAGCACCATGGACCGCTCCGATATCAGCGTTGCGGAGAAGTTCCGCCAGGTGCTGGAGCTGTACAACTTCGAAGCTGAATACGCCCGTAAGATCGACTCTTACCGCGACACTCTGACCGTTGCCGGTCAGGAGCGTGAAGTGAGCGTTCTGCAAATCGGCCGTATCGCCCTGCTGGCTCAGACTACTGATGCTGAAATTTCCCTCGCCTATGACAAAGCCAACAGCGCGTGGGTTGAGATCGATGCTGGTGAATACCGCCGCGCTCTCATGAACGGTCTGAAAATTGCCAAGAAACAGGCCACTATCGACATCATGACCATGCCGATTCCGGCTCCGGAGGCAGCGCAATGAAAACCTCTTTCGCCAAACGCGTTTTAGTAGCGGCAGCAGCTGGCCTGATCAGCTTCTCCGCAGTTGCTCAGGAGAAGGCCGCTTCCCTGGACGACCTGTTGAAAATGGTTAAGGACTCCAAAGTTGCCGAGTCCAGAGAGCACAAGCAGCGCGAAGCTGAGTTCCGCCGTCAAAAGGCCAACCAGAACGCCCTGCTGAACCAAGCTAAAAACACCCGTACCGCTGAAGAAAAGCGCTCTGCTGAACTGGAGAAGAAATACCAGGAGCAGGAAGTCGCTGTCGATCAGAAGCGCCAGCAACTGGACCAGCGCCTCGGCTCCCTGAAAGAGCTGTTCGGCCACATGTCCTCTACTGCTGCCGACCTGCGAGCCAACATCGGTTCCTCTCTGGTATCCGCTCAGTACCCGGGTCGTACAGAATTCATCGACGGTCTTCTGGCCAAGATGAACAGTGCTACCAAGCTGCCGACAATCGAAGAGATCGAGCGCCTGTGGTTTGAGATTCAGCGCGAAACCGTTGAGTCCGGCAAGATCGTTAAGTTCAACGCAACTGTGATCAAGCCCAACGGCGAGCAAGCTGAGCAGGAAGTGGTTCGTGTAGGTAACTTCAACCTGGTTTCCAACGGTAAATACCTGGAAATGAACAATGCCTACAAAATGGCTGAGCTGATCCGTCAGCCGGATGCCAAGTTCCAAGGCATGGCTGAAGCTCTGCAAGCTTCTACCAGCGGCTTCAGTGCCTTCGGTGTAGACCCGACTGGCCCTACCGGTGGTTCCTACCTGAAAGCCATGATCAACAGCCCGGACATCGTAGAGCGCTGGCACCAGGGTGGTATCGTGGGCTACATCATCTCCGCAGTTGGTGCCTTCGCAATGCTGCTGGCTATCTTCCGCCTGATCGTTCTGACCGGTGTTAGCGGTAAAGTAAATGCACAGTTGCGTTCCTCTACCCCGAACACCAATAACCCACTGGGCCGCGTACTGTCTGTTGCGGAAGAGAACAAGGGTGTAGACGGTGAAACCCTCGAACTGAAGATGGAAGAAGCGGTACTGAAAGAGCGTCCGGCGATCGAATCCGGCCTCAACCTGCTGAAGATCATCGCCATGGTTGCTCCGCTGCTGGGTCTGCTGGGTACCGTTACCGGTATGATCATCACCTTCCAGGCGATCACTATCTTTGGTGCGGGTGATCCCAAGGCAATGGCCGGCGGTATTTCCTCAGCCCTGATCACTACTGTTCTCGGTCTGGTTGTGGCTATCCCAACCGTTCTGATGCACACCGTAGTTAATGGCCGTGCCAAGCGTGTCCTGCACATTCTGGAAGAGCAGAGTGCTGGTATCGTGGCAGAAAACGCCGAGCGCAAATAAGAGGAGGCGGCAACATGCACGCATTAAATGACGCATGGGCCGCCGTCAACGCCTTTATGGCGTCGGGCGGGCCAGTACTGTTCCTGATCGCCGGCCTGACCTTCTTTATGTGGACGCTGATTTTTGAACGTATTTTCTACTTTAACAAAGGGTTGAAAAGTGACGTTCAGGGTGCGGTAGACCAGTGGGAGGGGCGCGGTGAGCGCAAATCCTGGGGTTCGCACCAGATCCGTTATGCAATGATTTCCCGGGTATCCGAGAAAATTCAGGACAATATGGACATGATCCAAGCCTGTGTCGCCCTGGCCCCTCTGTTTGGGCTGCTGGGTACGGTTTGGGGCATGATCAACGTGTTCGATGTTCTCGCGATTACAGGTGGTGGCGACGCCAAGCAGATGGCCAGTGGTGTATCCATGGCAACTATCCCGACAATGGCGGGTATGGTTGCGGCCCTGTCAGGTGTATTTGCCAATACCTACCTCGCCCGTAAAGCTGAGCGTGAAACCCAGCTGCTGGAAGATCATCTGACAATGGATCACTAAGCATCCACCAGCGAATAAGCCAGCTTATTTGCTGTGAAGGTTTAGCCAAGCCAGATACTTTCGCCGGGGGCTCCCCGAGCCCCCGCTGGAAAAGTTCGCTAAGAGAGTTGCTATGAGCAAAAGACAAAATACGGCAGAAGAAGAAGCCGGCGCAATTGACCTCACGCCCATGCTGGACGTGGTGTTTATCATGCTGATCTTCTTTATCGTCACCGCGACCTTTATCAAGGAGCCGGGTGCTGATGTTGAGAAGCCGGAAGCGACAACCGCTGAACTCAAGGCCGCCTCTATTCTGGTAGCGATCAACGACAGTGACGAGGTCTGGATTGCCAAAGAGAAGGTCGATGAGCGTCAGGTACGAATTGTCCTGGAGCGTCTCTACTCGGAAAACCCGAAAGGGTGGTTGGTAATTCAGCCCGATAAGGGAGCGAGTATTGAGAAGATTGCCCTGATTGCAGAAGCAGCCAGGAAGATTGGTATCAAGAAAGTTTCCGTCGCTACAGAGAAGAGTTAACAGCTATGAATCCGGTAAGACTTCTTGGGGCAGGTACGCTGGCGTTAGCCACAACCTTTGGCCTCATCTTCACCATGCATCAGCTGATTGCGGCAAACATGAAGGCTCCAGAGGATAAGGAGCAGTTCAAGGTTGCCGATGTGGTGATGCCTGAGACGAAGATTGAAACACAGTACGACACCGCCAAGCCGGTAAAACCAGACGAGCCAGAGACTCCGCCACCGGAGATGCCGGAGCCCGACTTTGAGGAGCCGAATATTGATGGCAGCATCAGTATCGCCGCTCCGAAAGCGGGGGGTGGGGTCAAACTGTCTGGTTTCAGTTTTGGTGAAGGTGACTACCTACCGATCGTAAAAGTACAGCCTCAGTATCCCCGTCGCGCGCTACAGCGCGGTATGGAAGGCTATGTAATCGTTGAGTACACAGTGACGACAAACGGTTCTGTACGCGACCCGGTCGTAATTGAGGCGTTTACGCTGCAAGGTAAACCGACCACGGTTTTCAATCGGGCTGCCCTGAAGTCCGCGCTGAAGTACAAGTACAAGCCGCGGGTAGTCGATGGCAAGCCGACCGAAGTTCCTAATGTTAGGACTAAGATCAGCTTTAACATGGCTAAGGACTAAAAAGGGGAAGCACTATGAAGTTGACGACCATCACTAAAGGTTTGTCCAAGTTCGCTCTGCGCACGTCAGTAGCGCTACCCTTGGTTCTGGCACCGACGGTCAGCGTTACCGTGTTGGATGCGGTGGGTGTATCGGCACCTTTCGCCTCTGCACAGGCGCAGGAACAAAAAAAGCCGAGCAAAGAAAAAACCCGTAAAGTTCCGGCGATGCGTGAAGCTGCGTATAAGAAGCTGGAAAAAGCCCAGGAAGCTGCGGATGCAGAGGATTGGGCGGCGGCACTAGTTGCACTGCAAGAAATGGATGCAGCTAAGAAGCGCTTCAACGGCTATGAAATTGCCCAGATGTATAACTTCTTCGGTGTTGTTTACTACAGCACGGAGCGTTACAAAGAGGCGATTCCCTACTTTAAAAAGGTGTTGGATCAGGGTGAAAAAAACCTGCCGGTAGCTTTAGAAGTGGGCACTTTGTTTACCCTGGCTCAGCTGTATTTTGTCACTGAGGATTACAAGCAGGCGATTAACTACCTAAACAAGTGGTTTAAGGTTTCCGATCGCATCACTGCGGACTCCTACGCCTTGCGCGCCCAGGCTTACAATCAGATTGGCAACCAGGACAAGGCACTCGCGGATATCAATGTTGCGGTATCCATGTACGAGAAAGAGGGCAAAACACCCAAGGAAAGCTGGTACGGATTGCAGCAGTACGTTTATTTCGAGCGCACTGACTACAAGAGCGTATCCTCCGTTCTGGAAAAGCTGGTGCAGTACTATCCTAAGCCTGTGTACTACAAAACGCTGGCTGCTATGTACGGTGAGCTCAAGCGCGACAAGGACCAGCTGCATATGATGGAAGCAGCTTACCTTGCCGGAGCCCTGGAGAAGGACAGAGACTTGCTGAATATGGGTTATCTCTTTATGGGGCATGAAATGCCTTATAAAGGAGCCAAGGTGATTGCCAAGGGTATTCAAGAGAAGAAGATCCCGCGCACGGCGAAAAACCTGGAAACCCTGGCCCAGGCCTACCAGATGGCCCAGGAGCTGCAAAAGGCGATTCCCCAGTTGGAAGCGGCCGCACAGCTTTCCGATAAAGGCGAGATCTATTCACGCCTGGCCGGTATCTACCTGGACCTGGACCAGAGCGAGAAAGCCATTTCCATGGGCAAAAAAGCCCTGGCCAAAGGTGGCATTAAGCGCGTTGACCAGCTGCATATCGTAATGGGTATGGCCAGTGCCAACCTGAAACGCTATGACTCAGCCTTAAAAAGTCTCAAGCTTGCACTGAAGGACGAGCGTTCTGAGAAGTTCGCCAAGCAGTGGATTACCTTTGTCGAAGGTGAAAAGGAGCGTGAAGCGCAGCTGGCTATTTAGTACCAGTTAAGGGTTTCACTTCCACTAAAGCCGCGCAGCAATGCGCGGCTTTTTTTATGCTTTTTTGTCTCTGTTTTGCGATATAAAAATTTGAGACAACCTGTATTAACGAACTATTTGCATTTTTTTGTGAATTGGCTAATGATTAAAGTCAGCTGATCAGCTTTTCCATTTTCGGCACAAGGATGCCGCTTATCGCACCCTAACAATAATAGGAGAGGTGTTATGGACAGAGCTTGCCAGTCGATTTCCAACCCCATATTTTTCCCCCCTCATCTGCTCGCGGGTTACGCGAAAGGCCTGGGCTATGCCGCAGCGACAACTGCGGGGTTACTTTTTTTGATGAGCCAGCTGGTGGCAACGGATATTGAGGAGCCGGCAGTGCAATCTCTAGCGCCGATAAAGCCGATACATATGCCGAAGCAGGTGATCATTACGGAAAACTATGAGGCACCTGCGCCACCACAAAAAGTGATTGAACAGCCGACTATGCGGACTGAGGAAACTGAGGTAGTGCCGGTCAAAATAGATGTAGTGATTGGTACACCCACGCCAGTCACTGCCACGGGAGTGCAAATATCTCGCGATCCCCTGCCGGTCTATAAAGCGAAACCGCGCTACCCGAATGCCGCATTGCGCAGGGGGATTGAGGGCTATGTGGTTGTGGAATTCACCGTGACTAAAACAGGCGCGGTGCGCGATGCCCGTGTGGTTGGAGGTTACGATTCCAAAGGCAACCCCACGAATGTGTTTAATCGCTCCGCCATCGCGGCGGCAGAGCGCTTTAAATACCGCCCGCAAATGGAGGGCGGCCAAGCGGTTGAGCGCTACGGGGTGCGCAATCGGATTAGCTATAAATTGGCGGAATAAAAAAACGGCCCTCAGGGGCCGTTTTTTAGCGCAGCTTAATCAGTCAATTTCTCTCACTGCGCCCCGGTCCGCGCTGGTGGCGAGCATGGCATAGGCCTTGAGCGCCTTGCTCACCTTGCGGGGGCGCTCTGCGACAGGTTTCCAGCCGCTGGGGCTCGCGTCCATTTCCCGGCGGCGCTTGTCGAGTTCATCTTCCTCTATAGCGATCTCAATTTTTCTCGCCGGGATATCGATACGTATTGGGTCGCCATTGCGCACCAGGGCGATATTCCCCCCAGCGGCCGCCTCCGGTGATACATGTCCGATAGAGAGGCCCGAGGTGCCGCCGGAGAAGCGGCCATCGGTAATTAATGCGCAGTGCTCCCCGAGCCCTTTGGACTTCAGGTAACTGGTGGGATAGAGCATCTCCTGCATGCCGGGTCCACCTTTGGGGCCCTCGTAGCGAACGATAACCGCCTCGCCTTTGCTGACTTTTCCCGCGAGGATATTGGCAACGGCCTCCTCTTGACTCTCCACGATATGGGCGGGGCCCTCAAACTTCCACAGCGACTCATCGACGCCGGAGGTCTTCACCACGCAGCCATTGGGGGCCAGATTGCCAAACAGCACAGCGAGCCCGCCCTCTGCGGAGTAGGCGTATTCTGCCGAGCGGATACAGCCGCGCTGGCGATCGGCATCCAGAGTGGACCAGCGACAGTCCTGGCTGAAAGCGGTTTGGGTGGGGATACCTGCGGGCCCTGCGCGGTAGAACTCGAGCACAGACGGGTCGTCAGTGCGGCAAATATCCCAGCGGGCCAGGGCATCGGCGAGTGAGCCGCCGTAAGCCGTGGGTTGAGAGGCGTCGATAAGCCCGGCGGCCTCCAATTCGCCCAGGATCGCCATAACACCGCCGGCGCGGTGTACATCTTCTACATGGTATTTCTCGGTATTCGGGGCTACCTTGCACAGCTGCGGTACTTCGCGGGAGAGGCGGTCGATATCTTCCAGGGTGAAGTCAATCTCCCCCTCCTGGGCGGTGGCCAGCAGGTGCAGGATCGTATTGGTGGAGCCTCCCATGGCGATATCGAGTGCCATGGCATTGCGGAAGGCGGTTTGGTTGGCGATATTGCGCGGCAGGGCAGTCTCGTCATCCTGTTCGTAATAGCGTTTGGTCAGGGTTACGATCTCGCGGCCAGCGCGCAGGAATAGCTCTTTGCGATCGGCGTGGGTCGCCAGCATAGTGCCGTTGCCGGGCAGTGACAGGCCCAGGGCCTCGGTAAGGCAGTTCATGGAGTTGGCCGTGAACATACCGGAGCAGGAGCCGCAGGTGGGGCAGGCGGAGCGCTCGTACTCGGCTACCTCCTCATCGGAGGCCGTATCTGTGGCGGCGATCACCATAGCGTCCACCAGGTCGAGCTTGTGGTCGGCCAGTTTGGTTTTGCCGGCCTCCATGGGGCCGCCGGAGACAAAGATTACCGGAATATTCAGGCGCATAGCGGCCATCATCATGCCCGGGGTGATCTTGTCACAGTTGGAGATACAAACCAGGGCGTCGGCGCAGTGGGCATTGACCATGTATTCCACGGAGTCGGCGATAATTTCGCGGCTGGGCAGGCTGTAGAGCATGCCGTCGTGCCCCATGGCAATACCGTCGTCCACCGCGATGGTATTGAATTCCTTCGCCACACCACCGGCGCGCTCAATCTCCCTGGCGACAAGCTGCCCCATATCCTTGAGGTGCACATGTCCGGGGACAAACTGGGTAAAAGAGTTGGCAATGGCAATAATCGGCTTGTGGAAGTCCTCATCCGTCATACCGGTGGCGCGCCACAAGGCGCGGGCTCCGGCCATATTGCGACCGGCGGTAGAGGTGCGGGAGCGGTATTGGGGCATAGTCACAGATTCCAGCTGGCAACAATGAATGTGCCAGCTTAACAAGAAACGGATTTTTCTGGGATGTTTTTGCGCCTTAACGATCCATAAAAGGAAAATTAAGGATAAACATCTCAAACCCTATGGCTCTGTGGGCTAGGTCTTGCCCAGGTGTTTGCGCAGGATTCTCGAGTTGCGCTGGATGTTGTATAGGGATTTTCGCGCCGCTGGCAGTTCGCTGATACCCACCTGCTCAAAGCCCTGCTCGATAAACCAGTGTTCGGTCTGGGTGGTGAGAACGTAGAGCTCATCGACATCCACCGCTTGCGCCTGTCGCTCTAGGTGGCGCATCAGCTTGGCGCCGCGCCCACCGCCGCGAAACTCCGGGTGGCTGGCGAGGCAGGCGATTTCAGCTGCCGTGGTTGTGCCCTGGTCATCCCGAATGGGGTAGAGAGCGGCGCAGGCCACCGGGGTACCGTCTACTTCCACGAGTGTGAAGTGCTCAATTTCCGCCTCGAGTTTCTCGCGGGAGCGCCGCACCAGTACGCCCTCTTTTTCCAGCGGGCGGATCAGGCCGAGAATACCGCCCACATCGGTAATTCGCGCTCTGCGCACCACCTCGTAACTGTCCCGGTAAATCATGGTACCGGCGCCCTCGCGGCGAAACAGCTCCTGAATTAAGGCGCCGTTTTGGCGAAAACTGAGCAGGTGAGTGCGTGCAATGCCGGCATTGCAGGCGCGAATCGCGCAGCGCAGCGCAGCGCTTGGCACCCTGGATGAAACCTGTTCGGCTTGCAATATGCTCAGCTCGTGTACGGCATTTCCATCCACTTGGAGTTGTTCGGGTTCGCGAAATAGCACCAGTTTTTCGGCGCGCAGCACTCTGGAAGCCTCGGCGGCCAGGTCGAGGTAATTGATATTGAAGAGCTCCCCGGTCAGGGAGGTGCCCAGGGGGGAGAGGAGGACCAGGGCGCCCTGGTCCAGGGTCTGCTCCAGGGTGCCGACATCCATACGCCTTACGGTGCCGGTCCAACCCAGGTCTACGCCATCCAAAACGCCGCTGGGGCGGGCGGTGACAAAATTTCCCGAGACCACCTTGAGTGCTGAGCGCGCCATGGGGGAGTCCGGTAGCCCCTGGGAAAACGCGGCTTCAATATCGAAGCGCAGTTTGCCCACTACGGATTTAACCACCTCCAAAGTCTCGCGGTCGGTAACGCGCTGGCTCTCGTGAAATCGATTTTCAATACCGCGCTGGTCCAGATCCCGATTGATCTGTTCCCGCGCGCCGTGCACAACAACCAAGCGCACGCCGAGGCTGGCGAGCAGGGCCATATCGTGGACCAGATTGCGGAAGTTGGCGTGTTCCAAAGCGTTGCCGGGAATACCGATGACCAGAGTGCGACCGCGCAGGTCGTTGATGTAGGGCGCCGCGTGGCGGAACCAGTTCAGGGAGGCGTTATCGTCGCTCACTAATTATTACCGTGTGCAAGTCTTGTGATGTTATAGCCCCGGAGGCAGCGCAGGCTTATTACAGGCAGAAGCGGCCAATTAAGTCGCGCAGAATATTGACCATAGGGTTGATACGATCCAGGGCGAGAAATTCGTCCGGCTGATGGGCTTGATCAATATCGCCGGGGCCCAGCACGATAGTGTCAATATTCAAACTCTTCAAGTAGGGGGCCTCGGTGCCAAAGGCGACACTTTCCGCAGGGTGGCCACAGAGCTGCTCTGCGGCCTTTACCAACTCGGAGTGGGCATCCTGCTCAAAGGGCTCGGTACCGGGAAATAAGGAGGTTACCGCCACCTGAATTTTAGGGTCCTGTGGAATGGTGAGGATGCGCCGGTTTAACTCTTCCCGCAGGTCTGTGAGTTGCATCCCCGGCAGCGGGCGAATATCAAACTGAAGCTCTGTGTGGCCGCAGATTCTATTGGGGTTGTCACCCCCATGGATACAGCCCAGATTCATTGTGGGCACGGGAACGGTAAACCCGGGGTTGTTGTATTTCTGCTGCCACTCCTGGCGCAGGGTTAACAGCTCGCCGACGACTTTGTGCATGGCTTCGAGTGCGCTGGCTCCCAGGCTGGGGTCCGATGAGTGGCCGGATTGCCCGGTAATGCGCACCGCCTCCATCATTACGCCTTTGTGCATGCGGATCGGGCGGAGTCCGGTGGGTTCGCCGATCACGGCGTAGCGCGCCCGGGGTTTGCCGGCCTCGACCAGGGCGCGGGCGCCGCTCATACTGGTCTCTTCATCGGCGGTGGCGAGGATAATCAGCGGCTTTTGCAGCGGCTTGTGGAGAAAAGTCTGCACGGCCTCTATCACCAGGGGGAAAAATCCCTTCATGTCACTGGTGCCGAGACCATAAAAGCGGTTATCGCGCTCTACAACTTTAAAGGGGTCCGATTGCCAGCGGTTTGCATCAAAGGGGACGGTGTCGGTATGCCCGGACAGGACGAGGCCGCCATCACCACCGCTGCTCCCCGCAAGTGTGGCGATCATATTGGCTTTATTGGGCGAGCCCTTGAGCGGCATTATCTCGACTGTGAAGCCGAGTGTTTCCAGCCAGCCGCCCAGAAGTTCGACTACCGGGCGATTGCCCATATCCAGAGAGGGGTCTGTCGCACTGATACTGGGACAGGCGATCAATTGGTGTAATTGGGTTTTCAGGTCAGGTACTGCGATACTCGCCATGGTGATGCTCCCTATTCTTATAGCGCCATTCATTCAGGATAACGGCGGCCCCGATCAGGCCTCCCCCCAGTGCGAGGCGGGCCAGATCGGCATCCCGGTTCCAGATTAACAGATTGACCAGAAGGCCCGCAGGAATCAGGGCATTGTTCATCGCCGCCAGGGTGCCGGTGGAAACCTGTGTGGCGCCCTTATTCCATAAAAAGTAGCCCAGGCCCGACGCCGCCAACCCCAGCCAGAGTAGCACCCCCCACTGCTGCAAACCCTGTGGGTACTGCGGCTTTCCAAACAGGAACCAAGCTGTCAGCGTGACCAGGCTGGCGCCGATAAAAAACCAGGCGAAGGTTTGTCGCGGCGGCAGGGCCTGCTCGCCGGACATCAGGCGCTTGTATGCGACCTGTCCCAGGGCAAAACACAGATTGGCGCCCTGGACGACCGCAAAGCCGAGCCAGAAATCGCTGCTGGGAGAGCCCCAGCGAATCGTGGCGGCCCCCAATACGGCGACGGCGGCGATAGTGAGGTTCCAGGGAGAGATGTGCCTGTTTAGGAGGTCTTCAAGGGCGGTGATATACAGGGGGGTGAAAATGGTAAAGAGTAATACCTCGGGAACACTGAGCAGCAGGAATGACTGGTAGTAAAACAAATACATCAGTCCCAGCTGCACCGCGCCGATTACGATTAAGTGGATGGCGGTGCGGGGAGGGCAGTCCCTCCATCTCAGCATGGGCAGAAATACGGCGCTAGCTAGCAGCACCCGAGTCATTGCCGAAAAATAGCTGTCCACCTGTCCGGCCAGGTAGACACCGATCAGGCTGAAAGAAAAGGCCCACAGCAGTGTGACGAACAACAGTAATGGCATCGGGGATAATTCGCAGGCATAGATGGATCGGCGGGCTTGGCCCGGCTTATTGCCCTAAATACTACTGCCGCTGGAGAAAAATAGATATCGACAGGAGAGACCGCAGTCGGTTGTTTTAGTTGGGGGCAGGGGCACAAAAAAGGGGGCTAAAGCCCCCTTGATACATGTGCTCTGTGTGCTACTTCAGTATCAGCCGAACAGGCCTTTAAAGAAGTAGAAGAACAGGATCGCAATACCCGCGCCCGCTGGCAGGGTAACGACCCAGGAGGCGGCGATCGTGGTGATCATACGCAGGTTGAGGGCGCCGATGCCCCGCGCCAGGCCGACGCCCAATACCGCGCCCACCAGGGTGTGGGTGGTGGAGATCGGCAGGCCGGTACCGGAGGCCAGTACTACGGTGGAGGCCGCACCCAGCTCGGCAGCGAAGCCGCGGCTCGGTGTCAGTTCGGTGATTTTTTTACCGATAGTGGCCATTACCTTGAAGCCGTAAGTCGCCAGGCCCACTACGATACCGACACCACCGAGCAGCAGTATCCACGAGGGCATGGTGGACTTCGCGGTGATAGCGCCGCTCTGGATGGTATTGACTACCGCCGCCAGAGGGCCGACGGCGTTGGCCACGTCGTTGGAGCCGTGGGCGAAGGCCATGGCACAGGCGGTGAAGATCATCAGAATCGCAAATACGCGCTCGACGTTGGCGAAACGGTTTTCCTCTTCCGCCGCCGGGTCGCGCTGAACGCGCTTGAGCATGGCGACACCGATACCGGCAACAGCGAGGCCCACCAGGGCGGCGATACCCGCATCCTGAATAAAGCTAAGCTGGATATTGGCATCTTTAAGCACGTGCTTGAGACCCTTGGTAAGGGTCACCATCGCAATCATCCAGCCCACGGCAAACATGTAGAAGGGGATGTAGCGCTTGGCGTTGTTGAAGGGGTCTTCCGTATCCAGGATCAGGCGCTGAACACTGCGGAATAGCATAAAGGATATGGTGCCCGCGAGTACCGGGGAGACCACCCAGCTGGCCACAATGCTGCCCACTTTGCCCCAGGATACCGCGTCTGCGGAGATACCCACCGCAGAGAAGCCGACAATGGCGCCGACAATAGAGTGGGTGGTGGATACCGGCCAGCCGAGGATACTGGCGACCAGTAGCCAGGTGCCCGCCGCCAGCAGTGCGGAAAGCATACCGTACACCAGCAAATGCGGCTGGTCGGCGAAAATCTCCGAATCGATAATGCCTTTGCGGATGGTTGCGGTAACCTCTCCGCCGGCCAAGTAGGCGCCGGCAAACTCAAAGATCATGGCGATCACAATCGCCTGTTTGATAGTCAGAGCACGGGAGCCAACGGAGGTCCCCATCGCGTTGGCCACGTCGTTGGCACCGACGCCCCAGGCCATAAAGAAGCCCGCGACACAGGCCAAAATCAATAAAATATGGCCGTATTGACTAATAATTTCCACGCCAAACCCCCTAACGTGCTAACAACAACTGCAATCGGTTACCCACGCTGTGGGCGCGATCGGCGAGTTCACCGATCCATTCAATAATCCGGTAGAGGAACATAACGTCCACCGGAGGTAAGTCTTTTTCAATGGCAAACAGTGACGCGCGGATCTCGACTTCGAGTTTGTCTGATTTGCGCTCCAGTTCGTCCAGCTCTTCGGTCATGCGCTTGGCGATATCCACCTCGCGCCCGGCAAAGCCGCTCTCCAGCAGTTCGTCCAGCTCGTTGATAGCGCGCAGTGCCTGTGCAGAGGTGGCGACAGCGCTCTCTACAAAGGTGGTCATCAACGATTGAAGCGGTGCGGGAATTTGCATTTTTCTCCCCACAGCCAGTCCCGCGATATCCTGCGCGGTGTTGGCCACTTCATCCTGGGCGTGCAGCAATTCCAGTAAATCGCTCCTGGATACCGGCATAAACAGGCTGTCCGGCATATGCAGGCGCAGGTCTCTCTTGATATCGTCGGCGCGGTTCTCCGAGGCAGAGATGCGCAATTGGATCTGTTCGGCCTCCTTGAGATCACCTTGAATCAGGGCCTCAAAGAAGGGAATCAGATCAGCCGATGCCTCGTGGGCCGTAGCCATATGCTTCTCGATTGGCTTAATCGGAGAGCGGCCAAATAAGTTGGCAATATTCGACAGGGCCATGGTTAGCTCCATTGCTCAGAATGCGAAAACGGCGGCATGGTACCCCAATCGGGGCAACTTCGTAACAGTGCGTTAACAGCGCACTTTCACAGCTTGATGATAGGGCTACAATGCAACGTCGCCATATGAGAATAAAGAGGTTGCCAATGGCAGAGAGCAGAGTCGCAGACCGCTTGCTGGAACTGCGCGGTTTACTCGAAGATCTGGTGGTGCAGGGCTTTGTCAGCCGAGAGGATGCCAACCGCATTGTCGGCACACCGCGCACCGCAGAACAGGCTCAGATGCACCCGCTCAGCTATATCGCCAGCTGTGATCTGGTAAATCGCAAACAGCCGGGCAGCCCGCTGGATAGTGAAACCCTCAGTGCCTGGCTGGCGGAGAGTTCCGCTCACCCCCTGTATCATATCGATCCGCTGAGGGTGAATGTGAGCGCGGTCACCGAGGTGATGAGCTTCCAGTTTGCCAAGCGCCACCAGATCCTCTGCGTCGAGGCGGGGGCTGACGAACTGCTGGTGGCAACGGCGCAGCCGTTTACCCACGGTTGGGAGGAGCAGCTGGAACACACCAGCGGCCGCAAGGTGCGGCGCGTGGTGGCGGATCCGGCCGATATCAAGCGGCACTGTGTCGAGTTTTACTCCCTCTCCAATTCAATCTCCGGTGCCAGTGGCCTAAAGGGCACCTCAGCGGCCAATAATTTTGAGCAGCTGTTGGAGTTGGGCGCCTTAAAAGATCCGGAAGCCAACGATCAGCACATCGTCAATATTGTCGACTGGCTGTTGCAGCACGCCTTTGATCAGCGCGCCAGTGATATCCATATTGAGCCGCGCCGGGAGGTGGGGCGCATTCGCTTTCGTATCGATGGGGTGTTGCACCCGATTCACGAGCTGCCAGATCAGGTGAACGCGGCGGTTACCAGTCGCCTGAAGATTCTCGGCCGCATGAATGTGGCGGAGAAGCGCAAACCCCAGGATGGCCGCATCAAGACCAAGAGGCCCGATGGCAGCGAGGTGGAGTTGCGCCTCTCGACGCTGCCCACCGCCTTCGGTGAGAAGCTGGTTATGCGGATCTTTGATCCAGAGGTGCTGGCGCGCTCCTACTCTGATCTGGGGCTTGGGGGAGAGGACCTGGCGCGCTGGCGGGGGATGCTGTCACGCCCCAACGGTATTGTGCTGGTTACCGGCCCCACCGGTTCGGGCAAGACCACGACCCTGTATACCGGCCTCAAGCAGCTGGCCACCAGCGCGGTGAATGTCTCCACCGTTGAAGACCCTATCGAAATGGTGGAGGAGAGCTTTAACCAGACCCAGGTCCACCACGGGATCGGCTTCGATTTTGCTGCGGGAATCAGAACCCTGATGCGCCAGGACCCGGATATCATTATGGTTGGTGAGATCCGCGACCTGGAAACTGCGCAGATGGCGGTCCAGGCGGCGCTGACCGGCCATCTGGTGATCTCCACCCTGCACACCAATGACGCCCCTACCGCAGTTACCCGCCTGTTGGACCTGGGCTTGCCGCACTATTTGTTGAAGTCCACCATCCTCGGGGTGATGGCCCAGCGCCTGGTGCGCACACTATGTCCCAACTGCAAGCAGGAGGACAAAATTGAAGAGGCCGACTGGCAGTCTCTGGTGAAACCCTGGAGAGCGCCGCTGCCTGAGAAGGTCTACCGGCCGGAAGGTTGCCTGGAGTGCCGCAATACCGGCTATCGCGGGCGCCAGGGGATTTATGAAATCCTGCCGTTTAGCGAACCGGTACAAGCTATTGTCACCTCGGATTGCGATCTACAGCAGCTGCGACGCCAGGCGATGCGCGAGGGTATGAACAGCCTGAGGCTTTCCGGTGCGAAAAAAGTGGCGGCGGGCCTGACCACTGTGGCAGAGGTGCTGCGCGTGGCTCCGCCGCCGGATATCGCCTTCTAGCCTCTCTGGCGCATCGCTTTGACTGGGGTGGGAGCTCACGGCTCTAGAGGCAGCTTGGCTCCGCCGCGTATAGTTACTCACTCTCACCGCGAGCTGCGCTATGCCCGCAGCTCAGCAGAACTACCCGCTGATATCAGCGCCAAGGATTGTCCCCCATGTTCGACCATATCCAGTGCCCAGCCCCCATTCGCAGCCAACTCCAGTCACTGTGGCGTGACTGGAGCGAGGGGGCAGAGGCCGCACTGGTGCTTGAGGTGGAGGGCTTGCTGGCAGATTTGTCCCTGGCGCAGGGCGTGGCCCGAAGCTTTATGGGGTCAGAGTTTTTTTATCAGCAGTGCTGTCGCCGCCCCGAGCTGTTGCGCGATCTGTTACTCAACCGGGACCTGGGCCTCGCCCTGCCGGCCATCGAGAGCGATGAGGCGCTGGATCTGCAATTGCGTCTGCTGCGCAACCGGGCAACGGCTGAAGTGATATTTCGCGATTTTGCCGGGCAGTGGGAGATCCCCCGGGTATGTCTGCGCCTGAGCGAGTTGGCGGAGTTGTCTATTCGCACCGCGATGCACTGGCACCACGGGAAGCTGGTCGAACGCTATGGCGAGCCCCGCAGTAGAGCGGGCGAGGCCCAGTCGATGGTGGTGTTGGGGATGGGCAAACTGGGTGCCGGCGAACTCAATCTCTCCTCGGATATCGACCTGATTTTTGCCTACCCCGAGCCCGGTTATACCGATGGTGACAAGAGCCTAGAGAATCAGCAGTTCTTCCAAAAGCTGGGGCAGCGCCTGATTAAGTCCCTCGATGCGATAAATTCTGACGGCTTTGTGTTCCGCGTGGATATGCGGCTGCGCCCCTACGGAGACAGCGGCCCCCTGGTGAGCCACTTTGCGGCGCTGGAGGATTACTACCAGACCCAGGGGCGAGAATGGGAGCGCTACGCCATGGTAAAGGCGCGCCCGGTTGCCGGCGGGGAGGCGTTTGCCGAGGAATTGATGGAGCTGTTGCGCCCATTTACCTATCGCCGCTATATCGACTTTAGTGCTATTGACGCTTTGCGTGAAATGAAGGCACTGATACAGCGCCAGGTGCGCGCGCGGGGCCTGACGGACAATATTAAACTCGGCCGGGGTGGCATTCGCGAATTGGAGTTTATCGCCCAGGCCTTCCAGTTAATTCGCGGCGGGCGCGAGCCGGCTCTGCGCGAGCGCAGCCTGCTCAAGCTGTTGCCCCTGCTGGAGCGCGACGGCCATGTCGAGCCGGGTGTCGCGGGGAAATTGACGGACTGTTACCTGCTGCTGCGGAGAGTTGAGCACGCTCTTCAAGCTTACCGGGATCAACAGACCCAGGCACTGCCGCCAGAGGCGGAGGCCAGGGAAAAGTTGGCATTTGCCCTGGGGCGCGATAACTGGGCGCAGCTGGAACGTGAGTTGATCGCGGTCCGCGCGCTGGTCGAGCGGGAGTTCGATACGGTGATAGCGCCGCCGGAGGAGCTGGCCACCCCCAGTGTGGCCGAGGAGTGGCAGGGGCTGTGGGCAAGCTGCGGCGATGAAGCTGCGAATGAAGAGAATTTACACTGTTTGGCCGGTGCGGGTTTTCTTCCGCAGCAGCAGGCGCTCGAGCATTTAAAAGAGCTGTGCCAATCGGCCATGGTAGTAGCGCTGCCGGCCTCTTCGCGCGCGCGCCTGGATCAGTTTATGCCCACGTTACTGGCGGCAGCGGGGTTGCAGGATGATCCCCTACTAGTACTCACCCGTGTTTTGCCACTGGTGCGCTCAGTGTTGCGCCGCAGTGCCTATCTCGTCCTGATTAATGAAAACCCCCCGGTACTCAACCAGCTGGTGCGCCTTTGCAGTGCCAGCCCGTGGATTGCCGAGCAACTGGCCCGCCACCCTATTTTGCTGGATGAATTACTGGATTCCCGCCGCTTATTGGCACCGGCTACCGCAGCAGATATCGCCAATGAATTGCGCCTCGAGTTGTTGCGGATCGATCCGGAAGATCTGGAGTTACAAATGGAGGCGCTGCGTTATTTTAAGCAGAGCCAGAGTCTGCGTATTGCCGCTCAAGAGGTCAGCGGCGCCCTGCCACTGATGAAGGTCAGTGACTCCCTCACTTGGCTGGCGGAGGCGATCTTGCAACAGTCGCTGCAACTCGCCTGGGCGCAGATGGTGGATAAATACGGCGTGCCGGCGGGAGCCTCGGCAGAGGATATGCGCTTTGCCATTATCGCCTATGGAAAGCTGGGTGGATTGGAGCTGGGCCACGGTTCCGATTTGGATATCGTTTTTGTACACGATGCGGAGGCGATGCAGGTTACCGACGGCAAAACCAGCATTGATAACCTGAGCTTTTTTACCCGTTTGGCACAGCGACTTATCCACATATTGCAGACCCGCACGCTGAGCGGCCCCCTGTACGAAGTGGATACAAGGCTGCGGCCCTCCGGTAATTCCGGGCTCTTGGTGACCTCCATGGCGGCCTTTGACAAGTACCAGCGGGAGAGTGCCTGGACTTGGGAGCATCAGGCGCTGGTGCGGGCCCGCCCGGTTGCCGGCAGCACCCGGCTCAGCGAGTCGTTTCAACAGTTGCGTACGAAATTGCTTTGCCAGTCGCGAAAGAGCGATAAATTGCGCGATGAGGTGGTGGAAATGCGCAATAAAATGCGTGCGCATCTGGATAAGAGCAACGATAAAAAGTTTGACCTCAAGCACGGCGAGGGCGGTATTGTCGATATTGAATTTATGGTTCAATATGCGGCTCTGGCCTGGGCAAAAACTTCGCCCTCGATCGTGCGGTATACCGATAATATCCGCATACTCGAAAGTCTTATTGACGCGGGCCTGATGCCGGCCCAACAAGCCGGACATCTGATCGATGCCTACAAAGCTTACCGATCTGAAGGTCATCGCCTGGCACTACAACAACGGCCAGGGATTGTGAGCGATGACCACTTCACAGCGGAAAGAAAGACCGTTCAAACAAACTGGCAGCAATTACTCGGTTAAAACTGAGCCTCTAGCCGCTGCCCGATTAAACTGTTTTTCAGGATTTGTAGGAGTTACCCATGTCTTTTGCCGACCGCGACGGCGTTATCTGGTTTGATGGTGAATTGGTTCCCTGGCGCGACGCCCGGGTACACGTGCTCACTCACACTCTGCACTATGGAATGGGGGTGTTTGAAGGGGTACGCGCTTATGAGACCGGCGATGGCACCAGTATTTTTCGTTTGCAGGAGCACACCCGCCGGCTGTTTCGCTCTGCGAAAATAATGAATATCCCCATGCCTTACAGCGCCGATGAGCTGAATGAAGCTCAGCGCTTGGTGGTGCGCGAGAACAATTTGCGTCAGGCCTATCTGCGGCCAATGGTATTTTACGGGTCAGAGGGAATGGGACTGCGTGCGGACAACCTGACCACTCACGTGATAGTCGCCTCCTGGGAGTGGCCCAGCTATATGAGCCCTGAGGCTCTGGAGCAGGGGATCAAGGTGAATACCTCCTCGTATACCCGGCACCATGTGAATATCAGCATGTGTAAAGCCAAGGCCAACGGCAACTATATAAATTCGATGCTGGCGCTACAGGAAGCGGTGCGCAATGGTTGCGAAGAGGCGTTGCTGCTGGACCCGGAGGGATATGTAGCCGAGGGGAGCGGTGAGAATATTTTTGTGGTGAGCGATGGGATTATCTATACCCCTGAGTTGACCTCCTGCCTGGATGGTATTACCCGCGATACGGTTATTGAGTTGGCGCGGGAGTGTGGCTATCGGGTTGTGGAGAAGCGTATAACCCGGGATGAGGTCTATATCGCCGATGAGGCCTTCTTTACCGGTACGGCAGCGGAAGTATTGCCGATTAGTGAATTGGATGGGCGCGCTATCGGCAGTGGGCGTCGCGGCCCTATTACCCGGCGTTTGCAAAATCTCTATTTTGATGTGGTACAGGGGCGCAGTGCCGCACACCGGGGCTGGCTCAGTGATGTGGCCGGCCAGACAGAGATGAAAATGCGCATAGCGTGATCGAAACAATAAAAAACCCGGCATCTGCCGGGTTTTTTATTTTGAGCGCGATTGGTTTAGTGGGCGCGGGTGGTATCCGGGCGTCCTACGCAGTAGTAATCAAAGCCGGCCTCGCGCATCTCTTCGGGCTCATACTGGTTGCGCCCGTCAAAGACCACCGGGGCACTGAGAGCGCTGCTGACTTCATCGACATCGAGAGATTTAAACTGCTGCCACTCGGTGGCGACAATCAGGGCATCGGCGCCCTGTAAGGCCTCTGTTTTGGAGTCGCACAAGACCAGGTCTTCGCGATCGCCAAAAATGCGCTGGCACTCCTCTATTGCCTCGGGGTCAAAGGCCCGCACCTTCGCTCCCTGCTCCCACAGGCGTGCCAACAGTACCCGGCTGGGCGCTTCGCGCATATCGTCCGTATTGGGTTTAAAAGACAGGCCCCAAAGTGCGAAAGTCTTGCCCTGAATATCTCCGTTGAAGTGGTTCAGGATTTTTTCCACGAGGTAGTGCTTCTGGCGCTCGTTGCGGGACTCCACAGCGGCGAGAATATCTGCTGCAATACCCAGCTGTTGTGCCGAGGAGATCAGGGCTTTCACGTCTTTCGGGAAGCAGGAGCCACCGTAGCCGATACCGGCGTAAATAAACTGATAGCCAACTCGCGGATCTGAACCGATGCCGGCCCGCACCGCTTCGATATCGGCGCCCACCTTATCGGCAATATTGGCCATTTCATTCATAAAGCTGATTTTGGTTGCCAGCATACAGTTGGCGGCGTACTTGGTCAGCTCCGCACTCTTAACATCCATCACCAGGATTTTTTCGTGATTGCGGTTAAATGGCGCGTAGAGGTGGCGCAGTTTCTGCTCTGATTCTGCTTCGGAGGTGCCGATAATAATTCGGTCCGGGCGCATACAGTCATTGAGCGCCGATCCCTCTTTGAGGAATTCGGGGTTGGAAATAATATCGAATGGCAGATCAGTTCTGTCTCGCTTGGCCAGCTCTTCCCCAACGGCGGCCCGCACCTTATCAGCAGTGCCCACCGGTACTGTGGATTTGTTGATAATGTATTTTTTAGATTCCATGTGTTTGGCAATAGTTCTTGCAACTGTCAACACATGGCGAAGGTCCGCCGAGCCATCTTCATCGGGGGGAGTACCCACGGCGATAAAAATCAATTCCCCGTGCTCTACGCCGAAGGCGGCATCGATTGAAAATGACAGGTTGCCGCTGGTGATACTGTTTTTCACCATGGGCTCCAGGCCGGGCTCATAGATAGGGATAATGCCCTGCTTGAGGCGGTCGATTTTGTCCGAGTCTATATCGATACAAACTACTTTATTGCCAGCTTCAGCCAAGACTGCTGCTTGCACCAGGCCCACATAGCCGGTGCCAAATACGGTTACATTCATCAGTGTGACTCTTATCTCTTAGCGGTTACTGTTTTGAGGGTTACTTGCCGGGGGCATCTCGCCTTGGCTTAAGCTCTGGTTTTCGAGGCTACTTCGCGCCAGCAGAATAGCCAGGGGAATCCAGTAGAAGAACCAAATATAATTGGGTTTCACCAAAGGCTGCTGTGAATAGACCAGCATGGCCAACACACCGAACAAGAACCAGATGAAGTACAGACCGGGAATCCAGCTCAGAAGTTTCTCTTTGGATCTCACCGTCCACAGAGCTGCCAGTCCCTGCCAGGCACAAGCTGCCAGTCCCAGTAGCCCACTGAAGCGCGCGATATCCAGCAGGAAGTTATGCGGGTGCGGCACCATCCTGTTGAGTTCAATAAACTTCTTGTGTACCAGCCCCTGACCAAACAAGGGGGATTGCAGGAACTCTGCAAAGGTCTTCTGCCAGAGAGTCAGGCGAACGGAATAGGCACCACCCCGGTGTAGCAGGGGCAGGTCACCATACAGGGCAAAATAGGCCAGTGGCAGTACGCAAATGATGGCGACAACCACTAAAATTTTCAGCAGCCGCGAAAGGTTGCCGAACACGACCAAGAAGATTGAGAAGCCCGCCATAACAATAGGGACTTTGGTTTGCGACAACACTATATAGATACAGGAGGTGAGTAACCCCGCTCCCGATAGCCAGCGCCATATACGCGGCTTTTGGTAGAGGCCGTAGCAACAGAATAGGGCGTGGAAGCCAAATAGCATTCCTGTTTTATCAATATTGCCTTCGAGGGAGATACCACCAATCCGGCGCAGGTCCTGAAAACCGCCATCGAGCCAGTAAGCCGTTAGTGAGGCAATACCGGAGAGCAGGCCAATCACAATCAGTGCGAGTAATAGCTGGTGGAGAATGGCGTCGCCATACTGCTCCAATAGGAAGAATATCGCACAGTAAAACAGGGCCAGGTATACCACTAGCTTCCAGTAGTAATCTGACGGCTTATAAACATCGGCGCTATCTGGTGATGCCCACAGAGTCGATAGCGCCAGCATAACTGGCAGGCTGCAAAAAGTAATAAATTGCCAGGAAGTGAGCAGCTGGTAGTTTCTGCGCCACACCAAGAGTAAGAGCGCAGAGGGGAGCAGTGTCAGGTAGAAGCTGGTTTGTACCCCTGAAATTTTCGGGAAAACATAGTAGCCACATACCAGCAGCAACAATCCCAGAAAGGCCCATTTGAGCAATCCTGAAATCCATAGTGAGTTTTGCTGGCGGTAAACGGGCTGGGAGAGCTTGTTTAGGGGACTTCCAAATTCAGACATAGGTGCAACTGTCGGCCATGTAGAAAAGATTGTCTCAAGAGTGCGGAAATAGGTTGTAGGGGAGGGTACTATATAAAAGTCTGTTGTCCATGGGCGCTCAATTTTTGCTTTTTGGTGATACTTGTGGGGCTTTACACAAAGTGAAAGCGGACCCTGTTGGGGCTGAGCGCTTTAACGAGCCTCCTGCTATATGGGTTTGTGGAGCCCTGTCGAGGTAAGCGGGCCAGTATACTGGAGCTCCCATGGCCTTGCCACGCTAGCCGCACCGCTGAGTGCTAGGTACACTCGCCACCTCCCCGCTGTTTGAGTAGTTTAGGATTCTATCTTGCAACTGACTGTTTGGTGTTTTTTAGATGGCAATCGGGCCCATGAAAAGCAGAGTGCGGCTTTGGTTGAAGGGCTGCGCCGGCGCTATGCCGGAGAGGTACAGGCTTTTGAGATACCGCCGGAGTACACCGCCCGCCGCATTGCCCTAAAGCGGGCAGAGATGCTCGAGGGGCTGCCCGCCCCGGATTTTTTGATTGGCACCGGCCGCCGCAGTCGCCTTCCTATGTTGTCCGCCCGCCATCGGTTTGGCGGCCGCACAGTGGCTATTAACCGCCCTCAGTTGCCCTATCGCTGGTTTGATTTTGCCATTGTGCCGGAACACGATCGCCCCCCGCCCCTGGCCAATGTGATTGTGAGTCAGGGCGCGCTGACTGAACCCCTTAAGGGCGATGGGCTACAAGCCGGCAAGGGACTTATTTTATTGGGGGGCCCCAGTAAGCATTACCGCTGGGACCCGGACTCAATCCGCGATCAGGTTGAAGACTTAGTGGCTCAGCCTTTGCGCTGGTGCATTTCCGATAGTCGGCGAACGCCACCGGGCACCATGGCGCAGTTGGAAAAAAGTGGCGCAGAGCTGATTGATTGGCGCTCCTGCCCGGTGGGTTGGCTGCAAGAACAGCTGTCACAAGCGGAGAGAATCTGGGTTACTGAGGACAGCATCTCGATGCTTTTTGAGTCGCTGCAAAGTCGGGCGCAGGTGGGCGTTATCCGGGTACCGAGCCGCAGCCGCTCCAATAAGGTGCGTTCAGCGGTTCTGCGGCTTTTGGATCAGGGCTCGATCAGCGAGCAGTTTGAGCTGAAAGAGGGGGGGGAGCGTCAACCCCTGGATCAGTATCTGCTGTGTGCTCAGGCACTGTTGCGCCGCTCGGGGCTGCCAAGTCGCTAGCGCTTGAGCCCCTCGGCCTCAAATTTTCGCCAGGGGATTTCCTTGTCGGAGATCTCCCACTCGACCCTCAGCCACATACGCTCAATGCGGCGGTGGATATAGCGCTTTGCGAAGTAGCTGGAAACCTTGGGCAGAGGCAGGAAAGAAGCGCAGCCCAGCCCATCGATCAGATAGACTTGTAGCTCGCCCTGCTCTTCCCGCAGGACCAGATTGTGAGCAATCAGGTTCTTGGTGAGCACTTCATATTCGAGCAGCCACTGGGAAAAGCGCTGTAGAGATGCGCGTATCTCGTCATTGAGACCGTGTTGGTTGAGGTATTGGCGCAGGGTTGGCGCTGGTTTGCCATCGCTGTCGAGGATCATATCGGTGACGGCGGCGGGGCCGAGGCTGGTGTCCTGTATTCCGTACCAGCGGGGGAGATGCTGCCAGAGTCCACTTCGATTAGCGGCTATCGCCCGCTGGCTATAGCCCTCTTGCTCGCGAAGATTGTCATCAAAATAGGACTCCCCCCGCCAAGTCTTATACCAGGGCGCGCGCCCCAATAGTTCTGCGGTCCGCCCGGGCCGCATGACCTTGACACAAATTTCCGCTTGTTCCGGATGTCGGTAGCAAAAGCGATTGCCTCCACTGGCAAACGGCTCGCTCTGGCTTAAATCAATCACTCGGGCTGGCTCCGGTACGCTCTGAGAGTAGGCTTTTGTAGATTTCAAGGGTGTGTTCGGCCTGTCTTCCCAAGGTGAAGTCGGTAGATAGGTGGGGCTTTTGTTCCGGGCTGTCGAGCAGCTCTTGAGTGCGCGCAAATAAAGCTTTTGAATCATTGATATCCACTAGCCCTTGGGGGAAGCAGGCGCGCAGTGATTCGGCCGGGCCCCCAATGTTATAACCGATGATCGGTGTGCCCATCGCGGCGGACTCTATAACGGTTCTGCCAAACGGCTCGGGTCGACGTGATAGGTTATACACCAAACTGGAGGCACTGTACCAGTGGCGGATATCACTGCGGTGGCCCACTAATGTGACGTGGTTCTCAAGCTTTAGCGCGCGAATTTTTTGCGCTAGTTCATCGGCATAGTGCTGCTTGTTCTTCTCCGCCCCGCCGAGAATGATGCCGTGGATATCGTTGCGGCACTCGGCCAATTGATGGATCAGGTCGATAAAGTCCTCCTGCCCCTTCCAGCGTGTCAGGCGCCCCGGCAGCAGTAGCCAGCGCTTGCCGGCGAGTTGGGGGAACTCCCGGTGTATTTGTTGGTACCAAGATTCCGGTGGCCGGCGCGCGGGATTGAACTCGTCGGTATCGACTCCCCGGTAGACGATTTGCGGGGGCCGCTGTAAATACTCCGCGTAATTTTCCAGTAAGTAGTTATTTACACACCCGGAAATAGCGATCACCTGTTCGGTTTTCGCCATAATCGCACTGTAGCGGTTGATGGAGTAAAGACCGTGAGCGGTGCTGACGAGACGGGGGCGCTCGGCTGGGGCTAGGTTGCGCCAGGCCAGGTAGGTTAGCCAGGCGGGCACCCTGGAGCGCACGTGGAGGATATCGGGTTTTTCGCGGGCAATAAGCTCCCGAAGCGGCCGGACCTGCAACAGACTGAGGAGCGATTTCTTGTGGATTGGCAGCTCAATATGGGTTGAGCCCTCCGCTTTGAGCTGCTCGACCATGCTTCCCCCGCTGGAGACAACGACTGATTGGTGACCGCCTGCCACCAGGAAGCGAGCGAGATCAAGGGTTCCCCTCTCGACTCCCCCAGAGTTTAGAGCGGGCAGAAGTTGCATAATTTTCATGGGGAGAGATACCAGCGGTTATAGCGTTTGTTCTTTAAATTAATTTGGATAACAGATTGCGTATTAGCGGGAAAGGTCGGGCAAAAGCGGGTGGTGTGGAGCATAGATGCCCTGATAAAACATTTGGCAAAAGTGATATTATAGACAGGTCATTCTTAAGGGTATAGGCTGATTCCCTCTTATATCCAGCCCGTATTCGATTTGTACCTGGCCGTTATCTGGAGTTTACCTTGCACCCCTTGTTAGTGATCTGTATTTGTACTTATCAGCGACCGGAGCGGCTTCGCAGAGCCCTGCAAAGCCTGGCCAAACTCCAATTACCGCCGGATTTAAATGTGGCGGCACTGGTTGTCGATAACGATTCGGACGCTCAGGCGGGTAGGGCTGTGGTAGAGGAGCTGTCGGCGAGCTTTCCCTTCCCCCTCCACTGCGCGGTTGAAGAGCGCCGCGGAATCCCCTGTGCGCGCAACCGCTGTATCGATGAACTGAACACTAGGGAAGCAGACTACCTGGTGTTCATCGATGATGATGAATGGGTGGAGTCCGATTGGTTAACGGAGCTCTACACCTATTCGCAAGAGCTGGGGGGCAACCGCGTAGTTTGTGGCAGTGTTGTTCGTCGTTGGCCCGACACTGTACCGGCCTATTATTCACAGATTTTTTATCGACAGAAGCGTAAAACTGGCGAAGAGCTCAACTATTGTGCGACCAGCAACGTACTAATACCGATGGACAGTATTCGCTCATTGGGTTTGAGGTTTAATGAGCGAGATCCCCTCGGTGCCGGTACCGATGTGATTTTTTTCACAGAATTTAAGGCAAAGGGCGGAAAAATCGTCTATTGCCTGGAAGCTAGGGTCTATGAGTCTGTACCGGAGAGCCGCGCCAATATGCGCTGGCTATCGCGTAGAAAATTTTCTGCCGGTATTACCCTGGCAAAGCACAAGCTTGCCAAGGGGCGCGGCCACGCCAGCATCTTTGTCTCTGCGCTGGGGCAATTGCTGATCTCTGGTATCGGCTGTATTTTGGGCTTGATCGTCGGCGGTAAGCGCCTGGCGTCGGGCCCCTGGCTGCGCGCCTGTCGCTCTGCGGGTATGGCCTGTGGTGTCTTTGGGGTGCGCTCGGAGTTTTATCGGGTGGTGGATCACTAATATTTTGCCACTGCCACTGCGCGGGTGTTTTCCCTAGAAGAGATAACCGTCATCATAGCGCCTTCCCCGATGACAAAATTGATCTTTTGGTGACGCCCGCTTCATGCAAACACTGTACTCCTGGCTCTTTCGCCTGTTTTTACCTGTAATTCTGTTGCGCCTCTGGTGGCGAGGGCGTAGTCAGCCCGCCTATCGGCAGCGCTTGCGGGAGCGCTTGGGGCAGGTACCTAAAAGGCACAGCCGGGCACCATTAATCTGGGTTCACTCCGTTTCTGTGGGTGAGACCCTGGCAGCCGTACCGGTGATCTCCAAGCTGGCGGCCCGCCACACCGATTGGCAGTGGCTGGTGACGACGACAACCCCGACGGGGTCTGAGCGTGTACAGGAAGCCCTAGAGCCCGTTCTGGGTGGCCGCTTACTTCATTACTATCTGCCCTATGACCTGCCCGAATGCCTGGCGCCATTTCTCAATGCGCTCAGCCCCAGTGCGCTGGTGATTGTAGAAACGGAGCTCTGGCCCAACTTGCTCAAGCTCTGTGCCAGCAGAAATATCCCCACCCTATTGGCCAATGCGCGCTTGAGTGAGAAGTCTGCGCGGGGTTACGGGCGCTTTCCCGCTTTGAGCCGGGGGATGTTGAGCAACCTGGAGCGTGTCGTGGCGCAATACCCCGCCGATATGCAGAGGTTTATCGATTTGGGTTTGCCGGCGGAGAGAGTCGTGGCCAACGGCAATATCAAGTTTGATCTCAGTATTGATCTGGGGTTGGCCAGTGAAGCCCAGGTGCTGGCGCACCAGTGGCGGGGGAAGTCCTCCCGGCCTATATGGTTGGCGGCGAGTACCCATGTGGGGGAGGATGAGATTGTCCTAGAGGCCTTCTCCATTCTGAAGAGAGAATTCAGCGACCTATTGCTGGTACTGGTGCCCCGGCACCCGCAGCGCTTTGATGGCGTTGCACGCCTGTGCCGGGAGCGGGGGTTTAGCTTGGTGCGCAGGAGTAAAGGCAGCGCGATCCAAGCCACTGATGAGATTCTTTTGGGCGATACCATGGGGGAGTTACTGCGCTTTTATGGTGCCTGTGATATCGCCTTTGTGGGGGGCAGCCTGGTTTCTGTCGGCGGGCATAATATGATCGAGCCCGCCGCCTGGGGGGTACCGGTTATTTCCGGCCCCCACCTGCATAACTTCGCCACGGTATCCCACTTGCTGCAAGAGGCTGGGGCTATGGCGGTAGTCGACGGTAGTGAGTCAATGGCTTCACAGGTTCAGGTTTGGCTGGAAGATGTGGGGCAGAGAAAGGCCGCCGGGAAAAGAGGACAGCAGGTGGCAGCAGAAAACAGTGGTGCCTTGCAGCGCTTAATGGGCGAAGTGGAAAGTTTAGTGCTGCAAAATGAGGCCCAGAGAGAGGATAAAAATCCTGCTCTCTGGTGACTACAGCCCCCGTTTACTTGGACGGGGCTGGCAGGCTGGTTGTAGCGGATTCAGACACCCGGGCTACATTGCTTGCGGGGTTTAGCATGCTGTCTAAGTCCTGGAGATCTTTGGGGGAGAGCAATCCCGCCGTCTGCTTCAAACTCAGTGAATTGAGGATGTAATCGTAAAGCGCATTGGCGTAATCGGTTTGCGCCTGGAACAGGGTGCGCTGTGCCAGCAATACATCGACAATATTGCGAGTGCCCACTTCATATCCCGCTTGAGTGGCATCCAGTGCGCTTTTGGCTGAAACAACCGCCTGTTCGCGGGCGGAGACCCGGGATACATCGGTAACGACCGCGCGGTGTAGAGTGCGGGTGGTTTGGATGGTGTTTCGCTCTGTCAGGGTACTCAGGTCCTGGGCCTGGAAGGCCAGGTTGCGGGCCTGGCGGCGGTTGGCGCTGAGCAGGCCACCGGTGAAGAGGGGCACAGATACCGTCACCGAGGCCGATGATTCCCAGTTCTCAGCATCTTCGGGGAAGCTGGTGAGCTGGGTCCCCGAGGTGTCGAATGTTCGGGCCTTTTCCTCCCCCCTGCTCGTGGCTTTCGAGTAAGCGAGAGTACCGGTGACGGTGGGGAGGTGCTCGCTGGCCGCCGAGCGGGCACTGTAACGGGCGGCATCCGCGCCGAGTCGGGCCGCTTTTAAGGTGTAGTTATTGGCCAGGGCAAACTCAACCCAGTCAGCGCGATCGGCGGGAACCGGCGGCGTTACCTGGAAGTCGGCAACCAGAGGGGCGAGCTCGGCGTGATAACCACCGGTCAGTACTGACAGGGCGTCAAAGTTACTGAGTAGGTCGTCCTGGGCGGTGAGGCGACGGGCAACAGAGCTGTCGTAAGCGGCCTGGGAGTCGTAGACGTCGGTAATGGCGGTGAGACCCACTTCAAAGCGCTGCTGTGTCTGTTCCAGCTGTTTGGCCAGGGCCTGCTCTTCGGCAATCGCAGCTTCGAGAACATCGTATGCGCGCAATACATCAAAATAGGCGGTGGCAACGCGAATCATCATGTCCTGCTGATTGGCACTGAACTCTGCCGTTGCCTGCTCAGTTAGCTTTTTGCCCTGCTGAAAGTCGAACCAGGCGGGTGCATCAAAAATAGCTTGATCGAGGCTGGCGCCGTAGCTTCTGTTTTGCACGGAGTTAGTGGTTCTGTATCTATAATCTACCGGCTGGATATCTTCCGGCTCTCCCTCTCCACTGACATCGACAAGCTGGAATGAGTTGCCGGAGGAATCAGTATGGCTTCTTTCGGCGGTGTAGCTGGCCGCCACCTGGGGAAGCAAGTAGGCGCGATACAGATTTTTGGACTCAATGCCCGCATGGTAAGTAGCGCGGTCGGCAGCCAACTCCGGGTCATTCTCCAGTGCCTGTGTATAGATATCCCACAGGGTGTCGGCTTGTGCCTGCATGGCGCCCAGGCCCAGCAGCGTAGCGGCGATTAGTTTTTTCAGTGGACGCAACTTGCGGCCTTGTGGCTCGGCGCGGTTACTTCTTTTCATCTATTTCGACTTCCTGTGGCGGGTAGGGTCTTCAAGCGTTGGCAAGTTATCTGGAGCTGCCGTTATGCAGTGGGGATATAGAGGCTCCAGCTTGCGGTTATTACTAATATTGCCAGTCTCCCCAGTAGCTGTCGCGAGAGTTTACCCGGGGGTAAACCGACCGTCGAGACGGCTTGCGGATTTTTGCTATATCTTCGTTAAACCGACGTCTACATGCGGTTATCGGTAATTTTTTGGCAATAATACAGGGCTCTTGAATAATGGTTGAGCGCCTATATTTCAATAGACGCACCTCATAAGCATTTGGATGCGGCAAATATTATGCAGAATAAGGCAAGGACTGAAAGCCCATGGACGCGGGGCGCAACGAGGTGCTGAGCGATTGGCAGAGGGCCTGCCATGAATGCGATCTGCTCCTGACCGGAGGGCTGGCCCCGCCGGGACAAAAGCTGGTTTGCCCCCGGTGTCGCTGTACTTTACACCGCAATGGCAATCACAGTATTTATTTCACGACAGCGCTCAGTCTCACCGGTCTTTTATTATTTATTCCCTCGGCCACTCTACCACTTTTGGATTTTTCCCTGTTCTCGTTTGGTGCAGAAAGCACTCTGCTAAATGGCGTTTACTCTCTTTTTAAAGCCGGGTTTATTTGGCTTTCTATACTGGTGCTATTTTGTAGTGTTTTGGCGCCAGTGGGGAAATTTGCCCTTTTGTTATTTATTTGTTGTGGCAGTGCCTGGGGGTGGCTAGATCGGCCAGTATCCAACGCTGTGCGTTTTTATCAGCATCTAAAAGAGTGGGGCATGCTCGATGTCTATATGCTCGGGATCTTGGTGGCCCTGGTTAAATTACAGGACCTGGGCCAGATGACGGTGGGAGCGGGTTTGTACTGTTTTGCGGCCACGATGCTATTGGCCAATCTATCCTCCCTGAGTTTTGATCAGGCGGCAATTTGGCAGCGCTTGGCCCAGCGCCGTGCGCACAAGGAATCAGTGTTGTGAGTGGCGTACCAGGTAAAGGGCTAAATAAGGGCTTAACCAGCTGTTTGTGTTGCCATCAGTTAATTATTTTACCGAGCGGGGGCCGCTGTCGCTGCCCTCGCTGCGGAGCTAGGGTACACGGGCGCATTGAGGGCAGTTTGATGTTGACCTGGGCCCTGACGATTACCGGTGCTCTACTGCTGCTGCCAGCCAATATTTTGCCAGTGATGACGGTCGTTTATCTGGGCGCCGGCGATCCCAGCACTATTATCAGTGGAGTAATGCAACTCTATGATAGCGGCATGTGGGGTATCGCCCTAATCGTGTTTATTGCCAGTATCGCAGTGCCGGTCATGAAATTGCTCGGCCTGGTATTACTGCTAATCCAAATTCAGTGGCGTGCTGCTTTTGATCCCATTCAGGCGATGAAAATTTACCGGGTGGTTTCCGGTATCGGGCGCTGGTCTCTGCTGGACCTATTTATGATTTCTATTTTGGTTTCGCTAGTGGATATGGGCTTTGTTGCCCAGGTAAGTGCCGGTGCGGGCGCCACAGCTTTTGCTTCTGTGGTGGTGGTCACTATGTTGGCAGCGCGGACCTTTGATCCCCGTTTAATCTGGGATGCGTATGATGGCGACTGCTCTAAGCCCGCAATAGTTGCCGAAACTGCACGGGGGAGTGCGGCGGAAAATGGCTGAGGATTCCCCCGCGCAAAATGCCAATGCAGAGGCGCGCCTGGATGGCGGCGCCCAGCGGGGGGAGGTGCGAAGCAGCAGGGGCTTACCCTTAGTGTGGATTCTGCCGTTAATCGCAGGGTTTATTGCGCTCTGGTTGCTCTATCAGGATATTTCCGAGGGCGATGTTAAGGCGACAATCCTTTTTCACTCCGGGGATGGCCTGGTGAAAGGGAAAACGGTGGTGAAATACTCGGGGGTCGATATCGGTGTGGTGCAGGATGTGCGCCTGGTGCCGAATGCCAAGGCGCTTAATGGCGCCGATGGTGTCTTAGCCGAGGTTAGCTTAAATCGCAGCGCAGAGTATTTACTGGTGGAGGGGACTGAATTTTGGGTTGTAAAACCTGAGCTTTCCATTACCGGTATTCGCGGTTTGGAAACGCTGCTGTCCGGTAATTATATTGCGGTTGAATCGGGTAGTGGAAAGCGCAAGCGGAACTTTGTCGCACTGGATCAGCCGCCCGCATTTATTCGAGGGGATGGTTTGCGGGTTGTTCTGCAATCCCATCGCCTGGGTTCTTTGAGCCGTGGATCGCCGGTATATTACCGGCAGCTGCGGGTGGGGCAGGTCGCAGATTACCGTTTGGATCGCGATGGAAATGAAGTGCGAATAGACGTATTTATTCGCCGTGAGTACGCCTATCTGCTTCATCGGGGCAGCCGTTTTTGGAATAGTTCGGGAGTATCTATTGAGGGGGGTATTAGCGGCATTAATATCAATTTGGAATCCCTCGCCGCACTATTTGCCGGAGGCGTCAGTTTTTATACCCCAGAAAATCAGCGCCAATCGCCACTCGCGGTCAATGGTAGCGAGTTCAAGTTGTACAAAAATTTTTCCGCAGCTGATGCGGGTATTCCAGTGACCCTCAATTTTGATCAGGGGGTCAATGTCACCCCGGAAACTACCAGGGTGTATTACCAGGGTATCCAGGTCGGGGAGGTTAGTGCGACTAAGGCAAACCGCTATTTAAATGGTATGGAAGTCACCGTCCTGATGGACCCGGCTATTGATGAGCTTCTCACTGAGAATACCCGCTTTTGGCTGGCTCCTCCGACCTTTGATTTGACTGGCGGACTCAATGATTTAATTCAGGGGAACCGTATCGAAGCGGATTTACGCAAAGGGCAGCGCTCACAGCGCACTTTTACTGCGCGAACCTCCGCGCCGCCCATGGACCCCCGTGTGCCGGGGTTACACCTGCGCCTCACTTCGCGCAATCTGGGATCTCTACAGCGAGGAGCCCCCGTTTACTTTCGCCGTATAGAAGTGGGAACCGTTCAGGGGATGGAGTTGCGTGGGGATGGCGAAGGGGTTGAGGTCTATGTGGTAATAGAGCCGCGTTATGCACACCTTGTGCAGAAGGGCGTTCGATTTTGGAATATTAGCGGATTGCGCGCCAGTGCCAGCCTGACTGAGGGCGTGGAAGTGGAAGCGGATTCACTGATATCGCTGCTGCGCGGCGGTGTTGCGTTTGGTATACGGCGGGAGGATCTTGGTAAAGGTGAGCCGGCGAAAAACGGCGATCAGTTTCCACTCTATCGCACCCGCGAAGCGGCGCTGGAGGAGGGGATACAGATCCAGATCAGCCTTGTCAGTGCCGAGGGCTTAAAGGTTGGAGCGCCTTTGCGCTACCGCGGGGTGCAAGTTGGAGAAATTACCCGCTTGAGGCTCGATCCCACTCTGGGAGAGGTATGGGCCAGGGCTAAGCTCTATCACAGAGGGGAGCAGTTTGCCCGGGCCGGAACCCGCATATGGGTGGTCTCTCCACAACTCGGTATCGACAAGATCGCCCACTTGGACACCTTGATTAGCGGGCGCTATTTGGCGCTTGAACCGGGATCTGGCGATCCGCAGCGCAAGTTTTACGCTTTAGCGCAGGCGCCGCGCGAGGACTTGGCGCAAACCTTAAGCCGCCCCGGGTTGGGGGTTATCCTCGACGCTGCCAGGCGGGGCTCATTGGTAGCGGGAAGTCCGGTTTATTACCGCCAAGTAAAAGTGGGGGAGGTTACCGGTTTTGCCCTGGGAGAGTATGCTGATCGAGTGTACATCTATGTTCATATTGAACCCCAATACCAGCCCCTGGTACGGGAGCACACGGTGTTTTGGAATGCCAGCGGTGTGGAGGTGACTTTTGGCTTGAAAAGCGGCCTTAATATCAATACGGAATCGGCCCAGGCGCTGTTGCAGGGGGGCATCGCGTTTGCTACGCCAGAAGCCCCCTTTATGGGATTTGAGGTGGAGTCGGGAAGTCATTTTCCCCTCTACCCAAAAGCCGATCCCAAGTGGTATACCTGGAGCCCCAAGATAGAACTTTACAGCACGGTTGAACCGGTAAAATAAGTACGGAAATGTAGGAGTTTTTATGCGCTATTTATCAACAGGCTTACTTGTGATGCTGCTGTTGGCGGGTTGCCAGGAGCTACAGGTAGAGAGAGTCACTACCGGCGAGCCAGCGGTCGCTTTTAGCACTTATAAATGGGGAGTCGCGCCACTGAGTGGCACAACTGATGCCTCTGCCCAGCTGGTGGAGCTGGATGAAGAAATGCGCGATATGGTTGCCGCAGCGTTGCAGCAGCGGGGCTATCGCCAGGTGGCTCAGGACCAGGATGCGGATATGGTTGTGGATTACCAGGTTGCGGTAGTCGATGAGTTTTTCTCTGGTGACACACGGGACCCCAGCTGGGACAAGCAGTTTGACAGCAACGCACCCCAAGGTGTGGTGGAGCTGCCGCCCCTGACGGATGCACCGCTGGTGATTATGAGTGTAGGCATTGGCCGCCCCGGAGGTGCTGTGATTTGGGGCGGTAGAGCCAGTGAATTATTAACCCGCCCCGATAGTGTTGAGCTGCGCCAGCGACTGATTGCCAATGGTGTCAGTGAATTGTTGCGCAACTTACCGCCGGCTTATCAATAAATAAGCCTTTGTCTCAACAAGAAAAATTAACCATTAATTTAGCAGCCACTGAAATATTAGTGGCTGCTTTTTTATGCTACTACAAATAGGTTAACCCTGAGCATAGGCGTTGGTGGTCAGGATTTCTGAGTTATTCAGAGTGGTTAATTTAAACAATCCTTGCTTGCGCCCTGCATCAATATCCCCAACTTCAAGAGCCAGTGTTTCACTTAATCGCAAGCCCATGGAATAAGTTGTGAGGATAAAAACACGATAGCGCAGTTTACGTGCCGCCCCGATAAGTTGCGTAATCTCCTGTGGCGTGAGAGTATCGGGTAACGACTGAATTTTGGGTGCTTTGACGATATCCAGCCACTGCCACTCGCGCTTGAGGATATGCTTCCAGAAGAACTGTAGGCCATTGCGGTCAACCTTAACGGTACTCCAAGAGTGGGAGTCCACTAGCTCAGAAAAATATTGTTCGAGTTTATCGGTTGAGATTTCATCGGGGCAGACATTGAAATGCCCAGACAAGCGCCGCACAGCACATTCAGTTGAATCTGAGTTTATGCACTGCAGTCATTGGGTGAAAAGGCGAAGAAGGGTGGAGTGAATAGCTTTGATAGGATTTAGCTGCGCGGTAAATAATATAACTGAGGAGCCGGATGCGGTAATTCCGCACGTCCGGATCTGCGTGGGGGCAGTCGGCTAACCGGCTGTCCTACCACTACGCACTCAACGGTAGTGAACACAAATAAAGTGGAAGAATATGAGCATAACATCTAGATTTTTCGGGAAAAAAGAAACAGTATTTGAGCGAGGCTTAGTTGCAAATCCTGAACTTGATCACCCTCTTAGTCTACAGGTTCTTTTCAAGAAAAGTTTTGAGTTTAGTGCGTGCGAGTTAAAAGAAAAGTTTAACTCATATCACCCAAGTTTAGCCAAAGCAAAAGTTGAAATTGATGAAGAGCTAAAAAATAGTGGAACACCAATTGGGCTTGTAGGTTGGGGAGAGCACGTCATTCAGATTGTAGGCTTTAACCAACCATTCCCATCTGATTCTTTGGAGCGCTGTATTACACCATCCCATTATGGCAAGGAACTTAAAGATCAGGCTAGATCCCATCGGGCACATTTGATTCTTTATTACAAAGGCTATGATAACAATCCAATAGCTCAATATACCTCGTTAGCATTAGTTGGTGGTTTTCTAGCTGATTTTGGTGCAATCGTAGTTACTAACGAAAGTGGGCATACTTCTTTTCCTGCTATTGCGTTGTCTGGAAATGAGGTCGAAGGAGATATCTTTGAGTTTCTTAAGTCACTTCCCTTGCCAATTCTTTACTGTGGCTTTGTTAAGTATGAAGTTGAAGGTATAGATGGAGTCTGGTTAAGGACATACGGAGCACCATTACTTGGTTTACCTGACATGGCATCATTAGTGGAAGATCACTCATTTAGTCAGGGTATATTCGAAATATTTTGTAACGTATTTTCTTATTTACTGGAGTCAGGCGCGAAATTCGCAGCGGGAAATACGATGCAAGTTGGCGAAGATGTATTTATGAAATTGCGACTTAATACTGATCAAGAATACTTTCTTGCTAGTAAAGATGAGCTATTTGTTGCTGAATTTATATCAGAATCTGAGATAAATCATTGCTAAAAAGTAATATGCGGATCTAAGGGTCTATACTAATAGACTCCTATAGCCCTTTTAAGTACAAACAACGAATAGTCTTCTTTATCAAAATCTAGAGTTTTGGAAGACTTGTAACAAAGAACTGGGGTATGAAGTGGTCTAATACTTTCGGACACTTCGCTAAGATGGTAAAACTACCAAGCGAGGTGATGTATGACAACGAAAGGTACACGCCGGCAATTCAAGCCGGAGTTCAAGAAAGACGCCGTAGCCCTAGTCTCTGAGCAAGGGTATTCGATTTCTAAGGCCGCAGAGGCTGTAGGAACCACTGCCAACAACCTGCGACGCTGGGTAAAAGAGTTGAAGCAGGAAGAGTGCGGATTAAGGCTGGATGCCGGCGAGCGCGCTGAATTGGATCGGTTGCGACGCGAAAACAAGCAGTTACGGATGGAGAAAGAAATCCTAAAAAAGGCCAGTGCCTTCTTTGCGAAAGAAATGAAGTAAAGTACAACTTTATTAAAGAACAGCAAGGCAGCTTTCCAGTTAGGACGTTATGCCGAGTGATGCGGGTAAATAAGAGTAGCTATTACGAGTGGTGTCAGCGCAGTGATAGCTCAATAGATAGCTAGACATGAAAACTATGCCATCGTTTAAAGGCCTTATTTTCTGAATCTCGGTAGAGTCTTGGAAGCCGCCGGCTAATGAAACTATTACGCAAAAAAGGCTTTAAAATTGCTCGCTATCGAGTCCGCAAGCTAATGAAGAAGCTAGGTTTGACAGTAAAACGCAAGAAGCGATTTACACTGACAACTGATAGCAAACAGCAACTACCGATCGAGGAAAACCTTCTGAATAGGGATTTCTCACCGAATGCATCGACGGAACGCTTTTTTAGCAGCCTGAAACGGGAATGGTTGACGGGGAATCTCTATGCAACAAGGGAGGATGCGATAACCGATGTAAGAGCCTATATTGCTTATTACAACTCACGTAGGATACATTCAACACTGGGGTATGTAACCCCTATCGAATTTGAGAAATGTGCTTAAAGAGGTGTCCAGTTAGACTTGACCGAAACAGCTGCCCGGCACAGCCAGAGGTCGATAATTTTAATTAAAGGGCTGCGATACCCCTGCGGCTTAAGGTTCGCCGCAGGGGGGCTTTAATCCACTGCTGGGATATCGCTGGCCGCTATCGCCATTAGCGCCCTTTCTTCACCAGGTTGTCGTAGAGATCGATATAAGAGTCGACGATAACCTGCTTGCTATAGGTCTTGGCGTATTCATCGGCTGCATTTTCTATTAGGCTCTGGCGTAGTTCCGGCGTTTCGATAACGGATTTTATCGCCCTGGCCAGCTCATCGGCACTATCGATAGGGGTAATCAGGCCGGTTTTGCCGCTGGTTATTACCTCTCCGGGGCCCTGGGAGTTCGTCGCCACTATAGGGCAGCGGTGGGCCCAGGATTCCATCACAATAGAACCCAGTCCTTCGTGCCGCGAGGGGCATACAAACAAATCCGCAGTGCGCATCAAGGCGGTGACATCGTTGCGCCAACCCAGGAAGCGCACTCTCTCCTCCAGGCCGAGCTGATGACACAGAGCTTTCAGCTTGCTCTCCTCGGGGCCGCTACCGGCGAGCCACAAAGTGGCATTGGGAATCTGGGTGAGGGAGTGGAGGAGGGTGTCGAATCCCTTGTTAATATGCAGGCGGCCGGCAGAGAGGATTAGGGGCCTGTCTTCCGGGGTGTTGAAGCTGTTTCTGGGTAGCGGATCAACCGGTGTCTCGTCGGCAAAATTGGGGATATGGAAAATCTTATCCTTGGGGATGCCACCATCCCGCAAATGCTGACAGATACCTTTGCTGATGCCGATCCAATAATCCGCATGGCGGTAATATTTAAGATTGTAGTAGTGCCCGAGGCGGCTGACCAAAAGGTATTTTTCAGAGCTGGGGGTAATTGAGGTGGCGCGCCCCATCCAGGTCATTACGATATCCGGCTGCCATTGATTGAGGGCGTCCCGATATTTTTTGCGGCCGAGAAAATCCAGCTTGCCACCGAATTTAAAACCTTCAGTTTCCACACCGTTACCGCGCAGTGTCTGTACCCGGTGATCGTGGTTGCGAATAAACGCCTTTTCCGAAATTTCGCTGCGGGGATTTAATCCACTGACGAGACGCACAAAAAAGTTCTCCGCACCGCCGTGTTCAGCACCAGCGAGTATCTGTGCGACTCGAATAGGGTTGTTACTCATAATCTATTGCATCTTATCGAATTGGGCGAGGCACTACTTGAGAGTGCCATCCAGATTGATATCTTGGGCCCAGGCATAGTCGTGACTAAAGGGTTGTTGAGTCGTGGCTTCAACAATGTACTGAGCGTAGAGCTTTGAGTTCATTTCGTTGTGGAAAAACGCCCTGGCCCGCGCTGCCCAGGCGCGTCGCTTGGCATCGTCGCCGTTAAATTCGCGGATTTTTGCCAGCAGGTCCTGTTCATCGGAGAAATAAACGACGCTTTCTGCAGGGAGTAGCTCGTCAAAATGCAACTTGTCACTGGTGAATTGCAAAATACCGTTACCGGCTAGCTGGGCCATGCGCGCGGAGGAATACCAGTAATGGGTGTCCTGGCGGTTGAAGTTTAGTCCCATTTTGGTTTGAGACAGGGCGCGGTCGTAGTCGCGACCCCAAACCGGCGCCTCGCCGAAGCTGCCGTAGGTTTTAAAGTTCAGCGAGTCCCCCAGGGCGTCTTTCAGATTTTTAACCATCTGTAGGCGCTGGGTAAAATTATTGCTGTTACTGCAAAACAGCAGGTCGATCGGCAGATCTGTGCACTCTGCGTTATTCAGGTTTTCAATCGAGGGTTCAACCGGGTTGGGCATGTGATAAACACGGGCACCAAAACCCTCGAATATTTTCAGTTCCCGGCGTCCGGTAGAGACAAATACCGCATCGGCGACTTCCGCACGGTATTTGATTCGCTCGACATTGCTGGGAACAAACAGGGGGTCGTTATTGCAGTGGGCAATAAAGCAGTTGGGTAAACGCTGCTTGATGGCCTTTAGGGTGTCGTTCGTGATCATATCGCAGTGGCCCGCGATGATCAGGTCCGGCTCGAAGGCCTCAACGGTTTCCAGCAGGCGGCGGTTTGCCTTTGTAACGCCCAGGTCGCGAATACCGAAAGGCGCCTCAAACGCGGCGATATCGCGGTCGCTGAATACCTGGGTGTAGTGGTCATTTTTTATCAGGCCGAAGGTGAGCTTCTGCGCCCAGCTAACCCTTGTCTTGCCATAGCGTCTCAGCTGCTGATAGGCGATATTCAGCACTCTCATGTCGTGTACTCTCGAAATTCAACACGGAAACCCGGATAGCCTCTGTAGTCAGTGGCTGGTACGGTGGGCGCAGAGTATAACAGCTGGTCCCCGGGTCTTGTCGCGGAAGCAGCGCGGCAAATCCGAAACTTAGGGAGAGACGAACCATGCCACAAGATAACAGTCGAACTGATTTAACCCCGGAATTTGCTGCGGACTCGGTAGACATAATCTCCAGGGAAACCGTATTTAAGGGCTTCTTTACCATGCTGCGCCTGCGGCTGCGCCACCGCTTGTTTCGCGGGGGCTGGAGCGGTGAGATAGAGCGGGAGCTGTTTCAGCGGGGCGAAGCCGTGGGGGTCTTGTTGTACGACCCGGCCCGGGATCGGTTGGCTCTCACCGAGCAGTTCCGAATCGGCGCCCTGGAGCGCCCTGCGGGGCCCTGGTGCCTTGAAGTGGTTGCCGGTATGGTGGAAGAAGGGGAAAGCCTGGAGGCGGTGGCGCGCAGAGAAGTCCAGGAGGAAGCCGGGTGCAGCGTGCAGGATTTACACTTTATCCACAGCTATACCCCCAGCCCGGGGGGGAGTTCTGAGCGTATGCACCTGTATTGCGCTTTAGTAGATCTGGAGGGGGCTGAAGGCGTTTTTGGCTTGGCTGAGGAAAACGAAGATATCCGCCTGCGAGTATTTCCACGCCAGGGGATTGTGGAGGCGATGCAGGGGGATTATTTACCGGGAGAGAGCCCGATAGACAATGCGGCCACACTGATTTCACTACAGTGGCTAGAGTTAAATCGGGCGCGTTTAATTGATAAGACGCCAGCTGCCTGATCGGTCACTGTCATTTGCGCAACTTTACCCGCGTGAGGGACAAACTGAGAGGTGAATCACGGCGGCAATTGAATCGGAGTGTTGATAATGGCTCTAGTAGGTGAGGCAGATGCGCGGCAACGCAAGCAGACGAGGATGTCGCCAAATGGCAACGGCAAGGCGGTGTATCGGGTCGATTTACCGTCTTATCATGCCGACTGCGATGCTAATTACCTGCGCCTGCTGAGGCTGCTTCCAGAGCTGTCTGAGAGAGAGCAATGGTGCTACCAAATACCTGGTGGCAGTCTAAAACTGAGAGTGGTGACCCGCTCCAAGTATACCACTGAGGTGTTACTGGACGCAGAGGTTAATCTCAGAGAGAGCCGCTGGCTGGAATCCCCCAACTTGACCGCGCGCCTGTACCACGATGCGCGGATGGCTGAGGTGATTGCAGTCAATGGCCGTGGGCCGGTAGGTGGTAAAGGAGTAGACACCACCTACCCAAATCCCCGTATGCAGCGCGCAGATGAGAGACCTCAGGCCAATCGCTTTCTCGGTGAGTGGCTTGAGTACTGTCTTGCAAATGGTCGCGCAGAATTTGAATTAGTGCTGGATGGTCGGAAAATTTAATTCTGCGGTAGAACACACGGATGTGATTACAAGGTGAGCAAGTGATTCGCGAGCACAACAAGCCTAAAAGGTCTGATAAGACCAATTCATATCGTCTGATCCAAATAACAGATCCACATATCGGCAGCCGGGCAGATTATCAATTGCTGGGCCTGGATACGGGGCATACGCTGGATGAGGTGCTATCTGACATCGCTTCCAGGCAACAGGCCGCGCAAATGGTGGTGGCCACTGGAGATATCAGTGCGAACGGGGCCGAGGCTTCGTACCGCCGCTTTCTACAAAAAATGCGCACCGTGCAAAAACCCTGGTATTGGCTACCGGGGAACCATGATGTCAGCGCCCGCATGAAGCAGCTGGCCCCACATCGCAACACCGAAGTGGTCGCCCTGGGCAACTGGCGCCTTTTGCTGCTGGATACCAGTGTTGAAAATCAAATCTGTGGCGGCCTCAGCGAGGCACAGCTGGAGCGCTTGCAGTTGCTGCTGTGGGAGACCCGCGACTATCCGGTAATGATCATGATGCACCACCAGCCGGTACAGGTGGGAAGCAAGTGGATCGACGGCCATATGTTGCGCGATGGGCGCGACCAGTTGCTGCATATGGTTGCCCAGGCACCACAGGTGAAGGCGCTGGTATGGGGGCACGTACACCAGCAGTTTGACAGCCGTGAGGGCGGAGTAGGCCTGCATGCAACCCCCTCGACTTCAGTGCAATTTACCCCGGGCAGTGGGCCCTTTGCCGTAGATGATGAAATGCCAGGCTATCGTTGGTTCGATCTATACGATGACGGCAGTTACCAGACCGGGGTAGAGCGCGTGGCAGTTTCAAAATACTCCGTCGATCTGGCGTCTTCCGGCTACTGAATCCCCCTCCTTACCGAGCACGGCATCACTCCGCAATACGGAGAAAGTCCTAAGCGGTGCGCTTTGAAAGTCACCGCTACTGGGCCACAGTTCCTGCAAATTGGCAGGAGCTGGGTCCCCGCCACCGCCGAGACCCGCGTAAATAGTGCGGCATGGCTCAGCGGCCCTTTAGGGAAGTTACCTTTATCTTCTCTGTTCCCTCACCGTACAATGAAATCCGGGGGGGAGGGATCACTCGCCGTAGTTGTGGGCCGGTAAAATACGTTAATAGGTACTGGGGTTTTGGTTGTAGTGCGCCTCACTGTAAGGGTATTTTGCTGCTACTGCGGTGATTGAGCGGATAACATCGGGAAGTGAGGAATTGAAAAATGAAAAGAATATTTATTTTGCCGCTCCTGGGTATGGCGCTACTAGTGGGTGCTTGCGCGCACCAGTCCGGCGAGGGCGGAGAGCCTGAGCCGGCGGCACAAACAGACAGCCTGGGCTTGCTTCCCAGGTCCAGCACGCTGGATGAGGTCGCTGCGGCATTTGCATTTGATATCAGTGGGGCCAGCGTATTTATTGCTCCGGTCAAAGTCGACTACACCAAGCGTTTCTCCTCAGTAGCGCGCAGCCGCTATCGGGAAAAGGATTACGAGCTGGATGAGAAGGATATGCAGCAGATGAATGCACTGCTGGCTAAAACCTTTACCGAGAAATTTCTCGCGCCACGCAATAGCACTGTGACAGAGAACCCGCAGCAGGCGGATTACACTTTGTCGCTGTCTCTGGAGAAGTTTTCCGTGGCCGCGCCCCTAGACCCCTCCCCCTGGACTTGGCGTATCTATACCGAGCAGAGTGCCTACGGTGTACTGGTGGGGACCCTCTACGACCGCAAGGGCAACGCGGTGATGCACTTTCGCGACCGGCGCGATATCGGTGAGAATCTGGCTGCCTATGGCCCCGCTGGGCGCCTGGAGCGCTTTACCAGCGTCACTTTCTGGGCCGATATGCGCATCGATATGCGGCGGGCCTTTGCCAGTTTGAATCGCACTCTGCTGTAATACTCACCAGCGTTTGCGGCTTCTGGTTACATCGGCCCCCCGATTGGCGATATGGGCGCTATAATCACCGCCTATGCAAACTCATGATCTTCAAGGAGGGCCGCTGCTGATTTACCTGCACGGCTTCCTTTCGTCACCACAGTCTTTTAAGTGTCAGTTGATGCGGGAGTGGCTCAAGGCTAACTACCCGCAGGTTACCTTCTGCGCGCCACAGATCTCCCCCTATACGGACAGGGCACAGCAGTCTTTACTCACCCTGTTAGAGGGTTTCCTCCAGGAGCCGAAGCGGGGGCCGATAGGCCTGGTGGGGAGTTCCATGGGTGGCTTCTGGTGTACCTACCTCGGCGAGCGCTTCCAATTGCCTGCGGCACTGATCAATCCCGCAGTGCGCCCTGCGCGCTTTATTCCGGCCTATGTGGGCAGGGCCTTACAGCCTTACAGTGGTGAAGAAGAGACATTCTGCCTGAGCCAGGTTGATGTCGATACCATGCAGCGGGTACAGGCAGAGTTGGATGCGCCACTGGAGAGCCGTTACTGGCTGCTCGCCCAGCGTGGGGATGAAGTTTTAGACTACCGCGATGCGCAGGATTTCTACCAGGGACAGCGCCAAACTATTGAAGACGGTGGTGATCACAGTTTCCAGGAGTTCGCACGCTATTGCGATCCCATCATCGAATTTCTATTTAACGAGCAGTAATCAATAAGAGCTATGGCTAATTATTCCGCCGAAGATATTGAGGTACTCACGGGGCTAGATCCGGTGCGCAAGCGCCCCGGGATGTATACCGATACCGCACGCCCAAATCACCTGGCCCAGGAAGTGATCGACAACAGTGTCGATGAGGCTCTCGCCGGGCACGCCAAAAAGATTGAAGTGGTATTGCACAAGGACCACTCGCTCTCCGTGAGCGACAACGGTCGCGGCATGCCAGTCGATATTCATCCAGAGCAGGGGCGGCCCGGTGTCGAGGTTATTCTCTCCACCCTGCATGCCGGGGGCAAATTCTCCAATGATAACTACCAGTTCTCCGGCGGCCTTCACGGCGTGGGTGTCTCGGTGGTTAACGCCCTGTCCAAGGTGTTGGAAGTCACGATCCAGCGAGATGCTAAGGTCCACCGCATCGGATTTAAGGACGGTGAAAAAGCTTCCGACCTGGAAGTGATCGGTGAGTGTGGCAAGCGCACAACCGGTACTAGTGTGCGCTTTTTGCCGGACCCCCAGTATTTTGATTCGGCCAAATTTTCCGTGGTGCGCCTGCGACACCTGCTGCGCGCCAAGGCGGTACTCTGCCCCGGCCTCACCGTTACCTTTATCAATGAGCAGGACGGTGAATCTGACGAGTGGTATTACGAAGATGGCCTCAAAGACTACTTAGCCGCTGCCAACCAGGGTTGGGAAGTGCTGCCGGCAGAGCCTTTTGTGGGCAGCTTTGCGGCCACCACCGAAGCGGCGGACTGGGCTGTCCAGTGGCTGCCGGAGGGGGGCGAGGTCACCGCTGAATCCTACGTCAACCTGATTCCCACCGCGCAGGGCGGAACCCATGTCAACGGCTTGCGAGCCGGCTTGCTGGAGGCGATGCGGGAGTATTGCGAGATTCGCAACCTGCTGCCCCGTGGTATTAAATTGGGGCCGGAAGATATTTGGAGCCAGTGTTCTTACGTGCTCTCTGCCAAGCTGGCCGACCCACAATTCTCCGGCCAGACCAAAGAGAGGCTCTCCTCCCGCGAGGCGACGGCGTTTATTTCCGGTGTCGCCAAGGATGCATTCAGCTTGTGGCTGAACCAGCACACGGAAGAGGGCGACAAGCTCGCAGAGCTCTGTATTGGCAACGCGCAGAAGCGCATGCGCTCGGCGAAAAAAGTAGCGCGTAAAAAAGTCACCCAGGGGCCGGCCTTGCCGGGCAAACTGGCAGATTGCTCCAGTGGCGATACCTCGCGCTCTGAGCTCTTCCTGGTGGAGGGGGACTCGGCCGGTGGTTCTGCCAAGCAGGCGCGAGACCGGGAATTCCAGGCCATCATGCCGCTGCGCGGTAAAATCCTGAATACCTGGGAAGTCGACTCCGGGGAAATTCTCGCCAGCCAGGAGGTACATGATATTGCTGTGGCGCTCGGGGTAGACCCGGGTAGTGATAAGTTGGAAGGGCTGCGTTACAACAAGGTTTGTATCCTGGCCGATGCCGACTCGGATGGTCTGCATATTGCCACGCTATTATGTGCGCTGTTCTTGCGACATTTCCGACCGCTGGTAACCAATGGCCATGTCTATGTCGCTATGCCCCCGCTGTTCCGCATAGATATCGGCAAGGATGTTTACTACGCACTGGATGAGTCCGAGAAACAGGGTATTCTCGATCGCATCACTGCGGAGAAGAAAAAGGGCAAGATTCAGGTAACTCGATTTAAGGGCTTGGGTGAAATGAACCCCATGCAGTTGCGTGAAACCACGATGGACCCCAATACCCGCCGCTTAGTGCAGCTCTATGTCGATTCCGGGGATGATAGCAACCAACTGTTGGATATGCTCCTGGCGAAAAAGCGGGCGGGAGATCGCAAGCAGTGGCTGGAGAGTAAAGGGAATCTGGCCGAGATCGGCTAAGTTTCAAGCTTGTTTTCTGGTTTTTTTAAATGGTTGCCTTAGTTTATTAAGGCAACCATTTGGAGCGCTGCAGGCAGCACTTTATGATTTGAAATTTGTATTTATCTAACTCTACTGTTTCATTTAATCGATGACAGTGAGTGTTAGGAATCCACTCCCCCGCGTATCCTCAGATAACCCTAATGTTATAGGGCAATCAACCGACGAATTAAAGCAATTAGAGGTAACTTGGAGCCTCTGGATAATTCTGTGAATCGATCTGCAAGTCCTGTGCAGGCCCTTGCCTGCATAACGGTTACATTGCAGTTCACACAGAGAGCTGCGCTCATTTTCGGTTAGCTATACCTAATACCTGTAACCTTTAAATTCGTAGAGGTGTTGTGGAATTACTCATAGGGTCTCAGGTGTAACAAAGTTGGCACCATATTACAGGTTGAGACTTTAAGTAGAGCCATTATTCGGAATAAAAAGTGGTACGCGAGTTTGTTTGTTAGCAAGCTAAAGGGGGATGCATTTCAGGGCTGAATGCAGATCATGATATGGAGGCAGAGGAGGCTTCAAATAGAATTAAATGATGTGTATAAAGCACAGTCTTAGTGTTATACGCCTCAAAAAATTCGACTTAGGAGTTTTAATTGTGGAATTAACTGTTGGTACTGATTCAACGTGGTCATTAAGAGCTTGGATGTGTAGTCAAATAGCTCAATTAAACGTCGAGGTTAATGTAATTGATTTGACAGGCCGCGATTACAAAGCTGAAGTTTTCAAACATTCGGAGACTGGCCTTGTTCCAACGCTAAATAACGGCAATATAAATATCCACGATTCACTGGCAATTGCAGAGTATTTTAATGAATGCTCTGAAGGTGCTCTTTACCCTGAACATCCCTATGAGCGAGCTTTAGCACGAAGCTTGTGTTCAGAGTTGCATTCTGGCTTTATGAATGTTAGGGCTAATTGTCCATTTACTTTAAATCAAGTGGAGCCATTAAAAAAACTCAACAATGATATTAGAGATGAACTGGCAAGGGTTGAGTCTATTTTTGAAAAAGCTAATTTACCCTATATGTTTGAATCAGCTGGGGTTGTAGATGCATTCTATTCTATACTTGCTTTTAGATTAAAAGTCTATGGCATAACTTTTCGAGGTAACGCAGGCGATTACCAGGAGAGCTTATTGGATTGGCCTATTCTGCGGCAGGCTATCAGCCTAGCTAGAAGTTGGAAAAACGTAGAATAAAAAATACATCGGTTATAAAATACTTGGTTTTATTTCGCTGGACACACTGGTATAGCTAAGTATTTTTAGCCGTTTACTTAAAGGTGAGTTGTGTCATGATTGAACGAGTAGCTGGAATATATAAAGGAAGAAATAAGTCTTCTGCGTACAAAGATTTAGTTTTCTCTGTCGCCACTTCGCCGGATACGGGTTTAGGGACAAAAGAGCAAACGCGGCAGGCTCTTAAAGTAATATCCGAGAATTTGAAAGAGCTTGGCACTAGTAAGGAGAATATACTTTCGGCTCAAGTGTATATTGCTAGAATGCATGAGAAGTCGCAAATGGATGAGGCTTGGTGTACGTGGATTGGTCAAAATCAAGAACATTGGCCACAAAGAGCATGTTTAGGTGTAGAGCTAGAAGGTGATGTGCTCGTTGAAATAACAGTGGTAGCGGTCAGGCCCCAAGGCTGTTATTAACCATGTGAGCCTATAGTAGGAATTGCGCGGACACTGGATGTTTCCTGACGAACTGTACAAAATTAGGGCAATTCTTGCAAATCGGGTGGCTTCGAGGCATTCGTCGCTAAAAACGCGGCTATCCAGAAGGGATGAATCGTAGGCTAACGATAGAGCAAGAAAAGCAATTTCAAAAAAATCGTAGATGAACAGCCGGATCAGCTCAAGCTTAACTGCGCTCTGTGGACACGTAAGGCTGTCATGGAGCTAATTGAATATGAATATAGCATAAAATGCCAATCCGCACCGTCGGTGATTATCTGAAATGCTGGAATTTTACACCTCAGAATCCCGCCAGGCGGGCCTATGAGTAAAATCTTAAAGCCTTTAAAAATTGGTGGAAGAAGATTGTTCGGATATTAAACAGTGTACGAAAGGGGCATTCTCGGTGATTGTCAGCATAAGCGGGGTTATGCGCGAAAAGGGAAAACGCCCATTGTGAAGCTAAATGCAAAGCGAGCTTTACTCAATATGATTTCAGCGATTACAAATCAAGGAACAGTGCGCTTTCAAATTTACAAAGGGGGTATGAATGCTGACAGATTAATTGGCTTTCTTAAACGATTAATCAAAATATTAGGTCGCAAAGTTTATCTCATACTAGACAACCTTAGAGTGCATCATGCTCGAGTGGTTAAAGCTTGGCTGTCAGAACACAAGAATGAAATAGAGATATTTTATTTGTCATTGTATTCATCTGAATTGAATACAGATGAATATTTAAGCTGCGACCTTAAAGGGGTGTACATAGTGGGATTCCAGTACGATCTGAGAAAAGGTTGAAAAATAAAGTACTTTCTCATATGAGAATACTATAGAAAAATCCCGCGCGCGTGGCTTCCTATTTTCAGCATAAGTCAAATAAATATGCAGCATAAAGAACTATTGGTCCGCCGGGTTAATAGTTGTTCAAGAAATGGTGAGTCATATTTTTTCATAAAAATATACCCTCAAATTCGGACAGATTCCTATAAACTTTAAGACTTTAAGTTTGATTTTTTTGAGACTGCTGTTCTAATTTGTGAGGAAAAACTCTTTTTATCTAAATAGGAAAAACTCTTTTTATCTAAAAAAGTTCACTTTATCGCGTGAATCTTGTAGACTTTCTGGAAATATCAGTGCATCAAGGTGCGCATTTAATTTTATTTTCCGTAGAGCTTTTTGCTGGATACATTTTGGCGCCAAGAATAATGATTCTAGTGTGGTGTGACAAATAGGTTGCTATTGTAGAAAAATCTTAAAATATAGGTCTGAAACATGTTTGCAATGTGCAAGTAGCTATTTTTATAGGTTTTTTATACCTGCACTTAGTTCGTTGCAAAACAATAGAGAGGCTTCGCATTGTCTGTGTTAAGCATAGAAATTTTATTTTCTCCAGTATCAAGAATCATACATTTTTAAGAAATACAATGACCTATAAGGGAAATATAGGATGAAGTTTAATATCAACGTAGCAATATTGATATTTAGTGCATATCTTTCAGGGTGCAATGGGTCTTCGAGTGGGGGAGATGACCCAGACACAGGTGGCGAGCTTGCAGCAGCTACCATGGAGGTCCATTATGAGAAACCTAAAACGCTAATCTTTCGCTGGAGTGATGTTTCTGGGGCAACTTATTATCAGTTATTTGAAAATGCTGATGGTCACTCTGGGTTTGAACCTATTGGAAATCCTATTGCGCCAAAAAAAGAGCACATTGAATTAGTGGTGCCATTATTCAAAAAACTTAATGCCCGATACTTATTGCAAACCTGTAATGAATATAGATGTTTCGATTCTCAAGCCATAGCGATTGATCAGGATGTGATAGGCAGTATCGGTTATTTTAAACCTAGTAATACGGATGCTGGCGATCTGTTTAGTTGGGATCTAGCAATTAGCGATGATGGTAATTTGCTTGCAGTGGGTGCTCCTCTCGAAGATAGTGGTGGTGGCCAAGAGGATAACCTGACATCTGATTCAGGGGCAGTTTATATTTTTATTCGGGAAGATGGTGAATGGATACAGCAAGCCTACCTTAAGTCTCCAGATCCTCAAGAAGCTGCAGAGTTTGGAACTGCATTGAGCCTTAGCGATGATGGTTATACGCTTGCAGTAGGGGCATTCAAGGAGAATGGGGAAGATGATAACTTTGCTGCGGGTGCTGTTCATATTTATTCTCGAAGTAATGAAGGTTGGGCCCATAGCGCCCGACTTCAAGCAAGTAATCAAGGAAATAATGACCTATTTGGTTATGCCCTTAGCCTTAACGGGAATGGTTCTACTTTAGCGGTAACCGCACCCAGTGAAGATGGTGGTCTTGATGGCGAATTTGGCGATGCTATTGAAGATTCTGGAGCGGTATATGTGTTCCGTAATGAGGAGGGAGTTTGGTCACAGCATGCCTATATTAAGGCTGCTGACAGTTCTACGGGGTTAGGTTTTGGTGCTTCGATAAGCCTTGATGATGCTGGAGCTTCACTCGCAGTTGGAGCTAATGCTGATAATGCGGAAGCAGGTTCCGTTTATCTATACCGGTTAGACAGTGATTCCTGGGTAGGGGATGGTAAGATATCGGCTAGTAATGCTGCCGTTGGTGATTGGTTTGGCTTCTCGCTCAATTTAAGTGGTAATGGGCAAACTCTAGCAGTTGGTGCCCCATTACAAAATGGATCTACTGAAAATCAGGATACTCAAAATGGATTTGACAGTGGCGCTGTATACATTTTTTCTCGAAAAGAAAACGCTTGGCAGCAAACTGCCTATTTGAAAGCTGCTAATACTGATAGCTCTGATAGGTTTGGTGAGGCAGTAAGGATAAGTGATGATGGTAGCCTTGTAGCCGTGGGGGCATGGGGAGAGAGTAGCTATAGTCAAGGATTGTTTGGAGATAATACAGACAATTCTTTACTTAAATCAGGAGCCGTTTATATCTATATATTTAATGGTGTAGACTGGTCTAGCGAAGCTTATATTAAGGCGAGCAACACAGACTCGGGAGACTTTTTTGGTGGCTCTGTTGCACTAAGTGGAGATGGAGATAATTTAGCAGTAGGAGCGGTTGGTGAAGATGGTGCCGATAGTGGTTTGTTCGCAAATCCTGAGAGCAATGAAGCTGAATCTGCAGGAGCGGTCTATATTTATTAATTGGGCTGTATAATTTGTATTTACGTATAAAGTTAGTTCAACACTTCGGACAGTTTTAGAAAGCTGGTGCTCTTAACTTATGAGATTACAGCTTACCGAGGCTTACTTTATCAAAGGTCTAAGGTGGCCCAGAGCTGCCGATAACTGACCTGTATGGCTGTAAGCCGCAGGGTTGCTGGGCTAAAACTGTCCGAAGTGTTGTTAGTTATTTTAGTTTAAATGGTATTGTTATCATTAATCTAGATCGAATGGAATACGTTCAATATAAATTTGAGAAAGCTTTATTCTAAGTATGGGTGAGAGGCTGCTCAGGTAAATCAAAAGATTTTCCTAGAGCAGCAATATATCTAGAGTTTTAGCTAATAAAATTTCTTTAGCAGGAGTTGCAGTGCAGGAATTTATCCAAATTTAGCCCGAATAAAATACTGCTATCCGGGCATTTTGATATTCTAGTTTCTCCCTGCAATTACCCCGCCATCAATGTCCCAAATGGCTCCTGTTACCCAACTTGCTTTATCGCTTAAGAGAAAATCTACAACATTAGCGATGTCCTCGGGTATACCAACTCTGCCAATAGGGTGAAAACTGTTGAAGGAAGCAAGTGTTTGGTCTATTTCCCCCGGATCGATAAAAGATTCATAAATTGGGGTTTTGACTACCGCAGGGGAAATCGCATTGACCCGAATATTGTGCTCGGCCAGTTCCATTGCCATATGTTGGGTGAGCGAGTGCAAGCCGGCTTTTGCCATGGAGTAGGCTGAGGAGGGGGTCGCTTTTACAGACTGCTTGGCCCACATAGAACCAATATTGACTACACTCCCCCCGCCGTTACTGGCCATATTGTGTGTCACCGCCTGGCTAATAAAGAAGGTGGCGCGGTTGATATCGAGATAGGTATCGTAGTCCGCCCGAGTGTGTTCAAGGAAGGGCGTGGGGTTAAAGTAACCGGCAGCGTTAACCAAATATCTGAAGTGATAATCACTGGAGCGGATATATTCGATAATGCGGTTGATGTCGTCTTGCTGATAGAGATTGGCTTGAAGTGACTCGGCAGAACCGAGCTGTATTAGTTCGCTGAGGGCCTGCTCCAGTTTATTGCGATTATTACCGATAATAATTGTGTGGATTCCCTGTTTCACCAGCAGCTTTGCCGTGGCAAGACCCATGCCACTGGAGCCGCCAACGATTAAGGCCACTTCTTGTTGTTCTGTAGAATCTGGTCTTTTGCTTGAGTCGCTCATATTATTTCCTCACTGAGATAGGCTCATAACATGAGTGGAGTCTAGAAAAGAAGCGGCTAGGTTGAAAAGTAAGCACAAAATGGTGCACTAGTTACTTTTTGGTAAGTATTGATGAAAATAGAGGAAAAAATGCTAGCTCGAAAGTGTCCACCGAAGAGCAGTGCCAGAATGGTCGAGACTATCTATGGGTGTAAATGGTCTCTTACGGTCTATCAGCTTTTGGCCGGAGGGATCAATCGGCCGGGTGAGATGGTGCGCAGCGTGGAGGGATTGACCACTAAAGTCCTGAATGAGTGCCTGCGCAGAAATATAGAGTTCGGGATACTGGAGCGAATCAGCTATGCCGAGATACCTCCTCGCGTGGAGTATACGGTGACAGAGTTCGGGCAAAAATTTCTGAGAATTCTGGATGACCTGGAAAAGTTGCAGGAGGAAATTGACGCTTCCGAAGCTTGAATGGGGTCAATGACTTTATCCTGTTGGGGCCTTCGAGTTAAACTAAGTGTCTAAACGATACTTATTGCTCACTATGAATGAAAATGATTATATAGCTCGCTACGAGAAGCGTAATTTTGACGCTCCTCTAGTGACTGTGGATGCGGTTCTGTTCACCTATCACCAGAGCACTCTCAAAGTGCTAATGGTGAAGCGCTCTGCTCACCCGGAGAAAGGAAAATGGGCCCTGCCCGGGGGATTTGTCTCTGAAGCGGAAGATAGCAGTTTGGAGGCAACGGTTATCCGCAAGCTACAAGAAAAGACAGCTGTGATACCGCCGTATATCGAACAGCTTTACACTTTTGGGGGGCCGAGCAGGGATAGGCGCGGTTGGTCGGTTACGGTTGCCTATACCGCGCTGATTGCGCACCAGCGCTGCGCGAGTGCAATTGACAGTGTCGCAGATGTCGATTGGCTGCCTTATTCTCAGGTATGTCAGTTGTCTCTGGCATTTGATCATCTAGAGATTATCCGTCGCGCCCATGAACGCTTGGTGCAAAAAGCGCTCTATTCAATTGTGCCAGCCTTTGCATTACCGGAAAATTTCACCCTGCCGGAATTGCAGCAGGTACACGAGGCAATTATTGGCAAACCGCTACAAAAAAAATCCTTCCGTCGGCGAATTGAGCAGGCAAATCTGCTGGTGGATACCGGTGAAAAGCGCTCAGAAAAAGGCCGGCCCGCAGCGCTCTATCGATTGAGTGAGAATTCTGCAGGGCATAAATTTGTGCGAAATTTAGAATTGTGATGATGTATTTTTTTGAATTATTAGATCGGCTAACTTCTTAGTCGTGGCTGGATTTTATTGGGAAATGTTCTATAAATGGAAGCGAGCTTGCTACTGCAAGCTCGCCAAAAAATCTGCCAGATAAAATATTTAGAAAATAATTTTATCTGGCAGCAGCCAATCCCCCCTTATTCCTCCACAATAACCGCTCGCGCCCGGATCGCTTCCAGGTTCTGTTCGATCAGCAGTTGGCCGTTGCGATAGACGGTTTCCAGTAGGTTGGTGCGGTCGCCAATATCCTGTTCGCGAATCGTATAGGGGGTTCCGTCTTGGCGATATACCAGGGCCAAGCGTCCTTTTTTAGAGCGCTTGCCGCTATCGGTGGCGGGATCTTTGTACACATCCCGCCACAGGCCGTTTACTCTAACTGCGCTGGCCTTCATGGCGAATTTCATGGTATCCCGGTTAACCTTTTGTAACAGCTCGCCACCCATGCCGAAGCTAATATTTTCAGCGCTCTGTTTTCTTACCTTCATCGCGCTGAGAATAGCTTCAATCGTGTGTAGAGAAATCCCGTCACCCTGGATGACCCGAATAAAATCAGGAAGTACCCGGTAGCCCTTACTGTTAATACTCGCACCGAAGATTCGCATTAAGCGCTCGATGGTCTGAGTGACGATATCGACGGGATCGCCGCTGTCTGGGCGTATTACCAGGGTGCCGCCATTATTTTCTACCTTATCTTTTAATTCTCCACCCCAGATATCTTCAATGGCACTCCACAGGTCATAGCTGTCGCTCACTACGGCAACCAGGCGATTGTCACCGCCGAACTGCGCCAGCATATTTTCATAGGCGTTGGCTTCCTGTTCGCGCCCCCAGCTGGTCATGGTGCTGTGCTCAGCGGCGGGTATTGAGAATCCAGCCATCGGGGCTGCGTAGTAGCGGCGGCCGGCGAGCACGGCGGCAATGGTGTCGGTACCCTGGAAATTGACCAAATGGGCGAGGCCGCCTATCGCGGCGGTTTCCTCACTGCTGGCACCGCGTGCGCCAAAGTCATGTAATTTGAATGGCAGTGACTCGAGGTTTTCGGCTGTTTCCAGCAAATACCGCTGAATGACTTTCTTGGCTTCCCAACTTTGGGTGGCAACAGTTGTGGGATACCACACCGCGCGTAGCAGGGCGGTTTCGATATAGCTGGTTAGCCAGAAGCACAGGGGGTCTGTATTGACGACCTGGGCCAAGACATTTTTTGTGGGGATAACACTGCCCTCGGCAACCGCTTGAATCTCAATGGGCAGGTAGCCCCGGTGCTCTTGCAGAATATATTCCCATCCCTCCCGGTTGAAGGGCAGGCCGTGGGCCAGGCAGAGCTCCTCCGCCTCGTCGATATGCTCCGCAGTGATTGGCGTGGTCAGGTACTGTTTGATAAATGCCTGTAGGCCAAAGAAAACGGCTTCTTTGAACTGGCCACCCCGACTTTCGATATAGCTGCTGACGTACTGGGTTCCCTCCGGGTACTGGAGGTAGTGGCTGGTCTTGTAGCTGTCGACATTCAGAATGGGATTGTAGTGAGTCATCGCGGAAATCCTCCGTGAGGGGTTGTCGGCACCGGTCTTTCCCGTGCCCAGTGCGGGTTTTCTTTATGGTCTAAAGGTCACTAACTGATCTTATAGTGTCCTTTGGATACTAATATGTCAAGGGCTGCTGTACATTTTCTTGCTGATAGTTTTCGTTGATGGGTGAGTGCTAAAGCCAGCGTATTGGAGTTGCCAGAGGTGGCCAAGAGCCACCTCTGGCCTACTTAGGCACCGCCGAGCAGGGATTGAATGATGTAGTAGTGGTCTTCGAATAGCTGCTGGGGGTCCAGCTCGGCGAGAGGGACCCAGCGAGCATGGCGAGCGTCATCGGCCCCTTTAACCTTGGGCAACTGCTGACTGGGCGCTAGCTCTATGTAATAGGCGTGAGTGATAGTCCGCCCTCGCGCTGAGCGATAGGGCTCGTCAAACACATCCTGTCGGCGAATAGACCCTTTCAAGACCGGAGTGGGGACCTTCAGGCGTGTTTCCTCTCGCAGCTCCCGCAGGCAGGCATCGATCAGTCGCTCGCCGGGATCGATAAAACCGCCGGGCAGCGCCCATAAGCCGCGCCCGGGAAAAGCCCGTCGCTCTATAAGTAGGATATGGCCAGATTGGACCACTACAGCGTCGACTGTTACATGAGTGGGTGGGTAGGGGGCGGCGGCCCAAGAGGATCGGTAGCGTTGGATAAACGCCATCTCCTCACGCATTTCACCGTAGGCGGGGTTGTTGTCGATAAACGCCCTTAAGGCGCCAATAGTGCCCGCAGGTAATTGGTTTTCCCGGCTGAGTGTTTCCAGCAGGCTATCCGCCTTATCGGTAAAGAGCGCCTCTCGAAAAGGCGTTGCACTGATTTCATTGTGATTCTCTACCCCCAGGGAGTCCCACTGGGGGAAAAGATTGAGATAAAAACCGCTCTGGTCTTTGTGGTGCCCAATTAAGGCAATGGTGGGCGGTTTGTGCGGAATCGCATGATGGGCGGTCACTATGCCGTTTACAGAGTTTTGTACATTGCGCACCCACAGCTCATCGTTGTAGGGCACATCCATTAACGGCAGACAGGTCAGGCGTTTGTTATCGCTCTCGGTTAAGCTCTCCCTGATAAATTGCTCCCGCTCTTGATGGGTCCAGGGATTGCGGGGGTTGCGGGGCTGGTTCGCAGAGCCAATCAGGATGATCAGGTGATCGGCCTGAGCTAATCCGCACTGGACGACTTTCAGGTGTCCGCTGTGGAATGGCTGGAATCGACCGATAAAAACGGCAAAATCGTAGTGCTGGGTCATAGCAGCAAGCTCCTTGCTGGGCGTAAACCCCGGCCTCTCCAGGGCTTGTATCGCCATCTGCGGCAATTATGTGTCTATTGGACACTAATGGCAAGCGGGGTATATTCCGGGTGCTTCTAATCCCCTAGGGCGAGCTGTACCTAATCGCGGAGCTTGTCGGGGCGGCACAGAGTTACTGCAAGGCCCCTTTGCGCCGGTAAATTTATCTCGAGCGGTGGGTAAAAGTGATGTATCGCGGGTTATTCATTATTGTTTTATTGGCGGCGGAGGTCTCTGCGCGGGAAATAGCGCCGTTTAGCACTGACGGTTGCAGCGTATTTCCCGATGGAACGGTGGAACAGCGGGAATTGTGGCTCGATTGCTGTACTGCCCATGATTACGCCTACTGGAAAGGGGGCACGTACGGGGAGCGCAAGCGGGCGGATAAAGACCTGGCGTTATGTGTGGCGGCAACCGGGGAGGAGGAAATTGCCCGGATGATGCTGATGGGGGTCCGGGTTGGAGGTACTCCTTTTTTGCCCACCCCATTTCGCTGGGGCTACGGCTGGCCCTATTTGCGCGGCTATAAGGCACTGTCTGCGGCGGAACTGAAGGTGATCAGGCAATCCGAGGGAGCCCCAATAGCGGATTAGGCCCTGGGATAAACTAATCATTTAAATAATTAGTGCCAACTTTCATGGAGGAATCACCTTGTCGTTCTTTAGAGTTCTTCTCTGGCTGTGTATTTGCCTTAACCTATTAATTTTTGCCTATTTTTCCTTTCTCTCCCACTGGCAGATTGGTGTGTTGGAGGTCTCGCTGGGAATTTTACTGGCGAACTTCCCCCTCCCTTTTATGCTGAACTGGTGCGAGCGTATGTCAAAAGACTTGCAGGGCACCTGGATACATTTTATGCCCTATACCATTCCGCTTTTGGTGGGGTTGGGGGGAACAGCGGCTTATATTTCTGGCAGTCTCAATGGTTTTAATGAATTTAGCCTTTATTTAATCGTACCCGTTGCACAGGGAACGGCTTTTTGGGTTTTGCTCGCGGTTATTTTTTGTATTTATCCATTTATCGATAATAGAGATAGCGCCGGAGTGCCTTCCCCAGCAGAGAAAAAAGCCGAGGAAAACACTTTTCCAGCAGCCCGGCTTGAAGAGGATGAGATAGTCTAGGCTTGGCAGTTTATGTCGCAGGGCTTTCCGCTAAGGCTTGGGCATAGGCACTGCCAAACCCCTCTTTGAGCCACTGCATCAAATTGCGTACTCGCGAGAGCTGGTGGCGCAGCGGCGGGCACACCATGGATAGCTCGGTAGACTCAGACCAGCCCGGTAGGATTTCAGCCAGGCGCCCACTGGCGATGTCTGCCTGAACATAGATATCTGCCAGCCGGGTAACCCCGAGGCCGGCGAGTGCAGCGCGGTGCATTGCGCGGCCACTGATCAGCTTGATGCTGTTTTCCACCTGTACGATTTGCTGATTTTGCCCCCGGGTCAGCAGCCACTGATCCACACTGCCAGAAATCAGTGGCACAGATGCCAGATCAGCGGGCTGCTCGATGGGGCCATACTCCTTGAGGAAATTTGGGCTGGCCACATAGCGGGTTTTGATGGTGTGAAGCTTGCGCACGACCAGTGAGGAGTCCGGCAGGCTACCCATGCGAATGACCAAATCGTATTGGTCTTGAATGAGATCTACGCGCGTACTGGAGAAGTCCAGGTGAACCCTAACCCCGGGGTTGGCTTGCTGAAAGCGGATTACCAGTGGTGCAATCAAGTCCTCCCCAATAACACCGCCAACCGCATTGATACGGATAGTCCCCTCTTGCCCCCCCTTGGATTCGCAGGCCCATTCAGCGGCGGAATCCAGCTGTTGTAGAGCCTGTTTGCAGCGCAAATAGTAGCCCTCGCCAATCTCGGTTAGGCGCAGCTGTCTTGTGGTTCGGTAGAGGAGCTGTATATCCAGCGCTGTTTCCAGCTCGGTGACCAGCTGGCTCAAATTGGCCTTGGAGAAGCCGCTCTCTCTTGCCGCAGCGGTAAAACTCCCGGCATCGGCGACCAGGATAAAGGCGCGAATAGCGCGCCATGAAAGATTGTTCATAAAAACCAAACAATGTTTTCCGATTGGTTGGGCTAATCATGGTAGTTGGAATTCTTATACTGAGTCCACTCAAACAACACTATCTATTGGGATGCCTCGTTTAAGGAGAGAAACCCTATGTCCAAGCCACTCGTTGTTATTACCGGAGCCAGTTCAGGTATTGGTGCCGCTATTGCCCAGCATATGTCTGCTGCTGGGCACCCACTATTGCTGTTGGCGAGACGTGTGGAAAAACTGGAAGCTTTAGACCTGCCAAATACCCTGTGTAAAAAAGTAGATGTCACCGATGGCGCGGCTCTGCGCGAAGCAATTCGTGAAGCAGAGGCGCAATATGGCCCCGTTGACTGCCTGGTGAACAATGCTGGGCAAATGCTATTGGGGCGCATTGAAACCCAGAACCCCGAGGAATGGCGGCAGATGTTTGATGTGAATGTGCTGGCCCTGCTCAACGGTATGCAGGCGGTTTTGGAGGGGATGAAAGCGCGCCGTGGCGGGACTATTATCAATATCAGCTCTATCGCCGGTGTAAAAACCTTTCTCAATCATGCCGCGTACTGTGGTACCAAATATGCGGTCTCTGCCATAGGGGAAACCGTGCGCGAGGAGGTGGCGTCCAGCGGAGTGCGGGTTATGACGATATGCCCCGGCGCGGTAGAAACGGAATTACTCAGCCACACGACCTCCACAGAAATTATTGAAGCCTACCAGCAGTGGAAAGAATCCATTGGTGGGGCAATTAGTGCAGAGGATATCGCCCGCACCGCAATATTTATGTATTCGCAGCCCCAGCATGTGAATATTCGAGAAGTTCAAATTGCAGCGACAGGGCAGGAGCCGTAGTCCCAGTTTGGAATTATTTGCACACGGATTATTTTTCCAAGCAATATTTCTTTTGCTAATATCTCCAATCGAAGCCGGCCAAGCAGGGCTGGCTTTCCCGAAACGATAGGAAAAGATATGGAGATATCAGTGCGAAGAGCGATTTTAGTGACCGGTCTGATTTTATGCTCTTCCGCTTTTGCACAGCAAAATACGCAAGAGCAGGAAAGCGGGGTGGCGGAAGCGGCAAAATCAGTGATGTCTAGCATCGTCAGCTTTGGTAAAAACTTGGTGGATGGAGCCAGTGAGGGAGTCGTTGACGGACGCAAATCAGGCCAAAGTACCGACGGCGCTATTTTGATCAATACGCAGGAGGATCTCGATAAGTATTTACAAGCCGATGTTATCGCCGTGACTGCCGCCGAGGAGCATGGCTGTTATGTGGAAGTGGGTTTCAAAAACGAAAATGATTTCCCGGTAAGATTAATCGATCTGAATAGTTCCGAGTCGGTGATTGTTATTGATCACGATGGCTATGCCAGCAACCTGTTTAATGGCAAAGGAAACCCCATGGAAATCACGGTTCCCAGTAAGGCGGGGCGCAAACAAAAGTTCTACTTTGCCAAAGACTGGGATCAGGTTCGTGAGATTCGCATTCTCGGCAAGGTATTACAGCCGTAACTCGCTAGCGCTGTACAGAAGTGGGCGCTCCTTAGTCCACCGTTTGAAATAACTTCTGGATAGAGGAGAAATCCAAATCGCTGCCTCCTCTCAAGCTGAGAATCCCATACAGGTTGCGCGCCATTGAGCCCAGGGGCGTATAGCTCTTGCTGTGAGTGGCGGCTTCCTGGGCTAGGCCCAGATCCTTACACATCAGTTTTACCATAAAGCCACCGCTGTAGTTTTTACTCGCAGGGGCTTCGGGCATGACTCCGGGGTAGGGGTTATAATTTTGCAGGGACCAATTGGCTCCGGAGCTTTTTACCATAATCTCGGAGAGTACATTGGGGTCGAGTCCGTTATCTACGCCCATTTGCAGGGCTTCAGCGGTGCCGATCATCTGGATAGCCAGCAGCATATTGTTACAAATTTTGGCGGTTTGACCGGCACCTGCGGCGCCGGCATAAAAAATATTGCTACCCATTGGCTCGAGAACTTCCCGGGCCCTGTCGACATCACCGGCGTCGCCCCCACACATAAAACTTAGGGTTCCTTTGCTGGCCCCCGCCACGCCCCCGGATACCGGAGCTTCAATCGCGTGAATACCTTTGATCTGGGCCTCGTGAATCAGGCGTTTGGCACTGTTCGCCGCAATCGTGGAGCAGTCAATAACCAGGCTGTCACGGGCAATACTCTCAAGTAGCTTGTCGGTATCAATATACAGGCACTCTACCGCTGCGCTATTGGGCAGCATACTCACCACAAAGTCTGCACAATCGACAGATTCCCGGGGGGATAAACACTTTTCAACGCCACTCTCTACAGCGGCGTCCAGTAATTCGGTCACCGGGTCAAAGCCTTTAACGGTAAAGCCTGCGGTAACCAGGTTGCTGGCCATGGGGGCACCCATATGGCCCAACCCCAAAAATGCGACTGTTTTAGCCATGCTGCTCTCCCGATTAAAATTATTTGAGCTGTATGGTTAGATTGGTGTGCTCTGCATGCTCAATATCGCTATCAAACCAGCGGGCAGTCACGGTTTTGGTTTCGGTATAAAAGCGCACCGCTTGTTTGCCATAAGCGTGCTGATCGCCATAGAAAGAGGCTCGCCAGCCGGTAAAACTGAAAAAAGGCAGCGGTACTGGAATCGGGACATTAATGCCGACTTGCCCGACGAGTATTTCGTGCTGGAACTTGCGTGCGGCAGCGCCACTGGCAGTGAATATTGAGGTGCCATTACCATAGGGGCAGTTATTGATAAGGTGGATAGCTTCTTCCAGGGAGTCGACATTCACCAGGCACAGCACCGGGCCAAAAATCTCATCGGTGTAGATCGACATATCCGGGGTAACATCGGCAAATAAGGTGGGCCCCACCCAGTGGCCATGGGGAAATCCCTCAACGCTAATCGCCGAGCCATCTAAAACGCAGCGGGCCCCCTCTTTTTTGCCCCGGGCGATATAGCCCAATACCCTTTCACGAGCAGCCGCTGAAATTAGCGGGCCGAAGCCTGCTTGAGCATCTTTCCAGTGACCGGGCTTGATGGTGGACATGGTATTTTTAATATCATCCACCCATTGCTGTGTCTCTCCAACCAGTACGGCAACGGAAATAGCCATACAGCGCTGTCCCGCAGCCCCGATGGATGAGCCGACAATATTATTGATCGCCGCCGCCTTATTGGCATCGGGCATCACCACCATATGATTTTTGGCGCCGGCAAATGCTTGGACACGCTTTAAATTTTGGGTGCCGGTCTGGTAAATATGCCGGCCCACAGGGACCGATCCAACGAAGGATATCGCCTGGATATCTGCCTGTTTGAGCAAAAAATCCACCTGTTCTCGCCCACCGTGTACAACCTGTAAAACGCCAGCTGGAGCCCCGGCCTCAATAAACAGCTCTGCTAACTTGCACGGCGTGACGGGGTCCTGTTCAGAGGGTTTCAGGATAAAGGTATTTCCACAGGCAATTGCCATGGGGAACATCCACAGTGGAATCATTGCGGGAAAATTAAACGGGGTGATTCCTAGACAAACGCCAATGGATTGTAGATAGGAGTAACAATCGATGGTATTGGCGACATTCTCCACGGTCTCACCCATCATAAGCGAGGCGATATTGGCCGCATGCTCAACCACCTCGATACCGCGCCAGATATCCCCTTTGGCATCCTCAAATGTCTTGCCGGTCTCCTTACTGAGGATCTCGGCCAGCAATATTTGGTTTTCTTTTAGCAGCGCCTGGTACTTCAGCATGATGCGCGCGCGCGCGGTCACCGGCGTATCTCGCCACGGGTTGAAGGTTTCCCTGGCGGAGCTTATCGCCTGGCCTAATTCTTCTTGAGTCGTTAGTGGTGCCTGGGTAAGGACCTCGCCGGTTGCCGGGTCGGTGACGTCCAGCCATTCAGAGCAGCTGGATTGAACCCACTCTCCATCAATCAACAGTGGCAGTTTGGAGGGGATATTCTTATTCATATTGATTTATGCGCCGAGAGGGCGGAAATTTTTATCAACAGTTTAGGCATAGATTCATTATTAAAGAGGAATATCACGCTGCTTTTATACATCGCCCGATTTATAGCCCGCAGATAGATGGACTAATCAAGATAAATATATTTACTGATCAGTTTGTGAGCTTATTTTAGGGGCTGTTAAGTTTTAGGATAATAAATAGATGGTACATTTCTTTCGCTTTGGTGAAAAAGGCTTCGGCGATAGGCCCAGAGGATACTTAACTATAGGAAGAATTAATTGTAATTTTGAACTTAAGGGGCATGTTGCTGCCCAAGTTGCGTACTTGATAAGTGAAGGCAAGAGCGTTAGTGGCTGGCCACCGTATCAATGGCGATTTCATGGAGTGGAGCATAATAAATGAGCAGATTTGATATTAGAAAAATCATAAGGAACAGCCGAGGATTTTTGGTATTTGTACTTTTAATGTGCTGCTTCAGGACGGTATATGCGGATTGGTCTTTTGTGCCTAGCGAGTCAATGGAGCCCACAATCTACCCCGGTGATTTTCTCTGGATCGATAAAATGAGTTATGGTCCGACAGTTCCCCTATTAAATAAGCGGGTTGCGTTATGGGGGAGTCCAGATCGCGGCGATATTATTACTTTTATACCGCCTCATACAGATCAACTCTATGTTAAACGGGTGATCGGATTGCCCGGAGACAATCTGCATATCGAGGGTGAGAATATTTATATCAATGGCGATTTGGTTGTGCGGCAGCTTACCGATTCAACAGATGCAGGGATTTTGGGCCAAGAATTTATTGACGGCGCTGAGTACCGATTCAAATTGAGTAAAGATAGAAGTGTGCCCTATTTTGAGAAAAGTTTTGCTGTTCCTGAAGGTAAATACTTTGTGATGGGTGATCATCGCAATAATAGCTTGGATTCAAGATATTGGGGAATGGTAGATGAGTCTAGAGTTATGGGGAAAGTAACCTCTGTGGCGCTTTCATTCTCTGCTGAACGGGGCTTATTTGAACGGGTGGCCTTACCCATTGAGTAGTTGTCAGTAAAAGGGAATTAATCGGCAAGTTAAAGTCTTGAGGTTTAAAGAAACAGGCCCTAAAAGGTGCCTGTTTCATACGCTGAAATAAATTCTGCCTATGGGGTAAAGGTTTGGTGTTTAAAATTTATTCCAAGTTTATTCGGGGACTCTCCTCTTTGTGGGTAAAATCACTGGCTTTAAGATTTTTTTCTAGCTCAAGTGTGTAAGTGAGCAGGGTATAGTCCTTAACATCGGCCTTACAGGTAAAGCCCATCGCTTTTGCAAAGCTGTCGACTCGTTTATTCTGTGCCGACTCAATCGAATAGATTCTCTCAAGCCCCTGATCCTGCGCGCAGTTAATCAAACGCTGTAACATTAAGCGCCCCAGTCCCAACCCCTGCCAATCGTCGCTCACTACAATGGCGCATTCACAAGCGCGTCCATCGTCATCTAGTGCATAGTGGGCGATAGCGATGGCCCGCTGGGCTTTATCGTCGTTGTACAGCGCGATAAAGGCTTCGTGAATATGATGGTCGTTGTCTGTAAGCAGCTCCAATAGTTTTTGACTGGCTTTACAGTTTCCGCCAATAAAGCGATCGCGGCGCGTCTCGGGAGATAATTGTTCAATTAATTCTTTCTCAAGCTGGCCATCACTGCCACAGATGGGGCGAATTGAGACTTTACGTCCATTGTTAAGGGTGATCAGCTCAACTTGGTGTTCTGCATCCACACTGTTGTTGGGTGACATAAGGTTTCCTTTCCTGCCTGTTTAAAATACTTTTGCTTACCAGTGACTGGGGTACCTCAAAGATAGACGTTTGCAAAGGGAAGGTAAAACTATGCAGTAGATCAGGGGGTGTTACTCCCGCAATCGAGCGCTAGCAGCTCATAAATGCAGGGGAGATTGATCGGTGAAACTACACAGTCAGCCTTTGTGTGGTATAGTAGCGCCGCTGATTTTTCTCAGCTGCGTCATTTGTAGACCGGTGATCCGCCGGTAACCCCTCCGGAACTTGTCAAAAATTCTTCCTGGAAATTTCTACTGAATGCCGCGCGCCGCTAAAGAGTAGCGGCGATTAGACGGCTGTACACGCTGGGAGCTACACAGGCTCCCGATGTCGACTCCGATTTCTCTCTTCACTCCCGTTGGGGAGTGAGTGTGTTTGCCTGCGCCTGCGGCGCAGTTCGAGGTTTGTTTATGTTGTTTGAAGATCTGGGCCTTGCCCAGGAGATTGCCCGTGCCGTTGCAGAGCAGGGATACACCGCGCCTACGCCAATCCAGGCACAGGCTATCCCGGCGGTTATGAAGGGCAGCGATATTATGGCGGCGGCCCAGACTGGCACCGGTAAGACTGCGGGCTTCACTTTGCCTCTGCTGCACCGTCTTAGCCAGGGGGAGCGCGCCAGGAAAGGGCAGGTGCGCGCATTGGTGCTAACACCAACTCGCGAGCTGGCCGCTCAGGTATTTGATAATGTACAGGGCTACAGCCAGTACCTGCCCATGCGCCACGCCGTTGTATTTGGTGGGGTGAAAATAAACCCGCAAATCTCCCGCCTGCGCGGTGGAGCCGATATTTTGGTGGCTACTCCCGGGCGCCTTTTGGACCTGCACAATCAAGGGGCAATCCGTTTCGATCGCCTGGAGGCTTTGGTGCTGGATGAAGCAGACCGTATGCTGGATATGGGTTTTATCCACGATATCAAGCGCGTGCTGAAGATCTTGCCGGCTAAGCGCCAGAACCTTCTGTTCTCTGCAACTTTCTCCCCGGATATTCGCCAGCTGGCTAAAGGCTTGGTAAAAGATCCGCTGGAGATCGATGTTAGTCCACGTAACTCCACCACCAAGACCGTGCGCCAAAAATTGCACCCTGTGGATAAGGCTCGAAAAACAAAACTGTTGAGTCACTTAATCAGGGGAAATAACTGGCATCAAGCTCTGGTATTTAGCCGTACCAAGCACGGGGCCAACAGGCTGGTGAAGCAGCTCGAAGGGGATGGCATTCTGGCAGCGGCTATTCACGGCAACAAGAGTCAAAATGCCAGAACCCGGGCCCTGGCGGACTTTAAAGCGGGCAAGGTACAGATCCTCGTTGCGACCGATATCGCCGCCCGAGGTATCGATATTGATCAGTTGCCCCAGGTAGTGAATTTTGATCTGCCCAACGTACCTGAAGACTATGTCCACCGTATTGGTCGGACAGGGCGTGCGGGGGCTCAGGGCCAGGCGGTATCTCTTGTTAGCGCCGATGAGATTAAGCAGCTTCGCGATATTGAGCGATTGATTGGCAAGCCGATACCGCGCGAGGAAATCGAAGCCTTTGAACCGGATCACCAGCTACCCGCATCCGGTAATCCCAAGCGCGGCAGCCAGCCAAAGTCTGGAGCCAATAAGCGCTCGGGGGGGGATTCCCGCACTCAGGAGGGAAGGCGCGAGGTGCGAGGCAATAGCGATGAGCGTCGAGGTAATCGCGGCAGTGGGCGCGGCAAGTCAGAAGGACGTGGAAGTGCTGGTCGCAATAGCAATGCACCCGCAGGTAAAGGCAATGCTGGGAAACGTACCGGTGGCAATAGTCGCGGGCGCAGCGCTGAGTCCGCCGGTAATGATGGACAGAAACCGCAAAGAGCGCCGAGACGCCGCCCCAGTAGAGGGCGTTCGGAGAGCGCTTAGTCTTTCTCAGAACTGATCATAAAGAAGCGGCTCAGGCCGCTTTTTTTATTGACAGTACACCTGTTTCATTGGTGCATAAAGAAACCTCAATATATTTGCGGGTCAATAATTTTCTTGTTATTCCCGCGTATTTTCCCATTCTCAAGTTGAGATCAGTGCGAGCGGGTTAAGTAGCCTCTGAATAACTCCGCAGTGCTTTAGGGCTATAGATGTTCGGCGCAACTGGCCGCAGGCCCTTGCAAGTGCAGGAATGCAACTCTAGGAATTGTTCAGGGCTCCTTAGCTTATGCTCGGCTGCAAGGCGAGCAAAACCAACAGCAATGGCTTAGAAATATTCAGCTCCAGCCACTGAATCCTGATCCAAGCATAAATAATCTTGCCACAATACAGGTGGGGCTTGCTCAGAGTGGAGCTCTACTGAGGCTTACTTTCATATTCTTTAAGTTGATGAGTAAAAATAGTGCTCTATTGGTACGCTCGTGAATCATACGGGGGTTTTTCCCACTCAAAATATACTGTATTTATATACAGTTTTTAATTGTTTGGCAAGGACCTGGGGTGAAAAATTTTTATTGGTTAATTGCACTTTGTTTTCACATTGTGTGCTAAATTGGTGGAGGTTTTTAAGGCGGATTTACACAGGGAGATGTTGTGAAGCTTAAATTACTCGCAAAATATTTTGCTCTTTCCACAGCGACTTTTCTACTTGCAGGCACAGCAAGCGGGGAGGTTCAATTTCAGCCCGCAGAGATTTATTCCACCGAGTCGAAAGCAGAAGTTATCGCTGTTGCCGATTTGAACAATGATGGACTTGATGACATTGTGCTAGCTACGTCGAGTAGCTTTGCGCTTGAGGATGATTTTAAATTAAAGGTATTTCTACAGGACGAATTTGGTGGCCTGAAAGGGTCTGTTGATTACCCACTTACTGGAGGTGAGCCGAAATCTATTGCGGTGGGTGACCTCAATGATGATAGTTTAGCAGATGTGATTGTTGGGCTTGATAACGGCGTAATTGAGATATACCTGCAAGACCCTACTGATGGTTTAGTATATACAGAATCTTTAGAAAATTTCTATTCTGAACGAGTGGCTATTGCCGATTTTGGTGGTGATGGTGGTAGGGAAATCCTCGGGATCAGTTGGACAGAGTATGCTGCTGCAATAGCACGTAAAGCCGGAGAGCCAGCTAACTTTGTGAGTACTGTTAGCGATCTAGTTATGGAAAGCCCCGGGCAGGTGGTGCTGGGTGATGTTGATGGGGATGGTTTAACGGACATTGCACTAATCGTTAATGGGTTTCCCCAAAATAGCTTGGTTGTGTTATCGCCGGATGAGTCCTTGGCGCTGCGTGGACTTATCAGTATTGATTTAGGTGGAAATACTGATATTGGTGATGACCTTCAAATACAGGGGATTGCCATTGGTGACCTTAATAGTGATGGGCGCAATGATATTTCCGTATCACTGGTTGGTGAGGGGCAGTTTAACCCGGGAATCGCGGTATATTATCAGGGAGAGGATGGCTTATTACAGCAGGCTGAAATCCATAACTATAGCGGCATTCCTGGAGAGCTTTTAAGCAAAGATATTGATAATGATGGCTCTGCTGATTTGGTTGTCCTGCCGGTCAGTGGCGAGTTCTTAAGTATTTATCAGCAGCAAGGTAATGGTGTCTTGGCTCTGAGTGAACAGATAGCCATTCCAGGTGGGATGTATAGCGGTCCTCAGAGTATGGCGAGTGGCGATATTAATGGGGATGGTGCTTTAGATATTGTTATCGCAAATCCATCGCAGGGATTGGTTGTATTAAAAGGAGGTTCTGGGCATATCAATCAGCCACCCACAGCAGTTGCTGGCGAAAATCAAACGGCTGAGGGTAATACGGCGGTATTACTCGATGGTACTCTATCGTCTGATCCCGATGGCAGTATAGTGGCTTACCGCTGGACACAGATTTCTGGTACTTCCGTCATCTTAAATGACTCTAGTGATGGCTTTGCTAGCTTTACTGCGCCCTCCGAAATTACTGGAGTGGTACAAGAGATGGTTTTTGAGCTGGAGGTTGAGGATGATAAGGGGCTAAAAAATAGCAGTAAAGTGACCGTCAGCGTTGGGAAAAATTTGCCTCCTGTTGTACTAATGGATTTCCCAGCAGCATCAGAACTTGCTATCGGCCAAGAGGTTATATTATCTGCAAATCGATCCTACGACCCTGATGGAACCGTTGTGAGCTATCAATGGCAGCAGGTGCCAGGTGGTCCTCGTGTTGAGTTGAAAAAACTTGATGATGGGACTGTTTCCTTTATTGTTCCCAGAACTGTTGCAGAGTCAGGAAATTATAACTCATCAGTAGGATTTACCATTGAGATTGAAGACAACGGTGGTACAAAGTCCAAACTGGGAAGGTATTTTTTCATTGAAACGTTAAAGCCCCCAATGATTTTGAGTAATCTCAGGATAGTGGACCCTGGTGACGAGATACTGCTTAAAGGGTGGCTTTGGGATGCTGATGGCCATATTGTAGATTATCGCTGGCGCTCACTCCCCGGTACGGATGTCGAATTGACAACCCACACCGATGGTAGCGCGAGTTTTATCGCACCCCAAATCCCTTGGGGTACAGAAATCACTCTGGAATTTGAGCTTGAGGTTGAGGATAACGATGGCCTGACAGCGACAGGTGTGTTTACTGTCATTGTGAAGCAGAATATGCCTCCGTTTATTGGGATAAATTTTCAACCGCTGGCTTTGCCTAATACAAATATTACTTTGAACGGTTCCTTGTCAGGCGATTCAGATGGTTCTATTGTAAGTCAACAATGGGAGCAAGTGTCGGGTCCCCCCGTTGAGTTGATTGGCGCTAATAATTTAATTGCCAATTTTAAAACGCCAGCAGAGCCTGCTGAATTGTCATTTAAGTTCAGTGTCACTGATAATAGAGGGGCGACAAGTCATACTACTGTCAGTATAGAGGTTGCGTTAATTCCCCCCAAAGTAATAAGTACTACTCAAGAAGTTGAGCCCGGTGAAAATGTCTTACTAGTTCCTGGCATTTCTTGGGACGTCCCTGGTGCGCATATTGTTGACTATCGCTGGCGTTCCCTCTCCGATAGGGATATTGAATTGATAACTCACGCTGATGGTAGTGCGAGTTTTATAGCACCACAAAACCCGGGAGGTGAGTTTACTCTGGAGTTTGAGCTGGAGGTTGAAGATAACAATGGCCAAATAGTAACGAGTATATTTACGGTGATCGTAGAGGGGAATATTCCACCGTTTATGGTTGTTGCATATGGGGCTGTTGGCGGTGTTAAGACTAATACAATTTCGACCTTGAGCGGTGGGGCTTCAAGAGACCAGGATGGAACTATTGTGAGCCAGAAATGGGAGCAGGTATCTGGCCCGTCAGTTGAATTGATTGATGCGGATAAACTGACTGCTTATTTTATGACACCAGCAGAGCCCGCCACTTTATCCTTCAAATTCAGTATTACGGATGATGATGGAGCAACAACCGAAAAAACTATAACCTTAGAGGTTGAGGAATAGATAATTGTGAAAGTGAGCCCCAAGAGGGGCTCTTTTTACAATTACTGTTTTTTATGGTTTGCCATATAATCCAAAGTTAACAGAGTCAGCGCTTCAGTGCCCTTACGCAAAGCATTCTCATCCACATAGAAAAGCGGTGAGTGGTTGCTGGGGGCTGTGCTGGCATCCTGGTCTCTTGGGGTTACCCCCAGAAAATAGAAGAAACCGGGGACTTCATTGGCATAGTAGGAGAAGTCTTCTGCTCCAGTGATTTTAGGCACCTCTACAACGTTCTCATTGCCGGCAGCAGCTTTCAAGATAGGCAGGGCCTTTTCTGTCAGCTCAGCATTGTTGACCGTTACCGGGTAGCCCTCGAGGATTTCCACATCCGCACTGGCACCGGAGCTCTCAGCAATTAATTCCGCAGTGGTTTTCAAGTGTTTGAAAATTTCTGCGCGATTGTCCATATCAAAATTGCGAATAGTGCCGTTCAGATAAACGCTGTCCGGAATGATATTGTTGCGAACACCGCCGTCAATGCGTCCGAAGGACACCACTGCGGGCTCTTTGGTGATATCGATTTGGCGGCTGACAATGGCCTGGGTGCCCATTACGACTTGTGCGGCGGCGACAATTGGGTCAACACCACCCCAGGGGCGCGAGCCGTGAGTTTGGCGGCCGTTGATGGTAATACGGAACTCATCGGCAGCGGCCATAAGTGGGCCCGAGCGGTAGCCGATCACCCCAGTGGGCAGTGAGGAGGTCACGTGCTGGCCAAAAGCCACATCCGGCTTGTACTTCTCGAAGATGCCCTCTTTGAGCATCAACTCCGCACCACCTTCTTCATTGTCCGGTGCGCCCTCCTCAGCGGGCTGGAATATAAATAGGACGTTACCAGCCAACTCATCGCGAAGGCCGGCCAGGACCTCGGCGGTGCCCATCAGCATTGCCACATGGGTATCGTGGCCACAGGCATGCATAACGCCCACGTCTTTGCTTTGGTAAGTGGTGCGCGCTTTGGAGGCGAAGGGCACATCGGTTCTCTCAGTGACTGGCAGAGCGTCCATGTCCGCGCGCAGGGCGACAGTTGGTCCGGGCTTGCCGCCTTTCAAAAAGCCCACCAAGCCGGTGTGGGCGATACCGGTTTCTACCTCAAGGCCCAGTGCACGCAGGTGCTTTTCAATGTACTTGGCGGTCTCAAATTCGCGATTGCCCAGTTCGGGATTTTGATGCAGGTGTCGGCGCCACTCGATCACCTTGGATTCGGTGTCTTGCAGCAATTGCTGGGGTTTGGAGTCACTGGCAGAGACCTGAGTAGCCAGCAGCGAAGCGCCGATTGCGATGGGCAGGAGCAGTTTTTTCACAGCACAATTCCTTCATTTTCATTATCGTCGCCGGATTCTAACCCAAGTTTTGCGCGGCAGACCCCCTGAAGCTTGATTGCCTTTATTTATATTTTGAGACTCCATGGTTGACATCATGAACCGTTCGGTTCAAGATGTTCTGCATAGATTGCGGAAAGGGCTGTGATCATAGGATTAACAAAGCAGTACTGACTGGTCAGGTATAGGGTAAGCCGTTGTGCTTTGTCCCAGTCGCCACAGTGGAGTGTTGAAGCCTCTCTGCCATGCAGAGGGTAGTGGCGTTGGGTGCCTGTCTATCATTTTGAAGACTAAGGAGTGATTGAAATGATGGTTGGAATTATTCAGAAGCTCTGCCCGTTAGTTAATAGTGATAATAATAGGTAGGTTGCTGATATACCGGCATGTCTTAGGAAAATGGATAGAATTATAGTATTTATGCTTAAATTTACCTTGTCGTAAATTAGATACCTTCTGAACTTTAGCGATTGCCCCTTTGTTGGGGAGAGGGAAGATTTGCCTAATGATGAGCTACTTTTAAATATAAAGAAGTCGTTTTATCGCGTCTGTATTTTAAGTTTTAATTTATATCGCTACCGTCTTTCAGGTTTTGGCTGGCGGGATTAGTACGCCCATTTTTTATCGAATTTTGTAGCTGATTCTATATCGGCTGCGACGGGATTCTGTGCCCTTTAGAAAGTGTCAATTTACTTTGGCTGTTGATTAATTATTTTTCTATCAAGTTGTTTGAAGGAGCTGATTTTATGTCATCCCCCCAATTACCATCGAATTGGGTCAGCCGCTATGCGGACTGGCTTATTCGATATCGATGGCTGGTGGCCATTGGCGCACTACTGCTGGCCTTCTTTGCTGTGAGCGGAGCAAGGTTTCTGGGTTTTAACAACGATTACCGGGCATTCTTTAGCGAGGCTAATCCGCAGTTACAGGCCTATGAACAAATCCAGCGCACTTACACCAAGAATGACAATATTTTGTTTGCGGTGGTACCGAAAGATGGCAATGCCTTTTCCAATAATGCCCTGGCAGCCGTAGAGGAAATGACGGAGAAATCCTGGCTGTTGCCCTATGCGCTGCGGGTGGACTCTATCACCAACTTCCAGCATACCATTGCCGAGGAGGATGACCTCCTGGTGCAAGACCTGGTGGAAAATGCCGGCGATCTCGATGCGGAAACCTTAGCCTCTATAAGAGCTGTCGCACTGGCAGATCCCACCTTGAAGGAGCGGCTGGTCAATAGCGATGGCTCTGTTACAGGGATTAATATCACCTTCCAGCTCCCACAAAAATCCATGCATGAAACCCCTGAAGCCGCTGAGGCTGCACAGGCTTTGATGGAAGAAATTGAGGCGAAATACGATGTAGAGATATATGCGACCGGTATAATTTTACTGAGTAATGCATTTTTTGAGGCCTCTCAGTCAGATATGAGCACTTTAGTTCCGCTCATGTATCTGGTAATTATCGCGGTTGTATTTTTGCTGGTGCGCAGCTTCAGTGCGACTTTTGCCGCGTTGTTGGTTATCGTATTCTCCATGGCCGCAGGTATGGGGCTGGCCGGTTTTATGGGGGTAAAACTGACCCCTCCATCTGCGTCTGCCCCCACTATTATTATGACGCTTGCGGTAGCGGACTCGATTCATATATTGGTGAGTTTGTTCGCGGCAATGCGCCGTGGCCTCAGTAAGCACGATGCCATTAAAGAGAGCTTACAGCTCAATATAGGGCCGGTGTTCCTGACGTCGATCACCACCGCCATAGGCTTCCTGTCGATGAATTTTTCCGATGCGCCGCCCTTCCACGACCTGGGTAATATTACCGCTACCGGTGTGATGGTGGCCTTCTTCCTATCGGTTACCTTGCTGCCGGCATTGATGGCGATACTGCCTGCCAAGAGCCGTGCCAGTGAATCCAAAATTGGACGCTCCATGGATGCGCTGGGAGATTTTGTGATTCGTCGTCAGCGCCCGATATTACTGGCGGGTGTCCTTGTCTCTCTGGCATTGTTGGCAATGATTCCAAACAATGAAATCAACGATGACTTTGTGGGGTATTTTGATGAGTCTGTGGAATTTCGCACAGACTCCGATTACATCAATGACAACCTCTCTGGTATTTACCAGCTGATTTACTCGCTGGAATCCGGTGATAACAATGGTGTCAGCAATCCGGAGTTTCTCGCCAAGCTGGAGCGTTTCACTGAGTGGATGCAGGGCCAGCCGGGGGTGCGCCATGTTAATACCATCGGCGATACTTTTAAGCGCTTGAACAAAAACCTGCATGCTGACGATCCCGCTTATTACAGGTTGCCTGAAGATCAGGAGCTGGCAGCTCAGTATTTGTTGCTGTACGAACTGTCTCTTCCCTACGGTTTGGATTTAAATAACCAGCTCAATGTGGCTAAGTCGTCGACACAGATTATTGTAACTCTCGATAATCTCAAGTCGAAAGAACTCAAAGCGGTAGCGGATGCCGGCAGTAATTGGCTGGAGAAAAACATTGGTGTAGCTGCCTATGGTGTAGGTCCGGCGATTATGTTTGCCAATATTGCCGAGCGCAATATGGAAGGCATGTTGGTGGGTACCCTGGTTGCACTGGTATTAATTTCTGCACTGATTGGTATTGCCCTGCGCAGCGTTAAGCTCGGTTTCTTAAGCCTGATTCCCAACCTGTTACCGGCCGGTCTGGCATTTGGCCTCTGGGGCGCTCTGGTGGCTGAAGTCAATGTGGCTGTCACTATGGTGACTGGTATGGCACTGGGTATTGTGGTGGATGATACCGTGCACTTCCTCAGTAAGTACCTGCGTCAGCGCCGTGCTGGCTACAACGTGGAGGATGGACTGCGTTACGCCTTCTCCTCCGTGGGAGTAGCGATTGTGGTGACCTCGGTAATCCTGATTGCCGGATTTATGGTCTTGGCTCAATCCTCCTTTGGTATGAACTCCTCCATGGCGCTTCTGACCGCAATTTGTATTTTGATGGCCTTGCTAGCGGATTTCCTACTTCTTCCGATTCTGTTGATAAAACTTGATGCCAAGGCTTACGACCCCGCTATTACCTCTATTGAAAATAAGGAGAAAAACTATGCAACCCAGCCGCTCTAAAAAACAGTTTCTGACACGGACACTAGCAGGTGCTCTGGCTCTGGCAGCTTTCTCTGTCTCCGCCGGTGAACTGGACTTGGCCGCAGAAAAAGGCCTGAAAATTGCCAAAGAGGCGGATCGTCGCGACTTGGGATTTGGCGATATCAGCAACAGTCTTACTATGACCCTGCGCAATAAATATGGTGAGGAAAGTGTGCGGGCTATGCGCACTAAAACTCTGGAGCAGGAAGCTGATGGAGATAAATCCCTGGTGGTTTTTGATAATCCCCGCGATGTAAAGGGCACGGCATTTTTGTCCTTTACCCACAAAGTGGGCTCCGATGACCAGTGGCTCTATTTGCCCGCACTAAAGCGGGTAAAGCGTATTTCCTCCAGCAATAAGTCCGGCCCGTTTATGGGGAGTGAATTCTCCTATGAGGATATTGCCTCACAGGAGGTGGAGAAATACACCTACAAATATTTGCGCAATGAGTCTTTCGATGGCCGCGACCACTTTGTTCTGGAGTTGGACCCCGTCGACCCTAAATCCGGTTATTCCATCCAGCACCTTTGGCTCGATACAGAGGAGTACCGCGCATGGAGGACCGATTACTATGATCGAAAAGGGGATTTGATGAAGACTCTCACGATTTCCGGTTACAACCAGTACGGCGATCAATATTGGCGGGCCAATAAAATGGAAATGGTCAATCACCAGACTGGAAAATCCACTGAGCTGTTGTACAGTGACTGGGTATTTGGCAATGGTTTTACCGAGCGAGACTTCACCAAAAATAGTCTCTCCAGGGCGAAATAGGGACTGCGCCCATGGCAAAGCGAAAAATACTCGCCCTGTTGCCACTCGTGGCAGCGTTGAGCCATATGGCTGGGGCAAATGAGTTAAGCGGTTACGCGGGTCTGGAGGCCCGCGCATTCACCGCAGACCCGCTGGATTCGGCGCAAAGCGATGCCGGTCTTTCTGCGTCTTTAAATCTTGAGTACTACCGGGATTTTGACGACGGCAACCAGCGTGTTGTAGCCAGCGTTTTTGGGCGTTGGGACAGTGAGGATAGCGAGCGCAATCACGCAGATCTCGGCGAGCTTTACTGGTGGAAAGCTTACGATAGCTTTGAACTGTACGCCGGTGTGCGCAAGGTATTTTGGGGTGTTACTGAAACCGTACATCTGGTGGATGTGATTAACCAGGATGATGCACTGGAAAATATCGACGGAGAAGACAAACTGGGCCAACCCATGCTCAATCTCCTGATGGAGCGGGACTGGGGAACGCTGGAGGCTTACGCTTTAGTGGGTTTTCGCGAGCGCCAGTTTGCCGGCCGGGAAGGGCGATTGCGCACACCCTTGCCTATCGATGAGGAGGCTGCGGTTTATCAATCTGATCGGGAAGAAAAGCACATAGACTGGGCCTTGCGTTACAGCCATGTACTTGGAGATTGGGACCTGGGCCTCAGCCATTTTTCCGGCACCAATCGGGACCCACTATTGCTGCTTGCGGAGGATGGATTACTCGCGCCTTACTACGCACAGATCGATCAGACCGGTGTGGATATTCAAACGACCCGTGGAGACTGGTTGTGGAAGTTTGAAGCGATTTCATTTAAGCCGCGCGGTGAAGACCGCCAGACAGCGGCTGTCGGTGGTTTCGAATATACATTTTATGGTATTAGCGAAACGGTAGCAGATCTCGGGGTATTAATGGAATATCAATTTGATGATCGCACTGGACCTTGGTCTACGGCCAGTCAAAATGATATTGCCATAGGTGCGCGCTATGCCCTGAATAATACTCAGGATACAGAGCTTTTATTTGCTGTCAGTACCGATTTGGATAATGGCAGTCGCTTTTCCAACTTGGAACTTAGCCACCGGCTAAATGATCGCTGGCTGTTGGAAGCGGAAGCGCGTTTTTTCGGTAATGCGGATGAAGAAGATCCCACTTACAGTTTGCGTAATGACGACTACTTTCAGTTGGAATTGCGTCGCTATTTTTAACGGTTAATTCTCACAGGAATGCCCCCATTCCCACCCCAAAGAGGCAGGAAATTTTGGGGTGGGCTTTTTTAGACGTGTGTGTACTGATCCAGAATGGTGGATAGCTGTTGGTAACTTTTTTGACCAGCAGTGGTACTGCCTGTGCCTTTATTCAGGGCCACTACGCCTCGGCTCACAGCCATAACCATTGCGGCGAGGGCGGCACAATCGACATCGGCCTGTAACTGGCCATCGTCAATAGCTTTTTGCATGCGAGCTTCAATCCGGCTCAACATATCATTGGTACCCTTGGCTACCAAGTCAGCGAGGAACCCCTCACTGGCACCTACCTCCATTGCCGCCATAGTGGCGATACAGCCCTCAGGAGTTTCCGAGCTCTCCATACCTGACTGAAGTATTTCCAGGAAGCCGCCTATGGCTGTGCGAAAGTCTGGATGGTTCAAGGTGCCCATAGCATCGCAGGCATACTGGGTGTGGAAGTGCTCCAGGCAGCGGCCATACAGCGCCTCCTTGCTCTGGAAGGTGTTGTAGATGCTGGATTTATTCAGTCCCATGGCCGATTCAAGATCCGACAGGGAAGTTGATTTGTAGCCTTTTTCCCAGAAAACGCGCATGGCCTTGTCCAGCACTTGTGACTCATCGAACTGCTTGCGCCCACTCATTTATCGCTACCAAATCGCAAAAAAAATGATAGTGACATATCAATCTGGGGTGGGCAAGGCGCGGGGAGGAGGGGCTGGAAATTATGGGGGTAAACGGACTACTGCCCCTTTTGTGGATGTCTGGTCAGGCACTTTGGTTTATATTTCCGCTCGGTTCGACCAATTGGTCTGAATTGTTGGTCGCCGCCACTTTGGGAGTGCAGTACAGCGACTTGCCTCCGGTTCCTAAATATAGATATTTGACCTATGATTTCGACCGTTAATTAGTAGAGAGGGAAATGGAGAAAATGGGTATTTTTGATAAAGCCAAGGAACTCGGCGAAAGGGTCAATGAATCTGTAAGCGCATTTAGCAGTGATGAGGTGATAGCCAATACCGTTATCAAAGCGGTTGAAAAGCAGGAGAAGGTGAATGCCATTCTCAAAGCCAGAGGATGCAACTACCGTGTTGCAGATATCGATCTGGGCATGGGAATTCCACCGACGGTGACCTTTGGAGTTCGGCGCGTTGATGAGCCGGCGGAAAAAGAACCTGCTGAAAATGGCGCCATGACTTCTCCTGTGCCCGAAGAATCCGCTTTGTAGTTAGCAATTCTTTAAATTACCTTGCTGGAATAACCTTTATGAAGATAGTGCGCAGCAGTGAGTTTACTGGCGATAAGCCCTGGGCATCGCAACTTATCGCTAATATGAATGGTATAACTACTAAATTGCACTGGACCGATCAGCCCTATATTTGGCATATCAACGATGGTCAAGAAGTCTTTGCGGTTCTCGATGGCCGTGTGGAAATGTTTTATAAGGTGGAGGGGGAAGCTGAGTCTGAGCTTCTCGGCCCCGGCGATATATTTTACGCTTCCGAGGGAACTGAGCATGTTGCCCATCCTATTGGGGAGGCTCGGATTCTGGTAGTGGAATCCGCAGGGAGTATTTAGGATAGTTGCGCGGTTTATAAGCTTGAGTGAGGGGCTTTAACAGCGCTATTGAGCTTGCAAGCATGACGGAATATGGCGGCTAGCTGTCTCTTTTATGCCACTATCCCTGTGGATAAGGGGCTAATATGGGCAAAGTTTTTCTGGACTTCGATTGGTTGAGTTAGCCTGTGGATTACTGCGAAAAGGGTATTCTATATTTATCCCGAGCATATTTTTTTACAGGGTGAAGCTCTACAGACTTTCTGTCGGCTTTCTTTGCTCGGAAATTTTCCACAGAAAAACTGAATGACGTCGTGGGTGTAATCAGTTTATAAAAATGCTTGAGTGAAACTAAGGGTGATCTCGGATGCTGGAATTAAGGCCAAATTGTGAGGGCTGCGATAAAGACCTGCCACCAGATTCGCAAGAGGCGATGATTTGCACTTACGAGTGTACCTTCTGTCAATCCTGTGTGGAGACACTACTCAGTAATGTCTGTCCCAACTGTGGTGGCAATTTTTGTCCCCGCCCCATCCGCCCCCAAATTGCACGGCGCTATGGTGTTGGCATTCACCACCAGCCGGCCTCACAAGCGCGCGTGAATACGTCTTTTAGCCAGGAGGAAATCCGCATATTCGTGGATGCGGTGAAAAATATTCCACCCGTAGAGCGCTAAAAAAGTGTGACCAAAAGGTTGGTATCGGTTTTCTTTTGTGCCGGTCGATGTGTTCAGCGGTATCGGCCATGGGGTTATGCGGTTCCTTTATAGGGTGAGTTGTCCAGTGTAGTCCGCTGTGGGGCTGGCAAAATTGTGCCTGACGCCTTAAGTTATATCGCCTTTTTTGGGGGAAGTTAGAAGGATAACTATGACGAGTATCGTAGCGGATATCGGTGGGACCAACGCCCGATTTGCCATCGCCAAGCCTATTGCAGAGGGCTACCAGCTGGAAGAACTCAAGGTGGTTGATTGCCAGCGTTTTGAGGGGTTCGATGCAGCGTTGCAGCACTGGCTTGATGGAGTGAACCAGCCGCGCCCGGAAAAGGCGTGTATTGCCGCAGCCGGCCCGCTGGAGATGACTCCAACGGGGGGGCGGGTTTATATGACCAATCTGGGTTGGACGATTGATGCCGGACAGTTGGCGCAAGCGTTCAGTTTGCCCCACCTGGAGCTGATCAATGATTTTGCCGCCCTGGCACAATCCCTGCCCCGCCTGGCTGAATCGGACTACCAGATACTGCGCGATACCCCCCGGATAAAAGGCGCCCCTATGGCGGTGCTCGGTCCCGGTACCGGGCTCGGCGTCGCTGGGCTGGCGGAGGCCGAGGGTCGATACCATGTGTTGGCGGGAGAGGGTGGCCATGCCAATTTGACCGTCTCTACTGAGCGTGAATTACAGCTGCTGCAAATCCTGATGAAAACCCAGGTGCCGGTTTTTAATGAATGGGTGTTGTCGGGCAATGGCTTGGTGAATCTCTACCGGGCAGTTTGCGAGTTGAACGGCAAGGCTGCTGAGGACCTGACACCCCCGGATATCAGTGCCCGTGGCCTTGAGGGCTCAGATCCGCTGTGTCGTGAAACCCTGATAGATTTCCTCAATTTCCTCGGCAGTGCCGCCGGCGATGCCGCCCTGTATCTGGGTGCACGGGGCGGAGTATTTTTGGGCGGGGGAATACTGCCCAGAATTGCTGAATTGCTACCGGAGAGCGAATTTGAGCAGCGTTTCCTCAGCAAAGGGCGTGTGGCTCAGTGGATGGACGCGGTCCCGGTATATGCGCTAAACGCGGGCTACCAGGCACTGATCGGCGCGGCGGTACAGCTGGAGGGATAACTTATTGTTGCGTTTTGACAGGCGCCGACCTGACAAACGTGTATTAAGACCCACCTGTGATTGATCTCACACTTTTTCCCGTCTCCTCCCCCCTCGGGGGAGGATGTTATGGATTAGGGGCCGCCCTAGGATGCAGGGTCTCAACATAACGATAAGTCCAGGGAGAAGATGATGAGTCTATCCAATAAAAGCAAAGGGGCGCTCAGACCCACTTTGCTATCTGCTGCCATCGCGGCCTCCGTGTCTACCTCGGTAGGGGCCTTTGCACAGGAGCAGGAAACTCTGGAAGAAGTAACAGTTACCGGTATCCGTACCAGCGTTTTGGACTCCCTTGAAGCCAAGCGCTCCGCCGATGTTGTCGCCGATGTGGTGGATGCGGGCGCTCTGTCATCTCTTCCCGACCAATCAATCGCCGATGCCCTGGGCCGTCTGCCCGGCGTAACCACCGTGCGATCCAACGGTCAGTCCTCACAGCTAAATATCCGCGGTATGAACGGCGATTTCCTGCAGACGACCCTGAATGGTCGTGAACAGGCCTCCACCAGTGGCTACACCGAAAGCACCCGCTGGATCTCTTTTGACCAGTATCCGGCCGAGCTGATCAATCAGGCTGCAGTTTACAAATCTCCCAAAGCCTCCCATATCGAAGGCGGGGTTGCGGGCTCTGTCGAGCTGAAAACCGCGAATCCCCTGGATGCGGAGAAAGAACACAACTTTAATGCCAATGTGCGTATGTCGTTTAACGACGCAGCAGACGACATCGGTGCCGATGAATTCGGTGAGCGCGTCACGCTGTCGTACATGGGTAAATTTATGGACGACAAAGTAGGCGTAGCCCTGGGGTACTCCCACCTTGAGCAGCCGAACAGCTTTGTAAAGTCCCGTACGGGTGCAGACGACCAGATCGGTTACGAGCAGGATGTCGATTACGATGGTAACGGTAGCGAGGCGGCTTTGCCGCGCGCGTTCCAGTGGCAATCCGGTGATGGTACCGATACTCGTAATGGTTACCTGGCCAGCGTCGTTTTCGAGCCTACCGATAGCTTCAAGGCCCAGTTAGATTATTTTAAGTCTGACTTTGAGCGTGTTGATACTCGCCACGGTATTACGGTTGGTGGCCTGGCCAATACAAACTTTTACACCCTTTCCGATACTGAAGTGAATGGCGGTGTGGTTACCGATGGTACGGTAATTATTACCGACCCTAAAACAGTTGATCATTCCAGCCCCTGGTTTGAATCCCGCTCTGAGGATCAATCCACTCAGGCGGACAGCGATAGTATTGGTCTGAACCTGGAGTGGAATTTAGGTGATCGTCACACCCTGGCCGTTGACTACTCCTACAGTAAGGGCACCAAGACGCGCAAGGACCAGATTGTGTCCATGCACGCTTACGACCTGACCTATGATGACGATGGTAACTTAGAGACCTGGGAGGAAGCTGCTGGGCAGAGCTTTGCCTATTCCCTTAATGGCGATGGTATTCCCTCAGGCGTTTTCTCCGGTGTAGATTTCACCGATCTGGATACCATGCGTTTGTCGCGCTACGAAGAATACCCCCACGAGTACACCGATAAGGTTGAAGCCTTCAAATTCGATTACAAGTTCGATTTGGAGTGGCGAGCGATTGCCTCTATTGAGGCAGGATTCCGTGTCTCTGAGCGCACTTTTGACTCTGAGCGTGGAGCCTTCCTTTACGGTAGCCGCGATGGCCAATTCAATGATTACTGTGCGGACAACCTGTCCGATATCGATTGTGAGCCGCAACTACTGGACGGCTATGTCAGTGTTGAATCCACCAATGGGATACCACAATTCGTAGTCAACGACATGGATGCCCTGGCCTCCAGTATTTTTGGTGCCGGTAATTACCAAGGTAAAAAGGTATTTAGCCAGGACTGGACTTTCGTTGAGTCCGGGACGATGAAAGAGGAAGTCTTTGCCTACTACTTGATGGCCAATATCGATACCCAGCTGGGTAGCATTCCTGTAACTGGTAATTTCGGTGTACGTATTGTCGAGACCGATGTGAAATCCAGCGGAATCCAAAATGTGGGTGCCGGCAATGGTATCGAGATTACCGATGATGTGGGTGTAACTTCAGATAGCTATGACTATGTTGAGTACGGCCCCGAATACACAGATACCCTGCCTTCCCTTAACTTGAATTTTGAGCTGACCGAGCAGGACTATATTCGCTTTGCTGCAGCTAAAGTGATGGGCCGTCCACCGGTTGGGCAGCTGAAGGGGGGCGCTGGCTCTTGGAACAGTGTTAACAACGATGGCGCCACGGAGTACAACGTTTGGACCAAGGGGTCTCCCTACCTCGATCCTTTCCGTGCAAACCAGTTTGACTTGGCTTATGAGCACTATTTCGAAGATGGCGGCGCAGTAACTGCCGCGCTTTTCTGGAAGGATATCGAGAGCCTGGTAGAGAAGCAGTATATCTATCTGGATAGCCAGGCAGAGCGCACGGCGCTGTTTGATTCCCTGGGCATTGAAATTCCAGATGGCTTGGAAGCCGGTGCTTTTGAAACCTTTGTTAACAATGATAAAGGTGGTTATATCCGGGGTATAGAACTCGCCGGCACCAAGACCTTCGATCAGCTGCCGGGTATTTGGGCTGGTCTGGGTATGACTGCTAGCTATTCCTATACCGAGAGTGAAACCGAAGTGAGTGGCGGCAGTCTCTATGGTGAAAACCTGCCGTTGCCGGGTCTCTCTGAAAATGTTTGGAGCACTACTGTATTCTGGGATATCGGTAGTTTCAGCTCCCATGTCAATGTTCGCTATCGGGATGAATTTATCCTGAATATGCCGGTGCCAGGCAGCTCCACACCTGTGGAAGCGCAAGCCTATACCACGGTCGATGCACAGATATCCTACGCATTTGATAACGGTATTGATGTGGTTTTCTCCGCGAATAACCTCACTGATGAAGCGGATGTGAAATCTTATGGGGTGGATGGTGTCCTCGGTGAATACACCGAATTTGGGCGTCAGTTCTACCTCGGTCTGAACTACAGCTATTAAGTAGTGCTGATTCTTTCGGTGTAAATCGAAGATGTGATAAGAGACCGCCCGCTGAGCTACGCTTGCCGGGCGGTTTTTTTTGAAATATTAAAAGGGCCGCCAGTAAGTACGGTGCCGATTTTTTGAGAGTCGACATGAGCAACCAACGCAAAAAAATAATTATTCTTGGTGGGGGTACCGCTGGTTGGATAACTGCCAATCTGATGGCGACCCACTGGCAGGACAAAGGGTTTGAGATCACCCTGGTGGAATCGCCGGATATTGGCATTATCGGTGTCGGGGAGGGTTCAACTCCACCACTAAAAGGCTTTATGGAGACTATTGGGGTTAGCGAAGCGGAGTGGATGCCCGCCTGCAACGCTACCTATAAGGTCGGGATTACTTTTAAGGATTGGTCGGTCAAGCCGGGCTATAGCGAGTATGTTCACCCCTTTGTGGGGCAGCCGGATCAGTTCACCATCCCGGCATTTTTTCACAATAGTTTTCTGCGGCGAAAAGGTGTGGACCTGGAGGGACACCCGGACCACTTCTTTCTGGCAACTGAGATGATCCGGCAAAAATTATCTCCCGTCGCGCCGGAAAACTTCCCTTTTGAAATTGCCTATGGCTACCATTTTGATTCTGGTTTATTGGGCCAGTTTTTACGCCGGGTTGCGGAAAGAAAAGGGGTTCGCTATAAGGTGGCGACGGTTGCCGGTGCGATGCTCGATACCCAGGGCAATATCGATCACCTGAAAACCACCGATGGTGAAGTGCTTAAAGCGGATCTCTATGTCGATAGTTCCGGTTTTCGCGGAAGTCTTATTCAGCAGTCTTTGCAAGTGCCTTTTATCAGTAGTGCAGAGAGCTTATTTAATGATTCGGCGGTCGTATTTGCTACGGATCAGGAACAGGACTATGCGCCGCATACAATTTCCACTGCGATGAAATACGGTTGGGCCTGGAAAATTCCTCTGACCAATCGCAATGGCAACGGCTATGTCTACAGTTCTCGCTTTGTCGACGATGACAAGGCGGAAACAGAATTCCGCGCCCACTTGGGCCTACTGGATAGCGACGTTGAGGCGCGCCGGTTGCGTTTTAAGGTGGGGCGGGTTGCCCAGCACTGGGCGAAGAACTGCCTGGCGGTGGGGCTCTCTCAGGGCTTTATTGAGCCTTTGGAGGCGACGGCTCTGGATATGGTACAGGAAACCGTGGTGCGCTTTATTGAAGCCTATAACAATGGCGGTCATACAGATAAGTTCAGGGATGAGTTTAATAACCGCATCAGTGCCCGCTTTGATGCGGTACGGGATTATATTGTCTGCCACTATCGCATCAATTCACGGACGGATACGGATTACTGGCTTGCCAACGGGAGTAATGAAAAAATATCCCCATCGTTGCGTTCAATTTTGATGGCTTGGATGGCGGGGAAGAATATTACCGATGAGCTGCTGGAGCAAAAGCTGGATGTTTATTTCCCGAATGTGTCATGGAATTGCCTGTTAACCGGCAAGGGGATCTATCCCGAACAGAATCAATTGCGATCGGGTAATGAACTTGCGCACAAGTATAAAATAGAGGAAATCAGGGAGTTTAACCGCCGCTGTGCTCTAAACTTTATGCCGCATCTGCAGCAGTTGAATCAGTTGAGAGTGGGGTAGGGGCGATAGTGGAATAGTACTGCGGCTCGGCGAGCACTATTCCACTTTAATCGGCTTAATTGGGCCGCTTGCTTGATTGAATGCAGGGTTTATTTGCTATCTTGTAGCTCAATTTTTTCAGATTCTGTAATGCGCAGTGTGCGTTTTTCTCCGCGCTCACCGCGAATTCTCACTCTATCGCCAGACTTCATACCTTTGCGCTTGGCCTCATCGAGATCGATAAAGTAGTAGTTTCCGCTCTGTTCATCTTTCAATGAAAATTTGTGCTTGGATTCTCCGGTCTCAAAGTTTTCTGAGATAACTTCTTCCAGGGTGCCGGTGACGGTTTCTTCCGCCTGCACAAATAGTGAGAATGTAAAGGTCAATGCCAATAAAAGTAGTCTTTTCATCGTGCTTATCCTGTTCTTTATGGCTCTACAATGATAGGGGCTTAGTCGCTGTAACTGACTATCAGGGTGGCTGACTGGCTATCGGAACTCCTGGATTGAAACTCGATAGTCAGGCCGATATCGGCGTCGGTAAAGCTATCCCCGGGTGCTTCGAGCTCTGCTACGTGATTAAAAAGGTTATCATCCAGGTAATGAATGCTAACTGAATTCTCCATATGCGCAGAGGGGTTCAAGATGTCATGCCCTATATGATAGTTAACATAGTAATAATCTTCCCCGTTACTGCTGCCTTCACTTGCAACTTTTAGCTGTTGTGGCAGGTTGCCGCTGAGCTCGCCGGCCGTTAGCTCGATAGCTTCAATCTCCACTTGTTCGGTGCTGCCGGCGGTCTGAGTAATGGTTTTGCTGTACTCGGGAAACCAATCATACCAGCCCATATACTCCCGGTGGCCGCTACCAAATAGTCGTGAACCCCAGGCGTTGCCCATAAATGCCCCGCTTGTTCCGTACTCACTTTCACCTCTATCGTTGGTGTCACCATCATTGTTGTCATCGTTACCGGCGTGATTGAGTCCAATATTGTGGCCGAGTTCATGGCCCATAATCACCGGGTCTGTATAGGCGGTAATAAGGCTCCATTTTCCATTGAGAGCTGCGACACCAGCACCGACAAGTCCGGCGCTATTGGCTTCTGTAGGAAAAATATAAACGCGATGGCGCCAGTCACTCAGGTCAAGGGGGCTGTTGTTGTCATCGACCAAATTGGCTTCAATCCACTCGCTTGCATTGTCTCGCCAGGTGAAGCCCCCGTCAGTATATTCACCCCCTTGGCTGGAGCGGGCGCTGGCATTTTCAATGCTGAGTGTTCCCCCATCCTGACTATCGGGGATATCATAACTGATACAGTCAATAGAGCTGTCTTCATTGCCGGCTTCCCCATAGCAATAGTGCTCCAGGGTATTATCATTAATGCGGTGGCGAAGAAACTTTAGCTGTCCCAATGAATTTTTCAGATAGGTGTTATCGAGAGAATCTTCATTGTTAAATACCATATTCGCAATATCGGAGATATCCGTTGTATCTGTCGGTACTGCGTCAGAGAAGTTCATAAAAATAAATACGATACTGCTCTCTGTAGGTTCAATGGTAACGATATCAAAGATAATTGACTGGCTGGAGCCGTCGCTAAGTTGGAATGTGAGGGTGTCTTCTGCAGAATCTCCGCTATTTAAACTCTCTGCGCTGTCATTGAGGCTGTATTCCCAGTCACCATTGCTCGATAGTGTAAAGTCGCCGTAGGAGCCATTAATAGTTTCTGCAACAAATACAGGCGTGTTGCCATCGACATCGTCTAGGAGAAGTGTACCAGAGGCAAACTCCTTACCCTCTACCACCAAGGTGGCCAGAGGATTGGCGGGGCTAAACGTATAGGTGTCGTCGAAGCCTGTGATGGAGATAGAAACCGTTGTTGAATCACTGGAGCCAACACCGATAGTGAAAGTATCGGTGACTACTTCTGAGCCCTGGATTGGATCGGCCAGTTCACTGTCGAGTGTATAAGTCCAGCTGCCATCGGTGGAGCTTTGCAGTTCCCCGTAGCCCCCCTGGAAGTTGCCAGCTTCAAAGGTTTGGTTACTATTGGCGCTGTCGCTCAGCTGCCCGGTCGTGGTGGTGTCGTTATTTTCACTGACACTGCCACTATTGCCGCTTATCGTTGAGGTGTCATCAGAGCCGGAATTATCATCGCTGCTCACCGGGGTATCGTCAGTATCACTATCATCAGAGCTTCCACCGCCACCACAGGCAGTGAGAAGAATAGATAGGCCGATCGCCATGAGTAACTTCAGTGAATAGGTCATATTACCTCGTAGATCCGTTGTACCGCATATGATTGGCGCGGAGTATAAAGAGCTGTGAGCCTTATTCTGTGATGGCTGGCGTGCTTTTTAAGCAGGATCTATCAGTGGACTACCGATCTCAAACTGTCGAGATCGGTACTGCGGTAAAAATCGGAGAGTGAAGGTGGTCAACTATTGGGGTAAATAGTTGACCACCTGAGCGTTATTACTCTGAGGAGAGTTCACTTAGGAGCTGTTTTAGATCTGTGATATTGCAGTCTCTTGTATCAGTGCAGGTTTCCAGCATTTGTTTTAGCTGTCGGTTATCGCTTTGCTCGGTGGCCAGTTTTAAATAGTGAAGTACTTGGTCAAGGTTTTGATCGAGCGATTCTCCTCGACTGTAGGCTTCAGCAATTCTCAGAGAGGCTATACCATGGCCTCTCTTGGAAGCCTCTTCGTAGAGTGACAGCGCTCGATCGGGTTCTGCCGCTACACCGAGTCCCTGTTCATACATCCGCGCCTGATTAAAAAAACCATACTTGGAATTGTGGAGAGCGGCCTGTTCGAACCAATACAGTGCCTTGGAGTAGTCATTAGGCGTATTGTCAGAGTCCAGATAGATAAGCCCCAGCTTATTCATCGCTGTGGCTAAACCACTGTCTGCGGCCAGGGTGTAATAATAGATTGCCTGCTCCAGGTCCTGCTCTACCCCGCGCCCCCTCTCATAGAGTCCCGCCAGCCTGGCATTGGCGTTGGCCGAACCCTCTGCCCCCGCCAGCTGATAGAGCTCAGCGGCATGAGCTGGACTTTGCTCTACTCCATAACCGTGCTCAGCGGAGTAGCCCATATTGGTAATACACTCTAGGTTGCCGGCCCTGCCACACAGCAGATACCACGCATAGGCAATATCGGCGCTGGCGTCTGCAATTACTCCCTTGGAGTTGAGTATTCCCATTTTTAATTGTGCGGGCAGATGGTTGCGATATGCGGAAGCTTTGTAGTCTCTAATAGACTGATCAATATTTTGGGGCAGTCCATGTACGCCGTACTGTGCGATGCGGGCCTTCTCGTAGAGGGCGGCGGGATGTCCTGCTATGGCGGCCTCGTTGAGTAGCGCCATGCCTTTGGCAATTTCGTTTTTCCCCTCCAATAAATAGCTGGCGTAAAAGAATTGAGCCGGTGAGAAGCCGCTGTCGGAGGCTTGCTGGATAAGTTGCTCAAATTGAGGGTAGTTATCCTGTTCAAGCTCAGCGATGGCTTGAGTAAAGATTGCCATCGGGTAATTCTTATTGATACTGGCCTGCAAGAACTGTGCAGCAAGAGTTTCGTTAACCGCTGTAAACTCTTCCGAGGTAAAGAGGGAGTAGAGTTCGTACTCCGCCTGCCCCTCTTTCAGATGCCTTTCGGCACTGGCTAGCAGTGTTGCCGCTAAAGTGTGTTCAGCTTCGACCCCCAGCCCCATATAGGCCATATAAGCCAGGTAAACTTTTGCCTCTTGGAGCCCCAGTTCTGCCGCAGCAACAAATAACTGGGCGCACTCATTGAGGGCAAATTTATCCGCTTTCCCACTGAGACACAGTCGCCCCAAGCTGATATTGGCAGAAACGGACCCCATCACAATGGCATCCAGATAGGCCTGTTCAGCTTGTGGGTACTGCCCCTCGGCGTGCAATACAATACCCTCGGCGTGCCGGGCGGTATAATCCGTCGGGGCCAGTACTTGGATAACATCGCTATACAGTTGATCCGAAGTGCCGGCAAATGGATAGCGAATCGCGAGCAGCCGGTGCAGGAAGCGGGCATTATCGAAGTAAATCTTGGAGACCTGATTGCCGCCCACTTCCTTTACGTTATATACGCGGTAGATAGCATTGCGGCTATTGGCAAACTCTAGATAGCTATCGATAATTTCATAGCCAGATATGGTGAGCAGATCTTCGGCATCTGCCCAGCTCGCCACTTCGAAGGCGCTATAGCTCTGCTCACCACTGCGCCCGGAAAGAATGCCGGTGGCAATAAATTCAAACAGGTTTTTATGATAGTTGGCAGCCTCTAACTGCCCCACTGATTCATAGCACTCTGCGGCGGTGAGGTGGGGCATTAGAGAGAGGATGTGCTGGTTGGCTACAGCCTTCCAATCCACGGCTTCACAGGGTTTTTGTCCAGCTTCAATCGCGGCCACTTCAGTCAGGTAGCGCTCCCTGGCATCGATATTATTAACGGGTTGCTGCGATTCCAGATAGGCCGTCCAGAAATCTTCGTAAGTGACCGTGTCTGGGGCGCTGGCTACCTGCTCGGTTAACCGTCTTATCTGGTCGTCACCCGGTTCGAGAGCGGTCTGGCTTGCACAGGAAGCCAGTAGGCAAAGCGCGGGGGCAAAAAGAAATTTTTTCATGGTCTACTTCCTGATCAGAGATTTAACCAGGTTTTTCATCGCCTTGCTGGTTTCCTGGGCATTGGCGTTATCGCCTTTAGCCCAGAATTGATATTGCAGCGCCCTATCCAGTTTATCGAGCTGCTCCATATACTCGGCAATATCCGTATTGCGCACGTGGTCCGCCTTGGATTTAAAGGCGTAATTGACCGAGATATTATTGCCGGTATGAGCGGAGGTTCTGGAAAAGGTAAACCAGGGATTGTCTATTTTCAGGTCCTCGGATTCGTCTCGCCACAGTACTTCGCCGCTGATCTCGGCTATCGTTTTGTGATGGATATCCACAGGGTGCGTCAATGCCAGTGGACTCTGGCGAATGCGTTTTTGTGGGCTGGTGATATAAGACGCGATACTGGAACCATACAGGGAAAAAATTTTGCGGGCGGAATTCAGCTCGGCAAAGTCACTGATTTCATACAGTTCCGAGACCTGAAGTTTATTTTCATCGCGGTTATCCCGGTGGTGGATATTGGATGTGATTTCAATACCGGGGTAGTAAGTTGCCATAAAGTTTGCGTAATTGCTCTTTATGTACTCGGAGTCCGCAGACTGGAAAAAGTGACGCATCTGCTCCGCTTTTAGAGCGCTGTAGGTGGATTCCACTGTTAACCCGGCAGTATTTGCCCCCGCATTAATTGCAAAGGTCTCAGTGATGTCCAGTTGCAGGGTGCCGTTGGCGGGGTAAATTGTGGTCACCTCTTTGAGCGCTTGTGTACCGGCACGAACGGGGAGTGCCAGCTCGTAGTCAAAAAAGCCCTTACTCTTAATATCGGAGCCCTGACCGGACGCGGTACCATCAATCCAATAATCCTGCCCATTGAGTTCAATGACACTGATGACATGGTCAAATGAACTGGGGGAGGGAATGTCGTTGGCAATATCGCGTCCACGCCCCGATGACACCAGGGCGGGATAGGCTTTGACGCCCAAATGAGACAGCATGGCGGTGATTAATATGGCTTTATCTTTACAGTCGCCGTAGCGCTTATCCAGAGTTTCCTTTGGCGTGCGCGGTTGGTGTGAGTTGATGCCGAACTCGATACCAAAGTAGCGGATATCTTCCTGCACATAGGCAACTGCCTTGCTGACAGCGCTTTCAAGTCCCTCTTCTGCTCGCCATTGATCCAACTGCCGGGTGAGCTCCTGTGGCAGGGAGAGATCAATATCGTAGAGTGTCATGGCCCAGTCATTTACTTCCGCCCAGCTGCTATAGCCCGAGTATTGGATATAGTTGAATGGATCGTGCCAGTGAGGGTATTCCCCCTCTTGAAGTACCGGTGACACCTGTTGCAGATCCAGTGTGTACTGGAAAATATTGTCCTTGCGAGCCACCTTAATCGGCACCGTTTCTGTATTGAAGCGGTAATTCAGTTTGTTATCACTGGTGATTTTTACAAAGCGTCTGTCGATAGTATCCGGCCATGACAGATAGAAGGTGCCAAAATCCCCGCGTTCAAAGATGGGGTTATTACCCTCTAAGGTATAGGCATAGGAGATTTTGTCACCGGGGCGGATATCCTCAAGAATATACAGCGCATTCCACATCTCGGAATAGAGTTTATTGGACAGCTCCTGCTCAGACTGGAAGAGTTTGAAGTCCTCTTTTTCCAGGCGGTCGATTACTCGATTGTCGCGGGTAACGGTAATTTCGTGAATCACCAGCTGCTGGAACGCGGGGTAAAAACTGATGTTGAGTTCCGATACCTGGTTGACCCCCTGCTGATTGAGGGGCTCCATGACCAACTGAAAATAATACTGATGCTGTTCATTGGTATGGGAGATTTGGGAGTTGCTCAGGTGATACCTAACACTGCCTTCGGGCGCAGTCATATTGTTCGAGAGGCCGACGGCATCCACCCAGGCCGGTGTGGGGGCTATGCTGATTTCGGGCGTAGCCCGGGCCAGCGATACGACAAATAAGAGCGTGATAGCCAGAATTTGGCCTAGGGAACGATATTTCAAAGTGAGCCTCAATGGTTATCTGCAGCCTATACCGGTGGTAACAGAAGAGGTCTGAGGTTGCTGGGTACTGGGGAGCGCAAACAGAAGGAACGCGCGAGGCTCCCTATCATTGATTCGCTCCTGTGAACCCTGCATCTCTACCCTGTCGGGCAGTGCCAATTGCCTTAAGGCGGCACTCCGTTACCGCTTGGTGTTGGGATCGTTTAGTGAACTGCCAGTAATATACCCCAATGGCTACAGGCTGAGTATCGAATGGCGCTGACGGCGGGCTTTTGGGGAGCGTTTTTTGACGGCCTAAAGGGAGGCAAGGCCGGGAGAATTGCGCCCAGCCGAAAGAGTGTGCAAAAAATAATCATCTCGGGGCCCGGTCATCCAGCGCGAGAGCCGGATGACCGCAGGCCTGCCTATTGGGTTTGCTCCTGTACCGGCATCTCTGTGAGTTTTGTCTTCACTTCTTGCAGTTTTTCCTTAACCCGGGCCGCATTGTCAGGTCCCATACGGATCATCAGCTTTTGGATTCCGGGCAGTTTTTCCAGTGTCGGATCGGCAAACTTGTAGTAGACCGAAGGGCGTATCAGCTGAATGGGGCCTTCAATCTCTGGTGCGGCCAGTACATTGTCAATGGCTTCAATAACGACCTGGTGGAATGACTTGTTGCGAATTCCCAGCTCGCCGTAGGCCTGAGCCAGGCGGGGATACCAGTATTGATACAGGGTGATGATGGCATCGGTGTCGGCCAGTGCAAACAGTCGCACCGGTTGGTCATAGCGGCGGTAGTTGTCCGCAGATAGCTGGTAGCCCTCAGTAGATGAACCGGTAACGGTGACGGGGCCGCGAATGTTCTTCAGTGGGCGATGTTTGTGGATCAGCTCACCCCGGGATGCGGCATTGGCGGCGGCGACCCACTTGCGTATTACCTCATCGGTTACCAGCCAACGGGATAGGGCACCTGCGGGGGCCAGGGTCATCAGCTCGTCGTATACGGCCTTGTCACTCTCATTGAGAGGGGGCGGCGGCGCCCTAGCGGGCTCCTCTTCAATTATCGGCTCCTGGGGCGGTTGGGCCGGTTCCGGGCTTTCCGGTTGGGCCAGGGTTTCTGGCTCGGGGGTGGTTTGTGGCTCTTCAACAATACTGATGGCCGGGGCTTCATTTTTCTTTTCGGCGCCGGTCCAGAGCCAATAGGCTGCCGCAGCGACCATAACCACCACAATAATGCCGATGACCCACCCTTGCTTAGATTGTTGTTCCGACATTCCCTGCCTCCTTTGACTGCTATCAGAATGTGACCCTTTGACCACGACAACGCGCTGCGGTTTCTCGCGGCCTGCTGGTTTTACATTACTCTGCAAAAGCGCCGCTCGCAAAATAGTTTTACTATGGAAAATTGCACAACCGGACTGCCGCCCTGACAGCCTGCGCAGTATCTACGCCCCCGGGCGGGAGGATGTTTGAATTGCTGAGGCCACTAGAGTGCTATAGGGAGTCTCTGAATAATTCTGAGCGGCGAATAAAAGAGAGAACGATGGGAAAATTCACCAGCTTATTGATTGGCCTGATGCTAGGCGCGGTACAAACTGCCGCAGCTGCCGAACCGGTAGATCCTTTTTGGCGCAATGCGACGGTTTACTTTATGTTGCCGGACCGCTTTTATAATGGCGATAGTAGCAATGACTTCCCCTATGGTCGCAAAGATGACGCTGCACACCTGCGCGGCTTTGAGGGTGGGGATCTGCGCGGTGTTATCGAAAAAATTGAAGCCGGTTATTTTAATGATCTCGGGGTGGATGCTATCTGGATGGCCCCGGTGATTGAAAATATCCATGGCTACAATGAATCCGACAAGCGTACCTATGCCTTCCACGGCTACTGGCCGAAGGACTGGACTGCCGTCGATGCCAACTTCGGCACCGAGGCGGAGTTGGCGGAATTGATTGAGGTCGCCCACCGCCAGGGTATCCGCGTTTTGCTCGATGTTATCCTCAATCACACGGGCCCCGTCACTGAGAAGGACGCCAGGTGGCCCTCGGCCTGGCTGCGCAATAGCCAGCCGTGTGATTGGTCCGATTATGCCGGCAATGTTGAATGTGCCATTCATGCGAACCTGACCGATATCCTTACGGAGAGCGAAAAAGACGTCGAGCTGCCGGCGCAACTGTTGGCAAAGTGGAAGAGTGAGGGGCGTCTGGAGCGGGAGCAGCGCGAGTTGGATGCTTTTTTTGAGCGCACCGGTTACCCGCGCGCGCCCAAATACTACCTGATCAAATGGCTCACCGATTGGGTGCGTGAATACGGTGTCGATGGTTTTCGTGTGGATACGGTTAAGCACGTAGAGCCACAGGCCTGGGCCCTGTTGAAGCGGGAGGCGGATCTGGCCCTGGCGGAGTGGAAAGCGGACAACCCGAACAAGAAGTTGGACGATCGCGATTTCTTTATGGTGGGGGAGGTTTACCATTTCGGTGTCAATAACTTTGGCCCCACAGTTGGCCGCTCCTACGATTACAGCGATCGAAAGGTCGACTTCTACCAGTATGGTTTCGACAGCCTGATTAACTTCGGCTTTGCCCAGGTTGCAGACCAGCCGGCGGAAGCTATTTTCTCCAGCTACTCCTCAGCCTTGAATAGCGGCGATTTAAAAGGGCTCGGTGTCCTGAATTACTTGGGCTCTCACGATGACCACCACTCATTTGACCGCGAGCGCCAGCACAGCGTGAGCGCCGCCAGCAAACTGATGTTGGCTCCCGGTGCCGTGCAGATATATTACGGTGATGAGCTGGCGCGCCCGATGATTGATGAGCGCGCTTACGGCGATGCCTCAATGCGCACCAATATGAACTGGGATGACTTGGCGCAGACGGAAACCCGCGCACTGCTGGCCCACTGGCAGAAGCTCGGACAGTTCCGCCGTGCGCACCCGGCTGTCGGTGCCGGCGTTCACCGGAAGCTGGCGGATAAACCCTACACATTCTCCCGCACCCTCGCCGGTGAGCAAGCGGTCGTGGTGGCGATGGATCTCCCAGCAGGAGAAAAGAGTGTCGCGGTGGCCGGTGTCTTTGCCGATGGCGTTGAGCTGACCGATTACTATTCGGGCAAGCGCGCCAGAGTGGAAGCTGGGCGAGTTACCTTTGTAACCGAGGGGGCCCTGCTACTCCTATCGGCGAAACCGCAGTAGAGCCTGAAAAAATAAAGCCCCGGCAGGGAATCACGGCCGGGGCTGTTAGCATTTCGATAGATCCGATGGTTCAGTCGCCGTCGATAGCGGTCGTGGTGAACTGGTTACACACCATCACGTCAACGTCTAACTGGCCGATAACGCGCTCGGCAGTATTGCCCCGCAGGAATGAACCGGTTTCCCCGTATTGGTTCATAGTTCCCATCACCACCAGGTCCGCATCGATCTCTCGGGCCACTTCCTCGACAACATCACTGGTGTAGCCGCGCTTCACATGAATGCGATGGGTAGGCACGCCGGTTTTATCGGCGAGTTTGGCCAGGGCGCCGCGATCCGGGTAGAGCATAGAGTCGAGGAAGGCGTTAACCAGGTGGAGTTCTGCTCCGTAGTGGCCGGCGATATAGGTTGCGCGCTCGCTGATCTGGCGATTGAGCTGGCGCTGTTCCAGGGTTTTTGCCTGGTAGTTAACGGTCGCCAATACCACTTTGCGTTCGTCTTTGGCGCCGGGGCGAATCAATACCACCGGGCAGCGCGCTGTTTTTAAAACTTGCCACTTGGATTCGGCGAAGGTGAAGCGGCGGCTGCTCTTTGCGTGCACCGGCAGGTAGATCATTTCGGCATTACAGCGCTTGGATTCCTGCACAATGGCTGCCTGCCAGTCGCTGGACCAGCACACGGTGATCTCACAGGACAGGCCGGCCTCTGAGATGGGTTCGCGAATTTGCTCGCGGAACCAGGACTCATCGCGAAACAGGTGGTCGTTTACTGCGCGGGTGTCTACGGCCTCTCCATCAACTGCGACAAATACAGCGAGTCGCGGCTGAGGATTGCGTCCACGTGAAGTGGTCAGGGCCCGCTCCAGAGCTACATGCCTTTCATCGTTAGGGTCCACTACAACGAATACGGTGCTTTGCTGCTCCATTTTTTCTCCTCAACTAAGCGTGTTACTGGCCAGTGCGATCTGCATTTGACCAAGAGGTCTAATTTACCACGATGGGGGTGCCAGCCCGAGTCCCCGACTGTCCCATTTGTCGAATTTGGCGCCTATCTCATCGAATTATTTTGCTGCGCATAATGGCGCAGCTGGGCTGGAGCATATTGAGGTAGATCAACTTTGTTGCCGGATAAATCCTAATCACAGCCAGCCGGAAGTATCGCTCTGATCGGGGCTGGGGTTTCAACAACTGGGCCGCTTACTGACCGAGACTGGCGAAGGGAGTCAAGGGGGCTGAAGTAGCATCTACAGGTGAAATTTGGTGCATCTAGCGCGGTGGGCCTGTTCGGTAACCCGGGTAGCGTCGCCGGGCAAGAAAACTATCTCATAGCGTGCAGACATATACATCAAGGAGTAATATGAGGCTAAGGAAGCGTAATATAAAAAGAGAAGGAAAATGAATTTAACACTCAGTGATCTTTTTATTCTTATTCCACTTCTTGAGCAGGCATTGGATACGCTGCATAAAGAAATCGACAGTGAGGATGAAAAAATTTCTGTTGCTGCCGCAGAGCTATCGGTTATTTATGCCAATACGGCTGCAAATCTGGAAGACCTCTACCGATCGCTATACCGGGAGGGATGTAACTATCCCAACTATGAGATGCTTATCTCTCGTGGGTGATTTATTCTAAGAGGCGTATTCTGCAAAGACCCGCTTAAAATGGGGAATAGATGTAACTTAATCATTTATCGGGAAGTCGTTCGAGTAGTTTCTGTTTGAGCCGGTTTTATTGACGGCTCAACAATCAATCTAAGAAAATGTTTATATAAGTTTTACAGGGAGTTTTCTGGTGGATCAATATCTGAGCTATAAATCAGGAAGATTAAAATTAAAATCACTTTATGAATACGCCAGTCAATACAGTGGTGAATACCCAGCTAATGGCAGCGACCCGATTGCGAAGGAATACACAGATAAAGTGCGCGAGCTATTGGCACAGGTGCCCGATTGTAGCGGGGTCTATCTGTGGGGTTGTTACGATGAAAAAGGTCGTTGGAGTACGATTTATATTGGCAAAACGGACTCAACAAAAAAGGCCGGCTTGCAGACTCGCCTCCGGGAGGAGCTCTGTACAGAAAATATTTTTATTTGGCGGCCGGGTTTTAGCAATGATCAAGAACTGCTGGATTATGCTTTGCAGCACTATGCCAACCCAGGTCCCAAGTCCGCCGCTCACTATAAACGGGCTCTGAAGAAAAGCGGTACTACGCATATTTACTGGGCAGAAACGGCTCAAGGTCAAAGCGCAGAGGAAGTCGAAAGTTGGTTAGTTGAACTGATGAATCCCAGTGCTAATCAGCGCAAACTATTGCCAAACGCCCTTTATCGGCAGGGCGCGCTTAGTGTATTGGAAGCTTTTAGTCAGCATATCAGTGAACAGCGCCCCGCTATCGGTCCCAGCTCAGAATACAGCGATACGCCATTAACGCTTACACCACATCAGCGTTTTCAAGGCTGCCTGCTTGCTGGTGCAGTGGGAGATGCCCTGGGGGCCCCGGTGGAGTTTATTCGCTCGGAGGATATTAGGCGGAAATTTGGTCCCCAGGGGATTCGCGATTTCTCCCCGGTCTATGGGCGCTTGGGCGCGATTACTGATGATACCCAGATGACGCTATTTACAGCAGAGGGGCTGTTGCGGGCTTATGTCCGTGGTGTCAGTAGGGGGATATGCAATGTGGAAAGTACAGTGGCTAGAGCCTATCTGCGCTGGCTGCATACCCAGTCAGGGGCTCTCAGTAATCGCAGTGATATCGTAAATAGAAGCTGGTTACTGGAGCTGCCACAATTGCACTACCGCCGGGCTCCGGGTATGACCTGTCTACAGGCCCTCAATGCCTATGCCGACGGGGCTGGAATTCGCGCCGACAATGACAGCAAAGGCTGCGGAGGAGTGATGCGAGTTGCGCCGGTAGCCTTGTACCAGTGGCGTGCTAATGGTGTATACAATATTGAGATCGCATTCAAGCAGGCGTCTGATTTTGCCGCGATTACCCACGGCCACGCCACAGGTCAGCTCACCGCAGGCGTATTAGCGGTTGTTATTTTAATACTATTAGATGGGCAGTCGTTAAATAAAGCTATAGCTACCGCTAAAACGGAGCTGTGCAAATATCCAAACCATATGGAAACCCTTACAGCCATCGAGTGGGCTGAACAGCTCGCCGCTGGAAATACGCCTCCAGGTCAGGCGATTAAACAGATGGGAGAGGGATGGGTGGCTGAGGAGGCGCTCGCTATTTCCCTGTACTGCGCCCTTAAAGCTCCGAACCTTAAAGAAGCCTTGCTGATGGCGGTTAACCATGATGGAGACTCAGACTCTACCGGGGCTATTACCGGTAATCTCCTCGGTGCGCAGCTGGGGGTGGATGCCATTCCCGCAGATTGGCTGGCTCAGCTTGAGTTATCGACTGAGATAGCGGAAATAGCTCAAGACCTGCTGGAGTTCCGCAACTGGCCTGTGGGTGAGTTCGGTGAGCGGTGTGATTATGCTGATTCAATAATAGAGAAATATCCCGGTTATTAATTTCTCTCTCAGAGAAGTATTTATGTATCGTTCGATAGACTTGTAATACAAGTATCGACTAGTTCCCCTATCGGGACTTAAAGGCCATAGCTGCTGTGTTGCAGCTGTGGCCTTCAAACTCCGCAGAGGTATGGCGGAGTTGTTTGGAGGCGTTCTTAAGCCTTGAATAAGAGACGTGGCGTGAGCCAAAAATGTGGCCAGCCGTTTAAAACGTTAAATGCATTAGCTTTTCGTGCCATAGTAGCGATAGCTTTTAAATCCCTTGCCGCTTGAGTCAAATCGTTCCACTTCATTAATCGATATGCCACACTCGCCCAGTGTTTTTAATATCCACTGCTTAGGGAGTATATGGACTTCCATTACACCGTGTTTCCCATACTTGACTCTTCTGAGAATATTTAAAATACGATTTCCGAGTAGGAAGTGAGCCCAGCCAGAAATGGCAGAAAGATCATGCTGCGACGGAGTCTGGAAAACTATAATTCCACTGGGGCGTAGCACTCGGCAAAACTCCTCAATAAACCGCTTCTGCTGTTTGCTGGGGATATGCTGTAACACAATATTGCTATAAATAAAGTCAATAGATCCATCGGGGATTATGGATAGGTCGTTTGCGGTATTGTGTATAAAGTCAATATTGGGATGCTCTCGGTGTTGAGTGCGAGCTTCTGCAATCATAGAGCTAGAAATATCTACGCCAATGACTTTTTTAAAGTGCGTTGACAGCGCACGGCTAAGGCGGCCCACACCACAGCCAAAATCCAGAGCCGTGCCTAAGCGCGGTTGCATATGCTGCTGGCGAAGATTGGCTAAAACTCGGTGTATCTCCTGCTTTCCCGAGTTGAAAAAGATCTCCTTATCCCATTGCCTATTTTTTTTTGACGGGTCTGACAGTACAGCCCAATAGGGGTCGTGAGTGCCCAAGTTTTCCCATTGTTCTTGGTGTCGATTTTTCATATGACTACTTATTTCCATATTATCAGGCACTAATGCCTGTCGGGTGTTTATAGACACCCTTTTAATCCGTTCAGAGCTTCAATACAGGGGCGGTGCCGAGAATTGAGCCCCGAAGCCAAGCGTCGATAAGATTGCTGAGTGCCGTATCAAGGCATATTGGCAACCTGCTCTTTTATCGAGCTGGCTTAAAAAAGAAATTATGAAGTTTCCATTCTGGCGGTTATAAATTGTGTTTTCGAATTTGATAAATAGGACTTGCTAGTCCCCGCTATCCTGCACCTATTTCATCACTTCCTTTTCTGCTTGATTTTTGGCCTGTGAGGTCAAATGACTTTCGGTATTAAAACCGGTAGTAGCGGTATCCACTACGCCCCCCGGGGGGGGTGATGTGTTCTCCTGGCCCCCTTATTAGTCTATCACGAGCCAGGATTGCTGTAATTCCGGGCTTGTAGTAGCACATGGAGTGCATATTAATACTGTTTTTTGGTATTTGTTCACATATTGTCCCGATTGGAAATCTCTCCGGATAGCATGTGGATGTCTCAGGATGAGTGATCAGCAGGGCGGGGATAGCGCCCACCAGGCCTGATAGAGGGTAACTAAAGTGCCCGTATATCGGGGTTGAGCTGCAAAAATAATAAATGGTCACCCGCGATGATACGCCTATATCTTTCTTCGCCGCTTGCGGCGTTCTCCCCCCATCTTTTTGCTGAGCGGATGCCTATCGGTTGTAGCGCTTTAATCCGCTTCCGGGATCTGTGCAAGCAAGATACTTGTAGGGAGGGCTATGGCTGTGGAGAAAGGTGTAGTTACAAGTAGACCACCCCGGTGTAGGGAGATAATCGTTAATCATTGGCAGATAACTGCCTGTGGAGCTTTCCCTACGCGAAAAACATAACGACTACAGATGAGAGAAAAAGGAACGTGAAAATGAAAAAATCATTTCCGTTAAAGGGGCTTTTGGGAGGTGCGGGTATTGTACTCGGTGCCATGTCCAGTACCCATGCCAGCGCCGGTACCGCCTTTGTACACCTGTTTGAGTGGAGCTGGAATGATATTGCCAGTGAGTGTGAAGAATTCCTGGGCCCGAAAGGGTTTGATGCGGTACAGATTTCACCGCCCCAGGAACATATCAGCCACTCCACCTGGTGGGCGCGCTATCAGCCGGTCACTTACACTAACCTGACCAGCCGCAGCGGTACCGAGGAAGAGTTGCAGAGCATGATCAACCGCTGTAATGCGGCGGGTGTTAAGGTTTATGCAGACGCAGTAATTAACCACACGGCAGCCTGGAATGGCGGCGGCACGGGTTGGGGCGGTACCGAGTGGACTCTGCTGAATCACCCCGAGTTTTCCCCAGCGGATTATCACTCCGAGTGTACCGTCGATAACTACAGTGATGCCAATAATGTCTGGGACTGCCGCTTGGTAGGACTGCCAGACTTGGACACCGGTTCCAGCTATGTACAGCAGACCCTGGCCGATTATCTGAACAAGTTGCAGGGTATGGGCATTGCCGGTTTCCGTGTGGATGCGGTTAAGCATATGTCTCCCAGCGATATGTACGGCATTATGAGCAAAGCCGGAAATCCCTGGATCTTTTCTGAAGTTATTGGTGCGGATGGCGAAGCCAGTGAAATTCAGCCGTACAATTACACTTTCCTGGGCCGTGTGACTGAATTTAAGTACGGCACGGATGTGGCGAGTAACTTTAACGGTCAAATCAAAAACCTCGCCAGTATCGGCGAGAGCTGGGGGCTTCTGTCTTCCGGCGATGTGGTGAACTTTATCGATAACCACGATCGCGAGCGCGGCCACGGTGGTGGCGGTAACCTGACCTATCACGATGGCTACAAGTACAACTTGGCCAACGTGTTTATGCTGGCACACCCCTATGGTTACCCGAAGGTCATGTCAGGCTATGACTTTACCGATACCGATATTGGCCCTCCCAGCACGGGTCCAGAGAGCTGTGAGAACGATGAATGGGTCTGTCAGCACCGCTGGGGCAATATTGCCAATATGGTGGGTTTCCGCAACTACACCGATGGCACCAATATGGAAAATTGGTGGGATAACGGCGATAACCAGATTGCCTTTGGACGTGGTGACAAAGGCTACGTCGTTATTAATAACGAGGGTAACTCTCTCAGCCAAACGCTGTACACGGGTCTTCCGGAAGGGGATTACTGCAATGTTCTGGCGGGAGATGATGAGTGCAGCGGTGAGGTTATTTCCGTAGGCAGCAACGGCTATGCCACTTTCAATGTTGCGGCTTATTCCGCTGCGGCTATTCACGCTGGTCAGTTATCCGGCCCCTGTGACGATGCATGTTCGGGAGCGGGCTTTCCCAGCCTTTATTTCCGGGGTACGGCCAATAATTGGGGCGCGACCGCTTTTGAATTGGTGGCAGATAACACCTGGCAATTGGTGGTCAACTTTGATGGCCAGGCAGATCAGCGCTTTAAGCTGGATATCTACGCTGATTGGAGTGAAAACTACGGTGATGACGGTGCCGATGGCACACTGGATCAAACCGGAGCGGACATCTATACCTCGGTAACCGGCAGCTACCTTATCGAAGTGAATGATGAGACTCTGGCCTATACGATCACTGAGGTCTCCTCCCAGCAGGCGCCTTCAGCCGCTGTGACCCCAGTATCCAGCACCGTTGAGGTCAATGAGAGTGTTACTCTGGATGCCAGTAGCTCTACTGACAGTGACGGCAGTGTGGTTTCCTATAGCTGGAGTAGCGGTGGTAGCGCTGCCACGAAGACTTTAAGCTTCGCCAGTGCAGGTACTTACACTGAGATGGTGACGGTTACCGACAACGATGGCCTCACCGATAGTGCGACGGCAACCATTACTGTAACTGACCCCAATGCGGGTTACGCACAGAACTTTGCGGCATTAAACTTCCGTGGCACGCCCAATGGCTGGGGCACGCAGGCGATGACTCTGGTAGCGGATAACACCTGGCGTGCGACAGTAGTTTTCGATGGCAGCAGTGATCAACGCTTCAAGTTTGATGTCAACGGCGACTGGGTTGAGAACTACGGCGACAACAGTGCGGACGGCTCCCTGGATCAGGGCGGTGATGATATCTACACCAATGTATCAGGCACTTATATTGTTGAGGTCAACGATGAAACCCTGAGCTACAGCCTGACCTGTGCAGACTGCACTAGCTACACGTCTAACTTCTCCTCACTTTATTTCCGGGGTACCCCAAATAGTTGGGGCGCTGACGCTATGGAATTAGTGGCTGATAACACCTGGGAAATCCAGGTCGATTTTGATGGCCAATCCCAGCAGCGCTTCAAGTTCGATGTCAATGGAGATTGGAGTGAGAACTACGGTGATAGTGACTCCGATGGTGACTTGGATCAGGACGGATCTGATATCTACACTTCTGTAACTGGCAGTTACAAAGTGCAGGTAAACGATCAAACTATGACTTATAGCGTGATAGCACTATAAAACTGCAATCAGGCAGGCTGGATTTCCAGCCTGCCTGTGTCGCTTACCCTGCCCACTACTATCCTCTGTATCTCTCCCGCCAAACTATTTTCTAAACTTATCGCTATTAAAAAAATAGCCGTAGCACCCGTTTATAGCGCATTCGTCAAAGAGTGTATAGGGGATTGGCGTCTCCTCCAGAACGCTTGGATATACTTAGTCCTGGGGATGCCTGGTAATAATAAATATATGGCTTTCAAAAGGCTCCAAATCTATCTTCATTGATCCAAGTTGATTGTTGACTTCCAGATCTATAGTTTTTTGCGAAAGCTGACTTGTAGCCTTAAATTGTCCCATCTCCAAATTCCAGTGTTTAATCAGTACTTCTGGCAGCTGGAAATTAAATGACACAGCCCTGTTATCAAAGTTGGCGACTACCAACAATTTTTCTTGTTCGCTCCAGCGGGCAAAGGAAAATTGCTTTTCTCCATAGCCAGAATTTTTCTGGCGGTTGTAGCTGTGTAAGTCCAGATAGTCGCCGCGCAGGGCCGGGCTCTGTTTGGAGAAATTAAGCAGGCGCTGGTAGAAGCTGCGCAGCTCTTTTTCTTCTTTTGTCAGCAGTGCAGTGTCAAAAGCGCCCTTATTGTTCCAGCGGCGTACACTGGGTACTGACCAATAGTCGAAAATGGTGGTGCGGCTGGCTTTACCGAAGCCGGCATCTCGGTTGGCGGGTTCTCCTAACTCCTGGCCAAAGTAAACCAGGGTAGGGGCTGGGGAGAGCGCGGCGGACACCAGCATTGCGGGCTTGCCCGCCTTGGGGTTGCCGGAAAATTCTGAGCTGGCGATACGCTGCTCGTCGTGGTTTTCCATAAAGCGCAACATATGAGCGGAAATATCTATCAGGCCTGCCTGCACCTCTGCAATTTTGTCAGTGCTACCGCTGTTCTCCATAACTGCGCGAATAGCGTCGTAGGTGCCGACTTTATCGTAGAGATAATCCATTTTGCCCAGGTACAGATAGTCCCGGTAGCGCTCTGGAGTATAGATTTCGGCGAGCAGCAGTGCGTCGGGATTGCGCATTTTGATCGAGGAGTTCAGGTAACTCCAGAATTCCACCGGCACCATACCGGCCATATCGTAGCGGAATCCATCCACACCAAAGTCCAGCCAGTAGTGGGCGATATCGCGGAATTTTTTCCAGGTGTCCGGGACTTTTTTGTCCGCCCAAAATTGGGCGTGGGCGCGGTAGTCGCGCTCGGCATACTGCCGGGGCAGCTCAGAAAAGTTTTTACTGCCATCGGGGCGAACGCCAAAGTTAATCTTTACCGTTTCATACCAGTCGTGCATGGCCGGCTGTGGGCTGCGTGCGCCATTGCCGGTCCATTTGGCGGGGCTCTCCGCAAACTGTCCGTCGACAAGATCGTTGGCCTCGCCGTTGAGAGGCAGATAACCGTCCTCAGCTACGGGCACACGGAAATCTTCACCCACCACATAGTAGAAATTGTTATTGCGGGCGTAGGTGACCTGGGTGTTGTCGTCGGCGCCAAAATCCCGTAGGTCCCGGGGTTTATCGAGGGATTGATAGGCGCGGGCGACATGGTTCGGCACTATATCGATAATCACTTTTAAGCCGGCCGCGTGGCTGCGCTGCAGCAGTGCCTGAAACTCCTGTAAGCGCTCTGCGGGATTGTTGGCCAGGTCCGGGTTGACGCTGTAGTAATCCTTGATGGCATAAGGGGAGCCGGCGCGGCCTTTGACCACATCTGGATCGTCGTTACTGATACCGTATTCGGTGTAGTCGCCGACGAGTGCGTGGTGCAGGGCGCCGGTGTACCAGATATGGGTGGCACCCAGTGCGTGGATTTCACTCAGTGCTTTTGGGGTAAAGTCGGAGAACTTACCCACACCATTCTCTGCGAGTGTGCCCCAGGGTTTGTTGGTGCTGTTAGTGTTGCCAAACAAGCGCGGCAGCACTTGGTAGATAACCGCTTTTTCCCCGCCGGCTTCTGTCGAGGGGTTAGTCTCTTTCGAGCTATTTTCCTGGGTGCAGCCGCCAGTACTGAATAGAGTGGCCCCCAGTAGAGAGGTTGCAAGGAGTTTGGCAATAAACAGGGAGTGTAACTTCTTCATGGTTTCCTGATGATTTTAATCTTCTCAGCCAGTGAACAGCAGCAGGTTGCTTTATGGATTTGTTAAAATTAAATCCAGCGGCTCTTTATGCCAGTCAAATTTAACCAGCAGTTGCTGTTTGCGCTTGTGATACCAGGCTCCACGGGGTGCCTGGGCAAAGTCTTTTTCACTGTCGAAAATAGGCAGGGAATCGCCACTAATATTCAGTTGCACAGGCATTTGTTGCCAGTTGTGAATATTTAAACTGACCGCACGGAATTCCGGCATACCGGTATAACCCTCGCCCTCACGCTTAAAGCTAAAAGTTAAGCTCTGCTGATTATTTTCAGCTGAGAAATACAGCTTCTCGTATTTGCCTTTTTCAAAGGCCTGCGCGGTAGCGCCATCATCTTCATAAATATAGCGCTCGGACTTTGCCGCTGCGGGATGGGCGTAGTAATCCAGGGTCAGGTTTTTGCTGGAGTAATCGCGACTGCTGTGGACAGCGTCAATGGTGGGAATAATAGCGCCGGCCCGCACCAGTACCGGGATAGTTTTCAGGTCCACTTCCATCAGGGCCTGCTCGCCAGAATATTGTTTATCTGTCCAGTAATCGAACCAGGTGCCGCCGGGCAGTTTTACCGCGACCTCATCCACATCTTCTTCCACGACTGGGGCAACGAGGAAATCCTTGCCCCACAGGTAGGCATTCTTGTAGTCCAGTAGCGACAGGTCACTTTCGTTTTCGAAAAATAGCGGGCGCATCAGCGGCATGCCGGTCTGGCTGTTTTCGAAGGCGAGGGTGTAGTTGTAGGGCAGCAGGCGATAGCGCAGTTTTACATACTCGCGCAGGATATCGCGGGTGCGGCGATCGTGGAAAACCGGTTCGGAAGCAATATGCTCCTGGGCGTGCGGGCGGTAAACCGGTTGGAATACGCCGTACTGTAACCAGCGGATATAGAGTTCGCGGTCAAATTTCTCACCACCGGCAAAGCCGCCCAGGTCTGAATGGGTGTAGCCAAAGCCCAGCAAGCCCATACTCAGAGCCAATTCCACCTGGGGCTGTAAGCCACCCCATTCCCGAGCGACGTCACCGGTCCAGGGAATCATTCCGTAGCGCTGGGAGCCGGCAAAACCGGCGCGCATCATAATAAAGGGGCGGCGCTCCGGGTGTTTTGCCGTTAGGCGCTGGTGCAGTAACTGTGCCCAGGCGTGGCCAAAGGCGTTGTGGACTTCATCGGCCATACCGATTGCGTGAACGGTATCGGAGGGGTGAACTTCCGGTTCACCCAGGTCGCCCCACCAGCCGGCTACGCCCTGTTCCTGTAGTCCATCGTAAATATTCCAGAACCAATCGCGGCCATCTTCGGAGAAGACATCGATCAGGCCGGTATTGCCGAAATAGAAATCAAAACGCTTGGGTTCTCCTGCTAGGTTTTTCGCCAGGGCATTATTCGCCACGGCTTCCTGCCAGCGCTCGGAGGTGGAGAGAACAAAAGGCTCGGTCACCAGAATGGTGTTGATACCGCGATCTTTTAGGTCGGCCATCATTTTTTCTGGTTCGGGAAAGGCCTCCTTATCCCAGGCCAGGTTGCCCATATGGCCTTTGATATCCGGGCCAAACCAGTAGAGGTCCAACACCAGGGCGTCCAGGGGGAAATCTTCCTCGGCAAATTTGTCCACAGTTGCACGCACCTCGGCCTCGCTGTGATAGCCAAAGCGCGAGGCGAAGTTACCCAGGGCCCAGCGGGGGGGCAGGGGCTGCTTGCCGGTGGTGGATACATAATTTTCCAGCAGTTGTGGATAAGTCTCAGCAGCTACCACGATGTAAGCGGTGCGCCCGGCCACAGCTTCAAACTGTAGGACGTCTTCTTCGCTGGCGCCCAGGTCCAGGGTACCGGTGGCGGAGTTGTCGAACAGCAGAATGTATTTATTGCTGGACAGTACTGCCGGCAGGGAAAAATACATCTGGTTGGATTCGGTGGTGTAGCCGTAGTGGGCGCGGTTATACAGGGGCAGGCGTTGGCCGCGACGGTCCATACCCATAACCCGCTCTCCACCACCCAGAAGTTTTTCCTCTGGCGACAGTGCGAAGCGGAATCCGCGCATGGTCTCGGTGGCAAAGAAGCCGCTCTCCTCACTCAGGATTGGCTCTTTACCGCGCAGGTATTCAATACGGAAGGGGGACTTGTGGATAACGGCACTGAGCGCGCCCGTGCGGTAAACGAGCTTGTCGCCTTGCTGTTCCAGCGTCGCCTGGGGTTGGCCACTGGGGTGGGGAGCGAGAGCAAATGAAGGCAACTGCTTTAGGCCCTCGCGGCGATAGTGTACCGATAGCGCTGAAGGGCCCACCGGGGTGAGGGTGACCTCGCCTTCACTTGTCTGTACAGTTAGTGAGTCTTCGCTCATGGTGTGATCGCGGTAGTTGCGCTGTTCAGCGGCTGGGGATTGCGCGCTCAGGCAGAGTGCAGCTGCGAGGCATACCAGGCGCAGGAGTGGGGATTTTAGGATCATCGCGCGGGACTTCAGTTGCTTGATTGGGATTCACGGTTTCGTATTGGCCCGGCGTATACACCCGGGCTTGAGTTTATCCTAAAGCGCAGGTTCTGGCCCGCATCCTCCCCTGTGGGGGAGGATGGCTGCTGCGGGAGTGCGTGTGAGAATGGCAGAATAAGCATAACTAGTGATGCGGTGACCTCTATGACCCAATCAGCCAGCAGCGCCGTTGCGCCGCAAGCCCAGCAACCGCGCTTGCCCTTTTGGCAGGTGTGGAATGTCAGTCTCGGTTTTCTCGGGGTGCAATTTGGCTTTTCCCTGCAAAATGCCAATGCCAGTAGGATCTTGTCTGACCTGGGAGCGGACCTTCACTCCCTATCCTTGTTCTGGATAGTGGCACCGCTTATGGGGCTTATCGTACAGCCTATCGTGGGCTCGGCCTCGGACCGAACCTGGAGTCGTTTCGGCCGCCGCAACCCCTTTATCCTCTTTGGTGCCATCGCTGCGGCCCTGGGTATGGCGTTTATGCCCAATGCCGGCCTGGTTGTGGCGCTAGTGGCTCCGATTATCTTCGGCGGTGTTATGTTGGCCCTGATGGATGCGGCCTTTAATGTGACCATGCAGCCTTTCCGCGCTCTGGTGTCCGATATGGTGCCCTCAGAGCAGCGTACCTTGGGTTACTCGATACAGTCTTTGCTGATTAATATCGGCGCCATCTTCGGCTCCATGTTGCCTTTTATCCTGACCAATGTGATCGGCCTGGAAAATACCGCCCGTGCGGGAGAGGTGGCCCCTTCGGTTATATGGGCCTTCTATATCGGCGCCACAGTGCTGTTGGGCAGTGTGCTGTGGACGGTACTGCGCACCAAGGAGTATCCGCCGGAGCAGTACAATGCCTATAAGGGGCTCGACTCTGCACAGCTGGAACGGGAGCGGCAGCAGAAGGCCTCACTGGCCAAGCGCTTGAGCGGCTTTTTCCAGCTGTTAATCAAAATGCCGCGCACTATGCGCCAGCTGGCCCTGGTGCAGTTCTTCTCCTGGTTTGCCCTGTTTATTATGTGGGTTTACACCACTCCAGCGATTACTCAACACGTTTGGGGAGTGGAAGCCAAGTGGTTTGACCCGGCCTATCTGGAAAGTGTCAAAGAAATTCCCGCGCATATTGCCGCAGCCAAGGGCGCTGCCGGTGACTGGGTGGGTATTATTTTCGCGGCCTACTCCCTGTTTGCCGCACTCTTTTCCATCGTCCTGGCTCGTTTATCTCAGGTGCTGGGGCGCAAGCTGACTTACTCGCTATCGCTGGCACTGGGTGGTTTGGGGTATATCAGCTTTCTGTTCTTCCAGGGCGGTGAGGCCACTCAGGTCAATCTGTTGATTACTCAAGTCTCCGTACCCAGTGGCGCCCTGGGGTTACTGTTGCCGATGGTGGGGGTGGGCATTGCCTGGGCCGCAATTCTGGCGATGCCCTATGCGATCCTCTCCGATTCCCTGCCAGCGGATAAAACCGGTGTTTATATGGGAATCTTTAATTTCACCATCGCTGCCCCGCAGATTGTTTCCGCCCTGCTAGCGGGCCTTATTTTAAAAACGGTGTTTGAAAACCAGGCTATTTACATCATCGTACTGGCGGGTGTGTGCATGTTGCTTGGGGCTCTATCGGTGGCCCTGGTACGAGAGCGTTCAGAGCCCCAGACCGAATTAAAGGCAACTACTACGGCTTGATCAAAAACCGTAATAAAACTTTTAAAAAGCCCCTTTTTGGGGCTTTTTTATTGCCAGAATTTCCAGTTTTAGTGATATTTTCGCATTTATTGGGCAGTGGGGTTTCGCAGTCGTATTTTGACAGTTTGGTGTGAGCGTACCTAGACTGGGCGGATCTCACCGGAAATACATTCAATTATGTCGATATTCCCTACTATTGATCGGGCACTGGAGGCTTTTGCCAGCTTCGTTTGGGGCCCACCCTTGTTGGTGCTGTTAGTGGGTGGCGGTCTTGCGCTACTTATTTATTCTCGCGGCCGTCCCTATCGCCATTTGGGGCACAGTATTGAGCTGCTAAGCGGCCGCTACGATGACCCCAATGACCCGGGCCAGGTGAATCACAGCCAGGCACTTTCTACCGCGCTGTCGGGCACTCTGGGGCTGGGTAATATCTCCGGAGTTGCTATCGCTATAACCCTTGGCGGTCCCGGAGCGATTTTCTGGATGTGGGTCACGGCCCTGGTGGGGGTGGCCACTAAATTTTATACGGCGACCCTGGCGGTGATGTTTCGCGGCCGCGATGCGAGTGGGGAACTGCAAGGTGGCCCCATGTATGTTATCCGCGAGGGATTGGGCCGACGCTGGATGCCACTGGCTGTACTGTTCGCCGTGGCAGGGCTCTGCGGTATGTTGCCGGTGTTTCAATCCAATCAAACCACGCAGTTATTGCGCGAGTCTTTTGCTGAGCCGTTGGGCTGGGTGGCACCTGGTGGGTCATTTACATTTGATTTTGCCGTTGGCTTACTCATTGCTATTGCCTCCGCCTATGTGATTGCCGGTCGAATCCAGCGTATCGGCAAATTCTCCGCAGGGGTGGTACCGGGCATGGTACTGCTTTATCTGGGGATGACCCTGGTGGTGATTGCCAGTTTTTGGGAGCAGGTACCGGCAGCATTTGCGCTGATTTTCTCCGATGCTTTCAGCGGCCAGGCCATTGCCGGAGGTACATTGGGTACGGCCATTACCGTTGGAGTGAGCCGCGGAGCATTCTCTAATGAAGCGGGTATCGGCACGGAATCCCTGGCCCATGGTGCGGCGAAAACCCGCGAGCCCATTCGCGAAGGTGTGGTTGCCATGCTCGGACCGATTGTGGATACCCTGCTTATCTGTACTTGCACGGCACTGGTGATACTGCTGACCGGCGCTTGGCAGCAGGGGGGGAATATTGCTGGAGTTACTCTGACTGCACAGGCATTCTCCCAGGTATTTGGCCCGTTCGGCCCTATTTTGTTACTGCTTATGGTACTGCCACTGGCGTTTAGCACTATCGTTACCTGCTGGTATTACGGCATGAAGTGCTACGTTTTTCTTTTCCGTGGCCGCTGGCAGGGGCTCTATACCGGGCTCTATATGGTATTGATTGTCTTGGGCTCCGTCGCCTCTCTAAGTGCCGTAAACAGTATTATTATCGGAATGTATGCGGTAATGGCGATACCCACAATGCTGTCCACCTTCTTGCTGGCAAGGCATGTTAACCGCGCGGCTCACGACTATTTTGCCCGTATGGATTTAGCGGAGAAGAAGAGCGCTGAGGTTTCCCAATAAAAAAAGGCGGGCTACATAGTCCGCCTTTTTTTATGACACGGAAAAGTTATTTGAGCTGCCGGTGTTTATGGCACTACGGATACCCTGGTGCCCACTTTGGCGTGGTGATAGAAAATCCTGGCCATATGCCAGGGTAGGCGAATACAGCCGTGTGAGGCGGGATATCCCGGGACATGGCCGGCATGCATGGTAATCGGGCCATTAATTCGCATCATATAATCCATAGAGGCCCCGCGAAAAATGGCTCCGGCCGGCTTGCGGTGCCGGCGCACATCCACGTTGCTGCGCAGTACGTATCCTCTGCGGCTGACATAGTGGCCATATAGGTTGGAGCGGTGGTTGTACTTTTTCTGCGAAATACGAAAGTTGCCCGTCGGTGTTCTGTGCCCGGCCTTGCCGGTGGAGACAGGGGTTATACCAGCCAAGCGCCCGCCCTTATAGAAATAGGCCATTTGCTCGCTGAGATCAATCACAATACGCGGGGCGCCCTGCACATTGGTCTTAAACCACATATGCCTGCTGTATCTCGAGTGCCCGCCATAACGATTGCCATGTCCCGACTGATAGCCATACCGGGAGTGGGGATTGGAATAGTCCACGGCATAGGCCAATGGAGCCAAAATGGCCGCTCCCACTATTATGACGGCAGCGGCAAATAATGATTTTTTACGAGGGGGCGCCTGCCGGGTTCTCCTCTCTTTTATCGGGCTGGCTTGATGGTTTTGCAGCGAAGGTCGGCTATGCATTACACACCTCTCTACGACTAGTGGGCCGCGCAAACAACCGTGGATTTTGAGTTCAACCACGGTCTGAGGGTGAGTACGCTCACCCTGCTCTGGGACGAGTCCATGGTTGATGCTTTTCCCCAAGCAGATAACCGTATACTCGGTCTCAGCTGCGGGCCGGTGCTGTGGCGGTATGAGCCGCTACAAGTCCAAAGGATGGTAAGGTCGGCCTGCAAGGGCGGTGGTAATAAAAAGGAATATATTGGATAGGCTTTAGAGGATGCCCTTCTAAACAGCATTACCTAAATTGAAGCTGATGTATAGGCGCTTAGTCGGCACCGGCAAGCCTAAAAAAGTCGCTCTCGCTGTATTGATGTATGTTGCAAAATAGCCAAGACTATTTTTTCTTAGGGTGGCAGTAATTGCAAAAAGTAAGAGTGTGATTGCCACTAACCCGGTCAAGAAGAAATCTGGGAGATACTCTTCATAATAGTAGGGGAGCCATGAGTCATAAAAGGCTGAAAAAGTAAGCTAATAAGCAGCCAGTGCAAGCAGAAGTGTAATTGCGGAAATCAATAAATTTTTCAATTCAGACCCCAATAGAAGCATAATGCCCGCCACATAGGCGAGCAATTTGTTGCGAATTCAGAGCGGTAACGCGTATTTATGCTGGCGTTTTTAGAAGTTGGCTTAACGAATTATATTACTTGTAAATTAGACATCTCTGCACAGGTTGTTCTTTCATATAGCTAGGAAAAACACAAGGGCCGCCCGCAGCCTTTATTCCATCACAATTTTTCGTATGATATGTCTTTTCAATTTCAACTTCATAAATTAAGCACTCTCTATTTGATACGCAGCCTACCAAGAGTAGGGGGAGAAAAAGAATCAGTTTTTTAATCATATTTTAACGCTGAAGCTACTTGGATCTATAACATTTGGGTTGTGCTTTATACACATTTTTTAGGCTTATTCAAAGTCTTATACGGCGAAATAATTTGGTTTTTCTATCGAAGAGAGCAAAGCTTGTCTGGCATGATAAGTTTTTGCTCAAATTTAAATATCGTGCCCGTAATATTGTAGGGCGATTCCGTGGTGTTTCTAGGGGCAATAAATTGAAAGAGCTTGCCGAATTTCTCCGTGGTTGGATCAATTATTTTGGTGTGTCGCAAGACTATAAAAACATCGATCTTGATTGCTGGATACGGCGAAGATTGAAAATTAACTACTGAAAAAAGTACGTCCGAAACTTACTACGCATGAGTGTGAGAGAATCACTAGCTGTCACTTGTGGGTTGTCTTGTAAACGGTGCAGGAGAAATGCAAAAACTAAAAGTATTCATATTGCACTTAACAATGAATTTTTCCAAAAGATGGGCTTGATTTTACTACGTGATTGCTGGGTAGAGATTCATTACAGATAGGGAGCAGCCCATTGCTGAACCGTACGATAAGTGGTGTGGTAGCCAGTAGCCAGTAGCCAGTAGCTAGAAACTACCGGCTACTCGATTTACATTTCATTTATATTAAAAAACAGACTCCTGAACTGCGACAAAATCCACTTCACATGAATCTGTTTCAGAGTGAAGCCTAAGCTTTTTACCCGACATATAAGCAGCTGTAGCCAAACTAAACATCCGATTTATAGTTGATTCGTCATGGCTAGACGGTGTGATTACACCGTATACATTTCCGTTTTCTATACAGTCAGTATTTACATTTGTTGAATTTTCGGATAAATAAATTTTCACTGACTCATTTGAACCTAAGTCATATTGTTTTACTGCAATCACCTGACCAAAGCCAATACTACCTGCATGGCAAAGAGTACCAACCACCAGAAAAATAAATCCAATTAAATAATTCATTAGTTCTCCATTAGTTTGTAAATGTAACGCCGCTAGCAAGGGCAGCCGAAGCAACGCGTAGGCTGTCCAGTCCAGCCCCGAAGGGGTTGGGCGAGCTTGCCTATCCTGGTTATAGTTGGCGCGCTCGGGGCTGACTACTAGCACTTTGCCAGCCATAGTTTGGCTGGCCGCTGCCCAATATTTACGAGGGAAGAATACCGCACTTCCCCCAACCAATTCCTATCTTGCTGGCACTCCGCGAAATTGCAGCGGGCTGCCCATTTTTACAATACCTGAGCAAACATTCTAGGAGTGAAACTTCTTGAATAGCAATCGGTAAAATTGCTCAATGTAGGGTACTATTTAGTGTCACTAAACTTTCAGTTTCTACAAAAAACAATAAATTCGACTGCCACAATAACGTCAACTGGGGCAATTTGCTATGAGTTTATTTCAATTTTTGTCGCCAAGTTTGTCGGTCAGGAAATCCCTTGTTTTTTGAAGGCGTATAGTGACTTCATCTATGACATTATCTTCAATTTTTTTATCTAAAAAAATTATCGCTGCTTCATATTTTAAATACCTGTAGTCCTGCTCTTGATCAGGGTTAATGGAATATATTTTTTTTATTTCATCCAGTGCCACTTTGCGATACACCACTACTTTGATGTCGTAGTCTCTTGGCCTTGATTCGCCATGATCCTGCCATTGCCACCACTCCATCCCAATAATTTCGCTAGCAATAACCTGCGGACCAAAATCGTTATAATTGAGTACTACAGTATTTTTGCTGGTATCATCTGAGCAGCCAGAAGCCAATAGAAAACATACTAGTATGAGGATGCGAAGCATATTAAGCCCCACACTTTAGTTTTGACGATGTAGATAAAAGAACTGATTGATCAAAAGGGACTACAATTGCACCGCTAATCCAAGGATATGATCGAAGGGGAGTTTCTTCGTAAAGCTCTGAACCAATTTTATCCCAATGGACTTCGTATACTTTTCCTTTTGAAAAGACCCAAGTATGCCTCCCTCCTCTAGATATACCAAAGCCAAATTTGACTAGCTCAAGGCTCGCAATGTCTATACTATTTAGTTTAGTGACAGGAGCAGATTTATTAAGCGCTTGATAAGCTGAATGTGTTTTTGGTGTAGCCGAATAATTTTGAACTTTGTATTCCAGAGGGATTTGGTAATATTTGCACGTCTTTTTTGCAAGATGGCTCGTATACGTATGTTCAGGATCAGCATCAACTGGATGCTGTGAGTCAGGATTTATGTATATGCCTTTCCAGCTATGAAAGTCCACTAAATATTTTGCCAAATCGGTTCCCTTTCCTCCGATCGTCCAAACTTTCTTTGAGGCCTTGTTATTTTCAAGTTTTTCAAACGCATAGCTAATAACATTCAAGGCATAAGTTATACAGTCTGTAGGTTTATAATCTTTATACTTTTCTGGGTAGATATTTTTCAGTTCGCTGCCTACTTCATGAGAATGATTATTAAATAAATCAATCATCTTTTCATGTGCATATTCAGAAAATGTTTTCATGTTATCTCCTTTATGTATGGCACCGTTTAGTACTCATAACGCCCCGTTAAGTAGCAGGCACGAGCTGTGTTACGTTTTTTGAAACACAGCTTTGGGCTGTCCGACTTCAACGGTTTGTTATGTTTGTTCCTCAAATAAAAACAGGGGCCGAAGCTCCTGAAAAAGAGTGCCTACTTCTTTTTGATGCTTTCGACAGCTGCTGTTTTTTTACGACGCTGCACTTCCGATACCGGAATAAACCGGCCTGTGCCAGCATCACGGCCTACTTTGCAGGATTTTTTTGGCTTAGCCATATTCGTCCAAATATGTAGACAGAACCGATCTACCGCCGTGAACCCTCCTCGTGTCCTCTTCAATTACACTCAGGGGGAACAGGCTACCAAACGCCTACTTTATATATGGTTTTAGCTACTCATTACAATATATATTTACTTTCAAATTTGAAAGTTCGCTAATGAACATAATAGTGTGTTCAAAAGCGGCTGTATTGTGTCACCTGTCAACATGTTCCAGAAACAGGGAGTTATTGGAATCAAAAAGTTATATAAATCAGTGGGTTAACCAGCGCAGCATAAAAACACCCAGGTGGATATATTGCAGCTGCATTATATCTTGTTGTTTTTCTCCTTTTGATCACAGGTATAAACCATTAAAAATCAATAAGTTAGCGTCTATATTGGTGTGGGTGTATGCAGCTGCTTTTGATCTTGGATATTGGCAGCATAGAAAAACAGCAAAAGAAGCGTTACGGATGATATTCGGCCTAAATTAGCTTCTAAATCAGAGCGTTTATGGATATTTCACGTCATAGTATTCGAAATCAGGGGCTATCGTACCAAATAGGGTCGGTTGAAGTTGAGGCGTTCCTTGCTCACCTTCACCTTGCTGTTCAGGGGTTCTGCGCCATTACTTATCTCTACCAGCAGTCCTAGGGTAATCCTTTAAGCTTGCCAAGAGCCATTGGGTTGCCGTGAGGCAGTGTTCGGGTTCTCTGTCATTTACAGTGCGTGTCTTATGGAGGGCTGCGATAGCGTATTCGAAAATAATGACTGTCGCGCGGCCGGATAGATTTGCATGGGTATACTTCTTATATCTAGGTCGGTCTTGAGCTTAGGCGTCTTCGCCAAGAAAATATCAAAAATATTATCGATAATTTTTATATAAAAATAACCTTTCTGGTAATTGAGAGGAGCAGATCTTGGATGTTGAGCGGGTAGGTTTGTAAAGTTAAATGTTTATCTAATTTTCTTGCTTATTAATTTCGCCTTATTTTTCATTTAAGAGCTGATGTGATGCGACTCTCCTGTTGCGGCGCGATAAATATTATTTGATGACTTCTCAATTCTGACAAGTGGTTTGTCTTGTTCTGTATTATGTGATTTTCAGCAGATAAAAATTGCCTCGCTTACCCCTTAATAACTTCGCTGGTATAGATTCCTGTAAATTTTACAAAATAGGAGTGTGCGATGAAAAGTTGGTCAAGGTTCTACGTGGTTTTGTTTGTCGGTATTGCAATATTGTTTGGTTATTCAACCGCTAGTGCGGAAGAGGGGAGGGTTAGGAAAGTCCCAACAGTTCTGGAGGATGAGGTGGCATTAATGCTGTCAATGCACCCAGAAAACAACTTGATGATTAATGCAAAAATAATAACGAGTAGTGAAACTCAAGTAGCAATTAGAATTAACTCGACAGAGACAGAGCGTCGGAGCACAGATTATACCGATTGGGGAACGGATCACGATATTACTTTGGTGGGGCTGAGGGCAGACACTAATTATCGTTTTACGGCGCTGGCAAGGTTGGATAGCGGCGAGCTAGTACAAAGCCAGGTTGTTAACTTCAGAACAGGTTCACTGCCGGAGGGGGCTCCGCCGGTTGAAGTCACTAAATATACCGATCAGAGTGAGGGCGGAGTGACAATATTTGCCCCATCGAGTGGTAATGGGGAGACTTTCTGGGGCGTTGATGAGACGGGGGAAATAATTTGGTATCTCCATGGTGATTTATCACTCTCGAATAATCCCGTCGTGCGCAATTTAAACGACGGCAGATTGATGTTGCTGCTAAATCGGGAAGTCCGGATTATTTCTTTTTCTGGGGAAATACTTCAATCCTTTGCGGTTCCCTCCTATCACCACGATGCAATACTCCTCGATAATGGGAATCTGTTGATACTGGCAAATGCTACTGAAAGGGTCGGTGGGAAGTTATTGCAGGGCGATGTCATTAGTGAAATCGATGATCGGGGGAATACCCTGTGGCATTGGTCGTCATTTGATCATCTCGACACAAATCGATTCCCCGGTAATCTTGCCAATAAAATTGTGAGCAATGGTGCTTTGGACTGGACCCATTCTAATTCCTTGCACTATATCGCTCAGGATAATTCCATTTTATTATCTAGCCGCTCGCAAAGCTGGGTGGTGAATATTGATCATGCCAGCGGCGATGTAAATTGGATTATGGGTAGGGGCTCGTATACTTCAGAGAGTTTCTTGGAAAAATTATTTACCTTACAAAGCGGCACTTGGATGGCCTCGCAGCATGCAGCTATGCGCGCGTCGGATGGAGATATTTTAATTTACGACAATAGGAACGAGTCTGAATACAGTGGAGATGTCTATAATAGCCGCGCGGTGAAGTTCTCTCTGGATACTGAGGCGATGACAGCAGTACAGACCTGGGAGTACATTGCCCCCAAGTATACCGCCTCTTTGGGGGATGTGGATGAATTACCCGGGGGCAATATCCTATTGTGTGCGGGTGGTCCCTCGGGCGGCAGCAGCGGCAGTAATACAGATGCGTATATTATTGAGGTTAGCGGCGATCAGGCCGCAGAGACTGCTTGGGAGATGGTGCTAAGCGATACGCGGGTCTATCGCGCAGAGCGGTTCTCCTGGAGTGATCTGTCAGTGGTAGGGGATTTATAATTTTATATTTAGCACTATAGCGATGCACCAGTAACAATCTTCGTTACTGGTGTAGTATGTGAATAGCGATCTCACATCTAAATACGATGTTTGCTGGGGGGCTAGCTTTCCCCCTGGTTACCTGTAGATAGCGGTCGAGGTATTCATCGGCTTCTCAGGCTATCTTTTATCAACCTTTGATCGAACACCGGAATAGATGTGTATGGATAACCTACTCAGCCAGCTACCTGATGATCGGTCAGTGGAGCACTTTGAGAACTTATTGCTGGGAAAGGCGTGCCGGGTGGAGCGAATCGTATCCTACGGTCAATCCTCACCGCAAACGGGCTGGTATGACCAGGATGAGCATGAATGGGTGCTGGTGCTGTCTGGTTACGGTGTTATCGAGATGGAGGGTGGCGATAGACACCGCTTGGAGAAGGGGGATCACTTGCTGATTCGAGCCAAGCAAAGGCACCGGGTAACAGAGACTGCGGCCGATGAGCCCACAATATGGCTGGCCGTTTTTTATCGCTGAGGCGCGTCAGGTCCTAGACCGGCCGGTCAAATTTTTTCTTTTGTTGAGCTGTCCTCACATATTTTCTCCTTTCTTTTCCTTTCCTAACTGACCTTTTTCCCACTGTTCGAGATGCTGTAATCCCCTGCCACTGGGGGGAATCCAAATATTTCCGAAAAAATTCGCAAAGCAAGTAAACGAATTTATTCTTCTAACGTTGTGTGCTTGTTAACAGATTGAGTTAGCTCTATGTGTGCTTGTTCGCAGACTGAGCTGGCTCTAGCTGATAGTGCGCCGCTAGAGCGGCAATCAATATCTGTCATCCTTACAAAACAGGAATACAAAATGAAAGGACGATTTAGACTGTCTATTACTTTTTTTGTGACTATTGTCACACTCTTTAGCTATTTAAGCGTTGGTGCTGAGGAGCTTTTATCTGGGGATATAGAGCTGACGCTCTCAGCACATCCAGAAAACAACTTAATGGTGAATGCAAAAATAGTGACGAGCAGTGAGTCACAGGTAGCCGTCAGAATCAATTCAGCAGAAACAGATCGCCGTCATACCAGTTATACCGATTGGGGCACTGAACACGATTTGACCTTGGTTGGCCTGAGAGCGGATACCACTTACTTCTTTACTGCCCTGGCAACACTTGACAGTGGCGAGGAGGTGCAAAGCGAGGCTATTACCTTTAAGACCGGTTCACTACCAGAGGGTGCACCGCCTGTAGAAGTCACTACCTATACTGATCAAAGTGAAGGGGGCGTAACGATATTTGCCCCGGCGGAAGATACCTCGAATACTTTTTGGGGGGTTGATGAAGAGGGGGAGATAGTTTGGTACCTTCATGGTGATGTGCCTCTGGTCAATACTCCGGTCGTGCGAAATCTGCAAGATGGCACCTTGATGCTGCTGCTGGATCAGGAGGCTAGAATCATCTCTTTTGCGGGCGAAACACTTAAATCATTTGATTTGCCCGCTTACCATCACGATGCAATACTCCTCGAAAATGGCAATTTGCTGGTGCTCGCTTATTCTTTTGCAACGGTAGATGACCTGTTTTTGAAAGGAGATACCATCCTCGAGATAGATGAAGAGGGTAATACGGTCTGGGAGTGGTCGTCATTTGATCACTTGGATACCGCTCGATTCCCCGGTGAACTGTCCTATCGAGCCGTGCGCAATGGTTCCCTGGATTGGAGCCACTCCAACTCCCTGCACTACATGTCTCAGGATGATTCCATTTTACTGTCTAGCCGCTCTCAAAGCTGGGTGATCAACATTGACTATGCCAGCGGCGATATAAACTGGATTATGGGCAGTGAGTTGGGTGCCTCAGAGAGTTTCTTGGATAAACTGTTTTCACTGCAAGAGGGTAGCTGGATGGCCTCCCAGCACGCGGCTATGCTCGCGTCAGATGGTGAAATTTTGATTTACGATAACAGAAATGAATCTGAATATAGCGGTGAAATCTATAATAGCCGTGCAGTGAAGTTTTCTCTGGACACCGAGGCGATGACAGCTGCGCAGACCTGGGAGTACGTTGCACCTAAGTATACGGACTCTTTAGGAGATGTAGACGAGCTGTCGGGGGGGAATATTCTATTGTGTGCCGGTGGTCCCTCCAGTGAGAGTACTGGTGAGGATAGAAATGCGCATATTATTGAAGTTACCCCGGATCAGGCAGCAGAAACCGCTTGGGAAATGGTGGTGAGTGATACGGTTATCTATCGCGCTGAGCGCTTCTCGTGGAGTGAGTTATCAGAGGTAGATGCCCAATAATTTTAGGCTTGCCGATATAGCTATTCACCAGTAACAACCTTTGTTACTGGTGAACTATATTGATGGCTGTTTAGCGTCAAATTTAGGGGCGATAGGTTTTTTTCCGTATTGATTCTGAAATTGCGCAGGCCAGGTTATTTCTGCCGGTCTTCCAGCTAAGGTTGCAGAGGATACATTGCTCAGTCAGCTCTCTGGTAGTGGGGCGGTAAGTGTAAGTTGGGAGAGGCAGCCCCTAATTCCGCAATATCTCTGCGCGCCTTTTAGAGGCTCTCTAGTGTAGTGTATTAAATATATTGCTGATATATAATGTGAGCTTAATTTAGCGATTAAGTGAAGACCAATGCCAGCTCAAGTTGAAATCAATTTATCACCGGAAGAAAAAAAGCAGTTAGAAAAGAATATAAAAAGTCGAAAAATATCGGTGAGATTGGCTGAGCGGTCAAAGATTATTTTGCTCGCTGCCAAGCAGGTTCCCAACTACCAAATTGCGAAAAAGTTAAGCATTGATGTCAATACGGTGGGCCGATGGCGCAATCGTTTTGCAGAAAAGCGTCTGGCAGGTATAGAGAAGGATTTGCCCAGGGGGGCTAATCATGGCGGTAAGAATTCAGAAGAGCAGGCAAAACTCCGCTCGAAAATTATCAAGATGACGACAGGAAGTAAGCCAAAGGATGGGACACACTGGACAACGCGAGGCATGGCGAAAGTCTTAGGAATTAACCACTCTTTTGTCAGCAGGGTATGGCAGGAAGTGGGCCTTAAGCCTCATCTAACCGAAAAGTTCAAGGTGAGTAACGATCCTGCTTTTGAAGAAAAATTACGCGATGTTGTTGGCTTGTATATGTCACCGCCAGAAAATGCTGTTGTCTTTTGTGTGGATGAAAAAAGCTCGATTCAGGCCCTGGATCGGACACAGCCTGGACTACCCATGAAACCGGGGCGGTGTGGCACTATGACCCATGATTATAAACGTCACGGGACAAGCACTCTTTTTGCCGCCCTTAATACGCTGACTGGTGAGGTCATAGGTGAGTGTAGAAAGCGCCATCGTCATCAGGAGTTCTTAGGCTTTTTAAAGACCGTAGAAAAGCAAACACCTAAAGAACAGGATCTTCATCTTATCGTCGATAATTACGCGACTCACAAGCATGAAAATGTAAAGCGCTGGCTCAAGAGAAACAAACGAGTTCATCTTCATTTTATTCCGACCAGTTCATCCTGGCTAAATCTGGTAGAAAGATTTTTTGGATTACTCACAGAGAAGCAGTTGCGCCGAGGGGCATTCACCTCAGTCAAGGAGTTGGAAACGGCTATCGTGAAATTTATTGAAACACATAATGAAGCCAAGAAAGCTTTTGTGTGGACGAAATCTGCTGAGGAAATTTTATTGAAAGTGGAGCGTGCACGCCAAGCACTCTCAAATCAGCAATCTATTTAATACGGTACACTAGTTTTATCGTTGGCCGTTTTTTATCCGTTGACGAGTGGCCCAGCGAATGTTCGACCAGCCGGTCAGCGCAGGTCTATCTCTATATGCCGTAGCAGGCTGTATTTGCCGCTGATATTTTGCTTAAATCACCTCGCTTTAATTTGGTCTGATCATTTGATAGCAAGTCAAATCCTTCTTTGCCAGGCAGCGTCTGCTGTCTGGTCTTTTCTCTGGGTGTCGTTTCCAGAAAAACCCTCCGCATAAATAGTGATGGAATTATTCAGAGGCTCCCTCTTTCTCTCGCAAAATAAAGTGCTTACCGGTTGAAAAGCGATAATTTCGTTTCCCTTTAGAGAAAATATCCGAGGGCTGTGAGAGGCGGGCATCGATCTGTGGTCGGGTGGATAACGGCTATCGCTATCGTTTGCTTGGTGAAAAACAGTACCATCTACAGGGTGATATTTCCCCTTTCAATAGCTTGGTGTGGGGAAGTTTTTGCCGCAGATGTTTTAACGGAAAAAAGCCGGCATTATGCCGGCACGAAAGCAGACGTCGAAAAGGAGAGACGTTGCAGAGAGACTGTCATTCTGGCTCGATGCCCAGGCTTTAAGCGGCGCAGGGCATTCCGAACAGCGTGAATAAATTAGGCTTTTTTACGCAGCAGTACACAGGCATCAGCGGCGGCGAGCGTTAAGCTGTCCCCTTCCACATTGCCGGTAAATAGTGCTGGGGTAATATTGTGTGCAGCGGAGAACTCAGCCGGTATTTTCAGGCTGGCACTGGTTTGCCCCAAGTTGACGACTACCAGTATCTCTTCGCTGTCGCTGCGTCTTACGAAGGCAAATAGCTCACTGCCGGTATTCATCACCTCCTGCTCCGCCGTCGCCAGCGAGTGGGGTAATTCCCGATGCCAGTCGATCAGCGCGCGAAAGCGATTGAGCATAGAGTGCTGGGCGTCCTGCTGGACTTCTACTGCCCGCTGCTGGTGTTGCTCGGAAACCGGTAGCCAGGGTTTTGCGCGGGAAAAACCGGCGTGGTCGTCGCTGGTATTGCTCCAGGGCATCGGTGTGCGGCAGCCGTCGCGGCCTTTAAATTCTGGCCACAGATTAATGCCGTAGGGATCTACCAGGTCCTCATAAGCAATTTCCGCCTCCGGCAGGCCCAGTTCTTCCCCCTGGTACAGGCAGACACTGCCGCGCAGTGCCAGTTGCATCAACAGGAACAGCGGGGCTCGGGCCTCGGCTTGAGCGGCGCTAAAACCTTTGTTCCAGCGGGTTATTGAGCGGGGCACATCGTGATTGCTGATCGACCAGCAGGGCCAGCCCTTCTCGATCACGTCGCGGTTTTTCTCCAGGGTCTCGCGCAGGAAGTCCGCGCTGCACTCCTCGCTCAACAGATCGAAGGAGTAGGCCATATGCAGGCGCTTTTCCGTGGTGTACTCGGCCATAATTTTGTGGGTGTTGTCGTCGCCGACTTCGCCCACCGTCACTGTGCCGGGATATTGATCCATCAATTGGCGGACCCGCTGGAGAAACACCAGGTTTTCCGGTTGGGATTTATCATTCTGGTGCCACTGGTAGTCGTAGTGGTTGACTGGGGGCAGGCCTTTTTCATCGAGCTTGAGCGGGCGCGCCGGATTATTGCCCAGGGCCTGCTGATGGAAAATAAAGTTCACCGCATCCAGGCGGAAACCATCGACACCCCGGTCGAGCCAGAATTTCATATCGGCGAGCAGTTGCTCCTGAACTTCCGGGTTGTGCACATTCAGGTCCGGCTGCTCTTTGAGGAAGTTGGCCAGGTAGTATTGGCGGCGGCGGGTACACCAGCGCCAGGAGCCGCCACCGAATACGGAGACCCAGTTGTTGGGCGGGGTGCCATCTTCCTTGGGGTCGACCCAGACATACCAGTCCGCTTTGGGGTTATCGCGGTTGGCGCGGCTCTCCCGGAACCAGGGGTGCTGGTCCGAGGTGTGGCTGAGGATCTGATCGATAATTACTTTCAGGCCGCGCTTGTGAGCCGCTTCGATCATCCGGTCGAAATCTTCCAGGTTGCCAAAAATAGGGTCTACATCGCGGTAGTCGGCAACGTCATAGCCGAAGTCCACCATCGGCGATTTAAAAAAGGGTGAGATCCAGATGGCATCTACGCCGAGGGATTTTACGTAATCCAGTTTTTGCGTGATTCCGGGAATATCACCGATGCCATCTCCGTTGGCGTCGCAGAAGCTGCGTGGGTAAATCTGATAAATAACGCTGTTGCGCCACCACTCATAGCTGTTGCCGCTCATGGATTACTGCCTTGTTTCATTATTTGAAATGTGGAGATGACCCACCTTTAAAAGATAGGGTGAGTATGGAGCAGTCACCGGTGTGCTTCCTCCTCCCCGACCAGGGGGGAGAGGGGAGCAAAGCGGCATTTGCCGGGGGTGGTGCGCGGTCGGTAGGTGGGGGGAGCGTATCCCGTGGGCACGTCCCTGTGCCGGTGAAGCGGGGCTTAATTAGGGTTTGTCCTGCACCGAGCGAAGCATCTGTTCGGCCAGGGCGATGGCCTCCTGGCGATCCTTGACGTCCAGCTTTTGGTAGAGGCTGCGGATATGGGTCTTAATAGTGCTCGGCGCCACCTTAAAGTGGCGGGCAATTTTCTCGTTCGACAGACCCGAGTGAATTGCATTGAGTACCTGCCACTCCCTTGGGGTGAGGGGGGAGTGGCGCAAAAAGTCGGGCACGGCATCGCTGGCGAGGATTTCGCGGATAATGGTGTCGTCCAGTTCAATGCGAATCCCGCCGTCCAACTCGGGCTGCTGTTGTGCCGCTTTAATCAGTTGCTGGGCCTTGCTGGACTCCGCCTCTTCCAGGCCATTTTCCAGGGCTGCTTTTAGGATGACGATCAGCGGTTTGCCTATTTGCAGGAAGCTGGCGCGGAAATCCCGCTTATGCGAGAGGAGCAGGGCTTCGCTAATCGCCTCCACAGACTGGGGGTATTGTTCCCGCAGCCACAGCAGGTGGGATTCCAGCACTCGATTGCGCAGGCGGTCTGTTTCCAGGCCGCACTCGTTGGCGACCTGCTTCAGGCGGCTCAACAGGCGGTTGGCATCGGACCAGTGGTGCAGTTCGATCATCGCGCGCACATGGTTGCGCCCGTGGCACTGTTCAAAGTGATTGCTGGGCCTGTCGGCGACAGGGGCGGCCTGCTCCAGCCAGCTGGCGATGGCCTGCTGGTTGCCCAGGGCGCGCCAGGTGCGGATGCGGGTGGCATCGGCATTGGCGATCCAGTCCCGGTGGTAGCGCCCGTCTGTGAGCAGGCGTTCAATACGCTCCAGCCACTCCAGGGACTCCTCTTTTTCCCCGCGCGCCTGGGCAATTTTTAACAGCAGGGTGTACTCCGGCAGCAGCCAGTGCTCGCCCACCCGGCGGTTGATCTGCATGCCGCGGCGCGCGGCGTGTTCGGCACCTTCCAGGTCGCCGGACTCCCACTGCAACTGGCCGCGCAGCCGGCACACAAATTCAGAGATCGGCAGTGTCGACAGGTGATTTTTCTGTACCAGAGTCTGCACCTTCTCCTGTAGCGTGGCGGCTTTTTTCAGCAGGCCCTGGGCAAAGGCGATCTCGGTCTGTTGGCAGATGGCCCAGGCGGCGCTGGGGATATCGCGCTCGGCGATCGCCAGGGCCTCCACCTCCTGCATATAGCGGCTGGCTTCTTGCAGGGCACCCAGACAGAAGCTGGTCTCACCGATGACCAGCAGAGCGGAGATTCTTTCACCGAGCTGGTCCGCGCGCAGCAGGGCCAGAGCCTCCTCGGCATACTCCTTGGCTTGCAGCGTCTGCCCCCGGGCAATGGCTACCTGGGCGCGCATAGTGGCAAAGGCCCCTTCGAAGTCGCGCCACTGTACGGGGTCTTCCCGTTGCAGCCAGCTCTCGGAGGCGGACAGGTTTTTCTCACACAAATCGTATTCAAAATTCTCCCGCGCCATTTTCGCGGACAGGAGGGTAAAGCGCGCGCTGTGTTGCAGGGCTTCGGCACCGAGTCTGTCGAGGCAATCCCGCAGCAGGCGCGATTGGCCCGCGCGCAGAAGCTGCTCGCCCCGCTCGTTGAGCAGTTGCTTCAAGCGCTCGCGGTCGCCCCCGGCGAGGGCGTGGCGCAGGGCCTCCGCCGGCTGGTTCAGCGCTTGCCAGGTATCGCAGGCGGTGCTGTGCAGTTGCAGCAGGTGTTGGCGGTCATTGAGTTGCCGCTGTAGGAAACGGGCAAAAACCGGGTGGAAGCGGAACCACTGGCGGCTGGAGTCCTGTGCTTGCAGAAAGAGTCCCCGGCGTGCGGCCTCTTCCAGCAGCTGTTGGCCGTCCTGGCGACCGGTCAGGCGCTCCGCCAGCTGGGCGTTCACCCGAGTGAGAATAGAGGTGCAGGAGAGGAGTTGGCGCAGTTGGGGTTCCAATCGCTCTAATACCTCTTCCGCCAGGTAGTCGAGAATATGGCTGTGGCCCTGTTCCAGCTCTGCCAGGTAGCGATCCACTTCGTTGCTGTCGCGCACCGATAAAGTAAAGAGTTGGACAGCGGGGGGCCAGCCCTCGCTGAGATGGTGCAGCTGAGCCGCGCGGTCGCCGTCGAGGCTAAACGGCAGGCGCTGCTTGAGCAGGGTGGCGATCTCCTCGATATTGAGGGCCAGTTCATTACTGCCCAGTTCCAACAGGCGCCCCTGTACTCTCAGGGTGGCCAGGCCCAGGGGTGGCTGGCTGCGACTGGTGAGCACAATGCCGACGCCGGCGGGGGCGTGGCGCAGCAAAAAGCGGGTGGTGTCGTGTACCTGCTGGTTGTCGATCTGGTGGTAGTCGTCCAGCACGATACGCAGTTCGCTGGGCAGGCTGCGCAATTCCGATAGCAGGTGGCTCACCAGAGTCGAGGGGTCCGGGCGCTGGGGCGCGGACAATAACTGGTGGGTCTGGGGGACGCCATTGCCCGTTGCCCTGTGCACACTTTCCACCAGGTAGCGGCAGAACTGGCTCGGTTCATTATCGCTGGCATCCAGCGTATACCAGGCGACCGGGTTGTCCTGCTGCGAGGCCCAGGAGGCAACCAGTGTCGTTTTGCCGTATCCCGCCGGGGCTGTCACCAACAGCAGTTGATCGCTGTGACATCGGTTTAGAATCGATAGCAGGCGCGGGCGCGCTAGGGCGTGCTCGGGGCAATCCGGCAGGCTGTATTTGGAAGTTAAAAGCATCGCTGCGGGAGTGGCTGTCTTTAATGTTTGATTTTTGTACAGGCGCTATTATGCATCAGCTCTCGATAAGTGTGACAGCACTGTCAGGGGGCACTATTGTGGCGGCCTCCCACTCAATCGAGATTGGGCAATGGCGCATTTAGCTTGGCACAGTATATTATTAATCGGCTTAAATCGGTCACCTCAACTCGTCGCAATCTAATTTCTGTGGCCTAGTAGCGGGCAAGTTCACAGTGGCTCTACCTATCCCCAGCGGCCCACTGCCGACCGGTGAGGACGGTAAATAAAGCCCGCCAGCGGGCTCTCGCGGTATAATCCGCAATTACCTCAACAGTTTCCTGTAAAAGAACAAGGGCCGTTTTCCTATGTCGCTGCAATTTCACCTGGTTCCGGTTACTCCTTTCCAGCAAAACTGCTCACTGCTGTGGTGTGAGGACAGCAAGCGCGCGGCGGTGGTGGACCCCGGTGGCGACCTGGATAAAATTCTGGCAGCGGTGGCAGAGCGCGACCTCAAGCTGGAAAAAATTCTGCTGACCCACGGCCATCTGGACCATGTGGGCGGCACTGCGGCGCTGTCCAAGCAGCTCCAGTTGCCGGTGGAGGGGCCGCACAAGGGCGATGATTTTTGGATTCAGCAACTGCCCGTGCAGGCGCAGATGTTTGGTTTCCCCGCAGTCGAGATATTTACCCCGGACCGCTGGCTGGAGCAGGGAGATACCGTTACTGTCGGGGATCAGCCACTGGAGGTATACCACTGCCCCGGCCATACACCGGGCCATGTGATTTTCTTCCACCGCCCCAGCCAGCTAGCCCTGGTGGGGGATGTGCTGTTTGCCGGCTCGATCGGGCGCACCGATTTCCCTCAGGGGGACCACGATACCCTGATCCGCTCGATCAAAGAGCGCCTGTGGCCGCTGGGTGATGAGGTGCAATTTGTGCCGGGGCACGGCCCCATGTCCACTTTTGGCCAGGAGCGCCAAACTAATCCTTTTGTCGCCGACAAGCGCTTTGGTTAAGTGATATAACAGGCGGTAAATACAGCCTCGGGAGGCCCATTTTATGTCCGCCGGAAAAATACGCCTTTTTCTCGCTTTGCTGGTGCTGGGGTTAAGTGGCTGTGCGGTAATTTCCGAAGAGGAGTGTCGCGCGGGCCTCTGGTATGAGCGGGGCCTGCAAGACGGTGCTCGTGGCCGCTCACAATCGCTGCTGTACGATATCGCCCGCGAGTGTGACAGCTACGATATGCACGTAGATAACGACGCCTGGCTACAGGGGCATGAAGAGGGGGTGGAGACTTACTGCACCGCTGAAAATGGCTACCGCGAGGGGCGCCGGGGGCGCAATTACCAGGGAGTTTGCACCGGCCCTACCGCCGACCTGTTTGTACAAAACTACCAGCGCGGCCTCAGCGAGTATCGTGTTGAGCAGCACTACCAGCGCCTATTGTGGCGCCGGGATAATTTAGAGCGCGAGCTTCTGTCCCTGCATTATGCCTACCGAAATATCGATAGCGAGGCCCAGGCCCGGGCGCTGTACTTGCAGCGCAGCCGCCTCCGCTGGGAATTGCGAATGTTGGATATGGAGTTATTCCGCTACGGTTTGTTTGGCGCCAGGCATTTAACCCCCGGTTTTTATCCCCCCGGATTTTTTTCGGCCAGATTATTTTACTGGTAAGTGGAATAGTTGATCGGCCCTGTTGGTACACGCGAAAGCTGGAGCAATACTCCGCTATTGCACGCATAAGAGATTTATTGGAATGGCAATTTGGCATTTAGAGCCCTCGCTGGAAGAGCTGAACCTGGGGATATCCCAGTGTATGCCCGGCTACTTGGGGATGGAAATCACGGAAATCGGCGCTGACTATTTGGAGGGGACATTACCGGTCGATCATCGCACTCGCCAACCTTTTGGTATTTTACACGGTGGCGCCAATGTTGTGTTGTCGGAGACCCTGGGCTCCATAGCTGCGAACCTGTTAGTGGATACCGATAAATTTTATTGTGTCGGCCAGGAGGTAAACGCCAATCATCTGCGCCCTGTGCCCGAGGGGAAGGTGCGCGGTCGCGCAAAGCCCGTGCATATCGGCCGCAGCAGTCAGGTGTGGGAAATTCTGATCTATGCGCCCAGCGGCAAGCTCAGCTGTATTTCACGTATTACCATGGCTGTTGTAGCTCATGGTGCCTAGCGTTATCTCCGGGGCTGCGCGCGGAGATATCTCTTGACGCAGGCCCAGGATTTTATCTTTGAAGATATCCCCTACCGCTTGGTGCGCTCGAGTCGGCGCAAGCGCCTGGGACTGGTACTGGGTGCCGCCGGGGTGGAGGTGCGGATTCCGCAGCGCTGCGCCGCGCGCTATGGGCACGAGTTCCTACAGGAAAATATTCAGTGGGTGAAAGCGCAATTGCTCGCTGCCGACCGCCGCGCTGCGCAGGTGCCGCAATATCAATACACCTTTGGGGAGACGTTTCCCTGGCTGGGGCAGCAGCTGCCCTTGCTGCGCGCCGCAGACAGTAGCCGTGCCGGTATTGGCGCTGACGCTATCAGACTTTATACCCGCTATCGCCAGCCCGACGAGGCACAGCTGCAAAGCGCCTTACAGCGCCTTTACCAGCGGGAGGCGCTGGCATTGCTCACGCAAAAGTCCCATAGGCTGGCCGGGCAGCTGGGGTTGACTATTTCCTCGGTAAAAGTGCGCCGCACTAAAACTAAGTGGGGGCACTGTAGTATTCGCGGCGAACTGCAATTTAATTGGCTTATTGGCCTAGCCCCCGAGCCGGTGCTGGACTATTTGGTGGCTCACGAGGTCTGCCATTTACAGCACCACAATCACAGTCGCGCTTTTTGGCAGTTAGTGCAAAGCGTGTGCCCCAGATTTAAAGAATTGCGCCGCTGGTTGCGCGATAACGGTCACCGGTTGACCCTGTAATTTTTCTATTCTTTAGTTGTACAGAATTTCTCCCGATTAATTATGAGTAAGAAGCCCCGCTTTATTACCGGCCGCAAGCCGGTAAAAAAAACCTTGCCGACCCGTGCGGAAGCCACAATAGAAAAATTTAGCCACGATATGCGCGGCATTGCCCGTGTCGGAGGCAAGACAGTGTTTATTGATAGCGCTCTGCCTGGTGAACAGGTTAAATTCCGCTATACCGCGCGACGCGCCCGCTTTGACGAGGGAATTGTTGAAGGTGTTATCTCCGCCTCTGCAGATCGATGCGCACCGCAGTGTGCCCATGTGGATTTATGTGGGGGCTGCTCACTTCAGCACCTGGCGCCAGCGGCGCAAATCATCGAAAAGCAAAATATTCTTCTGGAGCAGCTGTCGCGTTTTGGCGGCATTGCGCCCGATGAAATACTGCCGCCATTAACCGCTGATCCCTATGGCTATCGGCGCAAGGCCCGTATCGGTATTCGCAAATTAAAAAAATCTCAGGGCGGTGAGCTGCTATTTGGTTTTCGCAAAAAACACAGCAACGACCTGGTGGATATTGCGGAGTGCCCGGTACTGCACACAAAAATTGCCGAGCATTTAGCGCCACTAAAAAAACTCGTGGCTGAAAGTGACGGGCGCGCGAACTTTTCTCACCTGGAAGTGGCGGTTGGGGACGATGTTACAGCCCTGGTACTTCGCCATTTAAAACCCCTGTCAGAGAGGGATCTGGCACGCTGGCGGGCCTTCGCAGAAGGTGCTGGTATACACCTGTATATACAAGGTGGAGATGCCGGCTCGCAACAGAGAATCTGGCCTGTAGAGGGGGCCGCCTATTTAAGTTATCAACTGCCGGAATTCGATCTGGCGTTGCGGTTTCAACCACAGGATTTTGTGCAGGTTAATTTTTCTATCAACCGGCAGATGGTGAGTCGGGCGGTCGAATTACTCGACCCGCAACCCGGCGAGCGGGTATTGGATTTATTTTGCGGGCTGGGAAATTTTACCCTGCCACTGGCGCGCCGTGCAGCGGAGGTGATTGGTGTCGAAGGTGTCGGCGCTTTAACCCAGCGGGGCGCAGACAATGCGGCGTTGAATCAACTGCAAAATGTGCATTTTTATTCTGCCGATCTCAACGACAATATGGCAGCTGCACCTTGGGCGCAGGCAGGTTTCGATAAAATTCTACTGGACCCTCCCCGGGATGGCGCCTTGCAAGCGGTGCGCGGACTGGCGCAATTTTCTGCCAGCAGGATCGTCTACGTTTCCTGTAACCCGGCCACCCTGGCGCGGGATGCCGGTGAGTTGGCTAAGTTGGGATACCGGCTGAGTAAAGCCGGTGTCATGGATATGTTTCCCCAGACCGACCATGTTGAGTCGATGGCAGTCTTCGACAGAATTTAGGGCCTATTGAGCCGGGGAAAACTAACGTAAACTGCGGTAAAACCGTTTAAGCGAAGTTGTTATGCAAAGCGAATCTCTAACCGATAATTTTGAAGATAATTGTGCGCGCTTCCTGCCTGAAGCTGTAGGCCAGGGGTGCGTCTGGGCCCTACAGGGGGCCGAGGGCTTTGCGCTTTGTGAGTCTGAAAAGCGCGCCGATACCGAGGTTATGCCCTTTTGGTCGCAACAGGAATTTGCCCAGGAGCACTGCGAGGGGGATTGGGCTGCCTATGAGGCGGTGGCCGTCGACCTGGAAGAATTTATGGATGATTGGCTCACCGGTATGCATGACGATGTCTTGTTGGTGGGGATAAATTGGAACGCCGAACTGGAAGGGGTTGAGGTGGAGCCCCTGGACTTGCTGGAGCAGCTGGAGCAGGAGCTGCAATAAGTTGCGCCATAGTGCCCCGCCCGGTGGATAAAAAGCGCTAAATAGGGAGTCTTAAATGGGGCAGATGCTTGGCTTGCGCAAAACGGTCTACGGCGTTGCCAATCTCGGCAAGGCTGTGGCCTGGTATACGCAGCTGCTCGGGCAGGAGCCCAGCTATATAAGCGACAACTACGCGGAGTTTCAGCTTGGCGATAGTCAGCTCGGACTCAATGCCGATGCGCGCAGTGCGATCAGCCGGGCCGATGGTGTTGTAGCGTATTGGCAGGTTTTAGATTTGGCCGCGCAGGTTGAGCGCCTTGGCACCATGGGGGTGCGGCAGCATACCGATATAGAGGAAGCGGCTGGAAATGCGCTGATGGCGAGCTTTCTCGACCCCTATGGCAACGTTGTTGGTTTAATTGAGTACCTGCCATCGCCCATTGAGAGATAGGACCATTAACCGGAGCAGTTCCTGTGGACAAGCCGCCCATTTCCCAGTCCAAGTTTCATTCTCCCAAGCGAAGTTTTGCCGCCGAGAGCCTCGCACAAATCGGGCGGGGTTATGTGGTGCCGGATCGGGTGGCTTTAATTACCGGCTGTTCCAGCGGTATTGGGCGGGAGCTGGCCCTGGCGCTGCATCGCCGGGGCACCATCGTGATCGCCACAGCGCGCCGCCCGGAAAGTTTGCAAGAGCTGGCGGACTTGGGAATTGCCACTGAGGCACTGGATGTAAATTCCCAGGCGGATATCAACCGGGTGGTACACGCGGTAAAAGCCGCTTATGGGCGCCTGGATATATTGGTCAATAACGCCGGTTACGGCCAGATGGGCCCTCTGTTAGAGCTGGATACCCGGGCGCTGGAAAATCAGTTTCGCACCAATGTATTTGCCCCTCTCGCCCTGATCCGCGCCTGTGTGCCCCTGATGCGCTCTGAGCGTGGGGGAGTGGTGTGTAATATCGGCTCGGTGTCCGGAGTTATGCCCACCCCGTTCTCTGGGGCCTACTGCGCCTCTAAAGCTGCCCTGCACTCGATTTCTGATGTGTTGCGACTCGAATTAAAGCCCTTTGGTATTCGGGTTATGACGGTGCAGCCCGGTGCTATCGCCTCGGAATTTGGCCGCCATGCCGAGACCTCCCTGCGCGGTCTTTTGCCGCCAGACTCCCTGTATAAATGCCAGGAGGAAATCGTTAGGGCCCGGGCACAGGAGTCTCAACACAATGCCACACTGGCCAGTACACTGGCGAAAAAACTGGTGCGCGAGCTGCTGCGCAAGCGCGCTCGTCCGCTGGTGCGTATTGGCAATCGCAGCAGTTTGTTACCCTGGATCGCCCGCTGGCTACCGCGCAGTGTGAGAGATTGGTTGTTAATACGGCGCTTTAAGTTGAATCGTCTCACCTCTAAAAACTGAAAACCTACCAGCTATTTTTGCCGCAGCTGACAGGAATCAACCAGCCACTGTTGTACTTCAGCGTGACTGCCGCGAAACAGGATTTTGTGCTCGGACTTTTTCATCAGGTAATCGTAGCTGCCATCGTAGTAATCCCGCAGCAGTGCGGTCACTACCGGGATATAGGCCTCGCTATTATTGTGTTGCTGTAATTCACGGTTGGCAGAGGTGAGTGCCTCATCCAGCTGTTTGTAACGCAGTCCGCCCAAGCGCTTGCGGATTTTGTTGAGATTAAAGTGCAGTTCTTCCCCCAGGCTTTGCGCAGGCAATTTTTCACTGCCAGAAAAACGTTTGAGCCCATCACTGATATAGTCGCGCACAATGCGTTGCGCCCGGGCTTCCAGCGGTTCCTCAACGAGTACTCGCGGCGCTGATTGCATAGCGGCTTGCAGTGTGGGGGGCAGGGCACAGCGCCCGATCAGGCGGCTTTCATCCTCGATAGCCACGGGGCCGGATTGCTGGGAGAGTTTGAGTAAATCGATACTGAGTTGGTTTTCGAAATCGATTTGTGACGGTTGTTCACTGTCGGTACGGCCAAAACTGGAGCCGCGATGTTTGGCGATACCTTCGAGATCGACAGAGCGCTGAACCCGGTTGAGCAGCGCTGTTTTACCGCTACCGGTATGCCCGGCGACTACGACAAAGGCAAGGCTTTGGCACTGTGTTTCCAGTTCTGCCAGCAGGAAACTGCGCATCGCTTTGTAGCCCCCTGTGACCATTGGATAGTCAAGCCCCTCTGCGCGAAGTAATTTCTGCGCCATACGCGAGCGCAGCCCGCCTCTGAAGCAGTAGAGGTAACCGCTGGGAAACTGATCGATAAATTTTTTCCAGGCACTCAGGCGAGCGGCCAGAACTTCTTCACTGGCCAGTTCCCAGCCCAACTCAATCGCTGCCTGCTGTCCGTCACTTTTGTATCGGGTACCAATTAATTCGCGTTGGCGGTTATCCAATAGCGGATAATTCTCGGCCAGGGGAAATGCACCACGGTTAAATTCCACAGGTGCGCGTATATCTAAGAGGGGAGTATCCTCTAAAAAGAGTTTGGTAAAGTTTGCAGTATCTGTCCGCAAAAGAATACTCCAGTTCGCTTGGTAATGATTTCAGTTTTGATTGTATCGCTATTCGATACGGGGGCCCACTTATAATCTCATTTGGGTATTGGTAATCGTGTGAATAGAGAAATAAATCGTGGCTGGCAGAATATGGGGCTTTAATTTGTGTTTTGATATTTGTATATGTTTTAAGGGGGTTGTGAATATATAGTTAAAGATCAGTTTGTGTGATGGTTTGTTTCTCTTGGTTGTTTTATCGGTGTGTATTTGCGGTAGTGTATGAGAGTTAAAAATCTGCTTGCGTGTTATTAGTTTCTATTTTTAGGGCTTCTCTTTTTCCTGTTTAGCTTGTGCTGCTTTTGCTGTGTATGCCCCAGCTTGTTTTAAGTTTGTCATTTGATGGGCGCCGAGAAAAAAACGGTTGAATTTTTTGATTTTTCTATAGTTCTCCCCCTCGGCAAGTAGTGTCTATTCAGTTTATTGGAAATGCCAGCATTTTTCCTCTATCAGACAAATGTGTAAAAAGTAAGGATTTGGCGCTGGTTTTTTTTAAGTTTGTGAGGCGTGTTTGATGCGGGATAAATCTCCTTTGCATTCGGCCAAAAATAGATTTAATTTTCTTTTGCTGTGGGTCAAATATGAAAAAAATCTCTTTTTTGAGCTTTATTGTTGACCTATGTTGCGCAAACAGTGACTGTGAGGGTGTTTTTGGTCTATTTTTTTATAGGGTAGGCCGTATTATTTCTTGGCAAAGTTTTAATCATCCTCATTTTCACAGTATCTGAAGTGAAGAAGTAGGTAAGAAAAATGGCAAAAAAATATATCTATATCCCGGTAAATAGTGAAGAGATGCAGGAGTTCGCGAAGGATCTTGCAACGGCTTGGAAAATACCTGTAAATCAGATACTGGCGAATAAAGTCACCTCTGGGCGCGGCAAGGCGATGTATCGCTGGGTGGATCAATGTCTGAGTAAATTAACGGCAGCAGATACGCTCTATATCGTTACCCATGGCACGGGCGGCGCCGATGGCAAAGTGATTGGCGCAGAGCGCTCGGTGGGTAACAACAAGCAGAAAAGAGTGGTCAATAGAGGTGCCGTCACCTGGGAGGGGGGCGAGTGGAAAACTTATACCCCAGAGGAACTGGCTACTACCCTTAACAAAGAGGGGCTACCGGCGAATTTTGTTGATCTACATGTTTGTGCCTGTGGCTCGGGCTACGATGGGAAAAAATTGAGACCCTGGGCCCAGCGCCTGCGCCAACAAATGGCGGGTACCCATAAGAGTATTCAAGTTACCGGCTATTTAGGCTGGTTTTCCTGTAGTACAAATAAAGTGTGCATTAAAGTAGGGAATGAGTTTTTCCCGATGGAAGAGCGCTCTGTTACTTTTTCCTAGGGCAGCGCAAGACCTAATAATGGTACTGCGTTAATACGTTGGGCTCCTCAGGGATGAGGACCGTCAAAAATTTAAGCAACCTCCGAATCTTATGCCTTCTCGGCAGCAACTGCGCTTATAGCGAGTTAGTCCCGCCAGCTTTTGCTTTACTATCTGTGATCGTTACTTTGTGCCGCAGCGAAATTTTATAGCTGTAGGGCCGGCTCCATAGTAGTTTTCTCCATAGCGGCGAGCGACCCAGCGGCTGTGGCTTCAGGGCCCGCTCTGCGGAGTTTTTAGTGGGATTCACACACCGCATTGTGACTTCTTGATCGGCCTAGATATTCCGGCGAAGCCGCACCGCGATTGTGAACTGCCCTGCACACCAGAGGTCGCATGGCATTATTCAGCGGCTCCCTAGAGGGAATAGCTTTGCCGGACATCCCGATCTGTACATTTTTTAAGCGCATCTTGCTTTTGATCATTGCTGCAACTGGCGCCTACCGAACACTGCTCGCGCTGCCAGGGCGGGGCGTTTGGAGGTGGTTGGAGCGGGCTTGGCAGCTGAGCCGTCTACTGGCCGCAGGTGCCCCCATATGTCTCCTGTAGGCGCGGTGCGCTCAGGCAACAGAATCGTCTACTGGCTGGGCAAGCTCCGCCATAAAGCGGCTGCAAAAGCGCAGAACATCCGTCACAGTGACAATCCCAACCAGCTCACCTTCCCGCATAACCAGTACCGAGCCGATATTGGTGTCGGCCATGGCCAAGAGAATTTTATCTAGAGGGTCGTGAATATCTGCGATAAAGGGACGTCTGGCACATAAGTCATGTACGTAAAGCTGCTGCTCTTCCAGGCGGTGCCCGGGTGCGTGGGCCCTCTCGATATCCCCACGGGAAATGACCGTCTCCAAATCGCCGCCACGGGTTACCGGCAGATGGCGCACCTTGTGCTCCTCCATCATCGCCAGAGCGTCCTCTACCGTGGCATTGATATCAATATGGTAGGGAAATGGCGTCATTAAAGCGGCCAAAGTTGGGATATGGTGGATATTATTGGAAGTGGACATGATTTGATCTGGGTATCCAATTGTATTTGGCAATATGCTTGATTACCGTAGCATTGTGTCTAATTTGCAATTGACGACTACAGCTACAATATAGCTAATTGCGCTCCCGCTGGATATCCTTTTAAGATTGCAGATATGGCCGCCTTTGTTACAATTTTTAGTCCTTCTCTTGAATGATTCCTATTATATTCAAAGGTAGGGGCATAAATGGTTGATATTTGCCGGCGAAAGATTATTATTCGCGACCTCAGCCGAAAAATATAATCAGCGATTCGGAGTGTTTGCCGAAGCGAGTTGAAATCGGCTAGTTTTTAATAGTGTATTTACCGAATATGCCTAACACCAGAACTTACCGGTGTGGTGGCACTTACTGATGGATATCGGTCAGTTCATAATATGCCGGACTAAACGTCACTAAATTGCTCGCCCCTGGCCAGCGATAGCATTTGTTGATTTTTTATACGGTATATCCGGAATAACAATCTGTGTCGTCCCGCGTCACAGGTATATCTCTGTGTTTTTTAATAACCGTCGTTGAGGTTTATTGAATGTTTCAGGAATACGAACAACTTGAACAACAAATCGCCGAACATCAGGCGAGAATCGAAGAGTTGCAAGAGCAAATGGCTCAGGCTGAACGCAAGAAAGATGGCGTAATTGCCTATGATAAAGCACTGCTAAACCTTGCCGCTGAGTATCACATGGATGAAGAGGAGTTCTTCGTTGCCCGTGGTCAGCAAATCGTTGAGTGGCTGGTTGCGCAACTCGGTGATGAAGATCCGGCAGACTACGTGCAAACTCTGAAGGCCCGTGTTGCCCGCCACCTGAAGAAAGAGGGTGACAGCCCCCGTCGCGGCCGCCGTGCAGCACCCGCCGCTAAGGCCGCAGAGCCGAAATTGGAAACCGGTCACTACCGCAACCCGTATACCGGCGCGACCGTTGAGAAGAAAAAGCGCAATCCCAAGGCCCTGAGCCAGTGGATTGATGAATACGGTTTGGATACCGTAAAAGAGTGGAAAATCTAATTCTAGATAACCACTGATTTGATGCCGGATATCCGGCATCAAATATTTTTTAAAAACCATTTGGTTTTATTTTATCGCATTATTTAGTATTTTTGCCGCCTCTGCTCTTTACTTACCCCGCCGTATTCTGCATAAGTTTAATCGTTAATTCCCCGGGAGCTTATGCCGTGATTACAAGACTTAAATCGTTTACTGTTTGTTTGTTTTTTGTTCTATCTGGGTTTCCCGGTTGGGCTTTTGCCGACCCGGCTGAGTCACAGGTTATCTACCTGATACGCCACGGGGAAAAGGAAAAAGGCCCCGAGGCCGGTACAGACCCCCATTTAACCAATATGGGGCAGCGGCGTGCGCGCCAACTTGCCTATATCCTTGGAGAGGTGGGCATCGACACTATCTATAGCACAGACTACAACCGCACCCGGGAAACCGTAGAGCCCCTGGCGAAAGCGCTTGGATTGAAAGTCAAAATTTATGACCCAAGAGATTTAAAAGCATTTGCCGATGATTTACAGCAGGCGGGCAAGCGAATTTTAGTGGTGGGGCACAGCAACAGCACTCCAAAGCTGGTGGGGTTACTCGGTGGGGAAAAAGGCCGCCCTATCGAGGAGGCCTACGAATTTGACCGGCTCTATATCCTCGTGCGGGATAAAGCGGGAGTCACCACTTTGCTCCAGCGCTATGGCCCGTTCAAGCTGTCGTCGATAGACAATACTGCCGCAGCTATCAATTGATTATTTCGCTGACAAAGCGATCGACGACCAGGGAGGCCGGCCCGTGGCGGTGTTCCTGGAAGGCATCGCCGACATTGCTGCGCTCCAGGTTGAGTTCTACGGTATGGGCCCCGGCCAAGTTGGCACATTCGACAAATCCCGCTGCCGGGTAGACGTTGCCTGAGGTGCCGATGCTTATAAACAGATCGCATTCGGATAGTGCCCCATAGATAGTCTCCATCTCCAGGGGCATTTCACCGAACCAGACCACATGGGGGCGAAGAGTCCCCGGCTGTTGGCAGCAGTTACAGGTGTCTGTGACGGTGAGATCTGAGTTCAGCGAAAATAGCTCGCCACTCAGGCAGCAGCGGGCTTTGAGCAGCTCGCCGTGCATATGAATAAGCCGTTCACTACCTGCGCGCTCATGCAGGTTGTCAATATTTTGCGTGACCAGCAGAAAGTCCCCGTGAAACTTGCGCTCCAGCTCAGCCAGGGCCAGGTGGGCCGGATTCGGGGCGATCTCTGTAGAGAGCAGCTGCTGGCGGCGCTCATTGTAAAACCGCTGCACCAGGACCGGATCGCGGGCAAAGGCTTCAGGGGTGGCGACATCTTCCAGGCGATAATTCTCCCAAAGACCATCGGCACCGCGAAATGTGCCTATGCCGGATTCGGCGGAAATACCTGCACCGGTTAGCACGACAATTTTTTGATAGGTTTTTTTCATGGTATGCCTGGGCTAGAGCGAAACTTACCAGCGGCACAGGGCTTGTCGCCGTCTGCCAGCAGTTTTCCTCGATATTATCGTTTTGCACCTCCGTGTGCAGTTTTTATCGCAATCCGATCGCAGGGAGCTTACTCGCTGTACTTAAGAGGCACAGGTTTCTCCGCTTGAATGGCTAATTTTTTGGCTATCCCTGCCGCTTTGTACACCTGTTGCTTCAGTGCATTTTGAGTTTTGGTTTTACAGCGCGATTTGCCTGCCCAATCAGGTAGAGCAGCATTGCTCGCGGCCAGCCGTGGATTGCCGCCAGGTGCATGCGGTAGAGGGAGCGGTAGGCGAGGCCGGCAAGGCGCCCCTCTACAGCGAGGCTGCCTTTGACCAGAGCCCCCATCAGGTTTCCAACGGCGGTGTACTGGCTGAGAGATACCAGGGAGCCCCGGTCGCGATAATAAAAATGCTGCAAAGGTTTGCCCTCCAGCAGGGCGATCAGATTATTGCCTGCGAGGTCTGCCATCTGCTGTGCGGCCTGGGCGCGGGGCGGTACTCGCTGGTGATGGCTGTCGATACAGCTGGCGCAGTCCCCCATGGCAAAAATTTTGGCATCGGTCTGGGTTTGCAGGGTAGTTTCCACTTCGATTTGGTTGAGTCGATTGGTGCTGAGACCATCCAGCTGGGTGAGAAATTCCGGCGCTTTGACACCGGCGGCCCACACCCGGATAGCCGCCGGCAGCTGTTTGCCGCAGGCAGTGGTCAGTCCGCTCTCTGTGGCGGCGGCAATCTGGTAGTTGGTGAGAATATTCACTCCCATTTTGGCCAGTTCGCGCTGGGCATTGTTGCCAATACGTTTGGGTAGTGCCGGAAGTAAGTGCTCACCGCCCTCGATCAGGGTGATCTCCATGGCATTGGGGCGGATGCGCCCATAGTCGCCCACCCGCTTTACGGCGTCGACTAATTCTGCGGAGAGTTCGACTCCCGTTGCTCCCCCGCCAACGATCGCCACCTGCAATTTATCGTCGACGCGGGTCTCCAGACGCAGAAAATGATTGAGAAGGTTTTGGTGAAACTTTTGTGCCTCATCGCTGCTATCCAGGAGGATGCAGTTTTCTCTGACGCCGGGAATATGGAAGTCGTTGCTACGCCCACCGAGGCACAGTACCAAATAATCGTATTCCAGCTGCCGCGCCGGGACCAGCTCGCGGCCGTCCTCGTCATTGAGCGGGCCCAGTTCAATGACCTGTCGTTTGCGGTCCAGGGCGACCAGGCTTCCCAGCTGAAATTCGTAGCCGTGGTGACGGGCGTGCACTTGGTAATTCAGCGCATCCATATTGGCATCCAGTGCGCCGGAGGCCACTTGGTGCAGCAGGGGCTTCCACAGGTGGGTGCGATTTTTATCGATAAGGGTAACTTGTGCGATAGGGGATTGGCGGCGGCGTTTGAGGTGGGGGGTAAAAGAAAAATACTGGCCGAGCCGCGTGGCCAAATGCAGGCCACTGGCACCACCGCCAACAATAACGATCTTTTGCATAGGGGTCTTCCTGTCGATTGCTAAAAGCCGACTCCCCAATCTGTGAAGACCTTTTTTGGTATCGATAAACGGTTACCGATGTTTTTTCTAGTGCCAGTATGTCGCGCGGGGAGAGCGGAGGCAAGTTGATAATGCCGCTGAAAAACCTTTTTTAGCGCGAAATTGTCCAGAGCCTAAAATCGACGGCTGTTCCGCTTTGGCCGAGCCTTAAGCTTGGCTTTGCAGTGCCTCACTGCCCTGTGATAGCAGTGCGCGCCAGTCCGCAGACTTGCGCAAGTGTACGCTTACCCCTGAGTCCGGTGCGCTGGTGACCACACCGATAATTGCGGCCTGGGTGTAACCGCGCTGTAGCAGTGCGCCCACACAGGCCTCGGCCTGATCGACGGGCACTGCCGCCAGGAGCCCGCCGCAGGTCTGTGGGTCGGTCAGCAGTGACCACTGGGGTAACGGCTGCCACTCCAGGGGATTTTCCACAAAGGCGTAGGCACTGGCATTTTGTGGTTGCAGGCTGGATAGCCACCCCCGCTCGACACAGGTGGCGGCGCCGGCAATTAAAGGTAGGGCTTCGGCAATAAGGGTTGCACCGAGTCCATCGGGGCCGAGCATTTCCAGCAGGTGGCCGAGCAAACCAAAACCGGTGACATCCGTCAGGGCACGGGCCCGATGCCGGGCAAATATTTCTGCGGCGTCGGCATTGCTGTGCAGCATGGTTTCCAGAGCCTGCTGCAACCACAGGCCTTTGGCCTCCCCCGCCGCCTCTGCCGCCAGGATAGTGCCCACGCCGAGGGGCTTGCTGAGAATCAGGCAGTCCCCCCCGTGAGCGCCGGTTTTTTCCAGAAGCTGCTCCCGTTCGGCCAGCCCGTTCACGGTTAAGCCCATCAGCATCTCGGAGCCCTCAGCCGTGTGCCCGCCGGATAGAACACAGTGGTGGCGATTGAGTTCGTGAATGGCGCCGGCGAGTAATTGCTGTAGGTCGCGGCGGGTAATTTCCTCGGCTGCGGTGGGGAGAGTAGCGAGAATCTGCGCGCTGATGGGGCGGGCGTTCATGGCAAATAGGTCCGATAGGGCGTGCAGGGCCGCGAGTCGGCCAAAAATCCACGGATCAGCCACGGGCGCGCGCAATTGGTCGGAGCTCTGTACTAATAGATGGTCGGCGGGGAGTTCCATAACGGCGGCATCATCGCCGACGCCTCGCAGCAGATAGTCGGAATGCTGTAGCGGTAGTGTTGCCAGGGTGCGGCGCAGGGTATCGGCGCCAACTTTGGCACCGCAGCCATTGCAGCGCATCGGGGATAGAGAACTGCCGGCACGCTGATTGACGACCTCGCCGGGTTTGATCCTGGTCTCGCCGATCATATCCATCGGCAGTTCGCTAAAGCGCTGCATAAATGAGCGGTCGATATAATCTTTCCATCGCCACATCAGGTCGCCGGCGACGGCGAAGCCATTGCGAACGGCGACTGCCCGCTGGCCACCGCAGGAGAGCAGGCTGAGAAAGTTTTTCTGCGCTCGGTATCGCTTTAAACGGCGCCCGGTCAGGACGGCGCGCAAATTGTGAAAGAGAATCGGCCCCTGGCGAACGGCGTAAACCCCGGCTTTGGCCAGGGGTTCCGGGGTGAAACTGGCCACATCGCCGGCGGCAAAAACATCTTCCCGCCCCAGGGCGCACAGCGTCTGATCGACCCGTACAAATCCCTGCTCGTCCAGTGAAAGGCCGGAGTTTGCCAGCCAGGGCGGCGCACAGGCATTGGTGGTTAGGATGGCCTGATCCAGGGGCAGGCAGTCGCCAGTGGCACTGACGACGCCCTGCTCGGTAATCTCACTGACGCTCCAATTGGGGTGTAACTGGACCCCCAGCTTGCGCATTTCCCTTGTAACCCGCTTGCGGGCCAGTGCCGGATAGCCCTGGGGAATCGCTGCGCTGCCGTGAATTAGATGAATCTCTACCCGCTCTCGATTTAGAGCATCTTGCAGGGTGTGGGCCATTGCCATCGCCAGCTCACAGCCGCCGGCGCCGCCGCCGACAATGCCCAGGCGGAAGATGGAGTCGCTCTCGCCGATTTGCTTTTGCAGTTTTTGCCAGAAGCGGTAGAAGTGCCCAATGGGTTTGACCGGGACCGCCAGTTCTGAGCCAGGTAGTTCGCGGGCGGGGGTGGCGCCGACGTCTAAAGAGAGCAGGTCGTACTCCACTGGCGGCCTGCCCAGCAGGGACACGCGGCGATTCTCACTATCAATTTCGTGCGCGCAAGCTTGGATAAAGCGCGCACCGGCGGCCCGGCAGAGCCTGGCCAAATCTATATGAGTTTCTTCCAGTGAATAGTGGCCCGCGATCATTCCGGGCAGCATGCCGGAGTAGGCGGTTTGCACTTGGGGGGAGACCAGAGTCAGGCGCGCGCCAGGCAGGGGGTTCATAGCCCACATTTGCAGCACAATAGCGTGGCTGTGGCCGCCGCCGACCAAGAGGATGTCCTGATAGTTTGGGTGCTCCTGCATGTCTACTCACTGGCTGGGTCAAAGAAAAAATGAGAGGCGGTAAACGATACTGGCTTCCCAAGCTCCCACGCCGCGCAAATACACTCCTGGTTAAATAGTAGACAGTTCGCATTTTAGCGCGACTGAATGGGCGACGCTGGGGGCTATTATCGGGGATAGCCGCGTCAGGGCCAAAAAATCTCTAGGTGCTGGTCTTTACTGTATGGGCCCGGGGAGCCTCTGGTCATTTCGCAATACCTCTGCCGGCCTTGAGGGCCCGCTCTACGGGGCTTGCAGAGACTCCCTAATTGTCGTTGCCGTCTGTGTAAAATTTATTGCCCGGCGCTTAATCCCAATGCCCCCAGAGTCCACTTCGCAGAGTACCCTTTTCCGCCGTTTAATCCGCTGGCTGCTGGCCGGGTTAGTACTGATTGAAGCGCTGCACTGGTGGGCAGCGGACAGGCTGCGAGAAACAGCCGGCGACTGGATGGAGCAGCGCGGTCTGGAATTCAGTGTGGGCCACCTGCGTGTATCGCTGCTGGATTTAAGTGTTATAGGGGTTAATGTCAAAGCCGAAAATCGGCAGGGGCGGGGGTTCTCTGCCCGCGAGCTGGTGCTCGATTACAGCTGGTGGCAATTATTGCGGGGGCGAGTCCAGCTGCCCAAGGTTGCGCTAACTGGCGTCTATATGGATCTGCAATCCTCCCCCGGTGAGCGATCTCGGCTGTGGGAGTTGGGGGGCTGGAATCTCGGCGAGGGGCAGCGGCGGGATCGCAACTTCCATTTGACCATTAGTCGGGCTCAAGTGCGCGATAGTGAACTCTGCTATCGGCACCGGCCAATTTGGACTGAAGCGACCTGTGTATCCATTGGCAAGCTCTACGCAGACAGCTTTAGGCTGGCGCTGCGGCGCACAGGCGATACCCCGCTGCATGTCGATATTGCAGCAGCCGAATTAGAGGCCAGTGATCTACTGGCCTGGGAGAGAGGTCACTCCGGTTACAGCACGGTGCTCGGACGCCTACATGGAAATCAGGTCCACTTTGCCTGGCCGGGTCTTGCTACGACGCTACACAGTGTCGCTGCGGAATACTTCTCCGGCTGCCCGCCGCAGCGCTGGGCCGAGGTTGTTAAAGGATTACAGCGCCTGGTGGGCCACTGCGCCTCGGCCCGACGCCTTGCGGCGGAAGGCGATATACATTTTGGTTTTGGGCGCAAAGCCCGGGTTCAGTGGCGCCAGCTCAATGGGGAAAATGTCGTATTGAGGCGCAGTGAGCGGCGCTGGCAGGACTGGCGGGCTGGAGTTATTCGTATCCATGACTTTAATTTCGAACGCCCGAAAAAACGTTTGCAGTGGCAGCGGGGCTTTGCCCGGGCATTCGACTGGTGCCCACGACACCTGCGCAATGCCAACTCCCATCTGTGCCTGCGGGCCGCCAACCTGGATCTGCCGGAACGCACGGTTTTCGATTGGAGTCAGCATTTAAATATTCAGAGCGGCTCCAGCGCCATTAATCGGGGTTACCTGCTGGATATGGCGCAACCGACCCGCCATCCCATTAGGGCCAATAATGGGGTATTTGGCCCCCTCCAATTTTCTGCGATAACGCGAACCCTCTCTTTTGCGCACTTGGGGATTGAGACCGCCAGTGGGTGTGTGCCGGGAGGGCTATGGCACAAGCCCGACCACTGTATTGCTATGCGCGGACTCAAAAGCACAGAGAGTTTTGCTTTTCGCTTTGGGTCTAGCGCGCGGGATATTGCTTGGGGGTTGTCCAGCGGCCCTCTACAACTGGCTCAATTTTCTATCGGCGCCAGGGGGCAGCCCAGGGCCGAGTTGCAGGCGTTGCGCTGGCGCTCCCTAGATACCATTGGCAACAGCGGCCCTCTGTCGGCGCAGGATTTTTTTATACAGTCTCTGTCCGGCTGTGTCCCCCGGGATTTTCTGCCACCGGACTGGCAGCCGCTATGCGCACACTTAAACCGCTTCGCCGGGCGCGGGCAGTTTGCCTGGCAGGGCGGTGAAGACGGTTATGCCATCTTGGGGGAATTGGCGCTGCATCGATTGCTTCTCAATGACTCTGTGGATGCAGGAGGTGGCTTACTATTACAGCAGTTCGAGAGCGGCAACAGTTTTTATAAGAAAAGGGTGGCCGATAACCCCTGGCTGGTCAGTGCCCCACTGCCGGGAATGCCCGGCGGGATTAACCGCAATAGCGGCACTCGTGAAAAAGGAAGGTTGCAGCGGCGGGATAGTACTGCGGAAAAAAATTCCAGCGACTTAGCCCTGGCAAGTATCGAGAATCCCAATCTGAAAATAAACAGTCTTGCCCTGAGGCAACTTGGCGGGTGCCTCACTGAAAGTTGGACAAGGTTATTTTATCGCACCAGCCAAAATGATAAGGCTCGAGCGGTTTGCTTTGAACTCCAATCGCTACAGCAGAAAAAGCCCCTGCTGTTCTCCTGGCAGCAAGGGATAGATTTTTCCGCAAAAGCCTTTTCTGTTGCCCGCGCTGAGGCGAAGACTAGGGACAATAAGTCGCTGATTAATCTCTCTGGAATAGAGCTCCCCCTGGCCAGGATCAGACATAGAGGAACAGGGGAGTTCGAATCCTATGCCGCCCTGCCGGGGGCCACTGCCGAACGAGTGAACAGTTGTGGGCCCACTGGTCGCGAAATAAGTTCGCTGAAAATTCACTGTGTAAACCTAGAAAATTTATCGCTGGGGGATTATTTCTACACCTATCTCAGTCCGCGCTACCTATTTGCCAATCTGGATAACTCCGCGATTAAATCTGTGCGGCTACAGGGCGTGTCTGCACAGGATCTCTTGGATATTGGGGGTGTATCGATCGCAAAACTTGAGTTGCAGTGGTTTCGAGATAAACCTACTCGCTCAAAAATTGTATTGCAGGATATTGCAGCCGGCACCTTAAAGTTGTGTCTTCCCCAGCAGGCGGGGGGGCATCAATCGATGCCGGCCTGTGTATTTGGGCGAAATCTGCATTCTTTGGGGCAGAGTGGTTGGTCCATCGAAGCGGTTGAGTTTAAAGGTGGGGGCGAAGCTGCACCCATATTGCAGCTGGGGCGAGTTTTTACCGAGCGTATGTCTTTTTCAGCAAATACCCTCGATTTATATGGGCTGAATATTAACAATATCTTATTTTGTGGATTAAAGTCTTTTTCTTCAGAAAATAGCGCTGAGATAAGTCTCGCCGACTGTATCGAAACACCACTTATCAGTTTTTCTGACTCCTGGGTAAAACTGGGGCTAGTCGCCGATGTGCCCCGCGTGAGTCTGGGGCCACTAAAGAGTGAACCCATCGCTTTTTGGCAAAAAGCCGGCAACTATTTACAGGCTGGGGTACAGAGTCTGGGCTGGAGCCGTTTTACTTGGAATAGTGGCGCCGCATTTTCACTCGCGGATTTAACTTTACAAAATATTCGGGTGTGCACCCGGGATACAGAGCTTGCGGTAACTGTAGCCAAGTTAAAGCGAATCAGGGCCGGTGACTCTTATCACTGTTTTGGCGTGGATAAACTATCCATGCCGGGATTACAGAAAATTAAACTGTCGAGTCCCTGGTCGGTACAGAGCTCTGTGGCGTTGGCGGGCGTGTCCATACCCAGAAAAAAATTGGGCCCGCTAAAAATACCAAAGTTTGAAATCGATAATATCTCCCTGCGGGGAGAATCCCTGGCGCAAGCTACTGGGGCCCGGGGGTGTATGCCCAGGGGGATATTAAAAGATGACAAGATTGCCCCCTGCTATGAATTGGGAGAATTCAGTATTGGCGGGGCGCAAGCTATTCACGGCGCCGCTGGGCGCCAGCTTATCCTTTCGGGAATCAAAGTCAGCAATATACAACTACACGAACAGAATTTTCCGCAGGATTTGCCGCTTAAACTACTCTCTGTTTCCGCTGTGGGGGCGGGGCACCTAAGGATCAGTCGCGAGGCCGTTGATTTCAAGGAGTTAGAGTTTAAAGAGATCGGAGGCTGTTTTCCCAGTGGCTACCTGGATCAGGGAGATCACTGCTTTCGTTTCTCAAGGTTGTTACTGGAGGGTAATTTCCATCGCGGCCGGGGCGCCGAACTCGCTACGCTGCAGCTAAATGACATAACTTTGCTCTCCCCCAGCGGAGAAGAGCTGGTACAGGGGGAGAGTATCAGCTTATCGCGGCTGCTCTTCACGGATACCGAGTGGCGCCTCGCTGCGGGTGAGGCCACTCACTTTCACTTTTTTGAGCGCCATCCCGACAGCCTGGAATTTGACCGCCATCGCTGGATGTTGGACTTTGAGTCCCTTCGGCTTGAAGACTTGCGCTACCACCGCCCCAAGAAAACACTCAATATTGGCTTTATCGATTTTCTGCGCCCCCGCGTTATCCTTTTGCGGGATTTGTCGGGAAACCTCCCTATGCTCAGGAAAATCCATGAGCTGAGAGGGTTTACCGGCATAGATACAATAACTCTTAAGGAAGAGGGCGCGCCAGCACTGCTTTATCATCTCGGTGATCTCTACTTAAAACACGGTACTTTCACTTGGGTGGATCATCGAGAGGAATTCCGCGCCCGGCTGCCGATCAGAGATATCAATTTTAATCTCAGCGATTTAAGCAATCTGGCTAAACACCCCCCTGCGGTAATTGTTGTCAATGGCAGGCCCGGTGGTTTTGGTGAGGTCCAGATCGGCGGGACCGTGGATTATCTGGGGAATAAAAAGTGGAATGCCGAGCTTACTGGGTATCTTACCAGCGTAAACCTGATCCCTGCGGCTCCCTATATGGCAAAACTGCTGGGTTATAAAATCCTTCAAGGGCAGGGGGATGCTGTAGTTAATATTCAGGTATTTGAGAATCAGCTCAAAGGCTTTTCTGATATACGTCTGGAAAAACTAAAAGTGCGCCGTGTGCGCAAAGGCGACCCACTGCCGGTAAAGTCGACACTGATTCCCCTAAATCTGGCGTTGTGGCTGCTTAAAGATGGCCAGGGAAATATCAAGTTTGCTATGCCGGTGAGTGGCAATATTCGCGATCCCAAGTTCTCTTTTAGCTTTGTCTTTAGTGAGCTGTTACAGAAATCGATCATAGATGCCCTGATGAGTTACTTTACCCCCTATGGGGTGTATTTATTAGCGCGCTATGCCTGGGGGCGCTTCCGGGCAACCTCGTTCCCCGCTATTGACTTTGAACCCGGTAGTGCCAAGTTAACTGGCCTAGCGCTGGCACAACTGCAGCGCATGGTGGTGGTGTTAAGCAAAAATCCCGATACGCGGCCGGGCATATGTGGTATTGCCAATGCCAGAGATTGGCAAGCCCTCTATCCCTATTCCACTGCGGGTATACACTGGGGGCGGGGAGATTTTTATCGCAATCCGCCCCTTGGATTGCGCGAAGAGTTGGAAAGCCTGGCTAAAGCGCGCAGTCGAGCGGTAGAACGGTATTTAATAGATGCGGGAATCAAGGCCTCCGAACTGATTCCCTGTGCGCCGGACTACCTGGGAAGGGAGTTTGGCCGCCCAAGAGTTGAGTTCTCAAATTAGAATTTAACTGCTATTTTAAATAATTTTATTAGCGGTCGGTTTATTGGAGTGTTTCTCCGTCTGTTTTGATTTTTATTTGCCTGTCGGGTAAGTGAGCATTAATTTATCTTTAAAATATAGGTTTGCTTAAATTAAAGGTGCTTGCTGTTTTTTTTGTAATATTTTTTTGTTGGTTGTGCGCTAATTCACAGTGCAGTGTAAGGTGCTGTTTTGGATCAATTTTTGTCTGATTTTATATGGTAGATTCCGACTCTGGTTTTTATCGTGATCTCCTGAAGTAAGAAATATCTAGGTAGAAAAATGACTCAAGTGCATGGAAGTTGCCTGTGTGGTTCAGTGACAATTAGCGCATCTTTGCCCGCCTCAAATCTAGGGGTTTGTCACTGTGGTATGTGCAAGAAATGGGGGGGCGGTCCCCTGTTGGCCGTTGACTGTCAGACCAGCGTTGAGATTAGCGGGGAAGAGCATGTCAGTGTATTTGATTCATCCATTTGGGCCGAGCGGGGTTTCTGCTCAAAGTGTGGCTCCCATCTTTTTTACCGCTTAAAGGAAACCTCCCAGTACTCGGTACCCGCAGGGATCTTTGACCTTCCGGCAGAGACCACCATGACCCACCAAATCTTTATCGATGAAAAACCGGATTACTACGAATTCGCCAATGAAACCCAGAAGATTACTGGGCTGGAGATAGTGACTGAATTCTCGTGATTGTGAGTGCTCACTATCTTTCGGTCAGAGCTATTTATGCGTCTGGGGGCGCTTTAGGGTTACTATAGTGCCCCTGAGCTGTAGCGCCGCTTCCTTTAGGGGTGGCGCAGCTTAGAAGGGTACCAACTGGGCCGACTTTGCGGGTTTCACTCCCTGTGGCGGTTTTTTGTACAGCTTTGTGCGGGTGCCCGGATATCTCGTTCTGGAGCACCTAACCTTTTAGGGTGCCGAGAACATCAAGATGTAATCGGAAGGTAATACGGACTGGCGAAACCCCATGACTGAAACCCAAATTGTAGAAATTTTCCTGGCCAACCAGTGGTGGTCCATCCTGGCACTGATCGTAATTGTAATTGGCGTAACCTTGTGCTGGTTTGGGGGGCTGATGGCAGCGCTGACCGCTCTGGGTAATAAGCGTTGGGTTTGGGGGATTGTAACTATCGTCCTCGGCCCGATTACCGGTATTCCCTATGCCCTGCGTCACAAGGAAGCCGAGTATGCCCGCTCGCTGATGTTGCGGGGCGTATGGGCCCTGCTGGCCGGTTTAGTTATGGCTGCGGCCATCTTATTTTTGGGTCGCTAAGCCCCAACCGAGCGCTGGTACGCTTCGATCCGGCGCTCTCTCTTCTCCGATTAAGCTCCCTAGGTATTTTTGATCAGTTGATCGGTACGCAAGCGCTCCCGTTTATCAAATAGTTGCCTCGCAGCCATTGTGACGGCGAGAAAAGCGCCGAAGCCGGTGCTCGATGCAATCGTAAATAGAATCAGGATCTGATATTTCACTGCGATTGTGGGCGAGGTGCCGGAAATAATCTGCCCTGTCATCATTCCCGGTAAAAATACGATACCGGCGGCAGCCATAGAATTGACTGTCGGCATCAGCCCCGCACGCATTGCTTCCCGTCGAAATTCCAGACTGGCTTGCTGCCAGGTATGCCCCAGCATCAGGCGGTTCTCGATGATATCCCTTGAACGCCGCATACTCTCCGTCAGGCGGTCCAAACTCAGGGCGACACCAGTCATCGTATTTCCCAGTAACATGCCTAACAGCGGAATCGAGTATTGTGGCTGGTACCAGGGGCTGGGACCAATCAGCACCGCCAGGCTTAAAATAGTGACGCTGAAAGCGGATACCAGCATTGCCAGGGTGGCCACAGCAAAGCTCCGCCCCCCGCGCAGGCGATACTCTTGCCGGGCAACCACCTGCTGCCCGGCAAATAGCAGCATTGCCAGAGCCAGCAGTCCAACCCAGAGCAGAGTGCCCAGTGTGAACAGGGTGTCTAAAACGAGTCCCACCAGCGTTAGTTGAATGGCTGTGCGCAAAGCGGCAATAACCAGCGGCCTACTTGTTTGTAGGCGTGCGATATGCGCACAGGCGGCCAGGGCCAGCACCAAACCTGCGGCTAATGATAGTTGCCACCAAGAGAGGTCGATCACGCTCATCGATGGATTTCCTGTTCTTCCAAGTGGTCGCCAACGATGGCTAGGTGTCGCTGGGCAACCCGTCGGATCTGTTCCAGGTTGTGCGCGACCCAGAGTATGGGAAGCTGCTGTTTTTTTGTTAGTCCAATTAACCACTGTTCTACCAGCTGAGTGGAGCTGGCATCCAGGTTGGCTGTTGGCTCGTCCAGAAGCAGCACACGGGGGCTGTAGGATACTGCGCGAATAAGCGCTAGCCGCTGCTGCTCTCCAGCGGAAAGCCGATTGACTTGCCAATTTGCGGCATCCCTGGGTAAGCCGATAGCCTGAAGGGCAGCGGGCATAGGTTCGAGAAGGTGCTCGCCGACAATATCTCCCCACCAGGCACTCTGCGCAGGAACCAACATTACCTGGCTTCTCCACTTGTGTGCTGGATAGGCACTTTGAGGCTTATCATCCAGGAATATATTACCCGAGTGGGGCTCCAAGTCTGTTATGGCTCTAAGCAAGCGACTTTTACCGGAGCCCGATGGACCGGATATAGCCACAATCTGGCCGGGCTGTAGGGAAAAGCTCGCCTTGATTAAAGCGCCTATGGAAAGATTTTTGACTTGGAGGGTTGGCATGGGGTGTTCTACACAGACTAAGGGACCTCTGAATAATTCTACAAAATTTGAAGGCTACAGACGTTAGGTGCGGCTCGTCGAGAGTGGCCTAGCCTTTTGCAACTGCTGTAACTTCGGCCTTCTCTCTGGCTTATACGGTGCGATTTTTGAAAGGTCTAGCCCCCATTGTGAACCACTCTGTAAGCCAGAGGCGTTACTAAGTTATTTGAATGGGGCGCCATTATAAAAGGTCTTTGACTGTAAAGTTAAATGATTTTAGGAATATAAAAAACAACTGTTTTCATACGTGCTTTACACCTACATTTAGTTCCTGTAATCGATTTTTTGGTATTTCCTGCATTCAACTCTGAAGTGCATCAGTTAATGGTTTGGAAAAGAACGGCCAGCTGCAGGTATTCAAAAAATTTTGAAATCGAAGATTTGTTCTACTTTGATCAGGTTTCAGATTTTTATATCTATGTGATGGTTTATGTTTACGCGTTTGATGAAGATCATGATAAGGATATGTTGTGCTCTTATACGCTTATGTTTGATGAAAACCTTGAAGTCATTGATGATTTTGTAGGCTGATTAAAAAGAAGTTTTAAAGTTTAATCTGTTGAAATAGGCCCCGATAGATATGTCTTTCAGGGCTTTTAAGTTATATTTAATTGTCAGAGAGCTTTTCTGTACATCATCTCTTTCGATCATCAAAAAGCTACTTTGTATAAAGAGTAATTGCCACAAAAGTACCAAGCCCCGTATCCGTAGCAATCGTAAACATAATCAAAATCTGATATTTCACGGCAATAGGCGCTGTAGCAGTTAGTATTTTCCCGGTCCTTATATCAGGCAGAAATACAATGCCAGCTGCTGCCATCGGATTGATCGTTGGAATTAAGCCTGTGAGTATTGCCTATTTTCTGTCAGTCGATCCAAGCCCAGGACGTACCGTCATGGTGTTTTCCAGAAGAGCTCCCAATAGAAAAATAGAGTATTGCGGTTGGTACCAAGGCTGGGGCCAATCGGCGCTACCAAGCTTAATATGGTGATGCTAAATACGAAAACCAGTATGGAGAATGTGTTTATGGCAAAAAACCAGCCGCGTGTAGACGATATTGTTGCCGCAATAACCTGTCGCCTACCGAGTCGCTAGAGTTCCCGCACTGGATTGGTTAAGTCAGCGTGCGTGAGGCTTTAGGAAGAGGGGGCGAGTAAGTGCCAAATACCGACTCTCTCCCGTAGAGAGTCCACCTAGCGACTTTCTTAGAGAATCTCAATAGCTGTAGTGCTTCTAGTCTTAGTTGCGGTATCTTTCAGGTTAATTGAGTTAATGGGGAATTTAAAACCACCTCTTTTGGGGCAATGGGGAGCTGTCTGGGTTGTGGCTTTACTTTCGCGTCAACGGCAGGGCGTATATTTGAAGTCATCAGAAGCGTATAGCTACTGATTGCCATTAACACTAGCCGCTTCCCTTTGAACCTCCCGCCCCAGTCCGCCATAATCCGCCCCTTCCGAACAAAATAACGAGTGCTGTATGACCGACACCTCTGTTTATGAGGCCACAGAGCGCCTGCCGTTAAAGGAGTACACCGAAAAGGCGTACCTGGATTACTCCATGTATGTGATCCTGGACCGCGCCCTGCCGAATATCGGTGACGGCCTGAAGCCTGTACAGCGGCGTATCGTGTACGCCATGAGCGAGCTGGGCCTGAAGAATACGGCCAAGTACAAGAAGTCCGCGCGCACCGTCGGTGATGTGATCGGTAAGTATCATCCCCACGGCGATAGCGCCGTGTACGAGGCGATGGTGCTGATGGCACAGCCGTTTAGCTACCGCTATCCCCTGATCGACGGTCAGGGCAACTGGGGTTCGCCAGATGATCCCAAGTCCTTTGCGGCGATGCGTTACACCGAGTCGCGCATGGGCAAATATTCAGAAGTTCTGCTGTCGGAACTGGGACAGGGCACCGTCGATTGGCAGCCGAACTTTGACGGCACCATGGATGAGCCCTGTGTACTGCCGGCGCGGGTGCCCAATATCCTGCTGAACGGTACCACCGGTATCGCCGTGGGGATGGCGACGGATATCCCACCGCACAATCTGCGCGAGGTGGTTAACGCGACGGTGGCGCTGTTGGAAAACCCCAAGGCCACAGTCGAAGAGCTGTGTGAGCATATTCTCGGTCCGGATATGCCCACTGAGGCAGAGATTATTACGCCGCGCGATGATATCCGTAAGATTTACACCTCTGGTCGCGGCTCTATCAAGATGCGCGCCCTGTGGAGCAAAGAAGACGGCGATATTGTGATTACCGCGCTGCCCCACCAGGTAAGCGGTGCCAAGATACTGGAGCAGATTGCCCAGCAGATGCAGGCGAAGAAGCTGCCGATGGTGAGCGATCTGCGCGATGAGTCGGACCACGAAAACCCCACGCGCCTGGTAATTGTGCCGAAGTCCAATCGGGTGGAGATGGAATCGGTGATGAACCACCTGTTCGCCACCACCGATCTCGAGCGCAACTACCGTGTCAATATGAATATGATCGGTATCGATGGCCGCCCCCAGGTGAAGTCCCTCGATAAGATCTTGCGCGAGTGGCTGACTTTCCGCGCCACTACCACCCGCCGTCGCTTGCAGTTCCGCCTGGATAAAGTCGAGAAGCGCCTGCACCTGTTGGCCGGCTTGCTGGTTGCCTTCCTCAATATCGATGAAGTGATCGAAATCATCCGCACCAGTGATGAGCCCAAGCAGGAGCTGATGGACAGTTTCGAGCTGACGGATATTCAGGCGGACTACATCCTCGATACCAAGTTGCGCCAGTTGGCGCGCCTGGAGGAGATGAAGATTCGCGGCGAGCAGGCGGAGCTGGAAAAAGAGCGCGACACCCTCAGCAAGACCCTGAATAGTGAGCGCCGCCTCAAGACCCTGATCAAGAAAGAGCTGTTGGCTGCGGCCAAGGAGTTCGGCGACGACCGCCGCTCGCCAATAGTGGCCCGCGCAGAGGCCAAGGCGTTTAGTGAGTCCGAGCTGTTGTCCTCAGATCCGATCACGGTTGTCGTGTCCGAGAAAGGCTGGATTCGCGCGGCCAAGGGCCATGAGATTGACGCGGCAGCGCTCAGCTATAAGGCGGGGGACAGTCTCGGCTTTGCCGCGCGGGGCAAGAGCAACCAGCCGGCGCTACTGCTCGACAGTACCGGCCGCAGTTACTCCATTGCCTCCCACACCCTGCCCTCGGCGCGGGGGCAGGGCGAGCCCTTAAGTGGCCGTATCAACCCGCCCTCCGGCGCCACCTTCGAGGGGCTGTTGATGGGCCCCGACGAACAGCGGATTCTGCTGGCCTCCGATGCGGGCTACGGCTTTATCGCCAAGCTGGCCGATTTGCACTCGCGCAACAAGGCCGGCAAGGCCATGCTGACCCTGCCGAAGGGGGCCCAGGTGCTACCGCCGCAGCTGCTGGAGAATCCGGGCGAGGCCCTACTGGCTGCGGTGACTTCAGAGGGGCGCATGTTGGTATTCCCGGTAACAGAATTGCCGGAGTTGTCCAAAGGTAAGGGCAACAAGATTATCAATATCACCTCGGCCCGCGCGGCGGCCCGCGAGGAAGTGGTTATCGGTGTCGCAGTACTGAAAGGTAGAGACCAATTGGTCGTTCACGCCGGTAAGCGCCACACCAAGATCAAAATCTCGGAGATGGACCACTATCGCGGCGAGCGCGGCCGGCGTGGCAATAAGCTGCCCCGGGGCTTCCAGAAGGTCGATAGGATCGAGGTTCTGGAGAAATAGCCCCATCCCGGGTGCGAAGCGAAAAGGCGGTCCTAGTGACCGCCTTTTTTAATGGGATTTTGGGATATTGATAACTCGCGCATTGATGAAATTATGAGCAAGCTTATAATGAGCGGCCTTAGACAGGGAGAGTGGGTATGTCCAGGGAAGATACCGTCACTGAAATGAGTTTTGAGCTGCACAGCGCAGCGCGATTACTGCGGCGCAACTTTGACCGCAGAGCCAAGGACCACGGTTTGAGCGGGTCCCGCTGGCAGGTACTCTGGCACCTGCTGCGCGAGGAGGGCCCCAAGCAGGCGGAATTGGCTGAGCGCCTTGATCTGGCGCCAATCAGCTTGGCGCGCCAGTTGGATAACCTCCAGCGGGAGGGGCTGGTGGAGCGGCGGCCGGATCCGAGTGATCGGCGCTGTTTCCGTATTTACCTCACGGAGCAGGCAATGCCGGCTCTGTCCCTGCTGGGGGGAGTGGCCGAGCAAATCCGCAGCGAGGCGCTGGCGGGCTTTTCCACCGCAGAGGTGGATCAATTGCAGGCGTTGCTATGGCGGCTGCGCAAAAATCTGACACGTGAAGAGATTGAATGTGATTGAGAAGCTGTCCATTACGGGAGTCCGTGCCGGGCAACGAGAGTTCGCGCTCTCTTTTGTGGTTGTTTTGGCTGTCCTAATCGGCGGCTGGAGCCTTCTGCGCGGTGGCGATATTGTCGAGACAGAAAACGCTTATGTGAAAGCGGACAAAATTTCCCTGGCCCCGGAGGTCAGCGGGGTGGTTACCCAGGTGCTGGTGAGCGCCAACCAGGTGGTGGAGAAAGGCCAGCTACTGATTCAAATTGACCGCACGGCCTTCGAGCTGGCGGTGACTGAGGCGGAGGCGCGCCTGGCCCAGGTGCGCAACGAGTTACTCGCCCGCCGCTCCGAGTACGCCGAGGCGGACGCCGCACTACAGCAGGCGCGCAAAGATGCAGATTTTTACCGCCGCCAGCTGGAGCGCAATGAAAAACTGAGCAAGGTGGCGTTTTCCGAGGCGGAGCTGGACAGCGCCCGCCAGGAGCTGGAACGCGCCCGCGCACAGATCACGATTAACGCGGAAAAGCTCTCCAGTCTGCGCGCCGAATTGGGGGGGGACCCCAGCATTGCCCTGGAAGAGCAGGCGGATTTAAAAGTGGCCCAGGCACAGTTGGATACCGCCCGCTATCAGCTATCGCGCACGCGCATTATCGCTCCGGTAGACGGCACTATTGCCAATACCGTGCCCAAGGTGGGGGAGATGGCCACTCTGGGCGTCAACCTGCTGCAAATGATTGGCTCCAGCGGCCTCTGGGTGGAGGCCAACCTCAAGGAGACGGAGCTGGGGCGGGTGCGCACGGGCCAGCAGGCGGAAGTCACCCTGGATGCCTATCCGGATTTTGAGTGGCAGGCCCAGGTAGACAGCATGAGCCCTGCCAGTGGCAGTGAGTTCGCCTCCACACCGCCGCAGAATGCCAGCGGCAAATGGGAGAAAGTGGTGCAGTGGGTGCCGGTGCGCCTGCGTCTGTACCCCCTCAAAGATTCCCCACCTTTGCGCGCCGGTATGAGTGCCAAGGTGCGCATTGATACCAGTGAAGACGACAAGGTGGTGTCGGCCCGTGCAACCAGTGGTGAGAGTGGTAGGGTTGTGCTCTGACGGGAGCCGGGAGGATTGGGCCCGCTAGATCGGGCCCGAGAGGGGCGGCTGTTTATTCAGCCCGGTGCCAGGTCTGGGTGCGGTAGAGGAAGCCCAGGTAGCCGCGTACCTTGAGGGTGTTGTCATCCTCCAACCAGATTTTACAGTCGTAAACCTTGCCCTTCAGCGGATCGAGAATCTCTCCACCTTCGTACTTGTCTCCTTTTTTCACCATATCGGTGATAACGTCCAAACCAACCATGGGCTTGCCTTTCAGATCGCCGGGGCACTGATCGCAAATGGTGTCATCGGGTTTCAACAGAAGGTCTACGATCTTGCCGTAATACTTCCCGTCCTTTTCATAGAGATTGACTATCGATTTTGTCTCTCCAGTCTCGTCATCGATAGTGCGCCAGTTGCCCAGAATATCTGCAGCACTGGCCTGCAGGGCGAACAGCAGGCCAAAAGTGGCCAGAAGCAGGTTTCTAATCATCACTTGTGTTCCTATGTAAAGTAGGGTGACTCCGATATTACATCAAGTCACCAACAAGGACAGTGGGGTAGTCATCATCCGGCAAGATCTAACATGCAAAAAGTAGTATTTGGCCACATTTCCCTACTTTTTCACTATATTTGTCCCAATTTCGGGCCTTTTTCAGGCTATGAGCAACTCCGAAAATCCCTCTGCAAGCTTCGAAGGGCGGTCCCCGAAGGCTTGCAGAGGGATTGCCGAGTTGTGTGGAGGTCCTCTTAAGAGGAGCAGCTCAGGGGAATGCGCTTGCCGGATTCTGGCGGCGCACTGGCCCAGATTTGATACTCCGGGTGTTCGGCGAAAGGGGATTGCAGCAACTGGCGCAGGGTTCGCAGGGGCTGATAGTCGCCATTTTCGGCGGCCTCGATGACCTTCTGTGCCAAATAGTTGCGCAGAATATACTTGGGGTTGGCAGACAGCATGGCCAGATTGCGCTCTAGCGCGTTGTTGCCCTCCCGCGCGAGGCGGCAATCGTAGTGCTCCAGCCATTGATCCAGGGCGCTGTGCTGTGCGGGGTTGAGCAACTCGTGCAATGCACTGGCGGGGCGCTCGCCCCGGTAGTGGGACAGGGCGCGGAAAAACAGGGTGTAGTCGGCCTGGCCCTGCTGTAGCAGCTTGAGCAATGCCGAGCAGAGGGCCTGATCGCCGTCTTCCTCATGTTCCAGGCCCAGTTTTGCCCGCATCCGCCGGGCATAGGCTTCGCTCACCAGCGGCTGGAATTGCTCCAGGCACTCGCGCAGAGCGTCCACACCGACAAAGGCGGAGAGCGCGTGGGCCAGCGCATTGAGATTCCACAGCACGATGCCGGGTTGTTGCTCGAAGGCGTAGCGGCCGCTGTGGTCGGAGTGATTGCAGATAAAGCTGGGGTCGTAGTCATCCAGAAAGGCGTAGGGGCCGTAGTCGAAGGTGTCGCCGATAATCGACATATTGTCGGTATTGAGGACACCGTGGGCAAAGCCCACCGCTTGCCAGGCGGCAACCAGCTCCGCGCTGCGTCGGGTGGTAAAGCGCAGCAGCGCTTCGGCCTGCCCCCCCACCGCCATGCCCTCAGTGCCCGGTATAAAGCGCTGACAAATCACCCCGACCAGCTCCTGTAGCGCTTCCAGCTGCTTGGTGTAAAACAGGTATTCAAAGTGGCCGAAGCGCACGTGGCTCTCGGCCACGCGAATCAGCATGGCCCCGGTTTCAATTTTTTCGCGGGTGACCGGCTCATCGCTGCCGACAATGCACAGCGCCCGGGTGCTGGGAATACCGAGGCCGTAGAGCGCTTCGCTGGCGAGATACTCCCGCACCGTAGAGCGCAGTACCGCGCGGCCGTCGCCGAAGCGGGAGTAGGGGGTCTTGCCCGCGCCTTTTAGGTGCAGCTCCCAGCGCCGGCCTTCGCTCTCGATCTCCCCCAATAGCAGTGCCCGGCCATCTCCCAGGTCCGGGTTGTAGACGCCGAACTGGTGCCCGGTATATTTCATCGCGAAGGGGCGGCTGCCGTTAAACAGCTGGGCGCCACAGCCCAGCTCGGCCCAGGCGGGGTGGGATTTTTCATTGGGATCGATACCCAGTAGTTGCAGCACTGCCGGGTTGGTATCGATAACTTTTGGGTGGCGAAAAGGGGTGGGCGCTATGGGGGTGCCAAAGGCTTCGCCCATATCGGCGTAGTGGTGTTTGAGGGTGACTTCGCTCAGTTTCATAGTTTTTGCTGGTAGGGTAAATATTTGCCTAAAAATGTTTGGGGCTCGGGGCTTATACCGCCGTTAGCCGCAGCGGGCGACTTTGCGCGCGCCAGTGTTGCTCTTCCTGTTCCAGCAGCTCTGCTATAGCCGGGTTTTGCTCTAGCCACTGCCGATTGACTTCCAGGTGGTAGTTATCTCCCCGGTCCCGCAGTTTTACACCGTCCAGACTGCGCTCGGTGCGGTCGCGGTGGATAATGCATCCCAGGCGCAGGCACAGGAGCAGGTCCGGGCTGGGATGAAAACCATAGTGTTCCTGTGGGGGTTTGATACGCCCGCGCTGATTGTGGATCAGGTGGGCTAAGTGCTCCTGTTCACCCCTGGCAAACCCGGCCATATCGGCGTGTTTGACCATATAGGCGCCGAGCTTGCGAAAGCCGCTGTGCGTGAGCGCCAGGCCGGTTTCGTGCAGTTGGGCGGCCCAGTGCAGCCGCACCTTGCTCTCCTCTGGGCACTGGGGGCGCAGCTGTTGCAGGAGATCGAGTGAGGTGGTGCCGATGCGCCGCACCTGGTTGCTATCCACCTGCCAGCGCTCAGCCATGGCGGCAATGGTATCCGCGCGGCGGTCCCCGCCGTGCAAGCGCCCGGCCAGGTCGTGCACTATGCCCTCGCGGATCGCATAGGGGGAGACCTCCATACGCAGAATATCGAGCTCGCAGAATATCGCGTGCAGTATCGCCAGGCCGGCGGCAAACACCGGGCGGCGCTCTTCATCCAGATAGGGTAAATCCAGGTCGGCAATATGTTGGACGGAGGAGACTCGCTGGGCGAGCCGGTCGATATCCTCGCGCTGGATCGCCTTTATCTCACCGCTGTTGCAGACCCTGGCAACCGCTTTGATCGTGCCGGAGCAACCGGTGACCTCGGCCCCCTCGGCGATATGTTGCAGTGCCTGCAACTCCGCCTGGGCCGCGCGCCGCGCGCGCTGGAAGTGATTCACCCGGTTGCGGCTGATCAGGCCGTCGGCAAAGAAGCGCTTACTGTAGGAGACGCAGCCTATATTCAGGCTTTCCAGCTGCTGCGGTGTCTTATCGCCGCGCACCAGCTCGGTGGAGCCACCGCCAATATCAATAATGCAGCGCAGACGAGGGGGGCCGCTGGCGGCGGCGAGAACCCCGCTAAAGATCAGACGGGCCTCTTCGATGCCGCTGATAATTTCTACCGGCACGCCGAGAATGGCTTCCACCTGCTCCAGAAAACCATCGGCATTGGCCGCTGCCATACGCAGGGTGTTGGTGCCCACGACACGCACATGATCTTGCGGCAACTTATCCATCACCGGCTGGAAGCGCCGCAGTGCGGCGAGGGCGCGCTCGGTTACGGCGGGATCCAGTTGGTGGTGAATATCCAACCCCTCCGCCAGCCGTACCATGGCTCGATCCGTGTGCAGGCGCACCATACGCTGATCGCGAAACTCCGCCAGGAGTAAATGGAAGCTGTTGGAGCCCAGATCGAGGGCGACATAGCGTTCGTTTGGCGTTTGCATCAATATCCCGTTGAAAGCGCTAACAGATAAAGTTGGGCACTCTATTATTCATTTTGCCAGTTTTTCGCTCAATAATGGGTTTAATCAATTTAGTGCAGACTAAAAAGCGGCCACCCACAACGATATGACAAGTTTGTGAAATTTATTTTATAAATAAAAGATATTTTTTGTTTATGTGTACCAATTGCGCTTGGTGAAAGTGTGGCAGAAAACTGAGGGGGCCGTTTAAATGGTTTGGATTGACTTTGGCGCTTGCTCATCGCTACATTTCAGTGGCATATTTCTTCACCTAAAGTCTTTATTTCTGTGGTTTGAATCGTAGTTTGGAGCAATCTGGACTTGTAAGCGGTTTTAGCCCCCGTGTGCGTTTTACGGTTTTGCCATGTCTAATGATGTGCCTTTATTCCCCAAAGAGTTGAGCTGGCTCTCCTTCAATGAGCGTGTTTTGCAGGAAGTGGAAGATGAGAGTGTGCCGGTTATCGAGCGCGTACATTTTCTGGGGATTTTTTCCAATAATCTGGATGAGTTTTTTCGTGTCCATGTGGCGTCAGCGCGTCGTTTGGCGGCATTTTCTGATGGCGGGGACAAGAAAGAGCACTTTAGCCAGCTGCTGCAATCGATCAACGAACGGGTGTTGAAGTTACAGTTACGCTATGCCAAGGCATATAACCAAGCCCTAAAAGATCTGGCCAAGCAAGCGATCTATGTCGTGAGAGAATCGACGCTCAGCAACAGTCAGCGCCAATTTGTGGAAAGTTACTTTCATCGGGAAGTGCTGCCAGAGCTGGAGCCGTTTTTTATCGATGGGCGCAAGTCCATGCCGCTGATCAATGAAACCAGTATTTATTTTGCTATAGCGCTTGAACTGGAGGACGGGGCTGAGCGTTATGTGGCGATGGAGATTCCTACGGATATTCTGCCACGCTTTGTGGAAATCCCTCCCCGGGAAGGTAAGCGGGAAAAAGTTTACATTGTTCTGGATAATATTATCCGCGCTTGTCTTAAAGAAATCTTTCGCCATGTGGTGCCTATCCGCAAAGCCAGTGCTTACACTTTTAAAATCAGCCGCGATGCGGAGCTGGAGTTGAGTGAAGAGGTTACCCAGAATATCCTCGACCGGATGGAGCGCTCGCTGAAAAAGAGAAAGCGTGCCGACCCGGTGCGTATGGCCTACGACGGCGATATGCCCGAGGCCCTGCTGGAACTGGTGAAGAAAAAGTTGAAGATGGGGCGCTACGATACCTACACCCCCGGTGGGCGCTATCACAACTCCAAGGATTTTATGGATTTCCCGGGGGACTCCGCTCGACTGCGCTACAAGCGTCTATCGCCACTGTCGGCGCTGCCGAAAAATGAAAGTGTGTTTTCCCAGCTGCGCGCCGCTGATCGGCTTTATTACTATCCTTATTATGATTTTCACGCAATTGTAAATTTCCTCGCCTCTGCTGCCCTAGACCCCCAGGTTAAAGAGATTCGAATTAATCTCTACCGGGTGGCCAAGCACTCCCGCGTGGTGGCGGCTCTGGTGAATGCGGTGCGCAACAACAAGAAAGTAACGGCGGTAGTGGAGCTGCGGGCGCGTTTTGATGAAAAGGCCAATATCCACTGGTCCCACGAATTGAGTGATGCCGGGGTAAACGTGGTGTATGGCATGCCGAATCTCAAGGTGCACTGCAAGCTGATCTCTGTGCTGCGCCGCGAAGACGGCAAGGATCGTTTCTATAGTCACCTGGGTACCGGTAACTTTAACGAGAGTACGGCAAAAGTTTACTGCGATTTTAGCTTGTTAACTTATAATCAGGAATTGGGCCGGGATGTTTACAATGTATTCGAGTTTATGCAGGCACCGCACAAGCGCCCGTCCTTCAAGCGGATTATCTCTTCCCCGTTTGCCTCTCGCGATGCCATTACTGCGGCGATAGAGCGCGAGATTGAAGCTGCCCAGGCGGGGCGGGAAGCGGCGCTATTTTTTAAGTGTAACAACCTGGTAGATCGGCGGGTGATTGAGCAACTTTACCGCGCCAGTGCCGCAGGCGTGACGATTCGGATTATTGTGCGCGGAATGTGTACACTGGTTTGTGAGACCCCGGGGCTGTCGGACAATATCCGTGTAATCAGTTTGGTGGATAAATACCTGGAACACGCTCGCATTTATATTTTCCATAACGGCGGCAATGAACTGACATGGTTGTCTTCCGCTGACTTGATGAAGCGCAATTTGGACCAGCGCGTTGAGGTGACTTTCCCGGTATTGGATTCTGAGCATCAAGCTACTATTCGTAAAATTATGGAGCTACAGTGGAGCGATAATCAAAAGGCGCGTCTGATCGATGCAAAGCAGAGCAATTCTAAACTGGCTAATGCGGGGCGCAAGGGCTGCCGCGCACAGGACGCCATCTATCGCTATTTAAAGAAGAGCTTAAATTGATGGGAGGGCTATAGCGCTTATAGGGGGTTAAAGGTTAACCACTTGATCGCGGACGGGGTGGCCGCTAGCTCAAGGGGATCTGCGCCTCAAATATTACTAAAGTGCCTGTGTTCTCACTTATCGCTTCGCAGTTGTTTCTCTGGATTGGAAAAATTACCCCCAGTTGCTATTGTCCTTAACAAAGAAGTGCCCCTGCAAGGTGTTAGCGAACAAGTTTGTGGCTGGGTTTTACTCTCCCAATCTATGGGGGCAGATTACTTATTGATACTCCGTGCAGGTCCCGCAACAAGCGGGAGTTTCCCTGAAGTATCTCAGCGCATCGATATAAACTTAAAGCGGTTAAAAGTTAGTGCTCAGGTAGCCGCTTATACTCTTAAGTCGTCGATTTTTTGAGTTTGGATTCAAATTGAGCCAACTTTGCCTTGTCTAGCGCTATTTGTCTTCTGGCGTTTTCTTTTGCTTGCCTGACTATTGCGGGATTGGTTTTTGCATCCAGTTCTTCCAGGGATTTGGCTATTTTCTTTGGCATCTTATGTCTCGATATGCTCGCGGTGAAAAGTTTGGGTGATTTTAATGTGATTTCTTTAGATTTTTGTGTGCATCCATCATGTCTGGGCGAATCTGTTTTACAGAGGGTGGGGTTGTTTTTTTGTTTTTCAAGGGGCTCGATATTGTTGCAGTGGAAGATGGCCTCCCTAGTCGCTGGCAGCGCTATAGTTATTTACTGATACTATAAGGTCGTCTAATAGGATTCCTGGACCTTTAGGGGTGTCTCTAAGCTCTGTGCTTTTTATATGTGAGATCAATGTCTTCAGTGAAAAGTTAACCATATTTAAAGACTGTAAAATCTGAAGAAGTCTGTTTCCTGTCTCACTACCAAAAAACACATACTCAGACCAAGTGTTTTTCTTTACGTCTATCGCAATTTGTAAGTATTCTTTTCCAGGCTTGCCGAATAAATTGATCTCAATGTCTTGATTGGCAAGGTAAGCATGCTTGTCTTGCGATAGAAACAGCATCCACTCGTTAATTGACTCTAATTTATCCATGATCTCGCTTTCTCAGTTTGTCAGTGGTGCTTGTATTCTATAAGCTTTACAGTTTTTAAGGTTGTCGATAGTCATTTGAGGTTATTGAGAGGCTCCTTAAGTATCGTTGAGTGTTTGCGTTTGATATTCATTAGCCTGTTTCCTCTATCCGATTTATAATGTTGGCTGAGGTTAGCTGTTCCGATAGTGCTGTTGCATCGTTCCAAGATAATCCCGCAAATCTGCTTTCACGCTCGCTATACAGGCTGTGTGCTTCAGAAAGTGAAATATCACCGGAAAAAATATCTCGTAATATTGCTATATTGAAGGCGGATGATTTTTGCTTTTCAATAACTACCTCATATTCAGTTGGTGGATTCCCTATGGGCATTCCGGCCATAGAAAAACTTGGTGCCTCAATCGCTACGCATTTCTCTTCTTGAGCATATATCTCGAAATCCTCCTGTTCTTCGGCGAGATAAACGGCTTTTTCACAAGTGTGACAATGTCGTATTGTGGGGTTTGATGTCTCAGTTAGATCAGCCCAGCGCTTGTCACATTCAAACTTGAATTTGCAGCTAATTTTATCCATGGTTCTCAATTGCAGTTAAATTTTTCTTGAAGAAAGTTGCATTAAATAATTGCCCGGTGTTGTTGTTGTTTTTTTGATAATTTATTGCTCTTCTTCTAGGGGCTCTTTAGGTGTAAATAAACCAAAAATTATAGTGTTAGATATTCTTGATTTTTTATGTAGTTCTGTGGTGCTAAAATATTCATCGTGCTTTGAGTTCCAGCTTTTGCTGTTGAAGTCAACCGCCGATAGAATTTCAACCACTTCTATATGGTCTTCTTTAAGAACGCTGGTAAGTTCCTTGATGGCTTCTTCGGGGGAGTTGGCTGGCACAATTGAGCGGCTATAGTAAAGTCCGTCATAATCGTCAAATTTAATAGAGGACCTAAGTAGTATATTGGAGGTTGCGTCAACGACCCAAAATTTAACTGTATTTTTCATTTTGTTTAAGCTCGTGCTCGATAAGTTTTTTAGCTGGTAAATTTGAGTGCTGCTCTACTCTATCAGTTTTTATGCTTGCTGGTGTCACCTATCTTTAATTGGTACATTGGTTCAGAGGTGTAAAACGATCCATTATCTTTCTGTGCTTTTACACTATGTTTTTCGAAGATTGCTCTGCAATTCAGTGGGTTGTTTATTCTTTTGAGCGGGTTTTAAATTGTAGTGTGTAGGTGGAGGTTTAATTGGGGCTAAAGCCCACCAGCTGCCCATCACTAAATGAAAAACGATACCCTTGTCCCACTTTGAGTCTCTGGCCGCAGGGGGATTGAATGGTAATGCGCGGGTATTGGGGGGTGGATATCCAGGTTGCAAAGTCATCACCGGGACTGCGCCCCAGCAGTTGGTAGTAGTCGCCAAAGCGACAGAAAGCTGCCGGTGTGCAGCGCTCAGTTCCCCAGACATAGGCGATCACATCGAACTGCCTGGGTAAGTCCTGTGACTCGACGAAGGGCTGTCCGGGGTTTTCGGTAAAGGTAAAAACCTCGTCAAAAGATAGGGGGGTAAACCTCCGGGCGGGGGTTGCACAGCTGACGACATGGGGCTTGCCGCTGATACGGGCGTGGGGTGCCGGGCGTTTTGCCGGGGGCAGTTTGCCGGGAATCGACATTTCGCTGGGGAAATAGCCGCAACCGCTGCTGCTCAGCAGGGCGTAAACTGCGGCGGCTAAAGCCCAGCGAAAAATATGCATGGATTACCCGCTCCCTTGGAAAAGTCCTCCTATCTATATAGTTATAGATGGGTCCTTTACTTTCGTTGGGTGTGGCTATGGGAGCGGCGGGGGAAGCGCCACTTGCGCCGGTAGGGGAAGGCGCTTTCCACATGCCCGGCGCGAATGCGGTCCTGCAGCAGTTTCCAGAAGCGGTAGTTGTACAAATCCCCGTGGAGGCTTTCAAATGCGGCGCGGGCGGTGGGGTTTCCTGAGAAGAACAGGCGGAACTCTTCCGGGAAGACATCGGCTTCAGCAACGGTGTACCAGGGTTTGTCTGCCAGCTCCTGTTCGGTGGTATGGGCTTCGGGGATCTTGCGGAAGTTGCACTCCGTCAGCGGGCAGAGTTCATCGTAATCGTAGAAGACCACACGCCCGTGGCGGGTTACCCCGAAGTTTTTGAGCAGCATATCGCCGGGGAAGATATTCGCGGCGGCGAGCTGCTTGATGGCATTGCCATATTCTTCCATTGCCTCTTTGGTCTGCTCTTCGTTGGCGTGTTGCAGGTAGAGGTTGAGCGGCTCCATGCGCCTTTCTACATACAGGTGTTTGATAATGACTCGCTTCTCATCAACGATCAGCTTCGACGGCGCCACTTCCTGTAGCTCTTTGATTAACTCTTCAGTAAAGCGATTGCGATAGAAAATAAAGTAAGAGTACTCCTGGGTGTCAGCCATGCGGCCCACCCGATCGGAGCGGGATACGAATTTATACTTCTCTTTGACGATCTTTTCGGTGACGGTTTTCGGTTGGTCGAACTCGTCTTTAATCACCTTAAATACCACCGGATAGGAGGGCAGGGTGAATACGCTCATCACCATCCCCTTAATACCCGGCGCAATGACAAACTTGTCATTGCTGACTTTCATATGGGCGAGAACATGGCGATAGAACTCCGTTTTACCGTGCTTGTGGAAGCCGATGGAGTTGTATAGTTCGGACTTCTCCTTGAGCGGCATAATGGTGGACAGGAAGCGCACAAAGCGGGAGGGAATCGGCGCATCCACCATAAAGTAAGAGCGGGTAAAGCTGAAAATGATACTGGCGGAGTCGTTATTGTAGATAAGGGTGTCCACAAAGATGCCGCCGCGCCCATTGTTGAGGCAGGGCAGGATCAGGGGGATGACTTCGCCATTGAGGATAATGCGCCCGACCAGATAGGCGGCTTTGTTGCGGTAGAAAACCGATTCCAGCATATCCACCCGCAAGTGCTTCTCGCTGTCCAGATTTGCCAGGGGGGCATTGCGCAGGGATTCACAGATATGGGCAATATCCCGCTCCATATTTTCCCAGGGCGTGGAGAAGCTGAAATCCTTGAGGATACTCTCAAACATATACTCCAAGCCGTGCTGGGCACTGTAGCTGATGTAAATGCTGTAATCCCGCAGCGGCTTGTCCTCCTGTGTGCGGGATGGCTTTACGAAGATATTGCTGTCGTGGATATTGGTGTGGTGAAACTGGCTGCAAAAGACCGAGTTAAAGAAGGTCTCGGCGATTTCATAATTGCTGTGGCTGGCGACTAGCTGTGCATAAGTGGCGCGAGCGTCGCGCCACAGTTCCAGCTGGTTGGTATCCTTGCTGGTTACCGAGTGGACGAGTTCCACCACCTGGGTAACTTTGGTTTTATACAGGTCGATACGGGCTTTGTTAGCCTCGTGTGCCGATTGCCAGGCGGCAGTTTCAAAGCGGGCCTTGGCGCCGAGGGTGATGTTTTGATAGTCGGCAAAATAGGCATCGAAACCATTGAGGATGGTTTTTGCAATACGTCGGGCGGTCGGTGAGTGATTCGTCATGCACTAGACTTTTTTTCTAAGTTACAAGTTACGCTCGCGCCAGCCGCTGACAGTGGTACTGGACCACTCAGGTATCCCCCTGGCCCTGCTCAATCTGCCCGTGGCGCGCATTAAGTGGATAGTAGCACGGCACTCCGGAGTCCCACTTGAACGATTGGATCAGTAGCTTTGTCTTTTTCTTTGCTGTCATTGACCCCGTGGGCACACTGCCGGTGTTTATCGCCGTAACCTCCCGCCATACCAACTGGCAGAAACGCAAGATCGCTTGGCTGTCAGTGCTGGTCGCGACCGGGATACTGCTGTTCTTCCTGGTGGCCGGGCAATTCTTTCTTGAAGCAATAGGCGTACCACTATCCGCATTCCAGGTGGCCGGGGGCGTCGTGCTGTTCCTGTTTGCCCTGACCATGATTTTCGGCGAGAGCAAGCCGGAGCAGGAGGTGGAAATCGTCCGCGAGGGCCATGAGACGGCGATTTTCCCCCTTGCGGTACCCTCCATTGCCTCACCCGGTGCCATGCTCGCCGCTGTGGTTCTCACGGATAACCATCGATTTGATCTAATCCATCAGGTGACAACAGCATCGGCCATGGTGGCGGTGTTGCTAATAGTGATATTACTGCTACTGACGGCCAGCTGGATATACCGTTTTATAGGGAGTGCCGGGGCGAGCATTGTAAGTCGTGTTATGGGGTTGATTTTGGCCTCTGTGGCGACCACTAATGTCCTGGTAGGGATTCAGCAGTTCTTTGCGATTTAGCCGCTAGTCCTGAAAGTGATCCTGCTCTTGCTAGGGGAGCCTATTTCTATGTCGGTTTGCGAGATATATATCCTGTGTGTAACAGCCCTAAGTAGATATCCTTTCCTGAGACCTGTAGGCGTGACTCGCCGCAAATAACGATAGTTAAGCAGTGAATTTGTCAGCAAAAATCACAGGCTAACCCCAATACTTGTGGCTCTAATACTACAAGTATTATTAGGGTGAAAGGCGTCTAATATTCACTTTACGAATGGTTGCGTTCAAACCCAGCATAGAAATAATACTGCTGCGGCATTAAGCCTTTGTGACGCGCTCGAAGATCATCGGGAATTTCACCTAAATAGATAACGCGAGTAGGCTCTGCAGTCTTAAGCCAGCGCTCTGAATACTTCTCCCAGGTATCTACATGTTTATGTGCGGCACTTACGTCGCTAAAGTGTTCGTATACGATAATCTCCCTATTATCAGAGATGTAGTACTGGTAATTCAATGTTCCTGCTTCTTGTTGTGAGGTGATTTCCACCATTTCATCAACAATAGCCCTGAAGGCTTGTTCCTGCCCTTTTTTTATTTTGACCTCTACAATCCAGCCAATATTCTTGAACATGGTTGTCTCCGGTGTCGTATAGCAGTTTCCCATATACTGCTGGGTCAGAAGAGAAGTATGCACTGTACTCGAGATGGGCTGTGAATAGATCCCGGTGAACTCGCAATGGCTATCTATAGCACATAGGATTCTGAGTTCAGTGTACTCCTCTTCTCCCTCCTTTTAGTAGGTGGCCTGTCCATATCCTCGTTGATAATAATTAAAAAAGATGGCGGCAGTGTCACTGATACCCCCACCACTTGTCCGATAACGAAGTTATCCAATAATTACAGTACATCCTCGATTTCTGTGGGGGAAATGCTGGAAAATATGTCTGTAATATTTTCCGTTGTTTCTCTGCCCACAGCTTTAGCACCTGTAAAGTCGCTGAGTTTTACTCGCCGCTTGCTAATAGCTTTGACGGCGGAGCACAGCCTGGCTGGGGCTGTTATTCATACACTTTATGTTGGTGTGGACATTTGCGGATTTCAGCTTAGAGAAGACCGGGCTTTATTTCCCTATGTACTCCTCTTGTTGAGTCGGGATGATTGGGTTCGCCTCCACAGCTTAGTCCTAACTTTTCGATAGTGGCTAGCCAAAAATAATCGCTAAATAATCATATTTCTTTGCTGTTTGAAAAGTTGGGTGGCGCTTATTGTCCATAGTTTTTGCCTAATTATTGGTTTAAATCCAAGTGTGCAAATTGGGGGCTGGTCTGGTCTTTATCTGCCTGTGGGTAAAAGGCAGAAATCACTTTGTTCAGACGCTTGCTAATTGTTGAGCGTAGTAGCCAAATAGAGGGGTGGAAAAAAGTTTCACGATAGCGGTTAACAAACTGAATGGCTCACTTTTTGTGCATGTGGGGTTTGTGGTCTGTGCTGGCTGAGTTATGTGAATATCACTTTGTGACTTTTTTGTATTTAAGGTATATCTTTTAGTTACAAAAAAATTACAGCGCTAGATAGAAGGTTGGTGTTTACTATGGCAGAGACTGTCTATATAAAAGCGTTAATTTTTACGCCCCCACGCAATGACAATGAATAGAATACTTGGCGGAATTCAATTCCGGGTTTCAGGGGAAAGTACCAAGCGGTACTGTCGTTTGGTTTGTTATGCGGCGTTGACAGTGTTCATACTTTTTTCTGCGTCCAGCCGTGCGCACCCGCTGCTGGATGTGACCTCTTTGGCTGGGGGGAGCCAGTGGAGTGGCCTGAGTGAAATTTGGCATGACCCCAGCGGTTTGAGCGATATCGCTGCGGCGGAGGTGGCATATAAAGATAATAGTTTTTTGCCACTGAGGAGTGCAGGATCTACCGGGTTAAAGTCCGGTGCCTTCTGGTCCCATTTTATATTAGAAAATTCCAGTAACGAAGTGGTTAAGGTTGCACTTGAATATGTGGATAACCAGCTTGATAGGGTGGAGGCCTATTCTAGAACTTTCGAGGCTGCAGAGCCCTATCGTGAACGGGTAAATCTATCGACGGGCCAGCCCTTTTTTAGTCGTGAAGTTAAGCATCATCGATTTGCTTTTTTATTGGAGGTGCCGCCTTTATCGTCAAAGGAGTTGATGGTGAAGTTTGATGTGGGTGCTTTTGGGGTCGTTTTTCCCAGTATGCGTCTTTGGCCGCCCGAGCAGCTAATGGCGCAAAGTAAAGTAGAGGCTATCGTTACGGCCTTTCTTTTTGGCGGATATTTTTTGATGGCCATTGTTGCGCTGATTGCGGCCATCACTGTGCGTGAGAGTATTCTGTATCTTTACTCGGTGTACTCTCTGACCAAGATTTGGGTGTGGGGGTCGCTGCTGGGATATACCCATCAGTACTTGATTCAGGATCAGTTTGGTTGGGGCTATCAGTCACTGAGTAGTGCCGTGGCGATTTTGACTGGAGTTCTCTTTGCCCGATATTTTCTTAAAACCGCAAAGTACACTCCGAAACTGGATTACTTTTTAAAATTTATTTTGCTCAACGGGTTGTTCCTGGTTGTCTGTGTTATTTTTCATTGGAAGACTTTTGCATATCTGTCCATGCTGCTGTCTTTGCTACTCTATCCCGGCGTTTTTGTTGTTGCATTGATACGTTGGCGACAGGGGAATTCTGCCGCTGCGCTATTTGCTCTCGTCTGGGCAATCCTGGTGTTGGGGTTTTTGCTTCAGGCTGTGCGAGATCTCGGTTATGTTGTGCATAATCCTATTAATTTTTATTGGCCAGTAGTTGCCTCTTTTATTGAAATGTTGGCAATTATGGCTGCTATCGGCTTGATGGTGTGGCGCTTGCGTCAACAAAAAGAATTTGCAGAGAGAAAATATCAGCAGCATCTGGAGGACTCGCGAACAGAGCTGGAGCAGCAGGTGCAGCTTCGTACCCGGGAGCTGGAGTATGCCAAAGTCAGGGCGGAGCAGGAAGCTCGCACAGATCCTCTGACCGGTATCTTTAATCGCCGTTGTTTTTTTGAAGAAGCCGGTAATCTGGTAAAGGTGGCAATCAATAACCGCATGCCGCTGTGTGTATTAATGCTGGATATCGATAACTTTAAGTCGGTTAATGATATTCACGGTCACTTAATTGGCGACCAGGCACTCTGTGCTACCGCCCGGGTCATTTCCCAACATGTGCGGGATGTGGATATCTTCGGGCGCATTGGTGGCGAGGAGTTTGCTCTGGTGCTGAGTTCCAATCTTGATGGGGCCATGGCAGTTGCCAATCGTATTCACCGGGATATCGCTAAAATCGTCATTAAGAGTGCGGTGGGCCAAGCCCAGTTTACCGCGAGTATTGGCATTGCTCACTTACAGGGGCAGGCGGATATCCTGGAGTTAATGCGCGGGGCGGACTCCGCTCTGTATCAGGCCAAGCGCTCTGGTCGCAACCGTATTGTAGAGTGTGCAGAACTCGCTTGAGTTAGCGTATATAGGGCACGGCATCGAGCACTTTGCGGCGAATATTTTCTGGCAGGGGGACTAATCCCAGGGTGCCGGCTTGACTCTGAGAGCCCTTGCTCAGCATAAATGCCAGCATCTGGCGCAGTGCCAGCGCTTTTTCATCCTCTTGATCCGCGTAGAGTAATAGCCAGGAAAAACTGGTAATGGGATAAGCGGTTTCCCCCTTGGGGTCCCAGACCCAGGCGATTAAATTCGGGGCGCCACTAATTGGTAGGGTTGTTTGGGGAAACTCAACCTCCGACAGGGCTTCGCCTCCGCTTTTGGGACTGGCGGCAATGTAATTGCCCGCGCGGTTTTGCAATAAAGCCAGTGGCAGGTTTACCAGTTGCGCAAAGCCGTGCTCGATATAGCCAATAGCGCCGACATTTTTCCGCACGGCGGCAGCGACGCCTTGATTTCCCGGCACCCGTTTAAACCTGGGTAATTTGGGCCAGTTGGGGGTTTTGTTTAAACCGATCTTTTCACGAAAGGCACTGCTGACACTACTCAAGTGGCCGGAAAAAATATAGGAGGTACCAGAGCTTTCAGAGCGGGTGACCACGGTAATCTCCTCGTCTGGTAGCTCGATATCGGGGTTGGCGGCTGCAATCCGGGGGTCATTCCAGCGGCTTATTTCCCCGAGGAAAATGCCCACATAAGCGGCTCGGGAGAGTTTGAGCTTATGGATTCCGGGCAGGTTAAACACCAGCACCACCTCCCCCGCCGTTACCGGTAGCACAACGCCGCCGCCTTCCAGCTTGCGCAGTTCAGCGATGTCAATCGCAGCATCGGAAGCGGCAAAGTCAACGGTGTGCCCGAGAAAGTCTCTGATGCCATCCCCGCTACTGCTCATTTCGTAAAAAATAAAAATATTGTTTTCTTCGTGAGTGAATTGGCGAAACCACTCTACGTAAATTGGATAGGGAAAGCTGGCGCCACTGCCCCTGAGATTGACCGGATTTTCGGGTACCTGGGCCGTGCCCGGGCTCGCGGTGAGGGCAAAACCGGCAGTGAGCAGTGCGGCGGTAAGGCGGCGCAAAGCGCTGGCACACCTCAATATCATAGGGACCTCGACGAAAAGACCGGCACCCGCCGCTCGCTCGGCGGGTGCACGGGCTGGAAAACAGCTTTAGATTAAAACTTTAGCAGGGTCCCCTGTTTGTCATTTGCAGCGCCTGAGGAATCTTTGAATAAGTCAGAGACTCCCTAGCTTCCGACGATTTGCTTGTCCTCCCGGTAGATGGCCAGTACCGACGGGCGCGGGGGCAGCAGGGGGTTGTTATCTGGCCAGCGGTGCAGGGGCTGGTCATAAGTAGAATTGCGCGAGTCGGCGGGGTGCTGTACGGCAACAAACAGGGTTTTTCCGTCGGGGGTGAACTCTGGTCCACACACCTCTGCACCCTGTGGGCAGCCAAAAAAGTGTTTCGGGGCCGCCCGCAGCGGGCCCTCGGTGGCCATGGCCCAGAGTCCATCGTGAAAACCAAAGCGCTCACAGCCGTCGGTAGCAATCCACATATTGCCGTTGCGGTCAAAAGCGACGTTATCGGGATTGGCGAACCAGCCGTGCGCGGAGATAGCGTAGGGGGACTGCTGTCCATAGGCACCGCGCTCGGCGGGATTTTCGGCGTTGGGATTGCCGCCGAGCAAAAATTGCTGCCACTGAAAGTGGCTGCTGGTGTGATCGCGGTTTCCGTTTTCTCCGGGAGGTGCTATTTCCAGCACGTGACCGGCAGTGTTGCGCGCGCGGGGATTGGCGCTATCGGTATCGCTGCGCTGCTTGTTTTTGGTCAGCATCACGTAGGTACAGTCATTGTGGGGGTTGGTTTCAACATCCTCAGGCCTGTCCATGGGGGTCGCCCCCAGCATGGCGGCGGCGCGGCGCGCATCAATCATCACGTCCGCCTGGTTGCGAAACCCGTTCTCTGTGTTCAGTGGGCCCAGGCCGTGTACCAGCGGTAGCCATTCGCCGCTACCGTCGTCGGCAAAGCGGGCGGCGTAGAGAGTGCCGGCGGTAAGTAGCTGTCGATTTGCAGCGGGGTCCTCCGGCTGGTAGCGGCCCTGGGAGACATAGCGATAGACAAATTGATGTTCATCGTCATCGCCACCGTAGGCAACCAGCGGTTGCCCCGGTTTACACACCAGGGTGAAGCCTTCGTGCTCAAAGCGCCCCAAACTGGTCAGCTTGCGCGGCTTTGACTGGGGGTTATAGGGGTCAAACTCCACCATCCAGCCAAAGCGGTTGGGTTCATTGGGCTCTACCTGAATATCAAAGCGCCGGTCGTGGTCACCCCAGTTGCGGTTTTCCGCTGTGATGCCAAATCGTTGGTGGTTATCGATTTCCCGGGCATCGGCGAGCTTCTGCGGGTCCCCCTGAAAGGCCGCGCCAAATCCCTCTTCGGCGATTAATACGGTACCCCAGGGGGTCTTGCCGCCGGCACAATTGCCCAGGGTGCCGAGTACTTGGGTGCCGCTGGGGTCTCGCTGGGTTTGCAAGCGTTTGTCCCCCGCAGCGGGACCGATAATTTCCATTGCTGTGGTGGCGGTTATCCGGCGGTTGTAGGGGCTGTCTGCCACCACCTGCCATCCTTGCGCCCCCTGTTTGATTTCCACGATGGAGTGCCCGCAGGCGGCCTGCTCTATGGCGACGTGTTCTGCGCTCACTTCCCGAGTGGCACTGTAGTCGTCGCTATAGCCGGAAAACATCAGATGGGGCTGGGTGTATTCGTGATTGACGCACAGCAGCCCGCGCTCACTATTTTCACTCTGCATATGCCTGTGTCCCTGGGTGGAACTGCTCTCCGCTGTCAGGGGCATAAACGCAATAAAATCGTTGTTGTAACCGAAGCGCCGTGTCTGGCCGTCGGCATCGAGTTCTTCGGGCTGAAAAGCCGTTTCCTCTTCGTGTAGGGGGTCTCCCCAGCTCAGCAGCACTGTGGATTGATAGCCTGGCGGTAAGTGGTGTTGGTGATCCAGGCCGTGGGGAATTTCACTAAAGGTGAGAGTGTCGCGTGCCGGTTTATCCTCTTTTCCGCAGCCGGGTAGCAAACTGCCCAGAGTGCCGGCAGCCGTGGCGCCACCGAGGATTTTAAATAGGGATCGGCGTGCAGGATTTTTGGGGTGTTCGCTCATTGTTACTCCAGATTGGCGCTTTGCTGGGTGGCGGTCTGTTTTCCCGATATTTAACGGCTGGCGGCATCGCTAGTGGTGTTTATATCAAGGGTCGCAGTATTAATTGACGATCTGATGACAAGCTTAAAAAAACTGTCACGTAAAGTTCATATCCCCGCTCTAGTCTGCGCCGAATGCAATTTATCACCGGCAAAGAGGGGCGCAGTGAAAGATAAGACTTCAGGTTTGCGGTTAGTGGGGATGCCATTGGCGTTATTGGCAACTGCCATCGTGAGTGCAAATGCGACCGCAGAAGAGGGTCGGGTAATGGAGACTGTGACGGTTACCGCTCAGGCGAGCAATGCCCGCAGTGATTTGGAGCGGCAGCGCGATGCCAATAAAGTCGTTGCGGTGCAAACCTCCGATGCCATTGGCGAGCTCCCCGATGCCAACGTCACAGAGGCGTTGCAGAGAATGCCCGGCGTATTTATTGCCCGAGATCAGGGCGAGGGCCGCTTTGTCGGGGTGCGGGGCATAGACCCAAATCTGAATGCGGCAACGATTAATGGTGTCAGCCTGCCGGCACCGGAAACCAATACCCGAGCAGTAGCCCTGGATGTTATCCCCGCAGACTTACTGGCGAGCTTGGAAGTATTTAAAACCCTCACAGCGGATATGAGTGCGGACTCTATTGGCGGTGCTATTGAGATCAAAAGCCTGAATGCACTGGACTATGAGGGAACTCGCTATAAGTTTAGCGCCGAGAACAGCTATAGCGAGCTACAGGAAGAGTACAGCCCCAAAGTGGCTGCGACCATGACCCATATTTTTGCACTCGCTGGGGAGCGCCGTTTGGGGCTAGCATTGGCGTTGAGTCATCAACAGCGGGATTTCGGTTCCGATAATATTGAGACTGACGGCAACTGGGAAATGCTGACGGCTGCAGATGGCTCCACAGGTATCGGGGCGAGCGAAATTGAACAGCGGGATTACAGTATTACCCGGGAGCGCACAGGTTTCGCCGCCAACTTTGATCTGGATCTGAGCAGCGATTCCCGTATTTATCTGCACAGTTTGTACTCCGATTTCTCCGACCAGGAAATTCGCCAGCGCAATTCCTGGAAGCTCGATGATGAGCGCGATGAGCGCGATGAGCCGGAGACTATTTCGGCCAACGCTGCGCAGTGGGAAGAGGCAGCGCTGGAGAAGTCCCTCAAGGACCGCCTGGAAGAACAGGAAATTCTTTCTGCGGTATTGGGGGGGGAGCATAATTTTGAGCTGTGGGGGCTCACTTATGCCCTGGGGTACTCCCAGGCCGAGGAGTCGGAGCCCAATCGACGCGATACGGATTTTGTCTTGAGCGACCTGCGTTTGGGCTATGTTGAGGCCGGTGATACGCCGCAGATGGCGGTGGGCAGTGAGGATATTGAGGCGGTTTTGGACCCCGCCAGTTATGCGTTGGACGAGTTGGTTATTGAAGATAACTTTACGGAAGATAAAGAGATCAGTTTCCGTATGGATATCAGCCGGGAAGTGGATTGGGCTGGAAGTCCTTCAGTCATTAAGTTTGGATTGCACGAGCGGCAGCGGGAAAAGACCGGGGATTTGAATGCGCGGGTATATGATGGGTTTGCAGGTGATTACACCCTGGCTGACTTTTCTCGTAGCAATATTCACTATAACCTGGCGGCATTCGGGCCCGGCGTAAATGTCGCTAGTCTGAACCATTTTATCAGCGCTAACTTGTCTGATTTTGAGATAGATGAGACAGAAACCGCTCTGGCCTCCGCCCGTGATTACGCTATGCATGAGGATATCACGGCCCTGTACGCGATGAACTCGATTGAGTTGGATCGCTCCCAGCTGGTTTTCGGTATTCGCTATGAGCGCACAGAGTTTAGTGCTGAAGGCGTTAATGTGGCGGAGTCAGCAGAGCCTCTGCCGGGGGCCGACTTAATTGCGGACGAGGTCTATGCCACTGAGGTTAATTACGAGCGGGATTACGACCATTTCTTTCCCAGCATTAATTATCGATTTGACTACAGCGATCATATAGTACTGCGAGCAGCCTATTCGGAGTCCTTGTCGCGCCCATCATTTGGTTACCTAAATCCCTCTTCGGGTAAAATTGAATACGATGATGGGGAGCTGGAAGTCGAGGCTGGCAACTCGGAGCTGGATCCCTATGAGTCCCAAAATATCGACCTATCTGCGGAATACTATGCAGATGAGCTGGGAATGTTCTCGGTGGGGCTTTTTCACAAGCGTATCGATAACTTTATCGTAATGTCGGAAGTCTCCAGCAGCGTCGACGTTACCCGCTTTGTGGGTAACCTGGCGGTGGATGAGGCCGAAGTATGGCAGCCGATTAATGGCGATAGTGCCCGTATCAGTGGTGCCGAACTGGCTTGGACCCAGGGTTTTGACAACGGCTTTCTACTCCGGGCCAATGCCACCTTTACCGACTCTGAAGCCGATCTGGGGCTCGATAGCAGCGATCGCAATGATAAAATCTCAATGCCCTCCCAGGCGGATTTTGTCGGTAACTTTATCGTGGGTTATGAACGCGATGCTTTTAGTATGCGCCTGTCCGCCGCTTTCCGCAGTGAGCGTTTGCTGCAAGTGGATCTGGAAAATGCGGCCAATGACCGCTATGAGGAAGATCATTTACAGTTGGACTTATCGGCCCGCTACCGCTTTGATAATGGTCTCCAGTTGACCTTTACCGGAGTAAATCTCACAGATGAACCCTACTATGTTCACACGTCGGGCTTTAATGGCCAGTACGAAGAATATGGCCCGACCTATGCGATTGGATTGAGTTACAGCACTTTCTAAAATTTTTACTGATTTTTGCTATAGGTGTGGTTTCACAATTTGATAAGGCCTCCGCAGGTTTACGGGGGCTTTATTGTTTATAGCAAGCCCCTTTCTGATTGTTGCTTGTCACTCTACAGCGGGTTTTATTATGCGTTTTTCAATTGTCGGCGTTTTATCCTGTGTGGTGTTTCTTGGTTGCGATGTGGGAACTGATAGTAAAAATTTATCCTCGCAAAAGCCCACCTCTTTAAATGGTGTTATCGCAGAACAAATTTTGCCTATCAATTTCTTCGAGCAGCGATATTTGCTGCTGTCTAGTGAAACTCAGGGGCTGCTGCTGGTAGATGAGTTCGCAGAAGTGCAGGCGCAACAACCGGGCAGCATAGAAGCGCTGGCAATACAGCCGAGAGGCGATGGCAACTATTTGATCGCGGCTTACGAGGAGCAGGCAGCTCAATTGCAGCTATATCAACTGTTTGCGGGAATGGGGAGCGCATTACGCTTTGAGCTTTTAGGAAAGTTCGAGAATTTTGCGCCGGTTAGCGCGCTGTGTTTTGCCGTGCAGGAGGGGCGAAATCACCTGTTTGTTATTGGTGAGAGTGGGCTGGGATTTGAGTATCTACTCACTGCTAGTGGCGCGGGCTGGGACCTGACGGAGATTCGCCCACTGTATTTGGGGGAAGGGATTAATAGTTGTGCTGTGGATAGTCGTCGCGGGCGCTTGTTGGTATCACAGCCACCGCTCGGAGTGTTGGCACTGAATGCCGATGCAGAGAGCGATGAGGCGCGCGAGCTTTTACTCTCCACCGAACAGCTGGGTGATGAATTTGGCAGTTTACGCTTGGATTATCAGCGCGATCAAATTTGGCTGCTTGTCCAGCAGGGTATAGTGGCTTTTGACTTGTCAGGGGGTGGCAGTCTAGATCAGTCCTGGGAGTTTCCCGGAAAAGGCGCCGCTTCTCTAGCTGCTTTTAACGATAGACTGGCCCTTTTAGAGGGTAGCCAGCGCGAAGTTGTCTATATTCCGGTAAGCACTAAGCCGGTGCAGGCTACCGCTGATTCGCTGGAGGCTGTGCCCGTTATTTGGGCAACAGGGGAAACCGATCCGGTATACTCCTCGGGGGATGCTGCCGATGACCCCGCTATTTGGGTTAATTCTCACTCGCCAGAAAACAGTTTGATTTTTGCCACGGATAAAAAGCGGGGGCTCAATATTTATCATCTCTCCGGCGGGCTAAAGCAGAACTTTCCGCTCGGAAAACTCAATAATGTCGATATTCGCAAAATCTCTCATCCCCATATGGATGCAATTGCTGTGGCCTCTAATCGCACGGATCCCGGTTTGGATATATTTGCTATTAGAACCAATGGCGAGGTAGAACACTTGGGATACCGGAGTATCGATCTAAGCGATCCTTACGGTCTATGCCTACAGCAGGATGACGATGGGCTTTATGCCTGGGTTTCCGACAAGGGATCCAGCCTGCACCAGTTCAAACTTAAAATCCCAAAACTCGCCAAAGGCGTTGAGATTGAGCGGGGCATCCGCCTAGATAACTATGCTCAGATTGAAGGCTGTGTTGTAGATGACCAGTTCGCAACCCTGTTTTTTGCCGAAGAGAAGCGGGGTATCTGGCGCTTGGATCTAAACGCTGGGGCCGAGGTGGCCCCGGTGTTGGTGGCAGAAGTTGACGGTAAGCAGTTAGTCGCCGATATCGAAGGCTTGGCGTTGTATCAAGCAAATAAAAAAGGATATCTAATGGCCTCCAGTCAGGGTAGCGATACCTATGCGCTGTTCAGCCGTGATGGAAGTGAGTTTCTCACACAGTTTAAGGTGGGAATAAACCCCCAATTAGGGATTGATGGCAGCTCTGAAACCGATGGTCTGGCAATAACCAGTGCAAACTTGGGGGCTCAGTATCCGCAGGGGCTATTAGTGGTTCAGGATGGGCGCAATCGTATGCCCCGCGCCAGGCAGAACTTTAAGTTAATTGACTGGCGAGATATCAATCTTTTGCTGCTCCAGCAATAGAATAAAATTATTTACGGGCTCTTATTCTTATTCCGGGTAGAGTTATTGCTATCTGGTAGATAGCATGTGGGTAAAATAAAAAATTTATTTTTTTGTAATATTAATCTGCTATATGTTTTTATTGTAGTCTAAACGCGGATCTCTTTATGTCAGGGATGTTCAATTGCGGTGCGCAGTACAATACATTATCTGTCGATGGGTGTATTAGCGGGATGCTAGTGGTGCAGTAATTATCAGAATTTTCGTTCCAGCCCCAGAGATAGGCTTTCTGCGTTGAAGTCTACTCCCGAGGCCTCCAGTGTCTCCCATTCCAATCTTAAGGCCCATCGTTTCCCGTAAGTGTAATTCATCCCTATACCATAACCCCAGTGAGAACCGTTATGATTTGTCGAGGTTTTTTGGTTGTAACTGTAGAGTTGAGGCGTATATTGCCCGCTGGGTAACTGTTGTGGAATATGTAATTTTGCCGCTTGCTGTGTGGTGATTTCCCCTCGCCAAAGGCCGCCGCCCAAGCGGGCAAACAGGTTTAAATGAGTATTGAGAGGGTAGATGCCCAGCAGGAAAGAGCTGAGTAGCTGTTTATTGAGCCGATATGAAGCGCGGATATATTCACCGTGCTCATTCTCGGTGCGAAAGCTGACCTCGGCAGAGGAGGGTTTTTGATAATTGAACTCCACAGCGATATATTTGCCCCATTGAAAGCCGCCGTAGAGTTTTATATTGCTGCCATTCTTGTCACATTGATAGCGACCATCGATGGATTTTTGGACAATCTGTGATTTTATCTGTGGGGTAGCAAAGGAACAAAACTGGGTATTTGAGGTTATACCGAGTGTTGCTCCGATATATTTCTGAGAGGGGGCTTCTGCACTGACACTTATAGAAAAAAAGAGTGTTAGAGTGGAAGCCAGGTGGGTTTTTAGTGAATTCTTTAAATATTTCATAACCTGCCTCGTGCTCTATTATTCCAAACACAAAATTAGGTTACGATGATTCACATAACAAGCAGTTGGCGTAAGGGCCATTGGGTTTTGGCCCTGTATTCGAAGATAAGTTAAGAACTTATAGATTAATTTCTAAATACCCAGTTCAGTTCTCAGCTTGGCGAGCCTTTGTGCATTTTCCTGTTTGGATAGCGGCGAGCCAGGGTTTTCTTCCAGTTTTAATTGCTCTGGAGCCGATAATTTTTCGCCTTCCAACACCTTTGCACAGATTTTTCGGTAGTGCTCAGCAAAGACCGGGTAAGCGATGGCTTCGGGATTGTTGGCGAGAAAAAACCAGTTGGATTCACGCCCTGCGTGATACACAGCCAGGTGGCTCCAGTTGTAATTGGTTTTGGGACTGGGTGCATTACAGGCCTCGCGGTAAGCGGCACGGGCTTCCGGCAAACCACTTTCCCCGGCGGCACACAACTGTAACATTTTGTGTACCGTGGGTAGGTATTCACTCTGTAAAATTGCTCGCTTGGCACCTTGCATAATTTCCTGGGGTGCAAAAGCTAGCAGGGCCTCCAGCCACAGGCGCTTGGCGTGGTGAAGCGTTTCAGTATCGGGAAAGGCTGCACTGAACTGGTTGTGGTAATTGAGCTTAAACAGGGCAAAAACTTCATTAATCGCACGCTTCTTTTCATTCAAGACCTCCTGGTTTTGTTCATTACCAGTTTGTGTCTGTGAGTATGTCGCCGATCGACCGGTCGCGGGTGCGCTGGTTACTGTTGTTGTCTTGTGGGTTGCCATAAGAATTTCCTATTGCCAGTTTGTTGCGCTCTGCCCACTGATGGCGCGCGTGCCGCACAAATACGGCGTCCCAGCTTTTTCGTGCGGCATTTTGACCGCGCCAGTAAATAATAAATTCTGCTACTAAAGAGAGCGCGAAGTCGCGATCTATCTCGCATTGGTTCATCAAGTGGCTCAGACAGTCACCACCGGGTTGCCAGTTGCGGGAGATAGGCTTGGCCACCGGGTTTTTCTCAATACCCTGGCAGTAATAGGCCCACTCCTCGCGCGCATATTCGATAAAGAGCTCACCCCAGCGGGCACTGTGGCCCCCGCGCTCGGTCCACTTGTAGATAAATTCCGGCAGTAGCTCGGCGGCAAAACGCGGGTTGATGGCCAGGCGCTGCAATTGCTCCCAGGTGTGTTCGCTGGGTTGCCAGTCGCGGGACATAGCGGTGGGTTTGCGCTTTTCGATAAAAGGCGTGTCCTGCTTCTCCCAGTCCTCCATGATCCAGTCATTGAACTCCAGATCCCAGGAGATGGACTGCTTGCCGCTGGAGCGGTGGTAGTCGAGAAAGCGCTGTAGGCCGCGGCCGACAAAAGTACTGGGGACCCCCTCATCCGCCAGCTTGCGCAGGGTCTCATCGCCGGGCTGCCAGCCGCTGGGTAGGGGCTGCTTGCGCTGGGCGGTAGCGCGAAATGCCTCCCACTTACTTTTCACCTGGCGCAGGAACAGGGAGCCAAAGGAGTGGCGGGGTTCGCCGCGCTCGCGCCAGTAGGTGACAAACTCCGGCAGCTGCTCCCGCACAAAGTGCTCGGGAATGCCCAGCTGGGCGATACGCGCCATGGTTTCACTGTCTGGCTGCCAGCTGGGGGCAATAGTGTTGGCACTGCGATTGGACGGACTTGGAGGGGTACTCAGTGGGCGCTTGTATTCACCGGGCAGGGCAAACTTCAGAATCTCGCTACTGCCAAATGGCGCTGCTCCCAGCAGCAGGGCGCCCTGATTGCGCAAGCTGGTGGCCACCCGCTGGATATCGGCTGCCTGCCAAAAGGGCAGCAGCAGGTACAGCTGTTCCCCTTCAGCGGTATACCAATCCCGACCTCCGTAGGGCTCCAGGGGGAGGAATGGAGACAGGTCGCCGAGTGCGGTAAGCAGCACCGCTTCCTCCAGGCCGACAGTCGCGGCCAGAGAGGGGGAGATGCTTAGGGGTCTTTCGGGAAGCAGGGGATGTGTCATGGCGCGATAATAACATTCCGACGGATCGCATGCGCGATCATTGGCGAATGCTCAGACTTTTCCGGCCCCTGGTGGCAGCCACTAAGCTAAAAGGTGCATTGGCGGCGGACTTTCGCCAGGCCCTGTTGCTGCTAACTATTGCCTTCCCCTAGCGGTAAGGTTGTAACTTTGTCGCTGTAATTGGTGTATTGGGAGAGCAAAATGACGAAGGAGCAACAGTCAGCGCCAACGGTGTTCCGTTTAAGTGGCGTCAATTGTGCCGGCTGTATCAACAAGATTGAGACTGCGGTCAAGGCGGTTGCGGGAAGTGCCGAGGCGCGGGTCAACCTTGCGGATAAAACCCTGTCAGTTTACGGCGCGGTCAAAGCGGAGTCCTGTATTGAGGCCGTGCGCGATGCGGGTTATGGCGCGGAACTTCTGCAATCGAATGAGCGGCAGCAGCGCGCCGAGCAGAGGGCGCAGATACTGCGCCATTATCGACAGCAGCTGTGGCGCTCGGCATTTGCTCTGGGGCTGGGGGTGCCGATGATGGCCTGGGGCTTGATAACCGGTAGGATGTCGGTAAACACCCCTGCCGAGCAGTTGTCCTGGGGCATTATGGGGCTGATGACCCTGGCAGTGCTGGTCTTCTGTGGTGGGCATTTCTTCAGCGGTGCCTGGAAAGCGCTGCGCCACCACAATGCCACTATGGATACGCTGGTGGCACTGGGCACCGGAGCGGCCTGGCTCTTCTCTATAACTGTGGTATTGGTCCCCCAGCTACTGCCGGAGGCGGCGCGGCATGTGTACTTTGAAGCCAGCGCTATGATTATTGGCCTGGTCAGCCTGGGCCAGGCGCTGGAGATCCGCGCGCGCGGACGCACCAGTGCAGCGGTGGAGAAGTTGCTGGATCTCCAGGACACCTCGGCGCGGGTATGGAGAGATGGCCGCGAGCTAGACCTACCGATTGAATTAGTGCAAGTGGGGGATCAGCTGCGGGTGCGTCCCGGAGAGAAAATTCCGGTAGATGGCACTGTGCTGGAGGGCAGCAGCCTGGTGGATGAAGCCATGCTCACCGGCGAACCGACACCGGTGGCAAAGGCTGCGGGTGACAACCTCGCCGCCGGAACCCTGAATAAGAACGGCAGTCTGCTGTTTCGCGCGGAGAAAGTGGGTTCCGATACACGCCTCGCGCAAATTATTGAAATGGTGAAGAGCGCCCAGAGTTCCCGTGTACCCATTGCGCGTTTGGCGGACAAAATATCCGGCATTTTTGTGCCGGTGGTGATGATCATTGCCATCGCAGCTGCGCTGATCTGGTTTAACTTTGGCCCGGATCCCCGCGTGGCGCATATGCTGGTGGTGCTGACTTCGGTACTGATTATTGCCTGCCCCTGTGCCCTGGGCCTGGCGACCCCCATGTCGGTCATGGTGGGAGTGGGCAAGGGCGCCGAGTACGGCGTGCTGGTGCGCAACGGCAAGGCTCTCCAGCAATCCTGTGCCCTGGATGTCCTGGTTGTGGATAAAACCGGTACCCTCACCGAGGGCGCACCGCGCCTGACGAATATCGACAGTGACGGAGACAGCGATGAATTGTTGCGTTTACTGGCGAGTCTGGAGCTGGGTTCTGAGCACCCTTTGGCCGAAGCCATAGTGGCGGCAGCCCGCGAGAAAGCCCTCGAATTGCAGTCTCCTGATAATTTTGCAGCGATCACGGCTCACGGTGTCAGCGGTGATATCGACGGCCATCGCGTGCTGCTGGGAAATAGCAAATTAATGCAACGAGAGGCCATTTCTCTGGGCGCCTGGAGTGAGCGCGCGGCCAAATTGGCCGAAGCGGGGCGCACGGTGATGTACGCCGCCGTAGATGGCAAGTTGCGGGGCCTGATCGCTGTGGCCGACCCGATACGCGCCGATGCGCAAGCGGCTATCGCGCGCCTGGGCAGGCTGGGTCTGCGCATTGAAATGCTGACCGGGGACAATCGCGGCAGCGCTCAAGCGGTTGCTCGACAGCTGGGTATCGAGCGGGTTCACGCAGAGCTATTGCCGGAAGATAAGGAGCGCATCGTTGCCGAATTGCAGAAAAACGGTGAGCGAGTGGGTATGGTGGGTGACGGTATTAACGATGCTCCGGCTCTGGCGCGCGCGGATGTGGGCTTCGCTATCGGCGCCGGCACCGATGTCGCTATTGAGAGTGCGGATATCACCCTGATGCGCTCTTCTCTGCACGGGGTGGCCAATGCGGTGGAGTTATCCCGGGCCACTTTGCACAACATCAAGCAGAACCTGTTTGGTGCATTTATTTATAACTCGCTGGGTATCCCGATAGCCGCCGGCGTCCTCTACCCAATTACCGGTATGCTATTGAGCCCTGTTGTCGCCGGGGGCGCTATGGCGCTCTCCTCTTTGACCGTGGTAAGTAATGCCAATCGCCTGCGCTTGTTTAAACCGTCGGAGGCCCGCTAAATGGCTGTAGTTCTCGTCAATATTGCCGGTGCGCTAATGGTGCTAGCTGTGATTGGCTGGTTTTGGTTGGTGCCGCAGAAGCGGGCCAGCCAGGCCTCGCCCAGCGGGAATAGTGCCCGCATACTGGTTAAGGACGGTGTTTACGAGCCGGATCTTATTCGCCTGCCCGCCGGTGGCGCTGCAATTTTGCACTTTTATCGGCAAGATCCCAGTCCCTGCTCCGAGTGGGTACTGTTTCCGGACCTGGAGATCAGCGCCCAGTTAGCCCTGAATCAGGATACCCCGGTGGAAATACCCACAGCCGAGCCGGGCGAATACCCGTTCACCTGCCAGATGCAAATGTACCGGGGCACGCTGATATTGGAGTAGCGCCAAATACAGCCACCTCTATGGGGGTGTAATAATTCTCCGGGTAAAGACGACAAAGGCTTCGCCCATCCATCAGAACCCGCTGTTCCGCTATTGCGGGAGGCGGGTTCTGATGGATGCTGGCTAAGCCCTAATTTGTTAAGAGGTCGTCAATTAATGTCTTTTTTCCTACGCAAACTTCCCTTTGCCCTGGTCGGAGTCGCCTGTGCGCTGATTGCCGTGGCACTTTTCTCTGGCCAGTGGGGTGGTCTCAAGCGCGTATTTGAATTTTACGGTGTTGCGAATGAGGGGGTAGTTGCCAGCATACGGCTACTGAGCGCATTTGTTTTTTCCTCCGTGGCTATTTTAAGTGTACTTGCTCTGTGCTTAGAGCGCGCTGTTAAGCCCCTGGCGATTTTTCTGATTTTACTTTCACTCGTGCCCCTGCTGAGCCTTCTCGGCAGTGATCATTGGATCGATTCGCTGGGGGGCTTTCCGGCAATTGGTTCGGGGCAGGGCGTGATTAAGTATTTTTCCCTGTTGGTTTTGGGAATCACCTGGTTGTACCGCGATTCTCTGAGTCCACAAAAACTGATATGGCTTAATTACTTCCCTGTTGGCTTGGTATTGCTCTGGATTGGCGGGATGAAATTCACAGCCCTTGAAGCGCAGGGCATCGAGAGCCTGGTAAGCACCTCGTCGCTGCTATCTTGGTTATACAATTTATTCAGTGTGCAAACAGCCTCAAATCTTATCGGTATTTATGATTTGGTGGCTTTGATTGTTTTGGCGTTGGGTATTTATATTCGAAAGCTGTTTTGCTTGGGGGTGCTGCTTTGCGCCGCAGTATTTATAACGACTCAGACTTTTCTCTACACCTTTTCGGGCAGCTGGGTTTCCCCGGGGCAACTAAGTGGTAGCGGTATTTTTATTATTAAGGATCTATGGTTTATTGCCAATTTATTAGTCATTCTCAGTTTTAGAGGTGTCGCGATAAAAGCTTAAGGTTGGTGGGGTTGAAGGGTTCACCTGAAGCCCCGCAGCTTTCCTGTGGATATATTTTCTGTTTTGCTTTTTTATTTTGGAAAAAAGTTCCAATATCCTGCTTTTTTGTTTTTAAAAAAGTTCCTTGGTGTTAAGAATGTTTTTGGTTTTGGTGGCGATCATTTAAGGGTTTGATGTTTTTCGTGCGTAAAATTTACCTTTGGGTGACGGAGCGGGGGTTGTTCAGTGAAATTGCCGAAATAACAGGAACCGTGTCAGTGAGTGGCGGTCCATAACTCTGTCGCTAGCGTTCTAGGATTAACATCCTCAAAAGTAAAAGTTTGTATTCAGCAGGGGAAGGATGTTGAATACAAAGTAATAAATGGGCAGAGATATGATTTTACGTAAGAAAAAACTAGCATCCGTATTTAAACAGCCAATCGTCAATCGCACATTAATGGCCGTGATACTGGCCGGAGCCAGCTCCAATGTTTTCAGTCATGGTTATGTTGAGGTCGGTGATAGTGGTGTTGCTTCCGCACGGGGAACCTTGTGTAAATACGCCTTGGATACCGGTGAAATGAACCTGAATTGCGGTGCTGTTCAGTGGGAACCACAAAGTCTTGAGGGCCCTGAAGGTTTCCCCGATAGCGGTCCAGCCGATGGAGAGATCGCCAGTGCTGGTAGCAGTTCCTGGTCCGAACTTAATGAACAGACATCGGACCGCTGGGTTAAAAACTATATAAGCTCTGGTTGGCAAACCTTTCAATGGTACTTCACCGCCAATCATGTAACTCGCGACTGGAAATACTATATTACCAAAGAAGACTGGAATCCGAATTCAGTTTTGACTCGCGATCAATTTGATCTTGATCCCTTCTGTGAAATAGATGGCAATTATGAGCAGCCAGATGTGAATACAGCTCATGATTGCCAAGTGCCAGATCGTGAGGGCTATCATGTCATTCTGGCGGTTTGGGATGTAGGGGATACGGTTAATGCTTTTTACAATGTTATCGATGTCGAATTTGATGGTGATAACGTTACCAATACCGAGTGGAGTGCTGCAGGCAGGATCAACCCAACCCAGGATTTGAGCGTTGGCGACAAGGTTTATACCCGTGTATTTGACGGCTCCGGTGAAAACTCCTCTTACAGTACTACTCTGGAAATTACCTCTGAGGAGCAGGGTATAGCAGAAAACTGGTCGCATGATTTAGCGGAGCTGATTAACGCAGAGCAGACCGATATCCGTGCCGGTGATTTTGACGGGAATAATAGTTTTGAGCCCCTATATGGTATCAACCAAATTTATCTACAAGATGGCAGCGGCCTGGAGAATGTAGAGATCGGTTATGAGATTAACGAAGAGGCGCCCAACTATGAAGTTACCGTAAGCGGCCTTGATAGTGAATACACGATTACAGGCGGTGCTATTTCGCTAGATTTGGCTCTGAGTGCTAGTGGGGATGTCAGTGTTGAAGTGACTGTGGTCAATCACGATGGCGATACCTTGGCAAGCTACAGCAATGACATTAACGATGGCGATACGGCCAGTACCAGTCTGACGCTGTCTGAAACTGTTGCAGGGCACCATATGGTTGTGGTGGTGGTAAAAGATCGCGATGGCAATATGCTCGATCAGAATACCCTCAACTTCTATTTGGTTGAAGATACATCCAGTGGCGATGACGATTCCTCCAGTGAAGATAGCGATACGTCCCACGGGGATGGCGGTGATTCCAGTGGTGATAATAATACCTCGAACGAAGACGGCGAGACCTCGACGGGGGGTGGTGATTCCTCTAATGGCAATGACCAGACTTCCACTGATCAGGACTACGACTATGTCTTCCCGCAAGGCAATGAAAACTATACGGCGGGTACCAAGGTGTTGGGCAGTGATGGCAATGTCTATGAGTGCAAGGACTCTGCCTACGCTCACTACTGTAAAGAAGTAGAAAGAGGTGCAATACAGTTTGCCCCGGGAGTTGGCGGCAACTGGACAATACTCTGGGAGAAATTGTAATTTAATCTGGATAATATAAAAAAGGCCCCAAATGGGGCCTTTTTTATTTACCTGTTGATTGCTGTTTTTTAACGATAACTTTTAAATTGAGCTAAAGGTATAGAGGCCTTTGGCGACTTCTACATTTGGCGGTCGCCTAAATTTGTTGAAGGGGTTGTAACCCTTTTTAAGCTTCTGCCAAAAAGAATACCTTGATTGTCCCGGTATTGAGCTAAAATTTCCTATTCTAGAGGGAAGGGAATACATAACCCCTGATCACTTTTTGGCCCGACTCTATGTGTCATCAGGGCGCTACCGGTTATTCAGTGGTGCTGGTCATATTGGTTGGGGTATCCCAGATTAAAGGATAGGTGGTATTAGCTCCAGGGATTTAGCCGGTTAGCACAGATAAAGTAAAAACCCCCTTTCAATTTTGGGCCTAGTTTCCCTACTGCCATTTAGTTCTCTTTAAGTTAAACCAATCACTGAGCCATATGTAAACAATAATAAAGTTGGGTTAATCCTTATGGTTTTTTTGTTTGGATAGGGTTCGTGTCAATATTCTTCTACATCTTGAACCTTAGATGGCCCAAGTGGCTTGAGAGATGCTTATAGTCGGGCATTAAATTCAGAGTGATTACTTACTTTGTTGGTACGATAGTGTGGCGTCATTCGGTGTGCTGATTTTACAAGATTTTTAATGACCGTTGTGTTAAATTAGTCTCAAGAAACAGGTAAGTTAATAGTGATCATAAAGATTACTTAATAAACATGAAAAAAGGGAGATGTTGTGAGTAGCTGGGTTCAGTATGGTTGCGTGAAGAAAATAAATAAAAACCAGTTTTCTGAAAATCAGCAATTAGATCTAGAGTCTGAGGGTTCATTGAGTAAATTTTCTATCAGTAAAGTAGATGGTTATAAAATTAATAAGTCATAACTAATATGAAGATCTGTCCTTTGATCGCTTGGTATGAGGCGTGGGAGGGGCGAGTCTTACAGGAAACTAGTGTGGTGTAAAAATAGATTGCTGTTATAGAAAAACCTTGAGATATAGGTCTGAAACATATTTATAATTTGCAAATAGCTATTTTTATAGGTTTTTATGCCTACACTTAGTTTGTCACAGAACACTAGTTAATGAAAATGTAAAAGGCCGTAGTCCCCAGCACTTTCGTCTGGATAGGTTGATGTGTGTTCAGGTGAACAAACGGATAACATTATTAAATTAAATGTAGGCGTTCTTATCAAAAAAGGAGTAAAGAATATGAAGGCTGTATTTGGTTATTTGCTGGTATTTATGGGCTTGTTTAGTGGGCCTGTTTTTGCGCAGAAGGTAACTATAGCAATTGGTGACATTGAATACCGGGCAAAGGACAGTAGTGAAAATAAAAGATATATGGCCTATGGGAATGGTTCAAGAGAGGATACTCGTGCTTTTGTTGATATGCTTACAACTGCTTTGGTTAAAGCCAGAAAATTTGAAGTCATAGAAAGAGATAGAATGGCCGTGATTTTGAAAGAGCAAGGCCTTAGTATGGAGGGAGTAGTTAATGGCGGTTACGATGGAGATGGGTTCAATTTAAAGGGTGTAGACTACATTCTGACTGGAGCTATTACTGAATATGGCGAAACAGCTAATGCAATGAAGGTCGCGGGATTTTCTACTGGCAAAAGGATAGCAACTATGGCGGTTGATATTCGTGTACTTGATGTTGCAAATGGCTCAATAGGCTTCGCAGATACAGTAAGAGCTGAAGCGAAGGGAGGAAATGCTTTAAATGTAACTGGCTTTGCTAGTGTTGGGGACAATAGTAGTGGAGCTTTACTGGGGCAGGTTATGCGGGAAACAGCAAATAATATAACAAACCTAATTGTTTCCACTATATATCCTATAAAAGTTGTTGCCGTGACCAAAAAGGGTGATGTGATGTTGAATTATGGAAACGGCTACCTGAAGGAAGGCTATCAACTAGAAATATACAGCCAAGGTGAGTCCTTCATCGATCCCGATACTGGCGAAGAGCTAGGCAGCGAAGAAGAGTTGATAGGGAAGGTTTCTGTCTTTAGTGCGCAAGCAAAATACTCTAAAGCCAAGGTTATTGATAAAATTGCAGAAATTGAAAAGGGAATGGTTGCTCGAGTCGTTAGTAAGGAGAAGGCCAAGGAAGAGAAGGCTGACAAGAAGAAGCTATGGTAAGTAATTTGTTGCTCAAATAATAGTAAGCCAGCCTGAAAAAATTCATCTGTAATTTTTTCAGGTTGGTAAATTTCACATCTGAGTTGTATCCCTTAATTCCTATAATAATCAACACATTTGACGGTAATAGTGGTTACGGCCCAATTGTAGCTATGTGCTACGAACCCATAGAAAGCTTTTTTTCTGGAAAATCGTAGGCGGGGTTTTGAAGTATGCGAGAGCTCCTTGCTGAATTAAGAGTGTTGCTATTATTCAACTTGAGGCAATACTCCCTCGAAAAGTCCAGTACAACTCGAATATCTATGTCGACTGGTTTATAGGCAGGGCTTTTGTCTTGGTTCCCATGCAGTAACTCGCATCAAAATTTTTGCAAACTATGAAAGAATATCCACCCAGTCAGGTACCCGGGTCTTTTAATTTGGGTAAGGTACAGGAGTAGCTGTAAGCTGGGGCAAGTAGTAATAATTAACAATATAATTACTGAAGATTTGACATTAATGGTATTACCTGGGGACATATTTAATGTAAAATTGTAGACGGATAAAATCAACAAAGCTTGGCCCAAAGCCAGCTACTACTCATAGGCATGGCTGCCAGGAGACTGAAATCAGTCAAGAGGGCTGGTAACACCACGCTCGTGTACACCTATAACATGGGTATAAATCATGGTTGTACTGATATCGCTGTGGCCGAGCAGCTCTTGAATACTGCGTATATCAGTACCAGCACGCAGAAGATTGGTGGCAAAAGAGTGGCGAAATGTATGGCAACTCGCCTTCTTGCGAATATTGAGGGTTGAAACGGCCTTGGAAACAGCTCGCCTCACTTGCTGCTCACCAATATGATGCCGTCGCATCATATTGCTGCGAGGGTCTTGCGCTCGAAATCGAGCGGGGAATACATACTGCCAAGCAGCACTCGTAGCTGCTTGTGGGTACTTTTTCGCCAGAGCGAAAGGTAAATAGACATGTCCATAGCCCTCCGCCAAATCCTGCTGATGTAGAGAAAGCGCATGTGCTATCTGCACCTTGAGGGGCTTAATTAGAGACCGAGGCAGTAGTGTTCTTCGCCACTTCTCCCCCTTGGACTCCCGTACTATCAAACATTGATCACTAAAATCAATGTCCTGTACCCTAAGCCGCACAGCCTCCATAACTCTAAGGCCTGAACCATACATTAATGAAGCAGCAAGCTTATTTGGGCCGCTAAGGTGCTCTAATACGGAGGTTGCCTCTTCATGGCTAAAAGTAACAGGCAATCGCTTAGGCCGATGGCTTTGTTCAAACTTTAGTTGCCCTAATTCAATATCCAGAAACTGCTTATATAGAAAGACAATTGCATTCAAAGCGGTTTTTTGGGTATTGGCTGATACATTGCGATTAGCAGCAAGGTGACTTAACCACTGATCTATTTCAGCCTTTCCGAGATCTTGCGGATGTTGCATCCCATGAAAGCGTATAAAGTCTTTCACCCAGAAACAGTAGGCCTTCTCTGTTTTGTATGCCAAATAGCGAGACCGTATAAACGTCCTAAAACGGTCCATAAAGCGGGATGGCCGCTGGGGTAGCGGAATAGGGATGTCATCCATTTCTACAGCCTCAATACTGTATGGATTAACAGTCTAATAAGTATTTAATCGGGAGTCACCTAGATTTTCGATCAGTTTGACCGTTATTTTTGGCTAAGGGCCGGAATACGTAAAAAATTGATACATTACAAGGGGTTAGGGAAATGCTGTAAAATGGAGATAGTAGTCAAAGTGATCGTTTTTGCATTTGGTACAATCGTTCTAAAAAGGAGGTAGCATACTGATTTTCCTTGGGTTTTGTGTGTTTTTTCGTTAGATTGATTCCAGGATAGTAATCAGGATAATAGTGGTCAGAATGATTACTATATAAATGTTATTGTGGCGGTCGATTTTATTGATTTTTCGTAGTAACTGAAGCTTTAGTGCCACTAAATTGCAGCCGATATTGAGCCCTTTTTACTGGTTGCTATTCAAGCAGTTTCGTTCCTAGGGTATTTGCTCAAGTGTGGTAGAGGTGGGCAGTCTGCTGCAATTTCGTGGAGTGCCAGTAAAATAGGAATTGGTTGGGGAAAGTGCGGTATTCTTTCCCCGTAAATATTGGGCAGCGGCCAACCAAGCTATGGTTGGCAAAGTGCTAGTAGTCGGTCCCGAGCGCGCCAACCATAACCAGGCTAGGCAAGCTCGCCCACCCCCTTCGGGGCTGGGCTGGACAGCCTACGCGTTGCTTCGGCTGCCCTTGCTAGCGGCGTTATTGTGGCGGTCGGTTTTATTGATTTTCCGTGGTAACTGAAGGTTTAGTGCTACTAAATAGCATCCGGTGTTGAGCGATTTTACTGATTGCTATTCAAGCAGTTTCGCTCCTAGAGTGTTCGCTCGGGTGTTGTAAAAAGAGGCAGTCCGCTGCAATTTCGCGGATTGCCAGTAAGATAGGAATTGGTTGGGGAAAGTGCGGTATTCTTTCCTCGTAAATATTGGGCAGCGCCCAGCCAAACTATGGCTGGCAAAGTGCTAGTAGTCGGTCCCGAGCGCGCCAGCCATAACCAGGCTAGTCAAGCTCGCCCAACCCCTTCGGGGCTGGGCTGGACAGCCTACGCGTTGCTTCGGCTGCCCTTGCTAGCGGCGTTAAGCGCAAACATGGAAAGTCCAACTATCGTTAATAATCTTGATGGCTATCTTCAGTGCCTTAGAAGGCTTAGCAACAATGCTTGCGACTTCTGGGCAAATTCGTATGTACATGATGGCAATCTTGAAAAGGGGCTTATAAGCCACCTAAATGGCCAAGATGTGTCCATTGGTAAATCGTATAGAACCAATTACGAAGGCATCAGCGCTGAGTTATCCAAACACGTATTTCAAAAAGTAACCTGTGTAAGTGAAGACCAAAAAAATCTCATTGAATGGGATATAACCGAATACATTGAAATGGCTTGCAGAGAGGTTGATGAAGAAGCCAACCCAATTTACAAAGAACAATCTATGATCTTCCAGGCCAAATCAGAGTTTCATGGTGAATACATCTACTTGGTAGTTCCGGCTTCCAATCAGGCAATAGTTGTCGGTTTTGCAACACGCGCTTAACAAATTGCTGCATCCGACCACCTACACTGTGCTGTACGCTTACGCTAGCACAAAGCAGCTACGCTCCGGTGGCGGCTGAGCAAGGCGTTATGCATTATGGGGGTTTTAGTCAAAATGAATAATGCGGTTAAAATAATGCTAGGTACCTCGAGTGGGATACTCATTGGGATAGGTACCGCTTTTCTGGCAACGCTTTACTCTCAGATTTTTGGGATTGTTATGGGTTTGACTCTACTAATTTCAGGTATTTCTGGCTTAGTGGTTGTCAAGCACCCGTCTAAAGCTTTTTTCTATGCATCGGCTACCTCACAAGTTCTTATTGGTGCTTCCGTTTTTGGGGTAACTGCTGCCTCAAAGCCTCATCTTTTCAATTTTTCGTGGTCTCTTGCTGTTGTACTATTGGCTTTGTTTTCAATTATATTGGGCCGCAAACATGGTCATGCATAACAAGGTTAGGCAATATCAGTCGCTTCGCTCCTTGGACAGCCTGGTCATTGCGCCAGCTGTGCATGGCTTCGCCATTATTGCACAGCCACCACAACAACAAGTCTGCCGTTGCTAACGGCGTTATGTGTAAATTAGAATTATGAAAAATTTAAGAATTGGTGGTTTTTTCCTGCAGTTTCATGGCTATATTCTGCTGGCCTGTTTTGTAGGATTGATATTGTTTTCGTTGTTCTCTGGCGTTGTTGGTGTTTCATTGGCGCAGATTCTTGTACTTAGTATATTTATCGTATTCACCGCAGCATTAATCTTAACCGGTAAGAAAGTTAAGTTAGGAAACCGCAAATATAAGATTATTGGACTTGCGCTTGCCGCTATTAGTCTTGTTACATCTCCAGTGGGCATGATCTTGGGTCTGGTGTCTCTATTTTTCCAAGTAAAGGGAAGTGGTGAATATACAAACACATAACAATCGGCTGCAGCGCGAAGCCCAGCACTCCAGTTGCCTTGTGCTGGTTCGCTGCGCTCCCAGCTCAACACAAGGCAACTTCCGCATTGGGCTCGGCTGAGCCGGGCGCTAAGTTTTATACACAAGTTTTTCCAGTTTTATTATGTAAATCAATAAGTTACAGTTTGTCCTGGTAAGAATTACAGATTTGATTTGATTGGATTATTATGCAGGACTGGGTCATGGACGAAGTAAAAAATCAGGTTATGGGTGATACACGCTTGAATAAGCGCTTGTCCAATATTCTTAGTAGTTTAAGTTCAGATCCAAAGAGTAGCATTCCCTGTGCAAACAAAACTTGGGCAGAAACGTTTGCGGCTTATCGTTTTATCGAAAATGATAAAGTCAACTTTGACTCTATTATGAGCGGCCATAAATCAGCAACTCTTGAGAGAATCAAGGCGCAGCCCGTTGTTCTTATCCCTCAAGATACCACCTTTCTAAATTTTGCCACTGACTTAGAAAGTAAAGAGATGGGAACACTTAGGCGGAAAGAGACCAATCAGCAACTGTTGCACACCTCCATCGCTATAACGCCATCAAGAGTTAACTTGGGTGTCGTTGAGGGCAGTATGTGGCAGAGAGATAAGGAGTCAAGCGCCAATTCCCGCTATACCAAGTCGATAAAGGATAAGGAGAGTCGACGCTGGCTAGACCATTACGAATCTGCTTGTCAGATACAGGAGCGCTGTCCTGAAAGCACAATTGTGAGTATTGCTGATAGAGAGGGTGATATTCATGAGTGGTTTCAACTGGCTGAAGATCAAAGCGAACAGAGGCGGGCGAGCTATATCGTTCGAGCTAAGGCCAATCGCACTTTAGAGATCGATGGAGAAGAAACGGTTTTGCTTTGGGATCATATGAATGAGCAGAAATCTATTGGTCAATACACGGTAGATATTCCCAAGCGGAATGGAGAACCTGGAAGAAAAGCCAAAGTTAGCGTATCCACTACTGAAATACGATTACTAGGAAAAGGAAAATCTAAAAGACCACTTTCTCTCTATGCTGTACTGGCTAAAGAATTAACCCCACCAGAGGGTGAGAAAGGGATTGAGTGGATGCTGTTGACGGATCTTTCAGTTGAAGACTTTAAGCAGGCGAGGGTTATCATTGAGTGGTATCGAAGCCGGTGGGAAATTGAAACCTATTTTCGAGTGTTAAAAGGTGGATGTCAGATAGAAAGTAATCGTTTTAGAACAGAGCAGCGAATGCTGAACTGCATTGCGATCTATATGATTATTGGATGGCGACTACATTCGATAACTACACGAGCACGAAGACTTCCTGAAGCACCGTGTACGAGTGCCTACTCTGAAAAAGAATGGCGTATGATATGGATGATGCGAGATAAAACTACTCCACCAAATGAACCCCCAAGCATGAGGGATATAACCCGCATGCTGGCAGGTTTAGGAGGTTTTTTGGGGCGTAAAGGGGATGGTGAGCCAGGGGTGAAAACCGTTTGGCAGGGATACACCAAGCTACTTCATTATATTGAGGCAGCAGAAGCTCTAAATGGACTTAAATAATGTGTATAAAACACAGGCCGGGCGTTAGGTGACATGTTCATATAAGGGAGATCGCGTGAATAAAGAAGAATTAACAAGTATCTTCAAAAAACTGGGGGCTGATTATCCGGAGTCATGGGCAGACAGTCAAATCGATGAAAATATACCTCAACTAGCAAGATTCATGTTTCTTAAGGGAGCATGGAATGGTGTTGTTCCAGACAATGAAGAATGGATCGATAATGTAATGGGACAATACGATGAAGATGATGATTCTCCATACAGTGGTATGGGGCATTCAATCAAGAAAATGATTGATTGTGGTGTGCCTCGTGAAGCGATCACTGAATTATCAAGATGTATTGCAGCAGAAATGATCTTTCATATTGGTTACATGCTAGATGACCCAGAAAGTATACCTGGAAATGAATATGTCGATTGGGCATTAGTTCAATTAGATGAGCAAGGTAATCCCCAAAATCAAATTTCTGGGTTACACGAGAGTGTTTTAGAAACAGATCCCACTGGGAGAGAAATGTGTCCCAGAGAGTAGCACCTAACAAGCGCGTGCAATCTGACCTCCGGCCACTGTCACCTTTTTTGCCAAAACCCGCAAAAAAGGCGCCAGTAGCCTCCGGCAGTTGACGCGGGCGTTAAATGCCGAGGAAAATTAATGCCAGCAATTAAGCGGCGATTAGCGGTAATAGTGGTAGCTACTACCCTTTACATTGCGCTAAACGTAGTAACTGTTTTGATCCAGTTTATCCCAGGGATGGTTAGCTATTTATTTTGGGGTGTCATCGGCCCGTTGGCCGCGATCATAGCTGCCTGGATTTACCTTAGAATTGGAGTCGAGAGCAGACGAAATTGGGTAATGTCATCTCTAGTGGCCACAGGTTTGTACGTGGCCCTAGGATATTCTTCGCTCTACTATATTGGGAGCTTATGGGCATCTGTGTAAAGCATTTAACAAGCGCAGGCATAGCGACGGCTTTTCTGTTGCGGCTGCGCCTCCACTACAAAGCCGCGCGTGCTGCGAGCGTTAGGCGATAAGAATGGCGATTGAGATTTACTATGATTCAGCTCTTAAAGGCACAGACATACGTGGAGCCGCTATTCATATTGATGATGTTCTTCATGAACAGTTAATAAATTTGTGTGTTTCGAATGAAGTTAAATATAGCCACCTAGTTGCTATAGCTCTTATCGAAGACGATCAATGTCTAGATATAGATCCTGGAAATACAGAACGGTTTATCCTTGAGCTAAGAGCTTTAATGGATGAAGACACTTTGTTTGAACCAGTAAAACCAAGCATTGAACGGTTTATTTGTGTTTTAAATAAGGCAAATGAACATCATAGTAAATTAAATGTGTACCTTGACTGAATTTTACCGCCTAACAAGTGGCGGCAATACGCAGCCTTTGGCTGCCGGACTCAGCACTGTGTGCTTCGTCGTTGCGCCAGGCGTTAGGCGGTAAAGGATCTTGCGATTGGAATCTGTAGAAGACATTTGGAAAGACAAGTCATTTGACGAGTCTAGTCTGTCGGTTTTGGAAGAGATACTCATTAAAGACCCTTGCAAAGTATCTTTTTTTGTCGAACAGTTCCATGAACCAAAAAATAGAGTACTAGGCTGGGATTTCCTTTATCTTATAATCCTATATGCCTTGCCTTACAAACCTGCTATTGATTATGCAATTGGCGAAGAAGAATGGGCAGAGGAAGATTTTTCAGAGTTTGAATGGTACAGCAAGGGAGGTTACTCCCCCGTATTGGAAACTGAATTTTTAAATTGGCTTAGCTACAATGCGCCTAACCAATAGCTGCATCGGACTCGTCAAAGTGTCACGCCTTTTGTTCCAAAAGTCGCGCCACTTTAACTCCCCGTTGAGCTAGGCGTTATAGAGCAGCAGGGTTCGAGTAATGGAAGTACCTATATCCCAAGAATTCGTAAAAATCTGTAAGCAAATTAAAGCCAAATCGTATTCAATCTCCCAGTGGTCCGAAATAGAATCCGATGATATGTTTCACTCAGGTTCTTTTCGTGGTGGCTTTGATGCAGATGAACAGGAGTTCTGCTTTAGCTTTTATGACCAAGCTGGAGATGAGTATTGGTTTCAAGTAAGTCTTTCTTCAATCATAGAAATAGCTAGTGGTATACAGCTTAAAATTGTAGGTAGGGCTGCAGAGTGAAGGCCTATAACAAGGTGCTCAAACACCGTTCCGGCCGAAAGCGGCCTCCACTGGACGCGCAAAAAGCGCGCGCCGTTTAGCACGGCGTTATAAGTCATAGGAAATATCGTGCTTCAATGGGATGAAACAGAATTTGTTGGGATTTTGGAAGTAATCCCTGAGGTTGTCGAGGACGAAGGCGGTGGACCATTTTATGTTTTCAGAGTCCAGGAGAACGGCCTTGAACTAGAACTTACAATATTTCCTTTTGAGGAGGACGTTCGATTCAGGTTGTTCCGAGAAAATCAGAATCATGTCTTGTTCGAATATCAAATAATGGGGTGCAAGTTCGCGCGTCATAACCCTGCACCCAACCAAGAGGGTTACCTTTCGTTCATAAGCAAGACTGGTATCGAGGTCACGCTCTCTGTTAAACCAGATATCGAGATTCTAATTAGTGAGTAGTCAACTTATAACAAGTAAAGGCACCCGGTAAGCGCTCAATAAAGCCCACCTAAAAATCCAAGTGCCCATCCGCTACGATCCTGGTTTTTAAACGATCAGGAGATCTACATGACAGAGCAAAGTAAATCAGGCTTCTGGATGATGCATGTCACTAAGTGGAAGGATAGCGGGCTTTCACAGACAGCCTACTGCCGGGAGCATCAGCTCAGACTCAGTACCTTTACTTATTGGCGCGGCAAGGAGGCCAAGAAGACCCCGAAATTGATTCCGCTATCAGTATCACCGAGATCTACTGATGAAACTGTAGTTGTGACTCTTCCTGGAAATGCAAAGATACATCTCCGTGAATCCACACTCGAACGGACACTGCCAATGGTTTTACACCTACTTCGAGAGCAACCTGAATGTTGAGGCCAAGACAGTCTGCGGAGATCTATCTTTATGCCGAACCTGTGGATATGCGCAAATCTATTGATGGTCTGGCGGCGATAGTGGAAGCAGAGATGGAGCTATCACCAATGCAAGATGCTATCTTTGTCTTCTGTAATCGCGGTCGAGACAAGATTAAGCTTTTGTATTGGGAGCGCAATGGGTTTATCGTTTGGTATAAACGATTGGAGAAACAGCGATTTCAGTGGCAATGGAGTGATATTTCAAAATACCACATACGTAATGGCAAGGATTTAAACCAGCTCCTTGATGGACTTAATATCTGGGAGCAGGAACCCCACCAAATCTTGCACCTTAACTCTGTTATATAGCTGTTCATCACGGTAAAATAGCAGCCATGGAAAACATGGACGCGAAACTATTACCCACCGATCCAGAAGCGTTAAAAACGCTTCTGCTTGAGCAATCTAAGAAAATTTTTGAGCAGGATTCCAGGCTTAAAGAAAATCACAAGCATATCCGCTTTCTCGAAGAGCAAATTGCTTTGCTTCGCAATCAGCGCTTCGGCAAAAGCAGTGAGAAAAGCTCGCCAGACCAGATTGGCCTGTTCAATGAAGCCGAGTCTGAGGCGACAGATAGCCTGTGTGAAGAAGAGGGTGAAGGCGAAGCTACTGAGGCAGTAATAGAGTCTGCTAGTTACACTCGAAGAAAATCATCCGGGCGCAAACCTCTACCTGCTGACCTTCCCCGTGTACGTATAGAGCATGATCTTCCTAAAAAAGAAAAAATCTGTGATTGCGGCTGTGCACTTAAAGCTATTGGTGAAGAAGTCAGTGAACAGCTGGATATTATCCCGGCAAAGATCCAAGTTCTACAGCATGTCCGTAAGAAATATGCTTGTGGCAACTGTGAAGTAGGTGTAAAGACTGCGGCATTGCCTGCTCAACCTATCCCAAAAAGCAATGCCAGCCCTAACTTGCTGGCATATATCACCACAGCCAAGTACCAGGATGCCATGCCTCTGGCGCGTCTGGAAAAAGGTTTTCAGCGTATTCAAGTTGAATTGCCCAGAAGCACTCTGGCTAATTGGATGATACGTTGCAGTCACCTAGTGCAGCCACTCCTTAACCTTTTTAATGACAAGCTAAGAGAAGGGCCAGTCATCCAGTGTGATGAAACTCCTCTACAGGTATTAAACGAGCCAGAAAAGTCCGCACAAAGTAAATCCTATATGTGGATACGGCGAGGGGGGCTCCCAGATCAAAAAGTGATCCTGTTTGACTATTCACCCAGTCGCAGTGGCGCTATTGCTAGCGATTTACTTTCTGGCTATAGAGGTTATCTACAAACAGATGATTATTCTGGCTATTATGCAGTTGCCACAGAGGAGCAAATTACTCACCTTGGCTGCTGGGCACATGCACGCCGGAAATTTGTAGAAGCGCAAGTGACAACCAAAGCTAAGAGTAAGAATAAAAAATCCGGCAAAAGTAAACCCAGTAGAGCTGACATTGCAATCAACTACATTACCCATTTATACAATATTGAACGAAAAGGAAAAGAGCTGAGCGCTGAAGAAAGGTATCAACTGAGACAAAAAGAGAGTCTACCTGTGCTGGACAAGCTGCATGCCTGGCTCGAAAAAACACGTCCCAAGGTAATCCCGAAAAGCACTCTTGGAAAAGCGCTGAACTATTTGCATAAAAACTGGCGCAAGCTACAGATCTACACTGCCAGCGGTAATTTAAAGATCGACAACAATGCAGCGGAGAACGCCATCCGCCCCTTCGTTGTTGGCCGGAAAAACTGGCTCTTCAGTGCAACCCCAAGAGGCGCCCATGCCAGCGCCGCCCTATACAGCCTGATCGAAACCGCTAAAGGCAATGACCTCGAACCTTACGCCTATCTCTGCAAAGTATTTAGTGAACTGCCCAAGGCCCAATCTCTTGAAGATATTGAAGTGTTACTACCCTGGAATATCAAACAGGCAGATTAGTAGGGGGGTATCACACCCCCTACTAATCTGCCAGGTGGGGTTTATTGAGCGCTTACGGCACCCGACGCCAAAACCGCCGCTTCGCTTTGGTTTTGACGCAGGTGCTTTAGGCGTTATATTTCAGAGAAATCATGATAGATAGCAAGAAAAATCCAGTTGAATGGAGTCAATTAATGAGTGAGCTAGAAGATGCACATGAGCATCTAGGTGATCTCATTAAAGAAATGGGATCTAAGGGGAGCGTCGATATCGAGGGCTATTCTATAGATATAGCCTGTAGTGGTCTAATACTTCCGGACACTTCGCTAAGATGGTAAAACTACCAAGTGAGGTGACGTATGACAACAAAAGGTACACGCCGGCAATTCAAGCCGGAGTTCAAGAAAGACGCTGTAGCTCTTGTCTCTGAACAAGGCTATTCGATTTCTAAGGCCGCAGAGGCTGTAGGGACCACTGCTAATAACTTGCGACGCTGGGTAAAGGAGCTGAAGCAGGAAGAGAGCGGAGTAAGGTTGGATGCAGGCGAGCGCGCTGAATTGGATCGGTTGCGACGTGAAAACAAGCGCTTGCGGATGGAGAAGGAAATCCTAAAAAAGGCCAGCGCCTTCTTTGCGAAAGAAATGAAGTAAAGTACAGCTTCATCAAAGAGCAGAAAAGTAGCTTTCCAGTTAGGATGCTTTGCCGAGTAATGCAGGTAAAAAAGAGAAGCTATTACGATTGGTGCCATCGCAGTGATAGCTCAATAGATAGCCAAACATGGCAACTATGCCATCGCTTGAAGGCCTTATTTGCAGAATCTCGGCAGAGCTTGGGAAGCCGCCGACTAATGAAGCTATTACGCAGAGAGGGCTTTAAAATTGGGCGCTATCGAGTCCGAAAGCTAATGAAAAAGCTAGGTTTGGCAGTAAAACGCAAGAAGCGTTTTGCGTTGACGACAGATAGCAAACACCAACTGCCCATTGCAGAGAATCTTCTGAATAGGGATTTTTCGCCGAGTGCTAAAAATCAAGTTTGGGCTACGGATATTACATACATCTGGACGCTACAGGGATGGTTGTACTTGGCGGTAGTAATTGATCTCTATTCACGCCGGATAGTTGGTTGGCACCTAGATCGCCAGATGGAAACGGCTTTGGCGAGTCGTGCGCTGATGATGGCCGTCAATTTACGCACACCACCGCAAGGCCTTCTACACCACTCTGATCGAGGCAGTCAGTATGCCAGCCATACCTATCAGGCGTTGCTGAAGGAGCATGGAATGGTATGTTCAATGAGCCGTAAAGGAAATTGCTGGGACAACGCACCAACAGAACGGTTTTTTAGCAGCCTGAAGCGAGAGTGGCTAACGGGAAATCTCTATGAAACAAGGGTGGACGCGACAGCAGATGTGAGAGCCTATATTGCTTATTACAACTCATGCAGAATACACACAACATTGGGGGATGTAACCCCTATCGAATTTGAGAAATGTGCTTAAAGAGGTGTCCGGTTGGACTTGACCACAACAGCCCATATATATGCGCACTTAAATCGAGCGTGGAATTCCCGTGATTTCAAAGGTGAAATGAGTGAATCTCAATGGGAGGAGTTTCGTTCTTTTCCCTCTGATTTGGAGCCAATCGCGTAATGAAATATAACCAGCGGCGGCACAATCGGCCTTCGGCCTGGACTCAGCACTGCGTGCTTCGCCTGTGCGCCGGACGTTATTGTGGCGGTCGATTTTATTGATTTTTCGTAGTAACTGAAGCTTTAGTGCCACTAAATTGCAGCCGATATTGAGCCCTTTTTACTGGTTGCTATTCAAGCAGTTTCGTTCCTAGGGTATTTGCTCAAGTGTGGTAGAGGTGGGCAGTCTGCTGCAATTTCGTGGAGTGCCAGTAAAATAGGAATTGGTTGGGGAAAGTGCGGTATTCTTTCCTCGTAAATATTGGGCAGCGGCCAGCCAAACTATGGCTGGCAAAGTGCTGGTAGTCGGTCCCGAGCGCGCCAACCATAACCAGGCTAGGCAAGCTCGCCCAACCCCTTCGGGGCTGGGCTGGACAGCCTACGCGTTGCTTCGGCTGCTCTTGCTAGCGGCGTTAGGAAAATATGAAAAAGCAACGTCCCACAATCCCTATTGCTGGATGGAAATTGGCTACTCACCTAGAGGCCACCCGTGAGATTCAAAATCAAAAGGGTGTGCCAGCATACGGTTGTGATTGCGAGTGGTGTTTTAACTGGAAGCATTGTCTAAAGGTAATTCTTCCCGAAGACTTACGGGGGCAACTTACAAGAGTTGGGTTGGAGCTAGATCATCCTACCGATCTATATAAATACGAAAGTGATGAAGGTGGGACCAGCATAAGGGTTGTTTATCATGCTGTAGGTAAAATCCTAGAAGGTCCGAACCAATGGAAAAGTACCGACTTAGGTGAAATGCTTATGTATTCCACCATTAGAGAGAATCCCTATTTATCTCTGGTAGTGTTTCCACAAAGTCAGTCCCATGATGAATCTCCGGTACTAAAAAATACATCTGCAAGTGAACTTGTGCGTATTGATTTACGTCTTGTAATTCCAAACGAGGTAATAAGAAACAATGTGCCAAAATTCGCCTAACAAACACAGGCTGTCGGACGGCAAAACCTTCGCTCCTTTGTCGCTACGGCTTTGCCGCCGCAGCTGTGGGCGTTAGCTTCTTCTCAAACAATGGAGTAAAACTTGTCAGGAAATACTGGTGGTGTTTTGTCTTACTGGAACATGAAAGAATTTTCACCAGATGCAAAACCAAACTCTATATCTGAATTCCCTTTATATTCTGATGCACACATCACTGGCGAGCTTAATGATGAGAAAGGGCCATATAAATTTCTAAATATGATCTCAGGAACTAATGGTCCTGGTTCAATAAATGATGCAATTACACTAAGAATGTTCTGGTATATAGATGACCAGAGTTCATACGGTGTAAAAACAGACACATCGAAATATCATGGAGGGTGGGTCACAGACGAGATTGCAGCTCTTGCTTCATTGAAGCTTGGCATACGTGTCAAAGCGGGAGCTGTAACAAGAAGCTATGATGCGTACTCTGATGATGAGTTTGGAAGACCTAGATCGACGAGAGAAAAGAAACCAGAGATCAATATTGGTATTAGAGGTGCTGTATTACCTAGTGTTGTAAAAACAGTGAATATCTCTGAACTCGGAGACTTATATTCTCTTCACTACCTAGATGAAGAGCAATATATTGCTTTGGTAAGAGCATCAAGAATGTATCAAGATGCATTATGGATTGCTGAAAGCGAGCCTGAGTTAGCATGGTTAATGCTTATTTCATCTTTGGAAACGGCAGCTAATCAATGGTCATCTGAACAAGATACACCAGTAGAAAGGCTGAAGGCATCAAAACCCGCCCTAGCAGAAATGCTTTTCGATAGTGGTGGTGATGTGTTGGTAGAGAAAGTAGCTAATGAGATTATTCACTCTTTGGGTGCTACAACTAAATTCATTAAATTTTGCTTGGAGTTCATGCCTGACGAACCAGAGAAGAGGCCGCCAGAGTGGATGAGAGTGAAATGGACAAAAACTGGTTACAGAGAAATTTTAGGTAAGCTATACGGGTATCGCTCATCAGCTTTACACGGTGGTACGCCATTTCCAGCTCCTCTCTGTTCTCCACCAGACTCCATATCAAAAGAAGAATACCCAACTGAAAAAGGAAGTTTAGGACTTGCAGCACATACACTAGGTGCAAGCTGGAAAGCAGAAGACTTACCAATTTCAATGGATACTTTTCATTACTTTGCCAACGGTGTTCTGAATAAATGGTGGTCAAGCCTTCTGAGTTCCAGAAGCTAACAAGAAAATCAAAGGGACGCCTACGGCGCCCCTTATTTAGGCGCTAAGTTTTATACACAAGTGAACCAGTGAAAGTTACTACTCTGATAAGCTCTACAAGAGTATTGAGAGCTTCAACTCTATCTACTACAGGCAAGATCAGATACCTAAGTAGAGAGGGATGCTGGTTATTATATAACCAATATGCGCTCTACTCCAGGGAGAGCGTTAGATTTAGCGTAAAACTCAAGCGCTTTTGGTCTTACAGACGGTTAAATTTCATCCATTCCAGTCGGGAAGCTAGGCTATTTCTCTGTATGAGGCTTTGAATAGGATTCAAATATGTGTATAAAACACAGTTTAGGCGTTAGGTGAATATGAGATCAATACTTTTAACTATTTTTTTAGCTCTTGCTTCACAAGCGACTGCTTGTGGTGAGTGTGATCTTGTAGATACTTTGAGCCGGATCTCTGAATTCAAAAATATTTCACGAGAGAAACTTTCGCTAGCCATTGACCAAGGAAAGTGGAATAAGTGGAAAAGCGCTTATGCGCTTTGCTACAAAGAAGAGTCTTCACAGTGTTACTTAATTATCTTCGGGGCAGGTGACCCGCATGTAACCGACATGAGTAAAATCGAACATGCAAACCTCGGTAAATTAGGTGCACCAGGAACTAAGTATGAAAACGTAAAAACAACAATAACTAAATGGTTTTATTCGGACGACAGGTTCTTTCAGTTAGAGCTAAAAACCGTTGCTTATAGAGATAGACAGAGACTTACAGTAACAGAACCTGTATTTGTAAAGAAGAATGGCGAACTTATTTATCGGTAAGTCACCTAACCAAGCCAGGCAGTACGCTCCGGCGCTGCGCGCCTCCGCAGGACGGCCTACGCTATGCACTGCGCGCATACATAGCGTAGGCCGCCTCTGCTGGCAACGTTATGTGTCAGGAGAGATAGATTGATAAATATTGGAGATACGAAAATATCGTTTAGCGATATCGTTAAAGGATCAATCGATTGCTCGGGTACGATAAGAATCGAAAGGGAGAATTGTTCAGTCTCTGGAAGTTTTATTTATTCCAAAAATAATAGTCCTCTAGATTCACTTCTTAGCTTATCTTCTGTAGATGAGGTTTCTTGGAAATCAGATTGTGAGAACTTGATAGTTACAAAATGTCGCGAAAACGAAGAGTATGTTTTCAATGTCAATTTATGCATTGATTCAATTGATAAAGATGAATATTGGGAAGTTAAAGTTGTAACAGCTCCTGTTCAAAAAATTAGTGTAAACAATGACGCTATCAAACTTACGTTCAAGTAAAACACATAACCAGTGCAGGCAAAATCGCCCGCAAGCGGGCTGGACCTCCCTGACGGTCGGCCTTTGCTGCAGGCGTTATGTGTAAACCATGATTGACCGAGAATCTAGAAATAAACTTGCTGAGCTTATTCGTCGCTTGGTTGCTGGCATAATTACAAATGACGAGTTTGAAGATGCTTTACCTCAGTCAAAAGATGATGCTGTATGGGGGGTTTTTCATCACGGGGTTTGGTGTCTGTACAGCGATATGAAAGAGTATAAACTTAGAGGCAAAGAGGCACTTTCCAATGAAGAGCGGTCTGTTGTAGCGCGTTGGATTCTTTTCCTAAAGTCAGATATTGAGTATAAGTGGCCCTCTGCTAGTTTCAGAGACAGATTTCTTAACTCAATCAGTTTCGGAGCTTTCGGGCAAAGCACTCTCGAAAAGTGGCAAGAACATGGTGAGTTGGCATATTGGCCTTTCACTGATATAGCTCAGTACAACAAGGCAAAACTGGGTAAAGGGTATCTCGGTGCCAAAAATACATAACAAATCAATCAACTTCGCGCCTACGGCGCCGGACAGCTTGCACTACGCTTCGCTTCGTTCCAGCTGCCGGTTATTGAGGCGTTATTGTGGCGGTCGGTTTTATTGATTTTTCGTGGTAACTGAAGGTTTCGTGCCACTAAATAGCATCTGGTATTGAGCAATTTTACTGATTGCCATTCAGGCAGTTTCGCTCCAAGAGTGTTCGCTCGGGTGTTGTAAAAAAAGGCAGTCCGCTGCAATTTCGCGGATTGCCAGTAAGATAGGAATTGGTTAGGGAAAGTGCGGTATTCTTCCCTCGTAAATATTGGGCAGCGGCCAGCCAAACTATGGCTGGCAAAGTGCTAGTAGTCGGTCCCGAGCGCGCCAGCCATAACCAGGCTAGGCAAGCTCGCCCAACCCCTTCGGGGCTGGGCTGGACAGCCTACGCGTTGCTTCGGCTGCCCTTGCTAGCGGCGTTATTGTGGCGGTCGGCTTCATTGATTTTTCGTAGTAACTGAAGCTTTAGTGCCACTAAATTGCAGCCGGTATTGAGCCCTTTTTACTGGTTGCTATTCAAGCAGTTTCGTTCCTAGGGTATTTGCTCAAGTGTGGTAGAGGTGGGCAGTCCGCTGCAATTTCGTGGAGTGCCAGTAAAATAGGAATTGGTTGGGGAAAGTGCGGTATTCTTTCCTCGTAAATATTGGGCAGCGGCCAGCCAAACTATGGCTGGCAAAGTGCTGGTAGTCGGTCCCGAGCGCGCCAACCATAACCAGGCTAGGCAAGCTCGCCCAACCCCTTCGGGGCTGGGCTGGGCAGCCTACGCGTTGCTTCGGCTGCCCTTGCTAGCGGCGTTATTGTGGCGGTCAATTTTTAGATGGTTTGTAGTTGCTGCAAGTAACAATCTCTACCTGAACACGCTTCGGCAGAGATTTCTCCTGCAAGCTGACACCGCAGTTTCGTTCAAGTGTCTTCGTTTTAAGTCAACAAGCCCTGCAAGTCAGTTGCACCATTGTGGAGTGCCAATCAGCTAGTTAATTGGTGGGGAAAGTATGGTATTTTTCCCTGTAAATTTATCGGGCAGTGGCCAGCCAAAGTTGGCTGGCAGAGAGCAAGTAGGTCGTTCAGTGCGCGCCAGCTATAACCAGGCCAGGCAAGATCGCCCAGCCGGAGGCTGGGCTGGACAGCCTACGCTTCGCTTCGGCTGCCCTTGCTGGCAACGTTATAGCTCTCCGAGAATCTGACATGGGACCAATATCAGATATAATTGTCGGTTATGATATCGATGATGGAATTAAGAAAGACTTCGTCGCCTTCGTCCAAGAACTAGGCGGGGAATTCCATGGCAATGGTATTTTATACAAAGGACGCTCTTTCTTGTTTGGCTTTGGCTGGAATTATCCAGAAGAGATAAAGGAATATTCGCATTTACAAGGTTTGGCCTCAATAATAGCCAAGAACAAAATCCACATATCTGCAAACTGCAATGATCTCAAAGATCATAAATGTTTGGCTGAACTTTGTTACGCTGTATGCTCGAAATTTAAAGGGGTGGTAGAGTTCTGCGACGATTTAAATGATAGAACAGATGATGATTCATTAGCCTCACACCCTCAACACTACAACAACGGCTACACCAGCCAGCTTGGCCCTGATTTAATGAAGATATGGTTACATCATGATGATTTTCATATGGTCAAGTAAAAGCTATAACAAGGCGCTGCTACGGAAAATTTACTCGCTAGCGCTCCTAAGTTTCCGCAGAGCGCGGCGCTAAGTTTTATACACAAGTTTTTTCAGTTTTATTATATAAATCAATAAGTTACAGTTTAGCCCAGTAAGAACGACAGATTTGGCTGGATAATTATGCAGGACTGGGTCATGGACGAAGTAAAAAATCAGGTTATGGGTGATACACGCTTGAATAAGCGCTTGTCTAATATTCTTAGTAATTTAAGCTCCGACCCAAAGAATAGCATTCCTTGTGCAAACCAAACTTGGGCAGAAACGTTTGCAGCTTATCGCTTTATCGAAAATGATAAAGTCAATTTTGACTCTATTATGAGCGGCCATAAATCGGCAACTCTTGAGAGAATCAAGGCGCAGCCTGTTGTTCTTATCCCACAAGATACTACCTTTCTAAATTTTGCCACTGACCTAGAAAGTAAAGAGATGGGAACACTTAGGCGTAAAGAGACCAACCAACAACTCTTGCACACCTCCATCGCGATAACACCATCCAGAATTAATTTGGGTGTTGTTGAAGGTAGTATGTGGCAGAGAGATAAGGAATCAAGTTCTAATTCCCGCTATACAAAGTCGATAAAGGATAAGGAGAGTCGACGCTGGCTAGACCATTACGAAACGGCTTGTCAGATACAAGAGCGCTGCCCTGAAAGCACAATTGTGAGTATTGCTGATAGAGAGGGTGATATTCATGAGTGGTTTCAGCTGGCTGAAGAACAAAGTGAACAGCGGCGGGCGAGCTATATTGTTCGAGCTAAGGCCAATCGCACTTTAGAGCTCGATGGAGAAGAAACGGTTTTACTTTGGGATCATATGAATGAGCAGAAATCTGTTGGTCTATACACGGTAGACATTCCCAAACGGAATGGAGAACCTGGAAGAAAAGCCAAAGTCAGCGTATCCACTACTGAGATACGGCTACTTGGAAAAGGAAAATCTAAACGACCACTTTCTCTCTATGCTGTATTGGCTAAAGAATTGAACCCACCAGAGGGTGAAAAAGGCATTGAGTGGATGCTGTTAACTGATCTTCCAGTTGAAGGCTATAAGCAGGCGAGAGTTATCATTGAGTGGTATCGAAGCCGGTGGGAAATTGAAACCTATTTTCGGGTGGTAAAAGGCGGATGCCAGATAGAAAGTAATCGTTTTAGAACAGAGCAGCGAATGTTGAATTGTATTGCGATCTATATGATTATTGGATGGCGACTACATTCGATAACTACACAAGCAAGAAGTCTTCCTGGTGAACCATGTACGAGTGCTTACTCTGAAAAAGAATGGCGCATGGTATGGATGATGCGAGATAAAAGTTCCCCGCCAAACATACCTCCGAGCATAAGAGATATAACGCGTATGCTGGCAGGTCTAGGAGGATTTCTAGGACGTAAAGGGGATGGCGAGCCAGGGGTTAAAACTGTTTGGCAAGGATATGCTAAGTTACTCCATTATATTGAAGCAGCAGAGGTGTTAAATGGATTTAAGTAATGTGTATAAAACACAGGCAAAGCGTTATGTGTCAATGAGTAGGAAATATGATTGATGTCATTGATGGGTTTAAAGCAGGTGGTTGCGGTAAAATTTTTATCAGACACTTACTTAAGCTTATTTTTACATTGTGTGCTTCAATAGTTCTTGTAGGGTTGATTCGCGTCTTACTTGGGAAAGATGAAATAATACCTCTTGGTGCTGAATTCATAGGGGTTTTAATAGCTTTGGTATTAGTGCACTTAGTTGATTTTATGCGTGCGGTAATTAAAAATGGCGAGCATTCTGATATACCCCCAACCACATAACCAGGCCAAGCAGGCTGGACGGCCTACGCTATGCTTCGGCCGCCCCTGTTGGCAACGTTAGAGAACCAATGAATAACGAACATAGGGCGCGGGATTGGATTAACTTTATTTTAGAGAGATGTCAGTTCCCTGATGCACCAGCGCTAAAGAATCACCTCGATAAAGCCGTGTTTTCTGAGTTCTGTCAGTGCGGTTGTAATAGTTTCAAGGTCCTGGTCCCGGCTTTCACCAAAGCAATTGCAGTTCCAGGTAAATATGGTGTAATTTTTGAGGCAAACTTTAATCTTGCAGAAGCCGGTAAAACGTTAGAGATCCTAATATTCTCAGGAAAATCAGGAATGGTTGAATACATTGAAATAGACTGTTGTGGTAACAACTTGCCTGTTCCAGAAGCAGTTGAGGTTGTTGGGGAACCGTTTCATGTCAGTGCCGGTAGTGCGCTAGCTCTCTAACAAGAGCCGGCACAAGCGCGCACTTCGTGCGCTGGACTCGCAACAAGTTGCTCGCCTGTGCGGCGGGCGTTATTGTGGCGGTCGATTTTATTGATTTTTCGTAGTAACTGAAACTTTAGTGCCACTAAATTGCAGCCGATATTGAGCCCTTTTTACTGGTTGCTATTCAAGCAGTTTCGTTCCTAGGGTATTTGCTCAAGTGTGGTAGAGGTGGGCAGTCTGCTGCAATTTCGTGGAGTGCCAGTAAAATAGGAATTGGTTGGGGAAAGTGCGGTATTCTTTCCTCGTAAATATTGGGCAGCGGCCAGCCAAACTATGGCTGGCAAAGTGCTGGTAGTCGGTCCCGAGCGCGCCAACCATAACCAGGCTAGGCAAGTTCGCCCAACCCCTTCGGGGCTGGGCTGGACAGCCTACGCGTTGCTTCGGCTGCCCTTGCTAGCGGCGTTAGATGTATTAAGGATTCATAGAATGGGGTCATTATTTCGAATACTTGTTGTTGCTGGCGCATTGCTAGCAATAGTATTTTGGTCAATGCCGTTTATAGATTATATGTGGCTATCCAATGATGAGTTACAAATTCTCGATTTAGGTGGCTTCGGTTCAAAGCTTCCCCAAAGTGAAGCTTATTATTGGTTTACGTTGCTACTTTGGTTAGTCATTTCGGCTGGTTTGTACTTCTATAAAAAAATCGCTCGTACGGCATTTGTTGTTTGTCTTATTGTTTTTACATTTGCTGGGCTATTTGATGGCATTATGGTGCTTTCACCAATAGAGGCTGCCCTGTCATCAATTATTACGCTATCAGATGGCGCTATAATCGCAACAATGTATTTCACATCTGTAAATGCCAAATTCAATGAAAACATCTAACCAGGCCAGCCAGCATCGCTCCCTGCGGTCGCTGGACCTCGTTTCACTCGGCCGCTGCTGGCGGCGTTAAATGAAACCAAGCTCAAACTATGGAGATTTATAATGAAAAAATGGATTTATGTAATTTCGGCTTACCTTTTTGTTGGATATTCTCACTCCATATATGCCGATCCTTTTGGAATTGGAAAAGACTACGCCGATATTTGTAGCGCAAGCATATATAACCAGAAGTCTGAAGGTTTTGGTTATTGCCTTGGCTTTTACATTGGCGTTGTAAAAAATTATAACTATGCGTATCAAGCTGGAATTATGCATCCATACAAAATGAGTGATTTAGATTACAGCAACCCAGAAGTAATGGAAAAGTTCGGCGAGATTGGTGATGCATCTTCAAATGGTGTTATTCGTGCATACTGCACCAAAAGTAAAGCAACATACTTAGACGAATTGAAATCTGTAGTTCCAAATATTATATCCGATAGCGAGCTACACAAAATTCCCGCAAATGCCGCAATAATGAAGTCGTTAGAAAAGCTTTATCCATGTGCATAAGCAAAAAATCATTTAACAAGGCCAAGCACAATCGTGCAATGCAAAAAGCGCATTGCACTGGACAGCCTACACTACGTTTCGGCCGCCTGTGTTGGCGGCGTTATGTGAGCAAAAAGGAATGAGTCATGAGCCTAAATCTAAAAGAGGTTGATGGGGTAAAAATTCAGCCAAAGCATTTAGCCTCATGTCATTGCGGCTCTGTAAAAATTGAGCTGGATCTACCTGATGGCCTTATAGATCTTCGGCGTTGTGATTGTTCTTTATGCCGTAGGAGAGGCGCAATTGCTGCGTCAGTTTCGCTAGATGGTATTACTGTCTTAGAAGGACAGGAGCATTTGAAACTCTATCAATTCAATACCAACACAGCGAAACACTATTTCTGCGGTAAGTGCGGAGTTTACACACATCATCAGAGACGCTCCAATCCAACTCAATACGGGTTCAATGTTGCGTGTCTAGAGGGTATAAACCCGCTAAAGGTAGAAGGTATTCCAACCTACGATGGTGTAAACCACCCGGCGGACCGAGGGTAACCCACATAACAATCACGGGCAGTGAAGCTCCGGCCCTTCGGGCCTCTGCGGGACGGGTTACCTTATGCACGTTTTGCGCGGTCGCTTCGCTCCCATTTTCGCGCAAAACGCACATAAGGTAACCCGCCCCTGCCGTGGGCGTTATTGTGGCGGTCGGCTTCATTGATTTTTCGTGGTAACTGAAGCTTTAGTGCCACTAAATTGCAGCCGGTATTGAGCCCTTTTTACTGGTTGCTATTCAATCAGTTTCGTTCCTAGGGTATTTGCTCAAGTGTGGTAGAGGTGGGCAGTCCGCTGCAATTTCGTGGAGTGCCAGTAAGATAAGAATTGGTTAGGGAAAGTGCGGTATTCTTCCCTCGTAAATATTGGGCAGCGGCCAGCCAAACTATGGCTGGCAAAGTGCTAGTAGTCGGTCCCGAGCGCGCCAGCCATAACCAAGCTAGGCAAGCTCGCCCAACCCCTTCGGGGCTGGGCTGGACAGCCTACGCGTTGCTTCGGCTGCCCTTGCTAGCGGCGTTATTGTGGCGGCCGATTTTCAGATGTTCTGTAGCTGCTGCAAGCATCAATCTCTATCTGAGCACTTTTTTCTGAGAGTTTTCCTGCAATTTGGTACTGCAGTTTCGTTCCAGTGCCATCGTTTTAAGTCAGCAAGCCCTGCAAGCCAGCTACGCCATCATGGAGTGCCAATCAGATAGTTAACCGGTTGGGAAAGTATGGTATTTTCCCCTTTAAATTTATCGGGCAGTGGCCAGCCAAAGTTGGCTGGTAGAGAGCAAGCAGGTGGTTCAGTGCGCGCCAGCCATAACCAGGCTAGTCAAGCTCGCCCAACCCCTCCGGGGCTGGGCTGGACAGCCTACGCGTTGCTTCGGCTGCCCTTGCTAGCGACGTTAAACGTAAATATGGAAAGAACCGTAGTATCAATAAGCTGGGCCACCATGTTATTTTTAGTGGTAACAGTGGTTTTAGGTAGGGGAGAACTTCCTGAGCATGCAATTATTCCTGCTCTAAACACCGCAGCCTTTTGGGCGGTTGTTACTGGGCCGTTTTGGCTTATGGGTTTTTCTACAGTTTCACTAATTGCAGGTTGCATTGCCATTAGCAAAGGCCAAGCAGCCAAAAACAACTCTATCGCTCAAAAATATGGCTGGGGTTTAGCGGGCGTGGCGCCTATAGCATTTATATTTACAACCTTAATTGTTGCGGCGCTATTATGAGAGCTGAAACGTTTAACAAGGCGCTGTTGTCACAGCCTTCGGCTGCTGGGACGGCCTGCTGCGCAGTCCGCCCCAAAGCTTAGCGCTAAGTTTTATACACAAGTGAACCAGTGAAAGTTACTACTCTGATAAGCTCTACAAGAGTATTGAGAGCTTCAACTCTATCTACTACAGGCAAGATCAGATACCTAAGTAGAGAGGGATGCTGGTGATTATATAACCAATATGCGCTCTACTCCAGGGAGAGCGTTAGATTTAGCGTAAAACTCAAGCGCTTTTGGTCTTACAGACGGTTAAATTTCATCCATTCCAGTCGGGAAGCTAGGCTATTTCTCTGTATGAGGCTTTGAATAGGATTCAAATATGTGTATAAAACACAGGCTTAGCGTTAAGTATTAAGGTGGCTATGGAATATAGTATTGAGAAAATCGAGAAAGCGCTGCTGGAATATTTTGAAATAAACAGGCAAGGCCTATCAGATAAGAAAATAAAGCTCATAGATATAGGGGTGTTTCCTTGGCACGCTAAAGTGGAAATATCTTTTTACGAGTCAGGTGATAATGCTGCCACCGATGACATTGCAGCATGGGGCCTTTATGACTATGCGAACATGTATGAGGGCGGCTGGGACTCTGGTTTGGAAGTTGCTAAAGATCTCGAAAGTGAATGGAAAAAAGATAATGATATTCTACCTTTCCTTTTTGATTTTTCGAGTGCAGTAACCTCAGCTGAGGTTAGGGCTGTTATTCAAAAACTCAATCTCGAGTCAGGCTTTTATGTACAGATATTAGATCCTGATTCTAGTGATTTTGAGAATTACTGCGAATGGTGGGCGTAGACATACTTAACAAATCAATGAACTTCGCGCCTTCAGCGCCGGACAGCTTACACTACGCTTCGCTTCGTTCCAGCTGCCGGTTATTGAGGCGTTAGCACTACAAAGGAAAATTATGCGTATTAAATCAACTTGTCTTTTTATCTTTTTTTGTTTCTTAGTCAATCAAGCAAATGCGAAAGATTATGAATACATTGTAAAAAAGGTAAATTATAAAAATCTCGTTGCAAATCTTTATCTCCCTGTAACCGATAAAAAGGTTCCCGTGGTTATCGCTATTGGTGGTTCTGAAGGAGGCATCAGCACGGGCGATTCAAATGGAAAAATGATTGCGCCACATGGTATTGCGGTGTTAGGTCTTGCTTTTTTTAAAGAAGATGGCATATCGAAAACACTGGATCATATTCCATTGGAATATACCTTTAATGCAATAGACTATTTAGAAACAGTTCCAGAAATTGATTCGTCAAGAATTGGATTTGTCAGTGGTTCAAGAGGCTCAGAGTTATCTTTTTTAGTTGCATCTCATGATAAACGAATAAAATCTTTAGCTGTAACCACGCCAAGTAAAGTCGCTTGGTATGGTATGACAACGGCAAGTTCAGCTTGGACGTTAAACGGAAAAGATGTTCCTGCACTAAGTTTAGAACTTGATAAAGATGCTCCCCTATTAGACAGGTTTATAGCAGCATTAAAAAACGAGGAAAATGTTAAGAAGGCTATGTTTGCCTTTGAAAAAATCAATGGTCCAATTTTACTTATTTCTGCGGAAAAAGATCATATATGGCCTTCAACGAAAATGTCTAATGATATTGTTAACTACCTGAAAGAACATCACTTCAAGTATTCTGTCGTTCATCATTCCTATCCAACGGGTCACGGTTTCAGTCAAGAAACTGCACCAGAAATTAGGCAGTCGATAATTGATCATTTTTTGCATACGTTGTAGTGCTAACAAGTTGCTAAATTTCGTTCGTAAACTCACTGGGAAAATTACTGCTGGCCGTTCCGGCCAATACGCAGTATTTTCCCATTAGCAAAGCGCTAAGTTTTATACACAAGTGAACCAGTGAAAATTACTACTCTGATAAGCTCTACAAGAGTATTGAGAGCTTCAACTCTATCTACTACAGGCAAGATCAGATACCTAAGTAGAGAGGGATACTGGTGATTGTTTAATCAATATGCGCTCTACTCCAGGGAAAGCGCTAGATTTAGCGTAAAACTCAAGCGCTTTTGGTCTTATAGACGGTTAAATTTCATCCATTCCAGTCGGGAAATTAGGCTATTTCTCTGTATGAGACTTTGAATAGGATTCAAATATGTGTATAAAACACAGGCAAAGCGTTATGTGTAAAACCAGGAGTAAAGTGATGGATCAAATCGATTTCTATAAAACAAAACTAAATTACGAAACCGACTCATGGGATCTTGGCGAGGCAATTAATAATAGAGAGAGCGTAATTGTTATTGATGCTCGGGCAGAAAGTTCTTATGAAGATGAGCATATCCTACAGCAATAAACATTCCCTATAGAACCATGAGCCATGAGACAACATCAAATCTTGATAAGTCCAAGCTTTATGTCACTTACTGCGATGGTATCGGCTGCAACGCATCCACAAAAGGCGCTCTAAAAATGGCAGAATTAGGCTTTGAGGTTAAAGAGCTACTGGGCGGCCTGGATTGGTGGCGCAAAGATGGCTATGAAACCAACGGTATGAATGCGAGTGAAGGCAAAAAAATCGCATGTGGCTGCTAACTACACATAACCAATTGCGGCACAATCGCCGCTACGCGGCTGGACAACCAAACCTACGGTTTGTCTGCCCGTGCGCAAGGCGTTAGAGTTACAAGGAGTCAGGAATGAGGGTGATTTTTTGTTTACTTTTGTTGTAACTACTCACCCCTAACTGCCACCTCATCAAAAAAACTATCAGATTTTTTAAAGCAAAGAAACAGAAAAGCTGAGACAAATGCTCTAAGTAAACTCGCTTTATTGTTATCCGCAACGATCTGAGACACGCCAAAATTTGTGATATCCTACACCTTCGAGATAACGGGTTCACTTTTCGGTTATGGCCAACATTAACAAAACTTCTGTGCGCGAGGAAATGGATCGCCTAAAAGCCGAGTTCCAGCGCCAGTGTGCCGAGAAGTTGTTAAGCCAGGAAAGTCGCCTGCTGCTGCAAAGCGTGTTTACTCTGCTAGAGTTGATACTCGCCATTTTTCTGGAGAAAAAAACGGCCAAGACGAATAAAAACTCCAGCAAGCCATCCTCCCAAACGGACAAAGATGAATCCGCATTGCCCCATAAAGGCAGTAAGGGGAAAGGGAAAACAGAAGCCGTTCAGGCCGCTGATAACCATCGCATCACAGAAACTATCTCCATCAGCGAAGTCCGCTACTGCAGTGACTGCGGCGAAGACCTAACAAGCGTCCCGTGCTTAAGTCATGAACGACGCACTCGTATTGATATTCAGTTTGAAAAAGTAGTCGAGCATGTCGATGCCGAAGTAAAAGCCTGCCCCACTTGCACCCATACCGTGAAAGGCGAGTTCCCTGCCGATATGGCGGGACCATTGCAATACGGCAATGGCCTGAAAGCCTACGCGATCAACCTGTTGGTCTGTCAAATGATCGCCTTAAATCGGGTGCAGAAGGCGGTTAAAGCCATGATCGGGCAAGTGATATCAGAAGCTACTCTGTTGAAATTTGTCCTGCGACTACATGAAGCCCTGGCGGACTGGGAGCAATCAGCTCTTGAGGAATTATTGCAAAATCCCTCGCTTAACGTAGATGAAACCTCCCTGAGGGTCGAGCAAAAGAATCATTGGATTCATGTGTATGCCTCCGGAGATATTACCCTCAAGTTTTTACACCGAAGTCGCGGTAAGGAAGCAATTGAACACATTGATATCATACCACGCTATGGGGGCGTCATTATTCATGACTGCTGGGCCTCGTATTTGTCTTATACCCACTGTGGGCATGGCCTGTGTGGCTCGCATTTGTTGCGTGAATTGACCTTTATCGTTGATGCCAATGGGTATGAGTGGGCGAATGATATGAAACGCTTACTGCAAGCCACCTGCAAAATAGTCTCGGTGAGAAAACGCAAAAAACTGATTAAAAAGGAATACGCTGTTCTGCAACAGCAGTATCGGGAAATTATTGCTAGAGGTGAGCAGGAATTACCCGAGATTCCAGCTAAACCCAAAGGCCAGCGCGGCAAAATGGCGAAGACCGATGCGCATAATCTATGGGAACGCTTGAAAAATTACGAAATGGCGGTTTTATTGTTTGCCAAAGAGAGCCACGTCTCCTTTACCAACAATCGTGCGGAAAGGGACCTGCGCATGTCAAAGGTTAAGCAAAAAGTATCTGGTTGTTTTCGATCGGCACACTATGCACAGGCCTATTGTCGCATTTCGAGCTATTTACAAACTATGGCTAACAAAGGCCATAACCCTTTGATTGCAATTCAGATGGCGCTTTCGGGCCGTATTTAAATCGGTAGGGGGTGAGTAGTTACCTTTTGTTATCAATTTGTACTTATACGATAGGAGAGGAACGAAAAGGTATTAGTTGCCCTCCTTTGCCTACCGATTATGTTGGTGAGGCAGAACCAGAAGTTGAAGCTCAACTTCATATATTGCGTGCATTATTGTTTGAAGAAACTTCTTGGTGTGTACTTTATCCTGAACGTATTTCTTGGTCAGAAGGCTACAAAGATTTTGCCAAATCTGGTGAGCAGGTATGGGAAATCAAAGTCGGGAAAGATAATTTTAAGTTGGTTAAGCACGTGTACTTCAATCCCAATACTAAAAAAGTGCTGGTTCGCGAGTGAAAGGTAACCCTAACAATTACAGCCAGCAGGACAAACCTACGCTTTGCTTCGGTTTGCCTCTGCTGTAGGCGTTAGCTGTACTAGCCAAACGTGTAGAAATTTATGGGCGTAATAGCAATAAGACTAGATCCAAGGAAATTAGAGAATCCTGATACGGATATGCGTTACGATATTCCTAATAAAATTCAGTTGCATTCAGGAGGAACAATAACTGATGACGGATATGATTATTTGGACGAAGGAGACTATATAATGGTTATCTACTTGTCCTCGAAGAATCCTGAGTCAGATGTGGATATCGTAGTCGATATTTTGTCAAGGAATACATTTTCAGGAAATAGCGTACTAGATGTAGCCCAAATTGGAATTAAAAGCTCTGATAAATACGAATTAAAGTATCCTTCTGGTAGCAGCATGGAGGTTAATTTTTAGGAATGACTCAAGAAATCATGTTTTCAAAAACAGCTAACAAGTTGCACCAGTCGACATTTTCCCGTCGCTCCTTTTTGTGTTTGATGGCGCAAACGGGCTCCTCCAAAAATGCGGCTATGCAAGGCGTTAGCAAATATAAATGGAAAATTTAGAAGTAGAATTTGAAAGGCTGATTCTTCAGCACCTCCAAAGTGTTGAAAGTCCATTTGAAAGGGAATTAGAGAAATTGGTTGCAGGTGGTTTTGCGGCATCTGCAGAGGTGTTTCTCATAGCGTATGATTCCCCTCATTTTGATGAAGATTTTCCAGTTTTTGCATGTGCCATGGAGTCTGCTAAAAAATTCAAAGGAAAATCTCAGCGGATACTCTCGAACGAATTCGAATACGTGGTAGTGCCATCGGAGATATACAATGATGAAAAATATGAAGATATTGAGCCTTGGGGATCAGCTTCAAGAATCGTTGAGAGATGGATTTGCGAGAGATGGAAATCCGCTAGTATAGAACTCACTAAAATCCCGGTTGTAATTGGGCATCACGATAGTTTTTTTAAAATAGATGTAATCACAGGGGAGTCCGTTTCATGGGATGCTGTTGTCGAAAAAATATAAAGCTAACCAGTCAGGTCAGGTGATGTAAAATGCTCGCGCATTTTCCACGCTTGCCTTCATGGCTAAGTTCTTGAGGGGTATTTTGAATATTTACATGGTTTCAAGATGGGGTAATGAAGTGCTAGATGAATTTGAACGTGGTCCAGATGGTCCAGATACAAACTTCTTGGTGCGTGCGAAATGCCCCGAAAATGCGGCCCTTTTGGTAAACGAGTATCTTACGTATTATTCTAATGAGGGAGTTCGGGATTACTGCGAGCACATAGCCATGCTTGGAGAAGACAAAATCCATTCCAAAGAAGCTGTGATTCACGGCCCGTTTATATCGCATGCATTTTTCTCAAACAAAAGTACGTACAAAAGTTGGCAGTTGGAGTCAAGAGAAAACAATAAATGGGAGCAGTATGAGCCGGAATGACAAACTTAACAAAGCAAGCCGAAAATCGCACTTCGGTGCTGGACTCGCTATCGCTCGCCTTTGCTTGCGGCGTTAGTGCGACAAGCGAAGCTTGTTGCATCTTGCTGGGTGAAAGTCCCAGCTTGGTAAGAGTTAGCCACTCACCAGTATCGAGTCTTGCGCGTTGTGCGGAGCTTTAAATTAGGAGTATTTGAGAGGCAGGATGCACGAGCGAACAATCAACGTGAAGCGTAGACAGAGAAATATGTAGGCCATAGGGAGTGCGCGCTCCTGAAGTGCTGGTATCGCTTCGAAATGCAAATTCTAGGTGACGAGGCTTGTAACGTGGTCGAAGTCCATGCAAAGCAATCGACTCAGGAGTGAATTTGTTTTCGCTACCTGAATGGCAAGATTGTGGAGATCTAGCGGAGTTCTTAAGCCGTGGCATACATACAGAGATGTAATGAGAACTTGTGAGACCCAAGGTAACTCCCAAAGGAATGGGTAGGGCAGTGTAGCTGAATAAGCGAGACGAACGATGGTGTCTTGGGAGTCGGACCAGCTCATAGTAGTCGGAGGGCGGGAAAGCCGTCTACAGGGCGAAGGGGCTGGCAGTTATATTGAGCTTGCAGTCGATACATACACCGGACATGTAGGGCTGGATATTGTATGAAAACAAAAGTGCAAGCATTACATTCAGTTGAATCTGAGTTTATACACTTCAGTCATTGGGTGAAAAGGCGAAGATGGGAGGAGTGAATAGCTTTAATAGGATTTAGCTGCGCGGTAAATAATATAACTGAGGAGCCGGATGCGGTAATTCCGCACGTCCGGACCTGCGTGGGGGCAGTCGGTAACCGGCTGTCCTACCACTACGTGCTACCAAGAGGAAGAAATGTCGAAGCCGTGGAGTAAATTACAAAAAGAGTTTTACCTACTTCGTGCAGAGGGGCTTAAATTTCAACTGCAGTGTCGTTCCTATCGAATGGATTCTCAAATGGGGAGTACGAGTTGCCCTCGCTACTGGATAACTCTCGGAAAAGATATAATCTGGGATTATCCAAAAGATTTTGTAGGTAAGACACACCCGGATAGGAAACCAACAGAGTGGTATCCTTATGAAACTGATATACCAGATATATCAAATTTGATTCGGGAATATATTGATACCCCCAAAGACGAAATCATGAAAAAGGTTTTTGAAAATGATTGTTGGGGGCTTATAAATATACTCAGAGCTGCTGATAAGCGTATTGGTACTAGGAGATTACCCGAATTAAAGAAGAAAACTGGTAATAAAGCCGCTTTAAAAGTAATTGAGGAGCGTATGTCCACAGCACTAACAAAACAATCAACCGGACTCCGCTAAGCGTGGTTCGCCTTGCTCACAATAACACACTTAGCTCCGCTCGGTTATTGTGGCGTTAGGGATAAAGTCAATGTCTAAGTTTTGGGTGGTTGATACGAAGGCCAAAATTGCACCGGAGAGCTCCTATGAGCAAGACGGTAGCGAATGGTATTACGGTCGCTCAATAGTTCCTGCCAAATCAGCAGAAGATGCTATAGACCTGCTCAAGATGGCATTACGAGATAAGCACGTTGAAGTAGATACCATCCTCGCAGTTGTTGATTACAGTCATCAAAGCTGGGAATCGGATGACGATGAACTCTACGAAACCGTAGAATCCTATGAAAAATCAAAAGCGAATAACGATGTGGTAACTGGGGTATTTGTATCAGGAATGTATTTGGAGACTGAATAGCCATGTCAAAGGGAGCAATGACATTAGCGGAAGGAAGCCAGAAGAATAAATTTAAAACTGAGCCACATTAGTTTTGAATGGCAATCAAGAGAGAGAATACGTTTACGTACTGCATACGACAAACTATCTGTTTGGAAAGCAAAATATGCAGTAAGCGTATCACCATTTTACCCACGCCTAAAAAATCAATTAAGGAAGCAGCTTTAATTGACAATGAAATATGGGTATTTGGTGTTGACGGAACAAGCACCAGTCATATCATTGACGCCGTAACAATTGCAACTCAATTTTATCAGGTCAAACCCAAGGACATACTCAGCAATATTTATATAAAAAATCTAAATGTTGAGGGCCAGAATGAAGGCAACATGCCATTGCTGGTTAAGCTAAATATGTCATTATATGAAAATACAACCAGAGCTTTAATTGGAACTTGCAACCATTTCGGCATTCAATCCGGCATCAATATCCACGTATACAGCTCAAGCATAAACCCTAAGATTTCAAAGTCTGAGTTGCATCAAGCTCTAAGAGCTGGCGGCGCCAAATCCGTAGAAACGGACAGCAGGAAAATTCGCCATAAAGTGGGCAGTAATAACGGCCAAGATTCCGTTCCACTTGTGAGCAATCTTCATGTGGCATCACTGGGTTTTTAAGAATAATTGCATAACGAATAAGGATAGATCGCGCGCAGCCGCGATCTATCCTGTTGTTGGACAAGCCCGTAGCGACCGACTCGCTCTTTATAAGAAAATATCTTTTTGGGAGTGTGGAACATTTTGGAATTTGTTATCGTTCAATTTTTTAAAGACGATCGCCAGCCTTGGCTTCTCTGGTGCCAATGGATGTAGTGTTTTCTACTGAACCCTTATTCCCTCCTTGTTGGTAAGTGGCAATATTTTACTAGAAGATTGCTCATCAGCCCGAGAGCCAGCCCCGGCTAAAGACTTGTACAAACTGCATGGGGGCACTGCACTTTGGGCAACGCATTGACGGTCGACTTCTTGGTTTGAGCGTTTTAAGAACAACTTTGAGGGTCAGCTGTACAAGCTGCAATAATCGTTTGGCATTACTATGCAGAAAGCCGTAATTACGTACTCGCCGAAAGCCCTTCGGGAGTACATGCTGTAGTAGCAGCCATAAAAAATCAGCGCCTAGCAGTGTCCGGAAGTATTAGGTCACAACAGGCAGTGGCCGAGAAAAACTCAGCCACCGGGAGAGGTTTAGGCCTGATAATAACTTAAAAACATAGCCGCAGTGCGCTCGGCAAGTGCTACCTGTTCTGCGGGGCTCGGAGGGGTGGAAAGCTGCAACAGCTGTGGCCAGTAGCAGCCGCCTTTAATCAGGTTGTGAATCTGTCCACTGGCGACTTCTATATCGAGTGGCTTTAGTCGACCGTCGGCGACGGCAGATTTAATCCAGCGCTGTACTCCGGTTTCATGGGCTTTATATTTCTCCATCTCCTTGTGCAAGGCATCCGGTTGATGGAAGAAGTAGTCAAAGGCCATTCGATTTAGCTCAATATACTGCGGCTTGCAGATCGTTTTGATCTCCTGCTCCAGTAAGGTGCACAGTTGCGTTTGCATATCACTGTCCGGGCTATAGTCGCAGCCGGAAGAACGGGTGGCCTGTTGCCAGAGCTCACCGATCAAATACATCACCAGGGCTTCTTTGCTGGCGAAGTGGTTGTATACCGTGCGCTTGGATACTTGGGCGCGGGCTGCCAGCTCGTCCATGCTGGTGTTTTGCACCCCTAGCTCCTGAAAGGCCTGTTTGGCGGCATCAATAATGGCTTGGCGTTTTAGCTCACTTCGGGTCGGTTTCTTTTCAGTCATGGATGTCTCTACTGAATGGGGGCCGGCGGGTTCCTTTGCTGGCGAGTTACTTCGCGCACTATTTTACACTAAATAGTTTACTTTTTTATAGTTAGTTTATACACTGCACTGTATAGTTTACATGGTGAGTGCAATGAAGAAGCGCTGGTGGATTCTGGCAGGAGTGATTGTTATGTCGGTAAGTCTTTTTGGTAGCTGTACAAATCAGGCAAAGAAGTTCCGCAATAGTGATGTTGACTATAAGGTCAGCGGTGGAGGCATGATCGATATGATTGCCGCCTATATCAAGGCAGATCGGGCTGCCCCCGCGCCGGTTAAGCCGATGCCATTGCGCCAGATTCCCACTACAGAGCTCAGGGCCCCGGAAGCTGAGAGTGCCGTCTACCGTCTGGGGCACTCCACCGTGCTAATTCGTATGGATGATCAGTATATTTTGACAGATCCGGTGTTTAGCAAGCGCGCATCTCCGGTACAGTGGATGGGCCCAAAACGTTTCCATCCACTACCTATAGAGATTCGCGACTTACCCTCTATTAAAGTGGTCGTTATCAGCCATGATCACTACGACCACCTGGATAAAAACAGTATTCGAGCACTTAGGGATAAGGTGGAGCAGTTTGTGGTGCCTAGCGGAGTGGGGCAGCACTTGCGCGACTGGGGAATTCCGGCGGAAAAAATTGAGGAGTTGGCCTGGTGGGAATCCTTTGCTCTGGGGAGTTTGCGGTTTACCGCGACCCCAGCTCAACACTTTTCCGGGCGTGGCCTTACCGATAAAGACTCAACGCTGTGGGCCAGCTGGGTTATAGAGGGACGTGAGGGACGTATATTCTTTAGTGGTGACAGTGGCTATTTTAGTGGTTTTCGCGAAATTGGTGAGCGCTTTGGCCCGTTCGATCTGACACTGATGGAAACGGGTGCTTACAACCAGCTTTGGAGTTCGATTCATATGACGCCTGAACAGAGCGTACAGGCACACCTGGATCTCGGTGGGCGGGCAATGCTACCTATCCACAACAGCACTTTTGATCTTGCCCTGCACGACTGGTATGAACCTTTGGAACGTGCACAGGTGGCGGCAAAAGATCAGGGTGTCACTTTGGTAACGCCGATTATCGGAGAGGCTGTTCGCCTGCATTCGCCAGCTACAACGAAGGCTTGGTGGAAAGATGAGATGGCGATGGTTATGGATTTACGCCTGGTGAGTGAGTAGAGAGGTTTGGTGAATTTGATATTAGAACCTGGATGCTGCTGGATTTAGATATCGACATGCTTTCTGTGGGCGAGCTGGAAGTTAAAACCGGCTCGCTTTAGTGCATAGAGTTTATTTTATTCGGTAATAGCAGCTGCCATCCGTCTCTCAGGCTCAACTTCGTGTAGAAAGCGGGTAAAACTATCTTTTGGCCTTTCCAGGCCTTTCGAAGATAGCGTCCGCGATGCCATTCCTCGATGATTACTGCCATGGGCCAATAAATGCACGAAAATTTCATGGATTGACAGTTGTCCAGAATCCCCGTCAGTGAATTGAAAAGCGCTGGTGAAATCCATATATATTTATCCCCCTTTATTTTTGGCAAATAAAAATTTTAATTGTATGCTAGTTGAGTTTGAGTTCTGCTAATTGCCGATTTATCGCCGCCGTTTTACTTTTATCCTGGCTGTGAGAAATTTCTAGTGCTTTCTTCAGAGCATCAGAAGCCTCTAGAATTTCGTTGTTCTGTTGTAACGCCTGGGCCAAGCTTAGGTGGGCATCAATAGAATTTGGCTGGTATTCCACCCATCGCCTTGCGATACTGATAGCTTCTTGGATGCGACCATCTTTCAGTAACAAATTGGAGATATAGCTTAATTGGTTAACATTTCTCCAGCGTGTGGCCCTGGGTAAAATAGGGAAGCCATATTTCTGTGAGTGTGATTGATAGAAATGATCGATATTTTGCAAGGCGTCACCAGGCTGGGATATCAATTCTCGATAATTTGCGGACCATTCTTCGTGGGGATAGTTAAGCTCAATAGCCGATAGTGCAGCTTTTATAAAGGCACCGTAATGATTTTCGTTGTTGAGTATTTCTATTTTCAGCCTGAAGTTTTCTTTCGCGTAAGGTGACAGCTTGGTGTTAATTTGACTTAAGATTTTTTTATAGCGCTTATCTTTACGCATATCACTGTCGGCCATGGCGAAATAAAAAGCACTGATCTTGTTTGGCGAGGTTTGCATACTTTTGGCAATTTCATCAATAAAAGTACTTTCTGAGGTGGGCCCCATGCCAAATATATCAGCCGCAGATAAAAAGAAGTAAGATTGAAATAATCCAGGTTTGTTAGTTAGGGTGTAGAGAGGGAAGGTGCTGCTAGTTGAAATACCAATAATCATTCGATTGTCGAGCGCGCGGTAATTTTCTTTTAAATATGGAAATAGTTCTTCAGTTAGAAATTCACTGTAGGTCTCAGGGTTTCCCTGGGCGCTAAATTTCTCCTCTGTAGTATGCTTCCACATTCCATGTAGGTAGGTTTCCGGTTCATCGCCGCCATCATTAAGGCTGATTACAATACTTTCCGGCATACGTTCTACGCCACTTAGATGCTTTACTATCCCGGTTAAGGCGTGGAAAAATTCTTTGCCGTGAGAGCCATTAATAAAGATAACTGGGTATCTATGCTGCTCTGATGCTTGATGGAACGTTTGCGGTAAATATATGTTGATTGGTATTTCGCGACTCAGGATTTTGGATGAGAAAAGAATTTCATCGCCATAACTCAGGTGTTTGGTCGTGTTAACAGAAGAATGGCTCTGAGGACTCTCAGGTTCTTCTGATAGGCCCACACACAGTAGGGAAACTGCGATTAACAGTATTCGGGGGAAGATCATATCACCGGCATCCTTGCTGAATTTAAATATTTTTAAAAAGGCGATTAAGATCTATTGGATGCTATGACAGATTGGGGAGGCGGTAAAGTTGATTACAGCTGATGTTAAGTGGTACAACTTGTATAGATATAAAAAGTTGGATTTTTTCAAAACCAAGCTCTAAATCCCAATACCCATACGGTTGAATCTACGTCGCCACCTTCCTCTCGAGCGAAATCGGCAGCATTGCCCACTTCCCGTTCATAGTGAACACCTAGGTAAGGAGAAAAGTTTTTGCTGACTTCATACAGCAGTCGCAGGCCGACTTCTACTTCAGATAAGCCCGAGCCACTACCCCGGCCCCTATCATTCTGGCCAAAAAAATTTAATTCGATATTGGAGAGTAAAGTCCACGCCTGTGCCAGTTTTATTTCATATTCGCCCTCCAGGCGGAATGCGCTATTGCCGTTTTCCCCATAAAAAAAGACTGCATCCATTTGCAGGGCGTAGGGGGTTTTTCCGGAAACTCCAAGCGCGGCCCAGTTTCTACTCGCGGTTTCAAGTTGAAAGTCGTGGCGAATACCGAGAAGAAAGTTCCACTTAGCGGAAATTGCCCGGCTGTAAAGCCCCCACAGCTCATTCTTATCGGTTTCTCCATCGCCTCGCTCATAATTGAGCGCTACCACCAGTTTGTTCTGCTCCCCGCCATAACTGAAGTCGCCGCCGATTTCCCCGCCGTTATTACCGCGCAGCTCTACATAGTCGAGGCTGACCTTGGCTATGGGGTTCTCTGCCTGGCTATCGCTTAGGGATTGTCCACTGTACAGTCGCTGCTGGGGCCCCGTCTGGCCATAGCTTGCGGGGATGGTGATTGCCCAGAGTGCCGCCACTGTGCCTGTGGCTAAGTTAAACAATGCGCACCTCCCGATACATAGCGGATCGCTGGTACAGCATTTGGCTGTGTAGTGCCCAGCGGCCATAGGTATCGGCACTGACCAAATAGCTGATGCTAGATCCGGGTTGCGCGATCACAGTGTGTTTTAGGGGTAAATACTCGCCGTCTCCGCTTTCCAGCTCACTCCACAAACCGTGTAAATGCATGGGCTGAGGGAAGGGGGTGTCATTGACCAGGGTAATGCGCAGTCGCTCTTGGTGGCGAAACTGCAGTGGACTGGCATCGTGAAATGTTTCCCCATTGATCGACCACAGGTAGCGTTCAGTATTGCCGGTCAGGTGCAGTTGCAATTCCCGCTGCGGTTCGCGCCGATCCTGCGTAGGGTTGGCACTGCGCAGGTCGGCGTAAGTCAGCACGCGACGGTTATAGCGCTGTTGGTGCTCTCTAAGCCCTATACCGGGATCGGTGATACCGTTTTCCGGCGCCTGCGCGCGATGATCCACCCGGAAGCTATATTCACTCGGTTGATGCGCGATGGGACTATTGCTGCCGAGCCCTGCGGCGGCGAGGTTTTCGTGAAACCAGCCCCCGGTAGCCGTCGCGCTGGGCGAGCTGGAGTGGTTTTCATCCTGAGTGGTTCGATGGGTTTTAAAATGCGCGCCTGTCTCTGCGGGTTTTTCCGTCAGCCCCAGGTCCTGTCGGCTGAGTATGGGGCGGTGATCCATTGTGGGAATCTCTGCGCGCAGGCGTATATCACTGGTTAGGGTGCCTCGCGCATAGCCACTGCGGTCCATCGACTGTGCGAAGATACTGTAGGCCTGTTCGCTTTGCGGTTCGACAATTACATCATAGGTTTCGCCGTTGCCAATCCGCAGTTCATCGACGCTAATGGGTTCGATATTTTGCCCGTCGGCTGCCACCACCTTCATTTTCAGGCCCGGGATACGCAGGTCGAATAAGGTCATTGAGGCCGCGTTAATTAATCGCAGGCGGACTCTTTCTCCGGGTTTAAATAGAGCGCTCCAATTGGCCTCGGGCGTTTGCCCATTGATCAGATAGGTGTAAGTCTCCCCTGTAACCAGGGATATATTGTGGTCGGAGATCTGTTTCCAGTTCCACTGATGCCGGTCTCGCCAGGTTTGCGCCAGCCCTTTTGCGTGTACCTCACGCCATAAATCCGCAGTCGTGCGCTGCTGCTTGTTGTAGTAATACGGGTCTTTTTTTAGGTGGGTATAAATCGTTTGAGGGGATTCATCGCTCCAATCGGATAGGACAACAACGTAATCCCGCTCGTGGGAAAAGGGTTCTGGAGATAAGGGGTCAATGACGATTGCCCCGTAGAGTCCCCGCTGTTGTTGCAACCCGGATTGGCTGTGATACCAATAGGTGCCGCTTTGGCGTAGCGGGAAACGGTAGCGAAAAATTTGTCCCGGCTGGATACCGCCAAAGCTCAAGCCCGGCTCGCCGTCCATATCACTGGGTACCCGGACGCCGTGCCAGTGTAGGGAGGCGCTGCGGGGGAGCCGGTTGTGGACATCCAGGGTGACGATGTCCCCCTCCCGCCAGCGCAGAATGGGAGCGGGCAGGTTGCCGTTAACCGTCAGGGCCTGTCGCTCGCGCCCGGTAAGGTTTACCCGGCGTGAGCCGATCGATAGATCGAAGTGGTTACCGCGCAGGGTTGCCGGCGGGGGTGGGTTTGCGTGCGAGCGCCCCCCCAGTAGAAGGGCACCCGCTCCGAGGCCGGTGACGAAAGTACGCCTTGAGACGGATGCGGTGCGCAGGCGCTCGGTCATTGAGGTCCCTGTTAAAACTGCTCCTGTGCCGTATGCAATTCGGCGTAAATTTCGCTGCTGCCATCTTTGTTAAGCAGCATGACCTGATAGGGCGTAAAGCGGTCTCCCACTTCCATACCGGGGCTGCCCAGGGGCATACCCGGCACGGCGAGGCCAATGGCATTGTGCGGTGGGTTTTGTAAGAAACGCTGTACCAGCTTTGCCGGCACATGCCCTTCGAAAACATAGCCCTGTTCTGACACTGTGGTGTGGCAAGATTGATAGCGTGGTGCGATATGGTGCTGTTTTTTCACGAGGTTGAGATCATCGACATCCTTCGCGACGATATCAAAGCCTCTTTGCTGGGCGTGTTCGACCCAAATTTTACAGCAGCCACAGGTGGCGGATTTGTAAGTGGTCAGGCTCACCGCCTCCTTTTTTGGGGCCGTGTCTTCGGCACAGGCACTCAGGGCCAGGGTTGTCAGTAGCGCGGCAATAGCCAGCAAAATTGAACGGTTCATATCAACTCCGGTGATGATATTTGGGCGCACACAGGCGCGCGGGTATTTATAAAAAATATTGGGGGTAAAGCTGGGGGAAGCGCGTATGCCCTAGGCACACGGGCCCTGTTAAATGCGCAGTATGGGTGGGCGCAGGGCCATTTCCGGGTCAGGGGAGGAATTAAATTCCCGGTAGGCGGTGACCTGTAGGTTGCGACCGTCAGCGGGGATTTTGTCTGGGGTGTTTACCGCAGAGCTGGTGCCGGGCCCTGCGCAGCAGCTGCACTCTACCGTGCAGCTGGATGCGTGGCTGTCGTTGCAGTTGGCAGGAGTTGTCCCGTCACAGTGGGGGGCTTCAGCGGAGGTGGATACTGCTGGGGCTTCGTGCTTTTCTGCACAGGACGACGCCATAGCCTGGCCACCGAAGGCCAGTAGCAGTGTGAGCAAAAATAAGCGGAAGATCCCGGTGTGCATGGCAGTGTTCAGACAGCGAGCCAGCCCGCAGTGTATGGGCTGGCCTCTGTCGGTGCAACCGGTGTGCTTGCCGGGGAGCGGTTTAAGAGCGGCCCAGGGGTAAGCGGAAATCCTGGTGTCGCAACAGGTCCGGTCCGCACTCAAGGCGTTCGAGCCAACTCAAAAAGCGCTCCTTGATATCGTCGGAGGCAAAGTAGCCACCGTGCTGGGGCACAATCATCGCGGGATTGAGCTCCCGTATCATCTTGGCCCAGAGGCGGCAGGTCCAGTTCCCGCCCATATAGCGGCGGTGGAATCCCTCCATCGATGGCAAATGTGCGTCAAAGTCTTTAACTTCGCCCTCTTCACCCCCGAGGGAGGCGCCGATATCGCCGGAAAACAGGATGCGGCTGACCGGGTCATAAAAGCTAAAGTTGCCGCAGGAGTGCATAAAGTGCGCCGGCAATGCCCAGATCTCACTGTCACTGAAAGGGATAATCTCTCCCTTGTCGTCCAGCGGCATAATGCGTTCCTGCCAGCGCTCTGCACCGGCCCGCGAGGCGACAAAGCCGGAAACCAGGTGTGGCAAAAATCGCGACCACAGCTTGGATACCGCCACCTTACAGCGGGAGTGCAGCATCCAGCGGGGTAGCGAAGCGATAATATCCGGGTCCTGGTGAGAGGCCAGGATCAGATCCAGCTCGCTCAGGTTCAAATGGCGGCTGAGCTCAATGGTGAGGTGTGTGTAAGTCAGATCGCCGCCGGGATCGATTAGCGCCCCTTTGGTGCCGCGGCGAATAACAAATTGATTGGCCTGTACACCACTGCTGCCGTTCTGCTCTTTAACCAAATCGCCGAACCGCGCAACCAGGTGATGACCTTTTTCAAATAGGATATCCACGCCGCGACTCCTCTTACTGGACTTGATCGAGGTACTGCTTGAGCCTCTCCTTATTCATGGCAATAGTGGCATTCATCCCCTCGGCATGTTTTTTGGCGTCCTCTAAGTTGGTCGCCTTGCCCACCTGAATCACTCCCACCATACCCAGCGGCAGGTGTGGATCACATTGATACACGTACACGCCTTCCTGGTTCAAAGTGACGGTGACTTTTTCCCCCATGCTGCCGTTCCAGGTAGCGCCCTCGGCTGGGGATAAAACGGAGTGAGTGTTGTGGGCCATATCGGTGGGCAGAAAAGTGACGGAATCGCCCGGTGCCACCGCGAGAAATGCCGGTTCAAAAGTCATCATCCCGTCCTTGCCCTGGTTCAGCATCTTAACTTCGTGATCCGCAGCCAGGGCGGAGGTCGAGGCCATAGCGAGCGCCAGAATTGCGCCGCGAAGAGTAATAGACGACATGCTTACTTCCTGTTCGATGATTGCTCAATGTTATTCAATACCTTCCCAAGAGTGAGGAAAGGCAGCGGCGGATGTTATCTCGGTGGAGGCGAGGTGGATTGATCTAGATCAATCGCACAGATAGACCAATTAGACTGAGAAGATACCAATAGAGAATGCCGGTGCAGGAGAGTCACTTTTGACCGCTGAGCATCACCCGCCCCGGTCGGATAAGAGGTAAACTGTACGTCACTCAATTTTGCTGACTATTCGGGAGAGTGCCTTGGCCACAAAACGTAAAACTGCCTATGTATGTAATGAATGTGGTGCCGACTACACCAAGTGGGCGGGGCAGTGTAGTGCTTGTGGCACTTGGAATAGCCTGTCGGAAGTGCGTCTGGGGCCCGACCACAAGGATAGTCGCGCCGCGAATTTTACCGATGCACAAAGCGGCTACGCCGGCGCTGCCGGTGCCGGCAAAGTGCAGAAGTTATCGGAAATTGACCTCAGTGAACTGCCGCGCATCCCCACTTCCACCTCGGAGCTGGACCGGGTACTGGGGGGCGGGTTAGTGCCGGGATCGGTGGTCTTGATTGGCGGTCATCCCGGCGCCGGTAAGTCCACGGTTTTACTCCAGACTCTGTGCCATCTCGCCACGTCGATGCCGGCGCTGTATATCACCGGTGAGGAGTCGCTCCAGCAGGTAGCTATGCGTGCCAAGCGCCTCGGCCTGCCCACAGATTCTTTGCAATTGCTCAGCGAAACCGATGTGGAGCGTATTTGCCTGGCGGCCAAGGACGTGAATCCGCGCGTGATGGTGGTGGACTCGATTCAGGTGATGCATATGAGTGACGTGCAATCGGCACCGGGTTCTGTGGCCCAGGTGCGCGAGAGTGCGGCCTACCTGACCCGCTTTGCCAAGCAGACCGGCACGGCGCTGATTCTGGTGGGGCACGTCACCAAGGACGGCAGTCTCGCCGGCCCCAAGGTCCTGGAGCATATTATCGACTGCTCCATACTCCTGGAGGGAACGCACGACTCCCGCTTCCGCACCCTGCGCGCGCATAAAAACCGCTTTGGTGCGGTCAATGAACTCGGCGTATTCGCTATGACTGAGCAGGGTCTAAAAGAGGTATCCAACCCCTCGGCTATTTTCCTGCAGAGGGCCGAGGAGATCGCAGCGGGCTCGGTGGTGACCTCGGTGTGGGAGGGCACCCGGCCGCTGCTGGTGGAATTGCAGGCGCTGGTGGACGATAGCAGCCTCGGCAATCCCCGCCGGGTAGCGGTGGGCCTCGACCAGAATCGCTTGAATATGTTGCTGGCGGTTCTGCACCGCCACGGCGGTGTTTTGGTGGGCGATCAGGATGTCTTTATCAATGTGGTCGGCGGGGTCAAGGTGATGGAGACCAGCGCCGACCTGACATTGCTATTGGCGGTGGTTTCCAGTTTCCGCAATCGTGTCCTGCCGAGGGATCTGGTGGTATTCGGAGAGGTGGGGCTGTCCGGTGAGATTCGCCCGGTGCCCTCGGGCCAGGAGCGCCTGCGCGAGGCGGCCAAGCACGGTTTCCGCAAGGCTATTGTGCCCGCAGCGAATCGCCTGAAGAACGATATCGAGGGTATGGAAATGCACTCGGTGAAAACCCTGGCGGAGGCGCTGGCGGTGATTGATATGAGCTGACGCCAGCTCAATCTGGGGTATCAATAGGGCTGGTTTCCCCAGAGAACTGGTGGAAGGCAGTTCTCTGGGGATAGCGTTCTCGGGTTAGGGACGCTTTTTTGCTCCCTTGCGCTGGTTGTTGCCGGGGCCCCGGCGAAAATCTTCCGACGGTGTGCCCTTGTAACAGCGCGGGATAATGGGCCAGTCCTCGGTCAGGAAGTAGGCGTAGGTGCCGTTGGGGAATTCCGGGGTGCGAACCATTCTGCCGTTGCACTCATCCAGAGTGCCGGAGCCAGCCACGTAGTGGTAGTCGTCCACAAAGGTCCCATCGTAGTAGCCACCGGGTTCTTTACTGCCTTTGGGGCGGTTGCCGGACTTCACCTGGTAGCTCGATGTCATCTCTACAATGCCGGATTTCGGCTCCTTACCATCGGCATAGCCGTATAGGGCATAGATGGGGAAGCCATCGGCCGCCCAGCCGATCAGCGGGGAGTGCCTTTCCTGGGATACCCCCAGGCGCTGTAGCAAGCCGGTGGGGATTCCGTGATAGTGGTAGGCGCCATTGGGCTGAACGTGGGCGTAGTTGTCGTCTACACCGAGCTGAATCGCACCGGATAGGGCCTCGTAGCGCCAGCGTCCACGATTGCCCAGATACCATTCGGCGGCACTGGGGTCGAAGGGGACTCCATTTAGGCCGATACCAAAATCCTGTAAGGGAACCGGTGTGGGTTTAGCGGCAATTTGGGGATTGGCCGGAACCCGGAAACTGTAGCGCTGCACCTCGATTTCATGGGGGTTGCCGCGATTGGGGAAGGTGCCAGTCTTATGCTCGGAAATGCCGTTGGCCTCAATAACACGCCAGGGGCCCTGGATACTGATACTCACCTCGCTAAAGGTGATTGGGGCCTGGGTGGCCGGAACAGTTTCCTGTAGACCGTCGGACTGTACGATTGTGTGTTTGCGTGCAGGAGGGCGCCCGCCGCCGCTGTCTTTACCTGCTGAGCGCATAGCCGATTTGCGCTCGGGGACACAGGCGAGTAGCCCGTGTGACTGGGGCAGGTCTCGGCAGCGGCCACTGACCTGACCGTTGTGCAACTCCATGGTGCAGCTAGCGCCACTGGACAGGTTTTGGCAGGCCTTTAGGGCGCTATCGGGTACGTGAGCCAGCGCAAGCGGCGCAATACCGCAAAGCCCCGCAAATAACCACTTCTTCATAATGACATCTCAAGATTTACAGTGCCGCTGGCCGGCCACGATTTATTGGGGATTACTGGTCTTCATTTTCCATAGGGCCCGGGCCACCTTTGCCCTGGCCTTTGCCGCCGGCAGGTACGCAGACTATCTGCTCAGCTTGCGGGGGCTGGCGGCAGGTACCCTCGAGGGTGCCTCTCGGTGTCTCTACAGTACAGGCATCACCTTCTGCCAGACTGCTACAGGCATCAATTGCCTCCTGCGGGGGTTGGCGAGATTGTGCGGAAACATTTGTGGCCAGCAAAAGGGCGGCTACTGAAATCAATATTCTTTTCATCGTGTTCTCCTGTCGTAGGCACTTTGGGGGGAGTCCCACAAACCATGATTTAGCGCTTTGGGCTTTGACAGAGGTTATTGCTGTCGCCCGAAACTATAGGCTCGGGTAGTGGCGATGACCGCTCAATCGAAGGCTGGCTTCTGGGTACCGCCCTGGGACTTGCATCGAAAATAGTTGAGGAATGAGTAAGTAATGTGGACAGCTTGTAAAGAAGTGTGGTGTTGGCCAGGGCGCTCTATGACTGGGAATTCAGGGTTTACGCTCAGCTAGGCAGCGGGAGGTTTTCGCGTTATTGGAGGAGGACACAGGGTATTGGGTCAAATAACCGCGACACCCGCTTTAATCGGGCGGGTGTTGCGGTTTATACCGGCGGGCGGGGATTTAATTTTCGGTTTCCAGTGCCGCTTTTGCGGCGGCTTCACTGAGGAGCTTGCGCCGCACCTTCATCGGGGTCGTTCCAAACCAGCGGTCACAGGCCCGGTTGAATGAGCTCTGCTCCCGGTAGCCCAGCATATCGGAAATTTGGGCCATCGGCGGCAGCTTCCTGCTGAGATAGTGCTCTGCACGCTCACGGCGGATTCGGTCCAGAATATCCTCAAACACCAGTTCCCGATCGCGTAATCTGCGTTGCAGTGTGCGCTTGTGCATGCCCAACTGATTGGCAACCTCTTGCAGACTGCAACGCTTCAGGGGCATTAAGCAGTAGATTAAACGCTCTACCTGGTGAATCAGGTTTGACTCGTTCTGCTCCAGTACTTTATCGATATAGGACTTTAATAGCGGTCTCAGTGCGGGGTTCGATTTATCAGTAGGTTGAGCCAGTTGGCCACTGCTAAGCACTAATTTGTCGCTAGCTTGTGAAAACTGTACTTCTGTTCCAAAGAAGTTTTCATACTGATCGTGAAGCGGCTGTTTAGACTTTAAATGAACCGCCTCTAGATTAAATTTCTCCCCACACAGGATTTGCAATGCCACTACGGAAACCCCGAGAAGAAACTCCCGGAATAGTTCAAGCGGTAATTGGGAGTCTAAAGGTATATAACTTTCTAAATCATTTAGGCAATGAAAAGTTATAAACGTTTGGAGTCCTTTAACCTCCAATTCCACTCGCAGGTTATAGGGCGGAGCGGCGAATTGTTTTACCGCAGCATCGAGGAACTCCCCCAGAGTCAGCGATTGCAATACCGCAGCACCGAGAGAGCTCAGGGCGGCCGCGCCCTGGCTTTTTGCCAGTCTCAGTCCGAAATCCGCACAGTTGAGTTGTCGTGTAGCCCTTTCTACCAGGTCTGTCACTTTGCTCATAGGGAGATATCCCTCGAGTTTCTCAACCTGCTCGGGGTTAATACCGGCGCTGTTAAGCAGTGTTTCCGGGCAGCCGTTTAGCTGGGATACTTGGTCATAAAAGCCGGTTAACAGCTTAGCTCTTATTTGTTGGGTCAATGTCTTCCAAATCCTTCCAAGAACCCAGCCTGAATTAATTATTAGGCGTGCCGGGTCACAACTTCTTTTATAAGCGGAAGTGTTCAACTGATAGGGGCGCCCGATAACCTTAGAAATCTGCAATTAACAGCAAATTCCCGAATTATGCTTTCCTGGGCTTTATCTGACGGATTAATGCAGCCGTCAATTGGCGAATGCCTGTTCTATTTCCTGATATGCAGCTCGCTATGGATATTAGCCAAGACACTAATGACCATAGAGTACACATGACTCATCCTGAGAAATAATAATTGAGATTAAAACAGGGCAGGCGACACTGGCGCAATCCGCCTATCAGTCTCCGCTAAGTATGATTTCAGGGGCTATATTACTTGTTTTTTTTTGCGGATTCGAAGGGCTTGCCGCTTTCAGCGATAAAAAAACTGTCGCCTTATGAAAAAAAATGCTACTTAATTGTTATATATTGAAACTTTATTCCTAAATGACAGCTATAGATTTTTTTTGTTTTATGGTGACTCTATATCTGGGAATAATAATTTTTTTCATATTTTGTCCACTTTTTTACCTCTGCTTAACGATATCTTGAATGACTGGTAATTCCAGAAAGGCTTTAACATTTTTAGGGGGTTATCTGAGGATATAAGTAGTTGAGTGGTGAGAAGAGCGGTCATCTAGAGCAGACAAAAAAGCCCGCAGAAGCGGGCTTTCGATTAAGCTTCGGACAGAGGGTTAACCGCCATAGTAAGTGGCGGCTCCCGGCCCTACTGGCAGTCCGAGGGCAAACACCCAGATAAAGAACAGGGCTGTCCAGCCGATAAAGAAGAAGATGGAGTAGGGGATCATGGTGGCGATCAAGGTGCCCATACCCAGGTCTTTCTTATAGCGCGCGGCAAACGTAATGATCAGGCCGAAGTAGCTCATCATCGGCGTGATGACATTGGTCACCGAGTCACCGATACGGTAGGCCGCCTGGATCACTTCTGGGGCGTAACCCAGTAGCATCAGCATGGGGACAAAGATAGGTGCTGTCACCGCCCACTGAGCCGAGGCGCTGCCCAGCATCAGGTTCACAAAGCCACACATCATAATAAAGAACAGGAACAGCAGTGGTCCGGTGAGACCGATGCTTTGTAGCGTATCAGCACCCAAAACGGCAAAGATGGTGCCCAGATTGGTGATCTTAAAGAAGGCGACAAACTGTGCGGCGAAGAACACCAGGACAATGTACATGCCCATACTGTTCATGCTCTTGGCCATGGCATCAATGACATCCCGGTCATTTTTCATGGTGCCGACAACCCTGCCGTAGACAAAGCCGGGAATAGCAAAGAATACCAGGATCAGTGAGACGATCCCTTTGAGGAAGGGAGAGCCCGCTACCAGACCGGTCTCAGGGTTACGTAAAACGCCCCACTCAGGCACCACCGTCAAAGCGAGTACCGCAGATACACCCAGAACGGCCAGGCCGGCGTACTTGAGACCGCGCTTTTCGGCGTCGGTCAGGGTGCCAACTTTGTCCTGGCTCAGGTCGACGGACGCCTCACTGGGGTCATATTTACCCAGCTTGGGCTCTACGATCTTCATGGTCACCCAGCTACCAACTCCGGTGATCAGGAAGGTACTGACAATCATAAAGAACCAGTTTACTTCCGGGCCTACGGAGTAGGTCGGGTCGATCATATGGGCTGCGGATTCCGTAATCCCGGATAGTAGCGGATCTACGGTTCCCAATAGTAAGTTGGCACTGTAACCACCAGAGACACCGGCAAATGCGGCCGCCAAGCCGGCAAGCGGGTGTCGGCCGAGGGAGTGGAAGATCATCGCGGCGAGGGGAATCAGTACCACATAGCCCAGTTCAGAAGCGGTGTTGGAGATAATACCGGCAAAAACCACAATTACCGTGACGGTGCGCTTGGAGGCCTGTAATACCAAGCCGCGCACTGCGGCACTTAACAGGCCGGAGTGCTCGGCAATGGCTACCCCCAACAGGGCCACCAACACTGTGCCGAGCGGGGCAAAGCCGGTGAAATTCTTCACCAAGCTGGTAACGATCATCCTGAGACCATCGCCACTCATCAGGTTAAAGACCTCGATAACCCCATCTGGTGCCCGGCCGGCGGCGCCCACTGGGCGGGGATCTGGTACTGACAGGCCGAAGTAGGAGGCGATACCGCTAATAAATATCACTCCGACAGCGAAGAGTGCGAAGAGTGTTATGGGGTGGGGGAGAAGGTTACCCAGCCATTCCACCGCATCGAGGAAGCGGATAAAGGCGGTTTTGCGCCCGGGGGGGCTGTCCTGCCGATCACTCGGGGAGGTTGTTGTGGTCATTGTTTGTCCTCAGTCTTAACTGCAAGCGGTCCCAATTATCTCTGGATCGCCCTGTAGCCGAAGGGTTGGCTGAAAAATGTGCTAAAGCCGAGATCATACACAAAACTACTTCAGCTAAGAATGCCCAGAGAGAAATGTTACTCCTAGATAGTGAGGTCAAATGCTATTGAGGCGCTCGATATTGGCAAGAGCGCAGTGATGAAATATGCGTTGCCAGGGGTATCTGTCATCGTGTGCCAATTGCTTTGTCCCGGGACCGCTGATACCTGGATATGCCATAATCCCAATACTAAGCAGTCAATTCAGCGGTGAAAATAATGAAGATTGGAATTTTAAAAACCGATGATGTACGCAAAGAGCTTGTAGGCGAATTTGGGGAGTACCCGGAGATGTTTGCCGGCCTGTTGCGCGACCTGGACTCCGGCTTGGAGTTTAAGACCTATGAAGTCCAACAGGGTCAGTATCCCGTCCATATAGATGAAGTGGATGCATACCTCATTACAGGTAGCAAGACCGGTGTCTATGACGACAAACCCTGGATTGCCCCCCTTATGGACTTTGTGCGCGAGTTACATGACAAGAAAAAGCCGACAATTGGTATCTGCTTTGGTCACCAGTTAATTGCCCAGGCCCTGGGGGGGCGAGCGCGCAAATCGGATAAAGGATGGGGGCTGGGGGTGCATACCTATGAGATGCAAGAGACGCCAAACTGGATGTCTGAGCCGGCAGCCAACTTTAGCCTTTTGGTGACGCACCAGGACCAGGTGGATCAGCTACCGCCAGGTGGGCGGGTATTGGCGTCCAGTGAGTTCTGTCCTATGGCTATGGTGCAAGTAGATGAGCATATACTCAGCTTTCAGGCGCACCCGGAATTTACCAAGCCCTATTCAAATAGTTTGATGGAGCTTCGCCGGGAGGCTTTTGGTGCCGCTGTAGTCGATAAGGGGCAGGAATCGCTGAAGAATGATATCCATGAGAATACGGTTGCTAAGTGGATGTTGGAGTTTTTGCGGAAGTAGAGGCCGCAAGATAAATCTTGAGGTGGGGGGTACCCCACCTTTATAAATACTCGATACCCCCTCTATAGCCTCCTGATAATCAAAGTAAAATCTCTTTCCTTTGAAACAAATCTTTTCAATTGAGTTTTCTCTGCTAAGGGAATAACAATTTGTTGTTTCTTAATTAAAGCTTGCTTATCTGGGTAAGCTGTTAAGCACTTGCTGTTACTGTTTGTGCGGAGTATTAGTCCCCCTTCAGATGCTATAAGTTAAATGGTCTGTTTGTGCGAAAAGTCATGATTTCCCTTTCGTGTATCAAACTTTTGTTTGTTGTTTTTAAATGTCTTTAGTGTTTCACTTTTTTTGAGAGCTGAGTTGTGTTTTTGGGTGTGAATTTTTAATTTATAGCGTTAAGAATAGAGTTTCTCGGGAGCGTTATCTCGATGTGCTGGATTGCGACCTGGTAATTTAAATAAATATAATTTTCTGGGGGTTTTATGGTTTCTGTATATGGCGCTAAGAAGGGGTTTTCTAAAAGTCTGTTGGCAATATCCGTTGCCACTGCTCTGTCAGTAAGTCCGTTTGTTATGGCAGATAATACGACTGGTACAATTAGAGGGACTGTTCTTAGTGTAGAAAAATCTAACAAGATAAAGGTTACAGATATTTCTCGGGGTATTTCTAAAGAGGTTTCAGTGAGTGGTGGGGGAGAATTCAGGGTGGGAAGCCTTCCTCCTGGAGAGTACCAATTAGAGCTTTATTCTGGGAGTGAAGTGACAGACACTCGCTCGGTAACGGTGAGCTTGGGCGGAACAGTTAGTGTCGTTCTCGGTGATAGTTCCCAGATGGAAGAAGTTGTTGTTAGTGGGCAGAGAATCTCACAGCTAGATACAGGGATTGCTGAGTCAGGCTTAGTGATTTCATCAGATGAACTCATAGAGCTTCCTGTGGCGAGAAATTTGGACTCGGTTACTCTGCTGGCACCAAGTGTTTCTAAAGGCGATCGCACCTTTGATCAGTATGGCGGCGGAACTAGTTTTGCCGGTGCATCTATTGCAGAGAACGTCAGCTATATCAATGGGTTGAATACCACTAATTTTAGAAATGGATTGGGTTACTCTACGGTCCCATTTGAATTCTACGATAATATACAGGTAAAGACTGGCGGCTATTCGGCCAAATTTGGCCGGTCCACTGGTGGTGTGATGAATGCCACTACCAAAAGTGGCTCCAATGAATTCAAGTTCGGCACCAGTTTTTACTATGACGAGGAAACAGATACCGCGCCGAATACTTTTGTTGCTGATAATGATCAGGATGAGTTTTCTTCACAAGAGGCCAATATATATTTTTCTGGGCCAATTATAGAAGACCGATTATTCTTCTATGCGCTCTACAGTAATGTCTCGGAAGATAAAGAATACTACGGTATGACGAGTGGTCGGGGATATAAAGAAGAGACCAAGTCCGATTTCTGGGGGGTGAAATTAGATGGTTATATCAATGAGGATCATCGGATAGAGCTTACGGCTTTTAGTGATGAGCGGGATGTTGTTGAAGGGAATTATTATTACGATTCAGAGACAGAAAAAACAGGCGATTATATCGGGGATGTTATCTATGGGCGAGGCGGTTTCAACTGGATTGCCTCTTATATCGGTCATTTGAATGACGATATGACTCTGAGTGTCTCTTATGGGGAAAATACTCAGGATAGAAGTGAAGTGCCCGATAATAAAGGAGTCCCTGTTGTATATTTATATAACCCGGGAAGGATGTCACTGGGTAATTGGGTTGGATCAAGTGTGGAAATTGGAGAGGATACTCGAGAGATGTTCCGGGTGGACTTTTCATGGAATATTGGCGATCACTTGGTAGAGGCGGGTATTGATAACGAGTCCAACTCGCTTACGGAAGATACCTTTTACTCCGGCTATGGGTTGTGGCAGTTGTATCCCGATTATGAGTTTGCGCGCATGCGCTATTATCAGAATAAGGGTGGATTTGAAACGGATTCTTCTGCCTATTACCTGCAAGATACTTGGCAGGTAACTGATGATCTCTCTGTTCAGTTTGGGCTTCGCAATGAAACATTTACCAACAAGGATGCTTCTGGGAGTGAATTTATTGAAATTAGCGACCAGTGGGCGCCGAGGCTGTCGCTTGTCTGGGATCCTACCGGTGAAGGAAATCAAAAATTATTTGCAAATTTTGGCCATTACTACCTGCCGGTGGCATCAAATACTAATGTGAGGCTGGCTGGAGAGGAGCTTTATACTATTCAGGATTATGACTGGGACGGTTCCTGCCTGAATGAGGATTCAACACCTTGCAACTTAAGTAACCCCTACGAAACTTTATACTTCGCCGATGGGAATTTACAGGATGCGCGGGCTCTTGTTGATAAAAATATTGATCCGATGTACCAGTCTGAATACATTCTCGGTTATGAGTATGTTATGGATAATGGTGTGCAGCTAGGGGTTAAAGGTATTTACCGAAACTTGGAAACGGCACTTGAAGACTTAGCGATTGATGCCGCAGTGATTGACTACTATAACTCGACTGGCAGTTGGGATGCATCCAAAGTTGATGGGGCAACTGTTGAAGATGTCTTTGATGGATTTCACCAGTATGTCTTGACCAATCCCGGTAATGATATGCGGATTTATATTACTGAACAGGGCGAGTATATAAATTTATCTGCTGATCAGCTTAATTTTCCTGAGGCGAAGCGACAGTATGGCGCTGTTGAGTTTACCTTTAAGCGACCCTTTGATGGCAGGTGGTCCCTTGATGCTTCATATACTTGGGGGCACAGCTGGGGCAACAATGAAGGCTACGTCCGTTCGGATAATGGGCAGACAGATTCAGGCTTAACAACCAATTTTGATCAGCCGGGCCTGGTGGAAGGTGGTTATGGAGATTTGCCGAATGATCGCAGGCATACGATTAAAGCATTTGGGACCTATAGTTTTGATTTGGGGTTGAGGCTAGGTGCTAACTTTATGTGGCAGACTGGACGCCCCAAAAATTGCTTTGGTATGCACCCCACCGATGAATTTGCGGCGTATTATGATTCTGAGTCATTCTATTGCCAGGGGGAACTTAATTCTCGTGGTAGCTTAGGTCGAACTGATAATTACTGGAATCTGGATCTCAATGCGCAATACCCGATTGAACTCGCTAATAATCAGACCCTACTGGTTAGTTTGGATGTCTTCAATGTATTCAATAATGATGCAGTGATTGAGGTTGAAGAGGTAGGTGACCTAGACGGAACGACAGAGCCTTATGAATACTTTGGCGAGCCGTACTATTATCAAACGCCGCGTAGTATTCGTTTGGGCCTAAGGTATGATTTTAACTAACCTGTTCTTTTGATATCGGGAGTAACTTTTGACTGAATTCAGGTGGGCGGAAAGTCCGCCTGAATTTAAGTGATAAAATAAAATTTCCATGCTGATTTTTGGCGTCTCTGCTTTCTTGGTTTCTTCTATATCTAATTGATTTAGATTGGGTTATTGGTTTCAATCTAGTATTGAATAGGCCTTGATGATTTCAATGGAGGTTGTGGCCGAGGGGCTCTGTTGTAAATAGTTATGGCTATAGCTGAAGAATTGAAAGGGGAGCGCTCCTTTGTAAGCCTCTACCGTTTCGTGGTAATAAAATAAAAAATCTAATGAATTTTGATGGATTTTCTCTTGGTGGAGTGAGAGGTTTTTAAGAGAGCGAATCAGCATTTAACCAAGAGCGATGTTGAGGCCTTATCCTTGTAGAAGTGTTGTAGGTGGTATATATCTTCTATTTGCGGTTGTGCTGGAATTCTAGTTTGCTGGCAGTTAGTGTAATAGTTCCTGGTGATATCTATGCTGGCCTTCTTGACCGCCTGTTAGTATTGCTCCTCTGCCATCTGTTGGTGCTGTCCTTGGTTTGAGTCACTTTTCTTTAGTACGTAAATCTGGCATCTTTGATCTTTTAGTAGAGAAGAGGTGGCAGGTGTTTCTTTCTGCGGGTCACTCTTTTCTAAATGTATCAATAGGTACAGTTTAGGATTGCATAAAAGAAGCTTAATCTTTATATCTTGGTTTTGAAGGAAACCATAATAAAGTCAAGAGGAAAGTTTAAGTTTCTTATCTGTTTTGTGTGATAGCGATTTATAGGTTTTTCACATTGTCAACGCCTTTTTTTTATACCACTCGAGCTATTGTCTCAGATTCTGTCCGTGCCTCGGTAGCTGCTGCTTTATTGGGGGGGCTTCTCCTGATCGCTTGGTCTACTTGGCTCTTTAAAAAAGAAATTACTATCTACAGCGTGAGTGATAATGCGAGGCTGGAGCAGGAGCAGAATACCGTCCATATTAGTACGCAAAGGGTAGGCCGGGTTATTGCTGTTGATGCTGAACTGGGTGATACCCTTGAAGCTGGGGACACATTGATACAACTTGATACATCAGTACTAGATTTGAGCTTGGAAGGTGATACCCAAGTAGCTGAAAGTCTACAGGGCCAGCTTTACTCGGTGCAGCGTGAACAAAATTTACGGGATAAAAAGTTTACTGAAGATCAAAAGGCTATTGATGATCAGTTGAAGTTATTGAAACAGCAGTACCAACTTCAGGTCAGTAACCAAAAAATACAAGCGGATGTTGCCGACCGCTATGAGCAGTTGTTGCAGAAACAGCAAAGTTCAGAGTTGGATTACCTAGCTGCAAAACGAACCTATCAGCAAATGGCGATGGCAACCCTCAAAGTGCAAGCAGATATTAGCGCCTTGGAGGTTCGTCGAGCACAGCTCATCAGTGAATACGAGCTCGAAGTGAGTACCTTGAATCAGCGGGGTCAGGATATTAAAGGCAAACTCGCGGAAGTTGATACCCGTATTCAACAGAATCATCTTGCGATGAGTGAACAGAACTTGCGTGCCCCTATTGCTGGCAGACTGGCGTCACTGGCGAAAATTCGCGAGGGTGAAGTACTGGCCGCCGGACAGCAGGTTGCAACGATCCAAGCAGAGGGGGCTATCTCTATATTGGCATTTTTCCCCCCGGCGCTGGCGCTGGGGCATATTCAGCCGGGGCAGGAGGCCCAAGTAAAGCTGGATGGCTTTTCCTGGACCCGCTATGGACAACTGCAAGCTCGTGTAGAGCGCGTGGCCAGTGCTGTTCAGCAGGGCAAAGTTCTTGTGCAGCTCTCCCTGCAAGGCGAGATGCCACCCCAGCTTCCCTTACTGCACGATTTACCGGCTAGAGTAGAAATTGCCACAGGTAAGAAAACACCTTATCAGCTGCTTTTACAACGAACTGGAGAGATACTCTCAGGTAAAGCTCCCGAAGAGAGTGTGGAGGGGGGAGCGTGACCGCGAGGCAGAAAATACGTTGGCTAGTTCCAGAGGTCGTGCAGACCTCTAATATGGATTGCGGTCCGGCCTCGCTAAAGTGCCTGCTTGAAGGCTTTGGTGTAAGCACTCATTACGGTCACTTGCGCGATGCCTGTCAGACGGATGTAGATGGTACCTCGATAAATACCCTGGAAAAGATTGCGGTAGAGCTGGGGCTGGATGCTGCCCAGATGGTCGTGCCAGTGGATCACCTCCTATTGAACTCGCCTGGATACTTACCCGGGTTGGTTGTGGTGCGGCTACCCAACGGCAATACCCATTTTGTGGTGGCCTGGAGAAATCATCGCGGGGTTGTGCAGGTGATGGACCCAGCCAGTGGTAGACGCTGGCCCAGTGCGCGCCGCTTTTTAGATGAGCTGCACGTTCACACTGCACGGGTGCCCCCTCAGGGGTGGCGAAGCTGGGCGGGGGGGGATGATTTTATTGCCCCGCTTAAAGAGCGTATTGCACAGCTAAAGGTCACCGATACGGTGGCCAGCGCTCTGTGTGAAAAAGCCTTAAAGGATCAAAGTTGGCTCTCCCTGGCCTTTCTCGATGCCTCTATTCGGATGCTTACCTCACTGGTCACCTCTGGTGCGATAAAACGGGGGGCTGAAGTCAGCGCTATTTTGCAGCGGCTATCTGTTGAGTTTTCGACGGATACCAGCCAAGCATTTGTATTAGTTCCGGAGAATTACTGGTGTGCGCGGCCATCTCGCCCGGGTGGAAGTGAGCCTACACAAAACATTGAACTGATGCCGGAGCAGTTGGAGTTCCGTGGTGCGGTTATTGTGAGTGTAAAAGGCGTGCGCAATATCGGTGAGGTTAAACCGAAATCGGAAGCGCTATCGAGAGCTTTGCGAGAGCCGCCGGTGAAGCCGCTCAAGCAGCTCTGGGGATTGATACGTGAAGATGGACTGATTGCACCGCTGACAATATTTATTGCCATGCTCGGAGCCGTAGTAGGGTTGATGTTTGAAGTCTTACTTTTTCGTGGATTGATTGATATCCACAGTGAGTTGGCGACTGAGGTGCAGCGGGCAGGCACAATTGCACTACTACTGGGCTTTATGCTCACCTTAATGCTATTGCAGTTTCCTACAGCAAAAGTTCAAATGATGATAGGGCGCCGCCTGGAAAACCGTTTCCGCATGCGCTTTTTGGCCGCACTGCCGCGAATACCCGATCACTTCTTTCAGAGCCGTCCGACTTCTGATACGGCCGAGCGCTCACACCGCATTGTCGCTTTGAGGAGCTTACCCGCTCTTGGAGCGGGTATTATCTTTAAGATTTTCTCGCTATTAGCTACTGCGCTGGGAATTATCTGGTTGGCTCCTGCGGCGGCACCGCTGGTGCTCGTTATGTCGGTATTGCAGATTGCTGTTCCTTTACTGTTTCAGCCGGTACTCACTGATTACAGTATGCGGGTGCAGACTCATGCCGGAGCCCTGGCGCGCTTTTATATGGATGCCCTGCTGGGAGTTATTCCGATTCGCACCCACGGCGCCAGTGAGTCTGTTCGGCGGGAGCATGAAAATTTGCTTACCGAATGGATAAGGGCCGGATATGCCTCGTTGCGTTTTCAGCTCAATAGTCAGGCGGTGCAGCTATTGGTGAACTGTACCCTGAGTAGTGTATTGGTGATTTATTGCGTTAACGCGCGAGGGGCGAGCCCTGATCTGCTGTTGCTGATCTATTGGGTACTGGCACTGCCGCCACTGGGTGAAGAGATTGCCGGGCTAATGCGCAGCTATCCCCAGCAGCGCAACCTTTTACTGAGGGCGCTCGAACCCCTACAAGCTGTCACTGAGGCGGATGCGGACAACAAGTCCGCCGATAGTATTGAGTTCTCCCCGACAAAGCCGGTGGGTATTAAGTTTGATAATGTCAGTGTTAATGCCAGTGGCCGCACTATTCTCAACAAGGTAAATCTGGAGATTAGCCCCGGTGAGCAAATTGCTATTGTCGGGGCGTCCGGCGCTGGCAAGTCGAGTCTGGCCGGATTGTTGCTGGGGTGGCACAAGCCCGCCAGTGGTCGTGTCATGCTAAATGGCAGTGAATTGAAAGGCGAGTTATTGCAGCGCTTTCGCCTGCACTGTGCCTGGGTGGACCCTGCAATTCAGTTGTGGAGCAACAGCCTGTTAGAAAACCTGAGTTACGGCAATAAGCCCGGTGCCCCGCTTTACCCCATTTTACAGCAAGCGGATTTGCTCAAGCTGGTGGCGGCGCTACCGGAGGGATTGCAGAGCCCGCTGGGGGAAAGTGGTGCCCTGGTTAGTGGTGGCGAGGGGCAGCGTGTGCGCCTGGGGCGTGCACTTGGCCGTGAGGAAACGGCCTGCGTGATCCTGGATGAACCGTTCAGGGGCCTTGATCGCCAGCAGCGGCAGCGCCTGATGAGTCGTGTGCGGGAAGTCTGGCAGGGGGTCACCCTGATTTGTATTACCCACGATATCAGTGAAACCCGGGATTTCTCCCGTGTTCTGGTCGTGGAGGATGGTGGTATCGTTGAGGATGGTAAGCCCAGCGAGCTGCAAGCCCGGAGCAACTCTCGCTATACACAGCTGCTGGCAGCCGAGAGCAGCCTCTGGCAAGAGTGCTGGCAGGGTAGCCACTGGCGTCATTTGCGGATGGCCAGTGGTCATTTGACCGAGATGCAAAGGGGACTTGGCAGCTCTCCAGTCTCCCGGCCTGTGGAGGTCGCTCGTGAGCAGTGAGACATTGATTTCCTATTGCTGGCCCGCATCGCAATTAGAGGCCGCCTTGCAAGCGCTGGCGAAACACTGCGGTTTGCAACCTGAGATGGGAGAGTATAATTCTGCGGAGGGCGTCCTGGAATTACCGGCCCGCTTACAGGCGGGGGCCGAGGCCCTGGACCTGCTGGTAGAACAGGTGAGTTGTGGCTACGCAGAACTGGAGACCATGCTGCTGCGGGCCGCTCCGGCGCTGTTGCGGCTGCGCTTTGGCGAGGGCGACTATTTTATCGCGCTATGTGGTGGCCGGGGGCGTAAGCTGCACTTGCTTACACCGGCTTTGCGAACGGAAAAAATCTGCGTTGAGCCGGTGATTCGCCAGTTGGCGTGCGAGTTGGAAGAGCCCCAGCGCCAGCGTATCGAGCAATTGCTGGATAGTGCAAATATTCAAGGGCGCCGACGCAAGCGAGCCATGGCTGCGCTGTTGCGGGAAAATCTCGCCGCTGTACAGCTGGAGGACTTCTGGCTGTTGCGCTCCCCCTCTCACCGATCTTTTTGGCAGCAGCTTCGCCAGCGCGGTTTGTATTGGCGCTTTGCCGCTATGCTTGCCTGCCACAGTGTCCAGATGGCTATTTTCCTGTGCAGCTGGTGGGTAATCGGCCGAGCGGTGCTCGGTGGTCATATCGATACCGGCTGGCTATCCGCCTGGGTATTGTTGTTGATCACTCAGGTTCCTTTAACCTTGCTCACCGCTCGGCTGCAAGGTGTAGTTTCTGTTGAAACCGGTGCGCTGCTCAAACAGCGGCTGCTCGCCAGTGCCTTGCGTGCTATTCCCAGTCGTATTCGCCATATGGGCACAGGTCAGGTATTGGGTAGAGTTTACGATGCAGAAAATATTGAAGCCAGCGCCTTGCAGGGGGCCTTTTTATTGTTGCTCGGTGCCGTAGAGTTGTTAATCGCGGCCGCAATTTTATTGCTGGGAGCTGGCGGCCTCGTGTATATAGCGACTTTGCCCCTATTTTTAATAGCCGCATTTTTTCTGGGACGGGCGCAGTACCGCAGCCGTCGTCAGTGGACAGTGCAGCGCCTGTCCATGACGCACCGTTTAATTGAAAAAATGATCGGCCACCGCACTCGTTTGGCTCAGCAGGCGTCCACCGATTGGCACCGGGGTGAAGATAGTGAATTGAGCGATTACCTGGAGAGTTCCTCGCATATGGATAACACCATGGCGAGCTTACAAGTTTTACTGCCGCGCCTCTGGCTGCTCCTTGGGGTGATAGGATTGGCTCCCATATTTATTGCTGGCAGTGCCAGTAGCGCCCAGCTCGCCATTGCCTTCGGCGCTATGTTATTGGGGTACCGTGCAGTCCTTAAATGTATGGGGGGCTTTACCAGTGCACTGAGTGCAGCAGTTTCCTGGGAAAAAGTTCGTGAGTTATTTTATCTGGAAGACCTCCAGCTAAGGGGAAGCACGGGCTTGGCAATAGCTATGTCGGCAGGCCAGAAAAATTCTTCGCAACCGCTGTGCTACCTGCGTGATATTCGCTTTACCTATAAGGGGAAGGATCAAGCGGTATTGGCCGGTTGCAATCTCAGTATTTATCCTGGCGATCGGCTTTTGTTGCAGGGCGCTTCCGGCTCGGGGAAGTCTACTCTGGCTAATATCTTGACTGGTATCCAGCAGCCCGATGACGGTCTGCTGCTCTTAAATGGTTACGATCGTACCAGTATTGGTGCCGAGTCCTGGCGCAAAATGGTAGCTTCTGCTCCGCAGTTTCATGAGAATCATGTGCTGGGGGATACCTTTTTATTCAACTTATTGATGGGAGATCAGTGGCCACCACACCAAGAAAGTTTGCGCAGAGCTTATACAATCTGTGACGAGCTGGGCCTTACCCCGCTGTTGAAAAAAATGCCAGCGGGAATGTTACAAACCGTGGGTGAAATGGGTTGGCGACTGTCTCACGGGGAGATGAGCCGTTTATTTATTGCCCGCGCGGTCTTACAGAATGCTGAGTTGGTGGTGTTGGATGAGAGTTTTGCCGCACTTGATCCGGAAAACCTACGTATGGCGATAGCCTGTGTGCAAAAAAATACAAAAACCCTGATGGTGATTGCCCACCCGTAGCTGATTATGTAAGCAAGTTTTTATGAGGCTTTAGCTTCTAATTTTTCTTAAAGTTTAATTGGTTTAGAAGGTGCTCTGCACTAATAGATTTATAGTCTTGGTGTTAAATTGAATAGGGGCTGAGCTGAATTTAATTCTGCAGAGAGCAAAATATTTTATTTACAACTTTCGTACCAATTGAGTGGGGAGCGGTGCTTTAATATGACGTTCATCTTTTATTTTTGCTTTGGCTAGAAATTTTTTGGTCAACTTGAGTGGCTTTTTGCGCCAAATAAAAGTTTTAATTGTGACTGCTCACCCATAATTATTGATTATTGATGGTGTAACCTAGTGTAATCAGGTTAAGCTTAGTGCTATCCAATGGCTTAATTGGATATTTGTTAAAAACAAATTATACGACAGGAGATTTATATGAACCTTGAAACAGATATTTGTGCAGGCCCAGAAATCGGAATTGAGCCACCTCGTATACAAAGCTAAGAAGCTTGATAAATAAACACGAGTTCCAATTGTCAACTCGTGTTTATTGCTTCAACCATAAAAAAGCCCGCGCAAGCGGGCTTTTTTACTTTTGAGATCAGGTCTTAAGCTTCTTATAGTGCATCCGATGCGGTGTCGCGTCTTCACCTTTGCGCTGCACAAAGTCCTCGTGGTACTCGGTGTAGTTACCCTCGAAGAATACCGCTTCACTCTCTCCCTCATAGGCGAGGATATGAGTGGCAACACGGTCCAGGAACCAGCGGTCGTGCGAGATAACCAGGGCACAGCCGGGGAAGTTGAGCAGGGCTTCTTCCAGGGCGCGCAGGGTTTCGATATCCAGATCGTTGGAGGGTTCGTCTAACAGCAGTACGTTGGCGCCCTGCTTGAGGGTGTAGGCCAGGTGCAGGCGTCCGCGCTCACCGCCGGAGAGCTCGCCGACGCGCTTCTGCTGGTCACTGCCCTTAAAGTTAAAGCGGCCAACATAGTTGCGCGAGCCCACTTCGTAGTTGTTGATCTTGAGCATATCGTGGCCGTCTGAGATGGCTTCCCATACGGTCTTGCTGTCATCCAGATTCTCACGGCCCTGCTCAACGTAGGCGACCTTAACGGTTTCACCCATCTTGATCTCGCCGGAATCCGGCTGCTCGGTGCCGCTGATCATACGGAACAGGGTGGACTTACCGGCACCGTTACCGCCGACGATACCCACAATCGCGCCCTTGGGTACGCGGAAGGACAGGTTGTCGATCAGCAGGCGCTCGCCGAAGCCCTTGTTCACTTCTTTAAACTCAATCACATTGTCGCCGAGGCGCTCGCCGGGTGGAATGTAGATCTCGTTGGTTTCGTTGCGGGCCTGGAAGTCCTGGGATTGCATTTCCTCCAGGCGGGACAGGCGGGCTTTGTTCTTGGACTGGCGGCCCTTGGGGTTCTGGCGCGCCCACTCGAGTTCCTTCTGCATGGCTTTGGCGCGGGCCTGCTCGCCGCGCTGTTCCTGCTCCAGGCGCTTCTCTTTCTGTTCCAGCCAAGTGGTGTAGTTGCCTTCCCAGGGGATGCCGTGACCGCGGTCCAGTTCCAGAATCCAGCCGGCAACATTGTCGAGGAAGTAGCGGTCGTGGGTGATAGCAACCACAGTGCCGGTGAAGTCGTGCAGGAAGCGCTCCAGCCAGAATACAGATTCCGCATCCAGGTGGTTGGTGGGTTCGTCCAGGAGCAGCATATCCGGGCGCGACAGCAGCAGGCGGCACAGGGCCACACGGCGCTTCTCACCGCCGGACAGGTTGTTCACATCCGCATCCCAGGGCGGCAGGCGCAGGGCGTCTGCGGCGACTTCCAGGCGGTGCTCCAGGTTGTGGGCGTCCCAGGCCTGGATAATATCTTCGAATTGCTGCTGCTTCTTGGCCAGGGCATCGAAGTCTGCATCGGGCTCGGCGTAGTCGGCGTAGACCTGTTCCAGGCCGGCGAGGGCGTCGATGGCTTCGCGCACGCCGTCTTCCACGTTGCCGCGCACGGTCTTGTTGGCGTCGAGTTGCGGCTCCTGGGGCAGGTAGCCGACTTTGATGCCGGGCATGGCGCGGGCTTCGCCGTTAAAGTCTTGGTCGACCCCGGCCATAATGCGCAACAGGGTGGATTTACCTGCGCCGTTGAGACCCAGTACGCCGATCTTGGCGCCGGGGAAGAAGGAGAGGGAGATGTCCTTGAGGATCTCGCGCTTGGGGGGCACTACTTTGCCCACCCGGTTCATGGTGTAAACGTATTCGGCCATTTGGGGTTCCGTAATGGGTGTTGGAATCGGTCAGATTTTGCGCGCAACTTATCAGTTTGCGTAAAAAGTGCAACCGGGTGCGCTTGCGATAGGCGGATGTACTCGCATGTGGCTGACGTCGAATGTGATCTGTGCTTAACTGCGACGCTATCTAGTACAAGAACGATAAGACGAATAAAAATGGATCAGGATTCCCCGGTATTGTTTTCCCGGCGCGGCGCCCTGGCGATCGCGACCCTAAATCTCCCCAAGGCGCTCAACGCGTTAAATTCCTCCATGATCGATCTGCTGTCGGCACAGTTGGGCCTGTGGGCTGAGGACCGTGAAGTGGCGGCAGTCTGGATCGATGGCAGCGGCGACAAGGCCCTCTGTGCCGGCGGCGATGTGGTTGCACTGTATCGGGAGTCCGCCGCCTACGGAGAGACCCCGGACTACAGCTATACCAGCGATTTCTTCTCCCGCGAGTATCGCCTGGACTACCAGATACACACTTACACCAAGCCGATTGTGGTGTGGGGAGGCGGCTTCGTGATGGGGGGCGGTATCGGCATTATGGCGGGAGCCAGCCACCGAATTGTGACTGAAACCACGCGTATGGCAATGCCGGAGATCACCATTGGCCTGTTTCCCGATGTGGGGGGCAGCTGGTTCCTGAACCGTATGCCCGGACGTCTGGGGCTCTTCCTGGGGCTGACCGGTGCGCAGTTTAATGGCGCTGACGCCCTGTTTGCCGGTATGGCGGACCGCATTATCGGCCAAGCGCAGCGCGAAACCGTCTTGTCGGCACTGGCGGCGCTCAGCTTCGGCGAAAGTGAGGGCGCCAATCACCAATTAATTAGTAACTGCCTTAAATCTATGGAGCTGCCAGCTCTGGAGCGCCCCGAGTCCCCCCTGCGGGAGCACTATGAGCAGATCCAGCAGCTCACGGATTTTGCCACCCTGCCGGAAGTGTGTGCGGCTATCACAGCTTATGGTGGCGAGGATAAGTGGTTGCAGCGTGCAGCTGCTACTTTGGCGGGCGGTTCTCCACTGACGCCGTGGGTTGTGTGGGAGCAATTACAGCGGGCTCGACATTTGTCTCTGGCGGATATCTATCGTATGGAGCTGGCACTCGCGGTAAACCTCTGTGCCAGCGGCCACTTCAAGGAAGGGGTGCGCGCACTGTTAATCGATAAAGATCGCAAACCCAAGTGGCAGCCGGACAATTTAGAGCAAATTACCCCGGAGCAGCTGGAAAGCTGTTTTGTCGGGCCCTGGAACAGTGAGCACCCGCTGGCCGACTTGTAGAGGTTGTATTTACCGAGCGCCCCGGGGGTTAAATACCGGAGCTACCAACAAACAAAATAGGAAGTGGCTTTTATGGAAAAAATAGCCTTTTTTGGTCTGGGTAATATGGGTGGCCCCATGGCTGCCAACCTGGCGAAGGCCGGCTACACCGTGGCGGCATTCGATTTGAGCCCTGCGGCTCTGGAGCAGGCCCAGCGGGACGGCTGCCAGCCCTGTGACAGCGCCGAGCAAGCGATTGAAGGGGCGGATATGGTTATTTCCATGCTGCCCAGCGGCGATGCGGTTAAGGGTCTCTACTTGGGGGAGGCGGGACTGTTGCGGCAACTCCCGTCCAGTACCCTGATTATCGATTGCTCGACCATCTCCGCAGAGGACGCCAGCCTGCTCGGCCACACCGCTGCGGAGTTGGGCCTGCGCGCCATAGACGCCCCGGTATCCGGCGGTACGGCAGCGGCACAGGCGGGTAGGCTCTGCTTTATGTGTGGCGGGGATAAAGCGGCATTCGATGCGGCGCAGGGCCCACTACAGGTGATGGGCGGCAAAATATTCCATGCCGGTGCCGCCGGCGCTGGGCAGGTGGCAAAGATCTGCAATAACCTATTGCTCGCCATCCATATGACCGGTACCGCTGAGGCCCTGCAACTCGGGGTAGATCAGGGCCTGGATGCGGGGGTGCTCAGCGAGATTATGTGTGAAAGTTCCGGCAATAACTGGTCTCTGGCTAACTACAACCCCTACCCGGGCACTATGGAGTGTGTGCCTTCGGCCAAGGGTTATGCCGGTGGTTTCAGTGTGGCACTGATGCTCAAAGATTTGGGGTTGGCGATGGATGCGGCCTCCACCAGCGCATCGTCAACCCCCATGGGGGCGCTGGCAAAAAACCTTTACCAACTGCACGGCGCCAGTGAGGAAAACCGGCAGTTGGACTTCTCCAGTATTCAGAATATGTTCCGTCGCCCGGCGGGCAGGCAGGCCTAGAGGGGGATTACACCACAGTGGGCCCTGGCCTGCTGTGGTGTAACTTTGGCCACTTTTTTGTTTGCAAGGCTGTCGCCTAAAGGAAAAATTTGTACTGGTTCGCAAATTGGTAAATTGGTGCCAGCTAGTACTGGCCGCTCGGTTCCCTCGGGCGGCGAGAGTCGCTATCTTCCCCGCCCCTTTCCGGATATGCCCCCTTGAGCGGTGCAATCGCTGTACTTTGACATGGTGCCAATGGATTTTTTTCCAGGTAATTCGGCAGCTTGATTTGGATCAAGCTGTCTCAAGTAGCCTGCGGTTAACCTGTCTGCGACTTGTGATTGTGCCTGGAGGGGGGCCTTCCTGAGTCGGGAAAAATGCCTAATCGCTTTATGGAGAAGTTAATGAACCGTCTAACTGCTTTTGCGACAGTCGCCTTGACCGCCGCAATTTCTGCACCCGCACTGGCTTATGAAGAGGGCAGTTTTATTCTGCGCGGTGGTATCGCCACGGTAGCACCCGATACGGATTCCAGCGTTCTTTCCCTGAATGGGACCGGCATCAGCCAAACCGGTGTTGATGTTGATAACGGTTCCGCACTGGGCCTGACTGGCGTCTACATGTTCCGCGAGCACTGGGGTGTGGAACTGGTTGCGGCAACGCCATTTAGCCACGATATCGAAGTGGTTGGCGAGGGCCTGGGCAGCTTTAACCTGGGTGAAACCAAGCACCTGCCGCCGACCCTGTTAGTACAGTGGTACCCGATGGAAGCGCAGTCCAATATTCAGCCGTACGTGGGCCTGGGTGTGAACTACACCGCTTTCTTCGATGAAGAAATCAGCAGCACTGCCGATGCCGCTTTCGCAAGCCTCGGCGCCACCGGTGATGCAGAGCTGTCCCTGGACAATTCATTTGGCCTGGCCGCAGAGGCCGGTATCGATTTTACCTTCGGTGCCGATCAACGCTGGCTGTTCAATATGTCGGTGTTCTGGATGGACATCGAAACCGACGCCACCGTCAAAGTGCCTGGCCTGGGTGAAGTGACTGCCAATGTGGATATCGATCCGCTGGTTTATATGGCTGGTCTGGGCTACCGCTTCTAAAAGGTAGCAATAAATAGGTCTGGGGTAGAGCAGTCACTGTGGTTTTCTGGTCGAAGACCCGGTGGCTGCTTTTTTGTTTGTGTCGGCTTTCCAAGCAAACTACCGAACGAGGTGTGAATGAATATGAAGCAAGAGATTAAAAGCCCCGTGGGAGGCTTGTCTGAAGAACTCTTATCCCGCTACAGCGGACCCTGCCCGCGCTACACCTCGTATCCTACCGCCGATCGTTTTCACGCTTTAAATGGCATTGAGCCCTGGGCTGCACTGCAAGATATTCACAGCCTGTCCCTCTATGTCCACATCCCCTTTTGTCGCTCCCTTTGCTACTTCTGCGCCTGCAATAAAGTTATCACGCACCAGTATGGCCTGGCGTCCAGTTACCTGGACCACCTGTTGCAGGAGGCGCAGTGGTACCGGGATAAAGTGGCTGATGTGCCCGTTACCCAGTTGCACCTGGGGGGTGGCACGCCGACTTTCCTGAGCGATAGCGATATGCGTCGCCTGATGGAAGGCCTGGCCGAAGTGTTTGATTTGCGCCCGGGGGATGGGGTGGAATACAGTATTGAAGCCGACCCCCGCACCCTGGAATTAGAGACTCTGGATACATTGCGGGAATTGGGCTTTAACCGTTTGAGCCTGGGGGTGCAGGATTTTGATATCGACGTGCAGCGCTCCATTAACCGTATTTGCAGTGCCGACCAAGTCACTGAGCTGACCGTAGCGGCGCGCGAGCGCGGTTTTGAATCTATTTCCTATGATTTGATTTACGGATTGCCCAAGCAGGGCCTCGACAGCTTGCACCGCACCTTGGATAAGGTACTGGAGTTGCAACCGGATCGTATTGCCCTCTATCACTATGCACACCTGCCCCATCGATTTAAGGCCCAGCGCCTGATTGATACCGATCTGATCCCCTCTGCCGCAGAGAAAGTGGCGATGCAACTGGCCGCTGTAGAGCACCTGGGTCGGGCGGGGTACGAATTTTTGGGGATGGACCACTTTGCCCGCCCTGGGGATGAGCTGGCTAAGGCCGCACACGCCGGTATGTTACAGCGCAATTTCCAGGGCTACACCCTGATGCCGGCCGATGCTCTGGTCGGCTTGGGGGCATCGGCAATCAGCTACAGCCGCGATGGCTACTGGCAAAATTTACACCGTCTAAAGGAATATACTCAGGCAATTGGCGAGGGCAAATCAGCCGCCTGCCGAGGCTGGTTAATGGATGATGAAGATCGTTTGCGCCAGTGGATTATTAGTGAATTGATGTGCCGCTTAAGTCTGGATAAAGAGCTTGTTGAGCAGCGCATCGGCGTCCCCTTTGAGGAATATTTTTCCGAAGAGTTACTGCGCTTACAGCCTATGTTTGACGATGGTCTAATTTATCAGGATAAGCAAAATATTATTGTTACTGAAGAGGGGCGCTGGTTTGTGCGGAATGTTGCCGCTGCATTCGATAGCTATTTGCACAGTCAGCAAACCGATGCGAAATATTCGCGAGTTCTATAGCTGCCGGTAGGAGACGAATGCGTCGACAGCCGTTACAATTGCGGCAAATTAATTTTCCGACCGGTTTAGTATGATGGATTCCTCGGCAGCGGTTAGTTGTGGCAACTGTTCAGTCAGACGTTTATGTTTGCCTGCGGGTTTGTGTCAGCCTGATATTGATCGGCTAGAGCAGATCACTCGTCGAAAAAAAATAGTCAAAGCGGGGGAGACTCTCTATAGAGCGGGTGACCCATTTGCCAATCTTTATGCCATTCGTTCAGGCAGCTTCAAGACGGTGGTGATTGCGGCTGATGGTGATACCCAGGTGACCCACTTTGCTTTACCTGGTGAAATACTTGGGCTGGATGCCTACAGTACCCGGGTGCACCCGAGCTACGCCGAGGCACTGGAAGACAGCAGTGTTTGTCTACTGCCGTTTACCCAACTGGAAATTTTGGCTCAGCAGGTCACTGCACTACAGCAGCAGATTTACAGTATTTTTTCCGAGGAACTGCGCCAGGAAAATGATATTTTAATGCTGTTGGGTAAGCGCTCTGCGGATACCCGCCTGGCGGCACTTCTGATCAATATTTCCAGCCGCTATGCACGCCGCGGATACTCTCACAGTGCTTTTGTGTTATCGATGCCGCGCACCGACATCGCCAATTATCTGGGCTTGACCGCAGAAACCGTCAGTCGGCTTTTCTCGCGTTTTCAGCGCGAGAAATTAATTAAGGTCAGTGGACGATCCGTTGAAATTATCAACTTGATAGAACTCAGTGAGCTTGCGGGTACTCACTGCGGTTATGATGAAGATTAAATCTAGACGCCAATAACCGCTGATGCAGTGTCCTGGCAGTAAAGCCAGGACACCCTCTATTTTATTCGGCTGCGCTAACGGTCTCGATTGCTGAAATGACCTCTGCCCATTTCGCTTTGTCCGCTGCAGAAATATAACTCGCCTTAAAACTGTTAAGGGCTAGTTGTTTGGCCTGCTCTTGAGTCATGCCCAGGCTTTCGCTGAGGGCCAAATAATTTTTATTAACATAGCCGCCAAAGTAAGCGGGATCATCGGCATTGACAGTAACGCACAGGCCCCGCTCGAGCAGCGAGAGAATTGGGTGTTGACTCATATCGTCGTAAACACACAGTGCGGTATTGGATAGGGGGCAAACGGTCAGGGGGATATTTTCTATCTTCAGGCGCTCAATCAGTGCCTCATCCTCAACGCAGCGAACACCGTGATCAATACGGCTGACATTCAGTAAATCGAGAGCCTCTACGATATATTCGGCAGGTCCCTCTTCGCCGGCATGGGCCACTCTTTCCAGTCCCAGTTCTTCGGCCATAGCAAAAACTTTTTGAAATTTGCTCGGCGGGTGTCCCAGCTCGGAGGAATCCAGTCCAACCCCTTTAATCAAGTTTAGATAGGGCTGTGCCGCTTCCAGTGTGGCGATGGCTTCCTCTTCACTCAGGTGGCGCAGGAAACACAAAATTAGATGGCTGCTGATGCCCCATTCATTTTCTGCATCGCGCAGTGCGCTATTAATACCATTAATAACGACTCCGATATCAATGCCTCTGTCCGTATGGGTTTGAGGATCAAAGAATATCTCGGTGTGGACAACATTATCCTCACGGCAGCGTTTGAGGTAAGCCATAGTCAGGTCATAAAAATCCCGCTCGTGGATCAGGACCGATGCACCCTGGTAATAAATATCGAGAAATGACTGTAAGTTATGAAACTTATACGCCGCTCTGATTTCCTCGATACTGGAAAAGGGGATTTCAATATTGTTGCGCTTGCTCAACTCGAACATTAACTCCGGTTCGAGGGAGCCCTCGATATGGAGATGAAGCTCAGCTTTTGGCAGTGCCTGCAAAAAGTTCAAATCGGCAATGGACATAGAAATACCTTATTACGGGGCTATCTTTAAACAGAAGTGAGCGAGAGCTTAAGCGCTACTCGCACACTGGTATGGTCACCGGGTGGTGAATGGGTCGCTATGGTATCAGGTTACGCTTCCGGAGAATAAAGCGGGCGGAGCCTATCATGTAGGGTTTTCTGACTTGGAAGTCTATGTGCGGCCCTTGCTACAAAGCGGGCCTGTTGCTTTGCAGCTTAAAATTACACTGGTGGGTTTACTTTTTGTTGTTCGTAGGTATACTGCACTGGCTAGTTTACATTTTGATCTTGTAATGATTGGTACTGAGGAGAGCGCAATGAGTAAGGTGGCCCTGATTACTGGAACTTCTACTGGATTGGGACAGAGTTTGGCACTGGAAATGGCGAGGCAGGGATTTAGGGTTTATGCCACCATGAGAGATCTCTCCAAGGCCGCGCAGCTGACAAGTACCGCTCCCGCAGAGGGCGCTCTTGAGGTGATGAAGCTGGATGTCACAGACCCGGAGAGTATCCAGCATTGCGTAGATACCGTTATCCGCGATGCGGGGCGCATCGATATTCTTATCAATAATGCCGGTGCAGGCTTTGTAAAAACCACTGAGCATGCAAGTGAAGAGGAAATGCGTTGGGTGACCGAGGTCAACTACCTCGGTGTGGTTCGCTGTACCAAAGCGGTTCTCCCCCATATGCGCAAGGCCCGCAGCGGTCATGTTGTCAATATTTCATCGGTGGGGGGGCTGGTGGGGCAGCCATTTAATGAGCTGTACTGTGCGGCCAAATTTGCCGTAGAGGGCTATACAGAAGCCCTGGCCAGCTATGTGACACCGGCATTTAATATTAACTTTACCGCAGTCGAGCCCGGCGGTATTCACTCTGAGTTTGCCAATAACTTGCTTTCGCAGCTGGAGCAGAGTCAAGGGTACCCCGAAGATGAATACCAGTCGGTATTCAATCACTATATTGGCGGTATGCGTTCGCGCAGCCCGGAGCAAACGGCTGAAATATATCAAACCTCTGATCAGGTAGCCGCCGTGGTTTTACAGGTTGTACAGGCCGAAGAGCCCCCGGTTCGAATCAGAACCTCCCCCTGGGCCAATGAGTTGTGTCACTTTAAGACCGGCTTGGATCAGGACGGCAAAAAACAGCAAAAAATGGTTATCGAGGCCTTTTTGCCGACGATTTAGCACTTTGCTCAATTAGCGGATAAAGATTTCCCTTTATTTTGAAGTCTAACTTCAAGTTAGAGGTTTTTAGGTATAGGGCGACCTACTGGGCGCTGAGCGGGTTACCGGACGTCATTGTAGGGTGAACCCGCTTGCGGCAGTTGGTCACGAAAGGGGAGGGGAGTTACCCGTTTTGTGCCCGGGCTAATAGTACAATAGGCAAAAGGTTTCCCGGTTGCCTCACTATGACCCAGTTATCTGTGCCGGTAAGCTGTAGTAATTGCTCTGTCAGGCGCCTGTGTTTGCCAGCCGGGCTGCTACAGGCCGATATTGATCGACTTGAGCGTATTACCCGCAGAAAGAAAATGATTAATGCGGGGGAGGTTTTATACCGTGCGGGAGATCCATTCCAAAACCTCTACGCGATCCGCTCCGGGTGTATCAAAACGGTGATTATTGCCGCAGATGGGGATACCCAGGTAACGCATTTTGCTCTTCCCGGTGAGCTGCTGGGGCTCGATGCCTATAGCAGTCGGATGCATCCCAGCTATGCGGAGGCACTGGAAGATAGCAGCGTGTGCCTTCTTCCGTTTGATCAGCTGGAAAACCTCGCTCAGGAAATTCCGGCACTACAACAGCAGATCTACAGTATTTTTTCCGAGGAACTGCGCCAGGAGAATGAAATACTGATGCTGCTGGGTAAGCGTTCAGCGGATGCGCGTCTTGCTGCGCTGCTGATGAATATTTCCAGTCGATACGCCTGTCGCGGCTACTCCCCCCGTGAGTTTGTGCTTTCCATGCCGAGAATGGATATTGCTAACTATCTCGGATTGACGGCAGAAACAGTCAGTCGCTTATTTTCCCGCTTTCAGCGAGAGGGGCTGATAAGAGTTAGTGGTCGCACAGTTGAAATTCTCAACCTGCCGGCATTAGGTAATTTGGCCGGCGCTCACTGTGTTTATAAGGGGGAGCAGTAGGATCTGTAGTTGAGCATTCATCTTTGTTGATTTTTCACTGGCTGGATAATAACTGGCTGGTCATAGCCACCTTTCCAGTATGGCACCAGGACGTGTTAAAGAATAAAAAATGAGAGGAAAGGAAGTATGCCTGTTAGAGCGCTTGAATTAATTAAGATTTTCGCGGCGGAAGAAACACAGATCGGTGCAGCCCCAGACTTGATTATTTCTGCTCACTGCGCGGCGACCAAACAGATTTTTTCACCCCAAGAGACACGGAGAAGGCAACCTCTTTTTCTTTTCCCCGCACGGATGTTCCCTGGCTGCCCCAATCTTTTATGGCAAAAGGGGAGGGGAAACCGGTGATATCGGCAGATTTATTGATGATTCGCAGCAGGGCAAAGATGGATAATTCCATACCTGGTAGAGGTTCTTAATATTCTGCATAGAAACAACTTACACTATGAAAATATTTGCCGCTCTTTCTGCCGCATTGAGGTGAGTTTTAGTAATCTTCTTATCGGTACGCTATCCAGGGATAGCAAAGTTCATAGGCCAACCATCTAGTCGGTATTTTTTAAAGATTTTAGTTGGGTTGGCCGTAAAAACTAAGGTGGTGTCTTTTGGATGTTCAATATGAACGCATTGCCACTATTGGTCATCATCTGTTGCCTGATCAAGATATTTTTTATTGAATCCTGCTACTGTAAAGCCTAATAGCTGCTTTAAATTTCTTTTCTAATGACTTCTTATGGTTGTCACACTTCCGACATATTTATATGGCTTATTTCCATAGATTCCCAAATCTATGTTTTTTCGCCCAGTGCCCAGCTTCCAAATTTTTCTCTTCGTGACGCATAGCAAAAAAATACCGAATACCTATTGAGTGTGAATATCTAGTCATTGTAGCCTGTTGGTACGATGGTTTTGCTTGGAGGGGCTCCCTCCTCCTGTTGAACTCGATTTTAGATGGATAGATAGGTGCCATATGCCTGTTCGTGAACTTGATTTAGTCAAAATTTTTGCGCCGGAAGGGACTAATGTAGGAGATGCGCCAGAGCTGGTCATCTCTGCCCACGGTGCCGCCACCAAGCAGATGTTTTATAACAAGGGCCACGGTGGAGATAATTTGCTTTTCTTTGCGCCCCACGGCTATACCCTGGAAGACCCGGGCCTACAGGATGTGGTCGATGGAAAGGCAAAAGTTCACGAGCATATTGCCAAGGGCAAGATGGGGCGCAACTATACCCTGAGCAAGTTCCAGGGCTACCATGGCACTACTGCGGGACAAATTTTTGGCCGTCTATCCCGCCCTTTCGTTGCCGATGACGAGAGTTACGCTCAAATTCAACAAGTTGTGGATAATGCTCACAACCACAATATAAAAGCCATTCGCAATCAGGCGAGATTGCAGCAATATGATTTGAATGATCCATTTCAAAAATCTATGTACGATGCAAAGGTTGGCGCTTCGCTCTATACAACAAAGATGGAGGCTAACTTTTTGACGATTCGCAATAGATTTGGCAAAAGTAATCCAACGCTGGTGGATGTGCTGAATATTTTGCACCGAAATGGGCTGCACTATGACAATATCTACTGCTCTTTCTGTCGCAATGAGCTAACCGCAGGTAATATCTTTATGGGAACTCCTTCCTGGGACAGTAAGCGTCGGAAGGCGAATATTTAGAAAATAACTATCGGATCAGGTTGGGTATAAAAAAAAGGGGGGCGTAAACGCCCCCTTAATCCACTACTTATCAGGAGTGTGTGGAGAAAGCTAATTCCTTTTCAGATTCCCTGTGACCAATATCCCTCTTCCTTGTTTCCTGTAGCCAATCCATGGCCTCTTGTTGCTGTTTGAAATGGCGGACAGTGCCGCTGACAAACCAGCTCCCGACTTTTGTGGCTATTTGCTGCCACTCCTCATCCCCAAGTACCGCAATTTGCGAGAACTCGTTGCCGTGCTTTAAAGCCAGCTTGAATTCGTCCCAGATTGCGTGCATCCCCCAGCCCTCAAAATCCCGGAGATCAATCAGTAATTGGACCTGGGTTTTTTTTACCCCTTGCAGAGCGTATTCCAATAGGGGGGTTATATGCTCATAGTCCCTATGGGTTAATTCTCCGATGGCCTTTATATACAGGAAAAAATCGTCGTTTATACGTTCCATGCCAATGGATATGCCGTGGCGTTTAAGCTGCATTACCATTTCCTCCCTGAGGTTAATCTATCTATGCTAATGCCTGTGCGGGCATCTGAGGTTGGGTCAGATTTTCGTACAGCGATTCATAGATTTTTCTGGTTGCTCTATCGAAATACTTGCAGCTTAATTCGCTGACCTGTTTTTGGATATAGATCCAGTCCGTAGTCCCCAGGTATTGCTCAATCTGCGGAAATATCGCTTCGTTTTCCAGCTCCATATGCTTGTACTGCAATCTGAGGTAGGTGTTGCAGGCTTCCTGCAATACTTTCCGCTCAACCGTGGCATCATTGGCAATGGCATAAAAGAGAGCGCACATATGTTTTGTAGCTGCGGCTATACTTTCATGTTGCATTTGTGCTTCGTAAATTGACTCTCTATCGTGGATCGGCTTGGTCAATAACCGAGAAAATATTAAATCTTCAACCGGGTGATGATATCGGTCCGGATATGCCGATAGGTAATCCAGAGTATCCAAAATTAACGATAGAGTGCTCGGATCGCGGTCGCCACAGTCAAAAAGGTCCAGTAGTAACTGCTCAAAGGTGTTGAGCAGCTCTTGCATCTGTTTATGGTCACAGCACAGTTGTCGGTAGATGGCGTTCATCCCAGACCTCCGCGATTTGTCGATGGCCTATTGTTGCCATTTGGGCCAGGGCAAAGTTGATTTGGATCAAGTGAGGGAGACTTAGTGGTACTATAGGTAGAATTTCCCGCTACCGAGCTGGGGGGAGAGTAATTCTCTGGTGGTTGAAATATTAATCATCTGTGTAAATCCCGCTTGCATGTAATATGCGCGGGTAAATTTGATCGCTAGTTAGGCCGGCCTATCTTCACTTTTTCCGCTTAAGTTTTTGAAGTAGTTTTCCAGGTTTTTTCTTCTAGCGCTATTGGCGATATTTTTCTGCAAGCTTAGGCGAGGGGTTACCCGTTACTTTTTATTTATCGGTATTCGAGGGTTGTTACGGGTTATTTTCACGGGGTGTAACTGTGGGTAGGTTATATGCGTACCCAGGGTGTCGAGGTCGCGGTTGAGTATACAAGCCCGATATTTCGTTTGGCAGTTCACAGAGATTTTATCGACAATAATGACTTGGATATGCGTTTGGAGTCGATATCGATTACAGCCTGAGCGAGTCCTATAGTGTCGTGCTGAAAATACCTCCTCCGTTGAGGTTCTGGGAAGGCTTTGCAGTTTCGCCCCGGCCTTTGGTGAATAGGGGTATCCCATCACAAGCTCCTCGGGCCAGCCTGCCCAATTGAACACTTGTGACTATGATTTCCCCCTTTATACTTCGCGCCCTTTGAGCAGTCTTCAAGGATGTAAGGAGAAGATAATGAAGTTCAATTTCAAAGCGCTGGCCGCAGTTGCCGCTCTGTTGGGTTCCGCTACCGTTCAGGCGCAAGGTGCCTATGTCGGTGGGGTTTTCGGCATTATGGATGTCGATGCCCCGGGCAATAGCCCTTTTAATGCGGGCGTTCGCGCCGGTTATACCTGGGATTCTGGCTGGGGGATAGAGGTAGAAGCTACCGATTCTGTTATTGAAGGTGAGTACGACTATTACTGGAGTGACTATGACTACTCCCTGGCAACCCAGGCAATTTATGCCACTTATCGTCGCAACCAGCGGGACTTTTATCTCAAAGGTCGTGTCGGCTACCTCCGCGAGGAGTTGAGCGTCGATAACTGGCAGGCTCAAGAGTCTGATACAGGCTTATCTGCCGGATTTGGGATAGGCTTTAACTTGACTGATAAGGCGGTTATGGAGCTGGATTACACCCTTATTGAGGCCGATGTGAACTATTGGTCTGGTTCTGTAGTGTATAAATTCTAACCGTTTTGGGGGGAGGTTGGGATGCTTCTAGCGGGCCTTCCCCATTTGCGCATTCATACTGCCCTTGGTGTACAATGCGCGCCTTTCTAAAATGCCCAGGATGCATTGAGCAGTAGGGCCTCCCGCACTGGGAGTCTTTGGTCCTACTCATCAGTCTGGGCGCTGTGGTATCGAGTTTCACAAGCCTCTACTCAAGCCCGCTTTACCGAGGGAACACCATGTTTGATTCATCTGTCACTTTAGCTTCTTACGACCCGGAAATTTGGGAAGCCATCCAGGAGGAGGACTCTCGTCAGGAAGACCATATCGAGTTAATTGCCTCTGAGAACTACACCAGCCCTATGGTGATGGAAGCTCAGGGCAGCAGCCTGACTAACAAGTATGCCGAAGGTTACCCGGGCAAGCGTTACTACGGCGGCTGTGAATATGTGGACAAAGTGGAAACCCTGGCCATTGAGCGTGCCAAGGCGCTGTTTGGCGCGGACTACGCCAATGTGCAGCCGCACTCTGGATCGCAGGCCAATGCTGCAGTTTACCAGGCGCTCTGTGCCCCCGGTGACACGGTACTGGGCATGAGCCTGGCCCACGGCGGCCACCTGACTCACGGTGCCCGCGTTAACTTCTCCGGCAAGATCTACAACGCAGTACAGTACGGCCTGAACCCGGAAACCGGCGAAGTGGATTACGAGGAAGTTGAGCGCCTGGCGCTTGAACACAAGCCGAAGATGATCGTAGCGGGTTTCTCTGCCTACAGCCGCGTGATGGACTGGGCGCGCTTCCGCGATATCGCCGACAAAGTGGGTGCCTACCTGTTTGTGGATATGGCGCACATCGCCGGTTTGGTTGCCGCCGGTGAGTACCCCTCCCCGATCTCCTATGCGGACGTTGTTACTTCCACAACGCACAAAACCCTGCGCGGCCCGCGCGGCGGCATTATCCTGGCACGCGCCAACGAAGAGATTGAGAAGAAGCTCAATTCCGCCGTATTCCCCGGTGGTCAGGGCGGCCCGCTGATGCACGTTATCGCGGCGAAGGCCGTCTCTTTCAAAGAGGCCATGAGCCCGGAATATAAGGCCTACCAGAAGAAGGTAGTGGAAAATGCCCGCGCAATGGCGGAGACCTTCCTCGATCGCGGTATCAATATCGTATCCGGCGGTACCGATGATCACCTGATGCTGGTTGACCTGATTGGCAAAGAGTACACCGGTAAAGATGCCGATGAAGCTCTGGGTAACGCCAATATCACCGTTAACAAGAATGCGGTACCCAACGACCCGCGCTCTCCTTTTATCACCAGCGGCCTGCGTGTCGGCACCCCGGCAATTACCACGCGCGGCTTTGGTGTAAAGGAAACCCAGCAGCTCACTCACTGGATCTGTGACGTATTGGATGCGCTGGAGAAAGGTGATGTCGAGGCAACGATCGCCGATGTGAAACAAAAAGTGCAGGCTATCTGCGCAGAGTTTCCCGTATATAAAAAAGGCTGATCAGCACTGCTGACAGAAAAGCGGCTCAACGAGCCGCTTTTTTTATGTGCCCGGTTTTAATGGCCGCTGCGCAGTGTGTGCTGCGCTCACACTGCGCAGCGGCTGTGGTAAACTGCGGCCCATTTTCCATTCCGGGGATAATCCCACATGCACTGTCCGTTCTGCAGCGCAGAAGAAACAAAAGTAGTCGATTCCCGATTGGTGGCTGAAGGCGACCAAGTGCGCCGCCGGCGCGAGTGCCTGGAGTGCCACGAGAGGTTTACCACATTTGAAACTGCGGAGCTGCTGCTGCCGCGAGTAATTAAACAAAACGGCCAGCGTGAGCCGTTTAATGAAGACAAGCTGCGCGCGGGTATTCAGCGCGCCGTGGAGAAACGCCCGGTGAGTATTGAGCGGGTGGAGTCGGCGGTATCTCAGATTAAACACGCCCTACAGGCGACTGGTGAGCGCGAACTGCCGGCGCGGGCTATCGGTGAATTGGTGATGGAACAGCTGCGCGAACTGGACCAGATAGCCTATGTGCGCTTTGCTTCTGTCTATCGCCGTTTCGAGGATGTCAGCGAGTTTAGAGAAGAGATTGAACGCCTGACCAGTAAGGGATCGAATCCAGAATGAGTCAAACTGCTGTACACAGTGCGGAAGCACTGATGGCCCGCGCTATCCAGCTGGCGGAGCGCGGCCTCTACACGACTATGCCGAACCCGCGTGTGGGCTGTGTGATTGCCGATGGGCAAGGCAATGTGCTCGGTGAGGGCTGGCACCGGCGGGCCGGTGAACCCCACGCTGAGATCGAGGCCCTGCGCGATGCTGGCGATAGGGCCCGGGGCGCCACTGCCTATGTCACCCTGGAGCCCTGTAGCCATACCGGTCGCACCGGTCCCTGTGCCGAGGCGCTGGTCAAAGCCGGCGTAGCCCGGGTGATTTACGGCATGCAGGACCCGAACCCGAGTGTCAGTGGTGCCGGGCTGCAAATATTGCGCGATGCCGGGATCGAGGTGCAAGGCCCGCTCCTGGAGGAGAAGTGCCGCGCTCTAAACCCCGGCTTTATCAAGCGTATGACTCTGGGGCTGCCCCTGGTGCGCAGCAAATCTGCCATGAGCCTCGATGGGCGCACCGCTATGGCCAGTGGGGAATCCAAGTGGGTGTCGGGCCCCGCCGCGCGCGCCGATGTACAGCGCCTGCGCGCCCGTAGCTGTGCGGTGATTACCGGCGTCGAAACTGTGCGTTTTGACAACCCCAATCTCAATGTGCGCGCCGATGAAATGGCGCTGGAAATGCTGGCCGCAGAGCGGGCTGCCGAAGTGCAGCCGCTGCGGGTGATCGTCGACAGTCAGCTGCGCACCCCGGCGAGAGCCTTTATTTTGCAGGGGGATGCCCCCACATTGGTGTGCACGACAGAGCGCGCCGAGGCCGAGCGCCGCGAGCGTATCGAGAAAACCGGTGCGGAAGTTGTGGTGCTACCCCAGGACAAAGAGGGCCGCGTAGACCTGCTCGCCCTACTCGAGGAGCTGGCGCGGCGTCAGTGCAATGAGGTTTTGGTGGAGAGCGGCGCGACCCTCTCCGGTGAGTTCCTCTACCGTGGCCATGTCGATGAAATCATTGTCTATATGGCGCCGAAACTGCTGGGTAGCAGCGGACGGCCCCTGTTTGAACTGCCGATCGAGCGTATGGGCTCGATGCTGCCGATTACGATTACCGATATGCGCGCGGTCGGTCACGACTGGCGCATTACTGCAACAACCGATATCGAGCGCTGATGTTTACCGGAATTATTGAAGCCGTAGGCGAGATCGCCGAGCTAAAACCCCAGGGCGGTGACCTGCGCGTGCGCGTGCGCAGCGGCAAGCTGGACCTGGGCGATGTGCAACTGGGAGACAGTATCGCCACCAATGGTGTCTGCCTCACGGTGGTGGACCTGCCCGGTGACGGTTATTGGGCCGATGTGTCTGCGGAAACCCTGGATGTGACGACTGTGGGGCGCTGGAAAAAAGGCGACCGGGCTAATCTGGAAAAAGCACTGACACCTCAGACCCGCCTGGGTGGGCATATTGTCAGCGGCCATGTGGATGGTATTGGCGAGGTAGTATGGCGCAAGTCCGAGGCCCGCGCCGAGCGCTTCCGCCTGCGCTCGCCGGAAAACCTGGCTCGCTATATTGCCCATAAAGGGTCTATTACCGTCGACGGCACCAGCCTCACGGTCAATGCTGTGGATGGGGCCGAGTTTGAACTCACCATAGTGCCGCACACCTTGCAGGAAACGATTATGACCGGTTATAGCGCCGGTACCCGGGTCAACCTGGAGGTGGACCTGATTGCGCGCTACTTGGAGCGGCTACTCCTCGGCGATGAGGCGGCCAAGCCCAGTAGTGGGGGTATGACCCTCGAATTTTTGGCCCAGAACGGGTTTTACAAGCGCTAACGACAGGCCGTGCACTACGGCGATAACAGCAGCGATAGCCGCTCAATTTGCAATTGATAAATTTATCCAGAGTTAACCATGGAACTAAATACGGTTGAAGAACTGATCGACGATATCCGCCAGGGCAAAATGGTAATCCTGATGGATGATGAAGATCGCGAGAACGAGGGCGACCTGGTGATGGCGGCGGAACAGATTCGCGCCGAAGACATCAACTTTATGGCCACCCATGCGCGCGGCTTGATTTGCATGCCCATGTCCAAAGCGCGCTGTGAACAGTTGGACCTGCCGCTGATGTCGCGGGACAACGGCGCCCAGTTCAGCACTAACTTCACTGTATCCATTGAGGCGGCAGAGGGCGTGACCACGGGTATTTCCGCCGCCGATCGCGCGCGCACCGTTCGCGCCGCTGTGGCCAGAAATGCCAAGCCCAGCGATATTGTGCAGCCCGGCCATATCTTTCCGATTATGGCCCAGCCCGGTGGCGTATTGAGCCGCGCCGGCCACACCGAAGCGGGTTGCGACCTGGCCCGCCTGGCGGGTTTTGAGGCGGCTGCGGTGATCGTTGAGATCATGAATGAAGACGGCACCATGTCCCGCCGCCCGGACCTGGAAAAGTTCGCCAAGGAGCACAACCTGAAGATCGGCACTATCGCCGACCTGATTACCTATCGCGCCCTGAACGAGAAAACCGTCGAGTGCGTCAATGAGCGCAAGGTGAGCACTGAGTTCGGCGAGTTCAAGCTGCGCACTTATCTCGATAAGGCTCGCCGCGAGCGCCACTTTGCCTTTGTCAAAGGCGATCCCACTCCAGAGGAGCCGACCCTGGTTCGCGTACATGTGGGCAACACTCTGCGCGATGTACTCACCATTCGCCGCGGCGATGAAAAATACACACCCTGGACCTTCCGCCACGCCATGCAGCGTATCGAAAAAGAGGGCAAGGGGGTTGTGGTGCTAATCTGCCACAACGAGACCACCGAAGAGATCGAGGAGAGTATCGACTGGCTGATCAGCGGCAAGCAACAGCGCCCCAGCCAGGACCTGGTGTACAAGCAGGTGGGTACCGGTTCGCAAATACTGCGGGATCTCAAGGTGCGCAAAATGCGCCTGATGAGCGCACCGTTCAAGTTCAGTGCTATTTCCGGGTTTGACCTGGAAGTAGAGGAATACCTGAACGTCGAAGCGCCGCAGCTCTAATAGAAGCGCTGCTGCTCGAAGAGAAGAGTAACAACACTAGAGCCTCTGCCCCTGGGAGCGGAGGTTATGGATAAGAAATACGGATTGAAAATTATGAGCAATATTCAAGTGATCGAAGGGGACTTTGTCGGCAGTACGGGCAAATACGCACTGCTGGTGAGCCGCTGGAACAGCTTTGTGGTTGAGAGCCTAAAGGACGGCGCCCTGGACACTCTGCGCCGCAAGGGGATCAAGGATGAAGATATCACTATCTACTACGCGCCGGGCGCGTTTGAATTCCCCCTGGCCGCGCAAAAGCTGGCTGAAACCAAGAAGTTTGATGCCATTATTGCCCTGGGCGCGGTTATCCGTGGCGGCACCCCGCACTTTGAATATGTGGCTGGCGAGTGCACCAAAGGCTTGGCCCAGGTATCCCTGAACACCGGCATCCCCGTTACCTTCGGTGTGTTGACCGTGGATTCCATTGAGCAGGCGATCGAGCGCTCTGGCACCAAGGCCGGCAACAAAGGTTGTGAAGCTGCCGAAACCGCCCTGGAAATGGTTTCTCTAATCGGCAAAATTTAATTGCCGGCGCGCCGGCCAAAGGGGTCGGCGCAGCCCATTCTGTGAAGTATCTACCGGAAAAAACAATGACCGTAACTGCATCCGCCCGCCGCAAGGCGCGTCACTACGCCATGCAGGCGCTCTACCAGTGGCAAATGGCCGGCGCCAGTCTCAATTCTATTGAGGCCGAGTTTCACGCCGATAACGATATGAGCAAAACCGACGTGGAATATTTTCGCGATATTTTCCACGGTGTCGCCAAAAACCTCGATGAGGTGGAGGGGGCTTACGCTTCGCACCTGGACCGCAAAGTGGAAGACCTGGACCCGGTATCCCGCGCGCTGCTGCGCCTGGCCACCTACGAGCTGAAGAACCGTATCGACGTGCCCTACAAGGTCGTGATCAATGAAGCGGTGGCACTGGCGAAGAAATTTGGCCCCACCGATGCCTTCAAGTTTATCAATGGCATTCTGGATAAGACGGCTGCGGAGCTGCGCTCGGCAGAGGTCGCCGCAGACAAGAAGGGCTGAGTCAGCAATTATGTCTAAAGCGCCGGGGGAGTTTGAAATCATCCGCGATTACTTCGCCCGCGCGCCCCAGGGCGAAGGTGTGGCCCTGGGGATCGGCGATGACTGTGCGCTGTTGCAGGCCCCAGCCAGCGGACAGCTGGCCACCTCTATGGATACCCTGGTGGCGGGCCGCCACTTCCCCGCAGATGCCGATCCACTGATGCTCGCCAGCCGTGCGCTGCGGGTGAATATCAGCGATCTGGCGGCAATGAATGCCCGCCCCCTCTGGTTTACCCTCGCCCTGACCTTACCCCACAGCGACTCTGCCTGGTTGCAGAAGTTTGCCTGCGGCCTGTTGGAAACCGCTGGCAAGTTTGGGCTTTCCCTGGTGGGCGGGGACACTACCGCTGGCCCCTTGTCCATTACGATTCAAGTGATCGGCCATACCGAAAAGCCCCTACGGCGCGATGGCGCCTCCGCCGGTGACGATATTTATGTGAGCGGTCCCCTCGGGGCCGCCGCAGCGGCTCTGCCGGTTATTTTGGCCGAGCGGAGTGTGAGTGAGGCGATTCGCAGAGAGGCGGAGCAGGCGTTCTACTTCCCCGAACCGCAGTTAGAGACGGCCGGTGCAATCGCCGCTATTGCCACCAGCGCACTGGATATTTCCGACGGCTTGCTGGGTGATCTGGGCCATATCTGCAAGGCGAGTGGTGTGGCCGCAGAGATCGAGCTGGAGGCCCTGCCCATTGCACCACTGGCCAGTCGGCTGGCCGCAGATAGCGCTGTCGAGCTGGCGGCCTGCGGCGGGGATGACTATCAACTCTGCTTTACCGCACCGGCGGCGGCCGCTGAACAGATTCGCCAGTTGGGTTTGACGCCCATTGGCAGGCTCGTCGAGGGAGAGCCGCAGGTGCGCTGCTCCTATCGCGGCAGACCCTGGATTGCCCAGTCACCGGGTTATCGGCACTTTTAGGGCGACGTTACCGCGCCTTTGTGAGAATTAAAACAATGAGCATTAATAACCCGACATTTTCCCAGCTGTTGCGCGACCCCAGTCTATTGCTGGCATTTGGATTCGGCTCCGGGCTGGCCCCCAAGGCCCCGGGCACTTTTGGCACTCTGGCCGCGATACCATTTTGGTGGTTGATGCAGGACTTGTCCCCGCTCTGGTATTTGGCCATTGTGTTAGTTACCGGTTTGCTGGGCTGTTATCTATGCGATACCGCAGCCAAGAAAATGGGGGTTCACGATCACGGCGGTATTGTTTGGGATGAGATGGTGGGTTACTGGCTCACCATGTTTATGGCCCCGGCGGGCTGGGCCTGGGCGCTGTACGGTTTTGTGCTCTTCCGCATATTTGATATTGTCAAGCCCGCTCCCATCGGCTGGGTTGATCGCAGAGTACAAGGTGGCGTTGGAATTATGCTCGACGATATACTGGCCGCCGTTTATGCGGCCCTGGTACTGCAATTAACCGCGTGGCTACTGGGGGCCTAGATTGATAGGGAAGATCAATGCGCCGTTATTTTTTACCTTTATTGAGTTTTTTCCTCGCCCTGAATGCCCATGCACAACAAGTGCAGTTGAAGGGCCTGTTTGGCGATAGCGCCATGTTGGAAATTGATGGTCGCCAGCGAATCCTCAAAGCCGGGCAGAAATCCCCCGAGGGCATCACCCTGCTGGAGGCGACCACGCGCTATGCGCGGATTAATGTGTCGGGGCGGGAACAAAAACTGACTCTGGATGCCCCGATCGCGACCAGTTTTGCCCAGGCGGCAAAAGCGGAAGTGCGGCTTTCCGCCGACAGCGGCGGGCATTACATGACAGATGCCTGGGTGAATGGCCTCAGAGTGCCGATGATGGTGGATACCGGTGCAACCAGTATTGCGTTCAACTACCCCACCGCTCGCCGCCTGGGTTTGAACCTGGATAATGCACAGGAAATACGGGTTTCCACCGCCAATGGCGTTACCAGGGCCTATCGAGTGCGCCTCAGTAGCGTCACTATTGGTGGAATCAAGCTTCACAATGTCGACGCGACAGTACACTCCGATGACTTTCCCAGCGTAGTGCTTCTCGGCAACAGTTTTCTCAGCCGGGTGGATATGGAACAGCAGGGCGGTGTGCTGCTACTGCGCGCCCGACACTGATTTAAAGAGGTATTAAGTTGACCATTCGTTTTGTGGAATCCTCAAAACTGCCCACCTCTTGGGGCATGTTTGAGATGCACGGTTTCGAGGAAGTGGAAACCGGAAAAGAGCATGTGGTGCTGACCATGGGTGACTTCGATACCGAAGAGCCCCTGCTGGCCCGTATTCACTCAGAGTGCCTGACCGGAGATGCGCTTTTCTCCCTGCGCTGTGACTGCGGTGCCCAGTTACAGCATGCGATGCACCGTATCGCGATGGAAGGCCGTGGAGCTATTTTCTATCTCCGCCAGGAGGGCCGTGGTATCGGCCTGTTAAACAAGATTCGCGCTTACCACTTGCAGGATTGCGGTGCGGATACGGTGGAAGCCAACGAGCAATTGGGCTTTGGTGCCGATATGCGGGATTACTCAATCCTGAAAGCGATGATCGAGCACCTGGGTATTCACGCTATCCGCCTGATGACCAATAACCCGCGCAAGGTAAAAGCGCTGGAGGACCTGGGTATTAATGTGACTGAGCGCCTGCCGCACCAGTCCGGACGCAACCCCCACAATGCCAAGTACTTGTCTACCAAGAAAGGTAAGTTGGGGCATTTGATTGAGCACGAGGACGAAGAGGGCGGAGAGGAGCAGTAGCTTTCACGCTCCCTCAGACACCCCAAGGAAAAAAGGCCGGAAAATCCGGCCTTTTTTAATGCTCTGCCAATTAATCTCTGCGGCGCGGCTGCACAAATACACTGGTAGTGCGTCCAGGCAGGGTAAAGGTGCCGCTGTCCCGGTCAAATTTTGCCCAGTGCAGGCGCGGGTCTACCGAGCGGCGCTGATGCGGGTGTTTGAACAAGTACTCACCACTGAGGTGCGAACTGCTGAATTCCACCGCTTCGTTATCGCCATTAAACAGCACCACAATACGCGCAAAGCGGGGATCGATACTGCCATCGACATCGGATAACTCCATCACAATCAATCCCGGAACCTGCTCGGGTCCGGTGTTGAGAAAGTTGAGGTGCGTCTCTACCGATGCCGCATCGGGTAGGCGAAACAGGGGGGAGCCATTGCGGATTGCCAGCTGTTCGCGAAACAGTGCGGAACTCCACTGGCGCTGGTGGTGCTCGGGGGCCAGCTCCGGATTTGCCAGTAGCGGTTGCATCAGGAGCCAGTTGTCCTCGTTTTTATCGGCGATCGGCAAGCCCGCCCCCCAGTTATCGGTGGCGAGGCTGAAGTCCAGTGCATTAAACCAGTCACCGGAGTTGTAGCTGTCCCGGTCCATCGATTTTGAGCGCAGGAAATCCTGGCCGGCGTGGATAAACGGCACGCCCTGGGCGAATAGCACCAGAGAGTTGCTGAATGCCTGGATACGCACCCGCTCGCCCAAGTCGGCGCTGGCACTGGCTTTGATCTGCACACCGTCGAACAGGGTCTCGTTATCGTGAGCGGCGATATAGTTGATAGATTCCTGCGGGTCGGCGGTATAGCCGCTGGGCTGGCCGTTATAGATCAGCTCGCTGCCGCTAATGATATTGCCGCTGGCATCTTCAAAAGGGTAGTCCGCCAGGTTGCCGGCCAGGGAAACGCGGACTTTATCGGCCAGGGTTAGCAGTGTGGCGCGCTCATCTTCCCCCTCAAACTTGCCGTTGCTGTCGGTGAACAGACCGGTACCAAAGCCCTGCTCCTCAAAACCGCCGAAGGGATTGCCGCCGCGCACCGAGTCGCGCAGGCGATCGTTAAAGGTGCCCACGCCACTGCCGGCCATATTGCCCTGGCGCGCCTGCACAAAGCGGGCATCGTCAGCCACCTCGCCAAAATTCCAGCCCTCGCCGTACAGGTAGATAGCACTGCCATCAACCCCATCGGCTGCTGGAGTCAGCGATTGCAGTGCCGCCTGGGCCTTGAGGATATTGTCGAGGCTGTGGTGCCCCATCAGATCGAAGCGGAAACTGTCCACCTTGTAGGCCCGGGCCCAGGTGAGCAGAGAGTCGATCATCAGCTTTTCCATCATGGCGTGTTCGCTGGCGGTATTGGCGCAGCAGCTGCTCATCTCCACACCGCCCTCCAGATTGCGGCGGTGGTAATAGCCGGGGACGATTTTGTCGAGTACGGAGTTGTCGTATTGGCCGTAGGAGCTGGTGTGGTTGTACACCACATCCATTACCAGGCGCAGGCCGGTGTGGGACAGTCCCTGCACCATTTGGCGGAATTCGCGAATGCGCGCAGTACCATCGGCAGCGCTGCTGTAGCTGCCCTCGGGTACTGTGTAGTGCAACGGGTCGTAGCCCCAGTTAAAGCCATCGCTATCGCGTACAGCGTCCACCTGGGCCTGCTGCTCGCTGCTATCCGGTGCATAGACAGAGAGGTCCGGGGTTTGCTGCTGCTGCGCTCGATCCTCATTGACCGTGGCAAAGTCAAAGGCCGGCAGCAGGTGGACGTGGGTGAGGCCGGCGCGGGCCAGTTTATGGAGGTGGCGCATGCCGTCGCTGTGCCGGCGGGTGAAAGCCTTGAAAGTGCCGCGCTCTGCCTCGGGTACAGTGCTATCGGCAATACTGAAATCGCGCACATGTAGCTCGTAGATGCTGATATCTTCCGGCTGGGTTAACTTGGGCTTGCGCAGCTGATCCCAGCCGTGCGGTTTCAGGTCGCGGTCATCCAGGTTGACGATCTGGCTCTTGCCGCTGTTGATGGAGAGGCTCAGGGAGTAGGGGTCGGTGACCAAGTTAGTTTCAATCTGGCGGCTAAAGTAGGAGTAGACCTCGACCTCGTACAGATAAAAGCGGCGGTCCCACTGGGTGTCGATATCGGCACGCCAAACGCCGCTAGAGTCGTCGCGCTGCATGGGTACTACCTGGTCGGCGCTATCGCTGCTGGAATCCGCAAACAGGTGCAGTTTTACCGCCCGTGCAGTGGGGGCCCAGAGATCGAACTGAATATTGTCCGCGCCGACCCGGGCGCCGAGTTCACCTGCGTAGTAGAAGTGGTCATCGAGGGCGCCTGCCATCTGCACACCGGTAGCGTCGATTAACTTGCCCTCGGCATCGTAAGCGGCGAGGGCGAGCTGTTGGCTGACCAGGTCGCTAATGGCCGCCGGCTGTGGCAGTTGCCAGGCGCTGAAGCTGGCCAGGTGCGGGAATTTTTGTTGGGCGCTGTCCGGTAGGCTGGTGAGCGCGGTGAGTTCGATGGCGCCATCGGAACGGATATCACCGTCCTCCAGTTTTAGCTCGGCACTGTCGCTGTAGTGCAGTTTAACCTTATCGCCCTCCTGGATATCCCAGGCAAAGCTGCTGGCATCCACCCAGTGGGCTTTATCGCTGCTCAGGTCACCCTTGGCGAAGCCGTCGCTGCTGACAGTGACTTCTTTACTATTCGAATCAAAAGCAAAGTAGATCTCGTCGTAGTCGGCGGTTACGGTAAAGCTGACATTGGCACCATTGTTGCCGTAGCTCTCCTCCCAGCCCTCGTGCAGGGCCACCTTAAATTCGTAGGCAGCGGCCGGCAGCGCTGAGGTGGTAAAGGTGTAGGTGCCGTCACCATCGGTATCCTGCATCCAGCTGCGCAGGCAACCGGGCTGCCAGTCCCCCGGGCAACCCAGCAGGGACTGGAAGTTGCCGGCCACAGTGGCGATCACGCTGTTGTGGTTGTCGCTGATCCAGTGGCTTTCATGGTCGTAGACAAACTTGACCTCGCGGGCTTCATCCAGGCTGAGGGAAATATTGGCGCCGTCGCGCTGGCCGCCCCAGCCATAGTTTTCATCCCAGCTGTTGTTGAGGGCAGCCTTGTACTCCCAGTGGCCGGCCGCTACCCAGAAGCTCCCCTGCCATTTGTCGTCGTCGCTGTCATAGCTGAGCTGGGTGGCGGCACAATCCGGTTGCCAGTCGCCGTCGCAGCCCAGTTGGCTTTGCAGGTTGCCGGGGATATTGACGACTGTGGGGTCGGGGGTATCGGAGGCCCAGCTGGGCGCCTGAATGGAGCAGAAGAGTGCGCCCAGAATCAGGGCCGCCCTTGTGCCGGGCCCGGTGAGTTGCTTAATTGGCATAGTTTTCCCCATTTGTTGTTTTTGCTTTGTGGTATTGGAAATATTTTGTGTGGATTTCTCTGGGGTATTGAAGCGCAGTCCTGTGGAGGTGGCCTCCTACCCCCGGGAGGAGGAGAGGAATGAATTGGGCGACAGTAGTGCTTTATCGAGGTGCGGGGAGCTGCGGACTGAGAGTCGAGAGAGGTGAGCCCCCGCAGTTATCGGCATTAGTCCGACGGTTTCCGGCGCTGCCGTTTTAGGGGCAAGTCTTTGGGCTTGCTCCAATCCCCTGGTAATGCTAATTTGCCACTACCCCGTAGCTAGTGCGGCGGCATCCACAATTCAATGACTGCGGAGGATAATTGATGATTGTTACCACCCTCCGTCGGGTCCAGTAGCAGCCCCGAGCTGCCCGCGCCCGACGACAGTTCCCAAACGTCGGGCTTTCCCTGAGAAAGCTCTGTTGACCGTGTTATCGCGGTCGCTTGGCGCTTTGTTGCGCCCAGAGGGTTTCAATCTTGAGTAAATCACATTTTACCCGTTGGTCTGTTAACAGATTCGGCACTAAATCCGCATCCAGTAAAGTTGAGCGGGAATCTTCTCCGCTACAAAAACTTGGCTGGAAGTCTTTTTTCCAACAACAGTTGACGCTCGAAGAATACGAGCAATGTGTGCCGCTGCGAGTTATGGCGGTACACCGCAGTCGCCTGGAACTGGCCGGCGAGCAGGGAGCTATATCCCTGCCTCTAACTGGAAGTCTTGTGGCTAGTTTGCCGGCGGTCGGAGATTGGTTGTTATTAGAAAAAGGCAGTGAATATTTCGTGCGCCTGTTGAGCCGTAGCAGCCGATTTGAGCGCATGGCGCCCGGTGCCCAGCAAGTGCAGATGATCGCTGCCAATATCGACAGCGTTTTTATTGTCTCCTCCCTGAATGACGACTTTAACCTCTCCCGTATTGAGCGCTATTTGGCCCTGGCGCGGGAGTCCGGTTGCCGCCCCCACCTGATATTGACTAAGGTCGACCTGTGTGACGACAGCGCCCCTTTCCTTCAGGCATTGCGCCCGTTTGGGGAATTACCGCTAGCCTTGTTAAACAGCCTGGATCGGGAAAGCGTGGTGCAGCTGCGCCAGTGGTGTTTACCTGGGGAAACTATCGCGCTGTTAGGTTCTTCTGGCGTGGGCAAATCCACTTTGTTAAATGCGCTGTCTGGCGAATCCCTGGCTGAGACCGGGACTATTCGTGAAGCTGATAGTAAAGGTCGCCACACTACACGCAAGCGCTCCCTGCACCCATTGAGTTGGGGGGCGCTGATACTCGATAGTCCCGGAATGCGGGAGCTGGGACTGGTAAATGTTGAAGATGGCGTGGCAGAGACCTTTTCCGATATTGAGGCTTTGGCCGGAGAGTGTCGCTTCTCTGATTGCCAGCACCAGTCAGAGCCAGGTTGTGGGGTACAAGAGGCAATAGCGGGCGGCTCGCTGGATGAGCGGCGTCTGCGCAATTGGCAAAAACTGCAACAGGAGATATGTCGTAACGGTCGAACCCTGGCGCAGAAACGCGCAGGGCAGAGAGCGCTATCCCAAATGTATCGATCTGTGCAAAACCAGGCGCGTAAGCGTAAATATTCAGAGGATTGATAGAACTGGCACCCGGGAGGTTTCCCGGGTGCTTCTCAATGAGTGGAAGAGTTTTAAAGTGGCAGCGCCCAAGGCGGGTGGCGTCTCCTATTGGCAAATTGTGTAAGGTTCCCACGCAGCAGCAAGCAGGCCCAACTCTTTAAATGGCTAGAGGGTCGCGACACTGCTGAAGTTGCTGAATCAGATATCTATCTCTAGCTAATGTTTTTTTGCAGTCATCACCAAACCACTCCAGTGAAGCTTCAATATTGCGAACGCTCTTGTCCGGGTGTTGGCTAATATGGGTTATAAACTCTTGATAGTTAACAGCACCATCAAATAACGGAACAATACCTTCCCGTGAGCCGGAAGCAGAATAAACATTGGCTGGCGAAAATACACTCAGGAATTCAGCAGAGCTTACATTTTTTAAGTGGAGATGATTGATGTCTTGTTTTAAAGCTTCAAACGCTGGAATAATTTCGCTTTTTGACTCCCAGACATGGAGCGCATCAAAGTTGATTTTAAGATTATCGCAGGCGACTCTCTGCAAGAGGCGCGTTGTTGCTGGCACGGAATCCGCGTATGTGTGGGGGTGTGTTTCAATGACCAGATTGAGGTCATGTCGAGACATCCATTGACAGACTTTGCGCAAAGTTTTTGCTAATCGTGCAAAGCTGTGTTCAGCGGTGTTGGCGCTAGCTTCTGAGCCGGCAAAGGTCCTAATTTTCTTTGCACCCCAATGTTTTGCCAAGTAACATAAATGTTCCACTTGTTTTTGTAGCTTTGCTTCAGTGGCGTTCAGTGCCAAGTAATCACTTAACATCGTGATTTTTAAACCATAGTCCGCCAGCCAATCTTTATTATATTCTGGCTGAGAAGTAAGGTTTTTTGCGTGAACTCCCCATAATTCAATTCCTTGGAAATGATTTTGCTGCGCCCATTTTGCCAGATGCTCAATTGAAACTAATTGGTGGCGAAAAGAGATTGTACAAATAGATAAAATCATATGCACCTCTCAAAGGAAGGTTCTTTTTCAGTAGTGGCTGTATGAGTTTGCCACTGTTGATGTAATCTATATAGCTGGTGTTTTATCTTAAATTCCCGCTGATCTTGCTGGTCCAGCAGCTGTATGATTTCTGTTTTGATACCTGTCGCTAGTTCGGGAGAGTAGTTTCCCTCAGTAATACAATTTACTATTTTCATTGAGCGAAATTGAATCTGTTTGTAGGTTGAAACTAGCTCTTCAATAATCTCGCACCATGTTTCAAATTCATCAAAATCCAGGTTTAGTTGCAGCATAAAAAATGCCAAGCCATGTTCGTAGGCATATTTTCGAATGGCCAATACTGGCAGTTGAGTAAGCGCACGGCTTAAGTTGGAGGGGCATAGCTGGCTTTCAGGGGTTAAGTGTGCCTCGATGATTTTGCGTACGGCATCAGTCATCGGATTATTTTCTAAGTTTAAGCAGGCGATAAAGTAATCGGAAATTGACTGGTTTGAGCTTGCTTCAATTTGCTCGCTATCAAAAATATAGCCGCCGGCAACAGCGTCCGACTCGATTGCGTGTAACACTTGTTTTTTATTTTGTTCTCCCTCCCAGCGAAAGTCGGGATCCCACATAAATAACATTTCTGGATCTTGGCTGTTTTCCAGCATGACATAGTGAGGAAACGGATTTTGATTGAACTTATTTTCTCGGTCTGGCAGCCTGTACATGTCTAGCATTACCATTATGTGCTGGTTGGCGAGCTTATTGTCTAGTAATGTTAGTAATGTATTAATGTTATCGCTTTTGCATAGCTTTGGGTTGTACCAGGATCTGACCTCGACAGCATAGATTTCCTTGAACCAATGACGAAAGAAGTCATGGTTCAAGTTCTCAGCGTGATAATTGATGCAATAATCATTATCGATAACAACCTCGGCATCCCAAACACCAAAATAAAATGGTCTATGGTCAACGCGATCATTTGCCTTGATGCATTCGCATAGGCAGCTCACAAAGCAGTGTACTTTGATATCCTCAAATTCTTCTGCCTGCTCCTCAGTTTGTTCTGCCTGGACTATTTTGACGCCTGGTTTATCTTGAGGTTTTGTGTTATTGAGGGAGGTATTCTCCCTGGTCTTATAATCAATCCGGCCCAATATGAAATCACTAAAGCTATCGACCGTATCAAAATCCTTCAAACTTAAGGCTTCATCAGGTATATCAATCCCCAGTTTTAGTTCCAGGCTGATGAGTAGTTGCAGTATCAGTACTGAATCAAGATATAAATCTTCATTTAGCCTGGAGTGAAGCTGAATGTTTTTTGTGTGGGGCAGATTCAGCTCGTTAGTAAGTATGCTCTGAATCGAATCTACTATTTCAGTTTTTTGCATAATTAATATTTTTTGTTTGCCGGATAGATAGCGTATGCTTACTGGTTGAATCTTTTATCCAGGCTTGCTTTATCAGCTTTATTTGTTTCAGCTTGCATGTTTTGTTGGTAGTTGTGTGCGATTTGCTTGCGGTTCACTTTGCTGTTAGCCATTCGCATTATTTCGTCAACCGGCTGTAATATTTGCGGCACCTGAAATGGTGCTAAATGTTGATGGCACCATTGGCGTAATTCAGCGGGGGCTATTGCTGGGGAAGCGACATACTGTAAGCAAGCTCGCTGGCCGGCAAACTGATCATCTACCTTAAATGCCACAGCATCATCAATTTGCGGGTGTTCAAGTACGATGTCTTCTATTTCTGCGGGATATACGTTTAGTCCTGAGATAATAATGGTGTCATCCATTCGTGCCAGAAAATGCAGTCGACCACTATCGTTCAAGTAGCCGATATCCTGTGTTTTAATTATCTTAGTTCCTGATGTGGTTTGTACATAAGCAACTATTTCTCTATTTTTATTATTGAGATTGCCACAACTAATCTCTATATGGGGTAATGGCTTACCCTGGTCATTAGCCGCAGATAAATCCTGCCCAATACTGATACAGCCCGCCTCAGAGCATCCATACTGTTGATATAAGTTTTCCACGCGCTCTTGGATCTGCTCAAACACCTGTTGTGACATAGTGGAGCCTGAAGTCATCGCGGCAAATAGTTTGCTGTTGGTGGGCCACAAACGCAATAAACCCTGTAACATCACTGGGGAAGTGTACAATAGTGGACGCTGACAGCTCTGTAGCTTCTTGATAAGATATTTAGGATTTATATTACTAATGATGAGGGGGGATTGTCCCCGATTCAGAGCAACCATCACACCACAGATTAATCCATAAGAATGGGTAATTGGGCAGGCGATAACCGGCATCATGCTATCTGGCTCGCTGAAGGCTTGGCAATAACTGTTTACTTCAATGTCGATATCTCCCCAGCTGCGCAATATGCATTTGGGCTCGCCGGTGGTACCTGAACTCATCTGAATAATGCCCGCATCAGATTTGTTCAAGTTAGTTGTTGGTATCTCGATTAATTGTGTTAGATCACCATAGATCAGCAGGTCACAGCCAGAGTTTTCTGCCATACGCTTTGCAGTGTCCTGTGGAACACTGGAGTGAATAGGCATGGCAGATATTTTCTTTGATTTTAAGTAATAACATAAAGTTAGCCAGATAAAATTATCTTCCACACATACCGCAATGGCGTCACTCTCGTTAATAGCGTTTATTAAAGTGTAGAGCTGCTGTTGCTCGTTAAAATCTTTTTTGCTGTAAAATTTATCATTTATTGTAAGCATAGGGTTTCTCGGGCGCTGCTGGCGCTGACATTAATGTCTTGGGCGTTTCCTTGTTGGAGTCATGCAGGGCAGCGTCTGCTAGCGAGTTTCTTATTGGGTGGTGAAATTCTGTTTGACGATTCCCGCGGATTTTTTTATCCAGTAGTGATTCGGTTTTGATTTCGAGCTGAAATAAATCGACTTGAGCTATACGCTGCTGCGCAGTTAAGCCTGATTGTTGGTATTTTTTAAAGCTCTGATAAACTGATTTCCAGAAATCAACTTCTGAATATTGATAATAATCTTCAAGCAGTACTGCAAGGTCACATAAATTGAAAACCAATAAGGTGTCTACTAACAGTTCGCGCAAAGCTTCGATGCTCTCCATCCAGTAATATTGGTTGGCGGCGCCAAAGCGATACTCTTCCTCGATATCGGCAAAAATAGGGGCTAGCTCGGGTTGTGCTAAGTAATTGTAAGTGAACTCCATACTTTCATGAAAATCGCGTACTATTACTTTTTCAGGCCAACCGTCTTTATGTTGCAATAAGATATTTTGCCCGTGTGCCTCAATAGCAATGCCGTGATGAACCAATAGATGCCAGATGGGGATAATTGTCTTTTCGAGCAATTGCTCCAACCAATTATGACAGCCATGTTCAGCAATCCAGGGCTCAATAAAAGGGTTGCCATCTTGTTCTATTAAGCTTAGGGCTACAAAAGGTATTACATTTTTATCTTCACAGTATAAGTGCAAACTTTGGCGAAAAATTACACCTAATTGGCTGTCAAGGTCTTCAATCCATGCTTGAGATTTACTCCCGTCGTTTGCGGGTCTTATTCCAGCGTACTCCGCCAGTAAAATCATATTTTTCTTTAGGTAGTTGTCTGAATCCCAAATGCTTGCCAGCCAGTTGGATATAGCCGGTGCAGTACAGATTGTGTGACTTTCTATAGTGCGCAACGAAGAGGTATTAATTATACTCAGAGGTAGTTTTATATTGGCTTTTTCAGGGTGGCTGATATTTAGTAGTGTGCGAATTGAAATGCTGGCTTGGTATTGGTCGCCTGCTTCTCCAAGGTAAAGTACTTGTCCGTCACTAATGGCTGATTCAAGTTTGTCTTGCAGATGTTTCCATTGCCATGGGTGGATGGGTATCAATGAAAAGTCAGTATTATCGGAAGTGATATTGTTAATTTTAGTATTTAATTGCTGGTAACATTGTTCGCCAAGTTCGGCTTCCCAAAATGTTTTTTCATTCGTAGAGTTAAAGCTATGTTTCAAATAGCGGCGTCGAATGGCTAGCCAGTGTAGCTGGAATCTATTGCCAAATTCTGGGCCATATAGTTTGTGGTCTAGCTCGCTAAATCCAGTCCTGGATTTGAAGCATGGATGATAAGAGTGGCCTTCGTCAATTGCAGATTCTAGTTGAGTATAAGTTAATTCGCGGCGGCTTTTATAGCGATTTAAATGTTTGTTGTTCCACTGGCAAAGTTTAACCGTTTGTTCAAGCTCTACTGTCAGTTGTTGTTTTGCTACTGCTGAGACAGGCAAGTCCTCGATAAGGGTTTTTAGTGTTATTGGTTGCCAATCGCTATCTTGATATGATTCGTTTATCTGTAATGTTTGCGGCTTAGTGTCTACATGGTTATTTTTTCTTTGAGCAACAAACATTTCATTTGCATTGATTCTAACTCGGCTAAAGCCAGAAATCCTGCCTAAAGCTCGATAATAGGATTCTCCTAATATAAAATAGAAAAAATTATCGTAATAAGAGTAATCGCAAAGCCGCTCAAACAATAAGGCTTCCAGGAGCTGGCGAATGACTCTGTTCTCTCCAGCTAAGCGGAGGGCCGATTTCTTGGACGGAGAGAACTCCTGGCCTTTTGGGGATGAGTTCTGCGGTGGGTTAGCTGTGAGCAAGAGCCACCTCGTTAGCTTCCTCTGCGTTATTTAAGTATTTTTGGTGTAGGTCAAAAAAAGGATTTCTGATATTGGTGTAAACCGCTAATTCTTTTTCTGCCTCTAGCTCATCAATATCTTCAACACGGGTTAGAAGATTTCCTTTGCAGGGTATGCTGGAGTTGTTGAACAACCTGTTTATAAAGTTTATGCCAACGCCTTTTAATGCCTCATGTTTTAGCTGCTTAAGTTTATTGTAACTTAATTTTAACAGTTGACCCTCATCAATCAGGTTGTCTTGCCCCAGGCGACCGATAACCGAAAACAATTGATTGATAAATAGGTAGTATCCAACGCGGTCTGTGATCATGTTGTCAGGGTAAAATAAGTCAGGATTGTTGCTTAATTCAGGCACAGCTGTGAGTAACTCACCCTGCATTTTTTCTGACAAATAGAAACCCTGATTATCTCGATAGTAGTATTTAATTGGACAGTTTTCATGAATGGTCAATAAAGAATTTTGTTGATGAGCTTCTAGGCCAATACCTTGACTGTCATAAAGTATAATTGTTGGTTCAATCGCACATTGCCAATAACAATTAAACCATTTTAGTGCCGCTTTTTCGGCGCTAACCCCCTGTTTGGAGGCCAGTTTTAACACTTGCTGTGCTAACTTAGATTGAGTGCCAGGTAAAATAGGATCTTGTACTAATGCTGCGATTGAAAGTGTAGGTGATCCCTGGGTGTCTATATCTTTACTAAATGGATTTTGACGTATAATAGTTTCAAATCCAGTTTCCTGCATATGGGGTAGTTTAACGGTAATAAATGCAGGATCTTCGATTAAAGTAAATTGTGGAAATTTTTCCTTGAAATTGCTTAGTGAAAATAATTTTCCAATATTTAGCCCTGGGTCCAGTTCATGAGTCCTGTTTTTTCGTAGTGAATTGGTGATTTTTACGGGGATCGAGAGCTTGATCATATAATTAAGTTCACTACAGTACAAAGTGCGAACTGATGAGGTGGGTGTAAACATCTTACCCATAAGACCTAAGTCAACGATCAGCCCATCGCGCTGTAAGTGTTGAATGTAATCTTGATGTAATAGCCACTGTGCTTGTAGCGGGTGTACAGGTATTAGTTGTTTGTCGATATCTATATTTATATCTTTACCTTCAGCTTCTAACATTCTGTTAATAATTTGCTCAACACTCTCGTCGAAAAAAGAGTCTTGTTCTAGAAGCTCTCTTGAAATAGCAAAAAAGTGTAGTTGAAATTTAGACTTTAATTCCGGTGTATACTTTTCATGCTGCCAGGAGTGAATGCCTTGGCGTGATTTGGGTGTTGGATGGAGCCAGTGTCCAAATAATAGAGACTGTTCAGAGGAGATATAGTCGGAGTTATTGAGACTGGGATCATCTAGCCGCTGAGCTAGATAATTTTGCATAATTTGAAGGCTTTCTAAAGTGCGATTTAATAGTTCAATTTTATTGGCGGGGGTATTTGGTTTGTGAGTTTGATTGCTCTCTCTTGTATAAATGTTATCGATTAACAGCATGATTACAGAGGTAAAATCTATGGGTTGCCAATTCCATTGATTGGCTGATTTTCGATAGCTTTTGGTAAATACATGTCGACCAACAATTGAGCGATAAGAGGCTTCTAGGGCAAGTGTAATTCCAGCTCCGTTCAAGTAGAGTTCTAGCGTATAACCATTTTTTTCTTCAAGAGCTACACCTGTTTGCAGTTGCCAATCAGAACTTGTATGCCAAACACCAGGATCTACTTCTCTTATATATGCATTAGCAAATGCCTGAAAAGAAGCCTTTTCCGCCAGCTCTTTTGCGGTGAATAGCATGACGGTATTCTCCTGGGGGTATTAAATAAAAGAACTTACCTAGATGATAATGATACATATTCTCATCATCAAGCAGGTTTACAATTGTTACTATTATTTTAGAGGTTTATCTCACTTGGTTTTATTTAGGCGGAATTTTGATTTATTTTTAGCTTTGTAGGCCTGTATTGGTAGCAAAAGTAGACGGCTAATAAAAAGCTGCACCATTCCGCTAGCGGTAGTGCAATAATAAATGATAAATCATTTGTTATTGCTGGTAACAATTTCCAGTTGGGCAATATGTAATAAAAAGCAATTAAAAATACGGCGGGGAGGACTAGACTGCGGTTAATAGCAATTAAAGCTGATGGCTTTGGTTGGTGTACTGCTGTTAAGTAACAGGTTAAAACGATATTAGTGCCATTAATTAAAAATAGAGGAAGCAATAATGGTAGCAATTGCATGCTGACCAGAGATATTTCCTGATCTTGCTCATTGGTAAACCAGCCCAGAAAGATTTCGGGCCAAAAAACAAGCAACGCAACAATAATAATACCCAGGCAGATGGTGCTTAATATCGCAATTGACAAAAAAGACTTTACCCTGCTTAAATTCTGAGCGCCAAAGTTTTGACTAACTACGATATGTAATGCATCAGCCAAGCCGTAACTGAGCATAACACTTAAGAAAATGAAATAATTGACCAGAGTAAAGGCTGCTACACCATCCACACCTAATCGCATAATCATCAAGGTATTTAAAATGAAAAAAATAATGCCAACAGATATCTCGTTTATAAATTCTGATATGCCGTTGTAAGCTGAATGGAAAAGTAACTTCCACTTTGTCTGTTGTAACTCGAACTTAAGTGTTCTTTTTTTGCTAAAGAAATAACGGCTCAATACTAAGAGTTGTATAACTTGCGCTATGGCGGTGGCATAAGCTGCTCCAGCCAATCCGAGCTCCAAATAAACGATAAACCAGGCATCGAGCAGGATGTTGAGTACGGCGCCTATGACTAATGCGCATGTAGCTAATATCGGATGGCCATCAGAGCGGACAAAATAGTACAGCACCATTGTGGTTAGCTGTAAAATGAATACCCAGCGAATTATATCGAAATACTCCCTTGCTAATACCGAAATCTGAGCTGAGATATTGAGTATTTCGAAAAGTAGATCATTAAAAGCCAAGCTGCCCAATGCCAGTAGAGTATTAATAGCTGCAGCGGCAATGATGGATTGGCTGAAAATCGCATGTGCCGTTTTCAGGTCTTTTTCACCGATGGCTTTGCCTACACTCACAGCTCCGCCTATTGCTAGCATAATGGCAATAGCTATCAATAAGGTGAAGTACGGGATCATTAGCGTGATTGCAGCGAGAGCATCTGTGCCTATAGTGTTACCGACAAAAAAACCGTCAATCAGGTTAGCGCTCGTTATTGCAACTAAGCCGACTATTGAGGGTAGTACATAGTAAAAAAAAGTTTTGATGATACGACCGGAAAGCGCTGGATTTTGGCTTGACATTAAAGTGTCTCAAATTATGAGAAAAAATAAGTTCTGGGGCGGTATGATATATTCCACTCGCTACAAATAGTAGTGATTGTCATTGGTGTTGATAGGTTTAGCTTGATACATAAAGCTGTACGATAAAGTTTTGATACTCTAAAAGCTAAAAAATTGTATTAGGAATAATACAGTCTGCATTTAATTTTTGTCGGGGGAAAGCCTGACAATGAGGTACATGGCTGTGTTGATATTTGTCTGCGCCAAATATTCAGGTAAGTCATATCTGGCTTGGAGAGCTCCTGTTAAATTAGTATTAGTGGTTAAAAATAGTATCTATATGCTGATGCCTATTGGGTCATCCCATACTAAAGTCGTAGGCCTCTGTACATGGTTTAGTTTTGAAAAATGATATTAAGGTGGGCGGTCAGATGAATAGTACTTTGCAGGTTCAAGGGGTTGTTGATAATCCCTGTAGACTACTTCGATATTATTTTAGTTGGTACGTTATTGCCCGCCAATGGTGACTTGCTGCTTTTGTGGGCTGTACGCAGCAGGGATCAAACACCTGTAATTGTTCTCTCTTCAGTTAATGCTGCGAAAGCGGATAGAAACCTTTCGGTAAGGTACAGATGGTTTTATATCAAAGTCAATTGGCTCCGCTGAGGTTCCTTAAGGGTAGTAAATATAAATTTCTGTTATTGTCTGATACTAAATAAGATGTTCAGTCTATTAAGGGGTGGGGTTGCAGACTTGGGGATTATAAATAAGGTCGCTGTGAATTACATTGCATTGGCTCTGTTTCCAATCAGCTTTTCACATGGCAGTGAAACTCAGATTGAAACCCTCGTTGTTACGGCGGGTAGATATGAGCAGGATATTTCACAGCGGGTGGAGAGTGTTTCTGTTGTAGAGGGTGATCAGCTTAAGAAAAGTGGTAATACCCATATCCAACAGAGCCTGGTGAGTGTACCTGGAGTAAACCTGGCAAGAGGAAATGGACAGGAATACCTGCCAGCTGTGCGCTCTCCAGTATTGACGGGTGCGGGAGCTTGTGGTGGGCTGTTGACAGCAGAAGATGGGATTCCACTGAGAGCAAATGGTTTTTGTAATATCAATGAGCTGTTTGAATCTTTTAGCGAGGTTGCACAGCGTATTGAGGTTATTCGGGGGCCCGCCGGGACGCTATACGGTTCCAACGCACTGCACGGAGTGATCAATGTTATCAGCCGCGCCCCGGATGCGGCTGAGGGTGGATCACTCAATATGGAGGCGGGACCCCACGATTATTACCGGGTGGGTGTGTCAGCGGATCATCACCTCAATAGGCAGGGGGATGGGATAAGTACAGACCTGTATTTGGCCACTGATGGGGGATATCGAGAGCAGTCGGGTCTGGAACAGCAAAAGGCCAGTTTTCAGTACGTCAGCCATATTGGTGATAGCAGGATTCGGACTCGTCTGGTCGCGACAAACCTGAGTCAGGAGACTGCGGGTTACATTGAGGGGGAGGGCGCTTATCGCGATCGCCACTTGAACCGTACAAATCCCAGCCCAGAGGCATTTCGGGATGCCTACGGGTTAAGATTGTATTCCCTGATTGATATACCCATGGATCGGGGGAATCAATTTCATTTGGCGCCGTATTTGCGCAAAACCCAAATGCGTTTTTTACAGCACTATGTGCCGGGCCAGCCTGTGGAGGAAAATGGCCAGGAAAGTATAGGCGTTAGAAGCAGCTATTATCTGGCGCTGGGTGAAAAGCTGAATCTGCTTGCGGGTGTCGACACAGAGCTCAGTGAGGGATACCTCTTGGAAATTCAAGCCAGTGCCACCGAGGGTTCGGAGTTTCTTCAGGCGACTATCCCAGAGGGAAAGCACTACGACTATGGGGTGACCGCTTGGAATATCGCCCCCTATACCTCGGCAAGCTGGCAGCTCAGTGATTATTTGGCAATTACTGCTGGAGTGCGGTTTGAGTCCGCCTATTATGATTACAGCAATAAAATGCTCGCTGGGCGCACCGATGAAAATGGCCTGGCTTGTGACTTCGGTGGCTGCCGGTTTAGCCGCCCGGATGATCGAAAAGATCGCTTCAATAATCTCTCCCCCAAGCTGGGTGCGCTGTTACGATTAAATAATGAACTACAGCTATTTACTCAATTAGCCCAAGGTTATCGCCTGCCCCAGGCGACAGAGTTATATCGATTGCAGCGCGAACAAACTGTTGCAGAGTTGCACCCGGAGGAAATTAATAGCTTTGAAATAGGCCTGAGGAGAGTGGGCGATTCCTTGTCATTTGAGTGGGTGGCCTATGCCATGGAAAAGGCGAATGTAATTTTTCGCGATGCCGATTATTTTAATCAGTCCAATGGCAAGACCCGGCACTGGGGCCTGGAGCTGGCGCTCGACTATGATTTTACGGAAAACCTGCGCTTAGAGGTGAGTAGCAGTTATGCCGAGCACCGTTACGATGATCAGCGGGAGTTACAGGGCGTGGCGTTGGATGGAAACTTTATCGATTCTGCAGCAAAAACTTTTGGCAGTTATCGCCTGCTCTGGTCGCCGAGTGCGGCTATCTCAGCGGAGTTGGAGTGGCTACACCAGGGCAGTTATTTTACCGACCCACAAAATACTCACCGCTACCCCGGACACGATCTACTGAATCTCCATCTGGCCTGGCAGTGGGAACAGTATCAAATTTCTGCACGATTACTGAATATCGCCAATAAGGCCTACGCAGAGCGGGCGGATTACAGCAGTTTCAGCGGTAGCCGCTATTTTCCCGGTGAGCCACGCTCAGTTTATATTGGTGTTAATTTCCAGTGGTAAGGTTGGGATTCGGGCTGTTTAGATAGGGTCTCCTTTTGCAATAGATTTGAAGTCTATTGCAAAAGGAAGGGCCGGTAGGCCTGGATTAGCTGGTGACGGGCTGCTCAATCTGCTGCTCATCGATTTGGACGGACGCAGAGGACTGACTTTTCAGCCAATTGTCCATACGCTGTTCGAGAATATTGAGGGGCAGGGCACCGGCGCCTAACAGAGCGTCGTGGAAACTGCGGATATCGAAATTACCGTTTAGGGTTTCTTCGGCCTCTTTGCGCAATTCTTTAATCTTCAGCTGTCCCAGTTTGTAGGCTAGGGCCTGGCCCGGCCAAATCAGGTAGCGGTCGATCTCGACGGTGACATCGTGGAGCGGCTTGGCGCTGTTCGCCATAAAGTATTCGATCGCCTCCTCGCGGCTCCAGCCCAGCTGATGCATGCCGGTGTCCACGACCAGACGCACGGCGCGCCACATATCGTAGGTGAGGGCGCCGAACTCGCTGTAGGGGTCTTTATATAAACCCAGGTCATAACCGAGGCTCTCGGAGTAGAGACCCCAGCCCTCAACGAACGCGGTGTAGAAGGTCATGCGGCGCAGGGGGTGAATATCCGTTTGCTCTTGTGCCAGGGCAATTTGCAGGTGGTGGCCCGGCATCGCCTCGTGTACCGTGAGCGCTTCCATCTCCCATTTCGGGCGGCTGGGCAGATTGTAGGTATTGGCAAAGAAGATACCCGCGCGGCCCGCTTCGTTGGAGCCGGGCAGATAATAAGCTGTGGTTTGGGCTTGTTCTGAATAGCTGGGTATCGGTTTCACACCATAGGGCAGACGCGGCAAGGTACCGAACAGGGCGGGCAGCTCGGCATCAATGCGCTTGGCAATATCGCGGTAATCCCGCAGTAACCCCTCGCGGCTGGTGTGGTAAAAGCGCGGGTCTGTGCGTAGGAATTCGGTAAAGGCTTTGAAGTCTCCCTGGAAGCCGGTCTGCTGGATAATTCTATCCATCTCCCCGCGAATTCGCTCCACTTCCGCGAGCCCAATGCGGTGGATCTCCTCGGGGCTCAGGTCGGTGGTGGTATTCTCTTCCACTTTATGAGCGTACCAGCGCAGGCCGTCGGGGCGGCTGGTTAGAGCCGTATCCACCTGGGCTCCGGGAATATATTTGCGCTCGACAAACTCCGCCATGCCCTGCCAGGCCGGCAGCAACTGTTTGCTGTAAATGGTGTAGGCGCGCTGTTGCAGGCTTTTGCGCTTACTGGCGGGAATGGTCTCTGGCATCTGCTGAAAAACTGTCAGCAGCGGGCTGTGCTCCGGCGCAGCGGGGACCAGCGCGCGTATTTGACGCGGCAGGTCGCGCAGGGTGATTTGCGGTGGTGTAACCCCCTTGCGCAGCCCCCGGCGCATAAGCCCCTGGGTTTGCTCGATCAGGACTGGCAATCCCTCCAGGCGGCTGATAATCGTTTCGTAATCCGCCACAGTGCGCCTGGGCATGTTGCTGATGACTTCCGGTATACTGCGCTGGATACCGCTCATATGAGTGATCGGTTGCAGGTGATCGGGGAACTGGAAGCCTTTCACTTCTCTTAACAAGTCCTGATACAGCAGTTGGTAATCCAATTGCTGTTCGGCGGGCAGGTCGCTGTGATCGATATTGCGTGCGGCCCCCAAGAGGATTCTGGTCTGTTTCTGTCTGAGTTCTACCGCCTTGAGAGAATCATCCACCCAGCGATGATTTTGCCCGGGGTAGCCTTCATAAGTTGCCTGGCTGGGGTAACTCTCCATAATCCAGCGATAGCGCAAGTCCTGTAGGGCGCTGAGGCGCTCGGAGGCACTGCTCTCCGGGAGTGACTTGTAAGCTTTGCGGAAGGCGTTCTGGTCCATCGCCGCAGCGTTAAGGCTGGCGATCAGTCCCAGGGATGTAAATAGGGCTTTTTTAATAAACGACATAATCCCCTCAAGTAACAGCGTGTGGCCTCAGCGAGGGCCGAGTATTGTGTAAGAGGCGGCTTGGAACCGCTGCCGGGTATGCGAAGAGCAGCCAGCCGCGACGGCTGGCTGTCGTAGTGGCCCGGATTAGTTGGCCGCCGCAGTGCGACTGCCAAAATCCCGGTGATCGATCAGTTGCAGGCGCCGGCGAATTTGCTCCTCGATACCGGAGGCATTGAGGCCGATGGCAGCGAGCAGATCTTTGTGTTTGCCGTGCTCGATAATCTGGTCCGGTAACCCCAGTTGCAGCACGGGCATCGAGCGGGCGCTGCTGTTGAGGTATTCGAGTACGGCGCTTCCGGCACCGCCGGCAATAGTATTCTCTTCGATAGTCACTAAGAGTTGGTGACTATCGGCAAGTTCATCGATCAGCGCTTCGTCCAGGGGTTTTACCCAACGCATATCGGCGACGGAGGCCCCCAGTTGTTCTGCCGCAGCCATAGCCGGGCCGAGCAGGGTGCCGAAGCTGAGGATGGCCACACCGCTGCCCTGGCGCAACAGGCGCCCCTTGCCGATGGGCAGCTCTGTCATCTCCTTGTTGATAGCGGTGCCCATGCCGGTACCGCGCGGGTAGCGCACAGCGGCGGGCCCCTGGTGTTGATAAGCGGTGTAGAGCAGCTGGCGGCACTCGTTTTCATCGCTGGGCGCGGCGATGGCCAGGTAGGGCAGGCAGCGCATAAATGAGAGATCATAGCTGCCCGCGTGGGTGGGGCCGTCTTCGCCCACTAGGCCAGCGCGGTCGATGGCGAAAGTGACATCCAGGTTCTGGATTGCCACATCGTGCACCATTTGGTCGTAGCCGCGCTGCAAAAAGGTCGAGTAAATAGCTACAACCGGTTTCTGTTCTTCGCAGGCGAGACCCGCAGCGAGCGTGACGGCGTGTTGTTCGGCGATAGCCACATCGTGGAAGCGCTCCGGGAAGCGTTTGGAGAACGCCACCATACCGGAACCCTCGCACATGGCCGGGGTAATAGCGACCAGGCGCTCGTCCTGTTCTGCGGTATCGCACAGCCACTGGCCAAAAATATCCTGGTACTTGGGCAGTTTCTTTTTGCCCGGCACCGCCACTTGCACCTTGGCCTCCGGCTCCAGCTTGTTCAGCGCGTGGTAGCCCACCGGATCCTCTTCTGCGGGGCCAAAGCCCTTGCCTTTGGTAGTGGCGATATGCAGAAGCTGCGGGCCCGGTTGGCTGCGCAGGTTGCGCAGGGTGTGCACCAGGTCGTGCATGTTGTGGCCATCCAGGGGCCCCACGTAGTTAAAGCCCAGCTCTTCGAACAGGGTGCCCGGGGTAATCATGCCCTTGACATGCTCTTCGGTGCGCCGCGCCAATTGCCAGGCTTTGGGGATGGCTGACAGTATCTTGCGGCTGCCCTCGCGCATATTCAGGTAGGTCTTACTGGCCAGAATTTTGGCGAAGTAGGTGGCCAGCCCGCCGACATTTTTTGAGATAGACATACTGTTGTCATTGAGAACAACCAACATGTCCCTGCCGGTATGTGAGGCGTGGTTCAGGGCCTCGAAAGCCATTCCCGCTGTCATGGCGCCATCGCCGATCACCGCCACTACCTTGCGGTCGTCGGGGGAGCCCAGGGCCATGCCCAGGGCGGCGCTGATTGAGGTGCTGGAGTGGCCGACGCCAAAGGTATCGTAGGGGCTCTCACTGCGCTTGGGAAAGCCGGATAGGCCTCCCTGCTGGCGCATGGACAACATTTGTTCGCGGCGCCCGGTGAGGATCTTGTGGGGGTAGGTCTGGTGGCCCACATCCCAAACCAGGCGATCCTCCGGCGTATTAAAAATGTAATGCAGGGCGATGGTCAGTTCCACCACGCCGAGACCGGCACCAAAGTGTCCGCCGGTCTGGCCGACGCAGTACAGCAGGTACTCGCGCAATTGGCTGGCGAGTTCTGGTAATTGGCGTTCATCGAGGGCGCGCAGCTGTGCTGGGTCGTCGATCGAGTCGAGAAGCGGTGTCTGCGGGCGTGTGCGTGGAATTTCTTCGAGCATCAAAGGTATCAGTTGCAACAGATGGTGATATTGAGGGGGATTGTATGCCCGTGGCGGGCATATTGCATCCCAAACCCCACGGGCAAAGCTGTGACTCAGTGTCCGCGCTGTACGATATAGTCTGCGAGTTGTTGCAGGAGCTGGGTATCGCCATCGAGACTTTGCAGTGCCTGGGAGGCCTGGGCGTGCAGTTTTGCCAGCTTTTCCCGCGCGCCGTCGACGCCCAGCAGGGAGACATAAGTGGGCTTGTTGCGCAGGGCATCCGCGCCCTGGGTTTTGCCCAAAACGGCGGTCTCTGCGGTGATATCGAGAATATCGTCCTGAACCTGAAACGCCAGGCCAATAGCCCGGGCGTAGCGGCTGATAATCTCCAGTTCGCCGGCACTGGCACCGCCGAGCAGTGCGCCCATACGCGCGCTGGCACAGATCAGGGCGCCGGTCTTGAGGCGGTGCATGGGTTCCAGCTGATTCAGGCTGAGGCTTTGGTCAACGGAGTCCAGGTCGATCGCCTGGCCGGCAACCATGCCCCGGGCTCCCGCCGCAGCGGCAAGCTCGCGCAATAACTGTAGCTGTAGCTGAGGGGTGAGTTGCTCCGCCAGGAGCAATTCGAATGCCAGGGTTTGCAGGGCATCGCCGGCGAGAATGGCTGTGGCTTCGCCATAGGCGATATGGCAGGTGGGGCGACCTCGGCGCAGGTCGTCGTCATCCATGGCCGGCAGGTCGTCGTGCACCAGGGAGTAGGCGTGAATGCACTCCAGCGCCGCCGCTGTGCTATCGCAATGGGCCAGATCAAAATCGATACCCCGGAAAACCTGGGCACAGGCGTAGACGAGGGCGGGGCGCAGGCGTTTACCGGGGCCCAGCGCGGCATAGCCCATCGCTTCGAACAGCTTTTCTGCGCCGTCGACCGGGGTGCTGAACGCCTGCTGGATTCGGCTTTCGACGCGTGTGGAGGAGGCCTGTAGAAAGGCCTTCAGTTGCTCTGGCAAGTTTGCGGAACTCACTTAAACCGGGTCCCCGCTGTTGTCGTCGGTCTCAAAGGGAAGCTCGCGGATATTGCCGTTCTCTTCGATTAGCAGCTTCACTTTCTGCTCGGCTTTGGCGAGCTTCTGCTGGCACTCCCGGGTGAGTTTCACCCCTTTTTCAAAATCAGCGAGGGCCTCCTCCAAGGGGAGATCGCCGCCTTCGAGCCGCTCAACCAGCTGTTCCAGCGCTTCGAGACTCTCTTCAAAAGTTGCTGTTTTTTTCTTCGCCGCCATAGCATCGCCTCATAATTGCCGGGCAACCTTAGCGGCTGGCGCTGCGGGGGTCAATTCTATGGGGGTACCGGTTGGGGGGACCGCGCCTAACGGTTTGCCTGCCGGGACAATAAGTAGTGCGCCAGGGCTTTTTTCTGTACCTGCGTAAAGTTGTAGTTCGGCATCGGAGGTGTGGGGGCGTCGAAGTAGTCGGCCAGGCCCTGCGCCGTGTATTTAGTCGATAGATTGCGCAGGGGAAACTGGGCCTGATGACAGTGGGCGCAATCGTGGGCCCGATAGAGTTGTGCACCCAGTTGCACTGTAGCCGCATTAGTGGAGATTGCGGCAGCCGTCGTTATTTTTTGTAGAGGCGCCTGCCGTGCAGCCAATACCGTTTGGCGAGGGGCTCCCTGGCGGACGCGATAAATCGCACCGGCGTAGTCATCGGAAATATAGATATTCCCCCGATTGTCTTCGGCGATAGCGACAGGGCGTCCGTATACTGCCTGGCGATCCTCGCTGAGAAATCCCCACAGGAAATCCCGCTGCCGAATTTCTCCGTTGTCTCCCCAGTGCAAGGAAACGATTTTGTAGCCGTCTTTCACGCTGCGGTTCCAGGAGCCGTGCAGGGCGACCAGAGCGGCATTGCGATAGTCTGGGGGCTGCTCTGCACTGCGCAGAAAGCGAATACCGAGCGGGGCATTATGAGCGGGAAATTCGTGTACGGGGGGAATTGAGTCGGCAATTTTTTGCTGGATCTTAGGGCTTGCCTCTGCGCTGAATTCCGGATCGGGAATCCGGTTACCGTAGGCGTAGGGCCACCCGTAAAATTGTCCCTGGCGAATCAGGTTGAGCTCATCCGGCGGCAGTTTGTCGCCGAGCCAGTCGCGGCCATTGTCTGTGGCGTAGAGTCCGCCATCTTTTGGCGACCAATCGAAGCCCACACTGTTGCGCAGACCGGTGGCATATATTTCAAGATTATGTCCGTTTGGTTTCATTCTCATGATACTGGCGCGGCGAGGATCTTTTTCCCTGCAAATATTGCAGCTGGAACCACTGCTGAGAAATAGCCACCCATCTGGACTCATAGCAATGGTCTTGGTCCAGTGTCCGTCGTCCCCAAGGTTTTCGAGAATTCGCTGGTAGCGCCCGGCCAGCCGCCCGTCGGAGTGATCAAATGCTACCCGTCCAATGGCGTCGCTCTCGGCAATATATAACCAGTTATCGTGCAGTAATAAGCCGTGGGGCCGTTGCAATTTATCAAGCAGAACTTTTTGTCCGTCGCTGTGGCCATCGCCATTTCGGTCTTTGAATAAAAGGGAAACTTGGCCCAGTTTGGGCTGTGAGACGATAATATCTCCGCTTCGAGTCACACTGAGCCAGCGCGCGCCGGCAACATTTCCGGCAAATAACTGTACTGAATAGCCGTCCGCTGCGCTTAGTCGACCTGCGACTTCTTTTTCTGTTGTTTTAACGCCACCGAGCAGTTGGCGCCAGGGTACGCTGATACCGGAGTTGCAGGCGGCTAAGGCGGCGGAAAGCACCGCCGCCAGGGCAATAAAAAATATTAGCGTATATTTCAACGTTTTCTTCATGGTATTGATTGAACTTGAAAGCGAGATGTTTATAGTTGCCGCGCTTATCTGTTTATCCCTATAGTTAACGCGGGATTAATTTCCTGCCTTCCCTCCCTTTTGTAACAGCTAACCCAGTTTGTGAGATATCTCTTACACGAAATTCAGCAGATTGCCCCTACTTTTTTCTCTCCTGATGTCCATAATTAACTTGCAGGGACGCAAAAGGGACTGCACTACTGCGGCAATGGATAAATGGACTGCGCCGCTCGCCCTAGGGATATGGGCACCATCCTGTGAGACGCACCGCCCGGGCCGGATTGCCCGGGCGGTGTTTTACATTCTGCTTTAGTCTGTCAGTTGCCAGCGGCAACACTTCCCACAATTTACACCTTCTTGCATAAATTTGCTGATATTCCACCAACGGGCTGTGGCTGTCTGGAATTTGTAATAGTTATCCGCTTTAATGTTGACAGACCGGTCAAATTATCAATGGGCCGGCGGAGGGTAGCGCATTCCGTAATCTACCAGCAGAAGTGCCCGTATCTTCCAAGGCTAATTTGCACTTGTGGGCACCTGTATTTTCGTTGGTTAAAAAACTTTCGGACAAGCTCTTGCTGTCTGTGAGCGATTTTTTGTTGTTGAAAGTGGGCGGTTTTTGCCAAGCTGAGAATCGCGACCCTCTTTTTCATCCAGCCTTTTCGAGCTGTCACTCCAAAGCTTCTTTTGTATTTTCAATAAAAACCTTTGTGATCAAACGGAAGCAGTTCCGGGGCTGCCTTGTTCTATTCGATTGTGGGGAGGCGAGGTTATGCATGCGAGAATTTTGCGTTTAAATCTGGCGGGGCAACCGCTGGAGTGGTTGAGTTGGCAAGAGGCATCCTGCCTGTACGTACGCGAGCTGGTTACCTGGTCTCTGGGGGGGATTGTCCAGCGGGTGCGCGGGGGCTTTAATCGCTACGGCGACCGCTCCAGCCTGGATCTGGCCGCGATTATCGCCTGTGGTGGCGCGCGTATGGCCCGCCCGCGCCGGCGCCCCCCCCTGACAAATCGGGCGCTTTTCTTTCGCGATTCCCACACCTGTCTTTATTGCGGCAATAACTTTAAGAGTGTGGATTTGACGCGGGATCATGTTATCCCAGTGTCTAGAGGTGGGGTGGATTCCTGGGAAAATGTGGTTGCGGCTTGCCGGCGCTGTAACCAGCATAAAGGCAATCAATTATTACAAAATCTCGATATGGAGTTGTTGGCTTTGCCCTTCTGCCCCAATGCCGCCGAATACCTCGCGCTGATTAACAGTGAGCGGATTCGCGGCGATCAAATGGAATTTTTACGCGGTCAGTTTTCGCGGCGGCGCCAACAGGGGTGGTTGCTGCACTAGTCTGTCGAATCTAAATATGCAAAAAGAAAAGGGGCGCGAGGCCCCTTTTTATTCCTTATCTTCGTTAGATGAAGATACCGCAGAGCGGATCAGTCCGGTCAGGTACTCAGTGAAATTATGCCCGCGATTTTCCATCATTTTGGGGAACATGGAGTTGGGGGTCATACCGGGGAAGGTGTTTACTTCGTTGAGGTAGAGCTCACCGCTCTCTGTCAGGAAAAAGTCGATGCGGGATAAATCCTTGAGCTTTAGCGCTTTAAAAGTGCGCAGGGAAACTTCGGCAATCCACTGTAGCTGCTCTTCGTGCAGATCTGCCGCTTCGATAAAAGTAACCGCGCGGCTGCCCTCGGCATACTTTTCCTTATAGGTATAAAAAGTATCCGATGGCGCACGCACTTCTCCCGGATGAGTTGCGACGACATCATCGTCATAGTGGTAAACCGCCACTTCCAGCTCCCTGGCTTTCAGCGCTTTTTCTATCAGTACGTAAGGGGAGAGTTTAAAGGCGTCTTCGATCGCAGCCTCCAGCTCCTCTTTGTCACTGACCCTAAAGCAGCCAACGGAAGACCCCTGGTTGGAGGCCTTCACAAATACTTCACCCCAATTTTCCAGGGCGCTGTGGGCTTTTTGCAGTTCCTCGACTTCAAGGCTGTGTAAAAACTCGTAAGGAGTGTTTTCAATGCCGAGGGCGCTGAGCCACAGTTTAGTTTTTATCTTGTTAAAGCAGATTTTGCTGGATTCAGGCGCAGAGCCGAAATAGGGGATACCGAACATCTCCAATTGCGACTGCAAATCGCCAGTTTCCCCGGGGTAACCGTGAATTGCGGGGATGACATAGTCTACCTCCCAGGCGTTACCCTCTTCATCGCGGATTTTGCGATCGTAAAAAATATGGTAAACCCGGCCCTGACTGTCGGTGAGACAGCCATTGCTATCCATCTCCACTCGCAAGAGGGCAATGTCCTCTGCCGCTGATAATTTATCCTCGATAAAATCAGCGGTTCGCAGGGATACGTCGTGCTCGCTGCCGCCACCGCCGCAGATAAGCAAGGTGTTAATCATAAAATTATTCCGTGGTAGTGCCTGCCGAGGGTGCGATTAAAACCTGCTCACACAGCTGCGGCATGGTCTTTGGTTTCGGCTTTTTCTTTTGGGGCTTGGGTTTAGTGCCATTGAGCATTGCATAGAAGTCATCGCTAAACCACCAGTCCAAGTCGCTGCCACAGGCTGCAGTGCTCACCGGCGCCTGCGGTTTACAGTTGCCGCTGCCCTCCGGGCAGGCCAGGCGCACATGAAAATGGTAGTTGTGTCCCCACCAGGGGCGCACCTTGCGCAGCCACTCGTTATCCTCGCCGGATATTTCACACAGGTGGCGCTTGATGGTGGGGTGTACAAAAATTCTTTCGACCCGCTGGTCTTCTGCGGCCAGACGCAGAATTTTGGGCACCCGGTTGTCCCAGTTTTCTGGGATTAAGCGGTGTTTGCGCTCATCGGCCAGGGCGACGGCAGAAATATTATCGCGCTCCCAAGAGGTGAGTGGGCGCTCTGCGGCGCGGCGATCCTGGGAATACCAGATATCCACGTCCAGGCCGGTTTGGTGACTGCTATGTCCACCATTGCCGAAAGGGCCGCCCCGAGCCATGGACATATCGCCGATCTGAATTCTGCCCAGATCTTTCTGCGCCACGTTGTGGGAAAATTCTTTCAGGAAAGTAATCGTTTGCGGGTGGGCAAAATGCCGGTCGCGGCCGGTTCTCACTAATTGATAGCCCTCTCCCCGGAGTGGCAGGGTCTCCCCGCCACTGAGGCAGCCGTTGGTGTAGGTGCCGATACTGGAGGGCGTCTGCGCACTGGGGCCCTCGACCCTATCCCAGTCGTTGGCGCTGACTGTGCCGCTAACCAGCGCAGAGGTGAGAAGCAGAGTGTGGGTTAAGTGCCAGATAAATCCCGCCCTGGGGCGAGTAGCGGCTTCGGTTGTGGATACTGAATGTTGCGATGTCGGGTGCATGGGTCCCTGGATACCAATAAGTCACAGTTGTCGGGCCACCAGAAGTGGCGCCCGACGAGTATAGACAGACAGAGTACTAGCTCTGTGACGCAAGTATCTCTTTACAGTTCCGTATCAGCTGCTCCATTTCTTCATCGGTGCCGATAGAGATACGCAAGTATTCACTGATGCGCGGTTTGTTGAAATAGCGTACCAGAATATTGCGCTGGCGCAGCGCCAGGTACAGGGCTTCCGCGCCGGGCTCCGGGGGCTTGGCCAGGAGAAAATTGGCCTGTGAGGGGATCACTTCAAACCCCAGGTCTGTAAGCGCCCGCTCACTGCGCTGGCGGGTGGCGATGACCTTGCCGCAATTGTCACTGTGCCAGGCGGTATCGCGGATCGCCGCTGTGGCGACTCGCTGGGCTATCGCATCAATGGGGTAGGAGTTAAAGGAGTTTTTAGCTCTCAGCAGCCCCTCGATCAGGTGCTTTTGCCCCATGGCAAAGCCCAGGCGCAGCCCCGCCAGGGCATAGGATTTTGACAGTGTGTGGATCACCAGCAAGTTGGGGTAGCGATCGATCAGTGCCGTTGCGCTCTGGCCGCCAAAATCGATATAGGCCTCATCGATAACGACCACTCTTTCGGGCTGTGAGTGCAAAAGCTGCTCAATTTGCTCTAGAGGCAGGTATCGCCCTGTGGGAGCATTGGGATTGGGAATAATGACGCCCGCTGCGGGGGCCGCATAGTCCTCAAGCTGAACCGAGAAATCACTGCGCAGGGGGATAGTGCGGCTGTTGATATTGAAGAGCTGGCAATAGACCGGGTAGAAACTGTAGGTGATATCCGGAAAGAGCAGGGGCTCACTGCGGCGGAAAAAACTGTAAAAACTCAGGGCCAGTACTTCATCGGAGCCATTGCCCACAAAGACCTGCTCGGCAGAGAGGTTGTGCTTGTCGGCAATAGCGCGGCGCAGCTCACAGGACTCCGGATCGGGGTAGCGGCGCAGCGCATCGGCAAAGTCATGCTGCTCCAAGAGTCCCAAGGCCTGGGGAGAAGCGGGGTAGGGGTTCTCATTGGTATTGAGCTTTATCAGGGTGTCACTCTTTGGCTGCTCCCCAGGGGTATAGGGCTCCAGCTGATCGAGCCCGGGGCTCCAATAAATCTTGCTCATAATTCTACCTCTGCGGTACTACTTGGGTTGGCACTGGAGGAGCCCTCAGCGCTCTCTTCCGTTTCTTTTTTCTCAATGGGGATATCAAACAGATCGGCCGAATTCCCAATAAATTCCTGCATGGGAATAGGCTTACGGAACAGCATATTATCGTATTTCAGTGCAGTGGATATCGATGGAACTTCGCTGAATTCGTCCATATTACTAACGCTTTCCGCCAGTCCCAGGGTCAAAAAAGCGAGGGGCAGTGTCAGTGCTACCGTCCAACGCCAGCCCCTGGCCAGGTTGGTGGCCAAGTAGCAGGCGGACCAGAGCATAGACGGCAATATGATAGCGAGTATCAGGAAGTCCATAACCTGGATACCGGTGCCGACGGCAAAATTGTAATTGATCACCCCCCTCAACCACTCCCAAAAGGTGTAAGTGAGTGCGCCTATGACCGCGATAGACAGGTGGGTAAAAAAGTGGGTTTCGTGCCGGACCACTCTGCCGATAAATGCCCAGACCCCGGCGTAAATCACCATACCAATAATGGCGGTGGAGAGAATATTGACGGCGATGGTCCATTGATAGCTACGCGCGTAACCGAGATAACTCATCAGCACGCTGGCGAAGCCGAAGCACAGCAGCAGCAGAATAGCCCCCAGGGGGTGAGACAAGCTGGAAAACAAGTTCTCCAGAGAGTGGAGCGGGGTGGCTTCGGGCACCGGTTCATCCGTATGAAAAATTCGGAAGCGGGACTTGCCACACTGCAACAGATCACCGGAGGAGATTCGGTGTTGAGCGATGCTATCGGGTTTAACTGACTTGTCTTTCAGGTTTCCCAACAGCTGGCAGCCGTTGACCGAATTGAGGTCGCGCAAGACGTACCGGCCATCCTCTTCCCGTTTGATCTCGGCATGGTGGGCATCGGAGTGGATGTCCTCCAGGATTGCATCGTTATCGTAAGCGCGGCCCAGGGTAAATTTGTCCCCGTCCATTCGGTAGCGCAGCTGCACCCGGTGGGCGCGATTGAGTTCTTCAATAATCAGGGCCATTGGATCTCGCTTGTGAACTTCTGGGTAAAGGCGTCGGCGGACTCCTGGGTAAAGCCGGACAGGGTAAAGTGACTGACCAGCGCGCGATTTTTCTGATCCACACTGAGGCTCAGAAAGAAAATATCGTAGAGGTCAGGAAAATCTTTGTAGCGCCTGACACAATAGCTGGTGCGTGCAATCAGGGGCTCGCGATTGCGATCTGGCTTGGACAGCGGGGTTTGCCCGCCGCGCTCCTGGGAGGTAAAGCCCTGCTGGCAGCGGAAATTGGTTACGTCCTCCTCGCCGGCGCTGTTGCCCGGGTAGAAAGAGTCCATCTGCCCGGCATATTCGGCATAAAAACGTGCAGGCAAAAGGTCCTCGGCTTGCAGCCAGAAAAATTCATACTCGACCCTTCCAGTGTTGAAGTCGTCGGACATAAAAATCACATCCTGTCCGGTGCAGCCTTTATCAATTCGCTTGATCGGGTTGGCTTCGTTATCCAGGGTATTTCCCCAGCATTTAATCGCCGGAATTATTTCACCGACGACCTGAGCTTCACCGAGGGCGCGGCGCTGCCAGTCGGCCCTGAGTATTGAATCGATTATTCGCTGCTGATTATCCAGTAGCTGTTGATAAGTCACCTGCTTTAAGTTGAGCGGGCCACCTTCCGCGCGGTAGTGCTTCAACAGTGTCGACAGCTTATCTACTGGTACCAGGAAGCTGACCTGGTTGCCGGCAGTCGCTACATTAATACCGACTACCTGCCCCCGGGTATTGATGGTGGGGCCACCGCTCATACCGGGGTTGATAGAGCCGGCAAAGTGAATGCGATCGTAGAGGCTGCCGCCGGCGATGCCGTTATAGGTCCCGGGGATCAGAGTCATGCCCAGGTCCAGTGGGTTGCCCAGAGAGACAATGGTCTCCCCTTTTTTGGGGGTGTCCGTCGCCAATTGCAGGTATTCGTTTCCGGGTTTTTCCTGGCGCAGCAACGCCAGGTCATTAACTACGTCAATATCCAGCAAGGTTAATTGCCCGCGGGTGCCGTTAACGGCGAGATATTCCAGGGAGTACTCGTCGGGCTCGCTAACCGCCTGGGCCACCACGTGGTAATTGGTGGCGATAAGTCCATCGGAGGAGATTTGAAAACCCGAGCCCAGGCCGGCTTTTGAATTGGAGGATTTTTCAATCAGCTGAATTTGATAGAGGCTGCCGCGATATTCACTGTAGAGCTTCTCATAGCCTTGCGCCATTGCAGCAGTGGATAAGCAGCACAGAATCCAGGCGAACAGCCACGGGGAAAGTTTCGGCATTTTGTATTGATTAAATTGTGGACAGGAAGGGTGATACTACGGGATCTAAGATAGAGCAACAAGCGCCCATCACCGGCTTCAGCCTAGCGGTGATGGGCTTATTTTAGACAACTAGAGGTAGTCGACGATTTTTGGTTGGTTTTCTATCATTTTTTGATGCGATTCAAGATAGAAGCGGGTGAAGAGTTTGTCGGCTTCTTCTGGGGCGATAAAGCCCTGGCTAAAGCCGGGGCTAACGGGGTCGAGGTGCAGGCGTGCGCAGCTGATTATATGGGCGGCCATCTGTGCCATATTCTCATCGCCGATAGAAATACGAATGGTGGTTGGGAATATACCCGCTGCTTCCATCGCCTCCGGGGAGAGTTCTGAATGCGATGTCAGGGCGGGGCAGAGCACCATGGTATTGGTCTGGCCCAAGCTCACCATCTGCCCGAAAGCGGGCTCTAGCGCGTCAAAGAAACTCTTAAAAGCCTCGGTGGGAATTTGTGCAGCTTCCATATCAATACTGAACAGTGGTGTGGGAAGCTGATAGCGCATCAGTGATTCCCGCAGCCCGGAGTTGGGGTGCGTCTTCACCGCGTGGCTGTTGACGCGAATCTTGCTGTGGCTGGCGAAGAAGTGGCTAAGACTCAAAGTGTTAATACACTTGGTGAGCATACGCATCTCCAGGGTGCGCATACCGCAGTGGACTTCCCAGGCCTTGTCGGCATCCAGGAAGGCCCCCTTGATGTAATAGACATCCCAGAACATGCACTGATCCCAATTCAGGCCCTTTGCGCGGTCGCCTTTGGGGATAAACATACGGTGGTTCTCGCCGATAACCACACCGGCAGTGGCGGCACCGGTGCCGCCGATATCCTTGGTGTAGGAATGGACAACAAAATCCGGTCTCTCGGCTCTGTCTTTGCGGCGTAGAGGCTGGTATAGGAAGGGAGTTGCCAGGGTGGCATCCAGGCTTACCAGAATATTTTCCCGGTGCGCAGTTTTACAGATAGCCGGCACATCCAACATGATCCCGTGGGGGTTACATGGCGATTCAATATACACATGTATTTTTGCCCCGGCGTTGATGGCATTGGTATAGGTTTGTTGGGTGTCCGCAAGTAGCTTTTTGAACTCCTCAGCGGTACTGCCATCAAACCAGGCCAGTTTGATCGACAACTTGTCTTTGCGCGCGTAGAAATCCTGTAACAGCTGGTGCGTGCCGCCATAGATATTTCTGGAAACAATCAAGATATCCCCGTGGCGCAGTTGATTTGACAGGAGTGCGTCGATTGCAGCCATACCGGAATTAAAATTCCAGGCCATATATTCACTGGCTTCAGGACCACACTCCAAATCGACAATGGCATTGGCCAGGGAGATGGAGGTGGGGTTGAGTAGGCGTGAATAAATATCGTGGCTCGGCTCCCGGCCGCGGAAGGCATCATCCACCCACTCGGTGCAGGCATAGATATAGGTGGCAGTACGGGCAATTACCGGAGTTGCAGAAAAAATAGCCGGAATATTATCGAACAGGGGGTAACCACCCCGTGTAGTGATATTGAAGTCATCCCCCTGCAAGCTTTGAAAGCTGGCGCGCAATGGGTTTTGTAGCGTATCCAATAATTTTGCCAGCTGAAAACTCATAAAACGCTTGGCATTGAAATAGGCAATCTTATCGGATTTATCCAGGCGCTGGAGGGTGTCGGTTACCTGGCTCCACAGCTGGCTCAAATTTCCCTGCGCCTGGTAAAGTAGGGTGGCGGTTTGCTCTAACAGTTTGCCGTGTTCCGAGGTTCTATCAATACAAAAGTGCTGCAATTGTTCCCGCGCCAACTCTTTTATATTTTTTGCTTCGGTGCTGTTGCGGCGGGGAGAGAGAATTTTTACATCTTCAAGGTTTGCTTCCATGGTGTCCTCACTAGGTGATGTTTTTTGTTATATGGTGACTCTAACAGCCCTATGCGGCGTGTAAAACACTTGGCGCGAAATTGGCTGTAATTACGCGTGATCGACCTGTAATTCCTGAATCGGTAAAGTAGCGTCCAGTTGAGGGGGTACAGGTGATTGTGGAAACAGTGACCTCGCCATGGAAGGGCAGCCCCCGCAACATACTTCGGATAAATTTATGTTCCTTTGTAGTTTTTGGATATGAAGGGGTGAGGGATTCAGCGCAAGCTGAACGGTCGAGCTGGAAGCGGCAGGTGCAGAGTCTTAGCCGATTCTCTTGGATGAGCTTGTCCGGGCATGGATGCCAAATTTTGCTCTTGATAGTGTTGTTGTAACCGTCGATGGTTGGGACCATCATTTCGGGCCGGCAGTCTTATTACTGCCGGCTTTTTTTAGGAATTAAAGCGGATATGATGACGCGGTCACAGACGTATTTTACTCGAGAAAAAACGTCTTTTGGTGACACCATATAACAAATTTTTAGAGGGGGGATGGAAATATGGTCAATTGTGCTGACTTACCTGTACTTGAACTGAAGGTGCCGGAAGAAGGATTAAAGCTGGATTTGGTTCTTCAGCCTAAAGAGCAAGAAGATGGAGAGCCCCAGTATTGGCCTTTGTTTAATGCAGATAACCCGGAAGAGCATTTCGGTAATATGCACTTCAAAATCCACAGGGGCGCAGTATTGACTCTGGAGGTAACTCTGGATCTGTCACAGGTGCCTGGCCGCGAGTTGGAGTTTGTTCGTTATCGCCAGAACCAAAAGCTAGATGGTCTTATTGCCCTGAGCCCGGATTTTCGCCACCAGTTCCGTGCGCGCGCTCAGGCAGTGGACGGTGAATACACTAAGTTGATAATTAAGGTTAAGGATAGAGAAGATATTCCCGATAACTTCTCTTTCCTGTGGATGTGTGTAGATGCGGAAACCGGTGTGCATTTTGTCTCTGGTGATCCTGAAGTGGGAATTGACCCCTATCCAGTTAACCTTGACAATGTGTGATAGATTAGGGCTCTTTACAGATAGTTTGTAATACTTGCTCAGAGGTTTGGGGTTGGGAACAGAGCTTTTTGAATGCCGGTAAAGCAAACCACTCTACTCCCATCCCCTGAGCTATCAGCTCTTCGCTATAATAATTTGCTGACCGCCACTCTTCGGAGAGGGTATAAATCAGTGCGGCAGCATATTTTATATCGGTATCTTCCGGGGTTTCCTTGAGTAAGCGATTTAAGATTGAAATGGCCTCGGCGGGTTGCTTTAAATTGGCTAATGCAATCGCTCGATATCTACGTAGGCTCAAGCTTGTAGTATCAGAGGTGAGCTGTAAAATCTGTTCATATTTTTTTTCTGCCAACTCATGCTTTCCGAGCATTTGCAGGGATTCCGCGCTTTGATAAAGTGCGCGGAAGCTATTTGGTGAAATAGATAGCACTTTTTCCTGTTGCTTCAGTGCCCCAGTATAGTCCCCCTGTAGGAAGTAGATAGCCCCCAGGTTGCTCTCTGTGGTTATACTGCGAAACTTCTCAGGGATTTTAAGGGTAACTTTTTTCGCAAGTTCAAGATTGCCTTGTTCTAGCTCAATTACGGCAAGTATAGAGTAGGCTGACCAGAATTCGGGATTGATCTTAAGAAGCTTATGTATGGTAATACGGGCAGCATCATAATTGTTCAGTCGTACTTGGTTTATGACAACTAGGTACAAGTTTCGTGTCGAGGGGGTTAGGTCCGCAGCTTGTTCAGCATAGAATAGACCTTGCGCATAATCTGCTTGGGTGTAATGAAATCTGGCGTACTCTGCGAGCAAATGTGCTGACGGGTACCCTTTTGCCTGTAGTTTCTTCAGTAAGGCCTCGAACCCCTCTTTATCTGAACTGGTGGACTTTATGTACAGCTGTGCTTCTAAAATAGCTGTCTTATCCGCACCGGAAGCCTCGGCACCAGCCAGAATTCCAAGTGCGGAAGTTAACAAGCTAGCATCGTTTTTTATTAAGTATAGAGTGGTAGCGATGTGTGCATGTAGAGAGTATAGGTTTGAGTTTTTTGGATATTTACCGATCAGGTTCTTAGTTGCTTCTAAATCTGCGATTTCTGGTGATATTTTGATGGACCTATAGGCAATATCAAGATAATGATTGTAATCTTCTGGCGTCATTCGGGTTTCGAGACCAGATTCTTTATGGTATTTGCTTGAAAATAAATCTATTGCGCTATCCCGAATAGAATATTGGGACTCCTGCCTGTGTTGGTAAGGCAGGAAAACAAAAGATATTTGTTTTTTTACTTGCTTATCTGTCGGGTTAATTAGCTGTATCTCAATATTACAGCGCTGCTGTGCACAGTCCAAACGTGCTGCTAGGGCATCAGTAATACCGCTGTCACGCGAAACTCGCAAGTACTCCTCTAAGTTAGTTTGTCTTCTCCAATCTATACTGACTAAAGCACTAGATTTAAGGTGGCTTGCGGAACTCATAAGCGCCTGGCGCACCATCGCCGTTATCAGCGTGTCCTCAACCTGATCAGTTGCCTCCCCTCTAACTTCAACTGGAAGTACAGCTATATACTTGGGGGGGAGTTGAGAGTAAGTTTGCCAGCCCCAAACAGCGGCAGCGCCAATAATAGCGAACCCAGTCATTAATAGAGCAAGGCGGCTGCGTTTCTTGCGCGGCTTGATTAGCAGCTGGGTCACAGTTTCAGAGTACTGTTGAGTGGATGCATCAATACCGTGATGGCGGACTAGGGACAGGGCTTCATAAACGTGTTGGGCTGAATCCGGGCGCTGACTAGGCTGCTTGCTCAGCAACCTGTCCAGTAGAGCTATCAGTGGCTTCGGGATTTCAGGCCACTGGGTTTGTGGTGGTATATGCGCGGTATTACAGATTTGCTGGGCAAAGGCCAGTGCGTTTAGTTCGCCTCGCTCAAAGGGTTTGTTACCGCAGAGTAGTTCATAGGCAATGCAGCCAAAGCTGAAAAGGTCACTGCGGGCATCCAGGGTTGCACCTTGCACTTGCTCTGGGGACATAGCTTGGATGCTTCCCGCAATATGGTCCTCGCGAGTTAATTGCTGGTCGCAATCCAGGGCCTTGGCAATACCGAAGTCGGTAATCTTCGCTACACCATCAGTGGTGACAAGGATATTCTCTAGTTTTAGATCACGGTGAATAATACCAAGAGAGTGGGCCTTGCTAAGTCCCAGACAGATCTGCATCAGTAAGTCGAGTTTCTCTGCCAGAGTTGCGTCATTTTCGCGCAGCCACTCCTTAAGAGTAACACCTTCAACCAGCTCCATTACGAGAGCTATGCCATTCTCTTCCTCAATCACATCGTACAGACGCACAATATTGGGGTGATTCAAGCGGGCCAGTAGTTCAGCTTCACTGCGGAAGCGGGCCTCAGCAGAGTTACCGCTCAAGTCGGAGCGGAGGCGTTTTATGGCAACTTTTCGTCGGAGTTTGATATCCTCGGCCAGGTAAACGACCCCCATCCCACCTGCACCCAGGGTGCGCTCAACCCGATAACGGCCTTGATATTCCTCAGCTTTCTCCAACGCAACTACGTCCATTGTATTCTATTCTTCTCGGATGGATGGGGGATTTTACCTGATAGTACAATTTCGTGAAGGCATCTGTCGCCTTGTAAAGGGAAATGGTTCACGTTATTCCATACTGTTTGAATTGTTTTTGCTCTATTAGGTGTCAAGCCTACTGGAGCATAATAAAGGGTGACTGTAACGTAAGTCACTAAATTCAGGACTCATACAAAGGTCTTCAAAGCCAGTGGTGGTGAACCAGACTGGGTGAAGTCCCAATTTGAGCGCTTTGCGTATATGCGCTTTAGCGGAGAAGGTATCGCCGCTCGCCAGGTAAATCTGTGCCTGGGTAAAATTCACATAGATGTTATCCGGGGCAGATCGCTTGACCTTTAGCAGGCTCTCCATGGCCAGATCGTGGTGTCCCAACTCTGTATGGGCTTTGGCGCGTAGTAGCAATCCACTCCAGTCTGTTTGTTTATCGGTAAGCTTCAGCGCATGTTGCGCAAGCTTTTGTGCTCTTGGGTGGTCATTTTGGGTCCGTGCTATTTCTGCGAGCAGAAGGAATGCATCTGTATCCTGCGGGCTTTCTTCAACTACTTGGTTGAGGCACTCGCTACTATCGGTCAGGAGATGTTCAATATAAAAGGCTAGGCATAAATTGAACGTATCTTGCGTACCTAGGTTTTCGATACCGAGTTTGCCTAACCATTGAATGGTGGCTTTCGGGTTTCCCTGATCTAGCTCATTGGCCGCCAGTAGGGATACGGCATCGGTATAATTTTTATTCAGTGCTATAGCCTGGAGCAAATACGGCTTTGCCCCTTCCATATCGCCAATTTGTGAGAGTATCCGGGCTTTTTGCCGAAGGTATGTGGGGCTGGTGCGCAGTTGCAGGGCGCGATCAATGGCTTGTAGGGCTGGCTGGTACTGTTCCAGGCGTAAGTTGGCACTCGCTCGCAAGTAGTAGTAGTGGGCCTGGTCCGGCAAGCTAAATTGCAGTTTGTTTAATAAATGTTCAATTCTACTGGCGTCGGCCAGATAGATTGCCAGGCGCATTTGGGCGATAAGAATACTTGGGTCCTCAGAAATTTCACTGGGGACCTTATCCAGAAGCTCTTTAAAGCGGTCTAGCGAGTCTGTGGTCCGGTAATGGTATTGCTGGATCATTACCAGATCACAAAGCAGTTCATAGTAAGGTGCAAAGTAGGCATTCTTGCTGAGAAGCCGCTCAACGGTTTGTATATGCTTACTTACGTTGGCTTCATTGTGGCGCTGTTCCATAACCTGCAAATAGGCGGCATAGTCCCGCTGGCTAATTTTATTGCGGGAATGTTGTCCCTTGCTGGGATGTGAAGGCATCAGAAAGTTAAGCTGCTGCATAATTCGCGCTCGGCTTTCCAATGGGGAGTTCAGTTCCAGCTGCGTATTCTGACTGGCAATGACGGCAAGCTTCTCTGTATCAATCAATTCCAGTGACGCATCACATAAAAGTTGTTGGCAGGTAAGTGACGCCTTGAGCAGTAGCTGGGCATCTAGCGCGCGGGCCTGTTCTTTGAGTGAGGTATTGCCCAACAGCGCTGATTCAGCAGTGGGTACCAGTAACAAGCCCGCTCTGCGGGACAGGTCCTGTTTTACCGCGCCCATTAAATTGCTGGCCAGTAACAGTTCTTCTTTGCTTTGCAGGCTTGAAAAGTTGGGCTCGATAATGCCGATATATTGACTCTTCTGTTCAGTTGGCGGGGAAAGTGTGAGCCTATGGAAAGCAAAGCTAATCGCAATGAGGGCCACTATGCAGACTGCCAGGGAGGCTCCAACTATGAGGTTGCGGGCTCGGGATTTTCTCTTCTGATATAAGTGCAACTCTTCAGTAGTGACGGTGGTGGCACAGGTTTCAGATGGGAGTTGCTGGGGAGACAGTTGGGCCAGTAAGCACCCGAATTCCTCGCTAACCGCGCTGGCGCTGATCGGCCGTTTTTCTGGCTTTTTAGCCAGGAGCTTGTCCAGTAGCTTACTGATTGCCGCTGGCAGTTCAGGGTTCAGCCGTTTTGCCGGCAGGTGGGGGCTATTGATAATACGGTCGACAATCACGAAAACGCTTTCGTGGCTACCAAAAGGGGGCTGGCCGCACAGTAGGGTGTAGGCGAGCATGCCAAAAGCAAATAAGTCGGAGCGATTGTCGAGTGTTTTGCCCTGAGCTTGTTCAGGAGACATGGCGCAGCAACTGCCAGAAATCTGCTCTTCCCTGGTGAGGTCGTGGGGGTCTATCCAGTTTTTAGCGATACCGAAATCTGCGATCTTGGCAATATTGTTGCCATCGACCAAAATATTATCGGCTTTCAGGTCGCGATGGATAATACCGGCTCTATGGGCGCTGGCGAGCCCCGCACTGATTTGCCGCAGCAGCTGGATTTTTTGGTATAGATTGGGATTAAACTCCCGCGACCAAATACCAAGCGAGCGCCCTTCGACGTACTCCATTACCAGGGCCATATTGCCCTCGCACTCAACCACATCGTAAACCTGAACAATATTACTGTGATTGAGTTGTGCGAGTAAAAGAGCCTCTTGGCGGATTCTCTGTGAGGTGGAGGCGTTCTTGCTATTGCATAGGAGGCGTTTAATGGCCACAGGGCGGTTAAGTTGCTCGTCCCGTGCCAAAAAGACAATACCCATGCCCCCAGAGCCAAGGTGTCCTATTACCTTGTATCGGCCTATATAAAACGGCAATTGCTCTGAAGTCATGGATTTTGTTGCGTAGCTCTACTTGTGTTCTCCGCCCTCCTTGGCAGCGTTCTCATATACTTGGGGCCTGCGTATCACTGTAGTGATCGCTCCAGTGTGGTATTAGGCCTCTTCGAGTTGGGTTTTAGCTTCCAGCTGGGCGCCTTTGTAAATTTCAAATATGGGGCAACCTAAACGGATCTCCCAGGAGCGGCGCTCAACCAGGTTTGAAGTGTCTACAGCATCGGGCAGGGATTCCGAGATTTGCTTGCGCGCGCGGAAAATCTGCGTGTTCAGGTGGTTTACGGTGATACCCAGTTCGTGGGTGGCCACCTGAATCGAAACCCAGCCCTGGGAGTCTGGATCTGTGCCCTTTTGCTGGTCCTGTACGCGGGCGCGGGCCAGGTAGAGCAGCAGGTAGTTGTGTATCCTCGCGGGCAGGGATTGCTGCATCCCCTCCCGTTGCAGTTGTAGCTGTACATGTTCCTCGTGGGAGCTCACCGAGAATTTCAGCTCAAAGTCGACAATAGACAGCTGTTGCAGAGACAGCTCTTTCGTTGCGCCTTGGTTATCCGCGAGGAAGAGCTGCCAGCTGTGCAAGCCACAATCGATGCGATCACCATGGTTGATCAGGGTCTTATCACCATCCTCGGCCGAGGGACCGGTGAACTCGTACAGCCATTGCCCGGTCAGGGGGCTGTACTGCAAGCTGGCGAGGGGTTCATTTTCGTCCGGGAGCAGGTGGTATTGCTCTAGCGCTTGGGCTTCCCCTGAGTGAATATCGATCAGCAGGTTCTCTGGCGCGTCGAGGTTCTCAACAATCCAGGCGGGATTGTTCGCCCGTCCAAAAGCGATTTTGTCACCGGTTTGCAGTGGATAACTTTTCGCCGGTACCAGCTGTTGGCCATTTAGCCAGGTGCCATTGCGGCTCAGGTCGCGAAGGTTCCAGTGTGTCCCGGTCCATTGCACAGCGGCATGTATTCCGGATATTTCAGCGCTGGTGATTCGGGTATCCACAGCACCCTGCCGGCGCCCAATGGTATGGTGCGCCATTAAATAAACTGGTTGATCCCTATCCGGATGCTGTAAGCAAGCCATATTCCTACCCTTCTGCCTTGGCCAATCCAATGCTGGCCTGATTGTGACAAACCCTACTCAATTCGGAGTGCTAGTTTACTACCATTCGCGGCGACAGCTTCCCACTGCTTGAGAAACCAGTTACTGGGCGAGCCGATTACCGGGGCGCGGCGTTGCCTTGTTGCCAGTCTCAGAGGGGGCTCCGGTATTGAGCGGTTAAGTCACTAAAAGATTTTTCTTTTGTTACCTTCCCTTTATATCTGTCTCTGCTTATAGAGGGAACGGCATAAATATCGATGATTGTTTCTATTTTCGCTGAAAAGCTATGCCGCCGTCAAAAATCTCGAGCTCCTTTTCTTGCGGTTAGGTGTGAACCGGTTAAGATTTTTATCTTCCCTGTTACCTGCTTGCTGGCTTAATACTGGTGAGAGTGTTTGTCGATTACCCTTTCTTGTGTCAGCGGTGACGCAATATATTTCATTATTATGCACCTTTACTAGGCCGACTTTTACTCCTCCCTTGGCTGGGAGGGGGTTAACTTTTATTGAAAGTCAGCCTCAATTGTAAAAAGAAAGTCCATTATTTATTACCAGGTTGGCACTTTTAACCAGTTGTTTGTCATTGTCCAATAGCTTGAGCTGCTGTATTTGCTTTCACGTACCATTTGCACAATTTATTTAGGTGACATTTTATCGCTAAGGAATCCGCAATTAACGGCGCTTAAGTCTGCTGTGAAAGGTTTGGTGAAAATTTTATTTTTCACCCCATATGGGAGTGTTTGTAGAGCCTTCGCCTGGGTTGCCGTGTAGCTATTTTACTGGTTGCCTTGTGGAATCGATTCGATGAACTGAGCGATAGGTGCGGTATGTCGTTTTCCTCAATGACTGGACTGGTATGAATGGCTGGGGCTAAAGCCTTTGTATGGTTTTACTTTGGTAACGACAGTTTGCAGTGTGACTTATGCGCTACTCTTAACCTTTGGAAGTTAGCGGTTACAAACTTTTAAAGCTTAATTGGTGGATTGTATCTCCCCCGTACAGTTCCCTTTACTACAGGCCCTTGAGTTTCCAAATCTGTCCACTTGATTAGGTACTTTATTTACTCAGCGGCGCTCGGCGTTTATAGCTGTGACTAGAGTCGACAGGTGCTATCTATTTACCTACTGGTTCGGCAGATATTTGCTATGGCTATTGCAGGCAGGGCTACAGGGGGCAGAGTTGTTTTGGTGAGGTATTGAAAGTTTGTCGGATACGGCTGAGGTGTAAGAGAGCCCGGTTGGTGTGCCCGGGCTCAGAAGGGCAGTGCTTTCGCGTTTAGATGCGGATACCTTCGATATCCAGAATCATCTCAACTTTTTGCGAGGCCGGGCCCAGGGACTTGATGCCGAATTCTTTCAGCTCAAACTCGGTAGTGCCGCTGAAGCCCTGGCGGTAACCGCCCCAGGGATCTTTACCGCCACCGATATTGGTCACATCAATGGTGATCGGCTTGGTGATACCGCGCAGAGTCAGCTCGCCATTGAGGCGGGCCTTGCCGTCTTGCAGGGGTTCAAAGCTGGTGCTCTTGAAGGTGGCAGTGGGGAACTTGGCAGTGTCGAGGAAGTCATCGCTGCGCAGGTGCTTATCTCGCTCAGCGTGGTTACTGTTCAAGCTGGTTACATCAATATTGACATTGATGGAGGATTTTTCTGGCTGCTTTTCATCGTAAGAGAAGGAGCCGCTAAAGTCATCGAAGCGACCATACAGCCAGCTGTATCCCAGGTGTTTGATACGGAACTGCACAAAGGCGTGAGCCCCTTTGGTATCGATCTTGTATTCCGCTGCTTGAGCTACAGTCCCCATCAGGGCTGCAATCAGAAATACAGAGAGCTTCTTCATATCGCTTTTTCCTTATTTAGTGGTTGAGAGTGTGCTTTGTAGGTGTGAATGATCGTTTGCTGGGTCTTTTGCACGGATACCCAGGATTCTGCGCAGTGTGGCATCGCGGTCGATAAAGTGGTGTTTGAGGGCCGCCAGGATATGCAGCACTACGAGCCCAATAAGCCCCCAGGCGAGGATTTCGTGAATAGATCCCGCAATGTCTTCCTGATTGGGCAGCCCCTGTAGGGTTGCGGGGATGCTCGCTATACCGAAGACCTCGATCGGGCGGCCATCGGCAGTAGAAATCAGATAGCCGGAAACCATGATTGCCAGCAGTAGTAAATAAATCAACCCATGTGTGGCGCTGGCCGCGAGTTTCTGCCAGCCCGGGGTTTTCGGGCTGGCCGCTGGAGATGGGTTGGCAAAACGCCAAACTAGCCTGAAGGCCAGCAGTGCAAATAGGATAACCCCTACCCCTTTATGGATTTCTGGGGCTTGGCGGTACCAGGGATCGTAGTAGGACAGCTGGCGCATCCACCAGCCGAGAATAAAGGTCCCGATGATCGCAGGGGCCATTATCCAGTGGAGGGTGATGGCTACCCAGCCGTAGCTTGAGGAGCTGTTTTTGGCCTGCACGTCTCTCTCCTATTGGTAATGCGTCGCACTTGGGTTTGCCAGGTGCTGCTAGGGTACAGCCTTTGGGCCCTGGCACCAATGGGGAGTTCCTGAGTATGGGAAAAGAATCAAAGATAGCGGAGGGAGTGGCAGTTTATATTTGATGTCCCGGAGAGCCCTGGCGCTCCGCTGCCTGGAGGATGCGCTCACAAGACAGGCGGTCCAGAGAGGCCGAGCGCTGCGCCAGTTGGTCTGCCAGCCAACCGGTGGAGTGCTGTTCATGCTCAAGGGCCAGCTGCTCCAGCTGCCAGATGACCTTCAGTAAGGTCTCTCGCTCAAACCCCATCTCGCTTCCCTGGCTGGTAAACAGCTGGGGCTCCAGCCGCTCCAGATCGTTGCGCCTGAGCATTAACTCGGCATAGGTAGGGTACCAGCGGCTGCTAAAAGGCTCAGGCCGCTGAGGGTAGTCGAAGGTGATACGCAATCGGTTGCCACCGGCATCCTCAAGCAGGGGGGTATCCTGCTCATAGGCGGGCAGTGCTGGGTTGTTCCGCAAAATATCCACAATAGCGTGCCAGCTACTGGCGCTTTCATAGCAGAGCTTTACGGGTTCGAGCAGCTCCCGGGTTTCCCTGCGGTTTTCCAGGGAGAGTTTTTGTCCGGGGCGGTACCAGTAGAGATCGAGGCGCTGCTCATCGGCGAGGTCTGCGAGATGCGCACTGGTAAGCGGCTCTTCGGACAGGGCGCTCAAGTGGGCAACGGCCTGCTGTACACTGAGCCACTGTTTGCGGTGGAAATGTTGCTTATTACCTGGAATTCCCATTCTGCTCTCCCGGCGCAATTTTACGACCTGGAGTTCCTAGTTTAGCAGGGCTTGCCGCCACCCCCGTCAGTATTGTGCCTTTGCTATGCCGGGGGCAAAAGTTGACAATTCAAGACTGCAAGAGGGGTAGAATGGCACTTTTCCTATCGAAGGCTGCCGAGCATGAGGCTATTTGCTGGTTTTTTGTCACTGTTTTTATCTGTACAGGTGTGTGCTGATATCTCCCCTGTCGCACAGAAAACTGCGGACTACGCGGTCGAAAAATATGAAGGCGCGATGACCGATACACTGGCGCAGCTGGTTCAGTTTGAAACTGTCGCGCGCGAAGGTGTGCCCCTGGCAGATAATCGGGCCTTTACCGAGTTTAAGCGAGCTTTAAAAGCGAAAGCCCGGGAACTTGGGCTGGAATACCAAGACCACGGTTATGTTCTTGTTGTCGCTTTAGGCGAGGGCGATGATAAGGTGGGTATTGTGACTCACGGGGACGTACAGCCGGCCAATCCGCAAAAGTGGCAGATGAGCCCATTCGTACTGGATCGGAAGAGTGAGCCCGGCAAGTTGATCGCCCGGGGCAGCGAGGACGACAAGGGACCCATCGCGACAGCGCTCTATGCGATGAAGGCGATCAAAGACCAGCAGGTGTCAATGAAGCGCCGGGTTGAGCTATTGATTTACTTGGCTGAGGAATCAGACTGGACGCCCTTTAAAACCTTCTTAAAGACCTACCCGATACCCGATTACAACATCACCATTGATGCCAGCTACCCGGTGGTCATTGCCGAAAAAGGGTGGAGCGAGATACAGGTGACGGCAAACAGCGAATTGCCGCCATCTTATAGCGGCCCCTACTTGGAGGGCTTTAGTGGCGGCTACTTCCGAAGCCAAGTGCCGGATCATGCTCAGGTCACGCTTGTTAACCCCAAAGAAGCTCAGATAACAGCGATACGCGCCCGCGCTGAAAAGCACCGGGAACTCGAATTTGAGTTCGTCGCTGTTGAAAATGGCTATCAAATTACTGCCAAAGGTCGGGCAACTCACAGCTCCGAGCCCGAGCATGGCGTGAATGCGATTGCCTACCTGGCCGATATTTTGAGAGGCCATAACTGGCCACTGAATCAATCTGGAACCCTTGTTCACTACCTGAATGACTTAGTGGGTACCGGCATTTATGCCGAAAGGTTTGGCAATATCGCTTACACCGATGACTTTATGGGGCCGATGACGGCAGCCGTGACTATGGTCAAGGACGGTGAGCAGGGGCTGACCAGCTTTTTGAATTTGCGCCGCCCCACAGGAAAGAGTGCGGATCAGTTGGAGAGGGAAATACACTCGGCACTGGAGCGCTGGCAGGGGCGTCGGGGAGTCGCATTGGGCGAGACCAAAGTTACCCTGGGGACGCCCTATCGAGTTGATAATGCCCCCCATGTGGAGCCATTGTTGGATGTATTTCGTCACTTTAGCGGTATTGAAGAGGCGCAGCCGGTTTCAATTGGCGGTTCAACGAATGCCAAACTGCTACCCAATGCGGTAAGCTTTGGTCCCTCAATGCCAGGTAAACCCTATACCGGGCATTCTGAGCATGAATTTATCAGCGTTGATCAGTTTCGCATGAATTTAAGAATGTATACCGCGATGCTGATTGAGATCGGTAACTTATAGGTCGTATTACAGATATAGTGCGATCGGGGGAGTTTGCTGGATTTCGTATCGGGTAAACTCCTCTATAACACAACAATAAATGGGAGGGCTCAGGTCTGTATTTTGCTCCTGAGTACCCCCCTCTAAACAAATAGAGAGTTCGATGTTCAATTTTCTCCCTTCATTTTTTCTTTTGTTACTATCTTCATTACTGTTGGCTGCAAATACGCTTGTGTGCGGGATTCCCGTATTGCTCTTTGCTTTTTTCCGCTTAATCCTGCCATTTGCTTTCTTGCGAAGGTTTTTTACTGAGTTTTTTATTTTCTGGGCGGAAATGTGGATAACCCTGAATAAAGGCTGGATGTCTCTGACCCAAAGAGCTCAATGGGATATCGAGGGTATCGATAACCTGGATAAAAATGGCTGGTATCTGGTAACTGCCAACCACCAAAGTTGGGCGGATATCTTTGTGATGCAGTCAATTCTTAATCGTAAAATTCCTCTGCTTAAGTTTTTTATTAAACAGGAGCTGATTAAGGTCCCTGTGATAGGCTTGTGTTGGTGGGCGCTGGACTTTCCTTTTATGAAGCGCTACAGCAAAGAATACCTGAAGAAACACCCGGAAAAACGCGGTCAGGACCTCGAGGCAACCAGAAAGTCTTGTGAAAAATTTAAACTGATGCCCACCAGTATTATGAATTTCCTGGAAGGGACAAGGTTCAGTGAGGAGAAGCACAAGAGGCAGCAATCGCCATTTAAGCACCTGCTGAAACCAAAATCCGGTGGCATAGCCTTTGCTATGCACTGTATGGGAGAGCAGTTAAATCAATTGCTGAACGTCACTATTGTCTATCCGGATGGTGTGCCGAGCTTTACTGATTTTCTCTCCGGAAAATTAAAAAGAGTGGTGGTCCGGGTGGAGCAGATTCAGTTGCCCAGCCGATTTTTTGAAACGGACTACACCAGCAATCAGGAGTTTCGTGTGGAATTCAATCGTTGGGTCAATAACTTGTGGATAGAAAAAGATGCCTTGATTGATAAGTTGCTGACAAATAGCAAGACCTGAGTTAAGTGTTGAGAGAGGCTTTATAAGCCTCTCCAGGTTGAACAGTGCGTACGGCGACTACAGCCAAATTGGAAGCTGCGCCCGAATTTCTTCGGGCTCACATGCCACCAGATTTTTTCCGGTTTCTCCTGCAATGGTTGCCCGGGTTGGTGTTTTCAGTACATCTCTCAGGCTGCCAACCATATAGGGTTCCGCGACAATATACAGTTTTTCGTATTGACCCTCCTGTCTTCCCCTCTCCAGGGTGTGCGCGATTTCCCTGGCGAAGTTCTCCCCACTGCGACGGTGTAGTGCCGCAGAGTTGCCGACCGAATGCCTTCCCTGTCCATGGCTATCGAAACTGCGTCCGGGAGCGTCACTCTCCACATCTCTACCGGAGAGGCGCGATTCTGGGTGGAGGAGTGCCTGGATTTCATTGAGATTTCCCGCGCGTTTGCTGGCTTCGAAAATTCGCGCTTGGGACTGGTTAGCCACAAGGACCCATGCTAAAGCCATAAGCCTATCCTCGTTTAACTGCCTTCTTTAATCCTAGTCAATGGGGCTATTGGCCACGAACCCGGGTTGGGGAATACCCCCGGATGATAGAGGCGAGGGTGTGTTTTATTTTATAAATAAACGAAATATAAAAAATCCTATCTATTCCTTTTGTAATGGTTTTTATCGGCATTTAATCCATCCGTTTGTCACAGTATTTCCTAGAATTTACTTAAGATGTAACGGGCGCAAGATCGGTCCACTAAATTTTTCTGGTGCCATTTGTGTCTTGAGTAACAAGAGGTTGTGGATATGAGTCTAATCCCCAGAGGTTCCCTATTAGACCTCGACAATATGTTTGAACAGATGCTCTCACCCAGCCGCGCCATCGGTTCTGAGCGCGAGGGGTTCTTTTCTCCGCGTATCGATGTGAGTGAACGCAAGAATATGTATGAGATTAGTGCCGAGCTGCCGGGAGTGGGTAAGGATGATATCAGTGTAACTCTGGAGAGTGGCGTCCTGACGTTGGAGGCCGAGGTGCACCGTGAAGTTAAGGAGGAAAAGGAAGGCCGCGTACTTCGCCAGGAGCGCCGTTACGGCAAATTCTTGCGCAGCTTCAATCTTGGTGAAGATGTTCGAGAAAGTGAGATTGATGCAAATTTCAAAGATGGCATTCTCACTCTAACGGTACCAAAGCATGAGGGGCGCCCGCCACAGAGAAAGCGGATTGAAGTGCACTGATTACTGGCGTAAAGAGTGCAGGGGATGACTTTCACTCTTTGTGACCGCTGGCTAAAGAGGCTTGACTGACCTATGAAAGTTAAACACGCAATGCATGGGGGCGCCACTTGGTGTTCCCCGGATACGCCATTACAGGAATTGGCCAAAATTTTACGGGATGAAGATATTGGCGCTGTGCCCATCGGTGAAAATGACAGACTGGTGGGTATGGTGACCGATAGAGATATTGTCTGTCGCGGTGTGGTTCAGGGAGGCAATCTCGATTCACTGTTTGCCCGGGATGTTATGACCGAGGGCATTGAATGGTGCTGGGAGGAGGATGATCTCCTGTCTGCGGTACACAAAATGGAGCAGCAGCTGTTGCGCAGAATGCCGGTACTCAACAGTGAAAAACGCATGGTAGGTATTCTCAGTTTGGGGGATATCACCAGTGCTATTGCCAGTAAGCAAGGCGGGCAGTTCGCCGCAGCGGTCTCTTCACACCACTGAGCGGGCCATTAATCCACAAGCTCCGCAGTCGCCAATAGTGCGGGCGACTGCGGTCAATATTTGAGCGTTAGTGGGCTTTATTCAGAACTTTCCTAGTGCTTGTGTTCACCACCGATCCCGATACTCGGTAAATAACAGCTATTGGAGAGGCGTAGAGGAGTAATCAGTCGTATAATCCCCACTTTTTTTGAGGTTACTTATGGCTGTGACTCAGGAGCAGTTGGTGCAACGCAGTGGCAATCAGTGCGAATTGTGTAAAGCAGAAGATGGCCTGGCCGTTTATGACGTACCCCAGTCAGAGGGTTACCCAAATACGTCTGTATTATTGTGTCAGACCTGTAGGGATCAGCTGGAGAATCCAGCACAACTGGACAGCGCTCACTGGCAGTGCCTGTCAGAGTCTATGTGGAGTACCGAGCCGGCAATTCAGGTGCTGGCGTGGCGTATCCTGAAGCGCTTGTCCGGAGAGACTTGGGCTCAAGATCTCTTTGATATGTTGTATCTGGATGGCGATCTACTGGCCTGGGCGGAGGCCGGGGTGATCCCAGAGGCTGGGGAGTTGGTGATCCACCGGGATAGCCATGGTGTTCAGCTACAAGCTGGAGATAACGTGGTTATTATCAAGGATTTGGATGTAAAGGGCAGCAGCCTGGTGGCAAAGCGGGGGACGGCTGTGCGCGGTATCAGCCTAACCGATAACCCCGAACATATTGAAGGGCGAGTCGAGGGACAGAGAATTGTTATTCTGACAAAGTTTGTCAAAAAGAGCGGCTGATAAGTATCACCAATTTATCTGCGTCTGCCTGAAATATTGAGCATAAGAAAGTTTGCCTTTCTTATGCTCAAAAAATATTTTCGACTTTACTGATTAGCTAATAATTTTTAGCGCAAAGTAGGGCGTAATATTGAAAACGAGAATGGCGATTTTGTACTGGGCCAGATACTGAAAGTATGCCCGACCCAAATCCTGCTCGTTAAGTGTAAATATTCGTGCGTGCACTCGGGTAATTGGCTTTCTCAGGCAGACAAGCCCGAGAGTGGATAGCAGTAAGATTCCTATATTTATCACCGAAGCCCAACCCAAAAGTAGCGTTAGATTTTCAAGTTCCATAGATGCTTGCCTCTCGTATAAAATCCTTAGGGAGTCTCTGCATAATTCCGTGATGCCACTAGCTTGCAAAAGTTCCCTGGACTTACCTGGGCTCAGGCATTTATCGTCGAATAAATGGTGATCTATCGAGCGGGGACGACTCCGCAAGCCACTCGGCCAGATTATATAATACCGCTATTGTCCTCTGTTCCTTTTTTCGCCGAGTGCTAGCATAGGTGAGCGCTGGGTGAGTATCCTTACGGTAGCTTATCAATATTAAAATTTTTGGCGATAGTATTTCATTTTTGCCAATTCTACCCAGTTGCTAGCGTCTCGCTTTGCACCAATAGTGTCGGGGGGCTATGCTGGGCTCCACTGGAGCGAATGACGAAAGGTAGACTTGAAAATGAGTGCAGAAACAATCCGCTGTAAAGCCGCTGTAGCTTGGGGACCCGGAGAGCGTTTGGTTATTGAGGAGGTCGATGTGATGCCTCCGCAACGGGGCGAAGTTCGTGTGAAATTACATGCCACAGGGGTTTGCCATACCGACGCATTTACTCTGTCGGGAGATGATCCTGAAGGGGTGTTTCCGGCAATTCTCGGTCATGAGGGGGCGGGTATTGTTGAGTCTGTTGGAGAGGGGGTGACCAGCGTATCTGTGGGAGATCATGTTATTCCCCTATACACCCCCGAATGTGGCGAGTGCAAGTTTTGTCTTTCGGGAAAAACCAATCTATGTCAGAAGATTAGGGCCACTCAGGGCAAAGGTCTAATGCCCGATGGTTCGACACGATTTTCTGTAGATGGAAAACCGATTTTTCACTATATGGGTTGCTCCACCTTTTCGGAGTACACCGTCCTTCCCGAGATATCGGTAGCTAAAATTAACCCTGAAGCGCCCTCGAATGAAGTGTGTCTACTGGGTTGTGGTGTGACTACTGGCATCGGCGCTGTGACCAATACCGCCAAGGTTGAGGCGGGCTCCTGTGTGGCAATTTTTGGCCTGGGGGGGATTGGTTTATCCGCCATAATTGGTGCCAAGATGGCCGGGGCCTCGCGGATTATTGGTGTCGATATTAATGAGGACAAGTTCCCGCTGGCAAAGCAGCTGGGAGCTACTGAGTGTATCAATCCCAAGGCCTATGATAAGCCGATACAAGAAGTGATTGTCGAACTCACCGATGGCGGTGTGGATTATTCTTTCGAATGTGTGGGTAATGTCAACTTGATGAGGGCTGCGCTGGAGGCCTGTCACAAGGGATGGGGAGAATCCATCATTATTGGTGTGGCTGGCGCTGGGCAGGAAATCAGCACTCGACCATTCCAATTGGTTACCGGGCGCGTTTGGAGAGGGTCTGCCTTCGGTGGTGTAAAGGGCCGCTCTGAGCTGCCCGCTTTCGTCGAGCGTTATCTGGCCGGAGAATTTAAATTGAATGACTTTATTACCCATTCAATGCCTCTGGAGAAAATTAATGATGCCTTTGACTTAATGCACGAAGGTAAGAGTATTCGCAGCGTTATTCATTTCGAGCAAGCTTGATAGGGGCTGTTAAAATGTCGATTGAATTGCTTAGTAGCACCAAGTCATTTGACGGTTTACAGCAGCGTTACCGGCATGAATCCAGTGTGCTCCGCTGCTCAATGGTCTTTTCCATTTTTCTGCCACAGGATGCAGAGGGAAATACACAGCGCAAGTATCCCGTCGTCTACTGGTTATCAGGTTTAACCTGCACGGATGAAAACTTTAGCCAAAAGGCTGGTGCCCAGAGAATCGCTGCGGAGCTGGGAATTATCCTGGTGATACCGGATACCAGCCCCAGGGGAGAGGGTGTGGCGGATGATCAGGGGTACGACTTGGGGCAGGGCGCGGGCTTTTATGTGAATGCAACCCAGGCGCCCTGGAAGCAGCACTATCAAATGTATGACTACATTGTCGATGAACTTCCAGACCTGGTTGAACAGCATTTTCCCACCAGTGGCCGACGCAGTATCTGTGGACACTCTATGGGAGGTCACGGTGCTTTGGTTATCGGCCTGAGAAATCCCCAGCGCTATCAATCGATCTCTGCTTTTAGCCCAATTTGCAACCCGATTGCTTGCCCCTGGGGAGAGAAGGCGCTGGCAACCTACTTGGGGGCAGATGTTCAGAGCTGGGAACAATACGATGCAACTGTGCTAATGGGGCGCGCTATAGAGAAACCCCCGATTTTGGTTTCCCAAGGGGAGCAGGATCAGTTTCTGGAGGAGCAGTTGAGGCCCCACGCCCTGCAAACAGCGGCGGAGACCAGTGGTTATCCACTTCGGATAGAGCGCCATGCTGGCTATGACCACAGCTACTATTTTATTGCTACCTTTATTGAAGAGCACCTCAGATTCCATGCGGATGCTTTATTAAGCGGGCATAGTTGATAGCGGCCCAGGGCAGTGGAGTGAGTCCCTCAGAGAAAATCTGAGGGACTATTTGCCTAAGGGGGAATGTCCTTACTAAAGTAGCATCGGGCAAAGATGTGCGGTTTAGGCTGGAAGTATGGGCCTAACGTGTGGCTGCCCGGCACTCGCCAATAATCTCAGCTCTGTTCTGGTCAAAAGTTTGTTCGATCAGGAACCAGCCATTGGGACAGAAACCACTTTCGTTCAGTAGGAGTTCCATTCTCTGTCTTGCAACTCTCTTCACGCTTTTCGGACTATCGCCGCTGGGGCCGCCACCATTATCGGGGCCACCACCACCGGGGCCACCACCACCGGGACCGCCACCACCGGGACCGCCACCACCGGGGCCACCACCACCGGGGCCACCACCACCGGGGCCACCACCACTCGGAGCACCGCGCCTGCCGCCTTTAGGGCCAGATCCTATGGTGGCCTTATAGGTAAAGCGGCGGTGGCCCAGTTCGGTGATATCTGTAATAAACGACTCAGTAGTGGGGATCTCCGGCGTAGAGCTACAGCCTGCGGCGACGAATACCACAGCGGCAGATGCAAACAGATGGATCTTCACTATTGTTACCCCATGTTTTGATAAAAGCTTAAGTACGACATTAGCTAACCACAAATGTTGGTTAAGCAGAGTAAATATTTGTAAAGGGTGGCTATGGCAGCAGGATTGTTTGCGCTCAACGCTCGGGTGGTGAGGTGCTGCATATCTCAGAGGGTTCCGTTGTAGAATCCCACTACGGTTTGCTATATCCACAATATAGTTGCATTTGCCGGGGGCCTCAGAAATTTGTGATGTCTCTATTGATCAGAGCCATCCACAGTGCGGTGCCACTAGTAGAAAATCTGCATCTTTTAAAAGCGGGGGCATAAGCCGCTGTGCCCGCCCGTTGGGACGGTTCCGAGAGTCGCACTGATAAACGCAATCAGCTAGAGGCCCCTAAGTATTCCCCAGATAGCAACGTGGTAAGTGATTTGCCAACAATATCTAATATAAAGAGTTTCCTCATGAAACAAACACTGCTTGCACTACTTGGCTGTACATTTGCAGGAATAGGTTCTGCAGAGCCACTGACCATTGAACGATTATTCTCCGATCCTGCCCTGAGTGGCACCGCTCCCCGGGCTCTGGAGTACTCTCCCGATGGCCAGCGGGTAACTTTCCTCAGGGGGCGAGCGGAAGATTACAACCGCTACGATCTCTGGGAGTACAACCTGAAAGAGGGTCAGTCCCGGGTACTGGTCAACTCCGACAGCCTGCACAGTGGCAGCGAAACGCTTTCGGATGAGGAAAAGGCCAGGCGAGAGCGCCAGCGAATTTACGGCAGTGGCATTATGGAGTACAGCTGGTCAGAGGATGGCCGGGCACTATTATTCCCCCTGGCCGGTGATATCTACTATTACGACCTCAAAGACCGATCTTCGCGCCGGTTGACGGCAACGGAAACCTTTGAAACCGATGTAAAGGTCTCTCCAGAGGGACGCTTTGTTTCATTTATTCGCGATCAGAATATTTTTATTGTCGATTTGCACACCGGTAAGGAAAAGCAGCTGACGAGCGACGGCGATGAACATATTAAAAATGGTATGGCCGAGTTTGTTGCCCAGGAAGAAATGGGCCGGATGAGCGGTTATTGGTGGTCACCGGATGATCGGCATATTGCCTTTCTACAGGTTGATGAGTCTCCCGTTGATCGAGTTACTCGCAGTGAAATTTATGCGGATCACATCGAGATGATACAGCAGCGCTACCCTGCCGCTGGCCGCGCGAATGTGAAAATCCGCCTCGGTCTTATCGATATTGATTCGGGGGATATCCGCTGGATCAACCTGGGAGAGAGCCAGGATATTTATATTCCCCGGGTACAGTGGGCCCGCGACCATCTGTTAACCTTCCAGTGGCAATCCCGCGATCAGCAAAAGCTGGCACTTCGCGCTTATAATCTAGACACAGGGAAAACCCGCACACTGCTGACTGAATCCAGCGACACTTGGGTTAACTTGAGTGACGACCTTTACTTTCTGGAAAACAGTGATGCGTTTATTTGGTCATCGGAGCGGGACGGTTTTAAGCATCTGTATAAATATGATTTAAGTGGTAAATTGCAGGCGCAACTGACTGCCGGAAATTGGGTGGTCGATGAATTGGAGGCGGTTGATGAAAAGAGCAATCGCCTGTATTTCACCGCTCGCAAAGATACTCCCACCGAACGGCACCTCTATGCAGTTTCCCTACACGGAAAGGGGGATATTGAAAAAATCTCACAGCGTAGTGGTATGCACGCTATTGAGTTTTCCGAGGATGCCTCTGGGTATATCGATAAATTTTCCAATGTTAGTACGCCTCCCCAGGTAAGCCTGCACAGCGTCACAGGAGAGAGGGTTACCTGGCTTGAGGAGAACGCAGTCAATCGCGACCATCCCCTTTACCCGTATAAGGATCAATGGATTGCCCCAGAATTTGGCAGCATCGAGGCGCCGCATGGGCAGGCGCTTTATTACCGTTTATATAAACCCGCCGACTTTGATGCGAACAAAAGCTACCCGGTTATGGTGTTTGTCTATGGCGGTCCGCATGTTCAGGTAGTGACCAACAGCTGGGATAAACTGTTTAACCAGTATATGGCGCAACAGGGATATATTGTTTTCTCCCTGGACAACCGTGGTTCCGCCAACCGCGGTACTTCTTTTGAGAATCCGATCTTTAAGAAGATGGGATCTCCTGAGGTAGAAGATCAAATTACCGGTGTTGAATTTTTGCGTACCCTGCCTTATGTCGATCAGAATAATATCGGTATCTACGGCCATAGTTATGGTGGCTATATGACTTTGATGAGTATGTTCAAAGCCGCTGACTATTTTAAGGCGGGGGTATCGGGTGCGCCGGTTACCGACTGGACACTCTATGATACTCACTACACTGAGCGCTATATGGGCAATCCAAATCAGGATGGAGATGCCTACCAGGCCTCTTCGGTATTCCCCTATGCGAAGGACTTGCAGGGTGAATTGCTGATTTATCACGGGATGGCCGATGACAATGTGCTGTTTACCAATACCACCAAACTCGTCAAGCAAATGCAGGATAACGGTCAGCAATTTGAATTAATGACCTATCCCGGCAAGAAACATAGCTTGCGCGGCAAGCAGACTCGTATCCACCAATACAGCATGATTAAGCAATTTTTTGATCGGCATTTAAAGGGGCAGGATTAATGCCCGGCTAACCTGTCAAAGAAAAAACCGAGGCTAGCCTCGGTTTTTTCTTGCTCTGCTATTGGTGTTTACTGTTCTTATAGATGCGGTTGATCAACTCGATCCAGGTTCATCACCTTGCTCCAAGCTTTTACAAAATCTTTAACAAATTTATCTGCGCCGTCACTGGCCGCATAAACTTCTGCTACTGCCCTCAATTCAGAGTTTGCGCCAAAAATAAGATCGACCGGAGTGGCGGTCCATTTCACTTGGCCGCTTTTGCGGTCTTTTCCTTCATAGATTCCCTGTGATTTTGCCGACTTGGACCAGACGGTGGACATATCGAGCAGATTGACAAAGAAATCGTTAGTCAGTGTACCGGGGCGCTGAGTCAATACGCCATTCTGCGAGGCGTGTGTATTCGCATTGAGAGCGCGCATTCCGCCGACAAGCACGGTCATCTCAGGTGCGCTCAGCGTTAACAGGCTGGCTCTATCGACCAATAGCTCTGTGGGTGTCCTTCCGTAACCATCGCCGTAGTAGTTGCGGAATCCGTCGGCCAGAGGCTGTAATACCGCAAAAGAGTTGACATCAGTTTGCTGCTGGGAGGCGTCGCTGCGTCCAGGTGTAAAAGGCACCTCAATTTTGTGCCCGCCCTGGGCGGCGGCTTTTTCAATGGCCGCCGCACCGCCAAGCACAATAATATCTGCCATTGAGACTTTTTTGCCCCCGGGCTGAGCGCGGTTAAACGCCTGTTGGATTTTTCCGAGAGCTGTCAGTACCCGTGACAATTCATTGGGATCATTTACCGGCCAGTCTTTTTGTGGGGCCAGGCGAAGCCGCGCACCATTGGCACCACCGCGAAAATCTGAACCGCGAAAGGTTGAGGCCGAGGCCCAGGCGGTCCTAACCAGATCGGGAACGCTAGGGCCGGCTGCGAGTATTTTTGCTTTGAGGTTATCGATATCCTCACTGTCAATTAGCGGGTGATCCACTTTGGGGATAGGGTCTTGCCAAATTAAATCCTCGGCGGGGACCTCAGCGCCCAAATAGCGCGCGCGAGGACCCATATCCCGATGGGTCAACTTAAACCAGGCCCTGGCAAAAGCGCGCTGGAACTCTTCTGGATTTTCATAGAAGCGTTTGGCAATTTTCTTATAGCTGGGGTCGAACTTCAGCGATAAATCGGTGGTAAACATGATGGGCGCGTGACGCTTGTTTTTATCGAAAGCATCGGGCACCAGATTGGCGGCATTGGGATCAGCGGGAACCCACTGAACGGCACCGGCTGGGCTTTTTTCTTTGACCCACTTGAATTTAAACAGGTTGTCCAGATACTGCTGGCTCCAGTTGACCGGAGCCACAGACCAGGCCCCTTCCAGGCCGGATGTCATAGTGTCGCCCGCATTTCCTGTGCCGCACTTATTTTTCCAGCCGAGCCCCTGTTGCTCGGTTGGAGCTGCGGCGGGCTCAGGGCCGAGGCAATTGACTTTCACCGCCCCGTGAGCCTTGCCAAAGGTATGGCCTCCGGCAATCAGGGCTACAGTTTCCTCGTCATTCATAGCCATGCGGGCAAAGGTTTCCCGGATATCCTTGGCGGCAGCCAGCGGATCGGGATTGCCATTGGGGCCCTCGGGATTGACGTAAATAAGGCCCATTTGCACCGCCCCCAGGGGCCTGTCCAGCTCGCGCTCACCGCTGTAGCGCTCATCGGCGAGCATCTTGGTTTCGGGGCCCCAGTAAATCAGATCCGGCTCCCAGTCATCTACCCGGCCTCCGGCAAATCCATAGGTGGGAAAACCCATGGATTCCAGTGCGACATTGCCGGTGAGTACCATAAGGTCGGCCCAGGATAGCTTGCGCCCGTATTTCTGCTTGATAGGCCAGAGCAGGCGGCGGGCTTTATCCAGGTTGGCGTTATCGGGCCAACTGTTAAGGGGGGCGAAACGCTGTTGGCCGCCACGGGCGCCGCCGCGACCGTCGCCAATCCGATAGGTGCCGGCGCTGTGCCAGGCCATGCGGATCATCAGTGGGCCGTAGTGGCCGTAGTCTGCCGGCCACCAGTCCTGGGAGGTTTTGAGTAGTGTTTCGATATCCTGTTTTACCGCTTTGAGGTCTAGGGTTTGGAATTCGGCGGCATAATCGAAGTCGTCACCCATTGGATTGGATCTTGGGGAGTGCTGTCTGAGCGGGCGTAGATCCAGCTGATCTGGCCACCAAAATCGATTGGATTTTGGCTGGCCCTCTACCGCCCCTTCAAGAGTAACCGGGTCAGTAACCACTTCCTCTTGGGTATCTGCGCCATAAACTGGCGCGATAATAAATATTGAGATGATTAATGCGATACCACTACCACTTTTTTTTATGAGCATTGAGAGTGTCTCCACAAGATCGCTGATCTATTCCCTGACTCGCTATTTGTTGGATGGTGAAATAGCGGACGTTACTACCTCTGAAGCTGTTTTAGCTATTTATTCAGTTTTTTACTGGATGGTTAATATAACTGTCAGCTTAATAATATATGAGTTTGAAAATACTGAGACTAAAAGGAGCTTATAAGGTGGATTGATAAAACTAATCAATACGTATTATTTGAAAATATTGGAATTGTCCGAGATGGGAGCGGTTGATGTATCACTGAATTTAGACAGCTTTCGCCAAACCGCTCTCTTTTTTTGGCGTAAAATTTGTGCGGGTTATCGAGAGGGACACAAATTGCGATACACGGGCTCCCCTTAGGGGAGCCCTCAAGGTATTAATTACATAGGGTGTGCAGGGTAAGAAGTGGACTCTGTCCGCTTTCTTTAGAGCTGATATCCAGGCCGTTAATGCCGCCCTCTGAGGCGATAACCAGGCCGTAGTTGTTATTGTTTAGCCAGCTGTCAATAATTCCCGAGGCGCCCAAATCAATCTGGTGCCGGCCGCTGGAAGAGGGGGTAAAGCTGCTCACTTGCAGTCCGAGCATTGAGCTACCGCCGACAGAATCCCATGTGGCTGACTCCTCCTGCCAGCTTTGTGTTGCTATGTAGATGCCATAGCTGTTATGGGAAGTGTTGGTGACATTCAACTCCAGGATCGCCTCCTGATATTGGTGACAATTTAACTCGGACAAATCAAAGCGAATAAGGCTGTATAGCGTACCGTAGATTAAATCACTGCCATCGGCGAGGAGTCCGGCACTGTCACCGTCAAAATTATCATCCTCCTTTCTGGATGAAATAAAGGCATCGTCGGAGGCAACTTGGGATATCTCTTCACCGACACTGCCACTGCAATCCGCCGCAACTCTGAGTGCTGGTGCGAGCCCGGTTTCTTTTGAAGAGAAATCTACACCATTACTGCCATTTAATGAGGCAATAACCAGGCCGGTATTTCCATTATTTAGCCAGCTATCCAGAAGTGTCGAGCTACTCAAGTCTAGGGTTTGTCTGCCGCTAGACGAAGGAGTAAAGCTAGTTGCCAACTGTGAGAGTGCCGCCGATCCGCCGACTGAATTCCAAGTGACAGAATCTTCACTCCAGTCGGATGTAGCCAGATAAATGCCGTACTGATTGCTGGATGTATTGGTAATATTTAATTCCAGTTCAACCGAGCCGATCGCTGAACAATTGGTAAGCTTGGAGAGATCAAATTTAATTAATGAGTAAAGGGTTCCATAAGTACTATCACTACCATCTGCCAGTAGGCCGTCCGCGTCTCCGTCAAAATTACTGGAGGCGTAGCGGGATGAAATAAAGCTATCATCAGTCACCGCTAGTGACAGCTCACCACTGCCTCCGCCATCTTCGACAATGACACTTCTGCCCGCACTATTCTGTGCGAGAGCCATGGCTTCACCAATTCGATTAGCACTCCACCAGTTGATGTTTTCGGGTAGCACAAGGGGATTATCCGCACGCTCTTCGCGTGTCAGGGTGCTGGCGCTGTCATCAAATTGGGCTGTGCGGACCGTCAGCGTATCGACGTCGACTTGGATCACTTTAAATTGCTGAATGCTGGCCATATCAATGGTCCAAAATTTGGCATCATTGGCCGAGCGGGCAGGGGCTCCCCAGCTCCCCTCACCGACATAGACAGTGCCTCCAGAGTCACTCGTGAAAAAATCGCTGTTACCGGGGGCAACCACTTCGGTGAGCTTGGTCAAATGGGTATCTGACTCGACTACCAGATTCATGGCGTAGTCATAAAAGGGCTGCGCCCACCAGTTAAATAGTGTGGGGTTATCGGACTTGCCACTGTAGTGGGGAAACATCGGTTTGTGATACTGGGCAAAACGCCAGCTGCTATAGGCGCCAGCTGTGGTTAAATCATTTTCCAGCCAGTTATTCATCGCGGTGGCATAGGATGACCAGCCGCTCTCCTGAAATTGGCTGTTGAGTGTATAGACCCGCAATAGGGGGGAGATTTGTACCGCGCCATAGGTATCGCTGGGGTTGCAGTTGCCATCGCTATTAAAGTCGACACCAAACACCTGACAGATGGTGGAGTAGTTGTCATCCTCATGATTGCCATGGGTGGGAATTAACGGGTAAATACGTTGATAGCTATAACCGTCAATTTCATCATCGGAGTAAGTCAGGGTCCAATCCTGTAGAAATTCGTCCATCTCCGAGGCGCTGTTGGCATTGGTAAAGTCACCGCCATGCATAACGGCCAGCGGACGAATTTTGGCGAGTAGTTCATTACCCTCGCGCCGGGTTGTGTGCCCGGTACGGGTGTCACCGCCAGCAACGATTACAAAGGGGGCTTCTTCGGCCGGGGCGGTTTTAAACCAGAATCGATCACCGCAGCCATTCTGGTCGCAGACTCGGTAGTATACGGGGGAGTCTGCGGGTAAATTTTCCAGCCTAACAAAATAGCTTTTCAAGCTACCGTCGAAGGTATGCTCCGAATCTACCAGTTGTGTATTCCAGCTATTTTCATTGGTCGAGTAACCAAATTTAAGGTAGGGGTTATTACTGTTGCCATTCGGTGAAAATCCAATAACAGCACGGGTGGAGGCATCGCCATCCCAGGCCAATCGGTGATATTTGCTCGCTGAGTTGGCATCTATTGCCAGGCATAGAGTCGAGATAGCAAAAGCAGTGCTTAAGAATCGTCTCATGGGGGATTCCTGTAAGTAGTGGTTATTATTTGAAAGTGCAGCACACCGAAAGAATAGTTGTGAAAATTGGGTGCGCTGCGCAGGAATTATTGTGGATATTTATTACAGGTCGTTGAATGGCTGGAAACCAGGCGTACAAAAGCGGCGTTTCTATAGGGGATTGTGACGGTTTTTGCACTCATAAAGTTTACCGCCCCCGCACCGGTGTGCAGATACTGGTAGACGCCGTATAAAGGCCTGTCGGCATTGCGGGTCCAGTAATCGCCCCGCTGTGTTTTGGGGAAATACTCGCTTGCTATTTGCGGACTGCCGGATTTGCTTTCCCGCAGGATAATGGAGCGCAGCTCAGTAATATCGGGAAGCCTCCAGTTTTGTGTGGCACAGAGCTTTTGCCGGTTGGTATGGCGAATTAAATCTTCGGTATCACAGCGGCTCTCTTCAAAATAACAGTCTCCATTATTTTCGACACCGTTCTCATATTGATACCAGGAATAGGTCCAGCTTCCATCGTGGATGCCTTCGTCGTCTGTTTTTACTTCCCAGAGAAGTCCGGTATTGGTATCGCAGATACAGGCCCAGGGCCCAGCCCAGGCCCCCATAGCGGCCCCCTGTCTATCTATTTTGACCAGGTGGTACGGTGTCGGCAGAGGCTCTGTTGGGCTGTGCAGGACTGCGGCAGCGATAGCAAATAAAGGTATAAGAAATATGCAAAATATACGCACAATCATTATTGCTCCGCCAGTCTAAGTTTTATCGGTTGGGCATGTCGTGTGTGGGCGATCTGGGAGTGGTCAAATGCGGAAACCCACAGGCAGATACCATCTTTAACCGGTATATCCAGCGTCGACCCCGTATCCAGTTTACGAACCACTTCCATGGACCAGTAACCGTCTTGCCAAATAGCGCGGGCTCTCACATCGGCTCGGTCCCCCTCAAAGCGATTGGAGGTATAGAGAACTGAAGGCATGGTGGTGTTACTGGGGTAAGTATCCTCTTTGCGTTGATAGGGTTGGTACTCAAACCAGGCAATGGTCCAGTCGCTATTTGAATCTGCATGCTGGTATGAGGTTAGGGAGGATGCTTGCTTGGGAAGCCGCTTGGGTGTGACTTTGTTCGGGGAGTACCACTGCCAGTTCATCAGGTAGGCACCGGATTCTTTACCATCCTGAAGGTAGCCTGCGGTATAGCGGCGCGCCCCGGGCCTTACAATATCAGGTTTACCTATGTAGTTATCATCGGCCAAGTGCATTTTATTGGTTCTAACGGCTTTCCAGTGCCAAAGATCGTGAATTTGCTCTGAACTACTGTAGTGATAGCCCTTGCCATGCCAATTTGCCGGTAATTGCGCCAGGGGCTTGCGCCCCAAATGAGAGGTGCCCGAGGCGCCAAATTCACAGGAATTGGACAGCAGCATGGCGAATTTATCTTCGTAATAGCGGGTTTCATTAAAATTTTGAAAACCTTGTTGTTGTATCTCCCAACCGGAGTCCACTTTTTTTAATGGGAGGTGTTTTAGACTTTCAGTGGGGTCTTCCCAGGTGATATGGAAAAATATTTCCTTCTGATTGTATGCTGCTTTCAAGCTGACGGTTGAACTACCATCAATAAAGTTGGCGCCGCCATCGGTATAAATCTCCAGGGGTGAAGCATGGGACCATATGGATTCCTGTGCTAAACCATCAATGGTTATAAAGAAATCCGGATCTATTTTTTTTGCCGTCAGACGGTGGTGGCTGTTATTTGTGATTAGCAGCCAAAGCAGTGCTGTTATCGAAGCTATCGATAGATAGCAAATTACAGGTGTTCGATAGCCTGTTCTGATTTTGGGTAACAGATAACCCAAAATTTTTAGACCGTAGGTCGATAGATAAACACCGGCGTGGAGGAAGATATAAAGTAGAACGCCAAGGGCTGCGAGAAAATGTATCTGGCGAGCTGTGGAGATGTAATCGTTACCAACAAATAACATCCAACCGCTAGCGACTATGCAGGCAATACAAAGTGTACCGGCGCGAGTGATTGTCCTGTGATACCTGGCGGATGCTTTACGGTAGGATCTCTTTTTATGGGGAGATTGAAGCTTGCTTGTTGATTTGTAGAATAAATAGCAAAAAAAGATGGCTGAAATCACTATCGCTGAAAAAAAGTGAACACTGTGAACCTGTCCCTGTGGCAGCAGTTCTTCGATATGGCCAATACTGGATTTGCTTAGGGTCGATATCCGCAGCCCGGTTAGCAAGCTGGTGAAAGTTACAACAATGGCCAGGCTGTGCAGGGTGATCCAAAGAGTATTCTTCAGTTGCTTGGCCATGGGGGGCTTCCAAAAGCGCTGAGGCTAGTAGAAAAGTGTGGCATTTATATTAATAAAATAAGATGGCTGCACGGTTAAGCTGATTGCTCTTGTCGGGTGTAAGGCTGTGGCCACTTGCGAAGAGAGAATGGGTGAGCGCTACAATTAGTGCCTGCTGAGATTTTTATAGCTACTCATGTAGCTTGCACTTGGCAAGGCTCGCTCTCTTTTCCAATGCTTCTGACATTGCGGTTAATTTGGGGTGGTCACTTCTCCAGTCAAAATTTTCATGGCGAAAATCAAGATAGGATAGTGCCGAGCACAAATTAATATGCGACAAACTAAAATCGTCAGGCAGTATGGCCAAGTGCTTTTCCAGGTATCCAAGCGACCGCTCTATTGCGCTGAAGTAACGTTGCCACCAAAATTCAGAGCGAAGATTTTCCCGCGCCCGCAACTTTTCCATTTGCAAATGTACTGCTGCGTCCATAAGCCCCGAGCTGACGCTGTGAAACGTGACTAGATTCCAGTTTTTATCCAGTGATGCGGAAAGGTGACCATCGCCCAGGCTTTTATCAAGAAATGCGCAGATAGCCTCACTATCAATGACTGAAGTGCCATTATCCAGTGTCAGGCAGGGCACCTTTCCCAGCGGGTTGCTGGAGATTAGCTCACCTTCATTGTGAAAGGGGTGAGAGAAATGCTCTGTTACCACCGCGTGCAGATTATGCTCTTGCACGACAATACGGGTCTTCCGCGCAAAAGGGGAAGAAAAGGTCAAGTACAGATGCATAGGCCAATCCTGTCCTGTCAGAATTCCCAGCCAGTACCCGCGCAATTTCGCCGCGTGAGGAGCCTCTGAATCACTCAGTGATATTTCTGTGGATTGTGCAGAAGCTCTCTGCTGCTAATACATACCCTAGTGATGGGTAATCGCAGATGTGATGCGGTGAAACAGGTGCTGTTTTAGGTAGGCTCTTTGTTTTTTGAGGCTGGAATAGTGATCGTCATCGGTGCCGATGCCGCTATCCTGAAGACCTCTTATTTGTTTATCCAGTTTGCTGTAGATATCGTTTTCAAGTTTGAACTGTATGTCATCTTCCATGAGCTGCTTGATTGTGTCTGCATATTCTGGGAAATCCACCGAGAGCTCGTGTGAAGCAATGGGCATAAGAAACCTGCGCAATTGGTATCAGTTGGTTAAAGTGTAGGTTCGGTCTTACCAGTCACAAAAATGCAATTTTAGCGCTGGTCCTATTTGTCAGTATAGGTACAAATTGAAGTTTAGATGCCGTTATATATAGCTGTCAGGTATATATAAAAATGGAAGCTATTCCGTTAACCAATAATTGGTATTCAACTTGTTTTGTCTAGTAGCGGCGCTTTGTCAGGTGGGAATGGGGAGTGAGTGCCAGGGCAGGCACAAAAAAGCCCGGCTATAAACCGGGCTTTTATTGTGGCTAGTCGCCTTAAGGTTCCGCTTAGGCGGAGGCCTCCAGAGGGGCGAAGCGCAATTGACGCCGCTGTAAAAGCTCGCCGAGATAGAGCTTTAAGTAGGCGGCAGCAGCTCGCTTGCCTTCTGCTGCGGCGTCTTCGGTTATCTTCCCAAAGCGGGAATAAGACTGGGAGCAGAAAGAGTCGTTGATGTTGATGGCACACATAAACCGGTCTCGCCAATCCTGGGAGGGGGGTAACTCGAACTCCCGAGACAGGTTCTTAATAAGAGTATCTGCAAGGCGCCAGCTGTTTTCCATTTGTAGTTGGCGCAAGGCCCAACTGGACTGAGGTCCAAAATGTACTTTCAGTGCTGCGAGATTCTCTTCGTAGTAGCTGCGCACAAGGTCGCACAACTGGTTTAGCATGTCTTGCCAGCTTTCCGATGGGGAAAAGTCTGAATGGCCTAAAACCACGTCACCGAAAGACTTGTAGTGACGTTCGGCCAGGGCGGTTAAGCTGGCATCTACACTTGGGAAAAAGTGATAAACAGACGCTGCCGGAACACCTGCAACCTGGCTTAGGTTTGCCAGACTGATATCCGTAGAATCTTGTTCAGTAATTAATACTTCAAGGGCGTCAAGAAGCTTTTCATACTTCTCTCGACCATTCTTGCGTTGTGGTTTGCGCGGACTGGCAGTATCGCGCCGGCTGATAGCTCGTCGATCGATTTGGTTCAAATTACCTCCCCCTTTAGACAAGCGGCACTGGCCATGGGCTAGCATACGCTTTACTTCCATGTAAAAAATTGTCTTTTGGAATTGATTATTATAATCGTACCAAATTCGGACGGGCAAGAAGAACTTGTTTGATTTGTGGGATAGTTCCACATTAATAAATTAAAATCGGCTAATAGGGGGTTCCTACCAGCCGATTGAATAGTGATTTAATGGTAATGTAGCTCTGTTGCCTTTCCGCGAAAGACGTAATAGGAGAAAACGGTATAGGCAAGAATAACGGGAACTACGATAACAGCCCCCACAAGAATAAATTGTAAAGACGCAGTAGCGCTGGCGGCCTGCCAAATATTGAGTTCGCCGGGGACAATATCCGGGAAAAAGCTGAAGGCCAGACCACTAAAGCACAGCAGAAAGATAAAGACCACGGTGAAAAAGGGCAGGGCTTTATGTCTGTCGGCCGGTTTTGGCATGCGGGCGAGCAGGATGTCATTGAAGATAAAGGCAATAAAACACAACGTGGGTACCAACAGTACAAACATAACCAGGGGGTAGGTAAACCAGCGATCAAATACCGTAGGATTTACCAGCGGGTTGATAGTCGATACCGCGATCACCCCGAGCAGAGTGGCTCTGCCGGCGCGACGAGTCCAAATCGCGGCCCGTTTTTGCAGTTGCGCTTCGGTTTTAAGTACCAGCCACGCGCCACCTATATAGGCGTAGGCGGCGGTAACGCCCAGGGCACTCAGCGCTGAAAATAGTTGTGCAGACCAATCGGGCTTAAAGCCGATAACGTATTGTCCCAGCATGTAGCCCTGTGCCAGACTGGTAATAATCGACCCGGCTTTAAAGGTCCTATCCCAAATCAATTTCTTGTCGATGGCAGCTTTGGCACGAAAGTCGAATGCGACTCCCCGCATAATAAGCCCGACCAACATAATCGCTGCGGGAATATACAGATGCATTAATACCAAGTTGTGGGCGATCGGGAATGCGATCAATAGCAACCCGATCGCCAGTACCAACCAGGTTTCATTGGCATCCCAAAACGGGCCGATGGAGGCGATCATGGTATCTCTGCGCGATTCATCGGTTTCCCGCATGGGCAGCAGTATGCCTACCCCCAGATCGTAGCCGTCGAGTATGGCATAGACCAATATCGCCAAGCCCATCAGTGCGACAAAGGCGACCGGCAGCCAGTAAGCTGCGGCAGATGCGCTATCTGTCATTTGCTCTCTCCCCGGGTATTTCCTTCAGTGTCTTTATGCAGGTTGCTCAGGCTGCTACCGGCAGATAGCTCCTGGGTTTCAAACTCTTCAACTTTTACAGATTTCAGGGCCATCACTTTCAGGGTTCTTATGTAGGCAAAGAGCAATATCACATAGACAGCTAAATACAGGGCGAGGGAAAACCCCACGTGTGAGGGCGGAACAGAGGTGACCGCATCGGCGGTTTTCAGCACTCCGGTAACCAGCCAGGGTTGCCGGCCAATCTCTGTGACATACCAACCGGCCAGGGTGGCAACCCAACCGGAAAACGTCATCGCGACCAGGGTTTTTAGCATCCACTGGGGCAGTTCGCCTCTGCGCAGGAGGTAAACCCCAGTCCAAGCGGTCAGCAGCATGAGAATGCCCACGCCCACCATAATGCGGAAGGCGAAAAAGATCGGCGCAACTGGCGGGTGATTATCGGGAAATTCATTGATCCCCCGGATTTCCCCCTCCCACTCGTGGGTGAGGATCAGGCTGGCCATTTTGGGAATGCCAATCGCCCAGTGGTTGGTTTTTTCCTCCCCGTCGGGGAGCGCAAACAGCAGTAGCGGGGCGCCGCGTTCCGTTTCCCAAACCCCTTCCATCGCCGCGACTTTTTGCGGCTGGTGCGCAAAGGTATTGAGGCCGTGCAGGTCACCGACATAGATTTGAATCGGAATAAAAATGGCGGCGAGGGTCAGTCCGGTCTTCAGGGCGAGCCGGGGGGCGCGCTTGGGGTCTCCCTTGAGGATTCGATAGGCGGAAATTCCCGCGACAAAGAACGATGCCGTCAGGCCCGAAGCGAGCAGCATATGTGTGAGCCGGTAGGGGAAAGAGGCGTTAAAGATAATTTCCAGCCAGCTGGCCGGGTAGGCGACGCCATCGCGTATCTCGAAGCCGGCGGGTGTTTGCATCCAGGAGTTGAGGGCGATAATCCAAAAGGCGGACAGTGTGGTTCCCGTCGCGACAATAAATGCCGACAGGGTATGTATTTTGCTGGGCACCTTATTAATGCCAAACAGCATAATACCGAGGAAGGTCGCTTCGAGAAAAAACGCAGTCAGTACTTCATAGCCCAGCAGTGGGCCGGCGATATTGCCGACCTGGGCCATAAAGCCCGGCCAGTTGGTTCCGAACTGGAAGGACATGGTGATACCGCTGACCACGCCGAGGGCAAATGTCAGGGCAAAGACCTTTACCCAAAAACGATAGGCGCGCATCCACACCGGGTTATTGGTTTGGTCGTAGCGTAATTTAAAAAAGAAAATGATCCATGCGAGTGCAATGGTGATTGTAGGAAAGAGAATATGAAAGCTGATATTGGCGGCAAACTGTATCCTGGATAGGATCAGGGTATCTAACATGGGAGCCTCTGCTGGTCTGAGATCTTTGAACCAGTGAGCCAATAAGCACCTCCTGTGCTAATTGGCACTGCAAGAAAATATAGAGGCAGGTGTATGTTCCCGCGTATACAGTCTTGCAGGAGCCGATCTTGGATCGGCAGCGGCACGGCCTTGTGCCGTTTTGACCCGGCAGCTATCTGCTGCCGGGTCAAAATATGCCGGGGTTACTGGCCGTAGAATTGGCCCTGTGGATTTCTCCCCGGAACAAGTGTTTTGCAGACTGCGGTATTGCCCGCAGCGGTGTTTTGCGGGCTAACCGGGGGCGCTCTGTCCACCGCTTATCTTACTTTTGAGCTCCAGCAGCTTGACGATACCGGAGCCCAGCTTCATCAATTTAAGCAGGTCCTGGTGTTCTAGCTTGCTGAGGGTGTTGGCAAACTCTTCCAGTAGCTCCAGCAAACTGTACACCTCCTGAATTTTTTCCTGGGCCTGGGCATCCAGTTCATCCTGGGGCTCATTGAGTAGCAGTTGGCGCAGTAGGCTTAGGGTGGGATCGAGCTCCCGTTTGCGGCGCTCTTCAAAGACGGTGCGGGCGAGGTCCCAGATTGACCCTGCGGCGGTGAAATAGTCTTTGCGATCGCCCGGTTGGTGGTGCAATTCAATCAGGCGCCAGGCCTGCAATTCCTTGAGCCCCATACTGACATTGCCACGGCTGATTTTGAGAGCCTGGGCCAGTTGCTCGGCGTTCAGAGGTGCGGGGTGAATGGTGAGTAGGGCAAACATCTGCCCCACCGTGCGGTTGAACCCCCAGCGGCTCCCCATTTCCCCAAAGTGCAGTACGAATGCCTGGGCTTGATTCGATAGTTTCATTTACTTCTTAAATTTCAGAAATTTCTGAAAATTGTAAATGTAAATTGATTTATGTCAATCACCCAGCGTGAAAATAATGCGAGCCCCACCAGGAGGCATCGCGGGCTCGCTCGGAGCGGTTGGGAGTGATTGACGTTAAGGAGGCAAGCCCGCTTCGGCGCGCCGGTGCCAGTCATCGGGTACGATAAAGCCTCGGCAGGCTTCGCCGCTGGAATCAATAGCCGCGATACACAGGGGTTGGGTAAACCCTGTGGAGCGCAATGTCTCCACCAAGCGCTCTGCACTGATACCCGCGAGATGGCCCTGCGGTGCCAGCCAGGCCCGTTTGGGAAGTGGCAGCCACTCGTGGCTAGCAAAGGGGGGCTGATCCTGGCAGAGCGCGCGGAACTCGGACAAGGGCGCCCACCAGAAGGGGTGGTTGGATAGCTGTTGAAGTGTATTCAGGGGCTTAAAGAGCCTTCCCGGCATCAGCGCCCACTGTCGATCTATCTGCAAGCCGTGATCTCGCAGCAGTGACTGCACTCCCGGTGTGCGAATCAGTGGGAGTTGGTGATCTGCCATCCTCGCCAGTTTGATATCCAGCCGGTCTTTGAGCCCGGGGCCTACCCAGTGATGCCTTGCCACCTGGAGGTAGAATTTCACCGCAATCTCCCAGTGTTCACAACGCCTGCTGGGCAGGTGTTGTACGACAAAGTCGAGCTCGCCCAGTGTTTTGCCATCTTTCCTCAGGGGGAGGTTCTGGTGGCGCAGTTCGTAGTCTGGGTGTTGGCGAAAAGCAAATGACCAGAGTCTCTCAAAATATGTGCCCAGGCGATAATTGGGTTTATTGCGGTTGAGTGTGTGCAGGTAATCTTGCAGCTCCGGGGCGAGCGCCGCTTTTACTCGGTCGCGGCAGAAGTATTCCAGTAGCTCAACTCGCCGGGCGGATGGGAGCCAGGGCAGTTTAGTTGCCGCGCCTATCCCTGCAATGGAGGCCTCGCCTGGGGGAATATCAGCGCTGCCCACAGACCAGAGCAGGTTGTTCCAGTGATCTACCCGCCCGTGTAGCGAGGGGGGGATCGTGGTGATGGGTTGCGTTTCCTGAGCCATTAAAGTTCTGTATATTGCCTGAGGTGTCTGTGAAAGTGAGAGCTACAGAGACACCAAAAATAGAGTGTGGATTGGTGGGGGGCTCTGAGCTTATTGGAGAATACTTCACCAGCTAAAAATAATAATTACACTTTTAACCCTCTACCCGAATGCCCCAATAACCAGCGTATTAGCGCTGTTGAAATAACGCCTCTGGCAGAGGTGTTTCTGTCTTGCTGTCGCTATCTCTCTCCAGTGCAAACTTTATTGTACTGGCTGCTGATGTGGCTTGGGTACGGTTGTTCAGTGACTGTTAGCGGAGACAATCATGGAGTCAGGCCCCCTTATCTCGATCGGTTTGCCTATATCGCTGTTTATTATCATGGTGGGTATAGGGATGACCCTAACCGCCAGGGACTTTCACCAGGTCACGGTCAAACCGGTTGGCCTTATCGTCGGCACCTCTGCGCAAATCCTGCTGATGCCCGCAATCGCGATAGCCCTGTGCTGGGGGTTAAATTTGCCACCGGCCATTGCTGTCGGCCTGGTCATTATTGCGGCCTGCCCGGGAGGTACGACATCAAACCTGTTTACTCTGCTGGCTCGCGGCAATGTGGCGCTCTCCATTGTGTTAACGGTTTCCGCCAGCTTGATTACTATCGCCAGTTTACCGCTTTTCACTAATTATGCGCTTCGCACCTACTTTGGTGCCGAGCAGAGCATCGCCCTGCCTTTTGCCAGCACCGTGGCGATGTTATCCAGTATTGTCCTCTTACCGGTCGTTATTGGAATGTTATTCCGCGCCTGGAAGCCACACTTGGCTCGCCGGGCAGAGGGGCTTGTGAGTATTTTTGGTGGAGTGGTGCTGCTGGCACTGGTGGCGGGGCTTATCTGGGGGATTCGCGATCGCCTCGCAGACTTGATGATTCAGGCGGGGCCCTCGGTCATTCTATTGAATCTGTGCGGTGTGATACTGGGACTTTTAATCAGTCGAATAGTTGGTCTGTCGAAGCGGGAGGGGGTGGCGATTGCCACGGAACTCGGCATTAAAAACAGCACTATCGGAATGATGGTCACGCTTACCCTGCTGCACTCCAGTGAGATGTCAGTGCCCTCAGCGGTCTACGGTGTATTGATGTTCCCGTCAGGTATTCTACTGGCGCTATATGGCCGCCGCAGCGCAGAGAGAAAATCCCCCGCTGAGACCGGGGAGACCGGTGAAATAGGCTAGGAAATGTTGCATTTACTGAAAACTGGGCCATACCTGTACTATTGAGGGTATGCTCAACCCCGGCAAGCGGCTCCCATAGGCATTGGTGAGCCGCTATCGTTTTAGCGGCTGTTTTAGTGTAGCTATTATTGCCAGGGCCTTGGCATCGAGATGTATCAATCCCAGGGTTTCAATATCAGTATATGTTTAAGGGTTTTGCGCCGAAGCGCAGTAAGAAAAATACCATCAATAATAACCTAAAATTAGATGCTTTATATTGGCGGCGCCTATTGGAGCAGTCGGCCCTGGGGAGTCATACTTCTGGTGTGGGTAATACGGCTAAACACAATATTATTGTGTCGCTAACGAGTTACGGTAAGCGTATTCACGATATTCACTTGTGTATTGAGAGTTTATTTCAGCAATCCCTCAAAGCAGATTTAATTGTCCTCTGGTTATCGGTTAAAGAGTTTCCCGGGCACAGCTTGCCCAGTCTTTTGACGAAACAGTTGCAGCGGGGCTTGCGGGTCGAATTTGTCGATGAAGATCTGGGGCCTTATACAAAGTATTTTTATGCACTGCAGCAGTTTCCCGATAGCCTGATTATCACGGTGGATGACGATATCCTCTATCCGGTGGATACCATCGATATGCTATATCAGTCATATATAAAATCCCCAGAGTATATTTTTTGCCATCGCGCCCACAGAATTGCTGTCGATAAACAGGGCAATATATTGCCTTATCGCCAATGGCGGACAACGCGCGAGAGCTGGCGCTGCGATATGAATGTTAAACCCTCCTACCGGGTTTTTCCCACCGGAGTTGGAGGTGTTTTATATTACCCCGGTGCACTGCACCCCGACGCCCTGAATAAGGACAAATTTTTAGCGCTGTGTCCCAATGCGGATGATATCTGGCTCAAAGCCATGAGTATGCGGCAGGGGGTCCGCTGCGCAAGAGTCGCGGACGTTCGTTTTTGGCGGGATAGGTTTTTAACCATTCCCGGATGCCAGGCCAGCGGGTTAAAAAAGCAAAATTTAAAGGGGAAAAGTGGCAATGATAGAAAAATACGCAGCGTTTTTTCTGAGTATCAGCTGGCGCGATTGCTGTTAGAGTAAATGCGTTGTGACTCGAAGAAAATTTGGTTTTTTACAAAGCTGTCGCTTTAATCTGGTATTACCATTTATAGCGAAAACCCAGTTCCAGCCCCCCAGAAAAGCTATCCCCCCAATTTTCCAGACTGCTGCTGTAATAAATTTCTGAATAGATGGAGCAGTGGTCCCCGCACTCATCGTAACTGGCGCCCAGGCGCAATTCGCCGTACCAAGTATCTGGTTTTTGCTTGAGGCGGGCCCCGGATACCAGTAGGTCGGTGCTCTGATCGACATTGTAAATTAGGCTCGGCGTTACAAACAGGGAAAACCTTTCCAGAGGGCGGGAGCCATACATATTGTGACTGCTTTTGTGTTGGCTCTTGCGTTTTTCAAAGATACTGCCCAGGCGCAAGAGGAAACCATTGTTGTTGATATCTGTGGTTTGCACCCCGTAGATATCCTGTAAATCATTGGCCTCTTCCGAGGTGTAGATTAATTGGGCGTGGGGTGTCCAGGAGTAGTAGTCCCGCAGCCTAAAGCTCCTGCCTCCCTCGATCGATAGGGCATAGCCAAATGCCTCATCGCTATTGTCGAGCTGGCGCAGTGGTTTGGAATCCATTTCAAAATCAAACCAATTCAGCTTTAACTGGCTATCGATAAAAGTGCCCCCTGCGCCATACCAAGTGATAAAAGCGCTGACACCATAGTTACTGGCGTCGATAGAGCCATCACCAAAAAATGAGTTGACCTCGTTTTTGGAGTCACCGTAGTGCAGCGCTGCGCTGCCAATCAGTTGGCTGCCATAGACGGAGACCCCGATAGGCAGGTCAACCCCCACTTGTATCTGGTAATAGCGCTGTTTCCAGTCGGCGCGGGTGCTGGACTCCTTGGGGAAGAGGGTTGTGTGGCGGGCGGAGTTCCTGATCCACAAACCCCGCCGGTCTACAGCCTGCTCTTGGGCGTCGCTGTACTCGCTAGTGACCAGGTCCAAGTAGCTGCTCGCGACCCAGTAGCGGTTGCCCAGGCGGCTGCGCAGTGAGGTGGGGATATTAAGTGTTCTGAGCACTTGCGGGAGGGTTTCGTAGAGCACCGAGGCGGGCTGCCAGCGCGCCATACCGCCGTTGGGAAATACTGAGGAGTTATCCACCGTTGAGCGCAGATACCAGTTGCCATCGGAGTTTTCCGCACTGCCGTGCTGGTGCAGTGTATAGCCATAGGCACCGCCGATAACTGCCGGCTGATTATCTTTGCTGACAAAGTCCCCCGCCAGGATAAACTGGGCATTGGAGTCCCCTGCCACCGAGACCACTTTAATCCCCTCTCCGCCTGTGCGCTGCCCCTTGCCGGCGCGGTTAAATATTACAAGGGTCGTGGTGCCGCTGCTGTCGCCTTCCACGATTAGTTGATCACTGTGCGAGAATTCATCACCGAGGGCTGCGTCGAGCCACAGGCGCCCGTTGTCGGAGCGGTAATGGCCGTAGTTACCCTGGCTGTCTGTGGCGATTACCAGGGTATTGAATTGACTGTTGGACAAGTTAATGGTGCCGTTGTTGGAGATATCACCGGACACCACATAGCGCTCACCGTCAAAAGAGGCCTGTCCACCCCAGCGAATATCGAGACCGAGGGGGTTGCCCTCCGTATCGAGCCCCCCGCCAACTGCGAGGTTGCCGCTAAAGTGCATTTTAGAGCTGCCCCAGACGGAGACTCTCTCCCAATTATGTAGAAGGGTTCCATCGACGGAGTAGTCCAATTTAAAAATTAGACGGTCAATCTCCCCATCGTCTGCACTGAGGTCATCGCCACCATCCAGTAGTACATCGCCATCGAAAGAGTGCGCATCAATTAGCAGGGTGTCTGACCCGGAGCCGCCGCGAACTTCGTTGCTGATCCCCTCATCCCAGTAGATATAATCATCGCCACTACCGGCATCCAGGTAGTTAAAAATAAAACCGCCATCCAGGGTAATGGTATCGTTACCCTCTCCCCCCCAGACGTGAAAGGACAGCCCGTCGAGCAGGGTCAGGGTGTCGTCCCCAGCGCCGCCGTGAATGCCTCCGCCGCCCTGATAGGTGCCCACATCACTGGAGCGTTCATCGAGAATAATTGTATCGTTGCCGGCACCACCGTCGGCTAATTGGGTAATTATTCCCCCGCTAATATAAATTTCATCATTCCCGTCACCGGCAAATACATTGTCTGCGGTGCCGCCGCTTAGGCTGATGCGGTCGTCGCCGGCGAAGCTAGTTATATTTGCGCCATTGGGATCATTATTCTCATCACAATTAATTTGATCGGCACCGGCTGTTCCGCTGTTGCCGGGATTGCACTGTGCCAGAGATTGGCTGGCGCAAATAACCAGCGGGGGAATTGTCAGAGCGAGCAGGCTCCGCTGCAAGCGCCTGGGGAAATAAACCCGGTATCCAGTGTTGGTCAGTGACACGGTTATTCCTTTTATCGCGCCAAATTATTGCCAAAAATAGTGGCCGTGTAACGGCGCAGTAACGACTGGGCCTGAAGGAAAAATACACTGCGCGCAGCTGAGAGCGATTCGTTGCTGCGCGACCCACTCAAATAGAGCGGTTAATTAAAATTTAGTGCCAATGCCAAAATTAATAACCCAGGGGTTGTAGTCAAAGTGGGCGTAGAGGCGATCCCTACCCAACTCTGTGGGGAAATCGACGGTAATGTTGGTGTCCGCCAGATAATACATTGTGGATAAGTTGAGCAGGATAGGGTATTTCCAGTCGCGGAAATCGAAATTAAAGTCTACCCCCGCCTGTAGCCCCCAGTCCCAGGAGTGCCCCATATTGAGTGATCCCGGCGCGACCGACAGCCCGGAATCTAACAGGTATTCGTCAAACTGATGGCTAATTTCCACGTTGTGGAAATTGGTGTAGTTAATCCCCGCGCCCGCGTAGGGGCGCATTCGATAGGAGAGGTCCAGGAAATACCAGTTGGCAAAGAGTAGAGTAGAGGCGGTGCTAAAATCGCCGATCTGGATTTGGCTGCGCCCGGGATTGCCGGTGAAGTTATCCAATTTTGCGCCATAGTTGGCGCCATTAATATGCATTAATTCAACACCCCAGCGCTCGTTGGGGCGCCAGACCGCAGATATTTGCCAGGCATGGGCCGAATCGATTTTCCAGCTGCTGTTGTATAAATCCCACTGCTGTAAAACCCGGTATTTAAGCGCAGTGCCCTCATCGTTTGGCTGAACATAAGTCAGGCCGAAACGAACAATAAATTCCCCCCAATCGACATCGCGCCAATTATCTTCAGCTTGAACGGAGAGTGTTGACAGGGTAAAGAGTAGGGTAATTATGCCTTTATTAAAGTCTTTTGCAGTCATCGTGCTATCCATCTTGGCGAGGTCGGACACAGATACAACAGAGAATCTGCCCCAGTTTTTTACTGGGTGAATATTGGTGCTACTTTGGCTGGGGGAGCCCCTGAATAATTTCGCACTACCTCCGCAGTCTTCAGAGACCGCCCCAAGGGGCCTTCAGAATTATTCGGAGACCCCCTAAGTACTGAAAAAAGTAGCAGGGCTGAGCCAGCGCGCAGGGAATTTCTCAAATTTTGAGGACTAAATTGTAGCGCCGGCCCGCTGCGGAACTTGCCTACCCCAGATTGGGTTTGGGGCAGGCTCGCAGCACCGGTAGGGGGCTGCCGGGGAGCAAGGTGGAATTATGGGAGTTTGCCCAGGGGCACCTTTTCCAGGTTGCGGGCGTATTCCAGGAACTTCTGTGCCGCCGGTGACAGGGGACGCGATTTGCGCCGGGCCAAATACCAGTGAGTGACAATGGGAAGCGCCTCGACATTGAGTATGGACAAGCCCGCGCGCCCGCCAAATGCCAGGGTGTGCTCCGATAGAATCGAGACCCCCAATCCCGACATCACCGCGTGCTTGATGGCTTCATTACTTTCAATGGTCATGCGCAGCTTGAGGTCTATATTGCGTTTGTGCAGGAATTGCTCGATGGCGTGGCGGGTACCGGAGCCCTCTTCCCGGTGCAGGAATGGACACTCTGCAAACTCGTGCAGGGAGATACGCTTGCGGGAAGCCAGCGGGTGATTTTCCGGGGCGATTGCCAGCAGGCGATTGGGCAGAAATTCGACCAGCTCCAGATCCTGACTTTTGGGTGGGTGGCTGAAAACGTAGAAATCGTCTTCATCCTCACCGGTGTAATCGATAATCTGCTGGCGGTTGCCCACCCTGAAGTGAATATCCAGTCGCGGATAGCGCTGGTAAAACTCGCCGATCAGGTGGGGGATAAAGTATTTGGCGGTGGTCACCACCGCCAGTTGCAAGCTGCCGGTGTCCAGTCCGCGCAGCTGCGACAGCTTCAGGTCCAGGTACTCGTAGCTCTTCAGGATCTCCCGGGCACTCTCCACCAGGGTCAGCCCGGCCTCGGTAAATTGCAGTTGCCGGCCCACCGAATAGTAGAGGGGGAGGCCCACCGCCTCGGAGAGTTTGGCCAGCTGCATCGACACGCTGGGCTGGGTGAGATGCAGGGCCCTGGCGGCAGCGCTGATATTGCTCTGCTCATACACACAGAGCAGGATTTCCAGCTGGCGGACGGTGCCGATACGGGCGTGCGCTCGGTTGAGGGGCACAACATCACCTATATAGATTTTGAGTTATGGATTGCATAATAAATATCTATTTTTATCTATCAATAGCAATCTTGATAATGCGCCTACTTCAACAATCAATAGGGGCATTATCGATGCAGCGATCACAACTCTTTTTTGGTGTCATTGTCGGCTTAGTCGTGCTCTGTGTAGGCCTGTCAGTCAACCTCGCCGGTATTAACGGGGTTCCGCTGATGGCTGTGGGCTTGGTGGTCGTGCTGGCCAACGTCGCTTACTGGCTGATGGCGCAAACGCCCAAGCGCATACGTATCGCCACGGGTCGCGCCCACCAGCGCCGGGGACAGCCCTAGAGATGCAGTTGGATATCGTTGTCGGCTTTTTCTTACTGGGTGCCTTTGCCCAGTTGGTGCGCAGTGATTTGAGCTTGCCCAAGGGCCTCTACCAGAGCTGTGTGATCTTCCTGCTAATTGCGATCGGCCTGAAAGGCGGCGCCGCCCTGAGTGCCTATTCCGCAGCGACCCTGGTGCCGCAAGCCCTGGCGGTAGTCGCCTTTGGCGCTCTGCTGCCCCTGCTGGCTTTCCCTATCTTGCGCTGGATCGGCAAGTGGTCCCGTGTGGACGCCGCCGCAACTGCGGCTCATTACGGTTCCGTCAGTGTTGCCACCTATGCGGTAGCTGTGGCGCTGTTGCAGTCACAGCAGATCGACTACGAAGCTTACTTCCCGCTGTTTGTCGCCCTGCTTGAGGTACCGGCGATCATTATCGGAATCCTCCTGGCGCGCCAATCCATGGGGAATGGAGGCAAGCGCCGGGTATTTCACGAGGTCACCTGTAACCAGGGAGTGATGTTGCTTCTCGGCGGTATCGCGATTGGCGCCTGGGCCGGTGAGCGCACCGCCTCTGTCATGCCTTTCTTTGGCACCCTGTTTCATGGCATATTGGCGCTTTTCCTGCTGGAGATGGGGCGTGTCGCTGCGGCGCGTCTCGCCGATGTACGCGGGCAGGGAGCTTTCTTACTCAGCTTTGGTATCTTTATGCCGCTCATTGGTGGTGCGGCGGGCGGTGCCTTGGCAAGCTTAATGGGACTGTCTCCCGGTGGTATTTTCCTCCTTGCGGTACTCGGTAGCAGTGCTTCTTATATTGCTGTGCCCGCAGCTATGTCCGTTGCTCTGCCGCAGGCCAATGCCAGTGTGTCGATCACTTTGTCCCTGGCCGTTACTTTTCCTTTCAATGTGCTGGTGGCGATACCCGTCTATCTGGCGCTAGTTCAATACTGGAGTTAATCGCAAGTGAAGCCGATTCCCTTTGAAAAAGTCACCATCGTAATGGGCTCCCGCTCAGATTGGGCCACCATGAGCAACGCGACTAAGCCTTTGGAAGAGCTTGAAGTTCCCTTTGCCACGGCCGTGGTTTCTGCTCACAGGACTCCCCAGCGCATGGTTGAATTTGCCAGCCGCGCCCACGAATCCGGCACCGAAGTGATTATTGCCGGTGCCGGCGGCTCTGCCCACCTACCGGGTATGATCGCTGCTATGACGCCCCTGCCGGTAATCGCGGTGCCGGTTGAGAGCCGCTTTATGACGGGGATGGACAGCTTGTTGTCTATCGTACAAATGCCTCGCGGTGTCGCGGTAGCCACCCAGGCGGTCGGTGCCTCTGGTGCCTACAATGCAGGTTTGATGGCTGCGCAGATGCTGTCTTTGGCCGATGCGGAGTTGCAGAAACGCCTGATCGCTTGGCGCGAGCGCCAGACCGAGCAAGTTCCGATCACGGTTGAGTGATAGGAGATCGTTGTGAGTAAGAGACGAGTCGCCATTATTGGCTGTGGGCAGTTGGCACAGATGATGGCCCAAGAGGGGCAACCCCTCGGCGTGGAGTTTAGTTTCCTGGCCGAGACCGGTGAAAATACTGACTGTGTTAAGGGACTGGGGACTATCGTAGAGATGGAACCCGGACAGGACGCGGAGGCGTTGTATCAGGCCCTCGGGCGCCCGGAAGTGATTACCAGTGAGAGAGAGCAGGTGAGTGTGGACTTGCTGCGCGCTTTGCAGGCCTTCTGTCCGGTATACCCGGACCCGCATATTACCGAGAAGGCCCAGCACCGCCTGCGCGAGAAGCGGGCCCTCACCCAGTCGGGTCTGCCCGTGGCTCCTTTCGCTGCGGCGCGGGGTGAGCAAGAACTGCGGCAAGCCGTCGCTCAACTGGGCTACCCGGCCTTTATCAAGAGCTGTGAAAATGGCTACGACGGCAAAAACCAGTGGTGTGTGAAGAGCGCGGCGGACCTGGACGCTGCGATTCCCCAAGCTGGGGATCAGGAATGTGTGGTCGAGGCCGGGGTGAATTTCGCCTGTGAGGTCTCCATTATCGGCGCCCGCTCCGCATCCGGCGAAATTAAAGCCTACCCGCTGACGGAAAATCGCCACCGCAATGGCACCCTGCTACTGTCTACCGCACCCTACAATAACCCGGAGCTGCTCCGCGCCGCCGAGGGTTACCTGGAGACTTTGCTGCAAGACTGGGACTACGTGGGTGTCTTGGCCGTTGAGTGCTTTGTTTGTGAGAGCGGCTTGATCGTCAACGAAGTGGCACCGCGAGTTCACAACAGCGGTCACTGGACCTTTGTCGGCCCTGAGGCCAGCCAATTTGCCAATCATATCCGCGCGATACTGGATATGCCCCTGGGGGATACCAGCTGTCCGCAACCGGTTGCGATGGTCAATATGTTGGGGGTTGATGTGGCCCCGCAGCAGGACAACGATGGTGTTTGGCTGTACGGCAAAGCCCTGCGCCCTGGGCGCAAAATGGGTCATGTCATCATACAGGACGCAGATATGGATCATTTGCGCCAGCGCAGCGAAAGTATGATTGAAGAGCTGTACGGCGAGAAGATTTAGTCGCTACTGAATATCGCGCGTCGGACTCTTGAACTTGGAACCGGTACCCCGCCACATGGGGGTGCCGGCCCGGTAAGCTGCCCGGGCAATCATATGGACACCGATTGGCACCGTGAGTAGTAAAAATAAAATAGCCGCGATAGCCCTGGCGGTTACCTGCGCGTCGCTAAAAAGAATTGCCACACCCGCCAACAATAAGCCACAGCACACTGTGGCGCCCTTTCCCGATGTACTCATACGAGTGTAAAAATCCGGCATTCGCAGTAAGCCCAAAGCGGCACTGAAGCCAAAAAAGCTGCCCACCAGAATGATCAGGGCGATAAAAATCTCATCCAATGTCATCATGATCTTTATGCGCGTGAGTTACTGTGCGTGAGCCACTTTTCTCAATAAAGCGGGCAAAGGCCACACTTACCAAGAAAGCCACCAGGGCCAGGGCGATAGCGGCGTCCAGGTAGACCGGCTGCCCCGAGGCGATGGCCAGTAGTGCGCAGTAAGCCACCGCGAGAATATTGAGAACATCCAGAGCCACCACTCTGTCGGCGAGTGTGGGGCCCAGTGCGATACGCAGGAAGCACATCACCAGGGCCAACAGTAGCAGCAAGGAGGCAATATTGATTGCCGCTGCGACCAGGGGCGAGTGAATATCGATAATCGTGAGAAACATCAGGATACCGCCTCCTTCACTCGCCGGGCAAATCCCTCGCTAATTTCCCGGCGGAAGGCATCGGGGTCACTGACAAACATGGTGTGTACGATTAAGGCATCATTATTGGGGGTGACATCCAATACCATAGTGCCCGGTGTCAGGGAAATTAAGTTGGTGAGAATAAAAATCTGGTTTTTATCCAGTTTCTCGATCGGCAGTCGCACGATAAGGGGTTTGCTTTGCAAGCGCGGCGAGAATACCTCGTAGGCGGCGCGCAGGCTGGATAAAACCAGCTCCTCAAGGAAGAAAAAGCACAGCCGGGCCAGGCGTGGCAGGCGGGCAAAATAGCTTTGCGAACCGGGCAGCCTGGGGGAGACCCGCAGGGCCAAAAAACCGATTAGAAAGCCAAAGAAAAAATTTGTCATGGACGCATTGCCAGTGAGGGCGGACCAACTGATCGCGAGCAGTAAATTTAATAAAAAAGCACGCATCTCTATTTACTCCCCCCGTTTTTAGGGCGTGTTGTCGGGCAATACGGCGTTAAGGTAATCGTCTGGCTGTAATAGCTCCCCGGCGGCCCCCAGGGAGTACTCAATAAAAGGCTCGGGGAGAAATCCCAGAGCCAAGGTGATCAGTGCGAGGAGTGCGACAGGCAGCAGCCGCTGTAAGCGCTCTGCGCCACTGAGGCTGTACAAATTCTTGCACTGTTCCCGGGGGTGCGCTTTCCAGAAGGCCTCCGCCCATATTTTGCTCATGGAAAATAAGGTCAGCGCCCCGGTAATCAGTGCCACAGCGGCGACGATATAGGCGGCCTGATCCAGACTCGCCTTGACCAGCAGTAGCTTTGCCCAGAACCCGGACAGCGGTGGGAATCCGGCCAGGCTAAATGCAGCAATAAAAAAGAGTGCAGAGAGGAGTGGACTGGCGCGATATAGACCTCCGATTTCATTGAGTTCATAGCTGCCGGTGAGGCGCTGGGCGGTACCACTGATCAGGAATAAATTCGTTTTTGCCACAATATTGTGGATCATATAGAAAACAGAACCAGCCAGCGCCAAAGGGCTGTTGAGTGCCAGCCCTAAAATCAGAAATCCAATCTGACTGATAATATGAAATGCCAGTATCTTGCGAAACTCATACTGTGCCGCCGCGCCCAGCACCCCGGTCAGCATGGTGAGTAATGCTGCTCCCAATAAAATATTCCGGGTAAATTCCAAGTCATTGGGGAAAATTAAAGTAAAGGTGCGAATCAGCGCGTAGACCCCGACTTTGGTTAAGAGGCCGGCAAATACAGCGGTTACCGCCACCGGTGGCGCATGGTATGAGGCCGGCAGCCAAAAGAACAGGGGGAATATTGCCGCCTTGATGCCAAAGGCACAGATAAATATAACCGCCAATGTGGCAATAGCGACGGGATTTTGTACCTCGGCCAGGGAAATATGCAGCTGTGCCATATTCAGGGTGCCGGTGAGGCCATAGAGCAAGCCGATAGAGGTCAGCATCAACAGTGTGGACACCAGATTTAACGCCACATATTTAATCCCGCCATCCAGCTGTATCTTCTCCCCTCCCAGCACCAGCAGGGCAAAAGAGGCAATCAGCATGACCTCAAACCACACATACAGATTGAAGATATCGCCGGTGATAAAGCTGCCGCAGACACCGGCCAATAACAGCTGAAAAAAACTGTGAAAGCCCAACTTAACCCGCTTCTCATCGATATCTGAAACTGCAAAGAGTGCGACACACAGGCCGACAATAGCGCTGATCAGCAGCATGATCGCACTGAGCCGATCGGCGACCAAGGTGATGCCATAGGGGGCCTGCCAGTCTCCCATCTGCCCGGCCTGGGGACCGTGAAGCTCCACCCAAACCAGGATAACAATACTGGTGCACAGTGCGGCGAGACATCCCAATATGGAAATGGCAGCGCTGACATAGCGACGGCCGCGAGCGGCAAAGGCGAGTAATGCCGTGGTAATGGGAATTAAAAATGGCAGGGCCAATAACCAGCTCAAGGGGCTTGTTTCCTCTTGGTCGGTACTGGTTCGGCAATGCGCATACTGTCCACATCCAGTGTGCCCAGCTCGCGGTAAGCCTGCGCGATTAGGGCCAGGGCAAAGGCCAGCAGGCCAAAGCCAATCACGATGGCGGTGAGGATCAGGGCCTGGGGCAGGGGATTGGCGACAATAATTTGCGGGGCCTCCTCTCCTTTGGGCACCAGTGGCGGGGAGGCGCGCGTTAAGCGCCCGGCGATAAAAATTGTCAAGTTGGCGGCATTGCTGATCAGCACCAGACCAAATAGATAGTGCAGCAGGTGGCGGGCCAGCATAAGGTATACGCCAGTAGCGAGTAGAATACCGACGACAACGGCGAGGGGCGCTTCCATATCAGCAGGCCTCTTCCAGGGCAAAAATCAGAGTGAGTACGGCTCCGAGTACAGTCAGGTAGACACCAATATCAAAAAATAAAACATTGCTGATAACAATTCCGCCCGTTGTCTTGCTCCCGAACAGGGTAAACCACTGCCCGGAAAAGGGTCCATCCCCATAAAATAATGCCATTAACCCGGAGAGCCCGGCGATAGCCACACCGCAGGCGGCCAGTGTCCCGGGCGCTACGCGCAAAGCGCTCTGCGCCGCTTCCACGCCCCAGGCGATAGCAAATAAGGCAAAGGCAGAGGCGGCAATTAATCCGGCAATAAATCCCCCGCCCGGATAATTGTGTCCGCGCAACAGCATATAAACGGAAAAGAGTAAAATCAGCGCTACCAGCACCCGGGTAGCCGTTTGTAGAATAATAGAATTCACTGCTTGCCCCGTTTTAAATGGTGACCGAGTAAAATCACCGCAGCAATAGCTGCGGTAAATACCACAATGATTTCCCCGAAGGTATCCAGTGCGCGAAAGTCCACCAGAATCACATTGACGATATTGCGGCCATGGGCTTCCGGTACTGCCGCCGCCTTGTAATACTCGCTTACCGGGCTCTCGAAGGGAGTTTGCAGAACCACCAAAATGCTCAGGGTAAATAAAATACCAACGGCGCTACCCAGCAGGGCATCTCTGGGGCGAAAGCCCACTTTTTTATCGGGGCTAAATACCGGCAGGCGCGGGAGTATCGCGGCAATTAACACCAGATACAGGGTTTCCACCAGAATTTGAGTAATCGCCACATCCGGTGCGCCAAAAAACAGGTAAATTAATGCGATACCAACACCTAAAGCACCGAGCGCACAGATAGCGGTCAATGGCCTGCGGGCAATGCCGGCGGCAAAGGTGCCGCCAATAGTGAGTAGTATGGCGGCCCACTCCTTGAGATTTAGGTTCGGCTGGGTAAGCTCCAGGGAGAAGTGTTTTGTATGTATAAAGGCATAAATTAGGGCCAGTGAGAGGGTAATAAAAATAACACTGAGATAGCGCCGCATAATGCCGTGTTGCAATAGGCGTGTTTGCAGTGCGGCAAAAGATTTGAGCAGTGCCAATGATTTATCCCAGAGTAAATCGGCACTGGTGGGGGCATAGCTAAAGTCCCAATCCAACCAGGTGCGAATACGCTTGAGGTTGAGATACATAATGACCCCGAGCACAAAGGTAAGGATGCTCATCAGTAGCGGAATATTAATGCCGTGCCAGAGTTTCAGATCGATAGTTTCCGGCAGCCCGAGTATTGCCGTCAGCGCAGGTTCCACCAGTCCACCACCGAGCAGATCCGGCGCCAAACCAAAGGTCAGGCCAAAGGCGCTCAAGACCAGCGGACTTATCCACAGGCCGGGCGGCGCCCGCTGAATACGGCTGGTATCGCCGGGGGCTGGGCCAAAGAAGGGTTTGATGGCCACCATACCGGCCACGGTCACGGTCACCGCATTGGCAAAGATGGCCGCAGTACCCACCAGAGCCGGCTCTGAAGCCACCGCCAATGCACCCTCATATTTCAATTCTTTGCCGATAAAACCCAGAAACGGTGGAAACCCAGCCATGGACAGTGCGGAGGCCAGAGCTGCAACAAATGTCAAAGGCAGCAGTTTGGCCAGGCCGCGCAGCTGGGTTAAATCCCGGCTACCGGTCTGCCGATCGATAATACCCACCACCATAAACAGCGCGGCTTTGTAGAAAGAGTGCACCAGTAAAAAAGTAATAGCCGCAGCGACGGCCGCTGAAGCATCGGAGCCCAGGAACATGGTAATGGTGCCCAGAGCGATAACCGTGGTGTAGGCGAGGGCCAGTTTTAGATCCGTCTGACGCAGAGCGGCCACGGCCGCCACAGCGGCGGTGGCGATACCGGTGCAGGTTAAAATCCACTCCCAATAGTCGGTGTGTGCCAGTACCGGGTGCAAGCGGGCGAGCAGATAAATACCCGCCTTAACCATGGTGGCAGAGTGCAGGTAGGCACTGACCGGTGTGGGGGCCGCCATGGCATTGGGCAGCCAAAAGTGGAATGGCAACTGTGCCGATTTGGAAAATGCCCCGACAAGCACCAGTAGCAAAATAGGTAGGTACAGTGAGCTGGATTTAACCTGTTGCGCCTTGCTGAGCAGCACCTCCAGGTCATAGCTGCCGACAACCTGCCCCAATAGCAGGAAGGCGGTGAGAAGGCACAGCCCCCCCAGCGCGGTCACCAGAAGAGCCTGCAATGCTGAGCGCCGGGCCACAGCGCTGGTGTGATTGAAGCCGATCAGGAGATAGCTGGCAAGTGTCGTAATCTCCCAAAACACAAATAAAGTGATCAGATCGGATGCCAAGACCAAACCTAGCATGCCGATCATAAAGAGATACAGGTAGAAGAAAAAACGCCGCAACAGGGGATTGCCGCGCAAATACTCCGCTGCATAAATGGTGATAAAAAAGCCGATGCCACTGATTAATAGGGCAAATAAGAAGCTCAGGCCATCGATATAAAAGCGCAAAGATACCCCCAGTTGGGGGACCCAGCTACAGCCAAAGGAAAGTTCTCTGCCGGCGGAAATATCCGGCAGGTGATAGAGCAGTGCCAGGGCAATCATGGCCGGAGGAATCGGCGCAAGCAGAGCAATCACTCTGCCCGGCGTTTCTCCCTCTGTATCGCGACTTTCGTTGTCGCCAGCTGATTCCATTAGGTTATTCCAAATAAAATGGATAGCTTGATTGCAAGCGTTAGCGGCTTAATAGTTTAGGGTAAATTTTCTATCTTAGTGATTGGATAAAATTGCTCTATGATTTTTAGTTTTTTTCAGCTGAGTGTTAAGGGGACCTCTGCTTTATCTTGTTGCTGCACTATTGGCAGGCCGAACTACAGTGCAGTCAGGTTGCCCCAGGGCAGAAGATAAGTATTTTTATCCCCGCTTGTGAGGGCTGCTGTAATCAATGGCCGGCCCTACAGGTACTATCTGAGTTGGATTGATGGATTTATGGCTGAAATAGTAGTGGCGTTTGATATGGTGGAAATTGACTGTTTCCGCCACCTGGGGCCACTGGTATAGCTCGCGAACATAATTGCGCAGATGGGGAAAATCCTCCAGGCGTTGCCGGTTGCATTTAAAATGACCGTGATAGACGCAATCAAAGCGGATAAGCGTGGTGAACAGGCGCCAGTCGGCCTCGGTAATCTTGTCGCCTACCAGGTAGCGCTGTTTGCCTAAGCGTGCTTCTACCTTATCCAGAGCGCCAAATAAATCTTGGTAAGCCTCTTCATAAGCGGATTGTGTGGTGGCGAAACCGCTGCGATAGACGCCGTTATTAATGTTTTCATAAACTAACTGATTGATGCTCTCAATTGCCGCTCTTTTCTCTTTGGGGAAAAAGTCTTGTGTGTCGCCGGTAATGGTATTGAACGCGCTATTGAACATACGAATAATTTCGGCGGATTCGTTGCTGACGATACAATCTTGTTGCTTGTCCCACAGTACCGGTACAGTGACGCGACCGGAGTAATCGGTTTTATTGCGGGTGTAAACCTGATGCATAAAGTCATAGCCGAAAAGTGCGTCGCCACTGCTGCCCTCACGGGAGTTAAAGCTCCAGCCCTGATCGAGCATATCCGGGCTCACAATAGAGAGGCTGATATGGGCTTCCAGCTTTTTCAATTTGCGAAAAATCAGGGTGCGATGAGCCCAGGGGCAGGCCAGGGATACGTACAAGTGGTAGCGCCCGGGCTCCGCCTTAAAGCCACCGACACCGCTGGGGCCGGTGCTGCCATCGGCAGTTATCCAGTTGCGCAATTGCGTCGCTTCCCGCTTAAATGCGCCACCTGAATCTTTAGTGTCATACCACTGGTCGTGCCACTGGCCATCGATTAACAATCCCATGTCTTACTCCTAAGTAGCGCTTACCTTACGTAAACTTTCCGCTGGATTGAGTGTGTGTTTTTTAGTGTCCGTATTGAAATATCTGGCGCCAAGGGTTAATTGCCGCCAGATTTATAGGGGGCAGAATCTAGGGCGTCGCTGGAGATATTGACAGGTGTGGATAAAGTGGCCGTATTCATTGTGTCGCCTTGTAAACTGGGGATTTATCGCTACAGCCGGACAGCGGCTGTGGATAACAGGCAGTTTACAGAGGCTCGCCAGAATGAAAATTGGTTAAATTTGCTCAAAGCTTTCGAAAAAATCGAATAGTAGAGGTTTGGCCCTGGGCTCTGTGAGATAAGTAGCCCATTAAAAGTGATAGCCGATACCTACGGAGTAAACCCAGGGATCGACATCGACATCGACATTGATACGGGTGTAATCGTTATCTTCGTTGCGGAAGCGGATTTTTGCCTTGGTATCGATACTTAGGTACCAGATTGCCGCATTGAAGAGCCAGCGGCTCTCGCGCCCAAAGGCGACATCCACGCCGACCTCACCGCCCAGGCCCCAGGAGTTACTCAGGCTGAGTTTTGCCTGTGACTCTGCGTTGAGTACGGTGTCGAAATAATTTTGTGCCGTATGGCTGATATCCTCGTCGAAGAAATGGGTGTAATTAATACCCAGGCCAATATAGGGCTGCACCCAGGACTCGGTGCATACCGGGTACCACTGCAGGCTCAGGGTGGGAGGGAGCTGTTTGGTGTCCCCCAGTGAAACCCGCCCCAGCGGAGCGCCGGTATCCGGGTCCGGTAAGCCGCGCACATCCAGGTCGTGGCGGAAAGGTGCCGCTGCCAGCAGCTCCAGCCCCCAGTGATCTGCGAACAGCCAGGTGCCGGTGATACTGACGGAGTAGCCGCTATCCACATAAACCTGGGTGTAGTCTAAAGGAGTGCCATTTAAGCGCAGGCGATTTGAATCATCGTTGGGATCAACCCCTGCGGCACCGACGCGAACGATAAAGTCGCCTTTTTTATAGTCTGCCACGGCTGGATGGGTGAGCAGTAGGACGGTACAAAAAGCGATTGTCAGATTGATTCCTTTCATGTCCAACATTCCACAGGTGCGATAGAAAAGTAGGGTTGTAAACCGTGAGTGATAGGGATACCGCAATCTACTACCAGTGTAGATGTCTTGAGGCTAGGTGTTTGTAGTGAATAAGCGCTGTGGCGCGATATTTTATTGATAGTGCTTTCAAGGCGTTAGCCGGGAAAAAGTGCCTGGTTTCAAGTGTGGGTAATAGGGTGATTCAGTGGGTTTTCACTTACTGTTTACTTAGAGGAAAGAGCATACACCGCACTTGATACCCAGTGTGTGTACTTTTCTGGATAGGTAGAAAATATCACTACTTATAATCCTGAATACTAGGGGCTAGAGAGTCGGTGAATAATAGGCTTAAGATAATACGGCTCACAGGGCGTCTACCCTAGAAATCATCTGTCAATATGACGATGTCTTTATTGTCTCGCCCTAGGGCCGGTGGCGATCCTTATAAACGTAATTCGATTGCCTTAGTTTTCTTAAATATTCTTTGTAGTTTGTCGTAAATTTCTATCGAGCTGAATTTTTGCTTTTGAATTGCTCTGTGGGTTTAAGACTCGCCAGCTTTTCCAGATTTCAACCTATCAGATTCTTTTGTACTATTTTTAATAGTATTTGACGACTTCTAATAGCGCTATCAACTCTTTGTTTGTGGCTGTTTCTATTTCTGTGTCATTTTTCGGGAGGTGGAACATGGGTGCCAATAAATAGGCCTTGGCTGTGGGTGCTTGCGATTGCGATATGGTGGGCGGGGCTGGTGTGGTATGACGAACTAGGTGTAGATGTAAAATAGCTATAGAAATGTCTATTTTTTCAGGTTAAAGGTATTTTTTATCTCTATGTTTATAGATTTTATATAATGACGGTCCATTGAGTAGATTACACCATAAATAGTTTTGCATGCCGGCTAGTTGGTACGGATCGACAAAATGTTCCCATGTTGGCGAAAACCAAGTAACTAAAATTAGTTTGTTATTCCTGTCGCTGAAAAATATTAGTACAACTGTGTCTGCCTTTGTTGTTTCAAGGCGAAAATAAATAACTTCATATTCAAAAGTTATCTGCAGGATGTGATTTTGTCCATTTTTTATAGATAATGAGGTTGGGCAGGCCTGTTTTAAAATATAAGAGAGGGGTTCTTGGATGAATGTAGAGGGTTCTCAGTTAGCGGCTTATCCAGCAATGAAAGCGCATGGTTTCAGGGCTGTCGGAGATAACTCAGTGGGCTATTGCTTGCTTTCAGACTCTAGAGAGGGCTGCAAGGTTTATATTGTTGCAGCCATCGCCGAGAAGTTTGCCAGTTGGCTTACCAGAAGTGGCTACAAAGGGGCAGTGGTAATGTCTCGCCTTGCGCAGCTGCGCGCCACCACTGGTGGCTTGAAGAGCTGTAACAATACCAGTAATGCCTTTGAGTATATCGATATTATTGAGAATTTGCAGATCGGTTATAAGATTATTCAGCCCAGCGTGGATAACCGGCGTAGTGCTGTATATATCACCCGTATTGATTTTATCGATCATGCTGAAGGGGATATAACGCCGGGTTTGTATAATGTTGATTATAAAGCTACCAGGGATGAATGGGTGCTAGATAGGAAAGAACAAGCCCAAATCCGGCGTAGCAATATGGCCATTAATGGGAACTGTCGACATGCTGAAGTCGCAGCCAGAGATATTATGCCGGAGATGGTGAATGAGACCTATAAGGATGTCAGCAGCAGTCAGGGGATTAAAGACGAGGGATTTGGTTTGTTTTATAGTCCGCGTCCGCTCTACAGCGGGGACCAACACGGGAAGACCGCACAACATAACCAGGTTTCTTTTGAAGTGAGTGCCAATAAGTTGGATGGGCTGATGTTGGCGGCGCAAAAGGAAGGAAGAACTACCCAGTGGGTGATTCACGGTGATGGCTGCCATTTATTTCGCCAGACCTCACGGCGTTTGCGAGGGCAGACACTGGACAAGCATACGGTATTCTTTGCTGCCCCCAAGGGCAATTTTCAAACCTTGCTGCCATTGGTGTGGGGCGCGGGCTTAAAGCTTCATGAAGAAGTCTTTAAATACCATCCCCATGACTGTAGTCAACCTCTGAATCGGATTAACCCACGTATTTCTAAAGAGATAAGGAAGTTTGGCCGTGATTATAAGGGAATCGCAATGACGGCCTTAATGAATGCGCAAAGTTCCGTTGAAGCGGTGATAGGATATCTATTATTAGCATCTGCTGCGGCTGTTTTTATGTTTACGGTTGAGTTTGATGGTTGGATTGTGGGCTCTGGCGTCCTTGCTGTTGTTGTTGTCGTTATTGTCGCTATCTTTGCTATCATTACTGCTGCTACCGTTGTTGCCGTTGCAGTAGAAAAATTTCTGGAGTTAAGAAATATACTGGCTAGTTACGCCAATGATCCTATCTTGAATCCCCATATGTCCCCTTTTAAAAGCGCGATCGAGCTGTATGTTCTTGCAAGTTCAGAGAATCGTGCAAGGGGGGGATCATTCCTAGAATTGGTTAAGAGGTTGTGCAGGAAGACTGTACAGAGAGACTGTGCAGTGATAAAAAAACTGCTATTGTGGCCGTCCATTCACAAACGCTTACCGACCGCTTGGCAGGCCAGTAAGCTAAATATTTACGGCCCGGACTTTGAACGGGCGCCTTGGAAGGAACTTAATCTTTCTGGAATAAAGCTTAAGTTTAAAAACCCATCGCAAACCGAGATGTTTCTCAATAATATCAGGGTGCGGCAGATGGCTATCTACAAAAATCAATCCTATAGTCCTCCCTGGGATGGCGGTAGGACTAGGACACTATATAAGAGCGGCTGGGTCTATACTGACGGCCTGTCCGGTGATGGCGTTGTTGGGGGCGGTATCTTACAGATGATTGTTCAGTGGCGGGATTTAAAAAAATATGGTTTACAGAGCTTGTTTATTCCCGAACAGTTGGCAGTGATTTTACTGGATGACTTTGAGAAAGATTACGGAGAACGAAATAGGCAACTGCGCGAAGGCGATTATCTGGAGCCCTACAATCCGGAAGTTGATATTTGGTTGTACCCAAAAACTGTTGAAGAACTGAACCCAACGGAACACCGGGGTCTAACTTGTTATTCTTTTTCAATATGGCAGCCATTCGAAATGAAGAGATATACATGGGTTGCCGCTATTACCGATGAGCATCTCCTCGAGTTTTCCTATATGCCCAGTGCCAGCGGTGTACATCACCTGGCGGATGACAATAATTTTGCAGAGGTGGTGGAAAGAACGGTGCGGGAGTTTACTGAGAATCTTTATATTACCCTGACGCCAGATGCCGAAAGGCAGCGTCAGGCGGCTTTAAGTAAAGCCTCTAAACTGGCACAGCAGCGGGCTTAAACCTGGCCCAAAGTTTGTGTAGAGAAACTGTACGATGCTAAAAAAACTGCTACTGTGGCCACCCATTTACAAGCATCTGCGGGCCGCATGGCAGGCCAGCAAGCTAAATCTTTACGGCCCGGATTTTGAGAAAGCCCCCTGGAAGGAAATTGATCTTTCCGGGATCAAGCTCAAATTTAAAAATCCACCTCAAACCGAGATGTTTCCCAATGATATCTGGATGAAGCGGATAAATATCTACGACGATCAATCCTATAACCCCCCTGGGATGGCGGTAGGACTAAGATGCTATACAAGAGTGGCTGGGTCTATAGCGATGGTCTGTTCGGCGACGGGGTTGTGAGGGGCGGCACCCTGCAGATGATTATTCAGCGGCGGGATTTAAAAAATACGACCTGCAGAGCCTGTTTATTCCCGAGCAGCTTGCGATGATTTTACTGGATGATTTGACTAAACGCCATGTGCGATAAATCATTCTTACCAGGCGGGAAGCTAGTGTAGTGTATTAAATATATTGCTGATATATAATGTGAGCTTAATTTAGCGATTAAGTGAAGACCAATGCCAGCTCAAGTTGAAATCAATTTATCACCGGAAGAAAAAAAGCAGTTAGAAAAGAATATAAAAAGTCGAAAAATATCGGTGAGATTGGCTGAGCGGTCAAAGATTATTTTGCTCGCTGCCAAGCAGGTTCCCAACTACCAAATTGCGAAAAAGTTAAGCATTGATGTCAATACGGTGGGCCGATGGCGCAATCGTTTTGCAGAAAAGCGTCTGGCAGGTATAGAGAAGGATTTGCCCAGGGGGGCTAATCATGGCGGTAAGAATTCAGAAGAGCAGGCAAAACTCCGCTCGAAAATTATCAAGATGACGACAGGAAGTAAGCCAAAGGATGGGACACACTGGACAACGCGAGGCATGGCGAAAGTCTTAGGAATTAACCACTCTTTTGTCAGCAGGGTATGGCAGGAAGTGGGCCTTAAGCCTCATCTAACCGAAAAGTTCAAGGTGAGTAACGATCCTGCTTTTGAAGAAAAATTACGCGATGTTGTTGGCTTGTATATGTCACCGCCAGAAAATGCTGTTGTCTTTTGTGTGGATGAAAAAAGCTCGATTCAGGCCCTGGATCGGACACAGCCTGGACTACCCATGAAACCGGGGCGGTGTGGCACTATGACCCATGATTATAAACGTCACGGGACAAGCACTCTTTTTGCCGCCCTTAATACGCTGACTGGTGAGGTCATAGGTGAGTGTAGAAAGCGCCATCGTCATCAGGAGTTCTTAGGCTTTTTAAAGACCGTAGAAAAGCAAACACCTAAAGAACAGGATCTTCATCTTATCGTCGATAATTACGCGACTCACAAGCATGAAAATGTAAAGCGCTGGCTCAAGAGAAACAAACGAGTTCATCTTCATTTTATTCCGACCAGTTCATCCTGGCTAAATCTGGTAGAAAGATTTTTTGGATTACTCACAGAGAAGCAGTTGCGCCGAGGGGCATTCACCTCAGTCAAGGAGTTGGAAACGGCTATCGTGAAATTTATTGAAACACATAATGAAGCCAAGAAAGCTTTTGTGTGGACGAAATCTGCTGAGGAAATTTTATTGAAAGTGGAGCGTGCACGCCAAGCACTCTCAAATCAGCAATCTATTTAATACGGTACACTAGTATAAAAATAAAAATAAAAATAAAAATGAGGATCATGGGGATTTTATCAGGATTTGGGCTATCAATACTGGATAGATATTTATAGTCAAAGATATCTCCTTTGGTAGCCCCTTGGAAAATAAATAAAACAAAATAGATGTAGAAGAAGTGTGTTATTGCCCTTGCTGTATGTTCTTTTGTTGCGGCTGATATGGCTAATTTAAACATTGCTTTTTAATTCCGTGTTCTTCCGAATATCCATATGGTTTGATTTTTAGGTGCATTTAGAGTATCAGGTGATCGAGTGAGGCTCTGTCGGTGTTGGGTAGGGTCGGGAAGAAATACTGGCTTTTTGTGGAGACTGAGCGGCTATATCGGCGGGCCAGAGGTGGCTGTATAGATCTGTGCGCTGGCTGGGCCGGTGAGGATCTCTGGGGGGCAGCCATCGGTGAGATCCTCCAGGGTGGTAATATCCGGTTGGCGCCATCAATTACCCCTGTGGCCCTTGTTATTGGTACTGTGTTTTTCGCCAATCCACTGACAAAATATTAGGCTTTTTACGCAGACATTTGTTCAAGTAGATCTTCATCACTCTCATACCAATACTCATTGCCACGGCCAAAAGTACTGCTTGCAGTCGCCCTGATTGCGCGGAAATTATCTCGCCACTTGGTGAATTGAGTTTTTCCAACGGTAAAGGCAACGAAGGCTGTACCACCGACTTTAAGTGCAGGCCCAAGCTCTGTATTAGCCATAAGCGTGCCGATAGACTCGATCAAGGGTTCGGCTTGCTTTTGTAGTGCGCTAAAGCCACTTTTCTTTAACGCGGTTGGGCCGGCCCCGGCAGCTGTGGCCATTGCTCCGATGGTAGCCACTTCATACCAGGAATTGCGCCACGCAGCCGTTGTTTTGAAGTTTCGGGTGTTGATATTTTTATCTACATAAGTGAGGCCAACGACACCACAGAGCTTTTCAATTTTGTCGGGGCTTGCGCCAACAGGGTTGGATAGAAAAATTTTCTGTCCCGCCATTTTCATACGTAAGCCGCGCACAATCTCTTCATCTTTGGCCGCAAAACGGCTTAAAGAGGGCGCAGTTTGTAAGACTTCCAGTGAACGCTGAAAAGTTTTGGCCCCCTCACCATGTATCAACCAGTTGACCGACTCGCGGGCATCGGCCGCCTGTTGGATCAGGGAGGTCAGCCCATCGATCGAGGATAATTCACCGTGCTCCCCTTTACTAATCCAATAGAGGGAGTAGTGGTTGTCAACTTTGGCAATATCTTTGGGGAGTACTTCTTTTCCACCATAAGCCTTTTCAATATGCTTGATAAGCATTTTGCCCGCTGAATCATTTGAGGCAAATTTTCCACTTACAGCGGCATAGTGTGCGCCATTCCATTTGTGCCCAAGCGTCATTTTTTTCTTGGGTGCTCTATCTGTGGACCACTCATCAGCGACATTTCTGACACCATAGAGGCCTGTTCCCTGGCTTGCTGTATCGGAATGTAAAGCGTTATCGAAATGAAGCTTATTGATCAGCACATCGCCGTTGTCTATATAATACTCTATAGCCATACCGTTGCGGCGCAAATAGCGGATAGTTCCGGCACCATTGGCGCTTTGGCTGCTACCAGTATCGGCGTTGAGGCTAATGAGTGCCCGCATTAGTGTTGAGGAATAGTAATTGGTAGTTGCTTCCAACTTTACCTTTTCATACATTGGGTAGTGAGCATTATTGACATAGACGTCACGGCCTCGCTTTATTCCCATAGGGGCCATCTCAACTATTTTGGTCCAACCTGCTCTAAAGGCGGGCATAATATCTCCTTGTTACTGCGTCATAGGATACTAGAATTTACTGGGGTGTGAAGCTTGGTGGTGGAGTTCCCTTTTTAACGATAACAAAAGGATCTTCTCCATTTTCCTCATCGTTTTCACGGAATTCATGATAAACCCAAGGTTCTGGATTGCGGGTTTCACTAAATTTTGAATCTGGATGCTGTTGCAGAACCTCTCGCCTTCGCTGCTGCATAGCTGGGCTCAACTCTAAACTCAAGGTTGAGTAAATATCGCTCATTAAATGATTCATGGCGCTAATGCTATAGTTAGCTGGAGCATAACCAATGGCATTGAAGTAAATGTCAATAAAGTATTGGTCATCTAGCGGGGCGTATAGTTGTGAGCTATACATGGCTTCATTAAATGGATTTGCCAGGATCTCAGCGTCGCTACACTTTCGGTAGGCTTCACAATATAGCCAGTCAGTGCCATTTATTGTTTTTTCCTGCCAATTTACCGGGGTTAATCTGGGCCATGCATTAATATTTGCCGGACCATATTGGAAATATAGGTTTCTCAATATGACCTGCTCTAAATGGCTCGGATTAAAGCAGGTCATACTTTCCGGTAAATCATCTACCCGATATACCCGTATCGATAGGGTCAAGAGGCCATATTCGGTGGAAATCCAGGGCGGTCCATAAAAACCCCAGTTGCGCTTAATAATGGATTGGCCGGGCATTCTGCCCTCTTGATACCACTTGCCGCGGCTTAAATCGTCATAGGCATCTCGGTTATAGATATCGATGCGAGGGCCATAATACTGGTCATCAATCTCGGGAACACTATTAGGCGGTAATGAGATACTAAGGCGATTACCAGATAAGTTGGCAGAAAGTGTTTCAAGTTTGTCTCGATTGGGTACAAAGGGTTTTTTTCTAGAGGCAAAGAGGCGTTCAAACATAGACTTGGTGGTTCCTATCCACAACGCTAGCGCTTACTGGATTTCGGCTGCGCTATTATAGTGTCGACTATATTGGAAAGTGCAAACTATTTCGCGTTTTTATAGTGAAGAAGTTTTCATTTGAGGTACGTTCGTACAGTAAGCTCTTGACCCGATGGTCAATGGCTGGTTGTAGTGAGTTGTTTCCTTGAGATCTGACAAGTGAGTACCATTTACCCTTTTTTCTTTCATTTTTAATTTCTTGGTGCTGAAATGTAATCCGTGTCTTAGAAGAATAAAAATAAAACATAGATTTGTTTTTCTTTGAGAATAAAGTAGGTATATGTTATTTGTTTTCTAATGGAGCTTGATTGGTGCTGGTGAAAGGGTGGCTCTAGTAGAAGCCAAATAAAGCTAAAATTATATAGCTAATATTTAGGAGGGTATTTTTCAGGTGTTCTATTATTGGCCTTGAGATGGAAAGCTATGATCATGGTTTTACAAACCTCCACTGCGCTGAGTTTATTGGTTTAGTCGTTAAGTTTTCACAGGCGTAATATAGGCTTTAAGGGCTGTTTACTAATCACCAGAGGCTTGCCAATCTGAGTGGTGTAGTCCTTTTAGAGAGGTACGGCCCTCAATTTCGGCAGCGGAGGCTAACTGAACAAAGAGGGCATGGTGTTAGGCAAGAAAACCAAAGCTATCAAACGGGTTGGAGCCTATCGCTAACACATTCGCTCCAATAGCCGGTGCAGTTGGTTCCGCTGGTGTAAAGAGGCCTGGGACCACTTGGCTTCGCGAGGAAGCCAGGGGCTCTATTAGAGCCCCTCTCAAGTGATTTAATCCTGAAACAGTGACAACCACTGCTCCGAATCCAAGGCAGCACTTTTTCCATCTTTACTGTAAATCGCATCTGCCAGTGCCTGCTTGTGCGCCTGCATATCGATGATTTTTTCCTCGACGGTATTTTCGCAGATTAACTTATACACAAACACCGGTTTGTCCTGGCCGATGCGGTATGCGCGGTCGGTTGCCTGGTTTTCTACCGCCGGATTCCACCAGGGGTCGTAGTGAATGACGGTATCAGCGGCGGTGAGGTTTAGGCCGACGCCACCGGCTTTCAGGCTGATCAGAAATACGGGAACTTCACCATTTTGGAAAGCGTCGATCGCTTCCTGGCGCTTGCGCGTGCGCCCGGTCAGTTTGACATAGGGGATTGCGTGCTCATCCAAGGCGCTGGAAATTTTGCCGAGCATCTCGGTAAATTGGGAGAATACCAGTATCTTGCGGCCTTCCTCCACCATCTCTGGGAGCATATCCATCAGTGCTTCCAGTTTGGCCGACTGCTTAACTTTCTTCGCTTTCTCCAGTTTAACCAGCCCGGGATCACAGCAGATTTGCCGTAATTTCAGTAGGGCATCCAAGATTTCGATATGAGAGCGATTGAGTCCCTTCTTTTTCATCAGGTCCCGAACCCGTTTCTCCATCACCGAACGCACGGTTTCATACAGTGCCGCTTGGGAAGAGTCGAGGCTAACCCGCTGAATGATTTCTGTCTTTGGCGGCAGTTCGGTGGCAACTTCCTGTTTAGTGCGGCGCAAAATAAATGGAGTGATTCTCTGGTTTAAAATTTGCTGTTTATTTTCATTGGCCTGTTTTTCAATGGGGGTTCGGTAAAGGCCGTTAAATCTTTTTTGGCTGTGTAAAAAGCCGGGCATCAGGTAGTCAAACAGTGCCCACAGTTCGCCCAGGTGGTTTTCCAGTGGTGTTCCGGTCAGGCATACCTTGTGGGTGGCGCTGAAGGTGCGCAGTAATTGTGCCGCTTTGGATTTGGGGTTTTTAATTACCTGGGCTTCATCGAGAACCAATAGGTGAAAGTTGTAGTCTTGTAATAGCTCACTGTCCCGTACAATCAGTGGGTAGGTGGTTATCACCAGATCTGACTGGGGAATAAGTGGGAAATTCTCATGCCGGTCAGGGCCGTGGAGTAACAGTGATTTTAATGTTGGAGCAAAGCGCTGGGCTTCGCTTAGCCAGTTGCCGACTAAACTGGTGGGCACCACCACCAGGGCGGGGTCGGTTAAGCGCCGGCTCTCCTTCTCTTTAAGAATATGTGCGAGCCCCTGTAGGGTTTTACCGAGGCCCATATCATCGGCGAGAATACCATTCATATTGAGTTTGCGCAGGTGTTGCAGCCACTCAAAGCCCGCCTGCTGATAGGGGCGTAACTGTGCCCTAAGTGCCCTGGGGGGTTTGACGCTTTGTGGTCCCTTTTGCAGGCTTTTCGCCAGCGCTTTTAGGTCTTTATTGCTCTGCCAGGCGGAATCGGCATTCGGTATTTCTGGTACCGCAAACTTGGGCACTTTGAGGTTTTGGGATTCACTGTCGTACCACTCTTCTAAAACCGCACACAGGTTGTGGAATAGTTCTGTGGGTAGACGGATATATTGACCCTCGTCCAGAGGCAGCAGTATTTCTTCGTCGTCGCCAGCGCTGTAGCCCAGCTCCAAATATTGCAACAGTAGCGGGAGCAGGGGAATGGCTTGGCCCTCGATATCAACTGTGGCGCTGAGGGAAAACCAGTCGTTGTCGGCGGGTTCAGTTTGCCAGTCCCAGTCGTCAATTTCGTGGACCGTTAAAGAGAAGTTATCGTCGATCTCAATAAGCCAGCCCGCGTCCTCAAGCTGCGGGATACCCTTGGTTAAAAATGTGTTCCAGCGTTCTATAACACTTTGGCCTGCGCCCTCGTCAGAGAAGTATAGGGTTGGTTCCCCGGCGCCATCGGCCGCCAGGCTCCAGCGCCAATGTAATAACGCATGCAGCTCTTTGGCTTCATCCTCAAGATCCCGCTCGACTTGATATAGTTTGCCCCCCTGCGTGTAGATATTGTTTTCTGCGTAATTCTCGGCCAAAAGCTCTGCGGCACTGATCACGAGTGGGCCATATTGGATATGGAAACTGGCAGTGTATAGGTTGCTATGCTCTTCCGGTACGGGAGTGGATTTAAGGACTAGGCAGGGCTGCAATGGATCGTCAATTATGGTGATCGGAAGTGACTTGGGTGCGGGCAGGTTACTACTAGCATATTGATGGTTGAGGAAAGTTAATGCATCGGCCATTTTATCTTTTGATATGGCTGGCATAGCGCTAAGCTCATTGAGAGCCTCACCATCAACAGGCGTGGTAATCGGGCCGATGCTGTTTGTTTGTGGGGAATAATAGAAAGGTGGATTGGTGGGGATTAAATTCCAACTTTCAGGGAGCTCGGGCGCTTCTAGAGTTAATTTTGAATTGTCTCGGGTCTCATCCCAACTGAGATCTAGGGCGACGGCTTCGCCCCACTGAATAGGGCTTAGCGTGTGGATATTGCTAAAAAAACGCTGGCTGTGCAGCAGGTTGTTCAACAGGAGAGCACCTTCCTCTCCGGAAATAGTTTTTTTGAAGCTGGATTGTGACAGCAGCTGCTGAAGACCAAAGATTTTTTGGTCGATTTTGGAGGTGGCGAGGCCGCTATTGATATGGAAATACTCGCGCTGGGGTTTGCCATAACCGCCATTTTTAAGGCGTCGAGCGGAATATACGCTCACCTTGACGCGCGCCGGGGTATATTCGTCATCCCAATCCAGGGTGTATAGCAGATCCCGGGCTGAGGGGCCGCTGAGAAAAACTTCTTGCGGCCGCTCCACGATGCCTCTTTGCCATTGTTCCCAGCTATCACTTTTCGATGAATTTTGTTGTTCACTAGCGGCCGCCATCAAGACCGCAGCTACATGTTTACAGTTATAACCTACCGGGCAGGAGCACTCGCCATCAATTTCCAATGTCCCCGAAATAGGATTTTCACTGATCTCTATATACTGTTCGTAGTGACTGGCATAGGAGCCTGTTACCCTGCCGCTAATAGTTTCACCATTAGGTGAAACGATAAATTCCTCAACATAGCCATTGCGGAAGTAATTTTTACCTCTGGTTAAACTATTGGTGGGAAGTTGGCTGGATAGGCTGCTAAAACTTATTGGGATGTTCATTTTTTGTTCTATACGATTACTGCTGGCTGGCGATTGAGGCTCGTCGAATACGGCTGGTGCTAATGGTACCCGTTTTTTTAGCTATTTGAGCGGCTAATTTCAACAGAGGCTATCTATACTTATGGCATCGAGAAGCAGGCCGCCGACTATCTAGATAGTCGGCCTATTCCCTGTTAAAAAGCGTTGATACTGAAAGGCTGCACCCAGCATACATAGTCCCACCAGCATACAAACAACTATTTTTTGTATCAGGGAGAAGTCCTGCATATCCCAAAGCACAATCTTTAATGTCGCTACGCCATAGAGAATCAGCGACAGCTTCAGCAGCTGTTGCGTGTCGGGCTTTAAGCTCTGGAATAGCAGTAGGGTTGCATGGGCCACCAGGGCGAAAGATACCGCTGGCAACCACATCGTATCGAGTAGTTGTGCCAGTAGAGCGATATAAATAATCGCAGCGGCAATATGTACCAGCCACAAACTAGTCATCCGCTTGCCGGGCCAAACGGCTTTGCTGGCTAGGGATTTGTAATACACCAGTAGTATCGCAATTCCCAGGGAGAACAGGTTATAGGCCCCAACCCACTGGGCGGTGTGAGATTGGTTAATAACAGCAATGATTTGACCGAAAGTGATCAATCCAAATAGGCACAGTGTCAGTAGATAGATCGGCGTGAGCTGATTGCGCAGTGGTGCCAGCCTGGGCATAAAGAAAAATAAACTGGCAAAGTAGCACTGGGTTAGCAGCAAGGACAGGGCAAAATCACGGCTCAGGGCGTAACCGATAATCAGTAATACCGCTGCGTAATAATAGAAGGCCAGCGGAAATAGCGGTTTCAGGGCCCGGTGGATTGCCTGCTGCCAGTCTCTACCGCTGGGGTGTCGTTTCAGGCCCTGACCGAGGGATAAAAACCCGATAAAACTGCCGATACCCAGCAGCAGTCCCCCCATCGCCATACCTTGCCAGTCGCCGAATTCCCGCAGGAGGCAACCGCCGATAGCGACAAGACTGGCACTGGCAAGCAGAATACGCAGCTCGAGCTTCAGATGTGCCATTCTGAGCTGGGTGTAGAGAAATAGGGCAATAGCGCTTGAGAGCCACAGGGCCATAGTGAAGTAGTCACTGGCTTTATACAGTATGGTGGGCAGGGCAATGACTGGCAGCAAGGCATAGAACAGTTTGCGTAGTTTCAGAGCCAGCTCCCGCCCAGGAGAGCGTATATCCAGGTGGTGGTACAGCTCTGCGATCAGCCAAAGCCCCAGGAATGCTTCGATACTGGCGATTTTACCGTAGGGTATTTGATCGTAGAAATGCAGGTTGCCCACCACCGCTGCACTGGCCAGTAGGGGAATAAATAACAGCAGGTAATGCCAGAGCCCGAACCACTCGCTCAGTCTCGAATTGATGCGCTGGCCGCGCCAGATCAGGAATACCATTGGCAGTGGTGCCAGCAGCCACATGCCTTCCGGCCAGATAATACCTACCGACAGCAAAAAGCTAGCCGATAACAGCAGGGCAAAAGCGTGGTCTGAAACCCGGGTGAAATAGTGCTCTCGGGGCGTGAGCTTTTCAGCGCTATAGCGCAGCAACCGGGTGAGGGCAAAGGCGGCAGCGCAGAGGGTAAGCCAGTTTATCCAGCCGGCGTCGGGCTCTAGGGATAGGAGCACTGGGGCGGGCACCAGGCTTTCCGCCACCCAGGCCAGGGCCTGAAAAAATAAGGTTATCCCCGCAAGTGCAAGAGCGATATAGCCCTCAGAGCGCACGCTGATAAAACCGAAGTGCGCGCCGAGATAAACCAGCATAAGCCCCTCAAGGCACCATACGCCGCCGAGGAACTCCGGGCTGCAAAGGGCCAGAAAAGCCAGGCCCGCCAATAGGCCGCTATGGAGTAATGCCATTGCGAGAACGCTGCGGGCAGAATCACCATTGCTGCGGTAGCCAAATAGCTGGGATGTATAGATTGCGAGTACTGCCCAGGGGATAAGATTGAGCAGCCACAGGATGCCCAGTGCATTGGCACTGGGTGCCAGGGACCAGCTGATATGAATAAATAGCACCAGGTTTGCTACCAGCATCCCGAGGCGCCTCTTATCCAATTCCCTGTCACTCAATCCGGCTAAAATGTAGTGAGTAAATCCATAGAAGAAACCATGCAGTATCAGCAGCAGGCTCCAGGGAGAGGCGGCTTCATCGAGTCTGGCAATTGAAAACTCAAGCATCCCCGCGCTGAGTGCCATGGTAACCAGGGCCAACTGCCGCCAGCGGATCAGCTTGGACAAGTGCAGCATGGCGAATGCGAGTACCAATAGGTAGCTGAGATAGATAACTGCGGATGGATCAAAATGGTTGGCGACCAGTGGCATGCAGGCCCCGCCCAGCAGGGTCACCATCGACACAACCCGGGTTTCAAAGAGCAGGGCGAGTAAATAGGATAGCCCTGTAGTGACAACCAGCAGCCCTACACCGATAGGGATGGGGACCAACTGATAGTAAGGCCCGGCAAAATAGCCACACAGGTAGAGCAAAATCACCCCCAGTGCGATCAGCCCGGAGCCATAATCTGCCATATGCGGCATACGCCGTCTGAAGACCACACCACCGACAGTAGTTGCCGCAGCTACCAAAAAGCCCAGGATAACTTTGCCGGTGGGGCCCAGGTAAGTATTGAACGAGAACTGTAGTAGGTAGGTGAAACCAAACACTAGCGCCAGGATACCGGCAGCGGTCATAAAAAAGACCGGGGCCTTACCCTGGCTGTGGTAATGGCGGTAGAAGCTTATCAGGGAGTCCCATACCCGGCTAACCGGTTGCAGAAGCGGGTCTAACAGACTTGGCAGTGCCTGTTCAATCCACGCCCCCAGGCGCAGTGCAGCTGGGGTTCTCTGTGGGCGGGGTGGCGTTATTGTCGGGGGCGCCGTCTGCTCTGTAGCCTGGGAACCGACTAGCTGGGTCAGCTCATCTTCAGGCTCCTCCGCGACAGGAACTGGGGCTGCGGATTGACCGGTTGTGTCCTGCTGTATCTGTGCCTCTAGTGCCGATAAGCGTTGTTCGAATATTTCTAGGCGGCGGCGGTTGTCCCGCTCCAGCAGGGCCAGCTCCATACGAAGTGATTGCAGTTCACTTTCCATAACTTGCTCGAAGTATTTTTTTCTTGAGGCTACCTTGAGCGATCTCTTGGGGCAAGTGCTACCCGGTCAGAAGAAGAGAATTCACGGCATCTGATATAGGCCGTGAATACACCTAGGCAAGCTCGTAAACGGCATTCACACCTTATACGATAGTTCTTTCTCTTTTCTTTTTAGTGTTTCTAGTGATATGCTGGGCTATTTTATCAATTTTATACTGATATTAATGCCTGTAAAATAAATTCTGACAGCTTTTATCTCTGTACTTGCTCTCAGTATGCTTTGCTATTTATAAATTGGTGGTCAAGTATGGCTGGGGGGAAGTTGGCTGCTTACTTTCTTCTCTACTTAATAGCTTTATTTGTTACTACAGGGTAGAAGGAAAAAATACACAGCGTGCGGTGAATACATCTTCGTACTCATTTAATAGATACCGTATCCCGCTGCCAGGCGCAGGATATCCTTTCTTTTTTTCTAATTTTATTTAATCAAGAGCGAGTAGGTAATTAGTTTTCTGAAAAAGGTAACTGGCAGTAACCTTTTTTCTATGGAATTAATAAGCCCCGGTTTTGTGGCTGGGATATATCAGTGCTGATTTCCGCAAATGAGAAATAGAGTAAAAGCAAAGTCAGTAATTACTTATCTTGTGTGTGATTTTTAATTCGTGATTCAGAAATAATAATTAGCCTGTTTTACGGCAACGCCGGTGGCGGTTACTTTTGAATAGCAAAATCGCCCCAGGTGCAGAGATATTACGAAATTATTGAGAAACTCCCTGGGTAAAAGGCTTTTGGATGGCGGCAGCGAAAAAGCGTGTTGTACTGAGGCTCAGTGCCGGTCAGGCGCAGCGTGCACAGAGGGGGCTTGTTGCAGCCGTAATAGATATCCGCGCACAGTTGGCCGTATATTATTTTTAAGTTTGACCTATGGGTCCGCTCAGGTGCTGATTAAGCCTGCTCAATTGCAGGGTTGTGGGGGGAGGCTTTCCGGTACAAGACATCGCCGCGCTGTACTCGCTGCCCGCGCTCTGTTGGCGCCCAAATTTTAACCTGCTGCTTTCTGCTTTTGGAACCAAATGCCTATTTTGAGTCGCGAATCACTTGCACAGCGCTACCCCCGCATTATCTGCGGTAATCCCCGGGAAAACTCCTCACTAATGCGAAATTGACGGTCATATAGCGGTATCGATTACTCCGATGGTTGTTACCTTAGCCCCTATAAATGGCTGCTAAATAGTGAAGAACGTGACAAATTTTACCCCCAGGTTCAGCTTGCAAAGTGAGGCTTTGAATGGCGAGGACGCAAATGTTTGGGCTGTGAGTGATCGCGCGCATGAACTCGCGGATAAAGGGGAGGATGTGATCTTCCTCTGCGTGGGTGATCCCAACTTTGACACCCCCGAACCGATCCTCGACTTTGCCCGCGCCCGCCTGGGGGTGGGACGCACTCATTACTCCCCCGCCGCAGGGGAACCGATGCTGCGCAGGGCCATCGCGGATATCGAGAGCAAGGTTTCCCCGCACCCCTGTAATCCAGACGATGTCGTTGTCTTCCCCGGTGGAACCAATGCTATCTATGCCGTGCTCGCCTGCCTGCTAAATCCCGGTGAAGAGATCGTGATTCCCGAGCCGATGTATATCGGCTATGTCCCCATCTGCGATGCGTTGCGGCTGTCGGTAAAGCGGGTGACCTGCCCGGCTGAGACGAACTTTGCTTTTGATGTCGAGGCCATTAAAGCCTCCATCAGTGAGCAGACCAAAGTCGTGATGATCAATACGCCGGTAAACCCCACCGGTGCTATGGCTACGCCGGAGCAGCTGCGCGAATTGGCGGCCTATTGCCGCGAACGCAATATCTGGCTGGTGTGCGATGAAGTCTACTCAATGATCACCTTTACCCGCCGCCACACCTCCCTGCGCACGGCGGCGGAATCCCTGGACAATATTGTGGTGGTCGATGGCCTATCCAAATCTCATGCTATGAGCGGTTGGCGCCTGGGCTGGGCCGTGGCCCGTGGCCCCCTGGTGGACCGTCTGATCGCTTTTGCTGGGGCGACTATCTTTGGTTGCCCGCAGTTTATTCAGGAGGCGGCGGCCTTTGCCCTGGAGTTTGATAGCTACTTTGTAAAACAGATGCGGGATGCCTACCAGCGGCGCCGTGATCTGATTGTCGAGAGAGTTGGGCAAATACCGGGCCTGAGCTGCTACAGCCCGGAAGCGGGGATGTTTGTTATGGTCGATGTCTCCAAAGTCTCCAGCTCCGGCCAAACTTTTGCCGAGGCCCTGTTGGATGCCGAGCGCGTCTCCGTACTGCCCGGCGCCCCATTCGGCAGTAGCTCCGTGAATCATGTCCGCCTGACCTTGGCTGCTAATGAAGCTGAGTTGTCGCGCGCCCTGGATCGCATAGAGCAGTTCGTCACCAGTGGTAACCGCCAGGCCGGTTAGGCCTTTGCTGGGACTCTGGTTGTCGCTCAATTTACTGTTGAGCTGACCACAAGTTTCCCGCGCCGGTGGCTGGAATGTTTATGCCACCGGCGAATACCGCTATCCTTGCCCCCTTTCAGATTCAAAAGAAAACAGCTCCGTGAAAATTGACCGGCATAATTTGCGTATTTTGCAGGCTCTGCAATCGAACGCGCGTACTAGTAACCTGAATTTGAGTGAAAAAATTGGATTATCGGAAAGTGCCTGCCTGGCCCGGGTCAAGCGCCTGACCAGCGAGCGCTATATCCGTGAGTTCTTCGCCGAAATCAACCTGGATAAAGTGCGACATGCAGAGTTTTACGTAAACGTCGCGCTAAAGCGGCAGGACGCCCGTACCAGCGAGAATTTCCGACGCATTATTAGCGATATCCCACAGATCGTTTCCTGCGTAAAGATGTCTGGTGAGTTCGATTATATGCTGCACTTTGTCTGCCCGGATGCGGCAGATTTTAATCGGGTCTCAGAGCAGTTGCTGGCCAATGAAGACGCGGCTATCTCCCGTATGACCTCACATCTGGTGATTGAAAAAACCAAGCCTTTTACCGGCTATCCCCTGGAACTCCTGTTTCAGGACTGATACAAAATTAACCGGTGCCCGCTAGCTCGGGTGCCGGTGAAAGCCTCCGCTTTCAGTCTATCCCCCCTCCGGCCCGCACGGCTGCCCCAATCTGTCACACTTCGGCAAACAATAGTGCCCGCGCTCTCGCTGAAAAACCCGGCTCAGGCCTATTTCGCGGTTGAACACGCCCCCTATGCAATCACTCGATTAGGAGCTGGGTAGCCGACAGGGTGGATTGGTTTGCCCCAGTGCCACTTGGGGCGGAGGCGAGCAAGATACAATATCGAGTGGCTTTACCGTGATATGACGCCTAAAAGCACAGTTCTTGGCTGGATGGGCCGGGGCTGCCGATTAATAGTATTTTCGCTAGAGAGATACGAATAAACCCATTATTTTGTACCAAGTTGGTGACTTGTTCCTGAGAGTGGCGGGCTGTGCCTCATATATACTGTGGCAATAGTCGAAAGTGGTGGCGGCCCGCTGGCAAGGGGCCGGGTAACAGCAATAAGAGGGGAATCGTTTGAAATACTTGGGAAGAGTCTACCTGACTCTCAACTTGTTGGTTTTTGCTTCTATTGGTCTCTGGGCCCTGTTTAAGCCGCAGAGCCTTGCAGATGAGGTGAACTTCTCCTTTGTCCGCCCCGATGCGCTGCCCGAGTTTATAGCGACCTATGGCGGATTTATGCTGGCTATAGCGGTAATGCTACTGGTGGCATTAGCTATGCGCCCTCATCGCAGGGTCGCCTACGCTGCGCTGTCTATCGCCTATATCGGTTTCGCTTTAGGGCGCCTCTACGGGATGTTAGTTCTCAGTGGTTTCGACCAGCGCAATTTGGCGCTGCTGGCGGTCGAAGTCGTCGCCATTCTCTGGGGGCTTTACTGTTACCGGGAATCCCGCTGGTTGCCCTTGCGGCACGGTCACTAGCGCGCTTGCTGGAATAATTGAGAGGAAGCCGGGAAAATCCCGGCGCCTCTTTAACTGGGCTAAGCGTGTATTTTTACCCCTTCTACTCCGTTATTTTCTAGTGTGCCCGCCTCTTCTCCCCCGTGTAACTCACCATCCACCGCTTGCCGGAAGACTTGCTTGTAGTCCTTGAATTCGGTGCCCATCCAGCGATCCCACCAAGTGAAGTAAAAGCCGTAATTGCCCTGGAAGCGCTGGTGGTGCAGATCGTGGTGTGTGGTGGTGGTCAATCGGTCCATGGGGCCGTCGACCCAGCTGCGGGGGTGGAATTCACGGCCGGTGTGCAGCATGGCATTGCGGAAGATGCTGATAAATAGGAATGTGAGCCAAACTGTGGGGTGCAGGGGGAGTATCAGTGCAACGATCGGGGAGAAAATCCCCATCAATACGGCCTCCCCGACAGAAAAACTATAGGCGGTCCAGGGCGTAGGGATACGGGACTGATGGTGCAGGCGGTGAAAATGCTTAAAGATTCTCGGGTGGTGCATGCCCCTGTGGGTCCAGTAAAAGTAGGTATCGTGAATCAGTATCAGTGCGGGCAGGCTGGCCAGATTCCACCAGAGGGGGTAGTCGCTCCACTGCCAATAAAAATGGGTCAAGCCCTGGTCGTGTAACAGGGTGGTAATCACCCCGATCAATGTGAAAATACACACGGTCAGTAGCGAGTAGCTCACCTCCCGGCGAATATCCTTCCACTCGGCGCGGCGCTTTTGAATGCGGCGCCGATTCATCCAGGTGCGAAATAGCCAGCCGGCCAAAATGCTCATTACCGATGCGGCCAGTACATAGCGAAATAAACTCATCTGGAAGTGTTTGGCTGCGTCCTGGGATATATCGACTAAGAAATCCATATGCTCACCATCATTATTCTTTTATTGAGGGGGAGACTCACCGGTATTCAAGCGGGCCCCGGTGAGCCGGGCACTTAGCGGCAGGGTCGCTTTCACCGCGTCTCCAGTCTGGGAGCCTTTCACTTTGGGGGCTTGCGGAAAGTGAAAAAATGCTGACGGATTTCTTCAGGAGGGCAGATTTTCTCGGCGGTACTCGGTGGGGGTCTGGTTGTGGCGGCGTTTAAACGCCGCGTTGAACGGGCTTAACGAGCGGTAGCCGATATCCAGGGCAATGGTGAGCACCGGCAAGTGGGCCTGCTCCGGGGCCGCCAGGCGCCGACTGGCTTCATCGATACGAAACTGATTCAGGTATTCGTTGAAATTGCGATAACCCAGGTGGCGATTAATGAGCACGCGCAATACATGTTCGCGAATATCCAGCTGTTCTGCGAGCTCCCGAATAGTGAGGCCGGTGTGGCGATAGCCACCGTTATGCATATGTTCCTGTAACTTTTGCAGCTGCGCTTGCTGTTGTTCATCCAGTTCCGGCACTGGGGGCGAGGGCTGCTCCTGCTCTTCAGGCTCGCTCGCTTTCGGGCGCGGCAGGGAGTCCCCCAGAGCGCTGGGGGATAGGGCCAGCAGCCACAGGCAGGCAATCAGTGATAACAGACTGGCAAGTAGTGCGTGCAATGTCGGTACGCCACTGGGCAGCGGGCGGTAGGCAAAAATGGACTCTGCGCCAATGACCACCAGCATATAGGCGCCGACGGCGATAAGTAGGATTGTGCGCAGATGGCGGCGCTCCGCAACCAGATCCAGGTGGAACTGCCTCTGTAAGGTCAGCAGGCCGAGACTGATCAGGCCGAGCTTGAGCAGCTGCGACAGGGTAAATAGGGGGGATTGCTGCTCTGGCGTCAGTGGCAGTGGTGCGTGGTGGGCCACTATGCCGATAACCAGTGTAATACCAATCGGAATCCAGCCCCACAGGGGGAAAGGCTCTTCTTCGCGGCACAGCAGGTGGGTAAACAACCAAAAGGTTGCGGGGATCAGGGTTATCGGCAGGTTGAGTAAAAGAGCGGTAAATCCACTCAATTGGGGCAGGGTGGGCCACAGTAGATAGCAGATGATCCCGATAAGTAGCGCCAGTAAGTAGCGCCCGGCAACAAGCTGGTAGTGGTGTATCGCCACTTTGGTTGCCGCCAGTAATAGAAGGGCACAGGCGCCGCCGGAGAAAAATAAGTAGCCGGCGGTCATTGCTTATCTCCAGCGCTCGGCCCAGGCATCCAGGACCTTGCTGCTATAGGTATGGCGGCCGTAGCTACCATTGTAATAGGCGAGGGCGTTGGCCAGGTTGCCTTTGGCTTTTTTGATGTAGTGCTTGAGGATGGTACAGCCGTATCTCAAGTTGGTGTCCATATCGATCAGGTTGTCGTCGGGCCGGCCGATTTCATTTTTCCAGAACGGCATTACCTGCATCATACCCAGGGCGCCGACACGGGAGATCGCATAGGGGTCAAAAGCGCTCTCAATTTGGATCACCGCCAGGACGATTTCCGGGCGCAGTCCCGCGCGGGTTGCCTCCCGGTGTACGGCTTTCAGTACATGCATGCGCCGCTTGGGGTCTTTGATATAGCGGGATAGAGGCTGGGATTTGGACATCAGCCACACCTCCGCATCGAAGCGGTCCACAAAGCTGTCGGCTTGGGTGATCGCATCCTGTAGGGCGAGGCGTAATTCCGGGTCTATCTCGTTGCCACTGCTTTGCGCCTGGGCAGTGCAGCAGGTCAGGCAGAGCAGCAAAAGGGCGGTGGCTTTTTTTATCATGGGGTGATTCTACGAAAAGCCCGGCAAAATGGGCAGGGTGTTTTTGTGACGCCGCCGGTAAAAAGCACTTTTGCTGTGGAAGGTGCCCGGCCCGCTCAGGTGCGGGCCGGGACGCTGGCTAATTACTGGTTAAATTTTTCCAGTAACACTTCTTCGAGCTGGGAGACGGCAAATTCCTGGCTTTCCGCATCGCCGCGCCCTTTATATTCCACCACACCTTTTTCCAGGCCGCGATCGCCGATCACAATGCGGTGGGGAATACCAATCAGTTCTACATCGGCGAGCATAGCGCCGAGTCGCGCTTTGGTTTCGTCCATCAACAGCACATCGATACCTTTGCTGCGCAGGGACTCATACAGGTGCTCGCACTTCTCTTTTACCGCATCGCTCTTGTGCATATTGATCGGCACAATGGCCAGCTGGAAGGGCGCAATCGCTGCGGGCCAGATAATGCCGGAGTCATCGTGGTTTTGTTCGATGGCCGCAGCGACAATACGGGAAACGCCGATGCCATAGCAGCCCATGGACATAACCTGCTCTTTACCGTTTTCATCCAGAACGGTGGCATTCATAGCGCGGCTGTATTTGTCGCCCAGCTGGAAAATGTGGCCGACTTCGATGCCGCGCTTGATTTCCAGGGTGCCCTGGCCATCGGGGCTGATGTCGCCCGCGACTACATTGCGCAGGTCCTCGACGCGACCCAATTCCACATCGCGGCCCCAGTTCGCACCGGTAAAGTGGTAGTCATCGCGGTTGGCACCACAAATAAAATCGGCCAGGTGCGCCGCAGAGCGATCCACAATGATTTCGATTTTCATGCCAACGGGGCCCAGGGAGCCAATATTGCAGCCGAGTTCTGCGGCGATGCGCTCTTCCGGGGCAAACTGGAGCGGGCTGGCGACTCCGGCCAGTTTTTCGGCTTTCAGCTCGTTCAGCTCGTGGTCGCCGCGCAGTACCAGGGCAATTAATGGGGCGGTTTCCCCCTCCTCGCACTCGCCCAAAACAATTAGGGTTTTCACTGAGTGAGCGGGGTCGCGGTTTAGGAATTCACTGACATCGGCGATGGTTTTTTGCTGCGGCGTATGAACTTCCTGCATTTCCTCGCTCGGGGCGGGGCGCTCGCCAGCGGGGGCGACGGCCTCTGCCAATTCGACGTTGGCGGCGTAGCGGGACCCTGTGGCGAAGGCGATATCGTCTTCACCGCTTTGCGCCAGCACGTGGAATTCGTGGGAGCTGGAGCCGCCGATTGAGCCGGTGTCTGCCAGTACCGGGCGGTAGTCCAGGCCGATGCGTTCAAAAATTCGGCAGTAGGCGCCGTGCATAATATCGTAGGTTTCCTGCAAGGAATCCCCGTTTACGTGGAAGGAATAGGCATCCTTCATGGTGAATTCGCGCGCGCGCATCACGCCGAAGCGCGGGCGGATCTCATCGCGGAATTTAGTCTGTACCTGGTAGAAGTTGGCCGGCAGTTGCTTGTAGCTATTGATCTCGTTGCGGATCAGGTCGGTGATAACTTCCTCGTGGGTCGGGCCCAGGCAGAAATCGTTGTTGTGGCGATCCTTGATGCGCAGGAGTTCGGGGCCGTACTGTTGCCAGCGGCCGGACTCTTCCCACAGCTCTGCCGGTTGCACGACTGGCATCAGTACTTCGAGGGAGCCCGCGCGGTCCATCTCTTCGCGCACAATGCGCTCGACCTTGCGCAGTACCCGCAGCCCGGTGGGCAGCCAGGTGTAGAGACCTGAAGACAGGCGGCGGATCATACCGGCGCGCAGCATCAGCTGGTGGCTGATTACCACTGCGTCGTTGGGAGTTTCTTTTTGGGTTGCGATGAGATAACGAGATGCGCGCATAGGAATTATATGGATTCTATTACGGGTAAGCTGGCTATTTTACGCTATTCGCCGGGCAATAAATATTGTCTGCGGACGCTATTGCCGCGAAGCGGATTGCCTTTTGCTCTACCGGGGTATCGGTTTAACAGGCGCCTGGGCACCGGCCTGGAATCTGTTCACCTGGGGTGAATAAAAAACCCCGCATAAGCGGGGTTTTTAAGCTGAGGCTTACAGAGTGTATTAGTTCTCTGCCATTTCCTTCAGCTTCTTCAGCGGGCGAACTTTAACCTGGATGCTGGCAGGTTTTGCCTTGAAGGTAGTCTCTTCACCGGTGAACGGGTTGATGCCTTTGCGAGCTTTCTTAGCTGGCTTTTTCACGGTGGTAATTTTCATCAGGCCCGGCAGGGTGAATTCACCCACGGCACGCTTCTTGATGTGGCCTTCGATGATATCGTTCAGCTCGTCCAGAACAGATTGAACCTGCTTGCGGGACAGTTCGGTGTTTTCAGCAATCTGATTCAGTACTTGGGTTTTAGTGTACTTTTCCTTGATTGCCTTTACTTTCTTGACCGGTGCAGCTTTGGCCGCAGCTTTCTTGGCCGGGGCTTTTTTGGTAGCAGCTTTCTTAGAGACAGCCATGGATTACTTCCTTCTTTGTTGTTCGGTATGTATCCGGTAAAAGTGTGTTTTTTCTCCCGCTGCGCTGCATCCGTTACGGGTGTCTCAGCGGGTGATGGGGGAAGTATATATAGTTTTTGTTCGGCCGCACGAAGAAATACTAGAAAAACAGTGCTTTTTTTACCTTTTTTAGCCTTACGTCGCCTTTATGGGACGTTTTACCCAGGGAAAAGACTCGTGCAGCTTCTTACCTCTGTAGGCCTCATGTATACTCTCTCCCCCTTTTTTTAAAGCACCAGGTACTGTGTAATGCCGATCTATGAATACCAGTGCAATGCCTGCGGCCACGAAATGGAAGCTTTGCAGCGTATGAGTGATGACCCGCTCAAAGACTGCCCAGCTTGCGAGCAGGCCGAGCTGCGCAAGAAAATCTCAGCGGCTGGGTTTCGCCTGAAGGGCGCCGGCTGGTATGAGACCGATTTTAAAACTGGTAGCAAGAAAAACCTCGCTGGCGGAGACTCTGCCAATAGTGGCAAGGCCAAAAGCGACAAGTCTGGCGCAGCGGCGGCAAAGACGGCCTAGGCGAGCTGTGCGGAGCGGTCCGCGCGGTGTACCCTCTAACTAATCTTTTCACCTATCGATAACGGGAATTTTCATCCATGCGCAGCGATTACTGTGGCGTCCTTCGTTCAGCGGACATTGACCGCGTAGTAACCCTCTGTGGCTGGGTCGATCGCCGCCGCGATCACGGCGGAGTGATTTTTATCGACCTGCGCGACCGCGAGGGAATTGTACAGGTGGTATTCGACCCCGATGCGGCCGAGCACTTCGAAATGGCCGATCGCGTGCGCAGCGAATATGTCCTCAAAGTGACCGGTCGTGTGCGCGCCCGCGCCCCTGAGGCCTTAAACCCCAATATGGTGACCGGTGAAGTTGAGGTTTACGGTACCGAGCTGGAAATCCTGAATACCGCCGAGACAGTGCCCTTCCAGCTGGATGAGCACACCGAGGTGGGTGAAGATATCCGCTTGAAATACCGCTACCTGGATCTGCGCCGCAACGAGATGCAGAACAACCTGTATTTCCGCTCCAAGCTGACGACGGCGATCCGCAATTACCTGGATGAGCACGGTTTCCTCGATATCGAGACTCCGATCCTGACCCGCGCTACGCCAGAGGGCGCGCGGGATTACCTGGTGCCGAGCCGCACCCACGAGGGCAAGTTCTTCGCCCTGCCGCAGTCCCCGCAGCTGTTTAAGCAGTTGCTGATGGTTTCCGGCTTCGACCGCTACTACCAAATCGCCAAGTGTTTCCGCGATGAGGATTTGCGCGCGGATCGTCAGCCTGAATTTACTCAGATCGATATTGAGACCTCGTTCCTCGATGAAGAGGAAATCATGTCGATTACTGAGAACATGGTGCGCAAGCTGTTTAAAGAGTTGAAGGGTGTTGATCTGGGTGAATTCCCGCGCATGACCCACTACCAGGCGATGCTGCGCTACGGTTCCGATAAGCCGGACCTGCGTATTCCACTGGAGATGGTGGAGATCAAGGATCTGATGACCGAGGTGGACTTCAAAGTGTTCTCCGGTCCCGCCAATGATCCGAAAGGGCGCGTTGCCGCAATCAAGGTGCCTGGCGGTTGTAAGAAACTGACCCGCAAGCAGCTGGACGATTACGGCAAGTTTGTCGGTATTTATGGCGCCAAGGGCCTGGCCTACATCAAGGTTAACGATCGTTCTGACCTGGAAAATGGTCTGCAGTCGCCAATCGTTAAATTCCTGCCGCTGGAAACTCGCGCAGCTATCCTCGATCGCCTGCAAGCAGAAGATGGCGATGTGATTTTCTTCGGCTCCGACAAGGCCAAGATTGTCTCCGAAGCCCTGGGCGCACTGCGCTGCAAGCTGGGTGAGGACCTGGATCTGTACACCAGCGAGTGGGCGCCCCTGTGGGTTGTTGCCTTCCCGATGTTCGAAGAGAATGACGACGGCAGCCTGACCGCATTGCACCACCCCTTTACCGCGCCTTCCTGCACCCCGGAAGAGCTGGAAAAGAACCCGCTCGAGGCCCTGTCCCGCGCCTACGATATGGTGCTCAACGGCACCGAGTTGGGCGGGGGCTCTGTGCGTATCCACGACCAGCTAATGCAGGAAGCGGTATTCCGCATCCTCGGAATCGATGCCGAAGAGCAGCGCGAGAAGTTCGGCTTCCTGCTGGACGCGCTCAAATACGGCGCGCCGCCCCACGGTGGTCTGGCCTTTGGCCTGGATCGCCTGGTGATGCTGATGACCGGTAGCGATTCTATTCGCGATGTCATCGCGTTCCCGAAAACCCAGAGCGCAGCCTGTGTGATGACAGATGCTCCGGGTGCCGTAGATGCAAAACAGCTGCGTGAGCTGAGCATCCGCCTGCGACAAAAAGAAGAGAAAATTAGCTGATTTTTCCCCGATGGGCCGAGCGAAGCGGGCCCATCCAATCGTAGTGGTGGGCGATCCGCTTCGCTCTTTGGCCCATCCTACGCACTGACTGAAGAGAGACGGAAGATGGCCGGACACAGTAAATGGGCCAATATTAAGCACCGCAAAGCAGCTCAGGATGCCAAGCGGGGCAAGGTCTTTACCAAGATCATTCGCGAACTGACGGTAGCCGCCAAATCGGGCCCCAACCCGGACGATAACCCGGCGCTGCGCGCCACTATCGATAAGGCGCTCGGTGCCAATATGAAGCGCGACACTATCGACAAGGCCATCGCCCGTGGCGCGGGCAATGCCGATGGTGAAAACTACGAAGCCGTGGTTTACGAGGGCTATGGCGTTGGCGGTGTGGCAGTTCTGGTCGAGTGTCTGACCGACAACCGCAACCGCACGGTGGCCGAAGTGCGCCACGCCTTCACCAAGCGCGGTGGCAACCTGGGTACCGACGGCTCTGTGAGCTACCTGTTTACCCGCAAAGGCCAGATGTATTACGAGGCCGGCGTGGATGAAGATGCACTGATGGACGCGGCTCTCGAAGCCGGTGCTGAGGATATCGAATCCAGCGATGACGGCAGCGTTGAAGTCACCACGGAATTCCAGGACTACCTGACGGTTAAAGACGCTCTGGTTGCGGCCGGCTTTACCCCCGACAGCGCCGAAGTTGCGATGATTCCCTCCACCACCATTCCGCTGGATAAAGACGGTGCAGAGAAGGTGCTCGCCCTGATCGAGATGCTCGAAGACCTGGACGATGTACAAAACGTTTACACCAATGCGGATATTTCCGCAGAGGTGATGGAGGCGCTGGGCTGAGGCCCACCCTCTAAGCGGGGCGGACTGTGTTCCGCCTCGGCTTTTTAGCTTTTCAAGTCCCGGTTACTCGCCCCCTCTCTTGACGCCTCCCGTCCACCTTGGGACACTCCCACTACTATATAAACATACAGATATTTGGGGAGCTGCCTTTTGACCCGAATCCTGGGTATTGACCCCGGCTCGCGAAAAACGGGCTATGGAATTATTGATGTGGAGCGGGGTAAGGCCCGCTATGTGGCCAGCGGAGTGATTCGCATTCCCGAGGGCCCGCTACCGGAGCGCCTTAAGCTGATTTTTGATGCCGTGAGCCAGATCGCCCAGCAGTATCGGCCCGCGCAGATGGCGATCGAGAATGTCTTTATGTCCAAGAGCGCCGGCTCTGCGCTGAAGCTGGGCCAGGCCCGTGGGGCGGCGATTGTGGCCGGGACCAATAGCGGCCTGGAAGTAGCCGAGTATGAGGCTCGCAAGGTCAAACAGGCGGTGGTGGGCAACGGCGGTGCGGATAAATTGCAGGTGCAGCATATGGTGAAAACCCTGTTGTCTCTGCCGGCGTCGCCCCAGGAGGATGCCGCCGATGCACTCGCCGTGGCCCTGTGCCATATGCATACCGAGCAGACCCTGGTATTTACCGCTGGCGGTGCGCGCAGTCGCTTTCGCCGCGGCCGTCTCAGTGTGAGCGGCTGATAGAATGGGCCCGGATAAAGGCCGCAGACAATATAAACCTGGAATAACACATGATTGGAAGATTGAGCGGCACCCTGGCCGCCGTGCAGCCTCCCCTGTTGTTGGTGGATGTGCAGGGGGTGGGCTATGAAGTACTCGCACCCATGACCACAATTTTCGAGCTGCCCGCCCTGGGACAGCCGGTACAGTTGCACACTCATCTGGCGGTCTCCGAAACCGCCCAGCAGCTGTATGGTTTTATTCGCGATGGGGATCGCAAATTGTTCCGCACCTTGATCAAGGTCAGCGGTGTGGGTCCCAAGATGGCCCTGGCAATTTTGTCCGGGCTGGACGGGGCGGCTCTGGCCCGCTGTGTCGCGGAGGACAATGTGGCGGCACTGGTCAAGGTCCCCGGCGTGGGCAAGAAGACCGCCGAGCGCCTGATCGTGGAGCTGCGGGATAAACTGACCCCCGACTTTGGCGACGCCAATGATCTCCCCCTGATGGCCGCCGCAGCCGAGCCCAAGGTGGATCACGCCGGCGAGGCGGAGAGCGCCCTGGCGGCTCTGGGCTACAAGCCTACCGAGGCCAGTAAAATGGTGGCCCGCGCCAGTAAGGCGCAGCCGGATGCGGATAGTGCGACCCTGATTCGCCTGGCCCTTAAGGGAATGGCCCCCGCTTAATCTGAGTGTCCTGGAGTTGTTGCAATGATCGAAGCCGACCGCCTGGTGGCACCGGAGCCCGTGGGGCCCTCGGGCCAGGAAGAGCAGTACGACCGCGCCGTGCGCCCGAAAAGTCTGGATGACTATGTGGGTCAGCCGGTGGTGCGCGAGCAGATGGAGATCTTTATCCAGGCCGCCAAGCTGCGCAAAGAGGCCCTGGATCACACCCTGGTATTCGGCCCGCCGGGGCTGGGCAAAACCACCCTGGCAAATATTATCGCCGCCGAGATGGGGGTGGCCATTAAGACCACCTCGGGCCCGGTACTGGAAAAGGCCGGCGACCTGGCGGCGCTGATGACCAATCTGGAGTCGGGGGATGTACTGTTTATCGATGAGATCCACCGTCTCAGCCCCCATGTGGAAGAGGTACTGTATCCGGCGATGGAAGACTATCAGCTGGATATTATGATTGGCGAGGGGCCAGCGGCGCGTTCGATCAAGCTGGACCTGCCGCCGTTCACCCTGGTGGGGGCCACCACCAGGGCGGGCCTGCTCACCTCGCCACTGCGGGATCGCTTCGGTATTGTGCAGCGGCTTGAATTTTATAGTGTCGAGGATCTCACCAGCATCGTGCGCCGCTCCGCCGGTCTGATGGGCGTGGAGATGGATGAGGGCGGTGCGCTCGAAGTCGCCCGCCGCGCTCGCGGCACCCCGCGTATTGCCAACCGCCTGCTGCGCCGCGTGCGCGACTACGCCGAAGTCAAAGGCGATGGATCTGTGGATTCCGGTATCGCCGACGCCGCTCTGAATATGCTCAATGTGGACTCCCATGGCTTCGACCAGCTGGATCGCCGTATGCTATTGGCGATGATCGAAAAATTCGATGGTGGACCGGTGGGCATAGATAGTCTCGCCGCAGCGGTCAGTGAAGAGCGGGATACCCTGGAAGATGTACTGGAACCCTATCTGATCCAGCAGGGTTATATCACCCGCACACCACGGGGGCGGGTGGTCACTGGCCTCGCCTATGAGCACTTCGGCCTGCCGAAACCCGATAACAAATTGTGAGAGAGGTTGGGATGAAGGACGCTTTCAGTATCCCACTGCGCGTTTATATTGAAGATACCGATGCGGGTGGCATCGTCTATTACGTCAATTATTTGAAGTATATGGAGCGCGCGCGCACAGAACTGCTGCGTTCTCTCGGGTATGATAAGCCGGCGATGCCGGAGCAGGGGCTGTTGCTGGTGGTGCACTCCGCCGAGATCCAGTACCGGCGCTCTGCACTTCTCGACGATGCATTGCGCGCTACCGCCTCGATTGGCAAACTGGGTCGCGCTGCGGTGACTTTTGAACAAAAAATCTGGCGCGGCGATGAGCTAATTTGCGAAGGTGTGGTCAAAGTTGCCTGTGTCGCTGACGACAGCCGCAGGCCCTGTGCCCTGCCGGAACCTATTTATTCAGCATTAAAGGCAGTTATTTAAGAAGATGAACGCCGGTGAACAACTTTCTCTTTGGGGGCTAATCCAGAACGCCAGCCTGTTGGTACAGCTAGTTATGTTGCTGTTGTTGCTGGCCTCTGTGGTGTCCTGGGTCATGATTATCCAGCGCGGACTCTACCTGTCCCAGGCCAAGCGCGCCCTGAAAAATTTCGAAACTCGCTTTTGGTCCGGTGCCGACCTGAACAAGCTGTTCCGCGAGGGCAATGAACAGGCGGAAAAGGGCAGGGCCGATGGCGTTGAGTCCCTGTTTCGCGCCGGCTTTGCCGAGTTTACCCGCCTGCGCCAGCAGGGCAGCAGCAGCCCCGAAGCGGTGATGGCGGGGACCGAGCGGGCCATGCGTGTGGCCATGTCGCGGGAACAGGAAAAGGTGGAGATGAACTTGCCATTTTTGGCATCGGTGGGTTCTGTCAGTCCCTATATCGGCCTGTTTGGCACCGTGTGGGGGATTATGAACTCCTTCCGTGGCCTCGCCACTATGCACCAGGCCACTATTGCCACGGTCGCGCCCGGTATCAGTGAGGCGCTGGTGGCTACGGCTATGGGCTTGTTTGCGGCAATTCCCGCAGTGATGGCTTTTAACCGCTATTCCGCCAAAGCGGAGTCGCTGTTGTCCAGCTACGAAACTTTCGCCGAGGAGTTTTCCTCTATCCTGCACCGCAAAGTGCATTCCGGCTGAGTAGTGAATAGGCGAACCCTATGAGTGTGTTTCGCAAGGGAACCAAGAAAAAGCTGGTCTCCGAGATCAATGTGGTGCCCTACATTGATGTGATGCTGGTACTGCTGATTGTCTTTATGGTCACGGCACCATTGTTGATGCAGGGCGTCAAAGTGGACCTCCCCAATGCGCCCTCGGCGCCGATGGAGGAAACCGATGAGGAACCGCTGATTATTTCTGTGCGCTCCGATGGCACCTATTATCTAAACTTGGGGGCTGACGAAAAGAGTGCCAAGCCACTCGAAGAGATTAAACAAACGGTCGCTAAGGTATTGCGCCAAAAGCCGGGCACGCCGGTTTTGGTATGGGGTGACACCGAGGCCCGCTACGGCCTGATCGTCAATGCCATGACCGAATTGCAGCAGGCGGGAGCGCCCAGCGTCGGTCTGGTGACAGAGCCACCTCAGGGGTAGGGTGCCGGTGAATAAAGGCTTTTATGCATTGGCGATTATCATCAGCCTCGCTCTGCACGGGGCGTTGATTATCGCCATGACCTACGGCTGGGAAGCCAGCAGCATGCCCGAGCGCAAACCGATGCCAAAGTTTGTGCAGGCCAAGCTGGTGACCATCGAAGCGGCAACGCCGCAGAAGAAACTGCCAAAAAAGGTCGATAAAATAAAACAGCGCGCTGAGCGCGAGGCGGAGCAAAAGCGCAAAGCCGAGGTCGAACGTAAACGCCGCGCGGCTTTGGAGCAGAAGAAAAAGCGCGAGGCGGAACAGAAACGCAAGGCGAAAGTCGAAGCTGATCGCAAGGCGCAGGCGGAAAAGGCCCGTCGCGAGAAAGAGCAGCAAGAGAAGGCGCGCAAAGAAAAAGAGCTAAAGGAGAAATTGGCACAAGAACGCCAGAGCTCCTTTGATGAGGCACTTCAGGATGAAGAGGACCTGCTGGATGCGAATGAGGCCGAGCAGGCGGTGATGTCTGTCGGCCAGGCGATCCAGCAGCAGATTGAAGCGGTATGGAGTCGCCCGCCCAGCGCCCGCAACGGTATGCTTACCAAGGTAAAGATAAACTTTGTCCCCACCGGCCGGGTGGTGGCAGCGAATATTGTCGAGGGCAGTGGCAACGCCGCCCTGGATCGCTCGGTACTGACCGCCATTAAAAAGGTGGAGGTCTTTCCCGAAGTGGCCGACCTGGCCCGGGAAGAACCGGTGGTATTCGAGCGGGAAGTCCGCACAACTATTTTGAACTTTAAAGTCGAAGATCTACGCCAATGATCAAGAGTTTACTCAAGACAGTCATTATTTTTGCAATCGCCTCGGTGAGTCTGGGGGCTCGGGCCCAGTTGGTGGTGGATATCACCAGCGGTATCGATGACCCCACACCGATCGCCGTATCCCCATTCAGTTGGTCTGGTGGCGGGGTACTTGCAGAGGATATCTCCGGGATTATTTCCTCGGACCTGCGCCGCAGCGGGCTCTTCTCCCCGGTGCCCAAGGAGGACATGCTGTCCTTCCCCAAGGCCCCGGAAGATGTAGTTTTTCGCGATTGGCGTATTCTCGGCACCGAATACATAGTGACCGGCCGTATTGAGCCACAGGCCGGCGGCTACCTGCTTACCTTTGACCTGGTCAATGTATTTGGCCAGCACAAAATGTTCACCAAGCAGGTGCGCGGCGGCCAGAGCCAACTGCGGGATATCGCTCACCGCGCCGCCGATGAAATCTTTGAAGCCATTACCGGTATTCGCGGCGCCTTCTCTACCGAGATGGTCTATGTGCGGGAAGAGACTCGCGGTGGCAAACCCAGCTACCTGCTGATGCGCGCGGATATCGATGGCGCCCGTGCCAAGCCGGTTCGCCGCTTCAGCGCGCCGGTGATGTCCCCCATGTGGTCGCCCAATGGCCAGGAACTCGCCTATGTCTCCTTTGAGACCGGGCGCCCGGCTATTTTCCGCGAGAACCTGCGCACCGGTGAGCGCAAGCAGCTGACTAACTTCAAGGGCATCAACAGCTCGCCGACCTGGTCCCCAGATGGAACCAAACTGGCGATGGTGCTCTCCAAGGACGGCAACCCGGAGATCTACGTGCTGGATCTTGTTAGTAATAAGTTGACAAGAATGACAAGGCACTTCTCTATCGATACCGAGCCGAACTGGATGCCAGATGGTAAATCGCTGATTTTCACCTCCGATAGAGGAGGAAAACCACAAATTTACCAATTGACTCTTGCCACTGGTCAAGTCGACCGCTTAACCTTCGATGGCGATTACAATGCGCGGCCCCGTGTTTCTCCTGATGGAAAAACATTGGTTATGGTGCATCGCAGTAGGGGTGTATTTACCATCGCTACGATGGATATCAACTCGGGCAGAATGCGTGTCCTTACGGAGACCACTCTGGACGAGTCCCCCAGTATTGCACCGAACGGGGCCATGTTGATGTACGCTACCAAACGCGGGGATAAAGGTATTCTGGCAGCGGTGTCGCTGGATGCTGGGGTGAAGTACAGCCTTCCCTCTCAAAGAGGGCATGTCCGTGAACCGGCCTGGTCGCCATACTTTGAATAAGGTGGGGCGCCCGACGCATTTATGCGAAGGGTGTAAATAAGAGTAACTAAAACTCTTTTAGAATTTTCGATAACACTATATATAAAGCGGAGTAGCTTATGTTGAAATCAGTAAAAACAGGCCTTGGGTTAGCCTGTGTACTAGCAGTAATGGCTGGTTGTAGTAACACTAACACCAGCGAAGGCAGTCAGGAGACTGTAGATCAGACGGATCAAACAGCGGTTGAAACCACCAATGTTGATACCACTCCTGAGCCTCAAGCACCTCTGGAAAACGTAGTTTACTTCGATTTCGACCAGTCTCTGCTGAAGCCCGCAACCCGTGAGCTGCTGATCCGTCACGCCGACCGCATGCGCGACAGCGCCGGCGCCGTTCGCCTGGAAGGCCACGCTGACGAACTGGGTACTCGCGAGTACAACCTGGCTCTGGGTGAGCGTCGTGCCAATGCCGTTCGCGATTTCCTGGTACTGCAAGGTGTAGACGCAGCCAACCTGGAAGTTATCAGCTACGGTGAAGAGCGTCCGGCTCAAATGGGTTCTAACGAATCTGCCCGTGCGATGAACCGTCGTGTTGTTATTAACTAATCGTCAAAACGGATGCCAATGGCTTTAACGATTAGAAAACTCGCGATCGCTGCAGCCCTTACGGCTGCGGCATCGCCTGTTTTTTCCCAGGCCCCGATTGTTGACCTGTCTTCCAGTAGCCAGGACCAGTCGGCCACCCCCTATACCGATGAAGCGGAAAGCAGTGCCTCGACACAGCTCGCCCGCGCCGGTATGTCACCCCCCCGGGCCCAGGGCAATCCCCAGGCCGAAGCCTACTACCAAATGCAGGTTTTACAGCAGGAAGTGCGGGAGTTGCGTGGCACAGTTGAAGAGTTGCGCCATGAGATCAAGCGTCTCAAACAGCAGCGCACCGAAGATTATATGGATCTGGACCGGCGCATTGCGCGTCTGAGTGGCACAGAGCCTGCGGCTCAGCCGCCGTCTGCCGCCGAGAGTGCGGTCCCGTCCACAGATACCTCGCCCGCACCGGCGATGGGTGGGGCTGCGATGCCGCCCAAGCCCCAGGGGCCGAAGGACGGTAAGAGCGAGCGCGACCGCTACCAGGCCAGCTTTGGACTGGCGCGCAATGGTGATTACAGTGGTGCCAGTGCCGAGTTCAAGAGCCTGTTGCAGGACTTCCCCAATGGCCAGTACGCCCCGAATGCGAACTACTGGTTGGGTGAGATAGCACTGGTTCAAGGCAATCTGGAGGAGGCCCGCGAGTGGTTCGTAGCGCTCCTCGACGGCTACCCCAATTCCGGCAAAGTCTGGGATGGCCGCTATAAACTGGGCACTGTTTACCACCAGCTGGGCGACCAGCAGAAAGCCCGCAACCTGTTGGAGCAGGTGGCGGCCAGTGATGCCAGGGCCTCCAATCTGGCGAAGAAGTATCTCCAGGAGAACTTCTAACCGGCCTTAACTACCGAGTGCCATCGCTGGTTTTTTGAGCAGAAAAAGCCTATGATCCCGCGCCCGGGTGGCATGTGCCACTCGGGCGTTTTTGTGTCGGATGTGTATGACCAGTCTTTCCAAAGAATCACTCAGAATTAGTGAAATTTTCTACTCCCTTCAGGGGGAGGCGCGAGAAAGTGGCCTTCCCACGGTGTTTGTACGCCTGACGGGCTGCCCGTTGCGCTGTACCTACTGTGACTCCGAGTATGCCTTTTACGGCGGTGAGCGCATGACCCTGGAGCAGATTTTGCAGCAGGTGCAGAGCCACCCCGCCCGCCATGTGTGCGTTACCGGCGGTGAGCCCCTGGCCCAACCCAATTGTTTTCCCCTGATGAAGGCGCTGTGCGATGCGGGCTATGCCGTATCCCTTGAGACCAGTGGCGCCATGCCGGTGGAGAAGGTGGATGAGCGGGTCTCGAGAGTCGTCGATTTGAAGACGCCGGCCTCCGGGGAGCAGCACCGCAACCGTATGGAGAATATGCAAGTACTCACTCGCCAGGATCAGGTTAAGTTTGTGATCTGCGATCGCGGGGACTACGACTGGGCTCGATTCACCCTGGATCAGTACCGCCTCCCCGAGCGCGTTGGCGAGGTGCTTTTCTCTCCCAGCTACGAGCAGTTACAGCCGCGCCAATTGGCGGAGTGGATACTGGAGGACGGGCTGCAAGTGCGCATGCAGATGCAAATGCACAAGCTGTTGTGGGGCGATATCCCGGGCGTGTAAAGCGCCGCTGGGCCACATCAAAAAAAGAGGAAAAAATGACAGCAAAGAAAGCGGTAATCCTGCTATCCGGCGGCCTGGACTCGGCCACCGTACTGGCCATGGCTCGCGCCGAGGGCTACGAGTGTTACGCCCTGGGCTTCGATTACGGCCAGCGCCACGAGGCAGAGCTATTGGCGGCGCAAAAGGTAGCGCAGAACCTGGGTGCGGTTGAGCACAAGGTGGTCAAGCTCGATCTGCGCTCGATCGGCGGATCGGCCCTGACCGATGACTCTATCGAGGTGCCGGAGGAGGAAACCACCGGTATTCCGGTGACTTATGTGCCGGCGCGCAACACGGTATTTCTGTCTATTGCCCTGGGCTGGGCAGAGGTGCTGGGCGCTCAGGATATTTTCGTGGGTGTGAACGCTGTGGATTATTCCGGCTACCCGGATTGCCGCCCTGAATATATCGAGGCCTACGAGAAGATGGCCAACCTGGCGACCAGGGCCGGTGTCGAGGGCAGTAAGCTGTCTATCCGTGCGCCGCTGATGGATATGAGCAAGGCGGATATCGTCACCGAAGGGTCCCGTCTCGGGGTGGACTACAGTTTAACGGTATCCTGTTATCAGGCCCTGCCGGATGGTGCTGCCTGTCGTCGCTGCGATAGTTGCCGCCTGCGAGCCGCCGGCTTTGCCGAGGCCGGCCTACAGGACCCGACGGTCTACGTGCCGTAATTGGCCGTTGACGTCAAATTTTGGGGTAAATACCTAACTCCTTAAATTTGTTAGATTTTTTTTCGAGTTAGGTATTGTGTTTTCGAAATAGATCCGTAAGATACGCAGCTCCTCACAACGAGGCATCGAAAGAAAGGGTCGTTAGCTCAGTCGGTAGAGCAGTTGGCTTTTAACCAATTGGTCGCTGGTTCGAATCCAGCACGACCCACCATTTTTTCGATAGGGATGCCCAAGGCAGACCGCAGCGCTTTTACACTTCTGCGCGAAGGTAAAGGCAACCCGAGTTGGACCATTACCAAGTCAGTCCAACCATCCTGGGGGTCGTTAGCTCAGTTGGTAGAGCAGTTGGCTTTTAACCAATTGGTCGCTGGTTCGAATCCAGCACGACCCACCATCTCACAAGTGTTTCAGAGTTGGTCATCACCAACAAACCTCTCAATATGTTACCAGTGTGTGAGCTTTCATATCACACGTCTTAGAACCGCTTTCAGTCGCAGTTTACAGGCTTTGTTAGCCGCCTCAATCAGGTTCAGTTTTTCCGGCCCACTGTTATTGAGGTTAAACCTCTGCTTGCCGGTTTTTGGTGACGGAAACACCCAATCACGGCCGTTACCGCAGCGCTGATCCACAATGCTATTGTTCACCGGTTCAGGGTAACGGGCTGATCTTCGGCATTCTTGGCCATCCCTCCCGGGATGATCAAGATGGACACTCCATATCCGACTACCTCATGCTCCCACTCCCGTTTGAGCTGACAGGCCTTCTCATCCCCGAGATCGGTGTTGACTTTGAATTCGCAGGTTTCAGCCGGGTCCTTGCTCGGTAAACTGAATAACTTTGCCTGTTCATCCCAACTGGGCGAGTAGGGCTTTGCCGACGTATCCCCGATCTCTTCCATGGTGATCTTAGGCACTTGAAGGTCCGTAGCTCTTTGACCTTCGGTTAGGTGGTACTTGCTTTTATGGTGCTCTATATAGAAGGCGGTAATACCCATTTGCGCAAGGAATGTGAATAAATGTGAATAGTTGCCCCCCCCGTCTTGGCAGACCGAACTGCCCCGGGTCTATAGGCGCTCAATCATCAGGGCCGTACCGGCCCCGGCGGCACCGCTGGCTGCAACGATACCGCGGGTAAATTGCCTTCTTTCCAGTTCATCGAGCAGGGTACCCGTCATGATGGCGCCGGTTGCCCCGAGGGGATGGCCCAGTGCGATACAGCCGCCGTTGACGTTCAGTTTGCTGTCGTCGATGTCCAAGTCGCGCTGGCACTTTATCATGGTGGCGGCAAAGGCTTCGTGAATCTCGAACAGGTCGATGTCCCGAGCGTTGAGGCCTTCCCGTTTCATTAGCTGCTCTGCGGCTTTGACACAGCCGGAGATAACCGTGCGGTTATCATCATTGACGTTTACCATGGCGCATATTCTGGCTCGCGGCTTAATGGCCAATTTCTCGCCTGCCTGATCCGAGCCGATTAACAGAACCGAGGCGGCATCGGCCATGGCCGGTGAGTTTCCGGCGGTATGCACGTGAACAATCTCCTGAAGCTGGGGAAATCCCGCCCGTAGCGCCTCGTCGACGCCCTTGGCTCCCAGCTCGGCAAAGGCCGGTTCCATGTTCGCCAGGGAGTCCATGGTGGTTTGTGGGCGGATGACTTCGTCTGAGCTGACAGTGATACCCTTAATCGGATTGGTCAAGGGAATGATCGATTTGAAATAACCTTGCTCCCTGGCGTTTGCCGCTTTTTTCTGGCTGGCAAGTGCGATGGCGTCCGCCTGTTGCCGGGTGACTTCATACAGTGAGGCGATAAGGTCTGCACCGCAGCCCATCATAAACATACCCAACTGGGTGGCCAGTTTGGCATCCATAAAGGGGGCGGCTTTATCGGAGAGCATGGGTACGCGGGACATCATCTCGACACCCCCGGCCACAACCAGGTCGTCCAGTCCCGACATCACCTTCATGGCGGCCGTATTGATGGCATCGATTCCCGATGAACAGTAGCGATTAACAGTCATGCCCGGGATGTGAACAGGCCAGCCGGCATAGAGGGTGGAGGTTTTGGCAATATTGGCCGCCTGTTCTCCCGCTTGCGTCACACAGCCCAGGATGACATCACCTATATCAGAGGGATTCAGCCGGGTCCGCTCTTCCAGTGCCCGATAAAGCGTTGCCAGAAGGTCGTATGGCGTGAGTTCGTGAAGGCTGCCGTCGGGGCGCGCTTTTGTGCGCGGAGTGCGAATCGCATCGTATATATAGGCCGATCTCATACTGGCTCCGGTGGTATTGAGAGTGTCAGTTGATTTAAAGACCGAAATAATTTTTCAGGGCACTGAATTTACAATTTGCCGACCACAAAGGTGGCGCAGGTGGTGGCACTGCCGCCCAGGTTGAAGATGCCGACGTTTTCAGCGGCCTCCACTTGGTAGTCGCCGGCCTTAGCGTTGACCTGCTTGTAGGCGTCCAACATCATGCGTACTCCGGTGGCGCCCACCGGGTGCCCGAGGCCAATCAGGCCGCCACTGGGATTGATGGGCAACTTGCCGCCCATTTCAATTGCGCCACTCTCAATCGCTCTCCATGAATCGCCCGGTGGCGTCAGACCGGAGTGATCGATGATCATGTACTCCGTCATGGAAAAACAGTCATGCACCTCCATTGCATCCAGGCTGTGGATATCCGGTAAACGGGCTCTTTTCAGGGCATCGTCGAAAGTACCCTTCACATGAGGGAAAACCAGTGGTTGATCGCGGCCGATTTCCAGTTTTCGGGCCATCAACATGGGCGCGCTGCGGTGTCCCCAACCCTTGATGGCGGGGATGTCGGCCAGGGCAAGGCTGCGGGACTTGGCGTACTGGCGGGCATACTTTTCATTGGCGAGAAAAACCACTGCTGCTCCGTCGGTAATTTGCCCGCAATCATGTTTACGCAGGCTGCCTTCGATCAGTGGATTATCCTTGTCGTCATCACTGAAGCTCTCGGGCGTAAATTTCCAATGCCGCGTTTGCGCATTGGGGTTATTGCGGGCGTTGTCAAAATTGATTTCTGCTATGCGCCTGAGATGGTTGATATCAGTACCGTAACGCCGCTCATATTCTTCGAATAGCTGACTGAACAAGTGCGGCCAGGGGTAGGTGCAATCCTGATCTTCTCTCCCGCGCCAAGCGGCCGCCCCCAGATGATCGGCGCCTGTCTTTCCGTCGACATTTCGCATCAGCTCGATACCCAGAACACAGGCCAGATTGTAGTGCCCCGCCTCCAGGTCTCGCATCGCCGCCAGCAGAGCCATTGAACCCGAAGCACAGGCAGCTTCGTGCCGCGATGTGGCTATGTTGTGCAGAGCGGGGTGAACGTGACCAAAGTAACCACCGAGCAGAGCCTGACCGGTGAAGAGATCGGATACAAAGTTCCCGACATGGGCGACATCGATATCATCGGGATCGATCCGTGTCTCCTGCAGGGCGTTGTTCAGGCAGGTTTCGAACAGGTCGTAGAGGCCTTTGCCCTGGCGTGCCCAGTTGACTGCAAAATCAGTTTGGCTACCGCCGAGAATGTAAACGGGGGCGTGGTTCATAGTGTGTTTCCTGGGCTGGATTCTAAGTGGTTGTGGGCTGATATCTGGCAGGACAGCTGGCTGTTAAATGTTTCCTGGCCTTCTGTATCCAGAGTGACCGGATTAACGCGGCCTGGCAGAAGGTGGTGATCAGGGCGCTGTGCAGGTAAGGATTCACGTTGTGGCAGTGGTTTTCCTTGATCGTCCACGCCGATGTGTTGTGGCCCTCGAACTCCTTGGTCTGTGACGTCGATGTCATAGTGTTGCCTTTCAGCGATTGTTATAACATGTGACTTGCATTGTAAGACTGTAGAGGTGGGTTTAATACCGAAACGGTGTTTTTTGGCTGTCGTGTTTGACTTGTTTCAAGTTGATTTATACGGGCGAGAAAGCGTTCGTTTGAAACAGAACCCCCCGTCTGTAACGAGGATTTTCTCAGCTGCCGGAAACCGCTTTTTGTTTTCAAAAACTTTTTGTGACAGTGACACCATAAGTTTTCGGCGGCATATATTTCTCAGAAGTAATACCGGTCGGGTCCACAATGCGATGGGCAATCTGATCCTTGTCCCCGAGGTTTTTCCCCCAGGCGCCAACACTCAGCAATTCATCGGCACTGTGCCAGGTAACAGTGGCACCAAGTCTGCCGATGGCATCCTGTTTAACCTTGTTGTCGTTGGATGAGGAGGTGTAATACTCGCTTTTCCAGCTGTAATTAACGTTGAAGTCCAGCGTGCTTCCCCCTGACAGGGGCAGGGAATAGTCAGTGTCCAGGGTGGTAGATTCGTCAGAGGCGTTTGGCAGCGTATTGCCCGTAAGATCTGCGCCGGAGGCGGTAATAAACTCTTCGTAGCGGGCTTCTCCGCTGTTAAAGCTGGCATTGATTAGCAGGTTTTCCGTTGGGGCAACGGTAATACTGGCTTCAAAGCCCTTTGACTTTGCTTGAGCATTATTCAACACCAGGAGCAGGGTCGGCGTAAGTTCAAATACCTGCAGGTTGTTGTAATCCATATGGTAGAAGGACAGGTTAAACTGCAGGCGGTTGTCATACCAACTGGATTTCAGGCCCAGTTCAATGTTTTCCACAATTTCCGGGTCCACGGTCTGGGTCGCATTGCTCGCAAGGTTGGTCTGCGAGGGAAAGGCACCGCTTTTAAAACCCTCGGCGTAGGTGAGATAAACCATTGTATTTATGCTGAAATGATAGTTGATTGAGGCCTTGTGCGTCACTTCCGACCAGTCTTCCTCGCCTTTGACCGGCGCGGTAAATTCCGGAAGAATCAGCGGTACGCCAGTCGGGAAGCCGGTGCCCAGCAAGTCCTGCGCATCCTGGGTAATCTCTTTTTCATCCCGGCTCCAGCGAATGCCGTAGGTCAGCGTCCATTGATCGCTCAGTCGCCAGTCCAGCTGGCCATAGGTGGCCAAGCTGGTGGTGGTGTTGTCCTGCACAAAGAGCACGTTGCCTATGGGGGCCAGTCCCAACTCCTGCAGGGGCACACTGAATTGGGTGTAGAATTGCTCGTCGCGCTCCACCTGTTCCTCCATATAGAACACGCCGGCGATCCAGTCGATATTTTCATGGGTGCCGGAAAGACGGAATTCCTGGGAAAACTGTGAGGCTTCTTCATCCACGCCGTCAATGACGTTTTCCGGAACCGTGAGAACGGCGGTCGGTTCGTTCAGTGGGAGGCCGGTCAGATCATCCACCGTGGTGTAATCGCTGGCGCGCCAGGCGCTGATAGAAAGCAGGCTGGCCCACTTGAGGTCGTGCTCAATGCGGGCCATTACCCCCTGGATTTTTCTCTCCTGGCCCGTGTCGAACTGTGATGCGCATTGCCGTTTGTCCGCGTTGTAGGCTTCGGACATGCCCAATGCCCACAGGGCGCCGGTACCCAAGATACCCTGGTCCAGGTTTTCAAGGTGGCGACAGCTGCCGTTACTCTCATCTTGCGAGTAGTCCGCGCTTAACAGCAGGGTGGTATCACTGCTTACATCGAACAATAGCTGGGCGCGTAGACTCTGGTTGTCGATATCGCCCAGCTCATCGCCACTGCCGGCAGCGCCGGCGGAATTACCGATAATAGGACTGTTGGTGAGGCTGGTTTCGTTAATGATTTCGGCGTCGGTGATGACATTCTTGTAAAAGCCGTCGCGCTGTTTGGTGGCAATACTGATTTTGCCGGATACCGAGTCGGTCAGGCCGCCGTTCAGTAACGCCTGGGCGTGAATCAGCCCCTGGTTACCCGCAGTCAGACTGAGCTTTGTGGAAGGCTCCTGGGTGGGACGGCTGGTAATAAAATTGATGGCACCACCGTTGGTGTTTTTGCCGTAAAGGGTGCCCTGGGGACCGCGCAGGATTTCTATACGTTCCAGATCGAACAGATCAAAGCCGCTGCCACCGGTTCGACCGATATAAACCTCATCGATAAAGATGCCTACGGCGGAATCGCTGGCTGCCGAGTCCGAGGTGTTGCCAATGCCGCGAATAAAGATCCGGGGCTCTCCCAAATTGAATTGGTTAAATGAAATACCGGGTGTTGTCATGGCGACATCGTCCATGCCTGTGATCTTACCGATACCCACATCGTCACCACCGATGGCGGCGACGGACATGGGAACATCCTGAATACTTTTGGTGCGTTTTTCCGCTGTGACCACTACTTCCTCGATCTCGTAGGTGGCCGCAGGTGTTGCTGTTATGGCGCAGGCTAAGAGTATTACTGGAACAGTTATAATTGTTTTAGTAGCCATTTTTACTCTCTGTGACTGTTGTACAGTTCTTCAAGTTGATTGGGTACTGTTTGTTATCCCCTGGCGCTGTCAGGGCTCGGTGCACTGATAGCTTCCAGGTTTATCGACATCCTTGCCGGCGATTAAGCTGGCGGTTTTGGGGTGGGCGCAAATAGGGCGCGCTCTAATCAAACGCTTGCTGGCACAGCGTTGCTCTGCCATAAAACTGTCGGGAATTTCACCGGTTTCCACCCGGTTGGCGACGATTTCCGGGGGATCGAATTCCGCCGGTGCATTAATCTTCCCGGCCGTAGAGATCATTGGACAGCAGGTAGCGGTAGCCGGACGAGGCAGCTACGCCTGGGCCGGTTTCCCTTTGCTGCCAAACAGCCAGATGTCGGTGTAGTGCTCGGAACCCGGTGTTAACGTTGGACTGATGACGTTGTCTTTGCCATCTTTGACGCCACCTTAGAGACGGTTGAGCATGGCCGATTCCTTTTCTGTAAAGCTGCCTGTGGTGTTCTGGGAGGCCGTATCCCGAGTTATGCTGTCACACTGCAGTTGCGCGAAGTCGAATTGGCACTGTCGCGGATCATTGATAACGCCGTCTTCAGATCAATTTTTCCAGTTGATGACGTAAAACCTTGCCCAGCGGATTGCGGGGAATGGCTTCGACCATCACCAGCTTCTCCGGCAGTTTGAATGGGGCCAACTTCTGATCTCTCAAATAGCTGACAATGTCTTCAAGTTGCAGTGCCCGGCCGGATCTGCTTACCACGAATGCCGCTACGCGTTCTCCCATCACTTCACAGGGATAGCCGGCGACAGCGGCTTGGGCAACGTCTTGATGGGCGCATATAAGATTGTCCAGCTCTGCCGGGGCGATGTTCATGCCGCCGCGAATAATCACGTCTTTGCAGCGTCCGATAAAGCGGTAGAAGTCAGGTGTGTCTGAATCGATTTCAAACAGGTCACCGGTGCGGAAGTAGCCGTCTATGGTAAAGGATCGGGCGGTTTTCTCCGGGTCTTTGTAGTAGCCATCGAATACGCCGGGGCCCTGGATCTGGAGTTCTCCCTGGTGCCCGGGCTCCTCGATAAGCTCACCATTTTCGGGATTGACCAGTCGGGCCTGCATGATAGTACTATGGCGGGGAAAGAGTCTGGCGCGCTTGGCGGGACTGTCGGTTTCATTGGGTCCACAGAGCAGGCTGACACCTTCATTGGAACCAAAGTGGTTAACCACCTCAATATCGAATCGCTCTTTAAATCCCGCCACCATCCATTCGTCCAACGGTGCAGAACCGGAGCCAATAGCGCGAATACCGCTGAAATTGCAGCTGGCTAGCAATTGATCATTTTTGAGCAGGTTGTTGAGCAGTGCCGGTGGTGCGAGGGTGTAACTGATCTGCTCTTCGACGATCTGTAGTAAAAACACTGGCAGATCCAGTGGATGGTGCAGCACCAGTTTGCCACCGCTGTAGAGCCAGCTGAGGAACAGGCCACCGATGGAGGCCATATTGATAAACGGGAATGGGTTGAGTAGGGCTTCACCATCCTCGATGCGATTGCCTTCGTAGGTGGCCCGCCCTACGGCGAGCCATTGATTGTGGGAGCGGGGAATCCCCTTGGGTGATCCCTCAGTCCCTGATGTCCAGCAGATGGTCAGTATATCGTTGGCGGAAATGTGGGTATTTTCGCAGTAGTGTTTGAGTGTCGATTGATCGACATCTTTTCGCAGGGCGTTGCTCAGATTGACACAGCCCTCGGCCTCTCCCCACAGCAGCAGTTGCGGTGCCTTCGGGAGTGTGGTGACCCGATCTATGGCGGCTTGCAGGTGATCGAGAAACGCGGCGCCTTTGAGTTCGGCAACACCGATCACCGCGCTGGGTTCGAGAATGCGAATAATGTCCGACAGTTCGTGTTCCTGATACTGAACGGCCACCGGGCTGACGATGACTCCCAGGCGCGAAGCCGCCATATACACCAATACCAGCTCGACGATGTTTGGCATCTGCACCAGCAGGATATCGTCTTTGCCAATGCCCTGTTGCAGCAGTACTGTCGCCAGGCGATCGATCTGCCGGGTGAGTTGACGATAAGTGAGATGTTGTGGCTCGCCACCGGTCAGATGCACTTTGTCGGCCGGGTCAACCAGCGCTATTTCCTCGGGTTTTTTCGCCGCAGTTTTGTACAGTAGGTCGTGTAGTCGGCGGCCGTCCCAGCGGCCCTGCTGCTGGTAGAGATCGAGCTTTTCTTGCGGGGTAATAATCATAGCTCCCCCGCCTACTTGTAGATATCTTCTCCGCGAACCCAGTTGGCGTGAAAACCATAGGGCATGCGGTGGGGCATCTTGATTTTGCAAACAGGTCCGGGGGTAATGTCGCGGGCATCGAAAATCAAACAATAGGACGACCAATCATTGGTGTCGGTTACAAAGGTCGTGAGGTAGCCGTCGTCTTCCGGATCGTTGCGGGTGGCACCGCGTTTGGGGCAGTAAGGTGTTTCACTGCCGAACACCCCTCGACCGTAATCGTAACGCTGGATATGACCGCTTTCGAGGTCGTATTTCAGCAGCGCACCGAAGGCCAGGGTGCCGACAGCGTCGTTCTTTCTGGTCATAATGTACTGGTTAAAACTGAAGCGGCTTTTATAACCCATGTAGAGTGGGTTGGCGCGACAAAATTCGGAATTAGTAGTATCGATATCGCCTTCGATCACTTCCCCAGTTTTCATATTGAACTTCCACACATACATGTTGGCTTCCAGGCGCATGTAGGCCAGCATATGGGACAGGTCACCGTCGCCAGGGTCGGCCTTGGGCATGGGATTGGTGGACCGGCAACCCACCTGCACCACCCAGTCGCCTTCCTCCCAGCAATTGACCACATGCAGGATGTAGCAGGGTTCGCATTCAAACCATTTGACTTCGCTGCCTTTGCCGTAGCGAGGTTGCACACCAAAGCGAGTGGGAATATCGCGATGAAACGCCACAACGCGCTTGCGGTTTTGTTTCAGGAGTTCTACATCGTGGAAAAAGGGGCAGTCATGGAGGATGACAAAATTGGGGGTGACTCCGATATCGTGTGGCAGCCGCGGCCCCGGCAATTCGATATTTTCCTGGTGGATGATATTGCCCTTTCTGTCGGCAATGCCGTAGCTCATGTGCGGAAAGTCATCGAAGTAATCAAAGAAAATTAATTCCTCCTTTTCCCAGTCCAGCTTTGAATGGGCAGACAGGGCGCGCTTGAGCTGACCGTTGAGCGTCTCCCGCCCTCTGGTTTCGAGGGTGGTGGGATCGAGCTTGTAGGGAATACCGGCGTTGTACCACAGCGATATAATGTGATCGTTAAAGTACATCACATCGGTGTTGGAGGTGTCTTTGATGGGAAAACCCGGCAGTGTGAAATCGAAAGGCCCCATCACGCCCGGCCAGATACTTTTACTTTCCTCTAATTCCAGTTTGAGTGATTCGGTCTGAATCCATCGATTGCGATAGCTGGCTTCGCCGTCTTTAAAAAAGATGCCGTACAGCATGCCGTCGCCATCGAATGGATGATAATTATGCTTGGGCTTGAACACTGGATTGGGGCCGTTGCGAAGATAGGCGCCGTAGAGGTCTGCGGGAATCTCGCCGCTGACAATCTCAAGCTCGGCACTTTCGGTTTCCACCGTGGTAGGGGCGTAGACACCGTGTAAATAGGGATTGTCTATCTCTGCCGTCCAGCCCGGCGCATCGGGAGGCAGGGAGCCGTCCCGGGCGCGGGTTATAATATTTTTTTCGGTCACTTCCAGGCTTGTCATGAACGCGGCTCCTCAATCCTAATCTGTATTGGCTGTAGCGGTTTTACATTGCCGTGGTGAGGCCGTTCAGAGGCAGGCCATACGGGCTTTGGAGGTTCGGTATTCGTTATCCAGTTCTTCCACAATAGCGGCGATCCGAGCTACGCCGGTGGAAGCGCCCACCCCCTGGCCGGCGGTCCAGATATCCCTCCAGCGCTTGTTGTCGGCGCCGTTGCTGGCAAAGTCGATACTTCCCTGTGCGGGCATATTAGCGGGATCGTAGCCGCCGTTGATCAGTGACTGCCGCATCCAATTGGCTTTGACGCCGGTAATGGCGTCGGAGGTGACGATGTCGTCGGCATTGGAGTCGACCACCATCTCCTTGTAAGCCTGTTGGCACATGCTCTCAGTGGTGGGGATAAAGCGAGTGCCGAGATAGGCGATATCTGCCCCCATGGTCTGTGCAGCGTGAATGGCGCGGCCGGTGCTGATACCTCCGCCGAGCACCAGTAAGCCATCCCACCATTGGCGGATTTCATTGACAAAGACAAACGGCGATAGGTGGCCGGTGTGACCGCCGGCACCGGCACTGACCAGTACCAGGCCATCTACGCCTGCGGCTGCGGCTTTTTTGGCAAAGCGAGGGCTGATCACATCGGCCAATACAATACCGCCATAGCTGTGGATTTGATCCACTACATACTGCGGGCTACCCAGCGCGGTAACGACGATGGGCGGCTTGTGCTTGAGGATTAGGTCCAGATCGGCATCGCGGCGCGGATAGGAGGGGTGCACGATGATATTGACGGCCCAGGGCACTGCAGGGGTCGCCCCGTCATCGGTGCTTACCACCGCGTTGATTTGCGTCATCCACTCGTCGAGGATCTCAAGAGTGCGGGCGTTGGGTGTGGGGAAGCAGCCGATAATGCCGGCCCGGCAGGCATTGATCACCATCTCCGGTCCGGAAATCAAAAACATGGGGGCCTGCATGGCGGGGATGCGCAGCTGGCTGAAGAAGTCGGCGGCCTGTGTCATACGGGTAACTCCTGGCTTCGCGGGTGCTGATAGCTGTGAGTTCTATATTGCAAGCCTCTCGAGCTTACCCTGTAGGTCTAACAATGCAAGTAAAAAATGAAATTAAGTGGTTGAGAGAGATGAGATATTGGAGGAGGCATGGATCGGGGCGAGCAGCGCCCGGAATTCTGGTGGTTTGAGCATGAGAGTGGGCCGGATGCTTCAGGTGAATATAGAGCGAGGCGCTACAGGGAATCATTCAAGGGGAGGGGTGCCAGGGCGGGCGGCAACAGGGGCGTCGTGGTGAGCCGCGATCAACTCAGCGGCGGTGGGACGATTATTGCCGTTCAGAAACAGCATCCGCTTGTAGGTGGGAGTAATTGAGTGGTCCACGAGAATAGCGAGAAAGGCACTTGGGAGGCCAATGTGGTTCTGGGCACAAAGGGCCACGCGACCGCCGATTGGTAACTGTTGGCCAAGCCTGCGGCAAGTGCTTCGCTGCGGCGCACCAGTTCTCGATAGCTGATACGCTCGCCGTCGTCCTCTGCGTACCTGCTGGGCGCCGGCATTCAGTGCCTTGTTCAGGGTTGAGCGGTGTTTGTCGAACCAGGCGTCCATAGAATTTTCCATATTTTATCTTTTACAAAAAAACATAAGTCTTCCAGTAAAAGTAACTTGTGCTATGAGATCATCAGTATGATTGCGCTGTATCAAGAGTTGATACAGGGCTGCCGTTTATTCGGCCGGGGCTTTCCCCTAAAATATGTCTATGCAAGTTACCAATCAAATTCTGTCAAACCCTGTTGCCCGGGGACTGAATATCCTTGGCGATCGCTGGACTATTTTGATATTGCGCGAGGCCTTCCTGGGTCAGCACCGCTTTGAAGCATTTCGCACCCATACCGGCGCTTCTCGCGGAACCTTGTCCAAACGTTTGGAATCCCTGGTGTTCCTTGGAATCCTCTATAAAAATCCATATCAGACCGCACCACTGAGATTTGAGTATCGGCTCACCGACAAGGGGCTTGGGCTTTACCCTTGGGCGCTGCTTATATGGCAATGGGAGCATCAATGGGGGGGGGATGCAAAAGAAGCGGGCGTGCCGTCGCAGCTTTATCATGCGACAGCCTCGGGTCACCTGTTAAAACCGATAAGCGTGTGCAGGCACTGTCGGGAGCCTTTGCATCTCGATGATGTGGAGCGGGTGGTTAACGAGAACGCGGAACCGGCCTCGGCGAAAGATTTAAAAGCGTTTGGCAATCAGCGGCGTATCCGGGTCGAGTCCAGCGGCGATCAGCCTCTGGCGCATATCATCGATATTATCGGTGATCGCTGGACCCTGTTACTTTTGGCTGCGGCCTTTATAGGTTTGCGCCGCTATGATGATTTTCGCCAGCAATTGGGGGTGGCGACCAATATACTGGCTGATCGACTTAAGTTACTGGTGGAGATGGAGGTCTTCAGCCGGCATGAATACCAAAGCAATCCTCCCCGTTTCGAATATCAATTGACGGAAAAAGGCAAGTCGCTCTACCCCCAGACCATGGCCCTGCGCCAGTGGGTACTGGAATGGTTGCCGAAGGTCTCGCACCCCTTCAAGCTGGTGCATCGCACTTGTGGCGTCGAATTGGCCACTGAGGTTATTTGCGAAGCGTGTGATGAACCCGTGTTGGCAAATGAGGTGCGTTTTGCCAAATTGGTTTACTCCGATGCCAGGGGAGCGGCGGGTTCACGAAGGTAAACCAGCTTGCCATCAAACCAGGTCATTAATACCCGGGTGTCACTGATTTTCTCAGCCTCCCTTTATCCGCCAGTTCAACCAGGTTCTGGTAGATCACTATAAAATCCGCTTTTTTGCCCGCTTCCAGGGTTCCCAGCTCGGCTGCCTGGCTCATCGCCCGTGCACCGTTAATGGTATAGGCCGCGATGATCGAGTGGATATGCAACCGCTCATCGATGTTAAGGATATAGGGATTGCCATAGTCGCTGCCGTCCCGTGTCATGGCCATTTCCATATTTTGAAACGGTTGGGGGTCGGCGGCTGTCCACCGGTGCGTCGCTGCCCGCAGTAATCACTCCGCCTAAGGACTGGATACTGCGGTCGGGCCCAGTTTTGCATTGCAACAGCAGGCACAGCAACAGTCGGCTCTTTGATTTCTGTGCACCTAAGTTGTTATCTTGGTAATACAGAAATTTAATCCCAAACTTTGTTCCTAGCTTTTCCCCACTTCCTTCTTATAGCTGTATTGCCGCTTATCGATAAGGCTTATTTGGTGGCTTGTCGATTTGCATTCCGCTCGGCTCGTATTGACGTCACCTGAGGCGCATTTTGCTAAGTCCCGGCAAAAGTATGGATATTAGGTTAAGGATTGAGTTATGAGGAAGTTAAAGCCTGTTGTTATAGCCATATTAACTGCGATGAGCGGTGCTGTTGTGGCTTCTGATAATGAGACGACTGTCAGTCAGGAGGGAGGTAGCAATACTGCTAACGTCAATCAGGTTGACCCTACAGCTGTGGGCAACTGGATCGATGTCACCCAAATTGGAAATGACAATTTATCGCTAACGACTCAGGCCTCTGATGCGGTCGGTAATCTTATGATCCACATTCAGGAGGGGGACGGTAATAGCGCAGAGTCTTCCCAGGAGACGTCGGCGGAGTCCAGTGGGCTGGAGATCGAGCAGGTCGGAGATAACAACGAAGCCGTTGCACAGCAGCTCGACTCGTTTGGTGGGGTCCTGGCAGTGATCCAGGAAGGAAATATGAACTTTCTGCAGGTAACCCAGGACGGGACTTATGGCTCGACGATTGGGGTTGGGCAAGAGGGTGACTCTAATAGTGCGACCATAACCGGGCAGACCCTGGGGGTTTTGACGAGTACCCTCTATCTGTTCCAAATTGGCGATGACAATATAGCCGAGATTTCCCAGCAGAGCGATGTGGAATTGGCTTCGATATTTGTACAGCAAGACGGGGATCAGAATGTCTTTTTGGGCGAGCAGTCGAACGTGGTGGAAAGCGCTTCAGTTGTCGCCAGTCAAACCGGTGATGGGAACGAGATTGAAATTCTTCAGAGCAATGATGTTAGCGCAAGTTCTGCCACTATTTTCCAGTTGGGGGATGGCAACCTTGGCGGAGCTCTACAGGAATTTGGTGTTGCCGGCAGTTCTGTGTTTGTGCTCCAGGCGGGGGATGGCAACTTTGCTGGGGGGGTTCAGGGGGATCTCGTCAGTGCCAGTACTGCGACTGTCACTCAGGCGGGCGTAGGAAATATGGGGATAACCTATCAGTCGGAGGTCTCTTCTGCATCGGCGACACTGACCCAGGTGGGGTCTGCAAATGAAGCGTTTATTGAGCAATTTTTGTCGTTATCGGATCAGGCTTCTATAGATCAGGATGGTAGCGGGAATATCGGGGGAATAGGGCAAGAGGAAACTGAGCTTGTTACTGCGACACTGACTCAGGGGGGGACTGCAAATGAGGCGACGATTGTGCAGCTGTTGTCGGTATCAGATGCAGCTTCAGTGGAGCAGGACGGTGACAGTAATAGCGCGGAAGTACTACAGGAAGAAAATCTCCTCAGCACTGTGACACTCTCTCAATTGGGGGCTTCCAATGAGGCGGTTATTGAGCAGTCTTTAGCGGTATCGGTTACAACCTCTATAGTGCAAGATGGTATCAGTAATAGCGTAGGGGTGTTGCAGGACGGGAATGCGCTGAGTTCGACAACCGTCACCCAGCTGGGAGATATGAATGAATTTACCGCTGAGCAAATGCTGGACGCTCAGACGGCGGTTGCAACACAAATTGGTATCTCAAATATAGGGTTGGTTTACCAGTAGGTTTTGCCGGGCTCCGCATTTTGCTCGGGTGTTTATTGGCCAAAATGTGGAGCCTCTGTCTTTTCCCTGCCTAAGTCACTATTCAGGGGCTCATCACTTTAAGCTTGCGCTGGCTGCGCAATATGAATAAGGGGAGGGCGTCTAGTGAATGCATTGGCCTCCCCCCGGCAACTGATTAGTGAATCATCTGCGTGACGAGTTTGCCCAGATATAGGGCTGAGGTGAGGCCGGGAGATTCGATCCCCAGAAATGCCAGTAACTGGGCTTCATTGTTTAGCGTCTGGCGATAAATCTGAAAATCCCCAGCGGGCACTCCCTTTGGCACAATTTGTGGGCGAATACCGGCATAGCCGGGCCGCAGTGTATTTTCCGTGGCCCCGGGCCAGTAGCGGCGAATACAGCGATAAAATTTTTCTCGCTTGCCGGGGTCTACCCGGTAGTCGATGCTATCGACCCACTCCGTATCCGGGCCAAAGCGTGCGCCGCCGTGTATATCGAGGGTGAGGTGAATCCCCAGCCCCGCAACTTCGGGTAGCGGGTAGATCAAGTGTGAAAAGGGCACTTTGCCGGAGAGGGTAAAGTAGCTGCCTTTTACGAAATAAGTATTGGGAATTGCCTGTCGCACTGCGTCGCTATCAATAGTTTTTAGTAGTGCGCTGGTGTGAAGGCCTGTGGCTAAAATCAGGTTGCGGGCTTTCAGCCGGTAGCCGTCCGCCATTATCAGCAGGTAGGTGCCGGTGGAGATTTCAATCTGGACAACTTTATTTGCGAGCACCACCTCTGCACCCTTCCTCTCCAAGGCCCCCTCAAGAGCGAGCATCAGGCTGTGGCTGTCGACAATGCCGCTTGTGGCTGAGTAGAGGGCGCCGACACACCGCAATGCAGGCTCCAAACATCGGGCCTCAGTGGCGCTCAGTAAGCGCAGTCCTCCCGCACCATTGGCATCTCCCTGGGCTTTTAGGCTGCGCAACCGTATTAGCTGCGCTTTATCGGTGGCGACAACCAGTTTGCCGATCCGCCTGTGGGGCACACTGTATTGCCGGCAAAATTGATACAGCAGGGATTTGCCGGCAACACAGGCGCGGGCCTTTAAGCTCCCCGTTGGGTAGTAGAGCCCCGCGTGAATGACCTCACTGTTGCGGGCGCTGGTTTCGGTGCCGATGGCATTGTGCTGTTCCAATACCATCACCTCGCGGCCGCTGCGACTCAATTGATAGGCGCAGGCCAACCCCAAAATACCGGCTCCAACTACGACGCTATCCACGGTGTCCATATCGAGCCCCTGCCATATATTTTGCCTGTAACGCCAGATTGAAATTACTGTCCAAGGGGTAAGTGGTGGTGTTGTTGCATTGCGCTATAATGCGCGCTTTTCCGCGACTGGAAGTTAGTCATGACTCAGAAGTCCATTGCCGCAGACACTGTAGATTCTCGCTCTTTGGTGCAGGCGCACCTGGCGGAGCCGGTAATGTCACAATATAGCGAAGAAGAGCTGCAAGTATGGCGCGAGCGTATTAAGCGCTTGTTGAAAGAACAGAATGCAGTACTGGTCGCACACTACTATACCGACCCCTTGATCCAGGCCCTGGCGGAGGAAACCGGGGGTTGTGTTTCTGACTCATTGGAAATGGCCCGTTTTGGTGCCAAGCACTCCGCCGACACCTTGGTGGTTGCCGGCGTCAAGTTTATGGGCGAGACCGCCAAGATTCTCACTCCCAATAAGCGGGTATTGATGCCGACTCTGGAGGCCACCTGCTCCCTGGACCTCGGTTGTCCCCCTGAGGAGTTTTCCGATTTCTGTGATCAGCATCCGGACCGCACAGTGGTGGTATACGCGAATACCTCGGCGGCGGTAAAGGCTCGTGCTGACTGGGTGGTAACCTCCAGTATTGCCCTGGATGTGGTGGATCACCTGGATGCCAATGGCGAAAAGATTCTCTGGGCACCGGACAAGCACCTGGGTGGCTATGTCGAGCGCGAAACGGGCGCCGATGTCTTGCTTTGGGACGGCTCCTGTATCGTTCATGAGGAGTTTAAGGCGAAGGGTGTTGAGGACTTAAAGGCCCTCTATCCGGACGCGGTGGTTTTGGTACACCCGGAATCCCCCGCCTCTGTGGTGGCGTTGGCGGATGTGGTGGGGTCTACCTCCCAGATAATCAATGCTGCCAAGACCCGCCCGGAGAAGCGTTTTATTGTGGCTACAGACCAGGGTATCTTCTACAAGATGCAGCAAGAGTGCCCGGATAAGGAGCTGATGGTGGCGCCCACTGCCGGTGCGGGCGCGACTTGCCGCAGCTGTGCAAACTGCCCCTGGATGGCGATGAACTCTCTGGAGAACCTCTGCGGTGTACTGGAGCGTGGCGATAATGAGATCTTTGTCGACCCGGAGCTGGGCAGAAAGGCGATGATCCCGTTACAGCGCATGCTGGATTTTCGCAAGAGCTAGTAGCTGCGAAAACAGCGCAGAGTTAAGCAAAAAGAGCGGCCATTGGCCGCTCTTTTTGCTTTGGGGTAGGTGCTTAGGTGCTATAGCTCTTCGAGCTTTTCCTGCATTTTCAGCACGTCTTTTAGGCGCTGTTGCAGGATGGCGTGAATCTGATAGTTATCCTTGGACATACGGATGCCGTGGCGCAGGTGCTGTAGGGCCTTGTCGAATACACCATTGAGGATATAGTACTCGGCGCGGGCCTCGTGCACGCCGACGATATCCCCAGCCAAGCCGTGGGTTTCCGCAAGCAGATACCAAACTTGTGAGTCATCTTTGCGCGTGCGGCTGTACTTAGATAGAAGGCGCTCGGTAGCCAGGTAATTGCCGGCTTTGAAGTGGGCATTGGCGAGCCCCATAATTAAGGCGTGATCGCCGGGGTTGTGGTTGAGAGCTTGCTGGAGGCGCTGGGTGGCGCTTTTGTAATCTTCTCTGGCCAGATCAATATCTGCCCTCGCCAGTATATAGGTGGGCTTGGATGGATTTTTATCCAGCAGTGGCTGCAAGGTATCCAGCGCTGAGTCCGGTTTGCCGGTGGCAACCTGTGCCAGGGCCAGGCCGTAGCGGGCGGCATCCTCGTTGTCATTGACCCCATTCAGCTCTGCGCTAAAGCGCTTTACTGCCTGCTGAGGCGTTGACTCTGTGGCGAGGCGCACCCGCGCGCGCATTAGGTGATAGTCGAGGCTGTTGCTGGGAGGGGCGGCCTCCATACGCTGCGCCCTCAATTTGGCATCGGCAATTCGACTTTCGGTAACGGGGTGAGTGAGGAGGAACTCTGGTGGGCGCTGGTAGTAGCGAGTGGCCTTGAGCATTTGCTCGAACATCTCACCGGCGGCTTTGGGGTCGCGCCCGGATTTGGCCAGAGTTTCAATGCCGACCCTGTCTGCCTCCTGCTCGTTTTTACGGCTGAAGCGCAGCTGGTTATCCAGGGCTGCCGCTTGGGTGGCGCTCATGGCCGCTATCCCCGCTTCCCCGCCAGCCGTGGCGGCCAGGACCAGGGCGCCTAACATGCCGGCGATAGTGGGGATTCTGCTGTTGCGCTGCTCTTCCTTGGAGCGGGCATAGTGCCGCTGGCTGAGGTGAGCCAGTTCGTGCGCGATAACCGAGGCAAACTGGTCCTCGCTCTTGGCGAACAGAAACAGCCCGGTGTGAACCCCCATGACTCCGCCGGGCGCAGCAAAGGCATTCATAGTCTTATTGTTGACTACGACAAGGTGAATCTCTTTATCTTCCAGGGGACTGTACTCTGCCAGTTCACTGATCACCCCCTCGATATACTGTTGGATCAGAGCGTCGTTGGAGGTGCGAACCTGGCTGCGGAACATGCGCAGTATCATCTGCCCCAGTTCTTTCTCCTGGGTGTGGGAGACGATCCCGCTGGTGCTGTCACCGAGCTCAGGAAGGCGGATCTCACCGCTATCCGCTGTGGCGGCAATGGGTAGGGTGCCGAGTAAGGCCCCCATAGCCAGTGCGCGCACTCCCGTGAGAATTCGATGGCGGATAGCGGCTGGGTGTGTCCGGTGAAGCAGATTGTTTTTGGAATCAGTCATCTTGATTACTGCTCAGTCTGTCCATGAAGGATCTATAGTCCAACTCTATACGCTACCCCGTTGGACTGTCGAGGCTTCGACTCAGTGGCCCCTAAAAGGTTCACGCCTGCGCCTGGTGGATCGTTAAAAAGCGTAAAGCAGGTGCAGGTTATGGCGCCAGGTTCGCGCTATAATCCGCAGCAATACCGGTCTGTGACTAAAAAGGCAATGTCAGTAATCTCCTCCAGCAATCAGCCCAATGCCCCGGATTGGGACGCGGCCACCATTGTGGATGCGAGAGATCTGCCCTGCCCACAACCGTTGCTGGCCATGCGCCGGGCGCTGCGGGAGTACCCGGAGGGAACACTGCTTTGCATCCTCGCCACGGATGAAGGGTCCTGGCGGGATTTCCACAGCTTTGCCTCCTTAAGTGGTCGAACCCTGCTGCGCGCCGAGCGATGTAATAATAACTTTCAATATTGGCTGTACGCTGGCAAATGAATAAAGATAAATCCCGAGAGTCTATGTTATCGATTGTAAAAGGCTGGGTGAATCGCTACTTCGGTCAGGAAGAGGTGGTACTTCTGGTCTTGATACTGGCCCTGGCGCTGGTGGTTCTGGCGACGCTGGGAGCTGTGCTGGCCCCGGTACTGACCGCGCTGGTGATCGCCTTTTTGATGCAGGGGATGGTGCAAAAGCTGAAGTCCTGGCGTGTGCCCCACTGGCTGGCCGTCAGCCTGTCCTGCCTGGTGTTGGTGGGCACTATTGTAGCGCTGCTGCTGGTGGTGCTGCCGATTATCTGGCGCCAATTGGTGCGTCTGGGGACAGAGTTGCCGAATATGGTACAGCGTGGCCAGGAGCTGCTGTTGCTGCTGCCGGAGCGCTACCCGCGCCTGATTTCCGCCGGCCAGATCGATGAAATTTTCAATACGCTCGGCAGCGAGCTGGGTGGACTGGGGCAGACGCTGCTGGCCTTCTCCCTGACCAATCTGCCCATTTTTGCCGGGCTGTTGATCTATGTGGTGGTGGTGCCGATCCTGGTATTTTTCTTCCTCAAGGATTCCGATCAGCTGATTCGCTGGTGTACCTCTCTGCTGCCCACCGAGCGCCCCATGCTGCATCAGATTTGGCACGAGATGAACGATCAGGTGGCTAATTATGTGCGCGGTAAGGTGATTGAAATCGGTATTGTTGCCGCAGTCAGTTACGTCGCCTTTTTACTGCTGGGGGTGAACTACGCGCTACTGCTCGCCGTTGCTGTGGGTTTTAGTGTTTTGATTCCCTATATCGGCGCCGCTGTTGTCACTATTCCTGTTGCGGCTATTGGGCTGTTTCAGTGGGGCTGGAGCAATGAATTTTTCTATCTGATGGTGACCTACGGCATTATCCAGCTGCTCGATGGCAATGTACTGGTGCCGCTACTGTTTTCTGAGGCGGTCAATTTACACCCGGTTGCCATTATTCTCGCAGTGCTGTTCTTTGGTGGTATCTGGGGCTTTTGGGGGGTCTTCTTTGCTATCCCGCTGGCGACGTTGCTCAAGGCCATTATGACGGCCTGGCCCACCCACGAACACCAGGCCGAGTGGGAGGCCAGGCGAATAGCGGAGTAGGAGGGCTACTCTGCTATCTTTTTCTGTCTGCGGGTTGCGGCATTTGCTAGAATGCCGCGCTTTCTTTTATTTGGTCCCTTCAAATAGGTGAGAGCCCATGAGCCTGGCTGACAAAGTTCTAGCGGTCAATAATGACCTGCCGATCCGCACCGACAAACCTATCCACAGCGGCAAAGTCCGCTCCGTTTACTGGCTGACCGAGGCCGACAGCCGCCGCCTGATTGAGGAGAAAGGCTACCCGGTAGCCCCGGACACCCCCCTTGCCGTGATGGTGATTTCCGATCGCATTTCCGCATTTGATTGCATCTGGAGCGGTGAAGGCGGTATGCGCGGTGTACCCGGCAAGGGCGCGGCGCTGAACGCCATTTCCAACCACTGGTTCAAGCTGTTTAAAGAGCGGGGTCTGGCGGACAGTCATATCCTGGATATTCCGCATCCGCTGGTGTGGATTGTACAGAAGGCGCGTCCAGTGATGATCGAAGCGATCGCCCGTCAGTACATCACCGGCTCCATGTGGCGCGCCTATGACAAGGGTGAGCGGGAGTTCTGTGGCATTGAAATTGCCGATGGTTTGCACAGAGACCAGAAGCTGGCAGAGCTGCTGATTACCCCCTCCAGTAAAGGTATTCTCAAGGGCATCCCCGGCGTACCGGAAGCGGACGATGTCAATGTTACCCGCAAGAATATCGAAGACAATTTCGAAGCCTTCGGCTTCCGCAATGCAGGCGATATCGACCTGTATGAGAAGTTGCTGAAAGAAGGTTTCGATTTGATTTCCGCAGAGCTGGAAAAGCTCGACCAGGTCTTTGTCGATACCAAGTTTGAATTCGGCTATGTCACCGATGCCAATGGTGAGGAAAAGCTGATTTATATGGATGAGGTGGGCACGCCAGATTCCTCCCGCATTTGGGACGGTGAGCAGTACCGCGCGGGCAAGATTGTGGAAAAATCCAAAGAGGGTTTCCGCCAAGCGCTACTCAGCTATTTCCCTGATGCAGATATTCTGCTGAACAAAGACCGCATGGATGAGCGCTCGGCTTTGGCTCGCGACAATGAGCTGCCGGAATCTATGCTGATGGATCTGTCTAATACTTATATTGGTATTGCTGAGAAGATTGTTGGTACGAAACTGGAGATATCTGATAATCCCAAAGCTGAGCTGCTCGAAGTGTTGCGCAAGGATTATGGCTTGGTCGACTGATCTCAGTTTGATTGATAAAAAACCGGCGCTTGTGCCGGTTTTTTTGTGCCTTTCAATAAGTATTTTTTTGTTGGGTTGGTAAATTTATTTAAATCTGTTTTTTGTGGTTGGTTTGCTCGAGGGTGGGTACAGGTTATTACACTTTCACTGTTCTTTTTTGTGTTGTGCGATAATGAAGATTAAATAAATTTTATTTGTGGAGATGGTCGAGTGATAGAAGGGCGACATTTAAAATTGAATCTGAATTCAGTTGCGATGTGTATTGAACTTGGTGAAGGATATACTTATCCAGCTAAAGTAACTGATTTGGTGGTGCATTTTCTAGGGAAGTATCCTGGGCCGAAAAGTGGCTGGGTTGAGACTGGCGGAGGGGTTGCTGCATCTAAAAACGCAAAAAAGAAAGGTAAGGTTGTCCTTTCTTCGTCTTCGGAGGTTACTGTGTGTGCGGGTGGTTTTGAAGGGGGGGCGCGAGTTGATTATGAATGTAAGTTGTACATAAATGACAAAGACTTATATTTAATTGGTTTTCAGGGTGGCGATGGCTGTAATTTTTACACTAGTGACTCTGGCGTGCTTATGGGAAACGGAGAGGATAATATTGATTTGGGATTTGGCGGGGATTATAGGAGCTTGGGAGTTTACGAAAAAGGGTGGACATGGCTTGAGCGTAGAACTGATGGTCGGCGAGAAGGGAAAATTAATATAGGACCAATGACTATACTCAAGAGTTTACAGTCGTTGGCGGGTTTTACTAAAAAAAAGCAAGCTGCTAGAGATTCTAAGGACATTAAGGGTGTAAAAGACGCCTTGGCAACCATGGCGCTTGTAGTTTGTGAGGCAATGCGCGATAAGCAAATCCTGTGGCTGGTCGACGGCTACTTGGCGGGGTTACCAGGGTATGAGGAGATTAGTAGGGAAGCGATTCTTGCCCGGGCTCAGAACTGGTCGAAAAACACCGAGGGGGGCTGTAAGGATATACTTATAGGGCAAGGATATCAGGAGCGAAAAGCTAATATGACGCTTTTGGAGAAAAACCTAAAAGAGGAACCTGAACTCAGCCAGAGAGAGTATAAATAATTCTCTGTAATCGCTCTCGCTAGTGGGTTATTGGTGGTGAGAGTATTCAAGATTCTGTGTCAGTTAAGTAGTTTCATAGGCTGATGTATTTACCCAAGCGATTAGAGAAGTGTATTGTCAACTGTGGCAATGTTGGGTTCCAAGTCTGAATCGTGCGAAGAGCGGCCCCTGCCACAATTCGCCATAATTCCTCCAAATTCTCGCCCGATTCCCTGCCACCTTTCGCCCGCTTCCCCCTGTTTAATAGCTTCAACATCCAATTTAAAAGTGGAGGGAAGTGAGTGAACAGGGTAACGTTATTTAAGCCGCAGTTTCATAAAGATGACCTGATGCTGCCGACTGAGGAATACTATCGCCGACGCCAAAAGGCCGATGGGGCGGGGCGCTGGTGGTGCTTTGTCGTTGTGGTCCTGGCGGTTGTTGTTGCGGCAATCGGCGCCGAGGTCAATGCCCAGGCGCTTCCCGATGCCGGCGATGCCCCCCAGTTGGAGCCTGCGGAGACCGTTACCCTAAATGACATAAAAGGCGGGGATTTACTTTTTAGCGGCAGTGAGCCGGGAAAGTATATCCCGGCGCTACACCTGGACAGCCAAGTGAATATCTCTGTGCGGGGACTGGTGGCGGAAGTCGCGCTTCGGCAACAATTTAAAAATACCAGCGACGCCTGGCAGGAGGCGGTTTACGCGCTGCCGCTGCCGGAGCAGGCTGCGGTGGCCGGGCTCGAGATTCAGGTGGGCGAGCGCCGTATCGTCGGCAAAGTCCACGAGCGCAAAGCGGCGGCTAAGATTTATAAGGCCGCCCGCGCCGCAGGTAAACGCGCGGCCCTTCTCGAACAGCAGCGCCCAAACCTGTTTACCAATAAAGTGGCGAATATTGCTCCCGGCGAGACGGTGCAAATTAATATTCGCTACTTGCAGCCGGTCAATTATGACAGCGGTGTTTTTTCCTTGCGTATGCCCACCACACTGACCCCGCGCTATATCCCCGGCAAACCTATATCGCCCCAGGCGCTGAACGGCGATGAGCGGGAATTGGTGGTGGAGCAGAGTGGCTGGGCGCTGCCCACGGATCAGGTGCCGGATGCTGCGGCGATAACCCCGTTTATGCAGCCCGCGCAGGAGTTGCAGGCGCTGGGCAGCCACAATATTGCGATCGAGGTGGATTTACATGGCGGTCTGCCGCTGGCAAAAATCGATAGTCCCTATCACGCCATTGATATCGATAACCGGGGTGAGGGTCGCTACCGGATTCAGTTGCGCGATGGTACTGCGGAGATGGATCGGGATTTTCTACTGAACTGGCAACCGCGCGCTTCTGCCATGCCGCGCGCGGCGCTGTTTAGCGAGCAAATCGCCGCAGAACAGGGAGAAGGTGCACAGGCGGGCGCCTATTTGCAGGTTATGCTGCTCCCCCCCAGCGCCGGTACCAGCACCCAGCGTCTGCCGCGGGAAGTGATTTACGTTGTGGATACTTCCGGCTCCATGTCGGGCAATTCCATGCGCCAGGCGAAGGAGAGCCTCACCCTGGCACTGTCCCGCCTGCACAGCAGTGACCGCTTTAATGTGATCGAATTTAACAGTACCACTCGCGCATTTTTCCCGCGTCCGATAGCGGCGAGCGCCGACAATATCCGCCGCGCGCGCCGGGAAATTGAAAACCTGAACGCCGAGGGGGGCACCGAAATGGCGCCGGCCCTGCGGATGGCATTTGGACAGCAGATGCAGGATGACACCAGCACGGTTCAGCAGGTGGTCTTTATTACCGATGGTGCGGTGGGCAATGAGCGGGCTCTGTTCGAGTTGATCAGTCAATCCCTGCACAGCGCCCGCCTGTTTACTGTCGGTATCGGCTCGGCTCCCAACAGCCACTTTATGCGCAAGGCCGCCCAGTTCGGGCGCGGTACTTTTGTCACTATCGGTGATATTTCCGAGGTGCGCGAGCGTATGCAGGCCCTGTTTGCCAAGTTGGAAAATCCCATGGCTACCGATTTGCAGCTCAGCTGGCCCCAGGGCGTGGTGGCGGATGCCTACCCCAAGCGCATCCCCGACCTGTATAGCGGTGAGCCTATCCAGTTGGTGGCAAAGGTGCAGGGCCACTTACTACAGGGGGATATCCAGCTGCGCGGGCGTATGGCCGGCAAGCAGTTTGTACGCAAACTCGCCCTGAAAATAGATGGCGGCAGCGATACGCGGGGTATTGGCAGTGTCTGGGCGCGCAGCAAGATACAGGCGCTGCGGGACCAGCAGCTTGAGTCTGGGGAGCACTCGGATGCCGGCCAGGCTCTGCGCGAGCAGATTTTACAAACCGCCCTGAGTCATCAGCTCGCCAGCCCCTACACCAGCTTTGTCGCCGTCGAAGAGGAGGTGGTGCGCGGCGCTGCGGAAACCTTATCCCGCAGCCCGGTCGCTAATATGACAGCGCAAGGGCAGGTATTGCAGCGCCAGGCCTATCCGCAAACGGCTACCGGCCTCTATGGACAGTTGTTGGCGGCGGCATTGCTACTGATATTGGCCGCCAGCCTCCGGCGGGGTCGCGCTCTGCGCGGCCACTGGATGCACACCCTGCGCCGCTTCTTGCGCAGGGTGTTGCCGGACCCCCGCCAGTTGAGCTGTGATGGTGCGCTAGAGCGGGGAGGAGTGTAAGCGTGCTTCGTTCACTGCTCTTTGTATTGTGCCTGGGGGCGGGACTGTGGCAGCTGGGATCTGCCAGCTGGCTCCTGGCCAAGGCGGAGTTGGCCCAGGTGCTGATCGATAGCGCTTGGGAGGAGCAGCTGCTGGGCGGGGCTGCGCAAAAGCCCTGGCCCTGGGCGGATACCTGGCCGGTGGCCAAGCTCAAGCTGGAAGGGCAGTCGCCATTAATTGTTCTCGAAGGGGGCAGTGGGCAGGCGCTGGCCTTTGGCCCCGGCCTCCTGTCCGGCTCCGGCAATCCCGGCGAGCCCCGCACCACAGTGATCGCCGCCCACCGGGATACTCACTTTGCCGGATTGGAGCGCGTCAGGCGGGGTAGCTCCATCTATTTGCAGGACAAGCGCGGGCGCTGGCATACCTACCGGGTTGCAGAGCTGCGGATTGTGGATAGTGAGAAAGAGCGCCTGCCTATCTTTGCCGAGCGCGGCCTGCTGCTGGTGACCTGTTACCCTTTCAATGCTCTAGCGTCTGGCGGACCGCTGCGCTACTTGGTCTACGCTGAATATCAATCCGGCGGAGACTTAGTTCAGCTGTGACCAGTGTCTTTATTTGGGACTCGATTTTGTAGTTCGTTTTCTCAAAAATTCCACTAAATATTCCGGTAAAGCGGTTAAAAGGCAAATAATTGTTTTGCCCTTTGGTTTTATTTGTTACTAACCGTCCTATCTGGAAAATTTTATGTAGTAATACTACAATCTCTTCCGCTAACAACCGGGGATGGGGTTTTGTCCGCCAGTCTGCGCGGGCCCCGGAACAGATAATCACAGTCAAACTAAGCACTTGCGGCAATAAATAGCGCCGCTTTCCTCTCCGTCATACTCGAGTAAAGATTTACCAACTTTGCATTTACGCCAACAGAGTTGGTGAATTGGCGGAACCAAGAAAAAAAGGAAGCTTTTTTTTGCCCGCGCTGTAGTTTGCCCGCGTACCGATTTTTGAGAAATAGACCGACTCGACGTCGCCTAATTCGCCGAGGAGCACTTGATGCACGAAGATACCGATAACCTCGAAACGCAGGAGTGGCTGGACGCGCTGCAAGCGGTTATCCGCTATAGCGGCAAAGAACGCGCAGCCTTTCTCCTGAAGCAGCTGTCTGACCGCGCTACCGATGTAGGCGTACAGCTGCCCGCAGCAATCACCACGCCCTATCGCAATAGCATTCCGCCCAATGCGGAAAAGCGTATGCCCGGCGACCTGTTTATGGAGCGCCGTATTCGCTCCCTGATTCGCTGGAATGCCCTGGCGATGGTGGTTCGTGCCAACCAGAATAACGATGGCCTCGGCGGCCATATCTCCAGTTTTTCCTCTGCGGCCACCCTCTACGATGTGGGCTTTAACTACTTCTTCCGCGGCAATGAAGGCGAGGAGCGCGGTGACCTGATTTTCTTCCAGGGCCACAGCGCACCGGGTATTTATGCCCGCTCCTACCTGGAAGGGCGCTTCGATGAAGAGCAGCTGGACAACTTCCGCCGCGAAGTAAACGGCAATGGCCTGTCCTCTTACCCGCACCCCTGGCTGATGCCGGAGTACTGGCAGTTCCCCACCGTCTCCATGGGATTGGGGCCGATCCAGGCAATTTACCAGGCGCACATTATGCGCTACCTGTCTGCCCGCGGCCTGTCCCCGCGCGGCGATCGCAAGGTGTGGGCGTTCCTCGGCGACGGCGAGTGTGACGAGCCGGAAACCCTGGGCGCAATCTCCCTGGCCGGCCGCGAGCAACTGGAAAACCTGGTGTTCGTGGTTAACTGTAACTTGCAGCGTCTGGATGGTCCGGTGCGCGGCAACGGCAAGATCGTGCAGGAGCTGGAAGGCGTATTCCGCGGTGCCGGTTGGAACGTGGTCAAAGTACTCTGGGGTCGCCTGTGGGACCCGCTGCTGGAGAAAGATGACAAGGGCCTGCTGCAGAAAGTCATGGACGAAGTGGTCGATGGCGAGATGCAGAACTTCAAGGCCAACGGCGGCGCCTATACCCGCGAGCACTTCTTCGGCAAATATCCGGAGCTGCTGGAGCTGGTTAAGGATATGTCCGACGATGAGATTATGAAACTCAATCGCGGCGGCCACGACCCCTACAAAGTCTACGCAGCTTACGCGTCGGCGATGGCCCACAAAGGCCAGCCCACCGTGATCCTGGCGCAAACGGTTAAAGGTTACGGCCTGGGCTCCGCCGGTGAAGCGGCGATGGACACCCACTCCGTGAAGAAGCTGGACCTGGATTCCCTCAAGCGTTTCCGCGATCGCTTTGCCATCCCGCTCACCGATAAAGAGCTGGAAGAAGTTCCTTACTACCGTCCATCTCCGGACAGCCCGGAAATGAAATATATGGCGGAGCGCCGCAAGGCCCTGGGCGGCCCGGTTCCCCGTCGCCCGGTTGAGTGCCCGAAACTGGAAGTGCCCGGTCTCGATGCGTTCAGCGCACTGACCAAAGGCTCCGGTGAGCGCGAAATCTCCACCACTATGGCATTTGTGCGCGCTATTGCCGCCCTGGTAAAAGATAAGAATATCGGCAAGAACATCGCGCCGATTGTGCCCGATGAAGCCCGTACTTTCGGTATGGAAGGCCTGTTCCGCCAGCTGGGTATCTACTCCTCCCAGGGGCAGCGCTACACGCCGGTGGATCACGGCCAGATCATGTATTACAAGGAAGATAAGAAAGGCCAGGTGCTGGAAGAGGGCATCAACGAAGCCGGTGCCATGTCCACCTGGATGGCGCTGGCCACGGCCTACAGCAACCACGGCGTGCCGATGGTGCCTTTCTATATCTACTACTCCATGTTCGGTTTCCAGCGTATCGGCGACCTGGCCTGGGCCGCTGGCGATATGCAGGCGCGCGGCTTCCTGATCGGTGCCACCGCCGGGCGTACCACCTTGAACGGTGAAGGTCTGCAGCACCAGGACGGCCACAGCCACGTGCTGTCCTCCACTATCCCCAACTGCCGCAGCTACGACCCGGCTTACGGTTATGAGCTGGCGGTGGTTATGCAGCGCGGCTTGAAAGAGATGTACGAAGAACAGAAGAACCTCTTCTACTACATCACTATCGAGAACGAAAATTACCTGCAGCCGGAAATGCCCCAGGGTGTGGAAGAGGGCATTATCCGCGGTATCTACAAGTTGCAGTCCAACGTCAAGAAAGGCGCCAAGGGCAAAGCGGCGAAGAAACATGTACAGCTGATTGGTGGCGGTACTATTTTGCGCGAAGTGCTGGCAGCGGCGGATATTCTCGCCGACCAGTTCGATGTGACCTCCGATGTCTGGAGCCTCACCTCCGCCGTGGAAGCGGCCCGTGAAGGCCAGGATGTGGCGCGCTGGAATATGCTGCACCCGGAAGCAGAGCCGCGCAAAGCCTGGATCACCGAACAGTTTGATGGCAACACGGCTCCGGTGATTGCCTCCACCGACTACATTCGTTCCTACGTGGAGCCGCTGCGCGAATTTATCGACGGTGAACTCACAACTTTGGGCACCGATGGCTTCGGCCGCAGTGACAGCCGCGAGCAGCTGCGCCGCTTCTTCGAAGTGGACCGCAACTACGTGGTAATAGCCGCGCTGAACGGTTTGGCCAAGCAGGGCGTTATTGATGCGAAAGAGGTTGCGGAAGCGATCGTCAAGCTCAATATCGATGCCGAAAAAGTTAACCCGCGCACTATCTAAGAGAGAGCAGAACACCTATGGCAAAGCAAGTCATTAAAGTGCCTGATCTCGGTGGTGCCGATCAGGTCGATGTCATTGAAATTACCGTTGCCGTCGGCGATACCGTCGCGCAAGAGGATTCACTGATTGTGGTGGAGGGCGATAAGGCCTCCATGGATGTGCCGGCCCCGGTGGCTGGCAAAATCCTCAGCATCAGTATCAAAGAGGGCGATAAGGTCTCCGAAGGCGATGTGATCGGCGAGATCGAAACCGATGCGGTGGCAGCGCCGGCAGAGGAGCCGGCTGCGGCCCCCGCCGAGGAGAAAGCCGCGCCGGTTGCCGAACCCGTAGTCGAGGCCCCAGTGGCGAGCGGCGCGCCCAAAGAGGAAACGATCCAGGTCCCCGATCTGGGCGGCGCCGATGCGGTTGATGTTATCGAGATCAGTGTGCAGCCCGGTGATACGGTCGAAGAGGGCGACTCACTGATTGTGGTGGAAGGCGATAAGGCCTCTATGGATGTGCCTTCCCCCAGCGCCGGTACGGTAGTTTCTATCGCCGTCAAAGAGGGCGATAAGGTATCCACTGGCGATACCCTCGGTGTGTTGAAAGTGGTTGCCGCAGGTGGCGCCGCGCCCGCAGCGCCGGCTCCGGCAGCAGCTGCCGCGAGTGCGCCACAGCAGGTATCGCTACCCGCTGAGCCCTCGGCAGCGCCGGCAAAAGATCACCAGTTGGAGCGCAATCTCACCGCAGCGGCCCAGGTCTACGCCGGCCCCGCCGTGCGCAAGCTGGCCCGCGAGCTGGGTGTCACCCTGGATAAGGTGAAGCCCAGCGGCCCGCGCAATCGGGTGTCCAAGGACGATCTGCACAACTATATCCGCGAGCAGGTGAAGAAGGCCGAGAGCGGTGCGGTGGGCGGTGGTATCGGTATCGCCAAGATGCCGGATATCGACTTCAGCCAGTTTGGCCCGGTGAATGTGGAGCCGATGAGCAAGATCCACAAGATCACTGCGGCCAATATGTCGCGCAACTGGCTCAATGTGCCCCACGTCACCCAGTTTGACGATGCGGATATCACCGAACTGGAGACTTTCCGCAAGTCTATGAAGGCCGAGGCGGAGAAGCGCGGGGTGAAGCTCACGCCAGTGCCTTTCCTGCTGAAAGCGGTAGCCGCAGCCCTGCGTGCAGAGCCCAGCTTTAATGTATCCCTGCACAACGATGGCGAGCACATTGTGCGCAAGGACTATGTGCATGTGGGCATGGCGGTAGATACGCCGAAAGGCCTGATGGTGCCGGTTATCCGCGATGTGGATAAGAAAGGCTTGTACGAGCTGGCGGCCGAGGCCACTGAAATGGCCCTGAAGGCCCGCGATGGCAAGTTGAAGCCCAACGAGATGCAGGGCGCCTGCTTTACCATCTCCAGCCTGGGGGCAATCGGCGGCACAGGATTTACTCCAATCGTCAACTCCCCGGAAGTTGGTATCCTCGGTGTTTCCAAGTTGGCGATGAAGCCGGTGTGGAACGGCAAGGACTTCGAGCCCCGCCAGATGTTGCCGCTGGCGCTGTCTTACGATCACCGCGCGGTTAATGGTGGCGATGCCGGACGCTTTATGACTTATCTGGTCAGCGTGCTGGCGGATGTGCGCCGACTGCTGCTGTAATTGTCAGCCAGTTAATGTCAGTAAAAAAGCGGCCAATTGGCCGCTTTTTTTATTTTCAAAATTAAGGAGCCCCTGAAGAACTCCCTATAACCGGGTTGGCCTTTAACGGGAAAAGAAATCGTTGCCACAAAAAACATCAAAAAGATGATTTTCGCGCAAATCGACATCGGCTTTCTGGCCGCTAATCCTTTGGCAGCTAGACTCACTGAGAGGCTACTATCATCGCAGCACTGAGAATGTGAGGTGTCGGGTTATGGGACCTACAAGGAAATTCGCGTTGCCGCTACTGGCGGTGTGTGCGATGCAGGGTTGCCTTTTTTTACCCGTGGAAGAAGTCGAGGGTGAAGACCCCTTTTTTTATGAGGTAGAAGCTGCCGAACAAGGTGTTCGCTTTGTGGAAGTCGGCAGTCGCCACAGGCAGGACCCACAACCCTTTGCCGCCCAAAAGCCCTGTGAAACGGTGGATTGCATCGATAGTTTGCAGGGACCTATGGCTTGGTTTTTTCCCATACTGCGGGTCTATTAATCGCAGTGGCCGAGCCTGGTATAAGCCGTTAAAAATGCGTGACCCCTGCCCGCGCAGTGCCGATTCGGAGCGCTACCATGCCAAAATACGCGATATTTATTTCTGTCTTGTCGCTGGGCGCTTTTACTGGGGGGTGTGGAGCCCCCGATACGCGCAATCACGTGGTTTATCCCAGTAATCCGCCCATTCCCCGCCACGCGGAGTATCGGGCCTATCCCTCTTCCCACTCTTCTCATATGCCCGATGCGCCGGTATCCCCTTCGAGCTGTCCCGGGGATGCGGAGGAATTGGCGCCGGGCTCTATCTGTCCACCCAGTGCCCGCTGCTTTGATATTTCCGCTGGGAGGCGGTGTATTTCCTATGAAAGGTAGAATCGCTCTTTTTCTTCTCCTGGCGGCGCCATTGCTGGCGGGCTGCGTTGCCGACGGTTTCTTTTGTGACCTAAGAGGTACGGCGGCTTATTACAGCTATAAAACCACACCGGTACCGCCGGATGAGGTGGCGGCATTCCCACACTTTTGCCTGGCGGGCGATCGCTATCTTGGGAGCCTCGCACACTGTGTTGCCGAGGGGGTGCATTGCTATCAATTGGATACTGGCGATTGGTGTGCGGGTGCTTATTCCCCCTTTGTGCTGAGCTACGGCCCCTATTAATTAACGGGTTTTCTTTTGGCGTTATCCCCGCTTGCTGTGATAGCGCGGTGGGGATAATACCTATGATTTTTATTCTGTGAATATTTTGCGGCGCGGTGGCAGCAGGGGGCCTCTGAGTGGATTTAATAATGCGAGGTACCAATAGAGGTAGGGGTAGAGGCTGGCTGCGAAATGTTCTTATTGCCCTGGATCGACTGGGCAATGCGATTGCCGGTGGCAGTCCCAATGCGACGATATCGGCTCGCTGTGGTTATTTTTCCCGAGTGACAGAGACACCTTTTCGACGTTACTGGAGATTTTTGGAGCGGGTGATTAATTACGCCCTGTTGCCTATAGATGGCCCGGATCACTGCTATCAATCTTACCTGCGCTGTCACGCCGAACAGCACGAAGAGGGCAGCGATTATATGCGGGCTATTTTGGGGGTTATTGTGATTTTATGCTGTGTGCCGCTGGGGCTGTTGCTTCGTTTGCAGGTGAGGCTTTTTCCCGGAACGGGTTGGCGGAAGGATAAGCGCAAATAAAAAGTCCCGGGCGCATACGGCGCCCGGGAAAAGCGGGGTTAAGGATTAATGGTTTGCGCTATAGAGCGGTTGCTTTCCTGATCATCCGTACTTTGGCTGACTGATAATTTGCCGCCGCTAATTTTGCGCAGGGCAACATAAAATACCGGGGTTAGGAACAGGCCAAACAGAGTGACACCGATCATGCCGGTAAATACGGTGATACCCATGGCATTGCGCACCTCAGCGCCAGCGCCACTGGCCAATACCAGTGGAACCACACCGGCAATAAAGGCCACCGAGGTCATAATGATCGGGCGCAGACGCAGACGGCAGGCTTCCAGTGCGGCCTCGACGGTGCCCTTGCCCTCCATTTCCAGTTCGCGGGCAAACTCCACAATTAGAATGGCGTTTTTGCACGCGAGCCCCATCAGTACAACCAGCCCGACCTGAACAAAGACATTGTTATCACCACCCGTTGCCCAGACACCGAACAGTGCAGCCAGTAGACACATGGGCACGATTAAAATAACGGCCAGCGGCATTACCCAGCTCTCATACAGGGCGGCCAGCACCAGGAATACCAGTAGCACCGCCAGCGGGAAGACCACCATCGCGGCACTGCCCTGGTTGACCTGTTGGAAGCTGAGGTCGGTCCACTGGATTTGCATACCCGGTGGCAGGGCTTGGCTGGCAACCTTTTCAACCGCCGCCAGTGCTTCGGAAGAAGACAGCATACTGGGGTCGGACTGACCCATTAGATCGGCGGCCGGATAGCCGTTGTAGCGGATAACAGGGTCGGGGCCGTAGCTCTGGCGCAGGGTTACCATGGTGCTGATGGGCACCATCTCCCCGTTCATATTGCGAGTGTAGAGGTTGTCGATATCCTGCACGTCATCGCGGAAAGGTGCGTCCGCCTGGGCGACTACCTGGTAGGTGCGGCCGAACAGGTTGAAGTCGTTGATATACATGGAGCCGAAGTACAGCTGCAGGGTGCCGAACAAGTCATCCATGCGCACACCTTGAGCCTTGGCCTGTAGCCGATCCACTTCCGCATCCATCTGCGGCACATTGGCCTGGTAGGAGCTGAAGGGGTAGCTGAGGCCGCTGGCCTGGCTCAGAGCGCCCGCCAACATATTGGTGGCGTTTTGCAGCTCACCGTAGCCGGCACCGCGACGGTCCTGAACATAGAGGGAGTAGCCGGAGCCGGCACCCAGACCGAAGATGGGTGGCGGCATAAAGGTCATGGCAAAGCCTTCCTTGATCTGTGAGATCTTGCCATTTAGTTCTGCGGCGATTTCCTGGGCACTGCGCTCACGTTGATCGAAATCGTCGAACAGGATAAATACAGTGCCCACGTTGGGGGTGTTGGTGCGCTGTAGCGCATTGAAGCCGACAAAGGCGGCAGCGTTGGCCACACCCTCGGTTTCCAGGGCTAATTCACTCACGCGGCGAGCAACTTCCTCAGTGCGGTCCAGAGAGGCACCTTCCGGCAGGCGGATACTGCCCACCAGGTAAGTCTTATCCTGCACCGGAATAAAGCCGCCTGGGACCTGTTGGAACAGGGCGAAAGTACCGCCGAGCAATATCAGGTAAACCCCAAATACGATACCGCGACGCTTGAGGCTGCTATCCACCACCCGCTGGTAGCGCTCGGAGTTGCGCTGGAAGAAGCGGTTGAACGGACGGAATATCCAGCCGAACAAACGCTCAATAATGCGCGCGGGCATATCCGGCTTGGCGCCGTGAGGTTTCAGCAGGGTAGCCGCCAGAGCCGGAGATAGAGTCAGAGAGTTGATCGCGGAGATAATGGTGGCGATAGCAATGGTGGTGGCGAACTGGCGGTAGAACTGGCCGGTGATACCATCCAGGAATGCCATGGGCACAAACACCGCACAGAGCACCAGGCTGATCGCGACAATCGGACCGCTCACCTCGCGCATGGCCTGGTGGGCAGCGGCTAAAGGCGTCAGTCCCTCCTCGATATTTCGCTCGACGTTTTCCACCACCACAATGGCGTCATCCACCACAATACCGATGGCCAGCACCATGGCGAACAGGGTTAGGGTGTTGATTGAGAAACCCAACATCAACAGCACCGCAAAGGTGCCGACAATAGATACCGGCACGGCCAACAGCGGGATCAATGAGGCGCGCCAGGTTTGCAGGAACAGGATAACCACCAAAACCACAAGCAGGACGGCTTCCAGTAGGGTCTTGATCACAGAGCTGATAGAGGTGCTGACAAAAACCGTGGGGTCGTAAGCGACTTCCCACTTGAGGCCTTCCGGGAACTGGTCATCCAGCTCGGCCATTTTTTCCCGTACTGCGGCAGAAACCTCCAGTGAGTTGGAGCCTGGCGATTGGAAGATAGGAATGGCGACAGCCTGGCGGCCGTTGAGCAGGGCGCGCAGGGAGTCCTGGGAAGAGGCCAGCTCTACACGGGCCACATCTCTCAGGCGGGTGATCTCACCATTATTGCCGGTCTTGAGTACAACATCGCCAAACTCCTCTTCACTTTCCAGGCGGCCTTTGGCGTTGATGGAAATCAGGAAGTCTGAGCCGTTCGGCATTGGGGAAGCGCCGATCTGGCCGGCGGAAACCTGCACGTTTTGCTCGCGCACGGCGCTGACAATATCGGCGGCAGTGATGCCTACGGCGGCGGCTTTTTGCGGGTCCACCCACAGGCGCATGGCGTAGTCACCGGAACCGAACACGGCGGCGAGGCCCACGCCGGGAATACGGGAGAGCTCATCGCGGATATGCAGTACGGCGTAGTTGCGAATATAGGTAGCGTCGAGGCTGTCGTCCGGTGAAATCAGGTGCACCGCCATCATCAGGTTTGGCGACTGCTTCTGGGTGGTAACCCCCTGTAGGCGCACATCTTCGGGCAAGCGCGGCAGGGCCTGGGATACGCGGTTTTGTACCTGTACCTGGGCTTGGTCCGGGTCTGTGCCCAATTCAAAGGTCACGTCCAGAGTCAGGGTGCCGTCACTGCCAGCCACTGACTTCATGTAGATCATATTCTCCACGCCGTTAATCGCTTCCTCTAGCGGCGTGGCGACGGTTTCCGAAATCGTCTTGGGGTTGGCGCCGGGATAGCGAGCGCTCACTTGCACACTGGGCGGCACTACTTCCGGGTATTCGCTAACCGGCAGTGAGGGAATACTGATCAGCCCCACAACGAAAATAATGATCGACAACACAGAGGCAAAAATCGGTCTGTCGACAAAGAAACGGGAAAAATTCATAGATTGCTACTCCGAGAGCGACTCAGTCAGCCGCTCGGATTCCATTGATAGGATTAGCTGAATATGGGGGCTTGCTGGGCCCCTCGCTCTCTGCTCAGTGGCCGGCGACCTGGGTCGCCGTTACCGGCTTCTGCATGGCCACCATTTCCGGCGCGACCGGCATACCCGGGAAGAAAATCTTTTGCAGGCCGTTTACCACAATTTTTTCACCGGGCTCCAGACCGCTGCGGATAACCACGAGATCACCTTGGCGCGGGCCTGTGACCACGGGACGTTTCTCGGTGATATTGCTGTCGTTGACGATATAGACATAGCGGCGGTCCTGATCGGTCATTACCGCTTTGCTATCGATTAAAACGGCCTGTGCCATCTCTTCAATCGGCATTTCCACCCGGGCAAATTGCCCCGGTTTAAAAAAGCCCTCTTTGTTGCTAACCAGGGCGCGGAACTGAATAGTGCCAGTGTGGCTGTTCAGGCGGTTATCAATAAAGTCCAGTTTGCCGCTGTGTGGGTAGCCCTGCTCGCCGGCGAGACCTATGCGCACAGCGGGCTTTTGTTCGCTGTTGAGCAGGTTGCGGCCCTTGGCAAAGGTCTGTTCATCACTTTCGAAGTACACGTACATCGGGTCGACAGAGACCAGCGTCGTCAGCAGGGTGCTGTCGGCATTGGCGAGGTTGCCGCGAGTCACCAGGGCGCGGCTGACCCGGCCACTTATCGGTGCTTTGACCTCGGTGTACTGAAGGTCCAGCTGGGCATTTTCCAGTGCCGCTTCGGCAGCGCTGAGGGCTGCTCGGGCTGAATCCCGCGAGGCGATACGGCGGTCGTACTCCTCGCGGGAAATGGCCTTGCTGTCGAGCAACTGTTGCGCGCGGGAGGCCTGCTTTTCGCTGTAGGAAAGGTCGCTGCGCACTCGGGCCAGATCGGCGCGGGCGGCGCGTTCGCGGGCCTGATAGGGGCGGGGGTCAATGGTAAACAGGATATCGCCCCGCTTGACCAGAGCGCCCTCGACAAAGGATACCTTATCGATATAACCGCTCACCCGCGGGCGTAGCTCGACGGTTTCCGGGGCGGCGACACGGCCGGTAAAGCTACGCCACAAGGTGGTGGCCGCAGAGGAGACCTGGGCAACCTCCACAGCGGCGGGAGGCGGTTGCTGGCCGCTAGGTTCGCCGCTGTTGCAGCCGGCGATGACCAGTGCGGTTACGCCGAATAAAACTGTGGTTAATTTTCTTACCATAACGCGTGTGCTCCCTTTGCTACGGAGGGGGAAGGGCTGTTGGGTACTTCTCCCACTAAGGGCGCCACTCTAGCGGTGCTGGGGGTGGTGGCGATATCCGGGAACTGTTAATTGATTGCCTATTTCTACTTAAGGGGCGTTTTTGCTCTGGAAGGATCACATTCTTATCTATGTGTAAATAACTGTATATATAGCCATGTGCGGGGAGTGGTTGTTAAGATATTACAGGGTCTGTAGCGCTTCTTATCGGTTGTGGTTACCTATTGCTGCACAGTAATTGCCCAATCCTGCAAAACCACATAAAAATTGCCTAAAACTCCGTATACTCTGTCTACTTCGTGTTGAGTCGTGAAATTGGTAGCAGGCACAAGGGGAGCATATGAGCACTGAAAAAAGAGTGGAATCCAACTCTGTCGCTGTGGATATGGAGTCAATACGGCAGAAACTGATTGTCTCCCTGATGCGCCAGGCAGCGGAGCAGGGGTTAAATGACACCGCGCTGGAGGGGCTCTCCCTGATCCGCTGCAACGAGCCGGGCGCCTGCACGGCAGCGGTGTATACCCCCTCTTTGAATTTTATTATTCAGGGGCGCAAGACTCTTGAGTTGGGCGACCGGGAAATTTCCTATATGCCGCTGAGTTATGTGGCAACCTCGGTGCATTTGCCAATTTTGGGGCGTATTGAAGATGCCTCGCAGGAAACGCCATTTCTCGGCGTGAAGATAGTGATTGATCCGCAAGAGGTGGCGGATTTGGTCATAGAATTGGGAGATAAAGCACCGGGTGTGGAGGCGGGCTATGATTGTCCCGAAGTGAGCTGTGGTCTGTGCCTGACCAAAATGGACTACGGTATGCTCGACGCCCTAAACCGACTGGTCTCCCTGCTCGATAGCCCCAGGGATGTCCCGATACTGGCGCCACTGGCCCGGCGTGAGATTATCTATCGCGCCCTAATGGGGGAGATTGGCGCGCGGATGCGTAAATTTGCTATGGTCGACAGCCAGGCGAACCGGGTTTCCCGGGTGATAGAGGTGCTAAAAGATCGCTTCTCAGAGCCGCTGCGTATCAGCGATTTGGCGGACCAGGCCAATATGAGTGAATCGTCTCTGTATCACAGTTTCAAGCAGATCACGCGCATGTCCCCACTGCAATTTCAGAAAAAACTGCGTTTGCACGAGGCGCGGCGCCTGATGTTGAGCGAGGGCCTGGAAGCGGCTTCAGCCAGCTATCGGGTTGGCTATGAGAGCCCCTCTCATTTCAGCCGTGAATACAGCCGTATGTTTGGTCTGCCGCCCCGTGCGGATGTAATTAAGTTGCGCGGTGAGCAGCGGATGCCGGCTTAATTTGAAACTGGGGTACTCTGCTTCAGGACGAGCAAACTACACCAGCCCTCCATAACCAGGTGGGTATTGGGGGCTCAAACAGCCACAGTTCACATATTTTTCCCTGCCTGTGGGGCACCGGGGTAATTTACCTTGTCTTTTTCCTCTTTCATTTGTTCTTGTGCTGGCGGTGCTGCAATAAATATGGCCTGAATGATAAAAGTAGGTTTTTTTGCATTCAGGTTAATTCGGGAGGGGCGCTTTACTCGGATTAAAGGCTTCGCTTTAGCGGGTGATTTTTTCAATTTTTCTAGATTGGAGACGGCGCCATAAAGGCGCCGTCTGTTTTTACTTCTTTTACTTGGTTATGCGTATTTTGGCTACAGATTTATCTCCACTGCGAGAAACTACCCGAACTTTTAAGCCGTAAGGTGTAATAGCGCGGCCGGCATCTGGTATTTCTTCGCTGCTATAGCTCCAGGTATCGTTAAACATGGGATGGCGGCGATTGTAAGTATCACTAAGAGTTACGCCGTAGTCTTCAAGTAAATCCAGAACCATATCGTCAGCTCTGTCGATATTGAAAGTGGCATCGTGAACCTGATAGCGGGTACTGGCAACAGAGTCATCACTCCATTTCAATACATTCTGGTCAGCATCAACAACTCCGAGGAAGCCGTTTCCTGGGTGTACGCCAACCCAGTTATTGTCGTAGCTGGAGTCTACGTACCAAACCAAGAGACCTTCAGTGAAAGTGAGCATCTCGCCGGCTACATTCACATGTGCCAGTCCGGCATCAACGCCGCGATGAGTGCGCCATTCGAGCAGGTAGTAGTGATCGTGCTCAAGATAACCTGGGTTGCGACTAAAGCCTGCCAGACTAAAGTTGCCATCAGTCTCAGCATCATCGAATAGGAATGTTGCATCATCAATTTCGATGGTGATGTCATCGGCAAAAAGACCAGAATTCGCTACGGCGCCATCAGTAATATAGGCAAGCGAAAGGCTAATTTCTTGCCCGCTGTAAGCACTTAAGTCGAAGTCAATATCAATCCAGCCTTCGGAGCTGCCCGTAATGCCATGACCAGGATTAGTGCCATTGGGATTGCTGTCTGTAGTTACTGAACCGGGAATGGAAACAAAGCCATCACCTGAATCCACCATAATCGCAGCGTAATCCCAATCCGCCTCAATATCGTACCAGGCTTTGAAAGAGAGGTTTGCCGTTTCCGCATCACTCAGATCAATAGATATTGTCATAGAGTTTTGCAGGTTGTTACCGCTACCACTGAAGTAGGCGTATTCACCGCTGCTGGGCTCGGTAACTACTTCTTGCTTTGCAGGTAGATCAATTCGAATGGCATCGTTATTGCTACCCTTACTAACGGCTTCATCGAGTAATAATTCGATACCACGGCGAGGAATTTCATCTAGCTCGATGGTTTCACCGTAAAGCCAGTTACCGCCATGGTTGTGTTGCAGGTACTCCTTGGCATATGCGGAGAAGCCGGTGGGTTCTGCACCTGGGGTTACGCCAGCCCAGCTGCCACTGGACATAATGGACCAGTAGGAGACAGGTTCTCCACGACCGCTTCCATCGGTGTCGTATTCATCGGGTAGGCCCAGATCATGGCCATATTCATGGCTGACTACCCCCGCAGCGGCATCCGCCGGCTGAATGGTGTAATCATAGGCGGCCATGGTGCCTCCCCAGTAATCTACCTCCGCTGTCGTCCCTTCAAGTGAATAGACTCCGCCAAGATTCCAGCGGTGAGACCAAATGGCGTCTTCACCCAGCTGTCCGCCACCAGCTTCTTCACCAACTGACGAGTGGAAGATCATAATGTGGTCTACCAAGCCGTCTGCTTCCCAGAAGTCACCATCGCCATCCAGGTCGTAGCGATCTTCAATATCGAAATCTGATAAGTTAATTGTGGGATCGGCAGCGGCGGCTTCCAGAGCCTCGCGAATCAGGGAGCGAGCATCGCCATCGGTATTATTGCCGTAATAAGCTGCTGATTGGCTGGCCATATACCAACCTGCTACAGAGCCTTCAACCGAGTAGCTATTGCCGGACTGCTGCCAGTAAAACTGCTGCATGGATAGCATATTTTCTCCACTGGGGCCGTCAAAGCCGCTTTGGGAGAAAAGCAAATCTGCGTAGTGTTCAGCGGCGTAATCCGCGTAGTACATATCACTTTCCCCTGGCTCAATGCTGTTGTGGGGAAAATCGGGGAACTCCATCAGGATGGCGAGAACCCGGGCTGTGCGCGCTTCGCCATCGTAGTTTTCAAGTTGAATATTTGCAGGGTGGCGGCTGCCATGATTGCGGTGAAGGGAACCTTTCCCCCTTTTAAGTCGAGGGTGTTTATGCCCTCCATGGGCTTCGCGCATCATTGTTACGGTATCGCTGGAGAGGTCTTGGGCTCCATTAATACTGTGGGTAGCCCGCTCCTTTAAATAGGTGCGCAAAGTGCGTTCCGCTTCCTCAATCGTTGCCTCTTGGTTGATGCGACCAGAGCGTTTTAGCATATCGATCAACTTGGCTTCGTTGGCAATAACCAGGTCGACTTGGTCTCCCCCTTTTTTGGGTGCGTTGACAGCCTGGGCATTGACTGCCATCAGACTTAAAGCAAGTGTGCCGGCGGACAGCAAACTATTTATTTTTAGCATGATCCCTTCTTGTGCGTTCCGAGAAAAGTAAACAACGATTCTAAAATCCGAATCATAGAAAAAATTCGGATTTCGAGTTATGGCAGCTTAGACTTTTGTTTTTAGCTACAAAAAGATGACGTTTCGAACGGGAGTGGCCGCAATAAAATTATCGCTGCATGGCGCAATTTTAAACTTAAGTGTGATGTTCTTTTATTGGTTAGAGAGTTCCATTTATAGGCTGTGTCTTTTATTGACTGGTGGATTGTCAGTGATTGCTGCGGTATTTTGGGGTATGAGTTATATTTTTCCCCAAGGCAGCCAGAGGCAGATTTGAAGGCCTCCTCCGGCTCTATTCAAAAGCTGGATCTGCCCATCGTGGGCATCAATGATCTCTCTGCACAGTGCCAGTCCCAAGCCCACGCCCTGCTCCTTGGTTGAAAAGAAGGGTAGCAATGCCTGTTCAAGCACCTTCTCGCTCATACCGCAGCCCCGGTCGGAGAGTACTATTTTCTGGCCAAGGGGATCGGTGCTGACTTCAAGTTCAATATCATCACTATTACTGCCAGCTTCCCGTGAGTTTTTTATTAAATTCAGCAGAGCTTGTTCTATTTGAATGGGGTCAAAGTAGCCGGGTTCCTCCGGTAAAGTGCCCTTTAGGGAGAAGGCTTGAATGGGCATTATTCGATTGATCAACTCTTGCCAGGTGACGCTTTCACAGCTGGGTGCGGGCAGCTTGGCAAAAGACGCGTAGCCCTGGGTGAACTCTGTCAGGTGTTTACAGCGATCCGCAATAATATCGAAAACCTTTTCCAGAGCCTGCTCTTTGCCGGGTTTGGTGACCAGCATCTTTCCCGAGTGGGCGAGCGATGAAATCGGAGCTAGAGAGTTGTTCAGCTCGTGGCTAATCAGGCGGATAACTTTCTTCCAGACTTCCACTTCTGCACGAGTCAGTTCGCGGGTCATTTCGCGCAAAACAATCAGGCGATGTGTTTGCGTATTGAGTACAAACGTACTATTTCCGATATGGATGGAGTGTGGGCCGTGGCGGTCGGTGTAATTAAATAGGCCGTTTTTCCAGCTGTTAATGGCTCTGGCTATTTCCTTGGGACTCTCGGAAAGTGCTTGTTGCAGCAGTAGCCCCTGTATTGGTTTCCCGTGATTCAGCAGTTGCTTGGCGCTATTGTTTGAATAAATGATACGATCGTTTTGATTGATCAGTAAGAGAGTCTGTGGAGAGGTTTGGATAACCGTATCCAAAAGGAGTTCCCGCTGATAAATATGTGCGCGCTCTTTGCGCAAGTATTCGCCAACTTCGTTATAGAGTAGCGTTATTTGGCGGAGTTCACTGTCTTTTGGGGGGACAAGGGAAATGGAGAAGTCGCCGTCGCGAAAGTTTAACAGGCCATTTTGCAGGGACTTTAATGTGCTGTTCAGCGGGGTAAGTACATATCGTATTAATCCAATTAATAACGGTAGTGCGAGCAATAGCGCTGTTGCCAGTGAGAGTAATGGGCTAAAGCCGGCTTGAGTGCCGAGCCAGGTGATAACAATAGCGATTATTAACGGTAGGGCCGCTGCGCTGATAAGGCGGCCCTCAAGGGAGAGATATTTCGACATCAATAGGGTATACCGTGTTTTTCCAGGCGGCGGTACAGCGCTTGACGACTCATACCGAGTTCCCGTGCGGCCTGGGCAATAATGCCATTACAATTGGCGAGCGTCTCTTGCAGCAGCTCGCGGCTGGGTTCGAAACTCACCTCCACCTTGTCGCTTGCGCTCTGTTCAGGGAGTGCCAGAACGGCCTCATCGATGGTCTCGCCCTGGCATAGGACGGCTGCCCGCTGCATAACATTTTGCAGCTCCCGCACATTGCCTGGCCACTGATAGCGAGTCAGGGCGTTTAACGCTTGTGGAGAGAGCTTTTTTGAACTGCCATTTTCTGCGAGAAAGCGCATCGCGAGCGCGGGGATATCCTCCGGGCGCTCATGTAATGGCGGGAGGCGCAGCTCTATAACATTGAGCCGATAAAATAAATCCTGGCGAAACTTGCCTTCCGCTATCGCCTTGTGGAGGTCCCTATTGGTAGCGCTGATCACCCGAACTTTAGCTGTGCGGGTTTGGCTGCTACCCAGACGTTGAAACTCTCCAGTTTGTAGAACGCGTAAAAGTTTTACCTGACCACTGGGCGAGAGTTCGCCAATCTCATCGAGAAATAAAGTGCCACCATCGGCAGCCTCAAACCTCCCCTGTCGCGCCCGGTTGCCGGCACCGGTATAGGCACCGGGTTCGGCACCAAACAATTCTGCCTCCATCAGTTCTTCTGGCAGGGCACCAACATTAACTTTGATAAATGGACCTTCTCGCGATAGGGAGTTTGCCTGAATGATCTCTGCAATCTTTTCTTTGCCGGCGCCATTTGGGCCGGTGATTAGAATCGGGACATCAGACTTTGCCACTTGGGTGGCCATCTCCAGCAATTTTTGCATTTTGTCGCTGCGGTAGATGATATCCAGCAGCTGGAAATTTTCGCGCAGTTGACTGCGTGCATTCAGGGCTTGTTGCTGAGTGGCTTGCTGGCGTTTTTGCAGCTCTCCCAATTCCAATAAGTTGTTGATTGTGGATATCAACTTATTGTCATCCCAGGGTTTGCCCAGGTAGTCGGCGGCGCCGGCTCGGACTAGTTCGACGGCCATTTCCAACTGGGTCCAGGCGGTCAGCAGAATGATAGGAAGGTCCGGGTTGATCTCCCGAATAGCGAAGAACAACTCCTTGCCCTCTTCGCCGGAGGTGGTATCCGCAGTGAAGTTCATATCCTGAATAACCAGGCTGATATCGCGGTTCTCCCGCAGGAGTTGGAGTCCGGCCTGGGGGGTAATTGCACAAAGTGGTTGCAGGTCATGTAGGGACAACAGAATCTCCAGGGCGGAGACGATACTACTGTTGTCGTCAATAATAAGTACTTTGTCCATAGTGTCTGAGCGTGCTCTTGATAGTCCCATTATGCAGTGTGTGCTGCTGAGAGGAAATGCCTGCGACATATTTTCCCCATTACAGGGGGGGCTAGTCGACGCTGTTTGGGTTGGCGGGTTTATGGTCAAAGCTCAATACCCTGGCGAGCCGCCAGGAGCCGTCGACCTGTTTCCAGAGGTGAGTAAATTGAGAACTTTCACGCAAGGTTTCGCTTTTGTCATCATTGATGCCGTAAAAACGATGAATACCGGTTTGAATAGCCCCGTAGTGGTTAACGGGATAGATTTCAATACTATCGATTACTAATTCACGCCGTGCATGAATATCACTGCCATTCTCGCGTTGCTTACACATATTGCTGATGATCTTGACAAACTCCTTACCGGATTTCGCTGTTTGTCCCCACTTATCGTGGTACATTTCAAAGTCTTCGGTAACCAGGTCCTGTGCTTCGCTTAGATCGCAGTGGTTGAATAGCGCATCAAATAAGTGTTGGTCAGCACTTGTAATCTGCTGAGCTAATTCCTCGGATAGCTGGGGGCCGGGAATCACGGGGTGTTGCTCTGCCAGTGACATTGGACTCAGTAGAGCCAGTTCCATGAATATGAAAGCAGAGAGATCCTTTAACATTACCAATATCCTTATTGTTGGCTATATTGGGGCAGTTGGGGCTGCCCCAATATAGGTGGTGGGAGAGGGGATTGAAAATTGCTGGTTTTTTATCGGGGGAGATAAGCCCCCCCGATGATTATTTAAATGCTCCGGGTGGCTGTCGCTGGTGATATGTTTGCTGCTCGCAGTGCTGGGGCCAGTGCGGCGCCAAGGCTGACTAAGAGAACCAACAGCGCGCAAATAGCCAGGGGAGCCAAAGTTAAAACTGGCTGTGAGTAATCTCGAACCATATATTGATTGGCAATCAAGGCTGCCGCACTTCCAACGGCAATGCCCAGACTGGCGATTATCCCGTTTTCTAACAGGAAGTAGCGGCTGATATTGGTGCGGGTAGCCCCTAATGCACGTCTAACACCAATTTGCTTGGCCCTTTGATTAATCCAGAATATGGTTAGGCCTACAATGCCAAGAGCTACAATAAAACTTAACATGGCTGCAACAGTAGACAGGACTTTAACCATTAAATTATCGCGAGCATAACTGCTGGCGACATACTCTGTAAGAACTTTTGTTTTTATCACTCTTTGTGGGTCGCGTTCAGATAACTTCTCCTCTAATACCTTCAATACGTCATTGAGCTTTCCTGGTTCAGCCCGAACTAAATAGTTTATATCTTGTGTGTTTCTAACGACGGGAAAAAAGGCTACATTACCTGCCTTTGACCATCCTACCCAGGCACCCAGGTGCCTCTCGACAACACCAATAATTTCAATTGGATGGTTGTTGCCATCATATAAGGGTTTACCGATTGGGTCCTGGTTAGGGTACAGTTTTTCAGCGAACTGCTTAGTGATAATGGCAACTGACATTTTCCTAATTTCATTAGGGTCAAAATACTGCATTTCCACGTCTGTGAAATTGCGACCCGCAATTAAATTAAGACCTAGAGTATTAATAAAGTTTGGATCTGTATTGTAGCGGTTGGAGACGACCCCACCGATTTCCTGATTTGGTTGCGTGTAAAATACGCCGGCAGACCCTGATTGTGATAAGGGTACTTGCGGTGTAACAGATGCATCCTTGACATGGGGAAGTTCGCGCAGCAATTTTAAATCAGAAGACGCTGCATTGATCATGTCATAATCTTGGGGGATTGCCATAACATTTATAGCAATAATTTCTTCCACGGCAATACCTGTAGGTCGTGCTATCTTGTCAATGCGATCCTTTACAATAACCACAATATTACTGATGATCGCTAGTGTTAATGCTAGTTGTATAGCGATTAGCATTGCTGAGATTTTGTTGCGCCAGAGGGCAGACAACATAGGTTTCAATTCCAACATGATTCGGCCTTACTGGGTTTTCAGATAAATAGAGGGGTTGGTACGGCTGATACGCCAAGCGGGATAGATTCCTGCGAGTAGGCTTGCAATCAAAGCGAGGCCGATGGCTGCAATCATCATTACCCAATCCATCGTGGCTACAGTATCCATTTGCCCCATGGCTAGGTAGCGGATTCCATTAATACCCATAGCCGCAATAAATATTCCGGCGATACCACCGATCACTCCAATGGCAGAACTTTCAATTAAGTGTTGGGTGAAAATAGCGCCTCGGCTCGCTCCTAGGGCGCGACGGACACCAGCTTCGGGTGCTTTACGCAAAAATTTAGCCAGCAGTAAAGCTACTGCATTGATGACGCAAACTAATAAGAAAGCCAGAGATATCCAGCCCAATACACGATTATCATCTCTGAGGACCTCATTGAGAACCAGCCATTCAGAGGGCTTGCTCAGGGCGAATTTTAATGGTCGTGCAAAGCGCCCTTGTGTTTTTTCACCATTAATATATGCAGTCAGGAAATCTTCATATTGAACTTTTTGCTCACTACTATTTATCTCGACCCAATACTGTATCCAAATATCCTCACTCTGTAGGAATCCTTCGTAGCCATGGCCTTCACCATTTTTCCACCCATTGGTGTTTCCCCAGCTGTATATTTCCAGTTTCCTGTGTAGTCCGAAAGGCACAAACAGTTTTTCGGCGCTGCCAAAGACATTGTTGTTAAGGTCATAAACTTTAGGAGCGGGCTCCCAGTGATCAATAACACCAACAACGGTAAAGGGCTCGCCGTTTAGGCTGATAGTTTTTCCTACACTATCTTCGCCAGAAAACAATTTGTCATTCATCGACTTGGATAGAACAACAACTGTTACGTGAGAAGAGTCTGCTTCATTTTCCCAGGTACCACCATAGATAAAAGGCACATCAAAAAGGGAAAAGAAATCGCGCGTAGTGACGCGGGTAGATGCGGTAAAAGGGCGCATTGAGGATTCTTCAAGTTGAACCGTAAACCCGAAGCGATGCATGGCAACCTGACGAGTTGGAATATCTGAGCGCAGTAGCGCTTGTGTATCTCGGTAAGTCAGTTGCCACGGTATCTCATTGGCTGTATCAGCAGCTTCCTTAGGGTTCCAGCCATCCAGTTGCACAGCGAAAAGAACATCATCTTTATGCTTGAGTGCGTTTTGCGACATCATATAGTTGAGGGTGAGTACAGTCATCGAGGCACCCACACCCACAGCAATAGCAGTGATCATCAAACCGCTTAAAATTGGAGTACCGCGCAAGCTGCGCAGGGCCAGGGAAATATAGTATCCAAACATGGTACGGGCTCCTTAAGCAGTCACGGCAGCAGGCTGCTCGGGAACTGCGCGCAAGTCGCATACCTGCCCGTCCACAATCTGGATATTGCGATGGGCGCGGCGAGCGAGCTCTGGGTCGTGGGTGACCATAACGATGGTGGTTCCCCAATCGTTAATAAACTCCAGTAGCTCCATTACTTGGCGGGCCATTAAGGAGTCGAGATTGCCGGTGGGTTCATCTGCCAATAGAAAGCGGGGTTCGCCGGCTAAAGCGCGGGCGATCGCGATACGCTGCTGCTGTCCACCGGACAGTTGTGCCGGCAGGTGCTTGGCACGTGCAGAAAGGCCCACTTGCTCTAGTACCTTCTCAATACGCTTGCGGCGCTCTTTTGCATTGAAGCCTCGATAGCGTAGGGGGACATCGATATTGTCGAACAGGGTCAGATCGGGAATCAGGTTAAACCCCTGGAAAATAAAACCAATTTTCTCATTGCGCAGCTGTGAACGCTGGCGGTCATTGAGATTGCTGACATTGTCGCCATCAAGCAGGTACTCGCCACCGGTGGGCGTTTCCAGCAGGCCGGCAATATTGAGGAAGGTGGTTTTGCCGGAGCCACTGGGGCCGGTGACGGATACGAATTCGCCCTCTTTTACTTCAAGGCTAAAATCCCGCAGCGCGTGAGTTTCGATAGTATCGGTGCGAAAACTTTTACGGATATTGTTCATTTTCAACATTGCGATATTCCCTTTTTCTTAAACTTTAAATAATTGATTCGTTGACTCAGGGGCTATAGCCGGCCCCAATTTGAATTCGCGCTTAATCGGTTAAGGCAACCAACTGGGCACTCTCAAGCTCTTCAGAAGAGGAGATAATGATTCGGTCCCCCTCCTGTAGGCCGGAGATAATTTCCACCTGTTTTAGGCCGAAGGCGCCTATCTGTATGGATACCCGCTCCGCCTGTTGTTCACTGTTCAGGCGGAATACATAGTTGCCACCGCTTTGATCGAGAAAGCTGCCGCGTTTGACCAGCAGGACGTTATTGCGGTTTTCCAGCAGAATGCGGGCGGTGAGGCGGAGGTTTTGCCTCAGCTTTTGCGGTTGTCCCCCGGTAAAGCGGACCCGCGCAACGACTTGGCCGTTAATGACCTCTGGAGAGATTGCGGTAATTTCCCCCGGCAGTTCTTTTTCAGCGAGATTGATGGCCACCGCCATACTGATGCCCAGGTCGTCGGCATAGTTTTCCGGTACTTTGGCTTCGAGTTCGAAGCTGGTGAGATCGACTACCGTAATAAGAGCTGTATTGGCACCAACGGCGCTGCGCTGCGCCACCGCCAGACTGCCGACAGTGCCGTTGACTGGAGAGACAATATTCAGCTCCCGGACACGGCGCTCGGTCTCCTGTACCTGTAGGCGCTGCTGGGAAACCTGAAGCTCCAGGTTCTGGGTCTCGAAAGTCAGCGACTCCTTCTCCAGCTCGGCATTCTGTACGGCTTGCTCGTACTCCAGCTGTGCGCGGGTCATATCGTCGTTGGTCTTTTCAAAATCCAGCCGCGAGATGATCTGCTTTTCCATCGACAGTTCTGCGCGTCTCAGTTCTCGCTTGGCGGCAGTGAGGTTGACCTTGGCCAAGTCGGCTTTTTGTTGGTTCTCCATATGCTGGCGTTTGGCCTGGATTTTCTGTCGTTGCAGATTCACGCTGAGCTGGTTGAGTTGGGCATTTTCCTGAGCCAGCTGATTGGACAGTTCCGGACTGTCGAGGGTGGCCAGCAATTGCCCCGCCTCAACGGTATCGCCAGCTTTAACAGCAAACTTGACGATGCCCTGGGCCGGACTGAACAGGGTGGGGCTATTGGCGGCGACCACTTGCCCCTGGACCACCAGGTCCCGCACCAGATCTCCGCGCTGGACCTGGGCGATATTGATTTGAGACAGGGAGAGGGTGCTGTCGACGGAGCCAGTGCGGTGCCAGGCGTTGACACCCCAGGCCAGAAATACCGCCGTCAAACCTGCAAATATCGAGGCTTTGACGACCTTTTTGTTCTTCCAAACCGGCACGGCTTCTATCTTGGTATCTTGTCCGGAAGTATCTCTAATCATTGCGGCTTTCCGTTTTCTTGCTGTTTTGCCTGTCATTGCTATTTGGATGCAGGCTTTTGGAAATTTGGATTCAGCGTTAAAAATCTGTTGTCTAGGGGGAGTATCGCAATAAATATGCCAACTTTTTTATCTGCATAACTTATTGAAATAAAAGGATTTTTTGTTTTTTTGTAGATTACTGCTGTTTTACGGGTGTCCGCAGAAAGTGTCCGCTGTCCGCCCTGTCCGGAGGTGGACATATGTGGACAGAGGGGCCATTTTCCAGTGGGGAGCTGGGGGAGGGGGCTGCGGCCATGCGGGGCCACCGCCGTTTATGGTAGAGTGCGCGGCCTTTTTTTGATCAATCTCAATTTAATTAGCTGTCTCCTATGTTTCCTTCGTTGCTCTCATCGACCAAAGCCGACTGGTTCGGCAACATACGTCGGGATGTTCTCGCCGGCCTGGTAGTGGCCCTGGCTTTGATCCCCGAAGCTATCGCCTTCTCAATTATCGCGGGTGTTGACCCGAGAGTTGGGCTTTACGCCTCTTTCTGTATCGCTGTTGTTATTGCATTTGTCGGCGGCCGCTCGGGAATGATTTCCGCTGCCACCGGGGCCATGGCGCTGCTGATGGTGACCCTGGTGAAAGAACACGGGTTGCAATATCTACTCGCGGCAACCCTATTGACGGGGGTCTTGCAGATTATTGCCGGTTACTTAAAGCTGGGGAGTTTAATGAGCTTTGTCTCCCGCGCTGTGGTGACGGGGTTCGTCAATGCCCTGGCGATACTGATATTCCTGGCGCAAATGCCCGAGCTGATCGGCGGTACCTGGGAAGTCTACGCAATGACGGCGGCGGGCCTGGGGATTATTTACCTGTTCCCTTATATCCCCGTAATCGGCAAGGCGGTGCCATCGCCACTGGTGTGTATCCTACTGCTCACCGCAGTGGCGGTCACTATGGGGCTGGATATTCGCACTGTCGGCGATATGGGAGAGCTGCCGGATACCCTGCCGATTTTCCTCTGGCCAGAAGTACCGTTCAATTTTGAAACCCTGCAAATTATCTTTCCCTACTCCGCAGGTCTGGCTGTGGTGGGCTTGCTGGAATCCCTGATGACCGCGACGATTGTCGACGATCTGACCGATACTACCAGTGACAAGAACCGCGAGTGTAAGGGCCAGGGTATTGCCAATATTGCTGCGGGCAGCCTCGGCGGTATGGCTGGCTGTGCCATGATCGGCCAGTCCGTAATCAATGTGAAGTCCGGTGGTCGTGGTCGCCTCTCCACCCTGGTGGCTGGTATCGGCCTGCTGACCCTGGTGGTGTTTATCAGTGACTGGGTCGCGGTGATTCCCATGGCGGCGCTGGTGGCGGTCATGATTATGGTTTCCATCGGCACCTTTGACTGGAGCTCCATTCGCAACTTAAAGCACTACCCCCTCTCTACAAATTTGGTCATGATTGCCACTGTGGTTGTGGTAGTGTGGACCCACAACCTGGCCTATGGTGTATTTGTCGGTGTGCTGTTGGCATCGCTGTTCTTTGCCAATAAAGTCAGTCACTTTATGTATGTGAGCAGCTCTCTGGATGAAAAGCAGAGTCGCCGCACTTACAAAGTTATTGGGCAGGTATTTTTCAACTCTGCCGATAAGTTTACCGCTTCATTTGACTTCAAAGAGGTGGTGGATACGGTGGTGATCGATCTCAGCCGCGCGCACTTCTGGGATGTTTCCGGAGTTAATGCGCTGGATAAGGTGGTGCTTAAGCTCCGCCGCGAGGGCGCGCGGATTGAACTGGTGGGGCTAAACAAAGCCAGTGAAACGATCGTCGACCGTTTCGGCGTACACGATAAGCCCGAGGAAATTGAGCGGGTTCTTGGAGGACATTGATGGTCGCAAGCAACAGCAATAATAACAACGAGAACACAGTCAATGGTGGCAGTGCCGCCCTGGTACTCTCTTGTATTGATGGCTCTCATTACACAGGAGCGGTATGTGATTACTCGGCCTGGCTGGCCAGGAGCTTACAGGCACCGTTAAAGCTGTTGCACAACATCGAAAGAAGCAATGTCCCTGCGGTGACCGATTTTACCGGCAGCATCGGCCTGGGTAGCCAGGAGGAGTTGCTGGAGGAGTTAACTGCGCTGGAGCAGCAGCGGGCGCAGTTGATGGTACAGCAGGGCAAGCTGATGTTGCAGGCCGCACGCAGTCGCGCTGAAGAGGCGGGGGTGCAAAATATCCAGGCCTGTCAGCGCCACGATAGTCTGACCGAATCTGTCGTGGAGCTGGAAGACTCCATCCGCGCGCTGGTGCTGGGGATTCGCGGTGAAGAGCACGGTGATTCCGAGCGGGGGCTGGGGGCGCATCTGGAGACGGTGGTGCGCTCGCTGCACAAGCCGATTCTGGTGGTCAACCGGGACTTCAAGGCACCGAGCAGGGTGATGTTGGCCTACGATGGCAGCGAGGCCTCGCGCAAGGCTCTGGCTATGGTTGCGGAGAGCCCGCTGTTTCGCGAACTCTCTTGTCACTTGGTCCATGTCGGGCCCGCTGAAACTGCGGAGAAGTTATTGGCCGAGGCCTCGGCAATACTGGACTCCGCCGGATTGGCCAGCACTGCCAGCAACCTCACGGGCAATACGGTTGAGGCTTTGGTGGCCTATCAAACTGAGCACCAGATTGACTTGACCGTGATGGGGGCTTTCAGCCACAACCGCCTGCATGACTTTCTGTTGGGAAGTATCACCGCAAAAATGCTGTTGAAAACCCGCCAGCCTCTGTTACTTCTGCGCTAGGCGCAGCTACTCCTATAACCTTGTCGCTAAAGTGCCAGTGCCGCTTCCCGGGGACTGGCATACCAGCGCAGGGATTCCGCCTCGTCTGGCAATCTTAAATCGTAGAAATGGGCTTCGCGGTTAATTCGGCGAAGCTCTTGTTCTCCCATCTGCAAATAGTCTCTAAGTTCTAAACTGCACGGGTTTTCTGCGACCGGCTCGGCCTCTGTTGCGGAAAATGTCAGTTTGGGGATATCAACGGATGTTTGCATCGTCTTACCCTGATATCGCCAGACACCGGTCAGCGGATCAAAGCGGTAAAAGGGGAGCAGCCTCCAGCCGTATTTGGCCACCAAGGCCACTGCCTCCAGCAGATACTCGAAGACTTCCTCACTGATGAAGTAGTTAAAATTGAGTCTCACCCAGCCGGGCCTCAGCACCTTGTGGCCCTTTAGGATTTGTGTTTCCAGGGATTTACTGTGGGCCATATCGATGCCCAGTAAAGCGTGGCCATAGGGGCCGGCACAGGAGCAGCCCCCGCGCACTTGGATTCCAAATAGATCGTTCAGCAGCGCCACGACAAAGCCGTAATGCAAGTCCTTCTCCTGCCATTTAATACGCAGGGAAATGATCGACAGCCGTGGAGCGTCAGTATTGCCGAGAATTTCTATCGCCTCTTCCCGCGACCAGCGTTGCAGCGCGCGCTGTAAAAATTGGTTTTCGCGCTGGCCGATCTCTTCCGTACCCACGGTTTGTTGGAGCTTGAAAACCATACCGGCCCTAATCGATTCGATAATGGCCGGGGTGCCGCCCTCCTCGCTGCGCTCGGCGTCCTCCAGGTAGCGGTGGTCCTCCGGTGTCACATAGAGGACAGTTCCGCCTCCCGGTGTGGCGGGTACTGAATTTTTCAGCAGGTCTTCGTGTACAACCAGAATACCCGGAGTACCCGGCCCACCGATAAATTTATGGGGGGAGATAAATACCGCATCTTTTTGCCCGAGGCCATCCGCTGTTGCCGGGCCCTGCATATCAATTTGTACATAGGGCGCTGCGGCGGCGTAGTCCCAAAAAGAGAGGGCGCCGTACTTTTTCAGCAGTGCGGTTACCTTATCCACCTCGGTTTTAATACCAGTCACGTTGGAGGCCGCCGAAAAGCTGCCGATTTTGACCGGTCTATCGGCATGGGCGCGCAGGGCTAACTCCAGTGCATGCAGGTCCAGTTTGCCATCGCGGTTCAGTGGAATAGATACCAGATCGGCAATGCTTTCTCGCCAGGGGAGTTCATTGGAGTGGTGTTCATAGGGGCCGATAAAAATAACCGGGCGTTGATGCGCTGGAATCCTATCGAGGAGCTGGTGTTGTTTATCCAGATCTGCAGGTAGGCGCAGATTGAGAATATCGATTAATTTATTGATTGCGGCTGTTGCACCGGAGCCGCAAAAAATGACTTTGTGGCTGTCACTGGCGTTGACAGCCCGGCGAATTTCTTCCCGGGCCTGCTCGCGCAGTGCCGTGGTATGGGCGCCGGTATAGGAACTCTCGCTGTGGGTGTTGGCATAGAAGGGCAGTGCCTGCTGGCGGATAGCATCTTCGATAAATGTCAGCGCGCGCCCGGAGGCAGTGTAGTCGGCGTAGACCAGTGGGCGCCTGCCAAACGGCGTCACTATTGGCTGCATATCGCCGATGACCGAATTGCGGATGTATTTGATCAGGTCTGCCATGATTTCTTTCCCCCTGTTATTTGCTGATCACTCTATCCGGATAAGCCCGAAACAATGTCCCTACTTGTATCTGTTATTATTTTCTTTGTGAAACATTGTGCCGATAAAAGACTATTTATCGTGAATTTGAACCGATTGCTTTTTTTGTGATCAGAAGGGGCGCTGGGGGACTTACTATGACCGTGGGATTAAGCAAGCAGGACAGGGCGATACTCGAGTTGTTACAGGCGGATGCCACTCTGTCAGTGGGGGATATTGCCGAGCGGGTGGGGATGTCCAAATCGGCATGTTGGCGCCGTATACATCGCCTTGAGGAAGATGGGGTGATTGGCGACAGGGTGACCCTGCTCGATCAACAAAAATTAAATCTGCCCCTGACGGTCTATATCTCAATCCGTACCAATCAACACAACGATCAATGGGCTGCCTGTTTTGCTGAATTGGTGCAGGGAGTGGCGGAGATTCTCGAAGTTCACCGTATGAGTGGCGACCTGGATTATTTGATTAAGGCGGTTGTGACCGATATGCCCGGTTACGACCGCCTCTACAAGGAGCTGATCAAGGCCGACCTGTTTGATGTCAGCTCCAGTTTTGTGATGGAGACGATGAAGCAGACCACCCGCTTACCACTGAATCACGCGCTGTCTAAATAGCACTTTAGCCGCGCCGGCTGTTCCACCAGTGGCGCAGGCGGGCCTCGCCCAGGGCTTTGTCACCAGGGGGAGCTTTCAAGCTATTGCGAATCTCACTCCAGGCGTTGGAGTTCAGCCACAGGTTGAGGGCAAAGACCAGCAGCATCGTGGTGATGGAGCCGAGCCCTGCCAGCAGCATATCTTTTTGTGCGTCCCAGATATCTCCCTGGGAGCCGAGGAAGGCGGCCCCCAATTCTGGGGAGACAGCCTTTGCCGCCTGCCACTCGATGATTTCGTAGATGGAGGAAAGCGCAAAAGTGACGTCTACCGGGAAGAAGTAGCCCCAGAAGCCTCGCAGCCGGGCCAGGCGCACTAGAATCTCCCGCACGGGATAGGCTAGCAGCAGGCCAAAGCTGAAGTGTACCAAGCGGTCGTACATATTCCGCTCAGAGCCCAGCCACGCCTGCAATGTGTAGCCAAAGGGTGTTTCGGCATAGGTGTAGTGGGAGCCGATCACATGGAGACACATAAACAGGGTGATCAGTGTGTAGGAGATATTCGATAGAGGAAATGTCCGCGCACTGAGCAAAATTACCGGCAGAGCGGCAAATACTAAATAGTTCTCCAGTAGCCAATCGTCGGGATGCAGAGGCTCCCAGGCAGACCAGCCCCAGGTCAGGGCAAACAGGGTTAGCAGGGATAGGCGGAACCCGTGTTGGTGAAGGAAGTTCAGCATATATTTGGTGCCTCTACGTCGGGCTATAGCGATTGGCGCCAGGATACACTATCGAAGTGGAATAGGAATTGCGCTGAATTACAGCCGCTATCGAGAACACCCCCATGGGCCTATGCCGTATTTGGATGGGGGGAGGGATTCACTTTCTCCAGTGCAGGCTGATCGGGCAAGGGCTGTTCAAGCAGGGGTGGCGGTTAATGCAAAGGCATCAGTATACCGCCACCGTTTCAGTGGATGGCTGGCTTTGGCACAGAGTCAGCTGGCCATTTTACACTCGCGCAGCGTGGCGAGACGGGCCTGTTCCAGGGACATACCGGCTTTTGTGTGAGGGATTGGCTTGCCATTGGCATCCAGAGCGACAAATACGATTTGATCTACTTGTGCAATCAGTTGTTGCGATTGTTTGTTGCGAACTTCGCAGCGCACCGTCAGAGAGGTCTGGCCGATGCCCACCACTTCAAAACCAAACTCCAGCACATCGCCACAGCAAGCGGAGCTGACAAAGTTAATTTCCGACATCAGCTTGGTGACTAGCATGGGGGTCTCCATTTGGCAGCCGGCAAAGATTGCCGCCTCCTCATCAATCCAGGACAGGAGCTGCCCGCCAAAGAGACGCTGGGCGGGATTCAGGTCCCCGGGTTTTACACAGTAACGCGAATAGTATTTCACTTCTGACCTTCCTAACTGACTGGGGGTTGAACAACGGGTGAGCCATCCATGGCTCGGCTGTATTGCAGCAATCCGCCGCTAGGGAAACCCTGCATACGGTATGCCAGCTCAGAAGAGCCGCCGTTAAGGGGCTTTCTGCATGCAAGATGTCAACCGCCCCTTCAACAGCACCGCTCTGGCGCGCTATTAATTGCAGTGTCCCCATTACTGGGCGGGAAAGTCATAAAAAATCGCTTTCTGGGCGAGGCTCAGCGGGAGCCGGGCCGCTTTGGCCGGGATAGCAGATATTTTGGACGCCATATACAAATTGTGGGAATTGCCGCTATGGGACTCCCCGGCGACAGGGATTAGAATGGTCCGCAAACATGACCCGGGCGTCGCACTTGTGCCCCGGGATGATAGTTTCCAGAGCGCCACCAGCGTATCTGTGATCTGGTAACGACGATTCCCAAAAGACGAAGGGAGAGACTGTAAGGATGATCATCCAGCCGAAAGTACGCGGTTTTATTTGTACCAATGCCCACCCGCAGGGCTGTGCTGCTCATGTCCGCGAGCAGATTGAGTATATTCAGTCCCAGGCAGCGGTTGAAAACGGGCCTAAAAAGGTATTGGTGTTAGGAGCTTCTACAGGTTACGGTTTGGCATCGCGAATCACCGCTGCTTTTGGTTGCGGCGCCAGCACTCTGGGGGTGTTCTTCGAGAAGCCGCCCACCGAGAAGCGCACGGCTTCTGCGGGCTATTACAACTCCGCCGCCTTTGAACAGGAGGCGCACAAAGCGGGTCTTTACGCGAAGAGTATCAATGGCGATGCCTTCTCCGATGAGGTGAAAGCCCAGACTGTAGAGATGATCAAAGAGGACCTGGGGCAGGTCGATCTCGTGGTTTACAGCCTCGCTTCCCCGCGCCGTAAAGACCCTAAGACCGGTGAGCTGTACAGCTCTGTACTCAAACCCATCAATAAGTCCTATACCGCCAAGAATCTGAACACTGACAAGTTGGAGATCTCCGATATCACTCTGGAGCCGGCGAGTGAGGAAGAGATCGAAAATACCGTTAAGGTGATGGGGGGGGAAGATTGGGAATTGTGGATGCAGGCCCTCGGTGAGGCCGGTGTTCTCGCTGATAATTGCAAGACCGTGGCCTACACCTATATCGGTGAAAAGCTCACCTGGCCGATTTATGGTCACGCGACTATCGGCAAGGCCAAAGAAGACCTCGATCGCGCGGCAAAAGCCATTACTGACAGCGGTAAAGCTGCGGCCAGCGTCGCCGTTTTGAAGGCGCTGGTGACTCAGTCCAGCTCCGCTATCCCGGTGATGCCACTGTATATCTCCCTCGTCTATAAAGTCATGAAAGAAGAGGGGACTCATGAGGGCTGTATTGAACAGTTATACCGTCTCTACACCGAGGGCCTCTATACCGATAGCCCGCGCCTCGACGATGCGAGTCGCCTGCGTATGGACGAGAAAGAGCTGCGCCCCGAGACTCAGGCAAAGATTGAAAAACTGTGGCCCGAAGTCACCGCTGAGAACCTGTTTGACCTGAGCGACTTCAAGGGTTACCAAGCGGATTTCCTCAAGCTGTTTGGATTTGGTGTAGATGGCGTTGACTACGAGGCGGATACCTCCCCTCTGGTAGAGGCCAACTTCAGCTAATGATGGGCGGGGCTCTGTTGCGGAGCCCCGCTTTCCCCCTTTCTTTCCGTCCTACTACTCTTCCCTGGGAGCCTCTGCATAATTTCGTGATATTTCTGCAAGGTCCGCAGAGAGATTGCGGAATTACTCAGAGTTTCCCTGGCAAAGTTGCATAATCCGCTGTTTGATTTGTGGGGACTATTTAATGGAGTACCGCCAGCTGGGCACCACTGACCTAAAGGTCAGTCAGATTTGCCTGGGCACTATGACCTACGGTGAGCAGAACAGTGAAGCTGAGGCCGCTGAACAGCTCGATTATGCCCTGGCACAGGGGGTCAATTTTATTGACTGCGCGGAAATGTACCCGGTGCCACCTCGCCCGGAAACCCAGGGGCGAACGGAAGAATATATCGGCAATTGGCTGGCCGCGCGCGGCGGCCGGGATCGGATTGTTCTCGCCACCAAGGTCGCCGGCCGCAGTGCCGCCAACTCCGGCGTTGGTCATATCCGCTCGGGCCCCCGTCTGAGTCGCGAACAGATTTTGCAGGCTTGTGACGACTCCCTAAAACGCCTGCGCACCGACTATATCGATCTCTACCAAATCCACTGGCCGGAAAGGCAGACCAACTTCTTTGGTCGCCTGGATTATATTCACAGCGACGATGACGGTGTCTCCATTGCCGAAACACTGGGGGCGTTGGAGACATTGCTTGAGCAGGGCAAGGTTCGCCATATCGGCATTTCCAATGAAACCCCCTGGGGGCTGTTCGAGTACCTGCAACAGTCGGTGGTGTACGGGAGGCCTCGAATTGCATCAATTCAAAACCCCTACAACCTTTTGAATAGAACTTTTGAAATTGGCTGTGCGGAAATCGCGATTCGCGAGCGGTGTGGCCTGCTGGCGTATTCGCCCCTCGCATTCGGGATGTTATCGGGCAAGTATTTAGACGGACGAAAGCCGCAGGGCGCGCGGCTCAGCCGCTATGACCGCTTTCAGCGCTATGCCGGTAAGCGCACCCTGGCTGCAACCCAGGCATATGTAGACTTGGCCCGGCAGTTTGGTCTGGACCCGGCGCAGATGGCACTGGCGTTTGTGAATCAGCAGCCATTTGTTAGCGCCAATATTATTGGTGCCACGACCCTGGAGCAATTGCGCTCCAATATTTCCAGCGTTGCAATCCGCTTAGTGGATGAGCAATTGGCTGCGATTGAAGCGATCCACCGAGAGAACCCCAACCCGGCCCCTTAACGGGCTGAGGGGCTCACTATAATGGGGCCAGGTGCCATAAAAATATGGTCGCCTCACTAGTTAGCGGAAATTGCTATGGAAACCACCGGACACCATACGCTGAAGGATTTGTTTTCCCAGCTGGGACTGGCCTCTGAAGAGGCGCAGATCAACACATTCCTGGGAACGCACTTTTTACATCGCCATGAGAAACTCTCTGCGGCCTCGTTTTGGACTGAGGGGCAGCGGGAGTTTTTGGAGAGCGCCATCCGGGATGATTCAGACTGGTGTGTCGCCGTGGATGAATTGGATACACTGCTGCGGCACTGAAGCTCTGTCGCAGGGGCTCGACCCCGGCGCTCTTTTCATAGGGTATACTACGTCGCTTTCAACCGACTTAGTGGGTGCCTTTGCACCTCAGCCTGAATAGACCCGATGGAAAAACCCCGATTTCGTGCGGCGCTGCTGCACCCTCGCTACTGGCTGACCTGGCTGCTTTTTGCTCTCTGGTTTTTACTGGCCCAGTTGCCCTACCGCTGGCAGTTGGCCATAGGGCGTGGGTTTGGGCGCTTGATGCTCAAGGTGGCTACCAGTCGCCGCACTATTGCCGAACGCAACCTCGCGCTGTGCTTCCCCGAATTGGGTGAGAGCGAAAGGGCCGAACTGTTGCGGCGCAACTTTGAGTCCAGCGGTATCGCCTTGATGGAAACCGGTATGGCCTGGTTTCGCTCTGCCCGCTGGTTGCGCAAGCGCTTTACCTTTGAGGGGCTGGAGGCTTTACAGTCTATTCAGGCCGAGGGGCAGGGCGTCCTCCTGATGGCCATGCACTTTACCACCCTGGAACTCGGCGCCGCTCTGATGGGGATGAGTATCACCCTCGATGGTATGTACCGGCCGCACAAGAACCCTGTGTATGACTATATGCAGCGCAAGGGGCGTGAACGCCATACGGAAAACGGCAGTGTTTATCAGCGTAAAGATGTGCGCGGAGTACTCAGGGCCCTGCAGCGGGGGCGCGCAGTCTGGTATGCTCCCGATCAGGATTACGGGATCAAACAGGGGATATTTGCTCCGTTCTTTGGTATTCCTGCGGCGACTGTCACGGGAACTTCGCGGTTTGCCCGGGTTGGGAAAGCCAAAGTCGTGCCCTATGTGGTGACCCGCCAGGACAATGGATCGGGCTACCATTTGAAAATTTACGACCCTATTGAGCAGATCCCCTCTGGGGATGAGTGGCAAGATGCCATCTTGGTGAACGAGTTTATCGAAGCCCGTATTCGCGAGGCGCCCGAGCAGTATATGTGGGTGCACCGACGTTTTAAGACCCGCCCTGAGGGGGCAGAAAACGTGTATCACGGGGTACGTAAAAAGAAGAAAAAGCGCAGGAGAGCGGCGAGCTAGTCGCGCTCCTAAGTACCCTGGCCTAAGTAACATACTGATCTGACTCTGGCGGTGCTATTCCGGGTGGAGTGCAAGAAATAAGGAGTGAGGATGTTAACCGGTAGTATGGTGGCCCTGGCCACCCCAATGTATGCAGACGGAAGCCCGGACTGGGACAGTCTGCACAATCTGGTTGAGTGGCATATTGAACAGGGGACCCGGGCACTGGTTGCCGTGGGTACTACCGGTGAATCTGCAACCCTGGACTTCAATGAGCATATTGAGGTTATCCGCCGTGTTGTGGACCAGGTGGCCGGTCGGGTACCGGTGATTGCAGGGACGGGTGCCAACTCCACAACTGAAGCGATTGAGCTCACAGAAAATGCCGCTAGGTGCGGTGCAGATGCCTGTTTGCTGGTTACACCTTATTACAACAAGCCCACCCAAGAAGGCCTCTATCAGCACTACCGTGCGATAGCTAAATCGGTCTCTATCCCGCAGATCCTCTACAATGTACCTGGCCGTACGGCAGTCGATATGCTGCCAGAGACGGTCCAGCGGCTGGCGTCGGTGGGCAATATCGTGGGCATCAAGGAAGCCACCGGTGACTTGGAGCGGGCAAAGGTTTTAATAGATACTCTGCCCGAAGGGTTTGCCGTTTACTCCGGCGATGACAGCACCGCTGTTGAGTTAATACTGCTGGGAGGCCACGGTAATATCAGCGTAACGGCCAATGTGGCCCCCGCTGCGGTAGCCCAAATGTGTGAAGCGGCTCTGGTGGGAGATGCGGTGACCGCGAGGGCAATCGATCAGCGAATACAAATATTGCACGAAGTGTTGTTTTTGGAGTCCAACCCGATACCGGTGAAATGGGCTCTCCGGGAGATGGGACGTGTCGATGGCGGAATCCGCCTGCCACTGACGAGCCTGGCCCCTGAGCACCACGGAACAGTGCGCGAAGCTCTGCGCAGTGCCGGTGTACTCTAAATCCGCGAACTGAGAATTAACCAGGATAGCTTTAATGAAAAAATTGACCGTTGGAGCCGGGCTCTTTATTTCCAGCATTGCGCTGGCGGGGTGCGGTGTGTTCGGCAACGATGGCTATTTCCGCGATCGCAGTAATGACTACCAACACGCCGACAGTCTGCCTCCCCTGAGGATGCCTGAAGGTGTGAATACCAAGCACCAAGAGGAACTCTACGAGATTCCCCAGATTGCAGGAGAGCAGTTGGCCCGGGGGGATTTTCAGGTACCTCGCCCCCAGGCAATCTCGGCTAATGCGGGTCTGGATAGGGTAAAAATCCAGAAGCTCGGCGCTAACCGCTGGGTATTGGTATCCCAGCCCCCGGAGGAGGTGTGGCCCCAGTTGCATCAATTCCTGCGCAGTTCTGGTCTGCGTATAGAGATGTCGGATGCCACTGCGGGGGTTATGGAAACCGCCTGGATGGCCTTTAAAGAGAGCCCCGATACTAAAGATAAGTATCGCTTACAAATTGAGACCGGGGTACAGCCGGATACCACAGAAATTCACGTGCGCCACCTCTCTGTACCTTCTTCGGCGCCTATTGGTGGCAGCGTCAACTGGCCGGAGCGCTCCTCCAGTCCAGAGCGTGAAGGCTGGATGATCGACGAAATGTCCACAGCCCTGGCTTCAGAGACCTCCGGCGCTACCGCCTCTCTGGTGGCGCAGGCAATTGGCAGCAGCTCCCTAAAAGTGCAGTTGAGAGAACCTTCTGGTCACGAGCCCTATATCGCAATGGACCTGGAGATGACACGAGCCTGGGCAACCGTGGCCCACGCGGTCAACTCCGGTGCCTATCGCCTGCATAGCGAAGACTCGGATATTGGCCTTTTCTATGTCACCTATGATGAAGACCGCGAACTTGTATCTGATGAAGACGATGATGGTGGCTGGTTCTCCTGGGGCAGTAAGGACGATGGCGATGAATTGGCGGAGAGTGCCGATCAGGTGAGCTTGCAGCAAATTCTGGCTGGCATTGACCTGTCTAAAGGAGCGGAGCCCGCGCTGTTCGAAGAGATCAACGGTCTGAATATCGGCGCGGGCGAGACAGACGTCTACCCGGGCTATTTGATTGTCGTTCGCGGCAATGATGACGATGAGATCGAAGTCCGCATCCGTGATACTCGCGGGCAGCCACTGTCTAAGAATGAGGCCTCAGAGCTGCTTCTCTCTATTCAGCAGAACCTTATTTAATGGGCCTGCGCTTCGCCTCTCTGGGGAGTGGCAGTAAAGGCAATGGAACCGTGGTCGCCAGTGGCGATCACTGTCTCTTGGTTGACTGCGGTTTTACCATTAAGGAAACCGAGCGGCGCATGGCGCGGCTCGGTATGTCCCCCGCTGACATTTCTGCAATTCTGGTTACCCATGAACACAGCGACCACCTCTCGGGTGTGGGCCCGCTTGCACGCCGGTATGGCCTGCCCGTCTACCTAACCCCCGGCACTTTTAAGGCCCGAGATATCGGCAAGTTACCCGCATTGCATCTAATCGAAGGGCACCAGCCTTTTGTGGTTGCAGATATTGAAGTGACCCCGGTTGCGGTCCCTCACGATGCCCGCGAGGCTGCGCAGTTTGTTTTCCGCAGTCGTGGCAGCAGTTTGGGGTTGCTGACAGACTTGGGGACCATTACCCCCCATGTCGAAGCGCACTTCGGCGATTGTGACGCTCTGGTTTTAGAGGCGAACCACGATCCCCTGATGCTGGCGCAGGGACCTTATCCCCCCTCGCTAAAGCGGCGCGTTGGCGGTGCTTACGGGCACCTGAGTAATCAGCAGGCGGCGGGATTTCTGCACAGAGTTGGCTATGAGCAACTGCAACACTTAGTGGTAGCCCATATCAGTGAGAAAAATAATAGTCTCACCCTGGCCAAGGAGGCCCTGGCGGATGTCGCGGCCAGTGTGGAGAGCTGCATCTTTGCCTGTCAGCAGGAGGGCTTCGATTGGCTTACTGTTGAGAGCCGTCGCTAAGCCAGCTCTTGTCCACAGGGGCCTATAAAATCCTGCGGGCCTTTCGGCGATTCACGTTCAGCAAGGCCTAAGCATTCCTGTGAAGCTGCCCGTGATTGTGAACCACTCTGAAAGCCAGGGGCATCAAAGAATTATTCAGGGGCCTCCTTAGTTCTTATCTGTTTAAATACGATCGCCTTAAATTGATGGTCGTATTTAATCTGAGGGAATTATGGAAACACTGCTGGTTTATTTATTGCTCGGTGCCGCTGCGGGAACCATTGCCGGATTATTCGGTGTGGGCGGCGGGCTGATTATTGTCCCCGCCCTGGTCCTGGTCTTCACTGCCATGGGGACTCCCCCGGAAATTCTCACCCATATGGCTGTGGGTACCTCTCTTGCCACGATTATTGTTACTTCAATAAGCTCGGTGCGTGCCCATCACAAAAAAGGTGCGGTGGACTGGAAGCTCTTTCGGGTTATGGTCCCCGGCATTTTGCTTGGCTCTTGGATCGGAGGCGCAACGGCTGAATTACTGCCCGGAGCCTGGTTGCAGTTGTTGATCGGCATTTTTGCGATTGTGATTGCGGTGCGCATGTGGCTGAGCGGTATTCGCCACGCCCAGGTAGCTGAAGGAGCTGGGAACCTGCCTGGTGCGCCCGTGCTGGTCTCTGCGAGTGGTGTGATCGGTTGGGCATCTGCGATTTTTGGTATTGGCGGCGGTTCATTGACGGTGCCGCTTCTGTCCCGCTGTCGCGTACAGATGCAGCGCGCTGTCGCTACGTCTGCTGCGTGCGGGCTACCCATCGCCATCGCCGGCGCCCTCAGTTTTGTCTACCAGGGGTGGAATAACGAACTGCTGCCTGAGTGGAGCAGTGGCTATATTTACTGGCCGGCCTTTGTCGGTATTGTTATCACCAGTACCCTGTTTGCCCGTTTCGGCGCAAACCTCGCCCACCGGCTTTCAGCGAAAATGCTGAAGCATTGTTTTGCGCTTTTACTGTGTGTGATCGGCCTGCGTTTTATCTGGTTGAATATGGGGCTGCTGCAAGGGCTGATTTAATCGCGCCTATAGCGGCTCAACAGCAGACCAATAAAAAAGGCCACTGCAATGCAGTGGCCTTTTGGGTTTTGCGTTATTGCTGCGATTAGCGGATACCGCACATTCCTTTTTTCAGGAGCGGGGAGATGATAATCATTAAGGCACCCACGCCGAGGCCCCACCACATCAGATACTCATACAAACTGGTATAAGTAGTTAGGGTTGAGGCCAGGTCTGTGGCTTCACCCTGGGGAACGGCAGCCATCTTACCGATTCGCGTTGCAACGGTTTCAGATAGGGCAGTTGCCAGGAACCAGGTACCCATGCTGACGCTGACCACTTTACCAATAGACAACTTGGTTACAGCAGACAGGCCAACAGGGGACAAGCACAGCTCACCGGAGGTGTGCAGCAGATAGGCCAATACCAGCCAGATCATTGCAACCTTGCCCGCCTCTGTGGGGAACTCCGCACCGAGAACCAGGGCGCCAAAGCCGAGGCCAGCCTGGATAATACCGAGACCGAATTTTACCGGGGTGCTGGGTTCCCAGCCGCGCTTGCCGAGCCATACCCACAGGGCGGCAAACGGAATCGCCAGGAGCATGATAAAGCCAGCGTTCAAGGAGCCGAACATGGAAGCGCGAACTTCTCCATCGCCGATAGAGCGATCCAGTACGCGGTCTGCATAGAGAGTCATGGAACCGGCAGACTGTTCGAACAGCGCCCAGAATACGATGGTAGAGGTAATCAGAACCATCAATACCACCGTGCGGGAGAACTCTTCGCTATAGTGGCGAACAAAGCCATAGCCAATAAAGCCTACCAGGGCCAGCAGCATTCCACCGAGCCAGATGTCATTGCCGCTAAACGCCCAAATTAGGCCGAGAACAGCGGTGAGCGCAGCCATACCGATAGCAACAAAGTCTTTGCCTTTATTGTCTTTGTACAGCATGGAGAACAGGATCAGACCGACAATCGCCACGATCAGAAGGCTGTTTTGCGCAAGGTGAACGGCGGGCTCACTTTGTACGAGGTACCAGACCGCTCCCAAAGACAGGATGGCGCCAAGGTATACGGCCCACTCTTTGTTGATGGGGCCGAGGGCCTTCTCTTTGAGCACTTCGGGGCGGCTTGGCTCAGCCAGTCCATCCAGGTACTTTTGTCCCCAGATAAAGGTGATCAGGCCGAATACCATGCCGATACCGGCGAGGCCAAAGCCATAGCCCCAGCCGTAGGTTTCCCCAAGCCAGCCGCACAGCAGGGTGGCGATAAAGGAGCCGACGTTAATACCCATATAGAAAATGGTAAATCCGGCATCGCGACGGGAGTCATTTTTGGGGTATAGCTGGCCGACAATTGTCGAGATGTTTGGCTTCAGGAAGCCCACACCAACGGTGATCAGGGCCAGAGCCATAAAGAAGACTTTGAGTGCAACAACATCCTGAATCACCACTTTTTCTGTCAGGGTGGTGCCCGCAGCGATGACTGTGCCGTCATTTAATGTAATTGCCTCACTGAGAACAGTGCCGGCGGCGTAGGAAATCGCCTGATGGCCTTCGACCGCCATCAACAAGTGCCCCAAACAGAGCAAAATGCCGCCGAACAGGACAGCCTTTCTCATGCCCAGGTAGCGGTCAGCCAAAAGGCCACCAATCAGGGGGAGGGCATAAACGAGGCCAGCGTAAGCCCCGAGGACATCATAGCCAGCACTGTCCGTAAAGAGGTGATACTTTGTGAGATAAAGTAGCAGTAAGTACTTCATCCCATAGAAAGAGAAGCGTTCCCACAGTTCTGTCGCAAAACAGATGTAGAGACCCTTGGGGTGCCCAAGCAACTCGCCTGAGCCAGGTGTGGCCGCCGTAGTGACGTCCGCGACATTAGAAGACATAGAGGTTCCTCTGTCTGTAATAGTTATTGGGGAACCTCAGGCAACGCTAGTCATGCAAGGGAGGGGAGCAAGACTTGGCGTCCGGAGTTTCCAGTACAACGGGCAGAGTTTACCAGCTGTCCATTTGACAGGCGAACTGAAGTGGGGGGTTTTGTACAAATGGCAACGAGGTACTGTTATCTTGAGGGTATTCAACACTCAGTGTCAGCCAAGTGGCTTCATAGACTGATATATTTCTCCAAGCGATCAGAGAGGTGTATCACCAACTGTGATAGTGTCAGATTCCGGTCTGAATCGGATGCGCTTAGCGCTGAGGGGCTTTCTGTATACCGGCGTAAGGAAGGGTCATAAGTTATTATCATTGGCGAAGTCTCCCTTGGTTTTGGCCAGCTTGCGGAATTGCCTGTGTACGATTTTCAGTGTATTCGTCGTGTAGATCGATGTGCGGACATATTTCGGGTATTAAGAGAGCTGGCCATTTACCGCACCACGATTAACCGCCATCGCCCCCTACTTCGCCTCGACTTCACCTAGAGCATATTTGACGGCATTGAGTGTTGCTGTTTTGGTTGACCATAAGGGCCTTCTGATTTTGTAAGGCCATATACTTCAGAGAGTTGCGGATCTGGTGAATGATACAGGCTGGATTTCAGTTTTGGGCGGATGCTTTCTATCGACTCAGGGAATCCCTGTAAAGCATTCACATAGGTAGGTAGAGCCTCAGGAGCTCTTTCTTGTTTCGATATTGAGGGCAAGGGTACGGGTATAATGGCCACCCTCCTTGATTTTTTAGTGGATAGTATCAAGCCAGATAATGGGGTAGACCGCCTTTAGGTCGCGTCCATGTCAAGCTTAAAGCTCCGATAATGGCTTGATCTTGACAATGTAATTGGGGAGCCCTGTAGCATAGATATTGGCAATATGTGTACGGGGGTTCTGATAACTATTCCCCAAAATGAACAGAGCCATGATCTTCCGGTCTAGCTCGCCGGTAAGTTGAGTTTGATACTTCTTGGCGATTTGGGAGTAAAGGTTTCCGTACGATCCGGTGGAGTCTGAAGTTCGAAGTTACCGGCGGAATTTTGAAGTGGTGCTATTCCTGCGATTGGGCTTAGCTTTGTTGGTGAGGTGTCCTGCCAGCTTTGCTTTCATAGCCGCTTCAGTTCGAACGTAGGGGTGGCTATGGGATATCTCTTCTCTAACGGTAAAGAAATAACACATAACTCTGAGCGCTACCTGATTACGAATAAAGGCTGATAGTTTTTTGAGCGAATTCGATGAAAATTAGATTGTAAAACAGGTTGAATCTTACAGGGGGGCAGAGGTAGCGGTAACAATGTACAAATTGGCAGATTTTCACGGAAAAAGCTTTTTGATATTTGAGTAAAGTTTTATTGAGGGGGGGAGGGATTTATTCGTTTTATCTTTGTTGGGAGCTGAAGCAGCCATGGGGGTGGTTGCTTCATGTATAAACTCAAACGTATCTAGTAGGGAGCGACCCTACCCTAGAGTGAGATAAAACAATGAAAAGGAATATCCTTTCGTCTGCAATCAAGACCGCACTTGGAGTATCTGTAGTCCTCGGAGCAACTGGTCAAGCGTTTGCCCAAGAATCTGAGGATGTAAATGACGCGACACTGGTTGAGGAGGTAATTGTAACCGGTTCACGCATTACCAGATCTAACTTGGAAGCTGCAACACCTATCACAACTGTCAACTCTGAGAATATTGAATTTTCCGGCATGGTAAACAGTGCTGATATTCTGCGGAGTCTGCCGGCAACTGGTGTGTCGGGTATTTCTAGCAGCAACTCTAATTTCTTTACTTCTGGTGCTGGTATCAACACTGTTGAACTTCGCAACCTAGGTGAGGATCGTACCCTTGTTCTAGTTAACGGACGTCGTTATGTTTCTGGCGTTGCGGGTAGCTCAGCTGTTGACTGGAACACTATCCCTACAGAGCTAATCGAGCGGGTAGAAGTAATTACAGGTGGTGCATCAGCAATCTATGGTTCTGATGCTCTTGCTGGTGTAATCAACGTTATCCTTAAGGATGACTTCGAAGGCGTTAGCATTACCTCCTCTCACGGGGAAACTGTAGAGTTTGGTGATGACCAAACTGATCGCTTTAATATCACTGCCGGTGGTAATTTTGATGACGGTAAAGGTAATGCCGTTATCTCTATGACTTATACCGATCAAAAAGGTGTTTTGGCACGCGACCGTGATAATACTGAAGTTGACGATATTGCTACTTGTCGATTGACGTCCGATATCAATGATTGTCAGGATAGTACTGCTCCTTTTTATTCCTCTTACTCGGAACATGGCCGTTTCTTTGTCCCCTCCACTGGTGACTCTTACGTATACGATGGTGGCGAAGTTGTACCTTGGGACCAAGAGCAATATGGGTTTAACCGTCAAAACTTCCGACGTTACACTGTGCCAACTGAACGCTATCTGATTAGTTCTAACTTAAACTATCAGATTACTGACTCTTTGGAAGGCTACATCGAGACCACTTTTGCTCGCACCGAAACACAGAGTGAAATTGAGCCATATCCACACAGTAACGAAGACTTATACATTGACGGGATACATATTGATAATCCCTATGTACCTGATGACCTAAGAGCGGCTGCAATTGCAGCAGGTGATGAGTACCTCGAATATTTCCGCCGTACAACTGAGCTGGAGCAGCGCGGCTCTTTTGCTGAGCGTCAAACTTTCCGCGGATTGATTGGCCTGCGTGGTGAGATCAACGATTGGAATTGGGATGCTCACTTTGGTCAGGGGCAAATGCAGGATAGCCAGCGCGGTACAGGTCAGATAAACATTTCTAACTTCCGCAATGCGTTGAATGCAGTAGAAGATAGTGACGGCAATATTGTATGTGCAGATGCAGCAGCGGCAGCAGAAGGTTGTGTACCAATCAACTTGTTTGGTTATGGTTCCATTTCTGAGGATGCTGCAGAGTATGTAACTGCACCTTCAATTCGTGATCAGCGTACCAAGCAAACCTTTGGTGGCATTAATATTAGCGGTGAGCTGCTTGAATTGCCCTCTGGTCCCTTAAGTTTGGCTGCAGGTGTTGAGTATCGTGATGAATACGCAGCAGACTTCCCTGATGCTTTAACCCGTACCGGCCAGAATGCAGGAAATAAGGAAGAGCCTACTGAAGGTAGCTTCAATGCAACTGAGTTGTATGTTGAGATGGAAGCGCCAATACTTTCGGGCCTTACTGGCATTCAAGAGTTGAGTGTTGGTGCTGCATATCGTTATGCAGATTACAATACTGTTGGTGCTACCGATGCTTACACAGCTCGTTTCTCATGGGTTGTTAATGATGATCTGCGGGTTCGTGGTCAGTACGCGCGAGCTGTACGTGCCCCGAATATCAATGAACTTTTTGCGCCAGGTGGTGAGTCCTTTGGTGCAGTAAGTGATCCCTGTAATGGAGTAACCGCAGAGACTACCGGTACTGTTGCAGAAAACTGCCGTGCTATTCCTGCTGTAGCGGCACGAATTGAAGATCAGGGCGTATTTACATTGTCACAGACTGAAATCCAGGGAACCGGTGGTTTCGTTGGTAAAGGTAATGGCAACTTGGAGCCTGAGACTTCTGACAGTTACACTTTAGGTGCGGTGTTTGACCGTGATTTGGGTGTTGGTACCCTGTCGGTTTCTGTCGATTGGTACAATATTGAAATTGAAAATCTAATCGATACTGTTGGCCGCCAGACCTCCGTAGATTACTGTTACAACACTAGCAGCTACCCAAATAATTTCTGTGATTTCGTTGTTCGCGATACTACAGGATCTGCCTACCAACTGGGTGAAATTACAGAAGTAAATTCTGGCTATATCAATGAAGGCTCCCTTGAGACCGAAGGTGTAGATGTTCAGGTTCAGTGGGGTATGGGACTGGGTAGTGGCCAGCTGGACCTCTCTTTGATCTACGGTCATATAATTGATTACACTCAAACTAAATTTGGTGAGCGTGATGAGCTCGTAGGAGAGGTTGGCCTTTCTGAGAACGAGTGGGTTGCGACAATTAACTACTCTATGGATCGACTGATGGTACAGTGGGAAACCTCTTTCATTGGCGATGCAGTACCTGACTTGAGTTATGATCTGTACAATTTTGAAGTTGGCACTTATGTCACACATGACCTGTACGCATCTTATCAGTTCACTGACAGCATCAGTGCAAACCTTGGCATTAATAACGTTCTGGATGAAGAAGCTCCGGTTATTTTGACTGGTATTCCAGGTAATACAACTGGGCATGATACTGCTGCAGCTGTGTATAACGATATTGGCCGTAGTGCATTTGTAGGCGTTCGTATGGAGTTCTAATTCTCCTTACAGAAATCGCTAAAGCGGGCCTTATGGCCCGCTTTTTTATCCCTTAATTTTTAAGGTTGCTCTTACTGGTTTTGACCTTGAGTTTTAGTTTTTCCCTTCGGTTTTAAAGTGTTATCACACTTGTTCTCTCGGTCATATACTATTTGAACCTTGACTCCACTTATAAATATATTTGTAAGTTTAAACTTGTCCGTTGTGGCCAAGCTTAATCAGGAGCCTCTTTAAGCCCGTTGACTGGTGGCTGTCGAGGTTCTGCAGATAAGGCCTACAAGCAATGGCACGTTTACCATGTTCGCCTATCTATTAAGCTATCACTACGGCACACCACTTGTGAAAGCTACTCTTATTTGCCTGTATTACCTGATAGAGCCTCTTAACTGGAAAGTTGCTTTGCTGCTCTTTGATAAAGTTGTACTTTACTTCATTTCTTTCGTAAGAATGTAGTGATCAAGTATTTTTCCCTATATACAACTGTTTGTTTTCACGTCGCAGATAGTTTGTAATGGTCCCTTGCAGTTTCTATGGCCTTAGATATCGAACACCCTAGCTCAGACTAGGGCTGCGCGCCTTTATTGAATTCTGATTTAAAATACTGGCGTATCCCTTTTGTTGTCATACTTCACCTCGCTTGGTAGTTCTATTATCTTAGCGAAGTATCCGGAAGTATTAGGCCGCTACAGTTGAGCTTGATTAGAGGCTCTCTAAATACCATAAGGCTAAAATATTGAGGGGAAAATGACGATGAAGGCCCCACTGGCCCTTGTTCTGGCCCTTTTTGTTGCTAGTTGTGCTCAAATTCCCCTCGAAAAGCCAGAGGTTATCGATGTCAACACCGCCCTCAGTGGACGGGCGATTCTCGATCGGCCGGTTTTACCGGGGGAGCTTCCCGATGAGGATCTGCTGGGGCTTGATGCCGATATTTTGGCCTACCTGGGCAGCACCGCCCCAGGCGAGTCCCCCTCCAAGCGGCTCCAATCTCTGGTGAATGCCTATGGGCGGGGTGATTTCCATATCGAGTACGATCCCAACAGCACCCTGCCGGCAAGTAAGACCTACCAGTTGCAGCGGGGCAACTGCCTGGCATTTACCTTAATGATGGTGGCTATGGCCAGAGAGCTGGGTGTGGAGGCTTATTTCAATGAGGTGGATGTGCCTCCGGTTTGGGGGCAGGATGACCCCGAGACCTTTACGGTCTATCGCCATGTCAATATGGTTGCCGAGTATAAAAACAGGCGGCGAGTGATCGACTTTAATCTGGAGGCCTACGATCCGGCGTATCGGCAGTATGCACTGGATGACACTACTGCTTTTGCGCTCTACTACAGTAATCGCGGTATAGAGTTGATGCGCAGCGGCGAGGAAAAGTTCGCTTTTTTGTATCTGCGCAAAGCGCTACAGCTGCGTCCACAGAGAAGTGATATCTGGTCAAATCTCGGCGCTGTGTACAGTCGTTTTAACCACCTCTATGCCGCCGAGCAAAGTTACCTCAAGGCCTTGCAAATTGAGCGGGACAATCTGGTTGCCATCAGCAATTTAGAGAGGCTTTACCGCGTTTCCGGCAGGGAAGAACTGGCTGATTGGTATGCCGAGCGTGTGCGCTTCCATCGTGCGCGCAACCCCTATTATCTACATCACCAGGCTCTAGAGGCATACAGTGCGGGGGATTACAAAAAAGCAGAGAAGCTCTTGCGTCGCGCACTGAGAGCTAATGACAGCGATCACCGCTTTCACTTTTTACTGGGGCTTACAAGGTACAGGCTTGGCGATCTGATCGCTTCCAAAGCGAGTTTTAAGCAGGCATTTTCACAGGTCAGCAGCTCACAGACCCGTGGGGTTTATAAGCAGAAGCTCGATTTGTTAATTAATGGCCCAGAATAATTGGGGTGTATGGCGTTAAGCAGAAGCTTGTTCCCACAAAAAAGGGGTGCCCATGGGCACCCCTTTTAGGTTGACTGTAAAAGTCAGACTTAGAACTGGTAGCTTACACCAGCCCAAGCGTAGCGGCCTTGGGAGTCATAGCTGCTGTTCACGTCATACCAGCTAGAGGTGTACGACGGTTCGCGATTAGCAATATTGTCGATACCCGCAGTCAGGCGCATATTGTCGTTCACATCCCAACCGGCCTTCAGGTTCAGGTAGGTGTGTGAGGGAACGTGAGCGTAAGGGCTGTCGCCTTCGCTCAAGTATTGTGCGTCTACACCAAAGTCCCAGTTGTCAGCGTACCAGGTAGCGCTGGCCAGGCCGCGCCACTTCACGTACAGGCTGCTATTGGTTCCAACGTAATCCAGGTAGTCTGAGGTGGCGTCGGTTTCGGTATTGTAGATTTCGTACTCAAGCAGGCGGGTAGCCTGTGCAGTCAGGGCCAGTTTACCTGCGTCGAAGTAGAGGTTCTGGGTCAGGTCGATGTCGATACCTTTAGTGCTGATCTCACCGATATTCAGCAGGGAGCCTTCCAGGTAAGAGATCTGACCACTGTCACCACGGTCAACCAGCGAGCAGGCATCATCAATACCTTCACGGTAGCAGTCGTCCAGGATCTGCTGTAGATCGGCGCTATCGATTGCATTGGTGATTTCTACATCGTAGTAATCCACAGTAACGGACAGGTCTTCAACGAAAGACGGGGTCCATACGATGCCAGCAGTAAATGTACGCGCCTCTTCGGCCTCCAGGTCTTCGTTACCACCGATATTGGTAGCGATCTGGGAGCCCGCCTGGGTAAAGGTTGAGCTCACTTCGCTACAGTAAGCACCTTGGCCGTCAGTGTTGGCGCTGCTGGTATCACAGGGGTCCAGCAGGTACTCGTAGCTCTGCGAGGTGCCGCTGTAGAGTTCGTAGATACCCGGTGCGCGGAAAGAGGTTGAGTAGCTGCTACGGAAACGGAAGTTCTCAGTAGGAGCATAAACAATGCCCAGCTTACCTGTGCTTTGGCCACCGAAGGTGTCGAAGTCTGAATAGCGCAGAGCGAGGTCCATAGACAGCTCTTCTGCGTATTTTTCACCGGCAAGAATCGGCAGGTTAAACTCGGTGAACAGCTCAGTTACGGAGTAGTCGCCGGCGGTGGCGTCTTGTTGGTTACCGAAAGTGGCACCGCTCTGGGTTTCTTCACTGGGGTTGAATTCGCCAGATTCTTTGCGATATTCAATGCCAGCAGCAAAGCCTAAGGTGCCGCCTGGAAGTTGAATGGCTTCAATATCGCCAGTTAAGCTTGCGCCAAAGTTAATCAGCTCGTACTCATTGTCTTCGCGATCGGTATAGCTGATGTAGTCGATAACTTCATCGCTCATACCGCCAATGAAGGAAATGTCTTCATCTGCGATGCTGCTGTCACCATCGATAACTTCCTGCAACAAAGTTTTGTTGTAGGAGTTGCCGGTGGAGTTTTCACCTTCGTTACGGCCGTAGCTCAGGAAAGTGTCCCAGCCCCAACCGTTTACTAAGTCACCACGAGCGCCACCCAGTAGGCGGAAGGTTTCTGTCTTCTGCTCGTAGTCACGGGTGCCACCGGAAACCGGGCGCAGGCGGATATCGCTGATACCGTCTAACCACGGAACAATAGGTGCATCGCCTTCACCAGTTGATTCCCACTCCGCGTAAGCGGCTTCATAGGCTTCCAGCTCAGCTTCGTAATCTTCTACAGACTCTTGCCAGGCCTCTTCCAGCTGGTCGGCGATATCATCTGGCACATTATCAGAGGTCAGGTTTAAGCCGTTGCCACTGTACATGGGCTGGGCTGCCAGCTGCTGGTTGGTAGTTTTCAGTGTGTAGGAGCCCTCACCGTAGAGCTCGACTGCATCAGTGACCGAGTAGCTACCGCTAGCCATCAGGCTGGTGCGCTCCATAGCGCCGGAGAGCCACATGTACTGACCAATATCGTATGCAGAGTAGTCAGTTAGGCTTAGGGATTCACCATCGTCAGCAACGCTAAAAGTGCCGTAATCGGTGAGAATAGTGCCGGTGGGGGACATGGAGCTGTACAGCTGTGCCCAGTCGCGGTCGTTATAGGTGATTTCATCACGCTTGCTGTGGCTAATATTGGCAATAAATTTACCGCGATCACTTTCGCCGCCGAAAGTAATGGAGATTTCGCCATTCTCGCCGCCACCCTCTTCGGTAGCGCCAGCGCGCGCATTGATGCGAACCCCTTCAAAGGAGTCTTTCATCACGATGTTGATAACGCCGGCAACCGCATCAGAACCGTATACGGCAGACGCGCCGTCGGTCAGAACTTCAATACGGTCAATCATATCTACAGGGATATTGTTCATATCCACCGCAGAGCTTACGCCGGAGCTTGAGGAAACAAAGCGACGACCATTAACCAAAACCAGGGTACGAGCGGAACCCAGGTTACGCAACTCAACAAAAGACAAGCCGGCGCCGCCGTTGTTGTCGTTGGAGTTGATGCCTGTGGTGCCCATAGATGGCAGCTGGTTAAGCAGTTCGTCAATGGTGCCAACACCGGAGCGTGTAATAGCCTCTGAGTCAACCAGGGTAATTGGGCCGGTAGTGGACAGTGGGTCACGAGCAATACGTGAACCGGTAACAATTACTTCTTCTACCTCTGCGCCTACTTCCGTGGACTCCTGGGCAAAAATGCCGGTGCTGGCGAGGGTGCCAAGAGCAGCGATGGCAATGCTCAGTTTGGTCTTGATCATAGTGGAACCTTCTTATACTTAAGGTGCTTATAGTGCTTTATATGCTATGAGTTAAAAGCTGTCGAAGCTGACTTTAATGCATTAAGTGGAAATATGGAACTATTCTGGTGTTTTTATGACCTATTTACCTATCTACGCCAAGTGAGATTGGGTGAAGTTTTTGGGTCTTATTCGATTTTTTTAGGCTAAATGAACCAAAAAACAATTAAAATAAGCTATATTTTTCAGTTTTCTTGGTTGAATTTAGTGGATAATGTTTTTCGCTGGATTGGGCGTCATAAGTTGGGGTTAAGCTAAATGCAGCTAGATTTAGCGGGTAACCCTCCTGTGAGCTGTAGAAAAGTCTGATTTGGCAGGATTTGACTTGGGGCATTAAAGGGGATCTGCTTTTTATTTCGGCAGTCTTGCGGAGTGGGGGCTGAGTATCTCTATTATCTTCTCCTTATCCGTTGTCATTTAAATTCGTCAATTTCTTGTGGTGAAAATTAACCTCGGACTATTTGGAAGTTTTGCTGTTATTAATTAACTATTTCTAACAGGTTGAGCTGGCAAATAGTTTTTTTTGATGGTTGTGCCTTGACGCTTACCATGATTCCTCCTGTTTCTAGGTTGTCGCGATAGTTTGGGTGTTGTAGTGCTCTGGGGGGCGGTGTGTACCACAGGGTGGTCACATCTAGAGATCTTGGTTGAGTACAATTTATTACAGAGTTTTATTTGTGTAAGTGTTATATGCAGTAGCTTGTAGCCCCCCGGAAAGGGCGTGTTTTAGTTCGTGAAGCTGGTTTAACAACCGCCTTTAGAGGGGACTTATAACGATAGATTTAAAATTGAATAGCGGTGTACTTCTTGAGCTTCTTATTTGACCACTTTGTCATCGATTTATATTGAAGACTGTACATGCACTGAAGGCTATATCGGTATAGAATCGAAGTTCGAGTCGATACCGTAATGGTTTTTAAACAAGGAGAGAAATAATGGGCTTGAAGGCAGCTTTAGTGGGTATTTGTACGGTTATGCTTATTAGCGCCTGCGCTACTAAACCGGCAGTTGATGAAGCGGATGCGAAAAATGATCTAGCCGCCACTTCAAATGGCAGTACGGACTCATCTGAGAGTCGGTTAGTTTGCAAAGTTCGCTCTATTACAGGTTCTCGTTTTAAAGAGAAGACATGTATGACTGTGGAAGAGTGGAAAGGTGTCGCAGAGGCCTCAAAAAATGTCGTGGATTCCGCTCGCCGCAAGGGCGCGCAGGGAAATCCTGGCGAATATTAACGGTGTTTGCGCGGCCCTTCTTTTGATAGAGGGGTCTACTTTCCTTAATTCTTTTCTTTATTTCTTTCTTTCCAATATTCTATATTTCACTTCACCTAAATATAATATTAGTTGTAAAAATGACAAATCGATCAGACCTCCTAAAGGAATTAAGGCGTGCGCATAAAGCATTTGCGTCATCAAATTTATCTGAGGCAGAAAGTATACTGCTGGCAATGCTTGATTTAGGGGTTGAGCGTGAGTTGATCCTTGTGGAAATTTGTCAGTTTTATATTTCCAGTAAACAGGTAGAAAAGACGGCTCGCTACCTGGAGGAGCTTCTGTCAATTAAGCCATCTAATATGGCATGTGTTCTTAATTTGGCTTCTGGGTGCGTGTCTGCGGGGATGAGTGAGAGCGCGGTGGATATGTACCGATATGCCTTGTCTCTCAATGAAAATCAGCCGAATTGCTTGTTTAACCTAGCTTTGCAATTAAGGAAAATTGGTGAATTTGAGGCATCTGCTGAAGCATATAGAAAAGCAATTGAACTTGAAATTGATGGGCAGGAAGAAGTGTACAATAACCTTGCGTTAGTGTACGTGGATATGAATCGTCCGGATTTGGCTGGCAAGTTTTTTGAGAAATCTCTATCTATAGAACCCAATTATATTCCAGCCCTGTTTAATCTTGCGGGGCTTGCTGAGGAGCGAGGAGATAGAGCTTGCTCAAGAAGATTGTATAGAAAGATACTTTCACTGGATTCAAACTATTACCCCGCCCTCAGCAGGTTAGTATACCAAAGTGATATTGAAAGTGAGGATGATCCAATTATAGGTGAGCTAAAAACTGCTTTGTCATCCGGTATAGATTCCCGATTGGAGCGTGAAGAGCTATTATTTTCTCTCGGGAAGGCTCTCGACGACTGCGCTGAGTATGATGCTGCCTTTGAAGCTTATCATAAGGCTAATGAGGTTGGTCGCTTACGGTTTCGTGCATATCGAAAGGATTTGCAGGAAAAGTATACACAGAATCTTATCTCAATTTTTGACCAGGCGTGGGCTGACAATTTGCCGCAAAGAAGCGGGTTTTCTCCTATATTTATTTGTGGAATGCTGCGTTCTGGCTCGACCTTATTGGAGAGGGTGTTGAGTGGTCACTCCCAGGTGACTGCTGGAGGAGAGCTTGATTTTATTCCGCAACAAGTAAAAAAGTTAGGTGGTGCATATTTCTCGCAATTTAAAAGTGGGGAGTCTGGTTTTTTTGAAGCTACAGCTTTAGCTTATGAAAATCATGTTGCTAAGAAATTTGATGTGAAGGGATTTTTTACCGATAAGCGGCCTGATAATTTCTTACATATAGGTTTTATTAAGAGCCTTTTCCCTCAGGCGAAGATTGTGTGGACGAAAAGAAATTTAATGGATAACTGCCTGTCAGTTTACTTTCAGCAGTTGGGGGCGGGGATGAATTATTCTGTTGATCTTGAATGGATAGGGCATTACTACCGGCAGCAAGAATTGTTGATGGAACACTGGAGGCGCCTGCTCCCCGGGTCTGTGTATTGTGTGGATTACGATAAGTTTGTTTGCTCGCCAAAAGATGAGCTTGAGGAGCTATTGAAGTTTATTGGGCTCGACTGGGAAGATTCTTGTCTTAACTTTTCGGCTAAAAAGGGTGTGGTTAAAACTGCGAGTATTTGGCAGGTTAGGAAGCCTCTTTATAAAGCCTCTTCTGGACGTTATAGAAATTATAAGGACCATCTTTTAGGGCTTCAGTAGGTTGGCTTGGCGAAGGTTTTTCTAATTTCCTGCGCCTTCTTTGTCTTTTTGTTGCTCAAGTTTTTAATTGCTTGCCGATATTTTGGGCAAGGTCGTAGTATCAAGTATTTGTGCTTAAGTAGATTGCCTCAATGGGATATTGATTTTCTATACTCACGTGGTCTGCCTAAGCAATAGGGGGAGGATCGTTGCCCCTTAGCGTTCAGGTGTTCACGGTCTTTCACTTGAGGTGATTGGCTAGATATATAAAAAAGGCGCGACATTTTGTCGCGCCTTTTTAGACTTTCAACTTATAAACAAACAGTGTTTAGAAATCGACAGTCAGGCCCAGGAAGGCGTAGCGACCCAGAGCATCATAGATACCAGGGAATGTATTGCCGTTGCCGTAGATACCAGCGCCGGCATCTGAAGTCAGAGGCGGCTCTTTGTCAAAGACATTGTTGATACCACTGCGGATCGTTACGTTATCAGAGGCCACCCAGGCAGCAGACAGATCAAAATAGTTGATTGCATCAAAGTCTGCATTATTTGAGCCCAGGTCAGTGACGCTACCAATGTGGCGCCAGCTACCATTGATATCCACGTTCCAGGGAGTGGACCAGGTTGCGCGCAAGGTGCTGACAAACTCAGGTGTTGGGGTACCACAGGAGCTGTTCCAGTAACCCGCACACTCTTCGGTCGGCTCACCTTCAAATTCCTGCTGGTCCCACTTGGTGAGGTAGGTGGCGATGAAGTTCATATCTACAGCGCCGTAGCTGCCTACATCAAAGCCGTAGTTGGCATTGATATCAAAGCCTTCGGTTTCGAAGTAGCCGATATTTACGTCAGTAGCGGTAATGGATGCATCGCCAATCCACAGGTTGCCGTTGCTGCCACGGCTGATTGCGCCACAGAACAGCTCTTCACCGGTTTCGATACACTTATCGAGGATAGTTTCTGGCTGGATAGAGGCAATTGCGTCTTCAACAGTAATATTGAAGTAGTCAATGCTGAGGGTCAGTCCGTCAACAAACTCTGGAGAATAAACAAAGCCAAATGAGAGAGTGTCAGAATTTTCTGGGGACAATTCAGGGTTGCCGCCACCAATAAAATTGTACTGGCCGGCAGGTGAATCGATCTCATCGCCGTAAGTTAGCGCAGTAATACCGCTATTCATACACTGTTCTAGGGTGTACTCAGGGCCAATTACAGAGCCATCAGCTGCTGTGCGGGAGCCACATGGGTCGAAGTCCATATCGAACAACTGGATGGATTGTGCGCGATATAGTTCACGGATGTTGGCGTGGCGTACAGCAGACTGGAAGCTGGCACGGACTTTGAGGTCGTCAATGGGCTGCCAGTCAGCGGCAACTTTGTAAGTATTGGTCTGCTCATCAGTTGAGTAGTCGGAGTAGCGATAAGCCAACTCCAGGCCCAGGTATTCAGCACCAGGCATACCGCTGAGAATAGGGACATTCATCTCAGCAAAAATGTCTTTAACGTTGAGAGAGCCATCTACAGGTAGGGTTGGGCCGCCCTGGCCGGCACCTTCACCATTCTGGTAGCCCATGTCCGGTGAATAGTTTAGCTTTTCACGGCGGCTCTCAAGACCCATTACAACGGCAATGCCATTTTCGGCAGTTGGAAGCTTCCAGCCGTAGTCAGTCAGGTCACCAGTTACATAACCAGAAAGAATTTCCTGATCGGTAGTACCACGGGCATACAGAGGAAGAACCAGGTAGTCAATAGCTTCTTGGGTTACGCCATCTGCGGAGAAAATATCCCAAGGCACGCAGTTGGGATCGGATCCATCGATCACAGACTGACAAACAGCGTTGCCATCTTCATCTTCTCGAACATCCAGGGCGCGGCGGATATTGGTTACAGACATATCGTTGTAATAGGTCTGTTCGAGGCTTACCTCGGAGTACTGGTAGTAAACGTCGTAGTTCCAGTTGTCGTTGATATCTCCGCGCAAACCAAATACACCACGGAATGTGGTGTGGCGCATATCATCTTGACGAGGGCCGCCTTCAACATTGCGTCGGCCAATGTAAAGGGCACCTTCGTTTTCGGTGATTGCTCCAGTATCGGTATCGGTATTTACGACGTTTAGGTCACTGATATAGTTATCTTCGGTCAGGCCGTAAACGCCACAGAAAGCTTCAAACTGTTCGTCAGAGAGCAGGGGGTTACCACAGTAAAGATCGCTGGTAACAAAGAAGGCACCGGAGGGGGCAATCTGGGCAACGGTACGGTCATCAGCGTACATCAGCTGGGCATAAGCTTCTGCGTGCTCATTGATTTCATAGTGACCAAAAGCACCCATGGTCCAGCGCTCATCCGGGCGCTGGAAGTAATTCAGCGGGCCGTAGTTATAGGGGCGTGAGTAGTCGACCAGCTCGCCGTTATCCCCGAGGCTGTAATCAAAGCCTTCAGTTGTGTCCCCAGAGTTTGCACCAAAGTCAGTAAAGCGACCCCAGGGCACAGTGGAGGAGCCACCGCAGGAGAAATTGTCAGAGCTGCCGGACAGGCTACAGCCACTGTAATCGCGATCGGACTGAAGAACGGCATCGATTTTACGGTAGTTGGCATAGGCTGTAACGTTACCACGGCCATTGTCCAGGTTTGCACCCATGATCAATGAGAAGTCATTGGTGTCACCGTCGGTTACGCTGCCGTCAGCAACATCGTAGCCGCTGTCTTCTACCAGACGCTGCATGCTGCTATTGTCGTTGTTGTGCTGGTAGACGCTCGTCTGAGTTTCAAAGCGTACACCTTCAAAATCATCCTTCATGATGAAGTTGACAACGCCTGCGATTGCGTCGGAACCGTAGGTCGCAGAAGAGCCGCCAGTCAGTACTTCAACTCGCTCAACGAGTGCACCGGGAATTTGGTTCAGGTCAGCACCGGAGCCGCCAGCAAGGGGAGAGCCAGCAGGCATCCTGCGGCCGTCAATAAGTACCAGGGTGCGCTGAGATCCGAGACCGCGAAGGGAAACAGTTGCGGTACCAGTGGAGCCATTGGCTTGCCCGGCGGTTTGGGTCGCGGCAACTTGTGGCAGGTCGTTGATCAGGTCTTCAACACGAACAACACCGGTTGCTTTAAGGTCTTCAGCGCTAACGGAAGTAACAGGGCTTACACTTATGTCATTAGCGCGCTCGATTCTGGAACCGGTTACTACAACTTCTTCAACCATTTCCGCATCTTGTTGTGCAAAAACAGGAGCAGCAGGAACCATAATTGCGGCAGCGGTGAAGCCTAAGGCCCCTTTTACGGCTGCGGACAGGAGGTTCTTTTTCATTGTCAATCCTCTCTTGATCGTTGGATTTATAGTCTTTTGTCACGTGTGACGATTGCTGAAAGTAGCTACCCCCAAGTGGCTACTTTCCTCCCAACACACTTATTAACGATTGGCGGACAGAACCCCTCAAAAGAATCGTGTTTTTTCTGATACTGCGTAATGACAGGTTTGGTCGATTTGTGCGAATTTACTTTTTGCCCCGATAGCTTTTGTGGTGGATACCCGTGAGGGGGCTGTAGGGTGCAGATTGGAGAGGGGTCAGAGCTTTAGAGAAAAGCTTCCGTAAAAGAATCGGCCGGTGAGGTCGTAGGTCTGATAGTCGTAGTTGTTGCTATCCGCCGTTGAAGCGAAGGGCGGCGAGTGGTTTAGCAGGTTGTTTATGCCAAGTGCGAGGCGAAGTCGACTGCTTGGGGTGAAGGCGAGCCGGACATCATGGGATGACCAGCTGCTGATTTTGCGGTATTGATCGGTACCGTTTTGGTTGATAAAAGTCTCTTTGAGGTCGTCAACGTAATGCACGGTATATGCGGCATTCCATAGCCCCCCTTTTAGGTAGGCCCCGGCATTGGCCTTCCACTTAGGGAGCGAGCCCAGTCCACCGCTGGAAGTGTCGGTAAAGGTTCCAATAAGATCTTCTTCGCTTGATTTGGGTGAGCTCTGGTTGAAATAGCGCAGCATTCTGCTGATATTCAGGGCGAATTGGATCTGCTTATTTTCGTTTATCTGGTAGTTGTAGCGGAAAGCGGTATCGTATCCGCGAATTTTTCTACTGCCCTGATTGGTGCGGGAAGCATAAATTTTAATGATATCCCCGTTTTCATCGCGCACGACCAAGTCAGTATACAGATTGTAGTATGCATTTTGGTCCAGTAAGAATTGGGGGTTGGTGCCGATCACCTGGTCTTCATCGATATCGTAAAGATCAAATTTAGCGGTAAAGTTAGGGGCCTCAATGGGCTCCCATGTTGCTCCGAGCGAGACTGTGCGGGATGTTTCCGGCACTAGGTCCGGATTGCCGCTAAACTCGGTTAAATATTGTATCCGTGAACTATCGGATTGACGCTGGCAGCCGGGAAGGCCGCTGGCATTTGAGCTGGTGCAGGGATCGAATAGGAATTCCTGGGTTTGGTAGCCCTGTTGATTCATATCTGTCAGGGTTGGGGCTCTGAATCCCGTGGTATAGCTGCTTCGCACGAGTAGTGAGGGGGTTGGCTTCCACCTCAGGGCTAGCTTTGGATTGTTAGTATCTCCGAAGTCATCGTAGTGGGAGCTTCTAATCGCGCCATCCAGCCACAGTTTATCTGCAATCAGTGGGATGGATACCTCTGCGAAGGCTTCTTTAATCAGTCGAGCCCCCTCTGTAGAGCCAGGTGCGTGCCCGCCAATAAAGGACAGCCCAGCACAGTCGTTGGAGTGAAGGCTCACTTTCTCCCGTCTGAACTCCATGCCCGCTGCCGCCAGAATATCTCCCGCCGCTATTCTTTTGATGATGCCGTCGGTGATAAATGTGAAAGAGTTCATGCGCGAGTCGCTGGTGGTGATACTTTGACCGCGAATAAACTCCAATTGTTCGGCACTGATAGTGCCACTGGGGCCGAGAAGGTTAATTGCTACGCAGGACGTTTCCTTATTGCAGATATCTGGCCCTTTTAGACCTATAGATAGCGCAAGGGGGTCTATAACATTGTTGAGAGTTTCCTTCTTGTGGGTTTTGTGGAGTGAAGCTCCCAACTCCCATTGCCATTCATCCCAAAAGCCTTTTATACCGGTATTGAATCGCCAGGTATTTGTGCGGTTGTCTTGTGTCCTTGGGCCAAGCTCAATGATACGCCTGCGCACATCGTAAATTTCCTGGTCAAAGGGATTGTAAATATTGTCGGCTGAGATTGTCAGGTTCCCGTTGTCAAAGCGAGTGAACACGGGGGTGGGGGCGGAAGTTGATTTCCCGCTGGATCGCACTCCCATAAGCTCAGAGTAAGCTTGAGTGCTTTCGCCGATATCCAGATTGCCGGCTATATATATCGAGTCGCTTTGAGTGGGGGTTACTGCCGAGGTGTAGTGGCTGTAATCAAATTTTTCTTCTGGTGACCAGCTTTGGTACATCCCAGGTGAGAGATTAGTTAATACCTTGCTCCCTTCAAGGGCGATAAACCCATCGGGGATGGCTGATGATCGCTGGTCTGTGCCGCCCAGCGCACGACTATCTGCCGACTGCGAGAGATCGCGGTCTCGACTCATCACTTCCCCTTGGCGGTTTTGAGCCAAGTTGAGCATTATATGGGCTCGATCTCCTCTCCAGCCCCAGGTCAAATGGTGGGACTCACTCTGCCGGTCACCTTGCGAGGCCTGTCCGTAGAAACTTTTTAGCGAGAGCCCCTCAAAGTCGGTTTGTAGGATTATGTTTACAACCCCGGCGATAGCATCGGAGCCGTAAACGGCCGAAGCGCCATCCTTTAGTATCTCCACTCTTTCAACCAGGGCTAAGGGAATGGTGTTTAGGTCTGTTGCCTCCCCATTAAACCCATCGCTAATAATTCGTCTCCCGTTGAGGAGAACAAGGGTGCTGTTGGCCGGGAGGCCGCGCAGTGAGACGGTCGCGGTACCATCGCTCTCCTGGCTAACGGAAGTACTGGTGGAGTTGCCTGAGATGGCGGGTAGGAACTTGAGTAAATCGGCGATGGTTTGTGCGCCGGTCATCTCCAGCTGTTCTCGGGAAAGGCGATCAACTGGCAGATACCCACCGGATTGAAAGTGGCGCAAGTGGCTTCCCGTTAGGCTTTGCCCTGTAACGGTTACCTCTTCAGTCTGTGTGATGCCCGCTGTTTCTTGGGGTGGGGTGTCAGATTGAGCTGTTTCAATAACGGCTACAGAGGATGGCCCCACTTTTTTGAAGGATAGCGGTGTGCCTTTGAGTAGCTGCTCCAGCGCGGGCTCAAATTGCCCCTGAGAGGTGCGCAGTCGTTGTTTATCGACTCGAAATCTCGCAGCTGATGAGGCTCTCACTAGCAGTGAGATTTTGCATTGCTGCCCCAAGGATATCAGTGCTTGAGAGAGATTTCCCTTGGGTATTTCGACTCCTGATTCTGGGCACAGGGCAAAGGTAGCGCCAGGGTAGCTGAGCGCTAGCGCAAGGGATAGGGTTATCCAGTGCCTAAGTATCAATGAGGTGCCCATTGTTAGATATGCCGCATATTAAAATGCGGCAACTTAATAGCTTTTCTTAGTTTTGGGGCGGGCTGATTTTGCTTGGCTAGTATGCAACCGCCGTATCGACGGTTATAACCTAGTTGTGTGCGGGAGACAAGATAGTCAGGTTGGAGTCGCTGTGATCCTCGTGTAAATCGAGAGCGGTAGCGATCGCTTTCAGGGTGTTATCTGGGTCGGAGACCTCAAAGGTTCCAGAGACTAATCTGTTCTCGACTTTAGGTGAGGCGGCAGCGGGAACGCTCAAGTAGCGATTTAGCTCGTTTAAAGCATCCTTAAGCGGGGTCTTCTCAAAGACTAGAAGCCCTCGGGTCCAATCGGTAGCTTCCTCTACTGAGGTTTGGCCGATTGGGCTCAGACCCCGGTCGGATACGCTGACTTTTTCATTCTTAACCAGTTGCACTGACTCTGGCTGTAGACCGGGGGCGCTATCGGCCTCACTAACCGAAACTGTACCTTCGGTCACGGACACCTTTGTGCTCTTGGGGTTGAGTTCAACGTTAAACTCGGTACCCAGAACGCGGATGTTGGCGCTGCCTGCCGCAACAGTAAAGGGGCGAGAGGTCTGTCTTGCCACTTCGAAGAAAGCTTCTCCTCGCACTAACTCTGTGCGGCGCTCATTGCGGTTGTAGATTATCCGCAGCTCGCTATTTGAGTTCAGTTTTACTTCTGAGCCGTCGGGTAGGTTTATAGTTTGTACCTGCCCGCGCTCGGTGGCGTACAGCTGAGGATTAAACTTATCGCCAGTGCCCTGATAACCAACCCAGAGGGCAACTATTGCTCCGCAGGCTGCCAGCCCTCCACCCATAAGCCACTGTGGCAGGGCCCATTGCTTTGGGCTCTTCTCCTCTGTGGGGCGGTTTTGTTGGGCCGGGATGCTCTCTGGGAATAAGGTGTCAACCGGTAGGTGGGATAGAGCGCCCAGGTCACCCCAGAGTTCAGTTATCTCAGCAAAGGCTTGCTGGTTTTCCTCTTGGGCAACCCACTGGCTGAACTGGCGGCGGTCACTAGAGCTGATTGAGTCGGAGCGTAAACGAGCAACCCAGGCGCAAGCCTGATCCAGGCTATCTTCGCTTATTGCTTGCTTGGGGTTGGTCTTCATGGTTGCTCTAGCACCTAGGGTTATAAAAATCTTACTTAGTACTGTGACACTAAAAGTGGCATATTACTCAAAACTTCTCGATTTGTGCGACCTTTACTGCATACGTGGCTAAGTAAAAAAATAATTCCAACGCGTTTTTGCTGTATTGCAGTAAAAAGTTCTGTCACTTGTAGAGTATTTAGGTTTACTCAACGCGACTCTTGAAAGCTGAGACGGCTGAATAGCTGGCCCCCTCAATTAATTTTCCTGAGAGGTGGGTATGAAAACTGGACTTCCTCTTTATTCTTATTGTTCATTCCCTATCCTGTTTCAGGTTATACCAGCCTGCTGTGGGCTACAGTGGTCTAGTTAGCAGAAATTTATACCTGCTTTTTCTTTTTGGTGGGAATATTGTTGCGAAAAGCCGAGTCTGCAGGTATCCGTTTATGGATCGGTACGATTTATTGGTGGGGGCAGTATTACCCTTGGCTTAGGCTCCACCACCCTAAATTCCCCTTAACTGCGCACTGCTCCGTTCTGCCTGGGAGCTTTTGGGTTATTGCGGTGCGGCCTCGCAACCGGCGTCCGAGGATTCCCGATGGACCTCTGGTTCGACTCTGCGGGTGATATCTGCGATCTCGGCTGTCGAGACTTCACTAAAGTCTCTGAGTTTAAACTTGCCCTTTTTTATGGCGTTCCCAGCCGTAGCGGGCCCAGCGGATAGCATCTGCAACCCGAGTTGTTACTACTCCAGAGATTGTGGCTTCAATGAGCGGCTCGTTTTTTAAGTTTGTGGATCAGGGGTCTGGATTGACCTTCTTACGGCAGGCTTTCAAAGCCTGCAAAATATATTTTTCCACACTGCTCACCGAAATATTCATCTCCCGGGCAATCTCGCTATAGGAGAGACCCCGGGTCCTGTGCAGTAGAAAGGCTTGGCGGCACTTGATCGGCAGTTTGTCCATGGTGTCATAGATGGACTGTAGCTGCTGGCGGGCCGCTAGCAGCCTTTCTGGTGACTGGTGGTCTGCGTGATCATCGGTGTAGGGTTCGCCCTCCATGGGAACCTGCTGGCTTACGTACTCTACATGGAGCTTGCCCCGGCGCAGTTGGTCCACGGCCAGGTTATTGGCAATTTGGTAGAGGTAGGCCCGGGGGTTCTCTAGTTCCTTTTCATCGCTGAGCTTTTGCAGGCGCAAATAGGCGTGTTGGGCAATATCCTCGGCATCGTCAGGGCTTTTGACAATGCGGGAGACAAAGCGTACCAAGGCCTGTCCGTGCTCGGTAAACAGCCGTTCGAGAAGCGTCTTCCTGGCCTTATTCATTACTGATCGTGATCCCCATACCCTGCTCGCCGTAGTTATGGACTGATTGTTCTTAGTGCGAGCTGGCGCACAGTTATATCACAAGCACCGGTTTGGCTACGAGAGGGACGATAGAACTTGACTGGTCACGAGCTTCTATTCCCTATGCCTCGCGGTCGATGCCGGTATAATGGCGACCGCGCCACAGGCGCAGCCGATAAGACTTTGTAGAGGTGTGTCGAGCACCGGAGATTGAATGAGTTATCAAGTACTGGCACGGAAGTGGCGACCGAAGCTGTTTCGCGAGATGGTGGGACAGGAGCATGTTCTCCAGGCGTTGATCAACGCGCTGGATAATGGCCGCCTGCATCACGCCTACCTCTTTGCCGGTACCCGTGGCGTGGGCAAGACCACGATCGCGCGAATCCTGGCCAAGTGCTTAAACTGTGAGGAGGGGGTCAGTTCTGAGCCCTGCGGCCAGTGCCATACCTGCAATGAGATTGCCGATGGCCGTTTTGTCGACTTGATCGAAGTGGATGCCGCCTCGCGCACCAAGGTCGAAGACACGCGAGAGCTACTTGAAAATGTGCAGTACGCGCCGACCCGGGGCCGCTTTAAGGTCTACCTGATCGACGAAGTTCATATGCTGTCGAACAGCTCGTTTAACGCGCTGCTAAAAACCCTCGAAGAGCCGCCCCCCCATGTGAAGTTCCTCCTGGCAACCACTGATCCGCAGAAACTGCCGGTAACGGTGTTGTCCCGCTGTCTTCAGTTCAAACTGAAGAATATGAGCCCCGAGCGGGTTGTGGGGCACTTGAAATTTGTATTGGAGCAGGAGCAGGTCCCATTCGAAGAGGGGGCCCTGTGGCATCTCGGCCGCGCCGCAGACGGCAGTATGCGCGATGGGATGAGCCTTACCGACCAGGCTATCGCCTTTGGCGGGGGGCAAATTACTGAAGCGGAAGTGCGCGGCATGCTGGGCAGTATCGACACCGGGCTGGTGTGGAAGTTGCTGCAAGCTCTATCTGAAGAGGATGCCCAGGCTCTATTTGCCACAGTGGCCGAATTGTCCCAGCAGGCTCCAGATTACAGTGCAGCGCTGGCGGAGCTCGCCGATAGCCTGCACCGTATCGCAGTGGCCCAGGTATTGCCGCAGTCTATCGATAACTCCCTCGGTGACGGCGAGCGTTTGAGAGGTTTAGCCGGGCGTATCGCTCCGGAAAACGTGCAGCTGTATTACCAGATGGCTCTGTTGGCCCGCCGCGATTTACCCCTGGCCCCGGACCAGCGCAGTGGCTTTGAAATGGCTCTGCTGCGCATGTTGGCTTTCCGTCCCCAGGGGGTTGCCGATATTCCCCGCTCGCCACTGCCAGCGACGCCCGAATCTGCTCCAGCAGAAGCGGTTCGCGCAGCAGTGCCGCCGCAGGCTCCGGTAGCACCCGCAGTGCCGGAGGCCCGCCCGGTAAAAAAGCCTGAAGCGGCGCAGCCGCCGGTTGTTACAGCGGTTGATGTGGTGCCCCCACAAGTAGAGCGGGGCCTGGGATCACCACAGGATCGGGCTGAGCCGCGCGAGCCGGCGCTGGAGGCCCAGCCAGAGCAAGTGATAAGTTCGCCCCCCGCACAAAAAGTGGTAGAAGCGCCCTCCGAGCGCAAGGACGTTCTGGCCGAGCTGCGCCAGCGAGTTGCACAAGTGGAGTCGGCACCGCCACCACAGCACCCAGTGCAACAAAATGGGGCGACGGCCTCGCGAGAGGCGCCGGTAGAAAACCACCGTCGAGAAGTACCGAAAGCGCGCCTGGAAGCTTTAACCCCCGGCAGCTGGCCGGTGATGTATGGGCAGCTGGGTATCACCGGTATTTTGCACTCCATTGCCCAGCACTTGGAGATGGTGGGAAGGCAGGACAATATCCTCTCGTTCACTCTGGACGAATCCTACAGCAGCCTCTATGACGAAGTTCACCAGCGGCGCCTGGGCGACTCCCTGGCTGATCTTTTCCAGCAGCCGGTGGTAGCGCAGATACAAATAGGGCAGGTGCACGGCAGTACTCCCGCCCGCTTGGTCGCCGCTACCCGCCAGGCGCGACTGCAAGCGGCTGAGGATGCGTTGACCAGCGACCCATTGGTTCAAGAATTACAGGCAGAATTGAGTGCGGAATTGGTGCCGGGCTCCGTAGAATCACTAGTAGTTGAAGATTAATGACAAATAGGGCCCGGGCCACTCCCGGGACCACAGGCACAAGATAAGAGGTTACCTATGAAAGGTTTGGGCGATTTAATGCAGCAGGCCCAGAAGATGCAGGCTGATATGCAGGAAAAAATGCAGAAGATGCAGCAGGATCTGACGGAGCTGCGCATCTGCGGTGAGTCCGGTGCGGGCATGGTCAAGGTGACCATGAACGGTCGCCACGATGTCACCTCTGTGGAAATTGACCCCTCCCTGATGAGCGAAGAGAAGGAAATGCTGGAAGATCTGCTGGCCGCCGCAGTCAATGACGCCGTGCGCCGGGTCGAGGAGAAAACACAGGAACTGCAAAAGCAGGGGATGGGAGACCTGACCTCAGGTATCAATTTACCTGAAGGCTTTAAGTTCCCCTTTTAAGAAGTGGCCATCCACTGGTTTTGAGTTTGTATGTTTAGTCCCCTGATTGAAGAGCTGATCCGCGCGCTTCGCTGCCTGCCCAGTGTGGGCCCCAAGTCCGCGCAGCGCATGGCAATGTACCTGTTGGAGAAAGACCGCGAGGCGGCCGCCCTGCTGGCCCAGAGCCTGGCGCAGGCGGTGGAGCAGGTGGGCCGCTGTGGCCAGTGCCGCACCCTGACCGAAGAGGCCGTGTGTGCGCTGTGCAGCAATAGCCGGCGCGAGCAGGACTCGCTCTGCGTGGTGGAGACACCGGCGGATGTACTGGCTATCGAGCAGGCCGGCAATTACCACGGTCGCTACTTTGTCCTGCATGGACACCTCTCGCCCATCGATGGCATTGGCCCGGGGGACCTGGGAATCGATCTGCTGGAGCGGAGGCTTGCCAGCGAGCCGCTGCGAGAGCTTATTGTCGCCACCAATCCGACGGTAGAGGGCGAGGCCACGGCGCAGTACATTGCCGAGCGAGCCCGCGCCCAGGGCGTGGCAGTGAGCCGGATCGCCCACGGTGTGCCTATCGGCGGAGAGCTGGAATATATCGATGGCGGTACTCTCGCCCACGCCTTTAATAGTCGAACCGCATTTTTCTCCGGCAGTTGAGTGATATCGATGACAGAAATAGATACCACTCCACGCTGGGTCGACAGCTGTGAGCAGCTGGCAGAATTGTGTGCACAGTGGCGCAAGCAAAGTGCGGTGGCCCTGGACACCGAGTTTATGCGTAGCCGTACTTTTTATCCGCAACCGGCCCTGGTTCAAATCGGTGATGGAAGGCACTGCTACCTGATCGACAATTTGGCGATCGAGGATTTACAGCCGCTGCGCGACCTTTTGCTCGATACCGCTGTTACCAAAATTATGCACAGCTGTAGCGAGGACCTGGAAACCCTGGAGCGCTTACTGGGGGTGATTCCCGAGCCCATTTTCGATACTCAAATTGCCGCAGCGCTCTGTGGTATGGGCGCGGGTTTGGGCTATGCGGCGACCGTAAACCAGCTGCTGCATATTGAATTGCCCAAGGGTGAAACCCGCTCGGACTGGCTACAGAGGCCCCTCAGTGATGCGCAGAAAACCTATGCCGCTCTAGATGTGGCCTGGTTGCCGGTGCTCTACGACGTATTGGTGCAAGACCTCAACGGGAAGGGGCGCCTGGCGTGGTTGCAGGAAGACTGCGAATCACTGGTTGTCTCGGCGCGCAACCCGAATCCGCCCGAGGTTTACTATCAAAAAGTGAAAGGCGCCTGGCGCCTGCGCAGTAAACAGCTGGCGGTGTTGCAGGATGTGTGCGCCTGGCGCGAGAAGCAGGCCAGGGTACTGAATATGCCGCGCAACCACTTGTTGAAAGAAAATATCTGTATGGGCATGGCTCAACAGTTGCCCCGGCATAAGGGTGCACTGAGCCAGCTGGGTATGGAGGGCCGGGCCCTGCGCGAGCACGGTGAGGCACTGCTGAAAATTGTTGCCCAGGCCTGCGACAGAGAGGACCCGCCCGCGCGAATGCAGCAGCCGCTCAACCGGCAGCAGGGGGAGATCCTTAAGCAACTGCGGCTTGAAATGGTGTCTATCGCCGAGCGGGCCGGCTTGCCCGCCGAAATTTTAATCCGCAAGAAAGAGCTGGAAGCCTTGGTCCAGGCCCGCCAACCAGAATTGCAGGGCCGGCTCAGAGGGTGGCGGTCCGATGTGGTTGGTCGCCCCTTGCTCGAGGCCTTGAAACAATTGCGTAAAGAGGAAATGAAGTGAAAGTTTTATGCGATATTTATCGCAGTCCGAATAAAGACGAAATGTATCTGTATGTGGATAAGCGCGAGGGTACAGCGCGGGTCCCGGATAATCTACTGGCGCTGTTCGGCAAGCCACAGCATGTCACTACGATGTTGATGACCCCGGATAAAAAGTTGGCCCGGGCAGAGGCGGACAAATTGCTCAAAGAGGTGCGCACCCGTGGCTATTATTTGCAGATGCCGCCGGTAGCCGACTCAGAAATGAGTGAAATCGCACTAAAAAATAGCAAATTACAGCGCTGAGTTGAGCTAAATGGCACACAGGCCTTTTTGGCGGCGAAAAACGCTGGAACAAATGAACCTGTCCGAGTGGGAGCAGCTGTGTGACGGTTGCGGTCGCTGCTGCCTGCACAGCCTGGAGGATGACGATACGGGCGAGGTCTACCTCACTAATGTCGCCTGCCGGCTGTTGGATACCCACTCCTGCCAGTGCAGTCAGTACAGCCAGCGCAAAGCCCATGTCCCCGGATGTATTCAGTTGCGTATAGAGGATATTCCCGAGTTCGATTGGTTGCCGCTCACCTGCGCATATCGCAGTCTCGCGGAGGGGCGCCCCCTTGCGGATTGGCACCCACTGGTATCGGGAGATCCGGAGTCAGTACACCGGGCGGGGATATCGGTGCGTGGACGCGTGGTTAGCGAAGACTCGGTCCACCCGGATGATATGGAAGAGCATATTATTTCGTGGGTTGACCCCGGCTGATCGGAAATGGGAACTGCGGTCTGTGAACGCTTTTGAATATTGCGCATAATCAATAGGATCACTCTTTGTATTGATGGGTAGCTGGTCGTGTTTATTCCCGCAAGGGTATGGGTACGCCAGTGCCGAGGGAGTGATGCGGTAAAAAGCCCAGGTGTATATCCGATTTTGATATCGGAGTGCCAGAAAGTAGAGTGAGAGAATGTCAGAAGATTTCCAATTTGCCTGGATGGTATACGCCGTTTCAACACTGATTATGTTGTTGGCGGGCTGGTGGTTTATGCGCAATTGGCGCTGGAGCTGGGTGCGCCAGACATTGCTGTTAGTGGTTGCGGCAGTGCTGTTGATACCGGCAAAGACCTCTGTGGCGGAGTCGGTAGCGGTGCCGGTATTGCCGCTGTTTGTTTATCAAACTCTGTTTGAAGACGAGGGCGCAGCGCCAGAAGTAATTACCCATCTGATTTTTGCTTCAGGTGGAGCCCTGGCAATTATGCTGGTTTGGGGGTTTATCAGCTTATTGTTAAAGTTCCGCCGGAAAAGACAGCGCCGTTTTAACGAAGATCCCTATTTCGACGAGCAGTAACTCAAGGTATGGCTGGCGTGCCAGAGAGTAGGGTAGCCTAATTTTATTGGTATTCTCATTTGATGAGTAACTTTTCCAAGGCCGCCTAGCTCTCGGACTCTTAACCCTTCTCTATTGAGGCCTCTGGTTTTATCAATACCCGTGGCTTCACTCCACTTATTTTACCTTGTGCTATGGATAGGAGTGGGGGTGCTTCACTGTCATATCCGCTCTCTCTTAATCTCACTGCGCGCTCAAAGTTCAGAGATTAATATTTTGTGAGCCGCCGCCCAAATTTAACCCAAAGGGCTATCCATGGATACTGTTGCCCAAATAAATATTCAAGCCGCAATAGGTAATCTGGCGCTGTTTGCCTTTTACAAATTCGTATATCGTTCTTTTGATCACTGGTGGAGTCTGGTCTTTGCAGTCAATTTTGGGGCCTTAATTCCAGCACTTGATGAGTGTTGAACGAAGCATATGCCCTTCCTGCCTCTGGACTACTCAGTAGGCCCGGAGCCGTTATGGGTATGCCTCAGGAGCCTTACCGATAGTTATTATTGGTCGCTATCCCCCATCATTAAATGGATCAATGGCAGTATAGGTGGTGGCTACTGATAATCCGCTGAAATTGATAATCCATAGTCCTCGATATATTCTTTTGCGCGATCGATAAGGATTTCGGTTGTGCAAGGATGGATTTTCCCATGTTATCTCGCTTATTTGCCTCGCATCAGCGGCCCTTTATCCCTCGTCGTCACGAGCGTGAGACTATTGCTATCGATCTCTCCGGTAGCTGCCTGACTTTTAGTTTGCCGCCCAACTTTTGCCATGACAGCTTTGGCGATTCCAGTCAGGAGCCGCCGCAGCGGGTCAATATTTTTGCTAATCGTAATTACGTTGATGACAGTGGCTATGAAGAGTGGAGACGCGAGGGCGTAGCCAGCCAGACACTAATGAAACGCAGCTGGGAGTTGTTCGGCCCTATTTGGCACGTTCGCCCTATTGGCACTATTGATTTTGTGCTGACTCTGAATCGACATGACGCCTTGCCCAAAGATATGAGCTGTTTTAATCCGCAGCACTTTGAGCGGATTATCATGCGCAACTTGTATTACTGGGGCCCCTGTCGCCCTAACTTTCAGGTACAGAAAGCTCCCCTTAATTGGCAGCTGCGTGAACTGGATGGGGCAACAGCTATCTTTTTTGAAAAGCATCGTATCAATCCGCCAGAAGTATTGGCAGAGAATCCGCATCACGATACCTATTTCTCCAGCCGCTTGTTTATTCCCCTCGGTCAGCATCATTATATAAAACTCAACTTTCGTTATCTGGGCTATGCGCCGGTAAAGCCTTGTCTAGCCGCAATGAATAGCATTCGCGATACGGTATGCGATAGCGTCTCATTGCAGTTTGGTGTTGATGCTCGGTCACAACTATTAAAAGCACGGCAGCAGTGGCCAGAGGCTAGAGCTAGTTATAAGCGCGGAGTTGAAGTCTGGACCTATCCCGAGTGGCAGCGGGGGGGAGAGTTTGGTGGCGACATTATTATCACTAAGCCCGGTAGCTCGCCACCGGCTTGGCAGGAGTAAGCTTTTAAAGGGTACTCAAGTCTAACTTTAATATTGATGCTAGCGAGGAGTTGCTATAGGTGCAGGTAGTATTGCCGATAGGGCTATTTTAGGGGAGGGTGAAAACCTCAATATCAATCACAATGGCTACGTGATACTCTTCTGCATGATCGACAAGGATTTCGATTGAGTAAGGATGGATTTCCCCATGTTATCTCGCTTATTTGCCTCGCGTCAGCGGCCCTTTATCCCTCGTCGTCACGAGCGTGAGACTATTGCTATCGATCTCTCCGGTAGCCGCCTGACTTTTAGTTTGCCGCCCAACTTTTGCCATGACAGCTTTGGCGATTCCAGTCAGGAGCCGCCGCAGCGGGTCAATATTTTTGCTAATCGTAATTACGTTGATGACAGTGGCTATGAAGAGTGGAGACGTGAGGACGTAGCCAGCCAGACACTAATGAAGCGCAGCTGGGAGTTGTTTGGCCCTATTTGGCACGTTCGCCCTATTGGTACTATTGATTTTGTGCTGACTCTGAATCGACATGACGCCTTGCCCAAAAATATGAGTTGTTTTAATCCGCAGCACTTTGAGCAGGTCATTATGCGTTACCTATATTACTGGGGGCCCTGCCATCCCGACGACTATGTGCAGAAAGCTCCCCTTAATTGGCAGCTGCGTGAGCTGGGTGGGGCAACAGCTATCTTTTTTGAAAAGCATGATGATCACCCTTCCCAACGTCTGGAAGAAAACCCATACTACGGTACCTACTTTTCCAGCCGCTTGTTTATTCCCCTCGGTCAGCATCATTATATAAGACTCAACTTTCGTTATCTGGGCTATGCACCGGTAAAGCCTTGTCTAGCCGCAATGAATAGCATTCGCGATACGGTATGCGATAGCGTCTCATTGCAGTTTGGTGTTGATGCTCGGTCACAACTATTAAAGGCGCGGCAGCAGTGGCCAGAGGCTAGAGCTAGTTATAAGCGTGGAGTTGAAGTCTGGACCTATCCCGAGTGGCATCGGGGGGGAGAGTTCGGTAGCGACATTATTATTACTAAGCCCGGTAGTCCGCCGCCGGATTGGCAGGAGTAAAATTTCAAAGGGCACTCAATATTTAACAAACACCATTCAATATTGATATTAGCAAGGAGCAGCTATGAGAGCAGGTAGTACCGCCTGGAAAGCCATTGTGGAGCAGGGCGAAAACCTCAATATCAATCGCAGCGTCTATGTGTTTAAGCAGCACTACCCTATCTGGGATTTACTTAAGCGTGAACACATTGGCAACTACTACAAAACCAGTCTGGTACGAGCTGTTTATAGCTTGGCCGTTACCCCCGGTGGTCGTGACAATAGTGTCCGCGCCCTGAATTTGGATGGCGCGCAGATAAATTACCAGATAGATGGCGATGGTGATGTACTGATTTACGGTTTGAATATCGATAGTACCATTTCAGCGCCTGTCGAAGATCAAGCTACAGGCTTGTACCGTGTGAATCGAAAGGACGACGAATGGAAAACTGATTCATATTGGCAAACCAGCATGGATCATGGCCATCGCTGGAACAGTGCACACTACGCAGCTGTCAGTGGTAAGTTTGGCAGTAAAGAGGAGGCAGGTAGACTGTTAATTACGCATATTGCCAATGCTTACAATGGAGCGCTAAATCCTCACGATTTAACCAGTGATGAAAAACACTATTCACTTTTTTGGCAAAACGGCCAATATCAAACAAAGCATAACGCTAGGGCTCTCACTGCACTGATCCAGCAGGCCCAAGCCAACAATGCCCGTATTCACTGGTTAGTGCATGGCGAGGGTGCAGGTACTTTCGTGCAGGCTCTACAAAACCTGGCTAAGCGGCCCGCTATCAGTGCCTTGGTGGCTGAGGGAAATGAGCTTTCGCATCAGAGTGTATTTTTTTCTAATCCTCGGGGAGGAAATACTCGGGAGGAAGATCTGAAAAAATACTGTGAAGCTGCTGGGATACACTTGGTTGGAGTTAGGACTAATATGTTCGATTTAAGAAATCCCGATGCGTTACAGAATGTGCGAACAGAGGCGATTCTGTTGCTCGGTAAATATGGCGTTGGTGGTGGTGCTACCGCTGCTGGTTGGGACGATTTTCAGCAGGCTCTAGGGCATTGGGAAGCTGCACGAACCACATTGGCAATTATTGGTTTTAGTCTGGCTGGTTATGTTTTGGGGAAAGACGCGCTATCAAAAAATGGTGGTTACGCGCGCAATTTACCAAAAGCAATCAGTAATACTGTGGGCAATGGCAATAAATACTGGGCAGCGTAAGGGTAATTTCCAGAGGAAGACGGAATCCTATAAATAGGAATAACGTGGGTGAAACTATTGGTTCCGATTTAAAAATTCCCACTAGTCCTAATTTTTATCTGCCTGGATGGACAAGTGGCTACTCAGCACAGCAGTGTCATAGCTGTAACAGTAAGGCTATGGGAAACCCTGGATATAAGTGAAACTAAATGGATTGCTTTTGCACGGACTTTCTGCCGTCGTTAATCCGGGGTGTCTCATGTATTGGCCGCTAGGCTATAAAACCTCAAGATAAGAGTTTATAGCCCCATTATATGTGCCCTCATCCTCGATAAGCCGCAACGCCTCCTTACAGGCCGGGCACTCAAACTCGTCGTTGGCTTCAATGCAGCTGCTTTGCAGCCAATCTCGACTAATAAATCCATCGCAGACAGGACATTTCATGCTCCTTTAGTCTCCTATTCCCTTAAGTGTTACTACGCAAATGTGCCAGGAAACTCGCGTTTCCCCACCTCAACCAAACTGCCTCTAATCAATCACAGTGCGCAACGGCCAGCAGCTTGGTCGGCTAGACGCCTGGCACGATAGTTATCGCGGTAAATCTCAATAGGCTGTACTGAGAGGTCTTGCCGTTATACAGCCTAATCTTCCTTATTTCTAGCTATGTCGATTGGTAGCTGCTGGGTAACAGCCTTGAGGATAAGAATTGATAACAAGCCAAGGTATTAACCTGATTCCTGGATTTTTTGCCCTGTTTAAATAAGCCCGGTCCACTCAAACCAAGCAATTGCTGACGCTATTCTGTGATCGACCTATCTGGCAACGAGCTAAGGACTCAGCCACTGCTGCTGCAGTGCTGCCTGTCGCCGCCGATCGTATAGTTTGTTAGTAGCCATCGGTGCCACAGCGGCGCATAACATAGCCTGCCTAGCTTTACTTTCTTGTATTGGCCTGCTAAGCAGGACCTCCCCCCAATTGAGACCTTGAAGCGCAGCGGGCAGGCTAGGCTCTCCGGTTGCTGGGTGATAGTATCTGGCCCGTTTATTTGTCGTATAAGGCGTTGGAGCTCAGCCTGGTTGGGATTCTATTGACTGCGCCTTAAGCCTCTGACAAGGCCATCACTGGCTCTTCGACGCTTATATCCAGGCCAGCTGGTATCAAAGGCGCCAAACTCCTTAACACAGCCAACCTCAACCAATGACAGCTGCTATATCTATTAAACTAGTTCCCGCTGTGGCGCGATGTAAAACAATGTAAAAGCCGTGTCACTTTCCTGTTAGGTGTCCAGCAAAAAAAGCGACGGCTGCCGATAAATAGACACAATCTCGCACCTATAGGACCTTGCTGGAAAGAGTGAAATATTCAGTTCAACACCCACCTGCACGGATTGGTAGTGAGAGCCGAAATGGCTGAGGAATACTGATGCTCGATCACCTGCTTATATTGACCGCAGTAATGCTGGTTTCGGGCATTTTGGGTGGGTTGGTCAATTACTATCAAATGTTGTTTACCGAAGAGGACCCGGCAGGGTTGGCCCGCTGCCTGATTATGGGCTTGTGTGGCGCACTGATGGTGCCGATTTTCCTCAAATTCACCCAGAGTGACCTGCTGATAGAGATCCAGGGTGATCCGTCGAGGCTGTTGATTTTTACCGGTTACTGCCTGCTGGCCGCGATTGCCTCTCGTATGTTCGTATTTAATGCCGCGCGGCGCCAGTTGCGCGATGCCAGTATTGCCCGCGCCCGTGTCGAAAATATGGAGCAGGAACTGCGCACTATGCAGTTGGAAATGATGCCCCTGCTGGAGCATGAAATCGAAGGCGATCCAGAGCAGGGGCCGATGATCGATTTTAACCAGATCCGCAAACTGGATGACAATGCCTTGCAGGTGCTGCACCTGTTAAATACCGGCGAGTGCGTATTTCGCTCTCTGGTCGGCATGGTGCAGGACAGCGGTATGGAAACCAACTCCATCGCCCGCGCTTTAAACGGCTTACTGGTACTGGAAATGGTCGGTAAAATTCACAGCCACCTGGGTATTCGCTGGTATATCACCGGCAAAGGGCGCCAGGTTGTACACCGCCGCAGCACTCAGACAGCCTAGCTCAGGCTGGTCATCTAATTTGAGCGTTCCCGCCTCGCTCCCCGCCGGTTGATCAATTATCATTCGCTAAAAGAGATAGATAGCCTCGACGACAGGATTGGAGCAGTTATGAAGTTTACCGGTACCGAAAGCTATGTAGCGACCGAAGACTTGCAGATGGCGGTGAATGCGGCCGCTACCTTGCAGCGTCCACTATTGATCAAGGGTGAGCCTGGCACCGGTAAAACACTGCTCGCCGAGCAGGTGGCGGAGAGCCTCGGCTTAAAGTTGATCCAGTGGCATATTAAATCCACCACCAAAGCCCAGCAGGGCCTGTATGAGTACGATGCGGTATCTCGCCTGCGGGACTCCCAGCTGGGGGTGGATAAGGTCCACGATATCGGCAACTACATTAAGCGCGGCAAGTTGTGGGAGGCTTTTGCCGCAGAAGAGCGTGTGGTGCTGCTGATCGATGAAATCGATAAGGCGGATATCGAATTCCCCAACGACCTGCTGGTTGAGCTGGATCGTATGGAGTTCTTTGTGTATGAGACCGGCGAAACCATCAAGGCTAAGCAGCGCCCCATCGTTATTATCACCTCCAATAATGAAAAAGAGTTGCCGGATGCCTTTTTGCGCCGCTGCTTTTTCCACTACATCAGCTTCCCCGACCGCGACACCATGCGCAAAATTGTCGATGTGCACTACCCGGAGATCAAAGGGCAGCTGGTGGCTGAGGCAATGGATATCTTCTTCCAGCTGCGCGAGGTTCCGGGCCTGAAGAAAAAGCCCTCCACCTCCGAGCTGATCGATTGGCTCAAATTGTTGATGGCTGATGATATTCCCGAAGAAGTGCTGAAAAACCGTGACAGCAGCAGCGCCATCCCGCCACTCTACGGCGCCCTGCTGAAAAACGAACAGGATGTCCATATGCTGGAGCGCCTGGCGTTTATGGCCCGTCGCGACAATCGCTAAACGGTATTTGCTTATATCACCGGGGCTTGAGGGCCCCGGTAACCCCGGCCCGCTCGATGCGGGTGTTATTTTTCCCTGTGCTGACTGCGAATTATTATGCTGATTGGCTTTTTCCTGAATTTACGCCGCTACAAATTACCGGTAACTATCACCGAGCTGCTGGCCCTGATCGAGGCACTGCAGCAGCGCCTGGTATTTGCCGATCTGGAGGAATTTTACTTCCTCGCCCGTGTCTGCCTGGTCAAGGACGAGAAGCACTTCGATAAATTCGACCGCGCTTTTGCCGCCTATTTTAAGGACTTGGAGACCCTCGACGATATTGTTGAGCAAATGATCCCCGAGGACTGGCTGCGGGCGGAGTTTATGAAGCAACTGAGCGAAGAGGAAAAGGCCCAGGTGCAAAGCCTCGGTGGCTTGGAAAAGCTGCTGGAGGAATTCAAGAAGCGCCTTGAGGAGCAGAAGAAGCGCCACAGCGGTGGCAATCGCTGGATTGGCACCGGCGGCACCAGCCCGTTTGGCAACAGCGGTTATCACCCCGGCGGTATTCGGGTGGGCGGCAAAGGTCGCAATCGCTCGGCGTCGAAAGTGTGGGAGAAGCGCCAGTTTAAAAATCTGGATGACAGCATCGGCCTGGGCACTCGCAATATTCAGGTGGCTCTGCGCAAACTGCGTAAATTTGCCCGCAGCGGCGCCGCCGAAGAGCTGGACCTGGATAACACCATTTCCTCCACCGCGCGCAATGCGGGATTACTGGATATTCAAATGGTGCCGGAGCGGCACAACGCGATTAAGGTGCTGATCTTCTTTGATGTGGGGGGCTCTATGGACCCCTATGTGCGCGTGTGTGAAGAGTTGTTCTCCGCTTGCCGCTCCGAGTTCAAGCACCTCGAATACTTCTATTTTCACAACTTTGTCTACGAACATGTGTGGAAAGACAATCAGCGGCGCTACAGCGAAAATACCCCATTGCTGGAAATACTGCGCACTTACGGCAAGGACTACAAAGTAATTTTTGTCGGCGATGCATCTATGGCACCCTTTGAAATTACCAGTCGCTTCGGCAGTGTCGAGCATATGAATGAAGAGCCCGGCGCGGCCTGGATGGAGCGTGTCACCGATACCTACAGTAACCTGGTCTGGTTAAACCCGGTAGGGGAGGAGTACTGGCAGTATACCCCCAGTATTGGTATGACCCAGCGCTTGGTGGATGGGCATATGTATCCGATGACCCTGGAGGGATTGGATCGGGCCATCGCCTATTTGGTCAAAGGGCGTTAAGCGGCCCTTTGCGCGATGATTTGCTCAGGCTGTACCTCGGGTACTGCCTGTGATGTCTTGCAGATATTGGGTTAATTGTTTTATCAGTGTCAGCAGGGAAAGGTCCCTGTTCGGCGCCATGATCAGAGAGAAGCCCGAGGGTTTCTGCACCTCAGTATCCCTGTCACTGTGACTTTCTCGAATAGAGAACAGTGGCAGGTGGCACTGGGGCGCGCCCCACAGTCCTGCAATAGCGGTTAAGCCCAATAGGCGCTGGCGATGTTTTTGTAGCTTGTCAGCTTCGATAGCGCCGCCTTTCTTCGGTGCGGTCGTAGGCGTCGTTGGTATTAATAGAACGCTGTTATTATCCGGCAGTAAGCGCTCCATCCATTGGCACCAGCGCCGCCGCCTGTTAGCGGCCCACAACACTTCATCATCGCCAATGGAGAGCGCCATAGTAATCCTTGCGGCGATATCCTGTGCAAATACCGGTTGGTATTTTCGCAGCCAGACCCTGTGAGTATTGGTAATGGCGCGGCCCTGTAAAATCCGGAATATATCGGCCAATTCACCCAGTAACTCAGTATCGGGCAAGTGTATGGTTTCGCAGAGAGAAAATTGATCGCTGAGTGTAGGTATCAACTCTTGGATTGCCACTCGAATGGATGGATCTGCCAACTGGTGGATTTCGGGGCAAATAACCAGGCGGGTTACTTTATTTGTGGATAAGTGCTGTGCTGGAATCAGGATTTTTCCGACATCCAACAGAAGTGATGGTGTTTGGCTGAACCAACCGACAGTATCAAAGCAGGGGGCCAAACCGATAACACCGTCGGTTGGGATAAGTGAGTGGCTGGTTCGAATACCGAATAAGCCACAATAGCTCGCGGGGACTCGCACCGATCCGCCGGTGTCGGTACCCAGGGCAATATCGGCCATTCCCGCAGCCACGGCGGCGGCTGAACCCATGGAGGAACCGCCGCAAAAATAACCGGGCAGTCTGGGGTTGTCGGCGCAACCGTAGTGCAAATTACTCCCCTGCATGCTGTAGGCCAGTTCATCGAGGTGAGTAAAGCCTACAAAAGTAGCCCCCGCCTCGAGTAGCTGGCGCAAGCTGGTTGCGGTTTTAGTGGCGGCGGGGTGCGTGTTATACCACTCGGGGTTACCCGCCGTATTTTTCTCGCCTTTTAACTGAAAAAGGTCTTTTACCGCCAGGCGTTTTCCCTTTAGCGGTCCGCTATTGGTTAACTCTAGAAAGTGCGGTCCGTGTTCGCAAAATATGCCCTTTATGGATAGCCCCCTCTATTTGTCATTGCCACTAAAATGTTTGGGCGGGACACCGTCGTGATCGGCGGTGATGCTCAGCTCCTCCTGGGTGGTTTCGCCCACTTTTACGTGAACCTCCTCCGCTCCGTGCATCCAGTCCACCAGTTTCTCGCGAATAAAGTACAGAATAATCCCGGCAATAATTGCCGCCAGGGCGACTCCGCCGAAGGTGGCGAAGGGGCCGGAGACCCCCACCAGTTTTCCTATTTCAGCGGCGCCTTTATTCGCAATACCAATAAAGGCAAACCACAATCCCATCATCAGGGATAAATAGCGCAGGGGGGACAGTTTGGTCACTACCGAGAGCCCGATCGGCGACAGGCAGAGTTCGCCAATGGTATGGAAAATATAGGCGAATACCAGCCACCAAATACTCGCTTTAACCGTCTCGGAATCGCCGATCTGTAGGGCGGCACCGCACATGGATAAAAAACCCACGCCGAGAAAAATCAGCCCCAAACTGAATTTTGCCGGTGAGCTGGGTTCCCGATCTCCCATACCGACCCAGATACTGGCCATAATCGGTGCGAGAATAATAATAAATAGGGGGTTCACCATCTGTAGCCAACTGGCGGGCACCTCCCACCCCAGTACATTCAGGTCGGTTCGATATTTGGCAAATAAGTTCATCGAGCCGGCGGCCTGCTCAAAGCCGGCCCAGAAAATGACAATAAATACCCCCAGTACCAGAATGACCTTGATGCGGTCCCGCTCTTCCAGAGTGAGCGGGCGGTGCTTATCGATTGCCTCGTCTTTCTTGTCTTTTTGTTCCAGGTGCGCGGAAGGCTCTACACCGATTTCCCCCAGGTAGCGCTTGGCCTGGGTCATTTGCAGCAGCAGTCCGGCCAGCATACCGAGACCGGCGACGATAAAGGCCAGCTGATAATCGACCTTTTCCCCAATCCAGCCCACCACCAGGTAGCCGAGGATGGAGCCCAGGTTGATGCCCATATAAAAAATGGTGAAGGCGGTATCCCGGCGGTGGTCGCCCTCTTCATAGAGGTCCCCGACCATGGTGGAGATATTCGGTTTAAAGAAACCGTTGCCGATAATCAGTAGGGCCAGGCCGAGCCATAGCATATAAAGCTGGCTGCCATTGGGCAGCCAGCTGTGGGGAAAGCCCAGGGCGAACTGTCCCAGCATCATCAGGGTGCCGCCAAACATGATACAGCGGCGCTGGCCCCAGCGGTTGTCCGCCATCCAGCCGCCGATAATCGGTGTCAGGTACACCAGCATTGCGTACCAGCCCAGATAGCTGAGGGCCTTGGACTGCAATTCGGTATCGGTGAGCTGCTCCCAGCCGAAGACTGCGGCGGTGGCGGTGGAGGTCAGATAGAAGACAAAAATACCGCGCATGCCGTAGTAGCTGAGGCGCTCCCACATCTCGGTGCCAAACAGCAGGAAGAGTCCCTTGGGGTGGCCAAACAGTTGTCCGGCACTGGCGGGGGGCTTGGGCTTGATCTCTTGCATAGTACCGCTCGCAAGGTATATCCCTGAGATTGTCGCGCCAGCAGTAAAGGCTGCGCTGCTCAGGGGAAGTGCTATTCGCTCCAGTATAGATGAACGCCACAATAAGGTTTGATAGCCCTGCGATGCTCAGGGGGTATAATCCCGCGTTTGCCATTGCTGTACGAATTATGAGTCACACCGAAGCAGAAAAAGTTCTGGGTGCCCTGCAAGCCCGAATCTCCACGGCCATGGGGCGCGATCGCTATGGATTGCGCAGGACGGTCAAAAATGTGCGCCGGCGCCAGAAAGAGGGCAAGCCGGTAGACCGTATGCTGGTTCAGCTGGAGCAGCAGCTCCAAGCGTCTGAGTCCCTGGCGCAAGAGCGCCGGCGCAAATTACCCGAAGTACAGTGGCCGGAGGCGCTGCCGGTGGTGGCGCGGCGGGAGGAAATTGCCGCACAGATCGAGAAAAACCAGGTGGTGGTGATTGCCGGTGAGACCGGTTCGGGTAAAACCACCCAGTTGCCAAAAATCTGTCTGTCCCTGGGGCGGGGTATTTACGGTCAGATCGGCCACACCCAGCCGCGCAGAATTGCCGCGCGCACGGTGGCCAGCCGCATCGCCGAGGAGTTGCAGCAACCCCTGGGGGAATCGGTCGGTTACCAGGTGCGCTTTACCGACCACAGTACCGAGCATACCCATGTCAAACTGATGACAGACGGTATTCTGCTGGCTGAAATTCAGCGCGACCCGCTGTTAAATAAATACGACACGCTGATTATCGATGAGGCCCATGAGCGCAGCCTCAATATTGATTTCCTGCTGGGCTATTTGAAAACCCTCCTGCCCAAGCGCCCAGATCTGAAACTGATTATTACCTCGGCCACTATCGACCTGGAAAAATTTTCCCGGCACTTTGACGATGCGCCGATTATCGAGGTTTCCGGTCGTACCTACCCGGTGGAAGTACACTACCGCCCTGCAGCGGATACGGATGCAGATCTCAACGAGCAGGTTGTCGCCGCCGTGGAGGAGTTGCTGCACGAGGAGAAATCCAGCAGTCGGCGCGGTGGGGATATCCTGGTATTTATGAGCGGCGAGCGGGAGATCCGCGAGTGCGCCAAGGCCCTGCGCGATGCACAGATAGCGCAATTGGAGGTGCTGCCTTTGTATGCGCGCCTGAGCCTGGCGGAGCAGGCCAAAGTTTTTCACGGCCATAAAGGCCGCCGTATTGTCCTCGCCACTAATGTGGCGGAGACCTCTATTACGGTGCCGGGCATTCGCTATGTGATCGACCCGGGCACCGCCCGTGTCAGCCGCTACAGCTACCGCAGCAAAATTCAGCGCCTGCCTATCGAGCCGGTTTCCCAGGCCAGCGCCAACCAGCGCGCCGGCCGCTGCGGTCGTGTCAGCGCCGGTGTCTGCGTGCGCTTGTATGAAGAGCGGGATTTTGCCCAGCGCGCGGAATTTACCGATGCGGAAATCCTGCGCACCAATCTGGCCGCAGTCATTCTGCAAATGTTGCAGCTGCGCATTGGCGATATTCGTGAATTTCCTTTTGTCGATCCACCGGACCCGCGCCTGATCAACGACGGCTATAAGCTGTTGCAGGAGTTACAGGCGGTGGATGGGCAGGGCAGAGTCACCCCATTGGGGCGGGCTCTGTCGAGGCTGCCCCTGGACCCGCGCCTGAGCCGTATGTTGCTGGCGGGGGCGGAGAATGGCAGTGCGCGCGAACTGTTAATTATTGTCGCCGCCCTGGCGGTGCAGGACCCGCGCGAGCGCCCGGCGGAAAAACGCCAGGCCGCCGATGAAAAGCATCGCCAGTGGCAGCATGAGCAATCGGACTTTCTATCCTTTGTTCAGTTGTGGGATGCCTTTGAGGCCCAGCGCCAGGAGCTGAGTCAAAACCAGCTGCGCAAGTGGTGCCAGAAAAACTTCCTGTCCTGGCTGCGTATGCGCGAGTGGCGAGATATCCACCACCAGCTGCGCGTGGCTTGTCGCGATCTCGATGTGAAGGAAAATAAAGAGCCGGCGGAATACCAGGCGATACACCAGGCCATAGTGGTCGGTTTGCTGGGCAATATTGGCGCGCGCGATGAAAACAAAGAGTTTAACGGTTGCCGCAATCGTCGTTTCCATATTTTCCCCGGTTCCGGGCAATTTAAAAAACCTCCCCGCTGGGTGGTGTCCGCCCAGTTGCTGGAGACCAGCCGCCTGTTTGCCCACACGGTCGCCAAGGTGGAGCCCGAGTGGATATTGGCCGCCGCGCAACACCTGGTTAAACGCAATTATTTTGAGCCCCATTTTGATACCCGCTCCGGGCAGGTGATGGCCTTTGAGAAGGTCTCCCTTTACGGCTTGGTGCTGGTGGAAAAACGCCGAATCCCCTACGGCAAACTGGACCCGCAAACTTCGCGGGAAGTGTTTATTCGCCAGGCACTGGTGGAGCAGCGCTATCGCGGCAAGGGGCGCTTTTATAAGCACTACCTCGACCTTTTAAAGTCCCTGGAAGAGCTGGAAGCCAAATCCCGCCGCCGGGATATTCTGGTGGATGACGAAGTGGTATACCGCTTCTTCGATGAGCGTATCCCTGCGGATATCGTCAATCTGGCAGGGTTTGAGCACTGGCGCAAGAAAGCGGAAGCCGGCGATACCCAGCTGCTGTTTATCCCCCGCGATCTATTGATGCAGCAGAGTGCCGATCACGTGGGTGAAGCTCAATTCCCCGATGAGTTGGCAGCGGGCGGTATCGTCTATCCGCTCAGCTACCACTTCGAGCCGGGCAGTGTGGATGATGGCGTCAGCATTCAGGTACCGGTGGCGGCATTGCACCAGGTGCCGGCAGCCCGCCTCTCCTGGTTGGTGCCGGGGATTCTGCGGGATAAATGCATTGCCCTGGTAAAAGCCCTGCCGAAACAGTGGCGCAAGTACTTTGTGCCGGTGCCGGCTGCGGTAGATAAGGCTTTGCCGCGACTGCGCGCGGACAACACACCGCTGTGGCAGTCGCTGGCGCTGGAGTTGAAGCGCCAGACGGCACAACAGTTACCCGATGACATGTGGGAGTCCGCCGAGCGGGCTCTGGAAGATTATTACCGCTTCAATATCCAGGTGATGGATGAGGCCGGCAAACTGCTGGACCAGGACCGCGATCTGGCCCTGTTGCAGGCGCGCTATCGCGACCGGGTGCAGCAGGGACTGGCCAGTGCCGGCGACAGCTTTGAGCGGCAGGGGATCACCCGCTGGGATTTCGGTGATCTTCCGGAAACCCACACCCTCAACCAGGGTGGCCTCAAGGTGCGGGCTTACCCGGCCCTGGTTGAGGAGAAAGACAGTGTCTCTCTGAAGCTACTGGATAACCCCAGCGAGGCCCGCAGGCTCAGTCGAGCCGGTATTTGCCGTTTGGCCCTGTTGCACCTGCCGGAGAAGGTGAAGTACCTGCGCAAAGAGCTGCTGCGCGGCAAGGAGTTGGGGCTTTCCGCCGCCGATCTGGGGCGCCGTGAAGAGGTGGCCGACGATATCCTGATGGCGGCGGTGCGCGAGGTATTCTGGGCTGAAGAGACGTGGCCGCGCACTGAAGCGGAGTTTCTCTCCGCGCTGGAAAATGACGGCGATCTGGTGGGGGTGGCCCAGGAGATTGGCGATCTGCTGGTCAAGGCTCTGGCCCAGCTGGTGCCCCTGCGTAAACAAATCAAGCAGCAGAAAAACCTGGCAGTCGCGATGGCGGTGGGGGATATCCAGCAGCAGCTGGCGGGCCTCTTCTATCGCGGTTGCCTGTTTGACACCCCGCTGGCGTGGTTGCGCCAGTACGGCCGCTACCTGAAGGCGGTTGCACTGCGTTTGGAAAAGGCCGCTCTCGACCCTAACCGCGACCGCAAGTTGCAGGTTGAGTATCAGAAAGCAGCGGAGCCCTATCAGACGCAAGTGGAGAAATATTCGTTCAGAGAAGTCTCCGCAGAGGCTGAATTGCGCGAATTTCGCTGGATGTTGGAGGAATTCCGTGTTTCCTTATTTGCGCAGACCCTAAAAACCCTGATGCCGGTATCGTCCAAGCGTCTGAGTAAGGCGTGGACAGAAATTGATGGGAAGGGTTTGCTCGGCTGATGCTCGCTATGGAGGCGGGGTCACAAAAAAAATTTGATCGACTGTAAGATTTTAAAGGATAAGCCGACAGAAGTACTGAAAGTAGGCCTGGAGCCCAGAATGACCGCTTGATAGCGGTTATTTTGTGGCGGGCTTTATTTGATGAGGGGTTCTTGCTTCGCAGCATTATACTTCTGCGAAGTCGAAAAGAGTCTCTTGTACTTTTTATTGCTAAGGATACCTAATTAGGAGATTACCCATGAGCAACAAGCACCTTTCCCCTGTGGCCGCTGCGGTTGGCGCGGCATTTATTGCATCGGCGGCGATGAATGTCTCTGCCGCCAACAGTGATGCCAACCCCTTTGCGGCAGAGGACCTGAGTTCTGGCTACAACGTGGCATTGGCCAGTCATGATGGCGATGATAAAGAGAAAGAGGGTAAGTGCGGCGAAGGTAAGTGCGGCGAGGGCAAGGAAAAAGAAGGTAAATGCGGCGAAGGTAAGTGCGGCGAAGGCAAGAAAAAAGAAGGTAAGTGCGGCGAAGGTAAGTGCGGCGGGTAATTTTTACCAGAGCCCAAAAGGGAGGGGCGCATTCGTGTTCCTCCCGGTTATTTATTGACTACTGAGAAAAGTGAGACCTAAAGTGTTGCGCAACTTTTCCGTAGACGGTGCAGGATTTGGGCTGCGCCGTTCAATGATGGGGGAGAATCTCGAAACCGGTGCAGTGGATTTCCTCGAAGTCGCGCCGGAAAACTGGATTGGTGTCGGCGGCCGCTATGGGCGCTGGTTTAGGGAATATACCGAGCGTTTTCCCTTTCTGCTGCACGGTTTATCGCTGTCTATCGGCGCACCGGAACCACTCGATATGGAGCTGGTGGGCGCTATTAAAAAATTTATCCAGCAGCACAATATTCGCGGCTACAGTGAGCATTTGAGTTACTGCTCCGATCACGGCCACCTGTACGATTTGTTGCCAATTCCCTTTACCCAGGAAGCGGTGATGTATGTGTCCGAGCGAATTCGCATGGTGCAGGACGCACTGGGGGAGCGCATCGCGATGGAAAATGTGTCCTACTACGCGGCACCGGGCCAGGAAATGAGTGAGTTGGCCTTTTTGACTGCGGTGCTGCAAGAAGCGGACTGTGATTTGCTGCTGGATGTAAACAATATTTATGTCAATTCCATTAATCACCGCTACGCCCCCCTCGAATTTCTCTCCGCACTGCCCACAGAGAGAATCCGCTACGCGCATATTGCCGGGCACTATGATGAGGCGGAGGATTTAAAAGTGGACACGCACGGTGCTGCGGTGATCGATCCGGTGTGGGAGCTACTTGAGCGCGCCTATGAAATTCACGGTGTAGTGCCGACGCTCCTGGAGCGGGATTTTAATATTCCCCCTATTGCCACATTACTCGAAGAAGTCGGGCGTATTAAGACGATTCAGGCCAGCCAGCAGGTGGAAGGAAACTATGCCCTCAATCGCCGATAAGCCGGAAACTTTTAAGCGTGTGCAGCGGGATTTTGCCGCCCACTTGCGCGCGCCCGAGCGGGTTTTGCCACCTGCCGAAATTGAAGATCGGCGTGTCGCTATTTATCGGGATTTGATTTACAACAATATTGAATCCTTTATTGCCAGCGGCTTTCCGGTGTTGCGCAGCCTTTACAGCGATGAAAACTGGCAGCAAATGGTGCGGGATTTTGTCTGCGAGCACACATCCGTCAGCCCCTATTTTTTGCAGATCAGTGAAGAGTTCCTCGCCTATTTGCAAAATGAGCGGGGTGAGCAACCCCAAGACCCGCCGTTTCTGTTGGAGCTTGCGCACTATGAATGGGTGGAACTGGCCCTCGATGTCAGCGATGTGCCGCAGCCGCAGGGACTGCTCACTGAGGGTGATGTTCTGCGGCAGGTTCCCGTTGTCTCCCCGCTGGTATGGAGCCTCAGCTACCGCTACCCGGTGCACCGCTTAGGGCCTGATTTTCAGCCCCAAGAGCCACCGGAGACGGCGACGTTTCTGTTTGTCTACCGGGATCGTGCAGACAGGGTGAATTTTATGGAGGTCAATGCGGTCACTGCCCGCTTGCTGCAGTTGGCTTCGGTGGGCAATTACACCGGCTTACAAATTTTGGAACAAATGGCTCAGGAATTGCCTAATATTAGTCGTGACTCTTTGTTTGGTTTTGGTTCTGATTTGTTAGAAAAGCTGCTAAATAAAGGGATTATTGCCGGTTTTCAGGCCTGATCTGTGCTTGCCTGAAACTCCTTTATCTTTGGCAAATCCCAGCTGCTATGCTGCCGAGGGTAGCTTACGAATTACGAGGGCGTTAGAATCCTTGGTCTCACTAGTTTGATAAAAGAGGAGCAGGGTTGTGCTTGGAAGCAAAACTTTATCGCCCTGGTTAATGGCAACTCTGATCGCTGTTACGCCAGTAGGAGCGTTAGCGCAACAAGATCCGTTTGCGGGCGCAGCTCAAGCCCCGGCAGCGGTAGATAGCAGCGCAGCGGAGAGTGCCAATAGCGATAGTGGGGGCCTGTCTCTCGAAGATGAGTACGGCTTTGATCCCGCCGATGAATTTGGTGGTGCCGAGGGGGAGGATTTATCACTTCGCGACCCCTGGGAAGGTTTTAACCGCGCCATATTCTCCTTTAACGATGGCGCCGATCGCTACGTATTGAAGCCCGCCGCTGTCAGCTATCGCCAAATTACCCCGATTTTCATTCAGCACGGTGTCAGTAATTTTTTCGACAACCTGCGTGAAGTCAGCAATACCTTTAACGATGTATTGCAAGGTAAGTGGGGCCAGGCGGGCAATGACGCCGGCCGCTTCCTGGTAAATTCCACCGTGGGCATTGCCGGTGTTCTGGATGTCGCCCAGCATATAGGCCTGGAGCAGGGGGATGGCGAGGACTTCGGTCAGACCCTGGCCGTTTGGGGAGTGCCGTCCGGCCCCTACCTGGTGCTGCCGTTACTCGGGCCATCCACGGTGCGGGATACCCCGGCCAAAGTCGTGGATTACTACACCAACCCCTTGACCTATGTGGATCACGACGCGACCAAGTATGTTTTTAAGGGGACGGACATTATCCAGAGCCGTGCTAGCCTCCTGCAAGCGGAGTCTCTGCTGCACGGAGATCGCTATGTGCTTTTGCGGGATGCTTACCTACAGCGCCGCGACTATTTGATTGTCGATGGTGAAATGGATGTGCATACCGAGGAAGAGGCCGCAGAGGCCATTGATCAGGGAGCGGTGGAAGAGGCTTCCGATTACTGAGTTGTCACCTAAGGCAGATAAAGTTTAGAGCCTTCTATGGCCGGCCTCAGTAGCCTGGTGCTAACTGACGATGAGCGCTCCCGCAATTTTTTGCGAGGAGCGCTTTCGCGTTTTGGCTTTCAGGTAAGTGTCGCCAGCAACGGCGAAGACGCTATCAGTCAGTTCGCCCCCGGCGCATACCACATTGTATTAATTGATCGCTACCTGCCGGATATGAGCGGACTGGAGGTGCTGCGCCGTATCAAGCGCATAGCGCCAGAGGTGGCTGCGGTGATTATTGCTCCGGAGGCCGCAGCTAATGACGTACTTCAGGCGATGCGCCTCGGCGCCAAGGATTACCTGGTAAAGCCCCTGCGAGAAGCGGCAGCGATTGACCGCATGATCTGCCGAATCAGCGGTGAGGAAAATCTCGCCAAACAGAATCGCGAATATAAAGAGGCGCTTGAGCGTCGCAACAGCGAGCTGCGAGATCATGTGGAATTGTTGCGCCGGGACCAGGAAGCCGGCCGTTTACTGCAGCAACATCTGTTGCCGCGCACGCCCTACCAATACCCCAGCGGTGTAAAAGCGGCCTACCGGCTGGTTCCCTCCCTGTATTTGAGCGGCGACTTTGTCGATTACGGCCTGTTCGGTGAGCGCTTTGTCGCTTTTTATCTGGTCGATGTATCGGGTCACGGCGTATCTTCGGCCCTGGTAACGGCACTGATAAAGCACAGCATTATGCATCGCTTGCGGGAGCGCCCGCTGTTCGCGCAGCTGGACTCCCTCAGTGATGACCTGCTCGATATTCTCAGCCTGGTGAATAACGAGCTGTTATCCACCAAGCTGGGCAAGCACGCCAGCATGTTTGTAGGCGTTGTGGACAGCGGTGCCAGGCAGTTGCACTATGCGGTTGCCGGGCAGATCCCCATGCCGGCCCTGGTGACTGCTGGCGCAACGGACTGGTTGCCGGGTAAAGGGCGCCCCCTGGGCATTTTTGAGCGGGGCAACTGGCAGGTAATGCGCGCCGAACTCCCCCCCAGCTGGCGTCTGGTTGCCTGTTCCGATGGTGTACTCGAATTACTGCAAGGGGATCTTCTCGATAAAGAGGCCCAGCTTTTGCAGGCTATTTCAGAGAGCGGAGGGGCGCTCGAACCGCTCTGTCAGACTCTAAAAATAGATACTTTTGGTGCTCTGCCGGACGATATTACGATTCTGACTTTAGGCTGCGAGTAAAGGTTAAAATTGCAGTCGAAAAAACTCGACTGACAAGTCGAATTTTATGCTTTATCGCACTTGTCAGTCTGCATGGTCAGGAGTAAGCTCCGCCCACTTTATGCACAAAATTGCACGAGGCGCCAAAAACGCTAAACGCGATTGTGTTCTCTACCAGTGAACTTTTGCCATCCGCCTGCACTGATATCAAAAGGTGTACTCGGGTGAGCCAGGGGTTTTTATGCAGTCCGGGCAAATTATGGTTGGGGCCCATCGGGGCATTTATGTCATCAAGTTAGTAGGTGATGTCCGTCTCAACCTCTGTACCTCATTTGATAGCTTTATCGACAATATGTTTGCGCGAGGTGATTTTGCCGGTGTGGCATTTGATCTCGGTGGCGCAGAAGGTGTCGATAGCACGACCCTGGGTCTGATGGCGAAAATCGCTATGCGCGCCCTGGAGCGGGGCTGTGACAAGCCGCTGATCTTCTCGGCGGGCAAAGGTATCCGCCACCTGCTGGATGCGATGGGCTTTGATTCACTGGTTGAAATCAGCGATGCGATTCACGACCTGAGTGTACCCACAACACCGCTGGTGTGTAATAGCCCCGATGAGTGCGCCGCGCGGGAAAAAGTGCTGGAAGCCCACCGGGTGCTGATGAGTATGAACGAGCAAAACGCCGAGACTTTTCGCGATCTGGTGCATACCCTGGAGCGCGAGTGCTCCCCGCTCGCCGAGCCTTCAGTGCAGTATCACTAGCGCCTATTCACTCCCAGTGCCCAGTTCTGACAACCGCTAGCGGCACTGCATATCCCTCGCCTCGGCGCGGGCTTTGGTAAAGAGCCCGTGTGGCAGGTAAATTAACTCTGCCACCCTGCGAATCAGGTGCTCTTCAAACGCCTCGATAACACTATCCGAAAAGGCCACCTGCCACATCTGTAGAATCAGCAGGTACTTGTCTCTCTCACTGAATTGCTCGTTTACCGTCTGGGTAAACTCGAAGAGGGAGGTGGCTTGGTCCCGCTGGGCAATGGCTTCGGCAACGATCTTGCTCGCGCTGGGGAGATCCAGCGCGTAGTGCTGGCACAGGAGTTGTGTGAGCGTATCCCGCTCACACTTATCGAGTTTTTGATCGACGGTGGCAACCTCGACCAAAAGCGCTGCGCTGATCATCCGCACGTCTTTTTCATCCCGTGCCTCTACATCAGCGCTATTGCCGATTTGTTCAAACAGCTTGCGGATTTGTTGCAGCATGGATGTTCTGCTGTCCCTTTACCCGATCCTGTAACAATAGCTCTAAGCGCTCCTGATCCTTCACAAAATTGCGGATGCCATCGGCGAGCTTTTCCGTGGCCATAGCATCGCTATTTAGCTGGAAGCGGAACTCGGCTTCCGCCAGGTCCTGTGCCGGACGGGACAGGGATGCGGAGACCGGGGGCAGGCCGGCGGCGAGAGGCGCTTCACTGTCCTCCAGGGCCTGGAGCAGCTGGGGGCTGATAGTCAGCCGATCGCAGCCCGCCAAAGCCTCGATCTCGCCGGTATTGCGGAAGCTGGCGCCCATCACAATGGTCTTGTAATCCCGCGATTTGTAGTACTCGTAGATATTGCGCACCGAGATTACGCCGGGATCCTCTTGTGCCGAAAACGCCTCGCGATCGCTGTTGGCAATATGCCAATCGAGGATTCGACCGACGAAGGGCGAGATCAGGGTCACTCCGGCCTCGGCACAGGCAATTGCCTGGGCCTGGTTGAACAGCAGGGTCAGATTGCAGTGAATTCCCTCGCGCTCCAGTACCGAGGCGGCGGCAATGCCCTCCCATGTCGAGGCGATCTTGATCAGCACCCGCTCCTTGGCAATACCGGCGCGCTCGTAAAGGGCGATCAGATGGCGCGCGTAGTCGATAGTGGCGCGGGTATCAAATGAGAGGCGCGCGTCAACTTCAGTGGAGACTACCCCGGGCACCAGTTGTAAGATCTCAGTGCCAATATTGACGGCCAGCTTGATGGCGGCCAGGCGCGCAATGTCTTCCGGGTTTGAACCGTTCTGGCGGTCCTCGGCCCACACCAGGGCCTCGGCGATATGATCGTTGTACTGGGGAAGCTGAGCGGCTTTAAATAGCAGGGAGGGGTTGGTCGTTGCATCCTGGGGGCGATAGCGGCGAATCGCTTCAATATCGCCCGTATCGGCCACAACCTGGCTGCGCTGTTTGAGTTGCTCCAACTTATTCATTACTCCTCCCTTAAATACTTTTATCGGTTTGTATAGCCATCGTGTTCTAAGCGGCCCGGGTGATCAGGGCCAGCGCCTGCTCCAGTACTTCGGGACCGGCGCCCGGTTTGTGGGCATTCTCACTCAAGTGGCGGCGAAAGCGCCGTGCCCCGGGCAATCCCTGGAATAAGCCGAGCATATGCCGGGTGATATGGTTCAAGCGCTGTCCGCGCTGCATCTCCCCCTCGATATAGGGCAGCATCTGCTCTACTACCTGGATGGCGTCCGGGCCGGCCTCGCCGTCAAATAACTGGCTGTCTACCTGGGCCAGAATCGTCGGGGTTTGGTAGGCCGCGCGCCCCAGCATAACACCATCCACATGGCTTAAATGTTGCTGGCACTCCTCAATTGAGTTGATACCACCATTAATGACAATTTGCAGCTGGGGGTAGTCTTTTTTCAGCTGGTAGACCATATCGTAATTGAGAGGCGGGATCTCACGGTTTTCCTTGGGGCTCAGTCCCTTCAGCCAGGCTTTGCGCGCGTGCACGATAAAGGTGTCCACACCGGCACTGGCCTGGGTCTCTACAAAGCGGGTCAGGCCGGGATAGTCCTCCATATCGTCGATACCGATACGGTGCTTGACCGTAACCGGGATAGATACCGCTTCGCGCATGGCACTGAGCCCTGCGGCAACCACATCCGGCTCCGCCATCAGGCAGGCGCCGAAACGCCCGGACTGGACCCGGTCACTGGGGCAGCCACAGTTGAGGTTGATTTCGGCGTAGCCCCACTCCTCGGCGATGCGGGCGCATTCCGCCAGTTCGCGGGGGTCACTGCCTCCCAGTTGCAGGGCGACAGGTTGCTCTGCGGCATCGAACTGTAAATGGCGCTGGCGGTCCCCGTGGAGTATTGCTCCGGTCGTCACCATTTCTGAATACAGGCGCGCACGCTTACTCAGCAGGCGCCACAAATAGCGGCAGTGCCGGTCACTCCAATCCAGTAGTGGTGCGGTACAGAAACGGTGGGTACTAAATTCGGACATAAATGGTGGCGCAAAATACTAATAAAAACAGAGTAGCCTGCCATTATATGGGATGCCTGTGTCGATGTGCGGCTTTATTGTGAAACTTAGGCCCCTACTCGGTATAGGTGCTGGAGAAGCCGCTGTATGGACTTGGGTAGCGGAGGTTGAGTCTATTCGGTTGCGTCTGTAACGACTGCTTGTAATGCGGATAGATATTCAGGAGCTATAAGCTGGAGCGGGGTGGTATTGATATCGGCAAGCGCTGGCTTGTGCTTATCGGTTGAAAAGTTGTCGTGATGGAATATCGAATGACTTCGCCTTTATACTCTGGGATAGGCCGATTATCCGGTGGCAGCAGCTTCTTAAGCACTGAGGCTTTGCGTTCTATTGAGTAACGGGGCATTTGCTCCTCTTACCGCCCCCTGTCTTACTTTTTCATTTTAAAGAGGCGACAACTATCCTGACACAGGGGGGGAAGAAGATGGCGTATTGGCGTAAATTTGCATTAGAAATAGTAGTCAAGATAATAGTGGTCATGATGACCACTATATAAATGTTATGTGTTCAGTCGCTCCAATCTAAGAGATTAGTTATGATTCCGTATTTATTTAGGAAAATTGTTTGGAATGGAGGTGGGTATGATTATTACTATTTTTACTTCTCGTCAAGTGGTCATGTATTTTGGGATGTAAGCGACTTGATTGATGAATGTCCACCAATAAATAAAATTGCAAATAACAGAAATCTTCAAGGTGAATATAAATTAGTAAATAATCAAATTGATTTTTCGATAGACTTTTACGGTGAAGAGTCTCGTGTAAAACTATGTCTCTCTTTATACGAGGGAGGCGGCATGGTTGCTGAGGATGAGGTATTAGATGCTGGTGGTTTATTAGCTGGCGAATGGGAGCGATGCGTTAACTGATAAAATATTTATTTTTTGAGGAGGATGATCGTTTGCGGGTGGCGCGCATTGAGTTGAGCCTGCTGGTGAGTGAAGTGGGTACTTACAACTCAGAGGCAGTGATTACGTTGGGTGGTGTCGCCTATACGGTGCGCAAGCGGCTGGCGGATGATGGGGTGGTTTGGCGGGTGTTGGTGGATGGGTAGTCTGAGTGGGGAGGTCAGCACAGGATTTATGGTCACTGTGATTGTTATTTTTTTGAGTTATTCAAACTTACGGGAAAGTGCTTCAAAATCAGTGGGTTGAAAGGGTGGCTGAAATTGGGGATAGTGGTCATGATGATCATTTTTCTAGATGGGTCGGTAGTACTAAGTGATTGCAATCTATTGATTTAGTGGAAGAAGATGGCGTGTTGGCATAAATTTGCATTAGAAATAGTAGTCAAGATAATAGTGGTCATGATGACCATTATATAAATGTTAGGTGGCAATAGGTCATGAGGCGAATAAGTTTTTTATTCTTACTAGGTCTGGCCCTAGCATTGCTATTCGCAGCAATAAGTTTTGTCACGGATGGAGCTGGAGGGATTTGGCACAATGTCAGAGATATTTTTATTGGTCCACCGTTATGGTTGCTACAAAGTGGCTTTCCAGCGTTATCGCCAAAACTAGCGATTAGTCCTGGTAGCCCTTACAGTGGTGCATCGTTTTTTCTGGTATTCTTCGTAGTATTCTGGTGGTTGGTGTGCGTGACAGGCCTATATGCACTCCGGCAACAACCACCTAACAAGCGGTTGTAATCGCCGCGAAAGGCGCGGCTGGGACGGCCTACGCTGTGCTCCGGCCGCCCCTAAACCGAGCGCTGTGTTTTATACACATATTTGAATCCTATTCAAAGTCTCATACAGAGAAATAGCCTAATTTCCCGACTGGAATGAATGAAATTTAACCGTCTATAAGACCAAAAGCGCTTGAGTTTTACGCTAAATCTAGCGCTTTCCCTGGAGTAGAACGCATATTGATTAAACAATCACCAGTATCCCTCTCTACTTAGGTATCTGATCTTGCCTGTAGTAGATAGAGTTGAAGCTCTCAATACTCTTGTAGAGCTTATCAGAGTAGTAATTTTCACTGGTTCACTTGTGTATAAAACTTAGACCGAGCGTTATGCATCAATAAAAACAAAAGTATGAATCAAGTAGAAAAGCAGATTCTTGAAAATATATTCGATGCACTAGATCGGCTATTTGATCGTGAATGCAAGGTGATCGATGTCTCTGTACTACTTTATGCCTCGGAAAAGGCTCTAGCTGATTCAGAGATCGTGCCACTAGTTAGCTACGTGGCTGAATTAGAAAAATTAGTTCGTAGGGGTGAGTCAGAGGATATTCAACGAGAGCACGCTCTAGAAATCACCAACGAATTACGTGTGACACTAAATGAAATGCTACCCATATAGCGTCATGCATAACAAGCCAATTAACTACGCGCCTTCGGCGCCGGACAGCTTGCACTACGCTTCGCTGCGTTCCAGCTGCCGGTTATTGGGGCGTTATTGTGGCGGTCGGCTTCATTGATTTTTCGTGGTAACTGAAGCTTTAGTGCCACTAAATTGCAGCCGGTATTGAGCCCTTTTTACTGGTTGCTATTCAAGCAGTTTCGTTCCTAGGGTATTTGCTCAAGTGTGGTAGAGGTGGGCAGTCTGCTGCAATTTCGTGGAGTGCCAGTAAAATAGGAATTGGTTGGGGAAAGTGCGGTATTCTTTCCTCGTAAATATTGGGCAGCGGCCAGCCAAACTATGGCTGGCAAAGTGCTGGTAGTCGGTCCCGAGCGCGCCAACCATAACCAGGCTAGGCAAGCTCGCCCAACCCCTTCGGGGCTGGGCTGGACAGCCTACGCGTTGCTTCGGCTGCCCTTGCTAGCGGCGTTATTGTGGCGGTCGGTTTTATTGATTTTTCGTGGTAACTGAAGGTTTAGTGCCACTAAATAGCATCCGGTGTTGAGCAATTTTAATGATTGCTATTCAAGCAGTTTCGCTCCTAGAGTGTTCGCTCGGGTGTTGTAAAAAGAGGTAGTTCGGTGCAATTTCGTGGAGTGCCAGTAAGATAGGAATTGGTTGGGGAAAGTGCGGTATTCTTTCCTCGTAAATGTTGGGCAGCGGCCAGCCAAACTATGGCTGGCAAAGTGCTAGTAGTCGGTCCCGAGCGCGCCAACCATAACCAGGCTAGGCAAGCTCGCCCAACCCCTACGGGGCTGGGCTGGACAGCCTACGCGTTGCTTCGGCTGCCCTTGCTAGCGGCGTTATAGGACCAAGGAATTACAGTGCTAAAGCCACTTAATTTACTCTCAGTTCTTATTACCACATCCTTGCTAGTCGCATGTGATGGTGGCTACGAAACAACAGAAGTTAGAACTCCAGAAATGGCTGCTCAAGCAAAAAGCAGTGTAATTACATACCTCGCCAGAAAGAATCTACCTCCAGAAGGGCTAGCTATTTTAAAATCATCAGTGAAACCAGAGCCAAGCTTTAGTTACTTGTATACCGGTAACGATCGCTGCATCGAAATCATAGTTTTATGTTATGGCCAAAACTGTAGTGAAGTTCGATCATACCCGTATGATAGGCATAATGAACAATGTCCCCAATAACAAGCCGCAGCAATCGCTCCCGTTGGTCGCTGGGACAGCCAAAACGCTACGCTAATTTGTCTGCCCTTGTGCGGGGCGTTATGTGTCAGACCTGTTATGACTGATAAGTACGAGAAATATATCAAGGGAATAGATTTTTCCAACATGCCTGATGTAGCGAGACCTACAATGATCGCGCTTGGGCAGTCTCAATATGGAGATAATATTGATCAAGTTTGTCCTCGATGTGAGTCGCCAATCAATGTAGAGCCAAAAAGCACAACGCCTGATGGCAGGCCCTCTGCTTGGTTCATTTCGTGTAAGTGTGGAGCATGTGATGGCGCATTCAGAGGCCTCTGAAGTAAGAGTACATAACGAAGCCAAGCACGATCGCCAGCAAAGCTGGCTGGACCTCCATTTCGGGGCTTCGCCCCTACATTACGGCCCGTGTTGGCGGCGTTATTGTGGCGGTCGATTTTTAGATGTTCTGTAGCTGCTGCAAGCATCAATCTCTATCTGAGCACTTTTTTCTGAGATTTTTCCTGAAATTTGGTACCGCAGTTTCGCTCCAGTGCCATCGTTTTAAGTCAGCAAGCCCTGCAAGCCAGCTACGCCATCATGGAGTGCCAATCAGATAGTTAACCGGTTGGGAAAGTATGGTATTTTTCCCTTTAAATTTATCGGGCAGTGGCCAGCCAAAGTTGGCTGGTAGAGAGCAAATAGGTGGTTCAGTGCGCGCCAGCCATAACCAGGCTAGTCAAGCTCGCCCAACCCCTTCGGGACTGGGCTGGACAGCCTACGCGTTGCTTCGGCTGCCCTTGCTAGCGGCGTTAGCTTCTTCTCAAACAATGGAGTAAAACTTGTCAGGAAATACTGGTGGTGTTTTGTCTTACTGGAACATGAAAGAATTTTCACCAGATGCAAAACCAAACTCTATATCTGAATCCCCTTTATATTCTGATGCACACATCACTGGCGAGCTTAATGATGAGAAAGGGCCATATAAATTTCTAAATATGATCTCAGGAACTAATGGTCCTGGTTCAATAAATGATGCAATTACACTAAGAATGTTCTGGTATATAGATGACCAGAGTTCATACGGTGTAAAAACAGACACATCGAAATATCATGGAGGGTGGGTCACAGACGAGATTGCAGCTCTTGCTTCATTGAAGCTTGGCATACGTGTCAAAGCGGGAGCTGTAACAAGAAGCTATGATGCGTACTCTGATGATGAGTTTGGAAGACCTAGATCGACGAGAGAAAAGAAACCAGAGATCAATATTGGTATTAGAGGTGCTGTATTACCTAGTGTTGTAAAAACAGTGAATATCTCTGAACTCGGAGACTTATATTCTCTTCACTACCTAGATGAAGAGCAATATATTGCTTTGGTAAGAGCATCAAGAATGTATCAAGATGCATTATGGATTGCTGAAAGCGAGCCTGAGTTAGCATGGTTAATGCTTATTTCATCTTTGGAAACGGCAGCTAATCAATGGTCATCTGAACAAGATACACCAGTAGAAAGGCTGAAGGCATCAAAACCCGCCCTAGCAGAAATGCTTTTCGATAGTGGTGGTGATGTGTTGGTAGAGAAAGTAGCTAATGAGATTATTCACTCTTTGGGTGCTACAACTAAATTCATTAAATTTTGCTTGGAGTTCATGCCTGACGAACCAGAGAAGAGGCCGCCAGAGTGGATGAGAGTGAAATGGACAAAAACTGGTTACAGAGAAATTTTAGGTAAGCTATACGGGTATCGCTCATCAGCTTTACACGGTGGTACGCCATTTCCAGCTCCTCTCTGTTCTCCACCAGACTCCATATCAAAAGAAGAATACCCAACTGAAAAAGGAAGTTTAGGACTTGCAGCACATACACTAGGTGCAAGCTGGAAAGCAGAAGACTTACCAATTTCAATGGATACTTTTCATTACTTTGCCAACGGTGTTCTGAATAAATGGTGGTCAAGCCTTCTGAGTTCCAGAAGCTAACAAGAAAATCAAAGGGACGCCTACGGCGCCCCTTATTTAGGCGTTAGTGCGTCAAGCTAAGCTTGATGCTTCTTGCAGGGTGGAAGTCCCTGTCGGGTAAGGCCTAACCAGCCACCCGTATCGAGTGTTGCGCGTAGGGCGGAGCAGAAGGAAAAAAATATACTCATTTTTTTCTCACTGTGAACAAACTATGTGAAGCGTACACAGAGAATTCTATAGGCCATAGGGGTTATCGTGACCCTGAAATGCTGGTATCGCTCCGATAATAAAATGAGCTCCGATTGACGAGATGTGTAACGCCATCGAAGTCCAGGCAAAGCAACCGCATTGGTGAGGTTGTGGCGGATCGGCGGGGTTATCAAGCCGTGGCATGTAGAAAGAGAGGTATTGAGAACTTGAGAGATCCGAGCAGGTTCCTGAAGGAACAGGTAGGGAAGTTAAGCCTAATGGTGAAACCAACGAAGACCACTCGGAAGTCGGATCAGCTCATAGTAGTCCGAGAGCGGGAAAGCCGCTTACATGGCGAAGGGGCTGACAGTAATATCGGTGTGCAACAGAAATATAGTCCGGACAAAGTAGGGCTGGAGACACTATGACAACCGCCTTGCACGCCATCGCATTTAAAGCACAGAGCCACCCCACGCACAGGTTTCAGAATTTATACGGACTGCTAAATTCCAACCTGCTGTATCAAAGCTGGGGCCAGCTCAACAAGCAGGCCCGCCCCGGTATCGATGGAGTAACAACCGAAGTTTACCGGCAAGGTCTGCCGCAAAATATCCAATGCCTACATCAACGGCTGTGTGACAAACGCTACCGCACCCAGGCGATTAAGCGGGTATTGATTCCCAAAGGCAATGGCAAGCAGCGCCCACTGGGGCTGCCTACGGTGGAAGACAAACTGGTGCAGCAGAGCGTAGCGCAGCTACTGCAAAGTATCTGGGAGCAGGATTTTCTGCCCTTTAGCTACGGCTACCGCCCCAGGAAAAGCGCCCACCAAGCCGTACATAGCCTTGGCTTAAACCTGCAATTCAAAGGCTACGGCTACATCGTTGAAGCCGATATTAAAGGCTTCTTCGATCAGCTGGATCACGACTGGTTACTGCGCATGCTAGCCCTTCGTATCGACGACAAAGCCCTGCTGACACTGATTAAACAGTGGCTTAAGGTGCGCGTGCAAACTCCAGATGGTAAGTTTAGTAAAGCGGCAGCAGGCACCCCGCAAGGTGGCGTGATCAGTCCGGTACTGGCGAACATCTATCTGCACTACGTCCTGGATTTGTGGTTCGAGAAGAAGGTTAAGCCGCGTATGCGTGGCAGAGCCATGCTAATCCGGTACGCCGATGATTATGTAGCGGCTTTCCAATTGAAAACGGATGCAGAGCGATTTTACCGGGTACTACCGCAACGGCTGAACAAGTTTGGCCTGCAGTTAGCCCCCGAGAAAACGCACCTGAAGCGCTTTAGCCGCTTCCATCCGGGCCGAAAACGGCAGTTCCAGTTTCTGGGTTTTGAGTTCTACTGGAGCTTGGACGTCAACAAACGTCCCAGGCTCAGGCGCCGGACTGCCGCAAAGAAACAGAAGGGCACAATGGAAGCGCTCTACCACTGGATCAAAGCCAAGCGCAGTGAGCGTCTGAGAGAATGGCTGCCCACACTGAAGCGCAAGCTACAAGGCTTCCAGAACTACTTCGGTCTGCCAGACAACAGTCGAAGCTTGTCCCGTTTGTACAGCTATGTTCTACACAGCATACACAAATGGCTCAATTGACGGAGTCAGCGCAAGAGTTATAACTGGAATAGTCTAAAGGAAATGCTGGGATATTTTGGGCTAAAGCCACCGCGAGTATACAAACGCAGTATACTTGTGGACTGGTATTAGGGTTCGTGCTTTACACGAGCGAATATATTACTGAAGAGCCGGATGCGGTAGTTCCGCACGTCCGGATCTGCGTGGGGGCAGTTAGGGTAACCGGCTGTCCTACCACTACTGCATCTTCTGGTGACTCATGAGCTGGTTTCGAAGACAGGACAGTAAAAAGAACAGTGACTATCTTCTCGAGGGTTTGTTAGCAGGGATGGCAGCCTCTCTTGGAAGTTCATTATTAGTCATAGGAGCTTTGGGTGGCTGGTTAGGGTTTATATCCTTTGTCGCTCTTTGTACTGCTACCTACTGGTGCGCAAAGATATTTATATACAAAAAGAAGCTTTTATCGGGTATAGGAAGAAGCGAATTTTGGTGGCTAGGTTTTTTCGCTGGCGGCATTATCTTCATGGGCTACGGTTTTGCCGCATTGGGAGTGGTAAATGCATAACAAGGCGCTGTTGTCGCAGCCTATGGCTGCTAGGACGGCCCACTGCGTGGTCCGCCCCAAAGCTTGGCGCTAAGTTTTATACACAAGTTTTTCCAGTTTTATTATGTAAATCAATAAGTTACAGTTTGTCCTGGTAAGAATTACAGATTTGATTTGATTGGATTATTATGCAGGACTGGGTCATGGACGAAGTAAAAAATCAGGTTATGGGTGATACACGCTTGAATAAGCGCTTGTCCAATATTCTTAGTAGTTTAAGTTCAGATCCAAAGAGTAGCATTCCCTGTGCAAACAAAACTTGGGCAGAAACGTTTGCGGCTTATCGTTTTATCGAAAATGATAAAGTCAACTTTGACTCTATTATGAGCGGCCATAAATCAGCAACTCTTGAGAGAATCAAGGCGCAGCCCGTTGTTCTTATCCCTCAAGATACCACCTTTCTAAATTTTGCCACTGACTTAGAAAGTAAAGAGATGGGAACACTTAGGCGGAAAGAGACCAATCAGCAACTGTTGCACACCTCCATCGCTATAACGCCATCAAGAGTTAACTTGGGTGTCGTTGAGGGCAGTATGTGGCAGAGAGATAAGGAGTCAAGCGCCAATTCCCGCTATACCAAGTCGATAAAGGATAAGGAGAGTCGACGCTGGCTAGACCATTACGAATCTGCTTGTCAGATACAGGAGCGCTGTCCTGAAAGCACAATTGTGAGTATTGCTGATAGAGAGGGTGATATTCATGAGTGGTTTCAACTGGCTGAAGATCAAAGCGAACAGAGGCGGGCGAGCTATATCGTTCGAGCTAAGGCCAATCGCACTTTAGAGATCGATGGAGAAGAAACGGTTTTGCTTTGGGATCATATGAATGAGCAGAAATCTATTGGTCAATACACGGTAGATATTCCCAAGCGGAATGGAGAACCTGGAAGAAAAGCCAAAGTTAGCGTATCCACTACTGAAATACGATTACTAGGAAAAGGAAAATCTAAAAGACCACTTTCTCTCTATGCTGTACTGGCTAAAGAATTAACCCCACCAGAGGGTGAGAAAGGGATTGAGTGGATGCTGTTGACGGATCTTTCAGTTGAAGACTTTAAGCAGGCGAGGGTTATCATTGAGTGGTATCGAAGCCGGTGGGAAATTGAAACCTATTTTCGAGTGTTAAAAGGTGGATGTCAGATAGAAAGTAATCGTTTTAGAACAGAGCAGCGAATGCTGAACTGCATTGCGATCTATATGATTATTGGATGGCGACTACATTCGATAACTACACGAGCACGAAGACTTCCTGAAGCACCGTGTACGAGTGCCTACTCTGAAAAAGAATGGCGTATGATATGGATGATGCGAGATAAAACTACTCCACCAAATGAACCCCCAAGCATGAGGGATATAACCCGCATGCTGGCAGGTTTAGGAGGTTTTTTGGGGCGTAAAGGGGATGGTGAGCCAGGGGTGAAAACCGTTTGGCAGGGATACACCAAGCTACTTCATTATATTGAGGCAGCAGAAGCTCTAAATGGACTTAAATAATGTGTATAAAACACAGGCTTGGCGTTATGCCTGTCGCATGAATTTCGTACTAATGTCGTAAGAATGACGTAACTAATTAAGGCTGATCCGGTGAAAATTTAAGTTCAATTTTCAGAGGACAGAGAAATGGAAGTGCAAGTAGATACAAACAAGATCATCAGCCTGCGAAAGTCGCGAGCCTGGAGTCAGCAGCAGCTGGCTGAAGTGGCATCGGTTAGCTTAAGAACCATACAGCGAATCGAGAAAAGCGGTAAGGCGTCCCAAGAGTCGGTTAAATCAATTTCTTCTGCATTTTCAATTATCCCAGAAGATATTCTTGTAAATGAATCAGAAAAGTTTGCGGTCGTAAAACGAGTCAAGAATTATATTACTGCAATATTGGCACTTGGGGGCGCATCTCTTCTATACGCCTCTTTCTCCACGGCGTCTCCAATTATGCTCAAAGTAGATGCCAGCTCAAATAATGAACAGCTGGCATCTATTCAGCTTCTTAATGAGGAAGGCGCTGAAAGTGAAATGCGTATAGATAACATGCTAAAAATTGAGCTAAACGCCGAACAAACCCCGGAGAACCAAATCCGGTTAAAAACGAAAGTGTACGAATTCAATGAGTCTACTGGATTTGTGCTTGTGGCTAGCCCGGTTTTACTCACAGAATTTCATCAATCTGCGGATATTAAGTTTACAGCTTCAAGCGGGGTTCCATTTGAGGTCCAGGTAACCCCCCAGAATTAGGTATAACGAAGCGCTGCAGGCCGACCCCTTACTTTGTGCGCCTTTTGTGCGGTTGCTGCGCTCCAAATTTTCGCGCAAAAGGCGCACAAAGTAAGCTGCGGCTGAGTGCGGCGCTAAGTTTTATACACAAGTGAACCAGTGAAAATTACTACTCTGATAAGCTCTACAAGAGTATTGAGAGCTTCAACTCTATCTACTACAGGCAAGATCAGATACCTAAGTAGAGAGGGATACTGGTGATTGTTTAATCAATATGCGCTCTACTCCAGGGAAAGCGCTAGATTTAGCGTAAAACTCAAGCGCTTTTGGTCTTATAGACGGTTAAATTTCATTCATTCCAGTCGGGAAATTAGGCTATTTCTCTGTATGAGACTTTGAATAGGATTCAAATATGTGTATAAAACACAGGTGCGGCGTTATGAGTCATAAATGAAGCAACTAAAACTACTATCTATTAGCGGCTCGGCATGTGCATTATTTTGCGCAGTCGCTTCACTAGTTTTCTACTTCGGTGATTGGAATCGCTTATTGGTCGTTAGTGCTCTCGGGTTGTTCATTGGTTTTCTGGCAGCTCCTGAAATTGACCCCAAAGCTTTTAAAAAGGCGTGGCTAGTTCAGTTGGTTTGTGACGCCATTGCAGGTGTGTTAGCTGGCTTAGCTTTTAGCTTAGCGGCCAATGTTCTCATTTATACTGCAATTATCGGTGGCTTTATCGGCTGGTCAGCTAATCTGTGGGTGAAACATGTTACATTGCCATAAAATAACTCATAACAAACTGCTCAATTATCAGCCAAGGAAACCTTGGCTTGGACAGCCACTGCTGCGCAGCGTCTGTCCATTAGCAGGGCGTTAGCGTTTAAGGTCTCAAAGAAATGGCAAAGTCAAAGAATAGGCTCACAGCTGAACAAAAGCGCGAAAAAGCTAATAGAAAAAAGAGATATAATTGGATTTTCATCAATGGAAAACAAGTCAGGGTCAAACGACCGCCTGTTATAGATGGAATGGATGTGAATGAGTATATCGAGAGAAATGCCGACGAGATTTGGCTACATCAGGAAGGTATGTGGGAAGTTCTCCACGGGCGAAAGAATGATGAAGACTATGAGGATATATTCTAAGAGTTAGATGTCTCGTTAGATTTTGAATTTATTCGCATCGGAGTAGCGATTCACGATGTCGGAAAGATAATTCATACGAATGAGATGACTGGGCCTGGTTCAGAGCATGAGCCCGAAGGCGAGCGCATCCTTCTTGAAAAGGGGGGCAGATGCGGAGCTAGTATGCAACGCAAGCAGAACGATTCTGCACTACTTGGACAGTAAACTTCAGTGAAAAGGGCTAACAATCGCAGGCACGGCGACGCCTTTTCCATTGTAGCTTCGCCTCCATTCCAAAGCCGCGCGTTCTGCGGGAGTTATATTTACTAGTCATGCGCATATTTCTAATAATTACTGTTTTATTGCTCGTAGGTTGTATTGATCATCACAGTGAATCAAGTATTCAGGCTGATAACTTACGAATTGCAGTGCAATCGCTTTATTCTGAAAACGGTGCAATAGGCAAAGAAAAGTGGCCAACTGAAATTTCGGAGTTAAATCCAGCTTCAGTTAGGGCTTCAGATCAGGGCCTCTATGTAGTCTTACAAGAATTTTTTTCATCTGAGAGTGGTATATTTTTGCCGTTGGATGGCATTGAAGTATCTACGGAAGAAGGTAGAGATCCAAGTTATAAACAAATAGGGAAGGGTATCTATAGCTATGTCATTAAAGGGTAAATATAGCGAGTCACTCAAAGCGGGCTGTCGTCCGCGCGGGCCAGCAAAGCTGCGCTTTTCTGGCCCGTTAGCTCAACGTTATATACAATTATGATTAGCGATATCGAGCAAAAATTAATAGATCAGATTCAAGGCGAAGAGAACCTTCAAGAGCTAGTGCGTGTTGTAAAAGCTTCTAGAAATCCATGCTTTCTACAAAGCTACGCAATCAGTTACAACTGGGGTGATGGATTTGATGTTCCAAATGCGATTGTAATTAACGAAGCCTGCGATCTGGGTACAGCACTAACTCTATTTTGGCTGGCAGAAGGAATGTGTTATTTCACCGGCGAAGTGAAAAGAAACGAATATAATAATGATTGGGCAGACTTTTGCGATTTGCTCATAGAAAAATTAACAAGCAATTATTTTGTAATTGGCCCGGTCAGCTTTAAACCCAGTATAAATAGAGTTACTGCGCACAAATACCAAAAATCTGGTGTTCCATCGGTACTTTTTAATGAGGTTCAAGGTGCAGGCATATAACTAGGCGCAGCATGTCGCACCTTCAGTGCTGGACCTCCAAACCGCTACGCGGTTTTCCAGCTCATGTGCGCGGGGTTAGCTCTAAGGACCCCGGACTGTGTTGAGAGGCTAACCCTCCGCCGTAGGGTCTTGCGTTTTCTTCTGTGCTCGGTAGGTACTTTCAATGGCCCGCTGAATATGTAGCTGCCACTCCTTGGGTAGCTGTGTGTAAAGGCGAGCGCTTAAAGGTGGGAAGGGAATCTGCGCAAAGTGGTGCTGGTTCTCGGCCCCATACACCTCCGCCAGGGTGATCCCAATCGCTTCACACCAGGCTGGCAGCAGCTCTGCGGCTATCTTCTGGTTTCCTGTTTCCTGTTTCCTGTTTCCATTTTCGAAATTTGAGATGAAACAAGCCCCAGCTGTCTTGCTAGCTGTGCAACCGTCATCCTCTCCCGTTTCCGTGCGTTGCGCAGGCGCTCGCCTAGTGTTCCGGCCTCAAACATCGAGCCGCGTTATCAGCCCTCCCAAATGAAAATTCGACAATAGAAACTTTGCCGCATTTTACATTGCGAAAATCGAAATATTTCAGCATGAATGTTCACACACTATGAATTCGGTAGTAGCTTTTACTGGGTTGTCGCCAAATGCCAGTGCAGATAACTGGGCTTAGGTGGCATGGGTGCTACTTTAAAGTTTAGAGCGCCATAAGGGATTAGTAGTTTCAAGGAGTTGACGAGCATGCCTGTAAGAATGCAAATGGAGCAATTACAACGAGTCACACGCCTGTGTGCAGCCCTGGAGTGGGTCACGACTTGCCCAGACCTGGACACAAAAGACGCAGTATTGTAGCTGATAGGCGAGGAAGTGAGCGCCACTATCCAGGGGGTGATCTATGCGGTTGAGTCAAAAGGAGGTGGCGGCGCCGAGATGGCTTGAGCACATAAGTGCCTGTGAGGCCCAGGACTCACGCAGGCACTCATCTCTCATGGAGGATCACTAATACGCTGTAAAATATCAGATTTGTGGTCGAGACTGGTACACAAAAAAAATAGAACGAGCTAACCCATTGATTTTAGTTGATTTTTTTTAGTATAGGTCTAATCCAGTAGTGGTGCGGTACAGAAACGGTGGGTACTAAATTCGGACATAAATGGTGGCGCAAAATACTAATAAAAACAGAGTAGCTGCCATTATATGGGATGCCTGTGTCGATGTGCGGCTTTATTGTGAAACTTACGCCCCTACTCGGTATAGGTACCGGAGAAGCCGCTGTATGGACTTGGGTAGCGGAGGCTGAGTCTATTCGGTTGCGCCTGTAACGACTGCTGTAATGCGGATAGATATTCAGGGGCTATAAGCTGGAGCGGGGTGGTATTGATATCGGCAGGCGCTGGCTTGTGCTTATCGGTTGAAAAGTTGTCGTGATGGAATATCGAATGACTTCGCCTTTATACTGAGCCTCTGAGTTTAAAAGTTTCCAGCGTTTTAATTAGCTGCTTATTTTGGGTTTGCAGAGGTGCCTTAACAATACAGACGGATAAAAGGAATTTAGCATGATTAAGTTAATCGGTATGGGTGCTGTGGTATTAGTTTTGGGGGGCTGTACTTCATTGATGGAAGAAACTGTTTCCAAGAGGGCTCCCTTTGATTTGAATTGTGATGCGGACTCAATCACCATTCAGCAACTGGGGGGCAGAACCTATGGGGTTTCTGGCTGTGATAAGCGTGCTACCTACGTGTTGCAAGGGCCCTGTACCGCTCCGGGCAGCCGCTGTTTAGCCGTAATGAATTCCAGTGTGGATGATGATTAATCGCGATCTCTGGGGGGCAGTTTTTCTCACCCTCAGCCTTTCTAGCTTCGGAATAATAATTTAGATATTGCGCTCGCGTTCAGAGGAGCTACTTGCGGTTTTTGAAGCTTGCGTATTGGGTAAAATAGGCGGTTGCGCACACAGGGTGGGTTCAAGTTTGCTGAGTAATTTGCGCGCAGTGGCGCGATAGCTTGTTAACTTTCCACCAGCCACCGCCAGAATTCTCGGTTGTTTATTATTGTCGCTGCAAATAATCGTTTCCCGGGAGCGTGCAAAAGGACTTTTGGCCATCTCGGGAAGTACCCGCAGCCCGGAATAACTCTCACAAATATCTTCCTCGCTGAGTCGCCGTGCCTGAGAAAAATACTTCTGCACTGTCTGTAGGAGGTAGCTCTCCTCCTCTGGGGTAGGGGTGACATCCCGGGGATCAGCAAAATAGGGGCGCTCAGTAGTGCCAACCAGTGTTTTATCTCGCCATGGCATAATAAAAACGGCGCGGCCGTCATCGGCCTCCACATAATAGATTTTATCGCCGAGAGACAGGGGCAATAAAATATGGGTGCCGGCGACTAAATCGAACGGAGGCAGGGCGAGCGGCGGTGTACAGCGAGCATTGGTGTTGGCCACCCAGGGGCCGCTGCAATTGATCAGCGCCCGGGTGCGCAATGTATTGAGCTTGCCGTTAGCGACATAGTCTACGCGGACCCCATCGCCGGTCACCTCTGCGCCGACCAAGCTACCGGGGCAGATAAGCTGCGCCCCGTGGGTAATCGCTGAGGCAACGACATTCCGGGTTAAGGCGGCATCATCGGTCTGTGCATCGTTATAGCGGAAAATCTCCAGCAGGCCCTCCCTCTGCAAACCTGGCAGGCTATCCCACTGGGATGGGGGCACTTTGCGAAAGTAAGAGTCGGTATTGCTCAGCCCAGACAGCAGGCTGTACAGGCTCAGCCCCAGGCGGACTACCCAGGCCGACCTTTTACTGTGCTGGTAGACAGGGATATAAAAGGGGACCATGCGCACAAGTTCAGGCTTGTTCTCCAGCAGCCACTTTCTCTCCCGCAAACACTCGTAGACCAGGCGGAACTGGCCGCTCTCCAGGTAGCGCAAGCCGCCGTGAATAAGTTTGGACGAGCGGGAGGAGGTGGCGGCGGCGATACCCAGCTGTTCGAGTATGACCACTGAATAGTGATTTGAGGCCAGGGCTTCGGCGGCACCGGCTCCCTGTATACCGGCGCCGACCACTAAGACATCAAAATCCGTAGACATCGCTTGCTTCCCGGGAGCGCATCAGCAGCGGTAAATTTCCGGTGAGAATGTGGTGGGCGCCGCGCTTGCGCCAGAGAACCGCCTCTTCTGTGGTGTTAATCTCATAGACAACCCACTGCCAGGGCCCCGGAGGTAGTTCGTCACACTCGACATGGCTGTCGCGAATCAATAGATACTCCGGTGCCGAAGTGACGATATCGGCAGACAGGCAGCGGGAGACACTGTTGATCTCCAGGGCAATCCGGTGCCAGCCTATATTGCGTGCAGCCCGGAGGCTGCGGCAGTCCGTGGAGAGCAGTGCGAAAGACTCATTCTCATTGCGCATCAATTCCATCAGCTTTTTTACCGCCGGTATAAAACCCAGCGGGGCAATATTGGCCGGGGAGATGCCGACAAACCAATCCAGGTGGCGGTGACAGCTGGCCCAGTCTACCAGTTCGATAAAGCGGTTGAGTGACTGGTGGTGCAGCTGCGAGTCCAGTAGAGAGTGGAAGACCTGGGGCTGGTCGCTGTCGGAGATAGGCAGACTGTCCTCGTGAAAGCACCAGGGAGTGCCGTCAGCGCTGAAGCGGATGTCGCACTGAATGGCGCAAGCCCCCAGATTATGGGCCGCCTCAAAAGCGGCAATCGTATTCTCCGGTTGGCGGGTCTTATCGCCGCGATGTGCAATTAGCATGAGAGTCTGGTCCGAAAAACGGGTGTTATTGTCGTCTGGGATTTGGCGCAATTTGGCCTTTGCTCCAGAGATGAGCCGGACTTAAGCGGGAGCCGGGTCATACAGGAAAAATAGACGGTGCCGCCGCTGTTGCAAGGTCTGCGGGGGCGAAATATGCCCCCCCTGTTAGGTTATCGAACTAAAATTAAATCGGATGACCCATTTGTAGTCTGTGCAGAAGTTGTCTCTCTGCGCTGTAAGAGGTAGGGCCCGTCTGTGTGTAGATTAAAGCTGGCTGTAGTATCGCTTGCCTTGATTTGTGCCTCTCTGCTGGTAGAGCCCGTCTCTGCCGCAGGTAGCTCTCAATCTGCAACCGCGCAGATCATGTTAATTTTTCCGCCCAATATCGCCTGGCAGCAGAGAGAGGTAGATAATTCACGGGCACTTTGTTTGCGGAATATGCCGGCTGAACATATTAGTATTTCGCTAACGGCGCCGGGGGTACAGCGCACGATTTCTCTGGACAATAGCCGGTGTCTGTCAGAGCGGCAGCTAAAGGGGTACTCGCGCTTGATAATTAGGGCAGAATAACTATCTTGCTCATGACTACCGGTATCAGATCCCGGTAAAATAGCCCGGCACAGAACCCATGATAAGAACATTTAAGGTCAGCTAGTTTCCAATGAAAAAGCCATTTTTATTACTCGTACTACTACTTGCCCAACCGGTTATGGCTTCGATGTCTGTAGATAAGATTCTCCTGTATTTACAGGATGGTCCCAGCGCGAGGGACGATGTGGTTGTCAGCAACCCAGATGAAGAAACCCTATATGTGCAGACAGAAATATTTCGCGTTGATAACCCCGGGCGGGATAATGAAAAGAGAGTAAGGGTGATTAACCCCGAAGAGTTTAAACTCCTGGTCAGCCCCGCCAAGGCAGTTTTAGCTCCCGGTGAAAGAAAGCGCTTTCGCGTGATGGCGCTGGATCGTGATCTGGAGGAGGAAAAAGTTTACCGGGTCACTTTTAAGCCGGTCGTTGGCGATATACAGACGGAGCAGACTGCGCTAAAAATCCTCGTGGCCTATCAGGCACTGGTGTTTGTACAGCCTGAAGGCGGGGCCTACCAAGTGGATTTGATTGCAGAGGGGGACTCTTACCGCCTCTCAAATAGCGGCAATATTAATGTAGAAGTTGTTGAAGTACGCCACTGTATTAGCGAGGACGAGTGTGAAAAACTCGACACTGCAGGTCGACTCTATGCGGGTACCAGTATCGATGTTGCAGGTAAGCCGCACAGTGGTGAGCTGGAGGTGCTATTGCGCGGCAAGCGGAGCCAGCGGGTTCGCTTTCCGCTCGATGGATAACTTTACTTAGCTCGGGAAGCCTCCGCATAACTCCCTGATGCCTCTGTTGCACAGAGTATCTAAGCATGTGTAGCTAGTTGCGACGGGTTGTTAATCTCTATTGGCGGGGGCTACTGCCCGGTCACGGTGACGGTGAGCACATCTGTATAGTAGGAACTCTTAGCTCCCTCCCAAACCCCTCCGGGAATAGTAACCATAATCCTGGCGTTGTCTATTGCACAGTGGCCAGACAGGCTTTCTGTGAGAGTACCTAGGGCAATCCCATTACTTAATGTTTTTGCCCCGCTTGTTTGGCTCATATCATCGGTAAATGATACGGCATAGGGGAGGTTTTCAACGGGGCTGCTCAACAGGAACATAGAGGCTCTCTGCGCCGTTCGCGCCAGGCTATTGCGGCTAGATAAACTTACCTGATAGCTGCTAAAGCCAATACCTTGAACGCAGAAATCTTCATACCCAGTTATATCCTGCCCGGGGGGAAAGTTAGAGCCATTGATATAAATATTGCCCAGATTGTTAATGGAAATACTGGGCTCCACCTCCAGCGCAATGGTAAAGTCGACGGTGTGTGAGTCTATTGGCGTTGCATTCATATACTGCACAAGCTCCATTTGAAAGCTGCCACGGTAATTTGTCGATAAAATCTCTGTCGAGGAATTGACGCTAATATTAAGTTTGCTGTTTAGGTCACTGAGGCTGCCCGAGAGTTGATCGCTTGTTTTATTGGGGAGCAACGGCGTTGAATAATGGTTCCGATAAGAGAGTGACAGGTCTATATCAAGCGGCTCTCCGCTATCGGAATACAGGCGAAAGTGGCTGCCGGTTGCTGGAGTCACCTTAAGAGTAAAGGGCTGGGCCTGGTTGGCGTTGTTGCTGAGCAAAGTAAAGCTGATATATTTTCTTACGGTTTCATAGCGAATGCTGTGTTCGCCATAGAGATTGCAGGTGCGCAGGTTGCTATCACCGGTGCAGCTGGCGTGGGCAAGAGAGGCTGGTAGTATAACTGGTATTGCAATCTGTACTGTCCAAAATAAAAGGTGTAATAGAGAGGCTTTGTTAGGGTTATTCATCGTGTTTGCTCAGGCTAAAGGCGGGTAGGCAGTAGTCGTCGGATTGTTGAAGTGTGCCCAAGTTGATCCAGTTTGCCCCGGAATCCTCCACTTGTAGATTGATAGTGCAAGTGAGCCATTTAACTTCCAGTTGGGTAGAATCCTGAATATCTATCGGGACCTCCAGTTGAAAAACGCCATATTGATCCGTGCTTACCTGGTAATTGTTAATACTGACTAAAGTGTCTGGCAGCCCATTTCCGTAGGAGGTTAATCGGCCCATAATCACGTATAACGGCTGGATATTGTATGAAGCTTCAGCAATATTGCCGGGGTATAGGGTTATAGCGTGGCTTTTTTCCCGGTACTGAAAAAAGCCGTCATCCAGTGGTCGCAGAGAGACATCATAGCTGTTAAAGGCCGGTAGATTGACCACCGATAGGCCGCCACCCTTCGCGTAACCGTGGCGTGAACCGTTGACAAGTACTTCGAAGGTTTTATTGTCGCTGCCATCGATATCGACAATAATGGCACTTTCCAGTGCTCGCTCCCCACCCCATGCAAATTGTTTCCCCGTAGTCATAAGACTGGTGTTAAAACTGCCCAGATAGTTGCTGACGCGCTGGTTATTCTCATCGCTCAGGCTGATAGCGGTATCAATAAATCCCTGGCGGCCGGACAGGCGAGAGTGGCTCTCCAGGCGATAACCGTGTTTATGGGTTTCCGCACCGAAGGATTGCTCCACTTCCATGGCCCATATATCGCGGTCATGCCAGCGGCTATCAAAAGTAATTCTGTGGGGGTCCCCGTCTGGGGTGTTGCCGTATTCAGACTGGAGGCTGGCGGTGTGTTGCCAGTGATTGCTGCGGTGTCTAAATTGAAACTCAATACTTGAGTAGTCTTCGTGATCGGAGCGGTTATAGGAGAAGGTCAGGTTCCCCAGCCAGTTATCCCCCTTGAGAATTGCGCGTTGAAAGGAAAGAGTGCTGAGCTTATTTCTGCTGTCGTCGAAGCTGCTCGCGCCTGGCAAGGTAAATCTATCTCTCTCACTATATCTGAGCGCAAGGCTTCCGCCCCAGAGTTGCGTTTGCAGGCTAAAGTTCCGCTGTGAAAAGCCGTTGTTTAATATTGAGTAATTTTCATCACTGTAGACAGGGTCGCTGTTATCCAGTTGGACACTAGAGGCGCTTACAGTGAACCAGGAGGTTTCGAGCAGCGCTTCCAGCCGATAGCCTTTGCGCCCCTTGCCGTCGAGCATAAGGTTGGGGGATAGCTCCAACAGTGAGCTAACCCAGCGCCCGCCAAGTTCAAATACCTGCTCGCTCTCAGAGGCAGACACAGACGAGAATAGAGCGATATTATCGGAAATTCTGCGGCCTAAATAGGCCTGCAGGAAACCTTCGTTATGGTAGTCGGGTAAGCCTCGATAGGGCGTTACCTTGGTGGGCATACCCGCTAAAAAGCCCCAGTGCCACTCCCCGGGTGCGGGCAGGTAATAATCCTTAGCGAAGAATTCGATAAATGTGCCGAGAGGTCTGCCGGACTCATCGAATGTGCGAATCTCGATTTCATAGGCCCCGCTGGGCAGGTTTGAGGTATTAAGGACACGGTTTCCGGCATCCAGTAAATCAGTATAGATCAAGCGATTTTCACGATAGACCTCAATGCGCCCCCGCACCGGCATATTCACCTCAATAAGCGCCCCCTGCCGGTGGGACAGGTCGGTGCGGGTTCTGTGGGAGTTGCGAAATTCGAAGCCAAAGAGGGATTTTGCCGGGGTGAAGTAGCCAAAATTACCGCTGGGTTGAAAGAGACCGGCGGAGTAGGTTTTACCGCGAAAATCCCTGGACCAGTGCAGGTTGCTGACTTGATAGCCCTGTTCATCCAGGTAGTGCCACTGGCTGCGCAGGGCGTGCTCGCCGAAACCGATAATCGTATTTCCGTTTAAGGTGGCACTGTAGTTACTGCCATGAGTTTGCGAGTCGACGCCAGACCAGGTGGCGCTGAGATTTTGTATTAGGGAGGCCCCGCTGCTGGAAGCGGGCAAAAAAGGGCTGGCAATGGCCTGCTGCTGCGGCAGTAGCTCAGGGGCAAAGAAGATATCCAGGCGATACAGATCGCTATCGTAGATAACGGCGAAATCTTCAGGCACTAGATAGCCGCAATCTATTTGCGTTAAGTTTTGGCAGACTCGATGTGCATTTTTATCCTGAGGTTTTTGCAGCAGTTGTGCAATCAGTGTGGGGTTTGTTGATTGGGGCAGTAAATCAAATACTGCTGTGGGGCTGTTAAAGGTAATATAGGTTGGGTGTACGGTAATTGGCGTCGTACCAATTTTCTGACCGCCATAGTATAGATCCGCCAAAATGAATTGCGGTTTGCTGAGATCTTCGAAACCCTTGGGGATTCCCGTTTCAATTATCGGGTTGGCTTTTGATTCTGCAATACCCCCTAAAGAAATCACTAACATTGCGCAGAAGGCAAAAACAACCCGGTTGGTTATTTTTGTTGTCATAGGGCGCCTGGTAGGCGACTGGTTTCCAGCCGCCAAATTGAGGTTATTCAGAAGTTACCGTAATTAACAGTGTGTCGGCATAGCCGCTACCGCTCTGAGTGGTCGAATTCTCCCAGTCTGCATTGGCAATAGTAATTTCGAAGCGGGCATTGTCGGAAGAGCAGTCTGAGGCTACCCCATTTAGAGTTTGTCCTGTCATAGCGATGCCCTCGGAAGCTGTGGTAAAGGAGCCGACGAGACTGTTATCAAAACCTACAGTATAGTCTACCGTATTAGTGCCGTTGGTAAGTTCAAATACGGTGTCATTGTTAGTGTCATTACTTTCGAAAGTGATCTCGAAAGTGGAAAAGCCGACCCCGGAAATACAAAAAGGTTCAATTGAGGTGGCGTTTGTTCCCGTTGAGGGGTCGGTAATAGTGACATTGCCCACATTCATCACACTAACGGATTCTGTAAAGTTTAGGGTTATATCCGAGCTGCCTGTGTCGGTGACCTGGGCAAGTATTTCCGGGGATATAATAAAGGCGAAACAGCTTATTGCGCCGCCGAGGAGGGCTCGACGGAAACTCTTAGTGCTCATACAAACTTGTCCTTACTTTGAAAAGGCATCGTTATTTTGGCTGCCTTTTGTGAGTCCATTAAACTTATTTGTTGCCGAATTGCTGCTTGGCCACGCAAGGGTAGTTGTTAAATTTTGCTTGCTTGAGGGTTTAAATGCATAGGTTTTTCCGAAGATATCTTGGGTGTCTTTTTATGGGATTATTTGGAGAGTGTATATGCCAGGAGCAAGACTTATAAGAAGTATAAGTATAGGTGAATTTGTGCTGTTTTCTTCTGTGTGCGATACCTGGAGTGCGATTGAGCGACTGATGGCGATAATTTTTACAGTAGATTAATTACAGCAGATAATGCGGTTGATTTTTATTCTGAGGCCACCGTGATTAACAGCGTGTCATAGTAGGGGCCGGCATTGGTGATAGTTGGGTTGTTCCAGACTAGGTTTGGTATTGTGATCGAAAAGCGCGCATTATTGTTGGTGCAGTCTTGTGCATTAATGGAGTTACCACTTAAGGTGACGGTTGATATTACGGGGGTAAAGCTGCCGGTTAAGCTGTTGGCAAAGGCTACATCGTAGGGAATGCTGATATTGCCGTCTGTTAACATAAATATAGGGTCAGAATTCCCGTCATTGCTTTCGAAAGTAATGCTAAATGTATTGAATCCATCCCCGGAAATACAAAAGGGATCTATGCCCACGGCATCCTGCCCGGGGGTGGGATCCGCTATAACTAGATTGTCAACCTCACTGAGGTTGATGTTGACGATGGTGCTAAATGTCAGTGTAATCTGGCTATTGGCGCTATCAGTCTCGGCTGTGGCGCTGTTGGCGGCGAGAAGTGTGCTGATAAAGAGGAGCGAGGCGCGAAAAATACAACTATCCATAGTACTTCTTCCATATGCCGCACAATACTAAAACATTGGCTTAGAAACTAAGAGGGCATCACTTCCTGGTGTGGAGCCATTTCTGATCGCTTAAATAAATATTAGAGGTTTGCGCGGTTAATAAAATAGGTATTTTGTTTTGGTTTTTTATGTTGAGATATTTTTCTCAGACAATCCCGGTGAGTATTCCCGCTTGCAGGGGGCAAGGGTGGGGCAAAGGTAGGTTAAATGGGGCTTTAAAACCCTGGGCGATTACCCGTGTATTTATCTCTAAGAATCCCGCGCTATTGTACTGAGGGTATCGCAAGGCAGAGAAGCCTGCCTTGCGATAATTGATTACTTGATCGTCGGGTTATTGTGCCGCAACGGTAATCGTCAAAATATCGGTATATTTTGCCTCGCTCGCCGTTCGCCACTCACTGGAAGGCACATTGATGGTGAGGTGCGCGTTATCACTGCCACACTCGGGAGGGGAGGTTAGCTCAAAGTTGGCTGAAATTTTTCCTGAGGCATCTGGAGAACTGCCAGAATAACTTAAAAGATTATCGCTAAATACCACTGAGTAAGCGAGGCTGTCTTCGCTGCCTTTTAAGCGAAAGTCACCACTGCCGCCATTGCTGCTGGATAGACTTATTTGATATTGGCTAAATCCTTTCCCACCGATACAGAAATCTTCACTGGCAGATAGCGCCTGCTCAGCGGTAGTTCCATCTTTAATAAGCGCTATATCACCGAGATTTTGGATGGTGATTTCCGGCTCGACCGAGAGAACAATCGAAAACTCAGTGGTGTAAGAAATTCCTGGGCTGGTGCTGGGTTGAATAACGGTTAAACTAAAATTCCCGGTATAGAGACTGGAACTAAAGACCCGATTTGCATCCAGCTCAATAATAAGGTCTGCATCGGTAACATTTCTGGAGCGACTAAATTCGCCAAGGTACTGGTCTGGCTGCAAGCGGTGAATTTCTTCCCCTATTTTAAGCGAGACCTTTATCTCGATCCTCTCTCCCTCACTGGACTGGAGCTGGAAACTCCCCCCTGCATCCGTAGCGAGTCTCACACCAAATGGGCGCGGGCTGCCGCCATAAGTACTTTGAATGGAGAAAGGGATGTTTTGGCTGCTGGCCACAGGGGCAATTGTGTGGCTGCCCTGGAGGTCACAGACATCAATGGCATTCAGATTGATCAAGCAGGCCGCTTTGCTCGCGGCTGAGCATAAACTGAAGACTAGCGCGATCAGTACCAGGGACAAAGTCTGACCGTGATTGAGAGATTTAAGCATCGAGTTCCCCGCTAGATACACGGGTTTGGCAGTGGGCTTGCTCTTGCTCAATAGTGCCGAGATTGAGCCAATCTTCGCTGGAGGGTTTGAGAGCTAATGTCATTAAGCAGTTACCCCATTTGATCTCCAGGTTGCTTTGCGAATTTCGCTCCAGACTGATATCCAGCTGAAAAATGCCATATTCATCCGTTTTGGTTTTGTTGCCAGCAACAGAGAGTGGTGTGTCTTTGATACCGTGGCCATTGTGGATAAGTCTCCCGGTGGTAACGATAACCGGGGTGATGGCGTAATCTGCAATAACAACATTGCCCGGATACAGCGTGTATTGCTGATTCTTCTCGCGAAAATCGTAGAAGCCGGCTCCCAGGGGCTTTAGCGCAATATCGTAGGTGTTGAAAGCGGGCAGGTTGATCAGTGAACTTTCACCGCCGATAGCGTATCCCTGCCGATTACCATTGACCAGAACTGCAAATTTTTCCTCTTCACTGCCTTCGATATCTATAATCACAGCGCTATTGCGCGAGGTTTCCCCGCCCCATGAAAATTGATTCTGTGTAAATACAAAGCTGGAGCCAAAGCTGGCGAGATAGTTGAGAGAATTACCCGTCTCTCGATCGCTATAGCTTACCGCGCTATTGAGCTGCCCACTGCTTGCAGAGAAGCGGGTACGACTTTCAAGGTATTGCTCATCAGTACTGGATTCGGCACTGAACTGCTGCTCAAATACCGGTGCCCAGAGGTCCAAGTCATTCCACTTGGTTTGTAGCGCTAGTTGGTGGTTGCGACTGTTCGTTGCGCTGTAGTCGCTGCGCAATGAGGCGTTGCTCTGCCAGCGGTGGTTGCGCAGGTAAAAGCGAAAGCCGAGGCTGGTAAAGCCGACACCGTCAGCCTCACTATGACTGAGGGTGGCGTTGCCCAGCCAGCGCCCGCTGGAAAGAAAAGTGCGCTGATACTCTATGGTTGTAAGGTTGTTGGCGCTCCAGTAGTCATACTCTTCCGCAACCTCACTGTCGCTATCGAGGCTGCTCCAGCGCTTATTACTGTGTCGTACAGAAAACTGTCCGCCGAGTAACTGGGTTTGTAAATTGATCGTGCGCTGTTGAAATCCCGATCGCAGAAGCTGTAACTCGTCGGTAGTGTAGGCGTCAGATAGCGCATCATCCATATGTGCCTGGGAGGCACTAATCGTAAAGCGCTTGGCTTTTATAAGCGCCTGCCAGCGATAGCCCCGGCGCCCATCGGAGGAGGCGATATAGCTAGGAGTGAATTCCCAATAGCGGCCTACCCAGCGCCCAGCCAGCTCAGTGACCTGTTGATTATTGCTTAACGCAATAGAAGACGTTATGCCAAGGTTTGGGGATATTCTGCGGGTGACACTGCCCTGCGCCATGGGCTCAGAATAGTACTCTGGTATACTGCTATCACTGTAGAGCTCTACAGGCATACCGATTTGCATATCCCACTGCCATTCCTCTGGGGCCGTTAACTGGGAGTCTTTTACAAAGAACTCCACCGATCGGGAAATTTGCCGACCACTTTGGTCTAGTGTCCGTATTTCGATTTCGTAGGCACCGGACGGCAATGTCGTCGTGTTAACGAGTTTATTGCCCGCTTCCATTAATTCGCTGTGCAGTAACCTGCCGGCACGGTAGATTTCAACTCTGCCGCGCAGAGGCATATTGACTTCAACTGGAGAGGCCTGCTGGTAGTCGATATCTGTGCGGGTGCGCTGTGAGCTGCGGTATTCAAAACCGTAGAAACTATTTTGTGGCCGAAAGTAGCTAAAGCCGGTCTGCGGCTGTATAAGACCGGCAGAGACGGCTCTCCCGCGAAAATCCCTGCTCCAGTATAGGGATGAGAGTTTATTGTCGCTGTTATTGGTTAAGTACCAACTTGAATAAATACCATTTTCCCCTGCACTGACTATCGTATTTCCACTTAAAGCCGCGTTATAGCCATTAAGCGCATCACTGTTTTGGCTGCCGGAAAGGGTTCCACTGAAGTTTTGTACAACCGAGAAGCGACTGCTGGATTGGGGCAGGAATTTTTCTACAGATGCCGCTTCAACAGAAAGTAAATCTGGGGAAAAGAATACATCTACCCGGTAATTCTCTTCATCGTAAATAACAGAGATATCTTTGGGGGTTAGAAATCCACAGCCTTCCTGTGAGTTCATACGGCAAATGGAACCTGCATGCCGCACAAAGGGACGCTTTATTCGCTCTGTTACCAGGGCGTCATCCTTTGTGGCCGGTAAAATAGCGAGCACTTCCTCTAAATTGGCAAACTGGATAGTGTTGATATCAGCGTTAATGGTTACGGCACCTATACGGCGGCTGCCATAATACAGGTCTACCAGTACCGCATGGGGTGCGGCGATATCAGCAAACCCGGCGGGTTCTGCGGTTTCAAGAAAAAGGGCGGCAGCACTGGCCTTGGTTTGCGTAATTAACAGGCAGAGAATAAGTGCCAAGGCTGGCGAGGTGGTTGTACGGGATAACTTTGTCATAGGAAGTGTGGCCGGGAAGCCCGGCCACTATTGAATTACTCGCTGGCAACGGTAATAAGCAGGGTGTCGGTATAGTGGGTGCCGTTGGTTACGGCTTGGTTTTCCCAATCCACATTCGCGATATTGATTTCAAAGCGCGCGTTGTCGTGGTTGTCAGCACAGGTAATAGCGTTGCGGGTATTGCCTGTCAGAGGGGTACCCTCTTCAGCGCCGGTAAAGCTACCCAGCAGGCTGTTATCGAAACCTACGCTGTAAGGTACTTCAACACCCTGGCCATCGTGCAAGGTGAATTTATCGTCGTTGTTACCGTCGTTACTTTCAAAAGTGACACTGTAGGTAGAAAAACCCATGCCGGCGACACAGAAGTTTTCGATACCGCGAAGATCCGCACCCAGTTCTTGATTTTTGATAGCCACATCTTCAACGGATTCAATCTCGATTACAGGCGTGAACTCCAGGCTGATTTTGCTGCTGGCGCTGTCAGTGGCAGCAAAAGAAGTCGCGGATGCTGAAATAATTGCAGCAGAGAGAACCGCTTTGCACAAAACGTTTTTCATTATTTGGTCTCCAATATTGATAGTGACTACGGAGTGCGGAATTGTTTTTTAGGATTGTTGGTCAGTTCCGTAGTGGTGTGGATATTACAAGACGATTTATTTTTTTCACGATGTTTTTTTGCGTATTTGTGCTATTGGCATCTAATGCTAAGCAACTTTTATCTTTCTGACCAAAATATATTTTTTATCTTTTTTATTGTTGGCTTTTGATCCCATTGGTTGCTTTTGTATTAAATATATTGCTTATGCTTATATTTTGGCTGTGAATGTTTTTATATGTTTGGTCTCGTTGTTTGCCTGTGTTTTGTCTTGTGGTGACGGGCAGCTTAATCGTAAGAAAATTTTAGTTAAGCTATTTCTATCGCCCCTGTGGCATGCGTTTTCGAATTGAGATTTTGTAATGAAAAGACTGCTTCTAGGCTTGTTATTTCTCGTGGAGCCGGCATTTGCAGCGATGAGCCTGGATAAAGTTATTGTCTATCTTGATGATAAGCCCAGCTCGCGAGACGATATTGTGGTCGTGAACCCGGATCAACAGAATCTCTATCTCAAGACTGAAGTTTTCCGGGTTGACAACCCGGGTAGAGTGAATGAAAGCCGGGTTCGGGTTCTCAACCCGGATGAGTTCAAGCTTTTGGTCAGCCCAGCAAAAGCCGTGCTTGCGCCGGGGGAAAAGCGTCGTTTCCGTTTGGTTGCCCTGGATAGGGATCTCAAGCAGGAACAAGTTTACCGGGTGACCTTTAAGCCTGTTGTCGGTGAGGTCAAGTCAGACCAGACTGCGTTAAAGATTCTAATTGCCTATCAAGCGCTGGTATTTGTACAGCCGCTCGATGGGCACTACCAGGTAGAACTTATCGAGAAAGAAGGGGTTCACCAGCTGATAAATAGCGGCAATATCAATGTAGAGCTGGTCGAGGTTCAATACTGCCCCACTGAGGGGGAGTGCCAGGCGTTATCACAGGTGGGGCGTCTGTATGCCGGCACCAGTATAAAACTCCCCAAGCGCTACCCCGGGGGCGAACTTAAAGTCTTACTGCGCGGTCAGCAGAGTGAGAGAATACGCCTGCCTATTGACGGCTGATATGGGTATGACTGTCCGCGCGGTGCTATAAAGGCCGTTTATTACGCTTGCCAAAATTATTGGCTGCTGACGGTCACTGTCAGTATATCGGTATAAAAAGGCTCCCCGGCATTCTCCCAGTCAGAGGGGGCAATAGAAATATAAATCCGGGCGTTATCAGAAAGGCAGCTTTCATCTGCGCCCCGACTGAAACTGGCGGGGATATCCCCTAGGCTGTCCGGTGATAGGCCCGACGTCGCGGCCAGGTTGTCAGAGAAGGCAACACTGTAGGGGATTTGCTCGCTGTTTCCCCCCAGGGTATAGGCACTGCTGCCAGCGCCGCCGGTACTGCCATTGGCACTGGATAGGTTGACGGTATAGCCACTAAATCCGATACCGCCAATGCAAAAATCTTCACGGCCCTCAATAGCCTGGCCAAACACTATGCCGCTGTTGCTGAGGTCAATATCGCCGAGGTTGCGGATTGCGATACTGGGCTCCACTTCCAGTACGATATCAAATTGAACCGTTTCGCTGCTGGCGCCCCAGACAAGAAAATAATTATTCAGTGTCATCTCAAAGCTGGCGGAGTAGCGGCTGGAGGAGGGGACCTGGCTGCTGTCGAGCTCGATGATTAAATAGGTATCGGCGTCGTCACTGGTTCCGGCAAAGGTGGTGGACTGAGTGGCTGGGCTGAGTGTTGCGGTACTGCCATTGTTTGCCTGGAAGGCAATATCAATAGCCAGCTGCTCGCCACTGTCTGCAAAAAGAGAAAAAGTAGAACCGGCGAGCGGTGTCACTTCTACATCGTAGCGCAGGCTCCAGCTGCCAAGGCGGCTGCGGGTAGTAAACTGAATTTCTTTCGGCTCTGATTCATAATCTAACGTGTGGGAGGCCTCCAGGCCGCAAACCCGCAAATCGTCATTGCTTGAGCAGTTAACCTGGGCCTGTAACGGCATATTAGTCAGAAGGAGCAGCAGCCCGGCGCCGAGGCCAAAACCGTTGCAGGGGAAATTCTTAATGCTGGACACTGGTTACCTCCGCGCCCTGTTCGACTTGGCAGTTTGCCTCGGACTCTTCTATGGTGCCCAGGTTGAGCCAGCTATCGCCAGAGGACGAGATTTTGGCGGAAGCGGTGCAATTGCCCCAACGGACTTGGGTATGCGCGAAAGCACTTTGCTCACTGCGAAATTCCAACTGGAAAACACCGTAGCGATCGGTTTTGACCGATTGCCCTGCGATCGTAATTTCTGTATCTGCCAGCCCCTGGCCAAAGCTGGTCAGCCGCCCCAGCAGCAGAATTTGCGGCAATATCTGGTAGCTGGCGGAGCCCACATTGCCGGGATACAAGGTGATGGTTTCCGAGGTTTCGCGGTAATCGAAAAAGCCCTGCTCCAGCGGTCTTAGGGACAGGTCGTAACTGTGGAAGGCCGGCAGATTAATCACCGATGCGCTGCCGCCCTTGGCGTAACCTCGGCGGCCGCCATTCACCAAAACCTCGAAGTCTTTCCCCTCACTGCCTTCGATATCCACAATTACGGCGCTCTGTAAGCTCTGCTCGCCGCCCCAGGCGAAGCTATTTGGGGTCGCAATCAAGTTGCTGCTGAAACCACCGAGATAGTTGAGCGCACGCCCCTCGCCACTATCGTAAAGCCCCACCGCTGCATTGACATACCCGTAATGCCCGGCCAGGTGTGTGCGGCTTTCCAGGTAGTGGGCTTCTGAGGATTTCTCTATAGACAGTTGCTGTTCAAATTCTGCGGCCCACAGATCGCGATCGTACCAGTGGCTTTGCAGGGCGAATCGCTCGCCGCCATCGCTAGCGTTTTGCTCACCGCTATCGCTGTAGAGGTGGGCGGTGTGCTGCCAGTGTTTGGAGCGCATGCGGAATTGAATTTCCAGGCGAGTGTATTGTTCGCCATCGGCATCGCTGTGGGATAGCGTAGCGCTGCCGAGCCAGTGCGCACTCTTAAAAATAGGGTGTTGGAACTCCAGGGTTTTTAACCGCTGGGCCCCGTTCAGGGAGCTGCTGCTGTCAATAGCGCCGGGAATCAGGCTCTGGAGTTGGTCCCGCTCGCTGAACCTCAGCGACAGCTGCCCGCCCAACACCGTGGTGCGCAAACTCAAACTGGTTTGCGCGTAGCTGCCAGGTAGCAATGAATAGGCATCACTGTTGAAGGGGCTTGTGTCGGCATCCAGCTGGGTTTTAATCCCGCTGAGGGTGGCGTAGGGCATTTTTAGCAGTGCCTGTAATCGGTAGCCGCTGCGCCCATCATCGGAGGTCACCAAGCTTGGGGATATCTCCAGGTGCTCTCCAATCCAGCGCCCACCCACTTCAAACCACTGTTGCTTTTCGGCGGCGGTAGCGGCAGCAAAAAGGCCGAGTCCCGTGCTTAAGCGGCGCGCGACAGAGGCGCTCACAATCCCTTCGCGATAGTGCTCCGGTAGTGCGCTATCGCTAAAGTTGTGGGTGGGTAGACCCGCCTGGAAGCTCCAGAACCACTCTCCGGGGGCGGGTAGTAACGAATCCTTGGCAAAGAACTCGATATGCCGGCTCAGTATCCGCCCCGCCTCATCGTAAGTGCGCACCTCGATATCGTAGGCGCCATGGGGCAGGGTGGAGGTGTTTAACAGGCGGTTACCGGCCTCCAGCAGTTCGGTGTGGACAAGTCGCTCGTCCCGGTATATTTCAACCCTGCCGCGCACGGGCATATTAATTTCAACCGGCGCGCCCTGTTGGTGGCGGATATCGGTGCGCGTGCGCTGGGAGGTGTGCAGTTCCAGCCCGTAAAAGGCTTCCTGTGGGCGGAAATAGCCAAAGCCTCCCTGGGGCTGCAAGAGTCCAACTGAGTAGGCGCGCCCGCGAAAATCCCGGCTCCAGTACAGATTGTTGATCTGGCTGCGCTGCTCTGTGGCTAGCGACCACTGTGAGTGCAGAGCGCTCTCAGCAAAACTGACAATGGTGTTACCGCTTAGTGCGGCGGTATAGCTATCGGGGCCCCAATCACTTTCAACACCGCTCCAGGAGCCGTTCAGGTTTTGCACCACGGAAAACTGGGAACTCGCTTCGGGTAAATAGGGATCATCGATGGCCGCCTGCTGCGGCAACAGGGTTTGCGAGAAAAAAAGATCGAGCCGGTAGTGCTGCTCATCGTAAATAACAGCAAACTCAGAGGGCATTAAATAGCCACAGCCAATTTGCCGGTTCGAGCGGCATACATAGCGACTGTTTTTTTCCAGGGGCCGTTTGAGCGCGGTGAGAATTCGCTCTCTATCCTGAATATCGGGTAGCAGCTGCAATACTGTAGACGGGGAGTTAAAGCGAATAAAACGCGGATCTACGGTGACTTGCGCAGCGCCGATTTCCCGGCCGCCGTAGTAGAGATCCACTACGAGCTGCTGGGGTTTGGTGAGATCGTCAAACCCTTCAGGAGCAGCGGTTTCCAGTAGGAAAGTGGCTGCGGTTGCGGCAGAGGCATCAATACTGTGGCCCTGCACTAGACACAAGGCCAGTGCAAGGCGCTTCAGGTAACGTCCTGTCATTGTAAATTATAGTTGGCAGGGACGGTTGCCCTTCCCCCTTATTCGGAGGCGACAGTGATCGTCAGGATATCGGAGTAGCTGGTGCCATTTAGCACGCTTGAGGTTTCCCAGTCGCTGTTGGCCACTGTAATTTGGAAGCGGGCATTATCGCTGGAACCGCAGGAGGCAATATTTCGAGATTGGCCCGCCAGCGCATCCCCTGCCACAACCGTGGTAAAAGTGCCTGAGGTGCTGTTATCAAAACCAACGCTGTAGGGGATATGGTTGGTGCCGTCATCGGTCAGGCTAAACTCAGAATCATTATTAGTGTCGTTACTTTCAAAAGTAATGCTGTAGGTGGAGAAGCCCAGACCGCCCACACAGAAGTCTTCAATGCCGACGGCATCAGTACCCAGAGCGGGATCAGCAATGGCGACGTTGTCGACACGGGTGATTTCGATCGAGGGTGTGAAGGACAGAGTGATCTCACTGCTTTCAGAAGCGGTGACACTTTCGGCGATTGAGCCTGCGGAAATGCTGAAAAGCGTGCCCGCTGCAATAGCGGAAAACAGCGTGCGAACTGCGTTTTTTTGCATGGTATTGCCATCCTGAGCGATCAATTTATCGTTCTTGGGAGAGAGCTGCTGGCAGAAACCCCGACAAAATTCCGGGTAATGCGTTAGTCGAGCTATCTCTTGTTTATGGCGGCAATAATACTTTTTTCGTGACATATGTCACGTAATTAAACGGTAAGAAACCGGTTGTGGCGCGCAAATGTTCTTATTGGAGGGAAAACCCCGCCTGTGCCCGGGGCCCGGCCAGCGCTATAATCCTGCGGTTTAACCAGTCCTTCATTTATCAATCAGGTTTATCATGACCGTAAGAACCCGAATAGCACCGTCTCCAACCGGTGATCCCCACGTTGGTACTGCCTATATTGCCCTCTTCAACCAGTGCTTTGCCCGCGCGCAAGGCGGCCAGTTTGTATTGCGCATTGAAGATACCGACCAGCAGCGCAGTACCCCGGAGTCGGAAAAGGCCATTCTCGACAGCCTGCGCTGGCTCGGACTGGACTGGCAGGAAGGGCCGGATGTCGGAGGCCCCCACGGCCCCTACCGCCAGAGTGAGCGCGGCGATATCTACAAAGCGCACTGCGATGAACTGGTACAAAAAGGGCACGCCTTCCACTGCTACCGCACTGCCGAAGAGCTGGACCAGTTGCGTGAAGAGCTGCGCGAAGCCGGGCGCACTTCACTGAAGCCCAGTGACCTGGCGCTGCCGGAAGAGGAAGTCGAGAAGCGCCGCGCTGCCGGAGCGCCCTATGTAGTGCGTATGAACGTGCCCGAGACCGGTACCTGTGTGGTGGAAGACCTGCTGCGCGGCACCATCGAGATTGACTGGGCCCAGGTAGACGCGCAAATTCTGCTCAAGTCTGACGGTATGCCCACCTACCACCTGGCGAATGTGGTGGATGATCACCTGATGGAGATCACCCATGTACTGCGCGGTGAGGAGTGGATCAACTCTGCACCCAAGCACCAGTTGCTGTACGAATACTTCGGCTGGGATATGCCGGTGCTCTGCCACCTGCCGCTGCTGCGCAACCCGGATAAGACCAAGCTGTCCAAGCGCAAAAACCCCACCTCTATCCTCTATTACCAGCGCGCCGGTTTTATGTCGGAAGCCCTGCTGAATTACCTGGGGCGCATGGGTTGGTCTATGCCTGACGAGCGCGAGAAGTTCTCCCTGGAAGAAATGCTGGCGCACTTCGATATCCAGCGCGTTTCTCTCGGCGGCCCGGTATTCGATGTGGAGAAGTTGTCCTGGCTGAACGGCCTGTGGATTCGCGAGCTGGAAAACGAGCAGCTGGCCGACCGTCTCACCGAGTGGATGTTTAATCGCGACAATCTACTCAAGGTTCTTCCCCAGGCGAAAGAGCGCATGGAGACCTTTGGTGACTTTGCCCCGCTGGTCAGTTTCCTCGCCTCCGGCAAGCTGCCCCTGAGCGAAGAGAGCTTCAGCGGCAACAAGCTGCCCCTGGATGACCAGAAGAAGTTGCTCCAGTTTGCCCTGTGGCGCCTGGAAGCCCTGCGCAGCTGGGATAAGGACAGCATCTTCCAAGCGGTGAAGGCCCTGGCCACAGCGATGGAGATCAAGCTGAAAGACTTCAACGCCCCGCTGTTTGTCGCCATCAGTGGCACCACCGCCTCCTTCTCGGTAATGGAAGCTATGGTACTGCTGGGCCCCGATCTCAGCCGCGCGCGCCTGCGTCAGGCAATCGAGGTACTTGGCGGCGCCGGGAAGAAGGTGCTGAAGCGCTGGGAGAAAGAGTACGCCGGACTCGAATAGGTCCGATTCGCGCATAGAGATTCCCCCGGAAGTGACGGCTTCCGGGAGCTGTAGCCAAAGCAGCTAACTAATTGATTAAAAAGTTATTTTTTCTGTTGACAGGCGTCTGAATCTTGCTAAAATGCGCCCCGCTTTCGACGAAAACGTCAAGCAACAAAGTTTGGGGCTATAGCTCAGCTGGGAGAGCGCAACACTGGCAGTGTTGAGGTCAGCGGTTCGATCCCGCTTAGCTCCACCAAATTTCCCTTGTTTTTCAAGGGGTTGTGAAAGAAGAGCAATCGACTTTCACAAGGTGCACATAAACTGCACACAAACCCGTACACAAACTTACGGGTGAAAAAAAGGGCCTTTAAGGCCCTTTTTTTTCGCCTGAAATTTCTCTTCCCCTCTTCTTAGATTCTTCTATTGTTCGCCCCCTATGATTTGTCGGTTTTGCCTCGATGTAATGCTGGTGTGTCGATGAGCTTAGGTGGCGGTGGTGAGTAGGGGTAGCAAGCGCATCATTAACAAACTCCAAGCGCCCTCGATAGAATGATGTGGCAAAATACGTGTCATCAATAAGCCATAAATTGAAGGATCACTTTATGGCTGGACACCCCGACTTGCCCCAGACAGATGCGCGTACTGCTTTACGGCGGTAGAAAATACAACATAAAACTCAGCTTTCACCAAGTCAAAAGTATGAAAGGACATGCTGTTGGACTGAAGTTTGAAGATTCCACTGGCAGCATGGATTCAGCCAAAACCGGCGTTTCGGTCTCTGGTCGAGGGCTTGCAAGAGCAATAGGCCTTAGAGCGGTAGAGATGCTGGGCGATTTACGCGGTGTTGATTTTTTGGCTTTTATCTTCTCACGGACGGGCTTGATGAGAGACAAATAAGGCTAAAGGATGCTCTTTATAGCATTTAAGCAAAGGAGATGCACAAAGCCGTTAAAGATATCTTGCCACACGGCATCAAGGTTGATGTCGAGGGCGGTATAGGTTGGGGAATGAGCCGCTATGAACCTCAAACACTGCCGCAGATGCAGCTCTTTCTCAAAGAGTTGGGCAAAACGATTAGGGAGTCAGCACTATGTTAGTACGATTTTATGAAGACAGAATAGATGAACTTCCCGATGATGTTGCCAAATTTTATCTGTCTCGAATGGGCGTAGAGTTTCTCGCTGAAATGACGGTGCAAGAGATTAACACGCTTATAAGCGGCTCAATGACAGGGAATACGTTAGAGGAGGCCATAGAAGAAGCTAGGCGTGAGATGGTCGAGTTGAGCGAGGAAGAAGACCGTTTAACGGATGAGGCTTTAAAGCGTTATGCAAAAGAAATGACGATTGAGAATATCGGCATGGTTAAGTTCAAAGACATGTTTTGAGCGGATATACCGAATTTGTCGCCAGGTAGGGCGGAGAAAATAATATATTTTGACCGCTTCCATCACTGGTCACCGTGGTTAGGCTGATGTATTTCTCTAGGCGATCTGGAAAGTGGATCGCTAGCTGTGACAGTGTCAGATTCTAATTTTGAGTCGGGTGTATCCAACGTTCAGAGGCTTTTAGTATACCGGCGTAAAGCAGCTTCAGTAAGCTATTCTCATTGCCGAAGCTACCCCTGGTCTTGGTCAGCTTGCGGAACTGTCCGTGTATCGCCCCACATGTGTATCTTTCTAGGCTTGGCCTCGCCTACTGATTAATCTGTTTTCAGCCTGCCAACAGGTCTAGCCCGCTTCTGGGCTGGCCGCCGTTGGCGGAGGTGTTTTGTGCGGGGGCGGTGTGCTCGCGTATGGTGAACCGGTCGGCATCCACGTAGGGCTCCCCGGCGATGATCTGGCCGGGGATATACTCGGCCTCTATCCACTCCAAGATTTTCTCTTTGCCAGGGCGAGAGCCTTTTTCGAATTGCTTTTTAGCCCAGGTGACCCCTTTAACCAGCTTACCCATTGGGCAGCCCTCTCTGACTCGCGAGGAAGTATCTCCGGCCATTTTTATTGAGTGTGCCTGCCTGTTGCAGGGCATCGAAAACGGGTTTAACGGTTCCGTGTCGAAGGTGCATATCGTTGATGATGTTGCGCATTACGGGCTTGTGGCCGAACTCTCCGGCGCTGATACGCTGGGCGAGCTGCTGCTGCTCTTCGCTTAAGTGGGTGGTGTGTTTCAGCTGTTTCTCCACTGTTTCAGGCTGTTGCAACGGTGTTGTGGCGTGTTTCGTAACTGTTGCAGCGGCGTTAAACGCGAGCAGTGCGACCAGCCCCACGATGTCGGTGATGACTGCCTGCGCTAGAAAGCCGATATGCTGAACCTTTTCCGGGTCTGCGTTGAGGGCGCCGGCCAAGCTGCTGAAGGCGCTGTTTGTGCTGGGTGCCTGTTCGATAAATATTTTTGTAATCAATGCCGTAGCAATATAGCTAAGGAAGGGCGCTGACCTTGCAGGGTTGAGGTACCCTCACTATCCGAGAGGTGGCTCTGGCCTGTGGTACATACCAGTCGCCTACGTGCTTAGCTAAGCTCTATATCTACAGTACTGTCCCGAGTCTTATAAGCTTGTAAAGACAGATGAAGCTTTGTATTGATTTTGCGTTAGTTCCATACGCCCCAATCTATCGAAAACTGAGCTATGCACGGTAGGCTTGGCTTTTTTATGGCACGATTTAAGAGTGAGACCAGATGCCAGTAAATGCTGGATGGTTTGAGATACTCTGGTTTGTACAGTGGTATCGAATAAAGCCTAACGGCTTTGAATAAATTATTTCGATATTGAGCTATCAGTCAGGTTGATACTTTAAAGGATTAGAATGTATGAGCAAACTGTTTCTAACCTCATATTTTGCTGAGGTTGCCGAGTTAATCGGGGATTGTGGGGTCGAGCTTAAAGGTAGGAGGGTGGCATTTATTCCCACTGCAAGCCTTCATGAAGAAGTTAATTTCTATGTGGAGGATGCAAAACAGGCATTTGAGCGGTTGGGCGTTGTTGTTGATGAACTGGAGATTTCTACTGCTTCAGCAAATGAAATTAAGGATAAATTGCAAGCTAGTGATTATATTTATGTAACTGGCGGAAATACGTTTTTCCTACTTCAGGAGCTGAAGCGCAGTGGGGCAGATAAATTCCTGCTGGAGCAAATTAAGCAGGGAAAAACTTATATTGGTGAGTCGGCGGGCTCAATAATTCTGTCCGCAGATATTGCCTATATTCAGGAGATGGATACTACGGATTTGGCCAAAGACCTGAAGTCCTATAAGGGATTAAATCTTGTGGACATCTACCCTTTGCCTCACTACGGTAATCAGCCCTTTAAAGAGACTGCCGAACGCACTATTTCCAGGTTTGCAAATGAGATAAACCTCCGCCCCTTCAGTAATAACCAGGTTATCTGTGTAACCGATGGAAGAGTGAAAATTTTGACCTTGGAAGCTTAGCGCTTTGCTGTAATCCATTCTGCCCCCTTTGGGACTCCTATGTGGCCACCCGACTTTATGGGGCTGGCCTTTCATGGAGGGGGTATAAATTGAGAAATCTCTGATTATGAGTATATGGATGACGCTATCTAGATAAAGCCATTGAGCGATTCCTCCCTTCTCTCTTTGGTGATCCACTCAACTTTGTAGACATTTCCGCTCCATCCTTGCTCAGTTATTGATATTTTCTGTTAGGGTTTTACTCAGAGTTAACCTCTCTCTTAAAAGCCTGTTCCAGGAGGTGTCAACTGAGTTACTTCAGGGGGATGAGTTCTATAAATTGTAGCCACTTTCATTTATACAGGTCCTGAACTCTTATGTTTCCTCCTGTTTTTAAAATAGTCTTCTTACTTTAATGATGTTTGTTATTGCGGTGTGCTTTTATATTTATCAGTGAAAATAATTGTCAAACTTCTGTCTGTGCATTCGATGAATTGTTGGGCTGGTCAAGTAAATATTCCTCTAAAGCAGGCAAGTATGAGGGTGTTGGTGTCAATCAAAAGTTGAGTGTCGACAGGATGAGTGTGCGATATCTTCAGGTGTGCAGCCCCTTGCTGGAAAATCTTGAATAAATATAGAAGCTTGGACCTATTTATATATCAGCACAAATTAGTTCATCGGCACCAGATTTGCTGAGATAAAGGTCAAATAATATCCATTAAATAACTGTGGACGCTATTTTTTCTTTCACAGTTTTTCAATAACTTTAGATTATTGATTCTGGAGGCGTATTATGACTCTTTCAAAGTTAGACCGTGCCGTAGTAATTTTAAAAGGAACGTTCGAGACCGGGTGGAGATAGCTGTCAGGTTTGATGGTGCGCCAAACTTATTTGGTTGGGTCAAGAGTAATCTATCATCACATATTGACTCACTAGAAGGTAGATTCGTAAGTCTACAGGGGGGGAGAAGAGAGTGGGGCCTAGAACCCATTGACGTTGATCACTGAGAGTGTGCAATTCGAAGACTTAACTGTATGTAAGTGGTTGAAAAAAATATCTTTTTATAAGGGGCGTCAGGTGGGTGGCATTTTATTGTCGGGCAAAAGAGATGCCGGGAAAATAAAGTTTGGCAGAAAATGACGTTATTGCAGTTGTTGCTATTAAGTCTAGCCAAGAGGTACTCTGGCGTATATAAAGCTTGCTTGTGGGATGAACTACTGCTTAGAATTCAACAGGTTGTACTTTTGTTCTAGGACTTCGGATTCGTTGTGATGGGTCTGTAATTTTTAATGACCCGTACCAATTGTATGGTTGGGGTTTGTTGGGGTGAAAACTTTTACTCTAATCAATAAGTTTTGTTTTTAAATGTGAATGTAAGGCATGGAATGCTAACGGTACTTTTAGGGGAGTATATCTATCAATTTAAAATTATTGGACAATTTTAAATTGTTTAGTGTGATTTCCAAGTCTACTTTGAAGCGATAAGGAGTTTAATTATCTTCAGATTGATGTAATGGCACGTGATTGATTTGACTGAAGAGTTCGATAGGATGCCGTGCTTATTGTTGCAATAGGCGCCACATGGAATCATCTGGGAGAGCGGTGAGCGAAACTTGGTCTAACAAAGTGGGTGTGTTAGATGTCGTTATTTTTTGTGAATAATTTAAGAATTTCCTAGTTTAAATCCCCCAAATTCATCTCTGGTCTAAAATTGATTATTTTATATGTTATAGAAGAGTAGATTGTTATGGAGTCCTCTACCCAAAGGTCTGTCTGGAAAATTCAGCGAGATGTGATTCACGCGTTATTGATGCGTGAAATGAAAACTCGGTTTGGCAAGTGGCGGCTCGGCTATGCCTGGATGCTACTGGAACCAGCGCTCCATATTATTGTGCTTGTAACAATTTTTAGCTTTATAAGAGATGAGGTCTACCCGGGCGTGCCTACCGCCTTGTTTATGCTTGGTGGAATTGCACCTTTTCTTTTCTTTAGCCATTGTGCACAAAAAGGATTAGCGGCGGTGGCCTCAAACCGAGGGCTATTCAACTATCGTCAATTAAGGCCATTTGATGCAGTTCTGTGCCGGGTATTGTTGGAGTTTTTTATTTATCTGACAACAGTTGTTGTTTTGCTGGTGCTGTTTGCATGGTTTGGTATTAGAACCCCATTTAATAATTTTTTACTTTTTGTCATGGTTAATCTAATTTTCTTCTTTTTTTGTTTAGGGCTTAGCCTGGCCCTGTGTGTTTTGGGTGAACGTTTCCCAGAAATAGCCAAATTAGTACCATCTCTTATTCGGCCTTTGTACTTTATGTCAGGTGTATTCTTTTCACTTGAGCAAATTCCTAAGGACTACCACGCCTACCTGGTATGGAACCCGTTATTACATGTGATTGAGTTGAATCGAGAGGCGCTGTTTAGCAATTTTAATGGATATTTCGGCAGTTTGAGTTACCTTGGATTTGCATCTTTGTCAATGCTTTCTTTCGGTTTGCTCTGCTACCGATCCAATTGGCGTGATTTGGTGAGAACCCAGTGATTAGATTAGAGAAGCTAACCAAATCATACCGAACTCCCCATGGTCGAAAAGTACTTTTTCAGAATGTCACTGAAAGTTTTCCAGAAGAAAAAAATATAGGAATTCTAGGGAGGAATGGAGTAGGTAAATCGACACTCCTCCGTATTATGGGGGGAATTGACTATCCTGACTCAGGAAGAGTAGTTACTAATCAGAAGATTTCCTGGCCGCTGGGGTTGGCTGGAGGCTTCCAGGGAAGTATGACTGGGCGAGAAAATGTTGCCTTTGTTTGTGGTATTCATGGAGTTTGGGGGGAGGCACGGCGTAAGATAATTAATAACGTGCAGGACTTTGCTGAGATAGGTGACTATTTTGATGTGCCTGTAAATAGTTACTCTTCAGGCATGCGCTCACGCCTTGGGTTCGGTTTAAGTATTTCCTTTGATTTTGATATTTATTTAGTTGATGAGGTAATGTCAGTCGGTGACGCTCAGTTTAAAAGGAAGTGTGGGGAAGTTATTAACGAAAAGAGAAAGAATTCTTCTTTTATTATAGTGGCGCACTCGATGGCACTTCTTAGGAAAAACTGTGATGTGGGTATCTATTTAGATGCGGGTGAATTGAGAGTGTTTGCTACTGTTGATGAAGCTATTGACCTGTATCAGGGTAAGGAGCCAAATACACAGTCGCAAAAGATAGCCGCTTCTACTGTAATAAATACATAAGAGTTAACTAGGGGTGTTAGTGATAAAATGATTGAAGAGAAATCTCAAAGCCAGCCAAATAAAATCGACCTTATTCAAAAAGGACGTTTGTTTTTTACTCGTATAGTAAGATTTAAAGATGGAGCTCTGTTCGTAATTTTGCCGCTACTGTTTTTGATTGCCTACTATCTGTTTTGGGTTTCTGAGCGCTATGTGAGTACAACGCAACTTATTGTAAAGGATAGTGGATCTTCTCAAGCAGCTTCTCCGGCTTTGGGTTTGTTAATTCCTGGTATTGGGGCAGATAATCAGGACGCCTTTTTGGTAGTAAATTATATACAATCATTAGATATGGCCTTGTATTTGAATGAAAAGTTAAATCTTGCAGAATACTATAAGAGTACTCAGCACGATTATTTTTCACGCTTGGGCCAGGATGCCACTCAAGAAAGTTACTTAAAATATTACCGGAATCATATCAGTGTTGTACATGATGAAGCAACAGGGATTATTACTATAGAAATGCAGGCTTTTGATCCGGCTTTTGCCAAGCTGCTTAGTGAAACCGTGGTTCAAAAATCTGAAGATTTTGTCAATGCAATCAGTAATCAGTTGGCAGACAAGCAGGTGTCGTTTGTAAACGGTGCTGTTGATGTGGCGCAAGTCAATTTGCGAACTACCAAGCAAGAAATTCTTGATTTTCAGAATAGCTATAAGGTTGTGAGCCCTGAAGAATTAACTAAGGGGATTAGTACAATTATTCAAGGGTTGGAGTCTCGCTTGGCAGAGCAGAGGGCTCAGCTTACCGCAGCAAAAACTTACCTTAATGCTAAATCTTCACAAATTGTTTCTATGCAAGCAGACATAGGCGCTCTTGAAAATCAAATTGAGATGGAAAGGATTCGCTTAGTGGGAATCGGAGATAATGAAGGAGAGAAAAAGCTTAACTCTCTAGGAGCAGATTTCCAAAATTTAGAACTTGACTTGCAATTTGCAACCGATGCATATGCAGCATCCCTAAAGGCCTTGGAAGCCGCTCGTATGGAAGCTTCTGGCAGGCTTAAACATTTACTGGTGGTAACAGAGCCATCACTAGCAGAAGAAGCTGAGTATCCACACAAGCTTTACAATCTGGTAAGCCTAGCTATTATTTTACTGATGTTGTACGGGATAGGGAAGATGCTGGTTATGACTATTCGTGATCATCGGATATAAAGCATAAAGTGACTATTTTGGAATCCCACCTATTTCATCGAGGATTTTATTCGTGAGAAGATTGGCACAAATGATCACAAGAAAAATGAAAAATATTGGGCTTGGGCTAGTTGTCTCATTGTCCTGTGTACAAGCTCTAGCTTTAGAAACTCAAATAATTAATGAGACTGAATCTGCGGAGATAAGTCAAAGCAAAATACCAGTTTTTGGCGAGGCTTTATTTCGAGGCGCTTTTAAAGATCAGCCATTTAGTGGGTTTAATCCGGACTACCGAATTACCATCGGGGATCAAATCAATCTACAGCTTTGGGGAGCCTATAGCTTTAGTGCCTCTATACCGGTAGACCCTAAAGGAAATATCTTTGTTCCAGAGGTTGGCCCCGTTCATGTGGCCGGCGTGAAGAATGGCGAGCTCAATGACTTTGTGTTGCGCCATGTAAAGCGTGTTTTTAAAAATAATGTGCAAGCTTACGCCAATCTTGAGGCAAGTCAGCCAGTTAAAGTTTTTGTCACTGGTTATGTGAAAAAACCAGGGCTTTATAACGGATTTAGTTCAGATTCAATTTTGTACTATCTGGATAGTGCTGGTGGTATCGATGAAGAAAGTGGCAGCTTTGTTGATATTAAAGTCATGCGTCAGGGGGATAAATTACAGTCAGTAAATTTATATCACTTTTTGGTTGAAGGAGTTATGCCGGCTCTTCAGTTACGGAATGGCGATGTTGTTGTAGTAGGCGCCAGAAAGGGCTCGGTAACTGTAGAGGGGGATGTACAACAAGCAGCGCAAATGGAATTTCTTGGGCCCTATACACAGCTTGCAGAAATATTACTGATAAGCAAGCCAGACCCACAAGCGAATTTTGCCCGCATAACGCAGGCTATAAATGGTATTCAAGAAGCTAATTATTTACCTCTTGATAAAGCTTTAAAAGAGCGATTATATCCCGGTGCTCAGATCGAATTGGTTAGAGATAATGACGTAAAATCAATTTCTGTCAAAGTTTCAGGCGAACTTAACGGCCCGGCAACCTATATTTTACCCTATGGTTCAACCTTAGATGAGTTATTAGTCCAATTGAGCTTTCGAGATAATGCAGATCAGGAGTCTATCCAGCTGTACAGAAAGAGTGTTGCGGACAAGCAGCGTGCAGCGCTGGAGCGATCACTCGATGCTTTACAAATGGAGGTTTTGACTAGGCAGCCCAATACTGATCTAGAGAAAGCTGCGCAAAAAGATAATGCGATGATGATACAGAATTTTATTGCGCAGGCGCGTAAAGCTGAGCCAAGAGGGCAGGTGGTAATCGCTAATAATTCAAATGCGCCATCAATGTTATTAGAAGATGGCGATGAATTGGTTGTGCCATTGAAATCTTCTACGGTATCTATAGTGGGGGAGGTTATTTTTCCTACATCATTGGTTTACAGCAAGAGGCGTACTCTTGAAGAGTATATTGAATTGGCTGGCGGTTTTGCCAACAACGCCAATCAGAAAGAATTAGTTATCTTACATCTCGATGGAACTATTAATCGTATTGATGGTAGTGATTTTGACAATCATTTGGGTGAGCGTCTAAGGCCCGGTGATGAAATTATGGTAATGCCAAAAATTAGCTCTAGTGAGCTTCAAGTAACAAAAGATATTACAGAAATACTGTATCGCATCGCTGTTGGAACGGCAGCTGTGTTGTCATTCTGAATTCATAGGAGGAGGGATCACACCAGATTGGCTTTCTTTTTGCAGAGTTTTAAAGTAGATGTTTATAGCATTTGATACTTGAAGGTAGTTTTTAGTCGTGAAGTGCTGTAAGGCGTGCGTAATATCAATTTTTAAATATGTATGTAATTATTCGCGCCGAAAATTACGTAATGGATGTGTTGAGGGTTCTATTAGTAGAGTAGAGTGAGCGTCTACAGATAACTCAGGTATCAATAAAGTTCAGACGAAATTGTGAAATGAAGCTAGTCAATCAAGGATTATAGAGTAGGGGGAAGGAACGATGGTTATAAAAGGATCTTCTAATCGAAAAGGGATTGTATTGGCTGGTGGGTCTGGCACGCGTTTGTACCCCTTAACTCGAGGGGTGAGCAAGCAGTTAATGGCTGTGTATGATAAGCCGATGATTTACTACCCCCTAACAACTTTAATGCTGGCTGGAATTAGAGACATTTTAATTATAACAACACCTGAGGAGCAGTCTTTGTATCAGCGGCTGCTTGAAGATGGGGCACAATGGGGGATTAATATCTCCTATGCGGTGCAACCTTCTCCAGATGGTTTAGCGCAAGCTTTTTTGATTGGTCGGGAGCATGTGGGAAATAATAATAGCGCCCTTGTGTTAGGCGATAATATTTTTTATTCACATAATTTTAGTCAAATTTTACAGCAAGCTAATACGAGAGAGAATGGTGCCACTGTATTTGGTTACCATATAGCGGATCCTAGAGCATATGGTGTTGTAGAATTTGATGCTGCTGGCAAAGCAATTAGTTTAGAGGAGAAACCGGAAAATCCTAAATCTAATTATGCTGTGACAGGACTTTATTTTTATGATAAACAGGTCTGTGATATTGCCCGAGGAGTCAAGCCTAGCCCACGGGGTGAGTTAGAAATTACGGATATTAATAAAGTATATTTGGCTCAAGAGCAATTGGATGTTGAACATCTTGGGCGTGGAAGTGCCTGGCTGGATACAGGAACACACGACAACCTTCTTGATGCTGCACATTTTGTCCAAACTATTGAGCGCCGCCAAGGATTAAAAATAGCTTGTCCCGAAGAAGTGGCTTATAGGAAGGGATTTATTAGCGCAGAAGAGCTAGAAGCTCAAATACAGCCGCTTATGAAAAGTGGCTATGGTAAATATCTGATGCAATTACTGGTCGAGAATGGCGAGCTCTCATCACTAGTTGAGCGTAGGTTTGGAACTTTAAAAAATTCTAAGTATGCTTCTGATGCTCTAGCTCTTTAAATTTTAAGTAGAGTGTCGTTTGAGGGTAGATGGCCTACTCTATTCCGAGCAATAGCTATTTATCTTGATAGCTGTAGGGGGGACAAATCCGCATGAAAGTTATTGAAACAGAAATTTCTGATGTGAAAATCATCGAACCCAGAGTCTTTGGCGATGAGCGAGGATTTTTCTTTGAGTCATTCCGGGATGATGTTTTTGTAGATAAATGTATGAATAAAGTCTTTGTGCAGGATAATCACAGCAGGTCGTCCCAGGGTATTTTACGGGGGCTGCACTATCAAACAGAACAAACGCAAGGAAAGCTTGTAAGAGTTATACAAGGAGAGGTTTTTGATGTTGCCGTAGATCTCAGAAAGAGTTCACCAAGTTTTGGGAAGTGGGTCGGTGCTTATCTATCAGCAGAAAATAAACGGCAATTATGGGTTCCTGAGGGATTTGCACACGGATTTTATGTAACTAGCGAGTCGGCTGAGTTTGTATACAAATGCACAGATTATTATGCGCCGAACTATGAACAGTCTATTTTGTGGAATGATCCGGACTTGAATATCACATGGCCAATCGGTGAGGGACAAGAGCCTCAACTTTCACCAAAGGATTGTGATGGTAGGCGTTTTCGGGATGCAATATTTTTCACCTAAACATAAAGTTATAGTAAGAATTTAAAATTATATATTAGCCTTTGTTAGGGTTTTCTAAACTATTATCGAATAATAATATTATTTATACGCTGTGAATCATTATCTATGGGCAGCTGCCTGGGGAATCTATGAAAATTTTGGTTACAGGTAAGAATGGACAGCTTGGTCGAGAACTTCAAAATCTGTGTCCTGTAGAGCATGAACTAATTAGTCTATCTCGTGAGGAATTAGATATCTCAGATAGGCAGATGGTTGAGACAGTAATACAACAATATTGTCCTGAAGTGATCATTAATGCAGCGGCCTATACCGCCGTAGATAAAGCAGAAAAAGAACAAAATTTAGCCTTTTCTGTCAATTTAGATGGGGCATTAAATCTTGCTAAAGTCTGTAAGCAATTTGGTATACGCTTTATTCATATATCCACTGATTTTGTTTTTGATGGACAAAAATCATCACCGTATAGTGAGTTAGACGAAATAGCTCCATTAGGAGTTTATGGAGCTAGTAAAGCTGAAGCGGAAATTGCTATTCAAAAAATATTCCCAGAATCAGTAATTATTCGCACAGCTTGGGTTTATTCAGCTTATGGAAATAATTTTGTTAATACTATGCTTAGACTAATGTCTGATAAAGAGCAGTTAGGTGTAGTTGCTGATCAAGTTGGTACGCCAACCTGGACAGGTACTCTTGCTAAAGTATTATTTGCTTTAGTGAAGAAAGAGGGCGCAAAAGGCATATATCATTGTACCGATCTCGGAGTTGCTAGTTGGTATGATTTTGCAGTAGCTATTTTTGAAGAAGGGAAAATATATGGCCTTATTCCCAGAGATAAAAAATTAACTATTAATGCAATATCTACGGAGGATTATCCAACACCGGCCAAGAGGCCATCATACAGTGTGTTGGATAAAAGTCGATTAACAAAAGAGCTAAATATTGAATTGCAAAATTGGCGCAACATTTTACAGCAAGCATTATCTATTAAAGCTCAGAATCTTTAAGATTATTTGAATAACTTAACTGTGATTGATATTGGCATGAAGATAAAACACTTGCTGGTAACCGGTGGTGCAGGCTTTATTGGAGCTAACTTTGTTCACTACTGGATGAAAAATTATCCGCAAGATACTGTGGTGGTTCTGGATGCACTGACTTATGCTGGAAATCTTACAAATTTGAAGCCAGTGAATGATTTGCAAAATTTTATATTTTGTCAGGGGGATATTTGTGATACGGCACTGGTTGAAAATCTACTAAGAGAGCATAGAGTTGATACGATTGTACATTTTGCAGCTGAAAGCCATGTGGATCGTTCAATCACTGGCCCAGATGCATTTATTCAGACAAATATTGTAGGTACCCATAGTTTGCTTAAAGCGGCAAAAAAAATATGGCTAGACGAAGGTTTGAATAGGGGTAAGCATCGCTTTCACCATGTATCTACCGATGAAGTATATGGCTCCCTTGGAGCAGAAGACCCAGCTTTTTCTGAGACTACACCCTATGCACCTAATAGTCCATATTCTGCAAGTAAAGCAGCGTCTGATCACTTAGTACGAGCTTACCATCACACCTACGGCTTGAAAGTAACAACCAGTAATTGTTCTAACAATTATGGTCCATATCACTTTCCTGAGAAGTTAATCCCTCTTGTAATCATAAATATCTTAAAGAACCAGCCACTGCCCGTATATGGAGATGGAAAACAGATACGCGATTGGCTCTATGTGGAAGATCATGCGCGAGGTATTGATTTAGTGATACGTAAAGGGCAGTTAGGAGAGTGTTATAACATAGGGGGGAGCAATGAGTGGGCCAATATTGATATTGTTAAACTTATTTGTGAACTGGTTGATAAGTCCTTTGTCAATAAACCTGAATTAGCAGCAATGTTTCCCGATGCAGCCAGTGCAATAAATGGTTCTTCTCATAGACTTATAACTTATGTTAATGATCGACCAGGTCATGATCGTAGATATTCAATTGATCCTAGTAAATCATTTTCTGAACTTGGTTATAAACCCTCAGAAAGCTTTAAAACTGGAATTAAAAGAACACTTGATTGGTATCTTAATAATGAAAGTTGGTGGAAGATGGTGTTAGATGGTAGTTATCGAGAGTGGATTGACTCCCAATATGGCCGGGCAGATAAAAATAAAATAGTAGAACATACTTAAATAGTTTGGCAGATTTGTCTTGTGTGATCCTGGATCACATTGACTTTTATTTCTGTGCTAAGTTTTACTTTTTATCGGCTGTTAATTTTAAACATAAGGATTTGTGAGGGATTTCACGTGTTGGCGAGTGTTTTGAAACGTAGCTCTTCTTTAAAGGTTGAAAAAATATTAAATGAAGATTTCTATCGCTCAGCCTATGGCGGAGAGGTAGGTCGTGGAGACCCAAAAAAACATTTCTTAAAAAATTTTAATAGTCTTGATTACGACCCCTGTGCAGAAATTTCTCTAAGCCGGCTAAGTAAAAAACACAAAAAGCTTTCAGTAGAAGAAATATTAAATAGGCTCTGTTCGGATGAGAAGTTTTTTAAGAGCAGCAGAAGTATTAGTTGTGCTGTCTTTAGGCATTTTAAGATTGAAGAGAGTAAATATATAGTTCGCTCATGCGAATTAATATTGGAGGCCTTTGATGAAGAGTATTACTTAGACGTCAATCAGGATGTTGCTAAATCATGGCTCCCTGCACACATCCACTATGTTTTATTTGGGGCTTATGAGGGGCGGGCACCCGTTAGCTGGTTTGATTCTAAGTTTTATCTGGATGAAAACGATGATGTTTTAAATCTAAGCCTTAATCCGTTAGCACATTATCTCGAATTTGGTCAAAACGAAGGGCGCTTCACGAATGCAGAGGAAAAAAGGACTGAGCTTGTCAAGCAAAATAAAAATAGAGTTGTGGACGAGCGAACTTCTGTCGATAAAGACTTCTATCTTGAAGTAAATAAAGATGTAAGGGATCTTAATTTAGACCCCGTTGCTCACTATTACGAGTTTGGTGAGCGTGAAGGCCGTATGCCAAATCAATATTTTGACCCTCATTTTTATCTGTCTGAATATAGTGATGTAAAAAGTTCTGGCATGCCTGCGCTTGATCACTACAGAGAAATTGGGAGGGCGCAAAATCGTAAAACCCTGTGTGAAAATAGAGATTACAGTGAAATACTAAATAATTTTACCTCTAAAAAGCGCACTGAAAAAACAGAAGAAAAGTCTCTGCCGATTTCTTTCGATAAAGATTTTTACTTAGAAAATAACCCAGATGTTAAGGCTGCCGGGGTTGAGCCATATAGTCACTATGTTTCTAATGGTGAGTCTGAAGGGCGAGCTCCTAATGAGTATTTTGATCCTGATTTTTATAAGGCTATTAATGCAGATGTAAGAGCGCATAAAATTTCACCATTTGAGCACTTTTGTAAGTTTGGATATAGTGAAGGAAGATTGGGCTGTGTTCCTGATAGGTCAAAACGCTCTGCTAGAAGTAGTCCACTATTATTTGTAGGTCATGATGGTATTCAAGCGGGATCTGAAATTGTTCTTCTTGAGGTGATTAAATGGTTTTATCTGCATACTGACCGAAAGATAAAAGTATTATTGTTAAGTCCAGGCCCCGTAGCAAATCAATATGCGATGTATGCCGACATATTCGTTCTTCCCAACTATGAGGTTGATAGCAAAGAGGATTTTGAGAGTTTCTTAAAAGAAGAGTTTGAGTTTATATACGCCAATACGGTTGTTACTGGATGTTTTTTCAAGTTGCTTAAGGAGTGCAATATTTCAGTTTCAGGGGATGTTGTTGCACACATCCATGAAATGGAAAAAGTTATCGAGGAAAATATTGACAACTTCTATCAGCTTAAGCCCCGGGTGAAACACTGGATATCGGCATCACCGGCTACAACATCGACTCTAAATAAAAAGTATGAAGTTGATCGCAAATCAATTACCACTGTACCTGCATTTATTAATCCTATATCTGACAATAAACTTTCTAGTAAGAATATAAAAAAACGCATTCGATCTGAGTTAAAAATGTCCCCAACAGCGGTTGTGGTGGCAGGGTGCGGCACTGTTTACTGGAGAAAAGGACCTGATATTTTTTTAAATGTTGCTAGGAAATTGCTTAATATTTCAGGGTTGGAGTGTCAATTTCTTTGGGTGGGTGATGGGCCTGACTTTGAAGAGATTAATAGCTCGCTGTCAGAAGATGAGCGTAAAAATATTAGATTTATTGGCTCTAGAGAAGATGCCAGTCAGGTTCTTGCCGCAGCGGATATATTTTTTCTTTCTTCTAGAGAGGACCCATTCCCTCTTGTTGTAATGGAGGCTGCTCAGCACTCAATACCTACAGTCTGTTTTGCAGAGGCCACAGGTATTGTTGAATTCGTAAAGAGTGACGCGGGTATTTGCGTAAGTAAAGTTGATATTAATAAAGCTAGCTCTGCAATTAAAGTTTTAATAAATGATAGTGATTTGCGAAAAAAATTAGGTTCGAAAGCTAAAGAAAGGGTGTTTAGTGAATATACAGCAGAGAAGCAGTGTCTAAATATATATTCTGCGATTAGAAATAATACTACCTATCTACCTTCAGTTAGTGTAGTGGTGCCATTCTATAATCATGAAAAATTTGTAGTTGAACGAGTTGAGTCAATTATCAATCAATCCGTAAAGGATATTGATATAATTTTTATGGATGATTGCTCAAGCGATAACACAATAAAAGTAGTTGAGAGCTATGCTTCTGATCCGAGAGTTAAAGTACATCAAAATAATATAAATTCAGGATCACCTTTTAAGCAGTGGAAAAAGGGCATGTCATTAGCTTGTAGTGAGCTAATATGGATTGCTGAAGGGGATGACTCTTCTAGTAATAATTTTCTTGAGGTGTTGCTTCCATACTTTGATGATCCAATGATGTGTATTGCTAGTGCGAAGACACAAATAATTAATGAAGCTGGTGATGTTGTCGAAGGAGCTTTAGATCCATATTTAAATAGTGCATACCCTGAAAAGTTTAATCAAAGCTATATTAGTGATGGGTTTAAAGAGGTAAATGAGTCTCTGGGGGCCATGTGTACTTTGGTAAATGCCAGTGGTCTACTTATACGTAAAGCTTCAATTACTGAGCCTATGCTTAATGAAGCTGGTCAGTTTAAAATGTGTGGTGATTGGTATGTTTACCTAAGCACCTTAAAAGAGGGGAAGATATCTTATGATGTTCGCGCTGAAAATTATTTTAGAAGACATTCTTCCTCGGCTGTCCATAAGATTGAGGGCTCAAAGATATACTTTGATGAGCGAATAAAAATAGCGAAATATGTTTTTGAAAACTATAACGTTAGTGTAAATCTCGCAAGAAAGGCTATAAAAACAATTGATGGCGAGTGGGATAGGTTTAAGGGGCGGCATAAAGGAAAAAATAAATCTGATATTTTTGATGTAAATGATCTGCTTAAATATTTCAGGTCGCCTAGTAAAAGTCTACACGTGGCATTTTACGTTCACGGGATGTTGTTCTCAAAGGGGGGGATTGAGAAACTTGCTGCTGATATTTCTAATAGGCTTGTGCAGGATGGTTACAAGGTAACTATTTATTGCAGAACTTGGGATAATGCTAAGCCAGTGTATCCCCTCTTTGAGTCTGTAGAGGTTAAGGGTATTTTTGATGAAACTCAGCAGGGCGATACTATACCCCTAATGAGGAAAGATTTATTGAGCTCCGGGGTTGATGTTTTTATCCCTATGCTGTCAGAGTGGATTTTTGAGCCCGTCATTGCTGCCGCAGAAAGCACAGGAATTCCTGTTATCGCATCAGAGCATAATGATCCGGATAAAATTGTGGAGTTGTGGTGGGATAAAAATAAAAGGATTGAAACTTTTTCTAAGGTTGAACGTATACATTTGATATTGGATCAGTTTTCTAGCTCTATCCCTGATTCGTTAAAACATAAAGTGGAGATTATCCCTAATTTTGTTAAGCCCTTAGGGGATAACTTGGAAAAACCTCAGCGAGAGAAGATTATTATTGCAGTTGGCCGGTTGACGAAACAAAAAAGAATTGATCGGTTAGTAGATGCATTTTCGCTTATAGGGAGTAAGTATCCAGACTGGCAGGTTCATGTTTATGGTGAAGGTGAATTGAGAGGGGAGCTTCAAACTAGAATTTTAAATAAAAAAATTGAGGATCAATTCTTTCTGAAGGGGAGTACTGACAAGATAGATGAAAAATATCTATCAGCCTCAATTTTTGTAATCCCTTCAGAGTTTGAGGCTTTTGGTATTGTTGTAGCTGAAGCTCAGCAGTGCGGCTTGCCATGTATTGGCTACGCAAGCTGCAATGGCCCTAATATGTTAATAGAGCACGGAGTAAACGGATTTATTTCTAATGATAGTTATAAATTAACACAAGTAAAAAATCTATCTCAAGATATAGAACGTTTAATTATTGACTCATCACTAAGGGATGTTTTTGGGCAGAAGGCGAGAGAAAGTGTTGTTAAATATGAGATTGAGAATGTGATAGTGCGATGGAAAGATATTATTAACTCAGTTTCGAGTTCTAAATCATTGGGTCATTCTAGTAATTAATAGTAACGATAAGTTATCGGCGGAATTATATATGAAAGAGTTAATTGTTCATGCAGGCATGCCTAAAAACGGCTCTAGTGCTATACAAGTGATGTTTGCCAAGAATCGTGACAGGTTACTGGAGCTGTCCCTTGATTACTTTGATATAGGTGAGTTCGAGTCAGGAAAATCCGGAGCAATAACTTCGGGTAATGGCGCACTTATTTCTCGATCGCTTTTAGGTGCTAATCATGAAGCCTATTATTCCGATCCCGATAATAAAATTTTTTCGGAGTTAAAGCAGAAAATAATTAATAGCCCCGCTGAAATTGGTATTCTGTCATCTGAATTTTTCACAAATATTTCAGAAAAATCACTCGCCATCCTGAAGAAGTTTTGTGATGAGTTAGGGGTAAGGTTAAAGTACTTTTATTACGTAAGACGGCAGGATCAATTTCTAATGTCTGGCTATATGCAGAGAGTTAAGCGTCATGGGAGTGTGGATTTCCCGGAAGATTTTATCAGGTCAACTTATAAAGGGGTAGGTTTCTTAAATTATTTTTCCTTCACAGCAAGAATTGAGGATGTTTTGGGGGAGGGTAATGTGATAGTTAGAAACTTTAATGTTGGTAGAAAACATGCTAAAGGGCTTGCTGGTGATTTTATTGAGGCGGTTATAGGTAAGGGTGATCATATTGAATTTCGCAATGAAGTTATAAATGTAAGTCCAAGCCCTAAAGAAATTAAGACATTAATTTTACTTAATAAGTTTTCGCCCTCCCATAGGTTTACAGATGAATTGGTGCGCAATAGCGCAAAATATAGTCGGGCCTCGGTTGGGGGGGTTCATACTATTTTAAATCCAGATACATGCAAAGAAGTTTTGGATTATTTTTCAGATCAAAATGATCTTTTCATAGATAAATATTTCCCTAATGGTCATGAGTTTGATCAAGAAATAGTAGGAGATTATGTTGATTTGCGAGATATAAAAATAGAGGTAGAGGATGTACTAGAGATACTGGGCGCACTACTGGTGAAACTGTATAAATAATTATGAATCCAATCCTATTCCTTCATATAAGTAAGACTGCTGGCTCTGCATTAAAGAGTGCTATCTTTAATGCTTTTCCAGAAAGAAAATGCTCCCACTTGATCTTTGAAGATGAAGTTCGGCGAGAAATTTCAGGTGGGCTGCGTAGTAATATTTATGCAGCTCATGTTGGCTTCGATACGGCTAAGCGAATGAACGCTGATGTGGTGACTGTTTTAAGGGAGCCCGTTTCTCGACTTAATTCTCTTTTTAATTTTTGGCACAATCGGGTGCCGAAGAAAGATCCTGCTGGGGTTTTTGAATTGGTTGGATCAATGGAGCCAAGACAATTTTTTCAATCAAAAGATGGAAGAATATTGGTTGGAAGAAATAATTGCCAAACATTTCAACTTGCCCTGTCTCACAATAAATTTGGGCGTGAAAAACTTTCTAGTTTTTCTGATGAAGATATCCTTGACTTGGCGCTAGAAAACTTAAGGAAATGTAAGGTGGTTGGCTTTGTCGAAAGGATGGGTGATTTTGAGAAAAGATTTTTTCAGCATTTTGGTCGGGAAATTAGTGTACCCAAGGAAAATGTATCAAAAAAAACATATAAGAGCTTTGCTTTTGATCATGAGGTAAGGCCACTGTTGTATGAGTCAGTGTACCTTGATATGCAGTTGTACTCATCTGCAGCAAAAGAATTCATTTGATTTTTATTTATAGTTGAGTTGTACCAAGTTCTCGCGTTAGTCTTTAGGTTTTTGTGTCGACCAGTGAGGTGTGACACATTTCGATATTGTGATGTTTGAGCTGAGTTTTTAAGAGTCTCAATAATATTTTTTTATTTCAATGCTCTGCTTGAGCTGGTAATAATTTTAAGCGGTATGAAAGTATTTCAAATTGGATTTAATAAATGTGGTACAACGAGCTTGAGCCACTTCTTCTTAAGGAATGGATATAAGTCAGTTCATTGGGATTATGGCAATCTAGCCCTTAAAATCGAAGAGAATTTTAAGTCTGGGCGACTATTGTTGGAGGGTTACGAGCAGTATAATTTTTATGGTGATATGGAGATGGTTTCCAGCAGGTATATCTATGCATTTGAGAAATATTATAAGCAGCTTGACCATCAATACCCTGGTTCATTTTTCATATTGAACAATCGTCCTATTGAGAGGTGGGTAGAGAGCCGTAAACGGCACGGTAATGGAACGTATCTTGAGCGCTTCAAAAAAATTTATCGATGTAATGAAGAGGAAGTTATTCGGCGCTGGGAGTACGAATGGTACCGGCATCACTCGAACGTTTTAAAATATTTTTATGGTCGAGATAATTTCCTATTATTTAACATTGAGACTGATAGTGGGGAGAAATTAATAGATTTTATTGGTGAGCCTGACCTAAAGGCTTCATATTACCGTCATACAAATAAAACTGAAGATCAATGATGGTAGCATGGAATTTTGTGTTTTTGTTTTTAGGGGGTTTAAGGTGCATGTTGGATTTTAAGTTATAGGTATTTGGGATTTTTCGCTCTTATAATTTTTTGCACCTTTTGTTCCGTGTTTTTGTGGGGGCTGAATGAAGCTTGGTATTGCCGCTATATTTAAAAATGAGCTGGACTATGTCCTTGAGTGGATTGCTTACCATAGATTAATCGGGGTAAATGATTTTTTTGTTGCTGATAATGTTAGTGATGATGGAACTTCCGAACTGTTAGAATCCTTGGATCAGCTTAAGGTGATTAAGAGGGTGTACTTCCCCCGGTGTGGGGATGATGGTCCCCAGATGCCAGCCTATAACCATATCTTAAAAAGATATGGTGGGTCTGTTGATTTGCTATGCTATATCGATGCCGATGAATTTATTGTAAATACAAATGGACTTACTTTGAAGGATAATCTGTCTGAGTTTAAAAAAAATAAAGATGCGGGCGCCATGGCATTAAACTGGAGGAATTTCGGTTCTTCAGGAAATAAGTTTAAGGAAGAGGGTTTGGTGATAGAGAGATTTACACAGGCTTCTTTACTGGATCATGACTTCAATCGTCATATAAAAACAATCTTGAAGCCATCTATGGTTGAGAGGATGCATGTTCATGAGTGTATACTTCGAAGTGGAAATTACTATTCTTCGAATATGAAACCTTCGATTTTCGAGAATGGTTTGGCGTTTGAGCCAAAGACTAAAAATGTTTTATTTGACCGGATTCGAATTAATCACTATGTAGTTAAGTCGCGCCAGGAACATATGGCGAACAAGGAGCGAAAAGGGTCTGGAGCTGGGAGTTTAAAGCGGAGCAAAGGGGCTTCGTATTTTAAAGCTCATGACTTAAATGATGAATTTGATGGGTTATTGATCCCATTTGTGGATGATGTAAAAAGGGGGGTGGATGTCTTAAAAGCTAGCTTGGTTTCTGAAACCCCATATCTAAGCTATGGGCGCTCTCATGTAGATGTCTCATCTGGAAATATTTCTGGGTGGGCCGTTTCTGAGTTTGATGGTCCATTAAAAATACGACTATTAATTAATGATAAGGAGTTTCTTGTGGATGTAAATCGAAGGCGAGAAGATGTTGTACGCAAAGGCATTTCCCGCCATTTAAAATGTGGTTTTAGTTTTGCACCACCGAGCCCTTTATCAGAGCAAGATAAAGTGGAGGTTTTTATCTATGGTACCAACGTGAAAGCGAGTCTTAATTTTAAGTGGTGAGTTGGTTTATATTTGTTAATTGATTGTTCGCGGTAAAGAATATTTTTTGATGTTTTTGGTTCGTGCCAAAGGGGCGGCAATTTTAGTGGGTTATTTACATTGAAATTTATTAAAGGCTTTTTCCAAAATGATATTTTGCCAAAGCTTAAGCCTGAATTCGAATCTGACTCGATAAGGTTGTCAGAGGGTGTTTTCGAATGGTGTTCTAAAGGTGGGAATTCTGGATTTTCAATTATTAATCCGGCTGTTAGTGCTGGTTGGTACATGTTGGAAGTAGACTTGCTTCATGATCAGTCTTGTGTGGATGCAAAGATTGATTTTGATTTTGGTCACGGTTTCAAAGATTATGAAAGTATCTTTATCCCTATAAAGGCGGGCCGGATCTCTAAAAGGTTAATTTGTGTTCCTAGTCGTGTATCTTTAATGCGCTTTAGACTTATTAATTCTAATGGAAATTTTTCTATTCGCAGATTTTTTTTGATTAGGCTTCTTCCTCAATTTGCTTACGATCGGCTAGCCCAGCGTTTGGCCAATATGCACTTCAAATTTCGCAATAAAAGAAAAGCAAGTGTACTCCGGGAGATTCGAGATGAAGCTCGAGAGAAAGGTTGTTCTTGGCGGGAGCTGGCATTAGAGTATTATGCCAATACCTTTATAAAGAAAAGACAGTCGCGTGATTATTTGTCCTGGATTCACATAGTAGAAGCGAAGAAAAAAGATTGTAAGTTTGTTCAGTTAGAAAAATCTGTGAACAAGCCTTTTATCTCTATTGTTGTTCCAACGTATAATACTGATGTTAAATTGCTACGCTCTTGTATTGATTCTGTACTTGCACAGAATTATATTAATTGGGAGTTATGTATAGCGGATGATTTTTCTTCTAACCTAGAGGTTAGGGCCTGCTTACAAGAATACCGAGATAAGGATTCTCGTATTCAAGTGGTGTTTCGGGAGGAGAACGGTCATATATCAGCTGCAAGTAATTCGGCTCTGTTATTGGCTAAAGGCGAATATATAGCATTTCTGGATCATGATGATACTCTGGCGTCACATGCACTTCAACGAATAGCCCTTGCTATTTTAGAAAACCCACAAGCGCAGCTTCTCTATAGCGATGAAGACAAAATCAATGAGCAGGGTGAGCGCTTCGATCCACACTTTAAGCCTGATTGGAATCCAGATCTTCTGTTATCGCAAAATTACATCTGTCATTTAACGGTGTTAAGTAATTCTCTTATTAAAAAAGTTGGAGGTTTTCGCCTTGGGTTAGAGGGAAGCCAGGATCACGATCTATTGTTACGCTGCTTACCGTATTTAGATGCAACTAAAGTGGTGCATATTCCCGAGATACTTTATCATTGGCGGGCCATTGATGGTTCGACAGCGCAAGAAAGCGCAGCCAAAAATTATGCCGCTGTAGCAGGTCTTAGGGCTGTAGGTGATTATATCCAAAGTGAGGAATTGAAAGCTAAAATCTTACCTGGAATAGCTCCAAATAGCTATCGGGTATGTTGGGATGTACCTGAGCCGGCACCTTTGGTGAGTTTACTAATTCCTACCCGCGACGGTTTCGATGTTCTTAAACCCTGTGTAGAAGCTATTCTCGCTAGAACAAGTTATCCAAATTTTGAATTGTTGATTTTGGATAATCAAAGTCGCTGTGAAGAGACATTACGTTTTCTAGACGAAGTGAAAGCCTCTGATTCTCGTGTCTCCGTACATCGTTGGGATCACTCTTTTAACTATTCTGCAATCAATAACTTTGGAGCTGGGTTAGCTAGGGGTGACATAATTGGTTTGATTAACAATGATATCGAGCCTATTAATGAAGATTGGCTGACGGAGATGGTTGGTCAGGTTCAACGGCCGCAAATTGGTTGCGTTGGAGCAAAGCTTTATTATCCAAACGATACTATTCAGCACGGTGGCGTGATTTTGGGAATTGGTGGTGTTGCAGGCCATTCACATAAGTATTTTAGCCGTCATGAATATGGGTATTTTTCACGTTTGCACCTGATACAGAATCTCTCAGCAGTAACAGCAGCCTGCCTGCTAATAAGAAAGGAGGTTTTTGAAGAGGTTGCAGGTCTCGATGCGGAAAATCTTGCCATTGCCTTCAACGATGTTGATTTATGTCTTAGAGTGCGTGAAGCGGGTTATCGTAACATTTGGACCCCGTATGCGGAGCTTTATCATCATGAGTCTGTGTCCCGGGGAGCTGATGATACACTGGCCAAGCGTCGACGAGCGCAGCGGGAAGCCGAGTATATGCGAAGTCGTTGGGGGGAGTTGTTAGACTCTGATCCAGCTTATAATCCCAACTTGACCTTGATTCATGAGGATTTCTCGCTGGCATAGGGAGGGGGCTAGGTAGCTCAAGAGCTACCGGTATAGCTTGTCTACATCAGGTTTTCAGGGCGGCGATCCACTTGGCAAGGTAACCATCCAGTAGTCGCAGTAGTTTGTGCGAGTTTTACGGCATAATTATGTCATATTTGGCATAATCTAGACTTATTACAGGTGCGTATACAAAGATTAGCACCAGGATCGGTAACTTAAGCGGCCCCTCAACCTTATGATTTTTCCCCAACTACTTATTTCCGGTATCTTTGCACTGGTTATCGGATGCCTGATTTTTACTCGCTTCCGCCCATCTCTGGTGTTCGCTTCAGCAGCAGGAGTTTGTTTCCTGGCGGGGCTTGTACCGATGGAATTGGCTTTACAAAAGGGTACCAATCCGGGCTTGGTTACTTTGGTGGTACTTATGCTGGTGTCAGTGGGGTTAGAGAAGGCGCGTTGGCTGCGCTCCATTTCAGAGGGGTTAATTAAAGGCTCCTTGAAAGGTAGCCTTCTGCGTCTAACTTCAGCAACCGCGCTGAGCTCGGCTTTCCTCAATAATACCGCAGTGGTAGCAGCTCTATCATCAAGTATCAAAGGACAGAGACGTTTACCCGCAGCTAAGTTGCTGATGCCTCTTTCCTATGCGGCTATCCTCGGTGGTACTTTAACCTTGATTGGTACCTCTACAAATCTGATTGTCAATAGCTTTGTTTTAGATCGGGGGCTGCCCGGGTTGGAGTTTTTTGCGTTTGTTCCAGTGGGATTAGCTGTGACTTTGGTCGGGTTAGTTGTACTACTTCTGTGTAATCGCCTACTGCCGGAGGGAGAAGTCGCTGAAGAGCCGGTAGCTGAGTATTTGCTTGAGGCAGAAGTGGTGGCAGGCTCGCCTTTACATGGCAATACTGTTGAGCAGAATAGCCTGCGTCAATTGGAGACTTTCTACCTTATTGAGATCGTGCGGGATAATCAAGTGATCAGCCCAGTAGGGCCCTCGGAGGTTATTCGCTGTGGGGATAAACTGATATTTAGTGGTGATGTACGTGATCTTGGGCGTTTACAGGATATTGAAGGGCTGCGTTTATTTGCGCTGGAAGATGAGGAACTGGATCTTAATCTTACCGAAGTGGTGATCACACCTAGCTCTAGTATCCTTGGTCAAACTTTGAAAGGCTGTAGCTTCCGAACGCGCTTTGATGCAGCGGTAGTTGCCATGCGCCGAGGTGGCGATAGACTTTCGGGAAAGCTGGGAGAAATTGAATTGCGTGCGGGAGATGCTTTGCTGCTGGCGGTAGGGCCGGATTTCCGACACCATTTGAATATCGATAAGAATTTCTATGTAATCAGCGGAACAGAAGTTCGGCGTGATCTTTCCCGGCGCGACAACTGGCTACTAGGTTTAGGCTTCTCTGTCGTCGTAGCTGGAGCTGCACTGGGTGCCTTCTCTTTACTGAAAGGCCTGGTGGTATTGCTCGGTGGCATGATTGCTCTGGGGATTGTATCAACTACTGAATTACAGCGACGCTTCCCCTTCCAGATATGGCTAATTATTACCAGTGCATTAATACTAGCAGAAGCTTTTGCTGGTACTGGCTTAGCAGACCTAGTGGCTCAGGGGCTTAGGGGGCTACTGGCCGATTGGGGACCTCTGGCTGGCTTAGTTGGTATCTTTTTACTCACTTTGGCGTTAACAGAACTGATGACCAACAATGCCGCAGCAGCCTTGACCTTTCCTCTTGCCTGGAGCCTGGCTGAGAGTTTTGGGGTAAGCTGGATGCCGTTTGTGATGGCGGTTGCCTATGGCGCTAGTGCAAGCTTTTTAACTCCTTTCGGGTATCAGACTAACCTTATCGTACAAAACCTTGGGGGGTATCATCTGAGAGACTTCCTGAGAGCTGGGTTGCCATTGACTATAGCCTATTCGCTTACTGTCATAGCATTACTGCCTATTGTATTCCCCTTTGAGGCTTGATAGCTTTGGGTCCCGTTGATCGTTGGCTAATCATTGAGGAGGGAAGGAACCCTTCTACAGATTATTTTATTTTACCATTTCTTCAAAAGCTAGGAGTAAGTTGGGAGCGGGCGGGGTTTAATGATTATCCACTGTACGAAAATATAAAGAATACTAAATTTATATTTGTACGTTATATCCCCAGGAAATGGCAGTCGCTTATTGATAAAAATGGTGCGAAAATTCCCGAGGTCTATTTTTTTATAGATGATGACTTGTTTGATTGGCAGGCTTTTTTAACTATGCCAATTAGATATCAAACGAAGATTATAAGGTATAGCTGGTCAAAACAGAGTTGGTTGAAATCAATTGGCGCAAAACTTTTAGTATCAACCCCTTATTTGCAGGGAAAATATACTGATTGGAATCCTGAGTTATTACATGCAAAATCATTAAAAATAGAGCGGGATAATAGTCTCAGTATTTTTTACCATGGCTCGGCCTCACACCTTGATGATATTCGTTGGCTTAAACCTATTGTATCGGAAGTTCTAAAGCAGAATTCAAGGTTAACCTTTGAAGTGATAGGCGGATCGGGCGTAAATCGCCTTTTTAATGATATTCCCAGGGTGCAGGTATTACACCCTATGAAATGGCCTACCTATATATCTCTATTAAAGAAACCCGGTCGTTCAATAGGTTTGGCACCATTGTTGGACAAACCATTTAATCGAGCAAGATCTCATACTAAATTCTTTGATATAACACAGAGTGGCGCTGTAGGTATTTACGCTGCCGGTGATATATATGGGCGAATAGTTCGTCACCTTGAGAATGGTTTGTTGCTGCCGATGAAACCCTCTTTATGGATCGATGGAATTTTGCAACTGGCTGAAGATGAAGCGTTACGGGAGAATTTATTGGTCGAGGCGAAAAAATGTCTGTAGCTGGACACTGTTCTTTAGGGTTGCGTCAATTTAACTTTCTTGAGGTTTTTCTTGGAAGTCGTTGTCAGTATGTGATGTTTCGCCCCTCTAGGCAGATAAAATTTATGTTCGGCTGGGGGCTCAAGCCGACAGCGATAAAAGCAAAAAAAATAGCGGCTAAAGCCGGTGTGCCCTTTGTTTGTATAGAAGATGGTTTTTTGCGATCTTTGGGGTTGGGGGTCAATGGAGCCGTTTCTCACAGTTTGGTGATTGATCGGACAGGAATCTATTATGATGCCTCCAAGTCTAGCGATCTGGAGAATTTAATCATAAAGTCTGATTTTGTCGCAGAGGAATTAGATAGAGCGGAAAAAGGGATTGAGTTGTTGCGGAGTAACCAACTTTGCAAGTATAACCAATCTTTAAAGCGACCTTTAAATTGGTCGAAAAAATCCCTTAAGGTATTAGTTGTTGATCAGACCTTTGGCGATGTTTCTATACGGGCGGGATTAGCTTCGCCAGCACACTTTCAGGATATGCTAGAAAGCGCTATTAAGGAAAATCCAGAAGCTGAAATTTATGTCAAAATTCACCCAGATGTTATAGCTGGCAAGAAATTAGGGTATTTACACGAGCTGGCTTTAAAGCTTAGGTGTAATATTGTCTCTGAAGATATTTCGCCCTGGTCAATTTTTGAAAGTGTAGATAAAGTTTATGTTGTAACTAGCCAGCTGGGGTTTGATGCTTTAATTGCAGGTAAAGAGGTGCACTGTTTTGGCTTGCCATTTTATGCGGGTTGGGGGTTGACCCGAGATAGGCAGAGCTTGGCGCGTAGAAATGTGAGTCGCTCCCTTGCTCAGGTATTTTGCGCAGCCTATTTGCGCTATTGTCAGTATATAAATCCTTATACCGGTCAAAAATGTAAGTTCGAAGATACGGTTGACTTAATTGTAGAGCAAAGGAGGCAGTGGCTTAGGTTTCAGGGGGCGTGGCTTGGAATCGGTTTTTCTCTTTGGAAGAAAAAGTTTATTCCTAATTTTTTAGGTGGGTCAGCAGGGTTAACCTTTGCCGGTAGTGAAGATGCTATTGCTCGCTATCCCCGGGAAACTAATGTTTTTGTCTGGGCAAGTAGAGTTACTGAGAGCTTGTGTAGAACGGTTGAACAGGGGCGAAAAAGACTTTGGAAGGTTGAGGATGGATTCTTGCGCTCCGCTGGTTTGGGGGTAGATCTGGTTGCTCCCAGCTCATTGGTTTTTGATTCTAGAGGTATTTATTTTGATGCCAGCTCTCCGAGTGACCTGGAATATATTTTAAGGGAAACACAATTTAGTAGTGCAATACTAAGGAGGGCTGAAAAATTACATTCAATTTTACTTAAAAAGAGAGTAACTAAATACAATATAGCGGGTCCTATTACTTTGGATATACCTTCTAATAAAAAGGTAATACTGGTTCCGGGACAAGTTGAAAGCGATGCATCAATTAAATTTGGCTCCCCCGTTATAAAAAGTAACTTGTCCCTTTTGCAGCAGGTTCGGGCTGAGAATCCTAATGCGTATATCATCTATAAACCTCATCCAGATGTAGTGGCTGGAGCGCGCTTAGGGAAATTGCCTATTCACGCGCAGCTGACTTATGATTCGCTGCTCCAAGAGGGCGATATCTCATCTGTCTTGGAGCAGGTTGACGAGGTGCACACTATAAGCTCACTTGCCGGTTTTGAGGCTTTGTTGAGAGGCGTGAGAGTCGTGACTTATGGTCTACCTTTTTATGCTGGTTGGGGGTTGACCCACGATATATTGATTGCCAATAGAAAATTGGCAATCAATGATTTCAGTGACTTCAAGAGGCGTAGGACTCGCACCTTGACTTTGCCTCAATTGATAGCGGGTACCTTATTGCTCTATCCGAATTACTCTGACTGTAAAACGGGCGATTTTATTGATGCAGAAACTACGGTTGAATTGTTGGAGCGAAGGCGTGCTGAGCAGGAGAAGAAAGGGGTTTTATTTTCGGTGTTTTGTTGGTATCGAAGAGCATTTCTCCGCTATTAGATTTTAGATTGGCTTTATTGATGTTAAGGGAGGTTGAGATTTTTCTGGCGGTCTTTAATGTTAAGTATACTTTTCAATCCGTATTTGAAGTGTGGTTTGCCGAAGTTTTAAAAGAACTGAAGTATAGAGTATAAAGGCTCTGTGACTCGGTATAGGGTTTGAGGAATTATTCGGAGGTTTTTGTTTGTTTACGTTGCCAATGTGGGTGATGTAAGCATTTTTATTTGTTAAGGAGGCGTTAATGCTTCGCTCTATCTTAAGCTTGACCTGGAAAACCCCCAAGTGGATATTTGAGCTGCTTAGCTGGGGAAAAAGCTTTAAAAATAATCCGATTATAGGTAATTACTGGCTTAATCTTTGTGGGTTACATGTGATTCGTGTGATTGTGGCGCATGCGCTATTCCGGTTTCGCTTGTTCCTGCTTTCGCCCCTGGTGTCTCAGAGATATCGAAGAGAGTTTATTGAGAAAGGTTATATCCTTAAAGAAAATTTTTTGCCAAAAGAGCAGTTTGTTCGCTTACTTAATGAATTAAATCAATTTGAAGGGGCGGTTAGGGAGGTGATAGAGGGGACAACTATCACACAAAGAATTTTCATGGATCATCGCGAAAGAAGAAGGGCTCCAGAATTCGATGATTTAGTTAAAAATAATTTGTTAGACCGCTTAATGCGATTTTGCTCCTCAAAGAATAGACCGCCATTATTTTATATAGAAAACCTATGCAACCACGAGAATGTAGATCCCCGGCCAGATCCGCAGCGAGATCTTCATATGGATACCTTTCATCCATGTGTTAAAGGCTGGCTGTACATGGATGAGACCAGTGATGTTAATGGCGCTTATGTCTATGTTCCTCATTCTCATAGGTTAACGGTGCAGCGATTGAAGTGGGAATACAGGGAGAGTCTGGAGGCTTGTAAAAGAGGCGAGCTTAGATCCCCGGGACGCTATTGGGATGGTTCTTTTCGTGTGCGTGAAGAGGACCTAAAAAAAATGGGGTACCAGCTTAAGAAGTTATCCGTGCCGGCTAATACCCTGGTGATTGGCAACGTATATGGCTTTCATTGTCGTGGAGAAGCTCAGAAAAAGTCTAATCGTATGACGGTATGGATGCAGGCTCGCGACAACCCTTTTAACCCGTTGTTTACCCCCTTTCCAAGAATGACGGCTAGAATATTTGAAAAGGTATGGAGGCAGGCATTAATGCGACTTGATGCTCGAAAATTGAAAAGTGGAGAGCAGAGAGGTTACTACGGCCGCCTGTCGAGGGGTAATCAAGGAAATGGTGTAGATTATTAAAAAATACTTAGGGGCTAAAAAGCGGGGAGGTGGGTTGGCAGTGTATCTCCAGGGTTTCGTTTAGCCTCTTTGTTGATATATCTTTGCTACGAGCTTTTGGTGCTGTCAGTCAAATTGGATCAGTATTTGCTAGAGATATGATATTGATACTATTGTTCCAAAGCTGTGGGGTTTCCATCTTCATAATGCCCACTCATTTTCACTTAAAAATCGATTAGCTCAGATGTTGGCCTTTGCTGGCAGGCTTTATATTTTCTACGGTGAAATCTCTGAGAAAGAATTTCTCGCCTTCTTTTGACCTGAAGGCTTGAGAATCGTACCTGAGGGAGCCCCTGAATCGCTCTGAAGCCTCTGCAAGACGAGGGTTGTTAAGGATTGTAGCTGCTCACGGCGGACTGCGCCTAATTTTATAACGTTCAAGGTCTGCAGATATATTACAGAATTATTCAGAAATATTCTGGTTTATAGTGATTTTCTAATTGGCTTATTGTTGGGGGTAGACCAATCAAATATTTCCTCTTTGGGCGTGAGTAGTAGATTTTGCTATAACCTCTAAGGTTGTAAGGACTAAACGTATATTTTATATTGGGATATTTTTTGATTGTTAACTTGAATTAGTGGGGAGCTTGAGTTTATTTGGAATGCTCACTTGATACGTTCGCCTTATTATTTTAACGCTTCTTGATAAAGGGAACCTCCAAAGTGTGACGGACTCTATAGATATAGATTAGCTTTCCTGAAGTCTCAAAGAATATTTGATGCAGCTTTAGGTGCAATAATGGCTGAATATGATGGCGATCTTTCTAGTTGGCGGTGCTGACATGGTTTTTCTCTTCCTATAAGATAGCGGGCCTAATTTATTGGCGGAGTTTAGAGCCGTAGTAAGACTGAAAAGATCTTATACTCTCCACCATGTCGGTAAAAGTTTAGATAAAAATTACCACTTAAGCCTTGCTCGAAAGTTGTTGTGGTTTGTGTGGATAAAATAAATGGCCGCTAAAGCTGGCTATAGTAGCTGAGGTTTATTCTTGCTGGCACATTTGTATCGTTTAATTGCGATGATTATTTTAGGTGTTTCTGAGAGGTGGGAAATGATATGTGGCACTATATCAGTGGGTCTGGGACACTATAGTGTATTGGAATAGTTGTCATTTGTTGTCCAAATTGTATGCATCTGTAATAGCTGAGCACCAAATAACTGATACTCAGGAGCAGGGCAGATAATGTCTGTGGCTGTCTTTTTACAGGGCCCTCATGGTCCATTCTTTGCAAAACTAGCGAGGAGGCTCTCACAGCAGGGCATAGTTACGCATAAAATTAATTTTAATGGCGGTGATCGTCACTTTTCCTGGGCTAATTTTCAGGTTGATTTTTCTGAAAGTGAAAATGATTGGGCGGATTTTTTCAAAGCGTACCTTGTTGAGCATGCAGTCAAGGTGGTATTTGTTTATGGTGATTGTCGCAGTTATCACTCAAAGGCTCGGGATGTTTGTAAATCTTTAGGAGTTGCCTTTGGTGTTTTTGAAGAGGGGTATTTACGGCCAGACTTTATAACCCTTGAGTGGGGAGGCGTTAATGCTTATTCGAATGTGGACTGGTCTAGGGAAGCAATTGATGAATATCAATCCTGTCGTCGCAAGCTGGCCCCCCCGGTAGGGCAAACTTTTTGGCATCGTGCCATTTACGCTACGCGCTATTACGTGGCTATGCGTTTATGTCGCTCACGGTTTCCATCGTACCATCATCATAGAAATCGGGATTGGAAAGCGGAGACGGGGTGTTGGTTGCTAAGCTTTGTCCGCAAAGGCCTCTATCGGCTAACCGAATGTCACCTTATGCAAAAACTGACAAGTCAATATAGGCGCCGTTTTTTCTTATTTCCTTTGCAGACTCGCGATGACTTTCAGCTGCGCGAGCATTCAGACTTGCTATCAATTGAGAATTCAATTGATAGGGTGCTGAAGTCTTTTGCCAAGAATGCTCCGGCTGACACGGTGATGGTAATAAAACACCACCCAATGGATCGTGGGTTTTGTCACTATCAGCAACTGATTGATAGTTTAGAGGCCCGCTATGGTATTCAAGGTAGAGTTATCTACTGTCACGATCTGCATTTGCCAACCTTGCTTCAGCATGCACTTGGGGTGGTGACTATTAATAGCACCGTCGGTATTTCCGCGCTGTTGCACGAGGTGCCCACGAAATTACTTGGCCGCGCGCTGTATGATATGCCAGGTCTAACCCACCAGGGGCCTCTGGCAAGCTTTTGGTCTAATCCTGAAAAAGTCGACATTTCACTATTTACGCGCTTCCACACTTATCTATATGAACAGACCCAGCTGGATGGAAGTTTCGCTCGGGCGACAAAATCAATGATTGAGGCTGTGGTAAGTCGCATGACAGAAGTTTCCGCTGACACCCCTAGCCCCGGGCTACCCTGGGTAGAGAGAAGGGGCGCTATCTAGCGGTCTTTTGGTGCCACCTTTGAGCATATTCCTGCTTATTGCCCTACTTTGGAGAAGGGCAATTCTTTCATATTGCATCGGGTGGCCACTCTTTGTTTAAAAAATAGGCTGATCTGGATCGTCTAACCTGTTAGACTGCGCGGCCTTTTACCCACCGCTCCGGTCCCGAGATAGGGACTTTGGCTTCAAGTGAATTCCGAAATGACCGATACCCCTAAAGCGGCCGGCTTCGACCAGTTGGGTCTGCCGTCTGAAATCCTCAGTGCCATCGAAAAGCTCGGCTACGAGACTCCCTCCCCGATCCAGGCACAAACTATTCCGTCCCTGCTGGAGGGACGGGATGTGCTAGGCCAGGCCCAAACCGGCACTGGCAAGACTGCGGCCTTTGCGCTGCCACTACTCTCCCAGTTGGACTTGAACGATCGCCGTCCCCAGGCACTGGTGTTGGCACCGACCCGCGAGCTGGCTATTCAGGTGGCTGAAGCCTGCCAGTCTTACGCAGCCAAGTTGAAAGGTTTCCACGTTGCACCTATCTACGGTGGCGCCGATTACCGTGGTCAAATACAGCAGTTAAAGCGCGGTGTACAGCTGGTGGTAGGCACCCCCGGGCGGGTGATGGACCATATGCGTCGCGGCTCCCTGGACCTGTCCAATCTGCGCACCCTAGTGCTGGATGAGGCGGATGAAATGCTGCGCATGGGCTTTATCGATGATGTGCAGTGGGTACTGGAGCAGATTCCTGAAGAGCGCCAGATCGCGCTGTTCTCCGCCACTATGCCGAAAGAGATTGCCCGCATTGCCCGCGAGCATCTGCACGAGCCGGTTGAAGTCAAAATCCGGGTTAAGACCGAGACTGCGGAAACCATTCGCCAGCGCTACTGGCCGGTTGGCGGCCTGCACAAGATGGATGCTCTGACCCGTATTCTGGAAGCAGAGCCGGTAGATGCCACTATTATCTTCGTGCGCACCAAAAACAGCACCGTGGAACTGGCGGATAAGTTGGCTGCCAGAGGCTTTGCCAGCGCGGCCCTGAATGGCGATATGGCACAGAATCTGCGTGAAGCGGTTATCGATAAGCTGAAGAAAGGTAAGCTGGATATCGTTGTGGCCACCGATGTGGCAGCTCGTGGACTGGACGTGAAGCGTATCAGTCACGTGATCAACTACGATATTCCCTACGATACCGAAGCTTATATCCACCGTATTGGCCGTACCGGCCGCGCCGGTCGCGAAGGCGATGCGATTTTGTTTGTGGCGCCCCGTGAGCGCCGTATGCTGCGGGTCATCGAAAAAGCGACTAAGAAGCCGATCGAGAAGCTGGAATTGCCCAGCGCAGATGCGGTCAATAGTGCCCGTATGCAGCGTTTCCGCGAGCGCATCACCGCGACGCTGGAAGGCCAAACCGACCTGGCCCCCTACCGCCAACTGGTTGAAGAATTCCTGGACCAAAATGAGGTAGACCCTCTGGATGTTGCCGCCGCACTGGCTGCAATGGCCCAGGGTGATCAGCCACTGCTGATTCAGGAGAAAGAGCAGAAGCCACGCAAAGAGCGCCGTGAGCGCGACGATGACTTTGACGGCGGTCGCCGCCGCAAAAAGGAGAGCTTCGAGAAAGATCGCAAGCTGCCGCCGCCCGATGAGGGGCTGGATCGTTTCCGTATCGAGATCGGCCGCGAGCAGGGTGTGCGCCCCGGTAGCATTGTTGGCGCTATTGCCAATGAAGTGGATCTGGACAGCTCCTATATCGGCCGCATTGAAATCTACAATGATTTCACCACGGTAGATCTGCCTCAAGGAATGCCGAAAGAGGTGTTCCAACACCTGAAGAAGGTGCGTGTTGCCGGTAAGCCGATGAAGATCACCCGCTTCGATGAAGCGGCGGTCAAGTCGAAAGGGAAGCCCAAGGGTAAGCCTAAGTTCAAGCCCAAAGGCAAGCCCAAAGCCAAACGCGGCAATAACGACGAGTAAGCCGCAGCTGTTGTAGCGGGTTTATTCCGGGAGAGCGCAGCCCTGCGCTCTCCCATTCAATTTCTCTTCTTTTATTTCTTCCCAGTCTTAAATTAGCGTTGTGGCAGCATACGAGTGAGTGTGTTATCGCGAGCGATAAAGTGGTGCCACAGGGCCGCAGCAATATGCAGTCCAACCAGTACGAGTAGGGCGGGCCACAGTACGTCTTTGTGCAAGAAGGCGATCTGCTTACCCAGGTCTGGATTTTTAGCGAACAGATTGGGTACGGCAAACAGACCAAAGAACTCGGTATCGCGCCCAAACAGCTGGCGCATCACAATACCCGATACCGGCATAGCCAGAATCAGCAGATACAGACCGCCATGGGTCAGGCCGGATAGTGCTTTTTGCCACTTATTGCCCTCAAGTTGCGGGCGCTTGTGACGCGCGCGCCAGTAGAGGCGCAGGGCCAGAAGCATCAGGACACCGACACCTAGAGAGAAGTGCAGTTGCATAAACCAACCGCGCATGGGATCGCCGCGCTCGTAAAACTCGTGCAGCTCAACCGCCCCCCATACAGAGAGCAGTAGGATTACAAAAAGCCAGTGCAGTCCTTTACTCACTGAGTTCCAACGTTCAACCGGGTTTGACATAGAGGGTCTCCTACAAAGTCCGGGCTTTTGACCGGGTACAGGCCAATGCCGTATCTATTTATGGGGGCGCGATTTTACCGGTGTCTCCGGCCAGTCCAAACTATTGATTGCTTCACCGTTTACCTGTTCGGATTGATCAATAAATGCACGGGTTATTATTTCCATGCAGGCCTTATCTGCCCAGTTAACTTTTGTAAGGGGCTGTCGCCGCTCTTAGCCCCTGTAAATTGGCAAAGCTGGTCTCTTTCGCGGTTTTAAGGAAGTCTGTGAGATAGGCTTGTTCGAGCATATCTTCCCTGACTGCTGCGTATAGAGTGCTCCAAAGTCCCTCTTTACCCAGCTTGAGCTGGGAGACAAATCCCTTTTGCTGGTACTCGTGCAGCGCCCAGTTGGGCAGGGCGCAAACTCCGCGACCACTGGCTACTAGCTGAACCATCATCATGGTGAGTTCTGCGGTTCGAATACCCGCAGGCTCTATACCGGCGGGGTCGAGGAAGTGCTGGAAGATATCCAGCCGTGCGCGTTCAACCGGATAGGTGATCTGGACCTCGCCGGCCAGTTCTTGCGCTTCCACCCAGCGCCGTTTGCTCTCCTGCAGCAGTGGGTGCTTGCGGCTGATGGCGAGACACACCTCAAAGCTGAACAGAGGTTCGTAGTGCAGACCTTTGAGATCCGGGTCTGGATTGGAGGTGACAACCAAGTCCAGATCCCCGCGCACCAGTGCGGGCAGGGGGGCGAAGTGGAAGCCGCTGCACAGGTCCAGTTCCACTTCGGGCCAGTCGTCCCGGTAGGTATTTAGTGCGGGCATCAGCCACTGATAACAGCTGTGGCACTCGATAGCGATATTGAGCCTACCCGCTTGCCCCGATGCCAGTCGGGACAGGTCCCGCTGCGCTATAGCTACCTGGGGCAGTATGTCGTCGCCCAATTGCAGCAGTCTCAAGCCGGCACTGGTAAATCGCAGCGGCCGGGATTTGCGCACAAAAAGTTCCTGCCCGAGCCGGTCCTCCATCTCGCGAAATAAGTGCGATAGAGCTGACTGGGTCAGGTGAAGGCGCTCCGCAGCGCGTACCAGGCTGCCGGTCTCTCGCAAAAGGCTCAGCGCACGCAAATGGCGCAATTCAATCAACATTAAAATTATTCATGTTGCTTGCAAAAAATATGAAATTGATTGGATAACAGTGTAGGCACACAATCAAGTCAGGACTCTCGCCAATGCGACCGTTACCGAAATCGCAGCTGCGGGATATTTCTCAATGGGGCAACTTTGTTCCCCTCATAGGAAAGAGCTTGGGAAGGCGGCCATGGTGCAAACACATATCCTCGGCTATCCGCGTATCGGAGCCAATCGTGAACTAAAGAAAGCGCAGGAAGCCTATTGGCGCGGTGATATATCCCAGCAACACTTGCTGCAAGTGGGCGCAGAGATACGCTGTGGTAATTGGCAGCTCCAGAGTGAGGCCGGGTTGAATTGTGTGACTGTGGGGGATTTCGCCTGGTACGACCAGGTATTGAACCACTCCCTGCTGTTTGGTGTGGTCGGTCAACGCTTTAAAGAAAGAGCGGCGGACAACAAGCTAGACCAGTATTTCCGCTTGGCCCGTGGCCGCGCGCCATCGGGACAGCCGGTGGCGGCCAGTGCCATGACCAAGTGGTTTGATACCAACTATCACTATCTGGTGCCTGAGTTTTCCAAAGATCAGGCCTTTCCCCTGGATAGTGAGTGGTTACTTGCCGAGGTGCGGGAAGCCCAATCCCTGGGCTACAAAGCCAAACCGGTCGTTATCGGGCCGCTCACTTACTTGTGGCTGGGGCGAGGCGTGGATCGCCCTCTGGAGTTACTGCCAAAACTCCTGCCCTGCTATGGGGAGTTGCTGTCTCAGCTCGCCGGCCTCGGGGTTGATTGGGTACAGTTGGATGAGCCCATACTGGGCCTCGATCTGTCGGGCGAGTGGCGCAGAGCCTTTGATAGCGCCTACCAGCAGATTGCGGCGGCAGCCCCTGAGCTGAATACCCTGTTGGCCACCTACTTCTCCCCTCTGCGCGAGAATCTGGAGCTGGCATTCTCCCTGCCTGTATCCGGTGTTCATATCGACTGTGTGCGCGCACCGGAGGAACTTGAAGCTGCGGCTCAATTGGCCGGTGAAAATAAGGTCTTGTCTGCAGGGGTGATTAATGGGCGCAATGTGTGGCGGGCGGACCTGGATCGCTGGCAGGTTACTTTACAGCCTCTGGCGAAGCGGTTGCGGCAGCGCTTGTGGCTGTCTGCCAGTTGCTCCCTGTTACACAGCCCTGTGGACCTGGAAACAGAGGTTGAGCTGCCCAGCGAGCAAAAACAGAGACTCGCTTACAGTCGCCAGAAACTTCGTGAGTTGGCCCAATTGCAGCAGCGACTCAATACGGATATGCAAATCTCTGCCGCTGGCAGAGAAAGTTGCGAGATTGGGGGCTCCATTGCCGATCAATTGCAGGATACCTGGCGCCAGCAGCGCTTTCGGGATCGCGCTTTGGTACAGGCTGAGCGCTGGCAATTGCCGCTACTACCCACCACTACAATAGGCTCATTCCCACAGACGGACCTTCTGCGCAGTGTGCGCCGCCAGTATCGCAGCAGTGAGATTTCCGCAGTGGATTATTTAGCGCACCTGCGCGCTGAAATTGCCGAAGCCATCCGTCGCCAGGAAATTCTCGGCTTAGATGTACTGGTACACGGTGAGGCCGAGCGCAACGATATGGTGGAGTATTTTGGGGAGCAATTGGATGGCTTTGTACACACCGGCAACGGTTGGGTGCAGAGTTATGGCTCCCGCTGTGTGAAGCCGCCCATTATTTTTGCCGATATTTCCCGCCCTAACGCTATGACGGTAGAGTGGAGCCGCTATGCCCAGAGCCTTACCTGCAAGCCGGTAAAAGGCATGCTCACAGGCCCAGTCACCATTCTCAACTGGTCCTTCCCGAGGGAAGATATCCACCGCAGTGAGAGCTGCCTGCAAATTGCCAAGGCGCTGCGGGAGGAGGTACTGGATCTTGAGGCGGCAGGTATCGGCATTATCCAGATTGATGAGCCGGCCCTGCGCGAGGGGGTTCCCCTGCGGGAGTCTGAGCGCGGGGATTATTTTGCCTGGGCCGTGGGATGTTTCCGCTACACCTGTAGCACTGTGAAAGCGGAAACTCAGATCCACACCCATATGTGTTACAGCAATTTTAATGCAATTATGGATGCCATTGTCTCTCTCGATGCAGATGTGATTACTATTGAATCGGCCCGTTCCGACTTGCGCCTACTCAGTGCATTTGCCGATAAGAGCGGTGGTTACCCCAATGAAATTGGACCGGGTGTTTACGATATTCACTCACCCAATGTGCCAGAGAAGGGCGAATTGGTGGCGCGACTGAAGAAGATTGCCGAGGTGGTGCCGGTTGAGCGACTCTGGGTAAACCCGGACTGCGGCCTTAAAACCCGTAGCTGGGCCGAAGTGGGTTCATCCTTGCTGAATATGGTGGAAGCGGCGCGCACTGTGCGCACTGAATTGCGCTAATTGCTTAACCAATAAAAAGCCGGCAATCATTTTGTTTGCCGGCTTTTTTTGTGTCGGTTATACGGATTTATTCGGATTTGGCCGCTATCGTGCTAGTGCCGTTTAATTCAAATGGCGCCGAAGGGTGGAAAGGTTTGATTCCCAGAGCTGTGTACAGCTCATCCGGGCGATACATATTTTGCCCTTCGAGCACCAGCGCGGTGCGACGCAGTGCGCTGATATCCTCTAGAGGATTTCCCTCCAGTAAAACCAGGTCTGCATTTTTGCCTACCGCGATACTGCCGGTGTACTCGTCGACCCCCATAACCTGTGCCGGTACCAGAGTGGCGGTGCGCAGCACATCAATATTGGGAATACCGGCTTTGACATAGAGCTCCAGCTCGCGCAATAGAGTGAATCCGGGGATACCATCGGAGCCCGCCACCATAGTGACCTTGTGCTCGTGCAGTTTGCGCATCATCGCCAGCAGGGCATCCGCCGAAAGGTCGTAGTCATCCCGATGCTCCGGTTTTACATCCAGCTCGGCGCCGACAAAAGTGCGCTGGATATTGACTGGAAGGTGGTCGGTAATATCGGCAAATTCAGGATCTACCTTGCCTGGCTGGCGCAGTAACATGGAGCTGAATACGGTGGTAGTTGCGTCTACGACGGTGCCTTTTTCGGCCAGTTTATCCAGGAAAGCGGCGACTTCTTTGCTCTCCAGGTCCAGTTCATGGGCGTGTTCCCCGATTTCTGTAAAGCGCAGTTTTTTACGGGTATCTAGCTTGCCCATAAAATTCAGAAATAGCATATTAATATGCTGAATTTCATCAAAGCCCGCATCTACCGCTTCTTCGGCGGTCATAAATGCAGGAATATGGCCGGATAAACGCATACCATTATCGTGGATATGTTTGGCTAAGGGCGCGATCCACTCGGGTTCCATCGAGCTGTAGGTTTTAATTTGCTGGTAGCCGCGCTCCGCATACCACTCGACAATTTCCTTGGCTTCCTCCAGGCTATCTGCGGTCTTGCCCATGCGCATGGCATTTTCACTTTCCCGGTCCATAAACCCTGCACGGAAAAGGTCGCCGCCGATAATTTGCTCGGACTCATACATCCCGGCAATGCGTGAGATGTTTTCATGCGTGTTGCCGATATCGCGCACATTGATAATACCTGCGGCCATATTCAGCACACCATCGGTAGGGGACAGGTGGGCGTGCATATCCCAGAGGCCGGGAATCAGTGTATGGTTGTGGGCATCGATAGTAGTTGCCCCTGTGGTTTTGATCGGCGTTTTACTGATTTTAGCGATCTTCCCCTGTTTAATCAGAACATGCTGTTTTTTCACGAGTTTGCCCGACACCATATCAACCAGATTGACGTTACTGATCAGGATGGGTTGGGTTGATGTGTGGGTATATTTCTTGGCAATGTTTTGCAGGTACTGGTCTGCGGCTGCGACTTGTCGAGTTTTGAGTAGCTCCAAGTGCGATTTATCCCAACCTTTGCGCAGGATGGCGAACCAGCTGCCCTCATCGGAGGCAAATAAATCCCCGTTGTCATCATACCAGGCGAGATCTGGGGTAAAGCCCAGGCCGCTTACGCCGTAAAGGTGGACGGTTTTCTTTTGCTCGCCTTGTTGCAGGGTCACTTTATCAAGCTTATGCAGGCGTGCTTGTCCTTGCGGCAGTAAATCAATATTTTGATCTGCATCGGCAATCAGTGCTTTTACCAATTGCGCCTGTACTGCAAGGGTGCTGTTCTTGGGAATATAAAATTGGACTGCGGAAGTTTTTGCGCTGCCATGTTCATCGGAACCTTTCCAGCGAGCGACACCCTTTTCCAGGGAAAACTCTTCACTGACTGGAGCACCAAACGGGCTGATCCCTTCAATGGATAGTTGCTCGGGCATTGCCGCCTCACCGATAGTGAAGCTCTCCTTGAGGTTCAGGCGGCGGTTATTCCAGCCGAGCTTTAATTCACCAGATACCTTTGTTCCATCCTGGTGAATAATTTCAGAGCCGGCAATGCCCTCTTTATCGTAAAAAATATACTCGATTGATTTTGCATAAGCGCTATTGGCTGCGGCTAGAACTGTGGCTGCGATAAGCGTTGCCAGTGTTTTTTTTCTCATGAATTGTCCCTTTTATTGTTGTAATACCGGTGATGGACTTTGGCTTCTTTTCGGTGAGGGGGCAAGCAGCTTAGGGGCGCAAGCGGCGAGAGGAAAAGCGGGAGCGGTAGGGCGTTCTTTAATGTTTTAACTTTCGGAGTAAGGTAAAGGTATTGCGAGAGCGCTTACTTGTAAGCACTCTCACAATATTGCTTTAGTCTATGAACTAAGGAGTGCGAGAAAGGTTTTCGTTGCCGGTTGCGTGTACGACAATATTGTCTTCAATACGCACGCCGCCGTAGGGGCGGAAGCTGTCGACCTTATCCCAGTTAACCTCGGCAGCGAGTTTTGAGTCTTTCAGCTCTCCCAGTAGGCTATCGATAAAGTAGAGCCCCGGCTCGATGGTAAATACCTGGTTCTCCTCGATAGTTCGGCTGGTACGCAGGAATGGGTACTCGGCCGGTGGGGGTGTGGTGCCGCCATCGGGGCCGCTCTGGTGACCGCCGACATCGTGTACCTGGAGGCCGAGGAAGTGACCGAGGCCGTGGGGCAGGAATGGGCGGGTTAAGCCGGATTCCACGGCGTTCTCGGCTGAGGTTTTGATAATGCCAAATTGGGCCAGCAGCTCTCCCACGTTTAAGTGGCACTGGCGATGTAGTTCCGGGTAAGGCAGGCCAGGTTTGAGGCTGTCTACCAGCTGCAACTGCTTTTCATCCATAGCCGTTACCAGCTCTGCGAACTCGTTATCGGCATAGGCGTAGGTGCGAGTGATATCAGAGCAGTAGCCATTGCAGTCAGCCCCCGCATCGATCAGGAAGCTTTTCAGCTGCGGCTCAGGCAGGCGCTCAGTGGATAGGTGGGTGTAGTGCAGGATTGCGGCGTGTTCATTCAGGGCAATAATATTACCGTAGGGCATACGGTTCTCGCCCTGGCCGGTAGCACCGAGGTAGGCCTGGTTGATTTCAAATTCACTGGCACCACTGCGAAAGGCCTGCTCGGCAGCGCGGTGCCCATTGACCGCGATACGGTTTGCCTCACGCAGGCAGGCGATTTCATAGGGGGTTTTGTACGCGCGGGCCCAGTGCAAGCGGTTGATCAGTAGCTCCGGGTTATTCTCACCCAGCGACCAGCCCTGTAGCCTGTCGCTCTCGCCGATAAAAGCGGCATTCTCTGCTCTCAGGAACGCCTGGGCATCGGCGGGCTTGCTCAGCAGCTCGATATCGTAGAAATCACTCCAGAAAGTCTGCGGTGCCGGAGGTACATAGTGCCAAAAGTCTACAGGGCGGTAGAACAACAGTTTCGGCTTTTGTCCGCGCTGGTAGATTACCCAGCTGTGGGGATTGTCGGTAATGGGGACCAGCGCCTTAAAGTGGGGATTCACCTTAAACGGGTAGTAGTTATCGTCCAGAAACTGCACCCTGGGGGCGCCACTGAAGACGTTGAGGGTATCAAACCCGCTCTGCTCGAGGATTTCGTCGTAGCGGCGGCACAGGGTGGCCATATGATCGGCGTAAAGGTTTTTATCCATGTTCTCCCCGGAATGGATCGCTGAATCGTAAAGTCGGCATAGTGTATAGTCTGGACTCTGGATATTTGGCCTGAAATTTGACCATGGAAAAGAAGATACTGCTGACCGATTGCCCCGATGATAAGGGCCTGATCGCCAAGATTACCAATATTTGCTACAAGCACCAGCTGAACATCATCAAGAACGATGAGTTTGTGGACCGGGCGGAGGGGCGTTTCTTTATGCGCACGGCCCTGGAGGGCATCTTTAACGATACGACTCTTCTGGAAGACCTGGATATGGCACTGCCCCGGGGGGCAGAGCGGTGCCTGGTATCCATTGAGCGCAAGAAGCGCCTGGTACTGATGGTTACCCGCGAGCCTCACTGCCTGGGGGATATCTTGATGAAGTGCTATTCCGGTGCGATGGATGTAGAGATTGCTGCCGTTATTGGCAACCACCCGGACTTGGAGGGGCTGGTTCAGAAGTTCGATATTCCCTTTCACTGGGTGTCAGCGGAAGGATTGGAGCGTGGTATTCACGAGCAGCAGGTGGCTGCCCTGGTGGATGAGTACAACCCGGATTATCTCGTGCTAGCCAAGTATATGAGGGTGCTGACCCCTGATTTTGTCGCCCGCTATAGTGGTCGTATCATTAATATCCACCATTCCTTCCTACCGGCATTTATCGGAGCCAAACCCTATCAACAGGCTTACGAACGCGGGGTGAAGATAATAGGGGCGACTGCTCATTTTGTTACCGATGACCTGGATGAGGGGCCGATTATTGAACAGGATGTGATTCATGTGGATCACGCCTACTCGGCAGAAACCATGGCAGATGCGGGCCGGGATGTGGAGAAGTCGGTTTTAACCCGGGCCCTGCAATTGGTATTACAGGAACGGGTATTTATTCACGGAAATAAAACGGTCGTGTTTAAGTAGTGTCTGGAACCATATTCAAAGTTTATTTGAGTTGGGGGATTGTTTGGGTGGATTATAAAAAATTTAATTATCTTCGGTGGGTAAAGGGGAGTGTGGGGCTGTGTTTGGCGGCCCTTCTGCTTGCCTGCTCTAGCAATAAGCCAATTCCAGGGATGAAGGAATCCTTTATCACTCAAATCGCGCCGAATGGCGCTAAGCGCTTTACCTTTACCCTGGAAAGAGAACATCAGGGTATAGCGCCGCCTGTATCGGGGTTGCCCAGCTCTCAGCGCAGTATGGGGCAGGGCGCCACTGGTATTCGAGGCATTTCAAATAGTCGTGTAGAAGGCTATCTAAACTGGGCTTTGCCGCAGAAAATATTGGAAACGGGTTTTTGTAAGCGCGGTTATTTTGAAATTGAAAGAGTGGTTTCTAAGTATGGGGCCGAGGTGCGCGGTGAGTGCCGCGAAGGGGCTGGGGAGTAGGGGCGTGACTCTGCTGGTTAGAGGCACTAAATAATTTGCCAAAATCATTTCTGAGCAGAAGGCCCCTCAGCAAGGGGCCTTCTGGAATTTATCCACGATATTACAGCTTTGGAGGCGTATAACATTCACACTGCTGTTGCGAAAGTATTGTGGATAGCCTAATAATCGAAGCCATAATCTCTTACATCGATAGACTGGCCGATAAACTTCTCCAGGGTTTTCTTGTTGTCAAGAAACCACTTCAGGCCAATTTCTGTATATTCAGTGGTTTCGAGAATGACATATCTTCGATTTGCTCTAATAAGTTTCGCCTCAAGTGTTATCCAGCCGCTACCTTTAGCTCGAGTCATATAGCAGATAGTGGCTTCAGATATAGCGGGAAAAGCAAAGCTCATTTCTTCCTTGTTTAGGTAGAAGGTTACCGAAGAATCATCAATTATAGCGATCAGATGGTTTGGTGGAGCTGAACTTAATTGTTTCTCCTCTTTCTCTGATAGGGATAAAGTCCATGATTGTTTTTCAGCAAAAGAAATTTTAGCACCCTTGGGCAGAGGAAGAGTTTCTATTCTCATATATTATTGTCCTGCCTAAATCACGATACTAAATTTTTAATTAGGTAATCAGGTGTTACTTCCAGCATGCGCCAGTATTGAACATGTTCATGGTACTTGTGCATATCGTAAGTAGTTAGTCCTTGACTTGGGCTGACTTTAGCTGCCTCAGGGTAGTGAACGCAGTCAAAATCCAGGTGTGCCTTGTTGTAGCTTTCATTGAGGTGCTCCAATAGTGCCTCTTTTGCATGGTGATAAGCCTGGTCATAGTCACTACCCTCGCAAATCACATTATGCTCAGACAGGGATTTGTTGGTTAGTAGCTTGTTTGACACAATCCCAAATACCTGGGCATAAGCTTTCCCTTCACTGGCAAATACACCCACAGGAAATTTTACACTGGCTGGTTTGCTGCCAATAAGCCAGACCTCTTTTACTCCCTCTTTTGTTTGTGCGCTTTTAAATCCAGGCATAAACCCATCGTGCCGATTTTGGAAAAACTCAATTCTCGAAAGTGAGTTTCTGCTAACCTCCATATGTATGATGAAACTCTTTTGGGGGAACTCTTGTTGTAGTATATCCCCAAGTTTTAGAGCGAAGCGGCGGCCAATAGAGGGAAGGAAATCATCTTTTTTAAACTCTGCACCAATGAAATGGCCGTAAAGCTTGTCAATCTCTTCATAGAAGGGTGATTCTTTCAGTAGTGACATCAGGTTAAGTCTGTTTTGGGCGGCCTCAGATTCTGAGCTACCGTTGCGAAAGAAATCTTGCTCCGTGTGCTGCTTAAGATAGATGCCTCCGTCCTCGTCAAAAAAGGAAGGGTTAAATTTTTCAAGAAGAGCATCAAAGTCTGACAGACAAAAAGAAGGTGGTGTTGGGGATTCCTTCTCCTGTTCAGCATGTTGGGTTTGTAATTCATGGTCAATGGAGGATAGTCGATACCCCTCTTCCATTTCTTGCTGTATCTTGTCTGCAACAGATCTGTTATGGATCTTTGCAATATCTTCTATTGGATCGTGGGAAGTATCACCGGCAGTTATCCAGATAACACAGCCTGTTCTTTTAATATACTCAGAAATCTCAGGAAGTAGGGCGATTTCTTTTAACTGTTGTATAAGTGCCTGGTGTATTTTTTCTGAAACCTCCCTGTGGAGGTCGTAAAATTTATCTGAGCAAGGATCAATATTAAGGTACTTGGCGGCGTGCTCCCCAGCCCTGTCTATAGTATTTGATAGCTTCTGCAGGAGCGTTTCTGTCTGTTTAAGCGCAGTCTCACTCTCCGTATGGTAGGGCGAGTCACATGGGCTCCAGCGCAGCTGAGTTCGATTATCCTCCAAACTTAGCTGTGAGTGCTTGTAGTATGCCTGTGCAACATAATCGAGCCCTTTCTCGGAGGTGAGGCTGGGGAACAGGTACGAGGTGCAGTCGCCATTATGATATAAGTAAAGAGAGTAAATATTGTGCTCAGCATAATCAGCAATAAATCGTTTAAAGGCATCTCCAGTTTCCTTTTTGGCGATTTTGGCTAATTCTTCCAGTAGGGTGCTGAGGGTAGTTTGAGTTTTTGTGTCTAGCGAAGAAAAGATGCTGCCATCACCAAGTTGGTAGTACCACTGGGAGACCGCCTCCCCCGAAATCCTCGACATGTATTCAAAATTTTTAATTCGATCTTTATTTACATTGCAATAGGAAATGCCGATGGGCCATGCAGGCGTATCGTTGCTGTCTGTGAATAAACTGTGATACTGCTCGAAAAGGTTGTTGATGTATATTTGTTTTATTTTGTGGCTGACTTCTTTTTGTAATCTATAAAGTTCGCGAGTTTTTTTACGATTTCTTTTGTCCCTTGCTGTGCTCCATATGCGGCTGGAGATTTTTTGGGCGATAGAGGAGGATTTTTTTAAGTTGAGTTGCTCATCATGCTGAAATTCTTCTATGCTCCAGCGCAGTAAATTTTCAAGTTGTATTTGGCTGGCTTCGCAGGTTTGCGCGCGTTTTAGCGCGGCTTCGGAAAGTCCGCTCCTTGTTTGAAAGCGAAGTTTCAAACAGCCTAAGCTATCATCCAGCACTACACCATAAAGATCTTCGTCTCTGTATTTTTTCTGGAGTAGCTTGAGGTTTGTAGATAATTCCTCTTGCACTGTTTCGTTAAGCTCGGCAAGTGCCCAGTCGTAATTCTCTATTGTTTCTTGGTCTTTAGCTTCAGGCATGATGTCTAATTTCTAGTGGGGGTGTATTTTGTTAATGTTGTGGGCGGCTATTTGGCTTACTTATAGGCTCCACCGATTGATTGTGATTTTTCCCTGCTCTCCAAAGGCAATTAAGGCTCTTTCTTCAGGGATATATAGATCGGCAAAAATCCCTTCTTTTTTACAGAGAAGTGCTCCATCTTCAAGGCTCCATATTGTTAGCCCTATGAGTTTTTGTTCTTTGTTGTGTAATCCAGAGAATAGATAAGTGTCACAAAAGAAGATATCGTCGGTGGGACCAGAAATAGACAGTAATAACTCTTCGGATTCTGCATCAAAGATAGCGGCTTTGTTTGCTGGTTCATCAGTAGACTCTCCATCTCCCGCGCCCCATATACAGAGCTTTTGCTCATCAATCCAGCAAAATGGTGAGTCCCAGAAATAATCCCAAATGGCGTAGCTGCGCATATTGGGGCTTTTATCGGTCTCCCAGAGACTGCCATTTAGCCATGCCTTGAGATCATAACTTAAGGCAACACCTACGGGATGCCATATCCAGCCAATCGTTGCGAGACGTGTTTGATTGGGGGATGGCTTGAGAACACCTGACCACTCTTTGAAGATCCAGTCGTCATCTTCATCGCACTCTTCAAGATCTTCATCAAGATCTCTCTGGGTAATGATTTCCCCAGTTTCAAGATCTGTAATGTCGAGGCGATTCCAGTCGGTCGCATGCACGAGCAGGGTTTTATTCTGGTGCTTTAGGAAGCACACCGGCAGTGGTGTTTGCTCGGTATGATAGTCACCAGCTGATAGGGTCAGTATATTGTTGCCATTTTCTGCATCGATGACAGTGCCTTTACATATCGCGGCTTGTTCATAAGATCTGCACTGTCTCCAGGTGACAGCGAAGTATCTAGCATTGTCATTACAGTAGAGGTGAAATTCTGCACTTAAGGGTAGCTCTAGATTGAGCAGGTTTGCAATGATGTTTGATTCACTTGTATTTATATTGGTGCGAATTAATTCGGATTTATCGGTTAGAATAAAGATAGACTGGCCGTCCTCGGGGCAGCTTGTGCTGGCTAAAATTCTCGTTTCTTCTAGTTTTGGGATGTAGAGTTGCTGCTCTTCGAATTTAAACTTCTCTATGCCCGTTTTGTTATTACTTTTCATTCTCTATGCTTTGATTTTGTTTTTTTAATGCGCCATTGCTGGCAAATATTTGGGACCAATTTGCTTGCATGTCCCCTAATAAGTTTGAAGCCAAAAGGTATTCTCTCAATATCCATAGTGACAATAATTTTTTTGGCGTGGTAGCGTGCTTTTTTTAGTAGGGCGGCAGCAGGTTGGACGGTTAATGAGCTTCCTGCAACGAGTACATGGCCGGCTTCGCTCAGGTGTTTCTTGGCGCTATCGATATGAAAAGGCACCTCGTTGAACCAAACGATATGTGGCCGCAATTGGCTGCCCAGTTCACAGAGGTCCCCCAGATGAATGTCTCTCTCTGCAATATCATATATATGATTGGCGTCAGCGGTACTGCGCGCTTTGTTGAGTTCTCCGTGGAGGTGAATAACTTGAGAGGAGCCTGCACGCTCGTGCAGGTTGTCAACATTCTGGGTAATTACCACAACCTCAAAGTCACGTTCTAATTCAGCAATGGCGAGATGGGCGGCATTTGGTTCGGCTAGTGCGGCATTCTTTCTGAGTTGGTTATAGAAGGAGAGTACAAATTGAGGATCGTGTTGCCAGCCACTAGGGCTGGCAACAAGTTCGATCGGAGTTTTTTCCCAAAGTCCATCTGCATCCCGGAAAGTCTTTAAGCCACTTTCAGCACTAATGCCTGCGCCAGTAAAAACAACCACTTTGTTCTGGTTTATCGGCTTTTTTCCCATAAGTTACTAATCGTCCTGATTCTCATGGTAGATAAGTAGAGGGGTAGTCTGGCCACAGTGTATGCAGCGAGAGCGTCGCTATTTTTCATTGAAATTTAATCATGGAAAGGGGTGGGATACGACAACTTTTTCCTGTTAAATCGCCTATTAATTGAGACCTTTGTTCTTGTTCTTGTTCTTTGTTGTTAATTTTTGGCGCAGCGGGCGCTGGGCGCAAGGCGTTGCCCTAACAGGGGATTGTTAAAAATAAAAAAGCGGGCATAAAGCCCGCTTTCATCCTTCCTGTGAGAGTGTCTAATTTTACTCAGCGTAGCTCTCGATCGGAGGACAGGAGCAGATCAGGTTGCGGTCACCGTATACGTTGTCGATACGGTTAGCCGCTGGCCATACCTTGTGCTCTTTTAACCAGGCCGCCGGGCGCGCGGCGATATCGCGGGAGTAGCTGTGGGCCCACTCATCGCTCATTACGTCCTCAAGGGTGTGGGGTGCGTTGTGCAGCGGGTTGTCCTCTGGGGTGTACTTACCGCTGGTTACGTCTTCCACTTCCTGGCGAATTGTTGCCATAGCCTCGATAAAGCGATCCAGCTCATCTTTGGATTCACTTTCGGTAGGCTCGATCATCAGGGTGCCGGCTACCGGGAAGGACATGGTGGGGGAGTGGAAGCCAAAGTCCATCAGGCGCTTGGCGATATCCTCTTCAGTGATGCCGCTGGCTTCCTTGAGTGGGCGCAGGTCAACCAGGCACTCGTGGGCAACAAAGCCATTGGTGCCGGTGTAGAGCAGGGAGTAGTGCTCACCCAGCTTCTTGGCTACGTAGTTGGCGTTCAGGATCGCCATCTCGGTAGCCTGCTTCATACCCTGCTTACCCATCATGCGGATATACATCCAGCTGATCGGCAGGATACTGGCGGAGCCCCAGGGAGCGGCGGAGATGGTGCCGTTATCCAGGTTGGTTTCCGGTACTTCAGTCACCGGGTGGGCCGCCAGGTAGGGCTTCAGGTGTTCGCCAACTGCGATCGGACCCATACCGGGGCCGCCACCACCGTGAGGAATGCAGAAAGTTTTGTGCAGGTTCAGGTGGGAGACGTCACCGCCAAACTGGCCCGGAGCTGCGACACCAATCAGGGCGTTCATGTTGGCACCGTCGATATAAACCTGGCCACCTGCCTGGTGTACCAGATCGCAGACTTCGCGGATACCTTCCTCGAATACCCCGTGGGTGGATGGGTAGGTCACCATCAGCGCAGCAACGCGGTCGCCGTGCTCTTCGATTTTGGCTTTCAGGTCTTCGATATCCACATTGCCTTTATCATCACAGGCAACCACAACCACTTTCATACTCACCATCATGGCGGAAGCCGGGTTAGTGCCGTGGGCAGAGGCGGGGATCAGGCAGATATCGCGTTGGGTCTCGCCCTTCGCTTCGGAGTATCTCTTGATGGATTTTAGGTCTTCGGGTCTGTTGTAAATTGTATAGAAAGCGTTCATTACCGCCAGAAGTACCTGGGGCGTAGAGATATTGGAGTTGGTCTTCTCGTGGCGAATATGCTATTGCGTGCCTGTATCGCCATGCGCAGGGCGTGCTCTCCAAAAGATGCAGCAACGACGGTACGGTACGAGTAACTACGCCAAGTTCAATTGCGCTATGAAAGTGCAGATTGGCCACCAGCTAAAAAAAGCAAGCTCCGAACAAGCTGCCGGACGTATGTGGCTTGAGAAGAATGATAAAACATTCAGCTGTTCAACCATAACCGTCGGGTAAGACGGTTATGGTTGAACAGCTGGCGGCCGTGCCTGCCGAAAAAAGAAACCCTTATCAAGCATTGTGTAAAACTATAACCTTCGACAACGGCTGTGAATGCGCGGGCCATCAGTCGATCGAGTGAAAACTAGATTGCAAGATATATTTTGCTAAGCTCTATCACTCGTGGGAGGGTGGATTGACCGAAAAGGTTAATGGGCTACTGAGGCGTTTCGTATTATTGACCGGTCAAGAAAAAATTGAATTATTGGTGCCTGCTTTAATTTCTAGCAGGTAGGTGTGTGTCGCCCATGTTGGCAATCTAACTTTTGTTATGTTTTGCAGGTAGAGCTGTGCCAGTTCAACATGAGGGAAAGCCCCCAGATTTGTACTTGTATGTTTCTGGAGGCTTATGATTTAGACTTCCTTTTCGAAAATAGATTCTAAAAGAAAGATTATGGGGTGATAGTGCTTATTCCGCAATTCTCATCACCGTTTTCATCGATGAAGGTATAGAGATCTATGTTTAGGTTTGTGCCATTATTTGCAGCATTATTGAAAATTTTATATGAGGCTTGAAAGCTTGCACTTATGCCGTCGTCTAATTTTTTTTTACAGTCTTCAGATATTTCCGAGGTTGTGGAGAATGAGAAGCTAACACTATCTCCCTTCACAGACTTTATAGTTGGGATAGCTTGAATGCTAATTGTTTCAGCTCCCAAATTAGCGCTAGTTAGTACAAGTGTGGCAAGTAATAATTTTTTCATGTTTGGTCCATTTGATGTTTGTCAGTCTATATATACTACTTTGCGGAATTAAGAATTTAAAGCCGTTTCCAAGTTGAACTACCGAAGGTGATTATTTAAAGAGATGTATGGACAATACTTCGGAAACTTTCATGCTATAATTGCCCATAATCATTGTTATGGTCGGTATCTGTCAACATAGTTGCACGATAAATCAGGAATTCTGTCCAACCATCCGGTCGGGATTGAGCGCCACGCTCTTTTCGTGGCGCCAGTCCCGTGTATCCCCACTCCAGCGGTCGGGTCTTGCCGCCTTGGCTTGCTCATACACCCGCTCCCGCTCGGCTGTATTGGGAGCGCAACGGCTTTATCGTATGGTATAAGCGATTGGAGAAACAGAGATTTCAATGGCATTGGAGTGAGCTTTCAAAATACCACAAACGCAATGGCAAAGAGTTAAACCAACTCCTTGATGGCCTCAATATTTGGGAGCAAAAACCTCATCAAGAATTGTACTTTGAGGCTGCTATATAAGTAGAATTGCGCTAAAATAGCCGCTATGAAAAACATTGCGGCTACATCGTTACCTACTGATCCAGAAGCGTTAAGTGCACTTCTGCTTGAGAAAGACCTTCAGCTCGAAAAAAGCCGAAAACACATTCGCTTTCTGGAAGAGCAAATAGCCCTATTGCGCAATAAGCGCTTCGGAAAGAGCAGTGAGAAAAGCTCCCCCGATCAAATGGGGCTATTTAACGAAGCCGAAACTGAGGTAGCGGATAGCCCAGATGAAGAGACAGCTGATGAAGCGGCCACAGAAATCGTTAGCTACAGCCGCAAGAAACCATCCGGACGTAAACCCCTGCCAGCTGACCTGCCCCGCGTACGTATAGAACACGACCTCCCCGAAGAGGAGAAAGTCTGTGGCTGTGGTTGCGCACTCAAAGTTATTGGCGAAGAGGTTAGTGAGCAGCTGGATATTATTCCAGCAAAGATCCAGGTTCTTCAGCATGCCCGCAAAAAATATGCCTGCGGCAACTGTGAAACAGGTATAAAGACTGCGACACTGCCCGCCCAGCCTATCCCCAAAAGCAATGCCAGTCCAAACTTGCTGGCGCACATCGCCATAGCCAAGTATCAAGATGCCATGCCTTTGGCGCACCAACAAAAGAGCTTTCAACGCATCCATGTCGAGCTGCCCAGAAGCACCCTGGCTAACTGGATGATCCGTTGCAGTCATTTGGTGCAGCCTTTGCTCAACCTATTTAACGACAAGCTCTGTGAAGGGCCAGTTATTCAGTGCGATGAAACCCCGCTGCAGGTTCTCAATGAACCGGACAAGCCTGCACACAGTAAGTCTTACATGTGGGTGCAACGCGGCGGCCTGCCAGATCAAAAAGTAATTCTGTTCGACTATTCACCTAGTCGCAGTGGTGAGGTGGCCGGCAGTTTGCTGTCTGGCTTCAGTGGCTATCTACAAACCGACGACTACGCCGGCTATTATGCGCTGGGCCGTGAAAAAGCCATTACCCATCTTGGCTGTTGGGCGCATGCGCGACGAAAATTTGTCGAAGCGCAAAAAGTTGCCAGCGGCAGTAAGAAGAAAGCTAAAGGCTCCAGTAAGCAGAAAATCCCCAGCAAAGCGGATATCGCTCTTAACTACATCGGCCACCTCTACGGTATAGAGCGAAAAGCCCAAGGCTGCACGGCCGACGAGCGCTATCGGCTGCGGCAGACGCAGAGTTTGGAGGTACTGGAAAAGCTACGCAGCTGGCTCGACAAAATCCAGCCGAAGGTACTGCCGAAAAGTATCCTCGGTAAGGCGCTGTCCTATCTCGACAAGAACTGGCAGAAGCTGTGCAGCTACACCGAAGACGGCTGCTTATCCATTGACAATAACGCAGCGGAAAATGCCATCCGCCCCTTCGTAATCGGCAGGAAAAACTGGCTCTTTAGTGCAACGCCTAAAGGCGCCAAGGCCAGTGCCACCCTCTACAGCCTTATCGAAACAGCGAAAGCCAATGGCCTTGAGCCGTACAGCTACCTCGCAAAAGTCTTTGCTGAGCTGCCAAAAGCCCAATCTCTCGAAGAGATTGAAGCGCTACTTCCGTGGAATATTGCACCCGCAGATTAATGAGGGGCTATCAAAGGCCCCTTGGGGTGGCTAGGTGGGGTTTATTGAGCGCTTACGTACATGCGGAGTTAATGACTTGATGAAAATTGACCTCCAGCCTTCCGCCGGGCAAAACACCTACGCTTTAGAAGCTTCATAGCTAGGCATCTCGACACTTGCCGATACTATTGATGAAAAAAAGTTTATAGAAAGAATAGTCCCGTGGGGATTTTTCTATTTGGAGGCTTAGGTGAACTAAGTTACTTGCAAACTATAAAAGGTCAATTTGGGGTAAAGGTAATATCAGTCAATTGAATAATAAGCTAGGTGAAAAAAGCGGGCATAAAGCCCGCTTTTAAATCCACCTGTGAGAGTGTTGGATTTTACTCAGCGTAGCTCTCGATCGGAGGACAGGAGCAGATCAGGTTGCGATCGCCGTATACGTTGTCGATACGGTTGGCGGCCGGCCACACTTTGTGCTCTTTTAACCACGCCGCCGGGCGCGCAGCGATATCGCGGGAGTAGCTGTGAGTCCACTCGCCGCTCATCACGTCCTCAAGGGTGTGAGGGGCGTTGTGCAGTGGGTTGTCTTCAGGGCTGTACTTACCGCTGGTTACATCCTCTACTTCCTGGCGAATTGTGGCCATCGCTTCGATAAAGCGATCCAGCTCACCCTTGGATTCACTCTCGGTGGGCTCGATCATCAGGGTGCCGGCTACCGGGAAAGACATGGTGGGAGAGTGGAAGCCGAAGTCCATCAGGCGCTTGGCGATATCCTCTTCAGTGATGCCGCTGGCCTCCTTGAGGGGGCGCAGATCAATGAGGCACTCGTGGGCGACAAAGCCATTGGTGCCGGTGTAGAGCAGGGAGTAGTGCTCGCCGAGTTTTCTCGCTACGTAGTTGGCGTTCAGAATCGCCATTTCAGTCGCCTGTTTCATACCCTGCTTACCCATCATGCGGATATACATCCAGCTGATCGGCAGGATACTGGCGGAGCCCCAGGGAGCGGCGGAGATGGTGCCGTTATCCAGGTTGGTTTCCGGTACTTCAGTCACCGGGTGGGCCGCCAGGTAGGGCTTCAGGTGTTCGCCAACTGCGATCGGACCCATACCGGGGCCGCCACCACCGTGAGGAATGCAGAAAGTTTTGTGCAGGTTCAGGTGGGAGACGTCACCGCCAAACTGGCCCGGAGCTGCGACACCAATCAGGGCGTTCATGTTGGCGCCGTCGATATAAACCTGGCCACCTGCCTGGTGTACCAGATCGCAGACTTCGCGGATACCTTCCTCGAATACCCCGTGGGTGGATGGGTAGGTCACCATCAGCGCAGCAACGCGGTCGCCGTGCTCTTCGATTTTGGCTTTCAGGTCTTCGATATCCACATTGCCTTTATCATCACAGGCAACCACAACCACTTTCATGCTCACCATCATGGCGGAAGCCGGGTTAGTGCCGTGGGCAGAGGCGGGGATCAGGCAGATATCGCGTTGGGTCTCACCCTTCGCTTCGAAGTACTTCTTGATAGCAACCAGGCCAGCGTACTCGCCCTGGGAGCCGGCGTTGGGCTGTAGACTCACGGCATCGTAACCGGTACAGGCGGCCAGCATCTGTTGCAGCTGGCGGAACATTTCCGCGTAGCCTTCCGCTTGCTCTACCGGTGCGAAGGGGTGCAGTTTGCCGAATTCGGGCCAGGTAACCGGGATCATCTCGGCGGTGGCGTTCAGCTTCATGGTGCAGGAGCCCAGGGGAATCATGGAGTGATTCAGGGCGATATCCTTGGCCTCCAGAGACTTGAGGTAGCGCAGCATCTCGGTCTCGGAGTGGTAGGTGTTGAACACTGGGTGAGTCAGGAATTCAGTATCACGCACCAGAGAGGCGGGGATACCCAGGGCGCCCTTGCTGGCAATTTCGCTGTCCAGGGTGTGCAGGTCGATGCTGTGCTCGGTGCCGGTAAAGGCATTGATCAGATCGGATACATCTTGCAGCGTAGCGGTTTCGCTAAGGCTCACGCCCAGAGCGTCCTCGCCCACTTTGCGCAGGTTGATCTCGGTGGCCAGGGCGCGCTGGTAGATCTCTTCCTGCTTGGCGCCAACGGTGACGGTCAGGGTATCGAACCAGCTGTCGTGGGCCAGGCTGAAGCCTTCCTGTTGCAGAGCGGAAGCGAGGATGTCTGCCAGGCGCTGGATGCGGGCGGCGATGGTTTTCAGGCCTTCGGGGCCGTGGTAAATCGCATAGAACGCGCTCATCACCGCCAGCAGTACCTGGGAGGTACAGATATTGGAGTTGGCTTTCTCGCGGCGAATATGCTGCTCGCGGGTCTGCATGGCCATACGCAGCGCGCGCTTGCCTTTGCTGTCCACGGACACACCGATAATACGGCCCGGTGCGGAGCGCTTGTAAGCTTCGCGGAAGGCGAAGAAGCCCGCGTGGGGGCCACCGTAACCCATGGGGATACCGAAGCGCTGGTTACAGCCGACGACTACGTCCGCACCCATATCACCCGGTGCCCGCAGGGCTACCAGGCTCATCAGGTCGGCGGCCACAGTGACCAGGGCGTTGGCTTCGTGGACCTTGGCAATAATATCGCTCAGGTCGCGTACGCGACCGGTGCTGCCGGGGTACTGCAGCAGTGCGCCGAACAGCTCGGTGGGGATATCTTTTTCCACATCGCCGACAACGATTTCGAAGCCGAAGTGTTCGGCGCGGGTCTTAACTACGGCGATGGTTTGCGGATGGCAGTCCTGGTCCACAAAGTAGACGTTGGACTTGTTGCGCTTGACCTGGCGCTTACACATGGCCATGGCTTCTGCGGCAGCGGTGCCTTCATCCAGCATGGAGGCGTTGGCCAGTTCCATGCCGGTGAGGTCCATAATCATCTGCTGGAAGTTCAGCAGACCTTCCAGGCGGCCCTGGGCGATTTCCGGCTGGTAGGGGGTGTAGGCGGTGTACCAACCCGGGTTTTCCAGCACGTTGCGCAGGATAACATTGGGGGTAATGGTGTCGTGATAGCCCATACCAATAAAGGTGCGGTAGATCTTGTTGCGCGCCGCGATACCTTTTAGCTCCGCGAGGGCCTCGACTTCATTGATCGCATCGGCCAGGTCCAGCTCATCGGTCTTGCGGATGGCTTCGGGTACGGTTTTCTCGATCAGCTCGTCGAGGCTGGCAACTCCGAGGGTTTTCAGCATGGCCTCTACCTGCTTGGCATCGGGGCCAATATGGCGGTGGATAAAGGCGTCGTGTTGTTCCAGCTGCTGCAGCGATGGTTGGGTCATAAACTTCGTTCCTGTAGTCGCAGGGGGTCGTCGCGGTGCGCTCGCGGTTAAAAATAGCACCTGGCCTCGATACCGCTTTTCCTGTGGAAAGCCTCGGGCCTCCGCGTGGCGGATAGGTGAGGGTAACGCTAGGGAAAATCGGTGCTGGCAGCCCCATAGTTGCAATGCGGAATCTGAGGGGGAGCCGGGCCATAGCGGCAGGCGCGCATCTTAGCAATAGGGACGATTAGGGGCAATCGGCGGGTTTTGATCGAGGAAACTGCTAAATTCTGGCGTAAAAAGTGAGTTAAATCCTGTGAAATGGGAGTTGAGGCGATTTTGTTCTATATAGGGCTGAGCCGGGTTGGGCGGGCAGGGTGAGCTTTGGGGGGGAGGGCAGCCCCGATGAGGCGACCAAGTGGTTCTTAATAGTTTCACTCTACCCCTAAAAGGCTTGGGAAACTTTGTGGGTTTAGTGTTGGGGTAGTTTCACTTGGCATCTATCGTTAATTTAAGTTTGGTTGATCCCCTTCAGCAGCCTGGCATGGCTGATATAGGCAATTAAATCCATGCTCGTTGTAACTTAATGGAGTGAGGCTATTTTAAATTGGAGTGATAAGTCTTTAAAAGAGTGTGCAATATCTGATTTATTTTGGTTAACAAATATTTAAAGTTGAACTATTGCTCTTAAAATGAAATGTACTGTAATCTTTACCCGGTGCAATTATTTTCCGAAGTGTGTTGTTGTTTTAAAGACTTTTATAGGGGTGCCAGATTAAATTAGGTTAGTGTCTAATGGGAAGAAGTGGATTGTTGTTTGCAGTCAATGAAAAATACAGGATAGATGCTGAAAAGGCGCAGGAGCTTGATATGAGCAAGCTAACATCTTTATAGATCAAATGAAGAAATTAAAGGAAATTCCTCTGGTTGCCTTAGAGAGGGAGAGCGCAGGGTTATAGCAAGGTTGCGGCGCGTTAAAGTGATTCAAGACTTGACTAAGTTAAGACCTGCTCCAGGTAGCCCTCTACTCCTGAAATTTCCTATTACATAGTTACTGAGCAGCCAAGTGCTTGTAACTACCCTAAAACCTTATATTATGAAATTCGACATGCCTTCGAAGATATGCAGTGGAGCTATACAGGATATCCCCATGACATGAAGGATGATTAATAAGGAGTAATAACGTCTAATTCGGAGGTGAGGATAATTATAAATAGCTAACAATATTTGAATAATAAAAACAAGCCTACATGTTATATGGCCACCTTTCGGGTCGCCACCCTCAATAGAACAAAAATGCCAATTGAATTCATTGTATAGGAGATAAACTTGAAGAGCTTTACTGTATATGGAAACTGCCAAGCCCAACCCCTGGCAAACATATTGCAGGAAAATAAATCATTTTCTGAGGTTTATAGGTACATCCCTATGAAACCGGCGCACACTCTCGGTAGGGATGACTATAAATCTATATTGTCAAAAATAGAGGGTATTGACCTGTTTATTCATCAGCCTGTCGCAGCAGCCGGCAACAGGCCTGAAGAACTATCGAGTGATCACTTGCTGAAAAAATTAAAGCCAAATGCATTGAGCGTTTCTTTTCCTTCGATTTATTTTGATGGCTATTTTCCGCACCTTAAGAGCTTTAAAGGCCTGGTGTCTGAATTAAATTTAGTTCATGATTATTTTATAGCTTATCTCTTTTCCAAGGGGTATAGTGAAAAGCACACTTTCGAAATAATCAATGATGGTAATTTATATACACCAGACAATTCCAATAAATTAGCCTCGGACTCCCTTGAAAATCTCACTGTTCGAGAAGTATCTAAGGGGCTTGATATAAGGATCTCAGAATATGTAGAAGAAAACTTTAGAAAGCAAAAGCTATTCAATCAATTCAATCACCCTAGAAGACCTGTCTTTAAATATGTTGCTGAGGGAATATTAAATAAAATTGAGATGCAGGATACCTGTATTCCTGAGGTGGGGGTGGCAACTCTCGATAGGATTATTACCCCAATATATCAAAGCACCTATAATAATTTAAAGCTTGAATTTCCCGAGGACTTCCAATATTACAGATCAAGAAATCACGAACGCATCCACCAGTATGACATAATTTCAAGCTTGTTTAGCTTTTACAGAACGTTAGATGCTAAAATGATCGAGGGGCACGTTAAAAAAGCAAAACCCTTTATTCCTGAAGCAATTGATGGACTTTAAAGTCACATATAAGAAACTCATCTTGAAGCCCAAAATCAATACTTCGGGTAGTTTTGGGGGGCAGTGGTGGAATCCATGGGTGGAGGCTGAGAGAATAAGGTTTTTCACATCTAATCTAACGCGGCGGCCGCCCATGGAATATGCAATGTAACCACTCACCCCTTGCCGATTTAAACCTAACCCGAAAGGGGCATCTGAAAAGCAAGCAAAGGGTTGTGGCCTTGTTAGCGATGCCCGGCAAGTAAGCCCGCTATATTAGAAGTGGTCCAAGACTTGGCTAAGTTGGGATTTGCTCCTGGTAGCTCTATTCCTGAATTTGCCTATTACATGGTTGTAGGGCAGCCGAGTGCTTATTATTACCCAGAAATGTTGTATTATGGAATTCGTCACACTTTTGAAGATGTGAGATAGCGCTATGCCGGGTGCCCCCACGACATGCAGGATGATTGACTTGAAGTAATTATGTCGAATTGGAAGATGTATTGCCTGTTGTGACAGTATTTGATTTCGATTTTAAATCGAGTGCATCCAACAGTTGAAGATTCTTAGTATACCTACGCAAAGATGTTTCAGTAAGTAATTCTTATTGGTGGTTTGTGCTTGATCTGACAGGGTACACTGCCAGGCGGAGATATCTGTCAGACCAGCTTTAAATAACTATGGTTTGTAGTCTAGATTTGACTTAGGGTGTTTTTGATAAATCTAAATTCCAATCTAGTAAATTCCAGGGGCTGTTAGACTTGCCGGTGAGCCCTCGAATCATTTTCATTGCATCTTTTGCGAAGAACTCGGAAGTATCTTTACGCCAGTACTGCCGACCAGCGATATAGCTTAACCCAAAACTATACCAGCTGTCATAGGAACTCTGAACCCGCAAGGCGACTTGGTGTATTTTTTCCCAGGATTCCTCTTCCGTGAGTACACCCGTAGTAGCACCCCAGCGACAAATAGAGACGTATCGACCATCATCCCAGGCCCCAATTCCACCGACCCTTAAAGTGTGGCGGTAGTTTCTAACTATTTTAAAGTTACTCTGCTGGTCGGTATTGTGGGAGTATGCCTTGATTAAGGCATCAATCGACTTTTCCGATAGGGTGTTAAAATGATCCTGGATCTGCATATAGGAATGGTTGTGCCCTTCATTGGCTAGCCACTCCAGCATGTCAAGGTACTCTTCGCGGGATTCTATCCCCCAGTCTCGTTGCATTATATGTTTAAGGTTGCTGACTACCTTTTCAGTTCTGACGCCTGCCTGATATAGGGTGTCATGCCGCTGGCCGTTCATTTCGGTAAGGATTGAGCTTACCCCTAGGCCCCAGAGTTGAGCGTCTGATAAGTTGTCAGGGTTGTAAGTATGGGCTCTATTGTTGTTCATATTCGCTGCTCTTTGTGTTTTTCATGCTCTCAATGCTGCTGGTATATTCAGCGATTTCTTCTGGGCTTCCATCGGCATTGAGGAATGCTTTTATCGCTAGCTCAGCGCTTTCTATATTTTTGATATTACAGGCAGTTTCAATCCATTCTAGCGCAGCACTTTTGAGCTTGGTGTCATAGGATAGCGCCTGCTCATATGAATCCATTGCCTCATCATAAATGCCCTGCTTGTTTTGGCAGATCCCTAGGCGATGCCAGGCTAGGGCAAAATTAGGTTTCGATCGCAGTACGACCTTGAGATCTTTAGCTGCGGCGCTGTAGTCTTTTGTAGACATTAATAATAATGAGCGAATGGAGTAGCTGTGCCATTCATTACTATCAAGCTTTATAGCGCGGTTAATATTTTCTATTGCTTCATCAATAAGTTGTAAGCAGCGCTGAGCGTTTGCGAGTAACTCAAATGCTTTTGCCGAGTCGGGGTTGTACTTTGTGGCTTTTTTGAGGAGGGTTAAGGCCTTTTCATGCTGGTCTTGGTTAATATAAATTTCGCCTAATTTTAGGAGAGCGTAATAACCATTTCCTCCATTTTCTTCTAAAATCTCAAGGGCCTTGGTGAAGTGGTTCTGAGCTTCTGTAGCTTTGTTGGTGGCCTCATAGGAAAGTCCTAGCAGGTGATGCAGCTCACCGATATGCCCGCTCTCATAGATGCTTTTGTTAATAATTGATAGTATGAATTGAATTGCTTCACTGTATGCCCCAATCTCAATGTAGCTCTCGGCGATTTCAATTTGAGCTTTAGGGTCTTCGGGGCTGTCCGATAATTTTGTTAGGTTTTCTTTGATCAGCAGCTGATTGATTCGAACCAGCTGGATACGAGCTTCCAAGTCGAAGGGGGTTTGAATCGATACTTGCTCATACAGGCATTTTGCTGAAAATAAGTCACCAAACTCCAGGTAGCATGCGGCCAGGCCCTTTAGGGCGATATCATGATCTTCATCTATAGATAATGCTGCTTCATAGCTCTCAAGTGCCTTTTTGAAATCCCTCTGTTTGTAGTGGATGGCGGCTTTGGTTAGATGGCCCTCTATTAGTTTGGGGTACTGTTGTGCTAGTTTATCGCTCTGCTCGCGAGCAGAGAGTAATTCTTGTTGGCTTAAAAAAAGTGATGACAATAGGCGGTATAGTTCTGGGTCTTGAATATCTTTTTTGCTGATTTCAGCAAGTAGTTCGTCGCGCTCTTCGTCTTGTTTGTTGGTGATAATATATTCCAGGTGTTCCCGTTGTGCTAAATAGGTTTCAATTGTGTTTGGATCGGTTGACTCTGGAACATAGATGCCCTTATAGCTTAGCCCCCACTGGGACGTTATCATTCTGTTGAATACGTAGTCGATGAATTTTTCACTGAATGTTTGGCTTAGCCAGGTGTAATTTTCATGCCAGTAAAAAATGCTTTCCAGGTATTCGATGATTTCCTGTGGGATAAATCTATTTTGTCCTATAAAGCTGAATAGCCAGAGAGACATGTGCTGCTTTGTTTCTATATTCCACAGGTCCTCGTGCTCATAGATATTTTGCCATAGGGGTAGCTGTATCCGTTCATTAAAGTTTGAGTAAAGCTTGGCTGTGGCGGCTTGTAGCTTCTCAATAGATTCTTTAATTTGCTCGGTGTCAAATTCTCGGGGCGTATTGGATAGGTTGGGCTGTTTTTTCGCTTGGTGAGGGTTTTTGCTGTTTGTGGTCGCTGTGTCTTTTATTGTGTCAGAGGTGGTGTTCTCAGGTTGGTAGTATTTTGCATCTTTTAATGCTTTCTCAAAAGCGGCCCTTAAGGTTTGAAAACCTTCGGGATCTTCATCGGGCCGATGAACTTTTAATTTTTTGGCGTAGGCGCGTTTGATTGATCTTGTGTCAACTGTTGGGGGTATGCCTATGATTTCCCAGCAATTCATTACCTGCTTCCTTGGATGATTGAAGTTGAATAGTGTAGGACTATGGTTTAGCCGTAGTTTGCGTGAATGAAACCTGTTGCATTTGCCTGTTTGGATGGAACTTCTAAATTGTCGTTGAGAATTCCTATTGAATTCTCTTGTGTCCTTTTTGTTGGGCGGAAATGATGGGGGGTAAGAGTGCCAGAGCCGGGGGTTAAATTAAAGTGATTGAAACACTTCTGAATATGGCGCGAGAGAAAAAGGTTAACTAATTCCCAATCTTATAGTCTGTCTCTGCTTTTCAACTGCATGCAGGGGCGGGTGGGTTATTAGTATATGCTTTATATTTGATGAACTATCGTGCTAAATAGATAGGTGGTTTGCTAATTGATGGAGGGGCTTTTAAAGCGGTTACATAAATTGTAAAAAGCGTTTAAAAGACCCTCTGGCACTAATGCACCAACTGTTAAGGTTGCTTAGCTCGGCACCTAGGTCCCTTCTGCGCGGCATTAAAACGATCGCGCAGACGCTCAATCATCGTTGTACGCGCGGCATCTTGGTTGATCCCCATAACCACATTTATTGCTAAGCCCTCACCATTTTCGGCAAAAGTTGTTTTACCCACAGTGGGGTCGAAGGTGATGGGGTCGTAGGGGGTTGTACTGTCGGCAAGGCCGGCGTTTAACTGGTCGACGGCGATATAGCCCGGTACCAATTCCATCTCCAGAGCCTCAGCTTCCAACAGTACCAGTGCAGCAATAATATCCCACAGGCGAATCACCGCATCCATGGCGAAGTCACCATTGCCCTGGAAATCGCCACCCTCAAATTCACGAATGGCGCTTAAGAGTTGAGAGGTATAGCAGGCTTCCGGGGTTGCGCGGCGCTCTGCCAAAGCTTCGATAGTGCTGCCCTGTACTTTGGCCATATCGGTGGAGTTGTTGGGTACCAAATAGGTTTCGATATTATTTTCGCTCAGAGCGTCAAAGGCCCACTGCGCACTCAGGGGATCAAGCAGGATATTAAATTCCTGGTGAGTGCTGAAGTCACTATCGCAACTAAAACCGGGGTGGGAGAAAATATTTCCGCCCAGATTTCTAGATTTATCGCCAAAGCAGGCCGCTTCATGATTTTCGGTAAACGGCTCATAATTCTCAAAGCCGCCACCCATCATAATAACGCGATCAATTTTTGCCAGTTGCTCTTCACTGGCTTTGCCAAGTAGCCGGGCCAGGGTAGTGAGTTTACCGGTGTTGAAAACCACCGGACGTTTTTCCAGCTTATCCAGAGTTTCCAGGATAATGTCTTCGGCCAGCTCAAAATTAAAGGACACACCATTGTTACCTTGGTAGCGATAGTGGCTCTGCTTTGCGCGCGGGATTAGGTGGTCAGTGCCGTATAAAGTGGAGCCGTTGTCGCGCCAGGGGCCGGGTACGTACTGGCCGTAGAGGTTGATACCCATGGCGTTGCGGCGTTCTAGATTCCAGGTGCCGGTGGAGAAATCAGAGGAATTGGGCAGTTGGTAGTCGTCTCTGCCGACAACTGCCTTAGCGTCATTTACCGGGGAGGCTGAAGCCTTGCCGTTTGCGCCGTAGGCGACTTCTTCCGTGGCAAAATAGGCTCCGCGAATAACCTGGGTATCGTTATTGCCCAGCCACTCGAGAATGTTGTAGACGGTATTGGCACCGTGGGCGACTGTATTAAAAGAGTCCTCAACCACAGCCAATTCTAAAGTGTAACCTGGGTCTTTGGCGATCAGCATCAGTGCGACGGCATCATCAAAGTTATTGAAGTCACCAATCCAGATAATAGGTTGGGCTGCTTCAGTTTTGATAGCCTGGTGTGCTTTCTTGCTGTGGGGGGCGCTATCGGCATGGCAAGAAGCCAGTGTGGTAAGGCCGCCCAGTGCCAGGGCCCCCACAGAGAACCAGTGTTTTAATCTCATTTATCCTTCCCTAAATATTCGAGTGGTTTTCCTCGGCAATCTAATAGTTCCTCCCTGATCTACTCGATTGCCACCCTGTAATATCGTTTTTTTATCGGTTAACGGAATTACACGGGTGATGCCGGAGTTTGGCCGGCGGCGCTACTTCCCTGTAGCGCTCTGTCTGAAAGCGATTCAACTCAGCTTTCAATAAAGGGCTTTAAGTTTCGTAATAGTTGTTGCTCCAGGGGTTCTCGGCCGCTAATGCCCAAATCTGTCAGCTTTGATTTATCCAGCTGGCAATTGTAAGGACGCGGCACAGCAAAGTTGGGTTCGCTATCGGCGCTCAGGTGCTCGGCACTCAGATTGCAGACTTTGGCGATAATATGTGCGAGTTCGTAGCGTGTGCAGGGAGTATCGCCACTCCATTGATAAATGCCTTCAAAATTTATGCCACTACGAACTTTTAACAGGCACTGTTCCAGCACTTCTGCCACTTCTTCCACACTGGTGGGAAAACGAATTGCCCAGTGATCCAGTGTGACCGGTTTTTGTTTACGCAGGGTATCCAGTAGGGCGGTAATGCCGGACTCTTCCAGGTAGGCGACGGGCCCGAACAGCCAGGGCAATCTCAACACCCAGTGATTGCCGTTCTTCAGTACCGCTTCTTCTCCAGCCAATTTACTGCGGCCATAGAAATTAATTGGATTGGGTTTGTCATCAGCCCTGTAGGGCGGGGCGCTGCCATCAAAAACATAGTCGGTGCTGATATACACCAATTGTGTGTCGTTTTCGTTACAGTGCTTCGCTAGAAACTCTGTGCTGCCGACATTGAGTTGCCAGGCGCTATCGGGGTTGTCGGCACAGCGGTCCGGCCAGCGTTCGGCGGCACAGTGGATAACGATATCGGGTTTGACCTGCTGTAAGCAGGTTTTTAGTGCTGCGCTATCGGACAAGTCCAGGCGAATAAGGTTTTCTCCCGCGCGGGAAAAGGCGGTACCGGTTACGGAGAAAGTCGGGTTGCTGCAAAGCTGTTTAAATACGCTGCGGCCCAATAGGCCGGAGGCGCCGGTAATTAGAACTTTCATGAGATATCCTCCTCTCATAGGACCGAGGGCAGAAGTATGCCATTCTCTAGAAATTAATGTCGCCGGATGGCGAGGAAGTCGGCAGGGAAAGCCTGCCGACCTATTTGCTGGAGCGGGTGTCGGATGGGAGCACTCTATTTCTGCTGCATCACTTTACCCTCGAGTAAATCAAGATGCACTCAGGTCTAAATCCCAGGGCAGTGAGTTCCAAGGGCTGTGGGGGCTGCCGGTTAAGCGCTTGATCACTTCGATCGACTCTTTAGCAAAACTCTCAGAGACAGATTTACGCCAGTACTGGCGTCCGGCAATATAGCTCAGGGCAAAGCTATACCAGCTATCGAAAGACTTTTGTGCCCTCTGCGCGATACGATGGATCTTCTCCCAGGCTTCCTCTTCACTGAGCATCCCCAACGAGCAACACCAGCGGCAGACAGAAATACAACGCATATCGTCCCAGCCGCTAATGCCACCGATTTGTAAAGTATGGCGATAGGTTTTTACCAGTATTAAACAGTTCTGGTAATCGGGATCGTGGTTATGGGCTTCAATATAGGCGTCGATTGCTCGCTCAGACAGGCCATCAAAGTGTTTCTGGATCTGCATATAGCTGTGGTTGTGCCCCTCGCTGGTCAGCCACTCTATCATGCTCAAGCAATCTTCACGGGACTCAATTCCCCAGTCGCGCTTCATCATATGAGCGATTAGCTCGCGATCCTTTTCATCGGTACCTAAGTTATGAAAGACATCATGGCGCAGTTCGTTCAGCTCGGCAATCTGGGCATTGAGGCCTAGTCCCCACAACTGGGCTTGCGATAAATTATCCGGATTTAAATGGTATTCTTGATCAGGTGCTAAATTCGTTAACCACTTCACTGCTCATTCTCTCAATAGCTTCTCTGAATGTATTTACTTGCGCGGGATCGGCATCGGCCCTTTCTAAGGCTTCTAAGGCCTGGGTTGCTCTTTCGCGGTTTTTTGTCTTGCAGGCGATTTGCAGCCACAAAATGGCTGAGTCCTCTCTGGCAGTGTTATAGGCGGTGGAATTCTCAAAAGAGTCCATGGCCTCGTCCAGTAAGCCTAACTGTTGTTGACAGTTACCCAGCTTGTGCCAGTTTTTGCAATCGGTGGGAGAGGCTTTAAGCACCCGCTTTAAGTCCGCCGCTGCCTCAGCGTAATTTTCCGCACCTATAAATAATTCGGCGCGTACTGTATAGCAGAGCGTTTCCTCACTATTGAGGGCGATTGCTTGATTAATAGTTTCTAGGGCCTCGTCGGCTTGCTCCAGGCAGCGCTGTGCATCGGCCAGCAGTAGCAGGACTCTTGCAGATCTGGGATTGTAGCGCACGGCTTTCTTGAGCAGCTTGACGGACCAGTCAAACTTCTTGTTACACAGGGCTTGTTCGCCAAGCTTCACCAGCGCTTCATAACCATTTCCGCCACTTTTCACCGAACGGTTATGGGAGAGATTGAATGCATTCTCTGCTGCGTCCACTTCCCCGATAGCTTCGTAGGCAAGTCCAAGCAGGTAGTGAAATTCTCCATCCCGATCGGTTCTGGAGAAAAAACCCTTTGCTGTAAGGGGGAGAAGAAACTGGATTGCTTCATGGTAGGCGCCTATCTCCAAGTAACTTTCGGCGACACGGCGTTGCTCTTGACGGTCCTTTGGGTTTTTGTCAAGGTGCTCGAGGCCCCGCTGGACAATTTGCTGGTTGATACGCACAAGTTGGATACGGGCTTCCATATCAAAAGGGGTTTGCACCAATACCTGGTCGTAGAGATGTTTGCTCGCCAATAAGTCGTGAATTTGTAAGTAGCAGGCGGCGAGGCCCTTGAGGGCGAGAGGGTGATCCTCATCAATAGCTAAGGCTGATTCGTAGGCGTTAAACGCCGCGCTAAAGTGACTCTGCTGATAATAAAGGGCCGCGCTTCGCAGGTGCCCATCAATATTTTCATTAAAGGCGTTATTTAGCTGTTGGCTGTATTGAAGTGCGAGGGATTGGTCCCCTTCATTGAGATGTAAAGTTGAGAGCAGCCGGTAGCGCTCGGGGTCGTCTATGGCTTGCTCCTGTAATGCTGCTAGTACGGTGCCGCGATCACTGTCTTCCGGGTTGTCGAGCAGATTTTCTAGATGCTCGCGCTGGTCTAGGTAGGTCTCAATTGTCTGGATATCGGTGTTTTCTGGAAAGCGAATACCCTCATAGGAAAGACCCCAGCGACAAGTGATGGTACGGTTAAGGATATAGCGCAGAAAGTCTTCTTTGAAGACTCGCTGTAGCCAGGCAAAGTTGTCGTGCCAGGCAAATTTATTGTCCAGGTAATCGATAATCTCACAGGGAATAAAGCGATACTGAGCAATAAATTGCAATAGCCACGGCGTCATATGCTGCCGGACTTCCATGCTCCAGGATTCGTAACTGTCAAAAATAGCCTGCCAATTAGCAAGTTGAATGCGCGCATTGAAATCTGAATAGAGTTCGAAAACCGCTTGCTCCAGCTTGGCGACAGCCTCTTCGCTGTTGCCGCAGTTGAGACCACCTGCGCCCCCCTGAGAGTGGGTGTCAGGCTGTGTTTGGGGGGTGACTTCATCTGAGTTGTACTCAGAGGCTGCCTGGGGCGCGGTGATGTCCTGCTCAGGTTGGTAGTACTTGGCTTCTTCCAAGGCCTCTTCGTAGGCTATTCGGAGCTGCTTAAAACCCTCGGGATCTTCATCTGGGCGGTGTTTTTTTAACTTGGAGGCATAGGCGTGCTTAATAGCTCTCTTATCTACGGTTGGGGATATGCCGATAATTTCCCAGCAAGTCATTCTGTTCCCTCGAATTGGGGTAGGTTTTCAAGTTTGTCGTTTTTTTGACTGAAGTGAGTTTTCTGTAGTTGGCGCTGTGAAAATATTTTATTTATTTGCATTGACCTCCATAAAGTGTGCGGGACAACCCTGGATTTTATTGCTATCTGAGATAAGAAATAGCTGCCCTTGTAGTAATTGGGGAACATTTACTGGCGTCTTATAAAGATTGCGGCTTGCATATGAGTGGGAGAGACTTTATTGCATCCAGTGTGACGGGCTCCTGCTCGTGCAGTGTGTCCAGTAAGGCACTGATGCCGGATTTCCCAAAGTAGGCGATGGGTCCAAATAGCCAGAACACCTTAATACTCAATGGTTCCCGCTTTTGAATACTGCTTCTTCCCCTGCAGGTTTGCTGAGGCCATTAAAATTAATTGGGCGAGGGGTGTTATCGGCGGCACAGTGAATCACAATGCCTGGCCTCACTGTCTGTAAGCAGGCTTTTACGGCTTTGCTGTAGGACAAGCTCATGTCAGTGACATTTTCTTCCGTGCGGGAAAAGGCGGTACCGGTAACTGAAATCTGGATTGTTGGAGAGCTGCTTAAATAGGCTAGGCCCCAACTGGCCGGAGGCGTGGGTAATCAGTATTTTCACGGGTTACTTTCCTTTCTTCAGACTGGAGGAAAACGTGTGGCCTGAATAGGGCAAGAAATGGTGCAGGATGGTTGGGCAGGCCACAACTGAAAGCAGCCTGCCCGGATACAGCCCGTGAAATGTTACAGAGGGCGGCACCGGTCTGGAGCTATTTACATCTGCTCCATCACTTCAATGCCGAGCAGATCGAGGCCAGTTGCGATAGTGCTGGCTACAAGGTTACACAATTGCAGGCGACTATGCTTCTGTTGTTCGCTTACACCCTCTTTCAGTACCGGGCAGGCTTCGTAGAAGCTCATATAGGCGCTGGCCAGCTCGTACAAGTAGGTACAGAGTACGTGCGGGAAGGTGTCCTTGGCCACCTGATCCAGTACTTCGCCAAATTGGCTTAGTTTAATTGCCAGGGCGCGCTCTTGGGGGCTTTCCAGCTGGATATCGCCTTTGAGTTCAGTGGGCTCAATACCCGCTTTGCGGAAAATACTGCGCACGCGGGTGTAGGCGTATTGCAGGTAGGGCGCGGTGTTGCCTTCGAAGCTGAGCATGGATTCCCAGCTGAAGATGTAATCGTTGGTGCGGGTTTTGCTCAGGTCCGCATATTTCACCGCACCGATGCCCACCTTGCGGGCGATTTCCGCACAGGTTTTCTCATCTAGCTCCGGGTTCTTCTCGGCCACCAGCTTCTTGGCCCGCTCCACCGCCTCATCCAGCAGGGCGGCCAGTTTTACCGTGCCGCCGCTGCGGGTCTTAAATGGTTTACCGTCGTCGCCCATCATGGTGCCAAAAGCGCAATGCTCAAGAGAAACCGACTCTGGCAGGAAGCCCGCTTTGCGCGAGGCGACAAAGGCCTGTTGTAGGTGCAGGGATTGGCGAGCATCAACAACATAGAGGATACGGTCGGCACTGAGTTGGTTGGCGCGGTAGCGGATAGCGGCCAGGTCGGTGGTGGCATACAGGTAGCCGCCGCCTTTCTTCTGGATAATCATCGGGCTGGGGTTGCCCTCTTTATCGGCCATCTCTTCCAGAAAGACCACGATTGCCCCCTGGTCCTCCACGGCGATGCCACTATCCAGCAGCTCTTTAACCAGTACCGGCAGATCGTTGTTGTATTGGCTTTCGGCGTAAACGTCTTCCTGCTTAAGGGTGACATTCAGTTTGGAATAGATCTCTTCACAGTGGCTGATGGAGATATCGATAAACTGTTTCCACAGTTTCAGGCACTGCTCGTCGCCACCCTGCAATTTGACAACGTAGCCGCGAGCGCGGTCGGCGAAGCCTTCCTCGTCGTCGAAGCGCACCTTGGCCTCGCGGTAGAACACTTCCAGGTCGGCCAGCGCCACCTCTGCATCGCTGTCTGCCAGTTTATCGGACAGGTGTGCCAGCAACATGCCGAATTGGGTGCCCCAGTCGCCCATATGGTTTTGACGAACGACCTTGTGGCCCTGGAACTCCAGCAGGCGCGCCAGGGCATCGCCGATAATGGTGGTGCGCAGGTGGCCCACGTGCATTTCTTTGGCCAGATTGGGGTGGGAATAGTCGATGACTACGGTCTTCGGCGCTTCGGTGGCAGCAATATTTAGGCGCTTGTCGCCCTGGGCGGCCAATAGCTGCTGGCTCAGCCACTGTTTACTTAAGTGGATATTCAGGAAACCGGGGCCGGCGATCTCGACTTTCTCGATCATCTCGCCCTTGTCCAGCTGCTCCAGAATCTTGCCGGCCAGCTCGCGCGGGTTAGTGCCCAGCCGCTTGGCGGCACCCATAGCGCCGTTGGCCTGGTAGTCGCCAAACCCGGCTTTCTTCGCAGGTGCCACAATGGGGCCGCATTCTTCGGGGATACCGGCGGCGAGCATGGCGGCCTGGAATTTGTCGGAGAGGAGTTGGCGAATATTCATAGGGTGAAGTGCTGTCTTAAATTCGTGGAAACGCCGAATTTTAATGGGCGGTGGCGGCTTTGCAACCAGCGCTGACAAAGGAGTTGCTTCGGAGTGCCCCAAATCTCGACTTAAGTGTCCAGACGGCGGGGTGCTCGGTGGTATCATGCCGGCAAATTATGGAGGTACCGTGAGTTCTAGCACACTTTATTGGCACGATTATGAAACCTGGGGCACAGACCCGGGGGCCGACAAGCCGGCGCAGTTTGCCGGTATCAGAACCGACGAAGAACTGAATGTCGTCGGCGAGCCATTGATGATTTACTGCCGCCCTTCGATGGACTGCCTGCCGCAGCCGATGGCGAGCCTGGTGACGGGCATCAGTCCGCAAAAAGCCCTGGCCAACGGTGTGCCGGAAATAGAGTTTATCCAGCGTATCCTCGCCGAACTGGGCGCACCGGGCACCTGTGGGGTGGGCTATAACAGTTTGCGTTTTGACGACGAGGTAACCCGCTACACCCTGTATCGCAACCTGCTCGATCCCTATGAGCGCGAGTGGCGCTCCGGCAACAGCCGCTGGGATATTATCGATATGGTGCGACTCACCTATGCCCTGCGCCCCGAGGGTATCCAGTGGCCCACTCGTGAGGACGGTGCGCCATCCTTCCGTTTGGAAGAACTCACAGCCGCCAACGGCATCGCCCACGAGGGCGCCCACGATGCGCTGTCGGATGTACACGCCACCATTGATATGGCCAGACTGATCCGCAAACAGCAGCCCAAACTATACGATTACGTGTTTCGCCTGCGCCGCAAGCAGGAGGCGGCCAAGATGATCGATATGCGCGAGCGCCGCCCGCTGTTGCATATTTCCGGTAAGGTCTCCTCGAATCATGGCCACTTAACTTATGTGATGCCGCTGGCCAGCCACCCGGTTAACCGCAATGCGGTTATTGTTGCCAATCTGGCGATGGATCCCGAGCCGCTGCTCAACTTGGATGCGGATACCCTGCGCGAGCGCCTCTACACTTCCCGCGACAAGCTCGGTGAGGGCGAATTGCCGGTGGGCCTGAAGCTGGTGCACTTGAACAAGTGCCCGGTGTTGGCGCCGGCCAATATGCTCGATGGCAAGCGTGCCGCTGAGTTGGGTATCGACCGCGCGGCCTGTGAGGCCAACTGGCGCAAGCTTAAAGATATCGACTTGACCGAGAAACTGCACAACGTATTCCTGGATCGGGAGTTCCCCGCCAGAGACGTAGAGGCCGACCTTTACGGTGGCTTCCTCAGCGATGCTGATCGGGATATCTGCCGCGAGCTGCATCGCAGCCTGGCGGCCCGGGGCCCTGAAGCCCTGGCGGGTGAAGTACCTTTCAGTGACAAGCGTCTGCCCGAACTGCTGTTCCGTATGCGGGCGCGCAATTTCCCCGAGACCCTGTCTGAGGAAGAGCAGCAGCGCTGGCAGATCTGGTGCTTCCAGCGCTTAACCGATGCCGGTGCCGGCGCTTCAATCACCTTGGAAGACTACTTCCGCCAGCTGTCTGAGTTGCGGGTGCAGCACCCGGAGCGCATCTCCTTGATCACCGAACTGGAAAACTGGGGCGATAGCTTACTCGCCTAATATACCCAATCACGCAGCGGCAATTCTTCCGCTGGGCTCTATCGCAGTGCCCGAGTAGAATGCCGCTCGCGAATACCCGGCGCCCATAAGGCGCAACCACTGGAGTAACCATGGACTTTATCGGAGCCAATATTCTGTCCGTCAGCCAATTTGAACGCGCCGACATAGAGCGTGTTTTCGATGTGGCCGACGCCATGACCCCCTATGCGCAGCGCGAAAAGGTAACGCGTGTACTGGAGGGGGCGATTCTCGGCAATATGTTTATGGAGCCGAGCACCCGCACTCGCCTGAGTTTTGGGGCCGCCTTTAACCTGCTGGGCGGCACCGTACGTGAAACGGTAGGTATTACTGCCAGTGCTATGGCCAAGGGGGAATCCCTCTACGACACCGCGCGAGTACTGTCTGGCTATAGCGATGTGATTTGTATGCGCCACCCGAAAGAGGGGTCGGTGGCTGAATTTGCCGAGGCGAGCCGCGTACCGGTAGTTAACGGCGGTGACGGCGCCAATGAGCACCCCACCCAGGCACTGCTGGACCTCTATACCATTCGCAAGGAGCTGGCTGCCCACGGCCGCAGCCTGGATGATTTCCGCATCGCCATGATCGGCGACCTCAAACACGGCCGCACCGTACACTCCCTGTGCAAGCTGCTGTGCTTGTTCGGCAAGGTGCAGATTACCCTGGTCTCCCCGCCAGAGCTGGCGATGCCGGAAGCGATAGTGGAGATGTTGCGCGGAGCGGGTCACGCGGTGACCGTCACCGACCAGCTGGAGTCCTCGATCTCCCATGTGGATATCGTTTACTCCACCCGTATTCAGGAGGAGCGTTTTGCCTCTCAGGAAGAGGCCAACCGCTACCGCGGGCGCTTCCGCCTGAACAAGGCCATTTTTACCCGCCATGCAGAGCCGAATACGGTGATTATGCACCCCTTGCCACGGGATTCCCGCGCGGAGGCCAATGAACTGGATATCGACCTGAATGAACACCCGAGCCTGGCGATTTTCCGCCAGACCGACAATGGTTTATTGGTGCGTATGGCCCTGTTTGCCATGTTGCTCGGTGTTGAAAACCAGGTGGATCAATATTCCCGCGATGTGAACTGGTACAGCCGGCGCAACCGGGTATAAATCCGCTCAACTGGGCGTAAACCCCAGCGGAAATAAACAAACCCCCGACTAATTCTGTTAACCTGATGGAATTAGCCGGGGGTTTTTGTTCCGGTATTTAGGCGGAGCGCCAAAGCAAATCCTTACTGCTCGCGGTGGTGCTCAATACCCAATTATTGGCGTCGCGCCAGATATCGCATCAAGGATAGATGCATGTCGCAGCAGAATTCGCCCGTCCTGTTCTTTCGCAGCCTGGTTGTGCTGGTGCTGCTGTTTAGCTTTTTGGCGTGTAAAGGTGCCGCCCAGGAAGGCGCGTCCCCCCATGTAGCCATACTCAAAATTAATGGCGCTATAGGCCCCGCGACTACGGATTATTTCCAGCGGGCCACGGGGGAGGCGGTGGCGCGGGGAGCGCAGTTGGTGATTCTACACCTGGATACCCCCGGGGGATTGGATGCGGCCTCCCGGGATATTATTCAGCATATTCTCGCCTCCCCCATACCTATTGCCACTTACGTTTACCCTTCCGGTGCCCGCGCTGCCAGTGCGGGAACTTATATTCTCTACGCCAGCCAGATTGCGGCGATGGCGCCTGCTACCACTTTGGGGGCGGCTACGCCGGTGCAGATTGGCGGGCCTCAGGGCACCCCTATGCCGGCAGGCGAGGGGGAGGATAAGCAGGAAAAAGAAGATAGGAGCGACGAGGAGGAGAGGGAAAAGCCTCTTGCCGGCACGGCGATGGAGCGCAAGGTTGTCAATGACTCTGTCGCCTTTATTCGCGGCTTGGCACAGCGCTACGGACGCAATGTGGACTGGGCGGAAAAAGCCGTGCGCGAGGCGGCGACCCTGACCGCCCCGGAAGCATTAAAGATGAATGTGATCGATATTGTTGCCGATAACGATGCCGATCTCTTGCGCCAGCTTGCCGGGCGAAAAGTGTTGCTCGATGCTGGCGATTTTACCATTCCGGAAAATATCGCTGAATTGCCAACTAAAAATTACGAGCCGGATTGGCGTAATGAATTATTGGCCCTGATTACCAATCCCCAGGTGGCCTATATTCTGTTGTTGGTGGGGATTTACGGGCTTATTTTTGAGGGCTATAGCCCCGGTGCTTTTGTGCCTGGGACTGTTGGTGTTATCTGTCTTTTATTGGCGTTTTATGCCCTGCAAGTATTGCCGGTCAATTACGCCGGTCTTGCATTAATCGTAGTTGGCGCACTGCTGATTGTGGCCGAAGCTTTTATGCCGAGTTTCGGTGCCCTGGGAATTGGGGGAATTATTGCACTGGTAATTGGCTCGGTGATGCTTATTGATAGTGATGTGCCGGGAATGCAGGTCTCCAGGCAGCTGATTGGTGCTATTGCCGGTGTGAGCGGTGTCTTTTTACTGCTGCTGTTGACCGCTGTTGGGCGCAGTTTGCGCCAACCAAAAGTTGCCGCCGACCAGACTCTGGTCGGACGCTTCGCGCTGGTGAGTGAGGTTAAGGGCACAGAGATCTTGGTGCATCTCAATGGGGAAATCTGGCAGGCGTCCTGCAAGCAGCCGTTAAAGGTGGGGCAGAGAGTTCGGGTGGTGGCCCAGCGCGGTATGGTATTGCAGGTCGAAGTAGAGTAGGTGCAGCAATAAAGTGGATTGATAGCAGGACTCAATAATTAAGGTGGGAATAGGGAGAGTTTTATGATGCTCAGTTATTTTTTAGGGCTGTTAGTCGTCGCGCTGGTACTGCTGCTGTTGTATGCCGTTCGTATTTTGCGTGAGTACGAGCGCGCCGTTGTATTTTTCCTGGGGCGCTTTCAGACAGTGAAGGGTCCCGGGCTGATTATTATCATTCCCATTATCCAAACTATGGAGCGAGTGGATTTGCGCACTGTGGTTATGGATGTGCCTACTCAGGATGTTATCAGTCGGGACAATGTCTCGGTTAAAGTCAATGCTGTGGTTTACTACCGGGTAATTAATCCCCAGTCCGCGATTATTAATGTGGAGTTTTATCACGAGGCGGTAAGTCAGCTGGCCCAGACTACTTTGCGCTCGGTATTGGGTAAGCATGAACTGGATGAGATGTTATGTGAGCGGGATAAGCTCAATGTGGATATCCAAAAAATTCTCGATGAGCAGACCGATGCCTGGGGCGTGAAAGTGACCAACGTTGAGATTAAACATATCGATCTGGATGAAAGTATGGTGCGGGCTATAGCGCAGCAGGCCGAAGCGGAGCGCGCGCGGCGGGCGAAAGTGATTCATGCAGAGGGGGAGGCGCAGGCAGCTTTAAAACTCACCGAGGCCGCTAACCAGCTATCGAAAAATGCCAACGCAATTACGTTGCGCTACATGCAAACTATGATTGATATTGCCGGTGCAAATAACAGTTCCACCATTGTATTTCCGTTGCCCCTGGATTTGATCGAGCCGATGCTGAAACGGGGCTCTGTATCCAATTAACGATATTTCAGGCAGCAATAACAAAGGCCGCACCCATTGATACGGCCTTTTTTAATTGGATTTAGAGCAGCTTTTTTATCAGGCTGCGGGTTGAGCTGTCCCAGTCATCTTGGGGTACTTTGCCCTCGGCAGCCCCATGGATTTTCGCACTCAGCTGCTTGCCAAGCTCGACGCCCCACTGATCGAAGGGGTTGATGCCCAAAAGACAGCCGCCGACGAAGACCTTGTGCTCGTACAGCGCCAATAGGGAGCCCAGGTGGAAGGGGTCCAACCTTTCCAGAATCAGGGTGTTACTGGAGCGGTTGCCGGGAATGACCTTGTGTGGGGCCAGAGCGTGGGCCTCGCGATGGGTGTGGCCGGCCTCTTCTAGCTCCTGGCGGGCCTCGTGCAAACTCTTGCCCTGTAGCAAAGCCTGGCTCTGGCTAATACAGCAGGCTTGCAGCCAGCGGTGTTGTTCGAGTAATTCGGAGGTCGGCTCCTTGACGGCGATAAAGTCTGCCGGAATCAGGTCTGTTCCCTGGTGTAACAATTGGAGGAAGGAGTGCTGGCCGTTGGTGCCCTCGCTGCCCCAGATAGCACTGCCGCTGGGGTAGCCCAGAGCCTGTCCGTCTTTGTCAACGCCCTTGCCCAGGCTCTCCATATCCAGCTGCTGTAACCAGGCCGGGAATCGGCTCAGGCGTTGAGCGTAGGGCAATATCGCCTGGCTGCTGGTGTTCCAACACTGGCGATACCAGAACTGGGTGAGGGCCATCAATACGGGAAGATTGGCGCTGAATGGTGCCTGAGAAAAATGTTGGTCCATGGCATTGGCGCCTTGCAGCAGCTGTGCAAAAGCATCGTAGCCACAGGCGAGTGCAATCGGTAAGCCGATCGCAGACCAAAGTGAATAGCGGCCGCCGATCCAATCCCACATTGGGAAAATATTCTCAGGGGCAATACCAAAATCCTGGGCAGCGGTAATATTGCTGCTTACGGCGACAAAGTGTTTGGCCAGCTGCGACTCCTCACAGCCGGCAGACAACACCCAGCGGCGTGCGGATAGCGCATTTTCGCGGGTCTCTAAGGTGGAAAAGGACTTGGAGGCAATAACGAACAGGGTTTCTTCCGCATCGATGCCGGCGAGTGTATCACTGAGGTCTGCACCATCGATATTTGCGACAAAGTGCACATTAATAGAGTTTTTATGCCACGGTTTCAGTGCCTCCACCGCCATGCGCGGACCCAGGTCAGAGCCGCCGATCCCAATATTGACGATGTGGCGGATCGGTTTATCGGAGAAGCCGCGCCAGCTGTGGCTGTGCACTGATTCGGTGAACTGTTTCATTTGCTTGCGGCAATCTTTTACCGCGCGCTCCTGCTCAGTCTGTGGCTGCCCTTGGAACCGCAACGCTGTGTGCAGGGCGGGGCGGTGCTCGGTGTTGTTAACACGGGCCCCGCTCAGCAGAGCGCTTATCTGGCGGTTCAGGTCTTGCTCTTCAGCATACTCCAGCAGCAGCTCCAGAGTATCTTCACGCAGGTGATTTTTGCTGTAATCCAAGTAGATACCAGCTGCGCCTGTGCTGAATTTTTCTGCTCGCCGGGGATCTGTGGCAAACAGTTCACGCAGGGACCACTTGTGTTGGTCGAAATGGGACTTTAACCGTGATATGGCCGCTACACGGCTTAAAGCCAGGGTTTCACTAGTCATGGTTTTCGTATTGTTCTCTTCTGAGTATTTTTTAACGCTTGGCTAAGGCGTATACAAATCGAGCTTTCTTTACTTCTAAAAAAGGATCAATGCTAGCGGGGTTCTATTTATTGGACTAGCTCTGCGAGCATAACATTCTATTACCGATTACAGGAGAGGTTTACAGGGGGAAGGGGCTATAGAAGAACAAGTAGGTGCCACTTGTTGAGGCAATATTTTGTGGTGACCCATACTAAATAAAGTTTTGAATAAACGGGTATTTGTCAGCAGTAGTTTGCTCAAAAATTTATTTAGTATGGATCACCACGGGGTTGCCCAAAAAAGATTTTACTTAACCACTTTCATGCAGCGCACTCTGTCGGAAGGCATCCAGCAGTCGGCGTCTGCGGGACAAGCCATGGATAGAGGAATCTGTTCCGCACCGGGAGGGCAGTAGGCTGGAGGCGCCGGAGGGCTACAGCAACCTGCGAGCACCAGTGCACCGATAATTCCAATTAAGTACTTGGCTGGAGTGAAATTCATCCCCTAACTCCTTTCCGTTGATGTTAGCCATTAGCATAGCCAATAAAACGTCACCTGTTGGTCGGCTTTGTAAAATCTGTTCTACAAAGATACCGTCTATTTGAGTGTAATCGGCGTTAGGTTTAAGCGCCCGCCAGTTGCCAAGTTGGGAAAAAAGGTACGCCAATTTGTTGGGGGGATTTTTTTCCTGGCGACTGTTTAAGTAGCGCGGTATCTGGCTTGATTTGTGGGGTAAGGGCTCTTTTTACTTTACCCGCAGGTTAAAAGTGGATGTGGGTTTTCAATTTTTGATGGTTTTATTGAGGCGGTCAATATTAATGATAGCTGCGGGAATTAAGTGATCTGTGTGCGAGATAAATCGGCTGCACGGTTAAAAATTTCCCCGGAAAAAGTTATTCGCGGTGAAACCTGGGTGCCGTTGAATAATTTCACAGTCCCGCTGTGGCCTCAATAGCCCAGTTTGCGGGACTGTCAAAGGTTCCCCGATTTTTAGTGGTGATAAGGCAGCGGTAGGGTTACCGCTGCCGGGGGGTTAGTGAGTCGCTTTGGGGCCGTGTAAAAAATTGCCAAAGGCCACTGCGAGACTTTCTTTCCGTTCGGGGTCACGGAGAGCGCTCAGCAAAGCGATTCGCACCTGCGGAATGAACATTAAGTCAGAGAGCAGTAAGTTAAAAGTCTGCTGGTCAGCGCTATCGGCCAGTTTGCCAACCCACAGTGCGGCCAATTCCGGTTTTACCAAATCTTGATGACAGCGACTGCCAATTGCGGCCAACACTTCTTTATTCTGGCTGCTGTCACTTTCCGCCAAAAGTGACTGGATAAATGCTTGCCGCAACCCGGTGGCTGGAGAGTGAGAGAGGGCCCTGACCGCTGCGGCAACAACCGATATATCCGCTGTGTCTGTTGTCAGTTCTCGCTCGGCGCGCTCAATAATGGCTGAGGCAAGGCGGTGATCGAGCGGTTGGTTTTCCAGGCAGTGGCACAGACTAATAAATACCGGAGCGGCTATCTTGCCAACTTGGCGCAACAGCAGGGCGCTTTCTTTTTCCCAGCGGGCGGCCAAGTCGGCAATCCCCTGGAGGGCAAGATTATCCCAGCGGTGATTTTCCGGGTCGCCAAAGTAGCGCAACACCGACTCGTAATGTTCGCTGGCTTGGCGGCCCAGTAGAACAGCGGTTTGAGAGTGGAATGCCGCCTGCCGCTCCGTTGAGGGGGTAAATAGTAAGCCGCTTTGTTGCAGCAGCTGGTCCAGCTGTGCGGCAGATTCAGACGCGGGGCCCTGCTTGAGTTCCTGTGCCAGGGCGCGCAACAACCCATCGCGGGCTTGCAGTTGCAGTTTGCCCTGCTCGTCCAGGGGGAAGCGCAGGAACCACACGATGGGCTCACCGCCCTCGTTGGGTTGGAGTAGCAGGCCAGTCCAGGCCTGGCGCAAGTAGGGGTGTGGCCAGGAAGCCTGGCCCGCTTCGAATGCCGCCGCAGTGGATTTTGAAACCGACTGCAAGCGCCGGCCCAGATCGAACCAGCGCAATTTAAAGTCAGCCTGCTCGATCAGGGCGCTTAGGGTACCGCTTTCACTCATAGGGGTTTTGTCTATTTCCTTAAGATGCCGTAGCCGCTACAGAAATGGGCTTCTGTTTAAAGTGCAACCAGCCATAGGCGATCGCCAACAGAGGGCAGATAATATTGAATAGGGCAAAAGGCAAATACTCCCAGGTAGCAATACCCAGCGTTGCCGCCATAAAGGCACCACAAGTATTCCAGGGAATCAGCACAGAGGTGATGGTACCGGAATCTTCGAGGGTGCGAGACAAGTTAAGCCCGTGTAGGCCCTTTTCCTTGAAGGCTTCGCGGAACATACGGCCCGGAATAATAATCGCCATGTACTGATCGCCTGCGGCCAGGTTCATTCCAAAGCAGGTGAATACGGTGGCAGTTACCAGGCCGCCCACTGTTTTAACCAGTGACAAAACCCCCTGGACGATGACCTGTAGGAATCCGGCCCGCTCCATAGCGCCGCCGAAGGCCATGGCGGAGGTGATCAGCCATACGGTGTTAAGCATGCTGCTCATGCCGCCTTTGGACAGCAATGCAGCCACGTTCTCGTTGGTGGAAGTGGACTTATAGCCGTCAAACAGGCTGTGCCAGGCTCCCTTCAGGGGGGCCAGTGCACCTTCACCGCCACCGAGGCGACGGGCGGCTTCCGGTTCGAAAATCAGTGCAATGGCACAGCCAACCAGGGAGCCAATGATCAATGTTGGGAAAGCGGGGACTTTGCGCCAAGCCATTGCCAGCAACAAGATCAAAGGCAGCAGGCTAACCAGGGAAATTTTGAACTCACTGCTAAGGGCGGTGAGCAGTGATTCGATATCAGTTGCGGAGGCAGAACTGGCTTCAGAGGTAAAACCCAGGAAAGCGAAAACCGCCAGGGCGATCGCGAAGGCAGGAATCGCCGTGGACATCATATGGCGAATATGCTGAAACAGATCGTTGGACGTTACCGCTGCGGCCACGTTGGTGGTGTCGGAGAGCGGTGACATCTTGTCACCGAAGTAGGCACCGGAAATTACCGCCCCGGCGGTGACTTCAAGGGACAACCCCAGAGCGCCGGCGATACCCATCAGGGCCACACCCAGAGTGCCCGCAGTGGTCCAGCTGGAGCCAATGCTCAGCCCCACTACCGCGCAGATAATACAGCTGGCGGCGTAGAACCACTGCGGTGACAGTATCTGTACACCGAAATAGATCATAGAAGGCACAGTGCCGGCCAGAATCCAGCTACCGATAAGTGCACCTACAGACAGTAGGATCAGGACAGCGCCAAATACCAGGCCAATGCCATGGAGCATCCCTCCTTCCATATCGTTCCAGCTGTGGCCGTTCTTCATGCCCATCAGGGCAACCACACAGGCACACAGCAGCAGTGCTATCTGGTTGGGGCCGTAAGACGAGTCGGCACCGTAGAAATAGACGGAGAGTGACAGTAGGGCGACGAGAATCCCGAGGGGGATCAGCGCGTCCGTTAAGCTGGGAGCGCGCGGCTCTGAGCTGGGGGTGGATTGAGACAAGGTGGACTCCTGCTTGACTGGGTGGCTAGCGCCGTATTCGTTATCGTTGTTTTGCCGTCGGCGGCGGTTAATCGCCTTATTCTCATGGCTTGGGGCAGCGAAGTCCACTTTGTATCATCGCACCGCCGGCCTATTTTAACCTTGACCCGGTCGTCGAAACTGAATTTATCACTGGGGTCAAGCATCTGGTCGGGTCCGGTGCTGGCAGTTGGGCGGCGCTTCCGGTATGTTCTGCGCCCAGTAATCTCGGCTGACCCAGCCGCAAAATAAATAAGTGCGGGCCGCCAAGGGCAGGTCCGACAGGTAGTATTTCATGAGAGCAAGTGAGTTAGACCCCTCTCAATTCGAGGATATGCGCCCCTATCGTGACGATGAAGTGCGCGAGGTTATCAAGCGATTAATTGCCGACCCGGAAATGTCCCACGCGGCAGCACACTTTCTGGTCCCCAAGTTGGCACAGCTGGAGGGCGTCGTCGCCTGGCTGGTGCGGCAATTTCTGCGCTTTGAGCTCCGCAATGTGCACAACGTGCGGGACTTCCAGGAGGTTGTCTCCAAATATATGGAGAAGGTGATTAAGCGCACCACCTCCCGCCTGACCATTTCCGGCCTGGATACCCTGCCCAGAGATCGCGCCTGCCTGTTTGTCAGCAATCACCGCGATATTGCCATGGACCCGGCACTGATGATCCAGGCCATGTTCTGCGAGGGGCACGAGACTTCCCGTATCGCAATCGGTGACAACCTGCTCAGCAAGCAGTTTGCCAGTGACCTGATGAAACTGAACAAGTGCTTCACGGTGGTTCGCAGCTCCGGCAGTCGCCGGGAGAAGCTCGAAGCAGCGACAAAGCTCTCCAATTACATCTATCACTCCATCGTCAATGACAACGAGCATGTGTGGATTGCGCAGCGCTCCGGGCGCGCCAAAGACGGCTTGGATCGCACTAATCCGGCGCTCTGCGCCATGTTCGCTATGACCAAGGACCGGGGTGCCGACTTTGCCGACTTTTGGCGCAAGTTGCATATAGTGCCGGTGTCTATCTCCTACGAATGGGACCCCTGCGATGCGCAGAAGGCCAAGGAGATTTACATTACCGAGCACAAGGATGAATACAAGAAGGGGAAAAACGAAGACCTGGCCTCGATCGGCAAGGGCATTATTGGCTACAAGGGGCGGGTACACACCGCCTATGGCACGCCGATCGAAGCTGATTTTCACGATGTGAACAGTTTGGCTGAGGAGATAGATCGCCAGGTAATCGGCAACTACTCCCTGCACCCCTCGAACATGATTGCCTATGAGATGGTCTACGGGGACACCCCGCAGTTGCCGGTCGGCTTCCCGGCCAAGACCTGGGACCCGGCGGCACACGCGGAGGAGCGGGAGAAGTTTGAAGCGCGCATGGCTCGCGTCGACGAGCGCTGGCGCGACAAGGCGATCCAGGCTTACGCCAATCCGGTGGTATCCCGCCTCGCCTATGAGTGAGTATCGCTGAACCCAAGCGCTGGTGGGGAGGGGCCGCTTAGTGGATAATAGCGCCCCTGCGCCAGCCATTTAGCGAATAGATTTCACTCCCCGTGCTCAACGAAAAACACAAAAGCGCCATACAGGGCGCCTACAGCCAATTCCTGTCCGGCCGAGGCCTGAAAGCCCGCTATGGACAGAAACTGATGGTGGCCGCCATCGCCCGCTCCCTGGGCTCTGTCGCCCAAAATAGTAGTGGGGAGCGCGATATCGGCAAGACCGATGGCGAGCATATCTGTGTGGTTGAGGCGGGCACCGGCACTGGAAAAACCGTTGCCTATCTTCTCGCCACTATTCCCCTGGCCCAAGCCCAAGATAAAACTCTGGTGATCTCCACCGCTACGGTGGCCTTGCAGGAACAAATTATCCACAAGGATCTGCCGGAGGTTGCCCGGCACAGCGGGCTCAACTTCGATTTTTCCCTGGCGAAGGGGCGCGGTCGCTACCTGTGCCTGTCCAAACTGGATCAACTGCTGTCCAGTTTTTCCGCCACGGGCACTGGCCTCACCCTCGGCCTCTACGAAGATGAGTTGCCTCAGGTGGCGGCGGAGAGTGTCGCCCTCTACCAGAAAATGACAGATGACCTGACATCGGGCACCTGGGACGGTGATCGGGATAACTGGCCGGATACGATTGAGGCGGAGGATTGGAGTCGGGTGACCACCGACCACCGCCAGTGTAGTGGCCGCCGCTGTCCCCATGTCACCAATTGCAGCTTTTTCCGCGCGCGCGAGCGCCTGGGCAAAACCCAGGTGATCGTGGCGAACCACGACCTGCTGCTGGCGGATTTGGCCCTGGGAGGCGGTGCGATCCTGCCCCCTCCGGAAGAGACGATCTATGTCCTCGACGAGGCCCACCACCTGCCGGATAAGGCCCTCAATCACTTCTCCCACCACAGTCGTGTCGGCGCCTCTACCGGCTGGTTGGACCAGGCCAATAAAGCCCTGGGGCAAATGCTGGGCGAGATTGGCGATGGCGCCGAGCTCGATCGCTGCGGTGAGCAATTACCGGCGGTGCTCACCTCTGCCAAGCAGGGTTTGGAGCAGATGTGGCCGCTGATTGAGGGGCTGTGTGAGTTTGAGGATGAGCGGGGTAATACCATTCGCCACCGCTTTGAGGATGGGGTGGTTCCCGAGTCCATGTCGCAGCTGGCGGAAAAGTTGCGCGAAGACTTTGACGAGCTGGAAGGCCTGCTCGGCAAGATGTTGCAGACGGCCCAGCGCCTGATGGAGGACGGCCATTCGCCGGTGCCGCTGGCGGATCTGGAGCGCTGGTATCCCCAGTTGGGCAGTTGGTATGGGCGCGCCGAGGCCAACCTTTTGCTGTGGGCGAACTACGCCCGCGCCGATGCCGACGGCGCACTGCCCCAGGCCCGCTGGGTCACTCTGGTGGACTGGGGCGGCTCCACCGACTTCGAAGTGTGCAGTTCGCCGATACTGGCGGGCAAAACCCTGGAGTACAGCCTGTGGCAACGCTGCTATGGGGCGGTACTCACTTCCGCCACACTCACCGCTCTGGGAAAATTTGACCGCCTGAAAATGCGCGCGGGCACACCGGATAATGCCAGCTATCAGGTGGTACCCAGTCCTTTCGATTTCTCCCGCGCAACACTCCAGGTACCCCCGGAGGCGGTGGACGCGGGCAATGCCGAGCAGCATACGGACGCCATTATCGATGCGCTGCCCAATCTGCTCAAAGGCGAGGGCGGCGCCCTGGTACTGTTTTCCTCGCGGCGCCAGATGGAGACAGTTTACGAGGCCCTTCCCGGTACCTGGCGCAAACGGATACTGATGCAGGGACAGCAGTCCCGCCAGCACTTGCTGGACAGCCACCGGGAGATCATCGATGGTGGCGGCAGCAGTGTCCTGTTTGGCCTGGCAAGCTTTGCCGAGGGCCTGGACCTGCCGGGAGACTACTGCCGCCACGTCATTATTGCCAAGCTGCCCTTCGCGGTGCCCGATGATCCGATTGAGGCGGCGCTGGCGGAGTGGATTGAAGCCAAAGGCGGCAATCCGTTTATGCAAATTACAGTGCCAGATGCGGCCGTGAAGCTAGTGCAGGCCTGTGGGCGTCTACTGCGGGCTGAAGGGGATAGCGGCACCGTTACCCTGTTGGACCGCCGGGTGATCACGCGTCGCTATGGTCAGGCAATACTCAACTCGCTGCCCCCTTTTAATCGAAAAATTTAGAGATTCTTTGCTCGTATTTGTGCTGTTGCGCAGATCGAGCGAGGGGCTATTGCGTATTATCGGGGCTATAAACGTGAAGGTTTTATAACTTATGCAACCTATTTACTCTGAAATTGCTGATCAGCTCCTGTTTCTCGAGTCCGAACTGCGCAACCTGCAGGTGTGGCAGGATAACGCACCGCCGGCAGAGGCCCTGGCCAGCACCGAGCCGTTTTGTGTGGATACCCTGACTTTGCCCCAGTGGCTTCAATTTATCTTTCTGCCCCGTATGCAGATCTTGATCGAGAGTGAAATGCCCCTGCCGGGTCAGTGTGGTATCGCGCCGGTTGCCGAGGAGTTCTTCAAGGGGCGGGAGGATGCGGCAGCACTGCTGGCGATTCTTGAAACTATCGACCAGCGTTTGCAGCGGGGATAGCCTGCTCCCGGGCCCAGGGAGCCCGCATTCTTTTTCACTCTGGGCGGCCTGTCACATTGTTGGTGTCGAATCTGGCGACTCGGCGGACATCGCTGTGCAGTGGCTGCGCTCATGGGCTAATATCGACCTTTTGCCTGAGGTGGGGACCAGTTTCTCCGTCGAATAAGCGAACGCCGCGCGTTTGTCGCGGTCCGAATGGCATGGCGAATGGGGCTTGAGGTAATTGGTCGGTATGCAGAGATTTTCCCTTCTGTGGTTCATGTTGACACTGTCGGTGCTCGCCGGTTGCGAGTCACTGATGTATCCGGGACGCGACCGGGTCGCCCAACCGGCGGAAGTTGCACCCGTAGCAGAGCCGGCGCGAGCCGCTGTGCAGTGCCCGGAGCCGGTGGAAGTGATTTGTGCGGAACCGGAAGTGAAGGTTGTCGAGCGGGTTATCGAACGAAGGGTTGAAAAAATAGTCGAAGTGCCCGTTGCCAGAGATAAGCTGGTTTTGGGGGCCGTAGAAAAAGTGGCGATCGAGCCGCCTGGCCTGGTTCTGGAATCTGTGGTCGATACCGGTTCGCCAACCTCTACACTGCAAGTCGGGAAGCTGACGCCTTTTGAACGGGATGGCAAAGATTGGATTCGCTTCCAGATAGCGCAGCCGGGTGCGGAGGCGCCGGTCTCGGTAGAGCTGCCGATCAGCCGCCATGTACGCATTGAGCGTCTCGGTTTTGAGTCCCAGCGCAGACCGGTGGTGGAGCTCAATCTGACCGTCGGGCAGGCAACCCATATGGTCGAGGTTAACCTGGCAGAGGCGGGGGATTTTGATTTGCCGATGCTGCTGGGGCGCAACTTCCTCAAAGACGCCGCTGTTGTCGATGTGAGCCGGCGCAATGTTCAGGGCCTGCCCAAGATAGATGGGGTCAAATAGGCCAGTTATCCAATTGGGTTCTGATCGGAACCTCAGATTTATGGGGAATGGCGAATGTCGCCGCGTGTCCAAGTTTATGTAATTGCGGCATTACTCGCACTGCTGGGAGCAGGCCTGACCGTTTATAAAAATCTCGAGTTGGGCTTTCCGCTACTGCCGGGGGAATATCGCACGGTGTGGACCATTGAGGCCAAAGTGGGCTTCAATGCCGATGGCGGCCCGGTAAAGGCCGCGCTGACTCTCCCGCGCGAACAGCGCAATATGGAAATACTGGGGGAGACCTTCAGCTCCTCCGGATTTGGTTTCTATATCGCCCGTGAGGACGATACATACCGGGCAATTTGGTCGCGGCGCGCGGCTCAGGGCCCCCAATCTCTCTTTTATCAACTGGACGTTTACCAGAGACGCGGTGCTGCGCTGGCGCAGCCCTTGGACCTGAGCACCGAGATACAGAAGCCGTTTCTCGGTGCGCGGGAGCAGGAGGCGGTGCGCCTGGCGATTTACTCCCTGGTGGAGCAGGCCCGCGAGCGCTCGTCCGATGTCGAATCCCTGACGACCCAGCTGCTGTTCGAATTGAATGATGAGGAAAACCAGGATCGCAACCTGGTTTTCCGCTATTACGCCGATCGCTCTTTCGTCGATGTCGCTTTGCTTGTGTTGGCGACGGCGGATATTCCCGCGCACCGTATTCGCGGGCTCTATCTGGAGGACGATCGCCGCCGCCTGTCACCGGAGGACCTGCTCGAGGTGTACGACGGCAAACACTGGATCGTTTTCGAGCCCAATAGTGGTCAGCCCGGCGTGCCGGAAAACTTCTTTATCTGGCAGCGCGGCGGCAAGAGCTTGCTGGACCTTGAGGGCGGACGCAATTCCCAGGTGACTTTTTCGGTGATTGCCAATGATGTCCCCGCCCGCGACGTCTCCATACGCAGCCCTAAAGACGAGAAAGATGCGCTGGTGGATTTCTCGATTTACAGTTTGCCGATCGAACAGCAAAGTATTTTTAAGCTGATTTTGCTGGTGCCGGTGGGAGCCCTGGTGGTGGTATTGTTGCGGGTTTTTGTGGGCCTGCGCACTTCCGGTACCTTTATGCCGGTACTGTTGGCGATCGCCTTTATCGAGACCCAGCTGATTACCGGCCTGGCTATTTTTACTCTGATTTTAACGTTGGGCCTCTGGGTGAGGTTTTATCTCAGCCGGCTCAATTTGCTCTTGGTGTCGAGGATTGCCGCCGTTGTGGTGACGGTGGTGCTACTGATGGGGGCAATCAGTGTGGTCAGCTATAAGCTGGGTATTGAGCAGGCGCTCACGGTAACCTTCTTCCCGATGATTATCCTCGCCTGGACGATCGAGCGCATGTCGATCGTGTGGGAGGAGGATGGCCCCTATGAGGTGATTGTCCAGTCCGGGGGCAGTTTACTGGTGGCGATACTGGCTTGGTGGGTGATGACCAACCACTATATCGAGCACTGGACGTTTAATTTCCCCGAGTTACTGTTGGTGTTACTGGCCTTTATTTTGGTGGTGGGTAACTACACCGGCTATCGGCTCAGTGAGCTGATGCGCTTCCGCCCCCTGGTTCGCTAGGGGACACCATGCTGCAATTTTCGCTTAAACATATTTTTAATAAAGTGCGCGGCGGCATTGTTTCGCCGCTAACCCTGCGCCGTATGGGGGTGCTGGGAATGAATGCGCGCAATATCGACTATATTGCGCGCTACAACGACCGCAAAAAATTCCCCATCGTCGATGACAAGCTCAACACCAAGCGCGCGGCCAAAAAAGCGGCTATTCCCGTGCCCGAATTGATCGAGGCCTTTGAGAGCCCGGCGAGCCGCAGGCGCGTTATGGAAGTGATTGAGCCCCTGTGGCAGTTCGTGATCAAGCCGGCGCGGGGTTCCGGTGGCAAGGGTATCCTGGTGATTGCCGGCCGCAACGGGGATAAGTATAAAAAAATATCCGGGGCTGAAATTGATGCACTGGATATTTTGCGCCACGTGAGCAATATCCACAGCGGCCTCTACAGTCTCGGCGGCAAACCGGACCGGGTTATGGTTGAGGCGCTGGTAGACTTTGATCCGGTCTTCGATCGCTACTCCGTTGAAGGGGTGCCGGATGTGCGGGTTATCGTATTTCGCGGTTATCCGGTAATGGCGATGTTACGCTGTTCCACGCACGCCTCAGACGGCAAGGCCAACTTGCACCAGGGCGCTGTGGGGGTGGGTATTGATCTGGCCACGGGCAAGAGCTGTCACGCGGTAATGCGCGGTCTCAGAGTCGATCGGCATCCGGATACCGAGGTGCCCTTTGATGCGTTAAAGGTTCCCGGGTGGTATGAACTGGTGCGCCTGGCGGCCAGTTGCTACGAGATGACCGGACTGGGTTATCTGGGCTGCGATATTGTCCTGGATCGCGAGCGCGGCCCCCTTTTGCTGGAGGCCAACGCGCGCCCGGGGCTGGCAATTCAGATTGCTAATGGCGTCGGGTTGCGCAAGCGGCTGGGGTTTATCGAGCGCTTCGACGAAGAGATGTTTCAGAAAAATGTCGATGAGCGCGTGGCCTTTTCCATGCGCAAATTTGCCGCAAGTTAATGGGCCCTAGGGTTTAGCCAAAATAGTTGGCGCGGGCACCTCTTTTTAAGTCAGCCCTGGTCCCAGTTTCCTCTCAGTACAGCAGTATCCAGTGTGGATGCATCGTTTTGGTGCATCTGATCGATATTGCGGTTCGCTATGGTTCGTACTTTTATCAAAATCCTTAGATATAAAGGGAAAGGCAATAGAAAATGCCACTGCAAAAGTTGGCATAGCGGTTGCATTAGTATATGTGTGGGGCAAAGGCCCTGCATTTCGGGGGGGTGCTTGGGGTTATGGCAAATCATTAACACTGAGTGACTTCCCGTTTTCTCTCATCATCGCTGATTACGGCCCCGCCTTGCGGGGTCTTTTTTTGCCCGCACTTTGCGCAACGCTCATAATGCTTTAGTTTAGGGTCTCCTGTGGTACTCCTGGGTTTGGGAGCTGTGGGGGCGAGGCTCTCTTTCATGACAAGGATGCATGAGCCAGGTAAATAATACGCAAAGTCCAAAGATGAGCCCTGTGTGTCTGAGTTACTAATTCCCGATCTATCCAGTGCAGTTTTCCAGCTGGCCACCAAAGACGAGCTCCCTTCTCTAGAGGCGCCGGGCCTGGCTCGCCACGCGGATTATTTGCAGGGATTGCTGTCGGGGGCAGATTGCGGTTTGTGGGAGTGGCACCCGGATAGCGGTGTTCAGCGAGCCCAGGGGGAAGTCTGGTTTTTGTTTGCGGAAACGGCTGAACAGGCTTTAAGCGCCCTGTGGACTGGCGATGAGCTGCGCTCGGTACACTCCGATGAGCGCGATCGAATTGTCACTGTGCGGCACCGCCTCGAAAAAAAAGGCGGGCATTTCGAAACCATTTTCCGAGCTTACGATAGTGTCGGCCAGTTGCGCTGGTTGCGACTGTGGGGGCGTGTATTCCCCGCAGATAACGGCGGCGTTGTCGCGCTAGGCGGCTGTACTGACTTCAGTGAAATTGTGGCCCAGCGCTACTTATCCCACCTGCCTGGTGAGCGCCCTCTGCAAACACTGTCCGGGGTCGGGGATGGTTTGTGGGAATGGGATTTGCGCGCGGATGAGATGGTATTGGACGATGCCTGCTGGGGCATTCTCGGTTACGAAGTGAGCCCGATCCGCAGTATTGGCATCTCGGCGGCGGAGCAGTGGAAGGCCCGTATTTTAGTGGAGGACTTTCCCCGGGTTGAGCAGGCCATGCGCGACCACGTGCGCGAGGGGATGCCCCTGGATGTGGAGTTTCGCATCTGGCGTTCGGACAGCAGTGTGGTCTGGGTTCGCTGTCGCGGTAAAGCCCAATTGGATAGTCGCGGTCAGCCCGTACGAGTGCTGGGGGTCTTGCAGGATGTGAGTCGCAGCCGCGAGAGGCTTGCGCAAATGGAGCGGGAGCTGGAGCTACAGCGAGAGGAGAATGCACATCGGGCCGATTTGCTGTTCAGTTTGAGCCACGAATTGCGCACACCGCTCAATGCAATTCTGGGGTACAGCCAAATCGTCGAGCTGGACCAGAGTCTCGATACGGGTCAGCGTCAGCGCCTGGCAGAGATTCGACGCGCCGGGCAGCACTTGCTGCACCTGGTTGGCGATGTGCTGGAGTTGGCCCGTATCGACAGCCGGCGTTTGGGCCCGTCGATGGAGCTAATTCGGCCAGCCGAGCTGGTTGCCGAGTGTAAGCGCCTGTTGGAGCCCCTGGCGGAAACCCGCCGCATCAGTTTGGTTTTTGAGCCCCTCGGTTGGGAGTCCGCCTATATTTGTGCCGATCCGGTGCGCTATAAGCAGGTCGTATTGAACCTGGCGGGCAATGCGGTGAAATACAACCGCGAAAATGGCCGCGTCATCATGAATTTTACCCCCCAGGCCGATGGTTGGTTGAGACTGAATATTTTGGATACCGGCAAGGGGATTGCGCCGGAGAAGCGCAAGGAGGTCTTTGAGCCTTTTAATCGCCTGGGGGAGGAGAAGGGCTATATCGAGGGCACCGGTGTTGGCCTCGCCATTGCCAAGCGCCTGGCGGAAGCGATGGGTGGGCGGATCGATTTTGACAGTCAGGAGGGGCAGGGCTCGGTATTTTGGGTGGAGTTCCCCATGATTGATACGGCGGAGTCCTACCTGTCTTTTGCGGGTGCCGCAGACACGCCGTCAAAGTTACCGGACTGCCATTTGTTGTTAGTGGATAGCCGCCCGGAAGAGGTGGCTCGGGTGGAGAAGCTGTTGCAGGGATCGCCGCAGGTGCAGCTTTCTGTGGCTGCGGATGTTGTCGAAGCCATATTTATGGTGCGCACCCAGATGCCGGATATGGTGCTGTTTCACACTGCGCTGCCGGGGATGTCGGTGGGAGACTTGGTGAAGATCCTCCAGCAGGATCGAGTGGCAGGGGAAATCCATTTAGTGGTTATTGGCGAGGAGGGGGCTGCGGGGGTGAAAACCGCCTTGCCGGATAGGTTTGACCTGCCTCAACTTGCGCGGGTTTTGGTGGAGTGCCTGACGGGGCGTTGAGCGGGGCTTGCCAAGAGCACCCCGGAGTGAATTGCCGGGGTGCCGCTCAGGTCTTAGCGAATGTGACCCATATGTTTGCCCACGATTTGCACCAGGGGCTTAAATACTTTGGGGGTGGCGCAGACCAGGTGGCCGGAGTCTAGGTAGTCTTCACCGCCGCGGAAGTCGCTGATCAGGCCGCCGGCTTCTTTAACCAGCAGTGAGCCCGCAGCGATATCCCAGGTGTTCAGGTACATTTCCCAGAAGCCGTCGAAGCGACCGGCAGCCACGTAGGCCAGATCCAGTGCCGCAGCGCCGGGGCGGCGGATTCCCGCAGTTTGTCCGGCGATATCTTTCAAGGCGGCCAGGTAGGCATCGATGTTATCCAGCGGCAGGCCGTTGAAAGGAATGCCGGTACCGATCAGAGCGCCGCGCATACCCTGGCGGGGGGAAACGCGGATGCGGCGGCCGTTCAGAGCGGCTCCGCGGCCGCGGCTCGCGGTAAATTCTTCGCGTTTAATCGGGTCCAGCACAACTGCGTGCTCGATGCGGCCGCGATAGCGACAGGCGATAGACACGGCGAACTGGGGCACACCGTGGATAAAGTTGGTGGTGCCGTCGAGGGGGTCGATAATCCACTCGTAATCGGGCTCGGCGCCCTCTTGCAGGCCGCTCTCTTCAGCGCGGATGCTGTGCTTGGGGTAGGCCTTGCGCAGGTGATAGATAATCTCCTGTTCGCTGGCCTTATCCACTTCGGTAACGAAATCGTTGCGCGCCTTTTCTTCAAATTTCATCAGGTCGCCGCGCTCCCAGGCCCGTTCGATCAATTCTCCGGCCTTGCGCGCCGCGCGCAGGGCAATATTTAGCATGGGTTCCATAACTATTCCGCACTAAGTGGTTAAAGGGGTTAAAAAGCAGACCGCAGGTTAACTGCGACGGACGCGATTGTAGGGATTCCGATTGGTTTTTGCTACACTCGCGCGCCCCCATGACACCGAATTATAACTTTCAGTATGGCCAAGTCCCCTTTAGACACGACTCCCCTCGCCGCGCTCGACAATGTGCGCGTGGTTTTGGTTAACAGCGCACACCCCGGAAACATTGGTGGTGCGGCGCGCGCGCTCAAGAATATGGGCCTGAGTCAGCTGTATCTGGTCGCGCCCCGAGAGTTTCCCGCAGCCAACGCCGTTTGGCGTGCAGCGGGGGCGGCGGAGCTGCTCGACAGCGCCGTTGTGGTGGATACCCTGGAAGAGGCGGTGGCCGACTGCGGTCTTGTCGTGGCCACCAGCGCCCGCGAGCGCCGTATCCCCTGGCCCCTGCTGACCCCGCGCCAGTGCGGTGAGCGCGCAGTGGCCGAAGCGGTATCGCACCCGGTCGCGCTGGTATTTGGCCGCGAGGACCGAGGTCTTACCAATGAGGAGTTGCAGGCCTGCAACTACCACGTACATATCCCGGCCAACCCGGAGTACAGCTCCCTGAACCTGGCTACGGCGGTGCAGGTGCTCGCCTACGAAGTGCGTATGGCGGCGCTGGAAGCGGAAAAAGGCGAACCGGTGAATTACACCGACTGGGACCGACCACCGGCCAAGGCCGGCGATATGGAGCTGTACTTTGACCACTTGCAGCAGGCGCTGGGCGAGCTGGGCTTTATCGATCCGGATAATCCCCGCCAGACTATGACCCGCTTGCGTCGCCTGTACAGTCGCGTGCGCCCCGACGATATGGAGCTGGGTATCCTGCGCGGTATGTTGACCTCGATCCAGAACTACATTCACCGCTCTGGTGGTAAAGGGCGTCCCGACTAGCTGAGTACCCGACTACCCCGCTAGGTTATATACTTGACTACAGTAGTGGGTTATTCCATACTCGCGCCCCGATCGGAAAGGGCTGTACATCAGTTGGGAGCTGATATGCGTTTGACAACCAAAGGTCGCTATGCGGTGACTGCCATGCTGGACTTGGCGTTACATGCTGATCGTGGACCGATCAGCCTGGCGGACATATCCAAGCGCCAGGGTATATCGCTGTCCTATCTGGAACAGTTGTTCTCCCGGCTGCGTCATTCTGGGCTGGTGTCCAGTGTGCGCGGCCCCGGCGGCGGTTACCGCCTGGCGCGGGACGGTGAAGAAATTTATGTGGCGCAGATCATTGATGCGGTCAATGAATCTGTAGACGCCACCAGCTGCGGCGGCAATGCGGATTGCGCCAACGGCGAACAGTGTCTGACCCACTACCTCTGGTCAGATTTGAGCGATCAGATTCATAGCTTCCTCAGCAGTATCAGCCTGGCCAACCTGGTTTCCCGGGCTGAGGTGCAGGAAGTTGCGCGCCGACAAGATATGCGCGAGGCGCCGGAAGAGAGGGTCGCCGTACTCGGCGGCCTGTGATTGGGGCCCGGGAAAGCGGGCCAGCAGACAGATATTAGAGATTTATTAAGCGGAAACGGTATGACTATGAAGCTTCCCATCTATCTGGACTATTCGGCTACCTGTCCGGTTGACCCCCGCGTCGCTAAAAAAATGGCAGAGCAGCTGACGATGGAAGGCAATTTCGGTAACCCGGCTTCCCGCTCCCACCTGTTTGGCTGGAAAGCGGAAGAAGCGGTGGAAAATGCCCGTCGCCAAGTGGCGGAATTGATCAACGCCGATCCGCGCGAAATTGTCTGGACCAGCGGTGCCACCGAGTCCGACAACCTGGGAATCAAGGGCGCGGCCCATTTCTATCAGGGTCGCGGCAAGCACATCATTACCTCCAAAATTGAGCACAAAGCGGTTTTAGATACCTGCCGCCAGCTGGAGCGCGAGGGCTTTGAGGTGACCTACCTGAACCCCCGCGAAGACGGCATCGTCTACCCGGAGCAGGTTGAGGAAGCCATGCGCGAGGACACCATCCTGGTGAGCCTGATGCATGTGAACAACGAAATCGGGGTGATCAACGATATCGCTGCGATCGGCGAGCTGTGTCGCTCGCGCAAAGTAATTTTCCACGTAGACGCGGCTCAGAGCGCCGGCAAGTTGCCGATCGATCTTCAGGAGATGAAAGTCGACCTGATGTCCTTCTCCGGCCACAAGATTTACGGCCCCAAAGGTATCGGTGCCCTCTATGTGCGCCGCAAGCCCCGCGTGCGCCTGGAAGCCCAGATGCACGGTGGCGGCCACGAGCGCGGCATGCGCTCCGGCACCCTGCCGACTCACCAGATCGTCGGTATGGGCGAAGCCTTCGGTATCGCCAAAGAGGAAATGGCTCAGGAAGCCGAGCGCCTGCGCTCACTGCGCGACCGTTTCTGGGACCAGATCAAAGATATGGAAGAAGTCCATATCAACGGTTCCGCCGAGAAGCGAATTCCGGGCAACCTGAACGTGAGCTTTGCCTTTGTTGAAGGCGAGAGCCTGATCATGTCCCTGCGCGATCTGGCGATTTCCTCCGGTTCCGCCTGTACCTCTGCGAGCCTGGAGCCCAGCTACGTGCTGCGCGCCCTGGGGGTTAACGACGAGCTGGCACACAGCTCACTGCGCTTTAGCTTCGGTCGCTTTACCAGCGAGAGCGATGTAGATACCGCCGCAGCAGAAGTGCGCAAAGCCGTGGAAAAACTGCGTGAACTGTCACCGCTTTGGGATATGTACAAAGACGGCGTAGACCTGAACAAGATTGAATGGGCCGCTCACTAAGCGCGCGCAAGAGTTAGGAGAAAAGTCATGGCCTATAGCGATAAAGTAATTGACCACTACGAACACCCCCGCAATGTCGGACGTATGGACGACAAGGCGGACAATGTTGGCACCGGCATGGTGGGTGCACCCGCCTGTGGTGACGTGATGCGCCTGCAGATTCAGGTCAGTAACGAAGGTGTTATCGAAGACGCCAAGTTCAAAACCTACGGCTGTGGCTCTGCCATTGCCTCCAGCTCCCTCCTGACCGAGTGGGTAAAAGGCAAGACCATCGACGAGGCGGAGCAAATCAAGAACACCGCTATTGCAGAGGAGCTGGCGCTGCCGCCGGTAAAAATCCACTGCTCGGTGCTCGCCGAAGATGCGATTAAAGCCGCAGTGCGCGATATCCGCGAAAAGCGCGGTGAGTCCGCTGACGCTGTAGAGGCCAAGGAATCTACGGCGGGTTAAACTTCCCGCCCAAACATAGCGAAGGTGTTGTTTTGGCTATTAGCATGAGCGAGGCCGCTGAGGCCCACATTCAAGGTCAATTGGCCAAGCGAGGCAAGGGAATCGGCATTCGTGTCGGTGTCAAAACCGCCGGCTGTTCCGGTCTCGCCTACGTGCTGGAGTTTGTCGATTCGTTCGAAGCCGAAGATACGGTATTTGAGCAAAACGGCGTTAAGTTAGTGGTGGACCCCAAGAGTCTGGTTTACCTCGACGGCACCCAGCTGGACTTTGTCAAGGAAGGTCTAAACGAGGGCTTTACCTTCTCAAATCCCAACGTAAAAAATGAGTGTGGCTGCGGCGAGAGCTTTCACGTCTGATTGGCTCTCGCCCCACAAGGCCGGGTGCGCTGCGCATACCGGCCTTTTTATTGGCTCCTCGGGCAGTACCCCTCGCTGTAAGGGCCCAGCGGCGCTCAGCGGCAACGCCCCCGTCGCAGCTGTGTCCCAGTAGGTAAATTCAGATGGCAACCAACCTAAACCACTTCGAAGTTTTTGGTCTGCAACCCGCATTTGCAGTCGATCGCAGTGCCCTGGCAACCCGCTACCGGGAGTTGCAGCGGGAATTCCACCCGGATAAATACGCGTCCCACTCCGAGGGCGAGCAATTACTGGCTATCAAAATGGCCGCGCAGATCAATGAAGCGCACACGGTTTTGCGCGACCCGGTACAGCGCGCCGCCTATTTGCTCAAGCTGGCGGGGGTAGATGTGCCATCCGAGCAGACCAGCAAAGATACCGAATTCCTGATGCAGCAGATGCTGTTGCGCGAGCGCCTGGAAGAAGTGCGGGAGCAGCCCGACCCAGAGGCTGCGCTGGATGAACTCAATGCCGAGACACGGGCGCTGATTGCCAGTGCAGAGCAGCGCTTTACCGAGGCCTACGGCGAGGGTGATCTGGGTGCGGCAGAGGACGCCCTGCGCAAGCTCCAGTTTCTGGCCAAGCTCGACAAGCAAATTGACGAGCTGGAAGAAGACCTTTTCAACGACTAGCTGCTATCGCGCCCCGACTAAAGAAGAGATAACGAATGGCATTACTGCAGATTTCTGAACCGGGCCAGAGCCCAGCTCCCCACCAGCGCAAACATGCGGTGGGTATCGACTTGGGGACCACTAACTCCCTGGTGGCAACTGTGCGCAGTGGATCGGCAGAGGCCATTGCCGATGAGCGCGGGGACGTGATCCTGCCCTCAGCGGTGCACTACGGGGTCGAGGCGATTACTGTGGGTGCCGAAGCCCGCGCCCGCGCCGCCGAAGATCCCTACAACACCATGATTTCTATCAAGCGCCTGATGGGGCGCGGTGTTGCGGATATTAAGAGTTTTGGCGAGCAGTTGCCCTATCGCCTGGCGGAAAGCAGTGGCGGTATGCCGTCGATTGAGACTGCAGCCGGAGCGGTAAACCCGGTACAGGTATCGGCGGAAATCCTGAAAAAGCTGGCCGCGCGCGGCCGCGAAGCGCTCTACGGCAAAGCGGGTGGTGAGCTGGATGGTGCCGTAATCACCGTGCCGGCCTACTTCGATGATGCCCAGCGCCAAGCCACCAAAGATGCCGCCCAGCTGGCGGGCCTGAAAGTCCTGCGCCTGCTCAACGAGCCCACTGCGGCGGCTGTTGCCTACGGCCTGGATAAAGGCGAAGAGGGTGTGATCGCGGTCTATGACCTCGGTGGCGGCACTTTCGATATCTCTATTCTGCGTCTGTCCCGGGGTGTGTTTGAAGTCATGTCTACCGGCGGTGATACCGCTCTCGGTGGCGACGATTTCGATCGCACTATCGCCGCCTGGATCGCCGAGCAGGTGGGATTGGGTACCGATCTCGACGCCGCGACCCAGCGAGTTCTGTTAGACCGCGCCTGTGCTGCGAAAGAAGCCCTGTCCAGTGTCGAGCAGGCCGAAGTGCAATACGGCGACTGGTCCGGTGTGCTCGATCGCGACACTATGGCTTCACTGCTGGACCCCCTGATCGATAAAACCCTGCGCGCCTGTAAGCGCGCCCTGCGCGATGCCGCTATCGGTGCCGATGAGGTGCAGGAAGTGGTGTTGGTGGGCGGCTCCACCCGCACCCTGCGAGTGCGCCAGCGGGTCGAAGACTATTTTGGCCGCGCCCCCCATGCGGAAATTGACCCCGATCAAGTAGTGGCAATCGGTGCGGCGATTCAGGCCGATGTGCTGGTGGGCAATAAGTCCAGCGAAGAGTTGTTGCTGTTGGATGTTATTCCCCTGTCCCTCGGGATTGAAACCATGGGTGGCCTCGCGGAAAAACTGATCGATCGCAACACCACCATTCCCGTGTCCAAAGCCCAGGAGTTCACTACGTTTAAAGATGGCCAGACTGCCATGGCGATCCATGTCGTGCAGGGTGAGCGGGAACTGGTAAGTGACTGCCGCTCACTGGCGCGCTTTGAATTGCGCGGCATACCGCCGATGGTGGCCGGTGCCGCCCATATTCGCGTGACCTTCCAGGTAGATGCCGATGGCCTGCTGTCGGTGACCGCGATGGAAAAGAGCAGTGGTGTCAGCGCCGATATTACGGTTAAACCCTCCTACGGCCTGGAGGACAAGGATATTGCACGTATGTTGCAGGAATCCTATACCCACGCTGCCGAGGATATCGCCCTGCGCGCTTTGCGCGAGGCCCAGGTAGAGGCGGAGAGAACCCTGGAAAGTATGCTGGTGGCCCTGCGTGAGAACGGCGCCCAGCTGCTGGATGAAGGTGAGTTGAATGAGCTTGAGCACGCGATGGAAGCTTTGCGCCTGGCCCATAACGGCGGTGATGCAGAGGAAGTTCGTCGACGTATCGAAGCCTTAAATAAGTTGTCTGAGCCCTTTGCTGCCAAGCGCATGGATGCCTCCATCAAGCGCGCTATGCAGGGGCACAGCTTGGACGAATTTGATAAATAACCATGACCAGGCGCAGACTCTGCGCTGCCGGCGGCCGGGGAGTCGTTACTTTCTCCCCGTCGGATTGAGACCACAGAGGTTCAGTACCCCATGCCGAAGATAGTATTTTTACCCCATCCGGAAATGTGCCCCGAGGGCAAAGTGGTGGAAGCAGAGAGCGGTGTTAGCGTGATCGATGCGGCCCTGGCCAACGATATCGAGATAGAGCACGCCTGTGAAAAGGCCTGTGCCTGCACCACCTGCCACGTCATTGTGCGCGAGGGTTTCGACTCCCTGGAAGAGCCGGACGAGCTTGAAGAGGATCTGCTGGATAAAGCCTGGGGCCTGGAGCCCGAGTCCCGCCTGTCCTGCCAGGCGATTGTCGAGGATGAAGACCTGGTGGTCGAGATCCCCAAGTACACCATTAATCAGGTGTCGGAAAAGCACTGATCTGCACGCTGAGGAAGCCGAATCATGAAGTGGACTGATATTCACGATATTGCCATAGAGTTGAGCGAAGCTCACGAGGATGTGGACCCGCTGACGGTCAACTTCGTCGATCTGCGCAACTGGGTGATGGCACTGCCCGGATTCGATGACGCCCCCGATCGCTGTGGCGAGAAAATCCTTGAAGCGATCCAGGCCGCCTGGATCGAAGAGCAGGAGTAGCGGGTCTCGGGGGCAGTATTGGCAAGAGAGTACAAAAGTCGATCAATACCTCGTATAATCCGCCGGCCGCGAAATGCGGTGATCAAAAATTGAGTACCCCCGGTGGGTATGAAAGGAATATCAGGGAAGAGCAACTGAGTAGGTTGCTCTTTCTTTATGTAGGGAGCCTCTGAACAACTCCGCAACAATCCCGCAACACCTCTGCGAGCCTTTAAGGCCCGCCCTGCGGGACTTAAAGAGTTGTTTAGAGGTTCCTAAGTTAAGTTACAAAAAATCAATTTGGAGATAACCATGGCCCTGGAGCGTACCCTTTCTATCATCAAACCGGACGCAGTAGCCAAGAATGTAATCGGTGAAATCGAGAGCCGTTTTGAGAAAGCTGGCCTGAGCATTGTTGCCATGAAGATGGTTCAACTGTCCCGCGAAAAAGCTGAAGGTTTCTACGCTGAGCACAAAGAGCGTCCTTTCTTCAAAGACCTGGTTGACTTCATGACTTCCGGTCCGGTTGTAGTACAGGTTCTGGAAGGCGAGAACGCTATCCTGGCAAACCGCGACCTGATGGGTGCTACCAACCCGAAAGAAGCGGCTGCTGGCACCATCCGTGCTGACTTCGCTGACAGCATCGACGCCAACGCTGTACACGGTTCCGACTCCGCAGAGTCCGCTGCCCGCGAAGTAAGCTACTTCTTCGCTGACGACGAAATCTGCGCGCGCGCTTAATTCGCGACTCAAATCGCACCGGTCTGTCCGGACCGGTGCAACTCTTCCCCCGAGGTGAAATGAATGACCACAGAAAAAACCAACCTGCTCGGCCTTTCGGTAGAAAAGCTGGCCGCCTTTTTTGAATCATTGGGCGAGAAGCGCTTTCGCGCTGTTCAGGTTTTAAAGTGGATTCACCAAAACGGGGTCGATGATTTCGCTGAGATGACCAATGTCAGCAAGGCCCTGCGCCAAAAACTGGCGGAAGTGGCCGAAGTCCGTGCCCCGGAAGTTTTGAATCAGTGGGATTCCGCCGACGGCACACGCAAATGGCTTATTAAAGTCTCCGGTGGCAACGCTATCGAGACGGTGTATATCCCCGATGGCGATCGCGGCACCCTGTGTGTCTCCTCCCAGGTGGGCTGTTCCCTGGATTGCAGTTTCTGTGCAACCGGCAAGCAGGGTTTTAACCGCGATTTAACTGCGGCAGAAATTATTGGACAGGTGTGGATTGCCTGTAAATCTTTCGGCCAATTGGACCCGAAAGGCCCGCGCAAGGTTACCAACGTGGTGATGATGGGCATGGGTGAGCCATTGCTCAATTTCGACAATGTGGTCGATTCCATGAACCTGATGATGGAAGACAACGCCTACGGTATTTCCAAGCGCCGTGTCACTTTATCGACTTCCGGTGTAGTACCGGCACTGGACCGCCTCGCCGATGTGACCGATGTCAGCCTGGCGATTTCCCTGCACGCGCCCAACGATGAATTGCGCAACGAGTTGGTGCCGATCAATAAAAAATACCCTATTGCGGTGCTGCTGGATTCTGCCAAGCGCTATATTGAGCGCATGCCGGATACGCACCGTAAAATGACTATTGAATACACGCTGATGCGCGAGGTTAATGATCGCCCGGAGCACGCCGAGCAACTGGCTGAGCTGCTGAAAGATATCCCGGTGAAAATTAACCTGATTCCCTTTAACCCGTTTGAGTTATCTGACTATCAACGAGTGAGCAATAATGCACTGCGCCGCTTCCAGCAAATTTTGCTCGATAAGGGTTATACCGTAACCGTGCGCACCACCCGTGGCGATGATATTGATGCGGCCTGTGGCCAATTGGCCGGCAGCGTTAACGACCGCACCCGCCGCTCCGAGCGCTACCGCAATGCAGAGCGCCCCGTTCGTATTGTTAACTAGTCGTCATTGAATAGTTGAAGGGGTTGTCAGATTTGCTGACAACCCTGCAAATTCGACTCCTGCCCCCTTTTTAGTGTCAACGAAATTACTTTATCTAACGTTCTAGCCATCGAGGGAAATTTACCCGGGAAGGGAGTGTTGGATATATGTGTACCGTCCAGTTAAAACCAGTTTGTGCTTTAAGCCTGCATTTTGCCTGCAAGATTTCACCTATAAGTGCAGTGGATATCCGCTTGTGCGACACTTTCAACAGATATTGTGACCCGAGAGCGCTAAAGTAGTCGCGCTTGCAATTCCCCGCTGTTAATCAAAGCGCCGTACTATCCAGTCATTTTTTATTTGATCTGGAGTTGTTGTAGCGGGCTGAGGTTCAGGGGTAATAATAGAAAAAACTGTGAGTGCGCCCGGGTTTATAAATGGGGTAATCATTACTTTATTATTTGCCCTGGGTTGGGGATAAGAAAAATCACTGATGGGACAGTTCAGTAATTATGAACGTTGAAAAAAACCAATTAATGCTATCGCCGGGCAGACTGATCAAGCTGCTGGTTATCGCTTTATTTCTTTTTATGGCGGGCTGTGGGGGCGGTGGCTCCTCCGATAGCGATGACGACTCATCGACGACCACTGAAAGCGGTGGTGGTTCCGGCTCAGATGGTGATTCAGATGATGATTCAGATGATGATTCAGATGATGATTCAGATGATGATTCAGATGATGGTGACTCGGATGTGGCGGGTATTGTCGTTGATGAGCTGATCGCAAACCCCTTTTCGGGCACCAGTATAGGGCTCTCCTGGGAGGACTCCGAAGAGACGTATCGTATTTATCGCGATGGTGAATTGGTCGCGGAAATTACAGATAACTATTATGTGGATGAAGGCCTCTCAGTAAATACCGAATATAGCTATTGGGTCGGTGTTGGGGGCAGTGATAGTGACGCGGACAGTGTTACCGCAAAAACCCTGGTTAATAACAGCAATGATGGTCTCCGCAACGGTACTGATGCGGTAGCGACGGACAAGCGAATTGTTGATTTTGACGAGTGTCAAAATGCCCGTTCAGCGGGAGATGTTGCCGACGACAGTCTCGATAGTTGCTTGCAGGCAGTGCTGGATGAAGTGGGCATGGCTGAGCAGCTCGAAGATATGCGCGCTTTCGTTGCCCGCGTTAGGAGCGAGCAGGACCCGGCAATGGTTGAGCTGGGCATGCGCCTGTTCCACAGCAAGAGCCTCAGTGCCAACGGCGACACATCCTGTTCTTCCTGCCACCACCCGACAATAGGTTGCGCCGGCGATGACCTCTCCATGTCTGTCGGTGTAAATGCCATCGATCCCGATTTGCTGGGCCCCGGTCGCTCCGATGGTGAGAACGAGGTGCCGTTGGTAGCGCGCAATGCTCAGCCTATCTGTAATATGGCGCTCTGGGACAACGGGTTGTTCTGGGATAACCGGGTTCTGTTTACCGAGGATGGTGGTCTCAAAACGGACTCCAGGGATGTAACCAACAATACTGAGGCGGCGGTAGGAACCGGCACCCTGGCGCTGATGATGGCCCAGGCACACTTTCCGGTGACTGACTCTGCTGAGATGGGGGATATCACCGAGTTTGGCTACGATGATACTAGCGATGGTGACGTGACCGATTACCGCGAGGATTATCTTGTTGCAAAACTCAATCAGGAATTCTGGGGGCCCTTATTTACTGACGCTTATGGCGACTCCAGCATCGACTTCAGTAGAATCGCACAGGCGATTGCGGCCTATGAGGCGGTGTATATCTTTATCGATAATCCCTTCTTTGACTATGTCGATGGCGACCTCAGCGCAATCGGTAGCGATGCAAAGCGCGGCGCAATTACCTATCTTACTCCGGGCTCTGGCTGCACCGCTTGCCACACGGGCGCTTTCTTTACCAATCAGGGGCTGAGGGTTGTTAACTACCCACAAATTGGCAAGGGTAAAGAGGACGATGGCGCCGATTGGGGTGGAGCTGTTCTTGGCGGCTTCCGCGTGCCGACGCTGCTCAATGTGGGGATTACTGGTCCCTGGGGGCACGCCGGACAATTTGGTACTTTAGAGAGAAATATCGAACACTACGCCGGTCAAGCGGATTCGGTGTCCAAATACTTTGCCAATAGTGAGATGTGCGATCTGGATCAGTTTGTCGAGGTGGACGATTGCGCGGCGAAAGTTGCGCCCAACGGTTTGGAGTTGACCGAGGCAATACTGGAACTCGATGGCGATGCAGCGCTTCCTATCGATGACGATGAAGTGGAACAGCTGGCCGCATTTCTCGAATCACTCACGGACCCGGATGCGGCCAATGCGAACTCAAATGCAGTCCAGTCCCTGATCCCACCCCGCGATGGCGGCCCCGACGGCATGCAGCTGGATGCGAGAGACCAGGATGGCAACGAGCTGTAAGGTCTTTCGATAATCTCCTCAACCATTTCATCGGTATTCAGAGCCGGTGAAATGGTTATCTCTAGATACTGCCGCTGCTCTAGTGGCAGTCTGTCAAACCGACTAACTTTCGCCACAGCGCCGGATACCCCGCGCGCGAGCCTGCCTGAATCTTATCCCCATAGCCCTGTGATGATTTGCCTGACTTCCAGCGTCATTCATATAGGCTCGATATAGGGCGTGCAAGCCCGTTTGCTATCGGGATGATAAAGGGGGTGATGCGCTCTCCATGGCGGCTGTCCTCTTTTGCTTATTTATGCGGTACTTTGGTGTTAGAGGGTTCGGCGGTAGCGGAAAAAGTCGCTAGTAAATGGATTTGATTGGGTTTTAGGGCTGCAACTGACAGGGCTTTCCGGCAGTATAGAGATTGGGGGCGCGAGCTGGAATGGGAGCAAATTTCCCGTAGAAAATACCGATAGGAACTTACCGCTATCGATAGAGGTCAGTGGTCGGTGCCGGATTTTATTGTGGTCTGCAGATTTGTTTTACCCGGGGCATCGGCACTGATTGGTGTATTACCGGTGCCCGCACAAGCTCGCTGGGCCAATAAGTGAAAAATAAAGATACAGGTGGTGTTGTGTCCGCAAAATTTAAGCGTCTGTCGCTCGTACTGCTGCTCGGTACTCTGCTGGGAGGCTGCGTAACCTCTGGGGGAGTGGAGCGCAAGGAAGTTGATCTGGATAAAGCGTTGGAGACCCATGTGCAACTGGGGCTGCGCTATTTGCGGGACTCGGACAATCGAGAGCAGTCCCGTCGACACTTGAATCGCGCTTTGGAACTGGGCAAAAAGAACCCACTGGCACACCACGGCTTGGCCCTGCTTTACCAGGTGGATGGCGAGCTGGATATTGCCGAGTCCCATTTCAAAAAAGCCCTGCGCTATAGCGATGGCTTTTCTATGGCGCATACGAATTACGGTGTTTTTCTCTATAAGCAAGAGCGCTATAAAGAAGCGCTCAAGCAGTTTGAGTACGCCTCCGAAGACCTCACCTACAACCGCCGCTCTTTCGCCCTGGTTAACTATGGCCGTACGGCCGCGCGCCTGGGGTTTGGGGAAAAGGCAGAGGGAGCCTTTTCCAGGGCTCTGGCGCTGAACCCCAGTTTGCCGCTGGCACTAATCGAGTTGGCCGAGCTGAAATATAACGCCGGCGATTATGCAACATCCAAGGTTTACCTGGATAAATTCAGCGAAAAGAATCGTCAGACCCCTCAGTCACTATGGCTGGGGATTCGCATTGAAAAAGTGTTTGGCAATCGTGACAAGGAGCGCAGTTATGCGCTTGCGTTGAAGAATTTGTACCCGTACTCTGCGGAGACACTGAAATATCAGGAGCTGAGTGGTAATGACGGATAGTAGTCCCGAGTACGGCGATGGCGGTGAGGCCGCATTCAATACGCAAACTTCTAGCGCTTCTGCCGGCAGTCTGTTGCTGGCTGCGCGGGAATCGGCAGGGCTGTCCCGTGCGGAATTGTCGCAGCGCCTCTGTATTATCGATAATACGGTCGAGTGGATTGAAACTGACGATTATGCGCGACAGCCGGAAGCGGTCTACACGCGGGGCTATATCCGCAATATTTGTCGCGAGTTGAATATCCCTACCGAGCCGGTTTTGGCCGCCTACGACAGGGATCGGCCGCAGCCGGTGCAGCGCAATGAATCCCGTCGAGTTATCAAGGCTGAAGCATTCCGGCCCGAGCGTAAACGGGGCTACGGAGCTCTGGCCCTGCTTCCCCTGCTGCTTGCTGGCGGTGTCTTCTGGTGGATGTATGGTGTCCCGGTCAATATGCCCGGTATGCCTCTGAGCGGGGATAGTGCTGAGTTGGTCGCCGCAGCGTCCACTGCTAGCGAAGCCGCCGGCAGCCCGGTTGCCGAGGTCGAGCAACAAGAGATCACCGTGGCGCAGCTGAGTTCGGAGCCATTGACGCCGGCAGCCAGTGTGACGACTGAGGTTGACCCCGAGGCTGTCAGTACTGAAGAGGTCAGTACTGAGGCGCCGGTGGCTGAAGCTGTCGCCACCGCTGTCGCGGAGATTGAGCCCGCAGCTACCGAGACGCCCCAATTGGATCAGCCCCAGCAAGGCGCTCTGCGCCTGCGTTTTGATGAGGACGCCTGGGTTGAAGTGAAAGATGCCGCAGGTGTGGTTTTGCTGGCAGGGGTACAAGCCGCCGGCAGCACCAAGACTCTGGATGGGCCGGCGCCATTTGATCTGATGCTGGGGAACGCCCGTGCAACTCACGTGGTCTATCGCGATGAAATCATCGACACCCAGCCCCTTGGCGACCGCCGTACCCGCCGCCTGACAGTCGGCGACTGAGGTGATCTGCCTCGTTTGGGCGCGAACTCTGTAGGTTTGCGCCCAATCTCTCTATAATCTGCCCCTCGATTTTTATCAGTAATATCACCAGGTCAGCCTATGCAATTTGAATCTCCCATTGTCCGCCGCAAGTCGCGCCAGATCATGGTGGGTGATGTACCGGTCGGAGGGGATGCCCCGATCTCGGTGCAGAGTATGACCAACACCGAAACCTGCGATGTAGAGGCCACTGTCGGCCAGATCCAGCGTCTGGAACAGGCCGGTGCCGATATAGTGCGGGTCTCTGTGCCCAGCATGGATGCCGCAGAGGCGTTTGGGGAAATTAAAAAACAGGTGAATGTCCCGTTGGTCGCAGACATTCACTTCGACTATCGCATCGCCCTGCGGGTCGCAGACCTGGGGGTGGACTGCCTGCGCATCAACCCCGGCAATATCGGCCGTGAGAAGCGGATTCGCGCGGTGGTGGACAAAGCTCGCGATATGAATATCCCGATTCGTATCGGTGTCAATGCGGGCTCCTTGGAAAAAGACCTGCAAAAAAAATACGGTGAACCCACACCGGACGCCCTGGTAGAGTCGGCCCTGCGCCACGTATCGATACTCGACAGCCTGGACTTCCAGGACTTTAAGGTCAGCGTAAAGGCATCGGATATTTTTATGGCCACCGCCGCCTACCGCAAGCTGGCCCAGCAGATTGAGCAGCCGCTGCACCTGGGGATTACCGAAGCTGGTGGCTTGCGCGCCGGTACGGTGAAATCGGCTATCGGCCTCGGCGCTCTATTGCTCGATGGTATCGGTGATACCCTGCGGGTTTCCCTGGCCGCAGACCCGGTGGAAGAGATCAAGGTGGGCTGGGACCTGCTCAAGAGTCTGCGCCTGCGCAACAAAGGGATTAATTTTATCGCCTGTCCCAGCTGCTCGCGCCAGAATTTCGATGTGGTGAAAACCATGAACGAGCTGGAAACGCGCCTGGAAGATGTAACCACACCGCTGGATGTGGCTGTGATTGGATGCATCGTCAACGGCCCTGGCGAGGCGAAAGAAGCCGATATTGGCCTGACCGGCGGTACCCCAAGCCACGCTATTTATGTGGATGGCCAGCCGGACCGCAAATTTAAGAATGAAAACCTGGTCGATGATTTAGAGCGTTTGATTCGCGAGAAGGCCGCCGCCAAGGCCGAGCGCGAAGCCGATATCATCGCCAGGGCATAGCGGGCTCCGGCCCTCTGTGCACCCCCTATTAATTGAGTGAAAAATTAAGGAACAGCGTTGAAACAGCTTCGCGCAATTCGCGGCATGAACGACCTGCTGCCGGAACAGTCCCCGGTCTGGCAGTACGTGGAAGCCACACTGAGTGAACTCTCCAGCCGCTACGGCTATACCGAAATTCGCACGCCCTATCTGGAGGCGACCCAGTTATTTTGCCGCGCGGTGGGCGAGGCTACCGATATTGTCGAAAAGGAGATGTACACCTTCGACGACAAGAGCGGCGACAGCGTAACCCTGCGCCCCGAAGGCACAGCCGGTACCGTGCGCGCGGCTATTCAGAACAACCTGCTGATCCAGCCGCAGCGCCTGTGGTATTTCGGCCCCATGTTCCGCTACGAGCGCCCGCAGAAGGGCCGCCTGCGCCAATTTCACCAGTTTGGTGTCGAGGTGTTTGGTCTCGAAGGGCCGGATATTGATGCGGAAATCCTGATTATGACTGCGCGCCTGTGGCGCCAGCTGGGCATCAGCGAACATGTGACCCTGCAAATTAACTCTCTGGGCAACGCCGAGAGCCGCAGGGAATATCGCGATGCTCTGGTCGCTTATTTGAGTGAGCGCCGCGATCAGCTGGATGAGGACAGCCAGCGCCGCCTGGAGCGCAATCCGCTGCGCATTCTCGACAGCAAAAATGCGCAAACTCAGGAACTGCTGGCCGGTGCGCCCTGTCTACTGGACTTCCTCGATGAGGAATCCGCCGCTCACTTCAACCAATTGAAGGCACTATTGGACGCGGCGGGCGTGAAGTATGAGATCAATTCCAAGTTGGTGCGCGGTCTCGATTACTACGGAAAAACGGTATTTGAGTGGGTGACCGACAGCCTCGGTGCCCAGGGCACCGTGTGTGCCGGTGGCCGCTACGACGGACTGATAGAGCAGATGGGCGGCAAGGCCACCCCGGGCGTCGGTTTTGGCCTGGGTGTTGAGCGCCTGGTATTGATGCTGGAAACCCTGCAAGCGCTGCCGGAGTCCCTGTCGCAACAGGTCGATGCCTATCTGGTTGCCGTGGGTGATGTACAATTAGCCGCCATGACAGCCGCCGAGCAGCTGCGCGACGAGTTGCCCTGGTTGCGCCTACAGCTGCACTGTGGTGGTGGAAGCTTTAAGAGCCAGATGAAAAAAGCGGATAAGAGCGGTGCCGATTACGCACTGATTATCGGCGAAGATGAGGCGGCCAATGGTCAGGTAACCGTGAAGTACCTTCGCGCTGACCAGCCGCAGCAAACGCTGGCACCGAAAGAGCTGGCAGCACTGCTGCAAGGCTGAATTAAATACTGAGGGAGGCGGAGGCCCCCGCCGGGAAAGTTAGTAATCTACAGGAAAGGCAAATTACCCAATGGCTGAGCATCTTACCGAACAAGAACAAATAGAAACGCTGAAGCGCTGGTGGGCGGAAAACGGCAAGGGAATTATGACTGGCGTGGTGCTGGCCCTGGCCGGTTACTTCGGCTATCAGTGGTGGCAGGGGGATCAGCGCACCAAAGCTGAAGCGGCTTCTGACCTGTACCAGACTTTCGTTGAAGCGGTCTCCGCCAACAACAACCAACCGGACAGCAAGCAGATCACGACGGCCAAGAATGTGGCCGAGCAGCTGAAAAATGACTTTGGCAAGCGTATCTACGCCAGCCAAGCCGCACTGCGCCTCGCCGCCATCTCAGCGGAAAGCAATGACCTGGAAGCGGCTCAACAGCAGTTGCAGTGGGTATTGGACAACACCGCTGAAGCCAGTCTGGAGCTGCTGGCCAAACGCCGTCTGGCTGCGGTTTTGGCAGCCCGAGGTGAGCCGGATCAAGGCCTCAAACTGCTTGAGGGCACTGTACCTCCCGCATTTGCGGCGCTTTATTCTGAGACCCGTGGTGATATCCTGAAGCAAAAGGGTGACAATGCCGGTGCGCGTGCCGCGTACGAGCAAGCGCTGACAGAGCTTCTGCCAGAGCAAGCGGGCAGCACCCAGCTTCTGCGCCTAAAGGCGGATAGCCTGGCGGCAACCGAGAGCAGTGACGCTCAGAACCAAACCGAGCCTGTATCTGAGGGAGGCGAGTAATGGGATTTCTGAATCGCGCTGCGGGTCGCACCGCAGCGGTGGCGCTAGCGGTGGCTCTTGCCGCCTGCGCCTCTAATGACGAGAAGGAAGCTGTCGACCCCGTCGAACTGGTGGATATTAACTCTACCGTTGCCCTGCAAGAGGTCTGGTCTGCCGATATCGGTGGCATCGACCAAAAGCGCTACGCAATGTTGCAGCCGAGCCTGATTGATGGCCGTCTGATCGCCGCCAGTAGTGACGGTGAAGTGACAGCCTTTGATCGCAGCTCGGGGGACAAGCTCTGGGAAACAGAGCTGGATGTGGAGTTGAGCGGTGGTGTGGGTACCGGCCTGGGCATGGCGGTGGTCTCTGACTATCGCGGCCGCGCTGTGGCTCTGGACCTCGATAGCGGCGCAGAGCTGTGGACCTACCAGGTTTCCGGTGAAGTCGTCTCCGCCCCGGCCATCGGTGCCGGCGTGGTGGTTCTGCAAACCGTAGATGGCAAGCTGGTCGGTCTCGATGCCAGCAGCGGCGAAGAGCTGTGGAGCCACAATACCAGCCTGCCGGTGCTGACCCTACGCGGTACAGCGGCTCCGGTTATCAGCGGCGGCATGGTGATTGCCGGCCTGGATAACGGCAAACTGCTGGCTCTGGACGCCCGCGACGGCATTCAGCGCTGGGAGCAGCGCGTTGCGATTCCCCAGGGCTCTGCGGAGCTGGAGCGGGTAGTGGATATCGACGGCGCCCCGGTTGTGCGCGGTGACCTGGTGTTTGCGGCCAGTTATCAGGGCCGTGTTGTGGCCCTGTCCAAAGAGAATGGTCGCGGCCTCTGGGCCCGCGATGCCTCCACCCACCACGAAGTGGCGGTGGGCGGTGGCCATGTCTACCTCAGTGATGCCTCTGGCAGTGTCTACGCCTACAATGTGGGCAGCGGCCAGATCGAGTGGAGCAACAACGAGCTGTTGCGCCGTGAATTGAGCGGACCGGCCTTCTTCCAGAATGCCGTCGTTGTCGGAGACCTGGAGGGTTACCTGCATGTGCTGGACCCCAATACCGGACAATTCATTGGCCGCGAGCAGGTGGATGGCGATGCGATTCGTATCCCCATTCTGGTGGATGGCGACCTGATGTTTGTCCTGTCGGATGACGGCAAACTGTCAGCCCTGCGCCTCGCCGGTTCCTGACAACCGCACCCCATTGTTAAGGTGGACAGGTTGTTCGCCTAAGGGTCTTGAGCCCACAAATGGAGCCTGCTTGGCAGGCAAGTTGAAATCGCCCGCCTCGCGCGGGCTTTTGTATTTTTTTATTCGGCTAAAACCAGAATTTGTATGCTGCCAGTAATTGCCCTGGTCGGGCGCCCCAATGTGGGCAAATCCACACTTTTTAATCGGTTGACCAAGACTCGTGACGCCTTGGTGGCCAACTATGCCGGGCTCACCCGCGACCGCAAATACGGCGAGGCGGAGATCGACGGGCGCAAGCTGTTACTGGTCGACACCGGCGGTATTTCCGGTGGCGAAGAGGGCATTGATGCGGCGATGGCCGAGCAATCTATGCAGGCTATCGAAGAGGCGGACTTCGTCCTGTTTCTGGTGGATAGCCGTGCAGGCCTGACACCGGCGGACGAGATGATCGCCGAGCGCCTGCGCACCCGCTCCAAGCCCACCTTTCTGGTGGCCAACAAGGTCGACGGGGTTAACCCGGATATCGCTCTGGCGCCGTTTTACGAGCTGGGTATTGGTGAGCTTTTCCCGACGACCGCCACCCACGGGCGCGGCGTTCGCACCTTGATGCAGCGGGTGATCGAAGATCTGCCCGAGCAGCCGCTTGAAGAGGAAGTCGAAGAGGCGACCGGGATTAAGATCGCCATTGTGGGGCGCCCCAACGTGGGTAAGTCCACTCTGGTAAACCGCCTGCTGGGCGAAGATCGGGTCGTTGTCTACGATCAGCCCGGCACCACCCGCGATAGCGTTTATATCAACTATGAACGCGATGAGAAGCCCTACACCCTGATCGATACTGCCGGTATTCGCCGCCGCAAAAATATTAAGGAGTCGGTGGAGAAGTTCTCTATCGTCAAAACCTTGCAGGCGGTAGAAGACGCTAATGTCGTAGTGCTGGTGATCGATGCCCGCGAGGGTCTGGTGGACCAGGATATGCACCTGATGGGCAGCGTGGTGCAGGCCGGGCGCGCACTGGTCGTAGCCCTGAACAAATGGGATGGTCTGGAAGTCGATCACCGCGACTATGTGAAAGCCGAGCTGGAGCGCCGTCTGCGCTTTGTAGACTTTGCCGATGTACACTTTATTTCTGCGCTGCACGGCACCGGTGTTGGCCACCTGTACGAGTCTATTGAAGGGGCCTACCAGAGTGCCACCGACAAGTTGTCCACCAATCACCTGACCCGCATCCTGCAATGGGCGGTCACTGAGCACCAACCACCGCTGGTGCACGGGCACCGTATCAAGTTGCGCTACGCCCACGCCGGTGGACAAAACCCGCCGGTAATTGTGATTCACGGCAACCAGACCGAACAGGTTCCGGCACACTATGTGCGCTACCTGGAAAAGACTTTCCGCAAGGCGCTGGATCTGCACGGCACCCCGGTAAAAATTGAATTCCGCACCAGTGCCAACCCCTATGCGGACAAGAAGAACAAGCTGAGTGATCGGCAGAAGGCTAAAAAGCGCCGTCTGATGAAGTTTGTTAAGAAGAAGAAAAAATAAGCGGCGGTAACCGACGTTACCCGCAAGCCGGCAAGGGATACTGCCGGCTTGCCAATCACTTCAGCTTCCGAATTCTAAAGCCGCACCCAAAGGGAGCGGTGGGCATTCAATCGTACCAGTGATCCCGCTATCGGCGGGGCCAGGGAAGAAACCACAAGGAGAATACGATGTTGAAGCTGAAGAATTCTGCGTTGTTGCGCAGCCAATCCTATATTAATGGTCAGTGGATTGACGCCGATTCTGGCGCAACCTTCGATGTGTTGGACCCGGCAACTGGCCAGGTCGTAGCCAGTATCGCCAACCTGGGGGCGGATGAGACCCACCGCGCGATTGAAGCGGCGAATCAAGCCTGGCCCGCCTGGCGCGATACGCCGGTAAAGGAGCGGGCCAAAATTCTCAGTTGCTGGTACGATCTGATTCTCGCCAATATTGACGACCTCGCTATCATTTTGACCGCAGAGCAGGGCAAGCCCCTGGCTGAGGCCCGCACTGAAATTATCTACGGCGCTAATTATATCGAGTGGTTTGCGGAGGAGGCCAAGCGGGTTTACGGCGATGTTATCAGCCCCCCCTCCGGCGATAAGCGCCTCCTGGTGATCAAGCAGTCAGTGGGAGTAACTTGCTCGGTAACACCGTGGAATTTCCCCAGCGCCATGATTGCGCGCAAAATGGCCCCGGCCATTGCCGCCGGCTGTCCATTTATCGCCAAGCCCGCCTCGGAAACCCCCCTATCTGCACTGGCACTGGCCGCTCTCGCTGAGGAAGCGGGAATTCCCCCGGGTGTTTTTAATATTGTCGCCGGGGAAAAAGCAGCGGAAATTGGCGCAGAGATGACATCCAACCCCCTGGTGCGAAAATTTACTTTTACCGGTTCCACTGCGGTTGGGAAATTGTTGCAGGCCCAATGTGCAGAGACCATGAAGAAAACCTCAATGGAGCTGGGGGGCAATGCAGCGTTTATTGTTTTTGATGATGCGGATATTGATGAAGCGGTAAAGGGGGCAATTGTTTGCAAATACCGCAACGCCGGGCAAACCTGTGTATGTGCTAATCGTATTTTTGTCCAGGCAGGGGTTTACGATGAATTTGCGCAAAAGTTTTCCGCTGCGGTAGAGCAGCTTGCTATGGGCAGTGGTTTTGATAGCACTATCGATATGGGGCCAATGATTACTGCCAAAGCAGTGAAGAAAACTGAATCCCTGGTGGAGGATGCACTACAAAAAGGCGCGCAAACTCTGGTTGCCGGAGGTCCCAGCAGTTTGGGGGATTGTTTTTATTCCCCGGTGGTTTTAGGGGGGGTGACTGATAAAATGAATCTGTTTAAAGAGGAAATTTTTGGCCCGGTGGCGCCGCTGTATCAGTTTTCCACGGAAGAGGAAGTAATTCAGATGGCCAACGATACGGAATTCGGTTTGGCATCCTATTTTTATTCCCGGGATATTGGTCGTATCTGGCGCGTCGCCGAGGGCCTTGAATACGGCATGCTGGGGATTAATGAGGGAATTATTTCCAATGAAATGGCCCCTTTTGGTGGTATTAAAGAATCCGGACAGGGGCGCGAGGGTTCCAAGTACGGAATCGAAGATTATCTGGAAATAAAATACCTGTGTATCGGCGGTATCAATAAATAGTTTGTACAGAGTGTTTGGATTGTAAATGGTTGTAGAACCTATAGCGCGGGTGCATTCCTGCTTTGGAGAAAAGTTCGGGGTGCCCCGCCAGCCACTTTTGGCCGATGCCAGTCGCGCCAGTATAGAGTTACTGGCGCCACTGAATAGCGCCGATGCGGTTGCCGGCCTGGAACAGCACAGTCATATTTGGGTGGTGTTCCAGTTTCACCAGGCCGCCGGCCAGTGGTCCGCAAAGGTGCGCCCCCCCCGTTTGGGTGGTAATAAAAAGCTGGGGGTATTGGCCACCCGTTCACCTTTTCGCCCCAATAATATTGGCCTTTCAGTGGTTCGCCTATTGGAGGTGCGCACCTCCCCTAAAGTCGAGCTGATAGTTGCCGGGGCAGACCTAGTTGACGGCACCCCGGTGTTGGATATCAAGCCCTATATTCCCTATGCAGATGCATTAACGGACGCGCAAAGCGAATTTGCCGACGCGGCCCCGGTAGTGATGCCCGTCACTATCCCCGAGCGGCTGCTCAGTCAGGCGAAAGCTTACCGCGATGACTGGGGTACCGATCTCCCCCGTTTAATTGAACAGGTGCTCTCCCAGGACCCCAGGCCGGCCTATCAGAAAACAGACCCACAGCGAATTTATGGAATGCAGCTGTGTGACTTTAATTTGCGTTGGCGTTATACCGAGGCGGGTATCGAGGTGGTGGCGCTAGAATAATATTTGTGGATAGAATTAATTGCATGGTCAAAATGTGGGAAATTTTGCAGCTTTAGAGGTGATTAAGGTTCAGATTTTTTCTGGTGAAGATGTTTTTTAGTCATTTTTTTCTTTTCTTTAATAGGGCCGCTTTGGCATCATTTTTCCAGGTCTTTGCGTTTCTGAAAGATGGTTATTTAGTCAGGAAAATATAAGAAAGTTATCTGGATACAACCCTATTGTTACGAGTGTACAGGTTCTAATTCGGCTGGTAGATTAAGCGCCAAATCATCGTTCTGATGCCTCCTATAGCTGGGCCTACAGGAGATATATGTCAACTGATCAGGGCTAGCCAATGAGAATCCCTCCTACTATCAGGTCAGATATACTGGAGCACTTTGAGTGTAATATTGGAGCAAAGCTATTTGCGCAACCGGAGTGCGGCCGTAGAATATTTGCGAGTAATAAATTAGCAGGGATGCTTGAAGGACTTCAGAAAATAAGCCGAATACCCAGTAATGAAGGGTATCACGCACTGACTGTTATTTCGGCTGTGAATAGTTTGAGAGGTAGTGCGGCCCCTTTACACTCTTTCCTCAAGAATGGCAGTGCTACCCGTCGCTGTATCGCGGGCGCGGGGTTTGAGATCGAGTATGAGCTGCATCGTGTTTATGATGGGAGGGCACCTCAGACAGATGTTGGCATTATTGATATTCGTTTCACTCAGGATGAGGCTGACGAAGCTGACAGGGCGGCGCTATGGGATATAGAATGGGTTAGCTTGGAAGGAGATCGTGGGGAGTGGAAGCCAAATGATGAACCTAGTTTATTTTTAAAGACGGGTGGCGAGGTGAGAGGTGATGAAGGCTCACCACTAAAAATAGGTATCAATGGGTATAGTGCGAGATTAGAACATGCTGCAAGCATACTACCCTCTCATATTGCTCGCGGTGATCAAGTAGCCTTGAAGAAATTAAAAAGTAGAGGTTATACGCTTTTTTATGTACCACAAGGGAAGGGTGCTGTTAAAGCGGGGTGGCGGTGTACCAAAAACCTGGGCCGTGCAGCTACAGAGGAAGATATTTTGGCTGCAAGGATACTCGCGGGGCATATGAAAGAAGCCCATGATAAAGGCTTATATGTTGAGTGGATCAGCCATAGAGGTGGTTCCAAAGTCCTGACCAAGGCGATGGAGCAGCTGGAGCTCTGGCATATTAATTTGCAAGGAAAGCAAAAGATATTTCTCAGCGATGCTACTTCCAGCCAATATTTGGCAGACGAGATCCGCAGAAGAATTGGTATGAACACGAGTGATACCAAATGGTTTAACTCCACGCCAGGTGTAGCCCAGTTGATTGGTGGATCGAATTTGGGCTTAACGGATGTTGCTATATCATTGAATGTGCTTGTCAATCATGCGGAACAAGAAGGGCGAAATGATGCTGTTGTCGATGTGGTTCGTCATGCTGCTGGTGTTGTTAAGAAAATTCCCAGTGGCTCCAGTGCACTATTGACAATGCTTTTTGCCAGTATCCCCAGTTTGACAGAAACCTATAATGCGGACAATAGTGTGCCTTTTAAGCAGCTGTTAAAGAAGCTGCCTTTCAGCCGCTAGGGGATAATATTATGAATTTTCTACGCGGTATCTTTCCCCGGCCCCCTAGCTTTCGTCGCTCAAGAAAGTTAGAGAAAGAGTTTTCTGGCTGTGATTTGTATTTTGAAGCCCCTCCGTATTCTGATCCCTTTTCCGACATTCAGGATTGGGAAACCGAGCCGGACTCATTTGATATATTTTCTCCCGATGGTTATCGCCCTATCAAGTATTATGATTTTCATGATACAAATAAATTAATAGAGTTTCCTTTCATTCAGGCTTTGCCCCTGTTTTCGAGTCGTTGGGCATTTAAGGGGGTTCCGATTATTCAAGGTTATGGAGGCTATGTAGGGTTGGGGGTTATCATTAATGCAATAGAGGATTTGCCGGTTAATGAAAGTATGTTTCACGATAAGGTTTTTGTTCGTGAGGTTTATCGGAAATATAATTTAACTAATTTGCAGGATTTAAATAAGGGTTTAAAGAGTGATCCCTTTGATCTTACCCAGTACCGATGGTCGAACTATTTTGGCCCTTTAAACTGTCAGTGGCTTGAGCTGAGTGGAGTGGATTGGCTTTATTTTGAAAGTCAACCACTAGTTAGTGGTATGGATCGTATAAGTTTACACACTGCAATAACAGATAAGCACATCCTTGGTTGTCATTTTTCTTTAGATCGTGCTGGCCTTAATGCGGGCAACGCATTTCGACAAAACCAGCGCACTCCCTGGGATAACTATATCAATTTTATCCAGCGCATAATGGATTCGATCAGGCTAGAGCTGTCACCTGAATTATCTATTCGCCGAGCGGAAGTGCAATCTCAGCCGGAAGCTAATAGCAAACCAATTTTTGGTTGCACTCCCCAGCAGGTTGAGGAAGCTAAACATGTTATGCAAATGTGGAGTGGCAGGGGATATAAAGACAGCCGTAGAGACAAAAATGAAAGCCATCGAGCAACGCCAGAGGAAGTGTCTGCCTTTATCGATAAGCGTATTCAGCCCCGGCCACTGCATAATAGCTATCCTCTGGGGGAGAAGATAGAGGTGGTTCCAAGGTTGCCCCCAGAATTGCTCAAGCGTCCCTTGATGGGGTTGAAATAGATGGTTGCTTAGAGGGTAGGCTATAAAAATGCTAGCTTTCTATTTAAGTCGTTTTTGAATTGGTGATTCTTTAGCGGTCTGAGGGTGATCTTATGAATATTCTTCGCGGTATCTTTCCATGGGCCCCCAGCTTTCGCCGCTCAAGAAAATTAGAGAGAGAAGTTTCTGGCTGTAAGTTGTACTTTGAAGCTCCGCCATATTCCGATCCATTTTCCGATATTCAGGATTGGGAGGCCGAGCCGGATTCATTCGATATGTTTTCTCCGGATGGCTATCAATCCATAAAATATCGTGGTTTTCATAATGTGAATGAGCGAATTGATTTTCCTTCTATTCAGTTTTTGCGTATATTTTCGAGTCGCTGGGCATTTAAGGGTTTTCCAATTGTTCAAGGCTATGGCGGCTACGTAGGTTTAGGGGTCACAATTAATGCGATAAGAGATTTGCCGATTAATGAAAGTGTATTTCACGATAAAACCTTTGTTCGTGAAGTTTACCGAAAATATGATTTGACCAATTTGCAGGATTTCAATGAGGGTTCCAAGAACGATCCTTTCGATCTTACCCAGTACCGATGGCCGAACTATTTTGGTCCTTTAAACTGTCAGTGGCTTGAGCTGAGTGGAGTGGATTGGCTTTATTTTGAGAGTCAGCCACTAGTTAGTGGTATGGATCGTATAAGTTTGCACACCGCAATAACTGATAAGCACATTCTTGGTTGTCATTTTTCTTTAGATCGTGCTGGCCTTAATGCGGGTAACGCATTTCGACAAAATCAGCGCACTCCCTGGGATAACTATATCAATTTTATCCAGCGCATAATGGATTCGATCAGGCTAGAGCTGTCACCTGAATTATCTATTCGCCGAACGGAAATACAATCTCAGCCGGGAGCTAATAGCAAACCAATTTTTGGTTGTACTCCCCAGCAGGTTAAAGAGGCTAAACACGTTATGCAAATGTGGAGTGATAGGGGATATAGAGATAGCCGTAAAAGCAAAAATGAAAGTCATCGCGCAACACCGGAGGAGGTGTCTGCCTTTATCGATAAGCGTATTCAGCCCCGGCCACTGCATAATAGCTATCCTCTGGGAGAGAAGATAGACGTCGTGTCAAGATTGCCGTCAGAGTTGCGTAAACGTCCCCTGATGGGGTTGGAATAGATGGTTGTTTGGGGCTCTTTGGGGAAATTACTCAGCGATAGACTGTCTAGTCATATTTGGTCGTTTTTCTGGGGGCGCCCCTATTCTGACTCTGCTAATTGAAGAGCTATGTAGCTTATATAACGTTTGCGAATAGCCTAGCTGTTGCTCCGGTGAATACTGAATTCAGGACCTCCGCTAAGATATTTCGTATCGGAACGGATATGTCACTCATTTTCATGGGAAATACAATTCCCCAAGATATGGTAATTGCCTAAAAATAGCCCCTGTCTTTCTAAGGGCGCAACTATGCCAGTACGTGAGTCTTTTAATTATCAGGGTTTGGATGCTATCCGCGTCGGTCGAATCGACATGGGGGTTAACACCACCTTTGTTGTTTACCGACTCAATGGAACCTTGATTGACACCGGCCCCAGTAATCAGTGGAAGTATGTAAAGCCATTCGTGCAAAATACGCCGCTAAAGCAATTATTACTTACCCACCACCACGAGGACCACAGCGGTAATGCCGGCGCTATCCAAAGGTTGACCGGAGTGCAGGCGCTGGCGCCTGACCTGACCATTGGCATACTAAAGAAAGGTTTCCGTATTCCCCCTATGCAAAGGTTGTTCTGGGGCGCGGCGGGAAAGGCTGAGGTGGCACCGCTGCCGGCAGAAATTTATATTGGTGATGAAAAAGTGGTGCCCGTATTTAGCCCGGGGCATGCAAAAGATATGACTTGCTATTTGCTGCCTGAGCGCGGTTGGCTATTCAGTGCTGATCTATTTATTGCCAACTATCTAAAGTTCTTACGTATTGATGAGGATGTTCCCACCTTACTAAAAAGTATAAAAGGGGTTTTAGGTCATTCCTTTGACGTTATCCTCTGCCCCCATCGGGGGGTGGTAGAGAATGGTTGGCAGGAGCTGAATAAGAAATATGAGTATCTACTGAACCTCTCTACAGAGGCGCAGGAGTTACATCGACAAGGTCTATCCCTAGAGGAAATCACCCTACGTTTGCTGGGTAAAGAGGGGGTGTTCGGTGTCTTGACGGGATATAATTTTTGTAAGAGAAATTTAATTGCCTCTTGTTTGGAGGTTGATCTGGATGAGATGCCCCGTTTTTGATCCGTCATTGTAGCTTGGGGTTGATTTTGGTTACGGGAATGTTGGCATCTGCTCCCTGACTATTTCTCAGCCTCAATAATAAAGCGCTTAATCCTAACTCCGGCACGTTTTTGCATCAGGGGATGAACCTTCTTGTAGTATTTGTGCATGACTTGATCTGCAAACTGTTCCCGTTCGGGGTGAGATAGATGGCGGAACTGGGGAACCCAGGATAGAAAAAATTCTGTAAGTTTTTCCCAGGTTTTAAAGTTCTCTACGTGGTAAATCTCATCGAGTCTCGGTAAATAAAACCCGGCTTCTTCCGCATATTTTTGCATGTCCTCCAATGTATAGTGATTGTAGGGGTTGTGAAAACTATCAAAATAGGGCTTCCATACGGCTGTATTCTGCTCTTCATAGACGGTATTCCAGAAATTTTCATGGTCAACCTGAAAGCCGCAGATGACTTTTCCATCGTCCTTTAGGTGTTTGTAAAAGCTATTCCAGACAGTCTCCTGATCTGCTACCCAGTGTAAACAGCTAAAAGAAAAAATAATGTCGAATTTAAAATTAAACTGGATTTCGTCAGCACTCATTTGTTTGAAGGATAGGTTGGGTATATTGGCGTAGTTGTTGCTGGCGTAGCGAACCATATCTTCGGTTAGATCGATTCCGATAATTCTGCCATTCGTCATGCGCTCGGCTAAATAGCGGGTTATTTTTCCGTCGCCACAGCCCACATCGAGAATAGTAGTTGCCTGTTGATAATTACAGCGATGTATAGCCTCCATGGCATGGCGCCACTGCATATCCGAGGCATTTACATACTCCTGAGCCTGCCATTTATCGTGTCTGACGGTTTTATCCATTGGTGTGGCGCTCTAGATCTGATTTGCAGAGAGAGAATCAGTTTAGCCGGATACACTTATGATCTCGCGAGCAATCTCAGTTGCGGATAAATATGGCACGGAAATTGGTGTCGTACCCTGCTTATTCGCAGTTGCATGACGGATCAAACTTGGGGAACTACTGTGAAGCTACAAGGATCTTGCCACTGCCTGTCGGTGAAATTTAGCCTGAATTCCGACCAGCCCTACCCGTTTAACCGGTGTTACTGCTCAATATGCCGAAAAACAGCAGGAGGTGGGGGTTTTGCCATTAATCTGGGGGCAGATTTCCATACCCTGAAAGTGCAGGGGGAGGAGTTCTTGAGTTTCTATCAGGCTGAAATTGGGGTGTCGAGCGGGGCTAGGGGAAGTCAGAGTCCCGCACGGCGACATTTTTGTGCAAAGTGCGGCAGTGCCTTGTGGCTCTGGGATCCTCGCTGGCCAGAGTTAGTACATCCCTTTGCTTCTGCGATTGATACCGAGCTGCCAGTACCACCGGTGCGCAGTCATATGATGCTGGATTGTGCGCCAAGTTGGGTGCAGCCAGAGATACGGGAGGGGGATAAAATATTTGCAGGCTACCCGGAGGAGTCTCTGGCCCAGTGGCACCGGCGCAATATTCCCAGGGCTTAGTATTTTTGCTGGGGATAAAGACCTGAAGCGGGGCGAGCCTGGGATCGCTCCGCTTCAGGTTTATGATACGGACTTTGCGTTTACTCTTCCGCGAGATAGAGTACCAAGTTATCCAGGAAGTTGAGCAGATCCGCCTTTTCAGAATTGCTCAGGGTCTCAAACTGTTCTTTGCTGAATACAGCCTCACCACCGTGATAGAGAATCGCCTCGGCCATGGTAGTCGCGCGCCCATCGTGTAGGTAAGGTGGCGTTGAGCCTACGCCCCAGAGGTTTTCGGTCAGAAATACTGAGGCGCCCACATTGCCCTCATCAATTTCCTCGGCCATAGCTGCCCCCATATCGTGACGCTTGAGGTCGCCGTACAGGCGGACTATGGCCCCACCATTTTCCGACTCCTCAAACTGGCCCAGTGTCTGGCCGGATGGCAGCTCTTGGGGGTTATCCATAATCTCGGTGAGCAAGTTGAACTGTAGAGATTTACTGGGTAGGCCGGCTATATCGCCTGCGGGGTAGGTCTCGTCCCGGTAGCTGGCATGTAGTGAGGGCTCATAGAATACCGGTGAGGCAACTTCCATTTCGGGGGAGTGGCAAGAAGCACAACCAATGGAGCTGAATAGCGCCTCGCCATTCTCAATACTGGCAATCTCCGCAGCACTTAGTGGTAAGCCGTAAGTCTCCTGCTCCTCTTCTGTCAGTGAGTCGATTACGCTGTTGAGTTCGATTTTGCTGACAGGGCGGGGCTGCGCTGCGTTATAGATGGTTAACGCGGTAATGTCACCGACACTGAGCTCATTGGTGATCGAATCAAAATCGCTATCTGCATCACCGACCAACTCAGTGGCTTGCATGCCCAGTTCCTGATGTGCGGCGCCGCGTACAAATGCGCGTACAAATCCAGTTAGGCCTTTCCACTCAAAGGGCCTTACTACCAAGTCGGTATCGAGCCCCTCGACGTTATCGTAATTGACCGCCTCACAGGATACGCTGATCTCACCAAAGCTAATCCCCTTGGCTGTCAGTGCCACAGTCGTATTTGTCTCGGAGGCACAGCTCTCACTGATGGCATTATCTCGCAGGCTGTGCAGTTCGGTGGTCATCTCTTCCGCTACCAGCTGCACCGCGCCCATGCCGAACAGGTGCGGTGATTGGCGTTCGATAAAGCCTTTTTGCTTGCGTTCAGGATCTATACGAATCACATTGTCGTTAACACCACCACCGCCATCGGCCACAGGTACGTTGTGACAACTGATGCAGGAATCACCGTTGGGGCCCGTCGTGCGGTGGGGCAGGACCTTAGCCCATGCATTTGCTCCTCTTAGATCGGGCCGTGGAAAGCTGGTAAATCTTTTGCCGTTGCCCACGTTTACACCGACCCCATCGAGGGCGTTGTAATTCATTTCAAATAGTTCATCGCCCTCTTCAAAAGCGTGAATATAGGCTCCCAGGGTATCCATGGATTCGAGATCGGATTGTTCTAAATGTCCACCCAGATGAATTTCTACTGCGCCAGCATGGAGTATCTGCACGGTATCGAAGACTTCGCTAAAGTCGAAAGGTATGGTTTTCTGCTGTCGGTGGTGTTTTCGCGCGTGCTTGGGTACACGGTTTTTATCGTGTTTAGAACCAAAATCGGCAAGTGCCGGTGTGGCATTAAATGTTAAAGCTGATATTGCCATAGTCACAGGCAACAGGTGTTTTTTAAATATCATCAGCGATATCTCCAGGTACTGACATTGTGCGAACGTAAGATGGATTTTTCTAGGAAAGCGCACTCTATGTGGAGATACTCAGCAATGCTTCTTGTAAGCACAGTTCCCCAAAAAACTGATAGTCAGTTGTGCTACAGTCAAACATTGACAGTGTTTTTGTTGGTAACATTTTTATCTCGCAAAGTGCATCCAGTAAGGTTCAAAAGCATCCTTGCAAGTTTCTTATAGGTAGAACTGTGCCTGTTCTGCCACTTATGGCAGGCGTCAAGACTACGGGAGATACGGTGCTGCGATAGGAGGTTTTAAAGCCCAAGTTGCCCGCTCTAAAAACACCTAAGAATGGTCCCGATTGTGTCGATTTTGCCCATAACCTACCGCGCAGGTGTGCGGTACTATTTTTGTTTTCTGGCTGTTTTAGTGCCACTTGTAAATGGGAAGTTCCTCTGAAAATAAAAGTATTTTTGTTTTTGCCTAGAGATGACAGCTTTTCCAGTACCAAGGTAACCTGCCTGTCCCCGCTGCTTGTGACACAGCTTTGAATAAAAAGTGCTATTTTTACCGGAGATTTAAATGTTGGCATGGGGAGTAAAACTCATCGATCTCCATGGTATTTTTCGAATGTGATTTTTGCTTGTCTTTTGGTGACGCCAGGACGAGAGTTGTGAGCTGTTGTGCTCACTGTTGATTTTAGGGGGGTATTCTCTTTGCTTTTCCGTGCAAGCCAAGGGACTGCACCTGTCTTTAGTGGCAGCCTTGGGGTTAGCATTTGGCGACTTTTTCTGACGATTTTTTAGCGCCAGGGAAACGCTGAGGCAGAGTAAAGGATAGGCGGGCTGTTCACAGATAAGTACTTCCCTATGTGAGATTTATCTATTGTTCGTATGCTGGCCAAAAACATTAAAAAGTAGTCAAGGTCGTGTTGGCGCAATTTTCCCTCTGTCGCGCAAGGTTGAAAACTGTTTAAGGGGGGAGATTTCAAACGATCGCCATCGATTGGCTGGCTAAAAGGAAAATTGTCGCATTATTCATTTGAATGGCGTGCTAGAGATCTTTGACGCCATATATTTCAATATGAAGCTAATAAAATAGTTCTAATATTGCGCCTGTAGATAAGGATATTCACAGGTAAGTGGCAACTATAAATTGCGGAAAGGTAGTGGTTGCGAGCTATGGGTGTGTTTGCCTGTAGGGAGTCAATACTTTCAGTGCGATTGCCGGCGTCATAGTTTTTCCATATAAAATCGAATAAATTTTATTATATGTTCCACCGAATGATAGCTAGTAATTTTAGATTTTAATTCAAATTAAAATCAGTTGATTCTTGAATTTACTCAAGGTGGAGCATTGCTTGAAAATAGTATAGGGGGCAGGGTGAGAAAAATATTGGTTTTAGGGGGGGATGGTTTTTGTGGTTGGCCAACTTCTCTCCACCTTTCCGAGGCGGGCTATGAAGTTGTAATTGTGGATAACTTTTCCCGGCGGAAAATCGATATTGAGCTTGAAGTTGATTCATTGACGCCAATTAAGCCTTTGTCAGAGCGGCTTCGGGTGTGGCGCGAAATCTCCGGAAAATCCATCAGGTATATATCCATTAATATTGGACGGGAATTTGAGCGGTTACTGGAGCTGTTCAAGCAGGAAAAACCGGATGTGGTTATACACTTTGCAGAACAGCGCGCTGCGCCTTATTCGATGAAATCTGCCGGACATCGGCGCTATACCCTCGATAATAATTTAAATGCCACCCATGATATCTTAGCGGCGATAGTTGAGAGTAAACGGGATATACATTTGGTTCATCTGGGTACCATGGGAGTATATGGCTATGGTACAGCAGGTCTTGCCCTACCTGAAGGCTATTTAAAAATTCAGGTAGAGAATGCTGGAAAGCTCTCTGAGCAAGAGATACTTTACCCCAGTAATCCAGGCTCTATCTATCATATGACAAAGGCCCAGGATCAGCTGCTATTTGCCTTCTATAACAAAAATGATCAGGTCCGCGTTACTGACTTACATCAAGGCATTGTCTGGGGTACCCAGACCGAGCAAACACAGAGAGATGAATATCTGATCAATCGGTTTGATTACGATGGCGATTACGGCACAGTGCTCAATCGATTCCTTATGCAGGCAGCGATTAATTATCCTCTCACTGTATATGGGACGGGTGGTCAGAAGCGGGCGTTTATTCATATTCAGGATACCTGTCGCTGTATTCAGTTGGCAATTGAAAATCCTCCGGAGTCTGGTGAAAGAGTCAAAATCCTGAATCAGATGACAGAAACGCACAGGGTTGGAGATCTGGCCAAATTAATTGCTAAAAAAACCGGGGTCGGTATTGCCTATCTGGATAATCCCAGGAAAGAATCCGCAGAAAACGATTTACTGGTAAATAATGATCAGCTGCTTGAGATGGGCTTGAGGCCAATAACTCTCAATCACAGCCTTCTCAGCGAGGTTGAGGATATTGCCAAAAAATATTCCTATCGCTGTGATCAAAGTAAAATCCCCTGTATATCTAAGTGGTGATAGGTCTGTAACTAGAGGAACTGATTTTCGGTGTGGTCTAGATTACCTCTAGAAGAACGTTTTTATACCCATAGCTGAAGAGTGCGAAATATGAAAATTTTGATTGCTACGGATACCTATCCGAAGCAACTAAACGGTGTATCCAGGGTGCTGGACAAAACTGAGAGTGAACTCTCGGCGCGGGGACATGAGGTGAAAATTGTTTCCGCTGATGATTTCACTAATTTTCCCTGGCCGGGTTATAAGGAGATCAAAATTGCCGTATTTCCCGCTAGAAAGGCCGCACGGATTATTGAACAGTTCTCGCCGGATGCTATTCATATTATGAGTGAGGGCCCCGTGGGCTGGGCGGTGCGGGGATACTGCATAAGAAATAATTTACGCTTTACTACTTCGTGGCTATCCCGTCTCTCTGAGTATGTTTCAATCCGCTACAAAATACCACTGAAGTGGTTGCATGGTCTATTGCGGCGTTTCCACAATGCTGCGGCACAAACGATGGTGACCACTGCGGGGATGACGGCAGAAGCTCGGACTCTGGGTATTGCTCGTGTTACCCGCTGGCGCAGGGGGGTCGAGCTGGATAAATTTCGCCCAGTTGAAACGACACTTTTTCAGGGGTTAACCCGCCCAATTATGTTAAATGTCGGACGCGTTGCAGTAGAGAAATCGTTGGAAAAATTTTTATCCCTAGACCTGGCGGGAACAAAAGTTATCGTGGGAGATGGCCCTCAGCTCAAAGCGCTAAAAAGAAAGTTTCCCGAGGTGCTATATCTGGGGGTTAAGGAGGGGGAGGAGTTGACCGAGTGCTATAGTGCTGCGGATGTTTTTGTTTTCCCCTCTTTAACTGATACTTTTGGCTTGGTGAACCTCGAATCCCTGGCCTGTGGTTTACCGGTGGCAGCTTACCCGGTAACCGGTCCCAAAGATATTATTGGCGATGCGCCAGTTGGGGCACTGGATAGCAATCTTCAAGTAGCTATTGAAAAAGCACTATTGTTAGATCGGGCGGATTGTGTCGCCCATGCCAGAACCTATTCTTGGGATCTCGCGACTGAAGATTTTATCTCCAATTTAGTGCCGGTCAGTGTTGTGGGGGCTTTACCTGTTGATGGCTAGCGGTGGGGCCCTATAACCTTCACTGGAGTGGATATGTTTACAGGCAGCTAAGGGGTAAAGGGTAACTGAGCGTCAGAGATGATGGAGATGGTATTGCAGTGCAAATAAAGACAATTCTGCTCAATATCTGCTGTGTACTGCTGTTGTTGATCAGCGGACTGTCGCTGGCACAGGAGACGGCATCTGGCGATCATGTCAGGGTGCGCTGGCTGGCACCAGAGACTTTTCGTGAAGGTGCGGTGGAGAGGATCGGTTTCTACTTTGAAGTAGATCCTGGTTGGCATGTGTATTGGCGCAATGCGGGAGATTCCGGTGCGGCTCCCCGATTTGATCTATCTGCCCAGGGTGCGGTGCTCGGCCCCATTGAGTGGCCATTCCCAATACGCTTGCGGGTGGAGCATCTTACCAATCTGGGTTACTCCGCAGATACTGCTTACCTGTTCCAGGTTTACCCGGAAAATAAGGCGCAAGAGATAGCCATACGCGCTGACCTTGAGTGGCTGGTTTGCAAGGTAGATTGTATACCGGGTTTTGCCACCATGAGCCTGACTCGTCCGCTTGCCCAGCAGCTGGCTTGGTCTGCTACAGATCTGCCACTGCGAGATTATTTTGCTAGCCGGCTCCCGCAGGCGGGAGTTGAGAGTCCGTGGCAAGCGCTGTCTGTTTCACCTCAGGGAAGTGATTATCTTAGTTTGCAGCTGAGGGCGAATAGTAGCGGCGTAATCCCTGCTGTTTTCCCTATAAATGGAGAGCTGTTCTCTGCATCTGAACCGGAAGTTCAACACCAGGGTGAAACTTTACTCTACAGGTTCAAGCGTTTGCCCGGTGCCGAGCTTGGTGAAAGCAGTGAGTTTGTTGTTGCAGGCTCCAATCAGTCCTGGAAAATCAGTGCCCCCTTGTTACCTCAAGTGGCGGGCAAGGAAAGCACTGCCCCGGTATGGCTGCTGTTGCTGGCCGCATTTATTGGCGGTGTACTGTTAAATCTGATGCCCTGTGTATTCCCTGTGCTTTCAATCAAGCTATTTGGCTTGATCAATAGTGGAAATAGTCCCGCTGAGCGTTTGCGTGAATCCTTATTGTATAGCGCCGGAATTATGTTGACCTTCCTTGCCCTGGGCTTGGGGTTACTGGTGTTGCGCTGGGGAGGGCTGGCTGTTGGTTGGGGGTTTCAATTGCAGTCTCCCGCTGTGGTTTTGGGGCTAATACTACTTTTTTGGTTAATGGCATTGTCTTTTAGCGGTTTTTTTGAATTTGGACACCGATTAATGGGGCTGGCCAGTTCGAATAGCCGCAGCGCCTTTATCACCGGTGTATTAGCTGTCTTTGTCGCCGCTCCCTGTACCGGTCCATTTATGGGGGTATCCCTCGGTGCAGCAATGGTGATTCCACCGTTTCAGGCTGTGTTAATCTTCTTGTGTCTCGGTTTAGGGCTCGCGGCACCTTTTATCCTGGTATGCGCTAGCCCAGTTCTGCTGCGACGCTTGCCGGCTCCGGGGTTATGGATGGAGAAGCTGCGCCAGTTGCTTGCATTCCCGCTGTATGCCACGGTGATCTGGCTGCTGTGGGTTTTGGGACGCTTGGCTGGAGACTTTGGTTGGCTTGTAGGCTTAAGTCTGCTGCTTACTGCCACACTGGCAATCTGGCTTGCTAAGAACTTCGCCAGTAAGGGGACTGCTGTAGGGTTAACTTGTGTAGTTGCCGCTTTGCTGATTTCTATGCCGGTAATTCGTGTGGAGGATCGTGAACGAATGGAAAAACCGGTGGACAGCTGGCACAGCTATGACAAAGTGCTGTTAACGGAAGCGCTGCAAAGCGGGCGCCCGGTATTTATTGACTATACAGCAGCCTGGTGTGTTACCTGCCAGGTTAATAAAACGCTGGTGCTCGATACGCCAGCTGTACAGGCGTTATTTAAGGAAAATAAAGTACTGTTAGTTCGCGCTGACTGGACCGGCTATGACCCCGAGATCAGCCAGGCACTACAGGAGCTGGGAAGAAACTCGGTCCCGGTGTATGCCTGGTATCCGGCCGGGGCGCAAACACCGGAGTTACTCCCACCACTGTTGCAAGCGTCTTTAATTGCAGCACTGTTTGAGGAGCCCCCGAAGGTACCGTAACCTGAGTTCTGCTGGCCACAGAGAGCTGCGGGGGTATTTTCAAGGGGTTGTATAGTCACTTAATGACCAACAGTGAGGATGATAAATCATGCAAATGCTTTTCAAGTTAAATCGCACCGTATTGAGAAAGGTACTGGTCTTACTTTTATTGTTGCCGAGTGCTGTTTGGGCGGCGGCTGTGCCGGGACAAAAAGCGCCGCCGTTTTCTGCCGTGGATGCGCTAGGGAATACCCATAAGCTTGCCGATTACGCTGGTCAATGGCTGGTTATTGAGTGGTTTAATAAAGATTGCCCCTATGTTAAAAAACATTATGCTAGCGGTAATATGCAGTCCCTACAAAAAAAGTATACCGAACAGAAAGTTAATTGGCTTACAGTAATTTCTTCCGCTAAAGGGAAGCAGGGGTATTTAGAGCCCGCTCAGGCTATTGCTGTTGCGGAGGACCATAACCTCGGTGCCAGTGTGCCACTTTTATTAGATATCCATGGGGTTATGGGCCGTGCCTATGGAGCAAAGACGACACCACATATGTTTATTGTTAATCCCCAGGGGGAGGTCGTATATGCCGGAGCCATTGACGACAATGACTCAGCTAATCCCGCTGTGATCGCAAGCTCATATAACTATGTTTCAGCGGCACTCGATGCTTCATTAAAAGGATTGGCGGTACCTAAGGCCTCGTCCCGTGCCTATGGCTGTAGTGTGAAGTACTAAGAGAGGGCATTTGGAGTGGGAACCGTTCTCTATAGATATCTCATTAAAACGCTGATATTTATCCTATTGGCGGTAATGATGGTTACTGCCGTAGGTTATTTCCAGCAGAGGGAGGTTCCCAAGGATCAGGTGCCCCTATTGGAGGGGCACTCCCTTAATGGGGAGCTTATTGATCTAAAACAAATGTACCCTAAAGGCCCTGTGCTGATTTATTTCTGGGCAACCTGGTGCCCTTACTGTCGTATCGTTTCTCCGGCAGTGACGGAGTTATCCCGGGATCATCAGGTTATTGGAATTGCGATGCAGTCTGGGGGGGAGGCATCGGTTGCCGCATATATGCGGGATCATGACATCAACTTTCCTTCAATAAATGATCCACAGGGCATTTTGAGTGCACAGTGGGGTGTGAAAGTGACGCCAACCTTACTAATAGTCGGCACCGATGGGCAAGTTGCCTGGGTAACTAGCGGTGCTACCTCGAAGTTGGGTTTGCAGTTGCGTTTAAAAATGACGAAGTAACCTGCCAAATTTAAGATTTTTTCGTGACACGATTTTCCTAGCCCAGAGACGCTGGAATTATCTTACGCAGACAGAAGCTGTCCCAGCGGATAAGCATTCTATAATGTTTTAAGGCTCTGTCTCTTGCGCGGGAGAATGGCGTGTCAGTTATTGATTCTTTTGATTATCAAGATCTGGATGCGCAACGAGTAGGGCGTTTTGACTTTGGTATTAATACCACTTTTATTATTTATCGTTTGGGTGACACTATAGTTGATACTGGACCCAGTAACCAGTGGAGGTATGTGAAATGGTTTGTGAAGAACAAGCCATTTAAACAGCTGGTGCTTACCCATCACCATGAGGATCACAGTGGTAATGCCGGAGCGATTTATAAATTGACTGGCATCCAGCCCAGAGCGCCCAAGGCAACGATTGAAATCTTGAAGAGAGGATTTCGCATACCGCCTATCCAGATGCTTATCTGGGGGAAAGCGGGGCGGGCCGAGGCGGCGCCACTGCCCAAAGAGTTGAAGTTTGCCGGTGAAAAAGTCACTGCGATCCCCACGCCTGGGCACGCAAAGGATATGACTTGTTATTTGCTTAATGATAGAGGCTGGGTATTTACCGCTGACTTATATGTCGCTAGCCATTTAAAATTGCTGCGCAAGGATGAAAGTATTCCAACCTTAATGGAAAGTATCAGCAAATTACTTTGTTATGATTTTGATACCATGCTATGCCCTCACCGGGGAGTTGTCGAGAATGGCAAGGCCCGATTGCAGGCTAAGTATGATTATTTGATGAATTTGGCCGTTAAAGCGCGGGAGCTTGAGCGTCAGGGATTGCCACTGAATGAAATCACTTATCGTTTGCTAGGTAGAGAAACTCTGATGAGTTTACTATCGGGATATAATTTCAGTAAGAAGAATCTAATTGCCTCCTGTATGCGTTTTGATCCCTCTCAAACCCCAGGATCTTAAATTCTGGTGAGAGTATTATTTTTTTTGGTGTTTATGATTTGTTTGGGTGATATCTAGGTTCAATTTTTTTATGTTGGGGGTATCTGGGTAATAAGAGGACTTGGTTTATGGCTAAGGAAAAAGCGTTTATACCGGAAGATGTGCTGCCTGATAGTGAGGATTTTGCTGTTATCGATGGTATTCAGGTGCGTAAGGGCTCTATCTTTGCCGCACTCAAAAATATCGACATGTTGGAAAAGGGTACCAATAAGCAGCAGGAGTTAGCACTTGAGCAGCTGGAAACGTTGGCTCCTGCTCTTATCGCGTTAGGACTTCATAAGCACTTCCAGTGTCGCAATAAGACAGTTGAAACACTGCTCTTGCAAGCGGGACAGAATTTGGAGGCCGCTAAAGGGCGTTCTGACTAATTCCGCCCTAGATGAGAAGGTATTAAAAATAGCAGTGCCGCAATTGTGGGCTGTAAGGTCCAGTCTTGCGGTAGAGAGGCTCATACTTTGCGCTGTAGCTTCATAAGCGGACAAGATATTTCCACACAACCGTTTGTTGAGTGTCGCCGCTGTTGATAGGGAGAGGTCTTATGGTGTTACTCCAGAGCCCTTGCAGTGTGGCTTATTTATGTTTAAGAATAGTTTTCTCAATTTTGGCAAAAGTGAGCAAATGAGTTCTAACTTATGAGGAAGGTTGGTCTGCTCGGCGGGATGAGCTGGGAAAGTACGGCAATTTATTATCGGCTTATTAATGAGGGGGTGGCACGGAAGTTGGGGGGGCTGCACTCTGCGGAAATTTTACTGCACAGCGTCGATTTTGAAAAAATTGCCAAATTACAAATGGAAGGGGCCTGGCAACAGGCGGGCAAGTTACTGGTTGAGGCGGCAACGGGTCTAGAGAGGGCCGGTGCTGAGGGCCTGTTATTGTGCACCAATACGATGCACAAAGTTGCTGGGGATATTGTTGATTCAATCGGTGTGCCCTTTTTACATATTGGCGATGCTACCGCTGAGGTGCTTATTGAGCGGGGAATAAAAAGGGTCGGTTTATTGGCTACAGCTTTTACCATGGAGCAAGACTTCTATCGTGGCTATATGCAGGAGAAATACGGTATTGAGGTTTTGATTCCAGAGCCCCGCGATAGGGAGATTGTTCACCGGGTCATCTATGAGGAGCTGTGCCGGGGGGAGGTTCTAAATCCCTCAAAAAAGGAGTTTATACGTATCGCTGATACGCTATCTAAGCGGGGCGCAGAGGGCGTCATTCTTGGGTGTACAGAGATCTGTATGTTGCTTTCACAGGAGGACACCTCTATCCCCTTGATGAACTCGACCGAGATTCATGCGCAGGCGGCGGTTAAGTTTGCGCTCAATTATTGAACAGATAGGCGGGTTTCCCCGGGACTCTTCGGATCAATCGGTTGTGTGATTAGCTGCTCATCATAGGTGCTATAAAATTGATTGGTTCGTTTCTGGGGGTATCGGTGGCGTGACTCTACGACCATTCGGCCGGAAGAACCTCTGTATCACTGCACAATATCTATACAGGCGCCCTGTAGGGCTTTCTGGGGCGATCTAACACCGCTGCTATTGATAGGCGGATCAGTTTTAGCGAAATCTGCCTAACAATTGCTGATGAGGCCGCTTGCAATAGGGAGATATCTCTGCATATTTCTCTATAAGAGTGATATTTATATCGATTTTAGGTGAACTTAATACTTTTGTATTATTTGAAATCCTTAAATAGGTTTGATTTATCCTCACTTAAAGTTATTATTTGTAATATCTTACCTATAAAAATTCTCCATTATTTTTTGTCTCGGTAATTGAATTTTATTTAATCGCTTAATTGAGTGTTATCCATAATTGGCACTATTGTCAGTATGTGGATTTATGTCTACTTCTAATTCTTCATATTCCTTTTTTCTTGTTGCAAATTACTGTTTTTCTGGCATTTTCTCTGCTTGTCATACTTCTTGCAGTGAATGTATTGGTGGTAATCTTCCCCTGCGTGAACAAGCTTTTAAGTGCGTAAAAAAGTTTTTGTTGATCTCCAGAGGTATTGCCTTACATAGCCAACTTATTTTTGCTGTGTCACTTGAGTTGGCTCAAGTGAAGGCTGGTTGGTTCCGCTTGGAAGATAAGAAGAGATAACTAAAACAGGGTATTTTTCCTATGACTGAAAAAAAGAAGCGCTGGCTAGCTGCCTGTAGCGCCCCCTCTCTGTTGGCAGTGACGATTGCCGCAGCAAGTAGTCCCACTATCGCTGAAGATGCACTTCTCGAAGAAGTTATCACTATCGGTACTCGAGTCGAAGGGCGCTCCGCTACAGACTCCTCCGCTCCTATCGATATTGTGACTGGTGAGGAGTTTGTGAATCAGGGAGACGGAGATCTCAACAATTTGCTCCGAAACGTTGTTCCATCCTACAACGTTAATGCAAAACCCATTTCTGATGCGGCTTCAATTGTGCGCCCGGCCAACCTGCGTGGACTGCCACCCGATAGCACACTGGTTCTGGTTAACGGCAAGCGCCGCCACCGCGCTGCCGTTATTTCTTTCCTCGGCAGCGGTGTGTCCGATGGCGCTCAGGGACCGGATATTTCTGCTATTCCGGCAATTGCACTTAAACAGGTCGAGGTCCTGCGCGATGGTGCTGCGGCCCAATACGGTTCTGATGCGATCGCGGGGGTTATCAACTTCCAGCTGAAGGATGCGGCGGAAGGGGGCATGATCGAGGTTAAGCATGCAACCACAGCGGAAGGTGATGGAGATCAGAGCACGATTGCCACCAACTTTGGTTTGCCGTTAACCGATTCCGGCTTTGTGAATGTAAGTCTTGAGTACCGTCAACAGGATTCTACCAGCCGCAGCGTGCAGCGCGATGATGCCGCCCAGTTAATTGCCGATGGCAATACTTATGTCGCCGATCCCGCACAAATCTGGGGGCAGCCAGAAGTTAATGACGACACCAAATTCTTTATTAACAGCGCTATAGAGCTCAGTGATAGCGCGGAGCTCTATGCCTTTGGTAATTACACCAGCCGCGAAACGGATGGAGGCTTTTACTTCCGAAATCCGGAAACCCGCCCCGGTGTTTACGCGCTCGATGATGAGCCCTTAATTGGTGACCTGGATGCCAGCAACGGCATTGATGATTGTGTGGGAATGACCCATGAGGCCGCACAGTCTAGTGATGAGTGTTTCTCTTTTACTGAAATGTTCCCCGGCGGATTCACCCCCCGCTTTGGTGGCGAGCTTGAGGACTACTCTGCGGTCTTTGGTATTCGCGGTGAACTTGCCAACGGTATTGGCTACGATGTGAGCGCCAGTAACGGGCACAACGAAGTAGACTTCCTTATTTACAATACCGTTAACGCCACGCTTGGCCCTGATAGCCCTACCCGATTTAGTCCGGGGGGCTATGTTCAGGATGAAACCAATTTCAATATTGATTTAAGTAAAAGTATTGAAATGTCTGGTATGCCACTGTTTATGGCCGCAGGCTTTGAGTGGCGTGAGGAAGAGTTTGAAGTAAAAATGGGGGATACGGCATCCTGGCAGGTGGGTGACCTGGCAGAGCAGGGATTCCTGATCGGCTCAAACGGATTCTCTGGCTTTGGCCCCGAAGTGGTAGGAACGTTTGATCGGGATAATATTGCGCTTTACTCCGATTTTGAACTCGAAGTGAATGATGCTCTGCGCCTGGGTACCGCCCTGCGTTGGGAGGACTTCTCTGACTTCGGTGATACTTCGAATTACAAGTTGTCAGCCCACTACACCATCAATGACGCTATTGCCCTGCGCTCCACCGTGAGCACCGGTTTCCGCGCACCGACCCCGGGCCAGTCCAATATTACCAATGTCACTACGGCCTATACCAATGGTGCACTGGCTAATCGGGGCACAATTCCTGCTACCAACCCGATTGCGGTACTGAAAGGCGGCAAGCAGTTGCAGCCGGAGGAATCCAAGAGCTTTACGGTTGGTGCCATTATCGCAGCGGGTGATTGGGACATTACTCTGGACTACTTCCAGATCGCGGTAACCGATCGGATTACTCAGTCTGCTAACCAAGAGTTGACGGATGAAGAGCGCGCTCAGTTGGTCGCTGACGGTATCAGTGGTGCTGATTCTCTGGAGTACTTCCGTTTCTACACCAATGACTTCGACACCAAGACCCGAGGTGTCGATCTGGTAGCCACTTATCCGCTGGGTGAGGCAACAGATTTCAATCTGGCCATGAACTGGACCGAAACTGAGGTCACCGACTACAGCACAGAGACCATGGATGAGATGCGTATCCGACAGCTGGAAGAGGGCTTGCCTGAAGTGCGCGGCAATGCCTCTATCACCCATGCGGGGGATAGCTGGCGCGGTCTAGTGCGACTCAACTACTACGGTAGCTACTGGGAAGCACACCTGGATGATTACAGCTTGCCCATTGATGCCGGTGATGAGTGGACCGTGGATATTGAAGCCGCCTATGACTTCAATGACTCCATGACCTTAATTGCTGGTGCGGAAAACGTGTTCAACAACTACCCAGACAAGAACCCCTGGTCTGGAGTTGCTGGTGCTGAGTATCCAGAAACGGCCCCAATGGGATTCAATGGCGCTCTATATTACGTAAGAGCACAGTATGAATTCTAATAACTGCTAGCTGGGCTTCTGAAGTTATAGTTGGCTAACCCGGTATTTTATTCCGGATTAGTCGATTATAGAGTTGCCTGACGATAAATCCCGCTGGAGACGGCGGGATTTTTACTTATCCCAATAGCGAATTTCTAGCCTTTGATAAACTAATGCACTCCTTGTGCTGTATTTACTTTTACTCCTCGCAAGCTCCCTTCATTTTTATAGCTTCGATTGCAGCATATACCGCCTTATAGAGCTTTAAGGGTTGGCTTTCAACCTGTACTCGCTCTTTCTCTGTATCTCCTTAATACAATTTAGGGGAGCGATTTTCGGAAGCTTTGCTTGGGTATCTATATTGCGTAGCTTATTGATTAAGAGTGTGCCCACCGTTAGTGGGCGGGAGCACTCGTCTGCCTTATCTATAAGAGCGATGTCTATAGTTTTTTTAGCTGGAATTAACACATCTGTTCCATATATAATATTCAAATATATTTAATTTCTTGCTTGAGAGTGATACTTAAAATATTTCCACTATAAGGATGAATGCTGGATATTTTTTACAGGTTATTAAATTTTACTTAAGCACTTAATGGGATTTAAAAGCCTATTGGCACTTTTGTCAGTATCTAAGCTTGTGTCTTGCTCTAGTTCTCAATATTTATTTTTTCTTGTTGTAAATCACACTTTTCTAGCATTTTCTTTGGTTGTCACGCTTCTTGCCATGAATGTATTAGTGGTAACCTGCCCCTGCGTGAACAAGCTTTTAAATACGTAAAAACTTTTTTTAATCTCCAGGGGTGCACCTCAAATAGCCGATTTATTTTTACTTTATTGCCCGGGTTAGGGTAAGTGAAGATTGGCTAGTCTCGCCCGGAGGAAGATAAGAAGAGATAACTAAAACAGGATGTTTTTTCTATGTATGAAAAAAAGAAGCGCTGGCTAGCTGCCAGTAGCGCCCCCTCTCTGCTGGCAGTGACGATTGCCGCAGCAAGTAGTCCCGCTATCGCTCAAGACGCAATTCTCGAAGAAGTTATCACTATCGGTACTCGAGTCGAAGGGCGCTCTGCTACAGACTCTTCCGCTCCCATTGATATCATGACAGGCGAAGAGTTCATGAATCAGGGAGATGGAGATCTCAGTAATTTGCTCCGAAACGTTGTTCCATCCTACAACGTTAATACGCAGGCCATTGCCGATGCGGCTGCAATTGTACGCCCCGCCAACCTGCGTGGACTGCCGTCCGATAGCACACTGGTTCTGGTCAATGGCAAGCGCCGTCACCGCGCTGCCGTTATCTCTTTCCTTGGTGCCGGTGTTTCCGATGGGGCCCAAGGGCCGGATATTTCTGCCATTCCGTCGATTGCACTTAAACAGGTCGAGGTCCTGCGCGATGGTGCCGCAGCTCAATACGGCTCTGATGCGATTGCGGGGGTTATCAACTTCCAGCTAAAGGATGACGCGGGAGGTGGCACTGTTGAAGTTAAGCATGCAACCACTGCTGAAGGCGATGGGGATCAGAGCACGGTTGCCACCAATTTTGGTTTGCCGCTAACTGACTCCGGCTTTGTGAATGTAAGTCTTGAGTATCGTCAGCAGGACTCTACCAGCCGCAGTGTGCAGCGCGATGATGCTGCCCAGTTAATTGCCGATGGCAATACTTATGTCGCCGATCCCGCGCAAAACTGGGGTCAGCCAGAAGTTAATGACGATACCAAATTCTTTATCAATAGTGCTATAGAGTTGAGTGATAGTGCGGAGCTCTATGCCTTTGGTAATTATGCCAGCCGCGAAACGGATGGAGGCTTTTTCTTCCGAAATCCGGAAACCCGCTCCGGTGTCTACGCGAGTAATGGCGAGCCCTTGATTGGCGACCTCGATGCCAGCAACGGCATTGATGATTGTGTGGGGATGACCCATGAGGCCGCACAGTCCAGTGATGAGTGTTTCTCTTTCACTGAAGTGTTCCCCGGTGGATTCGCTCCCCGTTTTGGCGGCGAGCTTGAAGACTACTCTGCGGTATTCGGTATTCGTGGTGAACTCGCCAACGGTATTGGCTACGATGTGAGCGCCAGTAACGGGCACAACGAAGTAGACTTCGTTATTTACAACACCCTTAACGCCTCGCTTGGCCCTGATAGCCCCACCCGTTTTAATCCAGGGGGTTACGTTCAGGATGAAACCAATTTCAATATTGATTTAACCAAAAGTATTGAAATGTCTGGCATGCCGCTGTTTATGGCCGCAGGCTTTGAGTGGCGTGAAGAAGAGTTTGAAGTCAAACAGGGTGATACTGCATCCTGGCAGGTGGGCGATCTGGCTGAGCAGGGATTCGCAATTGGTTCAAACGGATTCTCTGGCTTTGGTACGGAAGTGACCGGCACTTTTGATCGGGATAATATTGCGCTTTACTCCGATTTTGAACTCGAAGTGAGCGATGCCTTGCGCTTGGGTACGGCTCTGCGCTGGGAGGACTTCTCTGACTTCGGCGATACTTCCAATTTCAAGTTGTCAGCTCACTACACCATCAATGACGCTATTGCCCTGCGCTCCACCGTGAGTACCGGCTTCCGCGCACCGACCCCGGGTCAGTCCAATATTAGCAATGTCACTACGGCCTATACCAACGGTGCACTGGCTAACCGAGGCACAATTCCTGCTACCAACCCGATTGCGGTACTGAAGGGCGGTGAGCAGTTGCAGCCGGAGGAATCCAAGAGCTTTACGGTTGGTGCCATTATCGCAGCGGGTGATTGGGATATTACTCTGGACTACTTCCAGATCTCGGTAACCGATCGGATCACCCAGTCTGCCGACCAGATGCTGACCGATGAAGAGCGCGCTCAGTTGGTCGCTGATGGTATCAGTGGTGCTGATTCTTTGGAGTACTTCCGTTTCTACACCAATGACTTCGATACCAAGACCCGAGGTGTCGATCTGGTAGCCACTTACCCGCTGGGTGAGGCAACAGACTTCAATCTGGCCATGAACTGGACCAAAACTGAGGTTACCGACTACAGCACAGATACCATGGATGACATGCGTATCCAACAGCTGGAAGGCGGTTTGCCTGAAGTGCGCGGTAATGCCTCTATCACCCACGCGGCAGATAACTGGCGCGGTCTGGTACGACTCAACTACTACGGTGGCTACTGGGAGGCACACCTGGATAATTACAGTCTGCCCATTGATGCTGGTGATGAGTGGACCGTGGATATTGAGGTTGCCTACGACTTGAGTGGCTCTATCAGCTTAATAGCGGGTGCGGAAAACGTCTTCAACAACTATCCAGATAAAAACCCCTGGTCTGGTGTTGCTGGTGCTGAGTATCCTGAAACAGCCCCAATGGGCTACAACGGCGCTCTATACTACGTAAGAGGGCAGTATGAGTTCTAACAACGGCTAGCTAGCGTTGTGAATTTATAGTTGGCTAACCCGGGTAGTTTTATCCTGGATTAGCCGATTATAGAGTTGCCTGAGGATAAATCCCGCTGGAGACAGCGGGATTTTCACATATCCCACAGTGAATTGGTGGCCATTGATAAGGTAATACGCTCCTTGTCCTGTATTTGCTTTAAGTCCTCGAAAACTTCCTTCACCTCCATAGACTCGATGGCACCATATACCGCCTGATAGAGCTCTGAGAAATAGCGGTCGACTTCCCGGCCCATATTATTGATCTCACGGATTGTGGGGGGATCGCTCAATTTGAGGCGCCGAACAAAGTCATTGGCGCTTTCTTCATGGGTGTATTGCAACCATGTCTTCATAACTTTATTTTGAGCGACATCGCTGTAGTTTTGCAGATTTTTTGCCATTCTCTGCTCATGCTCAAGCATATGCTTTAGGAGTAACTGGGTTCGGTAGTCCTCTGATTTTTCTAATAAGGTCTCGTAGGCAGTTGCCATTTCCAGATGGAATCTCTCAGCATCCTGAATGACTTCAAATGCTTGTTTAAAAGTCTTCATATACATACCCTCTGATGGCCAGGTTGTCTCCTGGGCCTTAAAATAATTTTTACATCGGCGTTCAGTCTTTACTTTATAGAGCATTTATCCAGTTAATAAGAATTTGTGGAAAAATTCCGAACAAAACCAGTGCAGCGGAAAGGCTTGCGATTAAAACTTGTCCCGAAGTCGTAATTTGTAAGGTTTCAGTGTGGTTGTTGACGTCAGCGGCATCTCTTTGCACCATCGTAAGGAGCAGGCGGAGGTAGTAGAAAAGCCCCAAAGCACTGCCAATAACAACACCGGCTAGCAGGGGCCACATTTTGCCCTCAACGCCGGCGCTAAATACATAGAACTTTCCAATAAACCCAATGGTTAGCGGAATGCCGGCGAGGGATAAAAGCATCAGGGCGAAACAGCTAGCCAACCAGGGGCTGCGCCAGAGTAGACCTCGATAAAAATCCCGGTGGTAAGTCTCATCGGCGTTACGGGTTTTACCATTGCCCAATTGAGCGGCCTCGGCAGAGTCGGCAATCAGGCCAATAATGGCAAAAGCGCCAAGTGTGGTAATAACGTAGGCGACCATATAATAAATTACCGCCTCAGTGCCAAATGAGCTGTTGCCAATAATAAATGCCACTATGAGGTAGCCGATATGGCCGATTGATGAGTAGGCCAGCAGCCGTTTGACGTCGCTTTGCATTAACGCCAATAAATTCCCGATCAGCATACTGGCGATAGCCGCGATTGATAGTAAGTCAATCAGGATAGGGCTTTGATAGAGGTTTAAGACATTAAAGAATCGCAATAAAAAGGCAATGACTGCTGTTTTTCCCACGGTGGCGATCAATGCGGTTACTGGGGTAGGCGCGCCCTGGAAGACATCGGGTGTCCAGATATGGAATGGAACCAGTGATAGTTTAAAAGCGACAGAAATGACCAGCAGAGTCGTGCCGGTGGCAAAAAGCGCAGACGTTTGGGAAAGATCCTGCATGCGTGTCGCGATGCTGCCAAAATCCACTGCCCCAGATGCGGCGTAAATGAGTGCGATACCAAATAAGCCGAGAGCTGTGGATAGCGCCGATAAAATTAAGTATTTAAAGGCAGATTCCAGGGAATTTAGCTGGTCTTTCTTTGAGGATAGGTTGCCATTCACTATAAAACCCAGTAAGGGATACAGTGCAAGACTGACTAACTCGATACTGAGAAAAAAACTGGCAAAGTGGTTGGAAAATACCAGAGTGGTTGCCCCTAAAATGGACAACAACAGCAGAATGTAAAACTCTTCGGGATAACTATCCGGATTGCGATTGAGGTCGCAGCGAAGTTTTAAGTAGTTGTAGCCCAAAATACTGACCGCGATTGCTGTAACCAGTATCAATAGACAAAAGAAAAGTGCATTGTAGTCGATAGATAAAAGAGCGGTGACCTGAATGGAACCATTATTGGCCGGCAGGCTAGCGCCAACCCAGAAACAGGAAATAATAGTTGCCGTCAAAGTGATGAGGGTTGTGATTAATGCACCTGTGTGATGCCTCCAGAAAGATACTTGGAGGAGTAAAAATACGATGCCGGCACTAATTAGCAACAGCGGCAGTATAGAAAATAGTTCTTGGGCACTCATAGAGATGTACCTGTAGTTGCACCTTTCACCGCAGGAGAGGGTTGCTTGGCTGAAGCCTCCGGGTTTGCTTTCTGAACCACGCTGTTTTCTTGCTTGGAGACCTGGAGTCTTTGTATGGATTGGGCAATAGCGGGCTCGGCGATATCAAAAATGGGCTGGGGCCTAAGCCCAAAGATAACGAGTAATACCGCCAGGGAAAGCAGCGCAGAAACCTCCCTGAGACTCAAATCACTGACAGTTTTCCCCTCAGTAACAGGCTTTAATTTCTCATTGATGCCACCAAAGAAGACACGCTGCATCATCAGGAGCGCATAGAGTGCGGCGCCTATAAGCCCGATGGCTGCGATCACCGTTATCCAGTGATTGGCTTTGAAGCTGCCAACGAGTACCAGGAACTCGGCAATAAAGTTACCCAGCCCAGGCAGCCCCAAAGAGGCGACGGCAAAGAAGAGCGCAATAGCGGATAGTTTTGGTAGTAGAGGCCAGATGCCACCGAGCTGGCTCATATCCCGGGTATGCAGCCGGTGCTGCAATGCCCCTACCAGAGCAAAAAGTGCGGCAGTACTCAGGCCGTGGGCAATCATTTGCATCACAGCACCCTGTAGGGCGATGCTATTTAGTGCGTAGAGCCCCAGAAGAACAAAGCCCATATGGCTCACACTGGAGTAGGCGACCAGCCGCTTCATATCCTTTTGTGCGAAGGCCAGCGATGCACCGTAGACCACACTGATGGCCCCGAGGGTCATTGCCACTGGTGCAAACGCTTGCGAACTCTCCGGGAACAGGGGCAGAGTAAATCGCAGCAAACCATAGGCGCCGGTTTTTAGCAGAATAGCTGCCAGTAGAATACTGCCGGCGGTAGGTGCCTGGGTATGGGCATCGGGCAGCCAGGTGTGGAAGGGCAGTGCTGGTAGTTTGACGATAAAGGCAATAAAAAACCCGAGCATCAACCAGTAAGCTGCGCTCGCAGACAATTGCGCGCCGAGCAACTCAGTGTAGTTGAAGGTCAATTGTCCGCTATTACGGTAGTGAATAAAGGCCAGGGCAACGATAGCAATCAGCATTAACAAGCTGCTTGCCTGAGTAAAAATAAAGAACTTGATCGCGGCGTAGATTCTTCCCTCATAACCCCAAACTGCGATCAGCAGCAGCATGGGAATCAGCATCACCTCCCAGAAGAAAAAGAACAAAAAGAGGTCGATCGCGGTAAAGACACCGACAATACCGGCCAGGGTCCACAGGTAGTTGAAATAAAAAAATCCCCGCCGGAAATTGATATCATTCCAGGTCATTATTAACCCGAAGATACCCATTCCCATAGTCAGTAACAGCATCAAAAAGCTGAGCCCATCAATGGCTAGGTGAAAGCTGATACCGAAGCGGGGTATCCAGGCTAGCATAAGGCTATCCCACCACAGGTTGTCCGCCGCAACAGTGCTGCTGTCTACCTGGGGGAAGTAGCGGACTAACAAGAGGGATGCAATAATCAGGGAAATCAGGCTGATCCAGCGCCCGCCCTCATAGAGATATCTCTCCGCCAGCCAAGCTAATATTCCCCCTGCAAATAGAATAATAATTATTGCCAGTAATGTCATAGAGCCACCAGAAGGGCTAGGAATAAAATTGATCCGGCTACAAAGGTGGCTAAATACCAGCGTATCTGCCCGTTCTGTGATGAACTGAGCGCATTATTTAATTGTGCGCTCAATGAGGCCGTCCCTTTGTAGATACTATCGATAATGTCTTTGCGGTTGAGGGCGGTGATGACCTTGAAGGGTTTTACCAAAACGCGATCGTAGAGCGCATCAAAATGCCATCCACTCAACCAAAATTTCATTATCGGAGAGTGTTGTTCCCCCATTTTTTTCTCGTACAGGAACATTCTCCAGGCGATAAATAGGCCTATTAGTGGCATGGCTATCGCAATAGCCTCAATAAACCAGGAGTGAGGTTTATCGCCCGCAGCGCCAAAGACTCCCTGTAGGGGGGGATATAGCATTCCGCCGAAGAGTGCGAGTACAGCGAGTATCCCCAAGGGGAGAGTCATCGCGGTGTTGTTGGCGTCCTTACAGTGAGAGGAGGCGCTGCCCTCACTGCCGAAGAAGGTGAGAAATAAGACCCGAAAGCTATAAATCCCAGTGACCAGTGCCCCCAGTAGGCCGGCAAGCCAGAGCAGGTTCCCCCCTTGGTGGTACTCATAGGCACTGAGCAAAATAGAGTCTTTGCTGTAGAAACCGGAGGTAAAGGGCAGTGCTGCCAGACAGGCGCAACCGATGGCAAAGCAAATAAAAGTAAAGGGAATTTTGCGGTAGAGCCCTCCCATGGCAAAGATATTTTGCTCGTGATGGACGCTCAGGATGACCGACCCGGCAGATAGAAACAGTAAAGCCTTAAAGAACGCATGGGTCATCAGGTGGAAGACGGCCCCGGACCAGGCGCCGACGCCGAGAGCCAGGAACATATAGCCGATCTGGCTGATGGTCGAATAGGCCAGGACCCGCTTGATATCGCTTTGGGCAATCGCGCTGAAACCGGATATCAACAGGGTTAGGGCGCCGACAATCGCCACCGCCAGCATAGCGGTTTCTGACAGCTGGTAGAGCGGGTGCATACGGGCGATCAAATAGACTCCGGCCGTTACCATGGTGGCTGCGTGGATAAGGGCGCTAACTGGGGTGGGGCCCGCCATCGCATCGGGCAGCCAGGTCTGGAGTGGAATCTGGGCTGATTTACCCACCGCGCCACCCAGTAGTAGCAGCATCGCGATGGTCACCGTTTGAGTATTTACCCCGGGATTTTCCGTTGCGGCAATCAGTTGTGGAATATTCAGCGTTGAGAATTCAAAGAACAGCAGGAATAGGCCGATTGCCATGGCCGTATCGCCGATGCGAGTAACAATAAATGCTTTCTGTGCTGCGGCACCATTTGCGGCATCCTTATACCAAAATCCGATCAGTAAATAACTACACAGGCCCACGCCTTCCCAACCGAGATAGAGGAGTACCAAATTGTCTGCCATCACCAGAATTAACATGGCGCAGACAAATAAATTCAGGTAGGAAAAGTAGCGGCGGAAATCTGGGTCCTCGCGCATATATCCGGCGGAGTATAAGTGGATCAGGAATCCAACTCCGGTAATGATCATAAGCATTACCAGGGTCAGCCAGTCCACATAAAAAGTGAAGCCGAGCTGAAGCTCAGAGACTCGCACCCACTCCCAGGCGGATAGGGTGAGCACCGTGTTTGGATTTCCCAGAAAGGTGGCAAAGGTGAGGCTAAAAACCAAAAGGGCTGAGAGTCCTACACTGCCGACGCCAATCCGGCTGACTAATTTTTGTGATGGCTCCCTCTGTGTCAACAGGGGCAGGCTGGTTAAGATCAGAAAGCCGAGTAGGGGAAGCAGTGGTATCCAGGCTAGAAATCCATTCATATTAACCTCTCAATCCATTGAGTTGGTCAATATCGACCGTATGTTTTCGGTAGTAAAATTGCAATACCAGCGCCAGGGCGATTGCGATTTCCGCAGCGGCCAGGGTGACTACAAAAATAAACATCACCTGTCCATCGGCATTGCCCCAGTGTGACCCCGCAACGACAAATAGCAGTGCTGCGGCATTGGTACAGATTTCTATGCACATCAGCATAAAAATAACATTTCGTCGGATCAGTAATCCGGTTAATCCCAGGCAAAACAGGATGGAGGCCAATAGCACACCCGCTTCCAAACCCGGTGCAGATTCGATAGGCATAGTGTCACTCCGGATGAATGGTTTTTCTGTGCCGAGCCAGATGAAAGGCTCCGACAAGCCCTGCCAGAAGCAGCATTGAGGCGAGTTCGACGGCGAGGACGTAATGGCTAAAAAGAGCAATACCAACCTGTTTGGGGCCGATATAGTGGTAGGTTTGAGCGGAGGAAATTTGCCCGCTGCTAATCAGTAGAAGCAACTGGATAAGCAGTATGGCCGAGAGCAGCGCCGGCCCTATCCAGGTGTGGGGCTGCAACCAAGCTTGTTCCTGTGCAACCGCCGCATCCCCCTGATTGAGCATCATGATGACAAAAATAACCAGTACCATGATCGCGCCGGCATAAATAATAACTTCGAGGGCAGCTGCCAGGGGCGCACCAAACTGGTAGAAGATAACGGCAACAGATAGGAGCGAGGTGACAAGATAAAGTAGTGCGTGAACGGCGTTTTTGTGAAAGATAACCATGGCTGTGGAGACAATGGCAACCGCAGCAGTCAGATAGAAAGTGTAATGCACCGGGACAGCCTCTTTTTTTAGTGATTAGTCAGCGCCTTGGCTAAAGAGTCATAGATTTAAGCTCTTTACATTAATGGGTTCAGCCTCGTTTTGTGCCTCCCCTTTGTCTTTCCCCGCGATAGCCTTGCCGGCGACCTGGTAAAAGCTGTAGTCGTGATATTTACCGGGACCACTGATCAGGAGATCTTCCTTTTCATACACCATATTCTGCCGATCGTACTCGCACATCTCGAAGTCCGGTGTCAGCTGAATGGCATAGGTTGGACAGGCATCTTCACAGAGACCACACATAATGCAGCGGGAGAAGTTGATACGAAAATATTCGGGGCGCCAGCGCCCGTCGGTATCTTCTGTTTTCTGTAGGGAGATGCAATCTGGTGGGCAGGCTACAGCGCAGAGGTTGCAGGCAACGCAGCGCTCATCCCCATTGGGGTCGCGGGTGAGAACAATCCGGCCGCGATACCTCGGCGCCAGGTAGGGTTTCTCATCGGGATACTGCACGGTGACATTTTTGCGAAACAGGTGTTTAAATACCAACCACATGCTGCGAATTTGGCTTGAAATCATTCCTTTGGCCTCGCACGCTTAGGGTAATTTTCTAGGCTTTCCACAGCAGTACGGCTGCGGTCGCCAAGAGGTTAATCAGGGCTAGGGGCAACATCACCTTCCAGCCGAATTTCATTAACTGGTCATAGCGGGGGCGCGGAATGGCCGCCCTCAGAAGAATAAATAAAGCGACCAAAATAGTGGTTTTCAGGCAGAACCATATAAGGGGAGGGAGTAGGGGACCGTGCCAGCCGCCGAGAAATAGTGTGGTGATCAGAGCGGAAATCAGGATTACCGCCAAGTATTCCCCAACAAAAAACATACCAAACTTCATACCGGAATACTCGGTATGAAATCCGGCGGTCAGCTCATGTTCGGCCTCTGGCAGGTCAAACGGAGTTCTGCGGCTCTCGGCGATACCGGCGATAAAGAAGACAAAAAAGCCGAGGAGCTGTGGGATAATAAACCAGCCATCCGCCTGGGCATTGACTATTTCGCGCAGGTTAAAGCTCCCGGACAGCATCACTACGCCCATCAGACTCAAGCCCATAAAGACTTCGTAAGATACTGTTTGTGCGGCCGCTCGCAGCCCACCGAGCAGGGCATATTTATTATTTGAGGCATAGCCTCCAAGGATGACGCTGTAGACGGCGATAGAACTCATAGCCAGTACAAACAGCAAGCCGATATTGAGATCGGTAACCCCGATACTGGGCGACATGGGGACGACTGCAAAGGCGATCAGCATAGTTGCCATCACCACGGTGGGGGCCAGTATAAAGACCGGGATATCGGCAAATTTGGGAGTGAAGTCCTCTTTAAAAAAGAGTTTGATCATATCTGCAACCACTTGCAGGGAGCCAAACTTGCCCACCCGGTTAGGGCCTGGGCGATCCTGCCAGAATCCCAGTAAGCGCCGTTCACCCCATGTCAAAATTGCCGCGAGCAAGACGGTGACTACCAGTACACCGAATATATTGAGCAGTATGATCCAGACATTCGCATTCATGATTAACCCTCCTGCCTGATACTGGAGCTCTCTACCACCGGCAATAGATTGGCACCGCCGGGCAATATGGGGGTGAGGACCTCAAGTCCGGGCAGGCCTGCGGGCACACCCAAGCTGCCCGCAGGCTGGGTATCAGAAATAACCACCTTGCCACGGAAAACCCCGCTGCTGGTATCCAGTGCCACTGTATCGCCCTGCTTGAGTTTGGCACTTTCGGCATCGTCGCGGTTTAAGGTGAAAAAGGGTTTATCGATAATGGTGGAGATTCCCATGGAGCGATTGCTGAGTTCTTCCGAACCAAACAGGCGGTAGATCGGCACTGTCTTCAGGCTGTGCTTGCCCTGGTCTGAATCGCGCTCCGGCACTGTGGCTGGGGACCACTCCGATAGGGGCCGCGCTGGCCGCTGGATAGAGCGGCCACTGGCGCCTCCGCGACGCTCGCCGCCCACCGCTTGCTGAAACTTGAAGATTGACTGATTGGAATTCCACCCCGGAGACCAGATATTGGCTTGTAGCGGCGAGCGGTTCGGATTGTGAACCCCCTCCATACTAAAGCTCATGGGCGCATCGGGGTCCTGGGGTGGGGGAGTTTCAGAGACATGCTCCTCGGCGTGAATAGCCGTGCGGCCACTGTAGCGGGCGGTCTGTCTGGCGACTTTCAGCCCTTCAATACGATAGTTTTCATCCGGTCCCAGCGCCTTGATCACCCCGAGGGAGGGAATGCTGTCCGCCAGGGATTCGGTGATATCCGGGCAGTGGTTCCAGCTGGCGATAGCGTCAATGTTTTCTGAGTGCTCCGTGCAAAAACCGGCGGCATCAGCCAGCCAGCGCCAACTCTCTTGAATAAACCCCGTGCCCTCATAGACGGCGTAGAAGCGCTGCGCCAGCCCGGTGGTATTGACATAGGTGCCCTGGGATTCTGCCGTGGCCGCTGCCGGAAAGATTAAGTCGGCGTGTTTGGCGGTTTTATTCAGTAGGGTATCGAGTAGAACGATATCCTCGACACTGGCAAAAAGGCTATCTAACTCTCGACTCGCGATTCTCAGAGAGAGATCGTTTTCCAAAATCACCAGGGTTTTATTGATGTGGGTTTTATCTTTTTTGAGTTCATTGAGCAGCTGCTCAAGGGAACCGGTTTCCGGCTCAAATAGTTGGGTTATTCCCAAGCTATTGACCTCTTCGCAGCACAGGTAGAGCGCGCTGGATTTGCCATTCTTTTCGGCCAGGGCTGCAGCGATTTGTGCGGCGCTGTGCAGAAGCTGGCTGTCTTTGCTGCTGGTGCCGGAGATAATCACGGGATTTTTAGCCGCAGTGAGTATTGCCGCAATATCTTCTGAGGCCTTCAGGTGTTCCGCACTCAGAGATATCTCTCTGTTGTTCACAGCGAGAATACACTGGGCCACTGCCCGGCCGATCTGGGCGGTGTTCTCGGGTAGGGTATAGATCGCCCTGTCGGTGATATCTGTGATTTGGCTGAGTTCCGCACCGATAAACATAATCGGGCTGGGTTCACCGCCCAGTTGGCGAACGGAGGCATCTTGCCACAGCGGTATTTTGAGTGACTGGGCTTGTTCTTTTTGGCGGCTTCGCGCCGCTTGGCGAACTGCCAGGGAAACCCTTGGCGCGGTGTTGTAGATATTCTCTCCCAGTATCAGGACTGCGTCGGCACACTCTATCTCTGGGAGGGTTGGGCTGTGAATGTTGCTGTCGCTCTGGATGCGGTTTATCAGCTGTAGCAAGCGCATATCCCGCTGATTGAGCCCAGAGAAGAAATTTTGTCGGCCTACAAATTTTAGTAGGGCAAAGTTGTTTTCCAGCGATGCCCTGGGCGAGCCTATACCGATCAGGCGATGCTCGCCCCGGTGCGCCGCCGCGAGTTTTTCCGAGAGTGTAAAAACCCCTTCCTGAGGGGGAATTTCTTTGTGCAGGCGTTCGTCGGCGTCGGCCGTCGAGCTGATGACGGTATCTTCACGGGCGCTGAGTACCTGGGTAATACGGCTCTTGCTATTGACGTATTCATAGCCAAAGCGTCCCCGGTCACAGAGAAAGTAGCCGTTGATATCGTGGTGGTATAAGTTGACTACGCGGCGGAGCAGCGGGTCGCGGTTGTTGCCGGATTCTCTAGCTCCGGGGGCGGTGTTACAGCCCACGGCGCAGTGCTCACACACCGAGGCCGCCGTTTGTAAGTCCCATTTGCGCACAAAATGTTGGCTGAAGGTTCTATCGGTAAATACACCGGTAGGGCACACCTCCACCAGGTTGCCACTAAACCCATTTTCCAGTTTGCCTTCAGTATTTCTGCCAAAAAAGACCTGATGATTGCGCCCTAGGGCCTGCAAGTCTTCACCGCCGGCATAATCGTGATAGAACCTGACACAGCGGTAACAGGTAATACAGCGATTCATTTCGTGATTGATAAAGGGGCCGAGATATTGGTTTCTGTGAGTGCGCTTGCTACCTTGATAGCGGCGCAGGGTATGAGCGGACATCTCGGTCATGTCCTGCAAGTGGCACTCGCCGCCCTCCTCACACACCGGGCAGTCGTGTGGGTGATTGGTCATAAGGTCTTCTATGACGGCACCGCGAAAATCTTTTGCCGCAGCGGTATTGATACTGTAAATGCCGCCATCCTTAATCGGCGTCATACAGCTCATAATCAAGCGACCCCGTTGATCTTCGCTGTCCCTGTACTCGATGAGCGCACATTGACGACAAGCACCGACTGAGCCCATGGCGGGATGCCAGCAGAAATAGGGCACATTCAAGCCCAGGGACAGGCAGGCAGTGAGCAGGTTTTGCTCTCCATCAACCTGGTATTGGCTACCGTCTATTGTGATGGTTGGCATTTGCAATCCATTTTCTTGTTATAGGGACTGTTAGGATCGGGGCCGCTGTATTAATTTAGGTGTAGGGGCAACAGCCGCCCTCAATATGGTCTATAAAATCTTGTTCAAATAGCGTTAAGGCACTCTGTATCGGTTCGGCGGCACCGGGGGCCAGGGCGCAAAAGGTATTCCCCGGGCCAATGCGCTCACACTGCTCTTTGAGGAGTGCCAGGTCTTCCCGGGTCCCCTGTCCAGATTCGATCTTCTCCAGCAATTTAACCGCCCAGGGCAAGCCATCCCGGCAGGGGGTACACCAGCCACAGGACTCCCGCGCAAAAAATCGGGTTAAGTTCAGTACCAGGCCTACCGGACAGGTTTTATCGTCGAGTACCGTAATCGTGCCGGTGCCCATACGGCTGCCGGCTTTGCCGATAACGTCGTAATCCATGGGGAGGTCTAGGTGGTCGGGGCCGAGGAAATCGGTCGATCCACCCCCGGGCAGAATGCCTTTTAATTGCAGGCCATCTTTCATCCCGCCGGCATATTGCTCAATAATTTCGCGAATGGGGGTGCCCATGGGCAGTTCCCAGGCACCGGGATTTTTGACCTTGCCGCTAACACCAAAGATTTTGCTACCGGCATCGTCGCCACGGCCAAGATTTTTATACCACTGCGCGCCGTGGCTAATTAAATGGGGGAGGTTGCACAGGGTCTCAACGTTGTTAACGACGGTGGGTTTGCCCCAAAGCCCGCTCACTTGCGGGAAGGGGGGTTTAGCGCGGGGGATCGCTCGCCTGCCTTCGAGGGCATTGAGGAGTGCGGTCTCCTCACCACAGATATAATTGCCGGCACTGCGGTGCAGGCAAATTTCTAAGCTAAAGCCGCTGTCAAAGATATTCTCCCCGAGCATACGCTGCTGTTTGGCCTCGGCGATTGCCTGCTCCAGCCGGCTGGCGGCCAAATGGTATTCCCCGCGAATAAAAATATAGGCGTGAGAGGCACCAATGGCATAGGCGGTTATGGCCATGCCCTCAAGGAGGAGGTGGGGGTCCCGCTCCATCAACAGGCGGTCTTTAAAGGCGCCGGGCTCCATCTCGTCGGCATTGCAAACCACATATTTCTGCTGTGGAGCGTCATCCCCACGGGGCACAAAGCTCCACTTGAGCCCGGTGTTAAAACCGGCGCCACCGCGCCCGCGCAGGCCGGCATCTTTTACTAAATTGATAATATCGTTCGGCGCCATAGCCACGGCTTTGCGCCATCCCCGATAGCCGTCGTTTTCTACATACTGCTCAATACTGGCGGCAATATTTTCACTGGAAATATTTTTAGTCAGTGGATTTGTCAGCATGGTATTTTTTCTTTTTATCGATTAACTCATCAATACTGTTTTCATCCAGGTGCCGATGCATTTCCTCTCCCAGCATAAGGACCGGTGCCTTGTCGCAGTCACCCAGGCAGGGGGTTTCCAACAAAGTGAAAATGCCATCATCACTGGTTTCACCGGGCTGGATATTCAGACGTGCTGATATTCTTTTTTGTAACTGCTCACAGCCCATAATCCAGCAGCTGGAACTCTTACAGAGGTAAATTACCTCCTTGCCCACGGGCTGGCGGAAGATCAGCTGAAAATAGGTGGCAACGCTTTCGAGCTCGGCGGCGGGGATATCCAGGTAGTTGGAAATTGCCAGAAGACTGTTGTCGGACACCCAGCCTCGATGTTTTTGCACAATGCGCAACGCCTCTAGTCCCACCGAAGTTTTCTCGTGGTAGTGGCTGGCTTCCCGATCAATCTCCTGTTTTTCTTGAGTTGTTAAGGTTGCCTGATTGTCTTCTGAGTCCCTATTGCCTTGCGCCATTACTTCAATCAGTTCCGGTTCTAATAAGCTGGACATAGTTGCCCCCGAGGTAGAGCTTGCGGAGGTGCCGGTGAGGCGCTGCCACTACCGGCTAGTGGGGTAGCTGCAACGCCGCATTGGTTTCCGTGCACTTTTTACTCCGCTGTTGTACGGCCCTGTGCGCGCCGCAATATTTTTTTATAACTATCTATCCACATCCGCCATAACAAAGTCGATGCTGGCAATAATGGCGATCAGGTCAGCAATCAACAGGCCGTTCGACATCAACGGAATCATTTGCAGATGGGGAAATGAGGGGGTGCGAATTCTGGTCCTGTATGAAGTGGTCCCCCCGTCACTGACTATTTGGTAGCTATTGATTCCCTTGGTGGCCTCAATGGGATAACAGACTTCTCCGGCGGGCATAACCGGCCCCCAGCTGTTGTTGACAAAATGCTGTATTAAAGTCTCGATATCCTCCATGGTGCGCCCCTTGCGCGGGGGTGTCGTCAATGGGTGGTCGGACTTGTAGGGCCCCGAGGGCATATTCTCCAAACACTGGCGGATAATTCGCAGGCTCTGCCAGATCTCATCGACCCTAACCCGGCAGCGATCAAAGCAGTCTCCACCATCGTAGCTGGGAATCTCGAACTCGAACTGTTCATAGCCGCTGTAAGGGCGCTTTTTGCGCAAATCCCAGTCCAGGCCGGTGGCGCGAAGTCCGGGCCCGGTGACCCCCCACTCGAAAGCTTCTGCGGTGTTGTACACACCAATGCCCCGGGTGCGGCGCTGTAGCAGTTTGTTCTTGATTACCATCCCGTCGTAGTCGGCTAAGCGTGCGGGCATATAGTCGAGGAACTCCCGCACCATCTTGTCCCACCCCTGGGGCAGATCCTGCGCCACACCGCCGATGCGGAACCATGCCGGGTGCATCCTGCCGCCGGTAATGGCTTCGACAATGCCGAACAGTTTTTCCCGGTCGATAAACATATAGAACACCGGGGACATCTGCCCCACGTCCTGGGCAAAGGTGCCAAAAAATACCAGGTGGCTGGAGATGCGGAAGAACTCGCACATCATTACCCGTATCATCTGTGCGCGCTCGGGAACTTTAATACCGGCGAGCTGCTCCAGTGCCATCACATAGGGCAGGTTGTTCATAACACCGCCGAGGTAATCGATACGGTCGGTGTAGGGAACATAGGTATGCCACGCCTGGCGCTCAGCCATTTTTTCTGCGCCGCGATGGTGATAGCCGATATCCGGCACTGCATCGATAACCTGCTCACCGTCGAGCTGTAGGGCTACGCGGAAGACCCCGTGCACACTGGGGTGGTTGGGGCCGAGGTTGAGAAACATAAACTCCGAATTTTCACTGCCCCTTGCCATGCCCCAATCTTCCGGCCGGAACAACAGGGCCTCCTGCTCTTTGCGTTCCTTCTCTTCCGACAAACTAAAGGGATCGACTTCGGTAGCGCGGGCGTGGTGATCTTTGCGCAGCGGGTGTCCCTTCCAGGTCAGGGGCATTATGATTCGCTGTAGATGGGGGTGGCCGGGAAAGTCGATGCCAAATAGATCCCAGACCTCCCGCTCATACCAATTGGCATTCTCCCAAACACCAGTCACCGTCGGCGCACTCAGATCGCTCTCTGCCAGGGCCACCTTAATGCGAATAAACAAATTGCGGGTGAATGACAGTAATTGATACATCAGGGTGAAATCACTGGCGGGCTGCTTTTCTGCCCCCTCGCCCCGGTTGATCCGCAGCCGCTCATCAATAGCGCTCAGGTCATACAGCATTTCAAAGGGTTGGGGAATCTCTTGCTTGAGATAGCGCAGCAGGGGGATTAAGGCATGCTTTTCAATCCACAGGGTGGGCATATCATCACAGTGTGGCTGCCACCAGAAAGTGTGGAGCTTGTAGCCGCTATCGAGATCTCGAATAAATGACTCCGCCGCTTTCCTGTAGGGCGTTTCCCCGTGGATAGTTTTTGCGATGACAGCGCTCATTGACCATTCCGTTGTTATTTTTTATTCCGTGAGGCTTAAAGAGCCTAAACGCTATCGGGTGTGCGCAGCGTGTTCGCCTTCATCCGCTCCTCCCTGTGGAGATCCCGCTGGCTGGGCTTGGCAACCTTGTGAGCGCCCTGCTCATCCACAACCCAGCTAAAGGCCCGCCGCTCCGCAGCCACAGACTTTTGCAATAGGGTTAATCCCTGCAATAGGGCCTCCGGGCGCGGAGGACAGCCGGGCACATAAACGTCGACGGGAAGAAACTTATCCACGCCCTGAACCACACTGTAGATATCGTACATACCGCCGGAATTTGCGCAGGAGCCCATAGAGATGACCCAGCGGGGCTCAATCATTTGTTCGTACAGCCGTTGTACCACCGGTGCCATTTTAAGAAATACGGTCCCAGAAATAACAATCAGGTCTGCTTGCCTCGGAGTGGCGCGGATTACTTCGGCGCCAAAGCGGGAGATATCGTGGCGACTGGTAAAGGCGGTGGCCATTTCTACATAGCAACAGGAAAGCCCGAAATTAAATGGCCATAGGGAGTTTGATCGGCCCCAGGAAATCAGTTCTTCAAGTTTGGTAAGGAGAATACTTTTTTCTATATCTTCTGTGCTTATTGCTTCAGGGGGATTGCCGCGTTCAGTGGCAATGAGATCTTCGGCTTTGGTCAGCTTCCAGCGCATTATCAATTCTCATTATTGTGATCGGGATTGTTGCCGTTTATCCAAACTTTTTTGCTGTCCGCCCCAGTCAAGTGCCCCCAGGCGCCACAAGTAAATAAGCCCCACCAGCAGTATCAGGATAAATACCGTGGCCTCAATAAATCCGAGCAGGCCGGTTTCATAAAATGCGATGGACCAGCTGAACAGGTAAATGGCCTCTAAGTCGAAAACAATGAATAAGATGGCAACCAGGTAATAGGCGACAGAGAGGCGCAGGCGCGCATTGCCTTGCGAGACGATACCGGATTCATAGGGCTCATCCGTGGCCGGGTCTCTGCGTTTTTGGCCGAGAAAATAGGAGAGGCCGAGCATTAAGGTAATTAGAGCAAATACGGCCAAGCAGTAAACTATCAGCGGCCAAATCTGAGGGGTAAACTGATCTGGATAGTTCAACGGTTCTCTCTCCGTTTTCGTACTAGGCCTGGGCCAAGTTAACCACTGATGCCGCGACAAACTCTACAACACCTCAGTCATTTGTGGGGAGTATTTTTATCTGGCGTGGAAAGGTACTTCTAGTTAGGCTCCCCAGCCTGTTTTGTGTAAATTTGCGCCCTGCTGGCACAAATTTAATGAGTTTGGCTGATCATCCATTGTTTATAAATCCTTGCGGCAGTTAGCGCCAGTGCCTATAAGGAACGTTTATTTATTATAAGGCTTGTTTTTATAGAGGTTTATTCTGTGATTTTTTCTGCCATGTGATTTTTTGTGGCGTATTGCTTACATTGTTGGAATGTTTCGATTTTGGCCCGATAGTTAGCTTTATTTTCTTGGTTAGATTTTGATATTTTTTGATTTTTGGTTCTGTGTTTTAGGTTTTGTTGTGGGTTTTCAGATTGTTTCAATTGGCTCGTTCTATGGAGGGGGCTGAAGAATCTATATGATCTGTAGGTTTTGAAGGGTAGGGTTCTCTTCAAAATATATCTTAAGTTTTCGTGTTGAGTTCTTAATCCTTACTGCTGGGGGAGGAGGCTGCCCTTTTGGGGGTGTTCAAGGCGGTTTGCTGATGATAATAATGTGTAAAACTTAGTAGGTATATTACGGGCAGGCCCCGAGAGACGAGATCTGCCCGTGTAAGCCTCTATTGTGTTGGCTATGGTCTAATGCGGATGGTATAGAATTCGGGATAGTTATCTTCACTACATTCGATAGTCTTTACCTTTACATCTTTGCCTGCTAAAAGAGCCTCTCTTAAAGTCTCAAAAGTTCTAGTCCCGCCTGGGTTTTCTTCAGTATAGAGCTGAGGGAATTGGATATATTCAGTATTACTACAGCCAGTTGCAGCATCTCCTGGATCGTTTAGTTTAAATACCGGGTTGCTAGCCATGCCGGTATCGATTTCAGTAACTTTTGTCCAGTCAGACCAGCCAAGCCCAAATGCCGAGCTTGAAATGGCCAAAGTGGAGCATAACAAAATTAATTTTGTTTTCATTTTTACAGTCCTTGTAATTGATTTTTGCTGAGGTTTAAATATTGCTTATTTATTTGATGGTTTCAAGAATTGTTTGTATGTCAGTGAAATTCTAATATTTACGAAAATGCTTTTTGTTAACGGTTTGAGGGTGGCTTTGAGCGTGCTAGAAGTTTGTGGTGGGTTTTTTGTATTATGATTTTAGGGATTATGCAAGTTGACGGTGGTGTGCTTGTTGCACCTGCTTGACATAAATATTTTTAATCTATAAATTTTAAATCTCAGCCCGCATAATTAAACAGCCGCCCTTATGAGGGATAAGTGGGTGTGGTTCTAATGTGATGCTTTTTACGGCATTAAACCCCTGTTTCTCATAAAAGTTAATGGCCCGGCTATTGTCAGCAAATACGATAAGGCTAAGTTCGCTGTATCCCTCATTACCTGCCTTTTCTTTTGTATGGTGTAGTAGGGATTGCCCAATTCCTAATCCTTGATGGGGCTTGTCAACGCAAATAGCATCCAGGAAATAGCTTCCTTCAACTCTGCTGGAATAAAATTCACGGAACCTCTCTAGCCGATCAGCCGATAAAAAATTTTCCAACTGGTCAGTTATGCAGTGGTAGTGCGCAGGATATGATAGTGCCATTCCGATAATATTTTCATCAAGCTCGGCAACAATAGCACTGCGAAAAGTATGTGGATAAACGTCTTGTTTCAAGCCATTGCAAAGTAGCTGTAAAGCAGAGCAGTCTGGTATTAAATCATGGAAAAGATATTCAACAACACCCTCGGACGCAATATAGTCGAGCTCAGCAATACGCTGACAGTCCGCTTGAGTTCCTTGTTTATAGTTTACATGCATCTTTCATTCCCTGAAAAATATGATTTAAGTGATCTGGTAGGGCTTTAACTGTATTTTATACAGAAAGTATTATTACCCTGCAAGATAACAATGTATATAGGTTTGGATAAGGGGGTGTTTTTAAGTCTGGATATGCCAGATTTTCTCTGTTTTCAAGGCTCTCAAGATATACTCTCTTGAGAGCCTTAAGTATCTCATTATAAGATATTGATGTTTCAATGATATTTTCTGAACCTCTTAAGATATCAGGTTTTAGTAAGGCCTCGAATCTATTGAAACTCTCGCAGATTAATTATATAGAAGCTAAAAGAGTGTTTCTGTCAATGGTGAGTAGGTTGCCCTCTGTTTTTGGTTTTAATAAACAATGGATTTATTCATTTAACTTTTACCCGGAGAATTTAGAGTGGCGAAAAAGTAGTTGAAAGCTGTTCGTTGGTTATACCTAGCGATATACAACATTTTCTAGCTCATCATTTGCGTAAGCATCTGAATTTGTAAGGTGGCCGTCAAATGGCCCAATTTTGTTTACATGCAGTCCTTGCTTAAAAACTATTTGCAGTCCATGCTCACGCTCCCAATCGCAGGAACACTCTAATGAGATATATACCGACTTATCTCCGTGTGGGCGACGTGATACTGTTGCTGTACTGCCAAATTTAATATGCTTCCAAATTTTATCTGGAGTAGCTATTTCAACATACCAGTCATCACCTGGTATAAGTTGTACAAAGATATCTCTGTAGTATCGGTATATATGATCTTGTGCTTCTTTTAATGTTGAGTCATCAATTGATAAGAAATTTTGTATTGCCTCGTGAAAGTCTTCTTTTGCTTTATCGTCCTTATACTCATCTAGGATAAGCTCGAATTGCTCGCCACCAAGTACGTTAACTGCAATTGGTTTGCTCATTAGCCAATTGTTAAATTGATCTTCTTCAACTTCACCCAAAAATGGGATTTCAATCATCGTTAAATTCCTCAAGGAGTATAACGCTCAGCGCAAGGATAAATGGGCTCAGCGTATTAAGGTTAGGCCAATAGGGCCAAATTTGTTTCTGCTTACTGTGAGGTGCGGCTATTAAACAGCCTCCCCACTGTAATGGAGCTTAACCAGATAGTAACAGAAACTACTGTAAACTGGCCTAGTGAATGGAGGAAGAGTTTTTCCCAAAAATCTATTTCCTCAGTTAGCAATGGGTGCCATACATATATAAGTGTCAAATTTCCAGGGAATAGGAATAGTTTGTATCCGGGCATGCCACCGCCCCAGACATTCCAGTTTAGTGCAAATGCAATCAGCCCTATAGCTATAGCTAAACTACCACTATAAAGTGCAATAGCAAGCGCGTTAATTTTATTCATTGTGCCTCACAGTACCAGCAAGTGAGGACGCAGAATGCGCCCTGCTGGTAAGCCTGGCTAAATATCGCATTATTTATGGTAAATCTTTAAAGGTAATCTTGCACCATAAAGTGTATTGTCAGAAATTCAATACCTTTCGAGTCAAGTCATAAAGCCAGGCTTACCTTGTTGATTTTTTGGGTGAAGTTTTTAATTAACTGAGTCCAATCTTTTTCGAGTTCATTGAGTGTTTTCCCTGTAATTTTCTTGGGGGTTTCTCCCGCATAAATTTCTAGATACTTGTCTAATCCGTAATTCTCAATTAAGAACTGAGTAAACGCTCCCTCTTGCAGATATGCCAGCCTTCTTCCTAGACCTGTATTTGCTGAGTGCCTTACGCTTTCTGTTTCTGATAGTGCGATTAATTCTCCGTATTCCGTCGATTTTTCTGCGACAGCACGATACAAGTCGACACCAAAATCAGGGTATTCTGCTGATTCACCAAATCTATGTTGTAAAAAAACAGCTAATCCATCATCAAAAAATCGGTCTTCATAGCCATTTTTTTTATTTTTTCGGTAAGCACTTACAGCGTAAACGTGTGTAAGTTCATGAATGACGGCTAAGCCGTTACCTTCATTACTTTCTTCCGAAAATTCGGAGAGAACTCTTTTTTCAGGGATATGAATTGTGTTCCAATTTTGATAAGGCGTTCGACGTTGTTTCGAGATGTAGACGGTCAACCTTTCTTTAATCGGTGTTCCTGTATAATTGTTCGACTGATTAAGGTAGGCCAATACGACTTTTCTATTGTTAATAACTCTTTCTGCAAGTTGTTCAACTATAGAGATTGGTACGTTTGAATCGTATTCAATGGTAAAATCCCGGGTCTTGTAGCTTTCTGCGATCGTCGGTGTAGAAAGTATGAGGGTCAGTAGCAAGAGCTTCTTGAGCATAAAATCATCCTTGTAAGAGCTGTACCTTACATTGTGGCATACTTAGTCTTTTCGAGCTATTAGGTGCCACCTTTGTTTCAGACCCAGTGCATAGGTTAGGCCTAGGATTAAACATATACCAGAGCTGATAAGCCAGAAAGTTGGTGAGTTATCTGGAAAAGCGGGCATTATAAAGTAAAACCCCAGTGCGCGGACTAAAAGTAGTGCGGAAATAATTGTTAAGCCAAGCCGAATCAAGGGTAGTCTAAGAATTAACCCCGCCCCAGAAAAAGCGTAGGCAGCGCAAAGCAATAAAACGGCAGAAATAATGCTGGTTACAATGGTCGGGTAGGGGTGGCCGCTTTCAGCGAGCTGGGCCATTTGCTCACCAGCACCGAGAAATCGATACCAATCACCGCCAAACACTATACATCCGATATGAACCAAAGCTGCCAAAACTGTAAGCAACCCGGCTACTTGTAAAAAGTTGACTTTCTGATTGTTCATTTTCTCCCCTTGAATAGCCTAATGCCTAAAGCACCGTAGAAAATTTTTCTAAATGGGTGAGACAAATTGTCTCGTATTATTGTGAAACAGAGTGTTTAGTAAAAAGTGAAGTTTTAGGGGGGTTAGGAGGCATTTAGCCAGCCTTGTTCAACGGCATGCTCAAGTTTTGTAGTAAACCACTTGTATATTTCTGGATTTTCATTTTCAATAAACGCATGCATTTTTAATACTTGATCCTTATGAATGTTGTTGTCCTGCCATGCACGACCTTCGCTAGTAATATTGTGTATAAATGGCAGCAGTCGGTCGATTACTTTTAGTAGTTTTGCCTCTTTACTCTCTCCTAATTCCTGTTCCTCCCAGAGCTCGACGAGACTTCCAATTGGATTGCCGGGATTTGAAGCGATTTTGTTTACATTTTTACGTTCCTCAATGTGGGCCTTGCCTCTATTGCTACTGTAAAGAAAAGTATCTCCTGTACCGATTTCACCAATATCGTGAAGCAGTGCCAGCTTGATAAGCTTTGCTACATCATAATCATCTTGCAATAGCTCTGCGAAAGCCCAGCAGGCCATGGCCAAATGCCAGGAGTGCTCTGCTGAGTTTTCAACTCTCTCTCCACCGTTGATGTAGGTTTGTCGGTTCACAGATTTCAAGGCATCTAGCTGAAGCATGAAATCGGATACTGCTGAAATTCTATCGGTCAAGTATTGCCTCCTAACGCTTACGGCGCGGCCGCGAATTCAGGCCCAAAAAGTGTTTAATTGCGATCTTATTTGTTAATGTGACTTGTCCATCATGACATATTTTTATTGATCAGCCAAAAAAGTAGTACTGATAGAAAGAGTAGGGCTGTAAAACTTGCTATGAACCAGGTGCCACCAACAAGCAACCAATTTTCCCAGTGAATTAAACCTTCACAATGTATTTCACACTGCGGGTTGTGCTTCCATGCAATATACATCGCTAAAATAGCTGGAATAGCACTGATTATTGAGAAATATATTAAAGATATTCTCATGTTTTATTGAAACCCTAATGGCTATATATTGGATTCTGAGAACGCTCACACCATACTTCTGTTAGTTGCATGTGACTTTCAGGTTCTCAGGGGATATTGCCAGGAATTTCCCGTAGAACTTGTTTGAAACCCTGTAGCTTGGCGTATAGGAAACGATCACCATTGTAGCTGAAGGTCCAAGCAATAAAGCTAACATTAAGGATTACTGTAAGCCAGAATATAGTGCGGAAAGGTTGCTTTGATGTTTTATGCTTGAAAAGCGCCTGAGCAAATATTGCTCCAGGCCAGCCACCGAGTAATGACAATATATGAAGTGTATTTTCACTCACTCGCCACCTACCTTTTAAGGCCGCCGCTTTGTCTCGGCCATAGACGAGTATTGAGATAAAAGATAAAACACCAATCAGGCATATCATTTCAATTGGATATTCATTTTTATATACGGAATAACCGAGGAGGCTCCCAAAGCCAAGCGCTAGCATTGTATTAGATGTGAAAGGTGATCTGCTCTCTTTTTTGTTTGTGAGCTTCACACCTACTGCGCAGGTTCGTTTTTTTGAATCTTTTGAGGTTGTATATTCAACCTCTTCACCCACCAGAGAAGATGAGAGTCTGAATTTACAGTCAGTAGTGTGGACGAAAATATCTTTTCCATTACTACCCTCAATAAATCCAAATCCTTTAGAGCTATTGTATTCTTTTATTTTTCCTTTCATCAAAGATTTACTCATTAGGGATGAACAGATTTACCTTCATATGAGGTAAATGAATTATAGTTTACTACTTTTTTAATGTCAGTTTCTCTAGCATTAGTAATCCCTGGAAATAGCAAGATATATTTTCATTATAATCTCTGGCCATGTAATACTGTTTTGGCTCTTGTGCCGTAGATGTTAAGTTCTTGAGCTTGCTAAGCATTACTTTTGTGCAAGTCTAGAGTGTCCCTTGAGCAGGATTTAGTGCTAACCCCTCTGATTAACAACCATAGACCAAATGTGATTTCAAAAAAAGCGCCTGGCAGCATGAGGTGTTTCAATATTTGAGGTGGCTCGAGTAGCAAAATATTTGAAAATCCATAAGCCACCATCGACATGTATGTGAAAGCCCCCCAAAGAGTCAGCCATTTCGGTGCGTAATTTGAAACATAAAATAAATACATGAAGATAGTCGCGCCTATACCCATTATAATCAAAAGAACGTCCCACATTGAGCCACTCATGTTAACGAAGATACTGGCTAATGCATGTAGTTGGTCCTCTTGAAATACATTTGAGTACTCTTGGGTTCTTAAAATTGCAATAACCGTTAACGTGGTAATTGTTGCAACAAACCCAAGGAGGCCCTCCCCAAATCTGAAAAGTAGTGCTAGAAAAGCAATATTTTTATTTATCGTTTTTGTGACCAGGTACTGTGCCCAGGATGCCCAAATAACAGCGATAAACATAATAATGTCTATGGTCTGAGTAAATCTGAATTTAACCTCGGTCTCATTAAAAGCCCCAAAATCATATATTCCTTTCTTGAAAAGTAGCGAGTTGAGCATTCCTAAAATAATATAAGTTAAGTATGCTGCACCTAAGTGCTTGGCATATAGCCTAAGTGGTGACCCTGTATTATCCATTAGTAATTATCCTTCGATTGTTACGCGCGACTAGAATTCTAACGTATTAATAATCCACAGTTGAAGTGGGGTAGAGCTTGAGTCACTGAATTCCGAAAATAAGCTGTTAATTAATTTTTTGACGCTGGTTGTTAGGTTGGATCATTTGCCTGCTAATCTTGTCATACTGCCTATAACTTCAGTTTTTATTTCGGTGCAATTATCGGAATATTTTCAGTTGTATCCAATACTAATTTTTAGGTTAAGTTTTGTGCAAATTGGTACCACTCTCCTGCTAAGCGCAGTGTGGGCTGCCTGGCTTTGGATGAATATTTTACTCGCGAAGAAAATTTCAAAAATTTGTTATGAATTTAGTTTCTTCCAAAGCTCTTTTTCTGTTGGTGCCATATTTTTATGCTTGAGTTTAACGCCGCCACCACTTGTAACTGCCTTGGCCCATTTGACAACGTTTTTGATGGTTTTATCCTGCCAATTATTGCTCTTTAGTAAATCCTCTAATGATGCAATGTCAATGGATACTTTATTCTTATGAAGGGTTCTTAATGTAACCTTGATTCTATCTTCATCATTAGGGTGCAATGATGAAGTGTTGCATGTGATAGTTAGATATTCAAATGCTTTGTCAATTAATTGATTCAAGATTCACTTCCTTTTGATGTATAGCGTATAACCTGTATTTTATACACACCTTTTAGCCTTATTCAAAGCTTTATATGGAGAAATAGTCCAGTTCCTCCCGTTAAGCTGTACACAATTTATCCAGTGGTGTTATTTAAAAACCTTAAGCCTCTTGAGCTTTGCGATAAACTTAAAATTTCTTAGAAGTACAAGACTCACTGATTAGATAGCCGCCAGCCCGCCAGACAAGTCTCCAAGAAAATTACCCTCTTCAAGTGCTTTACCTAAAAATTTAATGTAACACTAAATTCAATCTGTGGCGGGTTGGCTTATTCGGTCTCAGCTGGTTTATATGCTGCTTCAATGAGTCTATAGCTCGCTAGGCCAACAGAGAATAGCATTACTCAGGTCGATTCTGGGAGGGCAGGCCTTATTAGCTAAAAAGTATGGGCAATACTGTATGACCTATGTGGATCTTAATTTCATTCGTATCAGGCTCAGAAGGTCCAACTATATCTCGATTCAGCAATGTATTCGTGTAGTGGCCTCCGCACAGTAGCCACAAGCTCCGTTGCCCTTTGCCGGTCCCGAGATAAAATGTCAAAGGGGCTTCCATTCCAACTAAATCATTAGCTGGAGCTGGTTGACTGGGGCGGAATGTATAGGAGGTTTTTCCTATTGCTCGGTTGTATTTTGATACTGTGCGTCTAGATTATTAATGGGCTTTTGCCGGAAGTGTATAAATCACTTATTGGAACTAGGGGGAGTGATTTAGATGTATTGGAGGGAAGATGGGCCGCTTTGAACTGTTGCGTACTGTTGCTTTTGGTAAGGCGTGGATATCTTTCTGGTGGGTATTTTTTTTGATAATAATCACGTCAATATTTTTTTCGAAAGATGCAATATCTGATGAATCTGTTGTGGAAATACAATGTCAGGAGAAGAATGAAGATTGTTATAGCGCTAAGTTAGAAGATGAATGTAACGGGGATGAGGCCTGTATAGCAACGGGAAGGCTTCTTTCTCCCTTTGTCGATCTAACAAGTAGTAGTGCCGGAGAGGAGGCTTTACAGGCAAACCTGCAAAAAACTGAAGAGATCTATCTAAATTCTACACGGAACGAGAGGGCCGAAGCCGCTACAAATTCTCAGCTTCAGGAAATAGTCATTCCAATAAGGAATGTTTGGGTTATTGCTGCGCCTGAATTGAGTGAGAAATTTAATTCCGGCAATTTGCCTGATCCAGGCTCTAATGCGCCTCCGCAGAGCTATCTCAATTTGATCAGTGGCAGTACTAACGATTTCACCAGTATCGTTAGTCCGCTAAAGAATTATTTTGCTACCTTCGATGTTTATGGCAATGCTTATGGTCACCTGCCCAATGTTACTAATCGGGACCCCAGGCCTTTTCAGGTCTCCCAATCGATCTATAGCAACGCCTGGACACCAGCCAACACTGATCTGTTTGCGGTTGAGATTCAACAGTGCACTGTGCCGCCTCCTCCCTACGCTGACGAATCTTGGGAAGACCTATCGGAAAGCCCGGCCTTTCCCAGTGGTCACTCAACTATTGGCAATACGATCGGGATTATCTCAGCGATGACTGCCCCGCAATATTTCAAGGAGCTCGTTTATGCCGGTACACAATTTTCTTATAGCCGAGTCATCTTTGGTGCCCACTATTCTCTAGATGTAATTGGCGGTCGTATTGTCGCCACCTACAATATTGCGAATGCTCTTAACGGTACCTACGATTATGATAATCCCATCACCTTGGCAGGCTTAAAAGCGGCGGGGGTGGACTTACAGGATTATCTCGGGTCGGGAGGTGAGTCCCCTTACGCAGCTGCCTGTGCGGAGGATGTCGGCGCCTGTATTCGAGCGGGCGTTATTCCCAGTGCTGCGGCTTTCGAGCAGGAGCGTGAGGCCTACCGCTACTTACTTACCTTTGGTCTGCCGCCGGTGGGGGCCACAGATTTGCCGTCCATAGTACCTGAGGGCGCGGAGATCTTATTAGCTACGCGGTTCCCTTATCTCTCCAAAGAACAGCGTCGTAGTGTCTTGGCGACTACACAGATACCCTCTTGGTCCGTACTGGATGATGGCAGTGGCTGGGCGCGGCTCGATCTCTTCTCTGCTGCCGATGGCTTTGGCTCCTTCGATAAGGATGTCTCTGTTAGCCTTGATGCAAGCCAAGGTGGTTTTAATGCTTTCGATATCTGGGCCAACAATATTACTGGCACTGGCGGTCTCATTAAGAATGGTAGTGGAACACTGGTTTTGGCTGGCGATAGCAGCTATTCAGGTGGCACTAATATTCAGGCCGGCACACTAGCATTGAGTGGTTCAATCAAAGGGGGGGTTACCGTTGCGGATGGAGCTCAATTTATCAATGGGGGAAGTCTCACCGCAATCGGCTCCAGTAAGGTGGTCTCTGCTGGCAATCTAATTAATGATGGCGTGATTCAGAGCGATGTAATGAACTCTGGATACCTGTCCGGTAACGGCCAGATCAAGGGCGACCTAGTTACTTACGGTACAGTTGCTCCGGGTAACTCTATTGGTCGAATGGATATTGATGGTACCGTGACTTTCAAGGCCGGCTCTGTCTACGAAGTGGATATCGCCGCTGCTGGTCGCAGTGATCTGCTCGCCGTTACTGGGCCGGTTACCCTCAACGACGTTAATCTGTCGGTTTCTGTAAGCAACCCCTCTACTATCGGCTTACAGAGCTATTCGATCTTAACCTCCGATACTGAGATTGATGGCAGTGTAGGCTCGCTGACGGACCCCTTTGCCAGCACTTATCCCTTCATAGATCTTACAGCTTCAGTTGATAGCGGCGTTCTCACCCTGGCTACGGTCCGCAGTGATGTGTCTTTTACTTCTGCGGCTCAAACGCCCAATCAAGTGAATGTTGCTGAAGCGCTTGATAGCCTTGCTCCCGAAGGGGGGTTGATGGATGCGCTCGTCTCTTTAGATCGACCGAGAGCACCTGCTGCATTTGTCGCACTTTCTGGTGAGATCTATGCTTCAGCCCAGACAGTTCTGCAAACTCAATCTATTTTTCTACGCGATGCAATCGGCGGTCGGCAGCGCCAGGTTGGCCTGCCAAGTACCGCTAGCGGTGGGCTCAAGAGTGGCCCGCAAACTGCCCCTTTGTCTGGAATGGAGGCAACGATTTGGATGCAGGGTTATAAGGCCTGGGGCAGTACCGGTTCCAGCTCCAACACAGGCAGGCTCTCGCGCTCCATTGGAGGGGGCACGATTGGCTTTGATGTAAGCCCTCGCGAGGATATTACACTCGGCCTGGCTGGCGGATATAGCCGTTCCAGCTTCGATATTGATTCCAGGCGCTCTACTGGAGACAGCGACAACTACGACCTCGCGGTTTACGCTGTGAGAAAATTACGCCCGGTTAATCTGCGAGGAGCCTTAACGTACACCTGGAGTCATGTTTCGATTGATCGAGATGTTATTGTCCTGAGCTATTCAGGCAGCTTTGAGAACAATTACGATGTTGGTACAGCCCAGGCCTTTGCTGAGATTGGCTATGACCTGGAATTGCAGAATCTATTTGTCGAGCCTTTCGCTAATATTGCCTATGTTAACCGTAGGGCGGACGGATTTACTGAGTACGGTGGTGGAGCTGCACTCCGAGGCATCGGTTATACTCAGGATAATGGTTTTAGTACCCTTGGATTACGGGTTGCCAGTGACCTGCCAATTGGCGATGGACGTTTGAGCGCTGAGGGCCGCCTGGGCTGGTTGCATACTTTCGGTGATCTAACGCCTGAGGCAAAACTAGCCTTTGCCACTGGTAGTAGTTCCTTCTTTGTGGATGGTGCACCCCTCGCGAGGGATAGTGCAGTGGTCAATGCCACTCTAGGGTATAGGCCCAGGGATAACGTTATTCTGGGACTCTCTTATTTTGGTTTACTCGCTGACTCCGCACGCGACAATGCCATAACCGCACAGATCTCAGTAGCTTTCTAGCGCCCCGGTCTACTTTGCTATTGATTGCAGAGAGGTGCTGTGTTGCTGATGCTATCAATAAGAAGGCGATCTATGGGTATTCAACAATTAGTTTGTCGAAAAGATGGGCTTTATTTCGTTACGTGATCGTTGTGTAGGGGTTCCTTATGGATAAGGAGTCGCTATTGTGGACTTGCATGATGGGGGGCGAAGAAACTACCGGCTACCCGATTTAAACTCTAAGATGCTGCTAAGACATACCATTTTCTGTATTCAACTCTGAAGTGCATCAGTTAATTATCTGGAAAAGAGCGGTCAGCTGAAGGTAGTATCAGCGGCTTCTTCTCTGTCAAGAGATTAAGTGAGGGTAAAACATTGCCGGCAGCTGACCAAAGAGCAGCGATACCGGATTTGGGTGCTAAAGAAAAGTGATTGGAGTCAGAGCGCAATTGCCAGGGAGATTGGTATTAACCAGCCTACGATCAGCAGAGAGTTCTCTTGTAATCGAGGCGGAAGAGTGGCGTAGGTAGGCAGGAAATTAATTGCGGATAGGGGGCCGCCCATTGCGGACCCGTTCGATGGGTGGTGTGGGTGCCGGTAGCTAGAAACTACCGGCTACCAGATTTATAGCTTTATCACAAATTTGTCAGACTCTAGCTTCTTTGATACAAGGTTAAAAACTTTGTAGCGAAGTTCATCTGACACTTGAACAAGCAAGCCTAACGTCTGTTTATCGGAGAAATACTCGTACTGGATGATTTTGTTTAATCCAGTATCAAGGCACTCAAGGGTTGTTCCATCCGCAGCGCTGACACAAGCACTTACCCCTTCAGATTTGGGGAGAATCTCCACATAGATGTAGTCGGACGTCGATTCATTTGTTTGATTATCATATGTTGTAAGAACGCGATGTTCAATAATTTGAGAATTATTGTCCGGAAGTAACCATATAGGCTCTTCCCCGATTTGACTTAAGAAAAGCAGGTTTCGAAGGGTTCGACTATATCCCCCAGAGTTTAAAACACCGTCACGCTTTGAATAGACGCGTATATACTGGATTCCTTTGTCTCGAATTGTTTCTACATCTGAAAGCTCAATTATTTCTTTAGTTTCTTTGTCAGGGGTAGCAATTTCTACCGCATTTATCCTTGTGCTTTTCGTTATCTCTTGAAAGATAAAAAAAGCCCCAATTAATGAAGTAGTTAATAATAGTAGAAAGAGTATTGAGTTAACTCTGTTGATTGTTAGAAATATTTTATTATTTTCCATATCTATCCTTGGCTATAACGAGTGTGTAGAAAAACTCAACCCTCCTTTCGTATTGTGCTTCTACATGAAAAATAGCCTACTCATCAGTGAGAGCTAAATCAGAATTCAGGTAGAATCACCATATGTGGTCAATGTTTGATCATACTTGAGGGGCTATAGATGTACATTAGTTTTTCTACAGCTTGAACGCAGGTCGTCCTGCGAGGAGCCAAAGACCCGAAGCAACCTGCTTGTACTTGGTACGCTCAGTATGGGCGTGGACTAATGGGGTGAAAGCCCCCTGTGGGAAGGTCACCATTTAATGAATTCCATTAAATATTAACTGCCAGCGAATGGCAACTGCAACATCGTGAGGTCTTGTGGGGAGGAAGCCGCTAGCAAGAGGAGTCCTATTGAGGCTTAGCCTGGAGGCGAGGTGACCAGGGGCATCGAAGCCATGTGATTTAACGAGTAGAGTAAATGGCGTAGTTGGGTAGTGAAAGTTCACGTTCTTATCTGGGGAGATCTGTTTAGCGTGACCACTGATTCATAAATAGACCCCGCCCGCTAGCCACTATCCTGGGGATAGACAAAAGTGCTGGGACATAGCTATGCCTCAGTCAGTAATGGCCAAGGCAATCTCTAATGTCTACCCTTAATCTTGGTAACTATCTCATTAATTAATTCAGGAGGTAATAACGATTTAGACAAGTACTGCTGCCCCCCAGATTTAGCTACCAAAATAAGCCCTAAATCGGTTTCAATAATACGCACGATATCTGCCCACAACAGAGCTGTTATCGTATAAGGATTCTGCGTCTGGATTCCATCCTTATCTATGGTCAATTTCACTTCACTACCGGCACTTTTCCCAAGCATCTGTCGTGCTAACCACCAAGCTCGCCGATATCGAATGTGAATCAGTTCCAGCACGCCTAATGCAATTAACGTGCAACTTGCGATCTTAGGTTGCTCAGTAAATAACAGTAATCCCGCACCAGAAGATAATAATAATGTAGGAAGAAGATAATTGGGCTTGACATTTTTCCCATAGGGTAGAGATTGATCATAGCATTCGGCAAGGTAATCTCTAGATAAGGTAAATTGAGTATTAAAAGGCTGCATAAAAACAACTTATTGTGTCTGGTAAATTTGTCGTAGCACTACAGTGAGTGTCAGGATGATCCTTTAAGCTAATGTCAAATACGCCACATTTCTCAATAAGGCCTGGACTTAGCCCCACATAACGCCTTTAGCAACGGCAAATTACGGAATTGAAGGCGTAGTAATTTGTCCGCTTGCCTAAATTTGGCACGCCCAGCGTGGGCGTGGACTAATGGGGTGAAAGTCTCGTGCAGGAAGATCACCGTTTAATGGGCGCCATTAAATGCTAACTATCATCGAATGGCAACTGCAATACCGTGAGGTCTGAGCAGATCTAGACACCCACCAAACAGGAAGAGCAGATCTAGACACCCACCAAACAGGAAGTATAAGTCGCCAACCCTATTGACAAAGGGCGGAAACACTAGAAAATACTGGATATTAATCCATACAAATGTATGCCCAGCTGATGACTCTACCTCGAAGCAGTCAGATATCTCTCGATGCAACCCCTTACTACCACTGCGTATCCCGCTGTGTACGGCGAGCATTCCTTTGTGGTCGGGATACTGCTTCTGGGAGAGATTACGGGTATCGGCGCGAATGGATTCAAAATCGTATGCAGCAATTAGCTGAGGTTTTTGCGCTGGATATTGCCGCTTATGCGGTTATGAGTAATCACTACCATCTCGTACTCTACATCGACAAAAAGTCTGCTGATAAGTGGTCTCTTACGGAGATAATTACTCGCTGGGAGAAGCTGTTCCGGGTTCCCTGCCTGGCTCTGCGCTACCTAAAAGGAGATAGCCTCGATCGCTGTGAGCTGGAAAAGCTAACAGAAGTCGCTGCTGTATGGCGGGAGCGCTTAACAGATATCAGTTGGTTTATGCGCTGTTTGAACGAGTCTATCGCCCGGCAGGCCAATGCTGAGGACGGGTGTAGCGGCCGCTTTTGGGAGGGACGATTTAAGTCCCAGGCCTTGCTGGATGAAAAAGCTCTCGCCGCTTGCATGGCCTACGTAGACCTAAACCCCATCCGCGCCAATATTGCGGATACGCCAGAGACCTCTAATTACACCTCTATTCAACTGCGTATTTGCTCTGCAATTTCCGGCGAGCAACCCCAAGGTTTGCTGCCGTTTGTGGGGGATGAGCGCTTAAATATGCCAAAAGGTTTGCCTTTTCAGCTGAGCCACTATTTGGAGTTGGTCGACTGGAGCGGCCGATGTTTAGACCCTAGAAAGCGCGGCGCTATTGCTGAAAATGCCCCTCCCATACTTGAACGCCTGGGTATTTCACCTAGGCACTGGCTCTACCTAAACAGAAATTTTGAAAGCCGCTTTAGAGGTTTGGTAGGATCAGTTGAAGCGGTGCGGAAAGCCTGTAATTTATTAAATAAACGCTGGGCGCAGGGTGTGCGTGATTGCCAGCAGCTTCTCTCCTCTCCCTAATTTCAACAAAATTGACTCGGTTTTAATTCCACCGATCGACCCCCCGTTCGCCTTGTGTGTAAAAAGCTCGGCACGCCCAAAATAGACGAAATACCCAGCACAACCGTTCTTCGCTCCCCTTCCGGTGGGTATAGCCGTCTATTCCTCTGATTTTCTTCCCGTTCCTATGATTCACGGGTGTCCTATTTGTGCCTAGGTGTCCTATTTGTGCCTAGAATACTAATGGCCTACTGCGTCAGTACTTTCCGAAACAAACTGACTTCAAGCTTGTGGACCAAGTAGATGTCGAAGCAGCTGTTGAGCGTTTAAATAATCGTCCGAGAAAGATGTTGGGCTATAGAGCCCTGAAACAAGTCATGGGAGAACATACGGCTGCCGCAGCAGCCTAAAGGATGATGCACTTCAGGGTTGAATGCAGGTTACCAGAAATGCAATATTTATGGTTTCATAATACCATTTAATTCCAAGGCTTTTATCAAGTCAAAAGGTTTGTCACTAAATTTTGACTCATAATATGTTCGCTGCTCTTTTGGTAGATTTAAGTATTTTACCTCAAGTTCAAGCTCTTTCACTGACGGAAAAGATATGATGGATTGTAATTTTTCTGAAGAGCTAGAGTCTAGTTTTAATTCTTTTTTTATATTTTCTATTGTTCCCAGATGAAATGTTAGTTCTAATAGTGCGCTTCGTTCGCATAAAAAATCATTTTTATACTTAATAAATGCGATGGCGGTTAATATATTTTCTCTTGTTGCCTTTAAATCGTTAAGTTTTTTCTTGTTTAGAATGGGTGGGGTTGTTGTGTCTATTAATTCGTTACATTGGCTGACTTGTTCGCTGTATGAATTGGTAGATTTTAATACGTTCCTAGAGGCTAAATTGATAACTTCTTTTGATTCTATGCTTGCTTCAGAGTTGCAAGAAGAAGCGATAAATGTACATAAGAAAAAAAATGCCAGCCTTAAGTAGGGTTTATTTGCAGGCATGTTTCATTCCTTTCCAAAACTGAATGTGATTATGATCATATTTTCCCATTTGGTAATGAATTATCATTAGATCTATTTCTTTCTGTATTGCTCGTTTTTGAATTGCGGGCAGGGATGCCATAGCTTTACTATAAAGCTCCCAGTCTGTTTGGCTGATATTAAGGGCTGCCACTGGAGGTTTGTTCTTAGTGAAAATGCTATTGAAAACTCCGGTAGTAACTGTTGCGGCTAATAAATTGCCAATGTTTTTCTTTTCTTTAATTCGATCTAGTGCGGATTGGCTAGCTTTGTCTAGGTTTAAGCCGGTGATTGTTGTGCAAGACATGATAAATTCCCTTTTTAAATTAAACTGTTTCTATATTACTGTTTCTATAGCTTTAAAAACTTGAGCTAGATCACGGAAGTTAACGCCTAGCGCAACGGCGAAGCGCACAGTGCTGAGTCTGGCAGCCAAAGGTTGTGTATTGCCGCTACTTGGTACGCTCAGTATGGGCGTGAACTAATGGGGTGAAAGCCCCCTGTAGGAAGATCATCGTTTAATGGACTTCATTAAATGCTAACTACTAGCGAATGGTAACTGCAATACCGTGAGGTCTTGTGGGGAGGAAGCCGCTAGCAAAACTACGAGCTGACGGACAGAAACATCATATAAGGCTTAGCCTGGAGGCGAGGTGGCCAAGGACACCGAAGCCATGTGATCTGACGGGTAGGGTAAATGATGCAGTTGTGTAGTAAAAATTCACGTTCTTATCTGGGGAGATCTGTTTAACTTTCCGCTGTGAAGCTGTCAGTGTGGCCGCTGACTCATAAATAGGCCCAACTCGCTAGCCACCATCGCGGGGATAGAAAAAAATGGTGGAACACAGCAGCGCTCCGCTCCGTAATGAGTAGGGTGATTAAATAGAAGTCAGCAGACGGCATAGTAGCCAAATGCCAAGATTAATACCTTGGACAGGATGAAGGCCTGAACCTAAATCCACGAGTTGAAAGACAGGACTAGCCTACTGATATGTTTCCAGTCGGTTAAAGTTGATGTAGCGTACTGTCATGACACTCAACTCAAATGAAGATCTGTTCGAGACTATCGTTGAGTAGAGATTCATTACGGATAGGAACGGCCCATTGCGGACCCGCACGATGGGTGGTGTGGGGGCCGGTAGCTAAAAACTACCGGCTACCCGATTTAGGGCTTTCATTCGAAGTTGTACCTATCTATTCGCTTTTCCTTTACTTCTCTAAAGGGGAAATTATCCTTAAGTAAATTGTCTATCTCTTCATCCTTAGCCCAAGGAGACTCGATAAAGCACCATTCAACATCTTGCCAGCCGCCTTCCGAGGCAACAAACGAAACTCCTATTGACTTAGCAGACTTTAGGTCATATTTATTCGCAGAGCATAGATTTATAAGAGTATTTCGCCGTTCTCCCTTCTCTTTTTGAAGTAAGGGAAGAAAAAGGAAACTGCACTCAATTCTAGGCACTAAAAATCGAATCCTGGACACCCACCAAATAGAAAGTATAAACCGCAATCCCTATTGACAAAAGATTGAAATCCCACAAAATGCTGTATGTTTATACACATAAATACGCGTGTAACCGATGAATCTACCGCGAAGCACCCAGATATCTCTTGATGTAACACCGTACTATCACTGTGTCTCCCGCTGTGTACGGCGTGCATTTCTTTGTGGCAGAGATGCTGAATCTGGAAAAGATTACGAGCATCGGCGCAAATGGATTGAAAGCCATATGCATAAGTTGGCCGAGGTGTTTGCGCTAGATATTGCCGCCTATGCGGTAATGAGTAATCACTACCATATAGTGCTCTATATCGACACAAAATCGGCTAATAAGTGGTCTCTTACAGAGGTAATTACTCGCTGGCAAAAACTTTTCAAAGCTTCCTGCTTGGCTCAGCGCTATCTTCAGGGGGATACCCTCGATCACGCTGAGGAAGACAGGCTAAAAGAGGTCGTTTCCTTATGGCGGGAGCGTCTAATGGATATCAGCTGGTTTATGCGCTGTTTGAACGAGTCTATCGCCCGGCAGGCCAATGCTGAGGACGGGTGTAGCGGCCGCTTTTGGGAGGGCCGGTTCAAGTCTCAGGCTTTACTGGATGAAAGAGCACTCGCCGCCTGTATGGCCTATGTAGACCTTAACCCCATCCGTGCCAATATTGCCAAGACACCTGAAGAGTCTGATTACACTTCGATTCAACAGCGAATTCGTGTGGCAGTCTCAGGTAAGCAGCCCAAAAATCTACACCCGTTTGTCGGCGGTGAGCGTTTGAATATGCCGAAAGGGCTACCTTTCCAGCTGGATCACTATTTGGAGCTAATGGACTGGAGTGGCCGGCATTTAGACCCAAGAAAACGGGGTTGTATTGCCGAAAACATACCTCCTATTCTGGAGCGACTCGGCATTTCACCCAAGCACTGGCTCTATCTCAGCCGGAACTTTGAAAGTCGCTTTAAAGGCTTGGTGGGATCGGTAGAGGTTGTACAAAAAGTTTGTGCTCAACTCGATAAACGCTGGGTACACGGTATAAGCGACTGCCGGCGCCTCCTCTCAGCTACGCCCTGCTAATCTGCCCCGGCCTCAAGTACTCAACAGCACGATTACCGCGCTTTTATCGAAAAACAGCGATCCCAATAGCCTGAAGACCAATTCCCAGCATTTCATCTCCTTTACCTGTAAACCAAAGAGAAAGAGCCGCCAGAGAGGGAGCTAGCTCTATTGCCGGCACCACTCTCCAGTCATTGGCTGTCCTAGATCGCCCCAGGTAGTGGAGTTTTGGGGGTAGAGTGGCGTAGCCATTCTAAAACGGAGCGAAGACGAAAACGTCGGCTGGAGTAGTTTGTTAGGGCGTATGAACTTACCATTGTAAAGCCTCTGGTTTTTCCTTTTGCCTTGTAAGACAAACGTGAAAAGCCACATATGAATTTATACTTCCTTCGTATTTGAATTCTACTTCAGAGATTCTGGCAAATACTTTTACATTTGTAACATCTAATACAGCTTTTTCAATAACTTTAGTGTATTCTGTAATACTTAGTTTAGTAAAATCACAATCTTCATAAGCGGTAAATGCGTTCCCCACTTTAAGTTGAACGTTAATTGCAATGGAATCCGGCTCACTTTGACCATAATAATGAAAGCTATTAACTATTCTACTGTCATAAGATATGTTTTTAACTTCTTGTTTAAAGTGTTTTATAATCGAACTTTCGAGACAGTTAATACTTATGTCTCTTAAACCTATTTCATTTTTTTCCATTTCTTTACCTTTCTATACTCCGATAAATAAAGACCCTAACGCCCTACTCAGCTCCGTTTTGGTCTGGTTTGTTAGGGTACGTGGATTTACCATTGCAACGACTCTGGCTTTACCTTTTTCCTTGTAAGCCAGATTTGAAAATCTATATATGATTTTTCATATTCTTCGTATTTGAATTCTACTTTGGAGATTCTGGCAAATATTTTTACATTTGTAACATCTAATACAGATTTTTCAATAACGTTAGTAGATCCTGCAATGCTTAGCTTAGCAAAATCACAATCTTCATACGCAGTATATGAGTCTCCCACTTTAAGTCGAACGTTAATTACAATGGAGTCCGACTCCCCTTGACCAAAATACTGAAAGCTGTTAATTAATCTCCTGTCATAAGATATATTTTTAATTTCTTCCTTAAAGTATGTTCTAATCGAATTTTCGAGACAGTTAATACTTATGTCTCTTAAACCTATTTCAACCTCTTCCATATCTTTTCCTTTCTATACTTCGATAAACTGAGGCCCTAGCGACCGCAGCAGGCGCAATTATTATTTATAGCCGCAGGCGATGTGAGATAAATTTCGCTCTGATTGTGTTTGTTATGTGTTATCAAGAACATTGCTTAATGCGGCGTTCCAATTAGGGAGTATACCGTGATCGAAATGAATCAATCTACCTTCAAAATGCTCTTGTCCCCTACCACTAGTATGATCATCAATTAGAATATCACCCTTGAGCAAACCTTTGTTGCTGCACATTATTAAATTCTTAGTTAGATCATAGTCAAATTTATCTTCAACCCATATCCGCTTTTCTGTATAGGACTGCGGATTTCTAGTAGATGGGGCAGTAAGAATATATAAATCAATATGAGCTTCAGATCTCAATCTTTCAATTGCCCCATTTATTGGATCTAAATCTTTGAAGAATCCAGGTTTGCTTTGTGGAAACTCTACCTCAGGACTCTTTTCTTTCTCTGATGCTATTCCTGTAGTGTAATCACAGAGAACATCATCCATATCTACGTAAATTATCATTCGTACTCTCTTGCCACATAACAGTGTATCCAAAAGCAGCCGTATTATATCACCAGTCAATATATTCCAAGAGGGAAAAATCCTTCTCGTCAGAAAAAAACATATAAACCAGTATGTTAGCCTACACCGGTGAAATATTACTCTAGTAGATATATTGCGGCTGCATTATATCTCGATATTTCGCTGCTTTTAATCTTCGAAATGGAGATTACGAAAATGTAACAGAATGTATACAAAAGCAGCAAAGTGGAGCTGCTAGGGAGGATCTATTGTTTCTGGGTTCCAAAGCGAAAGGCAGTGAAGAGTACCAGTTTTAACTGCCACTTTTATGCACAGTCGAAATTTTCAAAGCATGAGCAACCAAAAATATAGGCACAAAAATAATCTTATTGGATTTTATTCAGTTTGTTTTAGTGTCAAAGCTGCGTAAAATCGGTGGATATTTATCGGTATTTGGGTTGTCATTGGGCAGCCTTCTGAAAGCCGATGATCAAAGAGATTCGAGAGAGCCAAGAATTTCCTAAAAACCATTCCCTCAAAGGAGAACGGTAGTGTGACATAAGAGTAGGTAAAAGGCGTTGAGCCAAGGTGTGCTAACACCTGGGGCAAGCTAACCAAATTGATAACTAGACTATCAAAATGGCTATAAGGATCATACGCTAGAAACCCGCTCGTCTTCAATAGAGTGGAGTCCATTCAGCAGTTTTGGGCATGTCTCCTGGCTCTGGAAGCGTTGCGTCTGCCTTTTCTACTTCTATGCCTACCATTCTCGCGCTCCAGCTGATACTTCCGTAACAGTTACTTCCAAATCCTTCCATTAAGGGAGGTCTACGTATGGTTTGAGTATTAATAGGAAGCAAATATGTTGATCTTAAAGCGCCGGACGGGTGAAAACTTACGGATTGGAGCGAGCGTCTCAATTACGGTATTGGAAGTTAAGGGTAATCAGGTAAAGATAGGTATACGTGCTCCCAAATCTCTACCCGTTCACCGTGAGGAAATCTATAGACGTTTGCAGAAGGAGGGGGTGTTAGGGGATGGCGTTGGTTGAGATTATGGAGCGCCGCGAAGTAGCGGCGCGCGTTGGCGTGTTCAGTCCGCCGGGTGATAGGGTTAACACCCTCTTAAACAGTTTGTTATGCCACTAGCGATCACTGGTTGCGACTTTGCTTGCTAGCCCAATAAGCAAAACACCCGAGACACCCTCAAGTGCTCGTGAGTAGCGCTGAGAGTTTGGATGACTAAAGACCCAACTACCAACTGATGCATATATGACATTACACAGTGTTGCTAATGCGCTAAACAATAAACCAAGCACCAATAATTGCATTGATGTCGAGCCTGTTGATGTATCAATAAACTGAGGTAGGAACGAAAGGAAAAATAGTGCTACTTTCGGATTCAAGACACTAACAATAACACCTTGTACAAATACATTTTTTTCGCTATCAACACTTTCACTTACCACTATTTGGCTATCCCCACGCCACATAGAGAGCAACGATTGAATACCCAAATAGACCAAGTAAGCGGCACCTAACCATTTTACCACACTAAAAGCCACCGCCGAGCTGAGGATTATCGCAGATAAACCTAAAGACGCTGCTAATGTATGAGCAAAGTAGCCAACACCAAGTCCTATTGCAGCTTTAAAACCAGTTACCAACTTGCCTTTCATCGTGTTTGAAACAATATAAATTACGTCTGGCCCAGGTATCATATTGATAGCAAGACAAGCGACTACAAATAGTAGTAGTGAGTTTAAATCCATTTTCTTTCCTCCATATTTAAAGCCTTGTGGCATAACATTTATATAGTACTTATTCTGACCACTATTATCATGATTACCATCCTGGAATCAATCTAACGGAGAAATGCGTAGAAACCTTGAGAAATCAATAAATCACACACAAGCTTGAACTCTTGTCCCAAATGCAAAAATGAACACTTTGCCCACTATCCCCAATGAATAGATTTTCTCTAACTCATTGTCGTACCTAGAGCTTTCAATCAATCAGGATCTTTACAAAAAATAACAGTCAAACCGATCGAAAATCATACTAATTTCTTATCAGGTGTTTAGGAGGGGTGAAAAATGAAGCTGTGCCTAAAGCGTTTTAGCGTGCTTTAGGTCGTATAACACTTCGGTAAAGCTGATTTTGGAGCTGACAAACCCATAGGCGAAGCAGGTACATTGCGCACATACTCGGATTCTGGAGTTGATAGAAAACCGAAAGGCACTAGTTCAAGAAGGGGTTGGCTGATTTATATCAAAAAAAGAAAAGGGGGCAGCGCCCCCTTTTTTAAATCAGCTCCACTCTTTAACGAAGTGGACTACCAGAACCATTAAAGGTTGCTGATCTCCTCAAGCTGCTGTTGCAGACGCTCGTGAGCACCTTTCATTTCCGCGAGTTTGTCCTTCTCCTTGGCAACAACGGCCTCGGGGGCTTTGTCCACAAACTTGGGATTGTTGAGCTTGCCTTCGACTCGTGCGAGTTCTTTGGACAGTTTATCAATCTCTTTTTGCAGACGGGCGCTTTCGGCTTTAACGTCGATCAGGCCGGCCATGGGTACCAGCAATTCCATATCGCCTACCAGGGCAGTGGCGGAGGCTGGTGCAGCTTCTCCACTTTCCAGCCAGGTGATTTCTTCGAGGCTGGCCAGTTTGATCAGCAGGCTGCGGGCTTGCTCCAGCAGTTCTTGGTCGCGGCTGGAACCGCCACGCAGGATCAGTGGGATTTTCTTCGCGGGGGAAATATTCATTTCACCGCGAATATTGCGCACGCCTTCAATAACCTGCTTCAACCAGGCAACAGCCGCTTCCGCTTCCTCGTCGATCACGCTGTTATCGGCTTCCGGGTACTGCTGCAGCATAATGGTGTCACCGTTGGAGCCGGCCAGGGTTTTTACACGCTGCCAGATTTCTTCGGTGATAAACGGCATCAGCGGGTGGGCCAGACGCAAAATGGTTTCCAGTACGCGGATCAGGGTGCGGCGGGTGCCTTTTTTCACTGCGTCGGAGGCGTTGTCGTCCCACAGTACCGGCTTGGACAGTTCCAGATACCAGCTGCAGTACTCACTCCAGATAAAGTCGTACAGGGCCTGGGAGGCGAGGTCGAAGCGGTAGGTGTCCATGGCTTCGCGCACGGTGATTTCGGTGCGCTGCAGCTGGGAAATAATCCAACGGTCGGCGATGGTCAGTTCAAAATCCGTGCTGCCGTCCTGTCCACAATCGTGCTCTTCGCAGTTTTGCAGTACGTAGCGGGAGGCATTCCAGATCTTGTTACAGAAGTTGCGGAAGCCTTCAATACGGCCCACATCAAACTTGATGTCGCGGCCGGTGGAAGCCAGTGAGTAATAGGTGTAGCGCAGGGCATCGGTACCAAAAGCAGAGAAACCTTCGGGGAAGTCCTTGCGGGTTTGCTTTTCGATCTTCTCGCGCAGGTGAGGTTGCATCAGACCAGAGGTACGCTTCTCTACCAGGGGCTCCAGGTCGATACCGTCGATCAGGTCGATAGGATCGATCACGTTGCCCTTGGATTTGGACATCTTCTGGCCGTGGTTGTCGCGCACCAGGCCGTGCACGTACACGGTGTTAAACGGTACTTCCTTCTTGAAGTAGAGGGTCAGCATCATCATGCGCGCGACCCAGAAGAAAATAATATCGAAGCCGGTGACCAGTACGGAGCTGGGGTGGAAGGCTTTCAGTTCTTCGGTATCTTCTGGCCAGCCCAGGGTGCCGAAGGTCCACAGGCCGGAAGAGAACCAGGTGTCGAGTACGTCGTCGTCCTGGCGCAGGCTGATGTCGGCGCCCAGGTTGTGCTTGTCGCGCACTTCCTCTTCGCTGCGGCCAACATAGACATTGCCGTCGTTGTCGTACCAGGCGGGGATGCGGTGGCCCCACCACAGCTGGCGGGAAATACACCAGTCCTGGATATCGCGCATCCAGGAGAAATACATGTTCTCGTAGTTTTTCGGTACGAACTCAACGCGGCCATCTTCAACGGCGGCGATGGCTTCATCGGCCAGGGGCTGGGTTTTTACGTACCATTGATCGGTGAGCCAGGGCTCAATCACGGCGCCGGAGCGGTCTCCGTGAGGTACCTTGAGGGTGTGGGGTTCTACTTTTTCCAGCAGGCCGAGGGCGTCCAGGTCGTCGACAATCTGGGTGCGCGCGGCAAAGCGCTCCATGCCCCGGTATTTTTCCGGCACTGCGTCGTTCAGGTGGGCGTCGGCATCGAGGATATTGATCATCTCGAGGTTGTGGCGCTGGCCCATTTCGTAGTCATTGAAGTCGTGGGCCGGGGTGATTTTTACACAGCCGGTGCCGAATTCACGGTCGACGTATTCGTCGGCAATAATCGGGATTTCACGATCCGCCAGGGGCAACTTGATGGTCTTGCCGATCAGGTGCTGGTAGCGCTCGTCTTCCGGGTGTACGGCGACGGCTGTATCGCCGAGCATGGTTTCCGGGCGGGTAGTGGCGACCACCAAGTGGCCGGAGCCGTCGGAGAGCGGGTAGCGGAAGTGCCACAGGTGACCCTGCTTTTCTTCGTTTAATACTTCCAGGTCTGAGATCGCGGTGTGGAATTTCGGGTCCCAGTTCACCAGGCGCTTGCCGCGATAAATCAGGCCGTCTTCATACAGTTTGATAAAGACTTCCTGCACCGCTTTGTAGAAGCCGTCGTCCATGGTGAAGCGTTCGCGGGACCAGTCGGGGCTGGCGCCCAGACGGCGCAGCTGGCGGGTAATGGTGCCGCCGGACTCTTCCTTCCACTCCCAGACCTTCTCAATAAACTTGTCGCGGCCCAGGTCGTGGCGGGATACGCCTTCGGCGCCCAACAGGCGCTCTACCACCATCTGGGTGGCGATACCGGCATGGTCGGTGCCCACTTGCCACAGGGTGTTGTCGCCCTGCATGCGGTGGTAGCGAATCAGGGCGTCCATAATGGACTCCTGGAAACCGTGGCCCATATGCAGGCTGCCGGTGACATTCGGCGGCGGGATCATAATGCTGTAGGGCTTGGCTTCTTTGTCCCCGGAAGGCTTGAAGTAGCCGCTCTCCTCCCAGGTTTTGTACCACTGCTGTTCTATGGCGTTGGGCTGGTATGTTTTGTCCATGCGGGTGGGAAACCTTGTATTTTACTGACTGCGTGCACAGCGTCTTGGCTCAGGATAGTCTGGTGCTTGCTCGGGCTGCGCGGAAAAGGCGGGAATTATACCGCCGGGGTCTAATGGGAAAAAGGCGGTATTTGAGCTTAGGAAGCCTCTGAATAACTCCGTAATGCCTCTGCGGGTCTTGAAGGCCGCAGATGTTAGGCGCAGCTCGCCGCGAATGGCCGTAGCCCTTGGCAAGAGCTGCAACGCAGCAGCTGTGGCCTTCAAGGCCCGCCCTTCGGGGCTTGCAGAGCGATTCACACTCCGCGTTACGACTTCTTGAAAGGTCTAGACATTCCTGCGAAGCCGCGCCTTGATTGTGAACCGCTCTGCATGCCAGAGGTATCACGGAGTAATTCAGAGGCTCCCTTAATCCCAAACGCCGAGTTCGTCGACCACCTGCTCTATTTGAGCGCGCAGGCGGCGCTCCAGTTTGGGCAGTTGTTGGGCGACGAGTTGCTCGATCAAATCTTGGCGCTGGCGCTCTTTGGCCGATAGCTCAGGGGCTGCGCTCGGAAGCCCTTTGTGCGGCTGGAGCTGGCTGTTCGCCGTCGCAGTTTTTTCTCCAGCCCCAGGGGCTTCGGTTTTTGGCTGCACAGTGGAGGCGATACCGGTGTCCGTTTTATTGGGCAGCGGGCGCCCGCCGGTGAGGCGAGCGCGAATATGGTCTGGCAGAAAAGGATTTTCTGTCCGGCCCCGGGGTTTTGGCGCTGGCTTTCGATTGGGCTCTGCGCTTGAGCCACTTTCGGCGCGGCTTAACGCGGGCTTTTTCTCCACCGGTATCTCAACCTGCCTCTGCTCGGCTGCGGCTTGGGCTTGTGGCTCAGGCTTTTGCTCGGGCTCTGCGGCTGAGCGGTTTTCTGCGCTGCTGCTTAACGGGGAGCTTTCCTCCGCCGGCACCTCAACCTGTTTCTGTTCCGCTGAGGGTTGCTCCGCTGTGGCTTGGGGGCTTGGTTCAGGTTCCTGCTCGGGCTGTGCGGCCGAATAATTTTCAGTGCTATTTAAAGAGGGGCTGTCCTCTGCCGGCACTTCAACCGCTTCCTGCACCGCTTCGATTTCTGCGAGGGCGAGTGCTTCGTCCTCCTCGGCGGTCAGCTCTTGCAGCGGGCGCAAAAGCGCTAAGTCAGATTCCGCCAGCGACATAGATTGTTGCGCCAGCATCTCTTCTTCGACCGGTGAAAACAAAATCGGCAGATCGATATCCTCCAGCGAGATATCGATATCTTCAAATTCGCTGGTTGCCGGCGTCCCGCTGGGTTTGGCGGTGTCGGCAATGCTGGGAAGTGCCGGCGGCTCAGGGATTACAGGATCGCCCTGCTTGGCCACTTGGCTGAGCACGGGGATATCTTCACTGTTTTCGTCGCTGACAAGCAGGGTGTGCAGCGAATTCAGTTCATCCAGAAATTCGCTGGACTTTTTGTGCTCTTGTCTGCGGTGCTTGTGTTTGTTTTTCTTGCCGGACATGACTCTCGGACGCAGTTAGAGGCTCTGGTTAATCTTGTGGGATTGTAACGGATATCCGCGATCGCGGAAGTGACCAAATCGCAATCGTGACCGTTTTAATGGTTCTGGTTGCTGAATCACAATCTCTGCCAAGCGCTCGAAGCGGCTAAACCACTTGGGAACCTTGGTGCAGAGGTTGATCAGTAGGCCGTGGTGATCGGCGGGATCGTCGCCACTGTTAATTTCTATTTGCGCCTGCTGGTTGTCAGCCTGGGGGGCGTGGGGCAGGAAGCTGTCCTCGCGAAAGCTCCACAGCAGTTGGTCCATCTGTTCCACTCTCTGCGGATTATCCACCGCAATAAGTACCCGCATACCCGCGCGGTAGGCTTTCTCAGCCAGGCGACAGGCAAAAATATCGGCGTGTTCCGGTTGATCGGAGGAGAGGATATAGAAATCAATGCGAGTCATTAGGGGTACTGGTCAAATAATTCCGGCCGTATTGATGCGCTACCGATAAACAGAAGCGGCCCACTGGTGGGCCGCTCGGTGCGCCGGACACCGAGGGTGCCGGCGGCTATTGTGCGCTTTGGCTGCTTATTTGCCCAGTAGATATTCAACCAGTAGGGGCACCGGACGGCCGGTGGCCCCTTTCTGCGCGCCGGACTTCCAGGCACTGCCGGCAATATCCATGTGCGCCCAGTTGTAGTCTTTGGCAAAGCGCGCCAGGAAGCAGGCCGCAGTGACGGAGCCGGCTTCGCGCCCGCCGATGTTCTGGATATCGGCAAAGTTGGAATCCAGGGAGGACTGGTACTCGTCCCACAGCGGCATCTGCCAGGCGCGGTCACCGGTGGTTTCGCCGGCCTGGAGGAGATCCTTGGCCAGTGCTTCGTTGTTGGCGTAGAGACCGGTGGCGTGGTGGCCCAGGGCAATAACGCAGGCACCGGTGAGGGTGGCGATATCGATAACCGCGCTGGGCTTGAACTTGGCGGCGTAGGTGATGGCATCGCACAGCACCAGGCGGCCCTCGGCGTCGGTGTTGAGGATTTCGATGGTTTTGCCGGACATGGAGGTTACAACATCGCCGGGCTTGCTGGCGCGGCCGCTGGGCATATTTTCAGCAGCGGCAACCAGGCCCACGACATTGATAGACGGCTGTAACTCAACCAGGGCGTTCATCACACCGAAAACACTGGCGGCGCCGCCCATATCGTATTTCATCTCGTCCATAGCGAGGCCCGGCTTGATGCTGATGCCGCCGCTATCGAAGGTGATGCCTTTACCGACCAGTACCACCGGCTTTTCGCCGGTCTTGCCACCTTTGTAGTTCATGGCGATCAGTGCGGGCGGCTGGTCGCTGCCTTTGGATACGCTGAGGAATGCACCCATGCCCAGGGATTGCATTTTTTTCTCATCCAGCACGCTGGTGGTGAGTTTTGTGTGCTTTTTAGCCAGGGCCTTAGCCTGGGCGGCCAGGTAGCTGGGGGTGCAGATATTGCCGGGCAGATCGCCCAGTTCGCGGGCAACGTTGCTGCCCAGTGCCTGAGCTGCGCCCACTTCCATACCGCCCTGGATGCCTTTCAGCTGTTTCTTCTCCGGGGCGTGGATGGTGAATTTTGCCAGCGGCAGGGGCTTCGCATCGGTGCGGGACTGGGTGTAGCGGTAGCTTGCCAGGCCGGCGGCCATGGCGATTTGCTGTGCTTTCCAGCGGTTGTCGACACCCTCGACATCCACTTCACACAGGTAGCTGGCGGCATCTTTAAAGTTCTTTACCCCGCTGGCACTGCTGGCTGCCAGCTTGCGGAACTCTGCCTGGCTGAGAGCGCCTTTGCCGGTGCGTACTACCAGTACGCGCTCGCTGGGAACATCGATAAGATTGATCAGCTGGGTGCTGCCGGATTTGGCCCCCAAGTCCCCGCGCTTGAGGATTTTCGCAATCATTCCCCCGGTCAATTTATCCAGGTTTTTTCCACTTTCGCTGAGGTTATTTTTGGCATCTGCTGAAATAATCGAGCAGGCGCTGCGCTGTTTACTGATATCTGCAACCTTGGCGGAGAACTGCATTTTTCGCTTTCCTTAAAATCTGACAATAGATTGCATGCCTCAGAGTCGAGACATAGCAAGAATTTTTAGTGATAATGCGTCGCACAAGTTTAACCCGCCTGCTTATGGATTGCTGTACCCGGTGGGCAACTTACTCATTTTTGATTCAGCTACCATCACACCGCTGTCACCAAGGAATTTGTTCGCCCTGTGATTATTTTTCGCTATCTCTGCCGCGAGCTGCTGTTTGCCACGCTGGCGGTCAGCGCAGTTTTGCTGTTAATTGTGATGAGCGGCCGATTCGTGAAATATCTGGCGGAAGCTGCCGCTGGGGATATTTCCGCGAATATCCTGTTCTCCCTGATGGGGTTCCGCTTGCCGGGATTCCTGGAACTGGTTTTACCGCTGGGCCTGTTTGTGGGGATTCTCCTCGCCTATGGCCGCCTCTATATAGAAAGTGAAATGACCGTTTTACACGCCTGTGGCTTTAGCGACTGGCGTCTATTGGGTTACACCATGATCCCGGCGCTGATGCTGGCGTTGGTGGTGGCCTCTATGAGTCTGTATTTCTCCCCGGCGGGTATGGCGCGCTCTACCAGCTTGCTCACTGCGGAAAAAGCCCGCAACGAGTTTGATCATTTGGTGCCAAAGAAATTTGTCTCCTCCCAAGGGGGCCGCGCGGTTTACTACGCCGATGCGCTGAGTGAGGACAAGTCCACTATGTTGGGGGTGTTCCTGGCGGAGTTGGGCGGCGCAGAAGCGGAAACCGAGGCGGACCAACAGGTAGTTATCCGCGCCCGCGAAGGCGTGCAGGAAATCGATCCGAAGACGGGCCTGCGCTATTTGGTTTTGCGCGACGGGTTTCGCTACGAGGGCGTTCCCGGCGAGCGGGAGTACCGCCAGATGAAGTTCAGCAGTTACTCCGTCATTCTTGAGGTGCCCCGCGAGCGCAGCCGCCAGCGGGACCAGATGGAATCCGCCTCTACCCTGGAGCTGCTCAAGGGCGATGACCCGCAGCAGCGGGCCTATCTCTACTGGCGTTTCAGCCTGCCGATCTTGGTATTGGTGGTCGCCGTGCTGGCGGTGCCGCTCTCCCGCACCAACCCTCGCCAGGGGCGCTTTGCGAAGATGATCCCCGCGATTTTGCTGTATATCACCTACCTGGTGATCTTGCAGGGGGTTCGCGGGGCGATTGAGGACGGCAAGATTTCCAACCCGGCAATGATCTGGCTGGTACACCCGCCGTTCCTGCTGCTCGGCTTGCTGTTGTTAGCGGGCAGAAATTGGCGCAAGGCGCCGCCCAAGCGTTTGCCCGAGGGTGTGAAGGAGTCGTCAGGTGAGTAAGCTTGATCTATATATCGCCCGCACCGTTATCGCTGCTGTGGGCGGTGCACTGATGATTATCCTCGGCCTCACCGTGGTCTTTGCCCTGGTGGATCAGTTGGGAGAGCTGGAGAAGGACTACGGCTTTGTCGACGCCCTCAAATATGTGGGCTGGACCCTGCCGGCGCGTATTTACGAGCAGTTGGGTTTTTCCGCCCTGGTGGGCTGCCTGGTGGGGCTGGGCTCGCTGGCGGGCACCAGTGAGCTGACCATTATGCGGGCTGCGGGCATTTCCATTGGCCGGATTACCTGGTCGGTGATGAAGCCGATTACCCTGTTGATTTTGCTCGGCCTGGGGCTGGCGGAATTTGTTATTCCCAAAACCAATGTGATCGCCGAGAGCGATAAAGCCCGGGCGCTGGGTGAGCTGGAAGCGAGCGGTCTGGAAAGCGGTCTGTGGCTGAAAGACAGCGGTGAGTTTGTTCACTTCAATGCGGCGCTGCCGGATGGTGAACTCTACGGTGTTACCCGCTATCACTTCGGTGCCAATCGGGAGTTGGAGCGGGTAGAGTTTGCCGAGCGCGGCCATTTTGATGGCGAGCGCTGGGAGCTGGAGAATAGCCGCACCACCCTTTTTACCGGTGAGCATACCGAGAGTGAAACCGTATCCACGAGCGAGTGGAAAGCGGAGATTTCGCCGGAGTTGTTTGCCCTGGTGGTGCCGCTGCCGGCGGACCTGTCACCGCGCAACCTGTGGGCCTACGGCAAATTCCTCGATCGCAAGGGCGAGGACTCCAGCCGCTACTGGTTGCAGTTTTGGAAGAAAGTGTTGCAGCCGCTCACCATCGCCAGCCTGGTGATGGTGGCGATCTCCTTTATTTTTGGCCCCCTGCGGGAAGTGACTACCGGGCTGCGCGTATTTATCGGCCTGGTGGTTGGTCTGGTGTTCCAGTTTATCCAGGATATCCTGGGGCCATCCTCCCTGGTATTTGGCTTCCCGCCTTTCCTCGCCGTGCTCTTGCCGATACTGCTGTGCTTCGGTGCCGGCTGGTATCTACTGCAAAGGGCCCGCTAGGGCCCCGCAGGATCTATTTGGATTTCTTGGGCAGTATGCGCACTTGGGATTCGGAGATAAGGTCATGCCAGGTGGCCTTATCGGATCTGGCCCAGGCCGAGAAGAAACCGAGCCCCAGACAGGCAATCGACAGGGGCGCGACTATGGCGCGCAGAACACATTGGCGCCAGGTGAGCTGAACCCCATTGGGGCTCGCCAGCAGCAGGCGCCAGGCGCGCATTCCCACCGTTTGGCCCGCCGCCCGCCAGGACCAGAAGTAATAGCCGGCAATAACCGCCAGCGCGCCCAGCTGGAAGAAGGGTCCGCTGACACAGGGGTTGTAGTCATTTACCTCGGGCTGGCAATTGAGCCCCACCACTGTCGACGCAACCATCATCGCAATAAAGCCGTAAACCACCAATAGGCCCATCAGTATCAGCAGGTCGTAGAGCAGTGCCGCCAGGCGCCGGCCTACCCCGGCAATCGGGAGTTCAGGGAAAGATTTGGGGGGGGTTGAGCTACTCACGGTTATCTCCGCCGGTTTAGGTGGCGGAGATTCTAACAAACCTGTAAACGGGGAAGGAGAGGGGAGGCGCCGGACTTCAGGGACTCGTTAAAACTCCAGTTCAAAAGAGAACTTGAATTTGTCGTCGGACAGGGAGATTCCATAGTCCACCGAGCCACCAATCTTGCCCTCGTGATCGGTGTAGCGGAGCAGGCCAATACGCGCGGCGCGGGAGTTTTGTGTCTTGTAGGTGTCGAGGCCCATGCGCAGGATTTTGGACAGCGCTTTGCCGCCTCTCAGGGGCTTAAACTTGTCCGGGCTGGTGTGCATTTGCAGCCACTGGTAATTCAGGCGCCGCTGCAAATTGCTCATACTGTTGGTACGCAGGTACTCGGCGGCCTGGGTTAGGGCGTCGTTATCCATGGCAAATGCGGAGTCGGGAAAGATCAAGCTGCCGGATTCCAGGTTCAGGGCTTCGCGGGAATCTGGAATAAACAAATCATCGGCAGAGCAGACACAGCACACCGGCAGGAGGGCTAGACCAAGAGTCTTTGGCACTAGCTGATTGACGCTAAATCGAAAACTGCAAAGTAGCATTGCGGTTGCCCCTGGATATCAACTTCTCGTGTCATTGGTCGTATACGGTCGTTGAATTTATTATGGATCATCGCAAACAAAGCATTTTTTCGAACAAATTAGGCGGCTGTTGCCACTCTGCTTACTTGACGGTCGGAAATATTCAGCACCTTCCTTGAAGATCGCATGAAATGGGTACTTTTTCATTTTTGCCCAAGTAGTCGCAAATGTGATTAAGGGACCGCCAATGTTTTTTTATTATTATTTTGATATTTCTGCGCCAAAGCTGATGAAAAAATACTCTTAAATTACTACCGGTTCCAGCGGGCCGGAGCCCGGTTGTCGGGAAGGCGCGCGCAAATACGCTACGCCACTATTTTCCCGCAAATAATCAGTGAGGAGGGGGGGGATAGAGGGTCGGCCTTGGGTTCGTGTATTGCATCTATAGCGAGGCCGCTGTTGTTAAATAACTGCACCCAGCTCTCCAGTGTGCGGAAATACCAGGGCGCGGCCTCGGCAAAGTTCCCCTCAATCCCGTCCCAGGAACCCGGGCGCCAGCCATCCCGGTAGGGCTGTTCCGCACAGGCCCAGTGGGGGTGAAGTGTTTGGACCACAAAGTGTCCACCGTCGAGCAGCAGTTCGCGCGCCCTGCCAAACAGCTGCTCGACGGACTCTTTTCCGATAAGGGAAAAATTACATACGATCAGTGCAAATTGTTGCTCCAACTTTTCGGCGCAGATTTCCTCGTATTGCAGTTGCCGGTAAGAGTCACAGCTACCGGCGCGGGCGCGGGCAATATTGACTAAATCTTTTACGCCATCGACACCGCATACCGGAATACCCTGTTGTGCGAACACTCTGCTGAGCCAGCCCTCACCGCAGCCGATATCCAAAATCGTTGCGGGTTGGTAGGCGATGATGGCGCTGACAATGGCGGCGTCGGTGACCAGTCGGCGGCTGGGGATGGCGGCCTTATCTACTACTTTAGTCCACTCGTGCGCATTCTTATGCCAGCTGGCGAGGACTTGATCATCACTGAATTCGGAATTGGGCATGCTTGGGGGACCTCCAGCCTGTCATTATTCTGTGCTTGAGTGTACCGTCAGCTGACATCCAGCTACAAAGGTGCTGAGGTCCCATGTCCACTCAAATGATTTTTGATTATGTGATCGTAGGTGCTGGCTCCGCCGGTTGTGTTTTGGCAAATCGGCTCAGTGCCGAAGAGCAGCATCGAGTTTGTCTCTTAGAGGCGGGCCCCAAAGATCGGAGCCCCCTGATTTCTATCCCGGTGGGTATCGGCGAGTTGTTACCGGGTACCCGCTATAACCTGCACCACCACACCACGCCACAGCAGCATCTGAACAACCGCAAACTATTTTGGCCGCGAGGCAGAACCCTGGGCGGGAGCAGTGCGATCAATGCCATGATTTATATCCGTGGCAATAGCGACGATTACGATGCTTGGGAAGCTGCGGGCAATCCCGGTTGGGGTTGGCAGGGGCTGCTGCCTTACTTCCTGGTGGCGGAGGGCAATGAGCGCGGCACCGATGCCTATCACAGCGGCTACGGTCCTCTGTCGGTATCGGACCTAAAGTGGACCACCGAAGCGAGCAAGGCTTTTTTACGCGCGACAGAGTCCCTGGGATACCGGCCGAATAATGACTTTAACGGCAGGCAGCAAAATGGGGTGGGCTTTTACCAGGTGACACAGCGGCGCGGGCGGCGCTGTTCTGCGGCAGCGGCTTATCTGCACCCGATTGCCAACCGTTCAAATCTGCGCGTTTGCACCGATAGCCAGGTGGCGCGAATTATTCTCAGTGGAGAAAAGGCCACCGGGGTCGAATTACTCGATGGCACTAAAATTTTGGCGAACAAAGAGGTGATCTTAAGTGCCGGTGCTATTCAGTCGCCACAGTTGCTGCTGCTGTCCGGTATTGGCGACCAGGATCAGCTGCGCAAGCAGGGTCTGGCCTCACAGGCGCACCTTCCGGGGGTGGGTAAAAATTTGCAGGATCACCTGGATATTATCCAAGTGGTGGAGGCCTCGGAGCCGGTCAGTTTTTCCGAAGCGCTATGGCCCAAAGTGCTCACTGCGCTGCGCCTGCCGGAACTGATCCTGTTTAATAAAGGACCTCTGAGCAGTAATGTGGCCGAGGCGGGGGGCTTTGCCAGTTCCAGTTTGGCGGGGAGCAACCCGGATATTCAATTCCACATGACGGCGGTCCCAACCTTTCAGCACGGTTTTAACAAGCGCACCTGCTATGGTTACTCCCTCCACGCCTGTGCCCTGAGGCCCAAGAGTCGCGGCGAGATCACCTTGAATTCCACCGACCCGCGCAAACTGCCGCGAATAGAGCCCAACTATTTGAGCGAGCCCGAGGACCTGCAAGTGATGGTGGAGGCGTTCGAAATGGCACAGGAGATCCTCGCCCAGGAGGAGTTGAGTCGCTATCAGAAAAAGTCACTGCGTCCAGAGCAGAAGTTGAGTGATAGAGAGGCAATCATCCACTATATTCGCCAGCATGCAGAATCCATCTATCACCCGATAGGCACCTGCCGAATGGGTGATGATGAATTAGCTGTCGTGGATAGCGAGCTAAAAGTACGCGGAGTGGATGGACTGAGGGTTGTGGACGCCTCCATAATGCCCACCCTGATCAGTGGCAATACCAATGCGCCTGTGATCGCTATTGCGGAGAAGGCGGCAGATTTGATTTTGCAGCGATCTCCGCACTCGTTTGTAAAAGAGAATAGACACACTCAGGAAGTTGAATGATCTGGCAATGCCCGCTCTGTGCTGCCCCCTTAACCTTAGGTAAAGATTCTTGGCACTGTACTAATCGACATAGTTTTGACCGCGCGCGCGAGGGCTATGTCAATCTGTTGCCTGTTTATCGCAAGCGCCGCAAAGATCCCGGTGATTCCTCCGAGATGTTGCACGCCCGGCGGCGCTTTCTCCACGCCGGTTACTACCGGCCCCTGGTCGATAGCATTGCGGCGCTAATGCCCTACAAGCCCGGCCGCCGCTTGCTGGATATCGGCTGTGGCGAGGGGTATTACCTGCGGGAACTTGAGGCGGCCGGCTGGCATGGCCACGCGCTTTCCGGTATCGATATTTCCAAGTCCGGTGTGCGTATGGCGGCCAAGCGCGATACCAGCGCTCAGTTTGTGGTTGCCAGCAATGTGAATCTGCCTGTGGCCTCGGAGTCCGTGGACAACCTGCTAAAAATCTTTGCTCCGGCGCCAGATCACGAGATGGCGCGGGTGATTAAAGTCGGGGGGCATCTGTTGGATGTATCCCCCGGCCCCGATCATCTGTGGACATTAAAGCAAGCCCTGTATCGGGAACCGCGCAAACACCCCGCCCCCAAAGTGATCGACAAGTTGACGCCGGAAGTCGATTTGCGCTGCTGCTTTCCTTTCGTGCTGAAGGGTCAGCAGGCCATTTCAGATTTTCTCGCGATGACGCCTTTTGCCTGGAAAGGCAATCGGGAAGCGCGGCAGCAGCTGGAAGAGCGCGACAGCCTGGAGCTGGAGGCGGATTTTGTTGTGCGCCGTTTTATAAAACACAGCTAGCGGTCACAGCGGCTAGACAGTAGCGCCTCCTATGTGGCGTTTGACAGAGAGACGATAGAGGTAAAAGGGCAGCTTGATGGCGACTCCCAGAGACTTTGGATTTATGCGGCGAGCCCTGGAGCTTGCCCAACTCGCCGCTGAGCGCGGTGAAGTACCGGTGGGTGCAGTTTTGGTACAGGATGGAAAAATTATCGGCGAGGGCAGCAACCGGCCCATCGGCAATTGTGACCCCAGTGCCCATGCGGAAATTGTCGCCCTGCGGCAAGCGGCGGATAAGCAACAGAATTACCGCCTGCCAAACACCACTTTATATGTGACGATTGAGCCCTGCACCATGTGCTTTGGCGCTCTGGTACACGCGCGGGTAGGGCGCTTGGTGTACGGCGCCACCGAGCCCCGGGCCGGTGTGGTGGAAAGCCAGTTGGAATTGGCCCAGGCCAGCTTTTTTAATCATAAGGTTGCGGTGGAGTCGGGGGTTATGGCGGAAGAGGCGAGTAACTTAGTGCGCGAGTTCTTTCATGATCGACGCTGATTTACTGCTGGCCTTCGCGGTGAATGTGCTGGTTGTCGCCATTGTCGTCCTGATTCACCACGAAGCGCTCAGCGCCCTTGCCCGTATCGGCGGCTGGGTACCGATCAGACACAATCTGGCGATTGTCCTGGGGGTGTTTGGTGCCCTGATTGCCCATGTGGTCGAAATATGGCTATTTGCCTACTGCTATTACTTTATGGTGAATTCGCCCTATTTTGGCACCCTGGTAGGTAACTTTAATGGCAGTCTGCTCGACTGTGCCTACTTCTCCTTTACCACCTATACCTCACTGGGGTTTGGCGATATTGAGCCGCTGGGGCACCTGCGTTTTACCGCCGGACTGGAAGCCCTCACGGGACTGGTAATGATTACCTGGACCGCCTCTTTTATGTTTTTAAAAATGCAGCGCTATTGGGAAGATTAAGGCGGGGCCAGGCCGGAATTGAGAGGGCAAAATAGGGGCTGAGGATGAACTCGGGCTTTATCAAAATGGCACTGGTCCTGGGGCTGCTCAGCTCTGTGGGCCCTATGGCCATCGATATGTACCTGCCCGCGCTGCCGCAAATAACCAAAGCCCTCAATACTTCAACGAGTGTCACACAATATACCCTAATGGTCTATTTTGTCGCCTTTGGGGTATGCCAGCTACTCTATGGTCCTACCTCGGATATCTTTGGCCGCAAACCGCCACTCTATTTTGGCTTATCACTTTTTACCATTGCATCAATTTGTTGTGCTTTAGCGCCAACGATTGAGTGGCTGATCGTTTTTCGGTTTTTTCAGGGGGTCGGTGCGGCTTCAGTGATGTCTATCCCCCGGGCCATTATTCGAGATTCTTACACTGGGATGCAGGCAACCCGCCTTTTAACCACCGTAATGCTGGTATTTTCAATTTCTCCTCTGCTGGCACCACTCATTGGCAGCCTGCTGTTGGTGAATTTTGGCTGGCGCAGTGTGTTTATGGGAATTTCCGTTGCTGCGGCCTTGTGCTTGGTCCTCGCCATAACCAGTCTGCGCGAGAGCCTGAAACCAGAAAATAAAGTTCCCTTTAAGCGAAGCGCCCTGTTGCAATCTTTTACGCTATTGCTGCGCGACCCTATTTATCTCGGGCTGATTGGCATTGGCGGATTTGGCTTTTCCGCGTTCTTTGCTTTCCTTTCGACAGCCTCATTTTTATATATGGGCTATTACGGTTTGCAGCCCACTCAGTTCAGCTTAGCGTTTGCCTTGAATGCTATTGGTTTCTTTCTGCCGAGTCAGTTTGCCGCGAATCTCGGCGCGCGCTTTGGCCCGGTGAGGCTGGTCAAATGGAGTGTGGCCGGTTTTGCCCTGAGTGCGATAACTATGTATACGGTCGTTACGGCGGGCTTCGATCAATTTATATTTCTTATATTAATGCTGTTGTTGTGCAATATGTTTTTGGGGATGTTGCTTCCCATGGTGCTTATCCTATCTCTGGAGCAGCACGGGCCCATTGCGGGAACGGCCTCCTCTCTGGGCGGGGCGATGCAGTTATCGATGGGCGCAATATCAATTGCAATGATCAGTCTAATATTTGACGGTACCCCCGGGCCTCTGGTCAGCGTTATCGCTGTTTGCAGTCTTCTGGCACTGGTAGTATCGATTTTGGTCCTGCGCAATGTACACAGTATTGCGGCGAATTGAGGCGTGCTCTATCGGGTGCCGGCTGGATTTGATCACAACAGTCACCGCCACCCGATAGGAGGATTTTAGGGGAAATTTACGCGGCTCTAGTAGGCGCCGGCGCTGTAGATTAATTCATAGCTATGGCTGTAAATTTCCAAAATGTTACCGAATGGATCTTCCATGTAAATCATGCGGTAAGGCTTTTCACCGGGGTAGTAATAGCGGGGCTCCGGCATGCGTTTTTTGCCTCCAGCGGCAACAATTTTATCCGCCAGCTCTTCCAGGTTGGGATCTTGCACGCAGAAGTGAAAGATACCGGTTTTCCAGTACTCAAAATTATCTTCGGGGTTTTCCTGATTGTTAAACTGGAACAGTTCTACCCCAATCCGGTCTCCGGTGGATAGGTGGGCGATGCGGAAACTGCCCCAGTTGGGACCAAATACGTCGGTACACATTTCACCGATAGCGCTCTTGTCCTCGGTGATATCGGTGGGCTTCATAATCAGGTACCAGCCCAGCACCTCGGTATAAAACTTTACGGCTGCTTCCAGGTCTGGCACTGAAATACCGATATGAGAAAAGGTTCTCGGGTATGCGCTGCTCATGGCAATCTCCTTGGTTGAATACGGCCAAGTTACAACCTATGGCTCATTACGTATAATTATCATTTGTTATCTTTTTGAGTAATTTCTGTAATGATTAATCCAGTGTGGCTGCGGAGCTTTTGCACCCTGGCGGAGGAGGGGCACTTCACCCGCACGGCGGATCGCTTACATATGACACAGTCTGGGGTAAGCCAGCATATTCGCAAGCTAGAGGAGCACCTGGGGGTCGCCCTGTTAATCAGGCAGGGTAAGCACTTCGCGCTCACAGATGCGGGTGGCAGGCTTTACCGGGAGGGGCAGGGGATTATTCAAGCGCTCTCCAACCTGGGGCATATTATTGGCGAGGACCCACCGCATCAGGGCGCGGTAAGGGTCATGTGCCCAGGTAGTGTGGGGCTTAAGCTCTACCCGAAGCTGCTGTCCCAGCAGCAAGTCCACCGGGGGCTGGCGATCAGCTGCCGCTTTGCCCCCAATTTGGATGTGGAGAAGGCGATCGCAGAAAACGACGCTGATATAGGATTAATGACTAGTCCTCCACAAGCGCAGGAGGTTGATAGCAGGCCGATCGCCAGTGAGCAGTTGCTGCTGGTGACACCGGCAGAGGTGGCAAGCCCTGATTGGCAGCAGCTGTTAGCCTTGGGGTATATCGGCCACCCCGACGGTATCCATCACGCGAGTCTATTATTGGGGGCAAACTTCCCGCAATTTCGCAGCCTTAACGATTTCCAGCAAAAAGGCTTTTCTAACCAAATCAGCTTGATTCTGGAGCCTGTTAGCCTGGGATTGGGTTTTACTGTTTTGCCCAGCTATGCGGTAAATGCGTTTCGAGAGCCGAATTTGATCAGGGCACACAGCCTGGAGAAGCCCGTGAGTGAGACACTCTTTTTGGCGCTTCGACGCAGTCAGGTTGTGCCCGCCAGAGTGGAGTTTATTATCCGCGAAATGGAGAAATGGCTTTAATCAGGTGCGCAAAAATCCAGAATTGTAAGATTGACTCGCGGCGGGGCGAATAGCTACTGGTGCAAGGCCTTTTGCGCATGCTCCGTGAGATTGATCGTGATCTGCTTGATTAGCTTCGACTTTAAGTTCCAGACATGCCAGTAAAGGGGGATCTGCAAATAGTGATCCTCTGTGAACTTGATCAGTTTTCCACTTTTGATCAGGCTGGCCACCTGAATGTCCGGCGCCATCCCCCAACCGAGCCCCAGGGTTAAAAAGCTGAGAAAGCTTTTTGACGAGGGAATTTCATGGGAGGGGTACTGGCCGGTCTCCACCCCCCAAAACTGTTTCAGGTAGCGGCTCTGTAATTGATCCTTGTAGCTGAACTCTACGGCTGGAGCGTAGCGAAACTCTTCAACATTAATTGGATCTGAGAAAAACTTCTTCTTAAACGCCTTGGTGCACACCGGGTAATAGGCCATATGACCCAGCAGTACCGACTGGCACCCCTGGAGGTTGCTGGTGGTAGAGCTGATGCAGCCGATAACCTCGCCATTCTTTAATAGCTCATGGGTGGCTTCCTGGTCATCTACTTTTAGGTCCACCAATAGCTGTTGGGATCGAATCAGTGGTGTGATCGCGGTCAGAAACCAGGTATCCAAGCTGTCCACATTCAGTGCGATACGAACCTTATTCTGATTGCTATAGCGGGTCTTGCCCCCCTCGGGATCGATATCCGTGAGCAGCTCCTGCTGTAATAGATGCATTTGTTGGTAGTAGCCCAGCACTTTGAGGCCGGCCTCAGTGGGGCGCAATGGGCTGGAGCGGATCAGCAACGCCTGCCCCACCTGGCTCTCTAGCGCTTTGATTCGCTGGGAAATTGCAGACTGGCTGATATGGAGTAGCGCGGCGGCTTTGTCAAAACTGCGCTCTTCCAGCACAAAGGCAAAGGCCTGGAGTTGCTTGAGGTCTAGCATAAGAATTTCTTATGAGGGATCAGTATAATTAAATTTACTTATTCTAGTTTGCCTCTTAATCTCGCGCCACCATTCAGGCCCGCAGCCCTGCGGGTATTTCCAAATTAGAGAGTGAAACACAGGAGGTATTGTGTTTTCAGGGTTGTTGTTGGCACCGCTCGCAAAAGGTTTTTTGACTACCATCAGCTTGATTATGGCGATTGGAGCGCAGAACGCATTTCTGCTGACGCAGAGTATCCGTCGTCAATATCACTATAGTATCGCGGCATTATGTGTAGTGATGGATATCGCCTTGATTTCTGCCGGTGTGTTCCTGGTTGCACATATTGCACAGGCCGGTGGCGACTGGATGATCTGGCTAACCTGGCTCGGTGCGGCTTTCCTTTTCTCCTATGGCGCTATGGCCTTCCGCTCGGCTTTCTCCAATAAAGGTCTGGGGGAGCAAAAAGAGTGGATGAAGTCCCGCCGCTCAGCTCTGCTCACTGCGGTAGCCTTAACCCTGCTCAACCCCCATGCCTACGTGGATACCATCGTGCTTATCGGCTCGGTGGGGGCTCAGTATGCCGGCCAGGGTTCCTGGTTTTTCGTACTGGGCGCATGCAGTGCCTCCCTGTTGTGGTTCACTCTGCTCTCTGTAGGGGGCAGCATGATGCAGCCTCTATTTAAAAACCCCAGAACCTGGCAGGTGCTCGATGTTCTGGTGGGGATTATGATGTGGACCATTGCGATCAGCTTGCTGTGGACACAGTAGCCATTCGATAACGGCTGCCAGAGATAGCTGTAGATCCGCTCTACAGCTATCTTTTTATCTCATCGCGATTTTTTATTGCCCGCCTTAGCTCTCCCCGAGCATAGCCCCCGATCTACTTGCTCGCTCACTGCGACTACTCAAATAGTGCCCCAATTGCATACAGGGTCTCTCCACCAGCCAGTAAAGAATTGCTGCCAGAGCAAAACTGAGCAGGGTGATAAGCACCAGAAGGGTGGGCAGAGGATAGTTTGCCAACCCTTGCCCCCAAGGTTGGGTTATCGCCCAATTGCCGACAAAGACAACCGCCAGGTGAAACAAGTAAATGGAATAGCTGATAGTCCCCAGCGCAGCCAGATATCGCAGGGGTTTTACTCGGAGCAATACAAAGGCCAGAAAAATTGCCAAAGCGATAAAATGAGATAAAGCGAAGCGCAGTGGGGTTTCACTGATCGATCTACCGATAAAGTGCAGGATGGCAACGAATAACGGAATAGAGAAAGTGGCAAGCAGCCCCCACAACAGGTAGCGGTAACCGCGCCTTGTCTCATAGTAATATCTGATCAGGGCCCCGCAGAACATTACTGCAATCGCAAAGGGGAGGTAACTGGTGGTAGCGGGAAGTTGTAATAGAGGGTTGGGCGATTGCCCCAGCAGTTGCAGGCCGACAAATACCGATAGAGTCCCCCAGCACAGCATAAGCAGGTATCTGGGATTCCCCAGTAGTCGCAAATGAAACATCAGCGCGCAGAGGCAGTAAAAAACCAGTTCTGCGGTGAGGGTCCAATAGAGAGTCTGGACACTTGTAAACCCTATAAGCCCCTGCAACATAGTCGTATTGGCCAGAATCGTCCCTGCAGAGAATGATCGCTCAGCGAGCGCCCATGCCAATCCGATTATTACGGCCAGGGACAGCCAATAGGCGGGGTACAAGCGGAAGAAGCGGCGAATCGCAAAGCTCTTTAGGGAGCGGTTTGATACGAGGAGGCTATGGGGAATGACAAAGCCGGAGATCAAGAAAAAGCAAAGCACCCCAATCCGGCCAAAATCCAGCTGACTGATAAGTTCAGCCAGCCCTGTGCCGTGCTGAGCGATAGAGGGCGTGCGGATAAATACTTCACTACCGTGTTGCCAGACAACTAAGGTTGCAGCCAGCCCCCGCAGTGCATCGAGATTGAGAAGACGTGTGCTCATGTCTGACGACCTATATCCTTGGTCAATTTAATGGTTCCTTCGGTGCTCTGGGGGTGTATTCCCGCTGAGTGGGCGGCCAGGAATCCGCCTGGGCAAGGCTGTAGTTTTAGAGGGGGTAACTCATTATTTTTCGCAGTAAAAGAGTCCCACCCCGAAGGGTGGGAAATCTATTAATGAGCCTGGTGTTCTAAGGCTCCCAGGAAAGTGGCGATCTCACCCACTTGCTGTGTGCTCAATTTCTGACCCAGCTGGTACCAGGCCATATCGTAAATTGCCTGTTCAATAGTTTCCACGCTCCCATCATGAAAGTAGGGGGCACTTCTGCTTACATCACGCAGCATAGGGACCTTGAATACCATCTTATCACTTTCATGACCTGTAACTTTATAGCGACCCAAATCTTCCTGGTGTGGATATTGATTGGCTAAGCCCAGTTTCTGGTACATGTTTCCACCCAGCGTTGCGCCATTGTGACATGCCGTACAACCGGTATTGATAAAGGTTTTCAAGCCTTTTAACTCTTCTTTTGTCAAGGCGTGATCGTCACCTTCCATAAAAACATCAAAGCGATCATTTGTGATCAGTGTGCGTTCAAATGCGGCAATAGCCTGAGCAATATTATCGTAAGAGATCGCATTCTCATTACCAAAAACACGCTTGAAGCTCACTTGATATTCATCAATTTTTGATATTTTTTCCTCAACAGCTTCTGCCGAAGGCATACCCATTTCCACAGGGTTTAGTATTGGACCTTTTGCTTGTTCTTTTAGGTCTTCAGCGCGGCCATCCCAAAATTGAGCTAACTGGAACCCGGAGTTCCATACCGTTGGGGAGTTGCGATCCCCTTGAGTACCGGGCAGTGCGCCCAGTGATGTTGCCTTGTTGTCAACGCCGGAGCCGTTATAGCTACCGACTTGGTGGCAGTCGTTACAGGACTGGCTGTCATTGATTGAAAGCCGTTTGTCCATAAAGAGTGTTTTCCCCAGCTCAACCATGGCAGGAGTGTCCCCCTCACTGCCGGGCATCGTATCTGAGAGAGTGCCAAACATAATTTTTGATTGCTGGCGTAGTTGATTTATATCAACTTCAACTTCTGCCGATATGGAACTAGACAGCAAGCTTGCCGCCGCCATCACACTGCCAATTATTGAAAATTTTAGATTTGTTTTCCCCGAAAACTTCTTTTTGATCACTTTAGTATCTCTCCCATGCCTCAAAAAATAATGCCGGTCCATCTGCCATTTTATCAAAAACTGAATGGCTTCACTATATGATTGGCAGCGCCTATCTGACATCGCAACTTATAAAAATTACTATTAATTTTTGCTTGTGCAAAGCTGTTCACAAAATAAACCTTTGTTGTTCAGTTTGTGCTCGGATAGGGAGTTCTTAACAGCGTATTGTTGGCTAGTTGAAAAATATTGCATGCGTGAATTGATAGTCAGCTTAGGGGCTTGTTGCTGTATGAAGTGCAGTAGAGGCTGATTGTTTAAAAATCGTGAAAGTGTTATTTCACTAAAGAGATATGGGGAAGGACTGGCAGCCTGCTCGCTACCGTTAGTATGCTTAGAGGGCGCTAGTGTGAGGTTAAAAACACTTCTGAAATTTTAACCTCATAGCTGTTGCGTTGCAGTACTTACCAAGGGCTATACCATTTGCACTGAGCTGCAACTAATCTCTGAGAGGTATTGCGGGGTTATTCACAAGTCTCTTAACTGCCAAGAGCCCATCTAACCCCAGACGCAAATACGCCCGTATTAACCGCCCAGTAAGAGCTTGCAAATGAACCAGCTGTCACTCCAAGGGCCACTTTTACCTGGCTAAACTGCCAGCGTTCGCGAAAGCCTAAATATACCAATATCCCCAGGGTGGTGAGCATCATGGGCTCGTAAAAATATCGAATGGGTGCATCAAAAGGGAATAGAAATAAGCCATAGATTAACCTGCCTAATCCAGGCGGCAGTATAACTATCAAACTCAGCATCATGCACAGCATATGTTTTTTAGGGGATTTTCGCTGAAGAAAGCCTGAGAGAAGAAAGAAAACAAAAAGTGGTAATAAAAATAAGTCAACCCAATAGACCAGCTGAAAAATTTTATCTTTTTCCAGGGTGGACTCAAGCGTAGTGGAGAACACCCAGGATGAGGTGCCGATAAACAAGGTAGCTACGATTAGGGACAGCCAGCCTAGATACTTATGCAGAGATGTACTTTGGCCGAGTGCCAGATAAGCTTGGCTGCATATCAATAAAATCCAAAGGAAAGAAATTATCCCGTGGAAATGGTGCATTGTAGATAGGCTTTGATAAGCCATAAAGTAGCTGGGGGAGAACCCTAGTACAATTATTGCAGATAGGCTACAAACCCAAAAGAAAATAGACCTGGAACTCAAACTGTCATCCTTACATAGTGATATCTGAACTTGTTGGGTGAAAATGTTGCTGGCTAAAATTTATCCAAAAGCAATGTGTAACTATCTAAACCTTAGCTGGGGTTAAATAGGGTAGCGTGTATCTATTCTGTCATAGCGATCTTCATGCAATCGATCTCAGGCTGGGATATACCATAGTTACCAGTTAAATCATTTAGGGATGTCAAGCCAGTAAATATCTAAAGTAGGCAGCTTTGGTCTTGATTGCTATTGATAGTTATTTAAGTAACAGCCTGCTTTCAATGGGAAAAAATTCACTCGCTGCATTAATTAGTGCCCCAGCGGTTAAATCCGGCACGCCATATACTTCAACCTTCTTGCCTCTATCTAAGCGGAGTTTGTGGGCTAGAATATCAAAATCACCATCTCCTGAAACTAAAACGATAGTATCTGCCAGATTTGAATATTCCATTGCATCGATAGTTATACCCACGTCCCAGTCGCCCTTGGCGGAGCCATCGGATCTTTGTGTAAAGGGTTTTAATTTTACTTCAAAGCCGATAGATCTTAATATATTTTGAAATTCACTCTGTTTTCTATCGCCACGATCAATGGCGTAAGCCGTAGCTTTTACCACATCTCTTCCGCCGGTAGCTTCCCGCCAAAACTTATTGTAATCAAAGTTTCGTTTGTAGATTTGTCTACAGGTATAGTAAACGTTTTGCACATCAACTAATAAAGCAACCCTTTCCATTTAAAAATCCAGTAGCTTGTTGCATCTAATACTAACAGCAGTGGGCACCATTAGCTGTCACTTGGGCAGATACTTTATGACGCTGGTTTTTCATATTCAAGTGATGACTGTCTGATCAGTCTAGCTCGCCTCTCCGATTGATGCAGATTTTTGGTTAAAATTTGACCAGCCTGAAGGAAGCTCCAGGTATAGCTGGCGTACAGGAGCATCTTTCTCATGCGATGGGCTACTAGATGGCGGCCTCTATGGGGGATTGGATACTACATAGTAGAGAATAAGCGGCCTAAATGGCTTTAATTGTGGGGTCTATCACTCGGTTGTTGTACTGGCGTCAATTTTGGGTTGACAGGGACGGGCCACTGTATTCTATACTGTATGCATATACAGTTACTGTGTGGGGGAAGCATGGGAATCAAAAGCATTATTTTTGACGGGGAGCCTATGCTGATCTGTCGTTACCGGTCGAGCTATAACAATCAGCCAATGTACGCAATCAGCATCCTCAATTATACAAAGTACGTACGCAGCTTTTCGGTTTCCGTAGATATAGATCTGCGCAGCGAGTTGGAGCTAACACTAGCGCAGATGCGAGGGGTTGAGACCAATATGAATTGGGTAGAGCCTTAGTAGAGGCGTGATCTACTATTGCCCTAAATGACTCCTCTTTGCTGGTGGCTGTTTAAAGAAATTTATATGGAGATAAAGCATGGAGAGAAAAACCAACAGATTTGCCATATTTGCTGAGCGTATTCATTTAATGAATGGTGGCGCAAAGAGTTTTAGAGGGTCTGCGCCAACTGGCGAGAAGGCAATGGAGCTTGCGGAAGAGATAGCCAAATCTGAGAAAGCGCAGTTTTATTCTTGGCTACAGATTCTTGATATATCTAGTGGGGAATTTATCGAGTATTCTATAAAGAGCGGTGGAGTGCTGGAAGAAAGGGATTGCTAGAAGTGAATGGTATACGTAAAGCTTGAATTTTAATATTTTGTTCTTTTTCAACCTGAAAGGATTCGGTAAGTTGGCTTTTGGGGCAGTTTAACTGCTCCAGAGTAAAATTTGCTACGTTTGTTGTTCGCTCTTAGGTGTGAGATAGTCTCTTAGCCTGAATAATAAAACTGCTAGGAATAAAGGAAACAAATACCCTGTTACATTGTTGGCAATCATTAGTACGATTTTCGTTTGCCTGAAAAGCTCCATATCACCGATATACTTATGTATATATATTGGGGCGGCAAGGTTAATTATCTGCAACGCGAGTATAAGTATGCTTAGGATTGCCGATATAGTTATAAGTGCAAAATCTTTCTGTAGTAAGATTTTTTTATAATTCACTGTCAATATTATATACAGGGTTGGCGGTATAAGTATAAGTGCAGCGCAAAGAGCCAAGAGAATTACCGAATAAGTCACAGTTGCCATCCGCGTCTAAACCCTTTAGTTATGGGTATTGTAGTAAATAAATTTTAAATTGTGCGCTTGTCTCAGTTTCTTGAGGGGTTATTTAGTCAACACTTCGGACACTTTTGAGGGGCAAATTGGGGGGCGTGGTGCTGGAATCCATGGGCGGAGACTGAGAGAATAAGGTTTACGAAATCTGATTAACGCAGTAACCGCCCATGGAAGACACAATTAAAACAGTTTTTGCCAAAATGTCCAGTGTTGGTAAGCCCCAGCAGAAATTTATGATGACTCTATTGTCGGTACTGATGGTCTTTCGAGGCAAGGCGACCTATCTGAATATGGACAGATTCAGCACCTCAAGTGAGAAGCGTTATCGATGCTGGTCACATAGATGCTTTGACTTCACCCAGTTTAACACCACATTATTTGCCAGTGAACTCCAAGAAAATCGTGAATGTGTCGCCGCTACTGATGCCAGTTTTATCAGTAAATCTGACAAAAAGACTGATGGCCTAGGGTGGTTTTATAACGGCAGCGCTGGAGAATCACAACGCGGCCTTGAGATCTCTACGATTAGTGTCACCGACTTGAAAACAAATACTGCCTATGCCATAGATTCCCAGCAAACGATCGATGAAGAAGGAAAATCGAGGGTTGAACAATATATGAGCCATGCTCTCAAAGTTCTACCGAAGTTGCTTAATCTTGAGATTAAATATCTTGCAGCAGACGAATTTTATAGTAAAAAGGCATTTGTTAACCCAATTCTTCAGGAAGGAATGCATATCGTTGGAAAGTTACGGATTGATGCTAATTTGCAGTGGCTATACGAGGGGGAATACAACGGTCAGGGACGCCCTAAACGGTTTGACGGAAAAGTTGACCTTGAAGATTTATGCCGTTTTAATTTTTCTGGAACTTTTGATGCTAAAGTTAAAGTCTACACGAAGGTGGTGCACGCCAAATTTTTAAAGCGTGCCATACGCGTGGTGCTGCTCAAGCCTATCGATGACGATAAAAAAGGAAGTGCGCTACTGTATTCTACAGATACGAATTTAGATGCAGTGAAATTGGTCTCGTACTACAAATCAAAATTTCAAATAGAGTTCTTATTCAGGGATGCGAAGCAATACACCGGATTAACTCACTGTCAATCCGTACGAAAGAAAGCCATAAACCTTCATGTTAATGCGTCTCTGACAGCGCTGAATTTACTGAAATTTGAAGATCGCAGAGAGATACAGACAGATGCACCTACAGTTATCTCAATCGCCAGCTGGAAGCGCCGCAAGTTCAACCAGCATCTGATGGATAGGGTTTTTAGCAGCTTAGGTCTGGACCGAAGCTGTGAAAAAGTCAGCTACATTTATGATCGCTACAGCGATTACGGGGCAATTGCGGCATAAAAGTGTCCGAAGTGTTGGTCCATAACAGTTCTCTTTAACTATGCGGGCCTATTTTAAGGGCCGTAAAGAATAGGCTGAATAGCATGATTGCTGTGGGCTGAGAGAAGGGGTGAGTCTGAAAATAAAACCGCCCCCACTATGTGAGGGCGGTTTTTTAACAATGAATGAGTTATAGATCTTCGATTTCAACTTGGTAGGGGTGCCCATCTTTCCAGTTGGCATATAAGGCGTTACTGTCAGTATCTTTACTGCTACTTAAACGCTTCTCTACATCTTTACCGCCTAATACCATAGTAAGCTCACCACTATTTAGCAGTTCCCATGCACAAATGCTGGATGCATCGACAGTCAAAAATGTTTTACTGGCTCAACCCGAGATGTTGCAGCTCTAACATCCATGTAGTATTTATTGTCCTTGGCGTTAACTAATTTAAGATAAAAGGCGCCGTTTTTCTTGGAATAAAATTTCTTTTCAAATTCGGCTGCATGGGCTTTTTCTCCGCCGCTTCGGAAAATGTCACCCTTAAGAAAGACATAACCGCAACCCTTACCTTCTTGATTTAGCTTTATAATAACTTTGCTCATGATGATCTCTTTTGACCTATGTATGGTAGAGGTTTGAATAATTACGCAAATGCGCAATGCTATTTTGGTTCGATCGAGTGAGTTGGTGAATAGCACTTATGCTTTGAATAATACGGTATAGGGGGTTTTTTCTATATAGGCAGCATATAGGCTGTGTAAGAGGCGTGTTGTAGGCTTAGATGTACTCTAGGAGTCTTCTGCCTTTAAAAATTATTGAAGCTATAGGGTGTGGAGATTGTTTGTCGGTGACCATAGGTAAGCGTTGATTGAGTGGTAAGGAGGTGGGTAGATTTTCTGTAGGTATATATTTCTCGACTATCCTAAGGGGCGTAACACTTTTCTAATACTATATCGCTTAAGTATTCTACTTGGCGTAATGCAGATAGATTTTATAAAAAATGGACTTTTTCAGGGTTTGATTTCGAGCTTTGTATTGGGTTTATATGTTTGGCGCTAAAAACTACTGTCCTACCGGTGGAGGGAATTGCTTAAATTACTGTTATATGTTTTAAAGAAAGTGGAACCTATGCTGGGTGGGAAAGGTTTTTAGGATTGAAGTAAATCGATGAATAACTCAGTAGAAAGTAGGAGGTGAGCAGTGGTGTTGCCGTAGTGGGTTGGGCAGGCCTCTGTATTGAGATTGAGGGCTTCTTGCATGGGCTCCGATGCATAAATAGTCTATAGAGTTAGACTTCAGTAGAAAAATCAAAAAATCAAAAAATCAATTAAAGAGATTCAAGATGAAAAAAGTTACTGATCGATCATATTTTACACTTTGGATATTTTTTTGTATTTTGTGTAGTCCCGCGCTTTCTAGTGATAAGTCAAAGGAAGATCAAAGCTATCAAATAGAGTCTAATCATTCCGATGATGAGCAGTTCGATGTGTATACCTACTTAGAATGGGATGAGGAAGCTGTTCAGCCGGACTTTTCTGGATATTACGCCCGAATCAAGAAACTTAGTGATGGTCGTCTCGCTTTAGTCTACGAGCGTGCACTGCGTGCAAAGGTGAGATTCAGTTCAGACCTTGGTAAAACCTGGTTTGATGAAATCGATGTTTCAGGTAAAGACGGCTATAGTTATGCAAATCCTGAAATTATTGAGCTAGAGAATGGTTGGTTGGTCTATGGAGCAAATGGTAGACCGACAAATCAAACTTCTACTAACTTGTTACCTTATACGATAAGTGTCAATATTTCCATAGATAGGGGAGTAACATGGAGTAATGATATCCTTGTGTATACCTGTGGAACGACATTCAGTACCGGCTGCTGGGAGCCTAGCTTTCTACAGTTACCTAATGGCGAATTACAGATCTATTTTGCCGACGAGAGTGAATATCTCAACAGTAATGAGCAGCAGATTTCTATGCTGTCTTCACCTAATCATGGACTGACTTGGCTAAACAAAAAAGCTATCAGCTACAGCCAAGGGAGTCGCGATGGAATGCCTGTACCACTATTGCTCAATAATAGTCAGGAGATTGTTGTTGCCATTGAAGATAATGGAATCAATGGCCAATTCAAACCTACCACTGTTAGGACAAGTCTTGAAAATAATTGGAATCAAGGTCCGGTGCTGAAAGGAGATCCTCTCCGAGAGCTTGCGGTTTCTTCTAACCTGTTACCTTATGAAACCTATGCCGGTGCTCCTTATATTGTTCAATTGTCGGGAGGGGAGACCCTGCTCTCGATACAGTCAAATATCGGTCGGAAAACCACTAATAGAAATATACAGGTTTACATTGGTGATGAAGAGGCAAGAAATTTTTCTCGCCCTTCAACGCCCTTCCCAAGTCTTGGAGACGATGAAGAGCTGCTCTGGAATGGCCTGGGAGTATTGGATGACTCAACTGTTATCTCAATAGCCTCTCCTGGTCTGAGAACTTCGGTAGGCCATGTTAAGCGAGTGCGACTTGAGTGGCAGAAAGGCGGTTGCCAGGAACACTTTGAGCCAGGATATTTTATCAAACAATTGTATTCGCAAACTATTGAGTCCTGCGCAAAAGCCTGTGAAGACGAGGGGTGTAGCATGTTTCAAATTGGACGGGAAGATGATGTTTCAGGGAGGCAGGGTTGGTGTAATCTGTATGCCAAGCAGTGTACTAACAATTATGACCCCACTTGGGATACATATACACCACTGGAACTATAGCAGCATCCACAATTCGCTAGATTGATGCTGGACTGTGAAGTTATGCTTCGATTCATATATGTAGCGAATGATACAGTGATATTAGGATTTTTCTAGAGGTCTGGGCATTCACGGTATTTTTGTGGGTGCCCAGGACTACTTTTATATTGAGTTTATGTCATCAATATAAATTTGTTGAAAATTTGGCCAGTCGTAGAGTGCTTCAGGGTTAAAGTCTTGCCCGTCAGGCCACTCAAGGTTGCCACCATCATTGAGTTTAACTTGCTTAAAGTAAGCTGTATCTTTCAGTTTGCTCAACCAGCCTTTGCCGATCACAGGTTCAAAGTTAATTGTTTGTTGTGTGCCATCAACAAAGTTTAGTTCAATGGTATAGTTACCAATAATTTTGTAGTTGTTAATTGACCACTTGTCTAAATCAGACATAATCTATCGTGATTTTATTAATGCTTGAGTGCTGAGGATAATCACTTGTTAAGCTTCCTCACTAACTCTAGACCATACATCATAGAATCCTACTAATTTCATATAGCATGAGATTTCATATTCGAGATCAGGTAACATTTCAAGATTATCTTTACTGCCCATTACCTCTATTCCGTCTCTATGGTCATTGTGAATAGAGTCTACAACGTACCAGATAAATAGGGAAAATTTTTCTGCTTCATTGGTAGTGCCCACTCCCTCTTTTAGTATCTTGTTTATAGTGCTATCTTTGTATGGTTCTACGTAATGGAGCAGTAAATCTTGAATGTGAAAATATCGTATAAATTTAATCATTATCCTGCTTGAGGTCTCAGTGTGGTTTTTGTTTTAATGAGGTGTGGGGCAGCTTAAAAAATGGCTGTTTCAGCGATGTGAGCTTCCCCCACCTTTACTTTTCACTGTTTCATAAGAGGTAAACCTATGGAAGGCAATCCCCCTGTCTCAGTTATTTTTTCTGGTTGGCGCATCACGGGTAGGGGCTATAAGACTTTGGGATGTCAAAAGTCATATATTGGGAAATAGCTTCTATAACCGCATTGGCACTGTTCTTAGAATAACCACCACCACCAAGTATAACAGCGGGGATAGAGCGCTGATTAAGAGCACTTAAGGTTAACTTTTCTCTCTCTACGATATCTTCAATTTCTAAGTGAAGTCCGCCCAGTTCATCGCAGCTTAGGGGGTCGGTACCTGCAACTACAAAGGCTATTTTATAGTCAGAATCTAATTTTTCCAGTGCCTCGCTATATCGATTTAGATATTCCTGGCCTTCTGTACCTGGATTTAGGGGGGCTGAGATATTTACCCGATTCCGTGTATAGTTTGATGCAGGATAAATGCCAGCATTGTATACATCTAAAATCGTTACGTTTTCATTCTCCATAAATGTGTGTGCGTTGCCGTTGCCATGATGAGCATCTGTGTCGATTATTAGTATTTTATCTTCAGGCTTTAGTTGGCCGCTTTTTATCAATTGCTGATAGCAAATCCCAATATCGTTATAGATACAGAACCCTTCCATACTTTGTTGCATAGCGTGATGATATCCGCCGGATAGATTCCAGTAGATCTCACTCTTTTCAAGAGCAGACTCCGCACCAAGGATAGTTCCTGCAACTGCCCAGCGCATAGGGGAGAGAATTTCCTTGTCTAATAGTGAAAAGCTAATCAGCGGGATACCGGGAAGCTCAAGTGCTTGAAGAATTTCATCTTTACTGCGCACTCTAGGTCTCATGCTGCTTGATAGGAATTCATCGATAACCTCCATACTGGCTGGAGATTTAGGCTCTATAAAACTAATCCCTTTATTGTTTTTTAGTTGATGTTGAATCTTCTGAAACTTGGTCCCATCAAATGGGTGTAGATAATTTAGTGGTCCAAGATCTATATTGTAATGTTTGCTGTAGATGACATTCATGGGAATTCCTTTTCAAGTGTATTGAGATTTTTGGATGCCTTAAAGTTTTATTTTGGGTCTGGTGTCGCGTTTAAGCCCCTAGCTACCATGCTCAAATAGTATTTTTAATCTATCGGCCCCGGAGCGGCTAGATATTAAAGTGGTTTTATGCTCATCATCAATAATCACTGCCAACTTTCCATTTAAATAACGCTGAACCTCCAAGACTCTATCCAGATTAATTAGGTAGCTGCGGTGTAGGCGCAGAAATTGATCTGGGTTGAGCTTTTGTTCCAGTTGATCCAGGCCCATTTGTAGAGGTTTGATGCCTTTGCTGGTGTGAGCAATAATTGAGCCCTGTTCAGACTTAATATACGAAATATCACTCAGATCAATAAAGGTCATACGATCATCGCACTTACTTACGAGGCGCTTCAATTCGGTTGAATCACCCTTCACCTGGGTGCTGTTATGGAGAAGTTCAATTCGCTTCTGAGCTTTTTCAATGGCAGCTTTTAAACGTTGTAACGGGAAAGGTTTGAGTAAGTAATCGATGGTATCGTGGTTAAAAGCATCAATAGCAAATTTGGAATATGCGGTTGTAAAAATAATATAGGGTTGGTAGGTTAGAGCGTCTAGTACATCCAGCCCACTAAGATGCGGCATTTCAATGTCCATCAGCAGTAGCTGTGGTTGATGCTCCTCAATCAGACTCAACGCTTCTAGACCAGATTTTGCTTCTGCTACCAACTCAACAGAGCTAATAGTTGCCAGCTGAGCTTTTAACTTATTTCTTGCCGGTGCTTCATCTTCGGCAATAATTACCCTTAAATTCATACAGACATCTCAACTTTAACGTGGGCGCCGCATTGATTGCTCAGAGTAAGTTTACCATTTGGCTGTAGCTCAATACGCTGGCGTAAATTATGAATCCCAGTGCCCTGTGAGTGGCTTAAACTAAGAACGCTTTCCTGAAATCCATGTCCATTATCTACAACTTCAATAATTACCTTGTCATTCTCCAAATAGATACGGCATTGGATATGTAAGTTTTCTATCTTGCGGCAGTGCTTGAAGCAGTTCTCAAAGATTGGCTGTAATAGCAGGGGCGGAATAGAAATATCGCAGGCTCTTGGGTCTGCCACAATATCTACTGTTAAATGATCGCCAAAACGGGTTTTTTCTATTTCTAAATATTTGTTGATCAGTTCAATTTCTTCTTTAATTGTAGTTTTTTCTAGTTCGCCAGTGTCGAGAGAATATCTCAATATGTCCGCCAGCTTGTGTAAAATTTCATCCGCAAGGTGTGGGTCGCTATGAATATAGGAGGAGATAGTATTGAGGCTATTGAACATAAAATGTGGATTAAGCTGGTAGCGCAATGTTTGTAATTTGGCTTTCTGCATGGCGAGCTTTTGCTCAGAGGCTTTATGGCGGTATTCCAGCATGGCGTAAGAGCAGTATAAACAGGTAGCCCACATCAGCCCATTAAAGATAATACCAAGCCCCATATTCAAGCCGCCTTCAACACTGAATGCGAACTCTATAAACCAGCTGACGCACTGGTTTCCAATAGTCATATGGACTACCAGGATCATCCACTCTATTAACAATGAATGATAGCCCCTACGCCTAAGGCGCAATACAATGAGGGCTGTGGACCAGGTCGGCAGCCAATAAAAGAAGACAAACCATATCGGTGCACCAGTGAGAGCACTGCTAACCGAGCTTATATCTCCCGATTCAAAAAAGACAAATACGCAAGCTATATCCAGTAACAGAACGACGACAAATGATTTTGCAAAGAAAGGATGTTTAAGATCTTGTAGTATTGACATAAAATATTGATGAGTAATAGTCATCACAGTTTATTTTAGATTGGTAAATTATATGGGGAATACAAAAGATAAGATAGTTCTAATTCAACCCAGCTTGCGTGTGTATTTCTAACCCAAAGTTGAACATCAGCACTCACAAGTCATAACTTAAATGAGAGCTGATGCTATAAAGTTCTTTTATATGTTGTGACCTTGCTTCTCCGCTGAAGATTCACAGCTAGAACCGATAGGGGGAGTGGCATGACTCCTCTCGATAAGCTGTTTTCTTTCTATAGCTGCACCTGCAAGATAAATTTTTTCTGGGTTTGTAATTGCTTGTATGTTCTTAATCGGGTTTTCATTTAGCAGGATAAAGTTAGCGCGTTTTCCCTGGGAAATTGACCCTATATCCTCACCTGCATTTAGAGTTTGAGCTGCAACCTGTGTCGTAGAGAGTAAAACTTGTTGATTGGATAGACCAGCTTTGCGCAGGGCTAAAATTTCACTGATTAAACCCAGTCCGTGTGGTGAATAGGGGTTGCCAGAGTCAGAGCCTGCGCCAATTTTAATACCGGCTTTAGCAAGCTTTATAACATTATTATATGCTACGGACTTTTTCTGCCACGCTAGTTCTCTAATGGTCGTTGGTGCTTGGACTTCGTTAAATAGGCAGGCCTGCATTTTGGGGTGTATAGGTGCCAAGTCTAATTGACTGATAGATTGATGCTCATGTTCGTCCCCCTGATTATGATATACCGACAGAGTGGGTATATAGGTAACCTTGTTTTGTTGCATAAGCTCTATAAACTCATTGTCCACCGGCTCAAAATTAATACCGTGGGCTAAAGCGGTGGCACCGGCCCTGATTGCTCGCTTTCCATCCTCCAGGGTGGAGACATGAACAAAAAACGGCAGGTTGGCGCTTTGGGAGCGTTTGCCGATCTCTTCGAGTACATCATCTGAAAGCGGGACGACAGTGCCATCAAATGTCTCTATGATGGCTTTGGTTAACTTTGGTCGATAACTTAAATGTGCATCCCAGCTCGCGCTGATCTGCTCGACACTATCAATCTCATGAACCTTCACTCCGAACTGGGTACCGTGACCTTTAGGATTGGTGAAGGCGGGACCGGATGCAAACACTAGTGGAGCAGAATCGTCCAGCTGGCGTATAGACTGCATTATCTCGCTGGACATCAGAAGGTCTGTAACAGCGGTAACACCATAATAGAGATGATTGTTTAAATTGGTTTCTAGCGGTAAGTGCTGATAATTCTTATAAGTTGACCCAGATGCACTCAGATGCACATGTAAATCGATTAAGCCCGGTATCGCATAAGCACCCTGGGCATCGTGGCTAGTCTCGGCAGATAGGGCTGTGTTGGTCATTGGAGTGATTTTGGCTATGCGGTCACCCTGAATGTATATACGGCTTTTCTCACTGAAACCTTCCGCATTGCTGGTCAATATTTGTACATTGTCGATTCTCAAATCGTAGTCATTCTCTTTTGTTTCAAGAGCGAAGCTAGTACTTGAGGCTAATAGTAAACTAGAGACAATAGCTGTAGCTTTCATGTGGGTTTCGTTTCCTATTGAGTTTTGATCTAGCTTATAGCGACAGCAATCTTGGTGTTGTAAAAAAGGATCAATCGACATATTCATAGCTGAACGAACAGTTTAAGCTTGTGAGTGGTGTGCTATTGAGGTGAGTTGCGGCGGCTGCTCCCGGTTTGGCAGGGTGAACCCTGGCCGTGGGAGGCAGTTCAACGCGGTCTCTTTATCGATATAAAGGACGATAGAGCAGTAGTTGCTTGTTGCGGTATAAGCGATGATACCCCGGGCAAATTGCCAGTCGGGTTTTGCGCTCACTTGAGACGATGCCCATAGTGACCCCATATCTCTACCATACAGGCACTTTTCGGACACCCTGGTAGCTACAGTGCCCTGGTAGCTACAGTGGCATTTGAGCGCTGCGAGGAGGAGAGGGTGCTTTATCAACGGTTCTGACAGATGTCCAGAATGGTCGCTTCTAGACTTGCTCTGCCCGAGTAGCTGCCATCTAATAGCTCACTCAGATGGAAAGGGCATGATGCCTATAAATTTGCTCGCTATAGGGAACCTCAAGCATGGCAAACCGCGCTTATCTTTACAGTCTTAATCATCAGCCAAAATCCTATTCAGATCGCCCTGATACGATCTCGGGTTTATCCGAGTGGCCATATAGTGTCCCCTTCACTTATCGCGTGTTAATGTCCGGAAATCCAAAACTATGTACATCGCTCGTCTCAGATGGCTTTGAGGATGATTCGCCCGATAGTAAAACTAGGCTTTATGCGATCAGCAGTGACTTTGAGGCAGGGTTTGCGCGCTTAAAAAAATTTATTGAAGTTCTGCGGGTTATCGGGAAGGAGATTTCTAATCTACAGGATTCAATGCTAAATAAAACACTAGAGTTCCTTGAAGATCATAAGAATCACTACCTGCTACTTGAGACTATCGAACTAGACTGCATGGATGGCAATGAGGAAGTAGTTTTGCGTGGCTATGTTGAAAGCGAAATCAGCGCTTGCCGTGCAGCGGGGGCTGCTATTGATGCACTGCCTGAAGACCCGAAAATATCAGCGGATATTGTCAAAAATGCAGCGGAAAACAACTCGGAGTCCGTTCTGAGCGCATTTTATGGGCTCCAGTTCAATGAGAAATTTGACGATATTAGCAGTGAGCCACCCATAGGTTTATATTGGAGTGATGTTCTTTTTTATGAATTGGAGAATAAAAAGGAATTTGAGGTGGCTCCTGATCATTGAGTAGGGCGGTCTCGGGTCTCCTTGTGCTAGCTTTGGGTCAGTTTAAAGGTTTGTTAGAGAGATGGCCTCGGCATCTGTCCATGCAGCTTCTTTGGCGACATAAAGGGCAATACAGTCGTGATTGCTCATTGTTTTATATACCTCTTTCTTAAGGCTGTGCGATGTTCAGCGCGCTCTTGAGGGCTGTGCCTTGATAGCGGAGTAGCTGATATGACAAAGCCCTTCAGCTTAAGACTGTGATGATAATTGTGCAGTCTTATCTTATCGGCATAAGATTTTTTAAGTCGCGCGGGCTCGAATTCAAGTGCTTTCTTCATTTTATAGGTGTGAAGGTTTAAGGCATAGGCTTTGCGTTTAATCGATTTGCCACTTTCAAAGGCGCCCCATGATTCGATCTGGTAGTGACTGGTTTTCTTAGTACCGTGCCAATAAATAGTAGAAGGGGGATTTTTGGTGATTGAGGACAGTGTTGCCTTGTTGGGCTGAGATGCCTGTTTCCTCGGTGAACTTGGGACGGGTAGGTCTGTCCAACTGAACAAGCGCGGTTAGTACGGACATTTCATAGTTGACCGGAGATAGCCCAAAATAAAATGCTCAAATAGGTGTTATAAGTTGGGGCTGGCTGGCGATATGGTTGAGAATTGACGGATTTCTAGGGCCGTGTTTATCAAGGGGAAAATATGGAAATTTTTAGGGAATAATAGGAACAATAAACTACTATTTTGTTTTTATTCATAATTTTGTTCTGCACTTGATGAAGGTGACACTTGAGGTTGCTATTTTTGTGGATATCCAGAATGGGTAAAAGCGCTATTTAATGAGGTGATAATTATGTTTGCACGGAGGAAGTCTTACGGTTTTTTGTTGGTGATAGCTCTTATGGGGTACTGGGTTTCTCCTCCGGCATGGTCTCATGTGCGCTGGTTTGTACAAAATGATAGCAAGACAGTTGAGTTTGAGTGGAGTTGGATTTATGCACTCGTGCTTTTCGGTGGCTTTTTATATTGTATGGTGAATAGATCTTTACAATCACTTGAGTCTATAGCGGTTCGCAAAGTATCTGATAAAATTCCCTACCTCTGGTCCGACATTGGCCGTCGCAAAGTTTGGCACTTAACATCCGCATTGATCGGGCTAACCTTTATTTTTAATTATTTTTCGGATGTATTGTTAGCGCCCAATCTGGAGTTCTCTCCCGCGCAAAGCTTTGTCAATAAGTTTCAATTAGCAATTGGTATTGCACTAACTTTAGGTATTAGCCTAAGAAGTTCTGGGTATCTAATCTTATCGCTCATGCTCTTGATCGCGGCTAGTTATCCGCTCTCAATCTGGATTGATTATAGTTTTGAATTTTTAGGGCTTGCACTGGCGTTTATTTGGTATAAAAAACCGGATCTTGGACTGTTTGCCTTACGTTGCGGACTAGGCCTTCAGTTAATGACTCTGGCAATTCACAATAAATGGCTCAACCCCCATTTAGGCCTTGAGTTTCTACAGCACTACCATTGGAATTTTATGTCTTACCTGGGATGGCATTCTTTCTCAGATTTGACGTTCGTTTTTTCTGCTGGAATGGCTGAGTTCTGCTTTGGATTGGTTATCTTATTGGGCTGGTCAACACGGTTGGTAACCATTACAGCATTAAGCTTCTTCGTTTTGACTGCATCTATTCTCGGTATTCATGAATTGATAGGCCATCTACCAATACTTGGTGCTGGAATTCTACTAATTGTTTTTGGTGGGGGAGGGTGTAACTTAAGTTATATCAGAAGACCACTGCAACTAGAATCTCAGGTAGTCACTAGGTATGCCAATTAAATAACTAGTGGACTTGGGTGTCTGTAGATTAGGTTTGGCACTGATATGTAAGAGCATATCAGTGCGTATAATTGGAATTGACAACGTGCTACACTAAAGATGGTACGTCGCTAGATCAAGCGTGATCTCTTACATGCTGAATTATTAAAACTAGGCTTGGTCAGAGATATCTTCCCAAATTTTAGAGTACCCCTGCTCCGCCATCAGCAATCTATTTAATACACTACACTAGTTGATGACCGTAGCTGCCGATGCCGGTCGAGAGAAAGCCAGTGTGTATATTTTGGGGTGTTCTTAAATAACCAGTGAGATTTGAGCCTGCATGGAAGAGGCATTGGTTACGCTCTATTTGTAGTCATTGACTAGCTGCCCATTTGATGACTCCTTGAATTGAGGGTGTTCGTCATCAATTTCGTAAAAATCAGATTTTTCGCTGGTGAAAATATGCCCCATAGTTTTCAACCCGGTTGGGCCATCTAGTGATCCTGCAATAATTCCAGTTGCATCGAGATTAAATGGTTCCCAGAATAGGCTTGAGCCACATTGCTGGCAGAAGCCTCTGCGGGCTATCTCTGATGTTTTATACCACGCCAGCCCGTCATCTTTTGTTATCTTAATATTGACCTTGCGGGCCTTTGTATGAGGGCCGAAACTTCCATGTAGCTTTTGACACATACTACAATGACAGTTAACTACGTTGCGTAGTGGCCCTTTAACCTCATATCGCACTGCCCCACACAGGCAGCCACCGGAAGTAACTGAATTCTTGCTATTCATATATTGGGCCTGTAGATGCAAAAGCTTACTTAAATAGGGATTGTTTTGGAGGCAAGGGCTTGACGGGTAATAGACTCGTTTAAGCAGCGCATAAACCAGCTGAGATCCATCAAGCGATTTCGCCATAGGTTGATGATTTCTTTGAGTTTTCTTATCTCGCCGTGATCGAGAGCATCCCCCTGAAGATGGCGTAGGGCCAAGCTGGAGGCTTTGAATATTTTCTGCCAGCGGAGTATGACCTCGGTGTCAGGCCAGTTCAGCGCTTTTTCTTTGTCGATATAAAGTACGGCATGGTAGTGGTTGCTCATTGCTGCATAGGCAGCGATATCAATAGCGGAGACTGAAGCCAGATCATGCATCCTAGATTCAATCCACCTGTGACGATGCTTATAGTTTTTACCAGACTCTGTATCTCTGCCACACAGAAATGCTCTTCGTACGCAGCGGGAGACACAGTGATAACAGGGCGTGGCGTTGAGCACTGCGTGGAAGAGGCATTGGTTGCGCCCTATTTACACAGTATTTGATCCGGTATTTTATGTGGTGTCAATATGGGTGGCGCTTAAAGCTACTATTTTTGTGAGTGTCAGGGATTATCGCTTCCAGGATTACCTTTTATTTGTGAGGGCTGAACTCTGATATTTCATACCATCGTGCAAGTTAGATGGAAATATTCCTACTTTTTACCGCATAATAAAAACAGGAGTATAAGCTATTTGACGCATGCTGTAATAAAATAATAGTATAGCTCAAAGCAAGCCAAACAAATATGAAGCGAGAGGGGAAAGGGATGATTCGCTTTTTATTTCATGGGGGAACAAGAGAGAAAAATTCGAATGGCTCAACTAGAGATATAGGAATAGCGCATAATAGTGCCTTTTATTTTGCGGCAAAAAAATGTTGCTAATGATTACACTGATGGTGAAAAGCGCTCAATAAAAATAACTACCGGCGCCGACATGGTAAAAAAAATAAATGCATGCGCCCCCAACTCTATCCTCTCTCTTGATATTTTTAGCCATGGAACACCTTATTCTCTAAATTTTTCAGTTAATGAAAACGAAAATTGCGGACTAGTGACTGGTTGGGTAGCAAAGCAAGGACTTAGGTTTCACTACTCCTCCTTGGAAGATGGTATCTATAACTTTTCAGCAGATAGTCGATATGTATCTGATATAAACTTCAATGTATTCTGTAATGAAGCCAGAATACAGATTCATGGTTGCAACACTGCTAAAGGCTTTACGCCTGGGAATACTCTCGTAGAAGAATTCTCTGAGCAGATATATATAGCAAACAAAAAAAGTCTTACGTAATAGGCCATACAGAAAAATCAAATCCAAATATCAATGGAGATAACACAACTATAAAGGGGCAAGACTACCGTCATGGAGAAAGGTCCGTTTACCATAATGGTAAATTATTAAGAAAAACCACTCAAAAAGGGCTAATCTTACACTCAGAAATCCAGGGGTTGATAAAGTAATGAAGGCTAAATGGATCGCACTGGGTTGTATGGCTTTTTCTTTAGGAGCTTTGCTTCTTGCGCATCAGCTCAAATCTAAAGAGGCTGTCGTAAGTGCACGCTATGAAAAGCTGGCCTGTGAGAGTTGTTACCACATGACAGTTGTAAAAAGCAGCAGTCCAGATCTTTTGGGGAAGACGATAATACCAATAGCAAGCGATATCGATATCGAGAAGATGATTAATGATATCGTCTTAAAAGATCAAAAATCTTGCTTGAGAGGTAGGCCATATGTATTTAATTACAATATATTTAAAATCAATCCAGGTGGAATAAGATTCAAGGTGATATCTCAAGAGCTTGAAGAGGCTTGTGAATCCATAAGTAAGTAAAATTATGGTTGCCTAGTTATATTCAGAATTCCCTATCGCTCCTTTTGAAAACAATCGACTAGAATTCTAGATGGATATTAAATAAAAATATAAACCGACAGCATAATTGATAAAAGAGTGAAAACCTATAGGGCGCTGGATTTTTGTACGGGTTGATGTGTGTTCGGTCGACGACTGTACCCCGAAGCACAAAGATATCTCTTGATGCAGTACTCCATAATCATGAATGGATTGAGGGTCGTATGTACAAGCTCTCATAGGTCTTTGTGCTGAATATTACCGCCTATGCAGTAATGAGTAATTACTACTATATAGTACTCGGCATTGATATAAAAGCGGCTGCTAAGTGGTCAGGGCTGCCCCATATAAATCGGTGTAAAAACGAACAAAATAGGCCTAGAATAGCCCTCTTTTTTGATTTGTAGAGTGTTTTTTAGACGAAATGGATGGCGTTAGCCTTTTACATCACTTTGACGACATAGACGACCCTCGAGTTGATAGGCACAAGCTGCACGCCCTACCCGATATTTTACTTATCATGTTTTGTGGTGTCATTTGTGGTGCGGAAAGCTGTAGAGATTTTGTTGATTTTGCAGAATCCAAGAAAGACTACCTAAAAAAATTCACGCCTCTAAATAATGGAATACCCTCAAAAAACACTTTTAGCTGGGTTCTTTCAAATTTAGACCCTGAGAAATTTAAGCACTGTTTTCTGCAGTGGATCCAAGGTATTCAGCAAGAACTCGGTAAAGTGATTGCGATCGATGGCAAGTCATTAAGACGCAGCTTCGATCAGGCCAATAAACGATCCCCTATACATATGGTGAGCGCTTTTGCATTCAAGGCTCGACTTGTCCTTGCACAGCAAAAGGTAGAAGAAAAATCGAATGAAATTACGGCCATACCGAAGTTACTGGAGGTTCTTGATCTCAATGGTGCGATTATCACACTTGACGCCATGGGCTGCCAGAAAACGATTACCCAGAAGATTATCGAACGAGGTGGCGACTATGTGATTGCCGTGAAGGGCAACCAGGACAAACTGTATCAGCAAATTGCCGGGAATTTTAATAATTTATTCGATATGCAGCACCACAAGCAGGTCGGTACTGATTGTGTAAAAGAGGTGAACCGAGGCCGAATAGAATCCAGAAAATGCCTCTCTACTAGCAGTGAGGATGACAGTCGCTTTAGGTCAGGAAATTCACCAGAGAATATGGCGATCTTAAGGCATTCGGCCTTAAATCAGTTGCAAACGATAAAGCCCCTTTTTAGGAAAGATATGAGCATTAAAAGACTTCGAAAGAAAGCGGGCTGGGATAGTGAAACTTTAGGCAAAATAATTACAGCCACAATTTAGGCTGGTTTATATGGGGCAGCCCTGGTAACCGAACCTTCTGATAAAGATTGGAATGGACTATGACTTATAAAATCAGCTTTAACCACGAAGATTTCTTGAATCTCAGCATCGATATGATGGAGCTAATGTTCACTGTGGGTGAAAGCATGGGTGGAATGAAAGCTTTTGATAATTACCCTTGGGATAATAAGTCGATCAAGGATGTTTGGGAGGATCATGGTGGTACTTTTATTCATGTTGATGGTTTAGATCAAGTTGAGAAGCCTGATGTTACTACCTGGAATAGGTCGCATTTGGTGCTGTCAACCAAAGCCCAATCAGTTCTTTCTGAAGAGCTTGCTCCGTATGGGGAGTTTCTACCTATAACTTTGGATGGCCAGCCCTACGTGATCTTCAACTGTTTAAATACAGTTTCTGCGGACAAGTCTGTAAGTAGAGCAGATATTCAAAATGATCTGTGGCTGGGGGTTAAAAGTATTGGTTTTAGCGACGAAGAGGTCACTTCAAACTTAATTTTCAAGACTCGATTTGACCGGTGTGCAAATCTCTACTGTGGAGACCGTTTTAGGGATATTGTGGAAGGGGCGGGGCTAAAAGGGTTGAAATTCCTGGAAAATCTGGTTTCATAATTTTAAGGGACTTCTGATCAATCAGGTATTTTTCTAGAATTAAGCTGAATTGCTTAAAAATGCACCTTATTACGCGAAAATGCTTAATTTTCGTGTAATAACCTCCTGATTTTTCACCTAAAGTCTGCAGTAGGCGCATTTTTTTCAAGAAATTTTTCCTTGCGGGTCTTACGGCGCTTATTCCGGCATTCGGCTTCAGCAAAGCTAACTTGGTGCATGACTTGTGTTACTCTATTTTGCTCACTGTCCGCTGTTATTTTACCCTATTTGGGCTGGGGCTTGTTCAGAGCTTCTTTAACTCTAATAACCTAAATTTTTGTTAACAGCCTAAGTTTGATACCGGCACTTCCTCTCAGCCGTGTCCCGCTAATCTACTCCTACCCCAAGCCTCGATGGTACGATTGCTGAACTTTTACCCAAAAAGTAACACTTTCTAAGTCCCGAGTGCCCTGGATTGAATGGCGCTTGAAGCTACTACTTTTATGGGTGTCCAGAATCTCCGGCTCTTGGAGCTTTACGTTTCTTATCTGCTGGCAGTCTGAACTTATCAGTGCTGGATAATCTAAATATTACAACCACTAGTGATATTAATAATTCAGCGGGCCGCGACTTAAAGGAACAAATCGGAAATATTCGCGAATCAGTGGCCAAGGTTCGCCAAACCATAAAAGTAAAAGACGGTGGCAAGGTTTGGTTAGGTAGTGAATCTTTAAATATGCTGAAAGTGCTAGAGGATTTAATAGGCGTAGTGTCTGTCCTGGCCGCCCCCCTGGCGACGCACTCGCACTCAGGGAATGGTTAGAAGCCAACCCAAGAGGCGGCAATTAATGGGCATAAGAGCAGTGCGGATAGTTTGAAATCTCAGCTTGGCGCGGTGCGGGCTTAAGCTGGTTATACACTTAAAAGGAGAGAAATTATGAATAATAGAGTAAATAGGTACGCCATTTTCGCGGAGCGGGTTCACTTGATGAATGGCGGAGCTAAGAGCTTTAGAGGTTCCGCACCTACTGAAGAGGCGGCAATGGAGCTGGCAGAAGAGATAGCGAAATCTAAGAAAGCCGAGTTTTATTCTTGGTTGCAGATTCTTGACATTGTGACTGGAACCTATACCGAGTATTCGATAAAGTGGGGTGGGGTTTTAGAGGTAAGGGTAGTATAAGCCTACCCTTGCCTTGATGGCTGTTGGATATAGTGTAGATTACATTTGGTTTTTACTATACATTCTGCGGTCCTGGTAAGGGGTGGTTTTTTATTAACCCCCATTTCCCATCAGCCTTTTCTGACCCTCTGGCGCCAGCAATAAAGAGGAGCCGTTTAGTCTCCTCTTCAGATGCGCCAATCACTGCACTCAGTACAGATAGGCTTCTCCATTTTTCTTCATATCTTTCATCATTTAGCATCTTTTTTAGCAAGTCGATACGTTTGTTTTCAAGTTTTTTTTGGGGGCCTTCTTTTAGTTTATATAAAATAAAATTTCCAAGAAATGTCAAAAGTGCACTGGTAATTGCCGTGAACAATCCTATTAAGGCAATCCAGAATTTTGAGTCCGAAATAATTTTGTTTGCAATTTCTGATGCAAGTTGTGATTCGTTCATTACTAATGTTCACTTTATAGTGTCATCATAAACAAGGTGTTATGTAAGGTGCGATCTATATGGTTGATAACTGGCTGGTCGCCGTAAAGCTTATTAGCCAGTTAAGTTTGCCGGGGAGAAGCCAAGCTTGTATTCATCCGTACCAATTCTTACATCGAAAATTTTAATATTGCTACGCTTAGACTCAATGATAGAGATGACGCTTTCTCTAGCCAATGAAGGCATTTTTTCAGCTATGTATATGGCCCTAATGCTCGAAGGATCATAATAATGTTTCCCACGATTTAGAGAGGTAAAGCGAACTTCATTCTCTATTATCCAGTTTCGCTCTTTTACATTGAACGCTTTTAGTATTTCTATGAATGCCTCTGTATCACCCTTTAAGCAGCTCTGCATGAAAGACTTTAGATTTACTGTAGGAAGAGATCTATCTTCAGGGTATTTGACAGGAGATGTATTGAGCATTACCGAGTTGCTTGATTGAATTGATTCCTTCAATCTATTGAAGTCGAATTCAATACAATAACCTTTAAAGCCATTCGCATAATGTGCCCACATTTGCAAATTGTTTAGTGGAGAAGGGATTGCATCGTTATCTCTGGCTTTTGATTGTGAGAACACAAAATATTTATTCCTATATAATTTTTGTAATTCCTCAAATTTATCTTTGGCCCATGAGTCGACATATTGAGAAAATGAGATTTCTTTATTTTCATAATTTTCTCTGTGGTAACGGTTAACTTCCGCTTCTGGGGTGGATTCCTTTAGTGGGAAATCAGGAAAGTATTTTTTTAAGAAATTCATCCGTAATTCATGGCTGATACCATCTGTATTGAACCTGGCATAGCCTTCGAAGGGATCATTGAGGCTTGTAAAATCAGCAAACCATATATAATTTTCATGTAAGGCATCAAAGTCTCTTTCGGTTCCGAATCTAAATTTAAACGTTCTAATACTCATTCACTGTACCCTTAAATACATAGTGGTTTTACGGTAGTGGGGAATTCATGGTATTTGTGCATGACTTCCCTGATTTGATCTACGAATAATGTAAGTTTCATGTCTGATCTTTATGTCTTTGTATCCGTATATGAAGTTGACCAAAGGAGTTCCATAGCCAATCAGTATGGTTGCCACTTTCATTCCTGGACTAGGAGCGGATGCAAATATAAGCTCCATTCCTCCAAAGAAAATAAGCCATGTGACGCTGGCAAATGTTAAAATTACAGAGAGATAGTTTTTAACTAGTGTTGCCTTGAAGAATTCTTCTTTTTTAATTAAGTTGAAAAATAATTTTCTCATAGAATAGCGTTTTGCCTTTTTGTTATTTGCCAATTAGGTTAACTAGCTTGCTGGTTGGCCTTCTGGCCTACTCTAAGATTTTGATGGGGAGAGAAAAGCCGTTATCGCCAAATACTTTCCGGCGGAGGGGTTATAAAGTTGGATATCTATTATTATTCTATCGGCAACACGAGCCGTGGTTACAGTGTGATGCTCCCTTGACTGTATATATTTTTCGCTACCCCATAGACAGGTTGCTTCTATCCCCTCTTCATTCATTAAAGAAGTAACTGCGATTTTTTGTCCAAGGTTTGCTCCAGGTATTAATATTTCACACTTGTGCGAAGGGGATTCACCAACCACAATCAGGATACCATTATCACTGTTACTGGCTTCCATAATGCTGAGCTGGTCTGGATCAATTTCTATTAGGTTATCTGCTGTTGGGTAGACTTCATTTCCTTTCATTGCATCCTGACAGCCAGATAAAGCCATCAAGTAGTTACAAACCTTCAAGAACCCCTTAAAAAATCGCATAACCAGCTCCCTCTGATTTTCTTTGATCATTAATTGTGCGACAAAAATGGCCTCCGGTCACTCCTCCCCACGCCTGCCGATTTTGGGCGCTGTTTTGGTTGATGAAATGAGACTAGCGGCCCTGGCCTGAGCTGGTGCGGGGTTTGGGTAAGAATTGGATTTCACACTTTGAAGAGTTGCGAAGAGAGGTGAAAGGATGTTGCACGGCCGGAAGGCTAGGTGGGTGCAAAGTGTCAACGCGATTTTGCGTTGACACCTTGTTGACACTTTGGCGCCAAAACCAACAAATAAGTCTTTTACAAAGTGGCTCGCGCAGAAACAAAAAACCCGCGAAAGCCTACGCTATCGCGGGTTTGAGAGATGGTACCAGAGGCCGGACTCGAACCGGCACGCTTTTAAGGGCGGGGGATTTTGAATCCCCTGTGTCTACCAATTTCACCACTCTGGCACTTTCGCTGTTCGACCTGAAGGTCTGTGCGAAGAGGGCGTGATTATAGCAATGCTTTGGCCAGGGTCAACTAGTGATTTCAATAACTTAGCGCATTTTCTGTCGTCCTAGTTGAGGAGCCTCTGAGAAACTCCGTAATGCCTCTGTGGGTCTTGAGGGCTGCAGATGTTAGGCGCAGCTCGCCGCGAATGGCACAGTCCTTTGCAAGAGCTGCAACGTGGCAGCTGTAGCCCTCAAGGCCCACCCTTTGGGGCTTGCAGAGCAATTCACACTCGGCGTTGCGGCTTCTTGCAAGGTCTAGACATTCCTGCAAAGCCGCGCCTTGATTGTGAACTGCTCTGCATGCCAGAGGTATCACGGAGTTTTTCAGAGGCTCCTTAACAGCTCCTAAAATTTCCTATAACCTTCGCGACCTCTCCATAGTTTCTAGATTTCCAGGATTCCATGCAGCGTCAGGACTTTGACTTTCATCTGCCCGATGAGCTGATCGCCCGCGCGCCCACCGAGGAGCGCCGTGGCAGCCGCCTTTTGTGTCTGGATGGGCCCAGTGGGGCCATCGTACATCGGCAGTTCCCAGATATTCTCGACCAGGTACAGGCCGGTGACCTGATCGTGTTTAACGATACCCGGGTGATCCCGGCGCGCCTGTTCGCGCAGAAGGAGACCGGCGGCAAGCTGGAAATCCTGGTGGAGCGGGTGCTCAACCACACCGATATCTGGGCCCATGTGCGCTCCAGCAAGTCGCCCAAGCCCGGTTCCAGTATCGTCCTCGAAGACGGCACCCGCATTGAGGTGACCGGCAGAAAGGACGCGCTGTTCGAGCTGTCCTTCCCCAAAGAGGAGGGCGTGCTGGCGATTCTGGAGCGCCTCGGCCATATGCCGCTGCCCCCTTATATCGACCGGGACGACGACGCCAGCGATCGCGAGCGCTATCAAACCGTATACGGCCGCAATGCCGGTGCCGTGGCGGCGCCGACGGCGGGGCTGCACTTTGATGATGAGATGATCGGTGCATTGCGGGATAAAGGCGCCGAGGTGGTGTTCGTGACCCTGCATGTGGGCGCCGGCACCTTCCAGCCGGTGCGCGTGGACAATATCTTTGAACACCAGATGCACAGCGAAGTGCTGGATGTCTCCCAGGATGTGGTGGATGCGGTAGCCGCTTGCCGCGCCCGCAATGGCAGCGTGATCGCGGTGGGCACCACCAGTGTGCGCGCGCTGGAGAGTGCGGCGCGCAGTGGCCAGTTGCAGGCCACCGTGGGGGAGACCGATATCTTTATTTACCCGGGCTATGAGTTTCAGGTGGTGGACAAGTTGGTCACCAACTTCCACCTGCCGGAGTCCACCCTGTTGATGCTGGTGAGTGCCTTCGCGGGATACCAGCACACGATGGCCGCCTACCGGGCCGCTGTGGAGGAGCGCTACCGCTTCTTTAGTTACGGCGATGCCATGTTTATTACCCGCGATCCCAATGCCGTAAAAGAAGAAGTCGCACCAGCGAAAGGAGATACCCCGTGAGCCGCGAATGTTTTATGCAGTTTGAAGTGGACACCACCGATGGTAAGGCCCGTCGCGGCCGCCTGCGCTTTCCGCGCGGCGTGGTGGAAACCCCGGCGTTTATGCCGGTGGGCACCTACGGCACTGTAAAAGGCATGTTGCCGAGGGATATCGAGGGGATCGGTGCGCAGATTATTCTGGGCAATACCTTCCACCTGATGCTGCGCCCGGGCACCGAAGTGGTGAAAGCCCACGGCGACCTACACGATTTTACCCAGTGGTCCGGCCCGATCCTCACCGACTCCGGCGGTTTCCAGGTATTTAGCCTGGGGGAACTGCGCAAGATTACCGAAGAGGGGGTGTCCTTCCGCTCGCCTATCGATGGCAGCCCGGTATTTTTGGACCCGGAAGAATCCATGCGTGTGCAGCGGGACCTGGGCTCGGATATCGTAATGATCTTCGACGAGTGTACCCCCTATCCGGCCACTACCGATGAGGCGCGCAAGTCTATGGAGCTGTCCCTGCGCTGGGCGGAGCGCTCCAAGAAGGCCCACGGCGATAGCCCGTCGGCGCTGTTCGGCATTGTGCAGGGCGGTATGTACCCGGAATTGCGCGATGTATCCCTGCGCGGTCTCACTGAGATTGGTTTCGATGGCTATGCCATTGGCGGCCTGTCTGTGGGCGAGCCGAAAGAGGAGATGATCAAGGTCCTGGATCACCTGGCTCATAAAATGCCGGAAGACAAGCCGCGCTACCTGATGGGCGTGGGCAAGCCGGAGGATATTGTCGAGGCGGTGCGTCGCGGTGTGGATATGTTCGACTGCGTTATGCCCACCCGCAATGCGCGCAACGGCCACCTGTTTACCTTCGAGGGGGTGGTGAAAATCCGCAACGCCAGACACCGCCACGATACGGGTCCCCTGGAGGAAGAGTGCGATTGCTACACCTGTGAGAATTTCTCCCGCGCCTACCTGCACCACCTGGATCGCTGCGGTGAAATTCTCGGCGCGCAGCTGAATACGATTCACAATCTGCGCCACTACCAGCGCCTGATGCAAAAGCTGCGCGATGCTATTGCCGCCAATGAGCTGGAGGCTTATGTCGCCGAGTTCTACCAGGGCCTGGGCCGCGAAGTGCCGCCGCTGGAGGCCTGATCGCCGCGCACTTTTATCCTATTTGGGGGGCAGTCGACCGCACGACTGTGCCCCTGTCATTTGTCCGCTCTCCCGATCCCCGTATAATCAGCCCCACTTTTGTCGGCGGCTGTGTACCTTGCAATCCGTTCACTGCGCCCACATATCCAGGCAATTGCCTCGGCAGATTGCCAAGATTTACCGGCCCTCGGGGTCACACTAGAACAATGAGAACAGCATGAATCGCTACCCGATCTGGAAGTACTTTCTGATTCTCGCGGTTGTGGCCTTTGGCCTGACCTATGCCGCGCCCAATCTCTACAAGCCGGACCCTGCCGTGCAGATTTCCGGGCAGTCCAGTGCGCTCACCATCGGCCCAGAGGTCCTGGAGAATGCACAAAAAGCCCTGGATGAAGTCGGCATTGCGCACTTCGGCGGTGAAGTGGGGGATAAGTCTGTACTGATTCGTTTAAATTCCATGGAGGAGCAGTTACCGGCAAAGGAGGCGATTCAAAAAGCCCTTGGAACCTCTGACTATGTTGTCGCCCTGAACCTGGCCTCCACCACGCCCCAGTGGATGAAAGATATCGGCGCTAGCCCGATGAAACTCGGTTTGGACCTGGCCGGTGGTGTGCACTTCCTGATGGAAGTCGATACCAACACCATCGTCAAGAACAACATGGAGAGCTATGAGCAGGAAGTGAAGACCAAGCTGCGCGCAGCCAAGGCCCGTTACCGCAATGTGGAGTTGGTGGAGGACCGGGAGATTATTGCCCGCTTCCGCAACGAGGAATTGCGCAGCCTGGCGATGTCCACCCTGCGCAAGGAATTCCCGCAGCTTCAACTGCGCGAGTCCGGCAGCGGTGAAAACCTGGAGATCCGCGCAACCCTGACCGAGCAGGAAACTAAGCAGCTGGAAGATGATGCCGTCACCCAGAACCTTTCCACCCTGCGCAACCGGGTGAACGAGCTGGGCGTTGCCGAGCCGATCGTACAGCGCCAGGGCCGCAACCGCATCGTAGTGGAGCTGCCCGGTGTGCAGGACACCGCCGAGGCCAAGCGTATTATCGGCAAGACCGCCAACCTGGAATACCGCATGGAAGCCCGCTCCGATGAGCTGGTCTCCAACAAGGAGTACTTCGAGTACCGCGATGAGCGCCAGGCGCAGATGTACGGCGGTGCCTGGTTGGAGCGCCAGATCATTATCAAGGGCGACAGCGTTACCAATGCCCGCGTCGGTTACGACGAGAGCGGCTTCCCTCAAGTAAATATCACTCTCGACGCCCGTGGCGGCGAGATGATGCACCGCGCTACCTGGAAAAATGTCGGTCGCCGTATGGGCACCCTGTTTATCGAGACTCGCTTTGAGCCGGTAACCGAGATCGACGAAAACGGTAACGAAGTAATCGTGCAGAAGCGCACCGAAGAGCGGAAAATTATCAGCCTGGCCACGGTACAGAGTGCCCTGGGCAAGCAGTTCCGCACCACCGGTCTGGACAGCCCGGCCGAGGCGCAGGAACTGGCCCTGTTGCTGCGCGCCGGTGCCTTGGCCGCGCCCATGTACTTTGTCGAAGAGCGCGTGATCGGCCCATCTCTGGGTGCGGATAACATCAAAGTGGGTGTGCAATCCGTACAGATCGGTCTGCTGGCCGTGATTATCTGTATGCTGATTTCCTACCGCGTATTCGGCCTGGCCGCGAACCTGGCGCTGGCGGTGAATATGATTCTGCTGGTGGCGGTGATGTCGCTGCTGGGTGCAACCCTGACCCTGCCCGGTATTGCCGGTATCGTATTGACTGTGGGTATGGCGGTGGATGCCAATGTGCTGATCTTCTCGCGAATACGGGAGGAGCTCAGGAATGGGATGCCTCCCCAGACCGCGATCAGCGCCGGTTTTGACAACGCTTACAGCACCATTGTGGATGCGAATATCACCACCTTAATTGTGGCGGTGATCCTGTATGCCATCGGCTCCGGCCCGGTACAGGGCTTCGCGGTAACCCTGTCGATCGGTATTCTCACCTCCATGTTCAGCGCCATTATGGGTACGCGAGCGATTATTAACTTGTTCTACGGCGGTCGCCGTGTACAGAAGCTCTGGATTTAAGGGGGTCAGTCATGAGTGAGACCAAAGTGGATAACGACAAAATTACCGAGTACATGGGCAAGCGCGTCTACGACTTTATGCGCTGGCGCAAGATCGCCGGGGTTGTCTCGGTGGTGCTGGTACTGGCCTCCATCGCCGCGCTGGCCATGAACGGCCTCAAGTTCGGCCTGGATTTTACCGGCGGTACCCAGGTGGAAGTGGGCTACGAGGTGACACCCGCTATCAGCGATGTGCGCGAGCAGCTGGAAGCGGCGGGCTACGACGGCGCTACGGTGGTGAATTTTGGTTCTGAGAAGGACCTGCTTATCAAGTTGCCCCCTTCGGTGACTGAAGAGGAAACCAAGATCAGCGCTACCAGCCAGGAGACAGTAACCCCCATTGGCGACAAGGTGGTGACACTGTTGAGTGCGGGCAGCGACGGTGAGGTGGAACTGCGTCGGACTGAGATGGTGGGCCCCCAAGTGGGTGCCGAGCTGCGCGACGACGGCGGCCTGGGTATGATGCTGGCCCTGTTTATGGTGATGGTTTACGTCGCCCTGCGCTTCCAGTACAAGTTCTCTTTCGGCGCGGTGGCGGCCCTCGGCCACGATGTGATTATCGTGCTGGGCTTCTTTGCGGTGATGGGGCTGGATTTCGATCTGACCGTACTGGCGGCGGTGCTGGCGGTAATCGGTTACTCCCTGAACGATACCATCGTGGTGTCGGACCGCATCCGCGAGAACTTCCGCAAGGTGCGCAAGGCTGAGGCGGAGGAGATTATCAATATCTCGATCAGCCAGACCCTGGGCCGTACCTTTATGACCTCTTTCACTACCTTGCTGGTGCTGTGGGCACTGCAATTCTTCGGTGGTGAGCTGATCCACAACTTCTCCCTGGCCCTGATTGTGGGTGTGGTTGTGGGTACCTACTCCTCTGTGTACGTGGCTGCCAACGTGCTGATGGGGCTGAAGATCAACAAAGAAGATCTGATGCCGCCGGTGAAAGAGGGAGCGGAACTGGAAGAGATGCCCTGATCTGAGCGATAGCCGGCTGCGCTAGCGCAGCCCTGCTCAAGCGGCCCCGGCCGCGCCTCGCAGTAAAGTTGCGCGGCGCTGTCGGGGTTTTTTTATGGCTGCGGGATTTTTGCCGCGCCTTAGGCTCTGGGTTTTTTACCCAGGGTAATGTGCTTGGGGCCGGAGCTGTGGGTCTGGCCGCTGACGCCTTTGGGTACCTGCTCGATCTCACCGCCGCCGGCGAGGAAGGCCTTTACCTGCTCTTCAATACTTTTGCTGGTTTCGAGGGGAGCAGTCTGTTTGCGGTTGGAAGAGGAGGGTTTTTTGGCCACGATGAATATCCGTTTCTTATTAGTGGGCAGGGCATCTTAGCATTGTCTGCACAAAAAATCACCCAAGTGGCCAGAGTCTGCGCATAGCGGATACTTTGCCGGCAGGTTTCGACGCTCCGTGTCGCCTGCGGATAAATCGGGCTGCGTGGCTCAGCCCGATCGGCAGGGGTTTACTCGAGCTCTTCGATGGGCTCTTCTGTCGCCAGCGGCCAGCCGCCCAGGGCTTTCCACTTGTTGACGATACCGCAGAACAGAGTGGCGGTTTTCTCTGCGTCGTACTCGGCGGAGTGGGCGCAGTTGTTATCGAACTCGATGCCGGCCACTTGGCAGGCTTTGGCCAATACGGTTTGGCCGTAGGCGAGGCCGGCGAGGCTGGCGGTATCGAAACAGGAAAACGGGTGGAAGGGATTGCGTTTGATACCGGTGCGCTCAACCGCCGCATTGACAAAGCCCAGGTCGAAGTGCGCGTTGTGGGCAACCACGATGGCGCGGGTGCAGCTGTGCTTCTTCACGGCGCTGCGAATCTTGCGGAACAGTTCGGGAATGGCAATTTCTTCCGGCCAGGCGTCGCGCTCCGGGGACTCCAGATCGATGCCGATAAAGTCGAGAGCGGATTGCTCGACGTTGGCACCCTCGAACGGCTCCAGGTGGAAGCTGTGGGTCTCCAGGGGGAAGAGGTTGCCGTCGTCATCCATATCCAGGATCACTGCGGAAATCTCCAGCAGTGCGTCGGTGCGGGCGTTAAAGCCGCCGGTTTCCAGGTCGATAACCACAGGCAGAAAGCCTCGGAATCGCTGGGCGAGAGGGCTTTTTGGTCCAGTGGGTTCTTCGGCGGGTGTCACAGTGGTTCCTTGTAAATCTTGTCGTCAAGCCAGCAGCGTGTGGCGCTGCGGGGGCAGGGGTTATTGTCGAATCACGCGCCCGCCGGGGATGCTCCCCGCGCAGGCGCTGTTATTGGGTGTTGGCCGATTACGCCAGCTGCCAGTTTAGGGTTTCACCGGCGGCCAGGGGAATCAGATTTTCACCGCCCATCTCCAGTTTTTCCGGCAGGGTCCAGGGGCTCTTAACCAGGGTGATGGTGTCTTCGTTGCGCGGCAGCTCGTAGAAGTCGGGGCCGAACTCGCTGGCGAAGCCTTCCAGTTTATCCAGTTTGCCCGCGCGCTCGAATACCTCGGCGTAGAGCTCGATGGCGGAGTAGGCGGTGTAGCAGCCGGCACAGCCACAGGAGTGTTCTTTCTTGTGGTCGGCGTGGGGGGCCGAGTCGGTGCCGAGGAAAAATTTCGGGCTGCCGCTGGTGGCCGCTTCGATCAGCGCGTTTTGATGGTAGCCGCGCTTTAGGATCGGCAGGCAATAGTAGTGCGGTTGAATGCCGCCCACCAGCATATGGTTGCGGTTGTACAGCAGGTGGTGCGCGGTGATGGTAGCGGCAACGCCTTCGCGGGCGCCCTGCACAAACTCTACCGCCTGGGCGGTGGTGATATGTTCAAACACCACTTTCAGGGTGGGGAAGTCGTCGACCAGGTGGGACAGGGTCTTTTCGATAAAGGCCTGCTCGCGATCGAAAATATCGATATCGCTGGTGGTGACTTCACCGTGTACCAGTAGCTTCATACCGCAGGCCTGCATTTCTTCCAGGGCTGGGTAGATGTTGGCGATATCGGTCACACCGGAATCGGAGTTGGTGGTCGCGCCCGCTGGGTACAGCTTGGCGGCGATAACCCCGGCTTCGTGGGCCTGGCGAATAACGGCGGCATCGGTCTTGTCGGTGAGGTAGATCACCATCAAGGGTTCAAAGGCGTTGCCGGCGGGAATCTGGGCGCTGATGCGCTCCTTATAAGCCACTGCGCTGGCGGCGTCAGTTACGGGGGGCACCAGGTTGGGCATGACAATGACGCGGCGGAATTGTTTTGCGGCATCGGGCACAGTGCGCCCGAGAGCGGCGCCGTCGCGCAGGTGAATGTGCCAGTCGTCGGGGGCGCGAAGGGTAATTTGCTCCGTCATGGTACTCCGTAAAGCTTCTTAGCGTGGTGACTCATTGTGCGGCGCGAATGCTACCCGAAGCTGTGCAAAATTGCGATGCGGCAAGGGTTAAAAAGTAATCAATTGTGCTTACTAGCGCCTTGGCGCTAGTCGATCGCGAGCTTAGGCGCTACAATCGCGCCCCGACAAAGAGTGTGGGTATTATTGTGCCCGCCATTTACCGATCCTGGGCATATCTCCAAGAATAACTCCCCCAGACTGACACTTGTTTCGCGTAGTGACATTCCACGTCTCCGCGCTTTTGTCGTGGCGACGTTTTTCCGGCAGCAGAGGACAGCAATGAGCAAAATCGAAAAGGTGGTACTGGCATACTCCGGTGGCTTGGATACGTCGGTAATCGTGCGATGGTTGCAAGAGACCTATGGCTGTGAAGTAGTGACCTTCACCGCAGATATCGGCCAGGGTGAAGAGGTGGAACCGGCCCGCGCCAAGGCCGAGGCCCTCGGGGTTAAAGAGATTTATATCGACGATCTGCGCGAAGAGTACGTGCGCGATTTCGTCTTCCCGATGTTCCGCGCCAATGCCATTTATGAAGGCGAGTACCTGCTGGGTACCTCTATTGCGCGCCCGCTGATCGCCAAGCGCCTGATTGAGATTGCCAACGAGACCGGTGCCGATGCCATTTCCCACGGCGCGACCGGCAAAGGCAACGACCAGGTGCGCTTCGAGCTGGGCGCCTACGCGCTGAAGCCGGGCATTCAGGTAATCGCCCCCTGGCGCGAGTGGGACCTGAACTCCCGCGAAAAGCTGATGCAGTACTGCGAGCAGCACAATATTCCGGTGGATTTCTCTTCCGGCAAGAAGAAGTCCCCCTACTCGATGGACGCCAACCTGCTGCATATCTCCTACGAGGGCGGCAACCTCGAAGACCCCTGGGCGGAAGCCGAAGAGGATATGTGGCGCTGGAGCGTGAGCCCCGAGGCGGCTCCAGAAGAGCCCACCTATATTACTTTGGGCTTTGAGAAGGGCGATCCCGTCTCTATCGACGGCGAGCGTCTGAGCCCTGCTACTTTGCTTGAGAAGCTGAACAAATTGGGCGGAGCCAACGGCATCGGTCGTCTGGATATCGTGGAGAACCGCTACGTGGGAATGAAGTCCCGCGGCTGTTACGAAACCCCCGGCGGCACCATTTTGATGAAGGCGCACCGCGCTATTGAGTCCATCACTCTGGACCGCGAAGTGGCGCATATGAAGGACTCTCTGATGCCGCGCTACGCCGAGCTGATTTACAACGGCTACTGGTGGTCTCCGGAGCGCCGCATGCTCCAGGCAGCGATCGATGAATCCCAGGATGTGGTGAACGGTGAAGTTCGCCTGAAACTGTACAAGGGCAGCGTCAGCGCTGTGGGTCGCCGCTCTGCGGACAGCCTCTTCGACGAGCGCATTGCGACCTTCGAAGACGATGCGGGCGCCTACGACCAGAAGGATGCGGAGGGCTTTATCAAGCTTAACGCCCTGCGTCTGCGCATTGCCGCCGGTAAAGGAAGAAAATTGATTTAGTTGATTTAGATCAGCAATCAGCGGACAGGGATACGCTTAAATCCTTATCCGGCCAATAGTAACCACAGCGTCTCACAGGCTGTGGTTACACACCTTCTGTGGTGGGCCAGTCCCGCACAGTGGAACCGAATCTTAAAAGCAACGGAAGTAAAAACATGACGACAACGGTGGCAAAGACCGGCCCTGTGCCGGACTATGACTACAATATCGTGCGCCAGTTCACCATCATGTCCGTGGTCTGGGGCATTTTTGGTATGGGCATGGGCGTATTGATTGCAGCCCAGCTAGCCTGGCCTGAACTCAACGACTTTTGGCAGCCCTTCTCGCACTTCGGGCGCTTGCGTCCCCTGCACACCAACGCGGTAATTTTCGCCTTTGGTGGTAGTGTTCTCTTTGCCACTTCTTTCTATGTGGTACAGCGCACCTGTCAGGTCCGCCTCTGGGGTGGCTGGCTGATCCCCTTCACCTTCTGGGGCTGGCAGGCTGTTATCGTCGCTGCCGCAATTACCCTGCCGATGGGCTTCACCTCCACCAAGGAATACGCTGAGCTAGAGTGGCCCATCGATATCCTGATCACCCTGGTTTGGGTTGCCTACGCGCTGGTGTTCTTCGGCACCATCATGAAGCGTAAGACTTCCCACATCTACGTGGCGAACTGGTTCTTCGGTGCTTACATCGTCACTATTGCCATTCTCCACGTTGTAAACAACCTGGAAATCCCGGTTGGCCCGTTCAAGTCCTACTCCATCTACTCGGGCACTAAGGACGCAATGATCCAGTGGTGGTACGGCCACAACGCGGTAGGCTTCTTCCTGACCGCCGCCTTCCTCGGCATCATGTACTACTTCGTACCCAAGCAAGCTGGCCGTCCGGTTTACTCCTACCAGCTGTCTATCGTTCACTTCTGGGCCCTGATCTCCCTGTACGTATGGGCCGGTGGTCACCACCTGCACTACTCAGCGCTGCCCGACTGGGCGCAGAGCCTGGCGATGGTAATGTCCCTGATCCTGCTGGCACCTTCCTGGGGCGGTATGATCAACGGCATCATGACCCTGTCCGGCGCATGGCATAAGCTGCGCACCGACCCGACCCTGCGCTTCCTGGTGGTATCCCTGTCCTTCTACGGTATGTCTACCTTCGAAGGCCCGATGATGTCCATCAAGACCGTAAACGCCCTGTCTCACAACACCGACTGGACCGTTGGCCACGTACACTCCGGCGCTCTGGGCTGGGTTGCAATGATCTCTATCGGCGCCCTGTATCACCTGGTTCCGGTTCTGTGGAAACGCCGCGAAATGTACAGCTCCAAGCTGATCAACGCGCACTTCTGGCTGGCTACTGTAGGTACCGTTCTGTACATCGCCGCGATGTGGGTCAACGGTATTACCCAGGGTCTGATGTGGCGTGCATTTAACGCCGACGGCACCCTGACTTACAGCTTCGTAGAGAGTGTTGTAGCGAGCCACCCGGGCTATGTTGTCCGCTGGTTGGGCGGTGCCATGTTCCTGGTCGGTATGCTGCTGATGGCTTACAACGTCTACCGCACGATTACCGAGAAGGTAAACGATGCCGAAGCCGATAACACCGTTCGTGCAGTGCCTGCGGCATAGGAGTTTAGATCGTGAAGAATCATGACCTCGTAGAAAAAAACATCGGCTGGATGATCTTTTTCACCGTGATCGCCATCAGTTTCGGCGCTCTGGTTGAGATCGTTCCGCAGTTCTTTACCAAAGATAACTACACGCCGCTGCCGGGGCAGAAGCCGCTGACAGCATTGGAGCTGGAAGGCCGCGATATCTATATTCGCGAGGGCTGCCACGTTTGCCACACCCAGATGATTCGTCCTCTGCGTGCGGAAGTTGAGCGTTACGGCCACTACTCCATGGCACAGGAATCCATCTACGAGCACCCCTTCCTGTGGGGCTCCAAGCGCACCGGTCCCGACCTGGCGCGCGTAGGTGGACGCTACTCTGACGAATGGCAGCGCGCGCACTTGTACAACCCGCGCAGCGTTGTGCCCGAGTCGATCATGCCCGCTTACCCCTGGTTGTTCGACAATGTGGTAACCGGTGAATACACCGCGCGTAAGATGGAAGCGCTGCGCTTTGTCGGTGTGCCCTACACCGATGAGGACATCGCCAACGCTGCTGAGCCTTTCAAAGGTGGCAAGGTGATGGAGATCGATGCGCTGGTGGCTTACTTGCAGCAGCTGGGTACCCTGGTTACCCAAAAACGCTAATAGCGAGGAAGGAAACTCGTGACTATTGAAACTTTGCGGGAAATCGGTCTGGTTCTGGGCTCTATAGCATTTCTGGCGATTTGCTGGTGGGCCTTCTCTCCGAAGCGCAAGAAGCGCTTCGAGGAAGATGCCAATTTGCCGTTTGCCGATGAAGAGCGACAAGCCGACAGGGACAAGTCGGCCGCTCAGCGGGACGAATCCAATTCCGGGGATAAGCCCGGAGCCAATCGAAAACAGGGGCAGGATAAGTAATGAGTACATTCTGGAGTGTGTGGGTAATTGTGCTCACCCTCGCCAATCTGGCGTTGATTACCTGGGTGCTGTTCGCCAACCGAAAAGTGGCGGTGGACGACCAGGCAGAACCGGAAAACAAAACAACGGGCCACGTATACGACGGCATCGAGGAGTACGATAACCCGCTACCCAAGTGGTGGTTCATGCTGTTTATCGCCACCCTGGTGTTCTCTGCGGCATACCTGGTGATCTATCCGGGTCTGGGTAACTTCAAAGGTGTTGGCGGTTGGTCATCTGTCGGCGCTCTGGAAGCTTCCCAGGCTGAGGCCCAGGAGAAGTTCAAGGAGACTTTCGGCAAGTACGTCGATATGCCGATCGATGAAATGGCACAGAGCCCGGAAGCGCTGAAAATGGGTTCGCGCATTTTCGCCAACAACTGTTCTGTGTGTCACGGTGCCGATGCCGGCGGTAACTTCGGCTTCCCGGACCTGACTGACAAAGACTGGCTGTACGGCGGCACTCCGGAGAAAATCCTGGAGACCCTGCACAACGGTCGTCAGGGCATGATGCCCGCTCAGGGTCCGGTGATCGGTGAGGAAGGCGTGAAGAACACTGCCGAGTATGTTCTCTCCCTGAATGGCCTGGAGCACGACACCACTATGGCCGCTGAGGGTCAGAAGGTGTTCAACACCGTGTGTATGGCCTGTCACGGTCTGGATGCCAAGGGCAACCAAATGCTGGGTGCGCCCAACCTGACTGACAATATCTGGCTCTACGGCAGCAGCCGCGACCAGATCCAGCACACTATTCGCGGCGGTCGTACCAATATGATGCCCGCGCAAAAAGACAAGCTGCGCGAAGACAAAATCCGCTTGGTAGCGGCCTATGTCTACAGCCTGTCCCAGCAGGAAGAAGAAAAGCAGTAATTTACTATTGAGGCCCGGCATTTGCTGGGCCTTGTTTTATCAAGGGACTCCGGGCGCTACAGGGACGGAGAAAAAAGCCTCAACATAAGTGGCTACCTGGCCCGCGTACAAGATGTGCCCGTGCGAGAGTGAGGTTTGTGTGAGTGATTTAATTCCAACCCGTGAGGAACAGGAAGGTGATGGCGAAGTTCGCTATCGCATGTTGTATGAGTCGGAAGACAAAGTCTACATCCGACATATCAAGGGTGTTTTCACCCGCGTTCGCAAATATACCGGCCTGCCGCTGCTGCTGGCTTTTTTCTTTCTCCCCTGGATCAATATCGACGGGCGCCAGTCGGTCTTCTTTGATCTTCCCACCCGCCAATTCCATATTTTCTGGACCACGTTCGGGCCCCAGGATGGCTTCCTTTTAGCTTGGCTGCTGATCATTGCCGCCTTCGCGCTGTTTGCGGTCACCACCTTGCTGGGCCGGGTGTGGTGTGGCTTCACCTGTCCGCAGACCGTCTGGACCATGATGTTTATCTGGGCGGAAAGGGTCTGTGAAGGCGATCGCAACAAGCGCATGAAGCTCGACAAGGCGCCCTGGAACCTGGAAAAGGTGCTGCGCAAGGGGGGTACGCACGCCATCTGGCTGCTGATCTCGCTGGCAACCGCGCTGGCCTTTGTGGGGTATTTCTACGGGGTGCGCGATCTGGTAGTGGATCTGGCCACGTTTAACGCCCACCCGCAGGGCGTTTTCTGGGTTGCTTTCTTTACTTTTGCCACCTATATGAACGCGGGCTTCCTGCGCGAGCAGGTGTGTAAATACATGTGCCCCTATGCCCGTTTCCAGTCGGTGATGTACGACGAGGATACGCTGGCGGTCTACTACGATGCCAAGCGGGGTGAGACCCGGGGTCCGCGTAAAAAGAACGTGGATTACAAAGCGGAAGGTATGGGCGACTGTATCGACTGCTACTGGTGCGTGCAGGTGTGCCCGGTGGATATCGATATCCGCGACGGCATGCAGTACGAGTGCATCAACTGCGGTCTCTGTGTCGACGCCTGTAACAGCGTGATGGACAAGATGGGCTATGAGCAGGGCTTGATTCGCTTCACCTCTGAGGACGAGTTGCAGGGCGCTAAGACTCGCTTCCTGCGTCCGCGCCTGTTTGGTTATGCCCTGATTCTGCTTGCCATGACCGGTCTGTTCGCGCAGCAGGTGATGACCCGCAGCCCCATCGAGGCTGAAGTCTCCCGCGATCGCGGCAGCCGTATGTTCCGCGAGTCCCAGGGGCAGGTGCAGAACGTCTACACGGTGAAGATCAACAATATGGATCAGGCGCCCCACGAATTCACCATCAAGGTGGAGGGCAAGCCCGGTTACGACTATTCCGTTCGCAAACCAAAGACGATCTACCTGGTGCCGGGGGAGATGTTCTCCGTTCCTATCCGGGTCGGCGTGCCCAGAGATCAGCTGAAGGACACCAAGCACGATATCGAGATTGTTGTCCAGGCAGTCGACAATCCTGAGCTGACAGATAGGCGCCGAGCGGTGTTTATTGGTCCAAAGCAGTAGACGGGGCGCCAATCCCGTTGCAAAGTACGGGCCCGCCCAGGCGGGCTCGACTTTTGTGTAAAAACGGTAACTTTTTGGTAACGCGATGAATGAACCAACCCCCAAACCCTGGTATCGGGAACCCTGGGCGTGGATGGTACTGGCGCCACTGATTACAGTGGTGGTGGTGTCGACAATCACAGTCTCAATAGCGGTGCGTTTTGCTGACGACAAGGTCAGCGATACCTACTACAAAGACAGCCGCATGTATCACTTCAGCGCCGAGCAGGATCAGCGCGCGCAAGCGCTGGGCTTGGCGGCACTGGTTCAGTTCCAGCGCTCTGAGAATCGGGTGACCGTGGAATTGAACGGCAATCTCGACTACCCCAAAGCCCTGTTGCTCACATTGAGCCACCCGGTAGAGTCCGATCTGGACAAGCATATCGAGCTGTCCCAGATCTCTGTGGGGCGCTATCAGGGCACATTGCCGGAGGGCCTGGCCGACCGCTGGTATCTGCGCCTGATGCCGGAGCTCGATCCGGATGCGCACCAGGACGCCGACTGGCGCCTGAAGGGTGAAATTAACTTCGATCTCGGCGATGCCGTGCCACTGAATGCTGTAACTCAATGACTTCGCCTTCCTCCTCCTGTTATCACTGCGGGCTCCCCGTCCCCACCGGCAGCAATCACTCGGTGGTGATTGAAGGGGTGGCCCGGGAAATGTGTTGTCCCGGCTGTGAAGCGGTAGCCAGCGCTATCGTTTCCGGTGGCCTGGACGGTTTCTATCGCTTTCGCGAGAAAGAGAGTGACAGGCCGGAGGAGGCCCAGCCCCGGGATCGCTGGGCGGCATACGATCTGCCGGAAGTGCAGCAGCAGTTTGTCCACGACTGGGATAATGGCAACAAGATTGCCTCGCTGTTGATTAGCGGTATTACCTGTGCGGCCTGTGTGTGGCTGATAGAAAAACACCTGGGCCAAATGGGCGGGGTTGTGAAAGTCTCTGTCAACGCCAGCACCCAGCGCGCGCAGATCGCCTTTAATCCCGATGAGATTAAACCCAGCGAGCTGTTTGGCGCCCTGGAGCGGATCGGCTACAGACCCGCCCCGGCCACAGCGGCCAATCAGGAAAGTGTGATCCAGAGCGAACACCGCGCCGCCCTGCGCCGCCTGGGGGTCGCCGGGCTCGGCACCATGCAGGTGATGATGTTTGCCATCGCCCTGTACTTTGGCGCAGCCGCCGAAGAGGGCGTCGGCGAGTTCGAGCGCTATTTCCGCTGGGTTTCCCTGCTGGTGGCAACGCCAGTGGTGTTCTACGCCGCGCGCCCATTTTTCAGCGCGGCGCTGCGCAGTCTGCGCGCCCGCCACCTGAGTATGGATGTACCGGTATCCCTGGCAATTGGTATGGCCTATGTCGCCAGCTTTTACGCCACGGTATTCGGCACCGGCGAGGTGTACTTCGAATCTATCTCCATGTTCACCTTCTTCCTGCTGTTGGGACGAACGGTGGAGATGCGTGCCCGCCATCGGGCGGGCTTAGCCAGCGGTGGTCTGGCTCAGTTGCTGCCGATGACGGCGGCCAAATATCAAGGGGACGATCTTGTCCATGTGCCAGTGGCGGCCTTGGCCCCTGGCGATAAAGTGCTGTTGCGCCCGGGAGATACAGTCCCCGCCGACGGGGAGGTGCTGGAGGGCGTGAGCGGTGTGGACGAGTCCCTGCTCAGCGGAGAATCCGCGCTGCAACAGAAAGCTGCGGGCAGTCCGGTTTATGCGGGCAGTGTCAACGGCGACTCCAGCTTGACCATCAAGATCACCGCCGCAGGGCAGGCCACGCGCCTGTCCGCTATCGAGCGCCTGGTGGAGCGGGCGCAATTGGACAAGCCCAACCAGGTGGCTCTGGCCGACCGGGTGGCGGGTATTTTTGTCGGCGTTGTGCTGTTTGCCGCGCTGGCGGCATTTGCCGTCTGGTGGCAAATCGATCCCAGCCGCGCTTTCTGGGTGTCCCTATCTGTTTTAGTGGTGACCTGCCCCTGTGCGCTGTCGCTGGCAACGCCGGCCGCCCTGGCTTCCGCCACGCTGCGCTTGCAGCAGCTGGGACTTCTTGTCGCCGGCGGCAATCTGCTGGAAACACTGCCGCGTATTGGCCGGGTGCTGTTCGACAAGACCGGTACCCTGACGCGCGGCGAGCCGAGAATCCTGCATATTGATTTGCTGCGGGCCAACTGGACTGAGCAGCGGGTTAAGGACGTTGCCGCAGCCCTGGAATCCCAGACCAATCACCCCCTGGCCAGGGCCTTCCGCGCCTGGCGCGGCAATCTCAGCGCCAGCGATCTGCAAGTGCACACTGGTGCCGGCCTGGAGGGGCAGATCGAAGGGGAGTGTTACCGGCTGGGCAAGGCGAGCTTTGTCTCCAGTGAGGCCATTCCTACGCCTGAAGGGGAGGGGCAGTGGCTGTTGCTCGGCGACGCTCGGGGGCCCATTGCCTGGATTGCCCTGGGGGATAAATTGCGCGCTTCGGCAGCGGCGGCGGTTGCGGGGCTGAGAGAGCAGGGGCTCTCCGTCGAGCTGCTCAGCGGCGATCAGTCTGCGGAAGTCGAGCGACTGGCCGGGCGCGCCGGTATCGATAACTACCGCGCCGGCGCCTCGCCGGAGGACAAGCTCAAACATATGAAGCAGCTGCAAAGGGGCGGCGATAAGGTGCTGATGGTCGGGGATGGCATCAATGATGTGCCGGTGCTCTCCGGTGCCGATGCTTCCGTGGCGATGATGTCCGCAGCGGATTTGGCCCAGTCTCGCGCCGATGCCATTTTGCTGAACGGAGATCTCGAAGTGCTGCCTAAAGCGATAGGGCTGGCGCACAAATGCCGCAGCATTGTGCGGCAGAATCTGGCCTGGGCGCTGGGTTACAACGTGATTGCCCTGCCGCTGGCCTTTTGCGGCTTGGTGCCGCCCTGGGCTGCGGCGATCGGTATGTCCCTCAGCTCGCTGATCGTAGTACTCAACGCCCTGCGCCTGTCCCGTGGGCAGGCGCAGGACGAAACCCCTGTGACCGCCGAGGCCTAGGGCCGCGCTCGCAGAAAGAGGAGGTGTAACGAATGGAAAGTCTGTATTTCCTGATACCCATTGCGGTGATTTTGGTTGGCTTTGCGGTAAAGCTCTTTTTTTGGGCCGTGAACAACGGCCAGTACGATGACCTGGAAACGGAGGGTCGCCGTATCTTGTTTGACGATGATATGCAGCAGGACAAACCTGAGGCGGAAGGGACGCGGGAGAAGTAAGTGGGAGAGTGGGGGTTTTTGGCTGCGGCGCTGGCGATCGGCTTTTTGGGTAGCAGCCACTGTATCGGTATGTGTGGGGGAATTTCCGGCGCGCTGGGCATGGCGGTGCCGGGCAAGAAGACCGCCTGGATGCAGCTGGGTTCCTACCAGCTGGGGCGCCTGGGCAGCTATGCACTGATGGGGGCACTGGCCGGTGCTCTGGGGGCGGCAGTATTGCCGGTGCTGACTCCGCTGCGCTTTGCCGCCGGGATTATGTTGATTCTGATGGCGCTGTATATCGGCGGTATCTGGAGCGGTTTGGCCTGGATTGAAAAGGGCGGCAGGTACTTGTGGCGCTACGTGCAGCCACTGTCGGCGAAACTACTGCCGGTGCGCTCTGCGGGCCAGGCCCTGGCCCTGGGTTCCCTGTGGGGCTGGCTGCCCTGCGGTTTGGTCTACAGCGCGCTGACTTTTGCCCTGGCCCAGGGCAGTGCCGAGCGCTCCGCCCTGGCCATGTTCGCATTTGGTTTGGGCACAGTGCCGGCGATGCTGGCCACCGGGGCCGCCGCCGCCCAGGTGCGCGGCATAGTGCAGAAGCCGGGGGTGCGCTACGGTTTTGCCGCCGCAATTTTACTGTTTGGGATCTGGACCCTGTGGGGGGCAATGGGCCACAGCGGCCACGGCGATCACGCCAACCACGGGGCGATGGGCGAGATGCAGGCCCCCGCTGAAGACAAAGAAGAGCAGGGGCACCATCACCACCACCACTGAGCGCAGTGATGGTGGCTGCGTGACTGGGCGCTAGAGATCGATCCGCAGGGACAGGTCGATAGCGCGCAGGTGCTTAGTCAGGCTGCCGGAAGAGATATAGTCCACTTCGAGTTCGGCCAGTTGCGCGATGCGATCCCGGTCGACGCTGCCGGAAATCTCAATTTTGGCCTTGCCCTTGGCCAGTGCCAGGGCCGCCCGGGTGTCTTCGTCATTAAACTCGTCGAGCATAATCACGTCGACATTGACCGCCAGCGCCTGTTGCAGCTCCTCAATATTTTCCACTTCGACCTCGATCAGGGCCTCCGGCTTGATAACGCGGGCCTGGGCAACGGCGTGCTCAATACCGCCGGCGGCAGCGATATGGTTCTCCTTGATCAGGAAGGCGTCGTAAAGTCCGATGCGGTGATTGTGGCAGCCACCGCAGAGCACGGCGTATTTCTGTGCGCTGCGCAGACCGGGAATGGTTTTGCGCGTGTCGAGAATTTTCACCTCGGTGCCCGCAGCTCGCGCGGCGAACTCCGCCGCAGTTGTGGCGGTGCCGGACAGGGTCTGCAAGAAATTCAGCGCGGCGCGCTCGCCGGTGAGGATGGTGCGGGCGTTGCCCTCCAGCTCAAAAATTACCGCGTTGGCAGCGATGCGCTCGCCGTCCTCGAAGTGCCAGGTGAGGGTTAACTCCGGGTCCAGGGCGTGAAAAATCGCCTCCACCCAGGCGCGACCACTCAGCGTGCAATCTTCGCGGGTGATTACCCGGGCCCGGGCCGTGCGCTCCGCTGGGATCAGCTGGGCGGTGATATCGCCACTGCCAATATCTTCCTCCAGGGCGGCTTGCACTGCGCGTTGCAGATCGGTAGTGATATTGGGAATAGCCGTGTCTTGTGGTCGCATTGGAAAACCTCGAAATTAACGCCGGCGCAGTTTACCAAAACCCCCGGGGTTTTGACTGCCCAACTGGGGCACTTGAGGGGTAGCAGCTGGCTCGACCAATGGCTGTGACGGGCATCTCAAATCTGTCGTGCAACGGTGTAAGTTTTCCCAATATCCCGAGTAGAATGGTCGGAGATTGAACTTGGTCAAAGCGCAGGCGCGATTCAGGGGGGTATGAAAGCGTCTTCTGTACGGTCAAATATTGAGTGAAATCAAGAACTTCGGCAGATATTTCGCGCATGATCGCGGCGACATATCAACGGGGTGGCAGTGTGCTGAGCGGGAGATATCAGGCGCCCGATCCGGTTTGCAAGAGCACTTTTCCACCTATTAATTTTTGTTATTGCCACAGCGTTACTCGTCGAACGGCATTCGAAGGACCTCTTGGAAATGAGTGAATCCAGTAAGATAGTTTCCCTATCAGAAAAAAGTGGAGCGCACAGTATTTCTATATCCGGTAAGCCCGCTGTTCTGCCTGCCGCAGTGACTATGCTGAAAGAGAAGTCGGCGGAACAACTGCTAGAGCGGATAAAAACGTTATTCGGCAAAGTTGATGACTCCCTGTTTACCATGGCCGAGCGGGCCCATGGGCAGGAGGAGCAGGATGGCCTCTTTCAGGCGCTGCGCCTGTTGCGAGTGGAGCGCCGCAATATTGCCGAGCAATTTATCAAGAATATCTCCCGCGCTTTTGATATACGCGAGGAGGAAAAGTCAGAGAGCAGTTTCGCCTCCGATAACCTGTCGCTGGTTCACAACGATGACCTGGAGCAGCTGGTTGCCGCCGATACCATGGTGGCCAATGCCAAGCGCGATTTTGCCGAGCCGCTCACCGACCTGTGTATGAGGCTCGACAGGCTCTACTCCGTCAAGGTCTACGAAAAAAACAATCCCCTGGGGCCCGATGCTATCTGCGATGCCTTTGTCGAGGCGGTCCAGGATCTGAATCTGTTTATCCGCGCCCGCCTGATCCTGTTGAAAAAGTTCGAACAGGTGGTGATGTTGCAGCTGCGCGACTTCTATGAATTCTGTAACCAGCTGTTGATAGATCAGGGGGTACTGCCCTCCCTGCGCGAGCAACAGCGCGCGGCCAGGCAGCGCTCTGCCCACGCACCCGCTGGCGTTAGCGCGGGGGGCCAGGCCGGTATTCCGGTGGGCGGCCAGGCGGTGCCGGGCGGCGTTGCGGCGACAGGGCACTTTCCCCCGGGACTGGTACCCGCTGCGACGGGGGTTACCCCCATGCCCGCCGGGGATTTGCTCTCCCATTTGGGCGCACTGCAAAGCGGCAGCCACTATCAGGGCGGTGGTGCCGTACAGCTATTGAATGTGGGCGAACTGCTCCAGCAGCGCCTGGTGGATTCCAACCAGGCGGCCTCGCTGGCAAAAGTCGACAGCGATGTGATCAAGCTGGTGGAGATGCTGTTCTCCTTTATCCTGGAAGATCGCAGTCTCGCCACGCAAATAAAGTCTCTGCTGGGCCGCTTGCAGCTGCCGCTGTTGAAAGTGGCGATCGCGGACAAGTCATTTTTTAGTAAAGGCGGCCACCCGGCGCGCAAACTGCTCAACGAGCTGGCCGATGCCGCCACCGGTTGGCAGGCGGGGGATAACTACGAATCCGATCCCCTGTATCAAGAGATATCGGCTATTGTCGAGCGGGTGCTCAACGAGTTTGACCGGGATATCAATATCTTTGCCGTGCTGCTGGAATCCCTGCGGGAATTTATTATCCGCGAGCGCAAGCGCGCCGAGATGCTGGAGCGCCGCGTTGTCGATGAGGCCGATGGCCGCGCCAAGACCCAGGCCGCACGCGCGCGGGTTGCCGCAGTAATGGATGCCCTGGTGGCGGAGCGGGATCTCCCCCAGGTGGTGCAGGATTGGCTGAATAAAGTCTGGAACAATGTACTGTTTTTGACCTGCGTTAAAGAGGGCACCGAGAGTGACGCCTGGAATCGCGATGTGCGCACGGCGAGGGATCTCGTGTGGAGTGTGCAGGCGCCCATGCCGGATTCCCGCAAGCAGTTATTGAGTTTGCTGCCGGTGTTGCAGGAGCGACTGCGCGAGGGGGTTGAGGCCCTTTCCTATAACGCATTCGAGGCGCGCACCCTGTTCTCCGGTCTCAAAGAGGTCTATCGCGAGCGCTTTGCCCTGGCCCAGCAGTTGGCGGAGCAGCGTGAGCGCGAGGTGGCGGAGCAGGTTGCCCGCGAAGTGCGCGCGGCCCAGACAGTAGAGCCGGCGCCGGCGCCCGTTGTCGCCGAAGTGCCAGTAGCCCCCGCAGTCGAAGGGGAAAGCAGCGCCGAGCCCGCTGGCGTGGCGGCGGTTGCCGAGGTAACTACAGAGACGGCGGTAGAGCCGACCTCCGCCGAACCGCCTGCCGCAGTTGCTGAAACCGCACCGGCGGAGGAAGTGGCAGTGCCGCAGATGGAAGAGCTGGAGCAAGTGGTTGCCGAGGCGGAAGTGGCAGCACCTGAGCAGGACGGCCTGGCGCCCCTCGATGAAAATGATCCCCACTGGCAGATGACTTTCCGCCTGGCGCAGGGCAGTTGGTTCGAGTTAAAACGCTCCGAGGACGAACAGTTCCGCTGTCGTCTGGCGGCGGTAATCCGCGATATCGACCAGTTTATTTTCGTCAATCGCAACGGTGCCAAGGTGGCGGAATTCGCCCGTTTGGAATTGGCCCACGCCCTGCGCTCGGCACAATTGTTGCCGCTGGATGACGGTATGCTGTTCGAGCGGGCACTACAGTCGGTGATTGGCAATGTGCGCAAGAAACGCAGTGAGCAGCGTTAGCCCATCGCGATTGAAGGATCGGACAGGGGGCTGTTTTGGGGTACCCTGTCCGGCGGTTTTTCTGCAAGCGGTGTCGCGATACTGCCCCGATCCGATTGGCATATCGATCAACGCTCCATAAAATGGTAACAGCTGAAGCCTCGGGAGGTACCGGGGCTGTCTATAGGTTGCAGCGGAGATCGCAGATTGAAATATCAAGTGGAGTCCGGTTGGCTGACGGACGCACGCCGGGTTCCCAGTCCCCATTGTAATAGTCGTCCAGAAGCCTGTGCGGTGGATCTGCTGGTGATTCACAGTATCAGCTTGCCGCCGGGACAGTACGGTGGCCCCTATATCGATGCCTTTTTCCTCGGGCAGCTGGATATCGACGCACACCCCTATTTTGCCGAAATTGCCGCACTCCAGGTGTCCGCGCATATTTTGATTGATCGCGACGGCCTGGTGACTCAGTACGTGCCCCTGGACCGGCGCGCCTGGCACGCGGGCAAGTCCGAGTTTAACGGGCGCAGCAACTGCAATGACTTTTCCATCGGCATCGAGCTTGAGGGCCTGGATACCGATGTGTATACCGATGCCCAGTACGCGGCGCTGGCCGAGGTCAGTGCGGCGATCATACGGGCCTACCCCGCCATCAATACGGATAGAATTGCCAGTCACTCGGATATAGCGCCGGGCCGCAAATTGGACCCGGGCCCCGGCTTCGACTGGGAGCACTATTTCAATAAATTGAAAGAAATAACCTGATAACACGCTAACGCCCTGTGGCGGTCGCTGTAGGAATTTACAACAAGCCCGGAATATTTATGACTTTGCTAATTGTCTTGATCGCCGTTGCTCTGGTGCAAATCTGGGGTTCGGGGGCTCCCTTGCACCGAGATGGCTGGTTTAAGCGCTGGAGTGAGCATTTGCAAACCTCCAGCCGCTTAAATGGCAATAGTGGCCTGTTACTTGGCGTGACTATTCTCGTTCCGGTATTGATCTCTGCGATTGTGATGGCGCTGGTGGAGAATACCGCCGGCAGCCTCGGTTATCTGCTGGTGGGGGTGCCGCTGCTGCTCTATTGTCTCGGTCGCGGCAACTTTAACGATATCATCGCGAACTACCTGCGCAATTGGTATAGCGGTGACCTGGACGGTGCCGCCAAAGCGGCGGCGCCGATTCTGCGCGAGTTACACGAGGCGCCCTCCGACGGCACCTGCCTGCATGAACAGGTTTTTCGCGGTGCCGCTTACTGTGCTTTCGAGAGACTCTTCGCCGTATTGTTCTGGTTTATCCTGCTGGGAATTCCCGGGGCGATACTCTTTCGCTTGAGTGCTATGTACGCAGAAAATACCCGGGACTCCTCCGAGGAGACAACGGCGGCGCGCTGGCTGTGGTTGCTGGAGTGGTTGCCGGTCCGGGTGATGGGACTGAGCTTTGCCATTGTGGGCAACTTCGCCGGCTGCTACCGCGCCTGGCGCCGGGTGTTGATGTGTCGCGAGAGCGATACCGACCAGGTGCTTGAGGCCTACCTGGAGGGCGCCCTCGGCGGTATTGATGCCAGCGAGTGCAGCGGCAGCGCCGATCTGTCGCAGCTACAGCGTCAAAGTGGCGCGGAGATCGAGGGGTTGCAGGCGCTGCTATCCAGAGCGCTGCTGCTGTGGATTACCGCTCTGGCACTGGCGGTGCTCTTTATCTGAGCGGCAGCCTGTACAATCGCCCCGGAGTGCCCGATTAAACTCCGGGGGCGATTGTTGAACCTGTCGTCATTTTCAATATTTTCTTTCCTTTCTATCTTGACTTATCTCCCCTATCTGACGAAATTGCGCGCCCATCTGTCGAGCTTCGGTGCTTCGCCGTAGCACTAGAGCAGAGTTAGCCACTGCCTGTGACGACTTATACTCACTGGAGGACCCCGGGTTTGGAAGTTTCGGTATTGGAACCGCATATGTTGTCAGATTTGGCCCGCGCAAATGATAGGGATACCTCTACACAGGTGGCGGGATTGCGGACGTATTTTCGCAGTGGCAGCACGGCGGAAATCAGCTGGCGGCGCAGGCAACTGTCCCAGTTGCGCAAGATGATTGCAGATAATGAGGCACATTTTCTGCGGGCGCTTCACGACGATTTGCGCAAGCCCCACCAAGAGGGCTATCTCACCGAAATCTCCTTTCTCTACAGCGATATCAATCACAGCCTGAAATCCCTGAAAAAGTGGCTGCGCCCGCGCAAGGTCCAATCGCCGCTGCTGGCCCAGCCGGCGAGAAGCTATGTGCAGCCGGAGCCGCTGGGGGTCGTGCTGATTATTGGCGCCTGGAATTATCCGCTGCAATTACTGTTGTCGCCGCTGGTAGCGGCAATTGCCGCCGGCAACTGCGCGGTGGTGAAGCCCTCGGAGTTATCGCCGGCGACCTCCCGCTTAATTGCACAGTTACTGCCCCGTTATCTCGACAGCGACGCCTTTGCCTGTATCGAGGGCGGGGTCGCAGAAACTACGGCGCTACTGGAGCAGCGCTGGGACCATATTATGTACACCGGCGGTAGCCGGGTGGGTAAAATCATTATGGCGGCAGCGGCCAAGCACCTGACCCCGGTGACCCTGGAACTCGGCGGCAAGAGCCCCTGTGTCGTTGCCGACGATGCGGATTTGGCCGTGGCGGCGCGGCGAATTATCTGGGGTAAATTTACCAATGCGGGGCAGACCTGTATCGCCCCGGACTATGTGCTGTGTAGCCGCGAAACCGCCAATCGCCTCACCCCCCTATTGCAGCGGGTACTCTGGGAAATGTTCGGTGAGCACCCGCGAGAATCCGCCGATTATGGGCGCATTATTAACCGCCAGCACACCCTCCGCCTGTCGGATTACCTGGGAGATGGGGAGGTGATATCGGGCGGTGAAGTCGATGTGGATGACTGCTATATGGCGCCGACTCTGATGCGCAACGTCAACCTCTCGGCGGGGGTGATGCAGGAGGAAATTTTTGGTCCGATACTACCCATTATTGAACTCGATGATTTCTCCAACGTGGAGACGTTTATCAACGAGCGCGAAAAACCCCTGGCCCTGTATATATTTACCCGGGACGATGCATTGGCAGACCGCATTCTATCCCGTTGCAGCTCCGGCAATGCCTGCGTTAACGATTGCATGATGTTTATACTGGCCCAGGACCTGCCTTTTGGCGGAGTGGGTGCCAGCGGTATGGGGGCCTATCACGGCGAGCACGGCTTTCGCACCTTCAGCCACTACAAGGCGGTGATGCGGCGCAGAAATATTCTCGATATCAATATACGATATGCACCCTACAGCGACAGGAAAATGAAATTCCTGCGTATGCTCAGCAAATAATCCCCGCATCAATAGGCACACGGTTCTGCTGTGCCTGCTCCGTAGAATACTCGGTGTCAGATCAGCTGGATTATGCCCAACTAGCCGAAAAGGAGACACCGAATGGCGCCCCTGGATCACAGCGAGATACCTACCAGCGAGGATGTATTTAGTGCCGCGCAAAATATTGCGGAACAAATACATCACACCCCGCTGCTGCGCTCTCGACAGCTAAATGAATTGACCGGTGCCAACCTGTGGTTCAAGTGCGAGCACTTGCAGAAGGTGGGCGCGTTTAAAGCGCGGGGCGCCGCCAATGCGCTGTCGCTTCTGCCCGAGGGGATCGAGGAAGTTGCAACCCACTCATCCGGCAACCACGGTGCGGCCCTGGCCTGGGCCGCCGCTCAGCGGGGATTATCTTGCACGGTGGTTATGCCGGAGACTGCACCCAAGGCCAAGCGGGCTGCGGTAGAGGGTTACGGTGCCAAGGTGGTGACTTCGGGCCCCAGTCTGGCCGAGCGCGAATCTACGCTGGCCGCTGTGCTTTTGGAGAGCGGTGCGCACCCAGTTCCGCCCTACGACGATAAACGCATTATTGCCGGGCAGGGCACGGTGGCGATGGAAGTGTTGCAGCAGAGCCGCGAACAGGGTTTTACGCCGGACGTTATGGTGGTGCCGGTGGGCGGCGGCGGTTTGCTCGGCGGTGTGGGGCTGGCCGTGGCGGCACTGGCCCCCGACACCCTGGTGATTGGCGCCGAGCCCGCCGGAGCCGATGACGCCCAGCGCTCACTGCGCGGTGGCGTTCATATCACCACGCAGCAGCCCGATACGATTGCAGATGGCCTGCGCGCCACACTGGGGGATAAAAATTATGCCGTTATTGAGCACACTGTGCGGGATATTGTGACGGTGAGCGAAGCTGGTATCGTCAATGCGATGCAGCTATTGTGGACGCGAACCAAACAGCTGGTAGAGCCGTCGGCGGCGGTGGGCCTCGCTGCAATCATTGAGCACAGCGCGCGCTTCCGCAATAAGAATGTCGTGGTTGTTTTGACCGGTGGAAATATGGACCTGGATAAAGTGGCGCCACTGCTGTCCAGTGAAAAAAAGTAGAAGAGGAAAACTGGGATATGAGTCAATGGTTGAAAAAAAGCGGCCGGGGAGTTGCCGGTTGGATTTGTGCCGCCGCCCTGTCACTGACTGGTGTTAACGCCACTGCTGAGGAACTGACGCTGTCATCCAGCTCACTACAGGCCGGGAAAAAAATGCCCATGGCCCATGTTTACGGCGCTTGTGGCGGTGAGAATCTGTCCCCCCAGTTGAGCTGGAGTGGGGCGCCGGAGGGCACTAAAAGTTTTGCCGTTACCGCTTACGACCCCGACGCACCTACCGGCAGTGGCTGGTGGCACTGGGTGGTATTTAATATTCCGGCGGACACGACCAGCTTACCAGAGGGGGCCGGCGACCTGAAAAACGGCCTGATCCCGGAAGCGGTGCAGGGGCGCAATGATTATGGCAGTCCCGGCTACGGCGGCGCCTGCCCGCCCAAGGGCCACGGGGATCACCGCTATCGTTTTCGTGTCTATGCCCTGAAAGTGGAATCCCTGCCACTGGATGAAGATGCTTCTCCTGCTAAAGTTGGCTTCAATATCAATGCCAATAAATTGGCCGAAGCAGAGCTGCAAGTTGTGTGGGGCCACTGAGTAAATACATCAATCTAATCCCGCTGCACGGTGATCGCTGTTGCAGCGGCTCGGGCTCTGGAGGCCGCGCTTGACCAATTCGCAGAAGCCAATGACATGGGGGCAGGCGCTGGGCGCTTATTTGAAGCCCCGTGTATTCGCCATGTTCTTTCTCGGCTTTTCCGCCGGCCTCCCGCTTCTGCTGGTTTTTTCCACCTTGACCGCCTGGCTGCGGGATTACGGTGTCAGCCGCACGGCCATCGGCTTTTTTGCCTGGGTGGGGATTACCTTTTCCATCAAGGTGCTCTGGGCCCCGATTGTCGATCAGCTGCGCCTGCCGTTCTTTACGGATAAATTGGGCAAGCGCCGGGGCTGGATGCTGGTCTCGCAATTGGGAATAGCGCTTGGCCTGGTGGGAATGGCCAGTGTGAACCCCCAGCTCTCCCTGATGCAGATAGCCCTGCTGGCCCTGTGGGTCGCTTTCTGTTCGGCCTCCCAGGATGTGGCGATTGACGCCTACAAAATTGAGGCTATGGACAATGAGTACCAGGGCGCCATGGCCGCCAATTATGTGTTTGGCTATCGGGTGGCCATGTTGATTGCCGGCGCCGGGTCCCTGTTTATTGCCGATATCTTCAGTTGGTCTGGGGCCTATCTCGCCATGGCCGGATTGATGGGGGTTGGGGTGATTACCACCCTGATTATTGCCGAGCCGGATCACAGCCAAGTCAGCAGGGAGGCCGATGCGCTACAGAGTGAGTGGGCGGAGCGCCTGCTGGGCAAGGGGGAACACAGCCGCCTAAAACGGTGGTTTGTCCGCGCCGTGGCCTGTCCCTTTATCGAATTTTTCCAGCGCAATGGCCGTTTCGCCATCGTTTTACTGGTGTTTATCGGTATCTTTCGTTTAAGTGATATCGCGATGGGGGTGATGGCCAACCCCTTCTATTTGGATCTCGGTTTTACCAAAACAGAGATTGCTGAGATCAGTAAGCTGTTTGGCTTCTTTTGCACCATTATCGGCTCCTTTCTCGGCGGGCTTTTAGTGGTGCGTTACGGCGTTGTGCGCCCGCTGGTACTGGGCTCGGTAATGGTCGCCTGCACTAATCTGCTGTTTGCCCAGCTCGCAGTGATCGGCCCGGATAAGACGTGGCTGGCACTGGTGATCAGCGCGGACAATATCAGCGGCGGGATAGCCAATGCGATACTGATCGCCTTTCTCTCCAGCTTGGCCAATAGGGCCTATACCGCGACTCAGTACGCGCTGTTTAGTTCTCTGATGACCCTGCCGGGTAAATTTATCAGCGGCTTTTCCGGCATAGTGGTGGATGCTCAGGGGTATGCCTATTTCTTTATTTACGCCGCGCTGATGGGGATTCCCGCTATAGTGCTGTCGGTTTATTTCTGGCGGCGCGAACAGCGCGACTGGCCGGGAGAGGCGGTGCAGCCGGGGGCGGGCACTACCTAGGGTTTGCGGGAGCACTTTCCTCTTGGCTGGGGCTCCCCAATCCAATGTCATATCAAAACTCTTCACCGGGCACTTTGCCCGGCTTGTGTCTATGGTGGTTGTAGCGGTGCAACCCACTCCTCCTAGGCTCGCTGTTATAGCTGCTTGTGTGTCTGATAGTTGTTGGGTCGGGTATCACCGGCAAATGATACACAGCGAATAAAAGCGACAAACTATGGCCCACGAAACCATCCGGGAGGCGGTGCTCAATCGGCGTATGCTGATTTGTATCGGCACCGGCTTCTCCTCGGGGATGCCGCTCTTTGTGTTGATACAGCTGGTGCCGGCCTGGCTGCGTACCGAGGGCGTAGACCTGGCCACCATCGGTATCTTTGCACTGCTTGGGCTGCCCTATACGTGGAAATTTATCTGGTCTCCGCTGATGGAGCGCTACGCTTTTCCCGCGCTCGGGCGCCGGCGGGGCTGGATGCTGGTGATGCAGCTGTTGCTGATAGTTTCTATTGGCGCTCTGGGGCTGTTTAAGCCGGAGTTTGATATCGGCACGATAGCCGCGCTCTGTTTTGCCGTCGCTTTTTTTAGTGCCAGTCAGGATATTGTCCTGGACGCTTTCCGCCGGGAGATTTTGCCGGATCAGGAGTTGGGCCTGGGCAACTCTTTTCATGCCAATGCCTATCGGATCTCCGGTCTGGTTCCCGGCTCTCTCAGTTTGATTCTGTCGGATCACCTGGCCTGGGATCAGGTCTTTATTATCACGGCGGCATTTATGTTGATCGCCGTGTTTATGACCTTGCTGGTGGCTGAACCTGAGCACCCCGCCGCTCGGCCCAAATCCCTGCGCGAGGCTATCGCCTTGCCCTTTGTCGAGTTTTTTAATCGCAACGGGGTCAGGCAGGCGCTGCTGGTGCTGGCTTTTATGTTTCTGTACAAACTCGGCGACAGTATGGCCACGGCGCTGGCCACGCCCTATTACCTGGATATGGGTTATTCCAATACCGATATCGGCATAGTGGCAAAAAATGCCGGCTTGTGGCCTGCGGTTATTGGCGGCTTTTTGGGCGGCTTATTGATGGTCAAGATTGGGATTAACAAGTGCCTGTGGATTTTTGGTGTGGTGCAGCTGGTCTCGATTTTCGGATTTATTATTTTATCGGAGGTCAATGGCGAGCTGGTGGGGACACCGGGTTTCGATCCGAGTCTCTGGCTGCTGGCGATAGTGATTGCCTTTGAATATCTCGGGGTGGGCTTGGGCACGGCGGTGTTTATTGCGTTTATTGCCCGCACAACCAGCAAATTGCACACTGCGACCCAGTTCGCCCTGTTTACCGCTCTGACCTCCCTGCCGCGTACCTTTGCCAATGCCTCCACCGGCTATCTGGTGGAGGGGGTGGGCTGGACACATTTTTTTCTGCTGTGTGCGGCGCTGGCGGTGCCGGGAATGATCCTGCTATTTTGGGTCGCGCCCTGGGGAGCAGATGAAGTCGCCTAGTTCTCTGTGCCCGATTACGGTTTCCAGCGGTATCTCCCCATATCGACCCGCCCTTTTAGCAGTGTGATCCCCTCGCTTTCCAGCCTCTCCCGCTGGCGGCTGGCTCCCGGTTCTGGCAGGGAAATACGCCCCTGGGCATTGATCACCCGGTGCCAGGGGAGCTTGGTGCCCTTGGGCAGTTTGCGCAATGTTTGACCCGCCAGTCGCGCAGCTCGTGGGTAGCCGGCCATTTCTGCCAGATCGCCATAGGTGACAACCCGCCCCTCGGGAATGGCTGCGAGGGCCTGGCAGATTCTCTCCAGGGCATTTTGTTTTTCCATCAAAGCTCCAAGTACCGGTAGTATTTGATCGCACTTTTATGCTTTCCGCTCTCACTAATCCGGATTTTTATTCGCTATTTATGGATACTTTACCAGTTTAAAAGGTCATACTCCTGCTGCTACTGAGACCGCGTGCTACATAGTCAGAGTTATGGCATCATGCGGCTTTGCTGTAGTTGCACGACTAGTTGCACCATTCTTACATTTAAATGTCCAAGGTTTCCCTGTGGTTTTACCGATACGACCTCCCAAATTCCTCACTCACACCCTCCTGCTTCTCGCACCTTTGCAGGTTCAGGCCGGTGTGTTGACCCTGGAAAATGGCGATCGCATTCAGGGGGAACTGATTCTTGTAGAAAAGGATCAGGTCACTTGGCAATCGGAGACTTTCGGCGAAGTCCAGGTCGATAAATCCAAAGTGGTATCAATGGATATCGATACCGATATTAAAATTGCCGGTAGAGATGAACCTTGTACCTTAGCGGGTCATCGCCAGGAGCGCTGGGAAGTTTACTGTGCTGAAGGGCGCGGTTGGCTGATTGATTTTCCCGGAATCGAGCGGGCGGAACCCTACACGGCGTTTACCACGAGTCCTGTTTTGCTCCACGGTGATATTACCGCTGGGGGCGTATTCGAGAGCGGTAACCGTGAGCGTGAAGATCTCGATGCCAATATTAATCTGGATATTCGCCATGGGGATTTCCACCACCTGATAGGCTCTATTTATCAGAACCAGGACAGTGAAGAGGACGGCGATCTGGAAAAAATCCAGCTCAACTACGATTTGCGCTGGATATTTTCTGAGAAATGGTTTGCTGTCGCCAACAGTAAACTGGAGCGAGAAGAGGCGCAGAATCTGGACTTGGGCACAACGCTTGGTCTCGGTATGGGTTATCTCTTTTACGATACCAGCAAAACGTCTTTCTCGATGGAAGGCGGCTTGAGCAGCCTGCACGAGAACTTTATCGACGAAGAGTTGAGTGAGGATCAGGACGAGCGCTACGTTGCTGGTCGAATCGCATTAAATTACCGCTACAAGTTTTCCCTCGGTCCGGAAATTTATTTCGATCAGGAAACCCTGCAATCTTTCGACCACAGTAACGACTACGAAGCCAATGCCAAGCTGGGGGTGCGCACACCGCTGGTGGAAGGTGTGCTGATGGAGATCGGCTACGAGTGGCAGTACGACAATACCCCCTCCCTGGAAAGTGAAAAAGAAGATAGCAAAGTCACCGTTGGTGTAGGCTACGAATGGTAGTTTCCCTGCGGGCATGCATTGGGTACGCTTAAGCAGTCATAAACGATAAATCTAAAAAACGAGCGACGACGAGGAGTTCAATATGCAGATCGCTGACAGTATTGTTGCGATTACCGGTGCGGGCCAGGGACTGGGGCGCGCGATGGCCGAGTACCTGGCGGCGAGAGGTGCGCGCCTGGCCCTGATCGATATCAACGAAGAAAGTCTGCAAGACAGCGTGGCTGCCTGTGAAAAGCTCGGTGCAGAGACGCGCAGCTACGGGATCAATGTTGCCGATGAGGAGGCTGTGGATTCCGGCTTTGCAAAAATCGCAGCCGACTTTGGCGGTCTCCAGGTATTGATCAATAACGCCGGTATTATGCGCGATGGCATGTTGCTCAAGTGCAAAGACGGCAAAGTGACCGATCGTATGTCCCTGGCCCAGTGGCAATCGGTGATTGATGTGAATCTCACCGGGGTATTCCTCTGCGGCCGTGCCGCTGCGGGCATTATGGCCGAAAGTGACAAGGGTGGGGTGGTGATCAATATCTCCAGCCTGTCCCGTGCGGGCAATATGGGGCAGACCAACTACTCCGCCAGTAAAGCCGGTGTTGCCGCGATGACGGTAACCTGGGCCCGCGAACTGGCGCGCTACGGCGTGCGTGTTGCGGCGATTGCCCCGGGCTTTATCGGCACCGACATGGTTGCGCAGATGCGCCCGGAGATTCTGGAGAGCCTGGTCAAGCAGGTGCCTTTGCGCAGACTGGGTGAGCAGGATGAGATCGCATCGACCGTTGCGTTTATCCTGGAAAATGATTTTGTCACCGGTCGGGTGATGGATATCGATGGCGGTGCGCGCCTGTAAGCTACAGGCTTAGCGAAGCGTAAAAAAGGGTGAACGCTGTTCACCCTTTTTTTATGCCCGCATTAATTTGAGCCAGAGGGGGCTCAACTCACACGTGTCACGCCGCCGGCGCGGAACTTCGAGTACATCAGTTGCCACAGCTGTAGTGAGCGGGCCCGGAAGGCGCCGGCGTAAGACAATAGGTAGTAGCGCCACATCCTGTAGAAGCGCTGGCCGTAGTGGTCGGCAAAGCGCGGCCAGTGTTCCTCAAAATTTTTGTGCCAGGCCATCAGGGTTCTATCGTAGTCGTAGCCGAAGTTGTGTAGGTCCTCGCACACCAGCAGGTGATCGGCGGCATCCCCCAACTGCCCGATAGAGGGAAGTTCGCCACCGGGAAAAATGTACTTCTCGGTCCACAAGTCGGTGGAAGCACTGCGCTGATTGTTGCCGATGGTGTGCAGCAGCATCAGTCCGTCTTTCTTCAGGCAGCGCTCCGCTGTTTCCATAAAGGTGCGGTAGTTCTTGCGCCCGACATGCTCAAACATTCCCACACTGGCGATGCGGTCGAAGGGTTCCTGGAGTTCGCGGTAATCCTGTAGTGAGACCGTAATGGGCAGCCCCCCATAGCGCTCTGTCACATAGGCCTGCTGTTCGCGGGAAATAGTCACGCCGACGCACTCGACCTGATACTTTTGCGCAGCGTAGCCAATCAGGCTGCCCCAGCCGCAGCCGATATCCAGCAGGCGCATCCCCGGTTTAAGTTCCAGTTTGCGGCAGATCAAGTCCAGTTTGGCTTCCTGGGCCTGATCGAGAGTCTGCGCTTCTTTCCAGTAGCCACAGCTATAGGTGAGGCGACTGTCCAGCATTGTGCTGTAGAACTCATTGCCGAGATCATAGTGTTGCTCGCCAACGTTGAAAGAGCGGTTCTTGCTCTGCAAGTTGATTAAATAGCTGCGCAGGGCGCGCCAGGACTGACGCCAGTTTCGGTAGTCTTGCGGGATTCTAGCACCGAGTAAGCGGTGGAAAAATTGATCGAGATCCTGGGCATCCCAGTCGCCGCGCATATAGCTCTCCCCCAGTCCCAAGCTGTGGCGGGCTATAATCTCATCCTGGGCAGCCTCCCGGTGGAGCTGAAGGTCCCAGGGCCTCTCCCCATTTATTTGAATATCTGCTTTTGCCAAAATATCGCCCAGCAAATGGCGACTGCGGCCGATAGCGGGAACCTCTACCGCATTCTGCTGTTCGCTAGTCATTCAACTCTCCCTTGGTCTCATTATTATTGGGTTGAAGGAGGCGCCCTTGAATAATTTGCCTCCCCGCTCCATTTATTACAGCATATTGAAAAAATGTGATTGTCCCGGCTTTCTGCGAAGCTGGTTAACTAGGAATTCCCCCGATGCGCCCATTACTACTTCTATTTATAGCTCTCCCTGTACTCGAAATGTGGGTATTGATCGCCGTAGGGAGTGAAATTGGCGCCTTACCAACAATCGGCCTGGTTATTTTGACAGCTGTGGCTGGACTGACACTGCTTCGCCGTCAGGGAATCTCTACCCTGCTGCGGGCTCAGGAGAAGATGCGCAGCGGAAATATTCCCGCGAAAGAGATGGTCGAGGGGATATTCCTCGCCGTCGGTGGGGTGCTGTTGCTCACCCCGGGTTTTATTACTGACTTCTTCGGATTTATTTGCCTGATCCCCGGGCTCAGAAACCTGTTGCTCGGTTTTATTCTTCGTCATATCAGTGTGGTGCCCCCTCAGGACTTCACTCAGTCGCCGCAGCAAAAGCGCGGCGATGACATTATCGAGGGGGAGTACTCACGGGATGAAAAGCGCACGGCGGAGGCTAAGCACTCCGTTGAAGACAAGCGTCCCAAGCCCTAATTCGGCTAAAAAGTATACAAAATGCCCGCAGTAAGAATTTGCTGTGCAGTTTTTTTACCTGTTGGTGTTGAAATCCTTATTCCCGCCCTTAGATAGGGTTCAGCTAAGAATTAAGCCCCGCCTCTGGAGAACGGAGAGGGGTGAGGTTACCGGCCCCAAGGGCCAGTACCGCCCATGTTGGAAACCATTAAAACGACTCAATGGAGAACTTATCCATGAAAATTCGTCCTTTACACGACCGCGTCGTAGTACGCCGTAAGGAAGAAGAAGCGATGTCAGCTGGCGGTATCGTGCTGCCAGGCGCTGCCAAAGAAAAGCCGAACCAAGGTGAAGTGGTAGCCGTGGGTGAGGGCAAGCAGCTGGACAATGGCGACGTTCGCGCACTGTCTGTGAAGGTAGGTGACACTGTTGTTTTCGGTCGCTATGCCGACAGCAATACCCTCAAGGTGGAAGGCGAAGAGCTGATCATCATGAGCGAAGGTGATATCTACGGCGTGTTGGAAGGCTAAGACAAGCCTTTAACTTTACTCGCAAAAAGAATTTGAGGAATTAGAATCATGGCAGCTAAAGACGTAATTTTTGGTGATGACGCTCGTCAGAAAATGCTGAAAGGCGTAAACATTCTGGCAGACGCAGTTAAAACTACCCTGGGCCCGAAAGGCCGCAACGTTGTTCTGGACAAGTCCTTCGGCGCTCCTACCGTAACTAAAGACGGTGTTTCCGTAGCGAAAGAAATCGAACTGAAAGACAAGTTCGAAAACATGGGCGCACAGATGGTTAAGGAAGTGGCTTCCAAAGCTTCCGACACCGCTGGTGACGGCACCACCACCGCTACCGTTCTGGCTCAGGCGATCGTAACCGAAGGCCTGAAATCCGTAGCTGCTGGCTTCAACCCGATGGACCTGAAGCGCGGTATCGACAAAGCGGTAACCGCAGCGGTTGACCACATCGCTGGTCTGTCCACGCCTTGCGCCGACACCAAGTCTATCGCTCAGGTAGGTACTATCTCCGCAAACAGCGACGAGAACGTTGGTACTATCATCGCCGAAGCCATGGAAAAAGTGGGTAAAGAAGGCGTTATCACCGTTGAAGAAGGTTCCGGCCTGGAAAACGAGCTGGACGTAGTAGAAGGTATGCAGTTCGATCGCGGCTACCTGTCTCCTTACTTCATCACCAACCAAGAGAACATGACTGCCGAGCTGGACAGCCCGTTCATCCTGCTGGTAGACAAGAAAATCTCCAACATCCGCGACCTGCTGCCGCTGCTGGAGCAAGTAGCTAAAGCTTCCAAGCCGCTGCTGATCATCGCTGAAGACGTAGAAGGCGAAGCGCTGGCAACTCTGGTTGTAAACAGCATGCGCGGCATTGTTAAAGTTGCTGCGGTTAAAGCACCGGGCTTCGGCGATCGTCGCAAGGCTATGCTGCAAGACATCGCTATCCTGACTGGCGGTACTGTAATTTCTGAAGAAGTTGGTCTGGAGCTGGAAGGCACTACTCTGGAGCACCTGGGTACCGCTAAGCGCGTAACCCTGTCGAAAGAAAACACTGTTATCGTTGACGGTGCTGGCGATGTGAAAGACATCGAAGCGCGCGTTGGCCAGATCCGTGCACAGATCGAAGAATCCTCTTCCGACTACGACAAAGAGAAGCTGCAAGAGCGCGTAGCCAAGCTGGCTGGCGGTGTAGCGGTAATCAAAGTTGGCGCCGCGACTGAAGTGGAAATGAAAGAGAAGAAAGCCCGCGTTGAAGACGCCCTGCACGCTACTCGCGCTGCGGTAGAGGAAGGCGTAGTACCTGGCGGTGGTACCGCTCTGGTTCGCGCTACTCAGGCTATCTCTGTAACTGGCGACAACGAAGACCAGAACCACGGCATCGCCGCTGCTCTGCGCGCTATGGAAATGCCGCTGCGTCAAATCGTTTCCAACGCTGGTGACGAAGCTTCCGTAGTTGTTGACAAGATCAAGCAAGGCGAAGGCAACTTCGGTTACAACGCTGCTACTGGTGAGTACGGCGACATGCTGGAAATGGGTATCCTGGACCCGGCTAAAGTAACCCGCTCTGCACTGCAAGCGGCAGCTTCTATCGCTGGTCTGATGATCACCACCGAAGCCATGGTTGCAGAAATCCCGGAAGAAAAGCCGGCTGCTCCTGACATGAGCGGTATGGGTGGCATGGGCGGTATGGGCGGCATGATGTAAGCCGGCCTTAAGCCTATCGAAAAGCCCCGCAATTGCGGGGCTTTTTTTTGCCCTGGGGAAAGTGGTTTACTGGGGGCAGATTTATCCAAGGTGTGAATTGGTGTAGGTGAGAGCACTTAACTGCTGGAACTTGGTGTGATACAGGGCAGCAGCAACATCGAGTGGAGCAGGGCTGGTAAGTGATGGTGAATCTGACTTAAGTTGAAATAACAAATATAGAATGGAATCGGTGCGAAAATATGGATATCTACGAAATGGTTGAGTCGGGGGATCTGCCAGTACCTGAGTGTGCGAAAACTCTGGGATTTGAGTTGATAAGCTATTCACGTGAAAAAATGGAGATGAAAGCCCGATTTTTTGCCAGGGAGTCATTCTTAAACCCTGCGGGAACAATACAGGGTGGGTTTCTATGTGCAATGCTCGACGACGTAATGGGTCCTGCGTTGGTATTTTCCCTGAATATTGGTCAGTTTGCTCCGACACTAGAGCTAAAGACTCAATTTGTTCGCCCAGCTAAAGTGGGGCCAGTTGAGGGTGTTGGCAGAGTTGTATCTAGAGGTGGAACTGTCTGCTTTCTGGAAGGAGAGCTTCTTCAAGAGGGGAAGCTTATTGCGAGGGCAACGGCGACTATTTTGATAAAAGAGAAATTATCGTAATTTCTTGATGGACCCTGTGCTATTTGCGCAGCTGGCAGTCGTCGGAGTGCATCTGAATTACCGCGCTTAAAGGTTAGAAAAATCTGGAATCCCTGAGAAAGATTCCAGATTTTTAGCTGTAAGTGCCGGTCAACTTTGAAATTACTGTAGGATTATTCCAGTATTGCCTGTACCTAATTGGGTTGCGGAAGCGGTTTGGAAGTCATTGAATTGCGTCGTGTCGGCAGTATTCATATCCCCGTTCTGGGTGATAGAAATATTAGATGACATTAGATCCATCTGTAATACCGTCAGCGAATTTTGCGTGCCAGTCTGTACTGCAGTTACGCTGCTGGCGTCTACCAATGTATCTTGCGCTATATCTGCGCTGTTATCCGTGCCTGACTGGGCGATATTAATAAAGCTGTTGCTGATAAGGCCATCCTGTTCAGCATCCGCCATATTATTCGTGCCAACTTGACTGATGGTAATAGTACTGAATGAAACCAAGCCATCTATTTGCGTAATTTGTGCGTTATTGCTGTCTCCAGATTGGCTCACAATAGCGCTGGATGAATCGATCAGGATATTCTGATCGATACTGGCGAAATTCATACTGCCAGCTTGTGTAACCGTGGCCGCTGTTGAAGAAACCTCTTCCTCTTGAACCACTTCAGTATCATTCATATCACCCGTCTGCGAGATAATAATTGAGCTGAGGGAAACCAAATCCGTTTGCTCTACGGTTGCACTATTATCCATGTTGTATTGGTTAATAGCGATAGTGCTGTCGGTAACCTCACTAGTTTGCTCGGCATCGACATCATTATTCATACCGGACTGAACAGTCGTGATGGTACTAAAAGAAACTTCAGTGGTCTGATTTATACTCGCATCATTAGATGAGCCAAGCTGATTGATAACGCTGACTGCTGAAGAAACTATATTGAACTGGTCTATATCTGCGGTGTTGTCATCGCCAAGCTGATTGACGACTATGCTGCTGGAGGAGATCGTAGACACAAGCTGTGCTTGTACATCGTTCATATCACCATCTTGGTTAACGCTGATTAGGCTGGAGTCTATGCTATCGACCTGATCCAGGTCAGCGGTGTTTAATAATCCCACTTGGCTGGAAGTAATAGTGCTGGTCGCAATCTGGTTTTGTTGTCTGGATTCAAAGTTATTATCCTCCCCCGATTGATTCACTATAATGGAGCTATTTTCGATGGTCTCATCCTGCATAGTTTCCGCCGTGTTCAGATCTCCCACTTGAGTCACTAGGGTTTGGCTGAGAGTAACCTCTGTTTCTTGGGTAGAAAGAGCGGCATTTGAGTCGCCGCTCTGGTTTATAGTGATTCCTGAGAACTCTATATCGTCTGACTGAACGGATTCGGCTTCATTCATATCCCCCTGCTGGTTAATCAGTAGGGTACCGTTGTTGGTAATAGCCTCCTGTGCAGAAAGTGCTTCATTATTATCATCAATTTGTATGTGTGTGATCGTGCTGTTGGTAGTGCTGGTTGCCTGTTCAGCCCCTGAGAGATTGCCACTGCCTTCTTGGGTCACAATTATGTAGTTTCCACTAACTGTAGGATCAGACTGGTCAGTTAGGGCCGTGTTTAGGGTGCCCAGCTGGGATATGTCACTGACATTATTGTCTGCGACAGCACCACAGTGTATTGCTGCTAAAATGGCTGCGACCAAAGGCTTGATAACTTTCATTGAAAATTCCTTTTAACTAATGAGTTATTTGGAGGCGCCTTAAATATTCCATTGTGGAAATTTTAAATCTACCATTCCAAGTGCTGATCCAGGTAAAAATGGGGGCAGCAGCGATGGGTTGGTGGCGTGGCTTCCATCTCTAAAGGTTCTCAGGGTGAGATATACTGACGCTAGTTTACAGGTGATAATGAACTGCTGAATATTTAGAGCTATTCTCAAGTCGCTGCGTATAAGCGGGTCAATTACTCTTGGCAAGCATCAACTATAAATGGGCGTGTAGCTATAAGAAGGAAGTTTGGAAAAGCTAGTAAAGAAGTTTGGAGGGAAATTATTGCCCCGTCACTAAATAGAAAACTCTTAATATCCCTTGCCTATCCGGCGGCATTATCATTAGGTAGGCAGGAAAATCTAATAGAGTGCTAGCGGAAATTGGCCGCTATTTCTTACCAGCCTAAAGGCCCCTTGGCCGCAACACTTTAGCGCTCCTTTCACCAAAGTCAGCTTGAGAGGCTGGTCAGTCTATCTAGTAAAAAAAGACTTATTTAATCAGGAGCTTTCTGGGTTGTTCTGTAGTGGGGCTTTTAACGCCCTTCGGAGTAGGCTTGCTATCAGTACGTAATAGATAACTGGGGGGAGAATTTTGTCCTACGTACTAAGAAGTATTTGTCCGGGCTCACACTATTTTCTTCTATTGCTTTAGTCGTACCCTCTCCACAGGCCCATACGGAAAGACTGCTTGATGCCACATTTCTTAGCGGTGCGGAGGAGAGTCCATAAATCCTGCACAAGCGCTGCCTAATAGAATATTACCTCGGGCACTTTGAGTTTGGTGGCTGTTACCGAGATGGCGATCATACATTTGCGCTGATGCTGCGCAACAACCTCCGCTCTGACAGCCACGGTGAAGTAGAGTTGACATGGGGCGAGAGCCGGGTGGATGGTTATATCCGCTATTTCAACGGTTATGGTGAGATATGAATAGTAAAGCCGCTTTCAGAAAAATAGCGATCCCAATGTGGTAATTTTAGCTCTGAATATATAAGTGATAAGTGCAGGCTGTTATTGCTAAGTTAATGTGCTATAAAATTGAGGCAGATATTGTGCAGAGTGGAGGGCTTCGAGCGGGTATCGTTGTTTGGGTTTCTTTAGGGTTTTGTAATAGGTTCTAGAAGAGAGATAAAGTCTGTGAGGGGATATGGATATCTTTGAAATGGTTAAGTCTGGGGACTTACCTGTGCCTGAAGGTGCGAAAACTTTGGGGTTTGAGCTGATAAGCTATTCACGTGAAGCAATGGAGATGAAAGCTCGCTTCTGTGCCGGGGAGTCGTTTTTAAATCCTGCCGGAACAATACAAGGTGGATTTCTATGTGCAATGCTCGATGACGTAATGGGGTCAGCACTTGTTTTTTCTCTGCCTGTCGGTCAGTTTGCTCCAACATTGGAACTGAAGGCGCAATTTATTCGCCCAGCCATGATCGGTTCAGTTGAGGCTATTTAAGATAATTTCCTTGAAATAGTCGTGTCGGGTTTGGTGTTATGGGCGTAAAAAAGATAGTTTTTTAGGCTCTGAGAGATTCAGGTTGCTGAATGTTGACTCTATCTTTTTATAGGGAGGTAAATATGATAAATAAAGTTACTCTATTTTTTGTGCTTCTTGTTGGTTTTATTCCATTTGGCTATTCAGAGTCAAAGGTGGCGTTGGAGGGGCAGTTAGATGGGCACATTCGAGAATATGTTGATAGGGAAAATTTTCAAGGTGTAATCCTTATTGCAAGGGATGATGAGGTCTTTTTTGAAACAGCGTATGGTTATGCAGACACATCTAACAAAAACAGAAATACAACTGACAAGAAATTCTTGATTGGTTCGTTGACAAAATCTATAACTGCGGTTGCGGTCATGAAGTTGGTTGAGCAAAAGAAGCTCAATTTACATGCGCCTATCATAGAGTATATTCCAAATTTAAAGCGTGAGCTTGCAGATGGTCTAACTTTACATCTATTGATGAAGCACCAGTCGGGATTGCCTCAGCATCTGGAACGGTTGGTCAGTTTTGAATATAAAGATGTAACCTCTGATGAAATATTGGCAATAATAAATAAATCTCAGCGGTCTTTTACTCCCGGTTCTCAATATCAATACTCAAACCTAAACTATCACTTGGCGGCTATTGCCATTGAAAATGTCACAGGGAAAAGTTATGCGCAAGCTACTAAAGATTTAATCTTTGCACCGCTAAACATGAACGATACGGGTGTAGAAAGACTGAGCAACACGCCAGGTAATAGAGCAAATGGCTATCGGAAGAATCTCTTTGGAATTGAGCGGGATGAAAATATAGTTTCATATGCACTGGGCTCTGGCGATGTGTACTCAACTGTTGAGGACCTCTATATTTGGCAGCAGTCACTATACGACACAGGTTTCTTATCTAAAGCAAGCAGAGATAAATTGTTTTCTGGGGAGGGTGAATCTTTTGGCAACTATGGCTATGGCTTCAGAATCCAAGAGTATCAGCGCAGTAAGTCAGAGGATGATTATGGAACTCTTATACGTCACGGGGGCTCAATGGATGGGTTTTTGTCAAATTTCCACCGTTATACGGAAGATAATATTACGATTATTGTGCTGGCCAATATTCGCCCCTTCCCAATAAGAGATTTAACTTTTGAGTTAAAGGAAATTGTTTTAGGGGCTAAAGGGTTGGAAAGAAGTCGGGCTCTTAGAGAGTAGTCAGTTCTTACCTAAAGAGCTTCTGAATAATTCCGCAAGGGCCTTGAAGACTACAGATGTTAGGCTCAGGTCACCGTGAGTGGCCGCGATCTACTTATCAATAATGACATGATTGGATAGCCACTTGGCACCATCGGATTCTTGGGTGGCGCCTTCTGATCATATACTGGCCTCAAGATACATACTTGAGAGACAGACTGATGGAAACGGCACTCATTACCGGAGCTTCCGGGGGGATTGGTCTTGAACTGGCCAGAATACACGCGGCTAAAGGCGGTAACTTGGTTTTGGTCGCGCGATCTGAAGGGAAGCTCGTAGCGCTGAAACAGCAGCTGGAGAGGGAGTTTGGTATCCAGGCCATGGTCATTGCTGAAGATCTTTCTGATCCATTGTCCGCGCAGAGAATTTTTGCGCGAACACAAAGCGAGGGCGTGGAGGTGGATATCCTGATCAACAACGCGGGCTTTGGTGGTCACGGTCTCTTCCACCAGCGAAACCTGGAAGCTGAGCAGAGTATGATGCAGGTGAATATGGTTTCCCCCACCAATCTCACCCACCTGTATATCAAAGGTATGGTTGGCCGCAATAGCGGTCGTATCCTCAATATTTCATCCACCGCTTCTTTTATTCCCGGCCCTTTACAGGCGGTTTACTATGCCACTAAAGCCTATGTCACTTCCTTTAGCCAAGCACTGGCCGAGGAATTGAAAGGTACTGGTGTAACCGTAACCGCCTTGTGTCCCGGCGCCGTAGCCACAGGGTTTGTGGCAGCTGGCGATCTTCAGGGGGTGGATATCTGGAAAAATGCCCGTTCAGCGGAGTCCGTTGCCCGTTGCGGTTACCTGGCTATGGAGCGCGGGGACTTGGTCGCCTTTAATGAGATGCGCCTTAAAGTATTTCTCAATTGGATAATGCCGTTGCTGCCCCGTAGAATGGTGCTGAAGTTTTCCCGTCAGACAATGGAAAAGTCTTGATCGCAAGTGGACCTAGTAATGATCAAACGCGCTGCTAAATTTTCGGTACCTCCCAGTTGGAAGTTGATATTGCACGATATGAATATCGATTCAGCCCTGGCTCTAGCTTATGCGGGGCTGCCTGCGGATTTATTGCGGCGAGACTCTGTGACACTTACACCGGTGGAGTACTTCCGCTTTTGGTGTGGTATTGATCGGGCTTCAACGGATAGACCGCTACCGCTGCTCTTGGCAGAGCACCTTACCGCTGAGTCTTTTGATCCGCCGGTATTTGCGAGCTTGTGCAGTGCCAACCTAAATCAGGCATTACTGCGCATACAGCAGTACAAGCCCTTGATTGGCCCAATGGAATTACATTTGGATATTACCGAAGAGTATACAAAGCTCAATTTAGAGTGCTATGGCAGTGATGGAAATATCCCCGCCGCTCTGGGTTTGAGTGAGTTAATCTTTTATATCCGTTTAGCGCGGTTGGGAACCCGGGAAAAAATCCAGCCGCTGGAATTGGCGTTACCACAGTTACCGGAAGATCAAGCGCCTTATGGGGAGTTTTTGGGTTGCTCACTGAAACAGTCGGATCGGGTAAGAATTTGTTTCGCGGCGCAAGATGCCCAAAAACCCTTCCTGACTGCCAATGCATCTATGTGGGATTTTTTTGAAGGTCAATTGAGCCAGCAGCTAAAAGACCTGAAGAGCGAAGCCACCATGGGAGAGCGGGTCGGCTCTGTGTTGATGGAGTTATTGCCAGCTGGCGAGAGTTCAATCGACGCTGTCTCTGAGCGTCTGGCGATCAGTAAGAGAACCTTGCAGCGCAAACTGGGCGAGGAGGAGCAGACCTTTCAAACGGTGTTGCAGGGGGTGAGATCAAATTTAGCCGATCACTACCTGGCCAAGTCGAGCCTTCACCTGGGGGAGATTTCCTTTCTGCTGGGTTTTAAGGAGCCCAACTCCTTTATTCGGGCCTACCGGGGTTGGAAAGGAATGACACCGCTACAATACCGGGACTCCATTCACTAAGGAGTCCTTAAACGATGTGCGGCGGTTTTAAATTAATCGGCTTTCCCCGTAACGCTTTGCGGATAAAACGGGTTGCCATAGTAAGGGGTAAATATCCCCTGCGAATCAATTTTCGCTTAATTGGCTGGCCAGTCAGCAATAATAATCCCATTATCGGGATTGACCTCTAATGCCCTTAGCTCTCCGCCATAGATTGCCCGGACTTTCCAGCGCCCGCCGACAAACTCGATCTCGGTGATAGGATTAAATCCCAGACCGTGCAGTATTGCTTTAATCGTAGATAAATCTAGGGCGATGACCGAGGGCTCTGCACCATAGACGTCGGGGCTGTCGTAGATGGGAGCGGGTGCATTGGGGTTGAGACCGGGGGGGATGGGGTTGGTAAGGTTGCCAACTAAAGCTATGGCGGTAAGAAAAATCATCTACGGCTCCCAACTGCTAACAAGCCATAGTGATAGTTTGGACCAGGGATTATCGCAGCGCCAGTGCAGCGCAGTAATTTTGGCTTGATCAGGGAGCTGCTGTAGCGGTGCATAGTCCGGTAACAGAGGTTACCGGACTGCTATGATGTGGGGGCTTAGGAAATTAGCGGGTGAGCTTTAGCATAAAATTGATAACACGCTCTGCGACTTTGCCATAAGGGGGACGCAGTAATTTCAGTAGATCAATGGGCCCCTGGTAAAAAATGGGGCGCAGTTTAGAAAACGTCAGAAATCCCTCGTAACCGTGGTAATGGCCCATACCACTTTCACCTACACCGCCAAATGGAATATCGTGCTGGCCAACGTGCAGCACACAATTATTTACGGAGACGCCCCCAGACATCACTTTATCGATATACAAATCTTGTAGGGTTTTATCGTGGGTATAGGGATAAATGGCCAGCGGCCTCGGCCGGGCATTAATATATTCGATAACCTCGTCCGGTTTGGAGTAGGTGATAATCGGTAATAGGGGGCCAAAAATTTCCCGTTGCATTGCCAGCATATCACTATCCACATTGATAAGGATATGCGGGGGGAATTTACGCTGTTTATTCTCCCTGTCCAGTTTGCCCGCACTCAAATCGATCGCTTTGGCGCCTTTGGCCTTGGCATCATCCAGCGTTGCCCAGAGCCGTTGATAAGCGTTGTCATCGATAATAGAGGTGTAATCCTGGTTGTTGAAATTGGGGTAACGCTTTTGCACACAGAGTTTGGCCTGCTCGATAAACGTTTCAAGGTGCTCTTCCGGTAAAAAGAGATAATCCACATTGACACAGATCTGCCCGGCGTTGACTAATTTCCAGCAAATCAGTTGCTCGGCTGCTTTTTGGATGGGGTAATCCGGCGCGACAATGGCCGGCGATTTTCCGCCGAGCTCCAGGGTGACGGGCGTTAGGTTTTCTGCGGCGGAGCGCATTACTGCGCGACCGGTATTACTGGAGCCGGTAAAGATCAGGTGGTCAAACTTAAGGCTGGAAAACAGCGGGCCTATTTCATCGGTATCGGCAATAAAAACAAGTTTTTCCTCGGGGAAATACTGCTGGCTAATGCTCCTGAGTAATTTGGCCAGGTGCTTGGAATTGGTGGACATCTTGACCATCGCCTGGTTGCCCGCAGCGAAAATACTGGTCAGCGGTGAGAAGCTTAAGTTTACCGGGAAGTTCCACGGTACTATGACGCCAATTATCCCCAGGGGCTGTGGGATAACCCGATTCTTGGACAGCGGGTAGGACTTAAAATCTGTATGTCGACGGCTGGGCTTCATCCATTTCTTTAGGCGCTTGATAGTCTCTTTAATTCCGGAGAGGGCCGGGTAAATATCATAGAGCAGTATTTCTTCCCGGGCGCGACTGCCGTAGTCGTTAATGATTGCCTGGATAATGGCTTCCTGCTGATCGCGCAGGAGCTGTGCAAGGGTTTTAAGATCCTGGATACGCTGTGGGTAGTTGGGGGCTGGGTTGGCCAGGTAGGCGCGGCGTTGATTGTCGTAATAGCTTTGCAGTACGGCTTTGTCTGCATCCTGCCGAGTCAGGGTTTGTGTTGTCATTTTATTATCCTGTGGCGTTGACCCCAGCAAGACTAAACGAAATTGCTGCGGAGTGGTTGACCAATCCCGTCAGGGACTTATCCAATTCGGTAAATCCCTTTGATGTCTGGAGAGCAAATTTTATCCGGGGGATGGTCGAGTTTGTTTTGCCAGGGCATTTATGGCGCAGATTACATCAATATATGAGAAGTGAATCGATTTTGGGGTCGGCTGTATCCACCGGCCGGACTGGGAGGGAGCTGCAAGCGTCAATCGCTATCGGGCTTTTCCGATAAAATCTCGGCAGAGTTTGGGTCTACCAGCAGCTGGTACTTCTGGCCCGTCTTGAAGGCTGCTACCTTCCACTTGCCCTTGTCCAGATCCACCTCAACGATTGGGGTATAGCCCCGCTGTTCCAATTTGGTTAACACGGTGGAGAGGGCCATAGCGCCGGGTGGGGGCTTTTCATCGGCGAGTGCGCAGGGTGCTGCTGTGGCGGCGATAATGGCCAGCAACAGCTTGCGAATAGGTTGCATGGTGCAATTACCTCGCTGTTCTGTGAAACAAATCCCCCTTTAGTCGGGTGCTCTGATGCCTATCTATTTATCGCTATCTCAGTGGGGGGGTACAGAGTTTGTTACTCGGGGCTAGCGCTGTCCTGGCTAAGACGTTTTTGGATAGCCTCACACCAGGCCATTCCTCCGGGTTGTAAACCCTCGGTGTTTGCGCCGCTGAGTTGGCTGATAGCCGAGAACCACTCCCCGCTGCCGGTAGCGGGCATTCCGGAGGGGTACAGCTCGGCCATAGCTCGGCTGTGTTGCGCAAGGATCTGCTGCTGAACTTGGGTAAACCACTGGGGGGTGCAGATGATCGCAGTGTCGACCTCCCCCAAGTTGTCGGGAGGGGCGATAGGCTCTTTCATTGCACGGGTGGCCGCCGCATCGGCGGGAGGGGGTGCAGGTGCCTTGGAATCTCTGGGACCCTCGCAACCACAGAGGGCGAGAAGCAGTACTATTGAAGGGCCAAAGCGATACATAGGGCCTCTAATCTGTATGAGTTTCAAGTCCAAGCATAGGAGGAAATTCGCGACTCTGCTCTGGCGTTGGAGTCATATGTATTTTTATTGACATTGCGATTAAATCAAATGAGAATACTTCTCGTTTAAAATGAGGGTGATCAACGATAATGTCTACCAGAGCTCTATTACAAAAAGTGCTGACTGTGGCCGGTCTGCTGGGTACTGTGGGTGCCAATGCGGCCGAGCAGGTCAATATTTACTCCTACCGACAGCCTTTCCTGATAGAGCCAATCTTGAAGGAGTTCACCGAGACAACCGGCATTGAGGCCAAGGTGGTCTACGCCAGTAAAGGCTTGAACGAGCGCTTGCAGAGGGAAGGGCGCAACAGCCCCGCCGACCTGGTGCTGACCTCCAATACCAGCAGCCTGATGGACCTGCTGAACAAGCAGCTGACACAACCGGTAAACAGTGAGATTCTGCAAGACAATATCCCGGCGCAATTTCGCGATAAGGACGGCAACTGGTTTGGTCTGACAACCCGTGCGCGCTTGATTTACGCCTCTAAAGATCGGGTCAAGCCCGGTGAAATTACCCGCTACGAAGATCTGGTGGACCCCAAATGGAAGGGCCGAATCTGTACTCGCAGTGGTAAGCATCCCTACACCCTGTCCCTGATCGCCTCAATGATCACTCATCACGGTGAAGCGGAGACCAAAGAGTGGTTGCAAGGCGTAAAAGCGAACTTGGCGCGTAAGCCCCAGGGCAATGATCGCGCCCAAGTAAAAGCTATCAGCGAGGGTGTCTGTGACCTCTCCCTGGGTAACAGCTACTACTTCGGCAAAATGATTACCAATACCGAGCAGCCGGAGCAGGTGGATTGGGCTAAATCAGTAAACCTGGTCTTCCCCAACCAGCAGGATCGCGGGACCCATATGTTTATTTCCGGCGCGGCGCTGACCAAGCACGCTCCCAACCGCGACAACGCCGTTAAGCTGCTGGAATTCCTCAGTGGTGCCGAGGCGCAATACACATACGCCGAGAAAAACTTTGAGTTCCCGGTACGCCCTGGCACCGCCCGCTCTGCGTTGATTAAAAAATACATGGGTGAGTTTAAAGAGGATGACCTGGGCCTCACGGAAATCGGCTCGCAAGTTCCGGCGGCTTCCCGTCTGGTGGATGAAGTGCGCTTTGATTTTTAAAATGGTTAACTAGAGGGAATCGCTGCCCGGTATAGCGGTAGCCGCTTTTCTACAGCCTTATTCGAGCGGCCCTGTCGAGAGACCTGGGCCGTTCTTTTATAATGAGCTTTTGATTTCTGTACTCATGCTAAACCGAGCGAATTTCTCAGCTTCCCGCTGGCTGCTACTGGTAGCCACGATTTCCCTACTGGTAGCCCTGCCAGTGCTGTCCATTTTCTGGTTGGCATTTTTCCCAGAAGAAAATATCTGGCCGCACCTGCTGGATACGGTGCTGTTTCACTATGTGTCTGCCACATTGATTTTGGCCGCAGGTGTGGGCTTGGCCACTCTGATAGCTGGGGTGGGCAGTGCCTGGTTGGTGAGCATGTGTCAGTTTCCCGGGCGTCGTTTTTTTGAGTGGGCCCTGTTACTGCCGTTTGCTGTACCCGCCTACGTGATTGCTTACGTCTATACGGATCTGCTGGAGTACGCGGGCCCGCTACAAAAGTCTCTGCGCACCTGGTTTGGTTGGCAGACGGCCAGGGATTACTGGTTTCCGGAGATCCGCAGTATGGGCGGGGCTATTGCCATGCTGTCACTGGTACTCTTCCCCTACGTCTATATGCTCGCGCGCGCGGCCTTTCTTGAACAGTGCGGCAGCATACGCGCCGCCAGTCGATCTTTGGGCTGCTCGCCCTGGCAGAGCTTTTTGCGGGTATCTTTGCCGATGGCGCGCCCGGCGATTGCTGTGGGCCTGTCCCTGGTGCTGATGGAAACCCTGAATGACTTCGGGACCGTCGATTTCTTTGCCGTGCGCACCTTAAGTGTCGGAATCTACGATACCTGGCTGAGTCGGGGTAATTTAGGGGGCGCGGCACAAATTGCCTGTAGCACTCTGATTTTTGTTGTTCTGTTAATTGCGCTGGAGCGCATTGGGCGAGCGCGGCAAAAGCACTTTGTGCAGTCGCCAGATTCTCAGCGTGAACGCTACTTGTTGCGCGGCTGGCGGGCTACTATAGCACTGCTGTTTTGCGCATTGCTATTCGTCGGTGGCTTCCTTATTCCCTTACTGGTTCTGGGGGGATATGCGCTCAGTAACTTTTCCAGCTATTGGAGTGAAGATTTCTTGCAGATCGCCAGTAATAGTTTGTTGCTGTCTACAGCTGCGGCACTGGTCTCGGTATTGCTGGGTTTATTGCTGGCCTACGGTAAGCGGCTGCAACCGCAAAAGCCTGTGCAGCTGTTAGTGGGCTTTTCCAAGCTGGGTTATGCCATGCCCGGGGCGGTAATGGCGATTGGCGTCCTGATTCCCCTGGCTGCTTTTGATAATGCCGTCGACCACTTTTTACGCGAGCACTTCGATATCTCCGTGGGGCTCCTGCTAAGCGGTAGTATTTTTGCCATTATTTTTGCCTACACCGTGCGCTTCCTGGCGGTATCTACAGGAGCAATTGAGTCCAGCCTGGAGAAGGTCACCCCGTCTATGGATAGGGCTGCCCGCTCACTAGGGCGCAATAGCTGGCAAACCCTATGGGCTGTGCATTTTCCCCTGGTGCGCACCGGCCTGCTGACCGGTGGTTTGGTGGTCTTTGTGGACTGCATGAAAGAACTACCGGCTACTTTACTGCTGCGCCCCTTCGGTTTTGACACTCTGGCAACCTATGTTTACCAGTTTGCTTCCGATGAGATGCTGGAGCGCTCGGCCCTGGGAGCATTATTAATTGTGCTGGTGGGGTTAATTCCGGTGATTGTGTTGAGCCGTTCCATTGGCTGGCGCAGAGGAGCGGAGCGGAGCGCACAGCAGCGCCCCAATCCAGCTAACTTATAATCCAGCTTGGTCAAATACCAGTGCGGAGGAGAGGTGCAGGGGAAGTTGATCACCCGGTGCCGCTTGAATATCGCTATTCAAGACGGCCTCGATCGTTTCTCCTTCGGCCAGTTGAAAGCGATAGTTTACGTGATGGCCGAGAAAACTCTTTTCCACAACCCGGGCCATAACGGCATTGGGGTGTTCGCCTGCGGAAATATCCTCACTGCGCACAAATAATTGGAGTTTATCGCCCGCTGTGCATGCAGTTGTCGGCAGCGTCACCTCACCAAGAGGGGTGCTGACGAGGCTGTTACCGACGACAGTGCCGGCAAGGATATTGCCCTCACTGATAATCCTGGCAACTGCCAAATTATTTGGCTTCTGGTAAGTGTCCTGAGGGCTATCCCACTGCTGTAGCCGCCCCTGACTGAGAACTCCTAGCTTATCGCCGGCAATAAAGGCCTCGTTGCGGTCGTGGGTAACAATAATTGCGGGGATGTTTTCCTCGCGCAGTATGCGGCGGACCTCAGCAGCGAGACTGCGGCGCAGCTCGGTATCCAGGTTGGAGAAGGGTTCATCCAGCAACAATAACTTGGGGCGCGGTGCCAGCGCTCGTGCCAGAGCGACACGCTGCTGCTGCCCGCCGGACAGCTGGTGGGGGTATTGTTGCCCGAAGCCTTGCAGGCGCACCAATTGAAGTAGCGAATGAGTGCGGGACTCCCGCTCACTTTTCGGTAGCGACTGGAGACCGAAGGCAATATTCTGCGCAACTGTAAGGTGTGGGAAGAGGGCATAATCCTGAAAGACCACGCCAATTTTGCGCCGTTCTGCTGGAACCTGTGTGTCAGTGGCAGAAATTACTTGCCCGGACAGCTGAATACTGCCCGCAGTGACCGGCTGAAAACCGGCAATGGCGTGTAGCAGTGTTGTCTTACCACAACCGCTGGGGCCCAATAAACAGGCAATTTCTCCGGCCTGTAAGGCGAAGGAAACGGATTCGATAACAACCTGATCACCGTAGCGGCATTGCAGATTATTGACACAGAGTATGGATTGCACAGATTTTCCAGTAGTTTGCGTTCTCAGCACGTCAGACAGCTTGTGGAAGTAAAATTGAAGGCGACGACGGAGGCTAGAGTTAAAATGGTTTTTAACAAAATGTCTAGTGTTAGTCAGTGCTGGTAGTAATTTATGCCCCAAAGGCTTCCAGCGCTGATACAACCCCTACCGTTAAAAAACTGTGCTTTCGGTGACACAAACACTTCTCTACACCAGCTTTGTTAGCCTGCTTATAGCTTGTGTTCACTTAAAGGGACGTTGTAGTAGATCGCTTTTTCGGCAGCTTCAAAGGTTTCTTTAATCCATAGGTTATATACAAATAAGTTTCTTTTGGCTAATTGTGCTATCTCTGGAGTGGAAATGAGCTCTCTCTCCGTTAGAATGCGAATCGACTCGATATCACACTCTTCTGAGCCGGTTTGAGCAGCCCATTTTTTTAAGTATTCAACACACTCATGTAAGGTTTCCTGATCGTACCCGGATATGATTTGGGTAATAAGGGTATGCCTCCAGTCAAGATCAGCGGTTTCTGCTGTTTGTAAAACGCTGCGGAGCTCAAGCTTTCCAAGCTCCCTAAAATACTCATAAATTGAGCCGGCAATCGGCCAGTTGGGGTCACAGGTCCAAGAGAGCAGTTCGTGTATGTATTCAGAATTCTCGGGGTAACCAATAGCAATTATGTCGTCAACTGATTGCTGATCGCATTTATCTGATATTCTCAAAGTCATGGAGTGGGTTTCCTTTAGTAAACTATTCTAATCTTAATGCTCTAATAAATAGCCAGAGAGCCTCTGATGGCGCCACAGGGCGAGTCTTGAAGGTTCGCAGAGATATTGCGGGGGCATTCAGAGGTTCCTTAGTACAGCAAAGTACCGGGAATCCAGTAGAGACCGTACCAAGAGTGATGCTTAAGGGGCTTTTGCTGGGGTGAACTCTCTAAGCTGAATGTGATTCCCCTCGGGATCAGCGATATTACAAAGCTTAAAAACTGGATTTGACCATTCACCTTCCAGCGTGCTACCCCCTAACGCCACTACCCGATTTTTTGTATCTTCAAGGCTGTCTACGCTCATAAATACTTTGACCGTATTAAAATTGCGTTCAGGAAGCTCAATAGGTGGGGTATGCACAACAATATTGAATCCATCGCCCCCCAGGCTAACCAGTTCATCAGTTTCGTGTAATACGGATAATTCAAATAGTTTCAGGTAGAACCTGGATAGAGATTGTATATTCCTTGCGTATATGATTGCGCCAAATTTAGCTGGTCCGTTCATGCTTTTCCTTTTGTTATTTTTCTGAAAATCCCGTTCTTAAAAAATATCTCTGGGTATCTTTGTGTGTCGTATTTTATTTTTTGAGCTCAGAAACTGATACCGGGAAAGTTTCGAGTATACCAATTTTTAGCTTTCCAAGTGAACCCTTTAAACAACTTCGTGATACTTCTGAAAGCTCCGCAGGGTGGGGCTTGCAGAGGGGGAAATTGATCGGGGCTATTGGGGAAGCCTTATTAGTCCTTATTTTCATGCCTTAAAATAAGACGGTAGTACTACCAGTCTTCGCTTTTGTTAGGTGTCGCGCACAATTGTTATCGTGTTAAAGCCTTCATCCGGAGTGGGTGCGACAAAAAATTTTGTAACTGCAGCAAACATTTCCCTGGTATCAGTTGCCGCTCTCTCAGGCCTCTCGGCAGCTCTTTTGGTAATTTGTCTAAGGCATATATCATTGGGTGTGTCGAGATATATAAGTTTGTGTGGCGCACTAATTTCCGCGTAAATTGTTCGAAGCCAGTTTCGCTGTGAAACAGTGTTCGCAGGGAAGTCCATTACAACATTGGTTCCGGCTGCCAAAATGGATTGAACCAGTTTTTTGATTTGAGGCTTAAGTTGGTTTGAGTATTTGATGTAGTCGTTCAGTGATCTAATCTTGTTAGGGTAAAGAGACTCAAGCCACTCGTCTTCGGAAAGCAAAATTGCACTTCCACCATGAGTGATTTCTCCTGCTTTTGTGGATTTTCCTGCGCCCATCTTCCCGCAGAAAAATACTAGTTCTCCCTTGCTCATTTTTATCTCTGTTTGTGAAGCCTATTGTAGATGAATGTGGCGCAGCTCTATGCTGTGAGAGCTATTGCTATATCTGTATTATGTTGTATCCGGTTTTATTGAGTGGAGAGTTGCTCCAAAGTGGATATCAGGCTCACTACTTCTGAAAATCCTTTGGCAAGATATGCTTTTATCCCGATTTTTTGGGCCGCAATTACATTGCTCTCATTATCATCAATGAATACTGTGTTTTCAGGGCGCACTTTCAGTTCACTCAATGCGTGAAGATAAATTGAGGGGTCGGGCTTTGCTATGCCCACTGTATGTGAAGCGATGATTTTCTCGAATACATTATATGCGCCAAACTCACCGATAATTCTGGGCCAGTGTATCTCATTAGTATTTGATAGCGCTGCTACACGATACTTTAAGGAAAGCTCTTTTAGGAGTTCAATAGCTCCTGGGTAGAAGCCTTTTGGCCAATTCCTAAAGTGCTCGATAATTTCATTCGGTGTTTCGGCAATGCGATACTCTTTTTTGAAAATCTCGGCAAATTGATGCTTTGAGATGCGGCCAAGCTCGAACTCCTTTGCTGTGGTAGATGTAAGCCATGCAGAGGCATTCATCTCTAAATTTGGTAGCGGTGTCCCCTCTAGCTCTATGACGACTCCACCCAGATCAAATAGGTATAGTTCGATGTTTTCGTTCATGTTTTAATGTGGGCTTCTAATATTTAGTGCGTTTGTGTCAGAAAAAAAGGTTTTGATGCCGGGTGCCTTTACTTGCTGCAGGCGGGATTTGCTCGTGTGTAGCTAAAAAATAGTATTTCTGACAATAAGAGACCAAATACACTTGCAATAGCGAGAATACGGTTAATTTAAAAGTCTAATACTTTAGCTATTGGTACTATATCCTATGCTGACAATGAAGAATATAGGATGAGTATTGTCAGGTGTCATGTTTTTGGTGAAATCGAGGTCAAAGCTGGTGGGGTAGAGGTGCGGACAGAGCTAATGCTTGTCTGTTTTCTAAGGTCTTGTAGCTTTGCTTGACTGCTCAATAAGAGTTAGGTCTTTTTGAAATTTAGCTATATCCAATAGAGGTTTCCTTTGATATAAGTATCAGTCCTGGCGAGCTGGCAAGGCTCGACTTTATCTTGTTGTTCCATTTCGTTTCCATAAGCGCAATGCATGCAGGTGAGTAATGCAGCACTAAATAGTGCGCTACGAAAGGTATTCATAATTCTTGCTTTTATCGGGAAGTCTTCGTAATTATATGTTGGGCGTGCTGGAATGGCGGCACGCCCATTTGTTTTTTAGGCTTTACACAGATTGATCCAAGCTGTCATTCCAGATCTTGGCGCCTTGTTCGTGGCTATCAACCCCGTCAAAGAAACCATTGATACAAGCATTTAGGTCAAAGTCTTCGCAGTCTTCCCAGAGTAGTATTTTAGGCTTATGCACTCTAAACTTTTCACTGCCACTTGCGGGGCTGTAGGGGACACCGATAATAGCTTTTGATTGCGGCGAACAATAAGAGCGAATCTCTATTATCAGTGCATCATACCTTTTTTCTTCTAATGGAATACGCGCATCAAAAACAAAGGCGGCATCCTTTGCATTGCGCTCATTTTCTTCGAGCCACTTTTGTCCTATTTCAACCGATTCTTCAAGTTCTTCAGACATAATACGACTAAACGAACTCTTGCCATCTTGATCTGTGTACGAAAATATGGGTATTAAGGTTTCCCCTCCAGAAACAGACCAAATAGCGTGCGCGGCGGTATTGCCAGCCAATTTGTGTGCTTGTATCATTTTTAATCTCTATACTTGTAGCTCTAATACCTTTGGTAGAGGCAAATTGTAATGCTGAATAAAAGCTGCCCCTAGGGGGGGAGATTTTTCTTTCGGAGTGTACTCATATACAGGCTACATGGCATTGACCGCGTTCTCAATTTGCCGTTTGCGAAGCAATTTGTATTTAGATAATACTTCGTTGAGTTGACTCTGCTTTACAAAAATGGAATTGAAGGTAGTAGTGCTTTGAAAAGCCATTTAAATAATATTTCTTTGTGCAGAAATTTATTGGGGGGAGGTGACTGTCCATTATTGCGAGCTCACACAATGGGGATGAGTCGGTAGATAGAAGCTACCGGTTTCTCGATTTAGGTAGCTCCTTGTACTCTACATGATGATAATATTTAGGCCTGGAATCAAAGCGAATATGTAACCATGCAACTCCTTGACCCGCCGTACTTAACCAAACTGGCTTGTCAGATGCTAATTCACTACCGATGCGGCCAACAGTACTCCATAATGCATGTTGCTGGTGAAAAGGAGCTGTATTTGTAAATGATGCGAGATGACAATAGTTGGCGTCAACTTTTATACATGTAGGTGCAACAAGATGAGCGTCTTTTCCTAGGCTCTGGAAGGAAACTACAGGCTCAGAAGCATCTCTGATATATGAGTTAAATGGCGCAGGGTCGGCATCGCGAATTATTGTAGGTGCATTGAGTACGACAAACTCAAATTTGTTGTTAAGTAAATTTTTTGTATACCCTGGTGTTTCCCATCTATATGCATCAAGTGTAAGTAGTCTAAGTGATGAAATAAAAAACTCTCGAAACTCTTTATTTCCCCGGAGAAGTTTAAGTGCTTCACCGATAGATATAACTCCATCATTCCCGTTGACTGTAAAATGGTATCCGTTACTGATGTCGGATTTTATTAAATTCCACATAATATCTCTTCCTAATAGCTATGCTTTAGGCGGGTAAAGCTTATTTTGGTCGTCCCAGCTGCGGATCAGCGGTTAAATATACTTGAAAGGCGTGGATGGCGAATTAGTAAGGTACATTTGTGCTGCATACAACGCAACGATTTTTATTTCTTGAACATGTGTTGCAAATTGCCCATGCATTATTTCTGTAATGCCTATTGCGTCCTCTACTTTTACCATCCCAGATGTGTCCACACTCTGGACACTCTCCAAAAGAGCGTACTAATCCCTTATTTTCACAGCGACTAGAGCAGTATAATGGTTTAGATTTGATGGTCATTGTATTTTCGATTGGTACACCCACGGCCGCTACAAACGCCCCGCGCTTTTTGCGGGGCTGGTAGAAGGCGTAATGTAATAGGCGTCATTGCGCCTACATTAGTTGTGTTTAATCAAAGCTTTGTATCTAGCTTCATTTCCAGTAGAGAACTCTTAAAGCCAAATTTTTCATATGCTCGAATAGCGGAATTATTCTCGGCATAGACGTCGAGATAGAAGTCAGAAATTCCTTGAGATTGGCCCCAGCGAACTAGATCTTGCAGAATCACTTTATTCAACCCAAGCCCTCGATATTCCTCTGCCACGTACATGAAGCCAAGATATCCATGGTACTCATGCTCTAAGGCCGGCTTTGAATGGCGTACTTGGATATATCCTGTGGCTACAATAACGCCAGAAATTTCCCCGACTATTAGCCTGCTGGACTGATCAAAAATTAGTTTTTCAATATTGTAGTAATAAGCACTTTCTTTTTTCAGGGACGCATTAAGTGGACGCTCAGCGTCAATTAATTTTTGTTCCAGCTTCATGAGGGTGTCATAGTCTTCAATCCGTGCGGTCCTCACGACCAATCCATCTAAATTCATCAATACTCCATATAGCTGCATTCAGCGATTTGTCCGCTGGTAATGTCTCGGTACGTCCAATAGGGGCACGATCCTCCTGTAGAAAGATCACCGTTTAATGGAATCATTAAAAGCTAACTACTAGCAAATAGCAACTGTAAGACTGTGAGGTCTTGTTAGGAGGAAGCCACTAGTTAAGTTATGAGCTGACAAACAGAAAGCTGCTATAAGGCTTAGTCTGGAGGCGAGGTGGCTAAGGATTCCGAAGTCATGTGATCTAGCGGGTAGAGTAAATGATGCAGTTGTGTAGTGAAAGTTCACGTTCTTATCTGGGGAGATCTGTTCAACCTGCTGCTGTAAAGCTGTCAGCGTGGCCGCTGGCTCATAAGTAGGCCCAGCCCGCTAGCCACCATCGCGGGGGTAAACAAAATTGGTGGAACACAGCAGCGCCTCGGCCAGTAATGGCCAAGGTGATCGAACAGAAGTCAGTCGACGGCATAGTAGCCTAATGCCAAGATTAATACCTTGGATACGGTGAAGGCCTGAACCCAAACTCCACGAGTTAAAAGACAGGGCTAGCCTACCGATGTGTTGCCAGCCGGATATAAAATTGACGTAGCGCACTACCATGACACTCAATTCAAATGAAAATCTGCTTGAAATCATCCTCAGCAAAGAAAATCTTAATGCTGCATGGAAACACGTGCGAAGCAACAAAGGTGCCGCAGGCATTGACGGGATTACTGTCGATAATTTTGTGCAGCACTTCAAGGCAGTTGGCGACGACCTCATCGAGACTATTCGACAGGGTCATTACCAGCCGCTTCCCGTCAGGCGCGTCTACATTCGCAAGCCAGATGGTGGCCAGCGTGGGCTCGGGATACCTGCGATCTTTGATCGTGTTATTCAGCAGGCTATCGCCCAAATCATCGGCCCCAGTTTCGATAAAACCTTTTCGGAGTTCAGCTATGGATTCCGCCCAAAGCGATCACAGCATCATGCGGTGAAAAAGCTACAGAAGTATATCGAAGGCGGGAAGCGAATAGCCGTAGATGTCGATTTATCTAAGTTCTTCGACCGGGTCAACCATGACTTCCTCATGAGTTTACTTGGCCAAAGAATCAGCGATAAGCGTTTACTCAAGTTGATCGCAAGTTACTTGCGTGCAGGAAGTGTAGAAGATGGATGCTGGAAAGCCTGTCATGAGGGGGTGCCACAAGGGGGCCCTTTATCGCCGCTGCTCTCCAACATTGTACTCGACCTGCTCGATAAAGAGCTGGAAAAACGCCGACATGATTTTGTTCGCTATGCGGATGATTTTGTGATTGTTGTTGCTTCTAAGCGCGCGGGTGAACGGGTTATGGCGAGTATTAAACGCTTTGTTGAGCGCAAGCTTAAGCTCAAAGTTAACGATACTAAAAGCCAAGTAGTTCCTGTCAGCCGCTGTAAGTTTTTGGGATTCTCTTTTCTCGGTGCAAGGCTCGTCTGGCATGATAAGTCCCTGCTCCAACTTACTACGCATGGGTGTGAGTGAATCACTGGCTGTCACTTGTGGATCGTCCGGTAAGAGTTACTGGCGAAATGCAAAGACCGAAGGTATTCATATTGCACTCAACAATGAGTTTTTCCAAAAGATGGGCTTGATTTCGTTACGTGACCGTTGGGTAGAGATTCATTACGGATAGGGAACCGCCCATTGCGGACCCGCACGATGGGTGGTGTGGGGGGCGGTAGCTAGAAACTACCGGCTACCTGATTTAAATTTTTTGTATAGGTAGTAGCAGGTAACTGCTGAAACTATACCTGGCACAATGTAATACAAACCAACTATTGAGAACATTAACCATTTACCCGACAGCATAGATATAACCAGGCCACCACCCACGGCCCCAGCAATAACCACAATTGGCAATGAAAATAGTCGGCTCTTGATTAAGGCAATACCCAGTAGGTAGGCAACTATCACGATGGTTGGCGTCATTACCATAAACAATATTGGCACCCATAAAAATACGGAGCTTAAATTGTAATAATGAGTAACAACGCCATCAGGAGTAATCGTTTTTCCATAGCCTGAAAAAAAAGCCATTACAACGGTGCTCACAATCGCTGAAACTAGCACCGATTTCAAGAGAGCTCTGTGATTAATGTGAATATGGCTCATAGAAATTTAACGCTTTTAGCAGCGGACCAAAAAGCCATAGGCTTTTTGTGTCCGTTACCTAAACTTATTAAATGTTGGTGCGATAAACTTTTTTGTAATATTCATATGAGATTAAACCTGCCGCCAAAACATACAAAAACACTAAGTCGCCCCAGTAAAGTGAGCCCAATATTACCAGTGACCATAAATATGCCAATACATATTTAAAGTTTTGGTGCGCCATTGTTGTTTTTAAGATTGCACCAAAGGCAACTAAGTTTAAAACAAACGAGCCTACCAAGCCCTGAAATATATAAACAGACTGCGGCTCTTGCATGAATGACTTTATATAGTCTGACAATGTAATGCACTCAGGCCTTGCTGTGAAAATTAGCACATACCCTGCGCCTAATGGATATAGGGAATTTATAAGGTATAGGCTTGCGTAGATAATCCTTTCTTTCATAAGACATTTAACGTTGCTGACAGGGGCAGCCGGAGCGTTTGCGTGCGAGGCACGCAGCGTAGGATCTCCAGTCCAGACCTGAAGGGGATGGACGAGCCTGCTTGGTTTTGTTAAATAGTTGGCCTACAAACATGTCCCAGCCTGCTCTATTGTAGATTCAGTAACTACCCCTTTAGAGTCCGCCTTGAATGTGATGATATAGTGCCATTTACTACAGACGATACTATTAGCCTCACCAGAGTCAACAATCGTTAATGTATTTTCAGAAGGGTTAAAAATAGGCTCAAACGCTTTATATTTTACCATTAGATAACCAATTTCCGGCCTATTTGACTTGACATATTCTATTTCTGTCTTCCAGTACTCAACTCTTCTTGGCCCTTCATTACCAAGCTCACAAGAGCAAAGAAAAACCATCATTAACAGGATGTATAAATATTTCATGTAACTACTCACCCCCTACCGATTTAAATACGGCCCGAAAGCGCCATCTGAATTGCAATCAAAGGGTTGTAGCCTTTGTTAGCCATAGTTTGTAAATAGCTCGAAATGCGACAATAGGCCTGTGCATAGTGTGCTGCTCGAAAACAACCAGATACTTTTTGCTTAACCTTTGACATGCGCAGGTCTCTTTCCGCACGATTGTTGGTAAAGGAGACGTGGCTCTCTTTGGCAAACAATAAAACCGCCATTTCGTAATTTTTCAAGCGTTCCCATAGATTATGCGCATCGGTCTTCGCCATTTTGCCGCGCTGGCCTTTGGGTTTAACTGGAATCTCGGGTAATTCCTGCTCACCTCTAGCAATAACTTCCCGATACTGCTGTTGCAGAACAGCGTATTCCTTTTTAATCAGTTTTTTGCGTTTTCTCACCGAGACTGTTTTGCAGGTGGCTTGCAGTAAGCGTTTCATATCATTCGCCCACTCATACCCATTGGCATCAACGATAAAGGTCAATTCACGCAACAAATGCGAGCCACACAGGCCATGCCCACAGTGGGTATAAGACAAATACGAGGCCCAGCAGTCATGAATAATGACGCCCCCATAGCGTGGTATGATATCAATGTGTTCAATTGCTTCCTTACCGCGACTTCGGTGTAAAAACTTGAGGGTAATATCGCCGGAGGCATACACATGAATCCAATGATTCTTTTGCTCGACCCTCAGGGAGGTTTCATCTACGTTAAGCGAGGGATTTTGCAATAATTCCTCAAGAGCTGATTGCTCCCAGTCCGCCAGGGCTTCATGTAGTCGCAGGATAAATTTCAACAGAGTAGCTTCTGAGATCACTTGCCCGATCATGGCTTTAACCGCCTTCTGCACCCGATTTAAGGCGATCATTTGACAGACCAACAGGTTGATCGCGTAGGCTTTCAGGCCATTGCCGTATTGCAATGGTCCCGCCATATCGGCAGGGAACTCGCCTTTCACGGTATGGGTGCAAGTGGGGCAGGCTTTTACTTCGGCATCGACATGCTCGACTACTTTTTCAAAGTGAATATCAATACGAGTGCGTCGTTCATGACTTAAGCACGGGACGCTTGTTAGGTCTTCGCCGCAGTCACTGCAGTAGCGGACTTCGCTGATGGAGGTAGTTTCTGTGATGCGATGGTTGTCAGCGGCCTGAACGGCTTCTGTTTTCCCTTTCCCCTTACTGCCTTTATGGGGCAATGCGGATTCATCTTTGTCCGTTTGGGAGGATGGCTTGCTGGAGTTTTTATTCGTCTTGGCCGTTTTTTTCTCCAGAAAAATGGCGAGTATCAACTCTAGCAGAGTAAACACGCTTTGCAGCAGCAGACGACTTTCCTGGCTTAACAACTTCTCGGCACACTGGCGCTGGAACTCGGCTTTTAGGCGATCCATTTCCTCGCGCACAGAAGTTTTGTTAATGTTGGCCATAACCGAAAAGTGAACCCGTTATCTCGAAGGTGTAGGATATCACAAATTTTGGCGTGTCTCAGATCGTTGCGGATAACAATAAAGCGAGTTTGCTTAGAGCATTTGTCTCAGCTTTTCTGTTTCTTTGCTTTAGGGGTTGGGAGGGAGGACCTTCTAGAAGGCTCAGTATTGCTATGTAAGGCTGTTTATTTCTTTGCTTTAAAAAAATTTGATAGTTTTTTTGGTAAGGTGGCAGTTAGGGGTGAGTAGTTACTATTTCATAAGCTATTTAACGCCCTTATAACGGGCAGCCTAGCGCGAAGCGCGCTTTAGGCTGTCCAGCCACGCAGTGGCGTTCGTTGATAAGCTTGTTATGTTTCATACTCGGTAGTGACCTTTTTAAAAAACAGCTTATTGTAAACAAAGATTGCGATTCCATACACAATAAAGCCAACCCCGATAATAAATGACAGATTATCTAAGCCTTTTTGGTAGCCAAAATACGAAAAAACAAGACCCATAAATATGAAGAATAGAGGGCCAAACATAGTAGCCTTTGGTTGCGACTCATAAGCTCTCTTATTATTTTCAATGAGGCTATTAAGCATCGACACATCTGATTCGTGGGTATCTTTACAGGCAAGACCAAACCCCAGATCCGTACAGCAATCTTTACAGATGGCACGCTGGCAGTGTTTGCATATTCCGATTGCATCAGCCTCATGGTTAAAACATTTCACAATACTCTCCTGAGAACATAACGCCCCGCACAAGGGCAGACAAATTAGCGTAGCGTTTTGGCTGTCCCAGCGACCAACGGGAGCGATTGCTGCGGCTTGGTACGCCCAGCATGGGCGTGAACTAATGGGGTGAAAGTCCCCTGTAGGAGGATCACCGTTTAATGGTCTCCATTAAATGCTAACTACTAGCAAATGGCAACTGCAAGACCGTGAGGTCTTGTGGGGAGGAAGCCGCTAGCAAAGCTACGAGCTGACGAACAGAAACATCATATAAGGCTTAGCCTGGAGGCGAGGTAGCCAAGGATACCGAAGCCATGTGGTCTAACGGGTAGAGTAAATGATGCAGTTGTGTAGTGAAAGTTCACGTTCTTATCTGGGGAGATCTGTTCAACCTGCTGCTGTAAAGCTGTCAGCGTGGCCGCTGACTCATAAGTAGGCCCAGCCCGCTAGCCACCATCGCGGGGGTAACCAAAATTGGTGGAACACAGCAGCGCCTCGGCCAGTAATGGCCAAGGTGATTGAACAGAAGTCAGCCGACGGCATAGTAGCCTAATGTCAAGATTAATACCTTGGATACGGTGAAGGCCTGAATCCAAAATCCACGAGTTAAAAGACAGGGCTAGCCTACCGATGTGTTGCCAGCCGGATATAAAATTGACGTAGCGCACTGCCATGACACTCAACTCAAATGAAAATCTGCTTGAAACCATCCTCAGCAAAGAAAATCTTAATGCTGCATGGAAACACGTGCGAAGCAACAAAGGTGCCGCAGGCATTGATGGGATTACTGTCGATAATTTTGTGAAGCACTTCAAGGCAGTTGGCGACGACCTCATCGAGACTATTCGACAGGGTCATTACCAGCCGCTTCCCGTCAGGCGCGTCTACATTCGCAAGCCAGATGGTGGCCAGCGTGGTCTCGGGATACCTACGATCTTTGATCGTGTTATTCAGCAGGCTATCGCCCAAATCATCGGCCCCAGTTTCGATAAAACCTTTTCGGAGTTCAGCTATGGATTCCACCTAAAGCGATCACAGCATCATGCGGTGAAAAAGCTACAGAAGTATATCGAAGGCGGGAAGCGAATAGCCGTAGATGTCGATTTATCTAAGTTCTTAGACCGGGTCAACCATGACTTCCTCATGAGTTTACTTGGCCACAACAGTCACTTGTGGATCGTCCGGTAAGAGTTACTGGCGAAATGCAAAGACTGAAGGTATTCATATTGCACTCAACAATGAGCTTTTCCAAAAGATGGGCTTGATTTCGTTACGTGACCGCTGGGTAGAGATTCATTACGGATAGGGAACCGCCCATTGCGGACCCGCACGATGGGTGGTGTGGGGGCCGGTAGCTAGAAACTACCGGCTACCCGATTTAACTGTTTGTACATTGAGCCTCAAACTCCGACTTTTTGGTAGCGACCAGCTTTAAGCTCGATAATAAGTTAAATACTCCAATGCCCGCACCAGCAAGAAACCATGGCGTAAGTGCTGGTATTGAAGCTACTTGTTTAATAATAACCCACGATTCAGAAATGAGATCGAAGTAGTTGACCTCATGAAGACTTGGGACCTCGGCTTCTGGGTTTATTGAATAAGCAGCAAAAGCAAGAAATGCATACACAAATATAACTCCCATCAATGCCGAAGGAACTCCAAATATGCCAAGACCTGGCCATTTCCATTGTGCTCGAAATTTGTGGATCGTTGAAATTAGCACCAAAACTAAACCCAAAACTAGCGCAAAGGATGCTTGAGCCGATGAATTATCAACTACGCGTGTTGCGAATAGCACCATCATCGCAATGTGATAGACAAACATAAGCTTAAAATCTAAAGACACATTCTGAGGGCTATTGTCTTCATTTTTCTGATTAATCTTTTTCCGAATTGAGTCAAACATCCATGATTGGCCTTATACAGTTAACGCCCGCAACACGGGACAATTTGTAGTGACGAAGGAACGAAAAATTGTTCAGTGTGCTTGCGTTGGTTATGCATTTGACCACCTCACGTACCAAGGATATTGTTTGCCTTCAAAGGGATTACTGGACTCTAGTTGCTCATCCTTAGAAAATAAGATTGTGTCCGAGCCGGCATCTCTAGCAATCTCAAAATTACGCACATTACCATTTACAACCGCAACAGCATAAGTTGTGAATGCGTTGAGAATACTACCTTCCCCTAGTAGATGTGTCTCCATCTCTGTCATGCTACTAAAGTTTAAGATCTTACTATCAGGTACGTGGGCTGTGTGCTCAAAAAGCCAAAAATCTCCCAGAGATTGGGCACTACAAAAATCGGCAACTTCCTCTTCAGTTAAAGAACCCTCGGTTAAGGCCGAAATATCGTGATAAAGATTGCTCATGATTTAAAATGCATAACACCTCAAGAAGGGGCGCCGGTTACGGCGTCCCGCTTACTTGAATTGTTATGTGCTTTGAATTTAAATTTAATCTCAGTGAATAGCAAAACCGCCCATAAGACACCGCTTAAAAATAAGTTAATATCATTAGTTAAGGCGTCAATTGATGATTGAATGAAGGGGCCATCTATGTATGTAATTACCATTGATGCTGGAATTAAAACTAGATAACCAAGCCTAGCCCACCCCTTATAAAATAGTAGGGCTATATTGCAAACGAGACCAAACAAAACAATACCAAGGCCAAATGAGTCAAACAGTGTCCACTCTTCATCTAGTTGCCTGTCAAGCTGGTCGAGTAAAATAGGGTTTAGATCAGAAGGGGCTACAAAAGCAGCTGCTATAGCTACAACTACCCAAATTAGGCTTACCCATACCAGCTTTTGGAAATTGGAATTATTCATTTACTTTCCAGCTCCTACGCACATAACGCCGCAATCACGCGTTTATCGCGTGCATTGCTTTGGTACGCCCAGCATGGGCGTGAACTAATGGGGTGAAAGTCCCCTGTAGGAGGATCACCGTTTAATGGTCTCCATTAAATGCTAACTACTAGCAAATGGCAACTGCAAGACCGTGAGGTCTTGTGGGGAGGAAGCCGCTAGCAAAGCTACGAGCTGACGAACAGAAACATCATATAAGGCTTAGCCTGGAGGCGAGGTAGCCAAGGATACCGAAGCCATGTGGTCTAACGGGTAGAGTAAATGATGCAGTTGTGTAGTGAAAGTTCACGTTCTTATCTGGGGAGATCTGTTCAACCTGCTGCTGTAAAACTGTCAGCGTGGCCGCTGACTCATAAGTAGGCCCAGCCCGCTAGCCACCATCGCGGGGGTAAACAAAATTGGGGGGACACAGCGGCGCCTCGGCCAGTAATGGCCAAGGTGATTGAACAGAAGTCAGCCGACGGCATAGTAGCCTAATGCCAAGATTAATACCTTGGATACGGTGAAGGCCTGAACCCAAAATCCACGAGTTAAAAGACAGGGCTAGCCTACCGATGTGTTGCCAGCCAGATATAAAATTGACGTAGCGCACTGCCATGACACTCAACTCAAATGAAAATCTGCTTGAAACCATCCTCAGCAAAGAAAATCTTAATGCTGCATGGAAACACGTACGAAGCAACAAAGGTGCCGCAGGCATTGACGGGATTACTGTCGATAATTTTGTGAAGCACTTCAAGGCAGTTGGCGACGACCTCATCGAGACTATTCGACAGGGTCATTACCAGCCGCTTTCCGTTAGGCGCGTCTACATTCGCAAGCCAGATGGTGGCCAGCGTGGTCTCGGGATACCTACGATCTTTGATCGTGTTATTCAGCAGGCTATCGCCCAAATCATCGGTCCCAGTTTCGATAAAACCTTTTCGGAGTTCAGCTATGGATTCCGCCCAAAGCGATCACAGCATCATGCGGTGAAAAAGCTACAGAAGTATATCGAAGGCGGGAAGCGAATAGCCGTAGATGTCGATTTATCTAAGTTCTTCGACCGGGTCAACCATGACTTCCTCATGAGTTTACTTGGCCAAAGAATCAGCGACAAGCGTTTACTCAAGTTGATCGCAAGTTACTTGCGTGCAGGAAGTGTAGAAGATGGATGCTGGAAAGCCTGTCATGAGGGGGTGCCACAAGGGGGCCCTTTATCGCCGCTGCTCTCCAACATTGTACTCGACCTGCTCGATAAAGAGCTGGAAAAACGCCGACATGATTTTGTTCGCTATGCGGATGATTTTGTGATTGTTGTTGCTTCTAAGCGCGCGGGTGAACGGGTTATGGCGAGTATTAAACGCTTTGTTGAGCGCAAGCTTAAGCTCAAAGTTAACGATGCTAAAAGCCAAGTAGTCCCCGTTAGCTGGTGTAAGTTTCTGGGGTTTTCTTTTCGTGGAGCAAAGCTTGTCTGGCATGATAAGTCGCTGCGCCAATTTAAATATCGGGTCTGTCAGATTACAGGGCGATCCCGTGGTATTTCTATGGAAAAGAAATTGAAAGAACTTACCGTGTTCCTCCGTGGTTGGATCAATTATTTTGGTATAGCACAAGGCTATCAAAAATGTATCGATCTTGACTGCTGGATACGGCGAAGATTGAGAATGAGCTACTGGAAAAACTGGCGTAAAGTGAGAACGAAAGCCCGAAACTTACTACGCATGGGTGTGAGTGAATCACTGGCTGTCACTTGTGGATCGTCCGGTAAGAGTTACTGGCGAAATGCAAAGACCGAAGGTATTCATATTGCACTCAACAATGAGCTCTTCCAAAAGATGGGCTTGATTTCGTTACGTGACCGCTGGGTAGAGATTCATTACGGATAGGGAACCGCCCATTGCGGACCCGCACGATGGGTGGTGTGGGGGCCGGTAGCTAGAAACTACCGGCTACCCGATTTAAGGTTTTTTCTGCCATAGCGGAGATAACTTAGCTCCCCAGTGGTCTACAGCAACAAGCTGTTCATTTTTATCAAAATAGAACACTATTTGATTTTGAAGCCTGATCTGGGTATCGTAATTTCTATTCATAGACTTCGAGTCTTCAAAATTGATGTCAGGTAGATCACTTTTTAATATAGCGACTACTGATTCCTTGGTGCTGTTTTGGCTAATAAACTTCCCTAGAATGCGGACATCGGCGCTCAATTTAGGTACTGTTTCTATCGTATAACTTTTATTAATAAACCAATAAATCAAGTATACATTCAGAACAACGGATAGCACCAAGACTGTAGCAAGAGTTTTCATTTCGTATTTCTTTCCGTCTGCATATGTCTTAACGCCGTAATCACCGGGCACGCAAAGCGAAGCTTTGGGTGTCCGAATGGAGTGCCCAGCGGGCACGGAATGTGTGCATTACCTTATTAAGCGATTTATATACGGTTCTAAAGGAAACACACATTTTTCACCATAGCTATCATATACATCTAGCACACCTTGCTCGAAGCGAATGAATCGACCGCCCTGTAGATAATAACCCAATATATGACGATACGGATTATCTTCGGGTTGATCTTTATTTTCAGAGGCCCAATACAAAAATGATCTAGATATTCGATTCAAGGTTTGATCATTCTGAGACGCCAGAAACTCTTCAGCACTTGTATCGAGAACTGGCTCTTCTCTTCTGTACCACTGTCCAAGCATCAGATGTTTGATTATGCCGAACGAAAACCCCTTACAATATGGAACCATTTCTTCAAATGAATGTGCCAGAAATGGATATATATCCGACATTTTCTTATCGGATAGAACCTCCACTTGGTTCTTTATATAACGGAGACTTACTTCAGTGCTCACTTCTTCACTCGCTTAACGCCTTGCCTGTGTTTTATACACATATTTGAATCCTATTCAAAGTCTCATACAGAGGAATAGCCTAATTTCCCGACTGGAATGGATGAAATTTAACCGTCTATAAGACCAAAAGCGCTTGAGTTTTACGCTAAATCTAGCGCTTTCCCTGGAGTAGAGCGCATATTGGTTAAACAATCACCAGTATCCCTCTCTACTTAGGTATCTGATCTTGCCTGTAGTAGATAGAGTTGAAGCTCTCAATACTCTTGTAGAGCTTGTCAGAGTAGTAATTTTCACTGGTTCACTTGTGTATAAAACTTAGCGCCTTGCTTAGCGGCAGCCGAAACACAGTGCAGGCTGTCCGGTGGAGACCACGTCTTTTGTGGCCGGAACGTACTACAGCAACTGGTTATGTGTACCCGCCGAACCGTCTAATTCAAGCTTTAAATCCATAGTTCACCTCCATTTTTGAGATCCTTTAACTTCCCTAATATTTCTTCAGCATGATTACGATCTCTGCATGGAATCATAACCTTTCCTTTACCTTTTTTCCGATTCCATATCATTGGATTACCAGATTTAGATTCAAGAATCTCAAATTCTCCGGCTGACCTGGGGATTTGATATTTTGACAAAGCTCAGTCCCTTCTTAAAACACATAACGCCCGCAACACCGGGCCGTTTTGAGCGCAGCGGAAAACGGGTCCGAGTGCTTGCGTTTGTTATACGAAAACTGGTTGCTGGTCTGCATATCCCCATACCCTGTAACACCCATTTTCTAAGGAGTATGGGATATTGTACTTTTTCAGAACAGTTGCTATAAAGCCACTGAAGTCAGTAATTCTATCACTCAAAAGGTTGCCCCTTCGCTCTCTTTTGAATGGGTCAATATCCATCCACTCGATACAGCTAGATTGACCGTAGCGAACCCATTCCCAATCAAGCAGCGAAAACCCAGGCATTGCCTCTAAGTCTCGTAGATATTTAAGCCTTACTTGAGGTTCGAAATCACTGTTACTTGTAATGGCATTAGCGAGTTCTCGCCACTTTGTTTTGTTCATATACGAAACAAGGTGCCGCTCTTCAATAAATTTTAGTGTTTCTTCGTTCATTGCCTACGTATAACGCCGCTAGCAAGGGCAGCCGAAGCAACGCGTAGGCTGTCCAGCCCAGCCCCGAAGGGGTTGGGCGAGCTTGCCTAGCCTGGTTATGGTTGGCGCGCTCGGGACCGACTACCAGCACTTTGCCAGCCATAGTTTGGCTGGCCGCTGCCCAATATTTACGAGGAAAGAATACCGCACTTTCCCCAACCAATTCCTATTTTACTGGCACTCCACGAAATTGCAGCAGACTGCCCACCTCTACCACACTTGAGTAAATACCCTAGGAACGAAACTGCTTGAATAGCAACCAGTAAAAAGGGCTCAATATCGGCTGCAATTTAGTAGCACTAAAGCTTCAGTTACTACGAAAAATCAATAAAATCGACCGCCACAATAACGCCGCCAGCAGAGGCAGCTTACCTTGTGCGCGTTTTGCACAAAAATGGGAGCGCAGCGACCTGCGCAAAAAGTGCACAAGGTAAGCTGTCCCGCAGAGGGCCCAAAGGCCCGGAGCATCCTGCCTGGCTTTGTTAAATTTCGGACTAACTGGAGATCCAAAACTCAATTAGAGCTTTGGTTTTATTATCTGGGGTCAGAGAGCCAGGCTTGTATACCCATTTATTTACGGCACTTAGTGCAGCTTGATTGAATCCAGATTCGGGACTCGCATCTATTACTTTTGATGAAATCACCTTTCCTTGATCAGAGACTGTTACTTCCATTAGAACCCACCCTTCCACACCACGGCTGAGAAGGTCCTTAGGGTAGTATGGATTGACTTTAATTAACGGCTTATGAGTAATTTGTTGATTCGGAGCCGCAATAGGCGCAGGAATAATAGGATTGGACTTGCAACCAGCCAAAACCATAACAAATAGGAAAAATACTAAATATCTCATTACAACTCCTAGAAATTTAACGCCGCAAGCAAAGGCGCACGAAGTGCGTCCAGCCAGCTTGCTGGCGATTTTGCCTTGCATTGGTACGCCCAGCATGGGCGTGAACTAATGGGGTGAAAGTCCCCTGTAGGAGGATCACCGTTTAATGGTCTCCATTAAATGCTAACTACTAGCAAATGGCAACTGCAAGACCGTGAGGTCTTGTGGGGAGGAAGCCGCTAGCAAAGCTACAAGCTGACGAACAGAAACATCATATAAGGCTTAGCCTGGAGGCGAGGTAGCCAAGGATACCGAAGCCATGTGGTCTAACGGGTAGAGTAAATGATGCAGTTGTGTAGTGAAAGTTCACGTTCTTATCTGGGGAGATCTGTTCAACCTGCTGCTGTAAAGCTGTCAGCGTGGCCGCTGACTCATAAGTAGGCCCAGCCCGCTAGCCACCATCGCGGGGGTAAACAAAATTGGGGGAACACAGCAGCGCCTCGGCCAGTAATGGCCAAGGTGATTGAACAGAAGTCAGCCGACGGCATAGTAGCCTAATGCCAAGATTAATACCTTGGATACGGTGAAGGCCTGAACCCAAAATCCACGAGTTAAAAGACAGGGCTAGCCTACCGATGTGTTGCCAGCCGGATATAAAATTGACGTAGCGCACTGCCATGACACTCAACTCAAATGAAAATCTGCTTGAAACCATCCTCAGCAAAGAAAATCTTAATGCTGCATGGAAACACGTGCGAAGCAACAAAGGTGCCGCAGGCATTGACGGGATTACTGTCGATAATTTTGTGCCGCACTTCAAGGCAGTTGGCGACGACCTCATCGAGACTATTCGACAGGGTCATTACCAGCCGCTTCCCGTCAGGCGCGTCTACATTCGCAAGCCAGATGGTGGCCAGCGTGGTCTCGGGATACCTACGATCTTTGATCGTGTTATTCAGCAGGCTATCGCCCAAATTATCGGTCCCAGTTTCGATAAAACCTTTTCGGAGTTCAGCTATGGATTCCGCCCAAAGCGATCACAGCATCATGCGGTGAAAAAGCTACAGAAGTATATCGAAGGCGGGAAGCGAATAGCCGTAGATGTCGATTTATCTAAGTTCTTCGACCGGGTCAACCATGACTTCCTCATGAGTTTACTTGGCCAAAGAATCAGCGATAAGCGTTTACTCAAGTTGATCGCAAGTTACTTGCGTGCAGGAAGTGTAGAAGATGGATGCTGGAAAGCCTGTCATGAGGGGGTGCCACAAGGGGGCCCTTTATCGCCGCTGCTCTCCAATATTGTACTCGACCTGCTCGATAAAGAGCTGGAAAAACGCCGACATGATTTTGTTCGCTATGCGGATGATTTTGTGATTGTTGTTGCTTCTAAGCGCGCGGGTGAACGGGTTATGGCAAGTATTAAACGCTTTGTTGAGCGCAAGCTTAAGCTCAAAGTTAACGATACTAAAAGCCAAGTAGTTCCTGTCAGCCGCTGTAAGTTTTTGGGGTTCTCTTTTCGCGGTGCAAGGCTCGTCTGGCATGACAAGTCCCTGCTCCAATTTAAATACCGCATCCGCCAGATTACAGGGCGATCCCGTGGTATTTCTATGGAAAAGAAACTGAAAGAACTTACCGTGTTCCTCCGTGGTTGGATCAATTATTTTGGTATAGCGCAAGGCTATCAAAAATGTATCGATCTTGACTGCTGGATACGGCGAAGATTGAGAATGAGCTACTGGAAAAACTGGCGTAAAGTGAGAACGAAAGTCCGAAACTTACTACGCATGGGTGTGAGTGAATCACTGGCTGTCACTTGTGGATCGTCCGGTAAGAGTTACTGGCGAAATGCAAAGACCGAAGGTATTCACATTGCGCTCAACAATGAGTTTTTCCAAAAGAAGGGCCTGATTTCGTTACGTGACCGCTGGGTAGATATCCATTACGGATAGGGAACCGCCCATTGCGGACCCGCACGATGGGTGGTGTGGGGGCCGGTAGCTAGAAACTACCGGCTACCCGATTTAGAGTGCTACCGCACACCGCTTCGGTGATCACGTACGCAAGTATCTATAAATTGACGCCCTAAGCCAGTAACCCTTACTGCTGTGCGGATAATGGCGGACTTTCTCCCTGCCTCGTTATCGATAGATTGGGAAATTGCGTTAACGATAGGGTGTTCTTCTAAATTTTTATAGGCACCTTCAGCGAGCAATTCATAGTTGTCGGGTATCTCAATCAAGCCAAGCCTACACAGGTTGTCGAAATAGTTTGGAATCTTGGTGAAATCAGGAACCCCAATTCTATTGCCAACAAGGCTAAAGTTTTTAAGCTGATCTCGGCCGCCACTGTTGTCTTCACGATTATTGCGTATTGTTATTATCGGCTCCTGACTTATATTTATGAATGCTGTTAGTAATTTTGCTTCATGCGAGGAAAGCTGTTTAATAATTTCAACAAAACTTGGATGTGCGTTTTCAGTAGTTTTACTATTCATTGAAGATGCTAATAAGTTTGCGTATAGCTCCTTCAGTTCTTCAATAGAACCCGTATATCGTAATGATTCTAACGCAGGACCTGCAACGTGAGGGGGTGGTGTCACGACATTTTCTTTGGGGACATTCTGTAACTTCTCAGTTACTTTATTATCAACAAAATCTTTGATTTGGTCGTACCCCCAAACTAGAGCGGAAACGGGGGCCAGAGCCATATTAACCGTTTTAGCTACCGTTCCCAAAGTTTTCCCAAGTTCTCGGGCTGCGGGCTGTATGGCATCTTCATAAATTGGAACAGCTTTGGCTAAACCAGTAACAGCATTAATGGTCGCTTCTACATTTCCTTCGGTTTTTGATTCTTCTTCTGACAATAGTCACTCCTCGATTATTTTTTTGCACTCTAACGCCGCTAGCAAGGGCAGCCGAAGCAACGCGTAGGCTGTCCAGCCCAGCCCCGAAGGGGTTGGGCGAGCTTGACTAGCCTGGTTATGGCTGGCGCGCACTGAACCACCTATTTGCTCTCTACCAGCCAACTTTGGCTGGCCACTGCCCGATAAATTTAAAGGGAAAAATACCATACTTTCCCAACCGGTTAACTATCTGATTGGCACTCCATGATGGCGTAGCTGGCTTGCAGGGCTTGCTGACTTAAAACGATGGCACTGGAGCGAAACTGCGGTACCAAATTTCAGGAAAACTCTCAGAAAAAAGTGCTCAGATAGAGATTGATGCTTGCAGCAGCTATAGAACATCTAAAAATCGACCGCCACAATAACGCCCAGCGCAGGCGCAGCCAGCGCGGAGCGCATTTTGTGTTAATGTTTGAGCGACAGCGAGTAACGCAAAAGGTGCGTAGCGTTGGCTGTCGCTCTGCCGCTGCTTGGTACGCCCAGCATGGGCGTGAACTAATGGGGTGAAAGTCCCCTGTAGGAGGATCACCGTTTAATGGTCTCCATTAAATGCTAACTACTAGCAAATGGCAACGGCAAGACCGTGAGGTCTTGTGGGGAGGAAGCCGCTAGCAAAGCTACGAGCTGACGAACAGAAACATCATATAAGGCTTAGCCTGGAGGCGAGGTAGCCAAGGATACCGAAGCCATGTGGTCTAACGGGTAGAGTAAATGATGCAGTTGTGTAGTGAAAGTTCACGTTCTTATCTGGGGAGATCTGTTCAACCTGCTGCTGTAAAGCTGCCAGCGTGGCCGCTGACTCATAAGTAGGCCCAGCCCGCTAGCCACCATCGCGGGGGTAAACAAAATTGGTGGAACACAGCAGCGCCTCGGCCAGTAATGGCCAAGGTGATTGAACAGAAGTCAGCCGACGGCATAGTAGCCTAATGCCAAGATTAATACCTTGGATACGGTGAAGGCCTGAACCCAAAATCCACGAGTTAAAAGACAGGGCTAGCCTACCGATGTGTTGCCAGCCGGATATAAAATTGACGTAGCGCACTGCCATGACACTCAACTCAAATGAAAATCTGCTTGAAATCATCCTCAGCAAAGAAAATCTTAATGCTGCATGGAAACACGTGCGAAGCAACAAAGGTGCCGCAGGCATTGACGGGATTACTGTCGATAATTTTGTGAAGCACTTCAAGGCAGTTGGCGACGACCTCATCGAGACTATTCGACAGGGTCATTACCAGCCGCTTCCCGTCAGGCGCGTCTACATTCGCAAGCCAGATGGTGGCCAGCGTGGGCTCGGGATACCTACGATCTTTGATCGTGTTATTCAGCAGGCTATCGCCCAAATCATCGGCCCCAGTTTCGATAAAACCTTTTCGGAGTTCAGCTATGGATTCCGCCCAAAGCGATCACAGCATCATGCGGTGAAAAAGCTACAGAAGTATATCGAAGGCGGGAAGCGAATAGCCGTAGATGTCGATTTATCTAAGTTCTTCGACCGGGTCAACCATGACTTCCTCATGAGTTTACTTGGCCAAAGAATCAGCGATAAGCGTTTACTCAAGTTGATCGCAAGTTACTTGCGTGCAGGAAGTGTAGAAGATGGATGCTGGAAAGCCTGTCATGAGGGGGTGCCACAAGGGGGCCCTTTATCGCCGCTGCTCTCCAACATTGTACTCGACCTGCTCGATAAAGAGCTGGAAAAACGCCGACATGATTTTGTTCGCTATGCGGATGATTTTGTGATTGTTGTTGCTTCTAAGCGCGCGGGTGAACGGGTTATGGCGAGTATTAAACGCTTTGTTGAGCGCAAGCTTAAGCTCAAAGTTAACGATGCCAAAAGCCAAGTAGTTCCTGTCAGCCGCTGTAAGTTTTTGGGGTTCTCTTTTCGCGGTGCAAGGCTCGTCTGGCATGACAAGTCCCTGCTCCAATTTAAATACCGCATCCGCCAGATTACAGGGCGATCCCGTGGTATTTCTATGGAAAAGAAACTGAAAGAACTTACCGTGTTCCTCCGTGGTTGGATCAATTATTTTGGTATAGCGCAAGGCTATCAAAAATGTATCGATCTTGACTGCTGGATACGGCGAAGATTGAGAATGAGCTACTGGAAAAACTGGCGTAAAGTGAGAACGAAAGTCCGAAACTTACTACGCATGGGTGTGAGTGAATCACTGGCTGTCACTTGTGGATCGTCCGGTAAGAGTTACTGGCGAAATGCAAAGACCGAAGGTATTCACATTGCGCTCAACAATGAGTTTTTCCAAAAGATGGGCTTGATTTCGTTACGTGACCGCTGGGTAGAGATTCATTACGGATAGGGAACCGCCCATTGCGGACCCGCACGATGGGTGGTGTGGGGGCCGGTAGCTAGAAACTACCGGCTACCCGATTTAAGTGCCTACCGCCGTGCCACCAATAGTACGCCCACCACGATGAGAAGCGCACCAAATACCCTAGAAATTGACAACTCAATCTTTGGGTACCCTAACCACCCATTATGATCGAGAACAAGTGATGCTATTACTTGTCCGCAAACAATAGAGATGGCCAATACCAAAGCTCCCAGCTTTGGAGCGAGAAATACCGACATTGCGATATTAAAAGCTCCAAAAACACCACCGAGCCAAGCCCACCAAGGTACAGCAGAAATTGACGCTCTCGTAAACCAAGTTTCACTTTGAAAAAGTGAGATTGTGCCGAGTATTACTGTTCCTACTAAAAATGAGATAAATGCTGCTTGAATCGGGGTATTAAGAGCCACACGAAGCTGTGAATTTACACCCGCTTGTGATGCAAGAGAGCCTCCGACAACCAGAGCAAAAACCAGCAAGCTATACGTACTTAAATTATTCAACTTTCAATGCTCTTTACTACTGATTGCACTTAACAGCTATATAGTAATCATTCTGACCACTATTATCCTGATTATTATCTCAGAATCAATTTCTACACCAAAGCCTAAATTTTTATTTAAAACCATAGACTTAAAGCATCCTGATACGACCGTGCAAACTGGAAAAACGATCACTTTGACTACTATCCCGATTTTAACGCTAGTCCGTAACCCATTGATTTCATGATTGTTTTTGGGTTTATCTTCTTGTTCTCCAATATCACGGTCAATATGATCGTAAATCCCTAAGCTAGCACTCGCTAACTTTTACAGGCTGGTATTAGTTGGGGAGTGGTTAAGGTATCCAGGGTGCCTCTGAATCACTCTGAATCACTCTGTAATATCTCTGCGGATCTTGAAGGCTAAAGATGTTAGGCGCAGTTCGCTGCGAATGGACGTAGACCTTTGCAAGCGTTGAAATTCAGCAGATGTGGTCTGCAAGGATTGATCTGAGGGGCTTCCATAACGGTTCATGCACCGTGTTGAGATTTCTTCTAAGGTCTAGTCATTCCTGTGAAGCTGCGCTCTTATTGAAACCACTCTGTAAGTAGAGGCATCACTGGGTTGTTCAGAGGTTCCTAAATCTCGCAGTAATATCCTAAAAGTCTGCAAGTTACTTTGATCTATGGAGAGATCTTTTCTGTAGATATATGGAGTACGTATTAAGTCGAAGCATTGAAGTAAGAATAAGTAAAAGGCGCTGACCCAAGGTGCTGGAACACCTGGGGCCAGCTAACCAAATTGATAGAGAAAGTATCAAGATGGCTATATGCATAGTACGCTAGAAACCCGCTCGTCTTCAATAAAGTGGAGCACAATCAGCGGCTTGGAGAGATTCCCCAAGCCCTGGGGGCGTTGCGTCTGCCTTTTCTTTTTCTATGCCTACCGTTCTCGCGCACCACCTCGTAGTTACTCAAAACATTTCTATTCAAGCTTTCCCATTGTGGAAGGTCTATCCATGGTTTGAGTATCAATAGGAAACAAATATGTTGATCTTAAAACGCCGCACAGGTGAAAACTTACGCATTGGAGCGAATGTCTCAATCACAGTATTGGAAGTTAAGGGGAATCAGGTAAAGGTGGGGATACTTGCTCCCAAATCCCTGCCCGTACACCGCGAGGAGATTTATAGGCGGATCAAAAGGGAAGGAAATATGGGCAGTGGAAATCGTTGAGGATCTGATCAGGATTGTGGCGGGTAGCTATGAGCGGGTGGTGTTGCTATGAAAGCGCTAACTACTGATAGTTAGCGCTTTCAGTCGAGTCAAACTCTGCGAATAGAGCCACAGGTTAAGCTCGGGAGTGATCTGTATTAGTGATGCTTGAATCCAGCTTCAAACTTTTCTGCTAATTTAAAGTAGTGATTCAGATCCTTGCGGGTTTTTTCTGGGCGGTTGTTTTCGGAGTTAATGTGGATGTTCTCCACAACAACGGCGATGTCTTTTGCCAGCTGCTTCCTTTCACCCTTCAGGTTCTCAGAGAAATACTCAACACTTTTTTCGAGTCTGTAGGTGATGACATGAATCTCGTGAAGTTCAGCAGGGTTAAGCTTTTTCTTGCCCTTAATTTCTTCTGTTGTTTCAACAAAAATCTTTCTCGCATCCTTCAAGGAAGTAACTTTCGCTACTTTAAAGTGCTGGATGGGCTTTTCTCCGGCAGCAGGGCTAGCTTGAGCAGTGGCAGCAAAAGAAACAGCAAAAAGTAATGCAATTAAAGTTCTCATTTTTCCTCTCTAACGCCCAAACTTTAAGGGTTGGTAAGGCATTGATCGGGCGAGGTGAATGCCTAACATCTCTCAGTGGTCATTTTGACTGCTATCGCAAATGAGGATAACTATCATTAACATTTATGATACAGGAATTTTTAGGTGCTCAAAACACTTCTCGAAAAAATTGCGATCAAGTTGATCGAAATTTGCAAGGATTAAGAAAATGGAATCTGAGAGAGGCGCGTGCGGGAGGGGCAAACGGAGGTCTTTAGCCTGGAAGCGGCGACCCCCGTGTTAAGAAAAGTAATCAGGTAACCCACTATTTTCTGTAGCAATACCGCTGGTTTTTACAGAAAGAGCTGATTTTTCCGGGATTATTGCGACCGGCTTCACAAATTAATTGGTACTGACGCTATTGGATCTCTCCTAGAACATTGACCATTGCCGAAGTTAATTGGCTAAGGTCTTCTCCAGAAATGACATAGGGCGGCATGGCGTAGACCAGTTTGCCAAACGGGCGCAGCCACACACCGCGTTCGATTAAGGCCTCCTGCACCTTGGCCATATTGACCGGCTCGCACATCTCTACCACGCCAATGGCGCCGAGCGTACGGACATCGGCAACGCCCTCGGCGGATTTCAGTGGGGCCAGTTGCTCGCTCATCTGCTGCTCAATAGCCGTTACCCGCTCCTGCCAGGGGCCACTGAGTAGCAGTTGGATACTGGCATCGGCGACGGCGCAGGCGAGGGGGTTACCCATAAATGTGGGGCCGTGCATAAAGACACCGGCCTCTCCCCGGCAAATACCCTCGGCCACTCTATCTGTACAGAGGGCGGCGGCGAGGGTCATGGTGCCGCCGGTGAGGGCCTTGCCCAGAGTGAGAATATCCGGGGTGATATCGGCGTGTTCACAGGCAAACAGTTTGCCGCTGCGGCCAAAGCCGGTGGCAATTTCATCGGCGATAAGCAGCAGCTCGTGTTCGTCACAGAGTTCACGTACGCGGCGTAAATAATCGGCGGAATAAAAACGCATACCGCCGGCGCCCTGGACGATCGGCTCTAAAATAATCGCGGCCAGTTGATCGCGGTTCGCTTCTACTTGCCGGCGCAGCTCGGCGATATCGCCGTCACTACAGCTGTGGCCAAACGGCACCTGGGGGGCGGGGGCAAACAGGTGTTGGCTCAGCTGTCCGGCAAACAGGTGGTGCATGCCGGTGACGGGATCACAGGTGGCCATGGCGCCGAAAGTGTCGCCGTGGTAGCCGTTGCGCAGGGCGAGCAGTTGGCTCTTTTGCGCTTTGCCCTGGGAGTGCCAGTATTGGAGCGCCATCTTGATAGCCACTTCCACCGACACTGAACCGGAGTCGGCGAGAAATACCCGGTTGAGGCCCGGCGGGGTGATTTCTACCAGCTTCTTGCACAGCTCGATTGCGGGTTCGTGGGTGAGGCCCCCGAACATCACGTGGGACATCTTGTCCATCTGCTCGCGCATGGCCCGGTTTAACTCGGGCACATTGTAGCCGTGCAGGGCGCTCCACCAGGAGGACATGCCGTCGATTAGGCCGCGCCCGTCCTTCAGGTAGAGCCGCACTCCCTCGGCCCGCGCCACCGGGTACACCGGCGGCGGGTCGATCAGGGAGGAGTAGGGATGCCAAATATGTTTGCGATCGAAATCCAGGTCCATAAACACTACATCTTTATTCTTGTGAGCGGGCAAGTGCCGGCTAGGCCAGTTCCCGCAGTACTCTGAGCGGGGGCTGGCTGACGGAACGGTAACAGGCCAGGGTACCGGCGCTGCCAACTAATATGGCGCCGGTGAGGGGGCCCACCAGCCAGAGCATCGGGTGCAATACCACCGGCAGTTTAAATACCCAGTAGGACAGTACTGCCAGGGTAGCTTCGGCGCCAATGGCGGCGAGCAGGCCGGCGGTCAAGCCGAGCAGGCCAAATTCCAGTACCAGGCTGCGCAGCAGCAGGCGCCTGCGGCCTCCCAGTGTGCGGATAATTGCCGCCTCCTGCAATCGCTCGGCGATACTGGCACGCACCCCAGCAATCAGTACCAGGACCCCGGCTACCAGCATCAGTACCATGACCGATTCGATGGCAAAGGAAACCTGGTTAATGGTGTCGCGGATACGCTGGATGATTTTATCCAGCTCTATCACACTGACGCTGGGGAAGGCGCGCACCAGGTCGTTGACCAGTAGCTTGTCCTGCGCTGGCAGGTAAAAACTGGTGATATAGGTGGCGGGAAAATCATCGATACTGCCCGGTGCGAAGATCATATAGAAATTCGGGCGCATGCTGTTCCAGTCCAGCGAGCGGAAGCTGGCTACCGGGGCTTCCACTTCCAGTCCGCCGATTGAGAAGCGCAACTGGTCCCCCAGGGACAAATCCAGCTGTGCTGCCAGCTCGACTTCTACCGACACGCCTTCGCTGGTCTTGTCCCACCATTCGCCCTCCAGGATGCGGTTATCCGGGGCCAGGGTGTCGGTGTAGCTCAGGTTGAGCTCCCGGCGAACGCCACCGGGGCGATCCTTTATCTCTTTAACCGAGACGCCGTTAATCGCCACCAGGCGGCCGCGCACCATGGGGTAAAACTCGGTGCTGCTCACCTCGCCCTGCGCCAGCATATTTTCCATCGCGGGTACATCGTGGGGGGCGATATTCAGGAGGAAGTGGTTGGGGGCCTTTTCCGGTAGTTGCATGTGCCACTCATCCACCAGGGCGGTGCGGGCAAATACCAGGGACAACATGGCCAGCAGGCCGGTGCCAAAAGCGGCGATCAGCAGGGTATTGAAGGCGGCGCGGCGTTGCAGGCTACCTAAAGCGATGCGCCAAGCGCCCCCCAGGGCGGCCAGCTTACTGCGCACCAGACCTCGGTTGGCCAGGGCGCTGCCGGCCACCAGTAGGACCATGCCGGCAAACAGGGCGAGGGTCATAAGCAGGTTGCCGGAGAGCCACCAGATCAGCAGCAGCATGGCGCTGGGGCCGAGAATCAGTCCCAGCCACTCGCGTCTGTCCGGGTTGCTCCAGTCGTGGCGCAGGGTCTGCATCGGGTCGGTGCGGGCCAGGCGGAACAGCGGCGGCAGGGCGAAGCCCAGGGCGCAGGCGAGGCCGGTGGCGAGCCCGATCAGCAGCGGACTCCAGCTGGTGGCGGGGGGCTGTACCGGAAAGAAGCCGGCCATCAGGTGGACCGCTTGGACCTGAATAAAGGTGCCCAGTGCCAGTCCGATGGTGGTGGCAATCAGTGTCAGGGCGGCCAGTTGCCCCAGGTAGATCGCGAGGATTTTATTGCGCCCGGCACCGAGGCTTTTCATTACGGCTACGTAGGCGCCGTGGCGCAATCCGTAGCGCCGCGCCGCTAGGCCGACGGCGACACTGGCGAGCAGCACTGCCAGGCTGGCGGCGAGAAACAGGAAGGATTCAGCCCTGTCCAGGGCCGAGGCGACGCGGGGCTGACCACTGCGCAGGTCCAGTATCCGCTGGTGCTCGGTCAGCTGGGGCTTGAGCCAGTCGAAGTAGTCCTTCAGGGCCTGATCATCACCGGCAAACAGGTAGCGATAGCGCACCCGGCTGCCGGGCTGGATCACACCGGCGGCGGGCAGGTCGGCGGTATTGGCCAACAGCCGCGCGCCCATATCAAACAGACTGGTACCCCGGTCGGGCTCCCGCTCCAGCAGGGCCGATACGGTTAGCTGGGTGTCGCCAAGGGCGATAGCGTCGCCCAGTTGGAGGCCCATCAATGGCAAAAGGCGGGATTCCACCCAGGCTTCCCCCGGGGGCGGTCCCTGTAGAGCCACTTTGTTGGGGCCCTCTGGCGATTTGCGAATTTCCAGTTGTCCCACCAGCGGGTAGCTTTTGTCCACCGCCTTTACCGAGACAAACTGGAACTGGTCGTTGGCGGAGATCATGGAGGAAAACTGGATTATGCGGCCCTGCTCCAAGCCCTTGTTGGCGGCTTCTTCCAGCCAGGCGGCATCCACGGGCTTGCTGCTGCGCAGCACTCGCTCTGCGGCCAGGAAGGTGAGGGATTGCTGCTCCATGGCGCGAGTGAGGCGGTCGGTGAAGTGGGCGATAGCGGTGACACAGGTCACCGCCAGAATCAGGGCCGAGGCAATCAGTGCCAGTTCGCCACCGCGCCAGTCTCTGAACAGCAGTCTGAGTGGCAGCATCAGGCGGATACCTCCGACAGGTTGTCCCCGCCGATAAGGGGGCTATAGGTATCTACGGCGCCCGCCGACATATGCAGGTGGGAGGCACAGCGTTCCGCCAGTCGCTGTTCGTGGGTCACCAGTACCAAGGTGGTATCGGACTCCTCGTTGAGCTTAAACAGCAGGTCGATAATTTTGGCGCCATTGCCAGCGTCGAGACTGCCGGTGGGCTCATCGGCAAAGAGGATGGCCTCTGTGCTGCTAAAGCTGGCGAAGGCCCGGGCGATAGCGACTCGCTGTTGCTCGCCGCCGGACAACTGGCGCGGGTAGTGATGCAGTCGCTGCTCCAGGCCCACTCGGGCGAGGAACTCCTGCGCCCGCTTGGCGGCGCCCCGCTCGCCGCGCAGTTCGCTCGGCAGCATTACATTTTCCCGGGCGGTGAGGCCGGGCAGCAGCTGGAAGGTCTGGAACACAAAGCCCACGCAGCGGGCGCGCACCGCTGCGCGCTGCTCCTCATCCATAGCGGTAATCTCGTCTCCCGCCAGCCAGATTTTGCCTTCGGTGGGTTTATCCAATCCCGCCAGCAGGCCGAGCAGAGTGGATTTGCCGGAGCCGGAGGCCCCTGTCACGGCGAGGCTTTCGCCACGGGCGACTTCGAGGGAGATATTGTTTAATAGGGTCAGTGGTCCCTCGCTGGTGGAGACCTTGTGATAGAGGTTTTCTGCCGTGAGAATGGCGGACATACTGTATTCCCTTATGCGGATACGCGAGATTTTTGGAGAGTATGACATGACAACCGCCTTTTTTCGGCAGTTCCTGACTCGGTTCGGCTTGGTGTTGATGCTGTCGATCCCCAATCTGGCACTGAGTGCCGAGAGGGCCGGCACGCTGCTGGTATTGGGTGACAGCATCAGTGCAGCCTACGGTATGGACGAGGAGTTGGGCTGGGTCAACCTGTTGCGGGCGCGCCTGGAGAAACAGGGGCACCCGGTGAAGGTGGTGAATGCCAGTATCAGTGGTGAGACCTCGGCGGGTGGTTTGACCCGCCTGCCGCGCCTGATGGAGGCGCACAAGCCCCAGTGGCTGATTGTCGAGCTGGGTGGCAACGATGGTCTGCGAGGCTATCCACCGCAGAATTTGCAGCGCAATTTGCAGCAGATGGTCAAGCTGGCCAAAGACTCCGGAGCCGAGGTCCTGCTGCTGGGGATGCGTATCCCACCCAACTACGGCCGCGCCTATACTGAAGCTTTTGCCGCCGTCTTTCCCAGGGTGGCCGAGGCGGAGGATATCGGTTTGGTCCCCTTCCTGCTGGAGACGGTGGCGCTAGAGCGGGGCGCCATGCAATCCGATGGTATCCACCCCTCCGCCCAGGCCCAGCCGGCCCTGCTGGAGCATGTCTGGCCCTGTGTGAAGTCCCTGTTGGGGGAGAAGGCGGCTGGTGAGTCGTGTACTCCGTGATCGAAATGCGTACAATCGCGCCCCCAGGAACAGGAAAGCCTGTCTATCGTTTTTAAGCTGCGATTGTGCGCCCGGCCACTGGTCGCGAATGAGTTAGAGAGACACCATGCCCGATTTGGAAAACCGCCGCGAGCGGCTCGAGTTTAATAAGCTGCAAAAGCGTCTGCGCCGCCATGTGGGCCGCGCTATCGCCGACTTCAATATGATTGAAGAGGGCGACAAGATTATGGTCTGTTTGTCCGGCGGTAAGGATTCCTACGCCATGCTGGACGTTCTGCTGAATTTGCAGAGGACGGCGCCGGTTAATTTTGAGCTGGTGGCGGTCAATATGGATCAGAAACAGCCGGGCTTCCCCGAGCATATTCTGCCGGAATACTTGCAGTCCCTGGGCGTGCCCCACCATATTGTCGAGAAGGATACCTACTCGGTGGTGAAGGAGGTGGTGCCTGAGGGCAAGACCACCTGTGGGCTCTGTTCCCGCCTGCGCCGGGGTACCCTGTATGGCTTTGCCGAGGAAATCGGTGCCACCAAGGTGGCTCTGGGCCACCACAAGGACGATATCGTCGAGACCCTGTTCCTGAATATGTTCTACGGTGGGCGCCTCAAGGCGATGCCGCCCAAGCTGCGCGCCGATGACGGCCGCAATATTGTGATTCGCCCGCTGGCTTATTGCAGCGAGGACGATATCGCCCAGTACGCCGAGTACAAACAGTTCCCGATCATTCCCTGCAACCTGTGCGGCAGCCAGGAAAACCTACAGCGCCAGGCGATCAAGCAGATGGTGCGGGAGTGGGACAAAAAATTCCCCGGCCGCAGCGAAAATATTTTCGCCGCGATTACCCGGGTGTCTCCGTCACAGTTGGCGGACAGGGATCTCTACGATTTTGAGAGCTTGGAATTGGACCGCTCTACGCCGTCGGCTGTCGAGCGTCCTGACCATTCAATCCAGCGCCAGGTGAACTCTTGGGAGCCGGAGGAGGCTCAGGAATCCGCGCCCCAGTATATTGAGGCGCTGAATCTGTAGGGTCGGCACCGCTGACCAGCTGCGCGTAGCTGCATTCAAAATCCCGGGTACTGGCGCTGGGCCCATGGTGAAAGTGCTGGTGCCACAGGCGCGCCATATTGGCCACGTCTGAGGTTTCCTCGTCTAGGATCTTGTGTACGCCAGCGGACCTGTAAATCAGCCAGGCAATGGCGGTGGCATAGCGCAGGTTGGTGGTCAGCTCGCTGTGGGGGTGGTCGAGAAAGTCCCGCTGGCTCGCCAGCCCTCGCACCTTGGAGGCGAGGGCCGGGTGATCGATCAGGTATTGGTCCCAGATTTCCCGGTGGGTGTGCGGTTGGATTTGGTAAATACCCAGTCCGTGGCGCCGCCCCTGTTTGAGGTGGAAGCCCAATTGCGACTCCTGGGCGGCGGTGCCCAGAAGAAGATTTTCCATGCTCTGGCTCCAGGCTCTCAAGTGCTTGAGGGTTGGACGGATAACCTGGAGTCGGAGCTCATTCAGACAAATGCCCATAGTGTTGTCTTTTTTCTGTAGGTGTGCTCAACATATATGTAGTTTGCTGATTGAGTCGGCGCCACCTAATAAGTAGATTTACGCGCAATAAACATAACAATTTCCACATGGCGCCCATCCCGCAGCTCGCTGTGTCGAAAATTTGAGCAGCAAGGTACAGGTCATTACCGTGCCAAGTGCCATTCCATTTTGATCAGAAGGAACCCCCTATGTCCGCCGAGTGGCTGATCGCCCTTACCTTTATTGCCTATCTGGCTTTGATTGTTGTTATTGGTGTTTACGCTTATATGCGCACCAAGAATGCCAGCGACTATTTCCTCGGCGGCCGCTCTCTGCCGCCGGCGGTGGCGGCGCTGTCCGCCGGTGCATCGGATATGAGTGGCTGGCTACTGCTGGGATTGCCCGGCGCGGCCTATGCAGCAGGGCTCTCCGCCGGCTGGATCGCGATTGGTCTGCTCTCCGGTATCGTTTTGAGCTGGGTGACGATGGGGCGGCGTCTGCGGATTTATACCTATGAGTTGGATGATTCACTGACAGTACCGGCCTACCTGGATCGGCGCTTTAAAATGGGGCACCCCTACCTGCGTACAGTCTGCGCAATATTCATCCTGTTGTTTTTCCTTTTTTATGTGGCCTCGGGTCTGATTGCCGGCGGCAAGTTGTTTGAAACAGTCTTTGGCTGGGACTACCGCTGGGCGGTGATTATCGGTGCGATTGCGGTAATTTCTTACACTCTGTTTGGCGGGTTTTTGGCGGTGTCCTGGACCGATGTGTTCCAGGGATTGCTGATGAGTGCGGCGCTGATTGCGGTGCCTTTAGTAGTTATTTCCGACCAGGGTGGATTTTCTAGCAGCTGGAGTCGCCTGCAAGCCGAGATGCCCCAGCTGACCCACTGGATGAGCGATAACAGCGGGCAAACCCTGAGCCTGGTGGCGATCCTCAGCTCCCTCGCCTGGGGGTTGGGCTACTTTGGCCAGCCGCATATTTTGGCGCGATTTATGGCGGTGCGCAGTCCCAAGGATATTCCCGCAGCGGCGACGGTTGCCGCAGTGTGGTCTCTGTTCGGCTTTTTGGGCGCTATGGCGGTGGGCCTGTTTGCGCACCTGGAAATCCAGCAGAGCCTGCCGGACGGTGAAACGGTGTTTATGGAAATGGTACAGGTACTGTTCCACCCGGTGGTTGCCGGTGTTCTGCTGGCGGCAATTCTGTCCGCCATTATGAGTACGGCGGACTCCCAGCTGTTGGTGTCCTCGGCGGCGCTGGCGGAAGATATTTACCACGTGTGGTTCGGCCGCGAGACCAGCCCCGAGGCCATGGTAAAAGTGGGGCGCTGGGCGGTGGTAGCCCTGTCGCTGGTCGCCGTGTGGATTGCGATGGACCCGGAATCCCAGGTTCTGGAGGTGGTGAGCTACGCCTGGGCGGGCCTGGGGGCCGCCTTCGGACCGGCACTGCTGATCAGTTTGTACTGGTCTCGCATGACCGGCAGTGGCGCTATTGCCGGGGTTATCGTTGGCGGCGTTACCGTGGTGGTGTGGGAGCAGCTCTCCGGGGGGATTTTCGATGTTTATGAGTTGCTGCCGGGTTTTGTTTTCTCTTCAGCTGCTATCGTGTTAGTTAGCGCGCTGACGAAGTGCCCGGAAGTCGTTGCCTCACAGCACCGCAAGCTGCTTGGTTGAGGGGGCAGGGCAGGTCTTGAACCCGAGCTGCGCGCTCGGGTCGAGGCGCACCAGCCGCGCTGGGGACGCACCTCTGGCAAAGGTGCGACTGTTGTGAAGTGAAATGGATTTCCATCCGCAGCAAATATTCAAATAGCGGTTGGAGATGCTGGGTGATCATAGTTCATCTGGGTGATATCACTCGATTGCACGTCGATGTAATCGTCAATGCTGCCAACAGCCGTCTCCTCGGAGGCGGCGGTGTCGATGGGGCCATACACCGCGCGGCGGGCCCCAAGCTACAGAGGGCTTGCCGCAGTTTGGGCGGCTGCCCGGTTGGCGATGTGCGCGCGACAAGCGCTTATTCCATTCCCGTAAAACGTATCTACCACACGGTTGGGCCGGTTTGGCGCGGTGGCAATTTGGGCGAGCCCGAATTGCTGTCCTGCTGCTACCGCCAATGTCTGGCGCTGGCTCGGCGTGAAAATATGCATTCAATCGCATTTCCGGCGATTAGCTGCGGTGTTTACGATTATCCACCAGAGCGCGCGGTAGAAGTTGCCGTCGAGCAGGTACAGCAGTTTCAGGAAAAGGAGGGCGCACCTGAGCAGGTGATTTTTTGCTGCTTTGATAAACCGATGGCAGACCTCTATCTGTCCCAACTCTACGCCTACGTTAGGCGCTAAAAGCCACGCTTTACCGGTCTAGTGATGCTTTCAGCCATTGATTGATATCTATGGGTTGGGGATTATTAGTGTTCTGACAATAACAATATAAGAAAAGAGGAGATTGTCATGCGCAGTGCCCAGCAGTGGTTTGCCGAGTATGGTGAGAGTCATCAGAATCCGATTAACAAATCCATTCACTGGATTGCCGTCCCAGTTATTTACGCCACTGTGGCCGGGCTCCTGTGGGCAATTCCCCAGCCGGAGTTTATGGGGGCGATCCCCTGGTTGAATTGGGCGGTAGTGGTCACTATCCCGATTCTCCTGTTTTATTTTGTGATGTCGTTTCCCATCGCCCTGGGAATGACGGGGCTAACGATTCTGTGTTTGTGGGCCTGGTCGGTATTGGAGCGCCTGGGGGTGCCCATCTGGCAGACGGCACTGGCGCTGTTTATCGTTATGTGGATATTCCAATTTATCGGCCATCATATCGAAGGCAAAAAGCCCTCTTTCTTTAAAGATTTACAATTTTTGCTGATTGGGCCGGCCTGGGTGATTGGGTTTATTTACCGGAAGCTGGGTATTCAATACTGATTACTCCCTGGTATCGATGAGTGGCTGTGGCCACTCATCGCTTGGCCCGCTAGCGGTTGTAGTGAACCGGTACTTCCAATGTCTCTTTAACCTCTTCCATCACCACATAGCTGGTGCACTCTTGTACTTCCGGCAGTGTCAAAAGGGTCTCGCCGTAGAATTTGCGGTAGGCGCTCATATCGGCCACCCGGGCTTTGATTAAGTAATCAAAATTTCCCGATACCAGGTAGCACTCCTGCACTTCAGGCAGGGCGGCGACCGCATTGCGAAACTCCTCAAAGGCGTCCTGAGCGGAGCGGTTCAGTCGGATTTGCACAAAGACCACCAGGGCCGCATCGAGGAACTCCGGGTTAATCAAGGCGGTATAACCCTGAATAACATTGTCATTTTCCAGGCGTTTGACCCGCTCGACACAGGGGGTCGCAGTCAATCCTACTTGCCTGGCCAGCTCCGCATAGCTGGTGCGCCCGTTCTTTTGCAGAACGCGCAATATATTCCGGTCGATGGTACTGAGCTCTCCCGCGCGCTTGCGCATAACGGCTGTCTCCAATGTAGTCGATACGCTTAAAAAGTAGACATATCTGGGGTTTTATTAGTGGATTCCACTAGTTTTATCCAAATTCTAGTAAATATCCACTTATTAGCTGTTCCTATAATGGTGAAAACATAGAAATTAGGTGCTTCTATTTTTAGAGAAGTGCCAAGCGCAGAGAGCGAGGAGAAACAAAATGTTGATTGGCGTCCCTAAAGAGATTAAGAACCACGAGTATCGTATTGGCCTGACGCCGTCGAGTGTTCGCGAACTGATTGGCCACGGTCATGAAGTGATCGTACAGAAGGATGGCGGTGCCGCTATCGGTTTCCCCGATGAGATGTATATTCAAGCCGGCGCTAAAATTATCGATACTCCGGAAGAAATTTTTGCCACTGCCGATATGATCGTCAAGGTAAAAGAGCCCCAGCCCCACGAGTGCGAAATGCTGCGCCCTGGACAGCTCCTGTACACCTATCTGCACCTGGCACCAGACCCCAAACAAACTGAGCTGCTGGTGAAATCCGGCGCTACCTGCATCGCCTATGAAACCGTGACCGACCGCTTCGGCGGCCTGCCTCTGTTGGCGCCTATGTCCGAAGTGGCCGGCCGTATGTCGGTACAGTGCGGTGCCCACCACCTGGAGAAAGCCCAGGGCGGTCTCGGTGTACTGCTCGGCGGTGTTCCCGGTGTTGCCCCGGCTAAAGTCCTGATTATCGGCGGCGGTGTTGTGGGTACTAACGCAGCGAAGATGGCCCTGGGTATGGGCGCTGACGTGACTATCCTCGATCGCTCCCTGCCGCGCCTGCGCCAGCTGGACGATATCTTCGGCGGTGCGGTTCGCACTGAATACTCCACCAACGATGCGATCGAAAAGCACGCACTGGAAGCGGACCTGGTTGTAGGCGCGGTCCTGATTCCAGGTGCTGCGGCTCCCAAACTGCTGACCCGCGATATTATCAGCCGCATGAAGAAAGGCGCTGTTATTGTTGACGTGGCCATTGACCAGGGCGGTTGTTTTGAGACCTCCAAGGCAACCACTCACCAAGAGCCCACCTACGTGGTTGACGGTGTTGTTCACTACTGTGTTGCCAATATGCCCGGCGGTGTTGCGCGCACCTCCACTATGGCCCTGAACAACGCCACCCTGCCTTACGCTGTGGCTCTGGCCAATAAAGGCGCCAAGCAGGCTCTGCTGGACGATGCCAACCTGCTGGAAGGCCTGAACGTTCACGCGGGCATGGTGACCTACCAAGCCGTAGCCGATGTGCTGGGTTACGAGTTTGTAGATCCCAAGCTGGCTCTGCAAAAAGAAGCCGTAGCGAAAGACGCTGTAGCCTGATCCCCCTGTGGCCGCCACTAGGCGGCCGCACTGTACATAAGCGCTAGCGCGCTTGTTGGTGCAACGCTTCCCCCGGAGCGCTTTTTGCGCTCCTCTCTGTGAGACCTGGTGGCACTAGCCACTATATTGATAGCCGCGTATTTACGCGGCTTTTTTATGCGTGTTATTTATGCAGATTTTGACAGCCCCGCAGAGAGATTGCGGAATTACTCAGAGGCTCTTTATGTCTTGCAAAAGGACTGATGTAAAAACTTGGGGGGAGAACAGAGAAGAAAAAAGCGGGGAGGGACTTCCTTGTCACCTCTTTGGGGAAGGTTTCACCGCAGCGGTTAAATAATCCAGATTTCCACCCGGCGATTTTTAATTTTTGAACTTGAGCCGTTGGAGGCTACCGGCAGATAGGCGCCGAATCCTTGTACCGGAACCGTATTGATCTGCTGGTCCCTGAGGGCTGAACGAACCGTAGTGGCGCGCAGTTTGGATAAAATAATGGAGCGGCTTGCACTGACTTTTTCATCGCCAAAACCAATCAATAACAGGCGTTTTTGTTTGTTTTCCGCTTTTTGCATAAACCGCACAAGCCGCTGAATATCCTGTTGTGCCTTATTGTCCAGTGAGGCGCTCCCCTCGGAAAAGCGGAAATTGATACTCAGGCGCTGGGCATTTTCCGTTAATTTAAGGTACTCCTCGGGCCCCTCGCGGTTGGCAGCCGGTTTTACCCCAATCGGTGTCTGCGCCACGAAGCCAGTGGCTTTGACTTGTTCCTGGCCCTGTTCACTCTGTACAAATTGGAGAAATTCCGCCGCCGCAGGTTTTGCCCTATAGGCGGAGGAGTACAAAAACAAACGGCGCGATAGCGGGTAATCCTCCGTGGCAATGGTCAGGTGGCCCGGGGACTGGGGCTGGGTGTTGTTATCGGCTACGGCGAGCGCCTTGGACTGGCGAATAGAGGCCAGGCCGACAAAGCCAATACTGTTGGGCTGCGCCGATACCCGATCCGATAATTGCTCACTGGATTCAAAGCGCGCGGCATCGGTGCTGAGGGCGCGCGTGTTGCCCAGGACGAGACTTTGAAATGTGTCCCAGGTACCGGATTGGTCGTCCCTGGCCAGCACCTTAATCGGGGCCTTTCGCCCACCGACCGCAGACCAGTCGGTGATTTCGCCGGCAAAAATCGCCGCAATTTGTTGCAGGGTTAGTTGGTTAACCGGGTTGTGGGGGTGAACAATAATCGCCAGGCCATCGATGGCAATTACGTGCTCCGCCCCGTGTCTGCGCAGATCGCCGAGGCGATTGAGGGCCGCATTTTCTGCCGCTCTGATTGGCCGGGAGGCCATGGCGATATCGGCCTGGGCTTGCTCCAGGCCTTTAAAACCAGTGCTTGAGCCGTGTGCGGCGATATCGATATAGACTTTCTCGCCGTTGACATCGGCCCGCACGCGGACTTCATTTTCACGATCGAGAGCAATCGTTTCCAGGTTGCTGGCGCCTCTTGAGCGCAGGTAGTTACTGATCAGATTGGGGGCCAATTTTGCACCCACTGTATTTGATCCGTGTAGGGTAAAGAGCAGGCCCGAGGTGCCTGGGGGGAAGCTGGTTTGGGTTGCCGAAGTTGCCGCTGACAGTGTTATTCCGAGAAGGAAGAGAACGGTTTGCTTTGTCCGGCTTAAGAATATGCGCATAGTCACTCGACCGTGGAAGGTAAAACGAGGGCGCAAAATATGACTTAATTATGACAAATTGATGAAATATTAATTATTTAACGGGCCCTGAGCAATCCCGCAGTATTTTTGCGGGCCGCTCTACAGAGTTGCTAACCGTTGCCGCGCAGCCCAGGGGCCCCTAGCCGTGAAGAAGTTTAAGAGGCGGGGAACAATCGGCTGATCAACACGGGCAGCGCCGTTTCTACACGCAAAATACGCGGCCCCAGGTGGACCGATTGAAAGCCAACCTCCTGGAGTTTCTCAACCTCATAATTGATAAACCCCCCTTCGGGACCAATGGCTAAAGTGGTGGGCTGTTTTATATCCACCGGGCAAGCGCTACCCCCTACCGGGTGGGCTACCAGTTTGCGGGACTCGGCGCAGAGTTCGGGAAGCTCGTCTTCGACAAAGGGTTTAAAGCGTTTGCGCAGTAAGATCTCCGGCATTTGTGTGTCGACAGCCTGCTCAAGCCCGAGCAGGCACTGCTCGAAGAGTTTGTCCTCCTGCAGCCAGGGTGTCTGCCAGTAAGACTTCTCGACCCGATAGCTATTGACCAATATCAGCTTTTTGACGCCGAGAGCGGTCAGGTGCTGGATAACCCGCTTGAGCATTTTAGGGCGGGGCAGGGCTAGTATCAGGGTGAGCGGCAGCGCCTGTGGGGGATCTATGGCGAATGTCACCTCAAGCTCAACACTGTGCGCATTGAGCGCAATAATCTCACCACTGCCTATTTGCCCGTTGAGCAGCCCGACACGTAGGCGCTGTCCCGGCTCAGCTTTGTGAACCTGGGCGATATGCTCCAGCTGGCGGCCGCCCAGCTGGACACGGTTGGGGCTAATAAAGTCGTGCTCTTGTAAAACAATCAGGTTCAACGTCTGGCGCCTTGGTACTTCAGTTTATCTTGAGGGCGGTTTGCGCGGCTCGGCTTAATGGGTTTTGGCCGAGGCAATTGCGCCTTTGCCAATGCCCTCGTAGGCCCGCACGGTAATCGCTATCCCCGGCTCCTCTGCCGCCAGGGCGTTGGCGATATATTGGGCCAGTTGCTCCACGGTGGTGTCGCAGTCAAGAATTTCGCAGGCCTTGGCCGGAATGGACAGGGTGAAGTCCCCCTGTTGTGCGCGGTAGGCGAAGTGGTGGGTCTTTTCACCGCGATCATCCTGCGTGGTTGAAACCAGATCCTCGCGAGTGCCCAGGTAAATGTCTTCCCAGCGCTCAGCCCAGTATTTTTCCCGCGCCTTATTGCGCTGGCCATCGGTCATCACCTGAATGCGCGATCGGTGTCCGTGGGCGATACGCTGGCAATTGCCCAGGTGTTTTTTCAAGCCGTGGCTGTAGTGGTAGAAGGCGTCTTCAATATGTTCACAGTGGAAGTTGAGTTTGAGCTTTTCCACGCTGTCGGGGAAGTGGCTGGCCAGCTGCTGAACACACCAGACGGCGACGCTGTCCGCCGTAATTGTCTCAGCGTCTACCAGGGCAAAGGCCTGCTCCGGCCCCGAGACGCTGATAGAAGCGCCACTTTGCAGCTGCCAAGTCAGGTTTACCTGGGTTTCTTTGTGCTCCAAGGTCAGTTGGGGGGAGCGGGTCGGTACCAACAGGCGGTGGTCGACCTGGTCATCGAGCCAGTGTCTCAGGGTCTTTTTCACGATGCCAAAATCGCAAACCATCCCCTGCTCATCCAGGGCGCCATCGAGGGCGGCATCTGCCAGCCAGGTCTCGCCTACGATGCCTCGCTTAGGGTCGAGGTAGCTGAAGTCAACGTTGGTTAAATTATCGACAAACAAGTGCATGAGTAACTCTTTGCAGGGGGTGAGATAGTAGTCGTTTATTATAACCTGTTAATAGGGCTGGATATTATCGCTTTATACCTCTATAATCGCGCCCTCTTCGGATGCACAGACACCGAAGATCGTTGTGGTGGCCCTTCCGGTCCCCTCGCAATGAACAGCTGTGAACCCCGCCAGGCCCGGAAGGGAGCAACGGTAGCAGTAGTATCATGTGCCGAGGGTGTTGCTGGTTGGGTCGCCTCCAATCTCCCCCCTTTTTTCTAAAGAATTCCCTCTAAAAAAATCCTGGCCGAGCGCGTCTCTATTCGCCTGTCTCGCAGTTTTCAATCTATTCTTTGCCAAATTTTTTTCCGCAAAGGCGATATAAAAGGGGATTTTGTGTCGATCTGGCGGCATCTGTCGCCTTGCCGTCGCTGATCGGGCGGGGCTTATGCTATAAACGGCGTCAACTATAAGCAGATCTAACAAGGATTCTTGAGGAGAAAATGAAAAAAATTGCTCTCTCGATAGCAGTTGCTGTTGCCCTGTCGGCCTGTGACAGCGGACAGCAGGCTGCAAAGCCAGCCGCTGCAACTCAGCCAGCCGCAGAAGGTTCAGCCGCTCAAAAGCTGACCGCCAAAGATGCTCAGGCTTTCCTTAAGGGGGCCCAGCAGCGTTTGGAAAAAATGGGGCAGGAGGCGAGCCATGCAGCTTGGCTTGCTTCTACTTATATCAATATTGATTCCCAATACGTGGAAGCTTTGGCGTCAGAGCGATATACCACTTTGGCGGTAGAGCTGGCTTCAGAGGCCGCCAAGTTTAACGACCTGGATCTGGACCCGGATACCCGCCGCCAACTGACCATGTTGAAGCAGGGGCTGGTATTCCCGGCACCGAAAGATCCGGCGCTAACGTCCGAGCTGGCGCAAATCGGCTCAAAGATGCAGGGCATGTACGGCGCAGGCAAATACTGCCGTGAAGATGCCGGTGAGGAAAAGTGCTACACCCTGACCGAGATGGGCCAGGTGATGGCGACTAGCCGCGACCCGGAGCTGCTCAAAGAGTTGTGGGCTGGTTGGCGCGAAGTTTCCCCGCCGATGAAGCCTCTGTATGAGCGCCAAGTGGAGATTGGTAATGCGGGTACCAAAGAGCTGGGTTACGACAACCTGAGTGTGTTCTGGCGCTCCAAATACGATATGACCCCGGATGCCTTTGCGGCGGATATGGATACCCAGTGGGGCAAAGTGAAGCCGCTGTACGAGGCTTTGCACTGCCATGTACGCGCCAAGCTGAATGAGCACTACGGCGATGATGTCGCGCCGGCGCAGGGTAAGATTCCCGCGCACTTGCTGGGCAATATGTGGGCGCAGGAGTGGGGCAACGTCTATGACCTGGTCAAAGACGACGATATGCAGGCTCCCTACGATCTGACTCAGCTGGTTGTCGATTCCGGCATGAGTGAAAAAGATATGGTTAAAGTGGGGGAGAAGTTCTTCACCTCTTTGGGCTTTAAGCCCCTGCCGGAAACTTTCTGGGAGCGCTCCCAGTTCACCCAGCCGCGCGATCGCGACGTGGTTTGTCATGCCAGCGCCTGGAATATGGATGGCCAGGACGATCTCCGCATCAAGATGTGTATCAATAAGACGGGCGAAGATCTGGTTACCATTCACCACGAGTTGGGCCACAACTTCTACCAGCGCATCTACAAAGATCAGCCGTTCCTTTATAAAGAGGGCGCCAATGATGGCTTCCACGAAGCTGTTGGCGACACCATTGCGCTTTCCATTACGCCTAAGTACCTGAAGGAAATCGGCCTGATGGATGAGGTGCCGGATGAGAGTAAAGATATCGGCTACCTGATGCAGCAGGCGCTGGATAAAATTGCCTTCCTGCCGTTTGGTTTGCTGGTAGACAAGTGGCGCTGGCAGGTATTCAACGGTGAGGTGCAGCCGGAGGATTACAACAAGGCCTGGTGGAAGCTGCGTGAAGATTACCAGGGTATTGCCGCTCCGGTAGAGCGCTCAGAAGCGAACTTCGACCCGGGTGCCAAATACCATATTCCTGGCAATACCCCCTACGCTCGCTACTTCCTCGCGCGTATCCAGCAGTTCCAATTCCACCGCGCACTGTGTGAAGCGGCCGGTGAAACCGGACCGCTGCACCGCTGCTCCATCTACAAAAATGATGAAGCCGGTAAGAAGCTGCGCGCGATGCTGGCGATGGGTGCGAGCAAGCCGTGGCCGGATGCGATGGAAGCGCTCACGGGTCAGCGCGACCTGGATGCCTCAGCTATTATCGATTACTTCCAGCCGCTAATGGCGTACCTGGAAGAGCAAAACCAAGGCCGCCAGTGCGGTTGGTAAGCTGAAGGGTTTCGGCGTTAGTTTTATCGCCGATAGAAAAAAAGGGGGCGTGAGCCCCCTTTTTTTATTGCGGTTTCTTCGCGTTCAATAACTCGGCGTACTGCCCGGTAATGATATTCATATTGCGCAGCATCAGGTCGGTTGTGCCGGTGATCACCTGGATCTGGCGCTTTTCCGATATCTTCATATTTCCCTCAAATCCCCGACTGGCGTAACTCAAGTGATCTTTTGCCTTGTGCAGGTTGCTATTAATTTGCGGGGTATTGAGTGGGCTTTCCAATAGTTGATTTAGGCGGCTGGAGTACTCACTCAGGTCTTCATGTAGTGCCGTCTCGGCAGCTTCAGGGGATACGCCCCAAAGTGTGGCGGCGTAGTTTTTGGCAATTCTCTGCGAAAGCATACGTTGGCGGCCGGCGATATTGATAAGTTCGGCACTGTTGTGGTTGGCGAGTTGTTGGAGTTGCACAACGTAAGTGTGAGCCGCAGAGAGGAGGGAGTTGCTGCGTTTAAATAACTCGCTGGCGCTTTCTTTGCTGACCGGCTGCCTGGTGATCAACTCAAATGCGTTCCACTCCCTCTGTACTTTAATCAGCTGCGCTTTAATTTTTTGGGCACCGGTAAATTTACTGAGTTTTTCATGGTTTTTCTTGAAATCGAGAATCGACCTGGCGAACACTTTTTGGTGGCGTTCTGCATCTGGTTGAACGCCCTGCAAGATATAAGCTTGAGTGATGCGCTGCGACAGCATTCGCTGTCGGCCAGCGGTATTAATAGCGTCCCCCATGGAGAAAGCCGCTACATCCAGGCTTAAAATTAACAAGATAAATACTGCTGATAACTTCATGATTTTACTCTTGTAGTTTGACTTGCTTCTCAATTTAAATGGGTTTTGTGTTCGCTGTGTCTATGTCAGCCCCTGTTCAAGTGGGGCGATAGTACTGCTTGTTAGCGTAGCCTTACCCCTCTCTGTCCGAGCTGGGTTATTGGGAGCTGTATTGCAGATTGGCAAGGTGTTGGAATACATCTTGGAAACACGGGGGCGCAAGTTTACCAGAGCTACCCGCCATATAATGAGACTTTGACCAATATTGATTGTCTAGGGGGGCTCCGAATAATTCGGGACTGTGGGATTTGTTAGTAAGTCCGCACTATGTTGTTGGGCGTTGCGGTTTTGCTCTTTGGTTTTTTTAAGGGGAAATTTTGCCTGTGAAAGTGCGCTTTGATTGTGTGGTGGTATTAAAGGGGTACTTTGATTTATCGCAAGGTGGCGGGATATACCTTGGCTGGAAATAAAAAAAGGCCCTACCGGAGGTAGAGCCTTTTTCTTACTCGGGACAGGGAGGCTTAGAACTTGTAGTTTAGAGCCAAGCTGAACAGGTAAGCTTCGGTTTTGGTGGTGCCACCATCGTAATAAGTTACCAGCTGAGGAATGCTGTAGCTTGCTTCCTGGATCGTTTCATCGTCGCCCCAGATATAGGCGAAGGCAGCATCTACAGTGAGCTGCTCGCTCAATGAGTAAGTGCCGCCAACGGTCAGCCACTGGCGATCGGTGTCGGGAATGGACAGTGTGCGCCAGGTAATTGGCAGGTCCTCGCCTACCAGTGCCGAGACGGTTTCGGTCTCATGGTCGTTTAAACCGTCGCGGGCGGCGCCTTGGTCGTAGGCGTAGCCAAAGCGGAAGGTCCAGTCGTTATTGCGGTAGTATTCACCGGCAACGCTGAAACGGGAGCCGCTCTGGAAGTTTTCTTCTTTCAGTAGCAGAGGGTTGTAACCATCGCCGGCAGACGGGATATAGGCTTCCAGGCTCTCGAAGCGGTCCCAGTTAGTCCACATGTAGCCCAGCGCGAGGCCCCAGTTATTGTTAAAGCGGTGGTAAAAGCCCAGCTCCAGGGTGTCTGGCAGGTTCAGGGTCAGTTCGCCGGAGGTGTCGTCGAACGGGCTGTACGGACTTGGAGCAATATCAGAGTTTACTTCGCCTTTGATTTCGGGGTCGTACTTGGCGTGGTAAGAGATGCCCGCACGGGTATTGTCACTGATGCGCCAGATGCCGCCGATGGTCCAGCTCAGGTCCCAGGCATCCCCTTGTACATTCAGCAGGGTGGCGCCGGCGGGGTTAAATCCGATAACGGATTCTACGGTTTCACCGATCACGAAGTTGTCGGGGAAGCTGGTGCTCAGCTCTGCGTCGACATAGAAAATATTGGCAGCGATACCAACGCTGAATTGATCGTTAAAATCATAAGCGATAGACGGCTGAATGTTGACCGTCATCAGGGAGGTCTGGTTGGCGATTGTGCTTGCCGAGAAGGTGTCGGGGAAATCAGTTTCCAGACCGAAATCGGTGTACATGGCCAGGCCCCAGGACCACTCATCGTTGATGGGGGCTGCCAGGTAGGCATTGGGGATGACTGCGCTAGTGGCAAAGTCCTTGGCATCGCCTTGGGTTTCAACTGCCAGGTAGCCAATTCCAGGGTCGACATAGTAGGTGGTGTCACCTTCTACATCGATCTCGGGATCAACATAAGTCGCACCAAGAGAAATGGTGTAGGTATCGAACAGTGCCGAACCGGCTGGGTTACGCGCGAGAATTGCAGCGTTGTCGCCGATAGTATTTTCGGCAGCAAAAGCACGGCCGAGGCCAGAAGTGCTGGTTTCCTGCAAGTAGAAACCTGCAGCCATAGCGCCTTGGGAAACGGAGCTGATCGCCGCGGCTAGAACTGCGTGTCGCAGGTAATTTTTATTCATGAGAACCCATCTCTAAGTCTGCTGATTACTGAGAGCCATAAGCAGGTTGGTAGCAACCCCGCCATAGCAGGAAGGTCTTTAGATTTATATAAGTACCTTCCATTTCCGTAACAAATCCCTTCCTGAAAAGTCTAGCAATACAAAATTGCCTGAGTGAGGGAGAGGTGTGACTTTATAAAGACAATGGGAGCAAAAAGCTATCTAAGTCGGCGGATTTTTTTCCGCCAAGCGAAAATGTGGCCATTTATTGGCTAGGGGTGACTTTTTTACCGTTGATGGATAAATTTGTCAGGTTTATTTGATATTTTTTGCCATTTTCTTCTCTCTGAATAAGTTTCACCAGGGTGTAGTTCCACTGTGGAGCGATCCACACAGTTGTCTCTTTTCCTGAGTTTTTGCTCCTCATACGAGCGACCTTGATTGTCTCGACGGGACCCAGCGGAGTTTTCAGCGTTTCAGTGCCGATTTGATTAAATTTGTAGTTGCGAATTTTTTTACCGTCGGCAACCTGGTATTGCAGGTCTGTTTTTCCGGCAGCAATATCCAGTGCTAGTTGAACTTGATAGCTGACCTTGTCGAGAACATTCGGCGGTACGTCTTTAAGGTCTTGTTCGGGGTTGTGAACATTGAGGACCAAGCCCTTTGCCGGTTCGAAGTTGAGCACCGTGGTGCGGTTGCGACCGAGGCCTTTGCGGTGGTACTCGTAGTGTCTGGGGCTGATGTGGCCGTTCTCGCTGGTAAAGCGCGAGTATTCGGTGATGCTGGCAAATAAGGCGCTGCTATCGAAATCCAGGCGCCAGTTACCATCCTGCCCGGAGAGCTCGCGAGTGGCGGTAATGCTGATCCCATTAAAACGGGCGGCGTAGGTGGCTTTGAAAGGTTCCAGCTCAGCGGCAATTGCCTGGCCGGTGACGAAAAAAACAAATAGAAAAGTAGCAAGAAGGCGCACTGTGATATCCCACAAAAAACTCAACCTTCCTGAATACTAGCTGGCGAGGTGTGCAAAGTACATTGAAGAACTTTTACCCCGCCAGCTACCAGAGAGCGGTTCTATGCGGAAATTTGCACCCCGTGTTGGGGAAGTAATTCACCGTCGAGCCGAACCCGGTCATCGGCCATTTGCAGGCGCTGCTGTGCGAACCAGGTTACCGCCATTGGGTAAATAATGTGCTCCTGAACCTGTACCCGCTGTGCCAGCAGTTCGGGGCTGTCCCCTTCCTCTATAGGGACAATGGCCTGGACGATGGGTGGGCCACCGTCGAGTTCCTCGGTGACAAAGTGCACGGTGACACCGTGCTCTTTATCCCCAGCCTCCAGTGCCCGCTTGTGGGTATGCAGCCCCTGGTATTTGGGCAGTAGGGAGGGGTGGATATTGATCAGGCGGCCGCTGTAGTGGCGCACAAATTCAGGGGTCAAAATACGCATAAACCCAGCCAGTACAACCAGGTCCGGTTTGTACTGGTCGATCTCTTCGATCAGAGCCTGGTCGAAAACCTCTCTGCTGGAGAAATTGCGGTGATCCACCACTGAGGCGGGAACACCCGCCTGCTGTGCGCGGGTCAACCCGTAGGCATCCGCCTTGTTACTGATAACCGCGCTCACCGAAAAGGGCGCATCCGCCTGTGCAGCGGCATCCAGCAGGGCTTGCAGGTTGCTGCCACTGCCGGAGATCAATACGGCAACTCTACAAGACATTACAGCCCCGCCAGCTCTACAGCTTCTGCCCCGGCTTGGGCATCTTCGATAGTGCCGACCACAAAGGCGTCTTCGCCCAGCTGCTTGAGTGTCGACAGGGCTTGTTCGGATTGTGCAGCGGGTACGCAAATCACCATGCCGACACCGCAGTTAAAGGTGCGGTACATTTCGCGGCTATCAATATTGCCCGCGTCGCGCAGCCAGTTGAATACCGGCGGCATTGTCCAGCTGCTGACATCGATACGGGCGCTGCAACCTTCGGGCAGTACGCGCGGCAGATTTTCCAGCAGACCGCCACCGGTGATGTGGCTGAGTGCGTTCACCTGGCAGGTTTTCATGAGTTGCAGGAGGTTCTTCACGTAGATGCGGGTCGGGGCCATCAGTGCTTTGGCCAGGGTTTCGCCGCCGATGTCCTGCTGGAGATCGGCGCCGCTCACTTCGAGAACCTTGCGGATCAGGGAGTAGCCGTTGGAGTGGGGGCCGCTGGAGGCCAGGCCGATCAGTACATCGCCGGCTTTAACCTTGCTGCCGTCAATGATTTCGGATTTCTCTACGACACCGGTGCAGAAGCCTGCCAGATCGTAGTCGTCACCTTCGTACATGCCGGGCATTTCAGCGGTCTCACCGCCGACCAGGGCACAGCCTGACAGTTCACAGCCTTTGCCAATGCCGGTAACCACTTCTGCCGCTATGTCGACATTCAGTTTGCCAGTTGCGTAGTAGTCGAGGAAGAAGAGGGGTTCGGCACCGGCGACGATGAGGTCGTTCACGCACATGGCAACCAGGTCGATGCCAATGCTGTCGTGAATACCCAGGTCCATCGCCAGGCGCAACTTGGTGCCCACGCCATCGGTACCTGAAACCAATACCGGCTCTTTATAGCCACTTGGAAGTTCGCACAGGGCGCCGAATCCGCCCAGTCCACCCATAACCTCGGGGCGGGATGTGCGTTTGGCGACATTTTTGATGCGCTCTACCAGTGCATTACCTGCATCGATGTCGACACCGGCATCTTTATAAGAAAGGGATGTTTGCGTAGATTGCGGCTTGGAATCGCTCATGATTCTTCCTGCGGTGGGTATTCGAAGGGCGCGTATTCTATCCGGGTCTTGTCTTGGTAGCCACGCCCAGACGGCATCTCAAAGGGGGATTTCGGCATTTTCTCGCCATTTGAGCTGTGAAATCACCCCGATAGTGAGAACTCGGGGCTGAGAGAAATGCCTGACGCTGATACAATAGCTGCAATTTTTAGTCCGCCCCAAAATCTGGCGCCTTGCACATCGACAATAATTTCTGCAAGCTCAGGGGGTGGAAAATAAGAGGTTTGGAGATAAGTCCTATGCACAAACTGCTCCGGCAGGGATTGGTGTTGCAGTTGCTGGCTCTGATCGTCAGTGTTCTCGCCCTACCGGTCCAGGCTCGAGTCATCTCGGATTTGTACGAAGTTGTCGAGGCTGTGCCGAGTCGCGGAGCCACGGATCGTACAGCAGCCGGAAGTCGCGGCCTTGAACGGGTATTCGTGCGTGTTACAGGAGATGCTGCTATCGGCAGCAACCCCAATGTGCAGGCAGTTCTGAAGAGTGCACAGCAGTTTGTCCAGGGGTATCGCTATACCCGCGAGGACAACCAGCTCTACCTTCACCTTTCCTTTGATCCCCAAGCCATCTCCCGGCAAGTCAATCAATTGAGCTTGCCAATGTGGCCCAATAATCGCCCCGGCACCCTGGTGTGGCTGGCGGTCGATACCCTGCAAGAGGGGCGCAGCGCACTCAGTGAGGAAGTGACTCCTGAGCTGTTCTCTGTTCTCGAGGCTATGGCCATTGAGCGCGGTGTACCCCTGGATTTCCCGGTTATGGATCTCAACGATCAGCGCAATATGCCCCTCGGCGCCCTCTGGGCCCAGGATGAGCAGGCCGCTGAGCGCGCGGGTTTCCGCTACAGTCCCGATGCCACCTTAATGGGGCGGGTACTTCAGGCCTCAGGCCATCGCTGGCAGGCGGATTGGCTGTTGATTCACGGTGGCCGCAGCTATGCGTTCGATACCACCGGCGGCTCCCTGGAAGAGGTCAGCCTGCGCGGGGTCAATCAATTAGCCAATATCCTTGCCCAGCGCTATGCAGTACTCCCTAATGGGCAGGGCAATCAACTGGATGCGGTGATTGTTGAGCTGTCTGGCATCGACAGTTTTGCCGACTATGCGAAAGCCTCGGGTTACTTACAGGGGCTGGCCCAGGTGACCAGCGCCAATCTACTCTCTGTTGAGGGGGACCGTATGCGCTTGGCACTGGTCACCTCAGTGGGGTTGAACAATTTGCGCGACACCCTGGCTCTAAATCATAAGTTGCGGGCACAAGCGGACGGAGACGCCATCAATCTAAATGGATACCGTTCACCTCTGGGCAGCGCAGAGAATCCGTTGCGCTATCACTGGGATTGAGATGAGTATTCCGCAACAATTGCCGCTGGGGGTATCCCTGCGGGATGACGCCACATTTGATAACTTCTACCTGTCGGATTCCGATCCAAATAGGCAGGTGGTCGCCTTGCTACAGTCTTTTGCGAGTGGTGAGAACCCGGAGTCTGTGATCTATATCTGGGGGGAGGCCGGCAGTGGTATTAGCCACCTGCTTCAGTCCGCCTGTCAGTGCGCAGAGGCCAATGGTCGCTCTTTCCACTATCTCCCGCTCGCAGATCTGATGGCCATGGATCCCGCCGTGATTCTCGATGGCCTCGAGCGACTGGACCTTGTGTGTATTGACGATGTGCATTTGCTGGAGGGGCAGCCCGAGTGGCAGACCGCCATTTTCCACCTCTATAACCGGGTTAAGGACGGTGGCAGGCAGCTGTTGATGGGGGCCCGCAAGTCCCCTCGCGGTATGGATATTGCCCTGGCAGATTTGCAGTCCCGCCTACACTGGTCCCTGGTGTTCCAGCTCAAAACCCTCAATGACAGCGATAAGGTTGCCGCCCTGCGCCGTCGCAGCCGCCTGCGCGGTTTTGATCTGCCGGAAGATGTGGCCCAATACATTCTGCATCGCGCACCGAGGGATACGCGGGCGCTTTTCCTGTGTCTGGAGGAGTTGGATCGGGCGTCGCTAATGGCCAAGCGCAAGATTACCATTCCCTTTGTTAAGCAGGTATTGGATATCTGATCCCCGCGTCGACTCTGGCCGGTTTGCGCCGGCGTTCCGAGTCCAGGGGGCTCAGCTATTCTGTGCCCCTTGAATTTTCCTGTATCCCGACGGGTTAGTTGCCACTCACACTGCCCCGGCACAGCGTATTCTCTCCCTCCGCCGTACTGATCCTATTTCTTTGTGAAATCTACTCTGCCAACGATACCAATTTAAGGGGCCTTCGAATGATTCCTTAATAGCGGTAGGGTTTGCGAGGAAGTTTTGCCTCTGTCGTTTACAAATAGTTATGGCTGAGGGCAGCGTTATGCCAAGTATTCATAAAATCCTGTATATCAGCCATGGGGCAGAGGATGAAAGCAGCGGGCTGATGCAGGCTTTTGCGCTGGCGCGCAATCATCAGGCAGAGATTAAAGTGTTGCTGGTGTGCCCCAAAGTACCGGAGGGGTTTGAGGATTTCGGCCAGTTTTGTGTGAATGCGATGCTTGAGCGGGTCAGAGGAGAAATTGAGTCGGCTCGCGCTTATATGGCGATCCCTGTAGCGAAGAGCAACTTGGAGATTGAATCGGACTGTGGCGTTCGCCCTGCAGAGCGGGTGATTCGCCGGGTCTTGGTCGAGGGCTGTGACTTGGTGATCAAGAACGTTGAGGGGCGCAGTCAGCTTAAGGGCTTTAGGGCAATGGATATGGATCTACTGCGAAAGTGTCCCTGTCCGGTATGGCTGTGTCGTCCAATCGAGCGACCGCACAGCAAGATACAGGTGGCTGTGGCGATTGATCCCGAGTGCGAGGAGGGCCGTACTTACGATTTGGCGATTCGGCTGTTGCGCTGGTCGCGAGTGCTCGCCGATAGTTGCAGTGGGGTCTTGAGCGTTATTTCCTGCTGGGATTTCGATATCGATGAATACTTGCGCCGCCATTTTACCTTGAGCGCTTCGGAGGAGGCGCTGGATGAGGCCGCAGAATGGGCGCGAGCTCAGCACCGCTCCAAGCTCGATGTGCTGATGCGTGCGTCTGGAATTGAGGGGGAGATACACATTCGCCACGCGGTTGCCCATCCGGATAATTTTATTCCACTGCTGATCGATGAAGAGCGGGTTGACCTGCTGGTTATGGGTACCGTTGCACGGGCGGGGATACCCGGTTTCATTATGGGGAATACGGCTGAGAATATCTTGCAGAAAGTCAGCTGTTCCCTATTGGCCCTGAAACCCAGCGACTTTGTGTCACCGATAAAATAGTTGTGAACTATAGGTCTATTTCAGTTCGGCTTCTGTGCTGATCGGTTTATCTAAATTCTTAATCGTGGGCGTTGAGGCAACCCTTACGGTGGGACAAAATTGGTCTAAGGAATTTGGAGAAAAACAATGATTAAGACAGTTGCCAAAGGGGTTGGTGGTTTATTTCTTGTGGGGGTTTTAGCGGCTTCTACTTTTTTAATTAATGCTATTTATTTTAAGCCTTGGTCTATAGACGTATTTTTTGAGCGGGTTTTTATCAAAATTGGCAGCAGTAGCCCTGAAATGCTGTCACAAATTAGGATTTTGGAGCAGTTTGGAATCGATGGACACAACGCGCATCTCGACGATTTATCCCAGGAGCAGCAGCTGCGTGTTATTGAAATAATGAAAAGTGAGCTGGCGGTATTGCGCAGCTATGATCGAGCTAGCCTGGAGGGGCAGCAGGCCATCTCCTATGATGTACTCGAGCACCTGCTCAGTGTAAAAGCAGAGGTGGAGCGCTGGCGGCACCACGATTACCCGCTCAACCAAATGTCGGGAGAGCAGAGTAGGCTGCCGGAATTTCTTGCTGAAGTTCACCAGATTAACAACGTAAAAGAGGCCGATTACTATTTGTCCCGCCTCGAGGAGGTCGGCCGCAAGTTTGACCAGCTGTTGGATGGCCTGAAGATAAGGGAAGAGAAAAATATTCTGCCGCCTCGGTTTGTTATTGATCGAGTTTTAAAAGAAATGCAGGGCTTTATCGCCGTTCCGGTAGCGGAAAATATACTGTATACCTCGTTGCTGGAGCGACTTGATCGTATTGAAAACCTGGATGAGCAGGCGCAAAAGCGTATTCTGAGTCAGGGTGAGGTATTAATTGGCACAGAGGTCTATGCCGCCTATCAGAGACTCATTGACTATTTTAATACGCTTCAGTTGAAAGCTGTGGGAAATAATGGGGTTTGGGCTCTGCCGGATGGCGATGCTTACTATGCCTATCAAGTGCGCAACTACACCAGTACAGATATTGCACCGGCCGAGCTTCACCGTATTGGTTTGGAAGAAGTTGCGAGGATTGAGGCGGAAATGAATAAAATTTTCGCAGCGCTCGGCAGAACCAGCGGCCCTATTAGCGAGCGATTTTCTACATTAAATAATGATCCTCAATTTCTTTACGAGGATTCGGATTTGGGGCGGGAGGAGATTATTGCCGATTACCAGGCGATGATTAATGAGATTGATGCGGGCCTAGGTGATTACTTTGACGTAAAGCCGAAGATGGGTGTTGAGGTGCGTCGAGTGCCTGAGTTTAAGGAGCAGGGCTCTGCGGGCGCCTATTACAACCCTCCGGCTATGGATGGGTCTCGTCCCGGTGTATTTTACGCAAATTTACGTGACGTTGATGAGACTAAGAAGTTTGCTATGCGTACCTTGGCCTACCATGAAGCGGTGCCTGGCCATCACTTCCAATTGGCAATAGCGCAAGAGCTAAAAGGCGTGCCGACCTTCCGCAAAATGGGCTTGTTTAATGCTTACTCGGAAGGCTGGGCACTGTACTCCGAGAAACTTGCGAAAGAAGCCGGTTTCCAGGAAGACCCCTATGATGATTTGGGGCGCTTACAGGCGGAGATGTTCCGGGCAGTGCGGTTGGTTGTGGATACTGGAATGCACTATAAGCGCTGGAGTCGCGAGCAAGCGATTGAGTATATGCTGGAAAAGACCGGTATGGCTGAGTCCGAAGTCATCACCGAGATCGAGCGATATATGGTTTGGCCCGGTCAGGCACTGGCCTACAAAACCGGTATGCTGAAGATTCTTGAGTTGCGTGAACGCGCTAAAGAAGCGCTTGGTAGCCAGTTTGATATCCGCCAGTTCCACAATGTAGTTCTCACCAATGGCGCTTTGCCATTGGCAGTGTTGGAGCAGCAGGTAGATCAGTGGATAGCAATCAACAAGAGTTAGGATTCACTTTTGCAGAGCATTCGGCTATAGGACCGTCAAAAGAGTAACTTAAAAATTTGAGCATCTTTACCGCTAGAAAGGGTGAAGGTGCTCAGATCATGTGATTTTAGTTAAGAGTAGTACTTGTAAGGGGTTGGTAAGTACCGAAGTCAAAAGCTATTACGGTAGATGATGGGTTCTCTAGAGTTAAATTTCTAAAAGGAAGAACTCCCGAAACAACGGATGAGGAAGCTAAAGATGCATTTGCCTTATTGTCCGAGTATAGGGATGGTGGAATATACGTAGCCCACTATTCAGGACACACCAACTGAGCACAGTATTGCTAAGCCATGCGATACCTAAGAGATAAGATCATTCTACATACTGGCAGAGGTTTGCAGTACAAGAGCGAGTGCTGTTAGTGGGGTTTTCAAGCTTGAGCTATAGGGTTCTAAAGGTGCAGGTAAACCAAGTATATCGCTTGTCCTCGTGTATATTTGGCCCTCGAATTATTAGGTGTTCGCTAATAGATTAAACAAAAAAGGCCACGGATAGTGGCCTTTTTTAATTCTGTTTTAACCTTTTAGTTATACTTTTGGAGTTCTGGTGTTTGCTATCCACTCGTCAATAATTTCTTCCAGGGCATCCAGCGGTACCGGGCCATTGGCGAGCACGGTATTGTGGAATTGGCGAATGTCAAATTGATCTCCGAGTTCTGTTTTGGCCTTTTCGCGCAACTCCAAAATTTTCAACATGCCAATTTTGTAAGCGGTTGCCTGGCCGGGCATGACGATATAGCGCTCGATCGCTTTAATAGCGTCCCCTTCAGGGTTTGGGGTATTTTCCATAAGGTATTGTATGGCTTGCTCGCGGGTCCACTTCTTGGCGTGAATCCCGGTATCTACAACGAGGCGAGCGGCTCGCCACAGCTCCATAGCCAGGCGGCCAAAATCTGAGTAGGGGTCTTGGTAGAGCCCCATTTCTTTCGGCACCATTTCAGAGTAAAGGCCCCAGCCCTCGGTATAGGCGGTATAGAGTCCATATTGACGGAATTTGGGGATGCCCTCTAGTTCCTGGGTAATTGACAGCTGCATATGGTGGCCGGGAATGCCTTCGTGGTAGGCCAGTGCTTCCATTTGATAGCTGGGCATGTCGTCCATATTGTAGAGATTGGCGTAGTAGATGCCTGGACGTGAGCCATCGGGAGCCGGTTGTAGGTAAAAAGCCTTACCGGCAGATTTTTCCCGGAAGGGCTCAACTGCACGCACATCGAGGTCCGCTTTGGGCTTGACGATAAACAGCTCGTCGAGCCTTCCTTTCATGGTGTCGATAATTGCGCTGGCTTCTTCCAGATATTGGGCCTTGCCCTCTTCAGTGGTTGGGTAGTAGAACTGTTTGTCGGTACGCATAAATTCGAAAAAGTCATTTAACTTACCTTCGAATTTCACTTTGCGCATAATTTCACGCATTTCATTGTGAATGCGTGTTACTTCTTCGAGGCCAACTCTGTGAATTTCATCGGCCGTCATATCTGTAGAGGTGAAAAGACTGAGGCGAAATTTATAAAAGTCATCGCCATCTGCCAGTTTCCAGGCGCCATCATCGGTATTGGCTTTCTTCTCCAGTTCTCGCAGGTAACGGATTAGTGCGCTGTAGGCGGGGCCGGTATTTTCTGTTAGTGCTTTTTGGGCTTTATCTATCAGGGATTGCTTCTGTACTCTGCTGATGTCCAGCGCTTCTACCTTGGTTTTAAAGTCGGCAAAAAGCGGGCTGTCAGTTTTTCTATCAAACGGGGCGCCGCTAATTAAGTTTTGTGCGTCGCTAATCACATAGGGAAAAACAAATTTGGGGGTAATAGTGCCAGCCTTGGCGCTTTCTTCTAGCACTCCCTGCAACTGGGAAAAGTACTCGGGGATAGCATTTAAGCGGGCTATATACGCTTCGGCATCTCCTGTATCGTCAATACGATGCTGGCTAATCAGTGTGGATGCCGCTCCGCTGTGGATGGCAAACATTTGATTAATCGGGTAGTTGTGGTTTCGCCACTGATAGGCTGCTATCTCTTGTTGCAGGCTGCGCTTGGCTAGGCGCAGGCTCAGTTTGGTGGGCCTATCCAGAATGGAGGGATCAATTTTATTGAGTTCGGCTAGTTGGCGCTGATTAATCTCATGGGTTTCTTGTGCAAATTCTGGCGATAAATTATTCCACTTTCCGTAGTCCTCTTTGATACCCAAAAAAGTTTTAAACTCAGGACTGCGGTCGAGACGCTCTTGGAAGAAATCCTCGAACAACTGGTTGACCTTTTTGCTCGCCTCACTCGTTTTTTTGCTGAGCTTGGCTGGGGGTGCCTGCTTGCTTGAACTTATTCCTTGGGAGGTAGATATTTGAGCGCCTGCACTGTTGGTACTTTCGTCGCAGCCAGTGATAATAAATGTACTTATTGCCGCCGCAATCAGAGTTGTTTTTAACTTCATGAATACAATCCTTGCGTTCAAAGAGTAGCTCTTGCTTTTTTATCACTATTTTTGCCATCGATGGGCTTTTTTTTTGTGAATGCGCTCAATGATTGAGATATTCAGTTGAAAAGTCTGCTGGGGCTGAGAACTGCGCCTCCTTTTGGGTGAAGAGATGCCGGGAGTGTACTGTTTTGGTGCCACGGTGTGACTGTTGTGGGTTTTAGCACTGGCTGGCAATAGGGTGTTATGCCAGAGAAAAAAGTAGAACTTTAGTATTAATTATACGGACGGATTGTGCTTGTCCAATAAAAAACCCGGAATCTTATGGTTAGATTCCGGGTTTTTTACAGCGTTGCTTGTCGAGATCGACAAATTCAGCAGGCCTGCTTGTCGGTGCGGCATTTTAGCGCAGACAGCCTGCGGACAGACGGGTACGCCGTTGTTACCCGTCTGCTATCTCTACAATTACGCTTGAGCCTTTACCTTGGCTATCCACTCATTGACCAGCTCTTCCAATACATCCAGAGGAACCGGACCACTGGCGAGAATGGTGTCGTGGAAGCCGCGCACGTCAAACTGATCTCCCAGCTCCGCTTTGGCTTTTTCGCGCAACTCGACAATTTTCAGCATACCGATTTTGTAAGCGGTCGCCTGGCCGGGCATGACGATATAGCGCTCGATCGCTTTAATCACATCGCCTTTCGGGTTCGGGGTGTTCTCTACGAGGTAGTCGATCGCCTGTTCGCGAGTCCATTTCTTGGCGTGAAGGCCGGTGTCTACCACCAGGCGGCCCGCGCGCCACAGTTCCATCGCCAGACGGCCGAAGTCAGAGTAGGGGTCTTCATAGAAGCCCAGCTCTTTGGGGACCAGCTCGGAGTAGAGGCCCCAGCCTTCGGTATAGGCGGTGTAGCCGCCGTATTTGCGGAACTTGGGAATATCCTGCAATTCCTGGGCGATAGAGAGCTGCATATGGTGGCCGGGGATACCTTCGTGGTAGGCCAGTGCTTCCATCTGGTAAGACGGCATATCGCTCATATTGTACAGGTTGGCGTAGTAGATGCCGGGGCGCGAGCCATCGGGGGCGGGGCGCTGGTAGAAGGCTTTACCGGCGGACTTTTCGCGGAAGGCCTCTACCGCTCGCACGTCGAGGTCGGCTTTGGGTTTGGTGATAAACAGCTCATCCAGGCGCCCCTTCATGGTATCGATAATGGCGGTGGCCTTTTTCAGGTACTCCGCTTTACCTTCCTCAGTGGTGGGGTAATAGAACTGCTTGTCGGTGCGCATGAATTCGAAGAATTCCTGCAAGTTACCTTCGAATTTCACCTTGCGCATAATTTCGCGCATTTCATCGTGAATACGGGCAACTTCCTTGAGACCGGTTTGGTGGATCTCATCGGCGGTCATATCCGTAGTGGTGTAAACACCAAGACGGAATTTATAGAAGTCTTCGCCGTCTGCCAGCTTCCAGGCGCCGTCGTCGGTAGTGGCTTTTTTCTCAAGCTCTTGCAGGTAGCTGATTAATTTTTCGTAAGCGGGGCCGGCGCTTTCAGTCAGGGCCTGGCTGGCTTTATCGATCAGTGATTTCTTTTGATCTTCACTGATTTCCAGCTTTTCTACTTTGTCTTTAAAGTCTGCAAACAGCGGGCTGTCTTTGTCACCGTTAAACGGTGCACCGGTGATCAGGTTGCGGGAATCGCTGATAACGTAAGGGAATACGAACTTAGGTACGATTGTGCCGACTGCAGCATTGGCTTTCAGTTGTTCTTCCAGTTGGGAGAAATACTTGGGCATGCCATTCAAGCGGGAGATGTAGGCCTCGGCATCGCTGATATCATCAATGCGGTGCTGGCTGATCAGCAGAGTGGCGGCGCTGGTATGGGTGGCGTACATCTGGTTGACAGGGTAGCCGTGGTTGCGCCACTTGTAGCCGTCAATATCCTGTTGCCAGTTGCGTTTTGCCAGGCGCAGGCTCAGGCGGGTTGCATCATCCAGAGTGGAAGGATCAATTTTATTCAGTTCCGCCAGTTGGCGCTTGTCGAGCTCCAGAGTCTCTTTAACAAACTCTGGGGAGAGGTTATCCCACTTATCGTAGTCTTCTTTTTTACCCAGGAAAGTTTTGGTCTCGGGGCTGCGGGCGAGGTGTTCCTGGAAGAAGTCCTCGAACATCTGGTTAACGCGCTTGACTGCGGCTGGGTCTACTTTGCCCGCGACCTCTTGAGTCGCGCTGCTCTCCATGGCTTTAGTGGTTGCACTTTGCTCGGCGGCATTCGGGGTGCTGCGGTCACAGCCGCTGATTACCAGCGCGCTTATGGCCGCTGCGATCAGGGTTGGTTTCAACTTCATGAGCATATTCCCAGTGTTCGGTTTTTTGTTGCTAGTTTGTACCACTTAAGTGGCATTCTTTAGGTTGACTGCCTATAAAAGCTCGCAATTTGTGCGGGTTCTGTCGTGCAGGTCGGCAGCTATTGTGCTTACTGGAGTGGCGTTTGGCCAGTGGTAGGGCATTTTTGTTGGCTAGGCGGACTGGAGGTATAAAAAAAGCGGGCACAGGGCCCGCTTTTTTTGGTGGTTTCGCGATTAAGCGAAGTTCTGGTTTACAAACTCCCAGTTCACCAGGGACCAGAAAGCTTCCATGTACTTCGGACGCAGATTGCGGTAATCGATGTAGTAGGCGTGTTCCCACACGTCGCAAGTCAGCAGCGGAGTCACACCTTCTTCGGTCAGCGGGGTCGCAGCGTTAGAGGTATTTACGATAGCGACTGAGCCGTCAGCATTTTTTACCAGCCAGGTCCAGCCGGAACCAAAGTTGTTCACAGCACTGGTGGTGAATGCTTCTTTGAACTGTTCGAAGCTGCCGAAGGCCATATTGATCGCATCGGCGATCGCGCCAGTGGCTTCACCGCCACCGTTGGGGCTCAGGCAGTGCCAGTAGAAAGTGTGGTTCCACACCTGGGCTGCATTGTTGAATACGCCACCGGAAGAGGATTTGATAATCTCTTCCAGGGACTTGTTGGCATCGGCGGAGCCTTCTAGCAGGCCGTTCAGCTTGTCTACGTAGGTTTTGTGGTGCTTGCCGTAGTGGTACTCCAAAGTCTCTTCGGAGATGTGCGGTGCCAGGGCATTCTTAGCGTAGGGGAGTTCAGGCAGTTCGAAAGCCATGGGTTTTCCTTCCTTTGTCTGAGGGTTATTGGTGAGGGCATTCTACACGCGCCGCATCTCAGAATTAAGCCGGCGCGATGGATTAGGGGAAGTTGGGACGATTTCCTCAAACACAAGGGGGCGGGAGCTTTTACTGACAAGTCTGTTCGTCTGCCGTCTATTATTACCAGCGACCGCTTACTTTTTCGTCAATTTTTGGTATAACTGCCGCAGAATTCGACGAATCTGAATAGATTCTAGTGTCATAGATCTCTGAACAATACGGTACCGGAAAGAGTCACTTAGCGCTGGCGGGTACCGGACATATCAGCACAGTTACCGGGTGTATCGAACCATGCAACGCAAAGAGCCCACATTGGGCGGCAGCGCCGCTCTTGAGCCATCACTGGATCTGACTAGCAGTGAAGGCAAAAATGAATCACCAGAGCCCCAGGTGATCGTGGAGGAGCGCCGGGGTGGTTTCTCGTTCCTGGGCCTGTGTGCCCTGATTATGGCCATGGCTGGTCTGGGCGCCTCGGGCTTTCTATACCAGCAGTGGCAGGACAGTCGCACCTTGTTAAGTCAAGCTGAGGCCCGTATTGCCGATGCCGAAAGCCGCATCGCCGAGCTGGAAAAGCGCTTTAATCTCTCCGATGAGGAGTCCACGGCATCGGTTGAAGTCTTGAATGCCAAGGCCAAGGAAAATTCCTCAGAGATTCGCAAATTGTGGGGGGTTGCCTACGATACCAACCGCAAGAGCATCGCCACGAACAAAACGGCAGTTGCAGCCAACAAAAAGCAAGTTGCCGCGCTCAGCGCCAAGCTCAGTGGTCTCGAGGGTAGCGTAAAGAAAATTGCCTCTGTTGAGGCGTCGCTGGCGGAGCTGCGCGAGGGCAATACGGACTCCCAGCGTGAGATGACAGACAAGCTGGCGCGCCTGGAGCGCCAGTTGGCTTCAGTGCGCAGTGATCTGACCTTGCGCGTTGGCGCCAATGAAGAGGCGGTAGAGTCTATCGATGCTTACCGCCGCTCCGTTAACAAGGACCTGGTGCAGCTGCGCGATGCGATCCGCTCCCTGCAATCCGGTAGCGATTCCACCGCTTCCTCCCTGTAAATTTCCAGGTTGAGACAAAAAAGGCGGACCTAGTGTCCGCCTTTTTTATGCCGTTCTTCCCGCTGCCTGACTGGTTTTCTGGCAATCTCTGGGTCAATAACCCTACATTTCGTGTAGAATCGCCGGCCTTGAGACGTTAATCGGAGTTGGCTATGACCACTATCCGCCAGGATGATCTGATCGGCAGTGTGGCCGATGCGCTGCAATTTATCTCTTACTACCACCCACAGGACTTCATTCAGGCCCTGAACAAGGCTTATGAGAAAGAGGTCAACCCGGCGGCCAAAGACGCCATGGCCCAGATCCTGATCAACTCGCGCATGTGTGCCGAGGGCCATCGCCCAATCTGTCAGGATACCGGCATTGTGACCGTGAAGTTGAAAGTGGGCATGAATGTGCGCTGGGAAGCGGACATGAGCGTTACCGATATGGTTAACGAAGGGGTTCGTCGCGCCTATCAAAATGCCAGCAATGTGCTGCGCGCTTCTATCCTCGAAGATCCGGATGGTGCCCGTAAGAATACTGGGGACAATACCCCGGCAGTGATCCACTATGAAATCGTTCCCGGTGATACTGTGGAAGTGTATGTGGCGGCGAAAGGCGGCGGCAGTGAAGCCAAAACCAAGTTTGCCATGTTGAACCCGTCTGACTCTGTAGTTGAGTGGGTATTGAAGATGGTACCGCAGATGGGTGCCGGCTGGTGCCCGCCGGGTATGTTGGGTATTGGTATTGGCGGTACCGCTGAAAAAGCGATGCTACTGGCCAAGGAGTCCCTGCTCGATCCTATCGATATTCAGGAGTTACAGGAGCGCGGGGCCTCTAATCGCGCCGAAGAGCTGCGCCTGGAGCTCTACGATTCCGTCAACAAACTGGGCATCGGTGCCCAGGGCCTGGGTGGCCTGACGACGGTATTGGATGTGAAGGTCAAGGATTACCCGACCCACGCCGCCAACAAGGCTGTGGCAATTATCCCCAACTGCGCGGCGACCCGTCACACCCACTTTACCCTGGATGGTTCTGGCCCCGCGCGCCAGACGCCCCCGAAGCTGGAAGACTGGCCGGAAATCACCCGCGAAGCGGGCAGCAATACCCGCCGTGTCAACCTGAATACCGTGACTGCGGAAGATATTCAGAGCTGGCAGCCCGGTGAGACCCTGCTGCTGAACGGTAAGATGCTGACCGGCCGCGATGCGGCGCACAAGAAAATGGTCGATATCCTCGCTCAAGGTGAGAAACTGCCTGTGGATCTTACCGGCCGCTTTATCTACTACGTGGGCCCGGTAGATCCGGTGCGCGACGAGGTGGTTGGCCCCGCTGGCCCCACGACCGCCACGCGTATGGATAAATTTACCCGCACCATGCTGGAAGAGACCGGTCTGGCCGGCATGATCGGTAAAGCGGAGCGCGGCCCCATAGCGATTGAGGCGATCCGCGATAATAAAGCGGTATACCTGATGGCGGTAGGTGGCGCTGCCTACCTAGTGGCCCAGGCAATTAAGGCCTCTGAAGTTGTCGCCTTCCCCGAGCTGGGAATGGAAGCCATCTACGAGTTTGAAGTAGAGGATATGCCGGTAACTGTGGCTGTAGACAGCCAGGGTGAATCAGTGCACACCACTGGCCCGCTGATCTGGAAAGCCAAGATTGCCGAGGGTGAGGTGTAACGACTTCACCGCTTAAATAAAGGCCCCAACCGGGGCCTTTTTTATTGGAATTTATTGTCTTGTTTGGCCAAGTCCGCCAGCATCAGTTGCCGAATCATCGGGATAGGCGCACTGCCATAGCTCAGAAACATCTCGTGGAATCCTTTCAGGTTAAAGTTGTTGCCCATTGCCTTTTTGAGTTCTTCGCGCAGAGCCAAAATATCGCTAAAGCCGGCAAAATAGCTGGTGAGTTGTACCTGGCTTAAGGTGGCCCTGCGCCATTTACCCTCCGCTTCCGCCTGTTGCTGAAAGGCGTCCTCGACCATCAGTTTCATCGCCTGTGCTTGATCGATACCCTTTACCTGTACCTCATAATCCAAAATGGTGTTAGTGATGGTGCGCAAGTTCCACTTGTAGTACATCAGCCACAGCTCGGGGGAGAAGTTGCCGTAACCTGCATCCAGCATCATGCGCTCCGCATAGACAGCCCAGCCTTCGATCATCGCGGTATTGCCGAGAATAGCTTTCAGGATACTGGGGGACTGGTTGGCGTATACCAGCTGAGTGTAGTGCCCGGGAATTGCTTCGTGAATATTGAGTATTTGCAGGATGTAGTCGTTGTACTCCCGCAGTAGACTCTCGGCCCGTTGATCGGAGTAGGTCTCTATGGGCATCACGTTATAATAGGTGTCGGCATTTTTATGGTAGGGGCCCGGAGCATTGATTGAGGCTACCGCAAAGCCCTGCATATAAGCGGGTGTTGTGCGCACTACCAGTGGTTTCTCCTTATCCAGAGTCAACAAATTTTTTTCGCTAACGAATGCCGCTAACTCTGGAATTTGTTGCTCCACTTTTTTCTTGAAAGTTTCTTTACTGGCGTGGTGTTGGGAAAGCTTATTCAGTAACTTTCTAATTTTTTCCAGGGATTCGCGGGGCGGGGAATTAGACGGAAAGTATTTTGGCCAGAGCTGATCGGCAAGTCTGGTCATTTTATCGTGGGTTAATTGCTTTTCTATGATGGCACGCTGGTATAGTTTAGCTGCGCTCATTCCAATATTGATATCAAACTGGAATTTCTCTTCATAGAGTTTTTCTCCGATACGAAAATCATGGAAATTTCCAGATTTAGTCAATTTCTTTTGCAGGTTCTGTAGGAAGTCGATATAGCCTTGTATCGCTGAGCGAGAATCGTGCAGTCGCTGTAGAAAAAGTTTCTTTGCATCCGCAGGCATCTGACTTGCTTTAACCGTTTTTTCCAGTTCTTCACCAAATACTTCCAATGAGCCCCTGCTTTGTTGAATTGCCAGTTCAAGCTGCGGTGCTGCTGGCCGAGAGATTGCCGCCTTGGCGGCCTGGTAGTATTCGGGCACTTGCCCCATACGGGCACTAAATGTGTGAAGTCGTTGTGACAGGGGAGCGTAGTTGGTGTTGAGGATTAAGGCAAAGGCGTCGGAAACATTATAAAGAGAGGGGTCCCATTGATAGGCCATAAAGTCTGTATATTGCCACTGTAATCGTCGCAGAAAGTTTTCAATCAAGGCGAGATTGCTGCGCGAATTAATACTGAGCTGGTTTTTGTCTAAAGCGGCAAACTTGTATTGGTAGGATTGGGCAAACTCCATTAAGTGCTGGCGATAACCTTTATCCGGCACCTGGAGCTTCTCAGCCACGTCGTAATAGCCCTCACTGATCGCCCAGGAGGGGAATAAATTCCACAGGTCATTTATAAATCGTTGGCAGAGTTGCTCAAATGTCCGGTTGGCTTCGGAGTGCATTGCCTCCGGGGCAGCCTCTCCCTGCGGAGGAGGACTTTGCCTGTCTGCCCCCTGGCGCTCACAGGCGCCCAGCACAATCAGAAGTACTAGTAGATTGAAATATACTTTCATGACAATCCTTACATTTATGCGCTGGCATTTACTGGGAGATCTAATGGTTATAGATCGTCCAATATTTTTAGCATGTCGTTTCATTTTGTGATGACAAAACCGGATAAAATACGTTTTTGGGTCCTGTACTTGTCTCAGTGGAGGCTGCCGGGTAGAGTGAGGCCGGCCCAATTGAGCCGATAATAAACAAGGTTTTGAGGACCCATTCATGACCGAACTAGCTCAACAACAATGTGAAGCCTGTCGTGCCGATGCACCGCTGGTGAGTGATGATGAACTGCCAGGACTGCTGCGCCAGATCCCTGACTGGACACCGATAGCCCGTGACGGAATTATGCAGCTGGAGCGTGTGTTCAAGTTTCGCAACTTCAAGCAGGCTCTGGCATTTACTAACCGTGTCGGTGCTATTGCTGAAGAGGTGGGACACCACCCGGCACTGCTGACAGAGTGGGGCAAGGTGACCGTTACCTGGTGGAGTCACGAGGCCAAGGGCCTGCACAAGAATGACTTTATTATGGCTGCCCGTACTGATGAACAGGTAGACGCCGCCTAGAGTGTGGCGCCTGTATCTGGCTTCCAAGGGGTAGCCCTTGGAAGTCATTCTCACCAGTCCCCATTGGGCTAGTGAGTTCCCAGTTTAACCCCAGCTATCCAAGGTGGAGAGTGTGGTGCAAAAGGAGATGAGTATTGTCTGAGTATATGTCAACGGTGGTCTGGAAGCGCGGCGAGCAGATTTTCACCGATAATCAATACAGTCGCGCTCACACCTGGCAGTTTGATGGTGGAGCATCTATCCCCGCCTCGTCCTCCCCCCATGTTGTCCCCATTCCCTATTCCGCAGTTGAAAATGTAGACCCTGAAGAGGCCTTCGTAGCGGCTCTATCCAGTTGTCACATGTTGTTTTTTCTATCGATCGCCGCCAAACGCGGATTTGTGGTTGATGAATACTGCGATGAAGCGATAGGCGTTATGGGGGCCGATAGGGAGGGACGAATTGCTATGACCCAAGTTACTTTGCGCCCTTTAATTCGTTTTTCTGGTGAAAAGCAACCCAGTCTTGAACAACTAGAAAAAATACATCACCTCTCCCATAAGCAGTGCTTTATTGCAAATTCTGTAAAAACTGAAGTCGTGACAGAGATTCGAGAATCTCCAGTTTAAGTATTTTTCTGTAGTGAATAGCTTGTCGCCAGGTGCTAAGTAAGCTTGGCGGCACTATTCATTGGTTTATTTTCGGCAAGATATGTACACAATTATTGAGAGAGTAGCTCCTACTGAGGATTTCCTCCGGCTGTGAGAGATAACAGGTCTGCCCCCCAGAAGTCGTGAAGCAGCAGAAAAAGGCCTTCCAAATAGCTTGTACGGTGTTCATATAAAAAGATACTCGGAAACTATTGCTATGGGGCGGGTAGTGGGGGATGGCGCGCTTAATTTTGAGATAGTGGATGTAGCTGTCGACCCTAAATTTCAGGGTATTGGCCTCGGGCACCAAGTAATGGAGCACATTATGGCTTACCTGGATCGGGAAGCGCTCCCTTCAGCATATATTACGTTGATGGCAGATGTTCCTGAATTTTATAGGAAATTTGGATTTGAATTGAGCCGTCCACACACTGAAGGGATGCATCTTATAAAATAATGGCACAGAGCTATTATTGTGGATTCGAAGTTGGTTTTATATCGATGAACAAATGACTGATTCAGTGTTGTCTATATCGTTTATAGTATTGAAATCATTTAGGTGTTGAATAGGTTGCTTGTGTTTCATCATACAGTTGATTCCTTTAATTGCGTTACTTTGGATCTCGAGAATTTTTCTGGTACGGAAGATCAGTTCTTGGTTGAACTGGTAGCCATTATAGAAGTATCCAGAGTTAACAGCCGAAAGTTGATCTGGGTAACTCTCCGAGATGCACTTACCCGGTTTATCCCGATATGCCTAAAGCATGGCTTTACATTCCACAGCTGCCGGGATTCTTCTACAAGGCTGGTTCTTAAGCTTCAGGAAGATGCATATGTTCCCTTCTACCCAACCCATACGGTGGGAGTTGGGGGCTTTGTGCTCTGTGATGGACAGTTGCTCTGTGTGCAGGGTCACAGTGCATCATCGAGTCCTAAATTACCCGGAGGCACAGTCGATCTGGGTGAAAAGATAGCCGATGCGGTGATTCGTGAGGTTTATGAGGAGACGGGGGTGTCCTGTGAGTTTTCCTCTGTGCTGGGGTTTTCCACCCGCTTTCCTACAGCTTTAGGCTATACGGATATCTATTTCGTTTGTGAATTAACCGCTCTGAATCGGGATATCTCAATAACAGATACTGAAGAGATTAAGCATGCATTCTGGATGGATATCGACCAGTATCTCAATGGAGGACAGGTTTCAGCATTTAATCGCCATATCGCTGAAATGTCCATGCAAAGGCTTGGTTTAACCCAGGTCAGCCAGGATTCTTACAAGGATCTCTTCGCAAAGCAGGAAATATTTTGGACTAATGCCTAAAAGGTCCAAATGATTGGTTGAGTATATATCGTAGTTTAACCACTTACTTTTGAGGCAGGGGGAAAGACTAGACTGTATTCTAAACACATTGTGAATTCTTCATTCTCATTGAGTCCAGAACGCGGCGTATGCTTTTCTTTCTCTTATGATTATTAAATTATTAGTGGGTTAAATGGTTGACTGGTGGAAAGATGGAGTGTTCCTATGAAAGGCAAATTTATAGCAATTTTAATTGCCGCAGTTTGGAGTTTGACTGCTCAATCCAATGAGTTAACTATTGGTGAGCGCAAGGTTATTGTCTCGCAAAGTCTTGAAGAGAAAAGGGAGTACTGGATTTCTCTTCCCACATCCTTCAAAGAAGGTGGGTATAAAGATTATCCGGTTCTTTATTTACTTGATGCAGATTTTAATAGTTTCTTTCATGTCTTCACAGGTATGGTTCGGCAGCTGAGTTCTGATGCCACTCCAGTAATTCCTGAAATGATTATTGTAGGTATCGTAAGTCAAGAACGTGTAAGAGATAGTTCACCTACTAGATCGCTAACTGAATATGGTGGACGTAAAAATCAGGCGCTATCCAACACAGGGGGCGCTGATCAATTTCTTGAGTTTTTAAGAGAAGAGCTTATCCCAGAGATAAACGAGGAATATCCGACATCTGGGTATCAAATTCTTGCAGGTTACTCATTTACAGGTCTACCTGTTATCCATAGCTTATATTCATCTCCTGAAGATTTTAATGCGTATATCGCTATTGATCCAAGTATGTGGTGGGATGAGCAGGTTATGTTAAAGCGGTATTCTGAATTCCTACAAGGTAAATCAACTGAAAAGCGCAGGCTGTTTATCTCTACTTCAGAGAGAGTGGAAGGTGTATATCCTGATGAAAACTATGTTGCAGAATTTATCAGGCTGCTAAATGAGAAGCCCAAGAAAGGGCTATACGTAGATTCAGTAACATATGGGACAGAAGAAAATCATCATACAATGCCCGTTATTAGCTTTTATAGAGGGCTTCGATCAATTTTTGATGGTTATATGATCGATGATCAAGCTAGATTTCGCCCCGCAGTGAATGTTAAAAATCACTTCGAACAGTTTTCAAGAAAGCTCGGAGGAAGGTTCATGTTGAGGGAAGATGTTATTAGTTTCTTTGGCTATGATCGTCTCTATAATGATCAGTTTGGCATAGATGTTGATAAGGCAATAGAATTTTTCGAATTGAATACACAGTTTTATCCAGGTTCATATAAGACCTGGGATAGCTTGGCTGAAGCTTATATGGTAAAGGGGAAGAAAGAGCTTGCTATAGATTGCTATAGAAAATCATTGTTAATTAATCCTGATAATGAAACAGCAAGAAATAGAATGGCTCAACTTGAGGTTGATTAGATTTATTTTCAGTAGTTATGCTTAACCTGGTGATCTGAAGTGCTGCCGTTGCCCTAAAGTCAGATCCCCAAGCTATTTGATGCTGTATTTGTCTGATTTTTATTGAGCTTGACTAGTTATCTAAAATGTAACTATTCAGCACTAATTTCAAAAGCTTTGAATTTTTTCAGTAAAAATCCAGGCCACTCTCCATTAAATAGTTGTGTTAATGCTTCTCTAGGGGCAATGTCATTTTTCTGACAGGTCAAAAGGCAAGAGCGGATAAGACAGAAGGCTCTTGCGCCTTCTTCAGAGCGAAAGCAACCCGAAATCTTTTGCTGTACCTTAGTCATTCGAAGATCTCGCTCCCCCTGATTATTAGTGAACGGTACTTCAGCACGCTCCATAAAACGGAGTACATCTTCCTCATAGTCACGAAGCCGTTCCAGTAGATTACGAGATTTACTGCGCTTAAGTCGCCCCTGGCGAGGTGACGTTGTATCCGGCACTGGTGCCGGGCATTCGGTGCTTCCACGGCCGAGGATTTTTCGATAACGGGTTCTCCAGCGCTTGGCTTGCTCTTCCGGTAGGAAACCACCAGCAAGCTCAACAGCATCGTGTAGCTCCAGCAGTAGATTGCGCATGTTACCAGCCCAACGTTGCCCATCTTCCTCATGCGCATAGGTTAGTTCACGCAAGTGGTGGGCGTTGCACAACGCATGAGTGCAAGCAAAAGTGTAATAAGGCTTCCAATGGTCATGCACCAGTGTGCCGTTAAACTCGGGCAGCACACCTATCGCATTCATAGCTTCAGTCCCGCGCTTCGGCGATAAACCAAATAAAGTACACTTCTGAGCCGAAAGGACATGTAACCAGTGGCGCTTTCCATCCATGTTGAGGCTGGTTTCATCAGCATGTACTACAGATTCGGTTTTGAGCCATTTTCTAGCAAGATTTTCAAAGGGAACTAGGCGTTCACAGGTAGCTAGATTGAAATTGACCAAGCTTCCGGCACTGAGCGGAATACCATATTGCTCGGCAAACATCGATTGTATTCGCTCATAAGGCAGCAACTGGAACATTGAAAGGTAAACGGCATGTGCCTTAACCGAGCTGCCATATTGCGCTGGTCGAGTTACGCCCGCAGGGAACTCAGCTACATAGCGTTGACCATGTTCATTCTCCAGAATTTGAGCACGATACTCGGTGACATGGCGTTGGATTTGGAGGTTAATAACTTGGCGACGCTCGTACCCTACGTCCTTCCAATTGCCGCGTGGTAAAGTGCGGCGATTTAGTTTAAGAGTCTCAATATCGTCCGGGTTATCGATCGGCATTAGGGTGATGCCTTTACGCCCAGATTGGCCGCCAGCTTTGCGCTTGCCTGCAGTTTTTTCTCTCTTTTGCGGTTTTGATCTTGTGATGGCGGTATGCTGCTATTTTTACTATTCATACCATTTTTAGCCATCAGTAGCCTGATGACGACCAACAAAATGGATATCACTGCACGTATTGATGGCGTAACCTGTTGATCTTCTTTCAACAGATTTTCTGCATCAGTAATAGCTATGTTGATATCAACTTTTCCCAATGTCATTGACTACTAGACAAGAGGCTTAAGGATTACTCTATTATCTCATAAATATATTTTGTTGGGAGTTGTGTATTTTAGTGCTGAATAGTTACGCTTATACAAGCTCCCTTTGTACTTTTGATAACTCAGTTATCAGTAGTTTTTTACTGCTGGTTTCTGTGCATTTTCCTGCAACCTCAAGAGTTCGGCTTTGCTTTAGGGCAATTATACTGCTGATATAGATGTGACTATCTCGAAATTTCTTTTCATCAATCCCCATATGGGGGTGGCGTTCTGATTCCACCTTGCTAAGCCGAGTTCAAATACCCGCTTCTTAATCACCTTCAACTTGGTACCAATTTAAGCCGAGAAGTTTTCTGGTTTCCTTTATTCTCGTGCTGCCAGCAAAACCTAGGTTGTGGAAACCTCGAGCAACAGAGTAAATCAGCTATTCTTCCGGCCCGGGGGACGCCATTTAACCCCTTGATTCTTGCAGCGTGCTTTAGGTGTTTCACTATGAAAGTGGGTGACAAATTGCATGGTATCCAGGTGTCACTTGGCGCGTGCTTTTCTGAAATCGTAGCGGGACAGGTTTCGCCGTATTCTGGGTACAGTACACCCTTGCTTTCATACTCAATAGTTACATCTACTCGGTGGGTAGCCACCTGTAAATTAGCGCTGGTTGCTCCCTACAGTGACTGAATTTCCAGCAGTTGCGCATAGTACCCACTTACGTCTGCGAGTTTCTCTATCGCTCTATAAGGTTGAAGGGGCATAAGTCCAAGCTAATCTACGAAGAACCATATTTTTGTGGCTTTAGATAGTCTATGAGTAACTTGATCCTCTCTTTATTTTTCTTTATCCAACAGTTAAATCATATGTAGGCCTTCTGGTTTTGTTTTATGGTTTTCTGCTTGGAGGCTTCTCAGGGGGGTAAATTTTTTCTGAAGTTGATTTGTGATGAATGAGTGGATTGTTTGGGCTGAATTTGCAGTATTTTTGGCCTAGATGATCCCTCAGATAAAATTAGAGTATTTTCGGGGGGTTAAGTGCCAGTTTGTTTTTGTATTTTCCTAGTTATAAAGTGTGAATTTTATATGGCTTGGAAAATAGTGTTTCACTTCTTTGTTTGTGCTGGGCATTATTGTGGAGTAAGAGTGTGGAAGGGTTGTAAAATGTATAAGGTATGCTTAGTTTCCTCGATGTTAAGTTGCTGGAGGTTGCTGTTTTTTTATTAGGTGGATGTGCATCATTTTTTGATAATCTGGAGGGTGACTAAGTTTTGCGTGAGGGCGCAAATAGTTTCTTTTGGGATGGTCTACTTTTTCTAGGCTTTACTTAAAGATCCAGATTTGTGGGGGTATGTCTACTATGGGGTTTGATTTATAGGCCTAGTGAGTGGCTCTTGGGTTTGGTTGGTGTTAGGGAGTGTGAGCTGGTTGAAACCGGCTTGGGAAGAGGGGTAGTTTTTTGACGCTTAATAAGTGTTGTTGTTTTATTTGTGTGAAATGAATAGCTAAAGGTGATTCTATGAAAAGCTTGAGATGTGTCTTGGTTATTTTATGTTTTGTTGTTAGCTTTCCGGTTAATGCAAATGATTCAAGTTTTGATGTCTTTGTACAGGACTCATATGCTGAATTGCTTAGGCGAGATCCGTGGTGGGTTTTGATTCGTCAGGTGCATGATGAGGTGGGGCTTTCCGCACCGGGGATTACCCCGATTTCATTGCCGTATAAGCTTAAAACACTTTCCATGTATGAAGATGCTTTGAATAAATTAAAGTTATTTGATAGGCGTGCATTGAGTGAGGCTCAGAAGCTGGATTATGATTATTATCGCTGGGTTTTAAAGAGTTATATCGCGATTGAAAGTCATTTGCAGTTCACGGTTAATGCATATACAGCTTTTAGTGTAACAAACATATTTTATTATTTGCCTCTTGACAATTCTTCTGATGTTGAAAATTACCTAGCTCAGGTGGATTATCTGTCTTCTTATTATTTTTCAATCTCGAGCTGGATTTCTTTTAGGGAAAGATTGGGTGTGGTTGATGATAAGGAATTAATTTTGGGGGTGGCAGACTTACTTCAATACTGGGGTGAAAATCCTGAGCAAGATTTGGCTTACCTGCTTTTGGAGGCTGGAATAAATGGGATGGAAGTTTCAGATGATCAGCGCAAGGAATGGTTGCTGCGGTGCAAATATAGTTTGGAAAATCAGGTGGCATTTGCGCGAGCGGTGGTTTCTACTAAACTTTTGGCGCTGCTGGATCAGGCTCCTGATAATCCTGGGTTTGCTCAATATCCAGGGGGTAGTGAATACTATAATGATTTGTTGAGCCGGTATGTCAGTATTCCGCAAAATGCCTTTGAGGCACATCAGATTGGTGTGAGCGCCTTAAAAAAAATTCATAAAGAAATGTATTCTGAGTTTGAGTTACTCGGTTATGACACTTCTTATGATTTGTCTACGCTATATGCTATGGCTCGTAGCGATGCGCCTCAGGTGGCTAAGGAAGATGTTATTGCGGTATTTAAAGTTCTTTTGGATGAGGCCGTTGAGAAAAGTGTCAACTTGTTTCCTGATATTCAGTATTCTCCAGTGAGTTTTGTGGAAGGTTATGGTTGGTCGTATTTCCCTGCTAATAGAAATGCAAGTGCTCATTTTACAGTAGATACTTCTGAGGATACCAACTTGTTAGAGCTTCCAGGAGTTGTTTATCATGAAGGAGCGCCTGGTCATCATACCCAGTTTTCACTGACAGGTAATTTAGACCTCCCTCTTTTTCGTAGTGTTACCGATATTGCAGGATTTCAAGAAGGGTGGGGTTTGTATGCAGAACGCTTAGCTTTTGAGCAGGGCTGGTATGATAATAATCGGTATGGTAATTTAGGTCGATTGCAATTAGAGGCACTCAGAGCGGCCCGAGTAGTAGTCGATACTGGAATTAATGTAAAAGGATGGACTGTAGCAGAAGCCGAAGAATACCTCTCTAATGTCACAGGGGTGACAGACCGAGATGTCTCTCTGGAAATAGGACGTTTTCTTTATACCCCTGCTCAAACAAGCTCATATTACTTAGGCTTTGAGCGACTTCTTCAGTTGCGTCAGAGAGAGCAGAGTGAAACAAACTTTGATCTCAAAGCGTTTCACGGGAAGGTTTTACAAAATGGTGTAATTCCTCTCACTCTTCTGTCTGAGCAGTTCAGCGATTCGCAATAGCTTCTATGGAGTTATTTGCAGTTTGAGAGGCCTTTGTTAAGGGCCTCTCATCTGGTTATTTTTCTTAGTGTTTGCTGCTTAGTAGCTCTTTAGCGGGGCTTGCCCAGAGTAAAAACTCCCGATTGCCATCGCCGCCTTTGATTGGGCTGTCAATATACTCTTTCACTTCAAGTCCCAAGTCTTCACATAAGGCAGTAATGCGCGCGCGCACCTCTGGGTAGTATTTGGCATCTCGCACCAAGCCGCCCTTGCCGATGCCTTCCGGGCCGACTTCAAATTGCGGTTTAACCAGGCTCAAGAGCTGCCCCGAAGGTTTAAGCAAGGCGGGTAACTGCGGCAGAATGAGCGCTTGGGAAATAAACGAGACATCCATAACGATAGCATCGAAACCGGCATCTCCGTGTGGGGCAATTTGCGCGGCCTCCAGATGGCGCGCATTAACCCCTTCAAAAAGGTACATACGGGGATCGTCCAGTAACTTCTGTGCCAACTGGTCTCTCCCGACGTCCACTCCCACTACCGATGCGGCTCCGCGCTGCAGCAGGCAGTCACTAAATCCGCCGGTGGAGCAACCCACATCCAGTGCGTGCCAGCCGGAGGGATTTAGTCCTGTTTGGTCGAGGATTGCGGCCAGCTTTAGGCCGGCTCGGGAAACATACTGGTCTTCCGGCAGGGGGGTGACTTCCAGGGCGCAATCTTCCGGAATACTCTGCCCAGCCTTCCGTGCGGGCTGGAGGGCGCCGCCATCGGATACCATGACTCTTCCGGCATCAATCAGTTTTTTGGCATGGGTACGGGAGTTTGCCAGTTTTTTCTGTACAAGCAGTTGATCCAATCGGGTCATGTTTTGCGCTGCAATCCTGTTCATATGGTTAAGAATACAGTGCCCATGCTAACCTCTGGCTCCAATCGGTAGAAGTGCGGTTCCACAAATTGTGGGACTAATCTTTAAGAAGCTTCGGAACAATTCCGGGATGCCCCTGAAGCCCCGCAGAGAGGGCTTCGAAGCGCGGCTGCTGTATTCAGAACTGGCAGAGGGCTGTGCACTTGCGCTGAGCGGTAAGGCTTATAGAGGTATTGTGAAATTGTTCAGGGGCTCCTTAGTTAGGAGAGTGTCGGCTGATGGCAAAAAGCGTTCTGGATAGATTCAAAATTCGCAAGGGAAAAGTCTTTGAGGCGCCACTTGAGGGCGCGTTTGGGCGTCTGGTGACCCCCTTTGAAGAATTTATCCACCGCCAAAGCAGCAGTGGTATTTTGCTGATGCTATCCGCGCTGGCAGCGTTAATTATTGCCAACTCCCCCTTGCAGGAGGCGTACAAGCACCTGTTGCATATGCCCATTAGTCTCAGTGCCGGTAACTGGGAGTTTTCCCTTTCCGTACACCACTGGATCAATGACGGCCTGATGGCAATCTTTTTCTTTCTGGTGGGGTTGGAATTAAAGCGTGAATTTATGGTGGGGGAGCTGTCCGATTTACGCCAGGCAGTTCTGCCGGTAATGGCGGCCATCGGCGGTATGGTGGTGCCTGCACTGATTTATGCCTCTTTCAACGCGGGGGGCGGAGCAGAGCACGGCTGGGGGATTCCCATGGCCACGGATATTGCATTTGCGGTCGGCTGTATCGCCCTTTTGGGGAATCGAGTGCCTCGCGCGGTAGTAACTTTTCTGGTGGCGTTAGCGATTGTCGATGATTTGGGCGCAATCCTGGTGATTGCGATCTGGTATACCGAACAGGTAAATATCATTGCGCTGATCGCGGCCGGTTGCCTGGTCGGCATTATGTGGCTGCTCAAAGCAGCGGGGGTTCGCCGCTCTCCAGCCTATGTGTTTGTCGGTGTACTGCTCTGGTATGAGCTCTATCTGGCGGGTGTTCACGCGACGATTGCCGGGGTGATTACGGCAATGGCACTGCCGGCCAGACCCAAATATGATCCGGTGGCCTTCAGTACCTTTGTGAAGGATATTATCCGCAGCTTTGACCGCTGCTTCCGTCCGGGAGACAAGATTATTGCCAACGATGCGCTGCGCGCCCGTGTGATGGCCCTGGGCAAAGGTGTCAACCTGGCGCAGTCGCCGTTGCAGCGGATGGAAACCCGCCTGCATACGCCGGTGGGTTTTTTGGTGATTCCTATTTTTGCCCTCGCCAATGCGGGTATTCCGTTTGACAGTTTTACCAGCTCCTCCGCAATCATAAATCCGGTCACCCTCGGGGTGATAGCCGGTTTGGTTGTCGGCAAGTTGGTGGGTATCGTCGGGGCGACCTGGATCGGTTGGAAGCTGGGTTGGGGCAAGCTGCCCAAGTCGGCCAACTTCCAACATATTGTCGGTGTGGCACTCCTCGGCGGGATTGGCTTCACTATGTCGATCTTTATTGCCGAGCTGGCCTTTAACTCCGAGTATGAACTGCTGATCCAGGCGAAAGCCGGTATCCTGTTGGCATCGGTTATTGCCGGGGTGGCGGGGTTTTTGGTATTGCGTAAAGCGCCGGTGGCGGATGAGTTTGACCCTCACGGGGAGAGCGATAGCCCCAGGGATGGGGAAGATAGTGAACAGCAGCCCAGCCGTCAGGGTTGAGCTGTTTTGGTGTTTTTGTACCACTTGGCTCCGCCGCCCTGCCGGGGTCTGCTCCCTGTCATATCCCGCCACTCCTCTGATTAATGTAGGTGAGAGAAATAAAAACCATGTATTTGAAAACATTGGCACAGGCGCTACCCGTGCTGGCCATTTCCCTGTTACTCGGGGCCTGTGAGGGCCAAACTGCGGCGAGTCAGAAAGCCGTGAACGCACTGGATGCCGTTGATCAATCGGCCACAACCGAGCCCAAATCCGCTAGTGGAGATAATGCGATGGATAGTTTGGCCCAAGCTTATGTCCTTCTTGTACTCGAATTGGGGAACCACGACAGCAGCTATGTCGATGCCTATTATGGACCGGCACAATTGCGCAAAACTGCCGCCGAGAGTACGGCGAGCGCGGCGGATATTGCCCGGCGCGGTGAGTCCTTACTGGCTGAGCTGCCGGCAGTGGTGGGTGGCGACGGGGCGATAGACAACCTGCGCATGCACTATCTGAAGACCCAGTTGTTGGCTCTGGTATTTCACGCCCGCAGTCTGGCGGGAGAGAGTCCGAGAAATTTTGCCAGGGAGGCGCGGGCACTCTATGACACGGAGCCTCCGCAGCGGGATCTGCAAAGCTTTGAGCCAATGCTACAGGCGCTGGAAGCGCTGTTGCCGGGGGAGCAGCCCTTGGGAGAGAGGGTAGCCAGCTTCCGCCAAGCTTATGAGATTCCCGCCGACCGGCTCCAGGCTGTCTTCGATGCCGCGATAAAAGAGTGCCGCGCGCGCACCAAGCAGTATATTTCTCTGCCAGAGGATGAGAACTTTGTGCTGGAGTATGTCAGTGACAAGCCGTGGAGTGGTTACAACTGGTACAAGGGCGGTGCTCACAGCCTGATACAGGTAAACAGCGGTTTGCCGATTACGATCGATCGAGCTATTGATCTGGGCTGTCACGAGGGATACCCGGGGCATCACACCTATAACGCCCTGCTGGAGCAAGCGCTGGTACAGGAGCGGGGCTGGGCAGAGTACAGCGTTTATCCACTGTTTAGCCCCCAATCACTGATTGCAGAGGGGAGTGCAAACTACGGGATTGAATTGGCGTTCCCCGGTGAGGAGAAAACCCGTTTTGAGCAGGCGGTTCTCTATCCGCTGGCAGGTCTGGACCCTCAGACGGCAGGAAAATATGAACAGGTAATGACCCTGGTGGATAAGTTGGGTTTTGCCGGCAATGAAATTGCCCGCCAATATATCGATGGTGAGATTGACGCGACACAGGTGCCGGCACTCTTTGAGAAATATACCCTGATGAGCCCTGCTAAGGCGGCGCAGCGCAAAGATTTTGTCGATGCCTATGGCGCCTATGTCATTAATTACAATTGGGGTAAAAAACTGGTTGCCGACTACGTGGAGCGGGACAGCCAAGATAATGCTGAGCGCTGGCAGCGCTTCACCCGCCTATTGTCCTCCCCGCGCCTGCCTTCATCCCTGGATTGGTAGCTATGCAAAAAGACGCTTTGAGAAAGTATCTGCTCGCGCGGCCGGAAGCTATTGAGGATTTTCCCTTTGCTGCGGATGTGGCAGTGTTTAAGGTAAAAGGACGCATGTTTGCTACTTTAAGCTGTTACCGGGGCGTGGATGCCAGTAATCTCAAGTGCGATCCAGATGAAGCCCAGGCTTTAAGGGATATCTTTTCCGGTGTTATCCCGGGTTACCATATGAACAAGAAACACTGGAATACCGTGTTGTTGGATGGCACAGTGCCCGACTATGAGATTGAGCGCATGGTAGATCACTCGTATGGTTTGGTGGTTAAGGGCCTTCGCAAGGTTGAGCGGGAGTCCCTGGAACTGGCCTATGGTGCAGAGGTACTCTACCGCTAGCGGTGCCGAAGAATAGAGACATCCAGATTTAATCTAGGAGAAGATGTGAGCGAATTTATTGTTGATGTAACGGCAGAAAATGCCCAGCAAATGCTGATTGAAGAGTCTATGCAGCGCCCGGTTGTAGTGGACTTTTGGGCCGATTGGTGTGAACCCTGCAAGCAGCTGATGCCGGTACTGGAAAAACTGGCCAACGAGTATAACGGTCAGTTTTTATTGGCCAAGGTCAATGCGGATACTGAGCAAATGCTGGCGGGCCAGCTGGGGGTGCGCAGCTTACCTACCGTGATGGTTTTAAAAGAAGGGCAGCCGGTAGATGGCTTTGCCGGGGTACAGCCGGAGTCGCAAATTCGCGAGATGCTGGATAAGTACCTGCCGAAACCCTGGGATATAAAGTTACAGCAGGCGCAGGCGCTAATTGGTGAAGGCAAAGTCGCCGAGTCCCTGCCGCTACTGCGACAAGCCTATAGCGAATCGTCTGAACGCATCGATATCGCCAAACAACTGGCTGCTATTTTGCTCGATCAAAACCGGGCTCAGGAAGCGGAGACTGTGCTCAGTAAAATTCTGCTGGCGGATCAGGACGCGGAATACCAGCAGCTGATGGCTCAGTTGGAACTCAAACAGCAGGCAGCGGAAACTCCAGAAATCCAGGCGCTGCAAAAAGCTCTGCAAGAGAATCCCGCAGATAGTGATGCGGCCTATCAGTTGGCGGTGCAGTACAGCCAGGCCAATCGCCACGAGGAAGCCCTGCAATTATTGCTGGATATTTTGCGTAAAGATATGGGTTTTGCCGATGGTGCAGCCAAACAGACTTTCCTGGATATTGTAAAGAGCCTGGGTGCTGGCGATCCTATCGCCACCCAGTATCAGCGCAAACTGATGACCATGATGTTTTAGTTGGCATCGGCAAATAAAGGGGCCCTTGTGGCCTCTTTATTTTTTGCGGGAGTAGAGGAGGGCTATTGATGTATAAACTCTGTGTTTATATTCCCGAGACCCATCTGGACGCGGTAAAGCAGGCGCTTTTTGCGGCGGGTGCCGGTCGCATCGGTGATTATGACAGCTGTTGCTGGCAGGTATTGGGCACTGGGCAATTCAGGCCGCTGGAGGGGAGTCAGCCATTTATTGGTGCATCGGGCCAGGTAGAGACGGTTGCGGAGTATCGGGTGGAGATGGTCTGTGCCGATGAGCGGGTGGATGCCGCCCTCGATGCACTGCGGACAGCGCACCCCTATGAAGAGCCGGCATTTGACCTCTGGCGATTGGATGAGCGCTGCGCTGCCGGCTGATACTATTCTTTGCCGTACTTCTTAGAGATTGTCGAGCACCTTTTGCCGCTCGCGGCTTTTTTGCTCAATCGTTCGTGCATCTTCCATTAATTCTGAAAGGTTGGAGTGATGGCTGGGCATCGCCCTTTCTGAGTTGCTGCTGCCCCGTTCGCTCGAACCGGGTTTTAAGCTGAAGGGATCGTTGGCGCTGACGCTGTTTAGGGGTTTGACACGGTGAATGCGCACGTGTGAAGCCAGTCCCTCCGGCACCGTATCGGAGAAGTGCCAGTTGCCATCCCTGTCTTTCCAGGTAAAAACTTCTGAAGTTTGTTTGCTTGCATCCCCCTGGGGCATAAGCTCGCTGGAAGTTGTCAGCGCCTCAATTTGGGTGGCTGACTCCCGGGTGGTTTGCCGCACGCTTTGCAGGGCCTGTGCGCCGCTTGCGTGAATCGCTGAAATATCTGCTGCTGGTGGCAACCAGTCGGAGGGTGACATTATCGGTTTACCATCCGGGCCCGGTAAAATCATCGGCAGCACAATGCCTACCAGTATTAAGGCACCGAGCATTGGAAAGTATTTCATGCAAACGTCCTTTTAATGCAGGGTCAGTGATTAATTAAAATTGGCTTACAGCTTGCGATTAATTACTCCGCGGTGCAGTTGATACTGGCCGGTGCGGGTATCCTCGAAATAGTGCTCCAAAGTGCGCTGCATAATGGGGAAAGCGATCTCTCCCCAGGGAATTTCATCCTCGCGAAATAGCTCAACTTCAAGGGATTCCGGTCCGGGCCCGAAATTCATATCGGTGAGCTCGCCCCGGTACATGATATAGACCTGATTGATATGGGGGATATCGTAGATAGAGTAGAGCTCATCGACGCGAATACTGGCCCGGGCTTCCTCCCAGGATTCCCGCAGGGCCCCCTCTTCACTGGTCTCGCCATTTTCCATAAACCCGGCGGGCAGGGTCCAAAGCCCCAGGCGCGGTTGTATGGCGCGCTTGCACAGCATCACCTTATCGCCGATATAGGGCACGGCCCCGACAATCACCCGGGGGTTGATATAGTAAATGGCGCCGCAGCGGCCACAGGTATGGCGGGGGCGGTCATCACCCTTGGGGATGGAAAGTGTGACGGCGCTACTGCCGCATTGGCTGCAAAATTTCATGGCGTCAGTATACCCATGCAAAGTTGGAGCGCCAGCTTCCCGACCGGTTGACGCCTATAGTTGTTAATGATGTTGAAGTACAAAGGCGGTGTCTACCCTGTGATGGCGCGTTTCTTACTGTTCGGGTTAGCGCTCTTCGCCCTCGGTGCCTGTGGTGGTAAAGGTAGTGAGCAAAAGGTGCGGCCTCCACCACCAGTAGAAGTACTGGTTGTCAGAGAGGAGCCGGTGATTCCCCGCTATGAATTTGTCGGTCGGGTTGAGGCTACCGATGAGTATCAAGTTCGCCCGCGAGTACAAGGGTATATCCAGAGCCGCAATTTTAAAGAGGGGGAAACTGTCCAGCAGGGGCAGTTACTGTTTGAGATTGATGCGCGCCCGTTTGCGGCGGAGCTGGCCAATCAACGCGCCACCCTGGAGCAATCCCAAGCCTCCCTGAGAGTGGCCGAGCGCAACTTTCACCGCGGCCGCCGCCTGGTGGAGACCGGGGCGATCAGCCAGGTACAGATGGATGAGCTGCAAGGGAAGTTCGAAGAAGCGGAATCCCAGGTAGATGCCAACCGCGCCAAAGTACAAAGCGCCGAGCTGGACCTTTCCTACACTAAAGTCTACGCGCCACTCAGCGGGCGGATTGGGCGCACCGACTTTACCGTGGGCTCTCTGGTGGGGCCAAATTCCGAGCCCCTGGCCACGATTGTAAAAATGGACCCCATCTATGTGTTGTTCGAGGTGCCAGAGGAACAGCTCTATGCGGTGCAAGTGGATTCCCTGCGGCGGCAGCGGGAGGGCTTGAGCCCAACACGCCTGGATGTGCGTATTGAACTGCCCGATGGCAATGACTATCCGTACCGGGGTGAGATCGTATTTATCGACAACCAGATCGACCCCAATACCGGGTCGGTTGCGGTGCGCACCCTGTTCCCCAACCCCGCTCAATTGTTAGTACAGGGGCAGTTTGCCCGGGTGTCGATCCGGGCCTACACCGGCAGTGATGCCCTGAGACCCCTGGTGCCCCAGTCGGCGGTTATGGAGGATATGCAGGGGCGTTACGTCTTTGTCCTGGGTAACAATTATATTGCTGAGAAGCGCTACCTGACGCTGGGGCAGAGGGAAGGGGAGCTGTGGGCTGTAGACCGAGGGCTCGCCGTCGGTGAGTCTGTAATCGTCAATGGATTGCAGAGAGTTGTGGCTGGAAAGCCGGTTACCCCGCAAAACACACCGAGAGACCCTTACAAGGTTGCTGCGCCACCGGCCCCGCCGGCCGAGCCCGAAGCTGCTCCCAGCGCAAAACCTGACTCTGCAAATATGCCCGGCGAGGGAGGCCTGCCGGCAGTCGATAAGGGGGTAAACCCGGCACCTGGGGAGAGCGACGATGACTACAAATAGCTGTCGCTACCCATGATCAGTGCCTTTTGCATTCGGCGGCCGCGCTTCGCCTTTGTTATTTCCATACTGATTACCCTCGCGGGCATACTCTCTCTGCCGCAATTACCGGTGGCGCAGTTCCCCGAAATCACTCCCGCGACCATCAATGTCACCGCCACCTATGCCGGTGCCAGCGCTGAGGTAGTGCGCGATAGTGTGGCGGTACCGATTGAGTCGCAAGTTAATGGTGTGGAGGGGATGGACTACATGTCCTCCACCAGTGGCAACGATGGTTCCTACAGTCTGACTGTGACGTTTAAGCCCGGCTACGACGACGATATTGCCCAGGTGAACGTGCAAAACCGGGTGGAGCAGGCCACGCCGCAATTACCTGAGGATGTTACCCGGGATGGTGTGGTGGTTTCCAAGCAGAGTACCACGCTGCTGTTGGTGGTGAATGTATTTTCCCCGGAAGAAAAGTTTGATGAATTATTTTTGGCAAATTACGCCGAAATTTATTTAAAGGATGAATTGGCGCGGGTAGCGGGGGTGAGCAATGTTGTTATTTTTGGCTCGCGCAATTACGCCATGCGCCTCTGGCTCGACCCCAATCGTATGGCCTCGCTGGATGTCACCGCCCAGGATGTGATTGCCGCTGTAGAGGCGCAGAATGTGCAGGTTGCCGCCGGCCAAATTGGGGCACCGCCGATCCGTAAAGATCAGCAGTTCCAATACAATATTCTGGTGCAGGGGCGCCTGGCCTCTCCCGGTGAGTTTGAGGATATCACCATCCGCGCCAAAGCCGATGGCGCCATGGTAAAAGTCAAGGATGTGGCGCGGGTGGAGTTGGGCAGTGAATCCTACTCTTCCTATGGGCAGTTGGATAATCAGGCTTCGGCAGTGATCGGGGTGTACCAGTTGCCAGAAGCCAATGCGATCGAGGTGGCCGAGGGGATTAAGGCCAAGGTTGCGGAGTTATCCCAGCGTTTTCCCGCAGGCTTAAACGCGGAAATTCTCTACGACACCACCCTATTTGTTGAATCCTCCATAAAAGAGGTGGTGGAAACCCTGATCGTAGCCCTGGTACTGGTGATTCTCGTGGTTTTCCTGTTTTTGCAGGATTGGCGTTCCACACTGGTACCGGCTATTGCGATTCCGGTATCCCTGATTGGCACCTTTGCCCTAATGCTGGCATTCGGAATGACGATCAATACGATTACGCTATTTGCCCTGATTCTGGCAATCGGCATAGTGGTGGACGATGCGATTATTGTGGTGGAAAACACTCAGCGCTTAATGGCGGAGGGTCTCTCGGCCAGAGAGGCGGCGCTGGAATCAATGCGTGAAGTCACCGGCCCGGTGATTGCCACCACTCTGGTGTTATTTGCCGTTTTTGTACCGGTGATGTTGATGCCGGGCATTACCGGAAAAATGTATCAGCAATTTGCGATCACCATTTCTATGGCGGTAGCTATTTCCTCCCTAAATGCACTCACCTTGAGTCCGGCCCTGTGCGCCAGCTTATTGAAACCCGGCAAAGATGGCGAGGTGGCGGGAATTAAGGAAAGCGGTATTTTTGCTTTCTTTAATAAGTCCCTACATATTGCCACGGGCTTTTACGTCGGGCTCGTCAGGGCTTGCATTAAAATACCAATTATCGGTGTTGCCTCAATTATTGTGATTTTATTGCTGTGTTTTTTACTCTTCAGCCGAATCCCCTCCGGTTTTATTCCCGATGAAGATCAGGGCACGTTTATGCTGCACGTGCAGCTGCCAGATGGTTCCTCCCTGGAGAGAACCGGTCCGGTCGTAAACCAGGTAACCGATATTCTGCGGGAGGAGCCGGGTATGGCCCACGTGGTAGGTGTGCCCGGTTACAACTTACTTACCAGCAGTGTCTCCTCCAATACGGCGATGATGTTTGCCGTGCTCAAACCCTGGGATGAGCGCACGAGTAAAGCAGATAGCCAGTTTGCCATTATGGAGCGGGTACAGAAAAAATTATTCGCGATTCCCAATGCACAGGTTATGCCGTTTGTGATTCCACCGCTTCCGGGGATCGGTACCGTCGGTGGTTTTGAATATGTACTTGAGGATTTACAGGGGCGCAGTACGGTTGAGTTGTCCCAGGTTTTATTTGACCTGTTGGGCAACGCCAACCAGCGCAGCGAAATCGCTCAGGCTTTTACCAGTTTTCAGGCGGCTACACCGCAGCTGGAATTAGAGGTGGATAAAGAGAAATCACATGTGTTGGGGGTGCCGCTTCCGGATGTCTATTTAACCCTGCAAACCTTTCTGGGTGGCTACTACATCAATGACTTTAATCTGTATGGAAAGGTATTTCGGGTTATCGCCCAGGCAGATGCACAGTTTCGCGACAACGAGGAAAACCTGTCGGGGTTTTACGTCCGCGCCAATAGTGGCGGCCTGGTACCGCTGACCGCTGTCTCAACCATTACCCCCGTGGTCGCCCCGCAAACCATAACCCGCTACAACCTGTATAACAGTGTGACGATTAATGGATCACCGGCACCGGGTTATTCCAGCGGCCAGGCGATGGACGCGATGGAGGACTTGGCGTCAGATCTGCCAGAGGGCTACGGGTATGAGTGGACTGGTATCAGTTTGCAGGAGGTGACGGCGGGTAATCTGGCCCCAATTCTGTTCTCTTTGGCCATTGTATTTGTCTACTTGTTTTTGGTGGCCCAGTATGAGAGCTGGACTATTCCCTTTGCGGTAATGCTGTGTGTTCCCATTGCGATTGGCGGTGCAATGTTTACGGTATTTATTGCCGGGTCCATCAATAACCTCTATACACAGATTGGTCTGGTACTGCTGATTGGTATGGCGGCAAAAAGTGCGATACTGATCGTAGAGTTTGCCTGTGTGGAGCGCGACAAGGGCAAATCGATAGCGGCTGCGGCCCTATCGGCGACCCGCCTGCGCTTCCGCGCGGTTCTGATGACGGCGATGTCGTTTATTTTGGGGGTAATACCGCTGCTGGTCGCCACTGGCGCCGGGGCGGTGAGTCGGGTCTCTCTCGGCCTGGTGGTCTTCGGTGGCATGTTGGCTGCGAGTATATTCGCCACTTTGCTGGTGCCGGTGTATTACGCTCTGGTGCAAACGGTACGGGAAAAGCTCAAAGGGGGCTATACCCCCAAAAATGAGCCGGGAGAGGCTGCGAAGGGTAGGGCTGAAGCCTCCTGACCCAGCTCGCAGATTGGATAGTAAGGTGGCAGAGCACAAATGGAGATTGTGGCATATCACTCAGTGTCAGCACTGAAAATCGGTATGATAAAAGTTAAGGGGTCCCCGCAGTGATCGGGGCAGGGCACGGATTTATGCTAGAAATTATTGAACACAAGATCATAGAACAAATAGAAGACTTGCAGGCGAGGGTGCCGGTTGGCCCCGATCTACAGGGGCATGCAGCGGTATTGATTGCCTTGACCGAGGAGCCCGACCCCCAGGTAATTCTCACCAAGCGCTCTGCTAATCTCTCCACGCACTCTGGCGAGGTCTCCCTCCCCGGAGGACGCTGGGATGCCACTGACCCCTCGCTTCAATACACCGCCCTGCGCGAAGCCGAAGAAGAGGTCAATCTGCCTATGGATGATGTGCGTATTCTCGGCCCCCTGTGGCCACGCACTACACGCTGGCAGGTACATGTTACTCCCTGGGTGGGAATAATCTCACCGGATATGCAGTTGTCCCCCAATCCCGGGGAACTGGATGCGGTATTTCGAGTCCCCCTGTCATTTTTTCTCGCGGACCCACGCATTCGCACTGATCGGATTATTATTGATAATCAGGCGATTTATCTACCGGCTTATCTGTATGAAAATTATGAAATTTGGGGCTTTACCGCAGGCGTCTTAACTGAATTCCTGGTGAGAATATTAGGTGCCTCTATTGGGCGTCGCGATGATGTGCCGCTGCGCGCATTAAATTAGTTTTAATTTATATAAGTTGAGTTTTATTTATTAAGTATTCCCTCCTTAATGTTTCTGTTTTGTCGGGGTTTGCAATTAACGCGTAGCCTCGTAGAGTGCTCCCCGTCTTTTAAACCTTTTTAATATTGAGGGTAAACTGCTCCAAAAGCCGGGATATCACCGGCTTTTCTGTGTTAATCGTTTGGGTTTTTTTAACGGGGGAATAGAATACTTCTCCGTGCCCGGTGGTCGCCAAAAGCTTTTGTTGTTTGGTGACTATTTCACGATTTTAAATGATGGCAGGATTTATTTGTGGGGTAAGTCCTGCTTATATAGAAAGGTTCTTATATTCTTAACCTCCCTATTGTATTCGTATTGGATTACTTAAATGAGAGCTCTATCTTTTTTCTGTGTGTTGTTGGGAATGGGATTAGTCCAGGCTTGTGCAGTGTCCACAGTACCGCCGAAGTATCAGGGTCAATGGGCGGTGACTCAGGAATCCTGTAACAACGCTGCGCCGGCAGCTTCTATGATTTTGGCGAGTGACCGAGTTCAATTTAAAGAGTCGTCAGGCCAGTTAATGGCCGCCAGCCAGAGTGATAACAATCTTCACCTGGTGTTCAATATGCAGGGTGAGGGAGAGGTCTGGAAGTCAGAGGAAGTTTACTCCCTGGCTTCTGGTGGAGATGTATTGGTACGCTATACCCAAGACTCCACCTTCCAGTATTTTCGCTGCAACTGATCGCCAGTGAATATTGCTATTTTTTCCACTAAAAATAGCTGAAAAAGACTGTAGTGTTTTCCACTTTGCAAGCGGGTAAACCGCTACCTAAAGTTTGGCAAGGTAGGGTGCATGTCGGGGCTGAAATCTGCGTTCAGCCCCTAAAAGCGACTGGCTCCTGCTGTATGGGTTATTTGGGCTCCCCAGTTAAAATTAATTTTGCCAAAGAGTGACTTCGGTACAGTTTTAGCCGCTCTCCATTAATGCACCTTTTCCCTATTCCTCTTCTTTGCGCGGAATCGCCCAGTATTATCATTTGATGCCATATCACCACTGGCATCAGCCTGGAATCAAGGCGCCTCTGCAAGATTTACAGAGGCTTATTGATTATTTTTGCGCGCTAAAAGCCTGTAACTGGGCCTTAATCGCCTTGATAAAGGTTTGCACCTTTGCCGGCGGCCTTTGGGAAAATAGATGCATATAGTGAATGGGGGCTGCGGCGATAGGGGTTATCGGACAAAGGGTGCCTTTGCCGACCATTTTCCGGGTAATGATATCCGGTAGCCGGGCAATGCCTATGCCGGCCTCAACCAACTGTACTATGTCGTGTAGGGAGTTACAGCGCACTTTGGGCGTAGCTCTTATTAAAACCTCGTTGCCTAACTCATATTTTAGCGGCGTACCCTGCCAGTCATTGGCAATATGTGGCCAGTTTTGCAGTTCGGAGAGGTCCGGGGGAATACCGCACTGTTTTTCAATCAGCTGTGGGCTTGCATAGAGGCTTTCCTCCAGCAATCCGAGCTTTGAGACTTTAGCCGATTGCAGCTCAAGGTTGCCCACGCGAATGGCCAGGTCTACCTGGGACTCAATCAGATCCATGGGGGAATCATTGGCCAATAGCCTGACTTTCAATTGTGGGTGCTGTTCGGCCAGTTTGATAATTGCTGGGACAATCAGCGGTTCACACAGTGCGTGGGGAGCCGTTACAGATAATGAGCCCGCCAATTTATCGCTGTTATGCCTGAGGCTTGCCAGTGCTGAGTTATAAATATCTTTAATTTCCCGGCAGTGGGCATAAAACTCCGCACCTGCCTCGGTGAGAGATAGGGAGCGGGTGCTGCGGTAAAGCAAGCGCGTGCCAATATCTGACTCCAATCGGGTAATGGTTTGACTGACTGCCGACTTGGTGCGCTCCAGGCGGTCTGCTGCCAGGGTGAAACTACGGGCCTCTACCACCGCTAGGAATACCTGCATATCTTCCAGGCTCGGTTTCATCGTTCAATTTTCCTAAACACTAATATTAACCAATGGGTATTTATCACAACCGGTGCCATGGTGCAATCTATGGGCATAAGGTCGTTACCTATAGCAGAAGAGGATTTTGAAGTGAGCGATATCTTGATTGAAAAAACAAAAGCTGCCAGTGAACAGTGGAAGTTTTACTTCAACAGTGGCAATGCCGCCGGGTGCGCATCCATGTATGAAGCGCAGGCCCAGATGACCGCTAAACCGTTTGGTGTATTTGAAGGTCGCGAGAGTATACAGACGTTCTGGCAAAATCTGATCGATCAAGGTTTCGCCGATGTGACCTATATTGGCGCAAAAATTGAGGTTGTGGATGAAATCTCCACCGTGCTGTCGAGCCAGTGGAAAATGAATCATGCACAAGGTGTGATCACCCGTGAGCTGTGGGTCCTACAGGAGGACGGTACTATGCTATTACGTGATGATCAATTCGAAGCAGTCAACCCGAACGACAAGTAAGGACACTAGCTGTGAACGAGTTTTGGTATAGCTTTAACCGCGAGAAAACTGACCAACAATATAACCCTACACTGTGGACGCGGCGCCTGCCGACGGATCTTTTGTTGCCGTCTCACGCTGAATTTACTGGGAGTCGCAGCGAGGCTTATCGCAAAGCGGTTAAGGCGGGCTTGCATACGGCCAGTTTTGGCGAGGGTGACTTATCCGGCTCGATGGATGTTTTCAGGCCGAATGACGTCTCGGAAAATGCCCCGATCGTAATATATATCCACGGGGGCTGGTGGCAGTGGTTTTCGAAAGAGCAGTTTTCTTTTCTGGCTGAACCTTTTAACAAAAAGGGTTTTGCGGTCTATATGCCGGGCTACCGTATGGCTCCAGACTGGGAAAACGACACCCCAATGGAGTCTATTGTCACACAGATGCAGTGGGCGGTGGCGAGTGTACTGAAAGAGGCTGAGGCAAAAGAGGCCCCGTCGGTATATCTGCTCGGACACTCGGCAGGCGGCCAGTTGGCTGCACTATTGCACCAGACTGACTGGAGTCAATTTGGCGTATCTGCATCGGCACAGAGCAAGTTGAAAGGGGTGTTTTCCCTCGCCGGGCTCTTTGATATTCGCCCACTGGTGAATAGTTTTGTCAATGATGCCATTAATATGTCGATGGAGTCCGCTGAAAAAGTCAGTCCCCAGCTATTGGAGTCTGGTGTTGATACAACGGCGTGTCCCCTCCATTTAATTGTGCCAGAATTTGATACTCCTGAATTCTTTCGGCAGACCAAAGAGTATCAAGAGAAAATGCTGAAAATGGATAAGCCCTGTCATTTCAGGCTGGCGAATAATCGGGATCACCTCGACCTGATAGAAAGGCTGGTAGATGACAGCGATGAAGTTTTGACTTATATGCTTGAGCATATGCAAGCCTAGCGGCGGCTTGTTATTTTTTATCCCGATAGGTCCACACTGACGCTTTTGTTGTTTGATGACTAAAACACTGGCATCGACAACAGGCTCAGTGTGATGACCTGCCCGCAGGGGTGATAGGGTGTTTTAGCATGGTGCTTAAGAGGCCGGCGTTTATATAACTTCTATTGGCGAATTATAATAAGCGTTTAGTTTCTCCGCCTGGATAGATTATGCCGAGACCCAAGTCCACGGTTGCACTGGATGAAGTGCACTGGGGTGCCCTGAAAACCCTTTTTCCCTACCTGTTAGAATTTCGCCGCGCGGTGGTTTTGGCGATTCTTTGTCTGATCGGCGCCAAGGTTGCCGGTGTTACCCTGCCATTTTTACTCAAACATATCGTCGATGATCTGGACAGCGCCGGGGGAATCGCTCAGGTGGTGGCAGTGCCTTTGGGACTGCTTTTGGCCTATGGGGCCGTCCGCTTTTCCAGCACCCTGTTTGGAGAGCTGCGCGATACCATTTTTGGCCGTGTGACCGAGCGAGCCCAGCGCAGGATCGGCCTGGAAGTGTTCCAGCATTTGCACAAGCTGGATTTGGACTTCCACCTGAATCGCCGTACCGGTGGTCTCTCCCGGGATATTGAGCGGGGCAACAGCGGTATTGGATTCCTGATGCGCTTTATGGTGTTCAATATCGTCCCCACCCTGGTGGAAATTGCCATGGTGGCGGGGCTGCTCTGGTGGAACTACAGCGGATTATTCGCGCTGCTCGTATTGCTTGCGGTTATTGTTTATATCGGCTTTTCTATCGTGGCCACGGAGTGGCGCACGCGCTTTGTCAGGGAGCTGAACGAGGCCGAATCCCAGGCCAGTAGTCGCTCTGTCGATAGCCTGCTCAACTATGAAACCGTCAAGTATTTTGCCAATGAGCGACACGAATCCAGTCACTATGACCGGGAGCTGGCCAGCTGGGAAACGGCGCGGCGCAAGAATAGATTGTCCCTATTTGGCCTCAATATCGGTCAGGCCCTGATTATTGCCAGCGCCATGTGTGCGGCAATGGTGCTCGCTGCCGTCGGTGTCAGCCAGGGAACTATGACCATCGGCGATTTTGTGCTGGTGAACGCCTTTATGATGCAGATCTTTATACCGCTGAATTTCCTCGGTTTTGTCTACCGGGAGATGAAAGGGGCCCTGGCAAATATCGAAAAAATGTTCTCGCTGCTGAAGATAAAGCCCGCCGTTGAAGACCTGCCCCAGGCTCCCTCTCTGGCGATGGCGGAAGGGCGCATTGAGTTTGACCGTGTCCAGTTTGGCTACAAGGGCAACCGGGAAATACTCAAAGGGATTAGCTTTGCTGTGGAACCGCGTCAAAAGATCGCAATTGTCGGTGCCAGCGGCGCGGGCAAGTCCACCCTGTTTAAGCTGCTGTTTCGTTTCTATGACGTTAATAGCGGCTCAATTTCTATTGATGGGCAGGATATTCGCAGCGTTTCCCAGGAGTCGTTGCGCAGAGCGGTTGGCGTAGTACCTCAGGATGCGGTGTTGTTTAACCAGTCGATCCGGGAAAATGTGCGCTATGGTCGCGTGGACGCCTCCGATGCAGAAGTGGATGAGGCGATTAGGCACGCCCAGTTGGCAAATTTTATCCAACAGCTGCCGGAGGGGGCCGATACCCTGGTGGGCGAGCGCGGGCTCAAATTGTCCGGCGGTGAAAAGCAGCGGGTAGCTATTGCGCGGGCCCTACTTAAAAAGCCTCCAATTATGATTTTTGATGAGGCCACCTCATCTCTGGACAGCCACTCGGAGCAGGGCATAGTGACCTCTCTACAGGAGATTGCACGGGAGCAGACCACACTGGTGATTGCACATCGCCTCTCCACGATTGTCGATGCGGACCGGATTCTAGTTCTGGACCAGGGGGAGGTTGTCGAGCAGGGTGCCCATAGTGAATTGATACGCGCTGGCGGACACTACGCAGCCCTGTGGCGTATACAACAACAGGAACGTGGAACTGAGGCGCAAACGGCAGAGCTACCCGCATCCTAACGGTTGATAAATCCCCGCAGCCAGACTAATGTGGCGCCGATACAAAAAATTGATAGGCAGAGCGATATGACCATTCCCTTTCAGGCTACCAAGATAGCGGCAGCAGTGTTGGCACTGGCCCTTGTTGGCGCTTGTTCCAAAAAAGAGCAGCAGAGCGATGAGGTTGCCAAGGCGGAGGCTGAGGCCCAGATTGTCGAATCCAAGACAGTACCTGTACCCGAAGGCCAAAAGGTAGAGGATGCGGATAAGCGTTTTGATATCTATGTACCGGTTGAACTCACCGCAGACCTGGGTGATCTGACCGAAAACCAGCGCAAAATGATCGGTTTGTTAATCGATGCCAGCCAGATTATGGACCGCCTCTTCTGGTTGCAGTCCTATGGTCCGGCAGAGGATTTACTGCCCGATATTGAAGATAACCGCGCGCGCAAGTTTGCCGAAATCAATTACGGCCCCTGGGATCGCCTGGACGATAATAAACCGTTTATTACCGGTTATAGCGACAAGCCCCTCGGCGCCAATTTCTACCCGGCAGATATGACTCGCGAAGAGTTTGAAAGCTGGGATCAAGCGGGCAAAGACGGCCTCTACTCCCTGGTGCGTCGCAATAGCGCCGGCAAATTGGAGCTGATCCCATACAGCCAAGCTTATAATACAGACCTCAATAAGGCCGCAAGCATTCTGCGCCAGGCCGCAGGCCTGGCTGAGAGCAAAGAATTTGCCCAGTACCTCACCATGCGTGCCGACGCCCTGCTCTCCGATAATTTCCGCCCCAGCGATATGGCCTGGATGGATATGAAGGAGAATGATATCGACGTGGTTATTGGTCCTATTGAAAATTACGAGGACCAACTGTTCGCCTACCGCACCGCTTACGAGTCCTATGTTCTATTGAAGGACAAGGAGTGGAGTAAAAAGCTGGCCAAGTTTGCCGCCCTGTTGCCCGAGCTGCAAAAGGGCTTGCCGGTTGAAGAGAAATACAAGTCTGAAGAGCCCGGTACCGATTCAGACCTGAACGCCTACGATGTGCTCTTCTATGCGGGCCACAGCAATGCGGGCTCCAAGACCATTGCGATTAACCTCCCCAATGATGAGGAGGTACAGCTGGCCAAGGGCACCCGTCGCCTTCAGCTTAAAAATGCCATGCAGGCCAAGTTTGACAAGATCCTGGTGCCGATCAGCGATGTATTGATCGCTGAAGATCAGCGCAAGAACATCACTTTCCCGGCGTTCTTTGCCAATACCATGTTCCACGAAGTGGCCCATGGCCTGGGTATTAAAAAGACGCTAGAGGGGGGAAACAACGTGCGTCAGGCCCTGAAGGAAACCTCTTCTGCACTGGAAGAGGGCAAGGCCGATATCCTCGGTTTGTACATGGTTACCCGCCTGCATGAAAAAGGCGAGCTGGAAGAAGGCCAGCTGATGGATAACTACGTGACCTTCCTGGCCGGTATTTTCCGCAGTGTGCGCTTTGGTGCCGCCAGCGCCCACGGTAAAGCCAATATGATGCGCTTTAACTACTTCAAGGAGCAGGGCGCATTCACTCGCGATACCAAGACCGGTCAATACAGCGTTGACTTTGATAAGATGCAGCAGGCGATGACCAACCTGTCCCGTCTGATTATTACCATCCAAGGGGATGGCGATTACAACAAGGCCAAGTCCCTGCTGGAAACTAAAGGCGTTATTGGCCCTGAATTACAGGCTGACCTGGATCGTTTGGCTGAGGCCAGCATCCCGGTTGATGTTACCTTTATTCAGGGTAAAGAAGTGTTGGGTATAAAGTAATTCTCTAGCGCTTTAATTAGTAAAAAACCCGGCCATGGCCGGGTTTTTTTATGTCGGGTTTATAATTAGTTTTGCTGTGTTAGTCACTGTTGTTACGGATTCTTTTCCAGCTAATCCCTTCGCATTAATAATGCGAGCCCCTCTGGGTATTTTTTCTTATTGCGGAATAGCTAATCCTGTCCAAGCTAGAGGGAGAATAAATGCCCCGCACCTCGGTTAAGCGAGCTTGCTTTAAAGTGAATAGGGTGCTGTTATTATTCTGAAAAATTTAAATGGCAATATTGTTAGCTGAAATGCCTCTTTGGGTGGTGCTCCTTATAATTTGAACGATACACTCGATACCGATTGTAGTGGTACGAATATTGGGTTTCTAACGGCTTTGTCAGTGGGGGCTGCCTGTTTGCAATAGCTGCCAGTCTCTCTAGGCTGGTTGATTAATATTTTTGCAGTGATTTTGGTTCCGCTATTTTGATCCGGTTAATTTTTACTAAATAGTTGGCGCTTGCTGTTTTGAACTGCTTGATTTGTAGGGTCGATCAGCAACAATTTAAAAAGCAGGCTGCATATCGTTTAATTATGAAGAGTCTGTTTCAGGGGATGTGAAGTTGATCAAAAATAATCACTGACTTTCCGGTTGGTCCTTTAATGTGGTTTGCGATGTTGTTATAACGTAATGATTTCGGCGCGCTTGAAATAGCTTGTCAATAAAATTTCAATAACAATGGATTGACTATGTCTCGTGTTTTGCACTCGGGTACTAAAAACGCTTCCACCTGGGCCTTTAGAGCCTGGTTGGCCCTGCGTGAGCAGGAAATTGAGTTTGATGAAGTGGTTGTGGATATTCGCCAGCCACAGCGGGTGCAGAACTTACAGCGTATTGGTGAATTATCCCCCGCGAGAACTGTGCCTATTTTACAAGACGGGGATACCATTATCTTTGACTCCCTGGCGATTATGGAGTACGCCAATGATATTGGCTCCGCTGAACTTTTACCCAGAGAACCGTTGTTGCGGGCCAGATCCAGAGCCCTGCTCAGTTGGCAGCACTCGGGTTTGTCGGGGTTGTGCCCGCGCCTGTCTTTTGAGAGTGCGTTTTACCCGGATAAGCGCTCAATGACTCCAGAAGAGGAGATGGACGCGGAGCGCCTGTTTGCCGCCTGGGAGGGAGAGCTTGAGCAAAATGGTGGCCCCTACCTGATGGGGGACCTCTCCCTGGCGGATTTGGCTTTTGTACCAACGGTGATCAGAATCTATTCCCACAGCCCCCATTTGCAGCCCTGGCCACAGACCCGACAATGGATAGAGAGACTGTTGGCGCGCGCGAGTATCAAAGAGTGGATGTTGGAGGCCTCCCGCTTACCCCCGGTACTATTGCCCGATTATCACTAGAGTGCAGTTTCTTTACTTTTATGTGCCGGAAGCCGTCAACCGCTATCGGACAGTCTAGCCCCGATTTGTTTTCTGAATATCTCTGGCGCAAATCATCGAGGAAAAGACGCAGGCTGCGTATTTTTTATAAAGATAAAGTTTCAAGCGCAATTGCCGGCCGAAGATAATCTCAATGAGGTCTAAACTGTGCAGGGTTAAGCGAAGCGCCAGTGCGTGTAAGGCGAGAAAATTAGCAAATATTCAGGATAATAGTTAGGTCAATGAAAAGATTATTCTTTAGTTTATTTTTTCTGTTGAGTAGTGGTGCGCAAGCCTCATGTTATTTGGAAGAGTATGAGCGCTTTATCAATACCCAGAGTTTGGTGATGCTTGAGGCTCTGGTAAAACTCTTTGAGGCGGACAAAGAGAAGTTTAACGAGGTTAAACCGTTTGTGAAGTTAGAGGTTCGCAGCAATAAGTTAAAGGTTTATATCGCAAAAAAGCTCAGTGAGGAAAAATCCTCTATCCTTAACCTGGAGGGGCCGATCGCAAACTATGTTCCCAGTGTGTCAGTGCAAATTATGCCGGATGGCTCTATTCGGGATAAGGTCGATCTGGCAATGTCTGACGATGTTTTTTATCGGGCAGAGAAGGCCGCTATGGCGCCAATGCAAAGCCTGTATCTTTACTATGAAGGGATGAGTAAAGCGGAGAAACAGCGTTTTTCCCGCGCAAGAAATTCCCTCGGCGGCCATATGCAGAAGATTGAGCAATTCTCCTATATGAAGCGTGCATTTACGATGCGTCTTGAAAATGTATGCCCTGCAAGCAGTTGAGCATATAATTTTTTATGCTGCCATTTGAAATAAAAACAATCGCGTTGTTCCTGCTCACGGCGTTGGCTGAAATAGTCGGCTGCTATATGGCTTACCTGTGGTTAAAGCAGGATAAAAGTATCTGGTTGCTGCTGCCGGGCGCTATTAGCTTGGCCATATTCGCCGGGTTGCTGACATTGCACCCGGCCCCGGCGGGGCGGGTATATGCCGCTTATGGTGGGATTTATATTTTTTCCTCAATTATCTGGCTGTGGCTGGTAAATGGCGTTAAACCTACCGTTTGGGACCTGAGCGGTGCGGGAGTGGCGATGCTGGGGATGGCCATTATTATGTTTGCTCCAGAGCAGAGAATCGCCTAGGGTTTTGCAGGCAAGATTTTTACAAAAGGGCCCAGAAGACTAGTGGTGGGCCCTATACTCGATACCGGTCTATTCGATGCAGGACTCATTAGAGGTGTTGAAGTCATTTGCAAACCAGGTAGTTCCTACACATGGGGATGAGCTGTCATCAAACATGTCGCGTATAATATTGGATTGAGCTTGATTTCCAAGAATAATATTTCCTACGGGCCCGGTATCATCTACTAAAATACCGTATTCTCCATTGCTTGAGGCGGTATTCTGTATAACACTGGTATAATTTGCGTTTATAAGGATTATTCCTACGATGTCGTTGTTGTCCGCGATACTTTGGGAGATACGGGTGTAGTCTCCAAAAATGGCAATTCCAGCAGCTAGATTACCGCTCGCATCGACTGAAAAAAAGCTATTCTCATCTCCGCTAATATAGATGCCGGTGTCTTGGTTGTCGGTATGGCTGGAGCTGTTGAAAAAATTATTATCACTGCTAACGGACACGCCTAGAGCACCATTCTCTGATGTGGTGACCCCCACTATAGTGTGGAAACCCGTGCCCTCAACGGATATGCCGGCGGTGTCACAAGCTCTGATAGTTCCACTGGATGGTTGGCTATTACTTAATCCCGCGAAAGATCCATCCAATAAGATTCCAATAGCTGATCCATCACAGGAAAGCGTAAATCCATTCAGGTCAAGACTGCCGGTTGGCCCGGTGACGGTAATGGCCGGGGAGGCTGCGCAATTTATGATGTCGGCATCCAGCACCTCGGCAGTCGTGATAGTATCTCCGCAGCTTACCGCTGAGACGATACTGGCAAAACCGACCAAGCCGCAGCCTGTTGTGGCCATCAGTATCGATTTAATATGCAATGCTTTTTTCATTGGTGCGTCCCGCCGTGTTTAGTGGTTGGCTGGCCTATGCAAATATTTCGAAGTGTGGTCTCTATTTTGCCGTTCGCAATAGGAATTTTTTCCTATGTTTTCCGTAGGCTTATTTGTTTCGGGCTTTGAGAAACTTTCTTCTTAGATTTTCTGCACTATCTTCCTATTGTTGGGGCGGCTCCCCGGAATAATACTCAGGAGGCGTTGTAAATTTGGATCTTTGCAGGGTTAAAGTTTACGCGTGTGGGTGTTGACACTAGGGAATTTAAGTGCGGCTCAATCATGGATGGCTTTCTACCAAACTGATTGGATAAGGTGCAAATTGGTTTTTCAGTATAAAAAGCCGGGTTTAGAGACGTTCTATATTTGAGGGCGGTAGATATGAAAAGGTGTGCCCCGTTGGCGGCAGGGGTTCTGCTTGCTGTTGCAAGTTATGGGATTCTTGCTTCTGACAATACTGCGATTCAGAGTCAAGTCGGAATAGGGAATAGTGTGACCGTGGATCAAAGTGATCCAACGGTGACGTTCAATTTTGTCAATCAATTCCAAGATGGAGATGACAATACACAATTCGCCTCGCAAATAAACAGTAATACCTCGAGTACAATTGTTCAGGGGCAAGTGGGCAATTTAAATGACTCCACCGTTGCTCAGAATGGGTCCGATACGGTGACCGCTAATATCGCCCAGACTGGGGATAGTAATATTAGTGTGGTTAATCAGACACTGTCTAATGCCGATGTGGTGGCAATTAGGCAGTTCAATACGTTTAACTTTGCCACAGTTAATCAATCTAATAGCACTTCTGGCAATATTACTATCACTCAGACCGGCGACTCCAATACTGGGACTGTTGTGCAAATTGGTAGTTCTGCCAGTGCCGCAGGCACTGTGCAGCAGGGCAATTCAAACACGGCTACGGTGAACCAGTCTTTTTCTACTAGCAGTACTTCCTCATTGAACCAATTAGGTGATAGCAATTGGGCTGATGTTATGCAGGTGGACAGCAATGCGAGTACCATCAGCCAGCAGAGTAACTCAAATAATATTGTCCATTCGCAGTCTGGCAGTTTCAATCAGGCGAATACCACACAGATTGGTTTAAATAATGTGGGGGTAACAATTCAAAGCGGGGCCTTTGGCTCTGCTACTTCATTTCAGCAGGGTGATGCAAATTCATTTACGCTCAGTCAGGTTAATGATTTCCAGACTGCCAATATTTCCCAGAATGGGGATAGTAATATGGTGCTTATTGCACAGTAGCGTTGTATGAAAGCAGAAAACCACCCTCTGAGTGAGGCTGACTCACTCAGAGGGTGGGCTTATAGCGATCGCTAGCGGGGCAAATTAGAAGCGGTAAGTCGCGGAGATACCGACATTGCGCGGGTCGATAATCGATGCGTAACCGTCTGGGTAGCGGCTGCCGACCGGCTCAACTGTCAGGTAGGCTTCCTCGTTCAGGGCATTGTTAATATAAGCAGAGATGCTCCAATCTTCGACTTCATAGTTAACATTGAGGCGCGCGATGGTGTAATCGCCGGCCACTCTCTCGTCGGTATTGCTGAAGTCGCCGTAGTACTCTCCTACATAGTTGGCAGAGACGCCCAGACTCAGTGCATCATTAATCCAGTATTTTGTGCCTAAATTTGCGGTGATATTCGGCGCTGAGTTGAGTTCATTGCCATCGGCATCTTCGTAATCAACACCCGCATCGGTGATGTCAGTTTCCAGCAGGCCCAGGCCGGCGCGCAACTCCCATTGAGGGGTTAGCATCGCAATAGCTTCGAGCTCTACACCGTAAGTCTCGACTTCATCCATATTGACGATAGTGCGGGAAGAGCTGAGCGCCTGATAGCCGGAGTAGTCGTTGAAGAACAGGTTACCGTTAAGGCTGACAGTGCCATTTGCCAGGCTGCTGCGCACGGCCAGCTCGTAGGTGTTAACGGTTTCTTCATCGTAGTAATAGTAATCGCCCGCGCTAAAGTTGAGAGCACCACCGGCGGAGTTGTAGCCTTTGCGCGCGCTGGCAGCAACGGTAGTGTCTTCGCTCAGATCGTATTGCAGGGCGATCTTCGGTAGGGTGATAGTTTCATCAATATCCAAGCCCGCGATCAGGTAGCCATTGTTGAAGTTGAAGTTGCGGTCTTGTTGTTCGTTTTCAACACGCAAACCGCTGATTAAGTTCAGCCTATCGCTTAGTGCGTAGGTCACTTCACCGTAAATAGCGGTAGAGGTGCTCTCGTCATCGCCAAAATAGGTAACGCTGTTGGAGCTGTTAAAGTCCTGCTCTCGCTCAAAATGCGCGAGGCCGATAAAGCCGTGCAGGGTGTCACTGGTGAGACCGAAATTGAGCTTCGCATCAATAGTGCTGTTCTGCTCATCCATGCGAACGTACTGCTCGCTGCTGGCTTCTTCTTCATAGGCGTCAAAGCCCCACTGGTAGTCCATATAGGCTGCCAGGACTTCGATAGAGATATCATCGCTGATTTGGTAATCCACTTTAACACTGGTTGTGGTGGATTCGGTGTCCATGTCGCGGTAGAAATAAGTCTCGTAGTCGTCAACACCGGTTAGGGTGTAGTACATACGCCCGGTGTTTCCCTCTTCGCTGTTAGTGGACACGGTAAACAGTGTCTTCAGCTTTTCAGTGGGGGTCCACAGCAGTTTGCCTTTCAGGCGCTGGGTTTCCAGGGTATTCAGGTCGAAGTCAGCGGGATTGCCCTCATACTCTTGGGCATTGCTGATGGTGTCGCCGGTAAGCTGTTGGGCGGTCAGGCGGAAGGCGAGGGTGTCTTCAACAATCGGGCCGGAAATCATACCGGAAGTGTCGATATAGCCGTCCTGGTTGCGATAACCCACACGGGCGGCACCTTCCCAGTCGAAGCTGGGGTCCTTGGTTTTGATATATACAGAGCCGGCAATACTGTTGCGCCCATTGCTGGTGGACTGGGGGCCGCGGAATACTTCAATTTGCTCCAGATCCCAAATACCGCTGTCGCCAGTGAGATCCGCAACAAACGGCTCGGCAACGCCATCAATAAGCGTGGAGACTCGGGTTTTGGCGCCGCCGGAAAAAGAGTTAAAACCGGTGGCCGAACCGTTGCCGGAAACACCGCGAATATCCGGTGTGGCGCCAGATAGCACTACCACGTTGGAGATATTCGACACCGCATCAGTAATGCTCAGGTGCTGCATGCTGTTCAAGGTTTCTTCGGTAATTACAGATACGGAAGAAGTGGTTTCCTTGAGGGATCGCTCTGTCTTCTCGCCGATAACAAGGATGTTTTCCATTGCCTGCGGTGCATACTCATTCCCTTTCTCTTCTGCGGCGATAGCGTTCGCCCCAATTGAAGCAAGGAGGGTAAGTGAAACGGCGTTGCTGAGCAGGTGGCGTTTATACATGACGTAATCCCTAGCAAGATAAAGAAGTCAGAGCGACGAGGAAAATCGGCAGGGAATATAATGCTAATAATTCTTATTTGCAAATGCGGGCTTCTCGCAATAAAATTCCACTACTCTGTCGCCGGGCAATGGCTTGGGCTTGGTAATCAGGCTATCACCGTATGGGGCAGTACCTCTAATTCTTAAGTGAAAACTTGCAATGTATTCCTCAGTTTTAGTCGGACTCGGGCTACTTAGTTGTATTCTTGCCTCGTCTGTTTTTTATTTGGGCTGCCCTAATCAGCAGTGGCGCGAGCAGAGACCCCTCCAGTTTTACCCCGCTCTCTCCGCCAGTCTCGTACTTCTTGTCATCTCCTGGACACTTTTCCGTCAAACTTTTTCAGCAATGTCCTCCGCCTTTACACTTCTTTGCTTATTGATGTTGGCGCTGGGGTTATTGCCTTTTACTGGGGTGCTCGATAAGCCTGGAAAAGTATTAGCCGGGAAAAAGAAGCGGATTCAAAAGGGGTTGCAAGGCTATAAACCACAGTGGTGGGTAAAAAGCCTATGTGCAGTATTTTTGGGGTTGCCAATAGCGGTTGCTATTGCCAGCTTGCTGGCCGTATGGGCCCCCGGCGATGCAGCGGTCGACGACAGAAGTCAGTTTACGATGTGGCTGATCAGCCCAATTTGGCTCACTGCGGTGAGTTTGGTCTATCTGTTTACCAGTGCCCGGCGCATGCTGTCCCTCTATCTGGGGCTGAATGTGTTGCTATTTACCCTGCTGTGGATTGCGAGATTCGGAGGTTGAGATTATGCGCGTTGAATTGATTAAAACTTATAAGAGTGTGCATACCTGGACCGGTATTATCGCAGGTCTGTTTCTCTATATCGCCTTTGTTGCCGGTGCCCTGACCATGTTTAAGGGGCCACTTAACCAGTGGGCCCTGCAACCTGAGACCACTTTGCCAACGATTCCTGTAGAAAAGTATGACCATCTAATTTCTGAAGTTTTGCAGGCGCACCCGGAAGCGGCAAAACAAATGACGGTGCAGCTGCCGTTAGCAGGTCTGCAAGCGGCACCGGTGAGCTGGGAAATAGAGGATGAGCAGACCCATGAGCACACGCTGTGGTATGCCAGCTTCGATAAGCAGGGCGCGTTGATTACTCAGAGTTTTACGGTTTCTGCGATTGGGGAATTTGTTGACCACCTGCATCGCACCGCAGGTATCCCCGGTGGTGAAGGTCACGATGCTTTTGGTACCTATGTACTGGGTGCAGTTGCAGCCCTGTATTTTGTGGCATTGATTTCAGGTCTGATCGTCTTCTTACCCTCCTGGTTCAAGGATTTACTGGTACTGAGAAAGGGCAAGAATCGCAAGCGTTACTGGCTCGATTTTCACAATGTACTGGGAATTACCTCGCTGCCATTTCATCTGGTGATCGCTTTTACTGCATTCGTATTTGCCTTCCACGACCCACTTTACGATGCCCTGCGCGTGACCGCCTATGGGGACTCGCCAATGTTCACCCGGCCTGCGCCACAGGAGGTGAAGCACTTCTCTGAGCTGGTGCCGGTTGCCGAATTGGAGACGGTGATCCAGCAGCGCGAGCCCAAATTCCAGATGGCGGAAATCCTCTATATAGGCCTGGATACGCGCTCCCCGCGTATGCGGGTGGGGGGAATAATGCACGGTGAAGTGGTGCGCGGCGCTGAGTATGCCTATGTGCTCGGCAATCCCTACCTGAGAGAGCTTCCCTACAGCAGTATTCTGCCCGGTAGCTTCAATGGATACAGTGGTACGGTAATAAGTATTTTCTCCCTGCATTTTGGTAGCTTTGGTGGCGATGCGGTGCGCTGGATGTATTTTGTACTGGGAATTATGGGGGCACTGATCTTCTTTAGCGGTAACCTCTTGTGGATTGAAAGCCGGCGTAAAAAGCGCCGGGGCCAGGGGGCCTTGCCCGTGCAAACAACCTCATCCCGGGTTATGGCGAGGTTGACCGTGGGGGTTGGCCTGGGAACTCTCCTGGGGATAGCCGTGAGTATGCTGGCTGTGAAGTGGCTGCCTCATGGACAGGTGGATATTGAGTTTTGGCAGAAGGCCGCTTATTACACCGGTTTTCTTTTGGCTGTGGCCTGGGCGTTTACCCACCGCCCAATGGCTGCCGCACGACAACTTATGATTTTCTGTACAACTGCAATTTTCCTGATTCCAATCAGCTCGCTGATAAGAGGTGAGTTACTGGGAGCGGCAACCCCGGTATGGGCCGTTGATTTTGTTGCCCTGCTGATTGGGGCATGCTTTGTGTTACTCCTGGCGCGCCTGCAAAAACGGCAATCCAAGATCGAGCCGGATAGTGTTTGGTTTGAGCCTTTAGAGAAGCCAGTGGTAGGCAGTGATATTTCGAACGCTCTACCCAATACCCGTCCGCAGGCATCGGCTTAATAGGGCAGGGGGCTGAAATAATTCAGCAATATCTCGGTGCGGCTGACAGAGTGCTTACACTTTGCCAAGCCGCGCCTTGCTGGAGGTCTGGCTTTCCCCTCCAATCAGTGCTGCTGTCTTATTTCAAAGGTTGTAATAGTTACAGTTACCCTTTGTTGGCAGCGATATCATCTATAGCGCCCCTATCGCTAAGCGGTGGGAATAATTTAACCCAACCGACACCGGTCAAATTTATCCTCTACTTCATCCCAGACTTTATCGTGATGATGGTAAGCCTCATAGGGAACAATAATTTTAGTGTTTTCATCCCAAAGTTGGAGGTGTTCGCTGTCAATAAATCCAATTGTAGGGTAAGCGCTCAATAAAGCCCACCTAAAAATCCAAGTGCCCATCCGCTACGATCCTGGTTTTTAAACGATCAGGAGATCTACATGACAGAGCAAAGTAAATCAGACTTCTGGATGATGCATGTCACTAAGTGGAAGGATAGCGGGCTTTCACAGACAGCCTACTGCCGGGAGCATCAGCTCAGACTCAGTACCTTTACTTATTGGCGCGGCAAGGAGGCCAAGAAGACCCCGAAATTGATTCCGCTATCAGTATCACCGAGATCTACTGATGAAACTGTAGTTGTGACTCTTCCTGGAAATGCAAAGATACATCTCCGTGAATCCACACTCGAACGGACACTGCCAATGGTTTTACACCTACTTCGAGAGCAACCTGAATGTTGAGGCCAAGACAGTCTGCGGAGATCTATCTTTATGCCGAACCTGTGGATATGCGCAAATCTATTGATGGTCTGGCGGCGATAGTGGAAGCAGAGATGGAGCTATCACCAATGCAAGATGCTATCTTTGTCTTCTGTAATCGCGGTCGAGACAAGATTAAGCTTTTGTATTGGGAGCGCAATGGGTTTATCGTTTGGTATAAACGATTGGAGAAACAGCGATTTCAGTGGCAATGGAGTGATATTTCAAAATACCACATACGTAATGGCAAGGATTTAAACCAGCTCCTTGATGGACTTAATATCTGGGAGCAGGAACCCCACCAAATCTTGCACCTTAACTCTGTTATATAGCTGTTCATCACGGTAAAATAGCAGCCATGGAAAACATGGACGCGAAACTATTACCCACCGATCCAGAAGCGTTAAAAACGCTTCTGCTTGAGCAATCTAAGAAAATTTTTGAGCAGGATTCCAGGCTTAAAGAAAATCACAAGCATATCCGCTTTCTCGAAGAGCAAATTGCTTTGCTTCGCAATCAGCGCTTCGGCAAAAGCAGTGAGAAAAGCTCGCCAGACCAGATTGGCCTGTTCAATGAAGCCGAGTCTGAGGCGACAGATAGCCTGTGTGAAGAAGAGGGTGAAGGCGAAGCTACTGAGGCAGTAATAGAGTCTGCTAGTTACACTCGAAGAAAATCATCCGGGCGCAAACCTCTACCTGCTGACCTTCCCCGTGTACGTATAGAGCATGATCTTCCTAAAAAAGAAAAAATCTGTGATTGCGGCTGTGCACTTAAAGCTATTGGTGAAGAAGTCAGTGAACAGCTGGATATTATCCCGGCAAAGATCCAAGTTCTACAGCATGTCCGTAAGAAATATGCTTGTGGCAACTGTGAAGTAGGTGTAAAGACTGCGGCATTGCCTGCTCAACCTATCCCAAAAAGCAATGCCAGCCCTAACTTGCTGGCATATATCACCACAGCCAAGTACCAGGATGCCATGCCTCTGGCGCGTCTGGAAAAAGGTTTTCAGCGTATTCAAGTTGAATTGCCCAGAAGCACTCTGGCTAATTGGATGATACGTTGCAGTCACCTAGTGCAGCCACTCCTTAACCTTTTTAATGACAAGCTAAGAGAAGGGCCAGTCATCCAGTGTGATGAAACTCCTCTACAGGTATTAAACGAGCCAGAAAAGTCCGCACAAAGTAAATCCTATATGTGGATACGGCGAGGGGGGCTCCCAGATCAAAAAGTGATCCTGTTTGACTATTCACCCAGTCGCAGTGGCGCTATTGCTAGCGATTTACTTTCTGGCTATAGAGGTTATCTACAAACAGATGATTATTCTGGCTATTATGCAGTTGCCACAGAGGAGCAAATTACTCACCTTGGCTGCTGGGCACATGCACGCCGGAAATTTGTAGAAGCGCAAGTGACAACCAAAGCTAAGAGTAAGAATAAAAAATCCGGCAAAAGTAAACCCAGTAGAGCTGACATTGCAATCAACTACATTACCCATTTATACAATATTGAACGAAAAGGAAAAGAGCTGAGCGCTGAAGAAAGGTATCAACTGAGACAAAAAGAGAGTCTACCTGTGCTGGACAAGCTGCATGCCTGGCTCGAAAAAACACGTCCCAAGGTAATCCCGAAAAGCACTCTTGGAAAAGCGCTGAACTATTTGCATAAAAACTGGCGCAAGCTACAGATCTACACTGCCAGCGGTAATTTAAAGATCGACAACAATGCAGCGGAGAACGCCATCCGCCCCTTCGTTGTTGGCCGGAAAAACTGGCTCTTCAGTGCAACCCCAAGAGGCGCCCATGCCAGCGCCGCCCTATACAGCCTGATCGAAACCGCTAAAGGCAATGACCTCGAACCTTACGCCTATCTCTGCAAAGTATTTAGTGAACTGCCCAAGGCCCAATCTCTTGAAGATATTGAAGTGTTACTACCCTGGAATATCAAACAGGCAGATTAGTAGGGGGGTATCACACCCCCTACTAATCTGCCAGGTGGGGTTTATTGAGCGCTTACATTGTAGGGCGATAGTATTTGCCATTATGTTCCCACTCGCCCTGATCTAAGTTTACGCACAGTTCGGCTAAAAATTCAGTGCATAGCTGCTCTTTCTTGCTATTGGATAGTTCAGTATTTTTCAGACAGCGATTAAAGTTTTGCATAATGAATAAGCGAAAGTGTTCCGCCAATTCTTCAAATGTATCATCTTTATCTAATTCTAACTTCACCTTCATCTTTTCCTATATTGTTGCGCGACATCACTACTGCCGTTGTTTGGACTGTGCTTCCTAATACCTTCTGTAGCACTCCCATTCACTTGGGTCGATAGAGTTGTTATCTTCAAAGCTTTCGCACTCTACTAATATCTTATTGTCATCTGGATCGATAATCATTCCAGAATAACCACCCGGAGTCATTGCTATCACCTTAAATTTAACCCCTTTATCCATAATTTTTTTGCAGTAACTAAGAAAGCCAGTTTTTAGTTCGTAGCTAAAATAACAATAGTTTTCCTGCGGGAAATCTCTCTTGATCTGCGGCCGTATTCTAACTTTGTCATAGCCGGCAATGTTTAGTTTGAAGCCGTAATCATCCTCGAAAAATCCCATTTTATTTTCATAAAAATCTTTGGAGGCGTCTATATTCCTGGTGGGGATGTAGGTGATAAACATGGAGGTCATCCTTTCTCTTTGCGGCGTTTTATCGGGGGGTGTATTTTGTGGTGTTTTTATTCACATTTTTATAGTCCTCTTTCTAGCTAGGCGAATAGGCTGTTCTATTGGGTTCTTGTGGGGTAGACGATATCACTATAGCTTTGTAGGCAGCGTTCCATACCACTTGGCCTTCTTGATAGATAAAGCTATCGAGGCCCTGCTGGGTGTGGATATTAGGTTTGCTTTCCTGTAGAGGGGGTTACCCTCCCAGAGGCAGTCAGCTTGCTTGCCGCTTGAAGATTTACCAAGGTGTTATCGTGGGTGTCTAGAACTGTTCAACCCTTTGGCGCGAGCGCCTGACCGATATCAGCTGGTTTATGCGCTGCTTGAGCGAGTCCATCGCCCGCCAGGCCAATGCCGAGGACAACTGCACCGGTCGTTTCTGGGAAGGGCGTTTCAAGTCTCAGGCCTTGCTGGATGAAAGAGCCCTTGCCGCCTGCCTCGCTTACGTGGACCTCAACCCTATCCGTGCCGGTATCGCTAAAACTCCAGAAGAATCCGATTACACTTCGATCCAGCAACGCATACACACAGCCATCTCAGGCCAGCAGCCCAAAAGCCTACTGCCACTGGTGGGCGGGGAGCGCCAGGATATGCCTAAAGGCTTACCTTTTCAGCTGGATCACTATTTAGAGCTGGTAGACTGGAGTGGCCGGCAGCTGCACCCTAAAAAGCGTGGCGTTATTTCTGAAAACATCCCACCTATTTTAAATCGGCTGGGTATTTCGCCAAAACACTGGCTCTATCTAAACAGCAATTTTGAAAGCCGCTTTAAACGCTTGGTGGCTCGGCGGAAGCGGTACGCCAGGTCTGTGCGCAGCAAAATAAACGCTGGGTACACGGGCTGCGCGATTGCCAACGCTTTCTTAGTCCCCCCCCCTGCTAAATTACAGAAATCCGCTTATCAGCTGCTCCTAGATTCCATCGCTCCCGACTCTACTCTCCCCTAATTCCCTACGGGCTCCCCAAAAGATCTTTTAATGCCAAATTGTCATCTATTTTGAGAAAGATATACCGGCTACCAAGTAGTGGCGCAAAAATTCTTTTCTAGCTTCCGGCTCTTCATTCTTTGGATGTCCAGGATTTTTGCGACGAATGCAGCAGATTGAGAAGCTGGACGCCGCCACCAAGCGGCAGGTGATTCAGGTGATCGATACGTTTATCGAGAATGCCAAGCTGAAGAAGCAGGCTTGATAGACCATAACGACAAAGCCCCGGCAGATCGCTCTGCCGAGGCCTTGCCGCTTTCCATTCTGATCATTGTGAAGGGCCTTCTGAAGGCATTCACAACTTTTTAATTGGGGGGCGCTCCCGGTTTTTCCCAGCTAGATAATAAGCTCCTGTACCCTTCATTGATTGAGTCCAATATCTTAATATTCTCACCGGTCAAAGTTATCTGACTCTCAACTGTTTTGTAGCGGCTAACAACTTGGCATTTTACTTTTGGTAAGCTCTTTCCATCCGTGCCAGGAGGCGCTGTGCAACTCGACACCCAGTTCGATAAAAAATCACCGCCTTCTATCGGTGAAGCCTTAAAGTATTGCCAAACAATTGGATACCCAGCTTTCGGATAAACCCTATAAAGCTTCACCTGATCATCAAATTCAATAATTCGATCATCAAACAAGCCTGTTCCATTCCAAGCACTTAAAGCTCCTGGGTTAACTTGATTACTAAAACCAGAAATTAGAACAATAAGTTTGTCAGATAAACCACCGCGCGATTGTGGAGCAACCCCCAGATCAACAATTGGAACTTCTATGAGCGCTCCATCATCAACATCAAGCCCTTCCTTGGGAGCAATCGATGACGGAAAGCCAGGTAAGATATATTTCTGAGGGATTGATAATTTTGTACGACCAAATTTCAATTCCATATCATCATTACTTGTTTCGGCTCCTGACTGATTACAACCGAGTAAAGAAAAAGATAAAACAATAATCACTAATACTTTAATCATTTTAATTTTCCTCACGGTGTACTATCGCAACCTTTGCACCACAGACCACTATAGGTATTAGCATCAAACATGGCTGGCCCCCATCCACCTTGAACAGGAACAGAAACAAAAGGAACTTTGTGCGTTCCTCCAAATATATGAGCAGGAATTCCATGACCTCGAAAAACAGAATGGTGATAACCAGCAACCTGAGTCGGGCTTAAAAGGTTAGCTATGCCACGCCCATCACCAATAACCGCATTAGCATGAGCTAAAGCTAATTCAGCCCCAATTTGTTCCATTGAAACTGTTAGACCGTTATCAGAAATATATGAACTTAGATCGCTCCAGGTATGACCTGCGGCCAGCTTCTCAAATAAACTTGCACCAACAAAGTCAGGATCACCCCAACCCGTCAATGCCGTTCGTGCAACTGGATCACCAGCTAAGTGGCGAGAGCGCCAAAACTCTAAAAACTTCCCTTCCTTAGCCAGTGCAAGCTCTGCATCAGTGATAGGTACACCCTTTTGTGCATCGTTTAAAACAAAAACCTTCTGTACTTGCGGCCCAGCAATAGTATTAACTTGCCTACTAGGATCTTCCTTCGCCGCAGTCAACCCCGAGGGGTCCACCCACTCAACTGGATTAGGCGCATACTGATAGCTATTTGACCCACCCAACAACCCAGTCGGGTCCTGCTGAGTAAACTCCCCAACTTGTGGATCATAATACCTAAACCGATTGTAGTGTAGCCCTGTCTCTTCGTCGAAGTACTGCCCCTGGAAGCGAACTGGCTGTTCTATCTGGTTCTGATGGGCTAAAGCGATATTGCCATAGCTCTTATAGGCAACACTCCATACCACTTCGCCCTCTTGATTGGTAAGGGTATCAGGCGTTCCCAGATGATCCAGATGATAGTGGTAAACCTGCTCTTTCTCTTGTTTGCCTTCTTTTAACGCAACCGGCTTGAAAGTACCTGGTTCAAAGTAGTAAGTTCGAGTATTCAGGTCCTGCCGGGTGTGGATATCAGCTTTATTTTCACGAAGCAGGACATCCCCATCCCAGAGGAAGCTGGTTTGTTCACTGTTAGTTGCCTTGCCAATACGACGGCCGAGCGGGTCATACTGGTAGTGAATCTCCTGCTGAAGCTGTTCTACCCCTTCTTCCAGCTTAAGCTTTTCTACCCGCACCAACTGTTGACGAGTATTGTAGTGATAGCGGGTTTGCAGCTTCTGCCCTTTACCGCGCAGTTCGGCGATGCGGTTGCCGTGAATATCGTAGCGGTAGTGGGTATCGCCACGGAAGGCTAGGCGGTTGCCTTTGACTTGAGTAGCATTGGACTGCTGTTTAGCTTCATCCTCTGAGCTGGCAGCGGCGAGAATATTGTGCGCAGGATCGTGCACAAAATATTCGGGGTTGGGGCCATCTACCTGAGTGAGACGGTCCAGAGCGTCGCAGTGATAACTGCGCGTGCCGCGCAGACTGTCTTCGATCTTGGCGATTTGACCGGCTTTATTGTACTGGTAGCCACGCTCCAGAATTGCGTTTGAGACCTGAGCCGGATCTGATATAGGACTGTTAGTTTTGTTTAGACGCAGCTTTTGCAGGCGCCCTTGAGGGTCATAATCTCGCTGGCTTTCCAACCCATTACCGTGCTGGCGCTGGCTCTCCCGGCCCTGTTCATCGTGACTGATACGGGTGATCAGCTGATAGGTATCACCACCGACTGGGCGGCGGTGTAGGCTTTGGAATTGGCCGGCGGGGTTGAAGGCGAAGTTGAGGACTTCTCCATCGGGCAAGGTTGTGGCGATACGGTTGCCGGCGGCATCGTATTTATGGGTAAGCTTCTCTTTGCCCTGCCAGTCCGCAGTGACGCGGCCGTTGGCATCATACTCCCAGCGCAGCTTGCGCTGGCTATTTTCCGCTTCGATTAGCTGGCCGCTGCGGTTGTAACGGAAGTTGGTAATCCCATCTGGAGTCACTTCTTCCAACATACGCCCGAAGGGGTCGCGTTCAAAGATCGTATCGATACCCTTGCCGGTATCAGGATCAGTTACCGCTCTTGAAGCGATCAGATGGCCGGCGCGGTTATAGGCGTAGCGGGTTACGCGGCCGTCGAAGCCCACTTCTTCGATCAGATGTTCGTTGAGGTCGTATTTAAGCTGGTAGCGCTCGCCATTTTCATTGGTGAGTCCGATTAAGTTGCGCTCGCCGTCGTAGTGGTATTCCAGGCGGCTGCCATCCGGATTGGTGCGCGCCTTAACCTGGCTGAGGCCGTCGTAGGCGTAGCAGGTGCTGCGGCCTTCGGAGTCAGTAATTTCGGCAAGCAATCCTTGGGCGTTGTAGCTGTACTGGGTGCGGGCACCATCTGGGGTAATAACCGCATGAATACGATCCTGGCTGTCGTATTCGTAGCGGGTGATTTGGCCGGGGGCGTGTTGTACTTCTTGCAGGCGGCGAGCCATATCATAGCGATAGTGCTGGCTGCGGCCCATAGGGTCTTGGGTTGCTGCGAGCCGACCTTCCGGGTTCCACAGGTAGCGGGTGGCATTGCCGAGGGGGTCGGTAACACTGCCGATCAGACCGACCGGGTTATAGCTGTAGCGGGTGCTGTTGCCGAGGGCATCAGTGGTGGCAACGATCTGGCCGTTTTTGTTGTATTCCCGCTGCCAAGTATTACCGGCTGGGTCGGTGACTTTGCCTGGTAAGCCTTCGTTGTTGTATTCGATGCGGTGGTTATTGCCGGCGGCATCGGTCTTTTGGGTCAGGCGCCCCTGATTGTCGTACTGATAGATATCTTCACGCAGGCTGCCATCATCGCTGGGCAGCTGGACCTTGGTTACCTGACCCAGCTCGTTGTAGCTGTAGAGCGTCTCTGCGCCCTCGGGGTCGCGGTGATAAATCGGCAGGGCGCGCTCATTAAAGCGGTAGCGCTCCTCGCCACCACGGGTATCGGTCACGGTAACTCCGTGACCATCCTCGTCCCAGGCAAACGCGTAGTTGTAGGTGGCCTGCCCATCGATGGGGTCGCCCCACTGGCGTATACAGCGGGCCGAGGGACCTTCTCTATCCCATTCGAAGTAAAAGCGGTAACCGGTTTTTAAGGTGCGCTTAGAGATGACATGTTGCTGGTATTCATAGTGCTCACTGTAGCCATCTGCATCAGTGGCTTTTATCAGGTCGCCTTCGTCACTGTATTCGTACTGAGCCAGTATTTTAATGCGGCCATCGCGGGTTTCTTTTTTTAGCTCGCCCATGCGCAGGCTGTTGCGCTGTCCTTCCGGTGGGCTGATATGCAGGGCTTCGCCGAGACTGCTCTCGATACAAATCAGGCGCTCGCCGATATAGTGGAACAGGTAGTAGTTGCCATAGCCGTCGCGTATTTCAGAGAGTTTTAGAGTGCCGCTCTCGCCTATCGCCTTGAAATGTTTTTGTACGCCATTTAAGGCGCCGTAGGGGCTGATCACCCAGTGCTCATCGTTCATTCGGGTGAGCGATAGCTTTTCCACCACATTGTGGCTTCGCCCGCTATTGCCCGGTTTCGGTAAACTAATTACCCGACCCTCGGCATCATAAAACTTTACGGTTTTATTACCCGGTATCAGGCGCTCGTTTAAGGTGTGCGCCCAGCCGTGGCCCAGACCAAAATCCTCGCTATTACTGCTGCGATAAGATCGGGTCAGGGTTAATGGCAGCGGGCCATCTAGCACCGCATCCACCAGGGATAAAAACTCCTCCCCGGTTTTCAAGTTAATGGGGTCGCCACCATGACAGGAGTCATCTGCACAGGGGACAACCTCACCTTCAGGTGTCTGCCCCACTGTAGCAGTTGCGTTGTCAGGCTCGTTGCTATCGTTCGCTTGACTATTCTGAGTACTATTTGAATTACTGCTGGCGCTACTGTCGGAATTACTATTGTTTTGATTGCTACGGGAACTGCTAGAACTTCCAGAGCTGGAACTACTCGAAGAGGGGCCGCTAGAGTTCTCGGGCACGGCAGCCTCAAAGGAGCTAAAGTCGGAGAAATTGGCGCCATCACTATTGGATGCCTGTTGTTGCTGGCCGCCTCTGGCTGTCGCTACGTTGGGCACCTGCTCGATAATCAGCTGATTCTGTATTAGGGCGCGGTGAATTTCCCGTCCATAGGTGGATAAATGGCTCGGGGGCTCAGATGCGGGGCCCAGAGAAAGAGCCCCCGAGATGTCAGCTAGGGTGCTTACATTGAGCAGAGATCCAGAGGCGAAAAAGTGCTGGTAAACTTTCTCGATCGCGGCATCGTCAAAAATCGAAAGAAACTGGTCGGGATCGAATGGGGTGGGAATACCAGGTTGAGATGTCCAGCCCATACGGATACGGACTTCGTACTGAATACCTCGTTTATCTTCAATAGTTATCAGCATTCTATTTCCTTAAGTATTCACGTTCTGGAATAACCTGGCTAAATACACGACAAACTGAGGGTGCTGGGCAACTATAAATGACTTGGGCGACCTGTTGATTTAACTTATTTTTATAAGGGCTTCTAAAAACATGATTCACTTGACTGTAAGTGTGTGATTGTTTTAAGTAAGTATTGGTGTCGATTAAATTCGATTTTTAGATTTGTTAGTAATTTTCTATTAAAGCTAATGGAATACTAACGTTTAGACTTCCCTCTTTGTTTGAATTTTTAAAGCTGGGAGCCCAGTGTCGCCGGATGATGCCGGGTTCTGAAGCCGATTAGATAAGATTATCGTAAATTCTATAAAAGTAATAGGCTGGGGTAGGGATATCGAAGGTGAAATCCAAATTGTATATGTTAACTAAAATATATTACCGATTTTTTTTGTCTATATGAGCTTTGTAAGCCGTTAGAAGTTAGTGTAGCTAGCATAAGGTATGATCGATAAGCCTGTGTTCGAATCCTGCGCTGGCGCGTATATAGCGAAATCTGAGTAGATTTCTGAGCCAGATGACTCGATTGGCGGTAAAAGCTTCTATAGCAGGGGGTGTGCAAAGGGTTCTAGATAAGGGGTAAGCTTATTGGTTGATGTATAGACATTGGTGGTTAATCGAATATCACAGATTAAAATTCTGGCAATGGCCACTGAGATTGATACAGCCAAATGAATAGCGAAGCTCTGTAATTGCTGTGGGGATGATCCCCATAAAAGTTTTAATAACCCATTTGATATTTTGCTCCGAGTTTAATGAAGCTTGGCAATATCTAAAAGACCATATTGATGATTTTTTATTGGGTAACCCCATCAGTGCCGCATCGCTTGGCTAAGTTTTTTAAAAAACGCTGCCGGCTCAGATTGTTCTAAGTGAACATTGAGAATCAGCGGTCCGTCAAATCTAGAGAAGGCCTTTAAGGCGTCACCGAAATCTTGCTCGGTACGAACCTCGTAGCCATTTAGCGCTTTATTACCACCAAAAGCCTCGGGAAGAAGATGGTAATTCCAAGGCTGGATATCATTGTAGGGGTCTTTAACCCCCCCCCGGGTGTATAGCGCGCTCACAACCGTATTCTGCATTGTTATCCTTTCGGTCGATTGAAATGTATACTTGGGAGCACGGAAGTCCTCCAGGGTGTGCCTACTAAAGTTAAGTTAATGGCAAAAAAGCAGTAAGTCTTAGGGGCTGGAATAAGGTGTTATGATCAGAAAATCTGATTTGATTGAACTTCTTTGGGGGGCAATAGATGGTGATTTGGTTTGTGTGTCACGTAGGCAGATGGCAGCAAGAGAGAAGGGCTTATTTTGGTTGGAGGGTGAATGGATTTGGATAAAAGACCTTGAGATATCTTTGAGGAAGATTCAAGGATATCTCAATAGAAGTGATCGGAATCTTGGGGGCAAGTATATTGCAGGTATTCTAATAGAATTTTCAGATGATCAATTGAAAAATTCTTTTGATGAGAGCTTCTGTAGCCTACTCTTTAATGCAAGGAAAGCGGTCAAAGAGTTAAGTAATCCGGACTAGGAAATTACTCTGGCCGTCAAATGGGTGTACAACTGTTAGTGTACAGTTAAGGCGGCGGTGGATTTTTGCTGCATTAAGAAAGTAAGAAGTAATATAGGTGGTTCTAATTGGTGTTGATTTTAGCCTCAAATGCCCGCCAAAATTCCTGCTCATAGGCTTGGATTAATCGTACCCGAATTTCGATGTCGCTTTCTCTAACACCTGAGGCTAAGCCTTTTGCGACTATCTCGGTAGCCTGCTCCCGGAACCCCTCTGGCAGCTGGCTAAAAGAGACCAAGAAGCGGAGCTGTTCGTTGGTTAGCCTTTTGTGCTGTTTTAAAGCTTTTGCAATACGCGCCGCATTTTTACCAAAGCTTTGAAAGTTGACCAGTAGGGCTGCGGCAATTTCAGCGGGTTCTGCATAGTTGGCAAGCCAGGCGGTGTAAGCGGGATATATTTGCGCACCTGCGAGCGGTTGGTGCTGGGCAATTTGCTCGGGGGAGACTCCCAGTGCTTGAATAAGGGTGGGCAGCAGGTCGTTAGCTTGGATTTCTGCTGTGGTTATTTGAGCAAAAAATGTCCTTGTGCTCTTTCCGGGTAGGCCGCCAAAGCGGTGTAATGACAGCGCATTGCTTCTTAAGTCGGATAAATTAATCAGGCGCTGCTCCATAATAAAAGCCTGTAATTTTGAGTCCGGCAGTGTGTTTTTTTCCAGTTGTTGTACAAATACGGGTGTGGGGATATTGAGGTATTGCTGCTCAAGGCGCTGAATCAGGGCTTTTGCATCTTGCTGGCCTGTGGCAATCTCCGCTGTGCCCAGCTGAGCCATACTTAATAGAATGACCAGTCCCGCGATGCCAAGTCTCAACCGGTGCCAATTGGCCACTATTCCAACTCCACTGATGCTCGACTCAAGCATAGCAGCCGCAGGGATGCCGGGGCGAATAAGCGCCCTCTCTAGCGAGTTGCGCTGTTTCTTTCCGCTATTAATTCGGCGGGGTCAATGCGATAGAACTGGCTTAATTCCCGATAGAGTTCCGGGTGTAAGGCGCGCGTAGCAGATGGAATGGTAAAAAAGCTCTCAGTGGCCACGGCGAAGAATTCAGCGGGAGACTGGGCGCCGTATAAATCCAGTATCGATGGGTTGTCGCCGGCAAATTCACCGAATTCAGCTCTGCGCCTTAGGCGCAGGAATTCCCGGCTCATAACGTCGGCCCAGGTGGCCCCCTCATCACTGTTCTCAAATAGTGGGCGGCCATCAAAATAGCCGTCCTCTTCATCGACCTTGTGGGCAAATTCGTGCAGGGCAACATTGTGGCCGCGCTGGGGGAATTGTAGATCTTTTTCCAGATCTCCCCAGGAGAGAACTACGGGGCCGCGATAGTGGGCCTCCCCTTCGCGGGCACTGTGTCTGGCTGTTTCCAAATAGCCCTCTCGGCGGGTCTCATAAGCTACATAGGTATCGGGGTAGAGCAGCAAGCTGTAAAGGTTGGGATAGCATTCATTTTTGCGGCCCAGCAATAGCAGACAGGCGTGGGCGGCGATAGTCACCCTCATACGCTCACTGACTTGAAGCCCCTCGCAACCGATAAACGCTTTGTCGTGGAGAAACAGGGCAATATTACTGCGCAGTTCCCGCTGACGGCCGGGGCTTAGGTGGCGGTAGAGCGGGAGGTTTTCTCTAAGGAGTTGCAACTGCTCTCGGGTTAGGGGCTGTGAGCGCCGGTAGTGAATACGCCACTGGCGATAAAAGTGGGGTACCAGCCATACGGCCAGGGCCAGTAGGATCGTTGCGATAAAAGCACTCACGATTTTGGTGCCGGCGCTGTAGAAGAGATATTGCCCTCCAGCTTAAATGCTTCGCAGGGGGTTCCCTGGTGGTACTGCATTTGCCACTGCCCTTTGCTTCTCACCCAAATAGATGAGCGCTTACAGAACCCTGTGTATCCCCCTCGGTGATTACGCTGTGCGGATTGATACAGCAGCATAATGACGGTATCTGATAGGGGGATACACTCATAGTTTTGGCTGTGTATTTCCCAATCGCCATCCTCTTCTCGCTGCATTGCCACAGCTATGCTCTGGCAGTCAAAGGTCCGCCCGGATTTTCCCACCTCCTTAAAGTCAGGGCTTAACAGTTTTTTTATAACCTCTGGGCTCTTGCGCATCTCAAACTGATGCAGTTTTGTTTCATATTCAATCAGAATATCCGCAATATCACGCATCTCTATTTTACTCCGCTAGAGTAATTGGGGTCGCCTGTATGGGGGGTTGTGTTTAGGGTTCTCCGTCTGCCGTGACTTAAGACTAAGCCTAATTTGTCCTAGGCTTCTGTGTCTAAGTGTTCGTAGCCTCTCGCCAGCTTGATAAAAGCACTCAGGTATTCAACATCGCTATCACTTTCGCGAGTTCCCAGATAGATCTGTTTGGCAATGCCTTTTTGCCCCAGGCGCACCGTCGCTAGCGCCAGCTTGGTAGAGTACTCCTCCGCCAGCCAGCGCGGTAGAGCTGCAACCCCGCGGCCGCTGGCTACCATCTGTAGCATGATGTCGGTGGTGTCACTGGTTTTGTGGCGCTTAGGTACGACACCTGCGGGGTTGAGAAATTGGGTGTAGATATCCAGTCGGTCTGGCGGCACGGGGTAAGTCAGCAGCACTTGATCGCGGAGATCTTCCGCTGTCAGATATTTCCGCTTTGCCATGGGGTGAGCCCGAGGGACGACCAGTACCTGCTCATAATCAAACACCGGGTCGAAGCGCAATCCGGCTTTATAGAAAGGGTCTGGCGTGACCAATAGGTCTATCTCATAGCCAAGTAAGGCGCCGAGGCCTCCAAACTGAAATTTTTGCTTAACATCTACATCCACGTCCGGCCAATCTTCCAGAAACGGTGATACGACTTTCAGTAGCCACTGATAGCAGGGGTGGCACTCCATACCAATGCGCAAGGTGCCGCGCTCGCCTTGCGCCATTTGCTTCAGTTTGTTCTCGGCGTGCTCCAGTTGTGGCAGGACGCGATTGGCAAGGCCCAGCAGGTACTCACCGGCCTGAGTCAGGCGCAGGCTGCGGCCCTCGCGCAACCAGATAGGGGTACCCAGATTCTGCTCCAGCTTGCGCACGGTGTGGCTCAGCGCTGACTGGGTTAGACAGAGGTGTTTGGCTGCGGCAGTGAGCGAGCCCTGCTGGTCCACGGCTTGGATTATTGTTAGGTGTGAGCGCTCTAGCATGGGCTTTACCCGAACAAATCATGAATGAAATTAATGGATTGTTGAAAATATACCATTTCTGCTCATTTATAAAGTGACTTATCCTGCGTGGCAATTTCAATTACTGAACAGAGAGTTCGGTTTTTGCCTCAGAAACCAGGGTGGTCAGATCGCAATGAATAAAGAGTTTACCTTCAGCATCAAGAGCTTGTGTTTTGATGAAGATTATCGTCCATTGGACAATACGCGCATTACGACCAACTTTGCGAATCTGGCTAGAGGGGAGAGCCGCCGGGATAACTTGCGCAATACCCTCAGAATGATTGACAGCCGCTTTAATGCCCTGGCGCACTGGGACAATCCTAATGCAGACCGTTATTCGGTAGAGCTGGATATTATTTCCGTTGATATTGATATTGAGGGTAACGGAGAGACTTTCCCTACCATCGAAGTGTTGAAAACGAATATTGTTGATCATAAAAACAATCAACGTATCGAAGGGATTGTGGGCAACAATTTTTCTTCTTATGTGCGAGACTATGATTTCAGTGTTCTATTGCTGGAACATAACAAGAATCAAGTTGAGTTTAGCCTTCCGCAAGGTTATGGCGATCTCCACGGGAAAATTTTCCAGTCCTTCCTGAATTCAAGCACCTACAGGGATAATTTTAGTAAACCCCCTGTTATTTGTCTGAGTGTATCGAGCAGTAAGACCTATCATCGAACTGAAAATCAGCACCCTGTGCTGGGGGTTGAGTACCGGCAGGATGAGTACTCCTTGACCGATGACTACTTCGAGAAAATGGGTCTACAGGTCCGCTATTTTATGCCGCCAAATAGTGTTGCGCCTCTGGCTTTTTATTTCAGTGGTGACCTGCTCGGTGACTATACAAACCTTGAGCTTATTAGCACTATAAGCACGATGGAAACCTTTCAAAAAATTTATCGGCCTGAGATTTACAATGCAAACTCTGTGGCGGGTAACTGCTATCAGCCCAGCTTGAAACATCAAGATTATTCACTCACCAAAATTGTTTATGATCGGGAAGAGCGCAGCCAGCTGGCTATTAAGCAGGGGAAGTTTACAGAAGAGCAATTTATTAAGCCGTATAGGAATGTCCTCGACCAGTGGGCGGCCAATTACGCGCTTTAATTAACCGAGATAGACAAGATTATTTATTATGAGTCGTTTATTGCCAACCTCAACCGCCGGCAGCTTGCCAAAACCGTCTTGGCTTGCGGAGCCGGAAAAACTGTGGTCGCCCTGGAAACTGCGGGGCGACCAATTAATCGAAGGCAAGCAAGACGCCTTGCGCCTGGTGCTAAAAGAGCAGCAGCAAGCCGGTATCGATATCGTTAGCGATGGTGAGCAAACTCGCCAGCATTTTGTCACGACCTTTATCGAACACCTCAATGGTGTTGACTTTGAAAAGCGTGAAACCGTTAAAATTCGAGATCGCTATGATGCGAGTGTGCCGACAGTTGTTGGCGAAGTATCGCGGCAAAAACCAGTGTTTATTGAAGACGCCAAGTTTTTACGTCAGCAAACTGGTCAGGCTATTAAGTGGGCGTTGCCTGGCCCCATGACAATGATCGATACGCTCTACGATAGCCACTATAAGAGCCGCGAAAAGCTCGCCTGGGAATTTGCCAAAATTCTCAACCAGGAGGCTCGGGAGCTGGAGGCCGCTGGTGTCGATATTATTCAGTTTGATGAGCCGGCATTTAATGTATTTTTTGATGAAGTGAATGACTGGGGTATTGCCACTTTAGAAAAAGCCATTGAGGGGCTGAAATGCCAAACTGCCGTACATATTTGCTATGGCTATGGCATCAAAGCCAATACAGACTGGAAGAAGACTCTGGGTTCAGAGTGGAGGCAGTATGAAGAGGCGTTTCCAAAGCTGCAAAAATCTAACGTCGACCTGATCTCACTGGAATGTCACAACTCCCATGTTCCAATAGATTTGCTTGAGCTTATTCGAGGCAAAAAAGTGATGGTGGGTGCTATTGATGTGGCAAGCAACACCATTGAGACTCCGGAAGAGGTGGCCAACACCCTGCGCAAAGCGCTGAAGCATGTGGATGCCGAAAATCTCTACCCCTGTACCAACTGCGGTATGGCGCCGCTATCCCGTCAGGTGGCAAGGGGCAAGCTCAATGCTTTGAGTGCAGGTGCAGAAATTGTCCGCAGAGAGCTCTCGGTCTAGCTGTCTCCGCTCTTTAAAGGGGCGTGCCTCTGCTTGGGCGCCCGCATAGATTAGCCCACTTGGTCGCGGGTCCGCTACTGTCTTCACTTTTATTGACTCGGCACTGGAGTACCAGTGCAAAACGATTAAGGCGCTCCCAATCGTTGGGCGGCGGCTAAACGGGTGTTTACGTATAGTGATCTAAAGCGTGCGCTGGAGTGATGCCCCTCTGGGAGCGACAAAGATTCAAGGGGGATGCTGTAGTGGTGATATCGCGATGCGCCACTCTGCTCCAGGGTGGAGCCAATTGCAGGCGAGAAAAGAAATCTCGCACTGACCATTCGGCAACAAAAAAAGGGCTACCCGAAGGTAACCCTTTTTTCTGGCCTTTCAGCCTATCGTATGGCGCGCTCGGGAGGATTCGAACCTCCGACCGCCTGGTTCGTAGCCAGGTACTCTATCCAGCTGAGCTACGAGCGCGTCGTTATGGGTGCGTACTATAGAGAGTTGATTCGTTGCCGTCAACCTCTTTTTGGAAAAAATTCCTTAAAAATCCGCAACTTATCGAGTTTCTGGACCTCTGTGGGAACAGTCGACCAGTCTCGACAGGGCGCGAATTCTGCCGTGTCCGCTTTCGCTTTGCAAGCCTTACTTTGAAAATAGTGCGCTTGGATCGGGTGTTGGGGCTGGAGGTGTGGGAAATTCCCGCTGGGAATGGCGGGGAACTATACTGATGACTCCAGTGGGATTGCGATAATTCGCACCTTCCACTGCCGGACCCGATCTTTCGTCGGGTGGTGGGCCTCTCCAGATACAGCGAGAAAATATGGCGGACGAGCAGGACCAACAGCAAAAGCCGCCGCAGGAGGAGCCACCTTCACCGCTATCCGGCAAGCCGCTACAGCAGGGGCCGCTGAACTGGTTGCAGTATTTTCTATGGATTTTCCTGCTGATACTGACCGTACAGTTTTGCACTAGCGGGCAGCTTTCCGGCAAGCGGACTGAATTAGCTTACAGCGATTTTAAGAGTGCGGTCGCCGAGGGCCGGGTTGCCAGTGTGGTTATTGAGGGCGATCGAGTCAGCGGCACCTTTAAGCTGGATAAGTCGGAACCGGCAAGGTCGCCAGCGCAACCCGCCGCTAAAAAAGGGGAGAAGCCCCCAACCCCAGAGCATTTTGCTACGGTTTTGCCACCGGTTCAGGACCCGGAGTTGCTGCCCCTGCTGGAGCGGGAGAAGGTGGAAATCCTGGCTGAATCCCCCGGAGGCAGCTTTCTACAACGGACTCTGATCCTGCTGTTGCCCTGGATATTAATTGTCGGGCTGCTGGTCTGGCTGGGGCGGCGAATGCAGGAAAAGATGGCCGGAGGTGCTCCCGGCAGCCCCTTCGGTTTTGCCCGCTCCCCGGCAAAGCGCTTTGAGCGCAGTGAGTCAGCGGTGACTTTCGCCGATGTGGCGGGGCTGGCGAATGCGAAGCGGGACCTACAGGAAGTGGCGGGTTATCTAAAGAACCCAGAGCATTACCGCAAGCTTGGCGCAAAAATCCCCCGAGGTATTCTGTTGATGGGCCCTCCCGGTACGGGAAAAACCCTGATGGCTAAGGCTTTGGCCGGTGAGAGCGAGGCGCCATTTTTCAGTATCAGCGGTTCTGAGTTTATCGAGATGTTTGTGGGGGTGGGTGCTTCGCGAGTGCGGGATATGTTCGCCGAGGCTAAGAAAGAGGCTCCCGCCATTATTTTTATTGATGAGATCGACTCTGTCGGCCGGGCTCGGGGCACCGGTGTTGGCGGTGGGCACGATGAGCGGGAGCAGACGCTCAACCAGATTCTGGGGGAAATGGACGGTTTTGATCCCCAGGAGGCGGTCGTTGTAGTGGCGGCAACCAATCGACCGGATGTACTCGATGCGGCCCTGCTGCGGCCGGGCCGCTTTGATCGCAAGGTGACCCTGGATTTGCCCGATAAGGCCGCGCGCAGAGAGATTCTGGAGATCCATTCACGAGAGGTCCCTTTGCACGGCAAGGTGGATCTGGAGCGACTCGCAGCTCTGACTGCGGGCTTTGCCGGTGCGGATTTGGAAAACCTTATCAATGAAGCTGCGCTGCTGGCGGGGCGGGAAGATCAGTCGGCGGTGGATATGGATTGTTTACTGCGCGCCCGCGACAAGGTGGTCCTCGGCGGTGAGCGCGAAATGATGATCAGTGAAGAGGACAAGCGGATTATTGCCTACCACGAGGCGGGGCATGCGCTGGTGGCAACCCTGCTGCCAAATGCCGATCCCCTGGAGAAGGCGACTATTATCCCCAGGGGGCACAGCCTCGGTGCCACCGAACAGATACCCAGCGAAGAGCATCACAGTATGCAGGCCAGCTATCTGCGCGATCGTATCGGTGTCATGCTCGGGGGAAGGGTGGCTGAGCGAGTAGTGTTTAAAGAGGTGAGCACTGGTGCCGAGGCAGACTTAAAGCAGGCGACGCGACTCGCTCGCCATATGGTTACTCACTGGGGCATGAGTGAAAAGTTGGGGCCGGTGGCCTTCCGCCGGGGAGAGGAGCATATATTTCTGGGACGCGAGATGGCTCAGCAGAAAGACTTTAGTGAGCACACCTCAGAGATTATTGATGATGAAATTATTGCCTTGATCAGTGGCATTGAGATGAAAGTAGACCAGTTGCTGACAAAAAACCGCACTAAATTGGATGCATTGGCCGGAGCGCTTTTGGAAAAAGAAACACTCGAAGCGGGGGAAATTCATCAAATACTCTCCGCTTTCACCGCTGGTAGTGATGACATATCCACTGCAAAAAAATGATTACCAAGAAACGATGAAGTTTACTTTTAAGTTGGGCTGGTTGGTCAAACTGAATAGGGTTAAACGTACCAGCTTAATGGAGTTTTTTGCTTTTTAGTCTCTGCCGATCTAAATGTTAGCGGCTAAAAAGGGCGGTGGAGGGATTATATTAGGCAGGTTATCGGTTGCGAACTTGTCGGGGCGTGGTCAAAGCGAGTATCGAATACAGGGTATTCTTTCCTTCGAGCCGAGCGCTAGAAGTTTCGAGGCTCGGCTAAAATCCTAATAGCATATCCCTTTTAAAGTAGACAAAAAATTTTGTGTTTTTCTGGTGGATTAGATACATATTGTCATTGGATTTTTGAAAAGTAATCAATTTATGCTGTTGGGGAGCGCCTTAAATAGGTCGCCCTTAAACAGTGCATAGTTTTATTTCTTTAGATTCCTTTAATTTTTTATTCAATTTGAAAGAATTTTTCCGACTAATTGGGTTATTTTGCCGGCATTTGTGGCAAATGGACTTCCACACCGGGTTGTGAGCCTGTAACCTGTCCATGTCACAGATTCACTGCGAAATTTGTGCCTCTTTATCAGCACGGTCTTGAATCGGAGCTTCACTTAGTCGGAACCTCTTTTTAGAGGTGGAGCGGTGGGGCCAGGCAGTACCGGTTGCGATAAGTCCGTTGTTGTACATAAAAAAAATAAAACAATGGAGAGAAAACATGGAAAGTCCGTCAAAATCCAGGCAGCACTCTGCTCTGCTTTCCGCCTGTTCCGTAGCAACGCTTTGGTTAGCCAGTGGTATCAGCCCCAGTTATGCCGCAGAGGGCGCTGTCGGCACCCTTATGGAAGAAGTGCAGGTTACCGCCCGCAAGCGTGCAGACGCGGAATTACTTCAGGATGTTCCAGTAGCGGCTACCGCCTATTCTGGCGATCAACTGGAAGCACTGCAAACCCGAGATTTGCAGAGTCTTTCTTTCAAAATGCCGAACGTCCAGTTGGAGGATGTAGGCACGGTAAAAAACACGGCAAACTTTACGGTGCGCGGTCTCGGAGTCAATAGCTCTATTCCGTCGATTGATCCCACGGTAGGGGTCTTTGTCGATGGTATGTACCTCGGTGTGAATGCGGGTGTTGTCACCGACCTGTTTGACCTGGAGGGTATCGAAGTGCTCCGCGGTCCGCAGGGACTGCTGTTCGGCCGCAATGTTACCGGTGGTGCTGTTGTGGTTAAAACCGCGCGCCCCACCGATGAATTTTCCACCCGCTTTAAGGTATCCACCACCGACAATCTGGATATGGTAGCCGCAGGTTCAATCAACGGTGCCATCTCTGAGGATGTCAACGGCCGCCTGACGGTGTACTACAACGATGATCGCGGCTGGTTCGAAAACGTCGCTACCGGCAATGATAATGCCGGTGCCTCAGACAGCTGGTTTATTCGCCCGAGTTTTAGTGTTCAACTCAATGAAACCGCTGAGCTTATTGTGCGGATGGAACACGGGCGCATGGACTCCGATGGGGTTGTTGCGCAAAACCGTGGTAGCGAAGCCTTAGTCGTTGATACCGGAACTGGCTATGACATATACCCCAGTGCAACTCAGATTGCTGAGGCGTACGGTATTCTTAACTGGGACAATAGTGAAGACTCCTTTGAGGTTGCCCAGGATGAAGAGGGCTACCAAAAAGACGAGTGGAGCCAGATTATTACTGAATTCAATAAAGACGTTGAATTTGGTAACGGTACCATTACCAATATCCTGGCCTGGCGCACCTATGAGGCGCAGGGCCTCGCCGATGTAGATTCCCTGCCGATAGTGGGCTTCCATGCCGACTCCAATGTAGAACAGAGCCAGCTCAGTAACGAGCTGCGCTATGCCGGTCGCTTCGGTCGCACGGCGATCACTAGCGGTGTTTACTGGTTCTCTCAGGATGTGACCTATCTGGAAAATCGCTTGCTGGCCGGTGGTCTGTTCGATTGGACCGGTGGCGGTGAGCAGGATCACAGCACTTATGGCATTTTTACCCAGGCGGACATCGACCTGAATGAGGCCTGGGTGCTGACCTTGGGAGGGCGCTACTCGCAAGAGGAAAAAGACGTCAAGATTGCCTCTATTCCTCTGAATACCTGCACCCTGGATGGCTGCTCTCAATACGACTTCACGGATAGCGAAAGCTGGAATGCCTTTACGCCCAAAGTCGGCTTGCAGTGGACGGTTTCCGACGAGACCCAGCTCTATACCTTCTGGACCAAGGGCTTTCGCAGTGGCGGCTACAACTTGCGCAACGCCGGTCTAGATCCCACCCAGCCCCCTCTCACTCCCTATGAACCACAGGCAACAGATCAGGAGGAGCAGAACAGCTTCGAAATCGGCGCCAAGGTAGATTGGTTCAATGGCCGCCTGCGCACCAATATGGCGGTGTTCCACAACTCGATTGACGATATGCAGCGGGAGGAGAATATGCCCGATGCGGCGAGCGGCGTGGCGCAGATTATTCGCAACACCGCTGATGCCACCATTCGCGGTGCCGAGCTTGAGGCTATGGCCGCGCTGAGTGAAAACCTGCTGTTGACCTTCAATGTGGGCTATGTGGATGGCGACTACGACAGGGTACTCGGCGACCTGAACGGTGATGGTGTCGTAGATGATGTAGACCTGGGTCTTGAGATTCCCCGCCTGGCGCCCTGGACCTATGGCGTTGGCGTGGTACACGACCTATCCCTGGGCTCCTACGGAAACCTGACTTCCCGCATTAACTTTAACCACCGCGATGAAGCACCTTACAGTGATGATAACCGGGGTATGTTGTCTGAAGTTGAAATGCTGGACTTCAGTATTGGCTATACCTCCGATAGCGGCCAATACACGCTCTCTGTATTCGGTAAAAATATGCTGGATGAAGTTACCGAGGGCAATGATACCCAGCTACCGGTCAATCTCGGTGGTATCGGTGCCAGCTTTACCCCGCTGAATAAAGGTCGCGTAATGGGTGTTGAGTTTATTTACGAGCTTTAAGCGCGGCGAATAAACTATTGGTCTGGAGAATGATGTTTTAGCTGACCAGGCCTAGATACGGCCAGGGCCTCCCGCAATCTAAATTTGTCGGGAGGTCCTGGCCGTTTTTATTGGTGCTAGGACAATTAAAAATAGGGTGGAAATCTCTGGTAACCTTGTGTGGCTGGCGTGGCCATAAAGTGAAAGTCAATAAAGGGAAAGTCGATGCGGTTTATTGATCTGCCTGCCTTTGGTGGGCCCGAAGTAATGCAGTTGCAGGAGATGGAGCGGCCAACTCCGGGGCCGGACGAAGTCCTTATCCGCGTGGCGGCGGCCGGGGTCAATCGCCCGGATATTGTGCAGCGCCAGGGCCACTATCCACCACCTGCTGGGGCATCGGCGGTGCTGGGGTTGGAGGTTGCCGGTGAGGTTGTTGCGATTGGGGGCAAGGTTGCGCGCTGGCAGGTGGGAGATAAGGTCTGCGCGCTGACCAATGGCGGGGGCTACGCCGAGTATGCCGTCGCCCCAGAGGGGCAGTGCCTGCCGATTCCGGCAAACCTAACCCCAGTTGAGGCGGCGGCCCTGCCGGAAACCTTCTTTACCGTATGGAGCAATGTTTTTGATCGCGCCGCTTTAAAAGCGGGCGAGGTGATCTTAATTCACGGCGGCGCCTCGGGTATTGGCACTACGGCTATCCAGTTGGCCCACAGTTTCGCAGCCCGGGTTTTTGTCACTGCGGGAAGCGCAGAAAAGTGTGCAGCCTGTGTGGCACTGGGAGCGGAGCGGGCGATTAATTATCGGGAGGAAGACTTTGTCTCCGTTGTGCGCGAGGCGACAGCGGAGCGCGGCGCCGATGTTATTTTGGATATGGTCGGTGGCAGTTATATCAATAATAATATTCGTGTAGCCGCTAATGATGGTCGGATCGTGAATATTGCCTACCTGGCTGGCGCCAAAGTGGAGGTGAATATGCTGCCGGTGATGTTGAAGCGACTCACGTTAAGCGGGTCAACCCTGCGGGCCCGCTCGCCGCAGGTGAAATCCGGCATTGCACAAGCGCTGGAGGCGAAGGTGTGGCCGTTGATTGAAGCGGGAAAAGTTCGCCCGCAAATTGCCGCCCAGTTTCCCCTGGAGCAGGTGGTGGAGGCGCATAAACTGCTGGAATCACGCAGTATCACCGGCAAAATTGTGTTGAGCCTCTGCAAGTCTGGGGCGTGACGGAATTATTCAGGGGCTCCTCAACCCTATTGGGCCCCTGTGGCCGTCTAGGGGGAAGAGTAAGCGGGGGCCCAGTGTACCATCCCCTCTGGCACGTCCCCGGGTTCACAGTGGACTTTGGGGGGGAGTCTCTGTATCGGGGGGTAAAACGCCACGGTATCGCTCATCACTTCGACGTAGGCCTTGTACAGTTTGCTGATATTGCGCACATACTGTACGGGCTCAGAGCCCCGCACATAGCCGTAGCGGGCCCGCTTAAAATACTGCGGCTGGGCCAGCTTTAGCATGGCCACCTCTACATTGTCGAACCACACATTGGGGTCCAGCCCCAGTTCTTTGGCCAGGCGCTGGGCATCGAGCAAGTGGCCGTATCCAGCATTGTAGGAGGCCAGGGTAAACCAGAGTTTATTCACGGTGGGCAGGGCGGGATTAAAGCGATCGCGCACCCAGTCCATATATTTTACCCCCGCCTTTATCCCTCTTTCAGGTTCAAACAGTGGCGGGGGGAACCCCATTTCCTCTGCGGTGGCGGGCATCACCTGCATCAGGCCCTGGGCGCCAACCGGGGACACGGCCTTGGGATTGAAATTGCTCTCCTGCCACATTTGCGCAACGATCATGCGCCAGTCAAAGTCGTATTTAAAGGCCGACTCCTTGACCAGCTTGTCGAAAGGGGAGAGCTTTTCTCCCGGTATAACCCTCGAACTGACACGGCGCATAAAACGTTTATTCGGCTCAAAATAGGCCTGATACTGTTGTTTGTACTGGCTGGTTTTCCTGTAACTTTGCAAGAATTTATTTAAATTTTGTAGCAGGTGCCAGTTTTTGCGCAGCACCAGCCATCCCTGTGGGCGCGGGTCGCCGATCAGGGTGCCGAGGGTGAGATCGGGTTCTACCGAGGTCTCGATTTTGGCGCGGCCCGAGTGGGCAATGGTGGCATCGATCAGGCCGTCGGCAATCATTGAAAAAATTTGCGACTGGGAAATATCCGGTGGTGCGACACGAATATCGACATCTATACCGGCATTTTTTAAGGACTCTGCTACCTCGATAAAAGAGGAATAGGCCCGCAGGGTGAGTTTGCGACCATTGAGATCCTGGATTTGCTTGATCGGCGGGCGCCCCTTGTCGCTGACAACCTGGTCCGAGGATTCCACATAGGGTTTGGTAAACACCATGCCCTGGGCCTCAAGGGCGGAGGTAATATTGAGTTCGGCGCCGGCAAAGTCGCCGCGCCCGGCTCTCAGCCAATCGGCCAAGCTCTCCTCATAGGGGACCACAATCACCTGTAATTGCAGGTTGTGTTTGTTGGCAAAGGCTTGTGCCAGGTCGTAGTCAAATCCCATTAATACCCCTTTCCACAGAAAGTAGGTTGTGGGGCCGTTATAAGTCAGCAGGCGGATCACCCCGGATTTTTTAATGCCCTTCCAGTCGGTAATGCGCTCCACTTGGGCTTTGACCAAATTGCGGGTGAGGAAATGATTGACGGTGGTATTGAGACGCTTGGCGTTTTTGCGTAGGCCCCAGGCAATATTTTGCATTGTGGATACGTCGGCACCCAGGCGTAAGTCGTCGCGATAATTGCGCAGGTCTTCTGCGGCAAAGTCCTCCAGTATGGCCACGCGATTTTTCTGCGCGTTGATAAGGTCCATCAGGTTATCGCGGTTGCCGTGAATATCCAGTTCGCGGATGGTCAGGTTGGCGTTGGGGTTTTCGGCCACAATTTTTTCGGCGGTTTCCCGGATGGCAGAGCCGGCGGGAATAATAATTTCAATATTCTTTAATTGGCGGGCATCTGAAATGTCTGGTCCCTCTGGGCCGGTAACCAAAATAAGGCGTGCGTGACGTACGGGCACGGTAAATTCGATGACCTTTTCACGGGCATCGGTGACAGTTAAGTTGTAGGCGATAATATCGGCCTCGCCATCGATTAGCATTTGTATCGCTTGGTCTGGCGTTTCCGCTTTAATCCACTTGGGCTCCAGTTTTAATTGTTTGGCCAGTTTGTTGGCGAGTTCAAAGTGGCGCAGGCTGACGACTCCGTCGCGGGGGAGTAAATCCTCCGAGGCGCCGGATAGATTAACAAAGCGGATGGTGTCGTGCTTTTTAATTGCTTGCAGGTCACCGGTTTCGAGATAATTAACCGGCGCTTCTTTGGCGGGGGCAATTTCGGGCTGCGCTCTGGCCGCTTTATTCGCGTCGCCTGCCTCGGCCGCCGACATAGTGACTGACTCGGCCACACCGGACTCGCGCTTTTGTTCGGAGCAGGCGCTTGCGGCAAGAAATAGTGCAGAAAGTAATAGCCAGCCCCACAGGTTTAGGTGGACGGCAGTAGCTTCACTACCCATAGAGCGCTCCGCTGACATTTTCCTGGCAAAGTATAGTGTCGTGGGAATTGCGCTCTTGACTCTTTGGCGACTGGGGAGTGAATTGGTTTTCTAGTCAGAAACGGCGTCAACTGTTGCGCTGAAACTTCCCCTGGCCAACCTGACTTGGACCTGCTGGTCGGTACGCAGGTCTGCACTGTCACGCACTGCGCGTTTGTCGGAGTCCAGCACAATGGCGTAGCCCCGCTGTAAAACGGCCAGTGGGCTGATGTTTTGCAACATCTGTGCGCGGTGAGCCAGTGTGTCGCCACTGCGCTGTAAAATTAATTGCATGGCGCGCTGTAAATTTGCCTGTAGCTGTATTAACTTTTTCTGGCTCTCATCGAGCCGGCGCGCCGGTTGACTGTGGCTAAAGGCCCGCACGGCAGAGGTCAGTTGGGTTTTGCGTTTGTGAATCTGCTGTTGGCTCGCCGCAGCTAGGCGCATTTCCAGGTGGTCCAGGCGCTGGGCCTGGTTGAGGAGCTGCTCCCGGGGGTGGCGCAAGCGGTTGCGTCGCAATTGGACCTGTTGGGACAGGTGTTTTAATTGATTGTCTATCGCGCGCTGGAGTCTGCGCTGGGCCTGTTCGAGCCGCTGTAGAATCTCTGCGGCATTGGCGCTGGCTATTTCCGCTGCGGCAGAGGGCGTGGGCGCGCGCAGGTCGGCGGCTAAATCGGCAATCGTGGTGTCGGTCTCGTGGCCGACGGCAGAAATAGTGGGAATAGGACTGGCGGCCAGTGCGCGGGCGACAATTTCCTCATTAAAAGACCACAGGTCTTCGAGGGAACCGCCGCCGCGACCGACAATTAATAAATCGTGGCGGCCACTGCGGCCGGCTTTTTCAATGGCCGCCGCAATTTGCTCGGCGGCGCCCTGACCTTGAACCGCCACCGGCCAAAGTTCAATGGTGGCCGAGGGGTGTCTTCTGCCCAATACGTGGATCATATCCCGTATCGCCGCTCCGGTGGGCGAGGTGACAATACCGATATTGGTTGGCAAAAAAGGCAGGGGGCGTTTTTTGCTGGCGTCAAACAGGCCCTCGGCGTTTAATTTTGCTTTGAGCTGTTCCAGTTGGCGCATCAGAGCGCCAAAGCCGGCCTCCTCCATATGCTCCACGATCAGCTGAAATTCTCCGCGCCCTTCGTACAGGCTCACCCTGGCCCGAATTAAAACCTCGCGGCCGTTTTGCGGTCGAAAGGCAACGCTGCGATTGCGTCCGCGAAACATCGCGCAGCGCACCTGGGCGCGGGCATCTTTGAGACTAAAATACCAGTGCCCGGAACTGGGGACAGAAAAATTGGAAATCTCTCCGCTAATCCACAGCAGTGGCACACTGCTTTCCAGGAGATGTTTAACTTCCCGATTCAGGTCGCTTACCGACAGCACGCTGCGCTTGGCATTTTGACTTGGGGGAATTGTCTGCATCGCTGAATCTCGTCGGGCAATTTTGGCGGAGCAATATTGCAGTATCGCCTGTTTAGGTAAAGCGTTTTGCACTACAAATTGGTTTTTCTGTAAATTGGTGTTTGCGCTTTGGGCGCGTAGAGGTATAATCGCGCCGATACCCAATCCCGCCTATTTCGAGGTTTGAGTGTCAACAATGTCTGAATCCAATCTGCGCATCGCGCGCGAAGCCCTCACTTTTGACGACGTCCTACTTGTGCCCGGATATTCCGAGGTCACGGCCAAGGATGTGAGTTTAAAAACCCAACTCTCCCGCAACATTACCCTGAACATCCCCATTGTGTCCGCCGCTATGGATACGGTGACGGAAGCTCGCCTGGCCATTGCCCTGGCCCAGGAAGGGGGTATCGGCATTATTCACAAAAGTATGTCGATAGAGGCTCAGGCTCTCGCCGTTCGCGCGGTGAAGAAGTTTGAAGCCGGTGTGGTAAAAGACCCGATTACGATTGAGTCCGACGCCACGGTACGCGAGTTGATCGCGCTGACCAGCCACCACAATATTTCCGGTGTACCGGTAATGAATCGTGGAGATCTGGTCGGTATCGTTACCAGTCGCGATGTTCGCTTTTTAACGGATCTCGATGTCAGTGTCGCCAGTATTATGACGCCGAAAGAGCGTTTGGTAACGGCCCATGAAGATGCCTGCCCCGATGAGGTGCGCGAGCTACTGCACAAGCATCGCATCGAAAAAGTATTAGTTGTTAACGACAACTTTGAGCTGCGCGGCCTGATCACGGTTAAAGACTTTAACAAAGCGGAGCAGTACCCGAACTCCTGTAAGGATTCCGATGGCCGTCTGCGCGTTGGCGCCTCTGTAGGCACCAGCCCGGATACCGACGATCGCGTGGCGGCACTGGTAGAAGCCGGCGTTGATGTACTGGTTGTGGATACCGCTCACGGCCACTCCCGCAATGTGATCGAGCGCGTGCGCCGCATTAAGGAAATGCATCCCCGCGTCGATGTGATCGGTGGCAATATCGCCACGGCGGAAGCGGCGCGGGCACTGGTTGAGGCCGGTGCGGATGCGGTCAAAGTGGGTATTGGTCCCGGTTCTATCTGTACCACTCGTATCGTAACAGGCATCGGTGTACCCCAGGTGACCGCAATTGCCGAGGTTGCCTCAGCCCTTAAAGAATTCGGCGTGCCGATGATTGCCGATGGCGGTATTCGTTACTCCGGCGATATTTCCAAGGCGATCGTTGCCGGCGCTTCATCGGTCATGATGGGCTCCATGTTCGCCGGTACCGAAGAGGCGCCCGGTGAAGTCGAACTCTACCAGGGCCGTACCTACAAGTCTTACCGGGGGATGGGTTCTCTCGGCGCTATGTCCCGTACCCAGGGCTCTTCCGATCGCTACTTCCAGGATGCGAGCAAGGGCGCTGAAAAGCTGGTACCGGAGGGCATCGAGGGTCGCGTACCGTATAAAGGCCCGCTGTCCGCCATCGTCCACCAGATGATGGGCGGCCTGCGCTCGGCGATGGGCTATACCGGCAGTGTCGATATCGACATTATGCGCACCCGCCCCGAGTTTGTACGGGTCACTGCGGCCGGTATGGGTGAGTCCCATGTCCACGATGTACAGATCACCAAAGAAGCGCCCAACTATCCGGTGGGCCGCCGCTAAGCCCTCGACCTTTCCCGGGTGAAAAAACATAAACAGAGCAAGCAGCAAACGGACCTTTAAGGTCCGTTTGCCGTTATTTAATCCAGTTATCGAGTAAGTTATGAGCCAAGATATCCATTCCAGCCGAATACTCATTCTCGACTTCGGGTCCCAGTACACTCAATTGATCGCCCGCCGTGTCCGCGAGTTGGGCGTATTCTCTGAAATTCGCGCTTTCGATATGAGCGAAGAGGAAATTTGCGCATATCAACCCAAGGGGATTATTCTCGCCGGCGGCCCCGAGTCGGTGCCGGAAGAGGGCTCGCCGCGCGCGCCGGAAATCGTTTACAACCTGGGCGTGCCGGTATTGGGTATTTGCTACGGCATGCAGACTATGGCCCACCAGCTGGGCGGCTCTGTGCAGGGCAGCGATGTCCGCGAGTTCGGCTACGCCCAGGTAAAGGTGGAGGGCCAATCCAAGCTGCTGAGCGATATCAAAGATCATGTCACTGAGGATGGCAGCGCCCTGTTGGATGTGTGGATGAGCCACGGCGACAAGGTTGTGGCGATGCCAGAGGGCTTTGAGTTGCTGGCATCGACAGACTCCTGCCCGATTGCCGGTATGTACAGCGCGGAGAAGAATTTCTTCGGTGTGCAGTTCCACCCGGAAGTGACTCACACCCTGCAGGGCATGCGTATTTATGAGCGCTTTGTGATCGATATTTGCGGGTGTGAAAAACTCTGGACCCCCGCCAATATTATTGAAGATTCTATCGCCAAGGTGCGCGCCCAGGTGGGTGAGGATAAGGTGCTACTCGGCTTGTCCGGCGGTGTCGACAGCTCTGTGGTGGCGGCCCTGTTACACAAGGCCATTGGCGATCAGCTGACTTGTGTATTTGTGGACAACGGTCTCCTGCGTAAAAACGAAGGCGATCAGGTGATGCAGATGTTCGCCGACAATATGGGGGTGCGGGTTATTCGCGCCGATGCGGAGGAGGATTTCCTCGGGCGCCTCGAAGGTGAAAAGGACCCGGAGGCCAAGCGCAAAATTATCGGCAACACCTTTATCGAGATCTTCGATCGTGAGGCGTCCAAATTACAGGAAGTTAAATTCCTGGCCCAGGGCACTATCTATCCCGACGTTATTGAGTCCGCCGCCGCCAAAACCGGCAAGGCGCATGTGATCAAGTCTCACCACAATGTGGGCGGCCTGCCGGAAGATATGCAGTTTGAGTTGGTGGAGCCCCTGCGCGAGCTGTTTAAAGACGAGGTGCGCAAGATCGGTCTGGAACTGGGTCTGCCTTACGATATGGTTTACCGCCACCCCTTCCCGGGCCCGGGCCTGGGCGTGCGGATTCTCGGTGAGGTCAAGCGGGAGTATGCCGATATCTTGAGAGAGGCGGATGCGATCTTTATCGAAGAGTTGCACAACGCCGACTGGTACCACAAAACCAGCCAGGCCTTTGCTGTATTCCTGCCGGTGAAGTCGGTGGGTGTTGTCGGCGACGGCCGCCGCTATGAGTATGTAGTGGCCCTGCGCGCCGTTGAAACGGTGGACTTTATGACCGCGCGCTGGGCGCACCTGCCCTACGAGCTGATCGAGAAGGTCTCCAATCGCATTATCAACGAGATAGAGCATATCTCCCGTGTGGTTTACGACGTCTCCAGCAAGCCGCCCGCAACGATTGAGTGGGAGTAAGGGGGCAGTGGAAAGGGGTGCTTAGCGCCCCTTTCTTTTATTTGGCGGTGGTAGGGAGCCTCCTGAAAGCCCCGCAGGACGGGCTTTAAAGCTTCGCAGAGGTACTGTGGAATTATTTACAGACTCCCTGGTACTCTATTTTCCACAGTGAGCTTTTCTCCTTATTCGATCTTTAATTAGTACAGATTGCTATTAAAAATATGCTTGGGCTTTTGCTAACTCGTTGATTTTTTGAGCGTTTCCCGAGCTGTCTATTTTTTCTTCATATTGTCACAATGACCAATTCACGGGCCTTTGCGGCCTGCCGCTCGAAGTTAGCCACAGAGATATCCACAGAATCTGTGGGTAGTGGAAAATCTTGGATAAGCTGGGTGGGAATCCGTGGGATAAGTGGAGACTTGGGAGGCGGATGCCTCCCAGTTGGGGAGAGTTAGATTTCACGGCGGAAGCTGATCAGCGCGGCAGTAACCGCCACATTCAGGCTTTCCACATCGTTTTGCATCGGGATACGCACCAGCTCATTGCACTGGCTGGCGACGGCATCGCTGACGCCGTGGGTCTCATTACCCAGTACAAAAATGGTGGAAACTTGACTGGAGACCTCTCTCAGAGTGGTTTGAGCGTGGGATGACAGGCCGCAAATCTGGGCGCCAGCCTCGCGAAACTCTCCCAGGGTGGCCGCCAGTTTGTCGCAACGCAAAATCTGGGTTTTAAACAGGGTGCCGGTGCTGGCTTTGATCACCAGTGGATCTATCTGTGCACAGCCTTTTTTCGGCAGAATAATTCCATCGATGCCACCGGCACAGGCCGAGCGGATAATCATGCCCAGATTTTGTGGGTTGGTAATGCCATCCAGGGCCAGCAGTTCATAAGTGCTTTTATGCTCTGGAGCGCTAACTTTCTGTAAAAAGTCCGCCGCCCGGCCGTAGTGGGGCAGGGCAAGGTCCAGGGCTACCCCCTGATCTTGGCGGGAGTTTTTGGAAATCCGGGACAGGCCTTTGCGATCCCAGTAGGCGATTTCAATCTGGCGCTCTTCTGCCAGGCTCTCCATCCGCTGAATCAACTGGTCGCGCCGGTTACTGCTGGCCAGGTGTAATTTGTGGACGGGTACGGATAAATCCTCGAGGGCTTCGAGTACGGGCTTGCGCCCATAAATCGTCAAGAGGCTGTCGAAGAAGGCTTTTTTTTCCAGGTATTCGGAGGAGTCTTTCACCGCGTTGGCTCGCTCAGCAATTCGATCAATTTGGCCGCACTCTCGTCTGAGAGTGGGCCGCGCCGCGCCAACTCTACACAGGCCAGGCCCAGATGGCGATAGCAGAGTGCCAGTTGGCTATCCACAGCGGCGAGGCTTTCCACCTGCGCGCTCACGGTTGCGATATCCCCCCGGGCAATGGGGCCCGTCAGCGATTTCTCCGGCCCCAGGGTCATATTGTTTTGCAGGGTCTGCGAAACAATCGGCGCCAGCAGGCGCAGGGCCCGGTCTCGCTCTATACCGGCGGCAGCAAAGCTCTGTAGGCTCAGGTCCATCAGGGTGGTCAAATAGTTGGAGGCAATGACCGATCCGGCGTGGTAGAGGGACTTGTTACTGGGGTCGATATTGAGGATTTCGCCGCCAATAGCGGCAAAGGCCGCAGAGAGGATTTGCCCGGCTCGGGGGTCCCCCTCAATGGCGACGCTGGTGCCGGCAAAAGTCTCCAGCGAAGTTTCCGGTTTGGCAAAACTGTGTACCGGGTGGGCGCTGGCAGTGAGGGCGGGCTTTAAAGCTTTGAGCACCTCAGAGCTGAGGGCGCCGCTACAGTGGAATACCAGGGTACTGTGGTCGATAAGGTCACTTGCGGCCAGCTGCTGGGCAAATGCGCCGATTTCGCTGTCGATGCAACTGATCAGCCACAGATCTGCCGCCGGCATTGCGGCGAGGGATTCGGCGGCGTTGCCGGCGCCGATAAATCGGCTGGCAGCCCGACCGCTCTCCAGGCTGCGGTTGTAAATCGACTGTACCCGCAGTACACCATTTTCCTGCCACAGCCGCCCGAGGGTTTTGCCCAGGCGGCCGGCACCAATAATGTTGAGGCTTTGCATCAGTTGCCGGCGAGGCAGTTGACGTAGGCGTTGACGGCATTTTCCAAGCCCATACCGATAGCGTCGACAGTAAAGGCGTGGCCAATAGAGACCTCTTGCAGTCCCGGCAGGGTGCGGTAGCGCGGCAGGTTGACCAGGTTGAGATCGTGGCCGGCATTAATGCCCAGGCCCAGTTGGTGTGCGTGCTCGGCTGCGGCACAGTGGGCGGAGAAAATACTTTCCAGCTCTGGGCTCTGCTTGGCTGCCGCTTCGGCGTAGGGGCCGGTGTAGAGCTCAATGCGGTCTGCGCCCACCGCCTTGGCCAGGCCGATTTGTTCCAGGTCCGGGTCCATAAACAGGCTGACACGTATGCCGGCTTTTTTCAGTTGCTCAATGATGGGAACCAAGCGATCGCCGTCCTTCTTGAGGTCAAAACCGTGGTCCGAAGTGAGCTGATCGTTGCTGTCGGGTACCAGGGTGCACTGGTCCGGCTGGGTTTCTGTCACCAGGGGGATCAGGCCAGGGTAATCCCCCAGGGGGGCGGCAAAGGGGTTGCCCTCAACATTAAACTCAATGTTTTCGCGGCCGGCGCAGAGCGCTGCCAGACCGCGCATATCGCCGGGGCGGATATGTCGCTGGTCGGGGCGGGGGTGAACGGTCAGCCCCTGGGCGCCGGCGTCCAGGCAGCTGCGCCCGTGGGCGATGACATCGGGAAAGTTGCCTTCGCGGGAGTTGCGAATTAAGGCGATTTTATTGAGGTTTACGCTGAGAGCGATCACTACTTATTCTCCCTTGCTATTTTCAGCGACAGTAGTGTCACTGGCGCTAATTCGTTTTGCGGAAAGTATACGGATTGGGATGTTTGGGGCCTCGGGGTGCTGGCGGTAGAGCCCCCGGGGTTCCCGCTCAATTTTCTCGACGATCGACATTCCCTCGATCACTCTGCCGAAAACGGCATAGCCGGGTTTGTCTTCACTGCCATCGAGTTTGAAATTGTCTTTCAGGTTGATAAAAAACTGCGAGGTGGCGCTGTCGGGGTCGCGGGTGCGTGCCATTGACAGGGTTCCGCGCAGATTTTGCAGTCCGTTGGTCGATTCGTTGATGATGGCGTCGCGGGTTTCTTTTTTGTGGAAGTCGAAGGTGAAGCCGCCACCTTGCACGACATAGCCGGGTACTACTCTGTGGAAAATAATGCCATCGTAAAAGCCACTGTCGATATAGGCGAGGAAATTCTCTACGGTGACCGGGGCCCGCTGGGCAAATAACTCCACGCGGATAACGCCGAGGTCGGTCTTTAGTTCTACCTGTGGGTTTTGAGCAAAGAGTGGCAGGCTGAAAAGGGTGCAAAAAAGCAGAGTGAATAACTTGCGCATCATCCGTGTCCTTTGAGTGTCCGGGTCAAATCGGTTTACTAATATGCCAGGTCTCAGTGAGAGAGAGGGTTGATATATGCCTGGATGCTACTGACTGCGGGGTGCTTATTTGCGTGCCCGCAGCCGTATAGTAAGCGATTTTTATCGCGGCGAGGAAATCAGTTGGCCCACTCGGAATTGCGCTTGCGCGGGCGCAAGTGTGGGGCAATCATCGCCAGGATAGCACCCAGTACAACGGATAGGGCTCCGTACAGCTGCCACTTGCGCGCATCGCTGCTGGACAGGCGCTGGATCTCCGCTTCCGCCATACTTTTTTCCTGCTTTAGCAGCTCGTATTGGTGCAGGAGTTTCTGGTGGCGCTCATTGAGTGAGATGGCGTCGGCGGAAAGGGATTTCAGGTTCTTGAGCTCGGCGGCCAGCGCCTGGCTCTGCTGTTCGGCGGAAGTCAGGGCGCTGTGCAGTTCACTGTTCTCTGTTTCCAGGCGGCGAACCTCGCCCCCCAGATTGCCTTCCATTTTTTCAAAGCGGGCCAGATTTGCCTCCGCCGTTGCCAGCTTTAATTTGGCCACCGGCTCGCTGACCAAATACTGGCGCCTGATCCAGCCCTCGGTGCCGCTGGGGGTGCGCACTTTTGCCCAGCCCTCTGATGCCGCATCTTCGAGCAGTGTCAGTTCGGTGCCGCTGGCCAGGCCGCGGTGGATAATCCGGAACTCGTTGCCTTTGCCGGAGCGCATGGGCACGTGAAGTTGATCGGTAATGTAGCGGGTCTCCGCTGCAAGCGCCGCTGGTGCTGAGTTCAGCAGCGCCACAGCGAGCACACCGGACAGGAATTTTTTCATTGTGATACAGCTATTTATTGGGAGTTTTTGTTAGGGCAGCACGAGCTTGTAGGGCTTGACCACAACCGATGCATAGACGCCCGCTTCGATGTAGGGGTCGCTGTCCGCCCAGGTCCGGGCCTCTTGCAGAGAGGGGAATTCGGCGATGACCAGGCTGCCGGTAAAGCCGGCTTCACCGGGCTCCTCGCTGTCGATGCCGGGGTGCGGTCCTGCGGCCAGTAGGCGCCCTTCATCTTTGAGCAGGTTGAGTCGGGCCAGGTGAGCGGCGCGGGCTTTTTTGCGTAAGGGGAGGCTATCGCCAACATCTTCACTGATGATTGCGTACCACATGATTGTTAATACTCTTGTTAGTTTTTTAAAGTTGCTATTGCGCAACCATGACTTCTTCCAGCTTTAACCCGGTCAGTTTGCCGATGCGGGAGAAGAGGAAAAAGAGTGCGCCCATCAAAATCAGGGTTGATGGGAGTGCAATAACCAGATAGCCATACAGCGTCATTTCACCCAGCTCGGTGTTGTAGGCCTCGGTGCCCGGCGGGCTGATAACGATCATTTTGGCGAGGATATAGTTCAGCGCCGAGGAGAAAAAGAATGATCCGGCCACAATCCATGAGGTTTGGCGCAGGGTGCGGTCAAAGGCCGGCTGGTTGCCATTATCCTGTAGGGACTGGGCAATTTTTGCAGTATCGAGAATTTGGTCGTTGTAGAGCAGCGTTTTGACCAGGGGCCAGCGGGTGTAAACAGAGAGTGCGGTGGCGATGCCCAGCAGGCCGGGGATAGCGGCTTCTTTGATCGCAATATATTGCGGGTCCAGCTTCAGCAGGCTGATGCCGCCGGTCAGCAGGATGCCAATAAAACCGAGGGCTGAGAAAAAGTTGACCTTGCCCAGGCGCAGCAGGTCGCGAAGGCCGTAGCCCAGGGGGAAGGCGAGGGCGGCTATCAGTGCCCAGGTGGTGCCCAGCCATTCATCTCCAGAGAGCTTGGTCAGGATCAATGTCGGAATAATGACATTGAAGGTGATATTGCTGAGAAACCCTTCCTTTTTAGGTTTCTCGGGAGATGTCGTGGTCGAATTCGTTTCGGTCATACTCAATTCCGGTGATAATGCCCGCTGGAAGCTGAGGGGCGTCAAATCGTACTGACCGCCAGTTCAATTTCCCCGCTGACAAAACTGCTGTCAGACTTCGGCCCCGGCGCGTCGCTTACTGTGACTGCGAGTCCGGGCCTTATCCCTGAAAACGCCGGGTGCCGCATAGACAGCGGCAAAGGGCGATTGTTCCTAAAAAGACGGATATGGCGACCTTTTTCATCGTCGAACTGAGTGAGAGCCTGTTGTTGAAGACCCTTTCAGCCGATTTGAAGACAGACCTGGTGGATCTGCACAGCCACAGTACCGCGTCCGACGGTATTTTAAGTCCTGCACAGCTGGTGTCGAGAGCGAAATCCCAGGGTGTGACAATGCTCGCCCTGACCGACCACGATACGGTGGGTGGTGTGGGGGAGGCGCAGCGCGAGGGCGACCGTTTGGGAATAGCGGTGATCGCGGGAGTGGAGTTCTCCAGCCTCTGGGGGCGCAGGCCTGTGCATATTGTGGGGCTGAATATCAATCCGCAGTCGGAGTCGCTGCGAGCGGCGATCCAGTTGCGCGAACAGCTGCGCGAGGAGCGGGCGCTGCGCATTGCGGAAAAGTTGGAAAAGTGCGGTTTTACCGGGGCCCTTGAGGGCGGCCGCGCTATGGCGGGCGATTCGGTGTTGGGGCGGCCGCACTTTGCCCGCTGGCTGGTGGAGGCGGGCCATATAGAGGATGTGGGCAAGGCCTTTAAGCGCTACTTGGGGGCCGGTAAGGTGGGGGATGTGCGGGTCGAGTGGCCCCAGCTGGAAGAGACCATCGCGACCATTCACGGGGCCGGTGGCTGTGCGGTATTGGCCCACCCCCTCAAATACGGATTGACCCGCACCCAGTTGTTGCGGCTGTTGGGGGCGTTTCTCGCCGGGAGCGGGGATGCGGTGGAGCTGTTGTGTGGCCGGCAAAACCCGACTCAGACCCGGGAGTTGAGGGCTCTTCTGCTCTCCGCTGCCGAAGCGGCGGGCAGATCGATGCCACACTGCTCTCTTGGCAGCGATTTCCATCAACCGGAGCAGCCCTGGCGGGAGTTGGGGTGCGTTCACTTGCCCACAGACGTCGAGCCTGTGTGGAATCTGTGGCACACTCTGCACCGGGAACAGTGGGGTCACGCTCCGCTGCCCTGATTCCAATTCTGTGAATTGGGGGCCGCCGCCCGGCGTTGAGACCGGTGAGTGGCGGTGAGGTATTTTCTATCGGTAAGGCTTTTGGGGGGCTTTGTGGCGCAGTTTTTTCAGATTCATCCGGATAATCCTCAAGGCCGCCTGATTAGTCAGGCGGCTGAGATTGTCGCCCAGGGGGGCGTTATTGTTTTTCCCACCGACTCCGCATATGCCATCGGTTGTCGCCTGGGAGAGAAGCTGGCTGTCGAGCGTATTCGGGCGGTGCGCCAGCTGGATAAACAGCACAACTTCACGTTGATGTGCCGGGACCTATCGGAGCTGGCGACCTATGCCAAGGTCGACAACCAGATGTTTCGCTTGTTGAAGAATCATACCCCGGGTCCCTACACCTTTATTATGCCGGCGACGGCCGAAGTGCCGCGCAGGCTGATTCACCCGAAACGCAAGACCATCGGTATTCGAGTGCCGGACAACCCCATCACCCTGGCCCTGATCGAAGAGCTGGGCGAGCCGCTGATGAGTTGCAGCCTGATTCTGCCCGGCGAAGAGCAGCCTCTGACTGAGCCGTACGATATCCGCGAAACCCTGGAGCACCAGGTTGAGCTGGTTATCGATGGGGGTTTCTGCGGGTTGGAACCCACTTCGGTGGTGGATCTGACCGGCGATGAGCCCCAGCTGATTCGCCAGGGGTGTGGCGCGACTGACGAAATACTGGGCTGAAAGCCGCGTCGCTCGTGTATAATCGCGCGTTTGCACGATTGAGGGTGGGGCAGGGTGTCCAGTGAAGAGTTACTAGCGCAGGTCGAGGAGCAGGTGTTGGCCGAAGTTGCGGCTGGCGGTGACGAGGCCTCTGACCCGGCTGGCGATGGCGAATCGCAGGGCGGGGACTCGGATGAGGATTCCCCCCTGGCCCTGGTGCAGGGCGAAGCCTTTACCGACCTCCCACAGGACCTTTTTATTCCACCCGATGCCCTGGAAGTTGTTCTGGAAGCTTTTGAGGGGCCCCTGGATCTCCTGCTGTATCTGATTCGCCGCCAAAACCTGGATATTCTCGAGATCAACGTCGCCGACATCACCCATCAATATATGGTGTATGTGGATATGATGACGGCAATTCGCTTTGAATTGGCCGCTGAGTACCTGGTTATGGCGGCTATGTTGGCGGAGATCAAGTCGCGGATGCTGCTGCCGCGACCGCCGGAGGCCGAGGAAGAGGAGGGCGAAGACCCCCGCGCGGCTCTGATTCGCCGCTTGCAGGAGTACGAGCGCTTCAAAACGGCGGCTGAGGACCTCGATGAGATCCCCCGCGTTGGCCGGGATATTCACCAGGCCAGTGCAGAGGCGCCCGATCGCAGTATCACACGCCCCGACCCGGAAATTGACTTGAAAGAAGTCCTGGTTGCCCTGGCAGATGTATTGCGGCGCGCGGATATGTTTGAGAGTCACCAGGTCGAGCGGGAGAAGCTGTCTACTCGCGAGCGTATGACCCAGGTACTGGATAGAATTCGCCACGGCCAGTTTGTGCCTTTTGTCAGCTTGTTTACCGTGGAGGAGGGACGCCTGGGTGTCGTAGTGACCTTCCTGGCAGTGATGGAACTGGTGAAAGAGTCCCTGGTGGAACTGGTGCAAAACGAAGCTTTTGGCCCGATTCATGTGCGCGCTCGCGCCACTACCCACAGCGGTGAAGGCGGGGAGGGTGTCGACAGCGAGCTGGAGGATTGGGCTCTTGAAGACGCTGAAGGGCTCGGGGACGAAGCTGTAGAGGCCCCGGATAAAGCGTCAAAAATGTATTCGAGTTAGAAATTAGAAGATGACAATCGCCCCCGAATTACTGCGTAAAATTGTCGAAGGCGCCCTGTTGGCTGCTGGCCAGCCTCTCAGTGAAGAGAAATTGTTGTCTCTGCTGGAGGAGGAAGAGCAGCCCTCCAAGACTACCCTGAGAGATGTGCTCGAAGAAATTGCCCAGAGTTGTGCCGATAGGGGCTTTGAGCTGAAGAAGGTCGCCAGTGGCTGGCGTTTTCAGGTGTCTGAAGAGCTGGCCCCCTGGGTTAATCGGTTGTGGGAGGAGAAGGCGCAGAGGTACTCCCGCGCAACCCTGGAGACCCTCGCCATTATCGCCTACCGCCAGCCGGTAACCCGGGGCGATATCGAGGATGTTCGCGGCGTAGCGGTGAGTTCGCAGATTGTTAAAACACTGCTGGAGCGCGGCTGGATTAAGGTGGTGGGGCAGCGGGATGTACCCGGCAAGCCATCTCTCTACGCGACAACCCGGGAGTTTCTCGATTACTTTAATTTAAGTAATTTGGATGACCTGCCGACCCTGGCTGAGATTCGCGATATTGACAGTCTGAACCAGATATTGGAGCGGGAAGGACTGCCCCCAGAGGCGGGGGATGCCGAGGCGGATACGAGTATTTCGACAGATCCTGAGCCTGTGCAAGCCCCCGAGGCTGAAGTCTCTACACAAGCCCCTGCCGCCGGGGGGGAGGATGTGGATGATGCACTGGTAGAGGCGCTGGCCGAGGAGATTGTCGCTGAGGCTGAGTCCGATGTGACTGAAGTAACAGCTCCGCCCGAGCCGGATATCGATGGTGACGCGCTGCGCTCCTCTAGCGAAGAAGATCTGGTGGAAAGTGCAGCTGCGGAAGTTCAGCAGCAGCTGGCGCGGGAGGAGTCGGAAGACTCCCCGGAGGCGGATGCAGAGCTTGACCCCAGTGATGAGGACGAAGTTTACAGCGACGACGAAAGCGGTGCCGAATCGCTGCATATAGAGGAGAGTGAGGACTCTCTAACCGCGACGCTGCCACCTAGCAGTATGTTTGCCAAAGACGACACAGCTGCTGAGGTCGCCGAGGAGTCGGCGGCGGTAAATGCTGATGTCGATGAAGAACCAAAGAAGTAGTACAAGTGGAAAACACCACCCCATGAGTGATGGTACCCCGCCAGCAGGCGAGAAATTACAGAAAGTATTAGCGCGCGCCGGTCTCGGCTCGCGCCGTGAGATGGAGCGCGCAATTGACGCGGGCCGTGTAACCGTAAATGGAAAAGTGGCGGAACTCGGAGAGCGAGTAACTGAAGCGGATCATATCGAGCTTGATGGCAGTCGACTGCCTTCGGCGGAGCAGAATCGCTGTCGGGTGATCCTCTACAACAAACCCGTTGGGGAAATATGTTCCCGCCACGATCCGGAGGGCCGCCCGACGGTCTACGATCGCCTGCCGAGACTGAAAACCGGCCGCTGGATTTCAGTTGGGCGCCTGGATTTCAATACCAGCGGCCTGCTGTTGTTTACTAACAGTGGCGAGTTGGCCAATAAGTTGATGCACCCCTCCTCGGTGATCGATCGCGAATACCTGGTTCGAATTCAGGGGGATGTGGACGAAGAGATGAGGCGACGTCTGCTCAAGGGCGTATTGCTTGACGATGGATCTGCGCGCTTTACCGATATTGTTGAGAGTGGCGGCGAGGGTAAGAATCGCTGGTTCTACTGTGTGGTCATGGAGGGGCGCAATCGTGAGGTGCGCCGTCTGTGGGAGTCCCAGGGTGTCAGGGTGAGTCGCTTGAAGCGCGTGCGCTACGGCAGCGTGTTTATTCCCTCCCATGTGCGTGTCGGACAGTGGATCGAAATGGAGCCCCGGGAGATCGATGATCTCTGTGTAACGGCGGGAATGCCAAAACTGGGCCAGCGCCCACTGACCCAGGGTGAAAAGCAAAACCTGGAGCGCCAGCGCAGGAAATTGCGCAAGTCGCCGGCACCCGCAGCCCGGCGCAATCGACCGAAATTAGGTTAGTTATAAAAAAGCCCGCACTAGCGGGCTTTTTTATACGTGTAAGGCAGTGCTAAAACGCCAGTAGAAAGGTAGATGGCGGGCGATTAATCCAAAGATTTCGAGTTGAATTTAATCGTATATTTAATTGTAGTTTTTTCCCTTCACCTGTTAGCACAACAATTTACTTCCCCCTCCTCAAAAAAATACCGGACCGCCGAGGGCGTCTCTTTGAGGTGTCTACAGCGTCCAGTCTTTCATTTTTCCTGTTGTGTTAGTTAATAATTTTTTGACAGGCAGCTTTTTCTCGAAGGAGGGTTAGAAAATGTCGATTGTTGTGAAGTTGGTCCGCAGGCGTCCACAATTCATTCACTTTTGCGGGCTAGTTTTTTGCGGTGTAAGACTTTAGTTGTGTTTAAAAAAATAAATAAACTTTCTTGATGATTTTTTTATTTTGGGGTTTTTCGATTTTTTTGTGATTGCGAAAAGTTGATGGGGTACCTGAAATTTTTATTGCTGTTGATTATTAAAAATTATTTTTAAGGGTTTTTTGTGGGTGTCTTGCTTGATTAGTGAAAATTGATTGTTTATGTGCGGGTGAGTGTTTCTGTTGGAGGGGGTGGTGTATTGCTCAAGCTGCCCCATCAGGGATGTCGTTTTTTTTGTTTTGGGTGTGAGGAGGTGTGTTGCGTTGGGTTTTTGGGTTGCGCTGAGTGCCCAAATTCCCTGTCGATATTTAAAGATGTGAAGTTGTTTCTTGATAAATAAAAAATAAGGAGTGTTTTTGTGAAGCTAAAAAGATATTTTGCAGTTGGGGTTTTGCCCTGGGTGAGTATTGCCAGTGCTGCGGCGCAACAGCTCCCCGAGTCTGAATATGATGCAGAGGATGATGCGTTGAACTCTGCTTATACAGTTTCAGAAGAGGGGTGGATACTTAATACAGACAGAGAGCGTGCCCGCTATATTTTCAAAAGCAACAGCAATCGCCGGGTGTTGGTGAATGTCCAGAGGGTTGAATCTGTCAGGATTAATGGGAAAGACTACACGAAGGTTACGGCCTCGGGTATTCCCAATTATCAGATCGATATCACTCAGGAAATATTTGACTCGCTTGTTGGACGCCCCAAAGCATTTTCCGATTTTCTCAATGGCTATCCCTCTGTGGAAGTGGGGGATAGGGTCAGCTTTGCTCAGGATATTGGCTACCGCAGCAACGGCACTTGTGCCGCTGGGGCAGGTTACGGCTTTTGGCCGCCGGGCCCCGTCTGCCCGGAAGAGGTTTCCCACGAGGGGTATTTCCCGGCAGAGCCGGAAGTGGCGACAGAGCCCTGTGAATCAGGTCTCGGTGCCCAGGGGTATTGGGTCAACGGCACCTCCATTTATCAGTGGAGTGACGGACAGAGGGTCAATAATACCTGGCATACCTTGGCCGCTGAGGCCGAATTTTACGATGTGGATATTTGTGCTGGTCACGCGGCAAATGGTGACTATCACCACCATGTTTATAGCAGTTGTCTGGCAGATATCGTCGGTGATACTGCTGATGGCCACTCTCCCATCTATGGATATACCGCCGATGGCTACGCTATCTATGGTCCATGGGAAGATACTGGCGTACTGGCAAAGAGTAGCTGGGTAATTCGCAACTACGATAACCCGAATTCAGCTACGGGTTGCGGTGTTGCCGGTCGGCGCAACTGCCTGTTAGTCGATGAATACAATGTCGATCGCGGTGTTACTTATACGAATTATGCGGGCCCTGACACTGATGATATCTATACATCCGCCTCTGGCAATCAGTTTGAGGCTGTCTCGGGTTTCTTTTACGAAGATTACTACTGGGATGAAAGTTTGACTGACCGGGGCGGGGCCTATCTCGATCAGTTCAACGGTCACAGCGATAATCAGCGCGGCTACCATTATCATTTGACGGTGACAGAGGACAATAGTGGGGAATTAATTCCAGCCTTCCCGTATACGTTTGGCCCGCGTTTTGCTGGCAAGCTGGACAGCGAGGGGGTTGTGAATCGCTGCTGGGACTACTAACTCGTATTTAATCTAGGGGGCCTCTGAAAGCTGGAGGCCTTACGGAATTATTCAGAGGCTCCTTCAGGAGTAAATATTCAATGAAAATGCGCAGGTATTTTATCGCCGGGGTTTTGCTCTGGGGCACAGCGGTTCCGGTATTGTCACAGATGGCCCAGACAAATTCTCATGCGGGGCACAATGGCGATCAGCACCCCATGATTGAGATACCTGTGCATGCCGCAGTGCCCAGGATTGAGCTGGATATCAGCCGGGATGACCTGTCGGGCTACAACCTCCATATTGATTACGATCGGTTTGAACTGGAATCGCCGCGCTTTGCCGGTGAGGAAGATGAGCCTTTTTTGGAGGGGCATGCACATTTATATATTAATGGCAGCAAGGTCCAGCGCCTTTATGCCGCAGACCTGCATATTCCAGAAAAGCTATTGCAGCCCGGATTTAATCAAATCACCGTGACCTTTAACGCCCACGACCACAGTACCTGGAGTCGTGGGGGAAAGCGGATCTTGGCCACCCTGTTTATCCAGCGGGATAAGCCGGAGCTGGTAGTGCATCATTTCTCCAGCTCTCCAATCCGATAAAGCCCCGGGCGGCCACCGGGGAAGGGGGCCGCCGCAGGGGCTGCGCGACGGGCTATTGTGGGGGTGCGGGTGTCTCCCCCGCTTCCTCCTCATTTTGATTGCGCAATTCATTGGGAATGCCTTGGGGGCCATCACCCATAGCGTCATCCACATCCGAGGGAATATCTGACACCGTATTGGTGGAGGAGCCCTCCGGGGCGGTTTCAACGAGGTTCTTTAGTTTTTCCAGCCCCTGTTCATAGGATTCCCCCACCATCTTTTTCACTGCCAGTCCCATCCAGCGCGCCCTGGGGCCGCCGCCGGTATCACTGTAAAAATTCCAGGTGAGCAGGGTGCCGCCGCCCTGGGGTTCCAGCTGGAATTCGGCTGTGGCCTGGCTGCCGTCACCAAACTCCAGTTTGGTGGTGACAGTGGAGTTTCTCTGGCTGGTGAGGATGGTCTGGTTGCCGCTGCCGGCCTTGGAGTTTTCTCCTCGCCAGGTCATTTTGGCGCCGACTCCGGCCGGGGGACCGCTGTACTCATAGACTACTGAGGGGTCGATATGGCGCCACGGGGACCACTCGTTAAACTTGCGGAAATTGTTGACGTAGGGGAAAACTGTGGCGGGTGGCTTATTGATAAGCACGCTGCGGTGAACGGTGACCTCGCGGGGAAACAGGTATCCTGCGAGCACGAGTAGTACCAGGAAAATCAGGATATAAATAATCCAGCGCATAGCGGGTTCCTTTGCTATTTGCGGGTGCTGGGAAGCAACCGCCAGAAAATTCTGGCGGTAGAGATGCTTATATTAGCTGCTGTGCTGCTTAGTCGTCAGGGATATGTAGCAGGGGTAGGTTGATCTCAACACAAAGTCCGGCATTCGAGCTATTTTGGGCGCTGATACTTCCCCTGTGGTGCAGGATAGTGCGCTGGGCGATGGCAAGGCCGAGTCCAAAGCCACCGCTTTCCCGGGTGCGCGCGCTATCGGTGCGGTAGAAGGGGCGAAAAATAGCCTCCAGCTCTTCATCTGCCACGCCGGAGCCCGAGTCGACGACCGAAATGGTACAGGTGTCTGCTGACGCTTCAATCGACACTCTCACCTGGCCTTGCTCGGGACTGTACTTGATCGCGTTGCGCAGAATGTTCTCCAGCGCGGCGGTCAGGGAGCTGCCCCGGGTTGCGACAAGAAGCTCTTCGCCTTTGGAGCGGATATCAATAGACAGTTTTTTCTCTGCGGCTTCGCTGTGCAGGTCTTCCGCCAGCGCTCCGATCAGGGCGTTAACTTCCACTACATCGTCCAGGGGGCGCTGCTCCTGGGCGCTGATAGGAAGAGATAGCACGTCGGCAATAATGTCTTCCAGATAATCTGCGGCCTTGCCGATTTTATCCAGCTCTGTATCCAGTCCACCGATCTGTTTTTGGCGCGCGATCGCCAGTGCCACTTGCAGGCGCGCCAGGGGCGAACGCAGTTCGTGGGAGACATCCTTGATCAGACGTCGCTGTTCGGACATCGACTCCTGAAGCTGGGCGGTCATGGAGTCGAAATCCAGGGCCAGGTCGGTCAGTTCATCTTTGCGGGACTTCAGAGATGGGGTCACACGGTAGTCCAGCTCGCCGGCGGCGACCCGCTTGGTGGCGGCGCGCAACTGCTCCAGTGGGCGGCTCAGGTAGCGGGCTAGCCAGTAGCAGGCGAGGCCGGAGGCGATCATGGACAGCAGCAGCATCGGCCAGAAGTTGCGCCACAGGAAACGCAGCAGCAGGCCTTCCTTGCTGTCTCCGGCAATGACGATGATACGCAGGGGGTCGCCGGTGCGCAGGGGCAGAAAGAAGCCCACGGTGGGCTTATTGTTGACCAACCTGTGGGCTTCGCGGTTGCGGTAGTCGAGGCTGTCGATAAGTGGCTTCATACTCGATGGTACGTCGCGGCTGAGAATATCCCTCCCCTGCTGATCGACCGCATAGACCTGGCGTTTGACTTTCTTGGGGGCTTTTTCCAGCCAGTGCTGGAATTGCTCGGGGCCGTGGCGGCGAGCGATACGCATATTGCGCATGACCTCACGAAACAGGGCGGGCCCCTCCCAGCGCTCCTCTTGCCGGGGGTCGCCGAATTCACCGAAGTGGGTAATGTAAATTGCGGCCACCACCATCACCATAGCGGTGATCCAGGCCCCAAAGAACATTTTCCAAAACAGACTGCGCATACTGGAAGACCTACTGCTTGCTCTGGGTAAGCATGTAGCCGGCGCCTCGGATATTGATTATCAGGTCGCGGCTGGCCCCCTTGTCGGCGAGCTTCTTGCGAATATTGCTGACATGGACATCGATAGAGCGATCGTAGGGCATCAGTTTGCGGCCCAGGGCGCTCTCGGTAAGTACCTCTTTGCCGACCACTTCGCCGGCATGTTGAACCAACACTTTGAGTACGGCGAATTCGGCCCCGGTCAGAGCGAGCACCTGGTCGCCCCAATAGCCCTGGTGCTCGGCGGGAAGCAATCGAATCTGACCGCTGCTAAGGCTGTCGTCACTCTCTCCGCTGGGCTCAACTCGCCCGCGACGCAGTACTGCGCGCAGTCTCGCCGCCAGCTCTCTGGGGTTACAGGGTTTGGGTAGATAGTCATCGGCACCCATTTCGAGGCCGACAATTCGATCGACGGTATCTCCCTTTGCCGTAAGCATCAGAACCGGTAGCGAGCGGCTCGCAGCAGAGGCCTCCTCGCGAAGCTTGCGCAGCACTTCAAACCCATTGTGAACGGGCAGCATGACGTCTAGTACCAGAGCATCAAAACTTTCGCTCTGTGCGAGTTCCAGCCCTCGGCCGCCATCGTTGGCAGCAGTTACTTCAAAACCCTCACCGGTAAGGTATTCCTTTAGCAGGTCAGTGAGTTCGGTGTCATCGTCGATTAAAAGGATGCGGCTCATGGCGTTCTCTCAGTTTCTGTGTGGCCATTATATGCAAAGCGCTGGCGCTGGTTACCGCCAACATAAAAGCTTTTTACCGTTCTTAACAAATGTTTACCGGCGTTTTCCCCCGTTTACACAAGCTGAGATTACTATGAAGTCACTGAACACAAACATGAGGACGAGGGAATGAAGTACTGGAAACAAGCAGTCGGAAGCTTGGCAATAGCGGGTGTTCTTATCGCTCCAGCAGCGATGGCCCTCGGCAGCTCTGAGGGCGGCCAGGGACGCGGATTTGAATATATGGCTCGCCAGCTCGAGTTGACTGAAGGTCAGCAGGCGCAGCTGAGGGCCAACCGTGAGAACTCTCAGGAAGCGAGAGCGGCACAGCGCCAGCAAATGTACGAGTTGCGCCAGCAAATAAATACTGCGATTGATTCGGGTGCCGACCAGGCGACACTGAATCAGCTGGGCGAGCAGCTCGGCAAGTTAAAGGTTCAAGAGATGCTGAGCCAAAACAGGATGAGGGAACAATTTAAGGCCATTCTGACCGACGAACAGAAGGCCAAGTGGGAGACGTTGAAAACTCAGCGCAAAGAGCGACGCATGATGCGGCGTGACCAAGGTTCTTCAAGTCAGGATTCAGAGTCCTAGGCCCCCCAACCAAAGACTCCTTGTGCGATCCGCTGGGTGCACCCTTCCCCGAGGCCCAGCAGGTTCATAACCCTTAGCCCCCGCTGCCCCGGGGGCCTTTTTCTTTGTATCTTCCACTCCATACTTGCAGGGTAACTTGCTGAGCCAGGTTATTGCTGGGAGAATACGCCGCCTTGTAATTCAGTATGTAGTGGCCCGGATCGGGCGGAGAGGGTTGACAGTGAGTAAAATCGGCTTGTTCTATGGCAGCGACGAGGGGAATACCGAGTCAGTAGCTTTGCGCATCCGCGCCCGCCTCGGTGAAGAGAATGTAGATCTATTTGATATTGCCGATGTTACCCAGTTGGATATCGCCGGCTACCAGCATCTCATTTTTGGAATACCCACTTGGGACTTTGGTCAGATCCAGTCCGACTGGGAGGAATTCTGGGAGGACGTGCAGGAAATTGATTTTACCGGCAAGACCGTCGCTCTATTTGGCCTGGGGGATCAGTTCGGATACGGCGACTACTTCCTGGATGCCATGGGTATGCTCCACGATGTGATTGTGGAGCGGGGAGCTGCAATAGTGGGCCATTGGTCTACGGCGGGCTACGAGTATGAGGCGTCAAAAGCTGAGGTGGCGGGGGAGGCAAAGTTTGTCGGCCTGGCTATCGATGAGGACCAGCAGGAAGAGATGACCGCTGAGCGACTCAACCTCTGGTGCCAGCAAATCGCGGAAGAGCTTGCACTCGACTGCGAAGTTCTTGAGCTTGATGACTGATACCCCTATGAAAAGCTCCCTGCCATTTAGTGAATTTTGGCCCTGGTTGACTGAGCATACGAACTGTATTGTTCGCGCTGGAAGTAGCGATTCGGTAGTTTACGATGATGACGACTACCACTGGCGCTTCACCGCTGAAGATGCGAGTACTAAGTTAGTTCAGGTCATGCGCGGTAAGCGACCTGTCGCCGAGCTGTTTATTGAGCCCGAGCATATCGCTGCTGTGCGTATTTCTCCCGGGGAGCGGGGGGAGTATAACTTTGACCTGATAGCCGAAGTGCAGGGCCGCGAACAGGTCGTTTATTACTTCGTTTTGACTCACTCGCTAGAAGAAACCGATACAAAGCCAAGTCCCACCTCGGCCGCTCTGCACTGAGTGGCCTCTATGTGTTGCGGAGGCCCAGCAGGGTAAGCCTGTACGGCTTCCGAAATAAAGTTCTAAAAATAGCCCCCTCCATCGATTTAATTCCTTTAGTAGCGATTTAACTGCAACCAGGTTTATCCGTCTAAATAAATATCGCATTAGTGTAAAAATAGCCTGCTTAACGTTCTTAACAAAGGTTTACCACAGTTATCCCCTGTTTACACGGCGGCCACTTAGTATGTATTTACTGAATGCAAACGAGAGGGTTGAACGATGAAAAACTGGAAAGCAGTAGTAAGTAGTTTGGCATTGGCTGGTGTTGTGGCTGTACCGGCAGTGAGTATGGCGTGTGATGGCAGCGGGCGGGCGGAAGGTCGCGCTCATGGGCCGGGCAAAATAGTTAAAGAGTTAGAGCTGAGCGAAGCACAAAAGGATCAAATGAAGGCGTTTCGCGAGTCCAACCGCGAGGGTAAAGTGGCTCAGCGCGAGGAAATACATGGAGCCTATAAAGCGCTGCGTGAAGCGATTCGCTCTGGGGCGGACCAGAAAACTCTGGCGAGCCTGGGTGCTAAGATTGGCAGATTGGAAGTGGCTAAAATGCAGAGCCGCAATCAAATGCGCACCCAGTTTGAGTCCATTTTAACAGAGCAGCAGCTGGCTAAACTGGAAACCCTAAAGGCGGAGAAAAAGGATCGCCATATGAAACGGGCTAAGGCATATCACGATCACGGTTAAGTGTAGAGGTAATTAATCACGCCATTTATTGCGGTGTTAGCACCTAATGATTTAACGCTTACATCGCAATAAAGAGCTTCTATTCTATTTATTGGGTCCCTACCAGTGGTTCATATGGCAAAAGGTTCGCCGTTGAAGATAGATAAATTTTTAGGGGTGGGTATGTATTGAAGTTGAATTGGCTCAGACTTAATTTTGTAAGTAATGGTAAGTCAGGTCGTAATTTTTATTCGGAGCCACCCTTTAAGTTAACGACTCGTTGAGTTATGCACCCCTCAGCCAAAGTGTATTTTGATTGTAAACCTTCCTGAAGTCCTGAGCCATTAAAAATTAGTAGATAAATATAAAGCCTGAATTAGGGGCGTCATTGTTTTTCTTGTTGCCGCCAGTGTCGGTAGTATTACTATTTTCACCCGGGGCGCCCACTACAAGGGTGTTTCTATCTGCACTGAGGCTTACAGAGCAACTGAATTCATCTTCTTTTTCTGTAGTACTTGCTTTGATATAACTCTCTTTTCTCTATGTCGTCTTTGAGCGTGTAAACATATAAACTGCTCCAGAATCTCGAACGTTATTATCTTGCTTATCGCCATTAATATCACTGGCATAGCTGTCTTCATTGGGAGCCTCGACTGCAAGGAAATCCCTATTTTCGCTGAGGTTGACGGAGTAACCAAGTGCATCGTCGAGATCACTGTTGCTAGATTTTATATAAATCTGTTGAGCCCAGATATTATTTGTGCGGGCATATAAATATACGGTACCAAAGTTGAAAGCAGGTGAATTAAAATTGCTACTGCCCTGATTCCCGTTGATTTCAGTAGCGCCGCTATTTTCTTTATGGGCATCGATTGCGAGTGTGCTGCCATCATTACTTAAACTAATAGAGCGGCCAAAATGATCCCCCTGTCAGCTATTGCTGGCTTTGAGAGCAGCCTGTTCCTTTTAGTTAAAATTCGTTCGGGTAAAGATATAAACTGTTCCGGGGGGTTAGAGTTTTCAGTTCGAAGTAATTCACCTGGAGCTCCGATGGCAAGAGTATTCCCGTCGCCGCTAAAAGCTGTCGAGGCCCCAAAGTGCTCACCTTCGCCAGAGCTACTTGCTTTTAAGTAACCAATACTGCCAATAAGTGGATCGTTAACCGTAAGAGTGTCTGAATCAGAGCATCCATTGTGGTTACAGGCTTGTAAAATATACAGGGTATTTACTCTGGAATATAGTGGTACTTCCAAGGTGTAGCCTTCAGTGTCGTACGGAATGTCGTCTCCGGCTTGGCTAAACCCAGAAATACCATCGGGATTTTCTTAAAGTTGATAATAGCTTGCTCCTCAATATTAGTGCGGTGAAAGCTATTTGGCTTCTATTCTGTGCGTTGGCTATTTGAAAGCGGTTTGGCCGAAACGTAAAATAATCAGTTAAAGAGTTTTATAACTCCAGTAGCGGGGGAAGGAGTGGTGGTATTTGTTTCAGGTATATTGTATGTGAACAAAAGGCTGGGTAGCAGGTTGGGGGCTTGGGTTAAGAAGTCTGGCTGATTTTAATCGGTACAATAGACTCAGTTGAGTGCTAAGTCTTTAACACTTTCATATGGTTTATGTCGGCCAAACCTATAGGGAATAGAGGCTGTTTTCGAAATTGTCTGGCTGGAGTTTGCGATAAGGTTATAAGGTGTGTCGGAAATGTATATTCTGATAGCCTCTGTATTGATGTTTGGTTGTGTGAGGGTTAAGTTACTGTAATTCCCAAGGGTTTTATAGTGAGTGAGTCACTTATGACAGGTGATTTGTGACGTGTGGTTTCTTATATTTTTGGATTGTTAAATTATTTTAAGGGATAGGGATGGAGTTAGAAATGGTTTGTAGGCGAGTTATATGTAAATTTCTATGGGTTTTACTATTATCTGTTGCTTTTTTGGGGGGGTGTACATCAACTCAAAAGTTGGTTAATTCAAGCTGGTATGAGGTAGAGACTAAGCACTTTCGTATAGTTACCAATGGTAAATCGGAGAAGGTTGAGAGGTTGGCTATCGACCTTGAAAGGCTGAGGGTTGTAGCGGAGAGGCATATAGGATTTATACCGGATCAGCAAAAGCTAACCGTTTATGCCTTGTCGGACACGTTAAGTTTTAAGGGTATTTCTGGTCGGGAGGATGTTCGCAGGGTCGTAGGTTTATTTCGCAATACCTCTCACGGTAGCTTTGCTCTGGTGAATTTGGCGGGAAATAAATATTACCCAGGTAATCCTGCACGTCAAATTTTATTTCACGAGTATGTGCATTTCCTTACTTATGGGCGTAGCTCATCTAACCTGCCCTACTGGTATAGTGAGGGAATGGCGGAGGTTTTTTCTACGATCAGCTTCCACGAGGATGAATATGAGCTTGGGATGATTCCAATAAGTCGAGCTATTACACTAGACTATTCAAAGGAATTGCCTTTAAAGATGCTCCTTGAGGCAAAAAATGGGTCTTTGAATGATAGGGATCGAGAAGCTTTGTATGCTAATGGTTGGATGTTAGCGCACTGGTTGATTTTTGATCCGCAGCGGGCAAAAGCTTTGGGGCGGTATCTGAATGGCTACAACAAAGGCTTGGCTGGGGTGCGCCCACTTTGGGAGGAGCTTGGTATGACGTTCGAAGAACTCGAGTCAAAATATCTTAGTTTACCTAGGTCCAAATTTGGGTATTTTAGAATGTCTATGCCCAAGATGAAAGAGGCTGACTTTAATAGTACTGTAACGCGACTCCCTAAAAAAAAGGCGATTTTAGAGGTTGCAAACTTTATGGCGATTACGGGGCAGGAGGTTGCCCAGTTAAAGAGTTTTATTGATTATGCTGAAAAGCAGGAGGTTCGTAGTTATGAGCTAAATTCTGCAATGGCGATTGCAGAATTTCAGGCTGGGAATTTTCCGAAGGCAAAAGAGTGGTTGGATTCTGTTCCTGTGGATTTTCATGGGGAACTCTGGTTTCTGGAGGCTCAGGCACGTATAAGTTTGGCTGAAGAACTTTCGAAACTTGAGGGTGCTAATTTAAATTCGGTAACAGATATACGAGATAAGTATGTCAAACTTGTTAACTTCCAAGATGATATACCCATCTATTGGTATGAGCTTGCGATTGTAATGCAGGTGCTGGGGTACCCGCGAGAAGATTATTTTGAAATGCTTGAGCAGGCTTATCTGCGTGCGCCTAGGGATACTAGAATAGCATGGTGGTATGCGCATGAGCTTTATATTAATCGTGATAAAGAATATTTTTCTCAGGTTGCAAGTCCTTTGATGGTGCAGCTTTCCAATTTGGAGTGGGAGTCTCGTTTAAATTCAATGCGCAGAGAGATTGAGAAAATACAAGGACCTCGGTTGTCCGCTAAGCCCGTTAAAGAAGGATTGGGTGAAAAGTTTGAAAAATACCAAAATATGACTGGGAAAAAAGCTGTAGCTTTAGCTTTGGATTTTAGGGGAGCCTTTGCTATAGGTTTTTCTGAAGAAAATATCGATCAACAAGTCGCAAATGATGATGCGCTTGGCCTCTGTGAACGATATAGAAAACGATATAAGGTTTTTGGAAAGTGTCGCCTTTATGCCGAGGGTAATCAAATCGTAGATACAGGCGCCATAGAAAGAAGGCTGTAGCTTGTCTTGTGCTAGGGGCCGTGTAAATCGTTTAGCTTTTTCCGGAGGGTTGTTAAGTAAGCTGCTGATGGTTTGATTGAGGTGTGGCGGTGTACCTGAAGGGGTGACTCTTGAATTAGGAGCGGGTCGGTTGATCCGCTCCTTTCTGATTAGGCAGAGTCGGTAGATGAAATTTAGTTAATTGCTCGCTATATCCTCACTCTCATTCTCCCTGTCGGGTTTGTATTGATCAAACCAGTAGAGGGTCGAGGCTACTTTAGAGATTCTCTTGCTGGGTCTGTCAGAGAAGTTATGGGATGTATTGGGGAGGCGTACCATAGCCGCTTTTACATCATTTAACTTTAATGCCTGGTAAAACTGTTCAGTTTCAGATATTGGGGTGCGATAATCGTTTTCGCCGGTCAATAGCATTGTCGGTGTAGTGATATTACCGATATATGTGAGTGGTGAGCGGCGGCGGTACTCCTCGGGGGGCTCCCAGGGCATTCCTGAAAACCAGTAGCGTGTAAATAGCTTGGAGTAGTCGGCAGTTAGTACAAAGCTCTCCCAGTTAATTACCGGGGCCACAACGACCGCCGCCCTGAATCGTGCGGTTTTACCAATAATCCAAGCTGTCAGTGTACCGCCGGCACTTCCTCCGGTAACAAATAATTGCTCTTCATCAATATAGCCTTGGGCAATAACCGCATCGACACCGGCCATTAAGTCATCGTAATCCTGGCTCGGAAAGTTGTGGTGAATCAGGTTGGCAAACTCGTGACCATAACTGGTGGAGCCGCGCGGATTGGTGTAGAGCACTACATAGCCCGCAGCGGCAAATAATTGCATTTCGGCGGCAAATCGCGGGCCGTAATTGGTTAGGGGGCCGCCGTGAATCTCAAGCAGCAAGGGGTATTTGTTTTTGGGGGCGAAATTGGGGGGGTAGGCTACCCAGCCCTGAATGTTGCGACCGTCGAAGCTGGATTTATAGTTGATCTCTTCCACATGGGCCATATTGCGCAGCGGTATCAAATCACTGTTGATAGCCGTGAGTGTTGTTATCTTGCCGCCCCGGGAAATTGCAAGCTCTGCGGGAATCTGAGGGGTGGTTTGTGTATACACTACATTTCCACGCTTGGAGACAGCGAAGTCCGAAAAACTATAGGGAGCGCCTAATGTCAGACCCCCGGCGTTATCCGCGACTACCGTTGCTTTGCCGCCGATCTTTTTAAGGGCAATTTTGGTTGAACCGTGGTCGTCATAGCTGTAGGCAATACGCTTGCTGTCGGCGAGCCATTGGAAATCGGAAACACTGCGATCACTGGCGGTTTTCACTAAGTGATTTTTTCTACTGGCGAGGTCGATTACCCGCAAAGTATTTTGGTGGTAGGAAAGTCGCTGATCTTCATAGCCCAAATAGGCCAGCTTTCTCCCGTCGGGTGAGATTTTAGGTTGGAAGTCGGGGCCAAATCTTTCGGTTATCTGTTCAATATTTCCGCTGTCGATATCGACTTTATAAATTTCTGAATTGAGCAGCTCGATTTCATGATTGGGGTGGCGGTTTGCAGAAAAATAGATGGATTTATTATTTTTCTCCCAGCTGAGATGACCGCTGTGTTCGTAATCGCCGCTAGTGAGCTGACGGGGAGTGCCTCCTTCGCGGGAAATGACAAAAATTTGTGAATTGCCCTGTTCTAAGTATCCCACACCCTCGATGCGGTATAAGCTTTTATCGATAAACTGGGGTGCTTCCTCCCACTGAGCCCCTTCCGGTGGTGTGGGGAGTTCTACAGGGAGTGGTTTACTCTCGGGCACGAACATGGTGAAAGCAATATGCTGGCCATCGCGGGACCATTGAATATTTGCTGGGGCTTTGGGCAGGTGGGAAATTTGCTCACTTTGGCCGTTATCTAGCCACAATAAATGTATCTGGGGTTTTCCGCTTCTATCGCTGATAAAAGCCAGGGTCTTTCCGTCTGGAGATAGGCGAGGGGAGTGATCATAAAAGTCTCCCGAAGTCAGGGGGCGGTGGTCTTTGCCATCGTCGCTGATATACCAAAGGTTTGCCCTTGTGGTATCCGCCATTTTATTCAGGGAGTTGCGCACGTAATAAATGTTTTTATCGTTAGTGCCAAACTGTGGATCGCTGGCGTACTCTAGATCGAATATGTCCTCATAGCTAAAATTGGGCAAGGCTGCACTTGTGTTTGCGTTGGCTGAAAATATCGGGCTTGCGATAATTGCCGCAGCGATAAGTTTTATAAACCTCTCCATGGTCGATAAGCTCCTTTTTATTGTCGGGTGGAGCATAGCGAAGGGGCGGTGTTAGAGGGGGCAAATACACTGAATTGTCATATTGAGGGGATAGTCAGTTTATTTGGCGGGTAAAGCTACTGAAATTAACTGCCCCGGCCAGGAAAGCTGGGGCCTCTCAAGCGTACACTTTGAGCTTTTGCTCTTTTTGAATCTTTAACCTGAGCCAAATTAATTTAGCTGAGTAACTCTGTTAAGACCTCTCGATAAATATCTTTGAGTATATTCAAGTGATCGGCTTCAACCCTTTCGTCCACTTTGTGAATAGTGGCATTGACCGGCCCCAGTTCGACCACCTGGGCTCCGGTGGGGGCAATAAAGCGGCCATCGGAAGTGCCGCCGGCAGTTGACAGCTCCGTTTCTTCCCCGGTGATTGTGTGAATGGCCTGTTGAGTGGCTTGGACCAGGGGGCCCTCGGCGGTGAGAAAGGGCAATCCGGATAATTTAAAATTCGCCTCGTACTTGAGCTTGTGCCTATCCAGGATTGCGCGCGCGCGGCTCTCCAGATCTTCGGCGGTTAACTCAGTGGAAAAGCGCCAGTTGCACACTAGGTCCACTTCGCCGGGAATAACATTGGTGGCACCGGTGCCGCCATTGATATTGGAAACCTGGAAACTGGTTGCGGGAAAGAATTCATTCCCCTGGTCCCACTCTTCGGCAGCGAGTTCAGCGAGCGCTGGAGCCAGGGTGTGTATCGGATTTTCGGCCAGGTGAGGGTAGGCTACATGGCCCTGGGTGCCGAGAACTTTTAGTTCCAGACCGAGTGAACCCCTGCGCCCATTTTTGATGATATCGCCAACCCGCTCGCTGCTGGAGGGCTCGCCGACGATACAGCAGTCAATTTTTTCGCCCTGTTCCTCAAGCCACTCGACAACCTTAACGGTACCGTTTGTCGCGGGGCCCTCTTCGTCACTGGTGATCAGAAATGCTATGCGGCCACTGTGGTCAGGGTGTGCCGCAACGAACTCCTCACAGGCAACCACCATGGCGGCCAGGGAACCCTTCATATCCGCCGCGCCGCGCCCGTAGAGAAAACCGTCGCGAATTTCTGGTTCGAACGGGGGGCAGCTCCAGTTTTGCTCCGGGCCTGTGGGTACGACATCGGTGTGCCCGGCAAAGGCGAGTAGGGGGCCTTCACTAGAGCCATCCCGTACCGCCCAAAAATTATCGGTGTCACCCCGGCGCAATTTTGTTACTTGGAATCCTATTTTTTCCAGACGTTGGATCATCAGCTCCATACATCCCGCATCTTCGGGGGTGACAGAGCGGCGGCGAATCAGCTCGAAAGCGAGTTGGAGAGTGGGAGTCACGTGAGCTTTCCTTGTGTTGGGGAGGTGAGCCGCGAAGGGGCGGCTATAGCGGTGGGGCGCTGCGGTGCGGAACAGAAGCCCCGCACCGCGCCGTTTTAATTGCTGTGTAGAGCTGTGTTGAGCTCAATAGCGCTCTTGTTAGTGAGACACTCCACCGCGCCACTGGTGGAGTTGCGGCGGAATAGCAAATCGGACTTTCCGGCCAGGTCGCGAGCCTTGACGTGCTCTACCAACTTGCCGCTGTCATCCAGCAGGGCGACTTTGCTACCGGCGGTGATGTAGAGCCCGGCCTCCACGGTGCAGCGGTCGCCGAGAGGAATACCGATGCCGGCATTGGCGCCGAGCAGACAGTTATCGCCCACTGAGATAATGATATTTCCGCCACCGGACAGGGTGCCCATAGTGGAGCTGCTGCCGCCGAGATCGGAACCGGCGCCGACAAAGACGCCGGCGGAAATACGCCCTTCAATCATGCCGGGCCCTTCGGTACCCGCATTAAAGTTAACAAAGCCCTCGTGCATGATAGTGGTGCCTTCACCCAGGTAGGCACCCAGGCGCACGCGGGCGGTGTGGGCGATACGAACGCCAGTCGGTACCACGTAGTTGGTCATCTTGGGGAATTTATCCACGCAGGAGACATCCAGGTGCTCGCCCTTGAGTCTCGCCTCCAGTTGGCGTTGGGGCAGTTCCTCCAGATCAATGGCGCCCTGGTTGGTCCAGGCGACATTAACCAGCTTGCCAAAAATACCGCCGAGTTTGGTCTCGTGGGGTTTGACCAGGCGGTGGGAGAGAAGGTGTAGCTTGAGGTAGGCCTCGGGTACCGACTGCGGGGCTTCGTCAGAGCTCAAGATAACCGCTGCGAGAGGACGCTGGGTATTGGCGAACTGCTGCAAGATTTCAGCCTGCTCGGCAGCGCCGGCTCTTTGCAGCGCATCGGCCAATTTGTGTAACAGGGAGGGGTCCAGAGAGAGGCTGTGATTTCCCTCTGTCAGGCCGAGCGTTTCAACGACCGCGCTCGCGATTTCCGCACTGGGTTTAAATAGGGGTTTGGGATAGTAAACTTCCAGCCAGTCGCCCTTGCTGTTGCAGGTGCCGACACCAAAACCGATACTGTAAATATTGCTCATGTTGGTTATCTCCTAATTCGACTAGCTTTGCAGTTGTTCGAAGGTCGCCTCTTTAAAACCGAAAAGGGTTTCTGTTGAGGTGGCGGTGACCGGGCGCTTAATCAGGGTGGGCGTGGCACTGGCCAGGTCAAAGGCGAGTGCGTTGTCCATGGCGTTTTTCTGCGCATCGCTCAGTTCGCGCCAGCTGGTTGAGCGGCGGTTCAGAACCTCCTGCCAGCCAAACTTATCCAGCCAGGCTTGCAGGGGGACACCCTCCATGCCGTCTACGCGAAAATCGTGAAAGCGATAATCGACGCCATTTTTCTCCAGCCACTTGCGGGCTTTTTTTACGGTGTCACAGTTTTTAATGCCGTACAGAGTAATCACGGTTACGCCTTTTTGGTTTTCTTGGGGGTTTTACGGTTGGGGTAGCAGGTGGTGCATATTTCACAAACAGTGCCGTCGCAACCCCGCGCAGAGCAGAACTCGCGGCCGTAGAAAATAATCTGCAAATGCAATTTATTCCACTTGTCTTTGGGGAACAGTCGCTTCAGGTCTTTTTCAGTTTGGGCGACATTTTTACCATTGGTCAGACCCCAGCGCTGGGCCAGGCGGTGAATATGGGTGTCGACGGGAAAAGCTGGGTGTCCAAAAGCCTGTGACATCACTACGCCGGCGGTTTTGTGTCCGACCCCGGGCAGGGTTTCCAGCGCGGCCATATTCTCTGGCACTTCACTGTGGTACTCATTGATCAGGATCTGCGACAGCTTGCTGATGGCTTTGGATTTTTGCGGAGACAGGCCGCAGGGGCGAATGACTTTCTGGATCTCTTCTACCGGGACCTGCGCCATATCCCTGGGGTTGTCTGCCAGTTGCCAGAGTGCCGGAGTTACCTGATTGACCCGTTCGTCGGTACACTGGGCGGAGAGCAGTACCGCAACTAGTAGGGTATAGGGGTCTTTGTGATCGAGAGGAACGGGCGTTTCCGGGTAGAGTTCCTCCAGGCGCTGCAAGATATAATTGACGCGCTCTTGTTTGAGTAGATTTTTTACTGCCATGATTAAACGGTGCCTGGGCGTGGGGTTCCTGTCTGTTCTTGAGCCGCTGGTTGTTTCGAGTTGTTAGCTCTTCTCGAAGAGTGAGTTTGTCTTAGCTGCAAAATGCCTTTATGCGGTGCGCGGCGTCGATGCACTCTTGCAGTGTCGCTACCAGTGCCAAGCGCACATACTCGCGGCCGGGGTTTCGGCCGGCGCTATCGCGCGCGAGAAAGGCGCCGGGTAGTACCGTGATATTTTGCGCCTCATAGAGTTCCCTGGCAAAGCGTTCACCGTCACCGACATTGGGCCACAAATAAAAACTTGCCTGTGGCTGCTCAACGTCGAGGCAGCCATCGAGAATTTCGAGAACTGAGGAAAATTTTTCGCTGTAGAGTGCGCGATTTTGGCGCACATGTTCCTCGTCCTGCCAGGCTGCGATGGAGGCGTACTGGTTGGGCAGCGGCATGGCACAGCCGTGGTAGGTGCGGTAGAGCAAAAATTTTTGTAGCAGCTCGGCGTCTCCGGCGACAAAGCCCGAACGCAATCCGGGCAGGTTGGAGCGCTTGGATAAACTGTGGAATACCACACAGCGGTGAAAGTCCGTTCGCCCCATCGCCTCGCAGGCCTGCAACAGGCCCGCCGGTGGCGATGACTCATCGAAGTACAGCTCCGAATAACACTCATCGGAAGCGATGGTGAAATTGTAGCGATCCGCTTTCTCTATCAGCTGTTTGAAATCTTCAATGTCGAGGAGGGCACCGGTGGGGTTGCCGGGGGAGCACAGGTACAGCAATTCGCACTGCTGCCACACGGATTCCGGCACCGAGGCGAAGTCCGCTTTGAATTGGTTTTCCGCCACACAGTTAATAAAGTGCGGCTGCGCTCCGGCGAGCAGGGCGGCGCCCTCGTAGATTTGGTAAAAGGGGTTGGGCATCAGGACTTTGCTGCCGGCGGCAACGCTCGCCTGGGCGAAGGCAAAAAGCGCTTCCCGGGTTCCGTTGACCGGTAGCACCTGGCTGTCGGCACTCACATTGGAGAGCTGAAAGCGCCGGCACAGCCAGTCGGCGATCGCCTGCCGCAGGGGTTCGATACCTTTGGTCAATGGGTAGGCGGCGAGCTTGTCCAGGTGTCGAACGAGCTCGGTGCGGACAAATTCTGGCGGTGCGTGTTTGGGCTCGCCGATCGATAGCGCAATATGCGGCTTGTCCGCCGCTTGGAGGCCCTCTTTCAGGGCTTGCAGCTTGGTGAATGGATAGGGCTGCAATTGTTCCAGATGTGGATTCATGGTCGTGAGCGGGCCTCGGGTGTTTTCCGGTTAGGCGTCTTGGTTGTTCAATTCCGCACAGATGGCTTTTTCCAGTGCGCGGTTGGCCTCGATATCCTTAAGCGGTGAGCCCTCGGCATCGGTAATATGAAAAATATCTTCAACCCGTTCGCCGAGTGTCGAAATTTTTGCATTGTGCAGGCGCAGATCGTGAGCGATAAAAATTCGCGCGATGCGGGCCAGCAAGCCGGGTCTGTCGGCACTGGTGATTTCCAGGGTGCTGTAGTGATCGCCGGGTTCGGTGGACAGGTGGGCCTGGCTCTTTAACTCAAACATTTTCAGGCGGCGGGGTGTGCGCCGCTGAATAATTTTTGAGTAGTCCTCAACCAGGGCCAACTCCTGTTGTAGGGTATCGCGAATCTGCGCCAGGCGCTGGGGTTCATCCAGGAGCGGTTGACCCGCCTCGTCCAGCACATAGAAGGTATCCAGGGTATAGCCGGAGGCCGAGCTGTACAGGCGCGCATCGTGAATGTTCAGGTTGAGCATATCCAGGCCGGTCACCGCAGCGGCAAATACGTTGGCTCTATCCGGGGTGTAGACAAAAACCTGGGTGGCGCCATCGTGCTCGCCGGGGCCCGAGTTGCGGGTTAAAACCAGGGTGTCTTTTTGGCTAGTGTCCGGGCTGCTGTGCAGTTCGTGGATAGCCGAAGTGTGCCAGGTGATATTGTCTGCGGTCTCGCGAACAAAATAGTCCTCCCCCATCTGCGCCCAGATATTTTCCACTGAGGCCTGTGGGAGTCCCATAGCGGTCAGTTTTTCCATTGCCTGGCAGCGGGTCTCTTCGATAATTTCTTCCCGGTCGATAGGGTTTTCCAGGCCCCGGCGCAGGGCGTGGCGGGTGGCCTGATAGAGTTGGCGCATCAAGCTCGCCCGCCAGCTGTTCCAGAGTTCCGGATTGGTGGCATTGATATCGGCGACAGTGAGGGCGTACAGGTAGTCGAGGTGCTCCCGGTCGCCCATTTCGCGGGCGAAGGCGTGTACCACTTCGGGATCACTGATGTCCTGCTTTTGCGATACCTGACTCATCAGCAGATGCTTTTCCACCAGCCAGCAAACCAGTCGCCGGTCGCGGGCGGGCAGTTGGTGGCGCTGGCAGAATTCCGCCGCATCTACAACGCCCAGCTTGGAGTGGTCGCCGCCGCGCCCCTTGGCGATATCGTGGTAGAGGCCGGCGATATACAGCAGTTCCGGCTGGCGCAGGCGATCGAGGATTTCCGCCGCGATGGGGAATTTCTCCCGCGCCTCGGGACTCCGGAAGCTGCGCATATTGCGCACAACTTGCAGGGTGTGCGCATCCACGGTGTAGATGTGGAACAGGTCGTGTTGCATCTGTCCGGTTACCCGGCCAAATTCCGGTAGGTATCGCCCGAGAATACGGTAGCGGGTCATGCGCGACAGCTGTGTCGACAAGCCTCGCGGCGAGCGCAGCAGCTGCATAAACAGCTGGGTGTTTTTCGGATCTGTGCGGAACTGGTCGTCGATCAGGTGTCGGTGCTCGCGAATCAGGCGGATAGTGGAGGCTCGCACTCCGCTAATCTCCGGATTGTTGGCCATCAGCACGAAGATCTCCAGCAGGGCCGAGGGCTCCCGGTTAAATACCTGCGGGTAGGCGACCTCAATATTGCCGTCGCGCAGTTGGAATCGCTCGTTTAAGGGGATGACCAGCTGACTGCCCTTGCGCTGAAGAATGGCTTCGCCGAGGTATTGAAGTAGCACATCGTTCAATTCCTGTAGCGCCATCACAATGCGATAGTAGTTGTGCATAAACTGCTCAACGGCGAGCTGGGTGTCGCTATCCACATAGCCGAATTGCTTGGCCAGCTCTCTCTGGTAGTCGAATAGCAACCGCTCTTCCGCACGGCCGGCGAGCAAGTGCAGGCCGTAGCGCACCCGCCAGAGAAAGGTCTCCCCGGACTGCAAAATGGCGAACTCCTCCTCGGTAAAAAATGCCTTGCCCTGTAGTTGCTTCAGGGTGCGCACCTGGAAAAAATATTTGGCCACCCAGGCGATTGTCTGGATATCCCGCAGGCCCCCGGGGGAGTTTTTAATATTGGGTTCGAGAATATATTCGGCGGCCTGCTGGTTGCTGTGCCGCTTTCTCTGCTCGGCGAGCTTGGCTTTGAAGAATTCTTCGGTGGGCCAGAGCCTCTTGTGCTCCACTTGCGCGGCCAGCTGCTCACCCACGGCACTGTCACCGACAACTGTGCGGGATTCGGTGAGGTTGGTGGCGACGGTGATATCGGTTGCTGCCAGCTCCAGGCACTCCTGGATATTTCGCACCGAGTGACCGATATCGAGTCCCAGGTCCCACAAAAAGGCCACCAGGCGCTCAATATTGTCGATGGTCTCCGCAGCTGGGTGCTCACAGGAGAGGATCAGCAAATCGATATCGGAGTGGGGGTGCAGTTCGCCGCGCCCGTAGCCACCCACAGCGAGAAGCCCTATGCCCTCAGCCCATTCGAACTGGTGCCAGGCGTAGTGCAGAAGGCAGTCCACAAATAGGGCGCGCTCGTGCACCAGGGTGACGACGTCCTCCCCCTCGCGAAAACGCTCTGCCAGTTGCCGCTCGGCTGCGCCGACAGCATCTTTAAATATTTCCAGCGTGGGCTTGTCACCGGAGCTTAAATCCCGGCGAAAACGGGATTGGTCAAAGAAAAACAGGGGGCGTTCGAAGTAGGGGGGGCTTGCCGGCTGCATGGTAAGTCCGTTTGGCTCTTGGGCTGCCGCAAGTGGAGAGCGGCTTGAGTTCAGTTTGCGGGGAGTTGTCGCAGCGGCGCCGCGAGTGAGTTGTGAGTCTCTCGCGGCGCCACCGGTGCGGCTTAGAAGCTCTCTTCGCCGCGCGCGGTGAGTACTTCTACCCCGTTGCTGGTTACCACCATGGTGTGCTCCCACTGGGCGGAGAGGCGGCGGTCCTTGGTTACCGCAGTCCAGCCGTCACCCAGTACCCGCGTGCCCGCTTTGCCCGCGTTAATCATCGGCTCAATGGTGAAGGTCATGCCCTCTTTGAGTACTTCCCCGGTGCCGGGTTGACCGTAGTGAAGAATTTGCGGGTCTTCGTGGAAGACGTCGCCGATGCCGTGCCCGCAGAAGTCGCGAACGACTGAATAGTAGTTTTTCTCGGCGTGCTGTTGGATGACGTGGCCAATATCGCCGAGGGTAGTGCCGGGGCGAACAATCTCGATGGCTTTGTACATGCACTCCTGGGTGATTTTCACCAGGCGCTCGGCGTGAGCGGCGGGCTTGCCGACAAAAAACATCTTGCTGGTGTCACCGTACCAGCCATCTTTGATAACGGTTACATCGATATTGATGATGTCGCCCTTCTTGAGAATTTTGCTCTCGGAGGGGATGCCGTGGCAGACCACTTCGTTGACGGAAGTGCAGATAGATTTTGGAAAGCCGCGATAGCCGAGGCAGGCCGGGATCGCTTTTTGTACCTTCACGATATGTTCGTGGCAGCGTCTATCCAGTTCTTCAGTGGTGACTCCTGGAACGACATACTCGCCAATCATTTCCAGCACCTCTGCGGCCAGGCGGCCAGCGGTGCGCATCTTGGCGATTTGTTCTGGGGTCTTAATGGCTGAGGTCATGCGTATCCTTTGTTTCTGGGTTGGGGCGGGTAGCGCCCAAGAGGCGGGCTATTGTAGCGGATTGCTGGCTGTAGGACACATTTTGCCGCTATTGGCGCAGGGATGATCCAGGCGTCTCGGGAATGCGGTGTCGGCGTGACCCTTTGCGCGAAATTGGTGTCACGCCTTCACTAAGGGGGCCGATTGTGGTATAAAGCGCGCCGCCTGGGGGTGCTCCCCGGGTGAGTAAAAGCCGCACACGCATCGACACATGTGTCTGGGTGCCCTCAAGGGTTGACGCATGGGATACGTGGAGGACTAACCCGTATAGATAGAGGTTTATTATGCCGCAAGTAAGTATGCGCGATATGCTGCAGGCTGGTGTTCACTTTGGTCACCAGACCCGCTACTGGAACCCGAAGATGGGTCAATTCATCTTTGGTGCCCGCAACAAGATTCACATCATCAACCTTGAGCACACTGTACCGGCTTTCAACGAAGCCCTGCAGATCATCAAGGGTATGACTGCTCAGAAGAAAAAGATTATGTTTGTTGGCACCAAGCGTGCCGCTCAGAAATCTATCAAAGAGCAGGCAGAGCGTTGTGGCCAGCCTTACGTCAGCAACCGCTGGCTGGGTGGTATGCTCACCAACTACAAAACCATCCGCGCTTCTATCAAGCGTTTCCGTGAGCTGGAAGCCCAGTCTCAGGACGGTACTTTCGAGAAGCTGACCAAGAAAGAAGCTCTGATGCGTACCCGTGCTATGGACAAGCTCGAGCGCTCCATCGGTGGTATTAAGGATATGGGTGGCCTGCCTGACGCGATCTTCGTAATCGACGTTGAGCACGAGCGCATCGCTATCCAGGAAGCTAACAAGCTGGGTATTCCCGTAATCGGTGTTGTCGACACTAACAGCGATCCCGCTGGTGTTGATTACGTGATCCCCGGTAACGACGACGCTATCCGCGCAATCAAGCTGTACACCACCGCTGTAGCCGACGCAGTACTTGCCGGCGCCGCAGAAGCTGGTAACAGCGTTGCGAAGGACGAGTACGTCGAAGCTAGCGATGACGAAGCTGCTGCAGAGTAATTTGCAGGGCTAAGTGGTGTAACACGCTTGTTTTACACTGCGAACTCAAAAAGGGGCCCGAATTACGGCCCCTTTTTTCTAATTTTTTAGTGACAGAACCCCGAGGATTGAATCATGGCGATTACCGCGTCTATGGTAAAAGAACTGCGCGAGCGCACCGGCCTGCCGATGATGGAGTGTAAGAAGGCTCTGACCGCTGCCGATGGCGATATCGAAAAGGCGATCGAAGACCTGCGCAAAGCCTCCGGCCTGAAGGCCGCTAAAAAAGCTGGCCGTACCGCTGCTGACGGCGTTGTTGCCGCTAAAGTTGCAGAAGACGGCACCTACGGCGTACTGGTTGAAGTGAACTCCGAGACCGACTTCGTTGCCCGCGATGAAAACTTCCAGGCGTTTGTTGCCAAGGTTGTAGAGAAGGCATTTGCCGATCGCCAGCAAGACGTTGCCGCGCTGATGGAAGGCGAGCTGGAAAATGCTCGTGAAGCTCTGGTACAGAAAATCGGTGAGAACATCGGCGTGCGTCGAATCGAGCTGGTTGAAGCGCCGGTAGTTGGCGCTTACGTTCACTCCAACAACCGCATCGCTGCCCTGGTAGCTCTGAGCGGTGGCGAGATCGAGCTGGCTAAAGATGTTGCTATGCACGTGACTGCGGTTAACCCGCAGGTGAACAAGCCGGAAGATATGCCTGCTGACGTCCTGGAAAAAGAAAAGGACATCATCAAGGCTCAGCCGGATATGGAAGGCAAGCCGGCTGAAATCGTAGAGAAAATGATGGGCGGCCGTATCAAGAAGTTCCTGAAAGAGAACAGCTTGGTAGAGCAGCCTTTCGTTAAGAACCCGGATGTAAGCATCGGCAAGCTGGTTAAAGACGCCGGTGCCGATGTGGTTTCCTTTGTTCGCTACGAAGTGGGTGAAGGTATCGAGAAGGAAGAGGTGGACTTCGCAGCGGAAGTTGCGGCCCAGGTTAAGTCCTCTTCTTAATCGCACACTATTGGGTGCCCTCGGGTACTCATTCGCAGGGGGTGCTTCCACTGGGGTTTTTTGCCCACAGTGGGGCGCCCCTCTGTGTAAATGACTGAAATTGTTGTAATGTTCAGCGGCAAGGCCTGGCCACTAACAGGTACATTGAAGGGGACTAACGAATGCCCGGTATTAAAGACCGCAAATATAAGAGAATTTTGTTAAAGCTCAGCGGCGAAGAGCTGATGGGTGATCAGGGTTTCGGTATCAGTCCCAAGGTGCTGGACAAAATGGCCCTGGAGATCGGACAGTTGGTCGGTATCGGCGTCCAGGTGGGCCTGGTTGTTGGCGGTGGCAACCTGTTCCGCGGGGCCGCGCTGAGCGCTGCGGGTCTCGATCGCGTGACTGGCGACCACATGGGAATGCTCGCCACGGTAATGAATGCCCTGGCACTGCGCGACGCCCTGGAGAGATCTGATATCTCCTCGAGAGTGATGTCCTCGATTCAAATGAGCGGCATTGTCGATCACTACGATCGCCGTGCGGCCATTCGCTACCTAGAGCGTGGCGAAGTTTTGATCTTTGCTGCCGGCACCGGCAACCCGTTCTTTACCACCGACTCCGCAGCCTGTTTGCGCGGTATCGAAATTGAGGCCGAGCTGGTCTTGAAGGCCACCAAGGTTGATGGCGTCTACTCTGCCGATCCCAAGCTCGACCCGACAGCAACTCGCTACGACCAGTTGACTTACGATGAGGTTCTCGACAAGAAGCTCGGCGTGATGGATTTGACCGCTATCTGCCTGTGTCGCGAGCACAATATGCCGGTGCGCGTATTCCGTATGGATAAGAGTGGCGCGCTGCTGAATATTGTGGTCGGCGGCGAGGAAGGCACCTTAATTGAAGAGGAAGTGAAATCGTGATTGAAGATATAAAAACAGACGCGAAAACCCGTATGGGCAAAGCGCTCGACGCCCTGGCTGGAAATTTCAACAAGATTCGCACCGGCCGTGCCCACCCGAGTATTCTCGATGGTATTCAGGTTTCCTATTACGGCTCTGATACCCCGCTGTCCCAGGTGGCCAATGTGACTGTTGAGGATGCGCGCACCCTCTCCGTAACTCCCTGGGAGAAAAACCTGGTTCCCGATATCGAAAAGGCCATTATGAAGTCCGATCTGGGCCTCAATCCCAGCACGGCCGGTGCGGTTATTCGCATCCCGATGCCGATGCTGACTGAAGAGACCCGCAAGACCTTTATTCGCCAGGCCAGGGGTGAGGCGGAGACCGCGCGAGTTTCCATCCGCAATATTCGCCGCGATGCGCTGGCGGATGTGAAGTCACTGGTCAAGGACAAGGAAATTTCTGAGGATGATGAGCGCCGCGCTGGTGACGACATCCAGAAAATTACCGACCAGTTTGTCGCTGATGTGGACAAAGCACTGGCAGCGAAAGAAAAAGACCTGATGGAAATTTAATGAGCATCGGTGGTACCGAGCTAAATGCTCCAGGCCCGCGCCACATCGCCATTATTATGGATGGCAATGGGCGCTGGGCCGCCCGCAAGGGCCTCCCCCCTTCAGCCGGCCACAAGGCCGGTGTCGAGCGTATCCGCGAGTTGCTTTCAGCCTGTAAAGCTCGCGGAGTAGAAGCGCTCACCCTGTTTGCCTTCTCCAGCGAAAATTGGCAGCGGCCCCCGAAGGAGGTCGAGCTGCTGATGAGCCTGTTTAATTCCTACTTGCGCAAAGAGGCCCGACGGATGCGGGAGGAGGGCGTGCGCCTGAGAGTGATTGGTCGGCGGGACCGCTTCTCGCCGCGTCTACAGCGCGCCATTGCCGAAGCGGAAGAGATCACTCGGGCGGGGACCGAGGGGGACTTAATTATTGCCGCCGACTACGGCGGGCGCTGGGATATTGCCCAGGCGGCGCGCAAGTTGGCGCAAGAGGTCGCCGAGGGCACACGCGATCCGGATTCAATTACAGAGGATGCGCTCGGCGAATATATGCAGCTCGAAGATCTGCCCCCGGTCGATCTTCTGATTCGCTCCAGTGGCGAGCAGCGTATCAGCAACTTTATCCTGTGGCAGGCCGCTTACAGCGAGTTCTATTTTACTGATACGCTCTGGCCGGATTTTGACGAGGCCGCCCTGGATAAAGCGATTGCGGCATTTGGGGTGCGCGATCGCCGCTTTGGTGGTCGCACCGAGGGGGATGACGCGATCGCCCAGGCGTGATTCGGGCGGGCCCGCAATACCGGGTTTGCCGTATAAATTGATTGGAAATCTTTGCCGACATGCTCTCGGTCTGTGCAGTGTATCCAGACGGGGCGGTCAAGCTACTTACAAAGGGGTTTGCGGTGCTAAAACAAAGAATAATGACTGCTGTGGTGCTATTGGCACTGTTTGTGGGGGTCTTGTTTTCGCTTCCAATGCAGTGGTTTTCGCTGGTATTTGTCGGGGTGATCCTGCTGGGGGGCTGGGAGTGGGCCAATCTCTCAAATCTGAACCGGGCCCTGCGCTTTGTTTTCCTGGGTGCATTGGGTCTCTCCCTGATGGCTACCGCCCAGTACGTCTTTTCTATGAATTTTGATGCCCCGGATATCGATCGCGGTCGCCAGATTTTGGCGGTGGCCTGTGGTTGGTGGGCGCTCGCTTTTTTGTGGGTGCAGAGCTATCCGTCGAGTGCCGTGCTCTGGGGCAACCGCTGGGTGCGGGGCCTGATTGGCCTTGTGGTGCTGGTGCCGACCTGGCTGTCGCTGGTGGTTTTGCGCGGTTTGGATCACGGCCCCTGGCTGGTTCTCTATGTGGTGGCGATCGTTGCGGCGGCGGATGTGGGGGCCTACTTTGTCGGGCGCAAGTTCGGCAAGCGCAAGTTGGCTCGTGAGGTCAGTCCCGGCAAGTCCTGGGAGGGCTTTTTTGGCGGCCTGGGGGCCTGTCTAATCCTGGCTCTGGGCACGTGCTTCCTGTTTGAGCTACCGCTAAAAAACACTATCTTGTTTACCTTTGGGGTTTTGGTAACGGCTCTGGCCTCGGTCATCGGCGACTTGGTGGAGAGTATGTTCAAGCGGCATCGCGGCATTAAAGACAGCAGCCATATGTTGCCCGGCCACGGCGGTCTCCTCGACCGGATAGATAGTCTTTCCGCTGCCCTCCCAGTTTTCACCATGGCCGCACTGGCCAGCGAGCTGCCGAAATATCTATAGCCGGCGTTTCTATCGCCAACTCCCTGAGTTTCATTCGAAAGTGCCCGGCGAGTCCCGGGCATACAATTGTTGGGGGCCTTAGCGGTGCCCCCAGAGGTACGATAAGGGCTTATGCAAGTTACACCCCAGCAAAATATCACTGTCCTTGGCTCCACGGGCTCAATCGGTGTCAGTACCCTGGATGTGCTGGCGCGACATCCGGAAAAATATTCTATTTTTGCCCTGACTGCCCGCGAGCGCGTTGCCGAGCTCGCCCAGCAGTGCCGGCGATTCAACCCTCAATTTGCGGTTGTCGTAGATGAGGTGCGCGCTGAGGAGTTGCGCCAGTCGCTCGTTGGGGAGGTGGATACGCAGGTGTTGAGTGGGGTGGAGGGCTTGTGTCGCGTGGCCTCCGATGCTCAAGTTGACACTGTAATGGCGGCAATTGTGGGGGCGGCGGGGTTGCGCCCAACACTGGCGGCGGTAGATGCCGGCAAGAAGGTGTTGCTCGCCAATAAAGAGTCCCTGGTTATGGCGGGACCTATATTTCAGAGGGCGCTGAGTGAGAGCGGCGCGCAGTTGCTGCCAATCGATAGTGAGCACAATGCGATTTTTCAGTGCCTGCCATTTCCGTGTGAAAGTCTCGATCGGGCTGGGGTAGAGAAAATACTGCTCACGGGTTCGGGCGGTCCCTTCCGCACGCGGGCGGCGAGCGAACTGGTCGCCGTCACGCCGGATGAGGCCTGTGCGCACCCGAACTGGTCGATGGGGCGGAAGATTTCTGTCGATTCCGCCACAATGATGAATAAAGGGCTCGAATTTATCGAAGCGTGCTATTTGTTTAATGCGCGTCCCGAGCAGATTGAGATTGTGGTGCACCCGCAGAGTATTATTCACTCGATGGTGCAGTATCGGGATGGCTCGCTGCTGGCACAAATGGGCAATCCGGATATGCGCACGCCGATTGCCCATGCTCTGGCATTTCCCCAGCGTATTGATGCGGGTGTAGCGGCGCTGGATCTGATCGCCCAGGGGCGGCTGGATTTTGAAGCCCCGGATTTCAACCGTTTTCCCTGCTTGCGTTTGGCGCGAGAGGCGGTGGATGAGGGAAAGAGTGCTCCAACAGTACTAAATGCAGCGAATGAAATTGCCGTAGAGGCTTTCCTTGAGGGGCGCTTGGCGTTTACCGATATTGCCGTCGTTATAGAAAAAGTGATGAATAGTGCCCCGACGGTTGAACTGTCGGGACTCGAGGCAGTCGAAGCCATTGATCTCACTGCGCGAGAACTGGCCAAGCAGGCGCTTGCCGCCCTATAAACTTATTGCCCGGCGTATAATGGCCGTTAAATTGCGTATGACAAGAAGTTGTAGCTGAGTATGGATCTAATTCAGACAGTAATCTGGGCCTTGGTGGCTCTCGGTGTGCTGGTGTCTTTCCACGAGTTTGGGCACTTTCTTGTGGCGCGCCTGTGTGGTGTCAAGGTGCTGCGCTTTTCTGTGGGGTTTGGTCGCCGGCTGATCTCCCGCTACGATCGCCACGGTACAGAATTCACCATTTCAGCAATTCCCCTGGGCGGCTATGTCAAGATGCTCGACGAGCGCGAGGGTCCCGTGGCTGCCGAAGAACAGGATCGGGCACTCAATAGTAAGAGTGTCTGGGCGCGGATGGCGATTGTCGCCGCCGGTCCCGCCGCCAATTTTCTTTTGGCTATCGTCTTTTTCTGGGCAGTGTTCCTCGGCGGTACAGCGGGCCCGGTGCCTATTGTGAAATCTGTTACACCCGAGAGCATCGCCGCAGCGGCGGGACTTGAACCGGGGCAGGAAATTGTGGCGGTCGATGGCGAGGCCACGCCTACCTGGCAGGCTCTCAACTGGCGTCTCGCAAACCGCCTGGGTGATAGTGGCACTATAGAATTTTCTGTACGCTACCCGGATTCCAACCTCGAATATCATATGGTGGCGGATATCAACCGCTGGCTGGCGGGCCGCGAAGTTCCCGATCCGCTGGGCGAGATCGGTCTACAGCTGTGGACGCCGCCGGTGAGTATGACCCTTTACCGCGTGGTTGAAGGGAGTCCGGCCGCTGCGGCGGGCCTCAAGGCCGGGGACAAGATTGTCTCCACCGATGGCCGTGAATTTTCATCGTTCCAGGGGTGGAGCGAGTATGTGAGAGCGCGCGCCGGCGTGCCGATGGATATTGCGATTGAGCGCGAAGGCAAAATACTTGAGGTGTCAGTGACACCGGCAGAAGTCAAGCTGGAGAATGGTGAGACTATCGGGCAGGTGGGGGTTCAGCCGCAGTCCGAATCCTGGCCGGAGGACCGGGTTCGCGTCTATCACTACGGGGTAGGCGGCGCTCTGGCAAAGGGGTTGCAGGAGACCTGGGACAAGACGGTTTTTACCCTGAACAGCTTGAAAAAACTACTGCTCGGGCAGCTGTCGACCAAAAACTTGAGCGGCCCAATTACCATTGCTAAAGTGGCGGGCACTTCCGCAGAAGCGGGATGGCAGTCATTCTTGTCACTGCTGGCGTTGCTCAGTATTAGCCTGGGTGTACTTAACCTTTTACCTATACCGGTACTCGATGGTGGTCACCTTCTTTACTACGGTATTGAGGCGATCAAGGGCTCCCCTGTGTCAGAGCGAGTACAGACAATCGGCTCGCTGGTGGGGATGGTTCTGGTGTTCTGTATGATGGGGCTGGCTCTATATAACGATATTTTGCGTTTATAGTCGGCAAAACGCTATTGTTCCTACTGCACGGAGTGCGAGAGGAAAAGTGTACTGGGGAGTTGGCAGTATTTTTGTTCGAACTCCTCTGTTGCGATAAAAAAGACTCGGAATTAGTAGATGAAACATTTCCTGAAAGCGGCTTCTCTTAGCCTGGCGCTGCCTCTCAGTGCTTTAGCACAATCATTTGTGGTTGATGATATTCGTGTGGAAGGGCTGCAGCGCGTCTCTGCCGGTACCGTATTCTCTGCGCTCCCTGTGCGAGTCGGTGATGAGGTGGAGGCCCTGGAGATTCAGAGCGCTACCCGGGCCCTGTTTCGTACCGGCTACTTTGAGGATATCCAGATCGGCCAGGAAAATGGTGTCCTGGTTATCACTGTGCGCGAGCGCCCTGCAATTTCCAAGATCAATATCACGGGCAACAAGGCGATCGGAACTGAAGACCTGTTAAAGGGGATGAAGGAAAATGGCCTTGCCGAGGGTCAGATTTTTAAGCGCGCGACCCTTGAAGGGCTGGCCCAGGAGCTGCAGCGTCAATACGTTGCTCAGGGCCGCTATGACGCCAGTGTCAAAACAGAGGTCAAAGAGCTGCCGCGCAACCAGGTTGAACTCCGGGTTATTGTTGATGAAGGGTCAGTTGCTGCAATTAAGCACATCAATATTGTTGGCAATGAGGTGTTTTCCGATGAAGAGCTGGGAGATATTTTCGAGCTGCAAACCACCGGCTGGTTGTCCTGGCTGCGCAGTGATGACAAGTATTCCCGTGAAAAGCTGACCGGGGATTTGGAGCGCCTCGAATCCTACTATCTGGATCGCGGCTACCTGGACTTTAAAATTGACTCCACCCAGGTTTCCCTGAGCCCGGATAAAGAGAGTGTTTTTATCACGGTCAATGTGAGTGAGGGCGATGTCTACACCATTAGCGAAGTGGACTTGGCCGGTGATCCGATTATCCCTGAGGAAGAAGTTAAGCGCCTGCTGCTGGTGCGAGAGGGGCAGACTTTTTCCCAGGTGCGCATGACCACCACTTCCGATTACATTACCAAGCGCCTGGGTAATGAGGGCTACACCTTTGCCGAAGTCAACGGTATTCCTGAGCCAAATAAAGAAGAGAAAACGGTAAAAATCACCTTCTTTATCAATCCCGGCAAGCGGGCCTATGTTCGCCGAATCAATTTCCGCGGCAACACTCGCACTACAGATGAAGTGCTGCGCCGCGAGATGCGCCAGATGGAATCCGCTTCAGCTTCCTCGGCGCGTATAGAGCAATCCAAGGTTCGCCTTGAGCGCCTGGGCTACTTTAAGGAAGTTGCCGTAGAGACCACAGAAGTACCGGGTACCTCTGATCAGATTGATGTTGAATACACCGTTGAAGAGCAGCCCTCGGGTTCAATTGGCGGTACTATCGGTTGGGCCCAGAGCAGTGGTTTGGTACTGGGCGCCAATATCCAGGAAAATAACTGGCTGGGTACGGGCAAGTCGGTTGGCATTGGCTTGAATGCCTCAACCTATCAAACCTCGCTGAATTTTTCCTACCTGGACCCCTATTTTACCCCCGATGGGGTGAGCCGCGGTTTTAGTGTTTTCTATACGGAAAATGATTACTCCGAGGTAAACCTGTCCGACTACAACACCACGACTTACGGTGGTGGGGTTAGCTTTGGTTACCCGATGTCGGAAATCTCCCGCGTTGGCCTGAATATTAACTTTAATCACCTGGAGCTATCGGCCTCGAGCTACTCCGTACAGGAGATAGTTACAACCCCACAGGCCGATGAGGGTGCGACTGGCGTTATTACACAAACTAATGCCACTACAGTTTATGACGATTGGGTGGACGGCACAGCGGCAGAAGGCCTGGATATGTCATTAACTGACGATCTGTTTCCCACTGCAGACGGTTTTATCGATCGCTATGGCGATGCATTTAATAGTGTTGGGTTTACGGCTTCCTATGCGCGCTCCACTTTAAATAGGGGCGTTTTGGCAACTCGCGGCGCCTCGCAGAATCTCTCGCTGGAATTCACCCTGCCCGGCAGTGACCTCGAGTACTATAAGCTGATTTATACGGCCCAGTACTTCCGCCCCTTGACTAGAAGTCTGACTTTGCGTTTGCGCACTCGCCTGGGCTACGGCGACGGTTTTGGCGATCTCGACGAGCTGCCGTTCTTTAAGAATTTCTATGCCGGTGGCTTTGGCTCTGTGCGCGGGTTTGAGCGCAATACTTTGGGGCCTCGCTCTACTCCTGCAGTAGGATTGACTCCTTTCTACTATGACTCCGATGGTGATGGTTATGACGATTCATCCACCACGTTTGCTCCCTGCTCAACAGATGGTGAGGAGATAACCTGGTCTTGCTATCTGGTCGATGATGATGGGAATCTGGAGACATATACTTACGATGACGCAGACCCCTTCGGCGGCAATATCCTAATCGAAGGTAGTGCCGAAGTGATTTTCCCACTGCCGTTTATTAAAGATCAGCGCTCACTCCAGTCGGCTTTCTTTATCGATGCGGGTAACGTTTTTGATACCAGCTGTGGTGATACCCAGATCAACTGTTACGATGTGGACTTTGGTAAAATGAACGTTTCTGCGGGTATTGGCTTGACCTGGATTACCGGGTTTGGTCCGCTGACCTTTAGCTTGGCCAAACCGCTGAAGAAAAATGAAGATGACGATGTGGAAGTATTCCAGTTCACTCTGGGCAACAGCTTCTAACCTTGTCAGATAGGGTAAATTAAGCGTATAACAGCGCAATTACAATAAAGTCTATTGGAGAGACCGACGTGCTTAAGAATGTAAAAATTGTTGCAATACTACTCGCAGGTATGACCTTGTCCGGCGCAGCGCTGGCACAGACCAAGGTTGCGGTGCTGAATATACAGGCTGCGATCATGAGCACCGACGCCGCCAAGACCAAGGTAAATTCGCTGAAAACCAGCTCTGAATACTCCAAACTGCAAAGCAGCGCCGAATCTATTCGAGCGGAGCTGCAAAAGATGGCGGAAGACGCGCAGAAAAATAGCGTGACCTGGTCGGATGAGCAGAAGAGCGAATACCAGCGCAAAATGAACTTCCAGCGCTCAGATTTTGAGACCACTGCGAAGAAACTGCGCGCTATGGAGGCCCAGGTTGGGCAGGAAATCCAGTCGGCGATGGCTCCCAAGGCCAGAGATGCTCTGGACGCACTGATTAAGGAGCAGAAGCTCGACGTGGTACTGGATTCCAACACCGCCTACTATGTAAGCCCCAGTGTCGACCTGACCAAGACGCTTATTGATCGCATGAACGCGGCCAAATAAGTCGATAGCCCTATATGAAAGAGCGTTTTTCCCTTGCCCAGTTGGCGCAAGAGTTGGGTGCCGAGCTGCGCTTGGCACCCGGTTCAGACCCGGATCGAGAAATCCTGGGGTTAAATACCTTGCAGGATGCGGGGGCTGAGCAGCTGGCCTTCCTCGCCAGCCCCAATTATCGACGCTTCCTGAAAACGACCGGTGCCGGTGCGGTACTGGTTGCGGAGGAGTTTGTAGATGAGTGTCCGGTAGCCGCTCTGTGTGTTGCCGACCCCTATCTGGCCTTTGCCCGCGCAACGGCCCTGTTCGATACCACCCCCGAGGCACCTGCCGGCATCCATCCCGCCGCCGTGGTTCACCCCGAGGCCGAGATTGGTGCCGGCGCCAGCGTCGGCCCCGGCGCCGTGGTTGAGGCCCATGCAAAGCTGGAGCCCGGTGCGATTGTGGGAGCCAATTGCTTTGTGGGGGAGAGTAGCCTGATCGGTGCAGGTGCACGCCTGTATGCCGGCGTGGTTGTCCACCACGGCTGTTCAGTAGGAGCGCGAAGCATTATCCACAGCCAAACGGTTATTGGTGCCGATGGTTTTGGCTTTGCACCGAACAAAGGCGACTGGGTGAAAATCCATCAGCTCGGCGGGGTGCGGATTGGCGAAGATGTGGAAATTGGAGCCAATACCTGTGTGGACCGCGGGGCGTTGGGCGATACGATTATTGGGCGGGGAGTCAAGATCGACAATCTGGTTCAAATCGCGCACAATGTGAAGATTGGTGACTACACGGCCATTGCCGGTAGTGCCGTAATTGCCGGTAGTGCCGTGATAGGGAAGCACTGTCTTCTCGGTGGTTGCAGCCGTATTAACGGACATATAACAATTGCAGATGGCTGTCAGGTGACAGGCAACACATTTGTTACTAAGTCGATACCGCATACTGGCAACTATTCGGGGGCGCTATCCTTTGCTGATAGTGCTACCTGGCGTCGCAACGCTGTGCGTTTTGGCCAGCTGGACAAAATGGCGCGCAGACTGAAAGAGATGGAAAAACAGCTTCAGGCGCTGTCCTCAAAAGACGAGGGCGGCGGCTGAGTTTATTGATTAATTAAATTTGGCTTTGTTGTTTTCGGGGCGTTTTACGCCCCGAAGTGGTTTCTGGGGACGTTTGGAATGATGGATGTACGTGAAATTCGCGAGTACCTGCCGCACCGTTATCCTTTTTTATTGGTGGATCGCGTTGTCGAACTCGAGGAAGGAAAGTATATAAAAGGTTATAAAAACATTTCTGCTAATGAAGAAGTGTTTAATGGCCACTTTCCGGAAATGCCTATTTTCCCGGGAGTGATGATTGTTGAGGCCCTGGCCCAGCTTTCGGGAGTCCTCGGGTTTAAGACATTGGGGAAAAAACCGGAAGATGGATACCTGTATCTGTTTGGCGGGGTGGATAAGGCGCGCTTTAAGCGTCAGGTTATCCCGGGTGACCGCCTTGAACTCGAATCTGAAGCGGTATCTGTGCGCAGAAATATCTGGAAATTCGCCTGTAAAGCCAGTGTTGATGGCGAGTTGGCGGCTTCGGTTGAGATCCTGTGTGCGGTTAAAGAGGTCGCATAGCGCGCTAGAGCCCGCTAAATAACCATGGCCTATGGTTTCGCGGGCTGCTTTTATGTTTAGGGTACAGGTTACCCTCTACGATTAATGTCGAGGAGTAGATTCCAGAATGCAGACAAGTATCCACCCTACAGCTATTGTCGACCCTACGGCAGTAATTGGTTCCGGGGTGAGTATCGGTGCTTACACCATTATTGAAGCCGGTGTGGAGATAGGTGATGGCTGTGATATTGCCTCCCACGTCGTACTCAGCGGACCGACCAAGCTGGGAAAGAATAATCGTATCTACCAGTTTGCCTCTGTAGGGCAGGACACCCCGGACAAAAAATATCGCGGCGAGGAGACAACCCTCGTTATAGGCGACAATAACGTGATTCGCGAGGGGGTTACTATCCATCGCGGTACGGTTCAGGACCGGGGCGAGACTACGATCGGCAACGACAACCTGATTATGGCTTATGCCCATATCGGCCACGATAGTGTTGTTGGCAATCACACGATTCTGGTGAATAACTGTGGCCTGGCCGGTCACGTTATTGTGAAAGACTGGGCGATCCTGAGTGGCTACAGTCTGGTTCACCAGAACTGCACAGTGGGAGAGCACGCTTTCCTGGGCATGGGTGCTGCAATTGGCAAAGATGTGCCCGCCTATGTCATGGTTGCCGGAAACCCGGCCGAGGCGAAGACGATCAATGCGGAAGGACTGCGCCGACGGGGTTTCTCACGGGAAGATATTGCCCTGATCAACAAAGCCTACAAGACCGTTTATCGTCGCGGTCTCACTACGCAAGAGGCGCTACAGGCCCTGACTGAGTTGCGCGAACAGTCTCCCGTCATTCAGCCGTGGATAGACTCTTTGCAGTCTGCTACTCGCGGCATTGTCCGCTAGTTCACTTCTTTGTGGGGCCGCGCCGTGCGGCTCCAATTGCAATTTATGCAAGCTCCCAATAACTAAAGCTAACGGCTCCCTGAGAGGAGGGATTTAGGCGTGTCAGAAAAAAATAAGCCGATACGAATTGGTATTGTTGTCGGTGAAGCGTCGGGGGATATCCTCGGTTCTGGTTTGATGGCCGCATTAAAGGCGCGGCTTCCCAATGTGCAGTTTGAGGGCATTGCCGGGCCGCGAATGCTGGCGTTGGGGGCTGAGAGCTTATTCCCCATGGAGCGGCTGTCGGTAATGGGCTTGGTTGAACCCCTGAAACGCCTTCCGGAGCTGTTGAAAATCCGCAGGTCCCTGCGCCGCCATTTTACCGACAACCCACCGGATCTGTTTATCGGTGTGGATTCGCCGGATTTTACCCTGACCCTTGAGGCTGCGCTGAAGGCGGAGGGTATTCCCACGGTTCACTATGTCAGCCCTTCGGTTTGGGCCTGGCGGCAGGGGCGGATTAAAAAAATCGCCCGCGCTGTGGATCATATGCTGACGCTGCTCCCGTTTGAGGCGAAATTTTATCGGGAAAACCAGGTGCCGGTTACCTTTGTTGGCCACCCCCTGGCCGATGAAATCCCTCTTCAGGTAGATACTGTCAGCGAGCGCAAGGCGCTGGGTTTTGAGAGGGACGACCGGGTCATTGCCCTGTTGCCGGGCAGTCGCGGCGGCGAGGTCCGCATGCTCGGGCCGCTGTTTTTGCAAACGGCGCGCTGGTGCCATCAGCGCCACCCGGATATTAAATTTGTTATCCCCGCTGCCAGCCAGCAGCGTATGGTGGAAATCGAAGAGCAGCTAAAAGATTACCCTGAGCTGCCGATTACGCTGTTAGATGGGCAGTCGAGGCGGGCGGTTTCCGCAGCCGATTGCGTGCTTATCGCATCGGGCACTGCAACCCTTGAAACCATGCTGCTAAAAAAACCGATGGTTGTTACCTATAAGCTGGGGCGACTGACATCTATGATCGTCTCACGGATGCTGCATACCCCGTGGGTCTCCCTGCCGAATTTGTTAGCGCAAAAAGAGTTGGTCCCGGAAATTTTGCAAAATGATGCGATCCCGGAAAATCTCGGTGCGGCGTTGATGCGATACTTTGACGACCCGCTTCTCGGGGATCATTTGCAGCGCGAATTTTTTGAGATGCATCAGCAGTTGAGACGCAACGCTTCTGAGCGGGCTGCGGATGCAGTGCTGGGCCTGTTGGATGCAGGGTCCGAATCCGATAAGCAGTAGTAAATTATGAGCAGTAAGAAAGAATTACCCCCCTATGTCTGCCCTTTCAAGGGCGAATTGATAGCCGGTGTCGATGAGGTCGGGCGCGGCCCTCTGGCCGGCGACGTGGTGGCGGCGGCTGTAATCCTCGACCCGAAGAAGCCTATAGCAGGGCTCGCGGACTCGAAGAAGCTGACTGAGAAAAAGCGCGAGCAGCTTTTTGATGAGATTTGTGAGCGAGCACTCAGTTACTCCATAGCCCGTGCCACTGTTGCCGAAATCGACCAGTTAAATATTTTGCAGGCGAGCCTGCTGGCGATGCACAGAGCGGTGGCCCAGTTATCCGTACAGCCTGAATTTGTGCTGGTGGATGGCAATAAAAAACCGAATTGGGATTACCCCTGTGACACGGTTGTAAAGGGCGATGGTCGCGTCGCTGCCATTGGGGCCGCGTCTATATTAGCCAAGGTGACCCGGGATAGAGAGATGGTGGCGTTGGATTCCGAGCATCCCGGCTACGGCCTTGCGGGCCACAAAGGCTATCCCACCAAGGCGCATATGGAGGCTTTGCAGGTGCAGGGGCCGAGCCCGATACACCGCACCAGCTTCGCCCCGGTCAGGCGCTTGCTGGAAGGCGGGGAGTGACAGCTAGCCTTGGGGCTACTTGTCGATTCGCTTGACTCTGGCCCGGGTGATCATCTTGTCGGATACCTCCTCAATTTCCACCAGGTAATTGAGGATATACAGGCTGATATTGCCGTCGGGAATACTCTCAAGGTGCTCCATCGCCAGGCCGTTAAAGGTTTTCGGTCCGTCGGTGGGCAGCTCCCAGTCCAGGGTGCGATTGATATCGCGAATAGAGGTGCCGCCTTCGATCATATACCAGCCGTCCTCTATCGCGACTATTTCCTCGTCGTCACTGGGTACCGGGCTCGCGGTAAAATCGCCGACAATCTCTTCCAGGAGGTCCTCCAGAGTGACAATACCCATCACCTCTCCGTACTCGTCTACCACCAGTCCCATGCGGCGTTTGGTTTTCTGGAAGTTCATCAGCAGGGTGGGGAGCGGTGTTGCCTCGGGGACAAAGTAGGGCTCATCGGTAAAAGAGTTGAGGCGCTCTGCGGTTAAGTGCTCCGGCCCGTCGCGCAGTATTTGTGCGGCCTTGCGCAGGTGGAGAATGCCCACCACCTGATTGATATCGCCCCGATATACCGGAAGGCGAGTGTAAGAACTTTCCGACAGTTGTTGCAGAATCTGCTCGGCGCTATTTTCCAGATCGATCCCCACAACTTCATTGCGCGGGATCATAATATCTTCAACGGTCGCCTGATCCAGATCCAGCACGTTGAGCAGCATGCCTTTGTGTTTGCTGGGAAGTAGGGCGCCGGATTCGAACACCACGGTTCGAAGCTCTTCGGGGGCCAGGTGCTCCGCTTCACTGCCGGCAGTTGCCTCTACACCCACCAGGCGTGCAAGCCCGTTGGAGATGCCACCTACGAGCAATACAAACGGTGTCAGGAGCCACTGTAGTGGACGCAAAACCAAGGACGCTGGGAACGCTACTCTTTCCGGGCGCAAAGCGGCAATCGTTTTTGGAGTGACTTCCGCAAAGATAAGAATAACGATGGTGAGTGCACCGGTGGCATAGAAGAGGCCGGCGTCGCCATACAGTTGGGTGAAAACAGCACCGGCGATAACCGAAGCGAGAATATTGACCAGGTTGTTGCCGATCAGGATAACGCCGATCAATTTATCCGGGCGCGCGAGCAGCTCCATGGCCCGTTTGGCCCCGCGATGCCCGCTCTTGGCTTGGTGCCGCAGGCGATAGCGGTTCAGCGCCATCATGCTGGTTTCGGAGCTGGAGAAGAAGGCGGATATCACTATCAATAGGGCCAGCAAACCAAATAGCAGACCCGTTGGCATCTCGTTCAAGGGAGAACTCTTTTTATTTCCAAGCGGAGATATTGGAACATATTGCCGACCTCCGCAAGTTTTGCAGTCATATATTCGACTATCCGCGCTGGAGGATAACCTCCATAACCAGCTTGCTGCCAAAATAAGCGAGCAGTAGGGCGGCGAAAGCACTCAGGGTCCAGCGCACGGCAGTATTGCCTCTCCAGCCCAGCCGCCAGTGCCCCCACAGGAGTATGCTGTAAAGCGCCCAGGCGACCATAGAGAGAATAGTCTTGTGGATCGGCCCCTCTTCGAACAGGTTGCCGACAAAGACAAAGCCGGTCAGCAGGGAGACGGTCAAAAGCAGTTGCCCGAAAGTAATCAGGCCAAACAGTAGGGACTCCATGCTCTGTAGTGGCGGCAGGAGTCGGGTGGCACCCACCGGCCGGTGGTTGTGCAGCTGCTGGTTAAGGTAATAGAGGTAGATCGCCTGCAATGTGGCTAGGGTTAACAGCGAGTAGGCGGAAATAGACAGCAGTGCGTGTACGGCGATGCCCGCAGAAATCTGTTGGTGTGGTGTGACTGCGCCCCAAATATGAGAGGCGGCAAATTCGGTGGCGGCGCCTACCGGTGCGAAGATAAGAATAAGCAGTGTCAGCGGCCGCCCGACCGCCAGGATCAGCAGGAGAAAATTCACTACCCAGGAGATCAGTGAGAGCATTGCCAGCAGATCGAAGCGGTAGCCCTCAGGGGAAAAGAGCATATGCCCGAGAGATATTCCGTGGGTGACAAGCGCACCGGCCAAGAGGCTGAGAAGTAGCTTGGAATCCGGCTGTTGTTTTCGGGCCAGAGCCGCACCAGCAACGACTGTTGTGGCCAGGTAGAGCGCGATAGCTATCCAGTGGGCGAGAGCCGCCATGGGTAAATCCGTGTCTTCATTGTTGCGATAAGGCGGGAGTGTGTCACAGCCTGTTGCAACAAGGAAGGCTTGGTGATATTTCGGCTGTGACGCGACCTGGGCTATACTGCCGCGCCTCAGAGTGGGAGTTGCAGTTTGCTCCCCCTAATTTCGCGCCCCTCCGCACTGGGGTTGAGTCCGTAAACGGAGAGATCGAGACGAATTTATGTTCGACAACCTGAGTGACCGCTTATCGGCGGCCTTAAAAAAAGTTACCGGTAAAGCGCGCCTTACGGATGACAATATCCGCGATACTTTGCGCGAAGTGCGCAAGGCGCTGTTGGAGGCGGATGTCGCCCTGCCCGTGGTCAAAGCATTTGTTCAGCAGGTGCGCACCGCAGCGGTGGGACAGAAGGTTAGCAAGGCCCTGAATCCGGGGCAGCAGTTCGTCAAGATTGTTCAGGATGAACTGGTTAAGGTGATGGGCGCGGCGGCTGAGCCTCTCAACCTCGCCGTACAACCCCCGGCGGTAATCCTGATGGCGGGCCTACAGGGCGCCGGTAAAACCACCAGTGTGGCCAAGCTGGCCAAATACCTGCAAGAGCGCGAAAAGAAAAAAGTTATGGTGGTGAGTGCGGACGTGTACCGCCCCGCCGCGATCAAGCAGCTGGAAACTCTGGCCGGCGAAGTGGGAGCGCACTTCTATCCCTCTACCGCTGAACAGAAGCCGCTGGATATTGCCAAGGGCGCTGTCGATGCCGCGCGCAAACAATTTGCCGATGTGCTGATTGTGGATACGGCGGGCCGACTGCATGTGGACTCCGAGCTGATGGATGAGATCCGTGAGCTGCACAGCGAGTTGAACCCGGCAGAGACCCTATTTGTGATCGACGCCATGATCGGTCAGGACGCGGTGAATACCGCAAGCGCCTTTAACGATGCGCTGCCGCTGACCGGTGTGATTCTCACCAAGGCCGACGGCGATGCCCGCGGTGGTGCCGCCCTCTCCGTGCGCCATGTTACCGGCAAGCCGATTAAGTTTATCGGTGTCGGCGAAAAGACCGACGCCCTGGAAACCTTCCACCCGGATCGTATCGCCTCCCGTATTCTGGGGATGGGCGACATTCTGTCTCTGATTGAAGAGGCGGAGCAGAAGATCGACAAAGAGAAAGCTGAAAAGCTGGTTAAGAAGGTCCAGAAGGGCAAAGGCTTCGACCTGGAAGACCTGCGCGACCAGCTGCAGCAAATGCAAAATATGGGTGGCTTCGGCTCCCTGCTGGAGAAAATGCCCGGTATGGGCGGTGTGGCGCAGGCTGCACAGCAGGCCGACATGGGTAAAGAATTCAAGCGTATGGACGCCCTGATTTCCTCCATGACGCCCGCCGAGCGCCGCAATCCCGAGCTGCTCAACGGTTCGCGCAAGCGCCGTATCGTCGCCGGTTCCGGCACCCAGCTGCAGGACCTGAACCGCCTGCTCAAGCAGCACAAGCAGATGGGCAAAATGATGAAGAAGCTCAAGGGCGGCGGCATGGGCAAGATGATGCGCGGTCTCGGCGGCCTGCCCGGTATGGGTGGCGGCATGCCCGGCGGTATGGGGGGGATGGGTGGAATGCCCGGCGGCCTGCCACCGGGTATGAAAAAGAAATAGAGAGCGGCGGCTCCCGGGGCGGCTTGACGACCCTATACAAATCTGGGGTGGTACATTAGAATACGCCGCCTTTCTGCCGGCCCTGCTGCCGGTAAAAAGTTGTTGTGGTGACTGCTTAGTGCGGTCGCCTAGTGTTGAATCTATAGGAAAGTTACATGGTAACCATTCGTTTGGCCCGTGGTGGTGCTAAAAAGCGCCCGTTTTATCATCTGACCGTTACCGACAGCCGCAACTCTCGCGACGGTCGTTTCATTGAGCGTGTTGGTTTCTTCAACCCGGTTGCCCGTGGTCAGGAAGAGCGTCTGCGTGTTGATCGCGAGCGCGTTGATTTCTGGCTGGGTCGTGGCGCACAGGTTTCTGACCGCGTCGGCAAGCTTCTGAAAGAATCTGCTTAATTTGCGCGTAAGTGGTGCTCCTGTGACAGATAACGGAAAACCTTCCGAAGAGTTGGTCACGGTTGGGCGCGTTACTACCGTTTATGGTGTGCGCGGCTGGGTCAAGGTTCACTCCTATACCGAGCCGATGGACAACATCCTGCAGTTCCCTAATTGGCGCTTGCAGGGGCCGAAAGGTTGGGAAGCTCTCGAAGTTGACGCCGGCAAGCGTCACGGCAAGGGCTTGATTGTGCATGTGAAAGGCATTGATGACCGCGATTTGGCGGCTCGACTTTGCCAGCGCGATATTGCTGTAGCTCGTGAATTGATGCCTGAGCTTGAGCAGGGTGAGTATTACTGGCACCAGCTCGAGGGATTGAAGGTTATCAGCCATTTCGATGGCGAAGATCACGACTTTGGTAGCGTCGCTCGCATGATGGAAACTGGCGCCAACGATGTGATGGTGGTGCGCGGTGGGACGGATAAGCGCGAGCGCTTGATTCCCTACCTGCCCGATCAGTTTATTACCAATATTGACCTGGAAGTCGGTGTAATTACCGTCGACTGGGACCCGGCTTTTTAAGGCGTTGGAGCGATGGCGAAAAGAATCGCTCTGGTGAGCATTTTTCCGGAGATGTTTGCCGCATTGACCGAGTATGGCGTCAGCGGACGGGCTGTGAAAGACGGTCTGTTAGAAGTTCGCTGTTGGAATCCTCGGGATTTTACCAGTGACAGGCACCGAACTGTGGACGATCGCCCCTACGGCGGCGGACCGGGCATGGTGATGTTAGCTGAGCCCCTTTACCAGGCTCTCGAGGCTGCTCGAGCTTGGGCTGGTGAAGACGGCGAATCTGTGCGCAGTATCTACATGTCTCCCCAGGGTCGACAGCTCGATCAGGGTGGAGTGGAGCAGCTGTCCGCAGCTGGCAACCTGGTGTTGTTGGCGGGGCGCTACGAAGGTGTGGATGAGCGTATCGTCGAATCTATGATCGACGAGGAGTGGTCCATTGGTGACTATGTCCTCAGCGGTGGCGAATTGGCCGCGATGGTGATGGTGGATGCTATTACCCGCCTGATTCCCGGCGCGCTTGGACACAACCAATCGGCGGTTGAGGACTCTTTCTCCTCTGGCCTGCTGGACTGCCCACACTACACCCGACCGGAACAATATCGGGGGGTAGCGGTACCGGAAGTATTGCTTTCCGGCAACCATGAAAGAATACGCCGCTGGCGCCTGAAACAGGCATTGGCGCGCACGCAACAGCGACGCCCGGATTTATTGCAAGGGTTGGCGCTGAGCGATGAGCAGAAGTTGTTGCTGGACGAAATCCAGCGGGAACAGAAGCTCGAAGAATATTGAGGCCGAATTCGCCGGGAGGCGCGAGTAGTTCGGTGAACTAGCTGAGAAGCTACACAATCTGTATTTGGGAGCGATCCAAATGACTAACAAAATTATCCAGCAGCTGGAGCAGGAACAGCTGAAGAGCGAAGTACCTCCCTTCGCACCGGGCGACACCGTAATCGTTCAGGTAAAAGTAAAAGAGGGCAACCGCGAGCGTCTGCAGGCGTTTGAAGGCGTGGTTATCGCTAAGCGCAACCGTGGTCTGAACTCCTCCTTCACCGTGCGTAAAATTTCCCACGGTGTTGGCGTTGAGCGTACTTTCCAGACTCACAGCCCGCTGGTTGACAGCCTCAAGGTTAAGCGTCGCGGTGACGTGCGCCAGGCCAAGCTGTACTACCTCCGCAGCCTGACTGGTAAAGCTGCACGTATCAAAGAGAAGCTCAACTAAGCTCTCCTTGGACGCAGAAAAAGGCCGAAGCATATGCTTCGGCCTTTTTGTTTGTGGGTTGGCAATAATGGGATTGTGCCGGCGCTTTTTGAGCCCTCTGGCAGAGGCCGATTGGCGCAGTGTGCCAGGTTTCGCTAAAGTGCTCACGTCTTGCGGTGTTTTACATAGCTCGGGGTGCCTGGATATGTTAAAACGTGCCAAATAGGTTCGCAGCGGTAAACAGTTGCCATACTGGCTGGAACTGAAGGCCGACGATTAAGTCGAAGCCCAATGAGAATTTAAGGAGCAATTGGTAATGACGCTTATCAAGAAGCCGCTGGCGATCGCTGGAGCACTACTCAGTCTGATAGGTTCTACGGCGGCCTTGGCGGAAGTCGATGCGGGAGTGGCAAAAACTATCAAGGCGCGCCTCGAGGCGAGCAGCCCGCAGATGGCCTACGGAGAGGTGCGTGAGAGCCCGATCAAGGGCCTTTATGAAGTGGATATTGACGGTACCAGTACCACTGTCTTTGTCTCCGCAGATGGCAATTACTTTGTCCACGGTGATCTCTTCCAGGTGCAGAGCAGTGGCGTTGCCAATCTCTCCGAGCAGCGTCGAGCGACGCGACGCGCCGAAGTGATGGGCGAGTTGGATAAAGAGGATATGATCGTCTTTTCCCCAGAGGGGGAGACCAAGGCGAGTGTCTATGTATTTACCGATGTAGACTGCGGTTACTGCCGCAAGCTGCACCAGGATGTGCCCGAGTTGAACAAGCGCGGCATCGAGGTGCGCTACCTGGCATTCCCGCGCGGCGGCCTCAACTCCCTGGGCTACCGCAAGCTGGCGACCGCCTGGTGTGCCGATGACAGCAACAAGGCTCTGACAGCACTTAAGAACCGTGAAAATGTGCCGTTGGATGTGTGTAAATCAAACCCTGTTGCGGCTCAGTACAAGCTGGGCAATGAGGCTATCGATGTGCGCGGTACGCCGACGATAGTGATGGAAGATGGCCGGGTTGTTCCCGGTTACCTGCCGCCGGATCGCCTGATCGAAGAGCTGGGCATTTAATTCCGGCTGATAGTTTTAAAAAACCGGCAACCGCAAGGCCGCCGGTTTTTTTCGTTTAAGGCATGGCTGCCGATAACGAGCGTGCAGGGGTGTGCTCATAGAGCGTCTCAAGGGTAGTGTTTTCTTCTCTTCCTGAGGTGTTAGACAGTCCTCGTGATTTAACCGCGATAGCTATTCCGATTAATTCATCCCACTCTACTGGCCGGAGTTGTAGCGCGACATCTGTGCCGCCCATAAAAGGGCCATTTTCATACAACTGTTATTACATGGTGCAACTATCTTGACGTAGGGGGCAGTCTGCCAGCTCCAAATAGCGATCCAGCTGAAACGGCAATCCTTTCGGCATATTGAGGCGCTCGTCGCCTACAAAAGGAAGTAGCCCTTTCGGTTGCTCACTGGAAACGGCAGCGCGAATGCGTTGTTGGATGGAAGTGTAATCGGAATCTTCTGGAGTCTTCGCCATATCGGCGCGGATGGGATTGAGGTCGACATAGGCCATACAGGTGGCCAGGGCGCTTTCATCCAATAGTGCTTGAGACTTAAAGCGGTCCTCCCAGAAACGACCAGTACAACGATCTTCTGTATTGGCCTGGCGGGCAATCGACTCGTTCAAGCAGCGCATAAACCAGCTGATATCCATCAACCTTTCCCGCCACAGGCTGACCTGTTCATTAAGCTTGTCCTTTTCACTGCGATCCAGAGCTTCGCCCTGAATAAAGCGCTGAGCCAAGCTGGAAGCTTTGAATAGCGCCTGCCAACGGGTAATAACCTCAGTATCAGACCAGGATTTGGCTGTTTTGGTATCGATATAGAGCGCGATATGGTAGTGATTGCTCATCACCGCATAGGCGGCAATATCCAGGGAAAAGATATCGGTCAATTCCTGCATCCTGGTTTCAATCCACTGGCGCCGGTGCTCGTAATCCTGTCCTGACTGAGCATCTGTTCCACAAAGAAATACAGCGGCAGACCCAGTGATAGTAAGGTGTCGCGTCGAGAGAGATTTGTGAGTGGCGAGGCTGGGTCATCGGGGGGGATCATCTATTTTAATATTCAGTATTTTTATTGCGGCCTTGGTGTTGTGTCAATGAACGTGACGCTTTAAGTTTTGCCTTTAGTGGGTGTCCAGAAAAATGTAAAGATGAAAATCCCATGTGCGGTGTTGTATATGATGGCTTAACAGTTCGCAATAATCAGCTTCTTTCTTGGTTGTCTAGGTCAGAGCTTTCGTTTTAGAGGTGGGCATTTTCAAGCTGGAATAAGTTTGAAGGAGATGGCTTCCGTTGCCCCAAATGGTTAGGTTTTGGGTGGTGGGGGATAAAGCGGTTTTTGAGTGGTTCTGCATATTACCAAACAATTGCTCGTTGCCAAATTTGACTGCAAAGGTATGTGTACAAATAACTAGTATCACAAATTTTCCTTACAGAGAAGTTTAGTTTTGTGAACTTTGCAACATTGATATGGTGGCACACTTAATAGTGTCTTGATATCCTTCGTCAGATTTTCTGGGGATTGGGTTGTGGTAAAGGTGTGTAATCACATACCTGCGATGTTTAATAATTAATAAAGAGTTTACTAATGCTTAGTTGTCCTGAAGTTAAACATTAAGTGCTCATCGCCCCTGGAGAAATATTAGCATAACTATTTAATGGAGAGTGGCCTGGATATTTGCTTGGGGAATTTAAAATTTTAAAGTTAGTGCTGAATAGTAACCTTCAAAGATGAATGCGGGAGCTATTTACTCGTCGAGTTAATAATATAAGTTTGTGTTGAGTTGAATGTAGATGTGTAAGGTCGTTATATATGTTTTCATTTTATTTTTTCCATATGTGGCTTTTGCTGAGGGGGAGGAATGTACAGAAATAGTGGTAGGGGTTTATAGCTCCTCGGCGGCTGCATTTTCTGCCTGTAAGGAAAATCCAAATATTGGTAACTGTAGAAGTACAGGGCCCCAGTGGACAAAATATGCAGTTCCAGTAGTTTGGGATGTAGTTGCTGTAAGGCAATCTGATGGGTACGGGAGATCTGGTATCGCAGGTTACGGCTGTGATGACATATTAAACTGGTGGACAGGGTATGATATATATTTTTATCAATATCCTTGGTATTCATCAGGTTGTCCCGAAGGAATGGTGGAATCCGAGGGGCAATGTAGCTGTGGCTTGGGTGAATACAATGTAAGAACAGGGACTTGTGAAGAGCAGGTTATATGTCAATTACCAGCTACTTACAATTCTGATAGCGGGATGTGTGAGAAAGAATGCCCAGTAGATAAACCTTGGTCTAATGAGGCTCGCGATTGCATAGCTCCCGCCGAGCCCCAAAGCTGCTCCAATCAAACTGGCGCCCCCTCTAATTTGGCTGGTAATCCGATTAATTTCTTTAATGGCCATAAATTACAACGAGAGCCAGTATTCGCGGCGAGTGGTGACTTCCCGTTGACTTTCTCTTGGCTGTATAACAGTTTTGGTAATTTAGAGAAGTCGGGGGCGGGGTATACGATTAATTTTGTTTACCCAGGAGAGACAGTGACCCATTCTGAGGCGCCGGTTATTGAAAGTGGCTATACCTTTACTTTACCACTGGATGAAGACTCCACTTCCGAATATACCGGCAGTGCCACAGACAACTGGCGTCACAATCATAGTTACTTTCTTGCCTATTACATCTTGCCCGATGGTGAAACCGAGCGGGTAATTGCCTATCGTCCGAATGGTAGCGATCTGCATTTTTCTGATGAAGATGGCACTTTTGTAGGGGAGGCTAATCGGGATTGGCGTGTTACTAGAGAACTTGATGAGAGCGACGAGCTATCTGGTTGGAAGCTGGAAATTGGCGGAAGAATAGAAACCTACGATACTGCTGGCCGGGTTTTGCGAGTGGAGAACCAGCAGGGTGAGGGTATTAGCTACACCTATGACGATAGCGGCGTTTATCAGTCAGCTATCGCTGATGATAACGGTAATAGTGTTGATCTGACCTGGAGTGATGGGAAGCTTACCCAAATTACTCGCAATGATGGCTCTGTGTATGAATTTACCTACACAGACGACGGTTTGCTCAAAACTATTACTTTCCCCGGTGATGAAAATCCTCAGCGTACTTTCCGTTATGAAGATGATCGATTCCCCAATGCCCTGACAGGAGTTACTGATGAGGCGGGTAAGGTTTACAGTACCTTTACCTATGATGATCAGGGGCGAGCCATTCGCACGGAGCACAATGAGGGGGCGGAATCAGTCGATGTGGAATATATCGATGATTATACGCGCCGTACCACCAACGCATTGGATAAGCAAACCACCTATAACTATACAGAAATAGATGGCGTAAAGCGTATCACCTCTGTAGACGGTGAGGCATCGGCTAATTGCGCTGCGGCTAATAAAGGTTATACGTACGATGCTAACGGGTTTGTTGCCAGTGAGACTGATTGGGAAGGAAATACTACCACTTATACCCGTGATAATTTAGGGCGTGAACTGACTCGCACAGAAGGTTCGGGCACTGCTGAGTCAAGGGTGATCGCTACTGAGTGGCATGATTCCCTTAATGTACCCGTGAAAATTACTACACCTGAAGATGTTGTTGAGTTCACCTATGACTCCGAGGGTCGTCTTCACAATAGAAAAAGAAAGTCGAAATAGGGGTGGTGGAGTTCGATTCTTGTTAATCCTACTTCAGCTCGGAAGTGTATTAGTTGATTGCCTGGAAAGAATATAGAATGTCCAGCTGACAAATTTGGTGTGTGTTCTGTTTTGAATGTAAAGTTGGGTATTTAAATGTTAATTTTGGATGTTGTGATTAGGCGGGCTAATATGCGATATTTAGCAGTTTTTATGGTGTGCTTTGCATCAAGTCAAGCGATTGCATACTGCTCATATAATATAATTGGAATGTATCCAGGTAGACTTTCTGCCTACAATGCTTGTGAATCTGTTGATTCCCGTAACAGTTGTAATGAGATTGTTATAGATGGGCGCTATATCCGTGGGGCGCAATGGTGGTATCGGCATTCCGATCAGCATGAAAATTTTTTTAACATAACTTCAGATGCTTTTTGCACTGCACCATCTGGACCTGAGGTTGATGTTAGATTCGATATTGCATTTTTTTCTTATGATGGTTGCCCCGAAGGCTCTTCTCCTAATCAGGATGAAGGTAGTGTGTGTGAATGTGAGGAGGGTATCATGAGTTACGATACTCTTACCTGTGAGCCCCTCCAATGCCTGCCTCCAACTGTTTATAATGAAAGCACGGGGCTGTGTGAGAAAGAATGCCGAGTAGATAAGCCTTGGTCTGATTCTGCTAGAGATTGCATAGCTCCCGCCGAGCCCCAAAGCTGCTCCAATCAAACTGGCGCCCCCTCTAATTTGGCTGGTAATCCGATTAATTTCTTTAATGGCCATAAATTACAACGAGAGCCAGTATTCGCGGCGAGTGGTGACTTCCCGTTGACTTTCTCTTGGCTGTATAACAGTTTTGGTAATTTAGAGAAGTCGGGGGCGGGGTATACGATTAATTTTGTTTACCCAGGAGAGACAGTGACCCATTCTGAGGCGCCGGTTATTGAAAGTGGCTATACCTTTACTTTACCACTGGATGAAGACTCCACTTCCGAATATACCGGCAGTGCCACAGACAACTGGCGTCACAATCATAGTTACTTTCTTGCCTATTACATCTTGCCCGATGGTGAAACCGAGCGGGTAATTGCCTATCGTCCGAATGGTAGCGATCTGCATTTTTCTGATGAAGATGGCACTTTTGTAGGGGAGGCTAATCGGGATTGGCTTGTTACTAGAGAACTTGATGAGAGCGACGAGCTATCTGGTTGGAAGCTGGAAATTGGCGGAAGAATAGAAACCTACGATACTGCTGGCCGGGTTTTGCGAGTGGAGAACCAGCAGGGTGAGGGTATTAGCTACACCTATGACGATAGCGGCGTTTATCAATCAGCTATCGCTGATGATAACGGTAATAGTGTTGATCTGACCTGGAATGATGGGAAGCTTATCCAAATTACTCGCAATGATGGCTCTGTGTACGAATTTACCTACAATGATGATGGTTTACTCAAAACCATTACTTTCCCTGGTGAGGAAAATCCTCAACGTACCTTCCGTTATGAAGATGACCGGTTCCCCAATGCTCTGACAGGGGTTACTGATGAGGCGGGTAAGATTTACAGTACCTTTACCTATGATGATCAGGGGCGAGCCATTCGCTCGGAGCACAATGAGGGGGCGGAATCAGTCGATGTGGAATATATCGATGATTATACGCGCCGTACCACCAACGCATTGGGTAAGCAAACCACTTATAACTATACCGAAGTAGATGGTGTAAAGCGCATTACCTCTGTAGATGGTGAGGCATCAGCTAATTGCGCTGCGGCTAATAAAGGTTATACGTACGATGCTAACGGGTTTATTGCCAGTGAGACTGATTGGGAAGGAAATACTACCACTTATACCCGTGATAATTTGGGGCGGGAGCTGATTCGTACAGAGGGGGCGGGCACGTCTGAATCTAGAATAATTACTACTGAGTGGCATGAGACCCTTAATTTGCCAGTCAAGATTGGAACACAACAAGGTCTTACTGAATATTCTTATGACTCTGAAGGAAAATTGCTAAGGAAAACAGTTGTATTTATAGATGAGATTTAGCAATTAGAGGCCTTTCTATGGTTAGATTTTGTAAGGCTGCCTTAGTTTATTGCGTTTTAGTTGTTTTTATTCGTTTGATATGTGAATCAGGAGTGTCAAGCTTTGTCAGTAAGGATAATTTCACTTTTTATTTTTTGTTGTGGGGTGCTCAATGCTAGTGCAGTCGAGTATGAGTATTGGCATAATTCAACAGTGGGGAGGCCGGTATTTCCAGACCCTAAGCTTGGGTGTGACTATATTTTTCTTGTTTTTTGGGCCGGTACAGATTTTGAGAGCCGTTATGGCCCTGAATATAATGAATATATATCCGACAGAATTTATGGTTGTGCTCTTTTAAAGACGGATGAAATAACTTTCAGTCATTTATATACTAATTTCAAGCTACATACAAAAACGTGTTCTGCTGGATATGATTTTGATTATGAAACAGCTTCCTGTGTTGAGCTGGATGAACCATTATGTAATCCTCCCCTCGAATGGGATGGTACTTTTTGTATAAAAAAATGCTCGACTGATAAACCCTGGTCTGATACCGCTAGAGACTGCATAGCTCCCGCCGAGCCCCAAAGCTGCTCCAATCAAACTGGCGCCCCCTCTAATTTGGCTGGTAATCCTATTAACTTCCTTAATGGTCATAAACTGCAAAGAGAACCGGTGTTCACTGTAAGTGGTGATTTCCCGCTGACTTTCTCTTGGCTGTATAACAGTTTTGGTAATTTAGAGAAGTCGGGGGCGGGATATACGATTAACTTTGTATACCCTGGGGAGGCGGTGACCTATTCTGAGGCGCCAGTTGAGGAGAGTGAGTATACCTTTAGTTTACCACTGGATGGTGATTCCACTTCTGAATATACCGGCAGTGCCACAGATAACTGGCGACACAACCACAGTTACTTCCTTGCTCATTACACATTACCCGATGGTGAAACTGAACGAGTAATTGCCTATCGCCCGGATGGTAGCGATCTGCATTTTGCTGATGAAGACGGTACTTTTGTGGGGGAAGCTAATCGAGATTGGATTGTCACTCAAGAGCTTGATGAAAGCGGCGAGCTATCTGGTTGGAAGCTGAAAATTGGTGGAAGAATAGAAACCTATGATACTGTAGGCCGGGTTTTACGGGTGGAGAACCAGCAGGGTGAGGGCATTAGCTACACCTATGACGATAGTGGTGTTTATCAATCAGTTATCGCTGATGATAACGGCAATAGTGTTGATCTGACCTGGAATGATGGGAAGCTTATCCAAATTACTCGCAATGATGGCTCTGTGTACGAATTTACCTACAATGATGATGGTTTACTCAAAACCATTACTTTCCCTGGTGAGGAAAATCCTCAACGTACCTTCCGTTATGAAGATGACCGGTTCCCCAATGCTCTGACAGGGGTTACTGATGAGGCGGGTAAGATTTACAGTACCTTTACCTATGATGATCAGGGGCGAGCCATTCGCACGGAGCACAATGGGGGGGCGGAATCAGTCGATGTGGAATATATCGATGATTATACGCGCCGTACCACCAACGCATTGGGTAAGCAAACCACTTATAACTATACCGAAATAGATGGCGTAAAGCGCATTACCTCTGTGGATGGTGAGGCATCAGCTAATTGCGCTGCGGCCAATAAAGGATATACCTACGATGCCAACGGTTTTATTGCCAGTGAGACTGATTGGGAAGGTAATACTACCACTTATACCCGTGATAATTTAGGACGTGAACTGACTCGCACAGACGGTTCTGGCACTGCTGAGTCAAAGGTGGTCGTTACTGAATGGCATGATTCCCTTAATGTACCCGTGAAAATTACTACATCTGAAGATGTTGTTGAGTTCTCCTATGACTCCAAGGGCCGGTTGCAATCAAAAAAAGTTACTCCCAAATAGGATTGTGAATAAATAGTTTGCCCAAATTAACGAAGTAGTTTAACGAACAAGAAAATTCGAAGGATTTGATATGTATTTTAGCAAGTCTATTCTTGCGGGGGCGTTTAGCCTGTTGGTTGCCCATGGCACCCAGGCGGCGATTACTGAGCAGAACTGGTCCTATACCTATAATGAAGCGGGTAAGATGGAGACGGCGGATGGTCCGCGTACGGATGTCTCTGATATCACAACTTACGCTTACGATAGTAATAACCGCCTCACCACGACGACCAATGCGTTGGGGCATTTGGAATCTATTCTTGAGTATGATGGGGCGGGTCGTCCGCTTAAGGTTGAGAATTCTAATGGGGTGCAAACGCACTTTACCTATACCGCGCGGGGCTGGTTGGAAACCACTACGGTAAAAGCGGCATCCGGTGATTTGGTGACTACCTACACCTATGATGCAGTAGGGCAGGTGACTAATATTGCGTACCCGGATAATTCCAGTGTTACTTTTGAATACGACGCTGCGCGCCGTTTGACCGCTACCCAAAACTCCCTGGGAGAGAGGGTTGAATATACCCTGGATGCTGCCGGTAATATTAAAGAAGAAAAAGTTTTTGCTGCGGATGGTACAACCTTGGTTCGCTCTGTTAGCCGCAGTTACGACGAGCTGAGTCGGTTGATTGATGTCGATGGTAATAACGGCCAGAACACTTCTATTGCCTACGATAAAAATGGCAAGCGGGTTTCCACTACCGATGGCAACTTAAATAGTACGGGCGAGGCGCGGGATGCTTTGGGTCGTGTTGAGACGGTGACCGATGCCGATGGCAATGATATCCAATATACCTACGATAGTGCCGATCGTATTACATCTGTAACCGACCAGCGCGGTAATACCACCAGCTATGAATACGATTTTGCTGGTAATCTGATCAAGCTCACCAGCCCGGATACGGGGATTACTACTTACGATTATGATGAAGCGGGCAATTTAAAAGTTCGCACTGATGCCCGTGGAATTGTTGCCAACTATAGCTATGACGCGCTGAATCGCCTTACTGCGATCAGCTATCCCGGTAATAGCAGTGAGGATGCGCTGTTTAGTTATGACAGTATAGAGGAGGATAACAAAGGGGTTGGCCAGCTTACGGGCTACAGCAACGATGCGGGCTCTACGGCTTTAATGTATGATGACTTGGGTCGTATTATCCAGCAGGATGATACTATCGATAGCTGGAGCTTTAGCACCCAGTATAGCTACGATAGCCTTGGTCGTATTAGCAGTATCACTTATCCCTCCGGCCGTATTGTTAGCTATAGTCGCGATGCTCTGGGGCGTATCTCAGCGATAAGCTCTCAGACTAATGCGGAAGCCAGTGCGCGCACTATTGTCAGCAATATCCAATACCAGCCCTTTGGCGGTATTAGTTCTATGGATTACGGCAATGGCATTAGCCAGAGTTACAGTTACGATCTGGATGGCCGCTTGGAAACTGTGAGCGCCTCGGGGATCGGTAATATCCGCTCTGAGTTTTACACCTATGACTTTGCTAATAATATCACCGGTATTGCGGATAACCTGGATAACGCCAAGGACCGGGGATTTATCTACGATAAATTAAATCGGCTTACGGATGAAGGCTACATTGAGGGAGAAAACAGCTATCACTACGACTTGGTGGGCAATCGCACTCAGCAGGATGCTACCAGCACCGATGATATTGAGAGCAGTACTGTTTACAGCTATGAAGCCAGCTCCAACCGCCTGACCAGCAAAGGTGATGAGGCCTGGGTGACCGATGAGGTGGGCAACACCATCAATACGGGTGATGGTGCCAAGCAGTATACCTACAATCATGCCAACCGCCTTAAAACCTATAGCGAAGACAGCATCCTTAAAGGCACCTATTATTACAACGCCCTTGGTCAGCGAGTGCGCACGGATAAAACGGAAGATAATCTGCTGCACTATGATCTGAGTGGGCAATACTTGGCGGAGACAAATATCGCTGCCGATGACAGTGAGGTCCAAAGTCAGGTCGATTATATCTATCTCGACAATATGCCGGTAGCGCAGTTTGAGATTAGCTATAGTGACGGTGAGGTACAAACTAGGACATTGACCTACCTGCATGCTGATCACCTAAATACTCCGCGTATTGCTACTAATCAAAGTGAAACGATTGTCTGGCGCTGGGATAGTGATGCGTTTGGTAAGTCTGAGCCTAATGCTGATCCGGATGGTGATACTAACTTGACATTGGTCAATCTTCGATTCCCAGGGCAGATTAAGGGTGGTGAGGCAGAGCATTATTATAACTACTTCCGGGATTATGATGCGGGTAGTGGGCGATATTTGCAAAGTGATCCGATAGGGTTGAAAGGGGGTATTAATACCTATGGTTATGTGAATCAAAGTCCTTTGAATTTTACGGATGCGTTAGGGTTGGATGGCAAAAGAGCGTATTCATTAGCAACATATTCTTATTATTTTGGTGATGATAATTGGCAGCCATGGGATACTCACCCTGAGTCAAGAGGACGCCTTCGTGGGCAAAGTGGAACTAGGGGAAGTTGGGCTTTGAAATGTAATTTTTTTGTTTGGGATATGCTGTCAAATGGTGGGGATGCTCCAGGCCGAATGCCTGATGGTAGGGTTCCCAGCGCGAGTGAGTGGGCTGATCCCAGTGTAACTATTCCTGGGTATACTGTTCTACCATCAAGTGCTCTACTTATGCCAGGCGATGTAGTAGCGGAAGGTGGGCATGTTGGTATTTATGCCCCGTTGAACGGTGGTGGAGCCACTATCTCTGCAGCTGCCCTTTTTTATGGGTCAGGTTTAGTACACAACGATTGGGGTTTTCGGCCTGGGCAGAGCCCAACAGTTAGGCGTTGTGATTGTGATATCCCCTAGGAGCTTTAGGTGCGAATAAAAAAAATAGTACTTCTTTTTCTGGGGAGTTATGTAGTTGGATCTGTAATTCTTGCTATTTGTTCAATATTGAATGCATCGGATGTGGGTGCGAAAAATTCAAACATTCTTCTTGAAATAATGTTAAGTCCTATTCAAGTTGTTTTTCTACACTATGACTTTTTCATTAGGTCAGAAGGAAAGCTGATGGAAAGTATTATTGTGTTCTATGTTGGCTTCTTTTTTAGTATTTTGAGTGGTGGGATATTTCTTAGGACTAAGAGGAGAGGGTGATCGATTTTTGATCTTTAGATGGTTCTCTAATTTAATAGATTCAAGAGTTGGAGTTTGGATGAGTTTGTGCGCCGCTACCTGGCGCACCCTGTTCAAAATTTTTGAAGCTTAAGGGTGGGAGCACACACAATGGGACAGCCACACACAATGGGACAGCCATAGATTGGCCATAGATTGAGGAGCCAGTTGCAGGCAAGGAGTTTCACGCCACAGGATTACCAGATGGGGAAATCTCGGAAAATATCGGCACAGCAGACAATGACTTGGCGCCGATAACCTTTTTAGATTACAGGTAAAAATATGTGGCTCAGGTGGGAATGCCAGAACTTCGTTGGTAGCCAATAATCGGAAATTTTCTTATTCAGGTCAGCTGGGTGCAGGGCTAAAAAAATGCTGGCAGTCCCGCAATCCATGTACCCAGCGCTTATCGAGCCGGATGCAGGCTTGTCGCACCGCCTCTGCAGATCCCACCAGGCTTTTAAAGCGGCTTTCAAAGTTCCGGTTGAGATAGAGCCAGTGCTTTGCCGAGATGCCCAATCGCTCAAGGATTGGTGGTGTGTTCTGAGGGATGGAACCTCGTTTCTTGGGGTCTAAATGCCGACCGCTCCAGTCTACCAACTCCAAATAGTGATCCAACTGAAATGGCAATCCTTTCGGCATATTGAGGCGCTCGTCGCCTACAAAAGGAAGTAGCTCTTTGGGTTGCTCACCGGAAACGGCAGCGCGAATGCGTTGTTGGATGGAAGTGTAATCAGAATCTTCTGGGGTCTTCGCCATATCGGCGCGGATAGGGTTGAGGTCGACATAGGCCATGCAGGCGGCCAGGGCACTTTCGTCCAATAGCGCTTGAGACTTAAAGCGACCCTCCCAGAAACGACCAGTACAACAATCTTCTGTGTTGGCCTGGCGGGCAATCGACTCGTTTAAACAGCGCATAAACCAGCTGATATCCATTAACCTTTCCCGCCAAAGGTTGACCTGCTCGCTTAGCTTGTCCTTTTCACTGCGATCCAGGGCTTCGCCCTGAATAAAGCGCTGAGCCAAGCTGGAAGCTTTGAATAGCGCCTGCCAACGGAGAATAACCTCACTATCAGACCAGGATTTTGCTGTTTTGGCATCGATATAGAGCACGATATGGTAGTGATTGCTCATTACCGCATAGGCGACAATATCCAGAGCAAAGATATCGGCCAGTTCCTGCATCCTGACCTCAATCCACTGGCGCCGGTGTTCATAATCCCGCCCGGATTGAGCATCTTTTCCGCAAAGGAAGACCCTGCGTACACAGCGGCAAACGCAATGATAATAGGGTGTCGCATCAAGAGATATCTGGTTGCTTCGTGGTAGAGTCATTGGTTGCACGCTCACCAATGTGGATAAACGTCCAGCATTTTGTGGGTTTGCACTCTTTTGTCAATAAGGTTGGCGGTATATACTTTCTATTTGGTGGGTGCTCCTCCAGAAATCGCTCGGTGATGGAAGATGGCCGGGTTGTTCCCGGCTACCTGCCGCCTGATCGAAGAGCTGGGCATTTAATTCCGGCTGATAGCTTTAGAAAACCGGCAGCCGTAAGGCCGCCGGTTTTTGTTTTTAAGCGGGGTTTTTAATTTCTACTTTTCTCGGCTGGGTCATATTTTCCGGTGCGAGGATATCGTTCAGCTCCTCCTCACTCAGCAGGCCCTCATCGAGAATTAACTGCTTCACACTGGCACCGGTAATCAGCGCCTGCTTGGCGATACGGGTGGCATTCTCATAGCCGATATACGGATTGACCGCAGTAATCAGGCCAATACTGTTTTCCACCAGTTGCAGGCAGTGTTCCTCGTTGGCAGTGATGCCGCTTACACAGCGATCCGCCAGCGTAGTCATGGCCTGGGTCATCAGGCGCATGGATTGCAGCAGGTTAAAGGCGATTACCGGTTCCATTACATTGAGCTGCAACTGACCGGACTCTGCGGCCAGTGTGATGGTGAGATCGTTGCCGATTACCTGGTAGGCAACCTGGTTAACCACCTCGGGAATTACCGGGTTGACCTTGCCGGGCATAATAGATGAGCCGGGCTGCATCGGCGGCAGGTTAATTTCATTGAGGCCGGCACGGGGGCCGCTGGAAATCAGGCGTAAATCGCTGCAAATCTTCGAGATTTTTACCGCGGTGCGTTTCATTACGCCGGAGAACATCACGAAGGCGCCCATATCGGAGGTGGCTTCCACCAGATTTTCTGCGCATACAAAATCGATGCCGGAGATTTCCGACAGCGCATTAACAACCAGTTGGCGATATGCCGGGTCGGTATTAATACCGGTGCCAATTGCGGTGCCGCCCATATTAATTTCTTTAAACAGGGCGACCAGCTCTTTAACCCGGTCGACATCCTCGCGCACAGTGGCGGCAAAGGCGGCAAACTCCTGGCCCAGGGTCATAGGCACGGCATCTTGTAGTTGAGTACGACCCATTTTAATTACTGAGGAAAATTCTTTGGCCTTTTTGTCAAACTCGACGCAGAGGCTCTCCATGGAGTGCACCAGGTCGCTGTAGCTGAGCAGAATGGCCAGGTTTATCGAAGTGGGATACACATCGTTGGTGGACTGGGACAGGTTGACGTGATTGTTGGGATGTACTTTTTTGTACTCGGCTTTTTGCTGGCCGAGCAGCTCCAAGGCGCGGTTGGCAATGACCTCATTGGCATTCATATTAGTGGAAGTGCCGGCGCCGCCCTGAATCATATCCACGAGGAACTGGTCGTGCAGTTGGCCTGCGATAATTTCGTCACAGGCTGTGGCAATGGCGTTTTGCAGTTTGGGCTCTAAATAACCGAGCTGGCCATTGGCACTGGCGGCAGCTTTTTTCACCATCGCCAGGGCTTTTACCAGGTTGGGGAAGTGGTTTAGGGTAATGCCGGTAATCTGGAAATTTTCCAAAGCGCGCAAAGTTTGAATGCCAAAATAAACATCGGCAGGCACTTCGCGTTCACCCAATAAATCTTTTTCCAGGCGAGTTTCTGCGCCCGCACTAAAGACCGGCATCGGCTTGAGTGTGTGGAAGTCGTTGGTCATTTGTCTCTCTTCTCTTCATCGTATGGGTTTGTATGGGGCGAGGTAATAGCCGCACCTCCCACAAACCTCGTGTTGGAATAATTTGGTAATTTATCGAGCTGTACAGTTACAGCGGTGTAGCAAAAAAGCTCTGCGGCCCCTCGCAGGAGCTGGCCCGAATGTTTTCGCGAATATTTTTGTTGATTTCGTCGGATTCAGGGCCGAAAACACCGCATAATTTCAGCGCATTTTTAATGCTGATATTGCGCCCCAGGGATTCGAGTACCACTTTGGTACAGACGGGTTCACGCCTGTCGCTGGCGGATGCACCCAGCTTTAATCCGGATAGATAGCTGACACGGCTTTTATAAGTGGGGTAGAGAATGGTTTGTGCGATTTCATTGTGAGTTAACGCTTCATAGCCGACTAAAAAAATACGATCGGCGAGAAAAAGCAGCATGCCCTTGTAGCGGGATTTGTACCATTCGTCCCGGTCCGGGTAGCGCATACGCTCGAAGCGCTGAAAATAATATCCATCACCGTCCGACTCTATATGCAGCAGGCTGCGAATAATATGCTCGGAAAAAGTCATGGAGTAGTGGTATTCAAAGTAGAACCCCAAATACTTATCCGCCCGCCCCTGGGATTCGCGCATCAGAATATCAATATCGCGGTTGTAGGGCCTGGCGGGGAGGTGCTCAGATGCCGGTGCGCTGCGCACGCGAACTATTTGGCTGAACTGCTCGCGGGGCATAAGGATTTCATGGGGTTCTACACCAAAGAAATGGCATATTTTTCCCAGGGTGTACTGTGCGGGTTGGGTATTACCGTTGAGATATTTATTAAATTGTGCGCGGTTTACCCCAATTCGCCGGCATACCTCGGCAATGGAGGGGTAAAAACTGCACAGAAGGCGGAGGTTTTGCGAAAAGTCGTTGCTCATCGGTATTTGGCTTCTGGGTCGAGGCAGTCTCTTCAATCCCTGTAAATCACTCAGTCCCTTTGGTGGGGCGAAGCGGTAGGGCTTCGCCGGTAGTTCCGCTGGTTATCCGTCGGAGTGATTGCACTCTCCGCACAGCGGGCGCTGTAGCAGGGCTTTGATTTCCGCAGCGGCGTAGCCCATCGCCAGTAGGTGGTTGAGTTTTACAAAGCAGGCTTCGCTGGTCATATCCAGGCCGCCGATAACACCGGCGTCGAGCAGCGCGGAGCCCGCCGCGTATTTGCCCAAATCCACCTGGTGCTCCAAACACTGAGATACGGCGACGCAAATGGTGCCGAGCTGCGTGGCCCGTTCCAGCTGCTGGGTAAATGCGCGCTCGTTAGTCGGCGCATTGCCGGTGCCGTAAGTTTCAATAATTAGGCCCCTGGGGCGGCTCTCCAGCACTTTTTCAATCAGCGAAGGGGAGATGCCGGGGTACAGTTTCAGTAAAACGACGCCGCCATTGGCATCTGCGGGAATCTGAAACTGCGGTGCAGCTGCGGGAACCAGCAGGGCGTTGCGGTCGATATGGACCTGAATACCCACCTCCCCCAGGCAGGGGTAGTTGGGGCTGCTAAAGGCATCCAGAGAGCCAGAACTCACCTTGACGGCGCGGTTGCCGCGCAGCAGCTTGCCGTTGAAGTACAGGCAAACCTCGCGGATATCCTCTGAACCACTCAACAGTAGTGCCGCGATCAAATTGTTGTAGGCGTCGCTGCGCATCTCCCGCAGGGGGATCTGCGAACCGGTGACCACTACCGGCTTCTCAATGCCCTGTAGGGCAAAGGAGAGGGCCGAGGCGGTGTAGGCCATGGTGTCGGTGCCGTGCAGGACCAAAAAGCCCGAGTACTGGCTATAGTTGTCGCGGATCAGGCTGGCGATGTGGTACCAGTCCTGTGGGCGCATATTGGCGCTATCCAGCAGTGGGTCGAGTGCCTGGAAATCGTACTGCGGAAGCTGGCCGATAACATCTTGTAAAAGGCGCCCCAGCGCGCCCTCCAGATCGGCGTCAGGTATATAGCCCGATTCGCTTCGGCGCATTCCCAGGGTTCCGCCTGTATAAAGGATTAGGGTTTTCTTCATTACTCGACCACTATCTGAGTCCGGATTCGGTACGCCTCTTATTTTGTGCAAAGGCGCGGTGGATGCAATTTCGCAGGTTGCTGTTACCTGATGCTAGTAGATGCTTATATAGCATCTACTGAGGACGCTATTGGTTTCAAGGGGTGATTTTAGGTGACAGAAGTTTCGATACCGTACCTGCGGGAAGGGACGCCTTTGTGGCGCAATTATATTGACTTTTTTACGCCCGGCTCGGTAAGGTTGATAATCTTTTGTCAATTTTATTTGCATTTATTGCGCAGACTCCTGCGGTGGCACCGCTGATGGGGCGGGGACAGTCCCGCTTGATCGGCGGCCCCGGGTCGTTGCGCGGAGGAATATTGTGAGCGCAACGGTTGAAGAGACTGCGGAGGCGGAAGTGGCGGTAAAAAACGCACCCGCCGCCGTGCGGATCGGTATCTGTGGTTTGGGGACTGTCGGCAGCGGCACCGTGAATGTATTGGCGCGCAACGGGCGGGAAATAGCCGCTCGCTGTGGCCGCGCCCTGATTATCGAGCAAATCGGTGCGCGCCGGGACAATCCGAACTGCGATACCAGCCAGTTAAATATTACCCGGGATATTTTCGAAGTTGCCAACAATCCCAACGTGGATATTTTGGTGGAGCTTATCGGCGGCACTACGGTGGCAAAGGAGCTGGTGCGCACCGCGATTGAAAATGGCAAACATGTGGTCACCGCGAATAAGGCGCTGATCGCCGAGCACGGCAACGAACTGTTTGAGTTGGCGGCCGAGAACAATGTCACCATTGCCTACGAAGCGGCAGTGGCTGGTGGTATTCCCATTATCAAATCCCTGCGCGAAGGGCTGGTGGGCAACCAGGTGCAGTGGCTCGCGGGTATTATTAACGGCACCGGCAATTACATCCTCACAGAAATGCGGGAAAAAGGGCGCAGTTTTGATGAAGCTCTGGCCCAGGCCCAAGCTTTAGGGTATGCGGAAGCGGACCCCACTTTTGATGTGGAAGGGATCGATGCCGCTCACAAGCTGGTGATTATGGCCTCCCTGGCATTTGCTATGCCGCTCGCCTTTGACAAGGTGTACACCGAGGGCATCAGCCGGATTTGCAGTGAGGATATTCGCTACGCCGACGAATTGGGGTATCGCATTAAGCACCTGGGGATTGCCCGCCGCACCGACAAAGGGGTGGAGCTGCGGGTACACCCGACTCTGATCCCGCAGCGCCGCCTGATCGCCAACGTCAATGGCGTGATGAATGCGGTATTGGTCAGTGGCGATGCAGTGGGTCCAACCCTGTACTACGGCGCGGGGGCCGGCGATGAAGCCACGGCGTCGGCGGTGATTGCCGATATCGTCGATGTGGCCCGCACCCTAGAGGCCAAGCCGGAACACCGGGTACCGCCGGCGGGTGTCGCCCTGGCAGAGCAGGGGGGTACCCAGGTACTGCCGCAAGAGGACGTTATCACCAGCTATTACCTGCGTATCTCCGCCCAGGACAAGCCCGGTGTTATGTCTCAGGTAGCCACCATTTGCAGCGATCAGGGCATCAGTATTGAGGCGTTGATCCAGCACGAACCGGTTGAAGGTGAGGCGCTGGTGCCGGTGGTGATCTTAACCAGCCGCGCCGATGAGGCCAGCCTGCGCGAAGCGGTTGCGCAGATAGAGGCCCTGGAGACGGTCGAAGGTGAAGTCGTCAGAATTCGAGTCGAGAGTCTCGGTTAAAAATCTTATCGGCGCCGAGAGAGGGATTCTCACGTTCGGCGCCCGATCAATAAACTCCCCAGCCAGCGATAAGAGCCAAGAAATACTGTGAAATTTGTCAGCACACGCGGCAGCGCGCCGTCACTCTCCTTCGCCGATACCGTTCTCACCGGCCTCGCCAGCGATGGCGGCCTCTACGTGCCCGAGACTTTGCCGAAATTTTCCCGCGAGGAAATTGCCTCTATGGCGGGGCTCGATTACGAGCAGCTGGCCTTTCGCATTATTCAGCCGTTTGTGGGGGATGATCTCAGCGATGATGAACTGCGCGGTATTATCGGGCGCTCCTACAAGCACTTTCGCCACAAGGCGATTGCCCCGCTGGTGCAGACCGATACCAATGAGTGGGTACTCGAACTGTTTCACGGGCCCACCCTGGCATTTAAAGATTTTGCCTTGCAGTTCCTCGGCCAGCTTTTTGATCACCTGTTGAAAAAGCGCGGTGAGCGCGTGGTGGTGATGGGGGCGACCTCCGGGGATACCGGTTCGGCGGCGATCGAAGGCTGTCGCCACTGCGATAATATCGATATTTTTATTCTGCACCCCCATAACCGTGTATCTGAAGTCCAGCGCCGCCAGATGACCACGGTATTGTCGGACAACGTATTTAATATCGCACTGGAAGGCAATTTCGACGATTGCCAGAATATGGTGAAGGCGAGTTTTGCCGATCAGTCATTCCTGCCCGATGGGCGCCGCCTGGTGGCGGTGAACTCCATTAACTGGGCGCGGATTATGGCGCAGATCGTCTACTATTTTTACGCGGCCCTGCGCCTGGGCGCGCCGGATAAAACGGTCAACTTTTCTGTGCCCACAGGCAATTTCGGCGATATTTTTGCCGGCTACCTGGCACGGCAGATGGGACTGCCAATCGACCAGTTGGTAATTGCCACCAACGCCAACGATATACTGCACCGCTGTATCAGCAGTAACGACCACACCCCCAAGCCACTGGTACACAGCCTGTCCCCCAGCATGGACATTATGGTGTCGAGCAACTTCGAGCGCTTGCTGTTTGATCTCTACGGTCGCGATGGCGCGGCGGTGGCGGAGCTGCTCGCAGATCGCAGCCGGCCTATGCACCTGGGGGAGCCGGCCCTGGTTAAAGCGAGAGAGGTATTTTCCTCTTACCGGGTGGATGACAGTCGCACCGTTGAGGTGATCGCCGCGACCTTCGCCTCCTGCGAATACCTGCTCGACCCACACACCGCTATAGGTGTCGAAGCGGCGCGCCAGGTGCGCCGCTCGGCCGAACAACCTATGGTTTGCTTATCGACTGCACACCCGGCAAAATTCCCCGATGCCGTCGCTCAGGCCCTACCGGAGAAAGAGATTCCCCTGCCGCTTCATATGCAGGATCTCTGGCAGCGGCAAGAGCGTTTTAAGGTACTGCCCAACAACTTGTCCCAAGTGCATGACTATATGGCGACGACACTGTCTAGTGATAACTAGCCGGGGCACTATTGTGGGTAAAGCGGCTGCCGATTAGCTATTTGTTTTGCTGAGAAATACATTGACTACAAAAATTCAGCGGCGGCCAGTGGATTTTTCCACTGGCCGTTTTGCTTCTGATACACCCAAAATACTGCAACGTGTCCTGTTGGGGCGGGGGATAGTGAGCGAAGAGGCGCTGGATCACAGCCTCTCCCGATTACAGAGCCCGCAGAGTATGCGGGGGCTGGAAGCCGCCGTTGCCCTGCTGGTGGATGCCATCTGCGGGCAAAAGAAAATCCTGATCGTGGGCGACTTCGATGCGGACGGGGCCACCAGCAGCACCCTGGGGGTACTGGCCCTGGGTGCAATGGGGGCGCCGGGGGTGGAGTACCTGGTGCCGAACCGTTTCGACTTCGGCTACGGTCTCACCCCGGAAATTGTCGAGGTGGCCAAGGATTATCAGCCGGATCTGCTGATCACGGTCGATAACGGTATCAGCAGTATCGAGGGTGTGGCAGCGGCAAAAGCCGCCGGTATGAAAGTGATTGTGACGGACCACCACCTGCCCGGCAGCGAACTGCCGCAGGCGGACGCTATCGTCAATCCCAACCAGCCGGACTGTGACTTCCCCAGCAAGAATTTGGCCGGAGTGGGGGTGATTTTCTACCTGCTGAGCCGGCTGCGCACCGCCCTACAGCAGAGCGGCTGGTTTGAGCGAAGCGGTATCGCCCCACCGAATATGGCCGAGTATCTGGATTTAGTTGCCCTGGGCACTGTGGCCGACCTGGTGCCGTTGGATCACAACAACCGGATTCTGGTCCACCAGGGCATCGCCCGTATCCGCGCCGGTCGCTGCCGACCCGGTATCGCCGCCCTGATGGAAGTGGCCGGGCGCGACCAGCGCCGCCTCTCCACTACGGATATCGGCTTTATTTTGGGGCCGCGTATTAATGCGGCCGGCCGTCTCGACGATATCGGTACCGGTATTCGCTGCCTGCTCACCCGCGATCCCAGTGAAGCGCGGGAGCTGGCCGCCGAGTTGGACGCCCTCAACCGGGACCGCAAAGCGATCGAGCAGGGGATGCAGCGGGAAGCTATGGCGGCCCTGGACGAGCTGCGCCTGGAGGGGGAAATCCCCTGGAGTTTGTGTCTGTACGATGCCAACTGGCACCAAGGGGTGGTGGGCATCCTGGCCAGCCGTATCAAAGAGAAATTCCACCGCCCGGTAATTGCCTTTGCCGAGGGGGATAACGGCTTGGTGAAGGGCTCTGCGCGCTCAATTCCCGGGTTGCATATTCGCGATGCCCTGAGCGATGTGGCTGCGGCCCACCCGGACCTGATCAGCAAATTCGGTGGCCACGCTATGGCGGCGGGCTTGAGCCTGCCGGGGGAAAACCTGGATGCTTTCCGCAGCGCCTTTGAGCGGGTCGTGCGCAATCGTTTGAACGAAAACCAACTGCACGCGGTGATCGATTCCGATGGTGAGCTGGACGTTGCCGATTACACCTTGCATACCGCTGCCATGTTGCGCGCCTGCGCGCCCTGGGGACAGGCGTTCCCAGAGCCGGTATTTGACGGCGAGTTTTTGTTGTTGCAACAGCGTATTGTCGGCGAGCGCCACTTAAAAATGGTGGTGGCGCCACCTCAGGCACCGCAGCTGCCGCTGGATGCTATTGCTTTTAATGTGGATACCGAGCAGTGGCCGCAGCCCACCGAGAGAGTGCGCCTGGCTTTTAAACTCGATGTTAATGAATTTCGCGGGCGGGAGTCCCTGCAATTAATGGTGAGCCTGTTAGAAGCGGTATAGGGCGCACTTTGTATTTGGCTGTTGGGAAAAACACGGAGTTTTTGCAACAGCTCCCAAGTTGTTTGGAAGTAATAAGTGGTGAAACGTAAACAAGTCCAGGCCGAAGTCCTGTTGTTATTGGCCGCGCTGTTCTGGGGCGTTGCCTTTGTGCCGCAAAAGATTGCCATGGCGGATATTGAGCCGCTGGCATTTAACGCATGGCGCTTTATTCTCGGTGGTTTAATCCTTATCCCCATCGTTTACTGGTTGTCCTCCCGCCGCGATGCCCAGCCCGGCGAAACTGATGGGCAAGCGGTGAATCACGCCTGGCGCGCCTGCCTGCCCGGCGGCGCGCTGCTGGGTTTTTGGCTGTTTCTCGGCGCGGCACTGCAACAGGTAAGCCTGCTGTACACCACGGCGGGCCGCGCCGGATTTATTACCGGTTTTTATTTGCTGCTGGTGCCGGTGATCGGTTTGTCCCTGGGACATAAAACCAATCGCTGGACCTGGATGGGAATTGGCCTAGCCCTGTTCGGCCTCTATTGGCTGGCGGACTTTAGCGAGGAGTCCCAGCTGATCGGCGACCTAATGGTATTCGCCAGTGCGTTTGTGTTTGCGATCCAGGTGCTGACGGCAGACCGGCTGGTAAAACGCTACGATGCCCTGCGACTGGCCTGCATTCAGTTTTTGATATGTGGTTTTCTGTCCGCTGTGGCCTCGCTGTTTACCGAACAGACGACCCTGCAAGCGGCGATCGATGCGGCCTGGCCCATCGCCTATATGATGATTTTCTCCACGGCGCTGGCGTTTACCTTCCAGCTTCTGGCCCAGCGCTACGCCGCGCCCTCTCACGCCACTGTAATTATGAGCCTGGAGGCGGTTTTCGCCCTAGCGGCGGGCTGGCTATTCCTCAATGAAATGCTCAATACCACGGAGTTAATTGGCTGTGGTTTGATGCTGGCGGGCATGCTGGTCAGTCACTACGGCAACCACAGCGGCACCCACCACTAAGGAATAACTATGGAATTATCGGCATTGGCACTCTTTGTTCCCGCAAGCTTCTTTGCCTCGGTTACACCGGGGCTCTGCATGATGCTGTCGCTCAGCCTGGGAATTACCCTGGGCGTGCGCCACACTTTGTGGATGATGGTGGGAGAGTTGCTCGGTGTCGCGTTGGTCGCTATTACCTCCGCACTCGGCGCTGCGGTATTGATGGTGCAGTATCCCGCGCTGTTTCAGTTATTCAAATACTGCGGGGCCGCCTATCTGGCCTGGATGGGGGTGCAGATGTGGCGCTCCCGGGGCCAGCTGGCGCTGCTGGATCAGGGCGGGGTTGGGGTGAGCCGGCCAGCGCCCAGGGCATTGGCGCTACAGGGGTTTGTCACCGCCGTAGCCAACCCCAAGGGCTGGGCGTTTTTTATTGCGCTGCTGCCGCCTTTTATTAACGATGCCAAGCCTTTGCTCCCCCAGCTTTCAGTCTTGTTGTCGATATTGTTATTTTTGGAAGCGCTGTGCCTGCTGCTCTATGCCAGTGGCGGCCAGGCGCTCAGCCGATTGCTGGCGCGGGCGGAAAATGTGCGCCTGGTAAATCGGATTTCCGGGACTTTGATGCTATCGGTGGGGGCCTGGTTGGCGCTATCCTGAAGCGGCTAATTATTGATGGACGGAGGATGTCTTGTGCTGAACAAAGGGTTGTCTTTCTTGTGGGTATGGGTACTGCTTATCTCGCTGAGCGGGTGCGGTCAGTCGCGGCAGGAGCCGGCGCTGGAGGGTGAGGTTGAGACCACACCGAGCGCTGTCGAGTCCGAGGCCGTATCGGCGCCTGCCGCCGCAACGATGCCCTCGGGAGAAATGGTGTGGGTCTATCGCAGCAGTGGTAGCAAGCAGTGCGAGGGCGGTGGTATGACCTTGCAGCAGAGCTTGGCCAAGTTGCGCGGCGATGGAGTACTGGTGCAGGAGTCCCGCTGCGGAGTGCGCACCGACAGAATGTTTACCGCCGTGTGTGGCGCACCCACCGGGGATATTCTGCTGCATTCTATCGGCGTGGACGCTCTGGATTCCGCCCTGGAGCTGGGGTACAACCCCGCAGAGAAGGTGCGCTATCAGTTTACCGGCTGCCGGGACAACAGCATCTGAATCCTGCTCTGAGGGGGTAAGCGTGAATATTTCCCAGGCCGCAGCACATTCGGGCCTCAGCGCCAAGGCCCTGCGCCACTACGAGAGTATCGGTCTGCTGGTGCCCGGCCGCTCTGCAAACGGTTATCGGGATTACACCAGTGCCGATATTGAGACCCTCTGTTTTGTACGCCGCGCGCGCGCCTGTGGCTTTGCGACGGAAGAGGTGCGGGCCCTGCTGGGGCTACGGGACAACCCGGCGCGCCACAGTCGCGAGACCAAAGCTCTGGTCAATCACAAGTTGGCCCAGATCGAGGAGCAGTTGCAGACCCTGTTGGGGATGCGCGCTACTCTGCGGACATTTGCCGACAGCTGTGCGGGGAATGAGTCCCCGGATTGCGCAATTCTGCAAAAGCTGTCCGGGCAGACTGCTTAATCGCGCATTCCCGCAGGGTTCTGACTGGAAGGACCCCCGCGCGCTGCGGTAGAATACGCGCCGCTTTTTATTTTGTCCGGACACCGAAAGTTCATGGAAATCAATCCCCTCCTCAATCAATTAAAAGACCTCGAAGAGCGCACCGACGTTCTTAGGGGGTATCTTTGACTATGCCAGCAAGAAAGAACGCCTTACAGAAGTAGAGCTGGAGCTGGCCGAGCCGAGCGTTTGGGACGATCCCAACCGCGCACAGGAGCTGGGGCGTGAACGCTCCTCCCTGGAAACGGTAGTGAACACTATCGAAAACCTCGACGCCGGCATCGCCGATTGCCGCGAACTGCTGGATATGGCCGTCGAGGAAAATGATGAGGACTCCGTCGACGAGGTCTCTACTGAGATCGAAGGCCTGCAACAGCAGTTGGGAGTTTTGGAATTCCGCCGCATGTTCTCTGGCGAGAACGACGAGAACAATGCCTACCTGGATATCCAGGCCGGCTCCGGGGGCACCGAGGCCCAGGACTGGGCGGAAATGATTTTGCGCATGTACCTGCGCTGGGGTGAAGCCCACGGCTTTAAGACCACCCTGGAAGAGGTCTCCGCAGGGGAAGTGGCCGGTATCAAGAGTGCCACCGTACACTTCGCCGGCGATCACGCGTTCGGCTGGCTGCGCACGGAAACCGGCGTCCACCGCCTGGTGCGCAAATCGCCGTTTGACTCCGGCAACCGCCGTCACACGTCTTTCAGCTCGGTATTTGTGTCACCGGAAATCGATGACAATATCGAGATTGAAATCGACAAATCCCAAGTGCGTGAAGATACCTACCGCGCCTCCGGTGCCGGTGGTCAGCACGTGAACAAAACCGATTCTGCCGTGCGTTTGACCCACACAGAATCCGGTATCGTCGTACAGTGCCAGAGCGAGCGCTCCCAGCACCAAAACCGCGATAAAGCCTGGAAAATGCTGCGCGCAAAAATGTACGAGCAGGAAATGCTCAAGCGCAACGCAGAAAAGCAGGCCATGGAAGACAGCAAGGCCGACATCGGTTGGGGCAGCCAAATTCGCTCCTACGTGTTGGACGACCAGCGTATCAAGGACCTGCGCACCAATGTTCAGACCAGTAACTGCCAGGCAGTACTGGACGGAGACCTGGACCAATTTATCGAAGCCAGCCTCAAAGCCGGCCTCTGATTTAAACGCTCCACACTCACCGCGCCCCCGTCTCTACTGAGGCGAGGGGCAATATCACTCACAAAACTGATAGATCACCATGACTGATATCCAGCAAGACGAAAACAAACTGATCGCCGAGCGCCGCACCAAGCTTTCCGCTCTGCGCGAGAAGGGCAATGCTTTCCCCAACAGTTTTCGCCGCGAGAACCTCGCTGCCGACCTGCAAGCTGAGTTCGGCGATAAACAGAAAGAGGAGCTGGAAGAACTGGGTAAACGGGCGTGCGTAGCCGGGCGAATCCTGGCTAAACGCGGCCCCTTTATGGTGATCCAGGATGTGTCTGACCGCATCCAGCTGTACGCCGATAAAGCGGCACAAAAAGATATTAAAGAGCGCTTCGGTGCCTGGGATATCGGCGATATCGTCGGTGTGAAGGGTACGCTGCACAAATCCGGTAAGGGCGACCTCTACGTCAACTGCGAAGAGTACAGCCTGCTGACCAAAGCACTGCGCCCGCTGCCGGAAAAATTCCACGGCATTGCCGACCAGGAACTGCGCTACCGCCAGCGCTACGTGGACCTGATCGCCACGCCGGAAGCCCGCGAAGTGTTCCGCGTGCGCTCCAAAATTATCGAGTACATCCGCGATTTTCTGAATGGCCAGCAGTTTATGGAAGTGGAAACCCCCATGCTGCAAGTTATTCCCGGTGGTGCCAGCGCGCGCCCGTTCGTCACCCACCACAATGCGCTGGATATCGATATGTACCTGCGTATCGCCCCGGAGCTGTACCTGAAGCGTCTGGTCGTGGGCGGTTTTGAGCGGGTTTACGAGATCAACCGCAACTTCCGTAACGAAGGCCTGTCCACGCGCCACAATCCCGAATTCACCATGTTGGAGTTCTACCAGGCGTACGCGGATTACAATGACCTGATGGATCTCACCGAGCAGATGCTGCGCGGTATCTGTGAGAATGTATTGGGCTCTACTACCGTGGAATACCAGGACAGCAGCTACGACTTCTCCAAGCCGTTCGCACGTCTGTCTGTGTTTGACTCCATCCTGCACTACAACCCGGAACTCACTGCGGCCGATATCGACAATATCGAATCCGCCCGCGCCGTTGCCGAGAAGCTGGAAATCCCGCTGAAAGATAGCTGGGGTCTGGGTAAGGTACAGATCGAGATCTTCGAGAAGACCGTAGAGCACCGCCTTGACCAGCCGACCTTTATCACTGAGTACCCGACCGAGGTATCCCCGCTGGCTCGCCGCAACGATGACAACCCGTTTGTCACCGACCGCTTCGAGTTCTTTGTTGGCGGCCGCGAGATTGCCAATGGCTTCTCCGAGCTGAACGACGCCGAAGATCAGGCCGAGCGCTTCAAGGCCCAGGTGGCGGAAAAAGATGCCGGTGATGACGAAGCCATGCACTACGACGCCGACTATATCCGCGCGCTGGAATACGGCCTGCCGCCCACCGCCGGTGAGGGTATCGGTATCGACCGCCTGGTAATGCTGTTTACCAACTCGCCGTCGATTCGCGACGTACTGTTGTTCCCGCATATGCGCCCTGAAGCGAACGACTAATCGCCTCTCACTGCCGGGCGCCTGCCCGGCAGTGTCTTCTGCGGCCCTCCTGCCTGTCCCCAATCTTCATTTTTCTCGCTCAGAAATTTTCCTACTCCTATCTATCCTTATTGGGTGGTGTGTACTTCGTATTAATCGGGTAGTGGCAGTTATGAGACAGGGAAAAGAGAAAAGAGAAAAGCGCATACAGGCGCTAGTGCTGGCGCTGTGTATCCTTACCCCCGCTATTATCAACGCGCAGAGTTCGGAGTCCGCATCCACGGCCAAACCGCCCCCCACTGAGGCCGATGACTGGCGCTTTCTCGCCACCCCCTATCTTTTCCTCCCGCTTCGCACTAAAGGGACTTCTACTGTCGCTGACACCAGTGTCGATATAGACCTGGATTTAAGTGAAACCCTGGACCTGCTCAACGCGGCTTTTTCCCTGCGCCTGGAAGCCTGGAAAGGGCGCTTTGGGGTAGTGGCGGATCTCTATTATGTCAATCTCAGGCTGGATAAAGGCGCGACTATCCCGCCGCCGCGCAACCCACAGCTGGATATTGATATAGAGATTGATGTGGAGGTGGACGCCCGCCAGGGCTGGATTAATCTCCTCGGTGGTTATCGAATCCTCGAAGGCAACCTGGCAAAAAGTGGCCGCCGCTATTTTGTTGATGCTGGCGCGGGTTTGCGCTGGAACCGGTTAAAGCAAGAGGTAAAAGCGAGAGCCGGAATTAATATTGGCCCTCGCCCTGAATTCAGCAATCGCCTCGGTGGCAAACAGAGTTGGTGGGAGCCCACCCTGGCCGCGCGCGGAGCGATCGCCGTCAATGATTGCCTCACCTTCTCTGCGCGCACAGAGGTGGGCGGTTTTGGTTCTGGGGGGGATGACTTGCAGTGGAATCTGTTGGCTGGATTCGACTGGCGCGCCTGGCAAACCACTTCGCTGCGCTTTGGTTACCAGTATTACAGCATCGACTACGCCGACCGCCTGGCGGATGGGCGCTTTGCCTACGATATTAGCCAGCATGGGCCCTATATTGCGGCGACTTGGCGCTGGTAGTTGAGCAAGTTCTATTTTTGATTAAAGCGTGTGGGTCTCTTCTTAGTGACCATTACTTTTGAAGAAGTTAGGATCTTTGAGATGATAATTCTAAACTCAAAGAGTTAGTTATTTTTCATGAATTTGTGATGATGGTTATGTGGGTCATTTTCCACTTGGTTCTATAGTCTCGTTTATGCATGTCTAATTGATTTGATAGCGAAACGTAAATGTGAATAGCGGATTTACATTTGAAATAGTAGTCAAGATAATAGTGGTTTGGGTGGCTACTATATAAACGTTAGATTTGAGGAGCATATATGGAACTTCCATCTGTCCTAGATATTAAGGATTACTCGGAATTAAATCATTTTGATAAAAATCAGCTCAAAGAGCTAATTAATGAATGTGAATTTATTATTGATGACCAGTATGATCAGCTTTCACCAGAGGCCTATTCAAGTGTAGAGGGGCTTCTTGAGTATCTTCAGTATAAAGTCGGTGGAGAGGCTACATTAAAAGCAATAAAGAAAAAGGCTGTCGAGGATGTTTGTCAATGGATGTATATTCATCCAAAAGATCTAACTCCAGAAGATGATAAAAGGGCTGTCGAAAGTGGGTTAATTGCAATTCGATTGGGGTGTGGATGGGTAGTTGATGCATATGAAGCTACTACAAATATACCGGGCTATGAAATTGAATGGGCAGCAATATCGTCTATGCCAAACGTGATTTGTGAAGACTCGAAGGCGTTTTCCCAGCTTAAATTAAACTTAGGCCGAGAGCTGACAGAGGAGGAGGTTGTGAGGGTTGTAAACCTTTCTAAGAACTTGGTCAATAGTTATATGGCAAATGATGGAAAAATGAGGGAATGGTAATCTAACAAAGAGGACCTTGTTCAGCTGCTTCGCAGTTTTGATTCCCACTCCGGTGCGCAATAGAATTGTTTAATGGTGTGACTTTTGAGCGGATTAAGGGGTCTTCGAATCTTTTTTGATACCTCTGAGGGAGGCTGTAAGGTTAGCTTCTAAGGCCGCAGATGCTGAGTTTCATTGCCTGCATAGGGCTAAGCCCATTAGTTTCACAGGTTCTTATTACTCGGTGCTGGAAATTTCGATAAGCTCCAACGATAACCCAGGCCATCAGGTGAGAATTTTTATGCTTCAGAAAGTAATATGCAGTTACACAACCCCAATTAGCCAGTTTAAGGCCAATCCTAATGCGGCCATACAAGAGGCAAATGGGGAGCCAGTTGCAGTTACAGAACATAACCAAGTGAAGTTTTACGCCGTTCCCACTGACCTTTTTCAGGAATTAATTGGATTTTGTGAATATGCTCAGCGCGGCACAACTGAGCTGAAACACAGTACGGCCCGCTTTACTGGCTCAACTGAAAAAAGTATGGAAGAGTCTGCTATATCTATGGCGAAGCGCTTGGTGGAGATGGGGGGTGCTGAATTAAAGGACTATAAGAAGGGAGGTTAGCGAGATCACTAGGCATAGATGTGACTCTGGCGGATTCTTGTTGATGATCTTAATCGTTAAAAAAGGTTGTCTTCAAACTGCTAAATCTCTGATCCGGGCACTATGCCGCAGTGAAGAAATAAAAGCGTATACCGCTGGCTTTATGGGTGCCCTGGGGGCTTACTTTGGAGTCGCCATTTTGCTAAACCGGCTCTTTGTGTGAATCGTTAAAAGGCTATAGGAAATATGAGTTTTCGAAGAAAATTCCTTCAGTATACCGTTGTAGGAATGGCTGGAGTTGGGCTTCTAGGCTCCCTCGTTCCTTTCTCTAAGTCGTGGAATATCCGCAAAGGGCGCATTAGAGATTTTAATGTCGAAGTTGATATATCCACTCTAAAAGAAGGTGACCTTATCCGTACAGAATGGATGGGTAAGGTCGTGCATATATATAGAAGAACCCCTGAAGACTTTGATTTTTTTGAGATACATGAATCAAGACTTCGCGACCCTAAATCTCAAGATTCTGAACAGCCTGAAGCTGCTAAAAATAAGTATCGATCTATAGATCCAAGTATATTTGTCTATGTACCTTTTTGTACACACCTTGGCTGCAAGACTATACACAGCCCCGATGCTGCTGATCTAGGTTTGGATGAAGAAGAGTGGTCTGGCGGGTATTTCTGTCCGTGCCATGGTAGCAAATTCGATTCTGCGGGTAGAGTCTTTAAAGGGGTTCCCGCCCCAGTCAATTTGGAAATTCCTCCTTACGGATATGAAAAAGGAAAATTAATTCTAGGGTTGGGGTATGAAGTATAGTTTTTTACGGATCGATCAATAATACTTGATTTTCTCGCAGCATGGAAGTTTATGCTGAGCGAGAGCTAGCCATCCGCCCGTAGCGAGAGTTGTAATATGATAAATATGATTTAGCAATCCCCCCCCCTGTCATTAAAGTTAACTTATTCCAAGCGTTTACCTTAATGGTATATGTCAAGTGTAGAATATCCAAAAGGAGTATAAAGTGGATATTGAAGTAGAAGGAAAGAAAATCCGATCTGAATTGGAGAAATTTTCCCTGCCAGTTCTCAAACTGAAACCAATAGCAGAGGCTGCTAAGAATAGATGGAGTAGTAAGTTTGGAGGGAAGCCATACTGGCCGAAAGGTATGGAGTATCCAGAATCCAAATCTGGACAAAAGTTGTTTCTTCTTGCGCAGATAAACTTTGCTGATCTACCGGGCTTGCCCGGCTTTCCTCAAAGTGGTGTCCTTCAGTTTTTTATTGCAGATGATGACCTTTATGGTCTCGATTTTGATTTGTCAACCGAGGAAATTGTTAACTCTCCGGATGGTTATAGAGTGATCTATCACGCTGATGTAGAAGTAAGTGAAGATCTTATTGAAGATGACCTCCCCGAAGCCAGCCAGAAAAACCCTCTTCCTGTCTGTAGGGAGTATCGATTGGAATGTACACAAGACAGTGAAATTCCATCACCCACAGATTTTCGATATGAAAAATATGCAACTGATCCCTTTGAATATGAGAGTGAACTTGCGAATTATATTTACGAAAATTTTATAGCAGATGGAAGTAAGCTCGGTGGTTATGCCAACTTCACACAGGATGACCCTCGTATAAATGGAGAACATGACAACTGGATTCTATTGTTTCAGATGGATTCAGAGTTTTCTGATGATATTGATATTATGTGGGGAGATGTAGGGGTAGGTAACTTCTTTATTGAAAAAGAAGCTCTTGAGCAACTGGACTTCTCAAGGGTTTGGTACAACTGGGATTGTTGTTAAAATATTAGGTTCTAGTCTAGTTATCTATTTTCCATAAGAGTTTTATTGTGTCTGAGCAATCATTTATCGTAGTCATAAACCCTAAGGGTGAGTCAAATCTACCAGAGATCAACAATCTACTTACTTCATTGGATCACAATACGTACCATGACTTAGAGTGGTGTGAAGAGTCGGGGCTTATAAGGTTGACTTTCTATACGGGCACTTTGTTCGTATTTGAAAAATTTGTTGATCTCCTGTTATCTGGAGGGGCTGCAGATATAGAAGCTAGCGTATTTAACAGCCAGTGTGGAGAAAATTCTTACTATAAAAATAAAGAGTGTTATGAATCTTATAAAGAAGTTGATTGGAATTGGATTGAAAGTCAAGATCCTGATTTGGATTTTAGCAATCAGTATATTGTATTGACGGGTGAGTTTGACGATTACCTGGAAGATCACTGTAAGGATGACCTAGAGGCCATCATTGAGGAGTATGACGGTATACTGGAAGAGGTTGTAAGTGAAAAAACCACAATGCTTATTGAGGGAGAAGATCCTGATTTAAATGAGATTGCCAGCGCGAAGAAATATAAAATAAAAATAATAACAGGTAGTGAGTTTGAGGGCCTTATTAATGAGGCGTATGAGGCGATTGATGATTGATCGTGATCGATTTGAGAGACTAGCCCGCATAAAATTTGCGATGGAGTTGTCAGCAATAGATAAAAATTATTGTATAATCTGTACGGGGTTGTGAAAAGTGTACTTATATATAAGGCCTACAATTTGTAGGGGCACCCCTGTATTGATAGATGTTATGTTCGAAAATGGAAAAGATTTCAATGAAAAAAGTGATGTTAGCTTTTTTGTTAGTATCCCCTTCAATGGCATTTGCAGATAATTGCGATCGACCAAGAGATGATTTTGATGGGCTGTACTGTTTAAACAAGGTTTATCAGGCAGCAGATGCTGAGCTGAATGAGACTTATGTTAAGCTGCGAGGCCATTTGAATAGTTCACAAAAAGCCAAGCTTAAAAAAACTCAGGTTGCTTGGATTAAAAAGCGTAACAAAAGCTGTAGTCGTCGGGATGCAGATGGATTTTTTGTTAACTTGTCTTGTACTACCAAAACTACGATTTCTCGTACAAATACGTTAAACGATCGTATTCGGGAGTGTAAAGCTACAGGCTGCCAATCTAGCAAGCTGTAACTTATAATAGTGCGGGCTTGATCTGACTTTTGCCTTTTTAGTAATTGCTTTGACAGGTCAAGCTTGACTAATAAGATTTCCTTATGTTTTCTATAGATCTATTAGTTTCTGTTTCAAGAAAGGATTTTTTGATTTATCTGTGGTTGATATATTTAATGCCTAGGTCAACTGTTAGGGCCCGCTAACTAAGTAATATCAATAGGGTGTATTTGTAAGTTTTCTGCTGTCCACTACTGTAAATGGTTGAGGTATATGCAATTCCATCTGTCTCTAATGGTAGTGAGCTAGTGCAAAGTGTGTGTCCCCACTTCTTTTGGTTTAGCTCAGCTTCTATTGTCCACGGGCCACAGAAAATTAAATTTAGCTTGAGGGAAGCTTAGGTAGATTGAGCTTTATTTTAGTAAAAGTTATGGGCTCTATGGGCTTTACAATCTCTAAAGTCAGGTTTAAATGGAAAGTCCTTCGCAACCATTGTAAATGGTGCTAAGGGAGCTTCACAGAGAATTACTTCCTGCCTATAAAAGGTTTTTGGATCAATTCGGGCGGCAATCTGGAAATTACCTCTATCTTCTCTTCAAGAGGGTAGCTGTTATGCAGAGGTCTGGGCTGAATACGTTTATCGATAAATTCTGAGACGTCCTCTGGGGAAGCGCGAAGATCTGCATCTCGACTCTTACCAGATTCCATATAGCCTGTATCGCTCCACATTCTCATTACATATTTAGCGTCTTCTATTTGCTGTGGTGTGCAACCAAAAATTGGCTTGCTACTAGCGCAGGGTTGAGATTGAACTTCTATACGGCGAGCAGAGAGCTCTGGCGATAGTTCAAGTTTGAGCGAATCCATTATGTGCTGTACAAAATTTATATAGTTTTCCCAATTGGCTCGCTGATTTATACGGAAAGCATTGCCGGCATTCGAGCAAGCTCGAGTAATTGTAAAGTTGCAGCTGAGGATATGCTTGTCGCTTATCGCGGTGTGCCAGCCGATACTATCAGAGTCGCAAGCTAGCGGCTGGGTTTCAAAATAAAGCCAATCTAATCCGCCTTGCTCCACCCATTGGCTATTTAGTGGTCCGAGATAGCTGGGCCAGCGGTACTGAGTGAGGTCAAAGAAGTCAATGTTTATTCCGCTGTTAAAATTTTGAAGTCTCGTTAGATCATATCTGCGGAATATCTCCTTCAGAAAGGTTTTATTGTGAAATAGTGTTTCATTGATGGGGAGATCATCTATAGCTGTTAAGCTAATTCCACACTGTATGTCCCCTTGATAGTCTGAGAAAATTGGTATGCCTTTAAATCCCCAAATACTAGAAAATAATGTTTGTACTTTAATGTTTGAATACTCAGCAAACTCATCTATATTTTTAGCGGATCTATATTTAATGGGGCGGTAAGTTTCCATATTAAATATATCTACAGAATCTGGCTCGGTCTCCCAGTCTTCTATTGATGAGAATGGATCAGAGTAGGGTGGAGCCATAAGCGAAAGTTGGTGACCGGATAAGTTTTTCTCAATCTTTCTCGCTCGGCGGAAACTTGGTGCTCTAGGGGATAAATTTTTAACAAATTTCATTGATTGGCCCCATTAGCTAGGGGTTGATTTGTGTGATATCGGTTTGCTGGGGCTCGGTAGTATTTGTAGATCCTGAAAGTTTAACTTTAGAGAGAAAGCCCTTCGAAACCATTGTAGATGATAATAAAAAGTTTCACGGAAAGTTACCTTAGGCCTGTAAAGGGTTTCTGGATCAACTCCGGCGGTAGTCTGGAGACTACCTCCATCTTCTCTTCAACGGGGTAGCTATTATGTAGAGGTCTGGGTTGAATGCGTTTATCGATAAATTCTGAGACTTCTTCTGGGGAGGCGCGGTGACTTTCATTTTTGTCTCTGTTACTGTCTGTGTATCCTCTGCCGCTCCACATTTGCATTACATGTTTGGCGTTCTCTATTTGCTGTGGCGTACAACTAAAACTTGGCTTACTATTGCTGCCAATTTGGGATCGAACTTCCATGCGACGAGCAGAGAGCTCTGGTGATAGTTTAAGTTTGAGAGAGTCCATTATTCGCTGTATAAAGTTTATATAGTTGTCCCAGGGCGTTCGTTGATTCATGCGAAAAGCATTGCCTGCATTCGAGCCGGATCGTGTAATTGTAAAGTGACAACTTAAGATGTGCTTGTTATCTATTGCTGTGTGCCAGCTGACAATGTCAAAACTACTAACTAACGGTTGGATTTCGAAATAAAGCCAATCTAACCCATCTTGTTCTATCCATTGGCTATTTAGTGGGCCGAGATAGTTTGGCCAGCGATATTGAGTGAGATCAAAGAGGTCAGTTTTTAGCCCTTCATTACATTCACGAAAAATCATTAAGTCATATTTGCGAAAAATTTCTCGTAGCAATACTTTGTTATTGTGTATGGACTCATTGATAGGAAGATCGTTAATAGCGCTGATTTCAATGCCAAACCCAATATAGCCACCGTAACCGCCAAAAATCGGCAGTTCTTTGAAAGCCCATCGACTAGAGAACACCCCTAATAGTCTAAGGTTGGAAAATTCAGCATCTCTTTCCAGTTCTCCAAGTGGTGAATATTTGATCGGCTTATAGTTGTCTGAGTCAAAAACATTAAATATATCAGGCTCAGTTTCCCATTCTTGTATTGATGAAAAAGGGTCTGAGTAGGGGGGGGCCATAAAAGAAAGCTGGCAGCCCGACAGATTTTTTTCAATCTTTCTCGCTCGGCGGAAGCTTGGTGCTCGCGGAAAGGCTTCTTTGATAAATTTCATCAGCTAACCCTAATTATTTAGATAGTAGTTTGCGCAATAGTTGTTTGGTTGGTTCAGCAGGATCTTTGTGATAACCTTCATTTAGACTCGGAATACTCGCTAAGGTCGTTGTGGCAACACCTTTTATCGTTTTTAATCCTAGCACCCCTAAAAATACCTGCGCAGTAGTAAAGGATATCCCCATGGTGGAAAATAACGTTGCTCCAGCAATAGCGCCGGTAGCCATAGAGGAAACTTTCAGTGCATTTTCTTTAAAGTTTATCGTGTGGCGTAAAGTGTCAACTACTTTGTCAATTTTTTCCTCTTTGGTTGTATAGTTGTGAAGAACATTAATGGACATGGATATATTAGATGTACCTAAGTGTGACCCGCAAATTAATTGAGCTGCGCCCGGCGTGGAATTAAACCAGGATGAGTCATTAGTATTCATGCCAGTTTTTCGACGAAAATCATCAGCACGGTAGTGGCTAGAGGTTGGATCACTTAAAAATATTTTCTGTTTACCATTCACATTTATCTGTCGCAAAGCGAGCTGTTCCATGGCCTTGGTTAAGACTTTAGAACCACCTCGATGGCTAGTCCACTCAACATACAAGCCTTTATCGTGGGCCTCCTTCATATGGTTGGCAAGTATTCTTGCGGCCTCCATAACCTCCGTAGTTGCAGCTTGGCCTAAGCTTTTTATACACCGCCAGCCAGATTTAAGATTTCTACTTTTAGGAATATAAAACAGCGTATAACCTTTGCTTTGTAGTTTTTTCAGAGCTGTTTTGTCCCCTCGAGCGATATGAGATGGCATTATCCCTATTGCATCCTCTAAATTTTGGCCAAGGCCATTAATTCCAATTTTTAATGGGGAATCTTTTTTTCCTGAAATGTGTTTGCTTGTAGTAATAAAAGTGCTTGACTTTTTTTCGGCTCTCCATACGCCAGAGTTTCCTGATGCCTCCCATTTGGCATCCCACAAAGCAGCCCTTTTCGCTTCGTCGGCCGTATCTTGAGTTATCCGAATATCAAGAATCACCACATCCGTTTGAGGGCCACCATAGTAATTGTTTGTTTCATATTCAATTTCAAAGCCTGCCCCCACAATACAGCGGCGGGTTGCGCTGCCATCCTTAAGGAAAGAGTTTACAGGTACCGCGCCTCCTCTTAAATGGTTTATCGCATTTATGATAGCGAGTGCATGGTAACCTTGACTACTTGGTATCTGGCTCATTTCCTGAAAGCCTGCAAGTATCTGATGGAGCTGATTGTTTGCCATCACTGAGCGGCCAGAGCCAGAATTGCCAAAAGCTTTGAGTCCCATATTGCTGGCTAATGCCGGAATATTTTTCATGACTAACCACTGCTAATAAGTCTATACCCCAGAGACAAGCCTATAAGAGAATCAGGGGAGGGAATTGGCGGTTAATTTACCAGTAAGGTCGTATTCTGTACATTTATAGGTGTTAGGTTTTATTTAATTTGCCTTTAAGTGTTTTTGACTGGGAAGGCATACCTTTTATCCTTGAGGGGTTAAAAAATAATCCTGATTTAGTATTTAAGGCGATGTCGAAAACACTAGAGATTTAAGGGGATCTATATTTTTATGGGAGCTGTGATTTTTTTCTGCTAATTCGTAAAATTCTCTATATATTGGCTAGGATAAAGTCCACTTACGATACTTTTGTATCATTTTATTCTTACTTTGAGTGCCAAATTGCGACTGGTTTAAAGGGCTGATTTGCAATAGTTGGTTGTGGCTCAATTCAGCAGGTTGTTATTTTCTTGCTGAAGGCACCGTATATCGTGTTGCGGAGAGGTAATCCTCTCAAGCTGGAATATTTTATAGGGACTGTCTGGTCAGTGCGGAGGCGAGATATCCATATATTGATCATTGCTCAAAACTTTGTCTTGTAGATATAGGCAAGTATGGGTACTGTGATTTTTTGGAACCATAGCGGCTGGCTGGAAAATAAAAGCGCTTTTTAATTAATGATAATCAGGTGGTTGGGTAGTTTATCTTTAATGATACTGGTGGGTATCGCCTCCCTGAGTACTCCCCCACACTGTTCAATGCAAAGTAGTAGCGCTTCTCCGGCCTTTCCTCGTTTAATTTGCTGTACAAAATTTTCCACCACCCTTTGCCAGTGGTCATTGTTAATACGCTGGGCGATTCCTTTGTCGGTTAGTATTTCCACATAGTGCTCGGCTTCTGCGACAAATATCAGCAGCCCGAGTCTGCCTTTAGTGGTATGTAAGCCTTGTTCCAGAAACTGCCGGCGGGCCAGGTTGGCAGCTCGCCAGAATTTTATTTTTTTGGGTACCAGACGCATGGTGAGGGGGCGCCAGCGAAAGAGTACTGCGAGGGTAATAAATAAAACCCACAGAAGTGTCACCGCCTGTTGTAGACTGATCCAAAAGGGTAAAAGCTCAATCAGTGGTGCGGCTAGCAGGGTTAAGAAAGCAGCCCAAAGTGTTGAGATGGACAGGTAGTTATCTGCTTTGCGGGCGACCACGGCGATAACTTCGGCATCGGTGCGGGACTCGATCTCCTTGATAGCCTCTGCCACTTGGCGTTGATAGGTGTTGCTGAGCATTACCATCCTCCCGATGCGCCCCCTCCACCAAAGCCACCGCCACCGCCACTAAAGCGGCCCGCAGGGTCGCCGCTAGATAAGCTCCCGCCAAAGCCTCCGGTACCGTAGTAACCGCCGTAGCGGCCCCGTTTAAAAAGGCGGCCTTGTATCGGTGATCCCAGTGCGGCGCTAATGAAGAGGTGCAGCATGATAAGTAGAAGGAATAGACCTACCAACAGGGCAATTCGCTGCTCCTCTCTGGTCTCTAGGGGTTCTGCAACATATTCGTTTTTAGTTGCGGCGATAATTGATTGAACCCCAGCATTGATGCCGCCACTGAAATCGCCACGGCGGAACTCTGGCAGTACTTTGCTGTAAATAATATTGGCGGCCAGTGCTTCGGTTAGCGCGCTCTCCAAGCCATATCCCACCTCGATACGGATCTTCCGATCATTGGGGGCGATCAGGAAGAGGACCCCATTATCTTTGCCTTTCTTGCCCAGCTTCCAGTTGTGAATCAGTTGCTGGGCATATTCCTCTATCGTAACGCCTTGCAGCTTAGGTACTGTAGCTACGACGAGTCGGTGACCACTGCGCCGTTCATACTGCTGGATCAGTTCGGTCAGCTGAAATCTTTCCTCGGCTTTTAGGCGTTGTGCCTGATCTACCACCCGTCCCGAGAGCATTGGGAGCTGTATATCTGCCCGGGCAGCCAGGGGGCTGAGCAGGGTGAGGAACAAGAGAGTGGTTAGGCTGAGGCGGTTCATTTTGGCGGCTATGGCATTTATCTATTAAGGGTTAACCTCGGGTGCCTCAATCGGTTTCTATGGCGGCATGTCCCGGTAGGACGGGGCTTGTCATATCCCTCCCGAAAAAGTGCGAATCGCGCGCTTGTAGCACTCTACAGGCTGGATATAATCCCGGCGCAACGCTGATACGCGCCAGTTGAGAGTACTGTGCGAGGAAGCTCTGTTTGGCTCTGAGGGCTGGGCAGTACTCCTCCGGCAGTAGCAGCCGGGATAGCGTGCGATTTTCCCATTCGTGTGAGGCGTAGGCTTTAACCTGCTCGCTATCGGTTGGGATATTATTGGCGCCGCAGTTACTAAGGGTAACGGCCAGTGGCTGTGCATCCTGGCAAAAGGGCCTGCCGCTGGGGGGCGCAGAGGTCATGCGGAATATCCTGATTCTCACGTGAACCCATCAAGAATAGTACGCCCAATTTCCGCTGTGGGAGAGGGCATCACCATGGAGCCAAAATGGCGCTAAAAGCGACAATTTTTAAAGCCAAAGTCCAAATATCTGATATGGACCGGGATTATTACGCCGAACACTCACTCACCCTGGCTCGGCATCCCTCGGAGACCGATGAGCGTATGATGGTGCGCCTACTGGCTTTTGCGCACAATGCGGCGGAGACGCTGGAGTTTACCCGGGGCCTGTCTTCTGACGAGGAGGCGGATCTCTGGCAGAAGAATCTGAGCGGTGAGATAGACCTTTGGATCGAAGTGGGGCTTCCCACCGAGGAGCGTATCCGCAAGGCTTGTAACCGCTCACAGCGGGTGATCGTATACAGTTACGGGCGCCGTGCGGCCCCCATCTGGTGGCAGAAGCAGGCCGACCAGCTGGAGCGCTTTGGCAACCTTAGCGTCTATTATTTGGCTGCCGATGCCACTGAGCAGCTGGCGGCTATGGCCGAGCGCAATATGGACCTGAGTGCCAGTATTCAGGACGGCCATATTTGGCTGGCCGATAGTGACAACAATGCGGAGATTACTCCGGAAATCTGGAAATAGGAGCAGACAACTTAATGCCTTCGTTTGACATTGTATCTGAAGTAGACAAGCACCAACTCACCAACGCTGTGGATCAGGTGAACCGCACTATTACCAATCGCTTCGACTTTAAAGGGGTAGATGCGGAAGTGGAGATGAACGAGTTCTCCCTGGTGATTCGCGCGGAAGTGGATATGCAGGTAGACCAGATGGTGGATATGCTGCGCGGTGCGTTGATTAAATGCGATATCGATCCCCTGGCGATGGAAGTGGGCGATAAAGAGCAATCTGGCAAGCAGGTTAAAGTGGGTGTAACCCTGAAAAATGGCCTCGACAAGGAACTGTCAAAAAAGATTGTTAAGCTGATTAAGGATGAAAAGCTCAAGGTGCAGGCTGCCATTCAGGGCGAGCAGGTGCGGGTTACCGGCAAGAAGCGCGACGACTTGCAGCAGGTGATGGCCATGCTTCGCGGCAAAGAGTTGGAGCAGCCGTTGCAGTTTAATAACTTCCGCGATTAATTGGTTTTACCGTGATCAAGCGTACTCTCTTTAGTGTTTTAGCCGTATTGGCAGCGCCGCTGGCAGTAGCCGCCGAAATTACACCGGCTAAATTGTTGGCCAGCTACTGGGTGGATAGCAGTGCCGGCCTGGATATTTCTGGTTTGAGCTTCTGTTCGGGGGGGCTGCTGGCAGTCTCCGATAAAAACTCTGAAGAGATTTATACGCTTGAATTTCGCGATGGCCGTGCCGGCCTGGCCCCATACCTGCGCCTGAATGGCCTCGGAGTACCGCAGCGGGATAAGCCTGCCAGTGCCTGGGAGGGCATCAAGGCGTTGTTCCGCTCGGCCGCAGACCTGGATTTTGAGGGGGTTAGCTGCGCTGACGGACGGGTTTATCTGGTGAGTGAGCACTACAATCGCATCGCTATTGTCGATAGCGGGGGAAGTGCGCGTTGGCAGGAACACAATTGGTCGGCGCTGGCCAAATCCCAGGGCTTTCTGCAAAAGACCAATGCCTCCAGTGAGGGGCTGGTAAAAGCCGGCGATACCTTCTGGGTGGCCATGGAGCGCGAGCCCCGGGGCTTGCTGCGACTCTCCGCCGGCGGCGCGGCCGACACACTCACATTGCCTCCGGTCGCCGGTCTGGATTTTGCCGGTCGTTCAGAGGATTTGGCCGGGTTGGATTACTACGATGGCGCTCTCTTTACCCTGGAGCGCAATGCCCACGCCGTATGCCGCCGAGCCCTGCCCAGTCTGCAAGCGGAGTGGTGCGTGGATTATCGCTTCCTTGAAGAGTCACCAGAGCGCGTCTATGAAGAAACCCGCTATGGCAAAGGTGAGGGGCTGGCTGTGGGAGAGCAGGGCATTTTTGTCGTGCTCGACAACAATAATGTCGGTCGCGCCCAGGCGCCTGATGACAAGCGAGCGTTACTGCTGCACCTGGCAATGCCAGAAAAAAGCGGCAGTGAGCACTAGCTGATCTTATCTGGCGCCGGACTTTTTAAGGTCGGCGCCCATTCCACTTCTCTGTCCACCTCCCCGACCTTTTAAAACGTTATCAGCCCCTAGCGCTAAGATTGTTCAGAGTGATTGGGCTAGCTTGCTATCTGGCGGCTATTGGTTCTGGTAGTTTGCCGGCAGTTCCCTGGGTGACAGTAGGGGCTGAATACAGTGAGCTTTCCGCGCTTAAAATGTTTTGGCGATAAATTGGTAGGGCCGTGATTAAGCGTTTTTTTTTAACGACTGTTGGTGCGCTGTTGTCATCCCTGGGGTTGGCGGCTGAAATAATCCCGGCAAAAAAAATAGCTCATTATTGGCTGAATGACAGTTCTGGATTGAGTATTTCCGGGCTGAGTTTTTGCGATGGCAAGCTGCTCACGGTTTCCGATAAGCGCTCCAGGGAAATCTACCAAATTGTGTTGGAAGGCAGGCGTGCAAAGCTGGAATTGTATATTAAACTTGCCGGGCTTAGGGTTCCGAAAAAAGATAGGCCGACTAATTTTTGGTATTTCCTGCTGGACCTCACCCGCCCGGCTGCGGCAATGGATTTTGAGGCGATTACCTGTGTGGATGATGTTTTTTACTTGCTGAGTGAGCGCTATAACCGCATTGCTGAAGTCAATAGGCAGGGCAGGGGGCACTGGCTGGAAAATATGTGGTCTACCACGGCTAAAGCCCAGGGGTATATGCAGGGCTACAACCTTTCCGGCGTGGGTCTACAGAAAGTGGGCGATGATTTTTGGATGGCGATAGAGCGCGACCCCCGCGCCCTGGTAAAGCTTGGTCCCAAGGATAGTGTTCAGATTTTCACTCCGCCGCCGGTTGCAGGGCTGAACTTTCGTGGAGAGTCGGAGAATATGGCGGGGCTCGCTTTTTACGATGGTGCTCTGTGGACCCTGGAGCCCAATGCTTATGCGGTTTGCCGCAGGGAGCTCCCCAGCCTGGAAGCCGATTGGTGTCTGGATTACTGGGAGCATGAGAACTCTTCAGAACTCGGCTATGAGGTGTCGCGGACCGGGGGGCGCGGCGATGGGTTGGCTGTAGGGGCGCAGGGGATTTTTGTCGTGTTTGATAATGATAATATCAGCCGTATTCACGACCCCCAGGATCGCCGTGCGCTCCTGTTACATTTGGCTTTCCCAGAGGATACCCCCTAGGTGATGGTTGAGAAGTTACCGGCGCTACTGGATGAGATACGCGCTTGCCGCCTCTGTGAGGATCAGCTTCCTCTGGGGGCAAATCCAGTCTTGCGCGCAACTGAGTCTGCGCGCCTGCTGATTGTCGGACAGGCGCCGGGCACCAAGGTTCACGCTAGCGGTATTCCCTGGAATGACCCCTCTGGAGACCGCCTCCGCACTTGGCTGGCAATCGACCGGGACACCTTCTACGACGAGTCCCGGATTGCCATTATTCCCATGGGTTTCTGCTACCCCGGGCGCGGCAAGGGCGGTGACTTGCCGCCGCGCCCCGAGTGTGCCGCGACTTGGCACCAGCGCCTGATGGCGCAGTTGCCCAACTTGCAACTGTCGCTATTGGTGGGACAATACGCCCAGCGCCATTATCTCCCGCACTGGTATGGCAGTATTACTGAGAATGTTCGCCACTACCGGGATGCTCTGCCAGCGGGATACTTTCCCCTACCGCACCCGAGCCCGCGCAATACTCTGTGGTTGCGTCGCAGGCCTTGGTTTGAGGAGGAGGTTGTGCCCGAGTTAAAACACCATGTTAAAAAGATATTGAAGGTTTAAGAATGCCGGTTCCGGATAAAATTAAGATTCACCCCTCTTGGTACGATGTTTTGGCGGGGGAGTTCGACCAGCCCTATATGGCTCAGTTGCGCCAGTTCTTAAAGGGGGAGAAGGCGGCCGGTAAGGAGATCTACCCGCCCGGTGGCCAAATCTTCAATGCCTTTAATTCCACCCCTTTTGACCAAGTAAAAGTTGTCATTCTGGGGCAGGACCCCTACCACGGGGTAGGGCAGGCCCACGGTTTATGTTTTTCCGTGATGCCCGGGGTCCGTATTCCCCCGTCGCTGCAAAATATTTATAAAGAACTGCACTCGGATATGGACATACCCCCAGCGCACCACGGTTGCCTGCAACCCTGGGCAGAGCAGGGCGTTTTGCTGCTGAATGCCACTCTTACTGTAGAGGATAGTAAGGCCGGTGCCCACCAGGGGCGGGGCTGGGAGCAATTTACGGATGCGGCGATCCACAAGCTGGCGGAACAGCGTGAAGGACTGGTCTTTATTTTGTGGGGAAGCTATGCGCAGAAGAAAGGGGGCTTTATCGACCGCAATAAGCACCTGGTGCTGCGGGCTCCGCACCCCTCACCTCTATCTGCCCATCGCGGCTTCTTTGGAACCCGCCCCTTCTCCCAGGCCAATCAATGGTTGCAGCAGCACGGTGAAAAACCGATTGAATGGGCTTTGCCTGAGGCGGGTCAACTGAAGCGGATCGCGGTAGAGCTTTAAGGGGCCTCTGAGCGATCCCGCAATACCGCTGTGGGTTTTGCAGGCTACAGAGATTAGCTGCACTCGTCGCGAATGCCGCAGTCCGTTGCAAGAGCTGCTTAAGACTGCGGATCTTACTTTTCTGTCCCGGGTATCTATCCATATCTAAAGCCAGCGCTCCACTGTTGCACGCAGGATCACTGGAGATCGCCGCAGTGGTGCTTTTGTTTGAGCTGCAAGTCACAGCCCTTGCAGCCTTTAACGCTAGAAAACTTGACGGGGGCTGGGCGTCTCTTTACGGGATTTAGTCTCAGCGAGCAGGGTGCTGTACTCCCGGCTCTGCGTCCAGATATTACCTTCAATACATTCCCCATAGCCTCGTTGCCCTGTCCCATCACCACCGATTCCATCCCCCCGTTTGCGTTGTCAGAGATGCTCAAATAGCGTAACAACTACGTGTTGGCAATGCCTTTTTTACTTGGGCCGGAAGGTCGCTGTTAAGAGGTAGTGCAAGAAGTGATCGATGTGTCATGGAGGATACTAACTAAATTGATTGACTGTATTTATATACAGTTATTTGTGGTTTGGCAAGGGTGGTGCTGTGGTGGGTTATGGGTATAAGAGGGGTTGCCTTAAGGTGTACCTTCTACCTCAATCTGTTTAAGGTTTTTCACTACTATTTTCGTGGGGTAATCTTGGCTAGTTGGAGGGTGGATGGATATTTAACTCTATAAATTAGCCTTATTTTGTTTTCTAAGTTGAGAAATTCTAATATTTTTGATTTTCAATGGCTAAAATTTTTACTGTAAAAATTTTAGCCGCAACGCTCATTTTTCCTTCAGTCCTGTAGGTGGTCCAATAAATTTGGGTAGGGTTTTGTGGGGGTTAGATTGAGCCTCAGATCACAAAGTTACTGTATATTTGTACAGTTGGTACGCTTTGCTATCTTTTTTGCCTGCTTACCTATTTACTGGGGCTGCATTTTCTCCTACTCTCACTTTTCCCATTTGTTGGGAGGGCGAAGCAGGAATGTTGTATTAGGGAGTAAATATGGAAGTTATAATCGACAGGGAAAGTTGCCTCTCTAGTCTTTCTGTTATTGCAAGGTTTCATCAGCTTGCGATCAACCCTGAAAAACTCCAGCGAGAGTTTTCACTGGAAAAACTGTCCGCTCACGAAGTTGTAAAGGCTGCTGCCTTTCTCGGCCTTAAGGCCAAAGAGCATCATTGCTCGCGTGAAAAATTAGAAAGTCTGCCATTACCTGCAATGCTGCTGGATGCTACTGGAACCTGCACGATTCTGGCGGGTGTTCGGGATGGTAAGGCGCTGTTGCAAAAAGCTGGGCAAAAAAGTCCGGTCGTACTGCCGGTGGATGAGCTTCCTGCTGGTGAATCTGGGCTGTTGCCAGTTTTTTTATTCCGCAAGAAAGGGATTTTGTCATCTGTAGAGCGAAAGTTTGATATCTCGTGGTTTATACCATCAATTCTTAAATATAAGAAATTGTTGGGTCAGGTGTTGATCGCCTCCTTCTTTATTCAGTTGTTTGCGCTGATAACCCCGTTATTTTTTCAGGTTGTTGTAGACAAGGTGCTTGTTCACCAGGGGTTGACCACTCTCGATGTGCTAGCGCTTGGTTTTTTGGTGGTCTGCGTATTTGATGTGATTTTGAATGGGTTGAGAACCTACCTATTTAGCCATACCTCTAACCGAATAGATGTGGTATTAGGTTCTCGCCTTTTTAGCCACCTACTGCGCCTGCCAATTGCTTACTTTCAGAACCGTCGAGTGGGGGATACCGTAGCCCGGGTGAGGGAACTGGACTCCATACGCCAGTTTATCACTGGATCGGCCTTGACGCTTTGTGTCGATCTATTTTTTACGCTGGTCTTCTTTGCCGTAATGTTTCTCTATAGTCCGACGCTGACGTGGATAGTGTTGGGTTCTCTGCCGCTATATATATTGTTATCAATCGTTATTACTCCAATTTTGAGGAGTCGATTGCATGAAAAATTTAAGCTGGGTGCAGAGAATCAATCTTTCCTTGTTGAGGCATGCAACGGGGTAGAAACCTTAAAAAGTATGGCGGTTGAGCCGCAAATGCAGCGGCGCTGGGAAGAGCAGTTGGCCGGCTATGTCAATGCTTCATTTAGGGCTTTGAATCTGGGGAATATTGCCAGTCAATGCGCCAGCTTAATTAATAAGTTAGTCACGGTAGCCGTTTTGTGGGTGGGTGCTCACCTAGTGATTTCCGGTGAGCTGAGCGTGGGCATGTTGATTGCTTTCAATATGATTGCAGGGCGGGTTAGCCAGCCCATTTTGAAATTAGTGCAATTGTGGCAGGACTTCCAGCAGGCGGGTATCTCCATTAAGCGCCTGGGGGACATTCTCAACACTCCAGCAGAGGCGGGGCATGATCCCAATCGAACCACTCTGCCGGCAATTCGAGGGGAGATCCGCTTTGAGCATGTGAAGTTCCGCTATAGTCCCGAGCGTCCACTGGTTATTGATGGTATCCAGTTATCCATAAGGCCCGGGGAGGTTGTAGGTATTGTTGGTAAATCCGGTTCAGGGAAAAGTACTTTAACCAAATTGGTTCAGCGCCTCTATGTGCCTGAAGCGGGTCGCGTTCTTGTGGATGGTGTTGATCTGGCGTTGGTGGACCCGGCATGGTTGAGGCAAAAAGTGGGGGTGGTATTGCAGGAGAGCTTTCTGCTCAATCGCACGGTTCGGGACAATATTGCCCTGGCAGACCCCGGCGCCCCCATGGAAAAAGTGGTGGCTGCCGCAAAGCAGGCGGGTGCTTACGATTTTATTCTTGAGTTGCCGGAAGGGTTCGATACGGTGGTAGGAGAGCAGGGCAGTTCCCTGTCCGGTGGTCAAAAGCAGAGAATCGCCATAGCACGGGCGCTGATGGCGGACCCGAGAATACTGATTTTTGATGAGGCCACCAGCGCTTTGGACTATGAATCAGAGGCTATAGTGCAGGCGAATATGCGCCAGATTTGCCGGGGTCGCACCGTGCTGATTATCGCTCACCGCCTATCCGCAGTAAGGGATGCAAATCGTATTGTTGTTATGGAGAAAGGAAGGATTGTAGAGCAGGGCAGCCCCAAGCAGTTAATGCAGAAAAAAGGGCATTTCGCCCGCCTTAATGCTATGCAGTCTAATTTGCGGGAGGTGGTATGAAGCGTTTTCTATCCCTGTTGAATTTTAATCGCTGGATAAGCAAGCGTGATTCGGTGCTGGAGTTTGTACCGGCTGCACTGGAGGTGGAGCGATCGCCACCAAATCCATTGGGGCTGTGGCTTATTAACACCATTTGCCTATTTTTTACGATAGCCATTGTTTGGGCCATTTTTGGCAAGATTGATATCGTTGCAGTGGCGGAGGGCAGTCTAATTCCCGATGGAAAGGTGAAGACGGTTCAAGCAAAAGAGTTGTCGGTAGTCCGCGAGATTCATGTGGAGGAGGGGAGTCAGGTAGAAGCTGGAGATCCGCTAATCACACTGGATGCGACTAATGCAGCTGCGGACCAGGATAGGTTGGAGAGTGAATTAACGGTCTCCCGCGCGCGGCTGGTAAGGGAGCGGGTGTTCAGTGCACTTCTACCGGAGTTGCGCGAGGGGCGAGCGGGCACAATAGATGAGGCCTTGATTGCATTGGGAGCGCAGTTGGCAGTAGCCGGTGTAGAGGGGCAGTCTCGCTTTCAGCGAACGCTATTGCGGGGATACCTCTCCGATTACCTTGTCGAGGTGAAGTTAATCGATCAGAAGATCGCTTCGAAGCAGCAAGAGCTCAGCATGTCCCGCGCTTTGGTAAGAAAGGCTGAAAAGAAGCTGCCCATTTTAACTGAGCGTACGGACTCTCTGAAAAAATTGCTGGATCGGCAAATGGTAGCCCGGGATCGATACCTGGAGTTGGAGCAGCAGCGTATCGATGCAGAGGAGGAGTTGCTACTTGAGAGGGAAAGGATTGGTCAATATCAATCCCAGTTGGAAGAGCTCAACTTGCAAGCCTCTGTTTTGCTCAGTAATGCTCTTTACAAAAGTTACTCTCAGCAGGAGGAGTTGGAGCGCAATATCGCCGCACAAAATAAGGAGCTGGAAAAGGCCAGGCTACGCAGTGAGCAGCAAGTAATTCGTGCGCCCATAGCTGGAACCGTACAGGAGCTTGCGATCCATACAGAAGATGCGGTCCTGGAATCCGCGCAACCCCTGATGCAGATAGTACCTGCGGGTAGCAACTTGCAGGTTCAGGCATGGATATTAAATAAAGATATTGGTTTTGTGGAAGAGGGGCACCCGGTAACGGTGAAAGTGTCTACCTATAACTTTACCAAGTATGGCACTGTGTCTGGAGTTGTTACTAACCTTTCAAAAGATGCGGTCATGGATGAGGAGCAGGGTTATCGCTATCTTTGTGATATTGAATTGGATGCCCAGGAATTAAAACAGTCTAATCAGGCGACTCTTTTATTGCGTGCGGGTATGCATGTTGTGGCTGAGGTGAAAACGGGTAAAAGAAATATTTATGAATATTTTACTAAGCCTGTGCGGGAGTCTCTATCTAGCAGTTTTTCGGAGCGCTGAGGTAAATATAGTTCGGTCAGATTTTTGAGTTAGGGGGGTATTATCCCCTGGAATAAGGATGGTTGAATAAAGGGGGGTGTATTTGAGTTGCGGCGTGAATTTGGCGGGGCTTTCCGGGATATCTATTATAATCTTGTCAGCGACTTAAGTGTGTCCGGCAATTGAGATCGCAGCTATAGCGTGCTTGTAGGTCGGAATATCTATAAATATATCTTCTGGATTTGCAGGAGGTGTGTGCTCATAATTTAATTTTTTGTTTCATTTGTTGTTCCGTTTTTCCAGTTTGGCTTGAATCGGATGTATAGATGAAAGCAGTCTATACGGATTCTTTCTGTGTGCCCTTGTGCCCTTGTGCCCTTGTGCCCTTGTGCCCTTGTGCCCTTGTGCCCTTGTGCCCTTGTGCCCTTGTGCCCTTGTGCCCTTGTGCCCTTGTGCCCTTGTGCCCCTGTGCCCTGTTACTTGGGGTTCTGGTAGATGGATTTATTGGGTCTTTAAACTTTATCGCCTTGCTTTGCTGGAAGAATTTTACTTGACTTTATTCGTTTGGGTGTTTGCAAGTGATTGGGCGTATTAAGGTCGTTATATGAGTTTTGTGTGTGTTTTAAGGTGAGAGTGTAGCCATATAGTGCGGCATATCTTTCTTGATGTTATATCCCGTTTTCTTGTTTGGAGTCTGATTGGTCTGTTATCTGCAAGAGATATTATGGATAAGGATTGGATTTTTTGTGAGTGTAAAGAGGAGTAATTAAAGGCGAAAATTTAAAAGTTAACTAGTCAGAGAGTAAGGTAATTCAAAGGAATAATAGTTAGGTGTTTGATGTCAGCGTGTTATATCTAAACGTTGGGTGGGCCTTTCTTATTCCTTTTCGGGAATCTCTTTCTATTTATGTTTCGATAGCATGAGTAGGGAGTTTGCATTTCCCAAGATGGTTTTAATTATTAAGGAATGATAAAAAATGATCGAAAATTCTTTTGCAAAGTCAGAACTTGAAGTAGAAGTTCACTCTACATTAGAAACAGATTCTGTGTCCGATCAAGGTAAGGATAGTTTGAATACGGTTATCCGTGATGACAGCGGCTCTACGCTTAGCGATGTTGATGATCAATCCAGTCAGTTAGCATTAACAGAGGCAGAAACAGCAGAAACCATTTCTGGATCGGAGGCTGATGACACTCTTAGCGGTGAGCAGGGGGATGATATTTTAGTGGGAAATGGAGGTAATGATACGCTGATTGGCCGGGAGGGCGCGGATACCCTTATTGGCGGTGAGGGAGATGATCGCTATGTTTACTACCCCGGCGATGGCCAAGACATTATCGATAACACCGGCGGCGGTGAAGAGTGGCTCTTCTTTAATGGTGGAATTGGGCGGGATCGCTTGAGCTTCCAGCGTGATGGCGATGATCTAGTGATTTTGGTTGATGAAGATTCCGAGCAGTCTGTTCGCGTAGTGAACCACTTCCTGGGCGGTGATTATGCAATTGATTATATCCAGCCCAATGGAGATGATCCCTCGAATCAGGAGTTCGCGCTCACCGAGAGTGAAATTAACCAGATTGTCGCTGCGGCTAGTAGCGACTTTGATGCGGTTATCGAAGGTACGTCAAGTGACGAGCAGCTGGCTGGTACATCAGGCAATGATCAAGTTAGTGGTCTAGAGGGCAATGACACCTTATTTGGTATGTCAGGCGACGATGAGATGCTCGGCGGAGAAGGTAACGATTTCCTCATAGGGGGAAATGGTATGAATAGTAACTCTGGCGATGACACGCTCTACGGCGAAGAGGGCAATGACATCCTATCCGGTGAGGATGGTAATGATCTGCTTGTTGGTGGTGTTGGAGATGACCAGTACTACTACGGCGCCAATGGTGGTGTGGATACTATCGATAACACGGGCGGTGGTACTGACTGGATCATACTCAACGATGGTATTTCCAGAGATCAGCTCAGCTTCCACCAGGAGGGTGACGATTTAGTTATCCTGGTTGACTCTGATTTGAATCAGCAAATTCGCGTGCTGAATCATTTTCAGGGGGGAGACCAAGCCATTAGTTACGTACAGCCAAATGATGGTGGCTACGCGATTGCGGCAACGGCGATTCCCGCTCTGCTGGAATCACTGCCCGGTACCGATAATGGGGGCGAGGAAGGCTCGGAAGGGGACTTTGATACGGTTGTAGAAGGTACAAATGCCGGTGAACAATTGGTGGGGACAGCGGGCAATGACCAGCTAAAAGGCCTTGCCGGCGATGATGTCTTGTTTGGTATGTCCGGTGATGATGAGCTGCTGGGCGGTGCGGATAATGATTATCTGAGCGGCGGAAATGGTAGCAATAGCGGCTCTGGCAATGACACCCTGTACGGTGAGGATGGTGATGACATCTTGTCTGGAGAGGATGGCGATGACTTGCTGATCGGTGGTCTGGGTAACGACCAATACTATTACGGTGCTAATGGTGGAGTGGATACCATCGACAATACCGGTGGCGGTACCGACTGGATTCTGCTCACGGATGGTATTACCAGGGAGCAGCTCAGTTTTCACCAGGATGGCAATGACCTGATTATTCTGGTCGACTCTGACTTGGAACAGCAGGTTCGGGTTCTGGGGCATTTTGAAGGCGGTGATAAAGCGATTAGCTATGTGCAGCCAGATGATGGCGATTACGCTATCGCGGCAGCGACAATTTCCAATTTGCTCGAGTCTCTGCCGGGTACAGATAACGGTGAGGAAACCGGTGAGGGTGAAGAGCCTGAAGAGGACTTCGACAGTGTCGTTGAGGGGACAAGCAGTGGTGAACAGCTGGCCGGGACCTCTGGCAACGACCAGATAAAAGGCCTCGAAGGTGATGATACTCTGTTCGGTATGTCCGGTGATGATGAACTGCTCGGTGGCGCTGACAACGACTTCCTAATTGGAGGAAATGGCACCAACAGTGACTCCGGTAATGATGCACTTTACGGCGGAGACGGCAATGACATTCTATCCGGTGAGGACGGTAATGATTTGCTGGTCGGAGGCCTTGGCGATGATCACTACTATTACGGTGCAAATGGCGGTATCGATACCATTGATAATACTGGCGGCGGTACGGATTGGATTTTGCTCACCGATGGTATTGGCAGAGACCAGCTCAGCTTCCATCAGGATGGTGATGATCTCGTTATTCTTGTCGATGCGGATCTAAATCAGCAGCTGCGGGTTCAAGGGCACTTCTTGGGTGGAGATAATGCCATCAGTTATGTTCAGCCCAACGATGGTGGTTATGCAATACCCGCTGCAAATATTCCCGCCCTTCTTGAGGCGCTGCCAGCCTCGGATGCTGCCGCTAGCAGTGATTTGATGGCGAGTGCTTTGACTCAGGCGGCTGAGGAAGAGGACGTTGATAGCAGTTCCTATACCACTTCTGACGCAGCGCTACAGGTGGATATGGCAGATAGCCTGGTAAGTGCGATGGCGGCTTTCGGTGGGGAGCCTATGGGTGAATCCCAGTGCTTAAACAGCCCGCAGGAGGATATTGAGCCTGTGCTCGCTTGTAGTTTTCAGGTAGCTTAATCTATTGATAGGCGGCCCTAGTGGCCGCCTTTTTATCAAAAATATTTTTTGGGTTAAGCCAGGGGGTCGGCATCGGCATCGTAGGGCAGTTCTTCGATCTCCAGGGTGCGGCCATCCTTTAGACGCAAGGTTTCACCGGCGGCCACCTTTGCAATAGTGAGTACGGCGAGCAGCTGGATGCCCTCCTCGCTGCGGCAGGCCTCCACTAAGTTGCCGATACTCTGCGCCCCATCTGCATAAATTTCCATACCCGGCTGGGGGAGGTCTCCCGCAGCACAGCTGGCCCGATAGAGGCGGCGCTTGGCGGCACCGCGAAATTGCATGCGGGCAATCACTTCCTGGCCGGTGTAGCAGCCTTTCTTAAAGCTGACGCCGCCGAGCAGGTGGAGGTTGGTCATCTGCGGAATAAACATTTCTGTTGTAGCGGCGTCCACCTGGGGAATGCCGGCTTCGATTTGCCGCACTTGCCAGTGGTCATAGCCGGTAGCCTCACACTGGGGGGAGAGTGTTTGCCACAGTTGCTGCGCCTTGCTGGACGGTATCAAAATGGCCAGTTGCAGCTCGTTTACAGACTGGAGCATGCCGCGCTCACCGTCGAAATCAAACGGTATTACCCCGCCGACAGAGGGGGGCTCAACGCCCAGTAGTGTGGCTGCGCGCTCTGCGACATTGCGCCCCTGTAGGCCGAGCCAGTGGGTTTCATCGCTAATATCGCGCAGTTCTGTTTTGAAGAATACCGCGTACTTGGCCAGCGCCTGTTGGGCGATAGGGGCCAGGTTTCTCGGCAACCGGAAGACGAACTCGCCCTGTGAAAGTTTCAGTGCGCTGAAGGCACTGATCATGCGGCCCTTGGGGTTACAGTGGGCACCCAGGGTGCTGTGTCCATCCGGCAGGTTGATAAGGTCGCAGGTGAGCTGCCCCTGCAAAAATTTTTGGCTGTCGGGGCCGCTAATCGATATAGCTCCGCTGGGGCCCAGGTCCAGCAGGTGTAGACTCTGTGGGTCTTCGCGACTGGTGAGAGGGAAGTGCGCTCTACCGCCCTCCCAAATGGCGCCTTCATTGCCGAGAAAATCCTGCCACTGTTGCTGATCCATAATCCTGCCACCTGCAATTGTATTCGGGGCAATATTTGGGGTTCTTTGCGCCCTTTTCAAGTTTGGTGGGGCAGGGGGTATACTGCACTTTTAATCTGGTTGGAAAGAAGTATGGATCGCAACCGCCTGTTTTGGGCCAGCCGCCGTGGCATGTTGGAATTGGATCTGGTGTTGCTGCCGTTTCTGGATAATGTTTATGAGACCTTGGCGCCGGAGGATCAGCAGCGCTATATCCGCCTGCTGGACGAGCAGGATCAGGACCTGTTCGCCTGGTTTTTGCGCCGTGAAGATCCGGCTGATCCGGATTTGCAGCGCATAGTGCAGATTATTCGTGACAACACCGGACTCCAGGAATAGCCCAGCGCTATTGCTCTATGAGCGCAGCGCCCGCTTAAATTGCGCCGTTGCGCCCTCCTCTCTCTTGTTCCTGCTCCTTTTATTGATCGCCGCTCTGGCGGTCCTGCTCATTTGGCTGTGCAACCTGCCACCGCCGTTATCTGTGCTGGCCAGTTTGCTCGTTATGATTTACGCCTGGATAGAGTTGCGTCGGCTGAAAGCGGTGCGGGGGCATTTGTCGACCCGTGAGCGGAGGTGGTTTTGGCGCGCCGGTGGCCTTGAGAACCGCGAATTCCATTTTGCTGGTGAGTTGGTGCTGTGGTCCTGGTTGGTGGTGATTAACGCTCGGGACAGGGCGGGGCGCCGACTGCGTTTGGTGCTGGCCAGGGATATGTTGGCGCCGCAGGATTGGCGCAGGCTCCAGGTAGCGCTGCGCTATTCCCGCTAGCACTGCGGGGCCGCCGCAGTAGGCCGGCCCCACAATCCGCCGGTTAAATAAACTGGCGCTGGCCGGCAAAATTCTCTGGTACCAGAATGGTGTCCATCGCCAGTTCGCGCAGTTTCGGGTAGTCCAGGGAGTAGTGCAGCCCCCGGCTTTCGCGGCGGTCCAGGGCGGAGCGGATAATCAGCTCCGATACCAGGGAGAGGTTGCGCAGTTCGACCAGGTCATTACTGATACGGTAATTGGCGTAGAACTCGAGAATCTCTTTCTGCAACAATTTTACCCGGTGCTGGGCGCGCAAGAGCCGCTTGCGGGTGCGCACAATACCTACGTAGTCCCACATAAAGCGGCGCAGCTCGTCCCAGTTATGGGAGATCACCACATCCTCATCGGAATCGGTGACCCGCGACGCGTCCCAGGCTGGAGACGGGCGGGGCGCCTGTACTTCATTCAGGTGTTCATCGATATGCAGTGCCGCCGAGCGCGCGTAGACCAGGCATTCCAGCAGGGAGTTGCTGGCGAGGCGGTTGGCGCCGTGCAGGCCGGTAAAGGTGGTTTCGCCGATCGCGTAGAGCTGGTCCAGATCCGTGCGCCCGTGGCGGTCGACCATAATGCCGCCACAGGTGTAGTGGGCGGCGGGCACCACTGGAATGGGCTCACGGGTAATATCAATACCGTAGCGGAGGCAGTTGCTGTAGACCGTGGGAAAGTGGTCGCGCACAAACTGCGGGTCTTTGTGGGAAATGTCCAGGTAGAGACAGTCCGCACCCAGCCGCTTCATCTCGTGGTCGATAGCGCGGGCGACGATATCCCGCGGTGCCAACTCCCCCCGCTTGTCGAAGCGATCCATAAAGCGGCTGCCGTCGGGAAGCTTGAGCAGGGCGCCTTCACCGCGCAGTGCCTCGGTCACCAGCAGGGCTTTGGCCTTGGGGTGGTAGAGGCAGGTGGGGTGAAACTGGTTGAACTCCATATTGGCCACCCGGCAACCGGCGCGCCAGGCCATGGCGATGCCATCGCCGCTGGCGCCGTCGGGGTTGCTGGTATAGAGGTAGGCCTTGCTGGCACCGCCGGTGGCCAGGACGACGGCCTTGGCCTGGAGCAGTTCAACCTCATCGGTATTTTTGTTGAGTATATAAGCGCCGGCACAGCGGAAGCGGCCCTTGTCCGGGTCCGGCTGGCGGATCAGGTCGATGGCGACATGGTGTTCGAAGCAGTCGATATTGGGGCTGTTCAACACCTTGCTGATCAGGGTGCTGTGCACTGCGCGGCCGGTGGCGTCGGCGCTGTGAATAATGCGCCGGTGGCTGTGTCCACCCTCTTTGGTGAGGTGGTAGCCCTGTTCCTCGCGGGTGAAGTCTACTCCCTGGTCGATCAGCCAGCGGATTGCGGCGGTGCTCTCTTCTACGGTGAAGCGCACTGAAGCGGGGTGGCAGAGTCCTGCACCCGCGTCTAATGTGTCTGCAATATGCGACTCAACCGAATCCATCTCATCCAGCACTGCGGCGATGCCTCCCTGGGCGAACCAGGTGGAGCCATCTTGCAGTCTCTGCTTGGAGAGCAGGGCCACGCGGTACTGGGAGGCTAGGTGCAGAGCCAGTGTAAGGCCTGCGGCACCGCTTCCAATCACGAGAACGTCGTAGTTTGCCTGGGCATTCATAGATTTCAATTATGTTTAAGGGTCGCGTAGTATAGCGCTTCCTGATTATTCGTCGATTTGACGTGGAACTTATGTCCTATTGTCATTGTCATCAACACAGTAAAAGAAACGCCTGCGCCGGTAGCCCCGCAGTTAAAATTTGTGGCACCCGCAGTGTGGCTGGATATGGGAGTTGTGGATGACAGCGCATCAGGCGTCAACGAGTGACCGCGAGCTGGTCGAGCGGGTACAAAAAGGGGACAAGCGCGCGTTTGACCTTCTTGTACTCAAGTACCAGCACAAAATTGTTGCTGTAGTGAGTCGGTTCATCAAGGACCACAGTGAAGTACAGGATGTAACCCAAGAGGCCTTTATCAAGGCCTATCGCGCTCTGGCCAACTTTCGTGGCGAGAGTGCTTTTTATACTTGGATGTATCGGATTGCGATCAATACCGCTAAGAACCACCTGGTTTCCCGCAGTCGTCGGCCGCCATCTTCCGATGTCGAACTGGAAGATGCCGAGTTTTACTCGGGTGCCGACCTGCTGCGCGATAACGAGACACCTGAGAGCCAGATGTTTCGCGACCAGCTGGAGGCGGCGGTGCACCGCGCTATCCGCGCACTGCCTGAGGATCTGCGCTCAGCGGTAACGCTGAGGGAGCTTGAGGGACTGAGCTACGAGGAAATCGCCGAGGTTATGGGATGCCCGGTGGGTACCGTGCGCTCTAGAATATTTCGCGCACGGGAGGCGATAGACCGGACGGTCCAGGCCGTGATGGCCGGCGAGCCGGAAACACTGGGTGACAGGGGGTAAATTTGCGGAAAATTTTCCCGGTCGGGGAAACCAACCGCTCAGACTCCGGTCATAACAGTTAACCAAATATGGTGCTTGTGGGCACCGAATAAATGATTGCACAAGAGGGTTAACCCCTATGTCCCACGGGAATCATCAGGAACGTCTTAACGAGTCGCTCTCGGCGCTCATGGATGGCGAAGTCAGCGAACTGGAGCTGCAACGGCTTCTGAAGGCCAGCGCGGCCTCTGAAGAGTTGGGTGAGCGCTGGTCGCGCTACCAGCTCGCGGCCAGCGTGATGCGCCGCGAACAGGTCGCACCGGTTGACGTCGGCCTTGCAGCGAGTATTTCTGCCGCCATCGACGAGGAAGAGCCCCTGTCCCAAGGCGGCAATGGGGGATCTGCGGTTGCTGGCAGTTTGATCAACAATCGCTGGTGGCGCCCGCTGTCCCGTGGTGCTGTTGCCGCGACGGTGGCTTTTGCCGCTATTTTGGGTGTGCAGCAAATGACAGAGTCTCCGCAGAATACCATGCCGGGGACCAGTCAGCCGGTGGCATCGGTAGAGCGTGAGGTTCAGCCGGTGGTTCAGTCGGCGCCACAGCCCTCCGGCTTCTATGTGCCCGCTCCCTCCACGCGCTCTGTGAGCACAGCGGCGCCCCGCTTTGTGCCGGAGCAGCGCACCGGTGTTGTGGGCCAGGCCGTTATTCAGCAGGCGGTCACTCCCGAGTTGATACGCCACCTGAATCGCGTAATGATTCAGCATTCAGAACAAGCCGCTCATGTGGGCACTCAGGGTATGGTGCCCTTTGCTCGCGCCACTTACGGCGAACAAGTTGGTATGTAGTGTGACGAAAGTCGAAACCAGGGGACGTCGAATCCTCAGTAGGGCTCTCTGGGCCAACGGTTTGCTGTTGGCCTCCTCACTGTCGGTATCTATCGCATCTGCTCAGGTCGGCGCCGGGGTTGAGCCCGCTGCCCCCACCACGATTAATCTCGATATGGCGACGCCCCCCGCGACCGCGCCGGCTGTGGCAGCGATGGCTGTGACGGGCGAGGGCGCAGTTGAGCTGGACAGCTCCGCTGCAGCTCCCGAGGGGGGGCTGGGCACCGTATCGGTGCAGGAGGCGGTAACTCCTGGTGCCACCAATCTCAATACCGCAGCACAGAGTGGCCTGGTCAGTTCGGGTGCAGCGGATAGCAATGAGATTGAGCACTGGCTGGCCAAGTTGGCAAAAGCGGTAACCGAGCTCGAATATAGCGGTTTGGTCACCTTCGAACACGCGGGCCTCCTGGAGACTTTGCAGGTCGTTCACGGGGTTCGAGAGGGTGAACAGGTAGAGCGTGTGCGCTACCTGAGCGGCGAGCCGAGAGAGTTGATCAGCCACGGCAGTGCCGGAAACTGCGATATCAGTACCTCGCCGAGAAATCGCGCCACCGCGTGGAGTTCGGTGGGGCAGCAGCAGGTGCAGCGGGCCTACCAGTTTATCCTGCGGGGTGAGGAGCGCATTGCGGATCGCGAAGCCGTGGTCATCGAAGCGCGCCCTCGGGATCGCTATCGCCTGGGCCTGGTCGTGAGCCTCGATAGGCAGACCGGGTTGCCGCTGAAGACAATGTTGGTAAGCACCAAGGGCCGAGTGCTGGAGCGCTATCAGTTTGTGCAACTGGATCTCTCCCCGGTTGAGGATGCCGCTTTGCAAGCGGTCTCCAGCAATGCCCGTCGCATCGACAATCGAAATGATTGCACCGCTTCACAGAGCCGCTGGCAGGTGGGTTGGCTGCCCGAAGGTTTTCGGGTGGTCTCGGTCAAGCCGTTGTCCGATGGCGATATGATGGTGTTTAGCGATGGCCTGGGGGTGTTCTCCGTATTTGTACAGCGCCTCGGTTCGGAACTTGAGGACGTCAAAGGGCGGGCTATGCGTGGAGCCACAGTGTTTTATGTGGACCGGCTCGAACTGGAGGGTGTTGCTTACACGGTTACTGTGGTGGGTGAAATCCCCGATGCTACTGCCCGCCGTGTCGCCAGCTCGATTAGCGCAAAGAGCTAAGTGAGCGTATAGGTGCTGCAAGAGCGTGGCCGGGTAGTGGCGATAGAATCTGACGCGATCTGGGTGGAGGCCACCCAGAGCAGCGCCTGTAGTGGCTGCTCTACCAAGTCCAGCTGTGGAACCGGGCTGCTGGGCGATTTGTTTTCCTCCTCGACCCGGGTCAGGGTCGCCCTAAACGGCTTTCCCGCCGATAAAATTCACCTCAATGATACTGCCGTTATCGGTATCACCGAGAATGCCCTGACCAGCAGTGCTCTGCTGGTTTACCTCCTTCCTCTGATGTCATTGGTGCTGGCTGCGCTGATTGGGGATTTGCTGTTTGCAGAGCCCGGCGCGGTAGTGGGGGCATTGCTCGGCCTGGTCGCCGGCGCTTTGGGTGTTCGCTGGTACAGCGGATACCAGTCCGGCAACCCCACCTATACCCCGGTGCTGCTACAGATTGAGCCCTCGCAGAAATAGCGAGGGTATTGATCGCGACGGCGATATTTTCCCTTCCTGACCTAAACTGAAAATTCCTTTTTCTGCCTGGAGAGGCTCCCGATGCGGGCTCGCTGTTTCGATGAGCGCTGGCCTTTGCGTACTGCTTTTGTTATTTCCCGTGGCGCTCGCACCGAAGCCCAGGTTGTGGTGGTGGAGATTAGCGGTAGCGGTGTTACCGGAGTTGGTGAGTGCACACCTTACGCCCGCTATGGGGAGAGTGTGACCTCTGTTCTAGATCAATTACAGCCTGTGCTTAAAGATGTGGCCAGTGGGCTGACGCGAGCGCAATTGCAGCGGCATATGCCTGCCGGGGCTGCGCGAAATGCACTGGACTGTGCGCTGGTAGATTGGGAGGCCAAGCGTTCCGGGCGCCAACACCCTGCGCCCGACGCTCTCCCTACCGTACAAACTCTGGTTGTGGCCAGCCCCAGGGCAATGGCGGACGCCGCGCGGGTCGCTGCTGAAGCTGGGGTTGCTGTGCTCAAGTTAAAGCTCGATGACCGGCATGTGCAGGAGAGGGTGTCGGCAGTTCGAGCGGCGGCACCCGAAGCCAGGTTAGTGATTGATGCCAACGAGGCCTGGCGGGCTGAGACGCTGGTGCAGCGATGTCGCGATTTGAGCGAGCTGGGGGTGGCAATGTTGGAGCAGCCTCTGCCGGCGGGCGAGGATGAGTTTCTGGAGACCTTTGAGCACCCGCTGACCATTTGTGCTGATGAGAGCTGTCATACCCGGGATGATCTGCCGAAGCTGGTTAAGCGCTATGACATGATCAATATCAAACTGGATAAGACCGGTGGAATTACCGAGGCGCAGGCGTTGGCGGATGCAGCGGCGGGGCTCGGTTTACAGGTTATGTTGGGGTGTATGCTGTGCACTTCGCGAGCGATTCGCGCTGCCTGGCCCCTGGGGCGTCGGGCGAGCTTCCTGGACCTCGATGGCCCCACCTGGCTGGCCAGAGATGTGGAACCGCCGCTGCGCTTTGAGGCGGGTAGGGTTTACTGGGCGTAAGTGAGTAGCTCGATTAGGGCCTGTAGGTAGTCTTCGCTGGCGGCGTCAGCGGAGATGGGGGGAAACTCAAGGGTAATACAGGGCAGTGCTTGCTCGGCACACCAGGTGCCAAAGGAGCCCGGAGTTTGGTAGCCCACGTCTCCCACCAGCGGCAGTTTGAAGTTGCTGGCAAGCTGCATCCCCAGTGGGCTATTGCTGGGGTCTTCGACACAGGCCAGGGGTTCGTGAATGGAGACGGTCCAGGTGGGCACCAGTTTGGCAATCAGCTGGCAGAGTGCCGAGGTCTCGGGTTCAGAGGCAGCGCTATCCCCGGTACTCAGACGAACGTCGCGTTTTTCGGCGGCACTATTCCAGCGGTAGACACTGCCCTCGCTATCCCAGTTTGCCGTTGCGAAATTGCGGTTGAGATCTACGCCGCGCGCGTTGGCCCTGGTGCCCAGCTGGCAGCCGTCCGGATTGATCGCGAGGATGACGTGGTGACTCAGTGCGTGGCTGGTAAGCGCCCGCAGCGCACAGGACAGTGCGACGACTGCGGCCACTTCATCCCCGTGCGTGCCGGCCATTATAAGGCCGTGGTGACTGCCAGTTTGCGCGGGGAAATAGAGCAGAGGGGCGCCCAAAACACTTTTACCGTAGCGCTCTGTGGACTGGTGAAACTGGCCGCGCTCGGAGCGCGGGCACATTTCGGGCATCATTAGCTCTTTACACAGTTTTACAGTCTGTTGTAGAACTTTGGTGACTGGATCGCCACTAAGTCGTTACTGAGAGTCCTCGAAAGGGCTGGACATGCCAAGGCTCGCCCTTGAAGGGACTCGCAAATCCAATGGTTTCATATTAGAAGGGATCACTAGGGGTAACAAACCTATGGTTAAAAGTTGTACACAATATCTACTGGTTATCTGTCTATTGATTTCCGGGGTTGCCAGTGCTCGCGGACTGCCTGAACTCACGGAGTTGATCGAAGATAACTCCCCGGCGGTTGTCAAAATCAATACGGTTGATCGCAATCGTGTTAGTCGCAGTAGTCAGCCGCAGCTTCAGCAGGAAATTCCCGATATCTTCCGTCACCTGTTCGAGCCGCGCCAGCGTCAGCAGCGCCCGGTAGCGAGTATGGGGTCCGGCTTTATCATCTCTGAAGACGGTTATATCGTAACCAACAATCACGTGGTTGATGGTGCTGATCAGGTCACCGTGACGCTGACCGACCGCCGCGAATACGAGGCGCAGATTATCGGCAGGGATGTGCGCTCCGATCTGGCTCTATTGAAGATTGATGCGGATGATCTGTCGGCGGTGCGCTGGGGAGATTCCGAGGATCTCCAGGTGGGGGAGTGGGTTGTCGCTATTGGCTCTCCTTTCGGTCTGGACTACTCCGCCAGCGCCGGGATCGTCAGCGCCATGGGGCGCAGTATCCCCAATGAGAGTCAAGAAAATTACGTTCCCTTTATCCAGACGGATGTGGCGATCAACCCCGGTAATTCCGGCGGCCCGCTGTTTAATCTGGATGGTGAAGTAGTGGGGATTAACTCCCAGATCTATACCCGCAGCGGCGGTTCTATCGGCCTGTCCTTTGCTATTCCCGCAAGCCTCGCCCAGGACGTGGTGGCCCAGCTGAAGGAGAAGGGGCGCGTGGATCGGGGCTGGCTCGGTGTGGGTATCAGCAATGTCAGTCGCGATATGGCGGAGGCGATGGGGCTCGATAAGCCCGCCGGTGCTCTGATCGAACAGGTGAGCCCCGGGTCGCCCGCAGCCCGCGCGGGAATTATTCCCGGCGACATTATCATGCGTTTCCACGGCCAGGAAATTGGTGTGCGCGGCGACCTGCCACACGTAGTTGGTCAGATTCGCCCCGGTACAAAGGCTCAGGTGGAACTGATGCGCAAAGGGAAGTCTGAGCGGGTCAATGTCATTGTTGGCGCCCTGCCGGGCTCCGCTGATGAGGGCGTTCAAACGGCGGCCTACCGCAGCTCTGCGGTAGGGGGGCGCTTGGGAGTGGTGGTTGAGGAGATCCCCGATGTCCTGAAGCAGCGCTGGAATGTGGAAACTGGCGTGCTGGTGAAGCAGGTGATTCCCGGCAAGCCCGGCGCTAAAGCGGGTCTGCGCAGCGGCGACATCATCGCTCAGCTCGGCTTTGAAGAGGTGGATGACCTCGGTGACTACAAAACCGTTGTGAAAGATCTGCCGGAAGACGAGCTGTTGCCGATTCGTTTTTTCCGTGCCGGACAGTCCACTTTCCGTACAATTAAGATCGAAAGCTGATGGCTTTCGGGTGATTGGTGGCCCATTGGGCCACCTAGCTCTCACCTCTGTCCATGAGTTCTGTTAGACTTGCGCCACACAGTTGGCACAGCAGCCAGCTAATCATTTGATTTTGCAAGGGTTTTTATTCCGCAGTGGCCACAGATCTCTCTCATATCCGCAATTTCTCCATTATTGCCCATATCGACCACGGCAAATCTACCCTGGCTGACCGCTTTATCCAGGACTGTGGTGGCCTTTCCGATCGGGAGATGGCCGAACAGGTTCTGGACAGCATGGAGCTCGAGCGCGAGCGTGGGATTACCATTAAGGCGCAGAGTGTGACGCTCGACTACACGGCGCGCGATGGCAAGACCTATCAGCTGAACTTTATTGATACCCCGGGGCACGTGGACTTCTCCTATGAAGTATCCCGCTCTCTAGCGGCCTGTGAGGGCGCGCTGCTGGTGGTTGATGCCGCCCAGGGTGTTGAAGCCCAGTCAGTTGCCAATTGCTATACGGCCATTGAGCAGGGCCTGGAAGTGATTCCAGTTCTGAACAAGATGGATTTGCCCCAGGCGGACCCGGAGAAAGTTGCAGAAGAGATCGAAGATATTATCGGTATCGATGCTACCGAGGCGACCCGTTGTAGTGCCAAGTCCGGCCTTGGGGTTGAAGATGTGCTGGAAGATCTGGTGCGTATGGTACCGCCGCCGGAAGGCGATGTGGATGCCCCCCTACAGGCGCTGATTATCGACTCCTGGTTCGACAGCTATCTGGGCGTTGTGTCTCTGGTGCGTGTCGTTCAGGGTACCCTGAAAACCAAAGAAAAGATCGTTACCAAGTCTATCGGTCGCGCCCACGTTGTCGACAGCGTCGGTATCTTCACGCCCAAGCGCCATGAAACCGGTGTGCTTCGCGCCGGTGAAGTGGGCTTTGTGGTAGCGGGTATCAAGGATATTCACGGTGCCCCGGTGGGTGATACTCTGACCCATGCCAAGGGTGCCGATGACATCGATATGCTGCCGGGCTTCCAGAAAGTTAAGCCCCAGGTCTATGCCGGCTTATTCCCGGTCAGCTCAGATGATTATGAGGCCTTTAGGGATGCGCTGGAGAAGCTCTCGCTGAACGATGCCTCCCTGTTCTATGAGCCGGAAACATCCGATGCCCTGGGCTTTGGTTTCCGCTGCGGCTTCCTCGGCATGCTGCATATGGAAATTATCCAGGAGCGCCTGGAGCGGGAATACGATCTGGACCTGATCACCACCGCGCCCACCGTGGTCTACGAAGTTGAGCAGTCAGACGGTGAGACTGTGATGGTGGACAACCCATCGCGCCTGCCCGATGTGGGTTCTATCGAAGAAATGAGAGAGCCGATTGCCGAGGTGAATATTCTTGTTCCGCAGGAGTACCTGGGCAATGTCATCACTCTGTGTGTGGAAAAACGCGGTATCCAAAAGGATATGCAGTACGTGGGTTCACAGGTTTCCCTGCGCTACGAACTGCCGATGAGCGAAGTCGTTATGGACTTCTTCGACCGCCTTAAGTCTGTAAGTCGCGGTTTCGCTTCGCTGGACTACAGCTTTGTCCGCTTTGAAGCGGCTAAGTTGGTGCGCCTGGACATCCTGATTAATGGCGACCGCGTAGATGCTCTGGCCCTGATTGTTCACCGCGATAATGCGCAGCAGAAGGGCCGCGCTATGGCGGAAAAAATGAAAGAGCTGATCCCCCGACAGATGTTTGATGTGGCGATTCAGGCGGCCATTGGCGGCCAGGTGGTTTCTAGAACCACGGTGAAGGCGCTGCGCAAAAATGTGACGGCCAAGTGTTACGGTGGTGATGTTACCCGTAAGAAAAAGCTGCTGGAGAAGCAGAAAGCGGGTAAGCGCAGAATGAAGCAATTGGGCCGTGTTGAGGTGCCACAGGAGGCATTCCTGGCGGTACTGAAGGTGGATCAGTAGAGCGCAGGCTCTGCGCCAGGATAAAAATAAGGGATAGTAGAGAAACGTAATGGATATCAATTTACCTCTGATTCTGCTCTGCTTGGTGACGATTAGCGGAGGAATCTGGCTGGTCGACAGCCTGTTTTTCGCCCGTCACCGCAAGAAAAAAGTTGGCGATCAGCAGGAGGACCCGGTCGTTGTCGAGTACGCGAAGTCTTTCTTCCCAATTCTCGCGTTTGTGTTTGTTCTGCGCTCTTTTCTGTTTGAGCCTTTTCAGATCCCGTCGGGCTCCATGATTCCAACGCTGGAAATTGGGGATTTTATCCTGGTTAACAAGTACGCCTACGGTGTGCGTTTGCCGGTATCCCGCACCAAGGTGATGGACGTGGGTGAGCCCAAGCGCGGCGATGTGATGGTGTTCTTCCCCCCGCACAACAACAATACCTACTATATCAAACGGGTGATTGGCTTGCCGGGCGACAAGATAGAGCTGAAAAATAATGTGCTCTATGTCAACGGTAAACTGGCTCGCCAGGAGTTGATTCGCGCTATTCCGCCGAGCAACCCGCAAACGGAGGTTATGTGGGAGGACCTCGATGGTTATCGCCACGAGATGCAAAAAAGTGTTCACCTCAGACGCTACAGCAACTTCAGTGGTGTTGTTCCAGAGGGGCACTATTTCATGATGGGCGATAATCGCGATAACAGCCTCGATAGCCGGGAGTGGGGTTTTGTTCCCGAGAAAGACATCGTTGGCAAAGCTTTCGCCATTTGGATGCACTGGGACAAACTACTCAGTTTACCCAGCTTTAAGCGTGTAGGCTCAATCCAATAATGAAACCAGCCGGGCACTAGCCCGGTTATTTATAAAGGATGGAGGGCATATTTATGGGTGACAGACTCAACTTTTCTCTGCAACGGCAAAGAGGCATGAGCTACTGGGGGTGGCTGCTGGTCATCGCGGTGCTGGGGTTTGCTTTGACCTGTGTATCCAAAATGGCACCGGCCTATGTAGATGCGCGCTACGTCAATGAGGGGCTAAAAACCCTCGGTAAGCGTCCCGACCTGGAAGGTATGACGGCCGGCCAAATCAAGAAAGAGCTGAGCCGCTTTTTCCTCGTTAACAATGTTCGCGGAGAGCCGACCAAATCGGTACAGGTCATTCGCGGCACAAAGGGGTCTGTGGTGAGCATCGATTACGAGTTGCGCCAGCCCTTGATATACAACGTTGACGTTGTAATGAAGTTTAATAAGCAGCTCGATACGGCGAAGCCAGAACTTTGCTGTGATCCGCTGATTGATCTGGAGCAATTCCGCAAACGTGACTGATCTTTTACTGGAACGCCTCTGCAAGCGCCTCGGCCATGATTTTGCTCAGGCCGAGCTGCTTGAACTGGCTCTTACCCACCGCTCCCATGGCAGTCGTAACAATGAACGGCTGGAGTTTCTCGGCGATTCTATTCTCGGTTTCACCATCGGTGCGGCACTTTACGAGCAGTTCCCCCATGGGCGCGAGGGGCAGTTGAGCCGCTTGAGGGCTCAACTAGTGAGCGGTGAAACACTGGCGAAGCTCGCCCGGGAGCTGGATATTGGCGATTGCCTGCGCCTCGGCGAGGGCGAAATGAAAAGTGGCGGCTTTCGCCGGGCGTCAATTCTCGCCGATGCCGTAGAGGCGCTGATTGGTGCTATCTACTTGGATGCCGGCTTGGAAGCGGCGCGTGCCCGGGTGCTTGAGTGGTTTGCGCCGCGCTTGCAGGGACTGTCACTGGAGACTGTGAAGGACCCGAAAACCCGCCTACAGGAGTGGCTGCAAGCACGCAAAAAGCCGCTGCCGGAATATAAGGTCGTAGATGTCTCTGGCGCAGAGCACGCCCAGCACTTTGTGGTGGAATGTCGTGTCAGTGGCCTCGCGCAGCCGGTAAAGGGTGAGGCCAGCAGTCGTCGCAATGCTGAAAAGACTGCGGCGGTTGAGGCCTACAAGCTGCTTACCGGGCAGGACTAACCTTACAATACAAGCGCTGCGTCGGATTTATATCCCGTATCGCACTGACAGCCTCCGGCATCGCCGGGGGCGCTTCTGGCTCCGGGTCTCCCGGAGACCTCCAACTCTTTCGGAGAAATTTCTTGAGCGAACAACCTTCTCGCTGTGGCTACGTCGCGATTGTCGGCCGCCCCAATGTGGGAAAATCCACACTGTTGAACCACCTGCTGGGGCAGAAGCTCGCGATCACCTCGCGCAAGCCGCAGACGACCCGCCACAATATGCTCGGTATTAAAACCGAAGGTCCAAACCAGATTATTTTTGTCGACACCCCGGGCCTGCATTCAGACCAGGAAAAAGCGATCAACCGCTATATGAACCGGGCGGCGGCCAGTGCTGCGCGGGATGTGGATGCGGTGGTGTTTGTGGTGGAGCGCACTCGCTGGAGCGAGGCGGATCAGTTGGTGGCCGATAAGCTGCGCGGCATTAAATGCCCGCTGATTATTGCCGTGAACAAGGTGGATCAGCTCGAAGATAAAGCGGACCTGTTGCCCCAGTTACAGGCCCTGGCCGAGCAGCACCCAAAAGCAGAGATCGTTCCGATTTCGGCCCTGCGCAATGTAAATCTGGATGCGCTGGAAGAGGTTATTTTGAAGCACTTGCCCGAAGGGCAGCACTTCTTCCCGGAAGACCAGGTGACTGACCGCAGCTCGCGCTTTCTCGCCGCAGAAATTGTGCGCGAAAAGATTATGCGCCAATTGGGTGCCGAGGTGCCCTATCAGGTCACCGTAGAAGTGGAGGAGTTTACCCAGGAGGGGAAGGTCCTGCATATCAGCGCTGCCATTTTGGTTGAGCGGTCCGGTCAAAAGCGCATCCTGATCGGAAATAAAGGCGAGCGGATTAAGCAGATCGGCAGCCAGGCGCGAGAGGATATGGAGCGCATGTTTGACAACAAGGTAATGCTCAATTTGTGGGTCAAGGTGAAGTCTGGCTGGTCCGATGATGAGCGGGCTTTGCGCAGTCTGGGCTACAGAGACGAGTAATCATCGGGGCCGTTTTCCCCTGGCACTATGAAAAGCCCGCAACCGCCCCAGCCCGCGTACATCCTGCATTCGCGCCCCTATAAAGACTCCAGTTTGATTCTGGAGCTTTTCACGCCCGATTACGGCCGCTTGGGCTGTGTCGCCCGTGGGGCCCGCCGCGACAAGCAGCGCCGCCAACAGGCGTTGCAGCCTTTTACTCCGCTGCTTGTCACCCTGATGGGGGCGGGCTCGCTCAAGACGCTCGGCCCGGTTGAAAATGTGGGGGTGCCACTCTGGCTCAAAGGGCGAGCGGTCTATGCCGGTCTCTATGCCAACGAGCTGATGGTAAGACTGCTTCCCGAAGGGGAGGCGCACTATACACTGTTCGCGGCCTATCAAAACCTGCTGGACTCGCTCTCCCAGTTGGAAGGGCTCTCCAACCTTGAGCTGGAGGGCCCGTTGCGCCGCTTTGAGTTGCAGCTATTGCTGGAGCTCGGCAACTGTCCATCGCTCAATACTTGTACTCCACAAGACGTGGCGGTAACTGAGCAGGGCGTTTATCACCTGGACGTTGAGCGGGGTTTAATCCCTGTGCATCGCCCTGGTGGAGGGCGTCTGGGAGAGGCGGATTTCTCTGGTGTGGAATTGCTGGGTATGGACAGGGCTATGAATGGAGGGGGCTGGGCGGATATCGCGCTGGCGCCAGCGAAGCGCTTAACGCGCCTGCTGCTGCGCGGGGTGCTGGGGGACAGGCCCTTGCAAAGTCGCGAGCTATTTCGACAGGTGTACGGAAAATAATGATTGTAAGTATTGGTACGGATATCTGTAATTACCGCCGGATCGAGACGGTGTGGCAGCGCTTTGGCGATCGCTTTGTCGAGCGTGTTCTCAGCGCAGGCGAGCGGGAGGACTTCTATGCCATGGCTGAGGCCACCCGGGCTGCGTACTTGTGCAAGCGCTTTGCCGCAAAGGAGGCGGTTGCGAAGGCCCTGGGCACCGGGATTGGTGAGGGGGTTTCCTGGCAGGATATTGATGTCCGCCGGCGCAAAGGGGCCGCGCCGCAGGTTATCCTGGCGGGCGCAGCTAAAGAGCGGGCTGGAGCACTTGGTGTAGACAGGATTCACCTCAGCCTGTCCGATGAAAAAGACTCCGCCTTGGCATTTGTGCTATTTGAATCCCACTAGGCGACCACTTCCAAACCGAACAGCGCATCCAGGTCCTGCTCTGAAGCCCACTCCCTTAGGGCCCGTATCTCTCTGAGAACGGCATTGAGTTTGCGCTGGTCAAAATCCTGGCTGTCAGAGCCCTGAATAGTGCGCAACGTCTCCTGTAAAACACAGGTGGACTCCCTCAAGCGGGAGACGCCACAGTAGCAGCAGCCCCCATGCATACGGTGGGTGAGCTCGAACATCCCCTTGTAGTCGCCGAGATTGTGCAGTCGCTCAAGCTCTACCTCATCTGAGCTGAGCCCATCGATAAGCATGCGCAGCATATCCCTGGCCAGCTTGGCATCGCCATTGGCCAGAGTCAGGCACTCACTGATATCTACCAGGCGCACCTCTTTGAGCTTAACTTTCTCTACAGCCTGAGGGGTGATGATCTTGAGCCAGCGTTTGATCATGTGGGAGAGCTGGGCTTCGCTGACAGGTTTGCTCAAGTAGTCATCCAGCCCGGCGGATAGCAGGCGGGCTTTCTCTTCGGCACCGGCGTGAGCGGTGAGAGCAATGATTGGGGTGCGATGATCAGTCTCTTGCTCGCGAATCAGGCGGGTCGCTTCGATACCATCCATTTCGGGCATTTGAATGTCCATAAACACCAAGTCGAAGGCCCCCTGCTGCCAGTGCTGTAGGGCCTCCTCGCCACTGGCGGCAATAACCACTTCTACATCCTGGGAGCGCAGGAGTTCACCGACCAGTCGGCGGTTTGCAGCGTGGTCATCCACAGCCAGTACGCGTGGCGGGGCCGGCCATGGAAGGGCCTGCACCCCACTGCTAACCCGCTGTTGTCCCTGCTGGGGGACAGCCCTTTTGAGTGAGCGCAGCAAATTGTCGCGAGTGACCGGTTTGCTGAGGAAGGTGAGGGTGCGGGTGCGCAGCTGATCATAACAGCGCCGCAATTCCGCCGGTGGACCGAGCACGATGACGCGGCACTGATAGGCATCAACCAGTGACTGCACTTGGCTACTGAAACTATCGAAGTCCCCCTTTGCCGCCGCAGTATCGATAATAACCGCGTCGGGCAGGGCATCGTGCCGCCACATTTGTTCAATTGCCGGTTGTAGGGTATCGGTATCCCCCAGTTCAATGGGTTCCACTTTCCACTGGCTGAGCAGTTGTGCCACTTGGGCGCGTGTGGTTGGGTTGGGATCTGCAACGAGTATTCGGCAGCCTGGGTACTGAGTGCGCGGGTATATACCGCGGTTGCGCTCGGCCTGGAGGGAAATTTGTACCCAGCAAGTGCTGCTGTCACTGGCAGTTTCCTCGATACCGGTACAGCCGCCCATCCTTTCAACCAAGCTGCGAGCAATAGACATGCCCAGACCATTTGCGCTGATTTGCTGGGTGAGCTGCGGGGACTTACTGGTGAGAACTCTCTGGATTTCCCGGCGGCCGGCCTCATCAATCCGGTTGCCCAACCCGGTAACGGAAATACGCAGGACCAGTTCGGAATCCTTGCTGCTCTGTACCGACAGGCGCACGGGAATATTGCCATTTTCCGAGCTGCGCACCGCATTACCTATCAGGTTTGTCAGTACTTGCTTGATTCGCAGTGGGTCCCCAATCAGGGTTGGAGGGAGTTGGGGGTCGATTAAGGGCACCAGCTCCAAGTGGTGTTCATAGGCGTTTGGAGCCAGTATTTGCAATGTCTCTTCAAGCAGTAGCCCCAGGTCCATAGGGATATGGTCGAGGACCAAGTTGCCGGATTCGATACGGGAAAAATCCAGAATGTCGTTGATGGTGGTCAACAGATTTTCTGATGAGCGCAAAATGGTTTGCAGGTAATCCTGCTGCAACTCATCAATACCCGTTTTTAGCAATAGGTTGGTAAAACCGATAATGCCATTTAGCGGCGTGCGAATTTCATGGCTGGTATTGGCGAGGAAGGTCGATTTAATCCGGCTCACCTCCTGGGCGCGCTTGCGTGCCAGGTCCAATTCAATATTCTGCTCCTCCATACTGTCCAGGGATTGGCGCAGGTCATCCATGGACTGCGACAAGTTCGCTTTGTATTCCTGCTGGTAATTGGACAGGCTTTCAGCCATTTCATTAATTTGATTTCCCAGCTGCGCCAGCTCCCGGTTCTCTGTCTCATGGGTGCGTCGATCAAACTCCCCCCGCCCAATGGCTTCCAGCGTACGTCCCATTCTTATCAGGCTGTGGGCAAAGCGTTCGGACATAATGACAGACCAGGCCAGCGCGGCCAGGGTACAGAGAATCAACCCCACCAGGCCCACCAGTAAAACCTGGTAGGTGCCCACCAGGAAGTAGGGGCGATGTAGCTCGATGCTGATCCAGCAGGTGGTGATATCCCCCTTCAGCGGCTGTAGGACTTGAAGAGTCTCGTCATCTTCGAAGATAAAGGATTCGCGCTGCTTGAGTAGATCTTTGTTGACCGGGGTGCGGGGGTGTGGGCCGGCACTGGCTAGCAAGCTGAGCCCGGTGCTGGGGTTGAGGGCGCGCTTGGTACTGGATTCGGTGGAATAGATATGCACGGATCTGACCATATCCTTTTCCAGCATAAGTGCCAGTAGGCTTTTGCGCAGCCATTCCATGCGCAACTCAGCCGGATGGCCGCCACTCATTTCTATTAATTCGGCCAGCTGCTCGGCACTGGCTCGCCCGTGACTCAACAGCAGTTGGCGGCGATCGTGCATTTGTTGCAGGGTAAACACGAAAGCGAGAAGCAGAGACAGGATTAGTGCGGGTGCTACGGTGAGGCGGAATACCAGGGTTCGCAAGGATCTAGGTTGCTCTGGTTCCTCGATTGAGAGGATAGGGTTGCCTTTGGCCATGGTAAAAAGGGGCCTTGTAGGATTATTTTCCCTTCATTTTACCGCTATGTACATCTGAACGCACTCCTTCACTCAACAGATACGGCCTCTTTTTGTCTCAATTTGCTGATTTCAGAGGCTGGGATAGTGAGTGAGCGGGGTGAAGTGGCTTAGACAGCAGGTTGTTCTCAATCTAGTGGCATTCGTAGGAATGCCTAGTCACTTCAAGAAGCCGCAATACCGTGTGTGAATCGCTCTGCAAGTCCTGCAGAGATATTGCGGGGTTGCTCAAGGTCCTTAATAACTGGAGGGGATGTGGAGCAAAGTAGAGGGTATTTAGTGCACGGTTGCGCTTGCTGTACACTTGTCTCCCGCAAGATTTTTCTGGAATTTATTGCATTATGGATTATCCAACAATTGCTGACTGTGTAGGCAATACACCGCTGGTTAAGTTGCAGCGCCTGCCCGGTGATACCAGCAATACGGTTTTGCTCAAGCTGGAAGGCAATAACCCCGCAGGTTCGGTAAAAGATCGCCCGGCACTCTCGATGATTAACCACGCGGAAGCTGCGGGTTATATTGCGCCGGGAGATACCCTGATCGAAGCGACCAGTGGCAATACGGGGATTGCCCTGGCAATGGCGGCGGCAATCAAGGGCTATCAAATGATTTTGATTATGCCCGATAGCGCCACCGAAGAGCGCAAGGCTTCAATGACGGCCTATGGGGCAGAATTGATTCTGGTGAGCGCTGAAGAGGGTATGGAAGGGGCGCGGGACCTGGCCCTGCAAATGCAGGAGGATAAAAAAGGCTTGGTGCTTAACCAGTTTGCCAATACCGATAACCCCCTGGCGCATTTTGAGGGAACTGGGCCGGAAATCTGGCAGCAGACCGCTGGAAAAGTGACTCATTTTGTCTCTTCAATGGGGACAACCGGTACAATTATGGGGTGCGGGCGTTATTTGAAAGCGCAAAACCCCGAGATCCAAATTGTTGGATTGCAACCAACCGAAGGTTCCAGTATTCCGGGGATTCGCCGTTGGCCAGAGGCCTACTTGCCAAAGATTTTTGTTCCCGAGCAGGTGGATATGGTCATGGATATGGGGCAGCGGGAAGCCGAAGAGATGACCCGCAGATTGGCGAAAGAAGAGGGCATTTTTTGCGGTGTTTCTTCTGGAGGGGCGGTAGCCGGTGCTTTGAGATTGTCCGCGCAGTTAGAGAATGCGACGATTGTTGCAATTGTCTGTGACCGAGGTGACCGCTATTTATCTTCGGGGCTGTTTGCCAGCTAAAAATAACCCTTGAGGCCTCTGAATAATTCCGCTATACCCCTGCGGATCTCGATGGCTTAAAAAGTTGGGTGCGGCCCGCTGTAAATAGCCAGAATTTCTTCAGGGGGGGGCAACTTTACAGAGCGGTTTTCAGGGGCCCTTATATTTTTACGCTCGAATTGCGCTATGGAGTTTTCTGCGGGTAACCCTTCCTTATATTCGGAGTTGGACGGGATATTTACGCTCGCAGAAAAGCTCCAGGCCAGCTATTTTTTTGGTTTTTTCAAATAATTCTCGATTGTTTTTTCTGGTTTTGCTTTGGTGTAGCGAATTTTCTATTCGTTATTTTTAATTATTGTTAAAAAAATTCCGCCTACTACAAAAAGTGTGTGGTGTGTAAAGTTCGGTAAAGCTCCATATTGATTTCCCTGGGGCACCCTCGAGAGGCAGCAGTGGCCTATTGAGAACCTTGGATTACCGTTCAGCACCGCTTTACTTTCCCGTAGATATCGATTTTACCGCTCTACTCTCTGGTCAAAAGCTCAACAAGCTGTGCAAGACTTATACCCTCTTGTTCGAACTGGTACAAAAAACTGCTGAATTTCGCGCAGCTTACGGAAATGCCTATAGAAAATCATGGACTTTGGTGAGTACAAACCTATGATAGAGGCTCCTTAAATCGGTACGAATACTGAATTAACCTGTTGCTATGGCCAAGTGACGATAAAATTATGCCAATAACACAGATGACTCCTGTTAAAAGATGGTTCAAGTAAGAAAACACCACTCCTTCGGTGGCGAAGGTGAACTCGACCTTGAATCCTGGTTGCGCCACGTACAGAAACTTGCGGGCCTGGACGGCTCTGCAATCGTGACTTTGCGACACGCAGCTGAGGTGAGTGCAGAGGCAGAGCAGCGCGCTATTGAGGCGGAAAATATCTGGGCAGAGGGGGCGAGCAGTTTTGCCACCGGCCTGGAGATGGCTGAGATACTCGCCGACTTACAGATCGACTCAGAGGCTCTTGTTGCAGCAGTCTTGTACCGGGCTGTGCGCGAAAAACGCCTATCGCTAACCACTGTGGAAAAAGAATTTGGTGAACGTGTCGCCAAGTTGATCGGCGGTGTTTTGCGTATGGCGGCAATCCGCAGTCGCAGTGCGGATACCAGCGAAGAAAATACCAGCGGTGCTGTAGAAGAGCACTCGGAGAATATCCGACGCATGCTGGTGGCATTAGTCGACGATGTGCGCGTGGCCCTGATCAAGCTTGCCGAGCGCACCTGTGCGATTCGCGCGGCTAAAAACTCGGAGCCGACAAAGCGCCAGAGAGTTGCCCGGGAAGTGGCCGATGTTTATGCGCCCCTTGCCCACCGCCTGGGTATTGGCCATATCAAGTGGGAGCTGGAGGACCTGTCATTTCGCTACCTTGAGCCTGAAGATTACAAGCAAATTGCCCGTTTGCTGGATGAGAAAAGACTGGCTCGGCAGCAGTATATTGACGAGGTACTGGAGTTATTGCGCTCCGAGCTTGAACGCGCTCATATAGAGGGGGATGTCTACGGGCGGGCGAAGCATATCTACAGTATCTGGCGGAAAATGCGCCGCAAAAATATTGGCTTTTCCCAAGTCTATGATATCCGTGCGGTGCGTATTCTTGTTCCCACGGTAAGGGATTGCTATGCCGTTTTGGGGATAGTGCACAACCTCTGGCGCAATATACCCAATGAATTTGACGATTATATCGCCTCACCTAAAGAAAACGGCTACCGCTCACTGCACACGGCAGTGATCGGCCCTGAGCGCAAGGTGCTCGAGGTCCAGATTCGAACTTTCGCCATGCACGAGGAGGCGGAGTACGGTGTTTGTGCTCACTGGCGCTACAAGGGCACCGACCTCAAGAGCGAAAATAAAGATAGCTACGAGCAAAAGATATCCTGGTTGCGGCAGGTGCTCGATTGGCATGAAGAGGTGGGGGGGAATCCCCTGCAAGATGATCTGCGCTCCAGCGAAGCGGATTCCCGCATCTATGTATTTACCCCGGGAGGCCACGTTGTCGATCTGCCTCGGGGGGCAACGCCATTAGATTTTGCCTACAAAATTCATACGGAAATTGGCCACCGCTGCCGTGGGGCTAAAGTAGATGGAAGAATAGTGCCGCTCAACTATCAGCTGGAAACCGCCAATCAGGTGGAGATCTTGACGGGGAAACTCGAAGCTCCCAGCCGCGATTGGCTCTCCTCGGGTATGGCCTATATTACGACCTCCCGCGCCAGAGCCAAGATTATCCACTGGTTTAAACAGCAGGCGCGGGACCAGAATATCGCCGATGGGCGCAGCATACTGGATAGGGAGTTTAAGCAGCTCGCGCTGAATGACTTCGATTTTGAGAAGTTGGCGGCCAAGCTCAATATGCACTCACTGGAGGACCTCTACGCAGCGGTGGGTGCCGGTGATATCGGCGTGGGGCAGGTGCTCAATGCTGCCCAGCGGATGGTGAAGGTAGACAATGTCCCCCGGGTGCCATCGCTGACGGCCCCAGTTGCCCGGGGGGAGGGCAAGGCAGATGTCTATATCGACGGTGTGGGGAATTTACTCACCCATATTGCCGGTTGCTGTAATCCGGTTCCGGGCGATGAAATTATGGGCTATATCACCCTGGGGCGCGGAGTCTCTATTCACCGCAAAGACTGCGCAAATATGCTGCGCATGCAGGTTGAAGAGTCTGAAAGAGTGCTTCAGGTCAGTTGGGCAGAGAAGCCCCGTGAACTCTATGCGGTTGAAATTGTGATCGAAGCCTACGATCGCCAGGGGTTGTTGCGGGATGTCACCGTGATGCTGGATAGCCAGAAAATTAATATTACCGCTATGCAAACCCGCTCTAATAAGAATAAGCATACTGTAGAAATGATTGTGACCGCTGAGATTCACAACTTTGAAGAGTTGAGCCAGGTGTTACACCGGATTAATCAACTTCCCAATGTAGCATCGGCAAAGCGGCGAATTTTGCGCTGAATAGGGAAAAAAGTGGAACAGAATTACTCTGTGGAGGACCTACTCCACCTGATGGCTCAACTGCGCAACCCCGATGGCGGTTGCCCTTGGGATCTGAAACAGGACTTTGCCAGTATTGTTCCCTCGACGATTGAAGAGGCCTACGAAGTTGCAGAGGCTATTGAACAGGAGGACTTTGAGCATCTGCACGAAGAGCTCGGGGACCTTCTCTTCCAGGTTATTTTTTATGCTCAGCTAGGGCGTGAGAAAGGCTATTTTGATTTCTCCCGGATTGTCGACACTCTGGTGCGCAAGTTAGTGCGCAGGCATCCCCATGTCTTCCCGAGTGGAACCCTGTACGGCAGTCGCTCTGCTGGGGCTCTGGATGAAGCCGAAGTAAAGCGGAACTGGGAGGCGATTAAACAGGCTGAGCGCACAGCTAAGGGAGATTCCGGCACTCTGGCAGGGGTCGCGACAGGGCTGCCCGCATTGACGCGTGCAGCCAAATTGCAGAAGCGCGCCGCTCGAGTCGGTTTTGACTGGCCCGATATCGCCGGTACCCTCGATAAGATAGAGGAGGAGGTTGCCGAGCTGAGGGAGGCCCTGGCGAGAGGGGATACTGAGCACGCAAAGGAGGAGTTGGGAGACTTGCTGTTTTCCTGTGTGAATACATCCCGACACTTGAAGGTTGACCCAGAGGCCGCTCTGCGAGGCAGTAGTAGGAAGTTTGAGCAGCGCTTTGGCTTTGTTGAGGCCCGCTTGCAAGGTGAAGGGCGGCAGGTGTCAGAGGCGACGCTGGAAGAATTGAATCGACTTTGGGATATGGCCAAGGGGCAGCGTCCCCCCGGGGCGGAAAGCTAAAGGCTTGGCGAGCCCATCCATGGCGTCACTTCCCGGGCGCCTCTGAACCACCCAGCGATGCGCAGAGTGTGAATCGCTCTACAAAGCCCCATAGGGTGGGCCCTGAAGTGTGTTGCAGCTTCGGCAAAGGGCGCGGCCATTCGCGGCGAGCTGCGCCTAACATCTACCGCCGGCAAGGCCCGCAGAGATATTGCGGAATTGTTCGGAGGCTCCCTGGTTTGTATCAGTGCAGGGAGTACCGGTGGCAATCTTGCCCAATCTGAGGTCTGAGTGTAAGGTAGCGCTCTTTTAGCGCGGCGGCTTTTGGTTCGTCGAAAGTATTGGAGGCTTACTGAACATGCGAATTATTCTCTTGGGCGCGCCGGGGGCCGGCAAGGGCACTCAGGCTCAATTCATAACAGAGAAGTTCGGCATTCCGCAGATCTCCACCGGCGATATGCTTCGCGCTGCGGTGAAGGCGGGTACCCCTCTTGGCCTACAGGCCAAGGATGTTATGGACGCAGGAAAACTGGTTTCTGACGACCTGATCATTGCGCTGGTTAAAGAGCGTATCGCCCAGGAAGACTGTGCAAAAGGTTTCCTGTTCGATGGTTTCCCTCGCACTATTCCCCAGGCCGAAGCCCTGCTGGAAGCCGATGTCCACATTGACCACGTTCTGGAAATCGCTGTCGACGATGAAGAAATCGTAAAGCGCCTTTCCGGTCGCCGAGTTCACGAAAACTCCGGCCGTGTCTACCATGTGGTTTACAATCCGCCCAAGACTGAGGGTGTCGATGATGTGACTGGTGAGGCTCTGATTCAGCGTACCGATGACACGGAAGAGACCGTACGCAACCGTTTGGCGGTCTATCACGAGCAGACTGCACCGCTGGTGGGTTACTACCGCGAGCTGCAAGCGCGCTCTCCTGAGGCGGCTCCTAAGTACAGCAAGGTAATGGGGGTTGGCAACATGGATGAGATTCGCGAGAAGGTATTGGAAGCTCTCAGCTGAGATCGCCAGTAATGCTTTTCAAAAGCCCCCATTTGGGGGCTTTTTTGTATCTTCTGTAGCAATTGGGGGCGAGTTGATCGCAGCGGCGCTGCTCTGGCGGTATGCGCTCTTAGCTGCCTAATAGCTGGCAGGTCTTCTTGAAGGGATAAGATTTTAACGGGACGGTTTATGTCTACGGCGATAGTTTTGATGAATTTGGGCACCCCTGCTGAGCCCACACCTTCGGCGGTGAGAAGTTTTTTACGGGAATTCCTTTCAGACCCTCGGGTTGTCGAGATACCGAGACCCATCTGGTTGACCATTTTGAACTGCTTGGTGTTGCCTTTTCGCCCGCAACGTATTGCGCCGGCATACAAGGAGATATGGAATGGGAGTGCTGATGAAGCAAAAGTGGAAGGGTCACCACTTCTTTACTACACGCAGCAGCAAGCAGAGCTGTTACAGAAGCATTTGCAGGCACAGGGCTATGATGTCGCGGTTGAATATGCCATGACTTATGGCGAGCCCCGGCTCGACAAGACGATAGCAGCCCTGCGCGAGAAGGGCTTTGAATCTTTTGTGGTTCTTCCTCTATACCCCCAGTATTCGGCGACCACAACCGCAGCAATTTATGATCAGGTGGCGCAGATTTTTCGCAATAGTCGCGATATTCCGGATATCTCCCTGATTCGAGATTATTATCAAAATCCGCTTTATATAAAATCCCTGGCCAATTCAGTGAGAGAGCACTGGCAAAAAGTCGGGCCAGCAGAAAAGCTGTTACTCTCATTTCACGGCATCCCCAAAGCCAATGTCAACAAGGGCGATCCCTATTACCGCCACTGTATGGAGACCGCGCAACTGCTAGCGCAAGAGTTGCAAATTGAGCGGGATAAGTGGCAAGTTACTTTCCAGTCGCGTTTTGGCAAGGCGGAGTGGTTACAGCCCTACACCGATAAGACTCTGATTGAGTGGGGCAGCTCTGGAGTTAGCAGTGTCGATGTAATTTGTCCGGCTTTTTCTGCCGATTGTCTGGAAACCCTGGAAGAAATTTCGGTAGAGAATCGCGCTAACTTTATTGAGGCGGGAGGCAATGATTACCGGTATATTCCCGCATTAAATTTACGCGAAGATCATATAACGGCGCTTGCGGGAGTTGTGCAAGCTAAGCTCGCTGGGACAAAATAATTTCTACCAAAGTGCTAAAACGGGACCCAAAAGCGGAAATTGATAAGAAAAAGATACTTTTTTTATAAAAAGCTTCTCATTTTCCGCTTTTTTACTTGCAATGCCGGGTATTTTTATTAACTTTGATAAAGTTGTATCGAAATAGGCGGTGCGGCACTCTGCATAAGTAATAAAAACAACCGGTTGCAGTTTTTATTTGATAGCTAAAAAGCAATGCTGCTGGCACACTTTTGGATGTACTTCTTCTTTCAGCGAGGAGACAAGGGATGGCAAGAGTAAAAAAGGGTACACGCGCGAAGCGCGCAGCTAGTGCGACCGAGGAGTCGCCAGCGGTCGCAAAAGCGCAGAAAGCGGTAGATTCAGCGACTAGTTCGCTGGATGCGCAAATGGATCGTGTCGCTAAAGCAAAAGCGCGAGCACAGAAAAGCAATTCAGCCACAGCGAAAACCTCGCTGGCCAATGCCAATAGCAAAGCAAAGGATTTGCGTGCCAAGCTGTCAGAGGCAAAGATGGGGCTCGCCAAAGCTAAGGCGATGGATGCCGTACGTTTGGCTGAGGCGGCCGCAAAAGAAAAGGTGGAAAGCCTCTCCGAGAGTCTCTCCAGTAAAGCGGATAAAGAGTTGGCTGCCGCTCTCAAGGCGTTTGAAGCGCGCTGGGTGAAAACCAAAGAAAAGGCACATGCCAAGAAACTGAAGGCCGCAGAGAAGAAGGCCGAAGCCAAGGTAAAAGCGGCGGCAAAGAAAGCTGCGGCTAAAGTCAAAGATTTAGAGAAGAAGGCTAAAGCCAAATTAAAAGCTGAAGCCCAGAAGGCCAAAAAGGCCAAGAAGAAACCCGCAGCCGAGGCCCCTACAGCGAAAAAGCCCGGTCGCCCTAAAAAGGTTGCCGAAACCACAGCGAAGAAAGCTGGGCGGCCAAAGAAGGCTGATGCAGAGGCTAAGCCGGCAAAAAGAGCCGGGCGCCCCAAGAAAGCTGTCGCAGCAGCGGCTACCAAGAAGGCACCAGCCCGCCGTGGTCGCCCACCGAAAGCGGGTACTGCCCGGCGAGGTCGCCCACCGAAGAAGGCCACTTGAAGAAACTCATCTAGAGTTACACAGAGGGGCCCGCAGTCGTGAATCGAAGCTCTCTCTTTAGAAGCCCCGGTTAGTACCGGGGTTTTTTAGTTGTGGATTGCGATATTGGGCATGACTCGCCTCTGCTCCCGTGCCACAATTCCCCCCCTTTTAATGACCAGGTTTAAGAACGCTGTGAAAATACTTGCCCTGGATACAACTTCGGGAGCCTGTTCAGTGGCTCTCATGTCTGATGGACAGTTGATCGAACGCTTTGTGCAAGCAGAGCGTGACCATACCCGTCGCCTTTTGCCTATGGTGGATGAAGTCCTCGCAGAAGCTGGCATAAAACTGGCAGATTTGGATGCTCTTGCCGTCAGTCGAGGGCCGGGGTCATTTACCGGCCTCCGTATTGCAATTAGTAGCGTGCAGGGGTTGGCCTATGCCTGCGACCTGCCGGTTATACCGGTTTCCAGTCTCGCCGCTCTCGCCCTTGGAGCTCGACGCGCACATCCGGAATGGGGGCAGTCTCCTGTGGTGGCGATGCTGGATGCCCGTATGCAGCAAGTTTATTGGGGGGTCTACTCCTCTGAGTCACCCTGCGACAGCTTGATACCGGAAGCTGTACAGAACCCAGAAGAGGTTCTGTTGTCTCTAGAGCAATCAGATATTTCTACTCCGCTTTATGCTGCGGGCCCGGGGTTACACTACGAGGCCTTTGCGGCGGCGCCGTTGGTATCGGTTGATCAGGGCAGCCTTATTCACGCTCGGGATATTGTGCAACTGGCAGCTCCATTGTGGGAACAGGGTAAAACCGTCACCGCTGAAGCGCTTGAGCCTGTTTATTTGCGCAATGAAGTCACTTGGAAAAAACGACAGAAAATTCGCTCTCAATAGCACATGGAAACATTTCAGATAGTAATACTGTCCCTGATTCAGGGATTGACAGAATTCCTTCCCATTTCCAGTTCTGCGCATTTGATCTTGCCCTCCGAGATATTGGGTTGGCAAGATCAGGGCCTGGCTTTCGATGTGGCTGTTCATTTTGGCTCTTTATTGGCAGTAGTATTCTATTTTCGCAAAGATATTTGGGTGCTGCTTAGGGATGGCCTTGGTGGTTTTACGGATAGGCAGTTTAGTGATGAAGGGCGGTTGGCCTGGCTGATTGTTCTCGCCACAATTCCTGTGGGGCTGATTGGGTTGCTATTTAAGGGCTTTATTGAAACTCACTTGCGCTCCGCAGGGGTTATCGCAATAACCACTATTGGTTTTGGTATTTTACTGTGGTGGGCAGATGTGAAGGGGCGCAGAGTGGAGTCTCTCGCCCAGTTAAACTGGAAGAAGGCCCTGTTGATCGGTTTGTCGCAAGTGCTGGCCCTGATTCCTGGTACTTCCCGCTCCGGCATTACAATGACTGCGGGCTTAATGCTCGGAATGAAGCGGGAAGCTGCTGCACGCTTTTCATTCCTAATGTCTATTCCGGTTATCACGCTCAGTGCTATTTTGTTGACATTTGAGTTGCTTGCTCATGAAAGCGTGCCGTGGAATGATCTGCTGCTGGGCACAGTTTTATCGTGTATTAGCGCTTATTTGTGTATTCACTTTTTCCTACAATTTATTAGCCGCATTGGGATGGCACCTTTTGCGATTTATCGCCTGGCTCTCGGTGTGGTGCTTATTTGGATGATATGGGGGTAGAGAAAATGGCAACAGTGGCATTTATTGGCTTGGGGGTAATGGGATACCCCATGGCAGGTCACCTTTCCAGTGCGGGTCATATGGTGCGAATTTACAATCGCACGGTCAGCCGCGCGGATCAATGGCTACAAGAATATGATGGTGAGAGCTTTTCAACACCTGCGGAAGCGGCAAAAGGGGCAGAGGTCGTTTTTGTCTGTGTTGGTAATGATAATGATCTTCGCCAGGTCGTAGCAGGAGAGCAGGGTGCTTTCGCCACCATGACAAAAGGAACTCTGCTGGTAGACCATACAACAGCTTCTGCAAATGTCGCCCGCGAACTGGCAGCTGCTGCCGATGAAAAGGGCCTTGCCTTCCTGGATGCACCTGTCTCCGGAGGTCAGGCTGGCGCGGAAAACGGTGTTTTAACGGTTATGGTTGGTGGAGAGCAGGCAAGCTTCGACAAGGTGCTGCCACTGATTGAGAGCTATGCGCGGGCGATAAGCCTGATGGGGCCTGTAGGTGCTGGCCAGCTATGCAAGATGGTTAATCAAATCTGTATAGCCGGGGTTGTCCAGGGGCTCGCTGAGGGATTGCATTTTGCGAAAGCGGCTGGCTTGGATGCAGAGCAAGTCGTCGATGTAATCTCCAAAGGGGCAGCGCAGAGCTGGCAGATGGAAAACCGCTCGAAAACCATGCTAGCTGGAGAGTACGACCACGGCTTTGCTGTGGATTGGATGCGCAAGGATTTGTCGATCGTATTAGAGGAGGCGCAACACAACGGGGCTCTGCTGCCAGTTACGGCCCTCGTCGATCAATTTTACAGTGAAGTTCAAGCGATCGGTGGTTCGCGCTGGGATACCTCCAGCTTGTTTGCACGTTTAATGAATGTGCGCCCCTTCAACTAGTCCCTTCTATAAGATAGCCCCGGGATCAGCTTTGGTTACGGGCGCTATCCTTTTCTTATTACGATTTGATGAAAGTTTTACTACTCTCTGCTTATGATGCAGATAGCCACAAGCGCTGGCGCAAAGGCTTGGTGGCGGCTTTTCCCAAGTGGCAATGGACCCTACTCACCCTGCCGCCGCGTTATTTCAGTTGGCGTATTCGTGGAAATAGCCTTTCTTGGGCCAGGGGAGACGCTGCAAAAATATTGAAGCAGGGCTGGGACTTGATTGTTACCACATCAATGACAGACCTGAGCGCTCTGCGCGGCTTGGTACCTGAGATTGTGGGGGTGCCCACCATTGTGTATTTTCACGAGAATCAGTTTGCCTACCCGGTGAGCTCTGACGCCTTTCGATCGGTAGAACCTCAGCTGCTTAATATCTATACAGCTCTGGCCGGCGATCGGTTGCTGTTCAACTCAGAATACAACCGCCGCACTTTGATAGATGGCGCTGCAAAATTACTGAAACGCTTTCCTGATTGTGTCCCGCCAGGTATTTGTGCGGAGATAGAAGAAAAGTCACGGGTAATTCCGGTACCACTGGAAGATATCGTATTCAATATTACAGCTCCAGAAGAGGAGTTTTTATGGAAATGCCATTCAAAGAGGAATGAGCAGAGGGATATAAGTAAAGATACTTTGATTATAAGCTGGGCCGCTCGTTGGGAGTATGATAAGGGAGCCGATCGACTACTTCATATCCTTCGGGGCTTGAAGGACAAAAAGGTTAAGTTTCTTGTCAATTTGATGGGACAGTCATTCCGCAATAGTCCGGCTGAATTTGCGCAGATACAACGAGAATTCTCTGAGCACTTATTGGTGCTTGGGTTTGTCGAAAGTACTGAAAGTTATCGTCAAATACTGCGACATAGCCATATATTTTTATCAACGGCTTACCATGAATTCCAGGGACTGGCAGTAATGGAGGCGGCTATTCTCGGTGCAACACCTATAGTACCCGATGAGCAGTGCTACCCGGAGTTCTACCCAGAAGGTTTGCGCTACTCAAGTTCCGATGATGCTGTACAAAAACTGGAGTCTCTATATCAGTCATTAGTGGCGGGGCGTAAATTACAGCAGGTCGATTTTAGCCATTTTTCCGGGGAGGCAATGTGGGTAAAGTACCGCGAGCAATTTGTCAGTCTTATTAAGAACTGATCTGGAAAATCCTTGAATTATTCAGCATAACTCTGGGGGCAGAGTATTTACAGTCAAGGCGTGTATTTTGGTGAGTCTCTCTGGGGGTATCAAGAGCTACAGCGCAGAACTTGAGCTACGCTGAAAGCCCCATAGAAATATTGCGGAGTTTTCAGCGAGATTTTCAGCTTTCTCGTGTAATACTTTATATTGCTTTGGATATAGGCAGTCTTTTTATTTGTATAGGCTGTCTTGTCAGGTGTTTCAATCTAAAAAGCTCTTCGATATCTGTGTCAGATTTAAATGCCAATTTCACCTATTCCTGTTTTATATGGCTAACCTGTTTGTTAGCTTTGAACAAAATGGTTTCTTATTGTCTTGTTTGAGGGTGAGTTGTCAGTTTTATGATAAATCATTGGCTGGGGTTAGGGGCTGTAGAAAGTCATTAGGCAATGATTTTTAGTGATTGCAAAGTGGTTTGCCTTACCTTCTTTTGATCTCGTGGGCTGCTTATTTGGCTTGGTGTTGTTGCGGATGGATTTTCCATATTTAATAAGAAGATAAAGCTAATAACTTTTAATTTCGAAACATAATGGGAATATGGCGGGCCTTAGCGCTATGGATGGTACCAAGTGTAGGTAAATGGGGTATGCTGGCTGTGCGTGCTAGAGCTGCCTTACAAGTTTGGGTGCGTTGGGGATCGTGGCTGCTTGAGGTGTTGCTGAAAATAATAAAGCTACTTTTCAGGCTGGAATAATAAAAGCCAAGAATCAAATTGGCTTAATGTCTAATGGGGTGTTGTCGTATCGTTCGGCGGCAGTCTATTCAGTTGTTAATTTTAGCAAAACTACAATTCTTTACGCCTGTGAAGTGGTGGGTGTGCTTCTGTGCGTAAAAATCCTGGAGAAAAAAATGAAAAAAATAATGAGAAATTTCCTCCTTATTTCTATGCTGATTGTTTGGGTGCCTAGTGTTGCAAGCTCGCCGCAATGGCTTGTTGGGGTGGGTAAGTATGATATTACTGGACCGGCAGCTGATGTTGGGATGGTAGGTTATGGGGATGTGGATCAAACGACAAAAGGTATCCATACACGCTTGTGGTCGCGGGCATTTGTTATTGCTGATAATACTGACAGTAAGCGTTTAGTATTTGTATCGGCAGATCTACAGGGTATTCCTCAGGGTGTGAAGCAGGGGGTCATTGAAAAGTTAAAGAGCCGATTTGGTAATAGTCGGTATACTGAAAAAAATGTCATGCTAACTGCCACTCATACCCACGTTGGCCCCGGTGGTTATGATCATTATGTTATGTTGAATATGAGTACCCTAGGATATGCCGGAGATAACTATAAGATTATTGTCGATGGTATCTTCCAGTCAATTGTGGAAGCGAATAATGGATTGGCTTCGGGTGATATTTTTGTGGAGCAGGGAACTCTCCTAAATGCCAGTGTTAATCGGAACCCGGAGCCTTATACTGAAAATGCCGACGCTGGTAGCTATCAATACGATACCAATAAAACAATGACTCAACTCAAGTTAGTTAATGCTAACAACAAGGCTTTGGGGGTTATTAACTGGTTTGCGGTACACAATGTTTCTCTAGGTAAAGATCAGCGCCAAATTAGTGCTGATCATAAAGGTGCGGCAAGTCAGTTATTTGAGGCCTGGGCTGTTGGGCAGGGCGCCGCTAGTAAATTTATCGCAGCATTTGCCAATAGTAATTTAGGAGATGCTTCTCCCAATATCTGCGGTCCCAGGGATGGCTGTGGAAACACTGAATATGATAGTTTACTCTTAGCTGCGGAAAAACAGGTTGCCAAGGCGCAGTTACTTTACCAGTCGTCGTCGCTGAAGCTTGAGGGCGGCTTGGATTACCGTCATCAACATATCTATTTTCCTGGCTATACCGTAGCGGATGAGTTTACCGGTGAGGGACAGCAGGATATCTGTGAAGGTGCGGTCGGCTGGTCATTTACCGCTGGCTCCTCATGGGATGGTCCCAGCGAAATTGGTGGTATCTTTGAAGGGATGTCTATAGAAAATGAGGGGGTGGACTGGGATAGGAGTGTTGGTTTATTCGAATCAGTAATTCATGGTTACCCCCTTTTTGGCCTAATGAGTGCCTTCTCTGCTGCTGCGGTATATGAGGATACTCAAGATGACCCCTGTCAGTACCCAAAGCCTACATTTGTAGAGCGTAAAGTAGTCGGGCAGGCGCTCTATACGCCGTATCTACCCTTTCAACTATTCCGTATAGGGTCTCTCGCTCTAATAGCAGTTCCGGGTGAAATGACAACTATGGCTGGGCGGCGTCTTCAGGCGGATGTTTTATCGGCTTTTGCACAGAGTGGTGTCACCGCTGTGGTGCTAACCGGTTTAGCAAATGCCTATACCGGCTATATAACGACTCATGAAGAGTTCGATATGCAGCATTATGAGGGAGCGCATACGATTTATGGCCCGAATACACTTGCCGCTTATCGGCAGATATATACCGAAATGTCTTATGCCATGATCAACGGTGTAGATGTCGCTGCGGGGCCCATACCTGAAGATCTATCCGATGATCAAATTATTAATGTTATAGGGGTTGTTTATGATGATAAGCGCCTCTGGGAGTCCTTTGGGCAGGTATGGGATGACGTGGATAACAATTATCGTATTGGCGATACGGTCTCAGTTACCTTTCGTTCTGGCCATCCGCGCAATGACTTAAAAACTGAGGAAACTTTTATTGAGGTACAGCGTAAAGTTAATGGTAGTTGGGAGGCTTACCTGACTGATAATGATTTGAATACACATTTTATTTGGACACGGGATACGGCTATTGATTGTATGGCCTGCTCCTTTGCTGAAGGGCAGTGGCTTATTGCAGGGGATACGCCATCAGGTACTTATCGAATAAGGCATTATGGAAACTGGAAGAGTGGGTGGGGCGGAAAAATTTCCAGCTATTCTGGTACGTCGAGCAGCTTTACGGTTGACAATTAATGAGTTAAGACGTCGGCTGGATACTCCTGCCGATTTCTTTAATTTGCAAACAGTATGCGGCTGGTATAAGAAAGGCGCCACCTGAATTGAATCGGTCCTTGTATGATTTTGTGATACCATTCATTTGCAGGGGGTGCTTTTTGTAGTTTTGTCGGGGTGATTAGGTCGCCTATATTTCTTTCGATAGGCGATGCTTCTTTGTTAAAATTTCCCGCTTCCTGTCGGTTGGAATTGAGATTAAAACCTTAATCGAAGTCAAATTTATTTGTATTGCTCTCTGTGTGCTTTACTGTCATCGCTTTTCCCTACTAAGAAATACTAAACTAAGTCAGCTTTCTCCAAATTTTGGGCCAGGTTACAGGGCATTCTATTTGATATTTGAGAAATATGGTTTGGAGACTACTGAGTAGTTTATCTATTGAGTTTAAATCCAGCAGAAGATTTTAAATGTGGATGCATTGTGAAATTATCTGTTGGTTTTGGGGCTGTTATTACTAGTTTTGTTACAAAAGTACTAACTAGGGGCTCGGCTTGGTGATTCTAGCTACGTGACATTCTGATTGGTACTTTTTAGCCATGCTCTAGAGGTTTAGGCTATTTTTTATCCGCTACTATTGCCTATCCCCGACACTGGGTGGCTATAGCGAAGTTTTCTTTCCTTTTTTGAGAGGACAGCCTTAATCAGAGTGGTGATAACGGAGTTGAGATCATATTTTAGGAATCCTGGATGGATTCGGTTGTTTGATGACCGTACAACGGTTGGTCAGTGGTTGATAGGATTTAACTTTTGATACAGCTCTTTATCGAAAATTATCAAGGCACCCGTTACACAGTAAGTGCTGGCTGGACCTGCAAAAACACGACCTCAGCTCAGATTGATGCTACCGAGGTACTGGGTATGTTTGATAGCAAAACACTCCAGCTAGTATATGACCAGTATCTCGGCTTATATAAGACTCCTACGTCAGATACAGATTCTCGACAGGCAGAACGCCAATCCACACCGAAAAATGATGCCCCAGGCTATCTCTGTGAGCGAGATAAGGCCATCTACCTTGCGTTAGTACAGCACCGACTCGTGATCGAAGAAGCTCCTTTACCGTACTCCGTTTTGGCAGATTTACAAGCGGAGCTGGCTAACAGGATTCGCATAGGGTTGCAACAGGTAACCTTGCAAGATTCTGTCGGCGAACCCCTGACCAAATCAGTAGTTAAAACTGATTCCGGTAAGGTGAAGGAGGCTGCCGCAACGAATATTACAAAAGTACCAAGTTGTTCCGCATGGAGCCTATCTATTTGGACTAAGGATGCTGCTGAGGTTGCAGCGGTGGTGAGTCCAGCGCGTCAATCATTTGAACTTAGTACAGAAGTCATCGACTATATATTGTATGCAGAAAATCTAGAGGAGCCTGGCGGAGAGTGTGTAACCTCCGTGTTCCGTGGAGTGATCACAGCATTAGGATTTAATCCGAATACGGTTTCCAGGAAACAGCTTCGCCTGAGCTTTAATATCGCTGAGGTTATCTATAGTGACTCCATACTTCGAGGGGCCGTCTTTCATTTTGCACAGAATTATATCAAGACACGCTATAGCCTAAAAGTTACCGATCTAGTTGCCAGCGGCACTTTTGAAATTATCTTGACAATAGCACTTGCAGCTTTAACTAAAGGGGACGTTACAGCAGTCTCCCGTGCAAAGAGTGCACGCCTGCTTACTGCCTTTAGAAATATTGGCGATTTGATGTTTGATTTTGCCCGGTTAAAAAGGCAGCGCACATTGCTTGCTAAAAAAACAGAGCGCAAAGCGGGCAGGAAGGGTACTCAAGCCAATATACAAAAGCGCTATGGCAAAAAAAATTCCCAGGCTTCAGTTAAATCTGATTTATTAGGAAGTGGCAATCCGCAGAGTCAAACTCCCAGGAGGCTTTATAGTTCGGGTGCACAAGTTATAGGAATAAATCGGGCGAAAAATTTTTCAGAGGAGGCAGATAAGAGTTGTAGTGAAGCAGGAGAAAATTATACGGGTGATACCTGTCAGAGTAACGCTACCGCTTGTACAGTTGGAGAGATAGTTCATTTAAAAACGGGTGAGGTTAGCTTTACCTTGACAGATGTGGCGCTGAGTGGACCTCTACCATTACGGATAGCCCGTACATATCGTAGTAGTAACTCTAGGGATATTGGTTTGGGATATGGGTGGACCCATACATTAAGTGAACGCCTGGTGTGGCGTCCGGGTCAAACGATACTGTTCTTTGATGCTGAAGGTAGAGTAATAAGTTTGCCGGCACCAGGAAATAGCTCTCGCAGCCATAATGTTGTTGAGCAATTAACACTCACCAGGATAAATGACGAACATTGGGTTATCACGACTTACGGGGTTTCCGCTGGAATAGAGAAGCACTTTAAAGCTACTGGGGAAACGGGTGCACTAAGGCTTACTAAAATTTGTGATAGCTATGGTAACTTTTACCAGCTCCACTACCGTAATGAATGTTTAATCAGAGTTGAGAGTAGTTTTGGCGAGGATTTATATATAAGTCCAGCAGAGGAAAGTTCTGCAAGCTTTCGAATCGGTGCCTTAAAAAGAATAGGTCGAGATGGTGGCACTAAATTTATCGCTCACTATGAGTATAGTGATGAAGGCTCACTAATTAAAGCTGTAGACGGGTCTGGCTGTGGCGAAAAATATGAATACCAAAAATATAACATTAAACAGCGGACCTTAAAAACTGGTTATCGTTTCTACTTTGAGTGGGATACTGATGGCCCCTCTGCGCGATGTGTCCGGCAGTGGGGAGATACGATTGACGGCAAACCTACCTGTAACTACCAATTTATTTGGGGCGGAGATGGCTATAGAGTAACGATTATTGATACCCGGGGAGGGCAAACGCATTATTGTTTTAATGAGCGAGGATTGCCCACCTATTACTGTAATGGCGAAGGTGGGGAAACGTTGTATAGTTACAACGATATGGGCAGGATTTCCAGGGTGCAGCTGCCCAGTGAGAGTGACGCCCTACGTGAAGAGATATACCAATACGATAAGGATGGCCGCCTAGTACAGAAAGTGGATGCTGGTGGAAATAGATATCAAATCGAGTACAGTAGTGCAGGACTTCCCTGTAAGCTCACTGACCCAGAAGGCTCCAGTTGGCAGCGTCGCTACAATAAATATGGAAAAATTGTAGCTATTGAAGACCCCCTTGGCAATACTACGCACTACACCTATACCCCTGAGGGCTTGATTGATTCTGTTACTGATCCTCTAGGTAATGTTACGCGCTATTTTTGGGAAGATGAAGGCCGCTTGTCAGCGATTGAGGATTCTCTGGGAAGATCTATTTGTTATCAATATGGTAGTGATAGTCTTCTAAATATAGTGCGCTCTAGTCAAGACAAGAAAACTTGCTATAAGTACGATGAACAGGGGCGTGTTTGTATAGTCTCAACTCCCGATGGAAGGCGTACTCAATATATCTATAACGTTCAAGGTCTGCTTGTTGAAATTATAGAGGATGATGGTACAAGTACTACGTACACTTATGATGGGCTCGGTCAAGTAAGGTCTCGTACACACTCTAACGGCAGTCGGCTGGAGTTTTATTATGATGGAGAGTGCAACTTAATCGGCTTGAAGAATGAAAAAGGCGAATGCTATCAGCGAAAATATGATTTTAATAACCGCCTTGTTGAAGAAGTGGGCTTTGATGGTCGTGCTACTCGCTATACTTATAATCCTGCAGGGTATTTAGTAAGGTCGAGCAAAGTTATTGATGTAGAGAGTGATGTAGAATTAGATATCTACTTTGAAAGAGATTTGCTAGGTCGTCTATTGAGAGAAAATGCTCCAGATGGTGTAAGCAGCTTTAGATATAATTGTCGGGGTCAGTTGATCGAAGCTAAAAATAGTCAGTGTAGGCTGCGTTGGGAATACGATGTTAATGGTCGCGTTATAGCTGAGTGGCAGGGTTTTAATAAGCTCAGCTATCAATACGATGTGGCAGGTAATCTTGTTGCGACTACATTGCCCTGTGGAGAAATTCTTGAGGGTATATATAGCTCTTCTGGTGAAGCTCAGGGTTTGCGTGATTATTCAGTGGTTGGGGATATAAATCCTCTAGTGGAGCATAAGAATTTTGACAGCTGTGGCGAAGATGCTCTGTGCCTGTTAGCTGATAATTTGGGGTTTCATAGATTCTATGATTTTTCAGGTGATGCTTTAGCTTTACTGCCTGAAAATCCTGAGGGCTTAACTAATGCCCGTTTGGATGAGTTGAGCTTAATGTTCAAGAGTGATTGTCAATATAGTAGGGGATATCAGTTCGCCAAAACTTCTGTTGTTCTTCCCGATATTTTTACTTCCTCTGAAACTAAATTTAAATATGGGGTTAAGTATCGAGATCTTGCCGGTGAGGATGTAAGAGGTTGTGTTTCTTCCTGTGGTGTTGATGGCCGTTATAATTTTCAGGGGTATTTGGTTAAGGAATTGAGGGGTGGGGAAGAATCATGCAGGGCCCGATTCTACTATAATTTCCGTCAGCAACTAATGCGAGTGGAAAAGCTGAAAGTGGAAAAGGGTATGGAGCAGTTTCAGGAAGTGATTCAGTATCAATACGATCCTTTGGGTCGATGCATTAGGCATAAAAGCTATAGGGGCAGTGTGAGTTTCCTCTGGAGTGGTGGTGTTCTTGTACAGGAGCAAAGGCTTGGGAGTTTAGCGGGCCGGGGTGTTGCTATTTATACATGTTAGCTTTATTTGATTCTACTGTAATTGGTGTGTGAGAGTAGATGTGAGGAGTTTTTCTTTCATTAAGAGTGTGTCGAGTGCGCTAGCGTATAGCCTCTTCTGATTGATAAACCTATTAAGTTGATAGTGTCTTCAGGGAAAGATCAGGTCTGTGTTCTAGCTCTACTGACGGACCTTTATCAATAAGGAGCAGGGTGTCCTTATTGATGTTCTAGGCTATTCTACCAATTATTCCTTCAATAAAATGTTGCCTGGGTTCTGAGTGGTATTCAATATTTTTTCTTCTTCATTGGTGTATACCAACATTTGACCCTGCTGAAGAGTCTCCAGCTGCGCAGTTTAGTGGCTACCGATGTAATTATATAAATATTTTAGATTCTGAGGCTAAGATGTGACTGGAGGGAAGAGCTTAGCTTGGGCTGGGTATGTTTTATAATAGAAAGTGGTACCATCGTTTGGACGGCTAACTGTTAAGTTGCTATTTCCTCCTTGGCTGAATTTTATGTTTTTGCGGGTGGCTTTTGAAGGCTATTGGCGATTTCTATGCTTGGAGGCTTTAAGGGTCGCCTCTTTAAGGTGATTATTCTTTTCTTTTTCGGCTTGGATTTAGAGTTTTCTTTGCTGAAGGTTTATGGCTGCAATCAAAGTTTATTTGGCAGAAAGCAAGGTTATTTAACCAGTAAATATGTATTCTTTAAAAAAATAACGTTATCGCTTTACAGAATAGAAAAAGCTGGTAACTTAGAGTCAAAATTAATTGATTTGATAGGGTGGATCATCTACTGCTTTTTAGGAGATGGCTTTCCCGAAAGGAATATGGATATACATCTTGAGGATGTAGCAGATAGTGGGGCTGTCTGTCAGAGTTCTCTTTGAGGTGAAAATCGCTGTGTAATCAGTTCTTGTTGTTCGGTAGCGGTAAAGCCCAGTAATTTACTCGGGTATAGGTAAAGGATCAATTTATTTGTGGTTGTTAGCTTCCGCTATAGCGTTATCCCCTTTTGTTTGGGACTCAGCTGTTTGGGTTGTGTTCCTGGGCTTTCCGAAATAAATTATGGTTCACACAGAGATTTTGATATTTGTATAAGGTTTTACACTTATTCTGCAATATAAAATGAACTGTAAAAAGAAAGTATCAATTGTGTTTTATCCTGGGGCGCACTCACTGGATGTAATGGGTCCAGCAGAGGTGTTTTCTCTTGCAAATCAGCAATTAAAGGATAAAGGGTTTAGTTGTGATGATCAGTATGAAGTAGAGTTCTTGGCAGAAGATGGGGACACTAAACAAGTGTCATCAGGGTTGAGGTTGTGCTCTGATAGGTGTTTTACTGACTCTAGTGGGATTCACACACTCCTTGTTAGCGGTAACCTTGATAATGGTGAGGGCCTCAAGGTAAGTGAATGTCTAACACGTTGGATATCTTACCAGTCTGGCCTGGTTAAGCGTATAGGCTCTATTGGTAGTGGTGCTCTAATTCTTGCAAAGGTTGGTTTGCTCAACGGCCGACGGGCGACGACTCACTGGAGATATATTGAGCAGCTGAAGAAATTTCCGGAAGTGGAGGTTGATTCTGAGTCGGTATTTGTCAAAGATGGCCATATATATACCTCCGCAGGCGTCAGTGCAGGAGTAGATTTAGCTCTGGCAATGGTTGAGGATGATTTTGGCCGTGGGATTGCCCTCGCTGTCGCGCAGTTGATGATTCTTTATCTCAAGCGAGACGGTGATCACAAGCAGAGTAGTACTTATTTAATGAGCCAATTGAAAAGCGACCGTTTTCTAGAGTTGATTCAGTGGATGCACAATAATTTAGATAAGCCTATGTGTGTCAATAGTCTTGCGGAAAAGGCATCTATGAGCCCTAGGAATTTTGCGCGCTGTTTTACCCGGGATATGGGCGAGACTCCAGGCCGGTTTGTAGAGAAAATCCGCATAGAAAAGGTGTGTCAGCTTCTTGCTACACAAGCATTGACTCAAGAAAAAATTGCAAGTATCTGTGGGTTTAACTCGCAAGAGCAGCTTAGACGAGCATTTCGTCGCAATAAAGGAATGTTGCCGAGAGAGTATCGTCAAAGATTGTCTTGAGTTGATTTATCGTGGAGTGGCTTATTTACAGGTCGCTCTAATTTAAGCTTGGCTATTTTGTCCTGTTTTTTAAAATAAAAATTATCATCGCAGTATTTCCAATAACTGATATAGGTCGGCTTATTTTATAAAAGGTCTTCGATTACTAATCTGCGTTCGTCAGTGGTAAATAGGTTGTTGCGCTAATCAGCACAGTCAACTTCTATTAATCGAAGCTGGCTGATGATGTCCGCGATAGTGTAAATTGTAAAAGGCGGGCAGAGTCTCACTATACCTCGGGGGGCTCTGACGGAATTGAGTCAGTGATATTGTCTCCAATTTAAAACTCGATATTTTTGTATGTTGATACAGATGAAAAGTAGAGGGCCTCTGGATCGAGATCATTTGGCCTATAAAATGATCTCCTGTGCCTTTCTTTTTTCATAGCTGCCGGGCTCAGCTTATATGGAGATTATCGTGATCTGCCCATATTCCGGTGGTTGTTTTATAGTCAAATTCCATATCCAGCTCCTAGCTATTGCTCTATTTGGAGTAGAGTGCCATGTCAATAAGACTGATAGATCTGAGTACTCAGGTCTGTCAGAAATTGATATATAGTTGGCCTAAACAGCTTAGGGCCACCCGTTTAGAGTGGTCTCAGATTTATAAGGTGGTGAGGTAATATGGACTATCAATCTTCAAGAAGTCCGGTGCTTAATCTATGGAGCAGGTTTGGTGGTTCGAGATTGGGTCGATGGGCGGTGTCTAAACTCGTAGCTTTCAAGGCGCCGTACTTTCGGTCGATCAAACCACGTTTTGCAGAAATATCACCGGGCAAGGTGGAAGTTTTACTACAGAAGCGATGGGGTGTAACAAATCATATCGGAACGGTGCATGCTATTGCCATGTGTAATGCGGCTGAACTGGCTGGTGGTGTATGTCTGGATGTATCTCTGGATCGCCGCTTTCGCTGGATACCGGTAGGGATGGAAGTCAAATATTTAAAGATGGCAAAGACAAACCTTCGGGCGGTTTGTGACTACCCGGACTTTAAGGCGATTCAAGCTGGAGATGTTGTGATGCCGGTAAGGGTTATCGATACACATGGTGTAGAGGTCTTTCATGCGGATATCACCATGCGCGTTTCAGCGCGTCCTTCGCCAGAGTAACAATGTTGGCATTTCATGCCAGATGTTGCTCTGCCCTTTACGGGGAGTTCTACCGCGAGCTTGAAGTTGCACATAAGAGACCGGCCTCAAAGGTGTTGAGTGTGCTATGTCTATGAATCTCGTAAAATACACTTTTACGAGTCTCGGTATATTGGGAGGATTTATGGGATTGGCTTGGCAGGTAGGGCAATCGAGCAACCTTTTTGATGCAGTAGATAATGCAGAGCGTGAGGTGCATCAAGCGCAAAGTGGCGCCCTCAAGGCAGAAGAGGTCTATCAGGATCTCTCTGAAGTATTACAGCTGGCAATTTCCAAGCTTGATGAAAATGTAACAGATAGCTCTTTGTACTTTCTGATAGGTTGGGAGCCAGCGTCGGCCAGTGTGACGATATCAGTGACAGATGATCGCCGCAGTAACGACTCTAAAGCGGTTGTGCACTGTCATTTTGCCGGACTGGCCTCTCAAAATACGGTTGAGGTAGATAGGTTGGAGGCTCTCGCCAAGCTATCCGATGATCTCAGGTTTTGGTGTAAAGAGTATCTATCTACCGATCAGGGATTTTCGCAGTTCTCGTTGGTTGCACTATTTGCGGTGGGTTCCAGAGATAAGGCTGTAATTCTCTAACAGGCTATGTCGTAAACCGTATTTTATACTGTGAGCTGACTTGGGGGAGGGGCTACCTCCCCTTATTGATAGCATAATAGAAAAAGGAGTTTTCTATGAATGTTTACTACTTATGTATTGGTCTCTTAGCGGCATTATCTCTTCTACTCGGTATTCTGGTTACTATTGGTCGCGGTAAGTATGAGGTCTTGGTGGGGCACTCGTTCGACCCTGATAATACCTTACACAAATGGGTAAGGGCTCATGCAAATACAGCAGAATATGCCCCCCTTTTGATGATACTTATTTATTTAGTGAGTTTGGGGCAGCCCTCTACCTGGGTTTACTGGTTTGCTATTTTACTGACCGCCTGCCGATTTCTTTTTGTTGCGGGTATCTTATTTCCCTCCACTATGGCAAAGCCAAACCCCATGCGCTTTCTGGGTGCTATAGGCACTTACTTCTTTAGCTTAGGGTTGTGCCTGGCGCTTGTTCAGCGAGCTCTGAGCCTTTGAAATGCTTGCCAAGGCTCGTAGAGTCTATATTGGCTGCCTTTAAATTGATCAAAATAAGTTGGTATATCGCCAGCTTTTAATTTATGACGGGCCGCCAGGTAATTCTATCTGTCATTCCTGTACATAAAATAACCAACAAAGAGTTTTTCGAATAGTTGGTTGACCGCATGCGACACTTGTCGCACACTTACCCTTGTCGTCACAAGAGTAAGCATAATGAAAGAAGTAAAGCCGTCTCCATCTGAACTTGCATTATTAAAGGCTCTATGGAAGCAGGAGCCACTAAGTGCTAGAGAGCTACACGATCGGGTGGGGCCGGGACTGGGTTGGTCTTACTCCTCGACACGAAAGACTCTGGATCGAATGCGGGATAAGTCGCTCGTAGCTCAATCTGAGATCCACGGAATCCATGTTTATAGCCCTGTGATTGACAAGGTGGAAACTCTGGCATCCTATGCCAAAGATTTCGCGGAGAGAGTTTTGGAACTTGATGGTCCCCTTCCCGTGGCGATGTTCGCCAGCAGTAAGTTAATGAATGATGCGGACATTGAGGAACTCCAGGCAGTGCTTGATGCCTGGCCTGACTCTGAGTCAGTCAATAAGGGTGAATAGGCTATGGCCGAGATAGTCTCTACAGTTCTACCATTTTCATTGGATTTTCTAGTTACCTCTTTCTTCTCCATTCTGTGGGCGGGGTTGGTTTTTACTGTTATTTGGCTGGTAATCGCTATTGGAGGTGATAAGTTTAAAGCGCTATACCAATGGCGAAGCTTTTGGTTGTGTGCCTTAGTAGCTGCTGGCTCTCCATTTGTTTTCGCGCAATTGAGCGACCAATTAACCCTGGGTATAGTTCCAGATTTGAATTTTGAATTGCCTACAGTTTATGAAGCTGCCTCTATACCGCCAGAAAATAGGGTTCTGCATGAATATGTATCTACCTCTTTAAGTGCGATAGAGCTACTGGCTATTTTTTGGTTGCTTCTATATGTCTGTGGCGTATCTTTCAAGCTAGCTAAAATGGTGCTGAGTCAATTGCTCTGTGGCAGGAGATTGAGCCTAATAGCAAATAACCAACTATCTACTGTCAATTTTGGCCGGTTTTTTACTTTGTCGCAAAGTGATTACCTGGTTAAAAGTAAAACTCAGGTATTTATTACTCAATCAGCGGTTACGCCATTTGTGATGCAATTATTCAGTCGCAAACTGGTGCTTCCCTCCTATGTTTTATCAATGGATGCCACCGAGCGCCACCTCATCGTTGAGCATGAAATTATGCATCTGAAAAGGTTGGACCCTTTGCTGATTTTTTTGGTGCATATTTTTACTTGCATCCTATGGTTTAATCCTTTCTTGGGTTGGATGAAATCTCGGTTTAGCTGGGCGATTGAATTGGGCTGTGATCGTGATGTTCTAAAATCTTGCCAGCGAAATTTGCACCGTGTTTATGCGCAGACAATGATTGATTCGCTTCGACGAAACTCTTTACAGAGGACAAGTGATTGGGCTGTCGCATTCTCTTTCTTCGCTGGGTCGAATCAGGTCCCATTTTTTCGCCGAAGACTCATAAACATTATGGAAATCTCAAGGATAGAGTCTTTTAGCAGTAATTTAGAGGTTTATATGCGAGCTATGTTGTTCTGCGGTTTTTCAACGATATTAATTCTTGCAGGACTACTATTAAAACCTGGGTTAACAATGGCTTCAGCTGAGGTCGCCAATTTGACAATTCCAGTTGAGAGTGCGCGTATCAGCAGTCCATTTGGTGATCTCAGTAAAATCCGTAAAAAGCCTCATGAAGGCACCGATTTTGCCGCCCCCATAGGTACCCCTGTGGTTTCAGCTGCAAGTGGTGTTGTAATAGTCTCTACTGATGAATATAAACATAAAAATTACGGGAAAATTATAATTGTTGACCATGGTGATGATACTAAAACACTTTACTCTCACTTGAATGAACGGGAGGTCGAGGTCGGACAATCCGTGCGAGCCGGCCAGCCGATAGGGACTGTGGGGGTATCTGGACGTGTTACCGGACCGCATCTTCATTTTGAGTTGATCAAAGACGGTAAAAGAATCAATCCTGCTACTTTGCTGGCAAAGTAAGGGGCAGCTGTTGATGATTTATTACACAAGAAAAATAGGGCAATCAATTGCTTTCTTGTTGCTCGATTTGTGGAAGGTGGCTTTGTTGCTCGCTTTTGTGCCAGCCCATTCATGGGCAATGGCAGGTCCACTATCAGAAGGTTATCCCAATGTTCAATTGATGCCATATGATTGGTCGAATATATTGCCTTCTCTAAATGACCTATCCATAGGTTATCAAGACTATAAAGTACAGCGCGGGGCAGTTTTCCCACCGCTCAAAGTTGCGTTTGAGAGGGAGTATAGAGAGCGCACGAAGAAGATCAGGTTAGCTAAAAATCAAGGAGTTTTATCTTTGTTGACGGGGAGTGGGATTGATCGAACAGAGGCTTATAAGATTGTCCAGGCCTTGTCGGTGCATATCAATGTCAGCAGTTTGCCAGTTGCTAAGGAGTTTGAGTTGCTAATAAGCCCTGACAGAAAACTCGATAAAATTACTTTGCGTACCGGTTTTGCAGAGCGTTTAGAGTTGGTTAGAGAGGGAGACAGCTATAGCGCTCGCCAAATAAAGTCTACTGTTGATATCAGAAAGAAATATGTGAAAGGTGAAATTTCTGGTAGTTTGTATCAAAGTGGAAAAGAAGCTGGGGTATCTGTTTCTGCTCTCGTAAAGCTCAATGAAATATTTAGTTATTCCGTAGACTTTCAGCGACAGATTCGAGCTGGTGATCAATTTTCAGTTTTCTACGATACTTTGTTTGACCACCAAACTGGGGAGGAGCAGCTAGATCGGGTTCTATTTGCAGAACTGATTTTAAGTGGAGAGAAAGTCACGCTATATAATTTTTCTGCTGAAGAGTCTTTGGGGTCGGAGTATTTTTATCCTGATGGCCGGGGTTCTAGAGGATTTCTAATGCGCACACCTTTAGAGAATGCGCGCTTGTCATCCTATTTTGGGCGTCGCAAGCACCCAGTGTTAGGGTATACCCGAATGCATAAGGGGCTGGACTTTGGCGCTCCCTTGGGGACACCGATATTGGCTGCTGGTGATGGTGTTATTGAGCGAGCCTCCTATTTTGGTAGTTTTGGCAACTATATTCGTATTCGCCATACCTCTGGTATAAAAACTATTTATGCTCACCTGAAAGGGTATGCGAAAGGAATCAATCAAGGAGCTCGGGTTAGGCAGGGGCAGATAATCGGTTATCTCGGAGCCACCGGGCGGGTGCAGGGGCGACATTTACACTATGAAATTCATAAAAATGGTATAGCGGTTGACCCATTAAGGCTTAATCTTCCCGTTAGCACAGCGCTGACAGGAGATGATTTACAGCGTTTTTCTCAACAGGTCCAGAATATCCAAGATGAGCTGGCGAAATACGCTCAATCAGATTTGTCTGACTCATAACTAAACGCCCTATTTATTACTTTTGTTTCTGTCTTTGCTCTTTTTAGAGTGGGGAGAGTTAATGTCGCTGTAATTTTAGCTGGCAGTTAACGATAGACTTGCAGCGGCGCCATGTGTAAAAAATTAACCAAGGTTAAATATGACTAGACTTATTTTTCTGGTGGCTATTTTTGTGTTATCTAATCCGATCAATGCAAAACCACTTGTCACCAAAGTTTCGGAATCTTTTGAGTTGAGCAGCTCTCAAATATATACCGTTGACTCAGAGGTCCTAAAGCGCAAGTATGATTTATATGTGAAACTACCTTCAGGTTATTTAACAGATAGAAATAAGGCTTACCCGGTTATTTACCTTAATGATGGCCCGCATACATTTAAGGTCGCCTCGGGTGTTACGCACTTTAGAAGTATGGATAAAGCTATTGTTGTTGCTATCTCATTTGCTCACGGTGAAAATGGTCAGTTTAGCCGGGTACGGGATCTTACTCCGGCAGTGGATAGCGGATGGAGGCGCTATACCACGGGTGGAGCTGAAGACTACTTAAAATTTATCGAAAAAGAGATAATACCCTTTATTGAGAGGAGTTTTCGAGTTGACCCCAGGCGCAGAATTCTCTCCGGCCACTCGTTGGGTGGATCTTTTGGTGCTTGGGTATTGCTTACCAAACCTCAGTTATTTTCCAGCTATATTCTATCAAGCCCCTCACTTTGGTTTAAAGATGAAATGATATTTGAACTGGAGGATAAATATGCAAGCCGTCATAATTCATTGCCGGTAAATGTATATATCGCCACCGGCGCCTTGGAGACACCGGAGGCAGGGGGCATGCGCAAAGATATGGTCGATGGACACAAGAGATTTTTTGCGCGCTTACAGTCACGCAATTACCGGGGATTGAAGCTTAATGGAGAGGTTGTTAATGGGGCGGACCACTTCTCTACCTTCCCTGTGGGGTTGGCAAAGGGCTTAAGGTGGATATACCAAGACCTGTGGGCGAACCAATAGCTATAGCGAAGTGGCACTATAGCTATCTGCCACATAGACTAGACCTGTAGTGCTTAGGCGCGCTTGCCACTTTGCCCGGTCATTACTGCTGCGCCAATCATATGAGCCAAGCGCAGAGCCTCGGGAACATGCCCCCTGTCAGTGGCCTGCTCCAGTACCTGGGCGGCAATCTCTGGTTCGCAGCCCTGTACTTGAAAATGGAAGTTGCTGTAGTTGTGAATTTTCCCAGCCTTTAGCAGGGTTTCTTTGCGCAACAGGTAGTCGGGAAAGTTTTGTAGGGCCTTATCAATGGCTTCAAGGTCGGGTGCTTTCCGCATTACAGCAATACAGGGGCGCTGTAAGATATCAGCCAGCTTGGCTAGGTCAATGATATTGAAACCGCCTACAGCTACGCCATCGGTTAGCACGACATTTACCTGGCTATAGAATTTACTTTCTTGCAGTAGGGAGGCGAGCGTTTCAGTCGCCTCCATTCCATCTTTACTGACCTGTCCCCAGAGCATTCCCTCGAAGCGAGTATTCGTGCAGATAATACCGCTTACTTTAACCGGTGCGCCCCTTTGTTTTTCAAAAGGGGCGTCATCAAAGCCGACAACCCGAATCTGTTTCCCTAGTCGTAACAGCTCAGCCAGAGGCCTCATCGGTTATTGTTATCCTGCTGAAACAAGTAGGGAAATAGCTTTAGTTTTTCTTCATGGCTTAAGGATTCCACACGGCGGATATTATTTTCTGGAATACTCTCTGGATCCGGGTACAGATCAATCATTTTTTCCAGATTTTCCTCTCGCAGTAGATGTAAGATTGGGTAGGGGGCGCGATTGGTAAGGTTTTCAGCGTCGGTGGCTGCGGTTCCGGCAAACTGGTAGTCCGGGTGGAAGCTGGCCAATTGATAGATGCCGGTATAATCGTTGCGATCCAGTAACCACTCGGCGAGATCCAGGAACTGGTTGTAGTCGCTGAAATTGTGTAAGTGATTGGGGATAATAAGTAAAGTAGTGACTACTTCAGCTTCTGATGTGGCGTCGAGCTGGTGCAATTCAGCCAGCAGGTCATTTAGCAGCGCTTCATCTTCTGTGGCGGTACTTACTTTGAAGCGAATTTGCCCTGCACGCAAAGGCTTGCGTGCGAAGGGGCAGAGATTGAGACCGACAACCACATCGGTAAGCCATTGTTGTACTGCTTGGATAACCGCTTTTTCCATCTGACTGCTTACCACATTAGATCATCGGGGATCTGGAAGTCTGCATAGGGATCATCTTCATCCACCACTGCTGAACTTTCAGCGGGCTTGATTACGATATCACTATTGCGCTCTGCAATTTTCTCCGCAATAACCCGTGGGACCAGCTCAAAGCGCTCGCCCTGGACAACGATCATCAGACGCCCAGCAATCAGGTGGTCCCGCAAGTCTTCACTGACATAGATGGTTTTGATCTTTTTGTCGAAAGTGAAGTTGTAGGTGATTTCGCCGGAGTATGGCTGGCGATTATTTTCTACCAATTGCTTGATCTGTGCAGCGATTGCTTTTTGCTGTGCTGCGGCATCACGCTCGGCATTGAGGGCTCGGTCGCGGGCGGCTTTCTCCGCACGAGTTTTTTGTGCGGCGAGCTTGGTTTCATCAACCTGGGGTTGGGAGGACTTCTTCGTAACTTTTTGTTGCTTGCGCTTATCTTTGCTGATTTGTTTGGCTTTCTTTTTATCGACAAGTCCCGCCTGGAGCAGTTGGTCTTGCAATGAGGCCATAGTCGCTTCCCCGTAATAATCTAAGCTTTTGGCAGTGGTCAGCTGGGTAGGCTTTGCTGGCACGCCTGGTTAAAAATTGATCAACTGTGTGAGTTGACATTGGTTGGGGGTATTTTACCTGAAGATGGCGGTATTGCCGCCAATGAATTTTACAGTGTCCAAGGTCTGCCAGAGGTGGCTGTTGCGATAATCTCATCGGGTTCTTTGCCGTCACTCAGCATTTGAGCTCCCCCTGGGATTACCAGGGCAGAACCGCTGGCAATAGCCACGCGTTTACCGCTGGGGGTATCAATATTACAAGATGATACTCTCAACTGCCGTCCCCGGTGGAGGACTTGAGCCTCCAGGATTAAGTCACCGCTATTGAGTTTGGCGGGGCGAGCAAAGCGAATGTGCATATCCAGGGTGGCAAATATCGATCCGGCAGGCAGTGTCGAGTAGACCGCGCCCCCCATGGTGAAATCTGCGGCCCATGCCAAGAGCCCACCGTAGATAGATAGGGTCCCGTTGGAAAACCACGGGGAGGAAGGCATAGTCGAGATGCAGCGACCGTTTTCTATCTCTACAGCACGGTAGCCTGTAAGTATCCAGATGGGATGAGTTCGCCCCTCACTGATGGTCGTTCGCTGGAGTTCTATGGGGACTTGTTCCGGCAGGTGTGCCATATCGCAAAAGAAGGTTTTTGGGGGAGGGCGCAGATAGGGGTCCGGTGTATCTGCTGGTCCCAGGTCGGGCATGGGAAGCTCTTGAGCGGGGTTGACTGGAAAGTCGGAGATTAGGCAGCGGGTACTGCCGTAGGCCAGAGTCCTCCCATCCTGATCGTTAATCTGAATACTGGAGAGCCCCACTTGGCTACCTGAATGAACGGTCGTGGCTCTGCCAACAATATTTTGCGTACTACTGGTGATGGGGCGGATAAAGCACATGTTTAATTCTGATGTACTCAGGACTTTACCGGCGGGTAAAGTCGTCCATATAGCAGAAGCCAGGGGTGCGTCGGCAAACATGGCGTAAATACCGCCCCAATAGATACCTGTGCCATCGGCCAACCAGGGCGTAATGGGCATTGAATAGGTGGCCTTGCCAAGGCCTGCTTCAGTGGGGGTCATACCGGTTAAGCGCCAAAACGGGGGGCCGGGTAAGCTGCCGCGAATATAGCGTTTAAAGGTCTCAAGGCCTGGCTGTTGTAAGGCCCTGAGGTCACAGATGGCACCACGATGAACTTCGTCGGTGATATTGGTCATCCCCCAGCCTCCCGTTGCATCTATGGCAAGGGTAATGTGACGGTTTACACGGCACGAGGAGGCGAGAAAGTTGCGCGGCTGCCCTTAACTCCAATACTGCAACTCTCTCCTGATGCAGGGGAATTATGGTGCGAAATCAGGTAGCTCGGCCACGATATGAGTAGTGGGGATAGGGCGGTCTTGCATAAATAGATTGATGGTATCCTGAACTTCAGGGGAAGCCATTAGCAAATTATGCCCCGCATTTTCTACTGTTACCTTGATGGCATTTTTAAAGCCTGAAATAGCTTCATGTTGCCCTTCCAGATAAGTTCTCCCATCCAAACTGCCACTTAATAGCAATACGGGGATATCACTGACCGGTTTTTCTCGGAATTTATCCCCGAGATCAAGGTCTGGAGCCAATTTATCGTAGTGTAGTGAGAAGTTCAGGTAGTCTTTAAGTAGAGATTTTTTTGCCTGCTCTACAACTTGCGCTTTACGTTTCTGGTCAATGCCAGAGGCGATATCCATTGCCGTTGGCATTGGGCGCAGGGATATGGGGCTGCCCGGTTGCAAGAATTCACTGGGGAAGTAGCGTCTGGGAATCTGGTCAAAATTCAGCGTTTTACCTCGGTCCAAATTGCGGTAAAACCTGAGAAGATGGCTGGCGCTTTTAGGGTCTGCAATAAATGCTGAGGCAATTTGCTGCATATCCCTACGCTGTAGAAGATAGTCGATTTCACTGCCATCCCGTTGAGGGATTTGAATTTTTAAAGGCTGAGATTCTAGCTGGTTATGGACCCGGCTTATCAGTGTTTTGATATCTGGATAGGCGGCCTTGGCTGCGGGCTGCTGGTCGATCGCCTGCTGTAGGCGGCTTAAATAGAGATCCGTTCGGGCCGGTAGTTTAATGGTTTGGGCCAAACCTTCAGCGCTGGATAGAATTAGCTTGTCAATGCGTGCCTCAATCTCCTTTACTGCCGCCAGAGAGAGGTGACTTCCATAGGAGGTGCCCCATAAAACTATTTTTTCTGTACCCAAATGGCTTCTTAGGGCATCGAGATCACGGGCGTTTTCGAGTGTATTGTAGGCCGCTAGGTTTACGCCATGGGAGGTCCAAAAGTGTAAGCACTCTTTTAGGGCTTTGCGATGGTAATCGATATACTGGACGTCAGTGGTGACTTTAAGTGATGGTATCACTTGCTGGGATTCACAGTTAGGAAGGTCATTGGAGCGGCCGGTACCGCGTTGGTCCAAGGCAATGACATCACCAAATTGCCGCAGCGCCATAAACATATCAAAGCGGTAGTTAACGGCCATAATTCCTGAACCACCGGGACCGCCTGCCAAGTAGATGATTGGTGGGCCCGCTTGTTCTCCAGTGGCTGGAAATCTTACGTACTGGAGAGTGATATTGCGGCTATCCTTATTGGTGCGATCCTCAGGTACCTGGATAAAACCACTATAGCCCTGTGCCGTTTGTTTGCTCCATGTGGTAAAAGTGTAGGGCTCTTCATTGGTAATAGGTTTTGCAGCCCCGCTAATAGGGCTTAGCAAAAGTGCTAAACAGGCCGGAGCGAGAAGAAAAAATTGTTTTGCCTTGTTTTTCATTATTTTATTCCTGATTTAAAGTAGCTGTACCTGAGGGGCGCTTTATACAACTAGCGTCTAAAGGGTATGCTATTACTGTCGTTGTAGATTAGTCCTGTATAGCCAGTCCAATCCCTGAATAGCCGTTGTTGGAAATGAAGTGCCATGATTGGCTTCGGGGACAATCAGCAGTTTGCCATCTATCACAATCCCTTCTTCACCAAGCAGTTTGCTATAAAGCTTCTTCGCTCCCTTTACCATGTCGTTGCGAGTTAGACTTTTTTCTGGAGTTTCTAGGGCACCAACCCCGATAAATACCTTGCGGGGGACAGGGTTGGGCGTGGCCTTGAGGCTGAGAATATGTTCACGGTCGTACCATATAGAGGGGCTGCCAAGGATATAGTTGTCAAAACTGTTTGATCTGGTAAGTAGTATATAGGTACCTAAGAGCCCACCTAGAGAGTGCCCTATAAAGGTGTGTCCACCATCCGTTAGGCGATAAGTACTGGATAGATGGGGCAAAATGACATCGTGGATAAAATCTGTGTGTTCAGCAGCTTTACCCGTCATATATTGCCAGCTGTTATCGCTGGTGGGGGTGAAGTCCCGAATACGGCTGACTTGGTCATTGGAGCCTTTTGCGTATGAGAGTCCGACCAGAATAACTTCCCGTAGTTTGCCGAAGTCCATTGGAATTTGAGTTGCACCAGAGATCATCTGAAAGGCAGAGTCCCCATCGCTTATCAGTACCAGAGGGTATCGTTGATAGGGGGTGCTTTTGTAACTTTTTGGTAATTTAACAAAAAGTGGGTAGGTCCTTTTGCTGTTTGGGTCCTGTAGCTCGAAGCTGCTACTGCGAGGAATTTGGAGTGGGGTGGTTTCCGCACTGACTGGAGTTTCAAGGGTTAAGTAGAGGCTCGCTGCGGCGAAAAAACAGGCAAGGGATCTGATCATTGAGAGAATCCATCGGGTAAAATCTGTACTTTTTGTGGGGCAATTTACACTGTCTTATGCACGAAAGTGCCACCTTTTGTGCGCTGGTTAACAGATTGGTACTAATAAAAAGTCAGGAAAGTGCCCCAGCATATCGAAATAAATCTTTGTTGAAAACTATTTGCATAATTTTTGAGGCTGATATCGATATTTTTTCTACGGCAAGATAAAGAGTATGGATGGTTTAAAAATCCTATAGAATTGGAAGAATTCACTGTGTTATTCGTCAATTAGAGGAGTTGACTAGTTCTATTTTTATATTTGGCAAGATGATTCTGTGCTATCCATACTTTTTTAGCCGATGCGCTGCCTATGTATTCTTTTATTTTTGTTTCTTTTGAATACTAATAGTCTAAAATTCGATTAGCATTTTGCTCTCAGTAGTGTCTCTAGGTTTTCCTGTTGTTTGTGATTTAGGCGTTGGTTTTCTCCAGCTATCGGAGCTGGTCGTTTATTGTATATTTTCTTTGCTTTTTTCAGTGGTTGAGCAGAGGCTTTTATCTGGATAAAACTAAAGTTTGATAACAACCCATTGGGGGCGATATTCAAGGGTGAGGCAAGAGTGAAGGGAAGTTGGCTTGTACCGAAAAATAATTTGATCAAAAAAACAATTGGTCGGCTGCTTATTTTATGGATTGTCTCTAGAGAGCCTCTGTAAGCGATGTAGTACTATTGAAACACTATCCAGGAGTTAAGCGAAACCGGTCGGTCATAAGCGATGATTGGCTAGTAAAATGGAAAATTCTTATCAGGATGATGTGGCTCAGTGGGTAGGGGAGTACGGGTTGGGTTTGAAGCGTTACTTTTCTTCCCGGGTCAACCTGTCTGATGTTGATGACTTGGTACAAGAGGTTTTTACACAGCTGTATATTCGTATAACAAAGCACGGCGGCGATATCGAAAACCCCAAAATTTATATTTATGCGATAGCAAAAAATCTTTTGATTAGCCACGGTAGACATCAGAAATCGCGATGTGGTGGGCTTCATGATTCTATTGATTGTAAAGCGGATATTCCTTATATGATCAGTCCCGAGCGGGCGGTGATGGGAATACAGGCCTATACCCGGGTGCGGGAGGCCATTTTAAGGCTGCCACCAAGGGCTGGCGCGGCTTTTCGCTTTCATCGATTTGAAGGGATGACTTATCAGGCAATTGCCGAGCAGATGGGAATTTCCAAGGAGTCGGTGAAAGAGCTAATACAGCGAGCGCTGGTTAAGATCAGGCAAGTGGAAGAAGAGGCCTCTTGATAGCTTTTTGTCAGAACTCTGTGGTGATAGGGGCGGAGCAATGCTGCGCCAAACATGTGCTGTTTCGGTTGTTCTGCTAAAACTGGCTAAATACCAGAATGAGCCTTCCGCTTTAGTTTGAAAGAGTTAAGTACCGTTTTTTATCCCCCCCATTTTTTTATTTGTGCGTCTTAAATTTTATTGTACCTGAAATAGATTTAGATCAGGTCAATAGCCCAATAATACCGACAATAAAGAGAGACGTAGTGTGATGATGAAACCTGCGAAAAATAAAACATTGATTGCACAAGCGATTTATCAATCTGGACATTCATGTCAAACCACCCCCTGGTACAGTGTCGTGATTGCCTCTTTGGCAATTGCAGCTGCACCTACTATATCTAGTGCCCAGGAGAGTACAGAACGCAATCGTCCAAGCCAGGCGATTGAGGAGGTTACGGTTACCGCGCAGAAAATTGAAGAGAGCATTCAGGATGTACCAATAGCGGTCTCTGCGCTGAGTGGTGACGATATGGACGACCTTAAGATTGAGCGAGGAGAAGAGCTGCTTCGCGCCATACCAAATACCAACTTCTCCAAATCTAACTTCAGTACCTACAACTTCTCTATTCGCGGTATAGGTACCAAGGCAGTCTCTGCCGCTTCGGATCCAGCGGTGGCAGTTAGCTTCAATAATACCCCTTTGATTCGCAATCGGCTATTCGAGCAGGAGTTTTTTGATGTGCAGCGAGTCGAGGTGTTGCGCGGCCCTCAGGGTACCCTTTATGGTCGCAACGCGACCGCTGGCGTAGTTAACATGCTGCCGATTATGCCTGAGGATGAGTTTGCTTCTGAGCTTAAAGCTGAGGTGGGTAGCTACAATTCTAAGCGCACAAGTGGCATGTTAAATTTGCCGATTGGGGAAACTATGGCGTTGCGTTTCTCCGGAGCTATGACCAAGCGTGATGGATTTGATTACAACACTTACACCGATAATGATGTTAATGACCGCGACCTCTACTCTACTCGTGCCATTTTCGAATGGGAGCCGAGTGATACTTTTAGTGCCAATTTAATTTGGCAGCATTTTGAGGAAGATGATAAACGTTCGCGTACCGGTAAACAGCTCTGTACTAAAGATCCAGGCTTATCTCAGATTGGTGATACAGAGTTGACAGGTTTCTTTCCGGTATTCTTTAGCCAGGGGTGCCTGCCGGAATCTATATATAGCGATGACGCTTACGATACCCCCAACGCTAAGGGTTTTGCTTTTGTGTTAGTTCCCCAGTTTATCATTTATCCAGATGGTGGAAATCCGTTCAATGATTACTACATTGATCCATATGCTGGCGCAACCCAGTCGCGGGATCTTCGTGAGATAGAGACCAGTTATGACCCCGTATTTCGTGCAGAAAATGATTTAGTGCAGCTGAATTTTGAGTGGGCCGTGGGGGACAATCTTACCTTTTTCTCACAGTCTACTTATGCCAAAGATGACTATTATTCCTCTCAGGATTATAACCGCTATGTTTCGGATGCAATATTTCGTGACTCTATAGAGGCTGGGCTAGATCCTGGCCCTACGCCTGGTGGTTTTTTTATTGATCCACAGCTTGGGGCTTCTGATGGAATACTAGCGGTGGATGTCAGCCGTTCAGATAATAAACAGTGGAGCCAAGAATTCCGTTTGCAGACATCTTTTGATGGCCCTTGGAATTTTGCTTTTGGCACTAATTATTTGGATTTTAAAACTCAGGATGACTACTTTGTTTTCAATAATATGTTTTCCATGGTCGCCCAATATTTTTATGGTGGGGAATATGAAGGTGGCATGCTGTATACAGAGGAATGTATAGATGGACCAACGGGTCCAGGGGATTGTATTTATGTTGACCCCAACTCACTTGAAAATATCGATGAAGAGGGGCATAACTATTTTCTGAGTCGAAATTTAGTCGAGGTTCGATCTTGGGCTTTATTTGGTGAGGCCTACTGGCAAATTAATGATGATGTGAAGTTAACAACCGGCCTGCGTTACACCGATGATCGCAAGCGCTCAACGCCAGTATCCAGTCAACTACTGCTAGGCACTCAACTCGATCCTGTAACCGGTGAAGTGATACCGGGTGAGTATTCAGGGGGTTATGTTCATCAAGGCTACCCTGAAGACCCTCAGGTTACTCAGAGCTGGAAAGAGTATACAGGGCGTGCAGTATTGGACTGGCGCTCGGAGACACCTTTTACGGATGAGAGTATGTTCTATATCTCCTTTGCCCACGGCTACAAAGGAGGAGGCACCAACCCGCCCCGCGCAGAGATTGATCCGGCAAGGGTACAATATCAACCGCTAGAGGAGACCTTTGCGCCTGAGTTTGTAAATGCAATTGAGTTTGGTGCGAAAAACCTTTTGCTTGATGGCAGTTTAATGTTGAACGCCAATGCTTTCTATTATGACTATTCTGATTATCAGGTTTCCCAGATTGTCGATCGTATTTCACTCAATGAAAACTTTGATGCAGAGAGTATGGGGTTGGAACTTGAGTTGGTCTGGCAGCTGACAGATGCGACTCGGATGGATATGAATTTGGGATACTTGAAGACTCGTATTGCTGATGGTGAAGAGTCAATCGATGTGATGGATCGCACTCAGGGAAATGAAGGTTGGGTGCTGGTGCGCCCAAGTATCCAGGTGCCCTCTAATTGCATCGCACCGGTGGAATATGTAGAGGCTAGTCTGCTGGTGGGGCACCCATTCCCCCTTTGGTCGCTTTGTGCAGGGTCTTCTCAGTATGGATCTTTTAGTCCTGAAATTGATGGTACCCGCTGGGACCAAATTCTCGGTCTTGCCCCCTACAATCCACTTACCGATGCCCCTAATGGAGGGCGTGGTTTTGCTGCTGATTTAAGTGGCAATGAATTACCCAATGCACCACGCTTAACCATGAACTTGGGTCTTCAGCATACTATTCCTATTGATAGTTGGGATCTCACTTTACGAGCAGATTATTACCGCCAATCGGAAAGTTACGCGCGGGTATATAATACTGAATATGATCGCCTGAAGGCCTGGAGTAACCTCAATGCTTCTGTGAGCCTCAGCAATCCTAACTCTGACCTATATATGCAGCTCTATGTGAAAAATATTTTTGATGATGCGCCTATCACGGATATGTTTACCAATAGTGATGATTCAGGCCTTACCACTAATGTCTTTACACTAGAACCGCGTATTGTCGGCTTTAGTGTTAGTAAAGGGTTCTAATTTCAACTGACAAAAAGTTGGTGATTTTGACTCAGCCGGAGAAAGTGTAGCAAGTTGGCTAGGTGGAATTTTCTTGCCAGCTTGCTGCCACCCACCTAAATATTTATTCTGAAATCCGCTATTTTAAGCAGTCTGTATTCAACTTTGACGCGCATCATCCTTTAGGTGACTTTATCGTTTGCTGTGAAAACAGCTTTCTCTTATTAGGGGGACGGGGCTGCCGTTGTTTCCTCAAGGTGTTGCGATTCCCCGAGTTCTTGGCATTTAAAAGTGAAGTCGGTGATTCTTCGGGCGGATAGTCAATTTATATATTAGTGAGGTGAGCCCCAAATACACCAGCTTTTGCTGGTGATATTTGGGGCTGTCAATCAGCTAGACATTGATTTAGGGCACTGTATAGGAGGATTGAGGGTTGGTCGAGATTACACCATCAATTTCGCATGCACTGCCCGAACCGACACTGGGAATTTGAGCATTGTTGAAGGTGATTTGTCCATTTGATTGATTAAATGATCCGGTCAGGTCCCCAGCGCATGAGCCGGTTATCGCCGTAACGGATACATCTTTAATTGTTACAGTATTGTTGGCATTGCCTATCAGATCATAGGGTAGGTTGTTAAATGAGATTCTACTACAAATATTGAGGAATCCACCTGATAGCGCCAGGCTGCCTACCTCGGCAGAGCCCCCAGTTGAATTCACACTGCCAGAGAGTGTGCAGTTGAGCGCAATGCCTTTTTGCACGCTGAAGGTGCCGACATTGGCAAGGCCGATAGCACCTGATGGTGACCAGGTTTCTGCATTAGCCAGCCCGCTCACTCCAAAAGAGGCTAGGCAGATAGTTGCTGCGGTAAGGATCTTTTTCATAATAATAGTATTCCTTATATCTCTGTTAGTTTTTGATGTCGACACATTACTTGGCTGTTGCCTGTTTTCATGCGCCGCGCTTAGAAGCTCTCATATCGCAGGAAGGCATGCGCCTCCCACCAATAAAAGACGTAATTGGTTATTTTTGGGGGGCATGAGTTGGGGGAAAACGACGTGTTTCTATTTGTTCTGAGACTTGCTTGTCTGCTCTATTCGGTTTGGGTCTGCTCAGGTTCGACAATTATAAAAAAAGTTTTATAGATAAGTGCGAGTTTGAATTTTTTGTTACTAAAAGATTAATTGCTCTATTTTTTATTAATTTTTCTTTTGGTAGTTATGGGGGGCTTATTTGCTGGTTTTTAATTGACCACCCTGGGGGGTTGTTGTGGAAAGTCTAGTTTGCCGGGGAAAAGGGTAGCGGAAGTTTTAAATAATCTGCAGAGACAGAGTGGAGTGGTTTAGCGGTGCCTTAAGTGGGGTTGGGCTTCGGGGCTATTGCAGAGGTTGTATTGATCTCAGTATTACTTCTCGTTTCTCTGGCAAGGATACTGACAGGTAAGCTTTGGACTGGTTGGTCAAGGCTGGTTGCCGTCAACCACAAAAGATTGCCTGTACACTTTTGCTGGGTGTTCTTATCCGAAGCGGCGTCGCCAAAAGGTAAGTCGACATGCGATGCTGATATGACCATAAAAACCTGGCCGTGTATTCATACTGCTATTTAACATCCCGCTAGGCTGGCATTAGCGTCGAAGCGGACTGTTTTGTGGGGCTTTTGCTCTCCCGGCACTCGTTTCATGTTGCTATACTCCGCGCCCCTGAAAGCCCCCTTTCTTTATATGGAGAACTTGATGTCTGATTCACAGTGCGATATTGGCTTTATCGGCGCCGGTGTGATGGGTAAGAACCTGATCCTGAACTTGGCCGATAACGGCTACAGGGTCTGTGCTTTTGACTTGGATCACAACCGGCTGAATGCGCTGCTGGAGCAGGACGAGAAAGAGCGTGGCGACCAGCCCGCACGTGTTGAAGCCTGCAACTCTTACACAGAGCTGTTGGCGAAGGTTAAAGCCCCGCACTTGATTATTCTCTCGGTTCCGGCCGGAGACCCCGTTGATGATGTGTGCAGCAAGCTGCTTGACGCCGGCTTGAAAGCTGACGATATCGTTGTCGATACCGGTAACAGCCTGTGGACCGACTCCGTAGAGCGGGCCAAGCGCTATGAGGGCAAATTGATTTTCTTCACCACCGCAGTATCCGGTGGCGAAGTGGGTGCTCGCTTTGGGCCATCCCTGATGCCCAGTGGTGACCGCTATGCCTGGAGCCGTATCGAGCCCGTTTGGCATGCGATTGCCGCCAAGGTGGATAAAACCAGCGGCCAGCCGATTGAGCGCTTTGAGCCGGGCAACCCGGTCCGTGAAGGCGAGCCCTGTGCAGCCTATATCGGCCCGATAGGCTCCGGCCACTATGTGAAGATGGTGCACAATGGTATTGAATATGCCGATATGCAGATGATCTGCGAGGCATATCATGTGATGCGTACGGCACTGGGTATGGCTCCAGAGGAAATTGCCGAGGTGTTCCGGGAGTGGAACCGAGGCCCGCTGAATAGCTATCTGATCAATATCAGTGCAGAAGTCCTCTCCACTCTGGATTCTGTAACAGAGAAGCCTCTGGTCGACGTTATCCTCGATCGCGCCGGGCAAAAAGGCACCGGTTTGTGGACTGCTATGAGCAGCCTGGAGGTGGGCTGTCCTGCCCCGAGTATTGCCGAGGCGGTTTATGCCCGTTCACTGTCGACCCGCAAAGTCTTGCGCACCCGTGCGGCGAAGAAGTTACAGGGGCCAGAATTGATGCCTGTGGCCCGAGAGCAGCGGGAAGAGGTAATCGCGCAACTGCACGATGCGCTCTACTGCGCAAAAATCTGCGTATACGCTCAGGGTTTCGATTTGATGAAGCTGGCGGCGCGGGAGCAGGGTTGGCAGCTGAACTTCTCTGAGATCGCTAGAATTTGGCGTGCGGGCTGTATTATCCGCGCCGTATTCCTGCAATCGATCAGCGATGCTTACGACCGCGATCCCAAGCTTTCCAACTTGCTGTTGGATGACTTCTTCACCCAGCAGATTGCCGATCACCAGGCCAACTGGCGCCAAGCAGTGGCGAGCGCCACTCTGAATGGCATCCCGGTGCCCGCTCTGTCATCTGCACTCAACTACTACGATGCGTTCCGCACCGAATCGCTGCCGGCAAACCTGCTGCAAGGGCAGAGAGATTTCTTCGGCGCCCATACCTTTGCGCGGGTGGATCAGCCTGAGCAGAACAAATATCACGTTCAGTGGACTGAAGCTGGCCGCCCGATGGTGGAGATCTGATAAGAGGGCAGTGATACGTGCCCGTGTGTACGTATCACTGCATGAGGTTGTTAAAGTACGACCTCTTCCACCTCTTTAGCCAGGGCCTCCGCCTCTTGGCGGCTGGCTTTGGCGACCAGCTCCTCAACACTGACCGACTCGGTATTTACACCGCCGAAGGCCGTGAGCAGGTCTTTGGTCAGGGCTGATATTTCCAGAGTCATTACCGCAAAATCCGCATCAAACCGCTGTGCTGCACTTTCGGCATCGGCGCTATCGGCCTTCTCCAGCAGCTCGTCGCTAAACTTTATACGCTTCAGAGATAACTGGTCGTCTACCAGAAAGTCAACGCCGCCGCGCCAAGTTAGCCCCAGCTTGTGTACCTGTAGTCCGGCCACCAAGTGGTTGTGAATCTCCTCGGCACAGAGATCCTGGTTTTTACAGCGGATAACACTGCCGCTGTCCTTGGGGTCGCGCAGCTCACATTCATGGCCAAAATCAAATTGCAGCGGTGCCTCAGGGGCGCTGAGCCAGTGGGTCATAGTCTGCTGTGGCAGATTCTTCGCGGAGAGCGGTACCACGGCGAGACTGCTGATAGCTTCGCGGAGATTTTCCAGCAGTTCCTCAGCGGCGGAGGCGGAAGCTGCGTCTACCACTACCCAGCCATCTTGTGGGGCGATATAGGCGTATTGCAGGCGGGAGCGAGCGAATGCTTTGGGGCGCATCTCAAGGAGTACTTCGTCTTTGAGATTTTGCCGCTCTTTGCGGCCCACTTGCCGCGCTTCTTTTGCGGAAATTGCCTGCGCCAGTTCCTCGACTTTCTCGTTCACTACCGCAGCAGGAATTACTTTTTCCTGCTTCTTGGCGCAGACCATCAGGTAGCCATTGGTTGCGTGTACCAACTGGCTGCCGTGACGACCCAGCGGAGCCACCCATCCATAGCGTGTACTGTCCTGGCTGCCGCAGGGGACGAATGCGTGGGGCTCCAGCAATTCGTTCAATTTTTCAGCATCCAGGGAAAATTCTTTCGTCAAACGATAAATACGGAGATTTTTAAACCACATACATCAGGCCATCGGTTTTCAGTTGCGAGTGCGGCCTGCATTATGCGGAAACTGAGGCGGGGCAGCTAGGGCCTGTGGTACTAATTTGCTGGCCGTTATTCGTTGTCAGCCAGTGCCAGAACTTTGCCACCCCAAGGCGGTGAGGGCCTGTACAGTCGAGCCTGTGGGATCGGTTCGACTAGAGGTTATTTGATAATGTGATCGATCGCCGCGCCGGCATCCTGTGAAAACGCCTGGGCTCGGTAGCCGAGGAGTTTTAATGCGGTTGCCGCTATTTGATCCTGAAAGACCGCATCTCCCCCGGATACTTCGCCCAGGGCTTTAATATCGGGGCTGAGTGCTGCAATCCAGGTCTCACTGGAGCCGGGTATACCCGCTTTGTGGGGGTGATCCCGTTTGCTGAAATGCTGGGTCAGAGCTGGGCCGCTGGCGTGGTGGGACCGGGACTCTGCGGTATTGCCGCGCCCGTGGTCGACGGTAATGATTAAGTTGGTATTGTCCCGGTATTGATCCAGGGATTGGAGTGTTTGCCAGAGGCCCGCGAGTATCACGTCGTTGCGATGGGCTGAGTGGTGATACTCCTCATCGTGGGCGAAATCATCGGTTTCCCCCAGGGCAATATACATTACCCTGGGTTTTTCACTGATGAGATACTCCTTGGCAAATCCGTAAGTAAAGGCATCGGGTCGCACATTTTGCCAGAAAACCGGCAGTTGCCCTTGCAAGTCGTTGAGAAATACAGCTCTTTGGGTCAGTTTGGGCCAGTCTGCCGCCTCGGGGCCGGCATTGATATAAATACCGCTGCGCTCACGGTTAATAATCGAAGAGAAAGCGCCCGAGCTACCAAACGCAGCGATACGATCTGTAAACTCAGGTTTGTTGACTAGCTATTCGAGAAAGGTGGTGTTGGCGTTGGGGAGTGGCTCGTCATTGTTGACTCTGGGATCGGCGGAACCGGTTAATATTTCATTGTAACCGGGGTAGGAAAACCACCAGCCATTGGTAGTTTTTGCTTCAGATCCCCTGGTGCGGTTGCCAATCAAAGCTCCCTTCTTAGCGACTGTTTGCCAGATAAAAGGCAGAAGTCTTTGGCGTTTTTCATCGAGTGAATCGCCGTGAAAATTATCAATCAGGTCTTCTTTGTTTTTAGTGAGCCCCGCATGGTGGAGAAGCTCGCTGTCGTACCCGGAAAATACCTCCTGCCAGCGCAAACTGTCAATAGTGACCAATACCAAGTTGTCTGCGGCGAGGGTTTGGCTGGATAGAAATAGGGTCAGGACTACAGTAATCAGTTTTCCATTGAGTCAGCTCTTTGTAGTGCTTTGCGGTTATGGGTTGGTCTTAATTAAATAAAAATATTTGCGTTTATTTTTTGCTGGAAATTGAAGGCGAAATTATTTTTTATCCTATTGCTTTCGGTGCCGCAGATGCAATTGATCAGTATTACTGGCCGATTGTGCTGCCGCTAAAACACTCTGGAAATCAACAGTGGCTGAGGCTGTGCGTGGGATGCGAATCCAGGCTCAGCCAGAAACTACGCTGCCCAAGCAACCCTCATTCAGTAAGTTATTGATTGCTAAATTCAGGTTGGCGCCCTGCAGTGCCGGGCTAAAATCTTCCAGATTAATCCCCAGGTAGGCATCGGTAATCCAGCTATTGCCCAGGTCGACATAGCGGTCAGCAGTAAATTTGCTGAAAATACTTCGAATTGAGTGTCTGAATGGATGTGTTGGTAGTTGTCTTTGTGAATGTCGTCGTAGGCAATTATTGGTGGGCCAGTCGTCAAAGCCGTAAGTATCTCCTTTATTGACAGAAACACCGGGGAGATTGTCGATCAGGGCGTTGACGTTGATGATGGAGGACTGCTGCTTGTGTATCGCCTCGGAGATTTCGCTGCGGTTAAAGGTACTGGTCGATCCCACTACCATCACTTCTTCTATTGGCATATTGCTGAGCTCTTCAGCGGCTGCTAGGCAGATTTTGTTTGTATTCATCGGAAACCCCAGCATGTCATGATTCAACAGGCCTAGTCAGTGGCTTGATTGGCGCGGTTACAGTGACGGGTCTTGATGAAATATTCTTTACAGCGGAGTTAAACTCTTTTGACTGGTGTATGCCTTTCTTTTCTCTTTTTAATAGGAGGGCGTGGCGCTTGAGCTTTAATATGAGTGAGAGGGTAAGAGGGGACTTGTGGCTATGTATACTTGGGGCTGGGTTGTCCCAGCCCTGTTTGAATGGAAGTTATGTGGCGATTTTGAGTGGAATGCCGGTGCAAGCCTCAATCGTTCCCCAAATAACTCCGATAATGGCATTCCAAATTTTTTCAATAGTCACTACCAGGAGCCCCCGCAAGGTGTTGGCGAAGTTCTTGGTCATATCTTCGAGGGAGTCGAGGAAATAATCCTTCAGTTCATCAGAAATCTCTCCAGATAGAATTGCTTTGGCTATCATTTTGGTTTGTAGTGCCAATGCGGATAACTGGCGCTCGGAAAACCCCCTCAGTTCAGTAATATCACTGTTGATTACCGCAGAAGCGGCCCCTTTAATATCGATAATGAGTTGGTTAACGTCAATAGACATTTTCATTTCCTCAGCGATTCAAAAAGGATTCGTAGGTGAGTGCTTGGTCCATAGAGATAACAACTTCATTTTTAAAAAGAGAGACGGCCGTAGCGTTTAGGCCTTGGTCTTCATCTGCTGTGCGCATCATATTCAAGCTTTCGGAAATCTTTTCTAGTGATGCGACACTGGGAGGCACCCGTTCAAAGCTAATTTCCCTGCCGGTGGATCTCAGGTATTCATTAATCTTTTTGAGCGCTTTACTCTCAGGTGCTGGGCGAGTGTTTGACTGCATTGCCAGAGCTTCCACTCTGCCGATTAAAGCGTGGTATTTCTTGTCCCTTTTTGAGTAAGAATCTTTGTCAGTACCCCTGGATACCGAGGAGAAAAATTCCATTAGCTCTACATTGATGCTGGTTAAATCGGAGTAGAGGGCGGCATCGTAGCGCGGGGCCATTTGTGAACAGCCACTGGCGAGTATCGCCAGGAAGGCCAGGAGTATAAAAGCTGCTTTCGGATACAGTTTTAACATAAAAATCTCCCTTTGGTTTTATTGGGTAGTGATCGAGCTGGACTGCCACTGAATACTCCGATTGCGCACGGCTATGAGTGGCAGAATATTCACGTTACTCGCTTGATGCCGTTTCCAGTATTTTCTTACCTGGCGTTGCAGCATTGTGTGTAACTTGTTTTTCAAAATATGTGAGCAATAAGCGAACGGCCTCTTGATTGTCGAAATAGCGGGAGTGTACCCGGGCTGCCAGCTTGTCGGGGAATGTACCGTAAGATCCGATAATTCGTTCGTAGCAATGGTGACGCGCTGGTACCGCAGAGCCGCTGGCAAACCAGTCGGAATGAGATTTGATATCAATCCACTCGACCAAATCCTCTCTCTTTGACAATTGCTCAACTTCACCTTGTAGCCAGGGCGCCTGCTTCGCCAAAACCTCAATCAGGGAACCCATTGTAAGAATGCGGATGGGGACTCCGATTGGCGGGAGATCGGCGAACAGGTCTACGGTGACAACGCTGCCAAAACTGTGCCCGACGATAGTGACAGAATCGTACTCATATTGCTGAGTGCTGCTTTCCAATTGTTCCCTAACCCGCCGGATAATTTCAAAGCGCACTGCCGGTTTGCCTTTGGCAGCTGGCTCATTGGTGAGATAGCGCTTACAGAAGTCGGAAATATCCACCAGCAGAGAGACCGGCATAAGGGCAACGACTGCGGTGGCAATCAGCCAGACACGCCAGCCGCCTATATACTCGACCCCCTGCTTGAGTTGTTGGATAGCGGGAAAAAATGGGCTGTCACTGCTGGGTTCAATGGCTTCGACAAACAAGATAATGGTGCCAAGGTACCAAACAATAAAGGTCAGTGCTGAAAGGGTTAGGCCAAATGTCAGGTACTTTCGTTTTAGGACACCTTTCCAGATATGCAGGTTAGCCAGCCAGAACCAGATCAGGGAAAAGCCCCGGGCGAGGCGGACTTTCAGGCTCTGCTGGGTAATACTGGGAACCAAATCGTTCCAGTAGGCCTCGACTAGATCGAGCTCCTGCGTATCGCTGATCCTCAGACGGCTGATTCCGGCGGGAACAGAGGGGTCGGAGATTTTAGTGAGCGGCATGCGCTCACTGGCTGCGATCAGTCCCTCGGTGAATTCTGATAGTTGAGCGGTGCTGGTAACCCTGGTCAATCCGGGTACCAGCATAATCAGGCTTCTTCTCATTGTTATTCCAGTTGGCTGTATCTTGCAGGAGCCGCCTTTGGCAAGGCTTACCTGTGCCATTGTTCGTAGTGTGGTGGCGATTTCAGCAGGTGAGTTTTCTAATACTTGAGTGCGCACTAGTCTGTAGCTAGCTGCGGCACGTCCCGGTGCCGAATTTTCGACCAGTGAACATTTTTTCACTGAGCGGAAGACATGGGGGATGGTGCTCATCGACTGAGTCTTGCTCGATTTATATGTGATACGAAGCAAGATGTAAATACGCAAATAATTAAAAATTATTGATTAGGTGTGCGCCTTATCTTTGCCTAAGAGAAGTAGAGCGATGCGGGCTGTACAAATCTCTGCGCCATATCCGCTAGCGCGATCGGTGAAAATTTACACGGCGGTTTCTGTTTGGAACTCTACCAAAATGAATTCGTTGCCGTAGAGGTCTGCAAAGTGTGCAAATTCTGCTCCGCCATGAAAAGCGGGAGAGGTATTGAAGTGGACGCCATTGCGCACAAGCTTTTTATAATCTCTGTCGAAGTTATCCGTATAGATAACGGCGCAGGGCTGTCCGGCAGTTTGTGCGCCTACTTTCTTTTGTTGCTTGTCAGAAGTTGTCTGAAGTAGCCATATGCCCATATCTTTTTGTGTTGGCAGGCGAATATGTACAAATCTCTGGGATGCTACTTCAGAGTCTATAAAAACTTCAAATCCCAGTTTGTCGCAATAGAAAGCAATGGCCTCTTCATAGTTGTTAACCAGAATTACCAGTCTGCCAATTGAATTCATGGGAAGCCCCGTTGCTGAGTTGTATTTTTAGTGGGGTTTTTATTGTTTGGTAGAAACACTATTGTGATGACTGATCAAATTATTCAGCTTAACGAGCCTATAAATAATTCTTTAATGTTATAAGTGAAAGATTTCCCGGTTTTATCGGGTTGAAAGTCTACAGAAACTATCTTTTGTTTAAAGTGCTGGAGTTGAAAGTGGTGCCAATACTTAGCTTTGCTCATCGATTCCTTGTTGGGCGGGTGAAATGGCATTGAAGGTTAACTGATTGATTGGGGCGGAGTTGAGTAAAATGAAAATGATTTCATTTTTAGCTGTAAGGGTGCGAGTCGCTGTGGGTTTTCTCGTTGTGATATTGTGCCTGTTTGAGTCAGTGGCTGCGGCAGCTTGTACACGTATATTGTAGGGGGTAATGATACCTATATTACCGCGCGCAGTATGGACTGGAGTGATACTGATGCGATAATGCGCTTTTGGGTTTTCCCTAAAGGTATGCAGCGCAGTGGTGGTGTGGGGACAGCGTCTATTAGCTGGACCTCAGAATATGGTTCAATCGTTATCAGCATTTACGATGCGGCTACTTCGGATGGATTCAATGAAAAAGGGCTGGCAGGTAACCTCTTGTATTTAGCGGAGGCGAACTACGGGAATGTCGCTGTACGGGGCAAGCCAGCGATCTCTGTCGGAGCTTGGTTGCAGTATATTTTGGATAACTATGCAACAGTAAAAGAAGCGGTAGAAGAAATGCAAAAAGAGCCTTTTACTGTGGTCGGCGCGAACTTACCCAATGGCAAGCCGGCTAGTGCGCATATTGCCATTTCTGATCCCAGCGGGGACTCCGCTATTTTTGAGCATATTGATGGTCAGCTAAAAATCCATCACGGCAAACAGTTCACCATAATGACTAACTCACCACCCTATGATCAGCAGCGGGCTATCAATGCCTATTGGGAGTTGATCGGGGGGCAGAACTTCTTGCCGGGGACGATTAGCGCAGCAGATCGCTTTGTAAGGGCGAGCTATGCTTTAGCCGTATCGCGAGAATACCAGGAACCTCGCGCTGCACTGGCATCGGCATTCTCCCAAATTCGCGCTGTCAGTGTACCCCTGGGAATGGATGACCCAGATGAACCCAATATCGCTTCAACCCTTTGGCACTCGGTTATCGATCAGGAAAATAAGCGCTATTATTTTGATTCTGTGATCAACCCATCGGTAATATGGTTGGATATGGCGAGTGTTTCTATCGCGCCGGGGGATAAAATAATGTCTATGCAGCTGAATGCCCCGATGAGCAGCGGTGGAGATGTGCTGTCTAAATTGAGGCCGTCAAAACCCTTTAAATTCCTCACCCCTTAAGTGGTTGAGGAAATACGATATCAATGGGATTTCAACTTTATGCATGAAGCATTGACCACTCGGGCGATGACCCGTAAAGAATTGGATTTGCTGGTTGACTGGGCTGCGCTTGAAGGCTGGAATCCGGGTTTGCATGATGCAGAAATTTTTTGGAAAACGGACCCGCAAGCCTATATCGCAGCGGAGATACAGGGGGAATTAATCGGTGGTGGAGCCATCACCGCTTATGGTAATAGTTTTGGTTTTATGGGCTTTTTTATTATCCGGCCTGAATTTCGCGGCCACGGGCTGGGTAATCAGCTTTGGCATTTTCGCCGAGACCGGTTAAAAGCCCGCTTGAGGCCGGATGCGAGTATTGCTATGGACGGGGTATTTGCGATGCAGGACTACTATGCTCGCGGTGGTTTTAACTTTTCCCATCGCGATCTCCGCTATCGTGTTGAACCGTCGGCCCTTGGGGGTGAAAACAGTAGATGCCCCGCTGAAGTTGTCCCGCTCAGTGAGGTCCCCTTCGATCAGTTAATGGCCTATGACCGGACCTGCTTTCCCGCAGATCGGCAAGTATTTCTCAAAGCGTGGATTTCACAGCCTGAGGCATTGAGTTTGGGGTATGTTCAGTCTGGCAATCTCTGTGGTTATGGTGTGATTAGGCGTTGCCGCGATGGGTTTAAAGTCGGCCCACTGTTTGCAGATAGTTACAAAGTGGCAGATTTACTGCTGAAGCGACTGGCCATCTTTGCAGATGATGGGCCTATTTTTTTGGATGTGCCAGAAAATAACACTGCGGCTATGTCTCTGGCGAAGCACTATGGAATGGAGGAGGTTTTTGGCTGTGCGAAAATGTACCTGGGGCCAGTGCCAGATATGGCTCAAGAGCGCATTTTTGGTGTGACTACTTTTGAGCTGGGTTAATGTACGAGAGAGACTTGGAGGGTTACGCCGGCCGCCCACCCCACCCCCACTGGCCTGGCGAGGCCCGTATAGCCGTTCAATTTGTCTTGAACTTGGAGGAGGGCTCCGAGTCCAGCCCGCTGAACGGTGATCGGGAATCTGAATCCTACCTGCATGAACTCCCGGGTAGGCCCGCACGAGTTGGGCGGCGGGATTTCAGTGTGGAGAGTATGTATGAATACGGTTCGCGCGCGGGGGTTTGGCGGCTTCTCGATATCTTTGAGAGTTTTAATGTGCCCTTAACCATTTTTGCTACGGGGCAGGCGCTGGAACTTAACCCCCTTTTGGCCCAGGCGTTGGTGACTGGGGGCCATGAGATAGCGGGGCACGGGTACCGCTGGATTGACTATAAAAATAGCCCTAAAGGCCGTGAAAAACACGATATTCAACTCACCGTTAAGGTGATTGAACAGTTAACCACCAGGCCGCCATTTGGCTGGTATACGGGGCGGGTGAGTGCCCACACCCGATCGCTGGTGCGGGAAATTGAGGGGCTGCTGTATACATCGGACTCCTATAGTGACGACTTGCCCTTTTGGGGGCAGCAAGCTGACCCACTGTTGGTGGTTCCCTACACCCTGGTCAACAACGATATACAGTACTTGCTGCCCAGTGGCTGTACGACAGCCGACGATTTCTTCTCACTGCTTAAAAGCGCTTTCGACCAACTTTGGCGGGAGGGGAGTGTGTGCCCCAAGTTAATGAGTGTCGGTCTACACGGGCGGGTCAGTGGCCATCCTGCCCGGGCTACAGGGGTTTACCGGTTTCTGAAATATATCCAGAGTTTTGAGTCAGTCTGGGTGTGCCGCCGCAAAGATGTTGCGCAGCACTGGATTTCAAACTTCTCCAGCTTTAGACGCTAAAAAGAGGAGGGCGCGGTGTGTGCCGTGCTGAGCCCCTGTACGGGACTGGGTGGGGCGGTAAGGGCTGGGCCCTGGGATAAGCCAGGACCCATTTGAGTGTTTAGTCGCGGGTGGGGATGGCCTGGACCACTTTGATAAAGTAATCCCAGAAATTGGCCACGCTCTGGATGTGTACCTTCTCTTCAGGGGAGTGGGCGCGGCGAATAGTGGGGCCGAAGGAAACCATATCCCAGTTGGGGTAGGGCTTGGCCAGTAGGCCGCACTCCAGGCCGGCGTGGATAACCTTCACTTCGGCATCCTCGCCGGTCATATCCTTATAGACATCTTTCATCATCGCCAGCAGCGGAGATTCGGGGTTCGGGGTCCAACCCGGATAGTCGTTGTCCAGTGTTGTCTCCGCACCGGCCAGCTGGAAAGTGGCGGCGACATTGAGACCGTGTTGGTCGCGGGCACTGTCGGAGAGGCTGCGGACAAGACATTGGATTTTTACTCGATGCTCACCGTTTTCCTCCGTAGTTACAACGCGGGCCAAATTGTTGGATGACTCCGCTATGCCTTCGAGAGCAGTGCTCATTCGTTCAACGCCATTGGGGCAGCAACGGATTGCGCGAATAAGGGTCAATTGGCTATCGGCGTCCAGGGTGTTGGCTGGAGTTTCGGTAGCTTCCAGGGCGATATCCAGTGCCGCTTCGTTGTCCAGTTCACGGGCAATTTGCGCGCTTTCGCTTTTTACAATTTCCTGTACTTTATCGACCGCTACTGAAGGTACGACCAGGGTTGTGAAGGATTCGCGGGGAATCGCATTGCGCAGGCTACCGCCATCCAGGCTGGCAATACGCAGCTCGGGGACCTGGGTTAGAATGGCGTGGATAATGCGGTTTGCGATCTTGTTGGCATTGCCTCGGCCCTTGTCGATATCCAGGCCTGAATGCCCGCCACGGAGACCGCGCACAGACAGTTTTACTGCCTCGGCACCGGGCAGGATCGCTTCTGGCGTATAGGGCAGGCTGACATTGACGTCGACACCGCCGGCACAGCCGATATACAGCTCGCCTTCATCTTCAGTATCCAGATTGAGGAGCAGGTCAGCTTCAAAATAGCCAGGCTTGAGATTCTTGGCGCCGGTCATGCCTGCTTCTTCGTCAATTGTCAGCAGGGCCTCCAAGGCGGGGTGGGGAATATCGGTAGATTCCATCAGCGCCAGAATAGCGGCAACCCCAATACCGTTGTCTGCACCGAGGGTGGTACCTTCAGCGGTTACCCAGTCGCCATCGACATAGGGTTTGATGGAGTCGGTGAGAAAGTCGTGCTCAGTATCTGCATTTTTTTGCGGCACCATATCGACATGGCTCTGCAACGCGAGGGTCTTGCGGTCTTCCATACCCGGGGTGGCGGGCTTTTTAATAATAACGTTGCCGATCTCGTCCAGTTGAACGCCGAGGTCGCGCTCTTTGGCGAAGTTGACAATATATTCCACTACGCGGTCTTCATGTTTGGAGGGACGTGGAATTTCACAGAGTTTGGCGAAGTGTGCCCACAGTGGCGTGGGGTTTAATGTAGCAATATTGCTCATCAGTGGCCTCGATATATTCTATTGATGCCGGAGCTGTGGGTTAGCTGGCCGATCACAGGCGCTGGGCTTGGGGCCCCGGCGGGAAAGCCCGGCGAGAGCCGGGCTTGGATAAACAGACTGGACTTTATTGTTGAGCCGTATCGGCTTTAGCTTGTGCAGCGCTCAGCTCGAAAGCGATGCGTCGCTTGTCGACATCGACAGATGCCACCTTAACGAAAACTTCCTGCTCCAAGCGGAAGCTCTGTTCGTTGTGGCTGAGAATCAACTGCTTGCCATCGAAGGCCGGCAAATTCTTCTTGTCCCCATTCATGCGCACAAAGCCGTCAATGCCAAAATCGTCGAGTCGCACGCCAATGCCGGCACCGTTCACCAAGGTAATTTTCCCTGAAAATACCTGCCCGACTTTGCTTTCGATAAACTGGGCGTAGAGCCATTGTTCCAGGGCGCGATTTGCCTGGCGTCCGCGAATCAGGCTCTCTTGCAGGGCCTCAATCTTGTCATCGGCCAGTGAGGGCGCTTTTGTATCCTGCGCGGCAGCGCGCAGTGCGCGGTGGTTGTGCAGGTCGTTGTACTTGCGAATTGGAGAGGTGACGGTGGCGTAGGCCTCTAGGCCCAGTCCCAGGTGAGGTCCCGCCTTGTTGTCGAGCTGTCCCGGGCGCAGCATACGCTTGAGCACGGCGAGCAGGTTCTTCATCTGGGGCTCTTCATGATTTTCCAGCTGCTTAACCAGTGCCAGGTAGTGTTCCAACTGGCTTAGATCGGCCTCTGCCTGTTCGGGCAGCAGTTCTTTCAGCAGGCTGCGAACCTCGCCCATACGCTCTTCACGGAAGCCCAGGTGAACCGAGAAGCAGCCCTGCTCAATCTCGGCGAGTTTGCCGCCCATGCTGATATTGGTGGCGAGCATTGCCTCCTCGACCATGCGCTGGGCGATATTGCGCTCCTGCTTTTCGATATGCTCGATCTTGCGCTGGTCGTTCAGGCGAATTTCGTAGTCCGGGCGATCTTCCATGGCCAGTGAGTGGCTGGCGCGGTAGGCGGCGCGGGCTTCGTAGACTGCGGCCAAATTGCGCAGGCTGTCCTGTTGCTCTTGGGGTACAGCGGAGTCGTCGCCTTCAATAAAGCGGCTAACCTGCTCATAACTCAGTTTGTGCTGAGAGCGAATAGCGGCAAATTCATAGCGGCTATTGCCGATGCTGCCATCGCTGTCGATATCGATATGGATCACCAGGGCGGGGCGCAATTCGCCGGGGACCAGGGAGAACAGGTTCTCACAAAGGTTGCGCGGCAGCATCGGCAGGGTTTCGCCGGGCAGATACTGGCTGTGGGCGCGATTAAACGCTTCTTTATCCAGCGGGCTGTTCTCATCGATCACCGAGGACGGGTCGGCGATAGCGATATGTAGGGTCCAGCCGCCATCCCGCTTGCTGACGGTCAGGGCGTCGTCCATATCGCGGGTGCTCTCCGCGTCAATGGTCGCGAAGCCCAGTTCGGAAAGGTCGCTGCGCTCAGCGGTAATTGCGCTCAGTTTTTCGGCAATCGTATCCGCTTGCTTTTGCGCGCCAGCAGCAAATTGTTCCGGCAGTTTAAATTGAGCGACCACATAGGCGTGCTCAATGCCGGGCATATCGGGTTTGCCGATCACGGTTTCCACTTTGGCCTGCGCCCTGCCGTCCTTGAACGGGTGGCGGTTTACTTTACAGGCGATGAATTCTCCCGGCTGGGCTTTGCCCCGAGCCTTGGGCGGAAGAAAGATCCAGCGGGACAAGCCATTTTGCGTGGGTTGGATAAAGTGGCCCTGGCCGCGCTGTACGTATTGGCCAACGAGATAGTCGAGCTGGCTGTCGATCAGTGCGTCGAGCTCCGCCGCGAGTTTCCCCTTGTTCTCTTCAGAGAGACTGACTCGGACCCGGTCACCGGGAAATACACGCTCCATTTCATTGGGAGGTAGGAAGGCTTCCCTTCCGTCATCCAACTCAACAAAGCCAAACTTGCCGTTACTGCCGCGAACCCGGCCCTCGGCAAACTCCTTACTGGAGCGGATATCTGTTTTCAGTTGCGAAAGTTGTTTCAGAGCGTCGGCATTCAGCATCGAGTTTATCTCTATGGGTCGATTTGGGCGCGGATTCTACCAGACCATGCGCAGAGGGTGTAACGAGGTGGGCGCAGAAGTGCTCTCAGCTGCCAGTGTTATGAGTTTTTCAAATTCTTTTGGAAAAAAGGGAGCGCTAGGGTGGATGTTAAAAGCGGTTCCCGGTGGGGGCTTTATAGAGAAATGATTTTCTCTCCAGGGGTGGTTATAGGGAATTTATAGGCATGCCGTCAGTGCTGGGGGATGGGGGAGCCCCCCTCTCAGTCGGAGGGGGATCGGGGTGTGGAGCCGGCCGCCCAGTTTAATGACTGGGCGGCCCAGGTTGTTCTGGTGTGAAAGGGTGTCCTAAAAATTTTGCTATCAGATGATATTTTCGCTATTACAGCGCTCATGTGTGCAAAATATGCAAACTTTGTCTGTGGGAGCTGGATATAATCTTACCCCACATAAAAACAGATAAGGGCTGTGGTTGTTCCCCAGCTGTAGAACCGGCCTTCCGGAGAGGAACAGTTAATGAGTATTTTTTCCCATTCCGCCTACGATAAACACGAGCAAGTGGCGTTTTACCAAGATGCAAAGAGTGGCTTGAAGGCTATCATCGCGGTACACAATACGAATTTGGGTCCCTCCCTCGGTGGCTGCCGTATGTGGCCCTACGCCGATGATGGCGAGGCCCTGAATGATGTCCTTCGTCTTTCCCGCGGTATGACTTACAAGTCTGCAATGGCCGGCCTCAAACTGGGCGGCGGAAAATCCGTAATTATTGGCGATCCGCGTAAAGAAAAAACCCCCGAGTTGCTGCGCGCCATGGGTGACTTTATTAATACCCTCGGCGGCCGTTACATTACGGCTGAAGATTCTGGTACCAGTGTTTCAGATATGAGTGTAATCGGTGAGACAACCGAATTTGTCTCCGGCCTGTTTGCGGGCTCCGAATACGGCGGTGACCCCTCTCCCTCAACGGCTTACGGTGTGTTTGTGGGCCTCAAAGCTGCGGCAGAGCACCGCTGGGGCAGAACAGACCTGAGCGGCCTGAAAGTCTCTATTCAAGGCGTTGGCAATGTGGGCTTCCGCCTCGCCAAGCTGCTGAAAGATGCCGGTGCGGAACTGTTCGTGACCGATATTTTCCAAGACAATATCGATCGCGCGGTTACTGAGCTGGGTGCGATAGCCGTAACCGCCGACGAAATTTTCGACCTGGACGTAGACCTGTTCGCTCCCTGTGCGATGGGCGCCATTCTCAATGACGACACCATCAGCCGCTTGAAGGTACAGGCCATTGCCGGTGCCGCTAACAACCAGTTGGCAGAAGAGCGCCACGCCGAGGTGCTCCGTGAAAAAGGCATTCTGTACGCACCGGACTATGTCATTAATGCCGGCGGTATTATCGATGTGTACTATCAGCAGAAAGGTGATTACGACGCCGCTGAAGTGCGCGCTCATATCGAAGAGATCGGCAACACGATGAAAGAAGTGTTCCAGCGCGCCGATGAAACCGGTCAGACTACCGCCCACGTGGCGGATCGAGTTGCCGAGGAGCGCTTTGGTCACCACTCAGTGGCAGGAGAGGCCGAAGGTAAGTCCGGTACTGTGGCTGCGTAAGATTTTTTAGTATGGGAGTAGGGTTGATAGGCTGATTCCTTGGGCGATTAGCACTTCGCTTCTCTCTGTGATGTATTGACTTGGGCACTTCGGTGCCCATTTTTTTTGCCTGGAATTTTTGTAAATTTGTCGATGGGGAAAGGTTTAGCTGACACTGAGAGTAAAGCTGGCCTAAACTTGCCATCCTCAAGCCGCAGTTTTTAAAAGGGAGTGACAATATGCACCTGCGTCCGCTACTGATCAGCGTTGCCATTGCGATTAGCGGTCTTTCCGCTTGTGGGCAGTCCAGCGATGATACGCCCCACGCGCTTTCGGTGGATAGGGAAGCCGCAGCTAGCAGTAAGGCAGCGGCGTCAGATAAGGGCGCCTATGTCCCGCCGCCAAAGCTGGATATTCCGTTCCACAAAGAAGTGCTGCCCAATGGTTTGACGGTAATTGTGCACGAGGACCACAAGGCCCCGGTCGTTTCCACCAATATTTGGTACAAAGTGGGCTCTAAAGATGAGCCGCAGGGTAAGACCGGTTTTGCTCATTTATTTGAGCATTTGATGTTTAACGGAAGTGAAAACTTCCCCGGTGAGTATTTCGAACCGTTCCAGCGCTCTGGTGCCACCGATATGAATGGCACAACCAACAATGACCGCACGAATTATTTCGCCACCGTACCCAAGGGCGCCCTGGATATGGCTCTGTGGATGGAGTCCGATCGAATGGGGCACTTCAAGGGGGCGATCACCCAGGAGGTTCTGGATGAGCAGCGTGGTGTGGTGAAGAATGAAAAGCGCCAGGGGGAGAATGCCCCCTATGGCAAAGCGTTCGATATTATTGCCAAAAGCACCTTCCCCAAGGGGCACCCCTATTCGTGGACACCGATTGGCTCGATGGAAGACTTGGATAACGCCAGCCTTGAGGATGTAAAAAAGTGGTTTGAGGACCACTATCAGCCCGCCAATGCGGTATTGGTTATTGCCGGGGATGTCACGGTCAAAGAAGCTATGGCCAAGGCGCGCAAGTATTTTGCCGATATTCCGAGTACCGGTGTGCAGCCGCGAATTAAAAACTGGGAGCTGCCTACCCAAGTGAAAAAGCGGGAGGTCGTTTACGATCAGGTACCACAAACTCGTATTTATAAGGTTTGGAACGTACCTGCGGTCGGGAGTGAAGTGGAAGATGCGCTGGAATTGATGACGTCCCTTCTCGCCAACAGAAAAAATTCCCTTCTCTATCGCCGCTTGGTACGCGATGAGCAGGTGGCAACCAGTGTTAGCGCTTTTTACTACGGTCGCCAACTGGCCGGGCAGTTGATAATAATTGTCGATGTGAAGCCGGGACAGTCTGAACAGAAGGTCGAAGATTTACTCAACCAAGAACTCAAGCAATTCGCCAAAAATGGTGTGAGTGCGGAGGAATTGCGCCGCGTAAAGCAGAGTGAATTTGCCGGACTGGTAAAAGGACTGGAAAAAACCGGTGGCTTTGGCGGTAAGAGCGATATTCTTGCCCGCTCTGAATTTTACTTCGGCGATCCGGGAGCCCTGGTTAAAGGTGTCGAGGATTACGCCAAGGTATCTGCTCTCGAGGTTCAAGAAGTGGCCCGACAGTGGCTAAAAGAGGACTCTTACACCTTAATTATTGCGCCGCAGCAGAAGTATACCGCAGCGGCGGAGGGGGCCGACCGCAGTAAGCTGCCAGAGGTAGATAAAAACGTAGAGTTGGAGTTGCCAAAACAAATAGCATTCACCCTGAAAAATGGTTTAAAGGTGGTTCTGGCGGAGCGCCACGATACGCCGGTGGTGCTGATGAATCTGCAATTTCGCAGTGGTGCCTCCGCAGATAAAAATAAACCGGGGCTGGCTTCAGTTGCGGCGCAAATGCTCAATGAGGGTGCCGGCGACCTGGATAGCCTGGAGTTTAGTTCCCGCTCAGAAGAGCTCGGTGTAAATATTGGCAGCAGCAGTGGGCTCGATTACAACAATATCAGTATGAGTGCGCTCAAAACCCAGCTGGAACCGTCGCTGGAACTATTTGAAAAGGTGGTCACTGAGCCTCGATTCCCCGAGTCTGACCTGGAGCGGGTTAAGTCCAATCGATTGGATGCAATAGCGCAGGAAAAGGCCCAGCCCCAGGGGCTGGCTATGCGTGAACTGCCACCGCTATTGTTTGGAAAAAATCACCCTTACGGCTCCCCCCTGACCGGCTCGGGTACACCGCAGGGGATTAAGTCTATAACCCGTGAAGACCTGCTGAAATTCCAGAAAACCTGGGTGCGCCCGGATAATTCAACTCTGGTTATCGTGGGGGATGTGACCGAGAAAGAGATTGAGCCGCTTTTGAATAAAACTCTCGGCAAGTGGACGGCTCCTAAAACGGAGCTTGCCAAAATCGAAGTTGCCAAGGTGCCGCGCCCGGAAAAAGCCCGTGTCTATTTACTCGATCGTCCCGGCGCACAGCAGAGCTATATTATGGCGGGTCTGTTGATGCCGCCGTGGCAGCCGCAGGGCGCCGAGGCTTTTGATGCGATGGCTAATACTATTGCCGGAAAATTTACTTCCCGGGTCAATATGAACCTTCGTGAAGATAAACACTGGTCTTATGGTGCCCGCGCGGTTTCCCTGGATACTGAGGGGCAGCGCCCCTATATCCTGTTTGCCCCGGTGCAAACCGATAAAACGGCCCCGGCAATCAAAGAGCTGCTCAAGGAGTATAAAGATTACTTGGGTGGCCGTCCTATCACTGAGAAAGAGCTTGAGGATTACCAGAACGATGAAATGCTCAAGCAGAGTGCGCGCTTCCAGACCAAGGGGCAGTTGCTGTCCAGTATTAATTGGCAGCTGGAAAAGGGGTTACCGGAGGACTATATCGCTGAATATCCCCAGCGGATTTCAGCCCTAAACAAGGAGCAAGTGGAGGCAGCCGCTCGGGAATACCTTGCGCCAGGGCAATTTACCTGGGTAATTGTCGGGGACCTGAGCAAGATCCAAGATGAGGTTGAAGCGTTGGATATTGGTCCCGTAGAGGTGCTGCCCGCCAAAGACTGATTTGCAATGTACCCCGCCCTATTGGGGCGGGGCCGCAACAATCACGCGTTAAAACTGCGGCGCTCTTTAAGCTGCTCGCGCCAGCGGATTAAGTGCGAGTGTTTTGCGGGGTCCGGGCGGAGGTTTTGCACTTTGCCGAAATCCAGAGCGCATACCATGCTGATATCTGCTACTGAAAAATAGTCACCGACCAAGAATTCGTGATCAGAGAGGTGGCTGTCGAGTGTGTCCATAAACGTAACAGCCCGCTTACCCGCATCCTCGCCAAAGTCGGGATAGATATTCATACGGTCTTTAAAGAAACCGGCAACGTGCTGGAAGCACATCGTCACAGGCAGCATAAGGTTGAAGTCGGCGCGGCGATTCCACATCTCTACCTGGGCTTTTTCTTTCGGGTCGCGGCCAAAGAGGGGCGGTTCTGGGTGCAGTTCCTCAACGTAGCGCTGAATAGCTACAGATTCCGCGATATAAGTGCCGTCATCCAGTTCCATCACTGGCACTTTTTTGTTGATATCTTTACTGCGAAACTCTGAGCTAAGATTCTCCCCTTTAGCAATATCGACAGCGATATATTCTGCGTCTAAGCCCTTTTCTGCCATATACATACGAACACGCCGGCAGTTTGGCGCTACTGCAAATTCATAGATTTTCATAGAGTCTTCCTCTCGCCTGAGTAATTGCGTAGATTGTGCGATCTTGGTAAGGACGTTAAGAATCTAAAAGAGATCTACTGGGGACGACAATGACAACAAAGACCAACCGAAGCTACTTTGTCAACCGCGCAGCCGCCGTGGCTTTGTCGCTATTTGCCGGGCTTTTTAGCTGCCAGGCGGGGGCTGAGAGCGTTGCTATCTACGCCGGTAAATTATTTGATAGCAGTAATGGAAAATTATTGGAAAATCGCACCATCCATATCGTCGACGGGCGGGTCGACTCTGTGCAGAAAGGGTTTGCCCGACACGATCGGGAGCGCTTGATCGATTTGCGTGAATATACGGTTTTACCGGGTTTGATGGATATGCACAGCCACCTAACTTACGAGTTTGGGCCCCGTGCCTATATGGAATCTTTCAGCTGGAGCCCCGCCGACTTTACCCTGCGCGGCGTGGATGCCGCTCGCCGTACGCTACAGGCTGGATTTACCACCATTCGAAATCTCGGTGATCACGATAATGTAACCGTGAGTTTGCGCAATGCAATCAACAACGGTTTGGTGGAGGGCCCGCGTATCTATACGGCGGGCAAGACAATTGCAACCACCGGCGGGCACGCTGATCCCACCAATGGGCTCAGGCAGGATTTGATGGGGAATCCGGGGCCGGTCGATGGTGTTATCGATGGGCCGATCAGCGCGCGAAAAGCGATCCGCCAGCGCTATAAAGACGGCGCAGACCTGATCAAGATCACTGCGACCGGCGGGGTTTTGAGTGTGGCAAAGAGCGGTCAAAACCCACAGTTTATGCCGGATGAATTGGAGGCAATTGTTGAAGCTGCTAGGGACTATGGCTTTACCGTAGCCGTACACGCTCACGGCAAAGAGGGAATGATCCGCGCGATTCGAGCGGGAGTAGACTCCATTGAGCACGGTACCTATATGGATAATGAGGTGATGGATCTGATGCGCCGCAGCAACACCTGGTTTGTGCCAACCCTGATGGCTGGCGAGTGGGTGACAGAAAAATCGGCGATCGAAGGTTTTTTGCCCGACTTGGTGCGTCCCAAAGCCGCGACTATGGGTCCGCTGATGCAGGATACATTTAGTCGTGCCCACAAGCGCGGAGTAAAAATTGCCTTTGGAACCGACACCGGTGTTACCCGTCACGGGGATAATGCCCGTGAGTTTTTATTGATGGTTCAGGGGGGAATGAGCCCGGCAGATGCACTGCGTTCAGCCACTTGGAATGCCGCCGAACTGCTGCAAGTGCAAGATGAACTCGGCAGTATTGGTGAGGGCAAGATAGCCGATATTATCGCCGTGGCCGGTAATCCTCTGGAGGATATTGCGGCAATGCAGCGGGTTTTGTTTGTGATGAAAGCGGGTGTTATCTACAAAGAGCCCAGCGAGCTGCCGGACGATGCATTTCTTGCGCAGGGGGTTAGCGGCTAGCCGCTGGAAAAGAGCGGCAGTGAAACAGCGGGGTGTTGAGGCGGTTTCACTGCGGTAAAACTTTTGGGCTTAATCCTCTAATTCGTACACGAGATCCAGGTTTACGCTGAGGGTGGTTTCCCCCGGTGCAATGGGGGTGGGAGCGCTATCTTGTAGCGCCGCCCGCTCGGCGCGGTACATGGGGCGGGGCATACCGCCGTTGCCGTTTTCTGCAATGCTGACAATGCGGCGCACCTTGGTGCCCAGTGCCTTGGCGTATATGTCAGCGCGCTCCTGGGCGTCCTCAAGGGCTTTTTCCCGGGCTTTGGCCTGAACCGGGCCGGGTTCGCCAATTTCAAAGCTCGGCCCGTTGATTTGATTGGCACCAGCAGCTGTGAGGTTGTCTAAGACTTTGCCGAGTTCATCCAGCTTGCGAACCTTCACGCGGACAGTATTGCGCGCAGTGTAACCGGTAATACGCGGGGTCTTGTTTTTCTGGTATTGGTAGCGGGGAGACAGGTTGACACCGGTGGTTTGGCTGTCCTTGTCATCGATGCCCGACTTTTTGATCGCGGCCATTAGGGATTCCATCTGCCTGGCGTTATCGCGCATCGCCTGCTTGCTGTCTTCCGATTCAGTCACCACCCCCACAGAAATTGTGGCGATATCGGGCATCTGACTGGCCTCCCCCCGCGCAGTGATGGAGACCAGGGTTCCCTGTTTCTCCGCTGTGTACTCATTACCGCAGGCTGCAACGAGTAGTGCCAGGAGAGACGTTACCGAAATTTTTATTGCTTTCATCATTTTTCCTTGTCCATTGGGTGCCACTATACTCGGTTGCTGAATCGCAGCTGAGTATTGGTTTAAGAGTTAAATACTTGCTGATAAGTTTCATTTTTATCGTGGTAAATGGCGAATCCCAGCCGCAGAAACTGTTGGCGGCGATCGCACAGAACGGCTCGGGCTTTGAGTTCCTCCTGAACCCCGTGTGAAATTTCCGCTCGTGAACAGTCAAATGTAAAGAAATGGCCGTGGCCTTTTTCCAGGTCGTGAGCAATCAAATTGCTGCGATTTAAGATGGGGTGGTTTGAGTTATCCATACTGGTGAGGAAGCGGCTTTGCGCATCGCGAACATAGCGATGTATTTTTTCTATGGTAATCCCTTCGCGATGGAATAAATCAAAGATAGCCAGGGCTTTATAGAGGGTTGAATAGTCCATGGTCGCCCCGGCAAAGCGCAGCCAATTGTCGCTATAACCCACTTCTCCCGAGCGATTTTCCAATTCGGCCATTTCTGCGAACCAGCCGGTATTGAGTGGCCGCAGGGTGCAGTTTGCGGGAATCGTCATAAAGCACAGGCCTTCGCCGGCGCCGAGGTACTTGTAAGAGCCGGCGGTAAAGAAAACCTTGTCCGCAACGCTTGTGAGATCGATAGGGCGGGCAAAAAAGCCGTGGTATCCATCGATAACAAATTGGGTGTCTTGGGGTTTTCGTGCCGCGATATTTAGGAGTTGGGGGAATACCACGCCAGAGTCAAAAAATACCAGGCTGGCATAGGCCAGGTGGTATTCATTCGCATGTAGTTCGCTCTCGAATCGTTCGGCCAGGGTGGCATAGGGCTCTTTGGCAATCCTTGTTACCGTTACCTGGGGCAGCTCTTCCAGGCGCTGTAGCTGGCGGGCAATACTGTAGAATTCTCCGTCGGTGGTGAGGATGCGCAGTGGTTGACTGGGGTCGAATGCGCTCAGTAGCCGGTACACTAACTCGTGGGTGTTCGGCGCTATTGCGATTAGGTCTGCCCGGGGCAAGTTGAGGGATTTCGCGATCGCCGCTTGCCATAGGGGTATCTTCTCTTCAAAAATTGGCCCCCACTTTTCGTCGGCCAGTAGCGCTGCATCGCGCCAGTACTGCTGCACCGCGTTCAGGGTGACATCGGGCCAGTAGTGGTGGGAGTGGCAAGCCATATGCAGCATAGAAGAGGGGCTGCCGCTGGGTGCCTGAAGGAACTCGCGATAGAATTTTTTATACATAGGTGTTTAGCTTTAAAAGCCGATTTATTTGTTATGGGCTGATTGTAGAGCTTGGCAACAGGAAGGAGTAGAGGGTGAAATACTTACACACCATGGTTCGCGTAACCAATCTGGATGAGTCTCTGGCGTTTTACTGTGAAAAATTGGGGCTACAGGTTGTTAGTCGAAATGATTACGAGAAAGGGCGCTTTACCCTGGTATACCTCGCAGCACCCGAGGATCTTGAGGCGGCTGGGGAGAATAAGGCTCCGACGCTGGAACTCACTTACAATTGGGACCCGGAAAGTTATACGGGCGGACGAAATTTCGGCCACCTGGCGTATCGGGTGAATGATATTTACGCGGTTTGCCAGCGTATGATGGATCAGGGGGTGGTTATCAATAGGCCGCCGAGAGATGGCCACATGGCATTTCTCCGCTCCCCGGATGGTATTTCCATTGAATTATTGCAGAGCGGAGCGCCGCTCGCCCCTCAGGAACCCTGGATGTCGATGGAAAATCAGGGCGAGTGGTAGTTCGGGATAGTTGTAGCTTGGATAGATTTTGACGGCCTAAAAAAGAGAAATTGAGTGAAAAATACCAGTTGTATTCTGTTGGCCGGAGAGACGGCTGCACGGCGCATACGTGGGGAGGGCTTGTCCCAGGGGCAGTTTTCCACACTGGTCGGCGCTTCCGGTGGCCCCAAGTGGCTGGTGATCAGCCAGTTGGATCGGGTGTTGATGGGGGAGTTTTTCAAGGAGCGGAGTGAGCCAATCACCACTTTGGGATCGTCTATCGGCAGTTTTCGCAACATGTGTTACGCCATGGCGGAGCCGCTGTCGGCACTTGAGCGATTGGAGCATTACTATATCAATCAAGTCTATTCCGAAAAGCCCTCACCTGGGGAAATTACCGCCGGCGGTCGCAAGATGTTGCAGGCGGTGTTGGCTGCCGATGGCGCTCGCGAGGTGGTGGAAAACCCCATCTGGCACAGTCATTTTGTAGCGGTGCGGGGCAGGGGGCCTCTGGGCAGCGAAAACAAGGCGCTTCTGGCCCCGGCGTTACTGGCCTCGGCATTGGCCAATGCGGTTTCCCGCAACAGCTTGAGCGCTTTTTGGGAGCGGGTGGTTTTTCATTCGCAAAAGTCGGCGGGCATCCACTTCGAAAACTTGAGCACTGAAAACATACCGCTCAGCGAGCAGAATACCTGTGCCGCCGTGCTGGCCAGTGGTTGTATTCCCCTGGTGATGACCGGGGTACAGACGCCCGAGGGGGCCCCTGAGGGCAACTATCGCGATGGCGGCATCACCGACTATCACTTTGATCTGCGCTTCCGCCACCCCCAGGGATTGGAGCTCTATCCGCACTTTTTCCCCTATATGGTGCCCGGTTGGTTTGACAAAGGGCTTTCCTGGCGGCGGGTTCGCGGTGATGCGATGCAATCCACTCTGGTTGTGGCCCCTTCGCCCAAATTCGTTGCCACCTTGCCCTATGGCAAAATCCCCGACCGCAATGATTTCTACAAACTCGACCGTGAAGATCGTTTGAAGTACTGGGGGCGGGTGGTTGATTTGAGCCGCCGGGTAGCGGATGACTTTTATGAAATTTGGCAAAGTGGCCGGGCGGCGGACTATTTAATTGAGGTGGGCGCCGAGGATATCCCCCACCGATTGCAGCAGGTCAGGGCCGCATAGGTATGGTGCAAGAATTCAACAGTCCTCAGGAGGAGTACCGTACAACCCAAGAGCGGGTTTATTTTCAGGTGCGCGATGCGATTCTGCGGGGCAAATTTTTGCCGGGCAGGGCGATTACGATCCGGGGGCTGGCCGCAGAGCTCAATTGCAGCCCCATGCCGGTACGCGAAGCGCTGCGCCGCTTGACTTCGGAGCGGGCCCTGGAGCTGTCGGATACCCGGCGGGTCAAGGTGCCGACAATGACCCCGGAAAAGTTGGCAGAGATCTGCACCGCTCGGGTTGCCCTGGAGTGCCAGGCCGCAGAGCAGGCCCTGCCTCTGGTTGGCGATGCCGACTTGGCGCGGCTGCGGACGTTGGATGAGCGCGTTACTGAAGCGCTGGCGCAGAAAGATATCGAGCGCTATGTAACCACCAACCTGGAGTTTCACTTTACCCTTTACCGCCTGGGGCAGCCCCATATCATTTTGTCCCTGATTGAGAGTCTGTGGTTGCAGACCGCGCCCCTCCAGCATCTGGTTTTTCAGCGCTTCGGTGTGCAGGAGCTGCCAGATCGGCACCAGGACCTGCTTGAAGCTATTGCCAGTAGGGATGTGCTGAAGGTGCGCAAAGCCATTCAGCAGGACATTGAGGAGGGGCTCGGCTCTATCTCCGCAGAGGAGCTGCTATAGCAGCTCCTGGTCCCATCAGCACTTCAAGTCCTCTTGACCATTTAGTTTCCACTTTTTTTCCTCGCGCGGGTGCAATTCGACCTTATGTTTTCGGTAGGGGCAGATAGCCCTTGCGCTTCTGTCGATGGCCCCACTAGAATGTGATCACAAATTAGTGGTAACGATTTGGCCTTTGGAGCCCGATGGGTGGGCGCTGAGCAAGGCCTGTGAAAGCCAGGAGATAAATATGAACAAGACTGAGCTGCAGCAACACGACCGCGAGCACCTGTTACACCCCTTTACCGACTTCCACGATTTGGGGCAGCAGGGGACCCGTGTCATTACCAGCGCCGAGGGCGCTTACATCACCGATATTGATGGCAACAAACTGCTCGACGGAATGTCGGGCCTCTGGTGCTGCAATCTCGGCTACAGCCGCAAAGAGATCAGCGATGCGATCTACGAGCAGCTGAATACCCTGCCTTTCTACAACAGCTTTTTCCAGTGCACTACGGTGCCCTCAATTGAACTTGCCGACGCCCTGGCGGAAGTGACTCCGGCACATATGAACAACGTGTTCTTTACCGGCTCCGGTTCCGAGGCCAACGATACAAATTTGCGCCTGATTCGCCGTTTCTGGGATATCCAGGAGAAGCCCGAGAAGCGCATCGTGATTTCCCGCAAGAACGGCTATCACGGCTCTACCATTGCCGGCGCCAGTCTGGGTGGGATGAGCGGTATGCACAAGCAGTTCCAGCCGCTCGATTATATTGAGTACGCACAGCAGCCCTACTGGTTCGCCGAGGGTGGCGATATGTCTCCAGAGGAATTCGGTATTCAGGCGGCTCGCAGTCTGGATGAGAAAATCCAGGAGCTGGGTCCGGATAATGTCGCGGCCTTTATTGCCGAGCCAATTCAAGGCGCCGGTGGGGTAATTATTCCGCCAGAAACTTACTGGCCGGAAGTCAAGAAAGTGCTGGACCAGTATGACATCCTGTTGGTGATGGACGAAGTGATCTTTGGATTCGGTCGTACCGGTGAGTGGTTCGGCGCCGACTATTACGGCATGAAGCCCGATCTGATGACCTTTGCCAAGGCGGTAACCAATGGCTACTTCCCGCTCGGCGGCACTATGGTGAGTGACCGCGTCGCTGAGGTGATTAAAACCAAGGGCGGTGAGTTTACTCACGGCTATACCTATTCCGCGCACCCGGCTGCCTGTATGGCTGGTCTGGCAACTATCAATATTCTGCGCAGTGAGAAGATTATTGAGAATGTTCGCGATATAACCGGCCCCTACTTGTCCAAGCGCTGGGCTGAACTGGCGGAGCACCCGATTGTTGGCGAAACCCGCAGTCTGGGTATGGTCGGCGCCTTGGAGCTGGTAAAAGATAAGGCCAGCCGCGCTCGCTTCGACGACGATTGCACCGCAGGTGCGGTATGCCGTGACCTGAGTATCAAGCACGGCTTGGTTATGCGCGCGGTTGGCGATGCCATGGTTATCGCGCCGCCGCTGATTATGACCACAGAGCAGATCGACGAGCTGGTAGAAAAAGCACATCGCGCCCTGGACGACACTGCGAAAGCACTGGCGTAACATAGCGGCAAGACACCCTGTTGCAGAGGCGGCCAGCGAGCTCTTCTTTCCACGGTAATAAGTGGGAGGGGGGGGGGCTGGACCGCCTCTGCGCGGTTAGATTGGATCACCCCCAGGCACCTTATGTCTCAAGAAAAAGAATTCACTGCCCAGCCGGACCTGTTGGAGCAGTCACAAAAATTCCTGGCAGAGCACCCGGACCTAAAGTGGATTGAAGGCTTTATGTTCGATATCAATGGCGTGCCGCGAGGGAAATGGTTGCCGGCGGAAGCGGCCGAGAAACTGCTTAAGGGCAGCCTGCAAATGCCGCGCAGTGCGGTTAGTCTCGATATCTGGGGGCGGGATATTGAAGACAGCCCACTGGTCTTTGCCAGCGGGGACAGCGATGGTGTCTGTCTGCCGGTATCCCCAATGACCCTGGCGCCCTGGCACCGCGAGGCCACCGCTCAGCTGCATATGCAGTTGCACGAAGCGGACGGCTCCTCTCTCTACGCCGATCCCCGCAGCCAGTTGCAACGCGTGGTAGAGCGCCTCGGCAAGCTGGGCTATACCGCCGTGTGCGCGACCGAGCTGGAATTCTACCTGCTTCGCGATGAGGTGGATCACCTGGCGCGCCCGCGCCCGGTTAGCGATAACGATGCGGAGCTGGTGCCGTCTACCGACGTTTACGACCTATCCGAGCTCAACGCGCAGCGACACTTCTTTGCCGATGTGCGCGCAGCCTGCGAAGCCCAGGGGATCCCCGCCGACTCGGTATTGTCAGAGTGCGCGCCGGGGCAGTTTGAAATCAACCTGCTGCACAGCGCCGATCCGGTTAAAGTCGCCGATCAAACACTGCTATTTAAGCGCCTGCTAAAAGGTGTAGCGCGCAGCCACGGTTTCCGCGTGAGCACCATGGCCAAGCCTTTTGGCAATCAGGCGGGCAACGGCATGCATGTGCATATGAGTTTGATCGACGCCAGTGGTAAGAATGTCTTTGACGATGGCTCTGACAGCGGCTCCGATTTGCTGCGCTATGCCGCCGCTGGAATGCTGGCGACGGCCAACGATGCGATGGCGTTCTTTGCACCCCACAGCAATTCTTACCGCCGCTTCCAGGAGAGTTCCCACGCACCGCTGAATCTCTGTTGGGGTTACGATAATCGCACCACTACTTTGCGGGTGCCCGCCAGTGATCCCGCAGCGCGGCGTATCGAGCACCGCATTGCCGGGGCGGATGTAAACCCCTACCTGGTGCTGGCTGCGATTCTCACCGGTGTGTGTCACGGTATTGAGAAGCAGCTGGAGGCGCCGGCACCTGTCGAGGGCGATGCCTATCAGGTGGAGAGTGAGAAGCTGATCAATACCTGGAGCGGTGCACTGGAGCGATTCGAACAGAGCCCTCTGTGGCGCGAGTATCTCGATCCGCGTTTTGTGGAATTGTTTTCCCTGTTGAAGCGACAGGAGCAGGCCGAGATCGCCGCCCGCGTTACCGATGTTGAATACCAGAGCTATCTGCACCGGGTATAAATTTTGAGGGTGTGCCTGAGCGCCGATAACCGCTTTAATAAACGGCTTTCACGACAGGAGAGTCAGGGTAGGCAATTCCTCTGCTATACCTAAATTTAAGTGCATAACGCGCTTGAAACTCTCCTCCTGAAAGTGTGTTCGAGAAATCTAGCCCGCCATTTGGCGGGCATTTTTTATTACCCGCTCGTTAATACCTGTTTTAGCCTTTGTCTACCTTGAGGGTGTCGGGCGATATGGCCTGAGTTGGTGGCCCTGTCGCCATTTTGGCTTGCGAGCACACCCTTGAGTCAGGATACCAAGAGTGTGGACCGCTTCTGCCTAGCAGTCATTTCTCCGCCAGTGTATTCTTCCGCTTTACCAGTGAGACACCCCAGACGGTCGATTCTTGCGTGTCGGCATTTGCAGAATGCCTGTGCGCAAGTGGTTAATGTAATGGGGTATAAGAATATTGCAGATGGGGAAACTATGACCGCCTTGGGAAATTGTGCAGACGGTCCAACGGCTGGCGAAAAGCGGCCGCTTAAAATTTGCCTTTTGGGGTATCGCAGCCATCCACATAGTGGCGGCCAGGGCATTTACCTGCGCTACCTGAGTAAAGCACTGGTTGATGCCGGTCACTCCGTGGATGTTATTTCTGGGCAGCCCTACCCGGAGCTCGATGAGCGCGTCAAGCTTATCAAAATGCCGGGGTTGAATCTCTATGAAGTCGAGCGCCCCGCACGGGCCTTGAAACCCCGCCACCTGTTGTCATGGGCGGATTTTTTTGAATGGTGGAGCAAGCTTACCGGAGGGTTTGCCGAACCCTATACCTTTGGTCGCCGGGTCAATAAATACCTGCGCAAGCACGGCAAGCAATACGACATTGTTCACGACAACCAGTCACTGTGCTACGGCCTGTTGGATATCGAGAAAAATGGCTTGCCTGTTGTCGCAACCATTCACCACCCCATTACCCGCGACCGCCAATTGGCGTTAGATGCGGCTCCCGACTGGCGTTTTCGCCTGCTGGTGCGCCGCTGGCATAACTTCCTGAATATGCAGATAAAAGTATCGCGCAAACTCCGCCATATAGTGACGGTTTCCAAGCAATCTGAGCGGGATATTATCGAGCAATTTGGTGTGGCTCCCGAACAGATTCACCTTATTTACAACGGTATTGATACCGAGTTATTCAGCCCGGGGGCGGAGAATAAGCGCCTGCCGCTGCGTATTATGACTACCGCCTCGGCGGACCAGCCACTGAAAGGTTTACGTTTCTTACTACAGGCGCTGGCGGAGCTGCGCGGGGAGTATGCGGACATAGAGCTACTGGTGGTAGGCAAATTGCGCGAGGGTGGTGCCACCGAGCGCCTGCTTCACGACCTGGACCTTCAAGATAGGGTGCAGTTTGTCTCCGGCATTTCTAACGATGAGCTGGTGGATCATTACCGCAAGGCGACAGTGGTCGCTTGCCCATCGCTCTACGAAGGTTTTGGCTTGCCCGCCGGCGAGGCAATGGCGTGTGGTGCCCCTGTTGTATCCAGTGATGGGGGGGCTTTACCCGAAGTCGTTGGGGATGCCGGAATTGTGGTGCCTGCAGGCAATCACGAGGCTTTGGCCAGCGCCCTGCGCCAAGTGTTGTCCAGCGAGGCGCTGCGCCAAGAACTCAGCGAGAAAGGCCGACAGCGTATTGAAAATAAATTTTCCTGGAAGATTGCCGCAGACAGCCTGGTGAAATATTACCGGGAAATTCTCGGGCACTCCCTGGTGCAACAGTCTGGTGATCACGCCGTGGATACGCCGAATATACGCAGTGCGGAGGCCGCTTAATGATTACCGTAGATCCACAGCACTTGAGTCTTCGCCCGGGACAAAAAGTCCTCGATTTAGGCTGCGGTGAAGGGCGTCACTCCATTCACTTGATGATTACCGATGAGGTCGATGTTTACGGCATCGACCTGTGTTTTGACGATGTGCGCACCGCCAGTGAGCGAGCGGAACCTTTCCGCGCTCCCGAGCATTCAAAGGGCCGTTTGCAGTTCGGTGTTGCCAATGGTTTGCAGCTGCCATTTGCCGATGGGAGTTTTGATGTGGTGATTTGCTCGGAGGTACTCGAGCATATCCCCGACTATAAATCCGTATTGGCGGAGATCAATCGAGTGTTAAAACCCTCCGGTATTTTTGCCGCGACGGTACCGGCCTTTTTCCCCGAGTGGGTGTGCTGGAAACTCAGTGATGAATACCATCAGGTTGAGGGGGGGCACATTCGAATATTTCGCGAGCGCGGGTTGCGCGAGGATATTGAAAAGCTGGGTCATCGCTATTTTGCCCGGCATAAAGCCCATGCACTGCACGCCCCCTATTGGTGGTTGAAGTGCCTGTTTTGGAATAAGCCCAACGCCCGCTTGGTATCCGCCTATCACCGCTTGCTGGTGTGGGATCTGATGAAGAAACCGGCATTTACCCGGATTCTCGAAAAATTGCTGAACCCGTTTTTGGGAAAAAGTATTGCGCTTTATTTTGTCAAGCCTGCCAGTTCGGCACAGCGAGTAGAAGATGCGCCCCTCCCCCTGTCTGAGGGCGCTGAAGCATGAGTGAGGTTTCTGTGTCGGCAAAAGTTTCAGGCCTGTTTCCGGAAGGATTTATTCAGAATAGTGCTGCCTATATCCTCTCCCAGCAGCTTGCCGATGGCTCAATTCCCTGGTTTAAAGGCGGCTATGCCGACCCCTGGGATCATGTCGAGGCCGCTATGGGGCTCGCCATTGCCGGGGAGTTCAGCGCTGCGGAAAGAGCCTATGGCTGGTTGGCTGAAATACAATTGGAGGACGGCAGTTGGTGGGCGGCTTATAAAGACGGCGATATCGACAATCGGGAGCGCCGCGAAACCAATTTTGTCGCCTATGTGGCGACAGGGGTCTGGCAGTATTTCCTGATCAGTAAGGATGCGCTGTTTTTGCAGCGCTATTGGCCGATGGTGGAGGGCGCGATCGAGTTTGTACTGCGCCTGCAAACGGAGTTTGGCGAAATTCACTGGGCGGTGGATGCCGAGGGTAAACCGCTGGAAGACGCCCTGATCACCGGTTGCTCTTCTATTTATAAAAGCCTGGAATGCGCCATTAACATTGCCCATCAGCTGGGTATTGCCCGCCCTCAGTGGTCGTTTGCACGGGATGCGCTGGGCGATGCACTGCGCAATAAGCCGGAGCGTTTTGACCGTACCTGGGAGAGCAAGGCGCGCTTTTCGATGGACTGGTTTTACCCGGTATTAACCGGCGCTTTTTCTGGCGAGGCGGCGCAGCTGCGCCTTCAGCAGCGCTGGGATGAGTTTGTCGTGGCCGGTTTGGGCTGTCGCTGTGTCAGTGATGAGCCCTGGGTAACCGTGGCTGAGTCGTGCGAACTCACCATGTCCCTGGTTGCCGCTGGACAGCGCTCGCGAGCAGAGATTTTGTATCGCGGCTTGCACCGCTGGCAGGACAAAGACGGAGGCTATTGGACCGGTTACGTCTATCGGGATGAGGCTATCTGGCCGGAGGAAAAAACTACCTGGACCGTTGGCGCCATGCTTTTGGCCGCCGATGCGCTCGCCGGATTAACGCCAGCGAGCGCGCTGTTTACCTCGGTGTGTCTGCCCTCAAATGCGGCGCAGGATGCCCAGGGTATCGACAATTTCGACCAGCTCGAATTGAGCGGAAGCCAGGGCTAGCTTGTAAATATCATAGGGCGCCTGGCCGCCATCGGCAGGGTCCGGGAAAATATCGTGGATAGCCAGGTAGCCGCCGGGCACGATATGCCGGGACCAGCTGCGATAGTCGGTCATGGCCGCCTCCAGTGAGTGGCCGCCATCAATAAAGACCAGGCCCAGAGGGGTATTCCAACGGCGTGCGGCCGTTGCGGAGGGGGCGACCACGGGAACTACCCAGTCGTCCAATTCGGCAGCGCGAATATTGGCGCGGAAAGTGCGGAAACTGTCCATTAAATTGGCCTGACCATCAAACAGCTCGGGGTCGTGATACTCCTCTCCGGGCTGGTGCTCCTCGGAACCGCGATGGTGGTCTACGGCAAACAGGATGTTATCGGATAGTTTACAGGCGCTGGCCAGGTAGATAGTCGATTTGCCGCAGTAGCTGCCCACCTCAAGGCAGGCGCCCAGGGAGCTGGCCTTCGCGGCCAAGTGGTAGAGAGCTTCCCCCTCATGGGCGGCGAGAAATCCTTTAATCGTTTGAATATCGACAGGTAGTTTTAGAGACATGGGTAACCGCTTGCTGTTTTTCGTGGTCGAAACACTAAACTGCCACTATTACAAAAGCAATTGGGTTTTTTATTCAGCGGCTCTTTGGGGCTCAGGAAAATAAGTAGAAATTGAAGTATGCGTAAGGATCACAGACCCTATTGGCTCAAGCGAGTGCAGTTGCGCTGGCGCAAATGGCGAATGGAGTATTTTCTTCTGCCGCAATTTGATGCGGTTGGTGTTGAGCCGGAAGTGATGGACCCGGGTTCTGTTCATGTTTTTGGTGGAAATGTTCGACTGGGGAATTACCCCCACCTAATCTCCAATAGTGAAAAATGTATCCGCTTTACCACCTTTGGGCACAAAGGGGGCGAAGCGTTTATTACTATTGGTGATTTTGTGCTGATCTCTCCGGGCGTGCGTATTTCTGCGGCGCAATCTATAGAAATTGGTGATGCCTGCATGATCGCGGCCAATGTCTATATTTCAGACTCCGATTGGCACGGACTCTACAATCGCACGCGCCCGTTCCGCTGTACGTCACCGGTACGCCTGGGTAACAATGTGTGGATTGGTGATGGCGCAACCATTTGTAAAGGTGTCACTATCGGTGATAACTCTGTGGTGGGGGCCGGTAGTATCGTCACTAAGGATGTCCCTGCAAATACGGTTGTCGCCGGCAATCCGGCAAAACCCATTAAATCAATAAATCCCAAGCGGCGTATGATTACCCGCGAGGCATTATTTGCCGATGCCTTTCGCCAGGCGCACAATCTGGATGAACTGGATAAGATGATGTTGGCAGACAACAGTTTATTGGGGTGGCTGCGCGCAGTATTTTTTCCCCGCCGTGGCGATTAAATGTGTAAGTATTAATTAAATGAAAAAAAGAAAAAGCATTGTCCTGATTGGAATGCCCGGCGCCGGAAAAAGTACGCTGGGGGTGTTGTTGGCCAAGGAGCTTGCGCTGGGATTTACGGATACTGATGTTCTGATTCAATCCAGGGAGGGCAAGACTTTGCAGCAAATTATGGCCGACAGTGACTATTTAAACCTTCGCGCCATTGAGGGGGAGGTTTTAGCCGAGGCTAGCCTCCCCAGTGATGTTATCGCCACCGGAGGCAGCGCAGTCTATAGCGAAGAGGGCATGGAAAACCTGCGCACTCAGGGGGTGGTGGTGTTTCTCCAGTGTTCGGCAGAAGAGCTGCGCCGGCGTATCCACAACTATGAAAGCCGCGGTATCGCCAAGGCCCCGGGGCAGTCTTTTGTAGAGCTGTTTGAAGAGCGCCAAGCCCTTTATCGGCGATATGCAGAAATTACGGTGAATTGTGATGGTCGCTCCCTGCAGCAGGTGCTTGAGCAGGTGCTTGAGGCGCTGGGAGAGTTTGCCGAGTCGCGATGATTTTTGCAGCGGGCCCCAGGCCTTGAGACGAGGGGCTTTACTTTTCTCGCTGTTGCCTTAAAGTGGCAGCTGAGTGGTGTATTTCACCTGCTTGAGGGCAAAGGTGGAGTTGACCGATGCCACGTTTGGCAGGTGCACCAGAGAGCGCTTCAGTAACTGCTCATAGTGCTCCACGCTATCTACGACCACGCGCAGGACATAGTCTTTGTCCCCACTGGTTGAATAGCACTCCACCACCTCTTGGACATCCTGAACGGCTGATTCAAAATTGTTCAGGGATTCCTCATCGTGGTTGTGAATGATAACGTAGCAGTAGACGGTAACACCCAGGTCCAACTTGCGTGGATCTAGCAGGGTAACGCGGCCACGGATAATGCCCTCGGCTTCCAATCGCTTGATTCTGCGCCAGCAGGGCGTGTGGGAAAGACCGACTTTATCACCCAGCTCTGCCATGGAGTAATCTGCGTTCTCCTGCAGCGCTCGCAGAATCTTGCGGTCAAAATCATCCAGGTCTGTCGAACGCTTCATAAAGACTCCTATCCTATAAAAATTATTTCATTCGAAACTTTCATCACAAATTTACGCATATTTGCGTGAATAAAGCAATGCTCCATTGCCCTTAACGAACTAGTATGACCTGACTAAACCGTTTCGGGATAGGTGCCGTGCGCCTTCAGCCGCTCTGGGACTTTGCGGCAAATATAACAACAGGCGCACCTAGCCACAGAAAACGGACTATTCGGAAGAATAATGACTAATAACTCGGACCGGGTTTCGAGAAGAATAATTAACCGGAAGTAGGTGTATGACTGAAAAAGTAACCAGTCCTCAAAGTACGGCGGACTCCCAGGTAAAAAAACAAGTTTCACTGGACGATCGCTACACCATGCTCAGGGGGCGTGTGCTCCTCTCAGGCATCCAGGCCCTTGTGCGCTTACCCATAGATCAGATGCGAATGGACCGGGATCGCAGTCTCAATACTGCGACTTTTATCTCCGGTTACCGGGGGTCGCCCCTGGGCGGGTACGACCTGCAGTTATCCCGGGCGAAAAAACTGCTGGAAGAGTACAACATCCGTTTCCAGCCTGGCGTCAATGAAGAGTTGGCCGCTACGGCAGTTTGGGGTTCTCAGCAGGTGGGCTTGTTCCAGGGCGCGGAAGTGGATGGCGTCTGCGGCATTTGGTATGGCAAGACGCCGGGCGTCGACCGCTCTTGCGATGCCTTTCGCCATGCCAATGCGGCGGGTTCCTCTCCCAAAGGCGGTGCGCTGATTATTGCCGGCGATGACCACGGCTGTAAGTCATCGTCCTATCCCGGACAATCTGAATTTGCCTTTGTGGATATGCATATTCCAGTACTGAACCCCGCCACCGTGCAGGAGGTGCTGGACTATGGTCACTACGGCTTGGAGCTGTCGCGCTTTAGCGGTTGCTGGGTGGCCATGATCACCCTGGCAGAAAATATGGACAGCTCTGCGACCGTGGAAGTGGACCCTGAGCGGGTCAAATTTAACTACCCGGATATCGAGCGCCCCGAGGGCGGCCTGAATATTCGCAAGCAGGATAACCCCCTCGAACAGGAAGAGCGCCTGTGGCGCTACAAGCGCCCCGCTGCACTGGCTTTTGCCCGCGCCAATAAGCTTAACAAGGTGGTGTTGGAGAACCCCGAGGCGAGCCTCGGTATCGTCACTACCGGTAAGGCCCATCTGGACCTGATGCAGGCCTTCGAAGATATGGGTATCGATGAGCAGAAGGCCAAACAGCTCGGTATCCGCATCCTCAAAGTGGGCATGACCTACCCCCTGGATGTGCCGGGTATTCAGGAGTTTGCCCGAGGGCTGGATACGCTGCTGGTGCTTGAAGAAAAGCGCAGCCTGATGGAGGTGCAGCTGAAAGAGGAGCTGTACAACGTTCACGTTAAGGACCCGAATTTCCCGCGTATTCTCGGCAAGGTGGACGATAGCGATCAGCCGTTGATGCCAGCTTATGGCGAACTGTCGCCGGCGATTATTGCCCAGGTGCTGGGCTTTGTTCTGGGTGAGGACAAGTTGGACGAAGGCGGTAAGCACCGCCTGATGCGCCTCAACGCCCTGGCTGAGCGCATTTCCCGGCAGGCGGGCTCCAGCGTATCGCGCCTGCCCATGTTCTGCGCCGGCTGTCCCCACAACCGTTCCACCAAGGTGCCGGAGGGGAGTCGGGCTCTGGCAGGTATTGGCTGTCACTATATGGCCCAGTGGCTCGACCGGGAGACTTATACCTTCACGCAAATGGGTGCCGAGGGCGTTAACTGGGTGGGGCAGGCGCCGTTTACTAGTGAAAAACATGTCTTTGTAAACCTGGGTGATGGCACCTACTTCCACTCCGGCATTTTGGCGATTCGCGCTTCCGTGGCTGCCAAGGTCAATATCACTTACAAGATCCTGTTTAACGATGCAGTCGCCATGACCGGCGGCCAGCCCCACGACGGGGAGCTGGCACCGGATATGATTTGTCGTCAGGTTTTGGCGGAAGGGGTAGAGAAGGTTGTCCTGGTGATGGATAACCCGGATAAATACAAAGGTGCGCTGTCTTTCCCCAGTGAAGTTGAAATTCATCACCGGGATTACCTGCCCGTGGTAATGAATGAGCTGCGTGAGGTTGAAGGTTGTACCGTTATTATTTACGACCAGACGTGTGCCACTGAACTGCGCCGCAAGCGCAAGCGCGGGCTGCTACCCAAAGCCGAGGGGCGCCCCTTTATCAATGAGCTGGTGTGTGAGGGCTGTGGGGATTGTGTCCAGCAGTCGAGCTGTATCGCAGTGGAGAAAGTGGAAACGGCGCTGGGAGATAAACGCCGGATAAACCAAACTGGCTGCAACCAGGATATGTCCTGTGTTAACGGCTTCTGCCCGTCCTTTGTCACGGTGAAAGGCGGCAAGATAGCCAAGGGCGCCGGGGTTGGCGATGTGTTGCGTACTGAAGCGGCCAAGTTGCCCTTGCCACAGCTGCCGGACTTACAGCAGCCCTACAACTTCCTGGCGACCGGCGTTGGCGGCACCGGTGTGGTGACTATTGGCGCCTTGTTGGCGATGGCGGCGCATATCGAAGACAAGGCGTGCAGTACCCTTGATCAGACCGGCCTGGCACAAAAGGGCGGGGCGGTTTACTCCCATATCCGCTTTGCCGCCGAGCCCCAGGCTTTGCAGGCGGTGCGTATTTCCGATGGCCGCGCCGATGCCCTAATGGCCTGCGACCTGATTGCTGCGGGCAATGTGGCGGCTTGTCTGGCCAAGCTGGATGAATCGCACAGCCGTGCGGTGGTAAATACCCATTTGAGCCCAACGGCGGCAACGGTGCTTGGGCGTGAAGATGTCCACTCGCCGCAGGCGGTGCTGGATACGGTGAGCAGTGCGGTTAGTGAGCTGAGTTCTGTAGAGGCACATCGCCTGACCAAGTCGGCCCTGGGGGATACGCTCGCCGCCAATATCTTTATGCTCGGTTACGCCTGGCAGAAAGGGCTTATTCCACTAACTGAGGCCTCTCTACTGGAAGCGATCCGCTTAAATGGTGTGGCCGTGGAGGGTAACCTACAGGGGTTTGCCGCGGGGCGTCTGGCGGCAGAGAATCGCCAAGCGTTAGATAAACTGTTAAGGCCTGAAAAAGCTGCGCTAGAGGTGCCACAAACGCTTGAGGCGATAGTGGCTCACCGGGTGGAGCATCTCACCGGCTATCAAAATGCAGATCTCGCCGAGCGCTACCGCAGCCTGGTAGATACAGTGAAATCTGCTGAGATTTTAAAAGTGCCCGGCAATGTACAGCTGGCTGAGGTCGTTGCGCGCAATTATGCAAAACTGCTCGCCTATAAAGACGAGTACGAGGTCGCCCGCCTGTATACCGATAGTCGCTTTAGCGAATCGCTCAAAGAAAACTTTAGTGGCGACTTTACCCTGGAGTTTAATTTGGCTCCCCCACTATTGGCGCGCTTCGATAAAGGCCTGGGGCGTCCCCGCAAAATGAAGTTTGGCGGTTGGATGTATAAGGCATTTACTGTGCTGGCGAAGCTAAAATTCTTGCGTGGATCGGCGTTTGATATCTTTGGCTATACCGCCGAGCGAAAAATGGAGCGGACGCTGATTGGCGAATATGAAGAATTGGTTAAGAAAGTTCTGGATCAATTGAATTCGCAGAATCATGCCGCCGCAGTCGAGCTGCTTCAATATCCGGACAGCATCCGGGGCTATGGCCCGGTCAAAGAGGCCAATATTGAAAAGGCAAAACAGCAGCGGGATATCGCCTGGAAGCTTTTTGAAAATCCAATCCGGGATGTGAACCGATCGGCGGAAGTTGAAGTGTTTGATCCGGCCAAGGCGCAGCAGGTAGGTTAATTACCGCTTTGCTTGAGCGGCTCGGGGAATTTCTTGAGTCGCTCGCTATTCCCTACCAGACACCCTGTAAGCGCACAGCGAATTGGTTGGTTTTATCTCCAGTAAAATTGTCGTCGCCCAGGGTGATATTCATCATTAGCCGCACCTTGGGATTAAAGTAATAATTAAGCCCCAAAGTAAAGTTGCTGGCTTGCAGGTGGCGCAAGTCCCGATTATCTATGCTGTTGTATCTTGCCGCCAGTTCCCAGGCACCCTCTGGGGGCGATGGCTTTATCGATTTAAATACCCCCTTTTTGGCGTCGTAGGGTTTGCTCTGTCCGCTAATTGCCCAGCTTCCCAAAATATACCAGGTGTGGACATCCTGATCGCCAATAAAGCACCCACTGATGGGGTCGCAAAAAAAGTTTGCTGGTTGACCGAAAAACTCCTCAAATGTCAATTCAGAGAGGTATAGCTTGCCGCCAAACTGTCCGTAGGCATATTCCGCCTGCATAAATAGAGAACCATACGTCACTGCCAATTCGAGGCCGGTGATATTGGCATGTCCTCCGGCATCCCCTAGAAAGAATTCGTCATCGCCAAACGCCCCAAAGAAGTTATCCGCTCCGCCGGGGGTGATAGCTATGAGTTGCTCAGGCCCCCGGCGACCGGCATAGGCAACTTCCGCGAGGATATCCGGGGTGTCTTGATTTGCTTTTTCATAACTTTGGGATATCCCCAGGTGGAGTGTCGATATCGCGCTGCTGATGGGGGCCCAGGTTAATCGGGCAGCGCTGCCAAACCCTGAATTTCTGGGTTCGCCCGGATTGCGCAAATTAAACAGGTTCAGGCTGAAGGTGTGGCAGCACCAATAGGTATTCCAGCCGATTCCCTGTTGCCGCCCTCGGCCACTAAAAATACCTGAGGCAGAGGTGGCCGCCCGCTCCATCAGTACTAAGTCGTTGGAACTGGTGAGCTCATTAATTGAGCGGCCGGGCTTGAAGTTACCGATGGTGAGTTTTCCATTGTAGAGTTCAGTCGCGAGGTAAACATCGCGAAGTCCACCGGTTCCATCACTGGCAAAATCCCGCTCTAGCTTGTAATCCCACTGCCATACTTTGCCCTTTACAAAAAGTCTGGCGCGGCGAAAGTCTGTGGTATTGACTGGGTCTTCCAGGTCTTTATCAAAAATATAGGTATCGAAGTGTATCCTTCCGCCGAGCTGTGCGGAGAAATTGCCATCATCGGAGATAATTTTTAGTCCGCCAGTTGTCTCGGCCTCATCGGCAATGACCGCCAGGCTAAATAAAAGGGTGGCTATGACACAGCATGCTCCCCAACCCTTCATAGGGCACCTCTTCTTGTTGAGAGTGATCATTGATCGAGGGAAAAGTGTTATTCGAGTTTAGCAATAGAACAGGCGGAGTCGGGAGGGGCGTAAATAAAGCGGCGCAGAAAATCTGCGCCGAAAATCACTGGAGGGGCGCTGTATTAGAGGCGCTCTAATTGGTAGCCACTGTCGCCCAAGAATTCAAGCACACTGCGCTCACCGACTAGGTGGCCGGCGCCGACAATCACAAATAGGGATTTGTGGTTCGGTCCTTTGAGGGCAATTTTTTCAGCCATTTTCTTATTGCGGTCAAAGAACAGGGTGTCGTACAGCGATTTATATTCGGGATTCTCTGTTAGGCTGTCGAGGATAATCAGACGGTTTAAGGTATCGCTATCCCCCTTTTTCCAAGCGCTGGTAATTTGGGGTAAAAAAGATGAAATATCTTCAATTTGCTCCAGGGTCTGCTGGAGTAGCAGGGCTGGGTTCTCCAGGCCATTTAACATCTGAAACTGCTGGAGTACACCCTCTAGCTCCAGAATAGACTTGCCATCTTTTTTGGCCTTTAACAGGAAATGCCGGTCAATACCGAGCTCAGGGTTGAGGCCGTGGGCTTGCATCTCAAGCATGCTCATAGAGATCATGGCAATGGCGGGGCGCTGTCGAATAAACATCGCCTCGGGCATATTGCGCTTTTGCATCCATGATTTCAGTTGATCGTACAGCTCGGGGGGCAGCTCGTCTTTCAGGGTGCGCTCGCCCTGATACACGGATTCCATCATGATGCGCTGCTGCAACAGTGGGTCACCTTCAGCAGCGAGGATATCGGCCTCTACGGCAATGGCATCACTTCTGCTGTATGCCTGCTCAATTTTTTCTCTAAGAGGGTAGAAATCCTCAGTTGCCAGATGTATGGAGCCGAGTAAATAAACCGTCTTGCCATCTTTACTCGCTTTCCAAAAGATGCCTTTATCGCTCTCAGCGGCTGAAGCCCCTACAGTGAGCAAAAATAGTATGAGGGCGAGTACAAAACTTATTTGTCGATGGAGCATGATCAAGTCCCTGAGTGGTTTGCTTCGCTAAATACTACCATTAACCTTTTCTGGCACCAGAGGTAGGGGGGCAGTTTTGGCAAATAGAGCCATTCCCGTGTAAATTAGTGATGACTAGCTGGGAAATTCTCCTTGGCGGAGTCAAAATAGCCCTTTTGGTCTGCGGTCACGGAAGTCAAATTGAAGGTTGTACAGTTTTTACCCAGTTTAGAGCCAGGGGTCGCGGCAACGCTTGCGCTTGAGTTTGCCAATGAATTGGTCAAAAAGGGCCATGAATCCCTGGTAATTTCTGCCGGTGGACCAATGGAGGCGCGGTTTCGCCTACACGGTAGTGAGCATATTAAATTTCCGGCGATCCGGGAGTCGGCTTGGTCACTGCGCCATGTATCCCGCCTGCGCAGGGTCCTTACCCAGTTGCAACCGGATATCGTCCATACCTATGGCCGCTCGACAGCCTTTCTCGCCTGGCGCGCGCTAAGGCGTGCCCCCACCACAAACCGCCCCAAATTGGTGCCTTTGGTGGATCAATATTTCTCTAATAGCTACTTCAATAAAGGCTTGGCGGCGGGAGATGGAATTATTGCAACTTCATATGGGGTTGCTGAGCACCTGAATAAGTCCATCGCCAGGCCTGTAGAAAAATCAATGGAGATTATTTATCGCGGTATCAACACTCGCGAGTTTGACCGTGAAAAGCCCGTAGCCAGCCAGTGGCAGTTGAAGCTTCTGAATAGCTACCCCCAGTTGGAGGGGAAAAACTGGTGGTTGATGCCGGGAGTGATTTCTGCCGGTGGGGGGCACGAGGCATTTTTGCAGATGCTGGCACAAATTGTAGGGCAGAGGGACGATATTCACGGAGTAGTCGTCGGTAGCCCGGTAGAAAATGACTTGCGCTACTTGAAAAAATTGGAAGCGCTCGCGCAAGACTTGAACCTGGGTGGCAAGGTGACCTTTCTCGGTGAGCGCCGCGATATGCGCGAGCTCTATGCCAGCTCTCAACTTGTCTTTCACCTTGCCGGGGAGAGGGATGAGAGTGGCAAGTATGCCAAGGAGGCTTTGGCGATGGGGCGTCCGGTAATTGCTTATGCCGATGGTTGCGCGGGGGAGGTTTTGCAAAATCATTTCCCCGACGGATTGGTGCAGCGAGGCGATACGAAAGCGCTGATAGAGTCGACTTTAGGTCTGCTGGGGCGCTCTAACAGCTTGAACCCGCAAGACTTTGGCTATGCAAGCGCAGCGGAGAAAACTATAGATTTTTTCCGTAGGGTTTTAAATTAACTCTGTAATGCCTCTGCAGGCTTTTGGACGATAAAAAGCCGGCTAAAAATACAAGTGTCCATTGACGGAGAGGGTGTCAAAGCCCACATTGGGCATATTGGTGCCGGCATTGGAGAAATGGCTGTAGCGCAAAGAGACGGAGTGGCCTCTGCTAAAGCGATATCCCAGTGCCAAATGCAGTGCAAAATTGAGCTTGGTGCTCAATTCGAGTTCGCCAAAATGTCTTTCGCTTAAGTAGGACATGCCTATGCCCGCTTCGGTAAAGCTGCCCTGTGGCTCACTGCGAGGATACCAGCGCAAGACGGGCTTAATTTCAATAATATTTTGCAGCTGTTTTTCTTTGAGGTGCTTGATTCGCAGATGGGAATAACTGCCTTGACCCCACCATTGCAGGGTATTATCGCCGAGGCTGAATGAGGATAGTCGTTGGGAATAGCTAAATCCTGCCATATCTGCGGCTGAGATAGACAGGTATTGTATAAGTTCATCTCCCAGCCCCTTGCCGCCACTTGCAATAAACTCTGACTCTGCACAGATCGGCGGCGCAAACAGGAAGCCGCCGATAAGCAGACAGGCACAGTGTTTGCGAGCACTGTGAGTTTCGCTTGGGAATACTGATTTACGCATAATTTTGCGGAATCTGCTGATGAAACTGTTTTAAAGACTAGTGGGCAAGGGTTCAATGGCAAGCGTCCAGAGAGGGGCTTGCCATCGGTTTCTTTCTCTTCTAGCGCCACTGGCGTTTCAGTTGTCGCAGTGCGTCAGAGTGTAATTGCCGCGCACGCTCCTGGCTAAGCCCCAGCTGCTCGCCAATAACCCGAAAAGAGCAATCCTTGTCGGAAATTAACCCATACCTCAAATTGAGGACTGTTCGCTGTCGTGCCGGCAGGCGGGAAACCGCCTCTCGCAGGCGCTGAGCCAATTCCTGGTTGGTCACCAGCTCGTCTGTATTGTAAAGCTCATCTGCGGGTGCGTAGTCCAGCCGGGTACTGCTCTGGTCGTCTGCTACCGGGTCATCCAGTGACCCAGTTGGTCCGGGCAGTTTTAGCAGGCTTTGAATCCTCTCGATATCGAGCCCGGTCTGGCGGGCCAGATTGTCATCGGATGCGGGTTGTCCTAGGGCGCGAACTTCGCCGATGGCTCTGTAAATGGCTCTTAAGTCATCCTGAACATTGGCCGGCTGTCGAACCAGATCTTCGTTGCGCCTTAGGGCCAGCTGAATCTCTTGCTGAATCCACCAGTAGGCATAAGTTGAAAAGCGGTAGCCCATTTGCGGTTTAAAGCGCTCAATTGCCTTCATTAACCCAACATTGCCCTCTTGAATCAGGTCGATAAAGGGGACCGATGGGTTGCGGAAACGTTTGGCGATAGCGATAACCAGGCGCAGGTTGCACTGGATCAATTTTTTTCGCTGCTTTTGAAAGCGCTGTAGGAGCCCATTCAGTCTGCTGCGATTGCGCCTGTCCAGGTTCTCGCTGGAGAGGAGTGCTTCTGTATGGGCAATGATCAGCCCGTGATCGTAGGCACCGGTGCTTCCCCGCTGTTCTACCCCTTCGCTGCGCAGCTGGACCAGCTGGGTGCCGCTATTTTGAAGGCTGGAGATCAGTTTTTCTTCCAGGTCGCGCAATAGGCAGGTGGTACTGTGCTCATCCTCCGGGGTTAATAGCTCAAGCCTATAAAGGTGCTTGAGATAGCTTTGCATCGGGGTGCTACCGCTCTCGGAGAGCGTATCGCCCGCTGCCGGGATCTCTTCGACATTGGGGCTGCGCTCAACGCTGGGGTTGGGCGTATCTATACCCTGAGAAGAGTCGGAGAGGGGGTCGCTTGTATCCTTCAGCCATTCTTCATCCCTTGAGTAAAAGTGTTCTCGGGACAAGTGCTTAACCTTCTGTTGGCTGTGTGAGTACCATACGCTGTGAGGCTATAGGCGTTGATGGCGCCTATTTCCCTCTCACTATAGAAGAGTATTGGGAAGGGCGCCTGGGTCAGGTATGACTGGAGGGTTGCTTTGGTTTGCTGCAATAAGTCGGGTGGGGCGGGATAAGGTGCTCCCGCCGGGGATATAAACCTACTTAATACGTTTTACACGGAGCTTGCGACCGCCATCAATAGGCTTCATAAAGAAGGAGCCAAGCAGTGCTCTTTCTACAACTACAGGGTCGCCAACTTTCCAGAATACGTTGCTTGAATCATTTTGCTTCCACAGCTGGCCGTTATCAAGCGTAATAAATCGTTTGCCATGGGCGCCCATTTGGATTGCTGCGATCTTGGCGTCGATTCTCTCAGGCGCCTCCTCACTTGCAAGCTTCTGCTCATGGCCGAATTCTCTAACAGCGCGCTCCTCTAAAGAGTGGGCAACCCGGTCATAGCAGTCGAGGCGGTTTTCTTGTGATTTAATCCCGGAGCAGGCTTTGATCTGGTCGCTGATAGACTCCGCAAAAACCGGTGGGGAAGAGAGTGCCAGTAAGGTGAAAATAAGTGCTACTTTCATAATTCAGGGTATAGATTTATTGGCTAATTATGCGTTCATTCTGCCTGATAAGGTGCTATTGAACAAATAGATTTGGGAAGGGGTTCACACCTTTCCGCAGATCAACATGAAAGAATTTATGAAATAGTGTGTGATGGCTGAGCGCTGTGGTATTGGGGACTGCACTGAAAAATTGCAAAGGTTGAAAGCTATCAGTGCAGAATGGATTATAAAATCAAACTATCCAGGGGTGGGGAATGAAGGGTTTATTAGCACCTGTAGCGCTGTTTACTGTGGTGATTGGCTATTTTTTTTGCGAGGGAGTGAATCTCGCTGTCTCTGATCGGGCTAGGGCGCATGCAGCGGGGGCCGTATTGAGTGAACGGGACGATCAGTCCGTTGACTATAACCAGTACTCGGGAGACGCTGAGGACGCCGAGCTGTTTGACGACTCTGATATGTTGGAGTTTGACGGTGATGTATTTGCCGATGCCCCTGAGCAGATGCCGCCGTTGGCAGAGGGCTCGGGTGGCAAAAACAGCGATGAAAAGGACTTTGGCGAATAGCAGCCCGATATAGTTCGAGTGAAAGTTGGCTGGACAAGCGCCCGAAGGTAAAACTCGGGCTCTTGTCCATAGTTAGTGTGTCTATTTTTGCTGGGCGCTAAAGTGCTTTCCGCTCAGGCCCTTGCTGTCATCGCCCATCAGGTAGAGATAGGTGGGCATAATGTCTTCTGCCGAGGTGACCGTTTGCGGGTTTTCCGCAGGGTAGGCGGTTGCGCGCATCGTTGTCCGGGTTGCTCCGGGGTTTAGGCTGTTCACCCGGATATTGGATACGCCTTCCAGCTCATCGGCGAGCACCTGCATAAGGCCTTCAGTGGCAAATTTTGATACTGAATAGGCACCCCAATAAGCCCTTCCTTTGATCCCCACGCTGGAACTTGTAAAAACAATAGATCCCGCGTCTGACTCTTCCAGTAGAGGCAGCATTGCCTTGGTCAGGCCGAATGCCGCATTGACATTGACCTGCATTACCTGTTGCCAGGTATTGAAATTGTAATTGCCGATGGGGGTGCGCTGCCCGAGCAGGCCGGCATTGTGCAGGAGTCCATCCAGGCGGCCGAACTCGGTGCGAATAGCTTCTGCGAGCCCCTCAAACTCCTCTATTTTTGCCGTACTGAGGTCCATAGGGAAAATTGCAGGCTGTGCGCCACCGGCGGCCTCGATTTCATCATAGACCGCTTCTAGTTTGGGGGTTGTACGGCCAAGCAGGATGACTGTTGCCCCGTGCGCAGCAAAAGTTTTTGCTGCGGTTTTCCCTATGCCATCTCCGGCACCGGTGACAAGAATAATTTTGCTTTTTAGTAGGTCGGAGGGCGCTTGGTAATCGCCAACAAAGTCTGACATGAAATATCCCGATACTGTCACTGAGCCTTAATGCCCAGCGTTACTTCAATTTTCAAAAATAGTGTTGTTGTAGGAGTGGCCAAATCTCGTCGGCGGAATTTACCAGGTGGTCCGCCCCCCAGTCGGCGGGGTTGTCTGTCGAGTCGATATAACCATATCCGCAGGCGATAGTTGGCATACCGGCTTTTTGTCCGGCGATGATATCGCGTTTGTGATCGCCGATATAAACTGCCTCAGCGGGTGTGCATCCAATTTGGCTACAGGCTAAAAACAATGGTTCGGGATCGGGCTTGGATTTACTGACATGGTCTGGACAGATAATCGCGGAGGCGGGTGGCAGGTGGGTAAATGCCTCCATTAATGGTGTTGTATAGAGCTCTGGCTTATTGGTGACAATTCCCCAGGGGAGATTGTTTTCAACCAGGTTGTCGAGCAGGTTTTCGATGCCGGGGAAGGTGGTTGTCTTCTCGGCAAGGTGCGCGAGATAGAGATCCAGCAGTCTCTGGAGCAATTCCGGGAATGCGGGATCACCTTCCACTATATTAAATCCCAGGGTAATTAACGCCCTGGAACCATTGGACACCGTGCCGCGGATTGTCTCGTCGGGCAGTGGTGGCAGTTGTTCCTGTTGGCGCAGTTGATTTAATACAACAATAAAATCCGGTGCTGTATCAAGCAGGGTACCATCCAGGTCAAATAAAACGGCTTTCATTTGGCTGTTCGCTTATTCGGGTTTACTGGCATACATTAGATAATTGACGTCGACATCCCGAGGGTTCAACTTGTAGCTGCGGCTAACTGGGTTGTAAGTCATGCCGGTAATATCGTGAGCTTCCAGAGACTCATCGCGCAGCCAGGCGCCCATTTCTGAGGGGCGGATAAACTTACTGTATTCGTGCGTGCCCTTGGGCAGTAAGCGTAGGACATATTCGGCCCCGACTACGGCAAACAGCCACCCTTTGGGGGTGCGATTGATCGTGGAAAAGAAGAGTTTACCGCCGGGTTTTACCAGTTTTGCACAGGCGCGAATAACAGACGAGGGGTCTGGTACATGTTCGAGCATCTCCAGGCAGGTAACAATATCGAAGCTTTCAGGTGCTTCTTCTGCCAGTTCCTCTACCGCCACTTTGCGATAATTGACACTGACACCACTTTCGAGGGCGTGCAGTTTGGCGACGTTAAGGGGGGCCTCCCCCAGGTCGATACCGGTTACATCGGCCCCTCTTTGCGCCATGGCCTCGGCCAGAATGCCGCCACCGCAGCCCACATCAAGGAGCTTCTTGCCGGCAACTGGAGCGTGCCCGTCGATGTAATTGGCGCGCAGCGGATTGATTTCGTGTAGCGGTTTGAACTCGCCTTCCCTGTCCCACCAGCGGCTGGCAAGTTGCTCAAATTTGGCGATTTCTGAGGGATCTACATTGCTCATGAACTTCTCTGCAAACTCCGTCGCTCGGTAACCGGCATTTTCCAGTGATTGGGCCGGAATCAGAATTTATGGAGCTTCTGAATCGTTCCGTGACGTTTCTGCGGCCGCAAAGGTCCGCAGAGATATTACGGGGTTGTTCGGAGGCTCCTGATCTAGCGTGAATTTCCATTGATTCTATCACGCCACATTTGCGCACGCTGGATAACCTCAGTCTCGTTTAAGGTTTGCAGCTGGCGCTCCTTTAAAAGTTGCCGCCCTGCCACCCAGACGTCGCTGACATTGTGTCCACCGTTGGCATAAATTAGCTGGGATACGGGGTCGTGCAAAGGTTGCTGTTCTAGTCCGCCCAAATGAATGGCCGCGATGTCCGCACTTTTGCCCACTTCCAAGCTGCCAGCGGTGTCTTCAATACCCAGCGCTTTGGCGCCGTTGATAGTCGCCATGCTCAGTGCCTGGTGTGCGGGTAGGGCGGTCGCGTTCCCGCTGACGGCTTTTGCCAGTAGCGCTGCGGTATTGGCTTCGGAGAACAGGTCCTGGGTATTGTTGCTCGCAGCGCCATCGGTACCCAGAGCGACGTTGATGCCCGCTTCCAGCATGTCATAGGTTGGGCAAAAGCCTGAGGCGAGCTTGAGGTTGGAGGAGGGGCAGTGGGAAACGTGAGCGCCACTTGAACTCACTAGCTCAATATCTCGCTGGTTGCTGGCCACCATATGTACACAGAGTGTCTGCGGCCCCAATAATCCCAGGCGGAACAGTCGCTCGGTGGGCCGCTCCCCGGTGGCGCTCAGGGCGCTTTCAACTTCGCCATGGGTTTCGTGGAGGTGCATTTGCACAGGGATCTGCGCCTCGGCAGCGCAGACTGCAATTTTTTCCAGGGTTTTATCGCCCACGGTATAGGGAGCGTGGGGGGCAAATACCACCTCAATACGGTCGTGTGCGCGGTAGTCATCGCGCAGGGCCAACCCTTTGTGCAGCGCTTCATCACTGTTGCGGCTCCAGGGGGTTGGGGCATCCAGCACCGGGAAGGCGATATGAGCCCTGATTCCGCTCTCCCGTGCAGCAATGGCAACAGCTTCCGGGAAGAAATACTGGTCGGAGAAGGTGGTGGTGCCCGAGCGCAGCATCTCGGCAATGGCTTGCCGGCTGCCGTCGGCCGCAAACTGCGGACCCACCCAGCGCTGTTCGGTTGGCCAGATATGCTGTTCCAGCCACTCTTTTAAAGGGCGGTCATCGGCGTAGCCGCGCAATAGGGTCATGGGGGCGTGGTTGTGGGTATTGATCAGCCCGGGGATGAGTGCGTGCTGCCCCAAGTCGACCTCATCTTTTGCCTTAAAGCGCACCGAAGCTTCAGCGGTGGGTACCAGGGCGGAGATTTTGCCCTGCTCTATCGCAAGCGAGCAATTTTCGTACACCTTTTTCTCGGGTACGACCGGGATAATCCAGCGCGCGTGGATCAGGGTATCGACAGTTTGTTGCATCAGCTTTATTGGGTGACTGTTACGGGGGTTTTACTTTAGCCGCAGTCCAAGGGGGCGACAACTGCGGTTTGGACTGTAGTTGGATATCTCCGAGTCCCGCGCCTCCAAATATCTCAAACTATGGTAGAATCGCCCGCTTATCCCGGGCACAGTACGTACGCCCGCGCTATAAAAGGAACGCCGTAAGCCATGGGCGAATTAGCCAAAGAAATCTCTCCGATTAATATCGAAGAAGAACTCAAGCAGTCTTATCTCGACTATGCCATGAGCGTGATTGTCGGGCGCGCACTGCCGGATGTACGCGATGGCCTCAAGCCGGTACACCGCCGCGTGCTCTACGCGATGAGCGAGCTTAAAAACGACTGGAATAAACCGTACAAGAAATCAGCGCGTGTCGTTGGTGACGTAATCGGTAAATACCACCCGCACGGAGACACTGCGGTCTACGACACGATTGTGCGTATGGCTCAGCCCTTCTCTATGCGTTACACCCTGGTCGATGGCCAGGGGAACTTCGGTTCTATCGATGGTGACAGCCCCGCTGCCATGCGATATACCGAGATCCGTATGGACAAGTTGGCCCACGAGCTGCTGTCTGACCTCGATAAAGAAACCGTTAACTTTGTCGATAACTACGACGGTTCCGAGCAGATGCCGGAGGTGTTGCCTTCACGTGTGCCGAACCTCTTGGTCAATGGTTCCTCCGGTATTGCGGTGGGTATGGCCACCAATATCCCGCCCCATAATCTGGGTGAAGTGATCAAGGCTTGCCTGGCGCTGATCGAAAACTCCGAGCTGACTGTCGACGACCTGATGGAGTATATCCCCGGGCCGGACTTCCCCACGGGTGCCATCATCAATGGCCGCGCCGGTATCCTGCTGGCCTACCGCACAGGCCGTGGGCGTATCTATGTGCGCGCCAAGGCGGATGTGATCCGCGATGATAAGACCAATCGCGAAACCATCATCATTACCGAGATTCCCTACCAGCTGAACAAGGCGCGCCTGATTGAGCGTATTGCCGAGCTGGTCAAAGAGAAGAAAATCGAGGGTATCTCCGAGCTGCGCGATGAGTCTGACAAAGACGGTTTGCGCGTGGTGATTGAGCTCAAGCGCGGTGAACTGGGTGATGTGGTTCTGAACAACCTCTATTCCCAGACCCAGCTGGAAAGCGTCTTTGGTATCAATATGGTGGCTCTGGTCGATGGCCAGCCCAAGGTCTTGAACCTCAAAGAGCTGCTCGAGCACTTTATTCGCCACCGCCAGGAAGTGGTTACCCGCCGCACGGTTTACCTGCTGCGCAAAGCCCGCGAGCGCGGCCATATTCTGGAAGGCCTGGCAATTGCCATTGCCAATATCGACCCGGTCATCGAGCTGATCAAATCCTCTGCGACTCCGGCGGATGCCCGCGAGGCACTGCTGGCCAAAGGTTGGCCTGTGGGCAATGTGCAGCAGTTCCTGGAGCGCGCTGGCGCCGATGCTTGCCGCCCGGACGACCTGCCGCAAGAGTTTGGCCTGCGCGACGACGCCTACTACCTGTCGCCAGCTCAGGCTCAAGCCATCCTCGAGCTGCGCCTGCACCGCCTGACCGGTATGGAGCACGACAAACTACTGGCGGAATACCAGGATCGACTGGAGCAGATTGCTGAATACCTGCATATCCTCGGTAGCTTCGAGCGCCTGATGGAAGTGATCCGCGAAGAGTTGGAGCAGCTGTCAAAAGATTTTAACGATGAGCGCCGCACCGATATCGTTGCATCTCGCCAGGACCTGACGGTAGAAGACCTGATTACCCCGGAAGATAAGGTGGTCACCATCTCCCATGGTGGTTACGCCAAGAGCCAGCCGCTGACCGATTACCAGGCCCAGCGCCGTGGGGGCATGGGTAAGTCGGCGACTCAGGTAAAAGATGAGGACTTTGTCGAGCATCTGTTGATCGCCAATTCCCACGACACCATTTTGTGCTTCTCCAATAAGGGCAAGGTGTACTGGCTGAAGGTCTATGAAGTGCCCACCGCTGGCCGTGCTTCCCGTGGCCGCCCGATGGTGAATATGCTACCTCTGGAAGAGGGTGAGCGTATCAGCAGCCTGATGCCGGTATCCGAGTACGATGAGAATCACTTTATTTTCTTCACCACCGCCAACGGCACCGTGAAGAAAACCCCGCTCACCGCCTTTGCCCGCCCCCGCAGTGTCGGATTGCGTGCTATTGAGCTGGAAGAGGGGGATCGCCTGGTTGCCACCGCGATTACCGATGGTGAGCGCGATGTGCTACTGCTCACCAGTGCCGGTAAAGCGGCGCGCTTCTCCGAGTCCAATGTGCGCTCTATGGGGCGTGTTTCCCGCGGTGTTCGCGGCATCCGTATGCAGGAGGGGCAGCAGGTTATCGCTATGGTTATCCCTGAAGAGGGTGGCTCTGTGATGATGGCTACTGAGAATGGTTACGGTAAGCGCACAGCTATCAGCGAATTCCCCACCAAGGGACGCGGTACCCAGGGTGTTATTGCGATCGCGGAGAGTGAACGCAACGGCGCCTTGGTTGGTGCCTGTCAGGTGCACCCAGGTGAGGAGATGATGCTGATCTCCGACCAGGGCACGCTGGTGCGTACCCGTGTTGATGAAGTGTCTGTACTTGGGCGCAACACGCAGGGGGTGCGAGTGATTCGCCTGAAGACTGGCGAGAAGCTGGTTGGTCTCGGTCGCATTGAAGAGACCGAAGATGACGGTGAAGAAAACGGTGGGGAAGAGTGACCCACCGCTCCAGACCACTAAGAAAGGCTGCGTTTATCGCGGCCTTTCTTGCCTTTGGCTCCCATGAAAAACGCTAAAGGCGCGATATCTATCCCCTTGAATGGCAATTTGTGCGTAGGCACATCTAGTTGTATTTGAAACCTTTTTTGTATTGTGGAAATCAGCTCATGAGGAAGTTTAATTTCTGTGCAGGTCCCGCCGCTTTGCCGCAGCCGGTATTGGAGCAGGCGCAAAGGGAGTTGCTCAATTGGCAGGGGCTCGGCTGCTCCGTAATGGAAGTTAGCCACCGCTCTCCAGAGTTTGTTGAGGTCGCTGAGCGGGCCGAGCAGGATCTGCGCGATCTACTCAGTGTGCCGGATAATTACAAAGTGCTATTTCTGCAAGGAGGAGCAACGGGGCAGTTCAGTGCAGTGCCCTGGAATCTTCTCGGTGCCGGCTCTGGCAAAGCTGAATTTATCCATTCCGGCAGCTGGGCCGCCAAAGCGATTAAAGAGGCGCGCCGCTACGGTGAGGTAAATGTGGTCGCCTCCAGTGAAGATCGCAATTTCAGCTATGCACCCGCAGCAGACAGTTGGCAGTCCAGTGGGGATGCGGCCTATTTCCACTATACCCCTAACGAGACGATTGGCGGCGTTGAATTTGGCTATGTGCCGGAAGTGGATTGTCCGCTGGTGGCGGATATGTCTTCGACTATTTTGTCGCAACCGATTGAAGTGGAGAAATTCGGCGTTATCTATGCCGGCGCGCAGAAAAATATTGGTCCCTCGGGGATCGCCGTAGCCCTGATCCGCGACGACCTGCTCGATCGTTCAATGGAGAATATTCCCCGCAGTCTGAGCTGGAAGGTGGCGGCAGAGGCGGGCTCTATGGATAACACTCCGCCCACTTTCGCCTGGTACCTGTCCGGTCTGGTTTTCCAGTGGCTGAAGGATCAAGGGGGTGTTGATGCAATGGCGAAGCAAGCCGATGCTAAATCCAAAATGCTGTACGACTTCCTCGATAATAGTGACTTTTTCTCCAGTCCGGTTGAGCTGGGGAGCCGCTCCCGCATGAATGTTCCCTTTGTGTTGGCCGATGAGCGCTTGGATAAGCAGTTTTTAGTGGAATCGGAGGCGGCAGGTCTGCTGAGCTTAAAGGGGCATCGCTCTGTGGGTGGTATGCGCGCGTCGTTATATAACGCCGTTCCCATGGAGGCAGTGGAAGCCCTGGTGGCATTTATGGCGGATTTCGAAGCGCGCAGGGCCTAAGCGATTAACCCAATACTGATGATTTTTAGAGAAAGTAGATAAACGAATGGCAGAGGAAACTGTGAGTGGCGATCAGCGCCTGCTGGAGCTGCGCAACCAGATCGACGATATTGATGGAGAGATTGCCCGCTTAATCAGCGAGCGGGCCCGCTGCGCCCTGGAGGTTGCAGAGGTCAAGAAAGCCATGGGTGAGGATACCCTCTATTATCGCCCCGAGCGCGAGGCGCAGGTGTTGCGCAAGGCGATGGCGCGCAATAGTGGCCCCCTGACCGATGAAGAGATGGCGCGGCTGTTCCGTGAAATTATGTCGGCCTGTCTCGCCCTGGAGGAGCCTGTCAAGGTGGCCTATCTGGGCCCAGAGGGCACCTTTACCCAGCAGGCGGCGCTGAAACATTTCGGTAATTCTGCGCAGAGTCGCCCGCTGGCGGCCATTGATGAGGTTTTCCGCGAGGTGGAGGCCGGTGCTGTCAGTTACGGCGTTGTGCCGGTGGAGAATTCCACCGAAGGGGTGATTAATCACACCCTGGATAACTTTATGCACTCCAACCTGAGTATCTGCGGTGAAGTGGAGCTGCGCATCCATCACCACCTGATGATTTCAGATGTAACCCGCCCCGAGTCAATTACCCGTATTTACTCCCATGCGCAGAGTTTGGCGCAGTGTCGCAAGTGGCTCGATGCTCACTATCCCAATGTGGAGCGCATCGCGGTTGCCAGCAATGCGGATGCGGCCAAGCGTGTGAAGGGGGAGTGGAATGCCGCTGCAATCGCCGGCGATATGGCTGCGGACCTTTACGGTCTAAAGGTGTTGTCGGAGAAGATTGAAGACAGCCCAGATAATTCCACCCGCTTCCTGATTATCGGTACCCAGCAGGTGCCCGCGAGTGGCGATGACAAGACTTCGTTGATGGTGTCTATGCGCAATGAGCCCGGCGCCCTGCACGATCTTCTGGAGCCATTTCGCCGCTATAGTGTTGATCTCACTCGCGTGGAGACGCGACCCTCTCAGTCTGGCAACTGGACCTACGTGTTCTTTATTGATTTCAGTGGGCACCGCGATACCCAGGGCATTGCCGAGGCATTAAAAGAAGTGGGTGGCTGCGCCTCAGACTTGAAAGTGCTGGGTTCCTACCCTCGCGGAGTGTTGTGATGGCGCAGGCGCAAATTGGCCGGCTGCTGGTTGTTGGAATCGGTCTGATTGGGGGGAGCTTTGCCCTGGCATTGAAAGCTGCCAGGGTTTGCCGGGAGGTTATTGGCGTCGCTCTAGAGGAGAGCGTCTGCGATGAGGCTCGGGCGCTCGGTATTGTCGATCGCGCCAGCACTGATCTGGAGCAGCTGTTGCCGCAGTTGGAGCCCGGCGACTTGGTGTTTGTGGCGGTACCTACACTGGCGGTTGAGTCTGTATTTGTGCAGCTAAAAGAGCACCTGCCGGCAGGGGTTACAGTAACAGATGGCGCCAGTGTCAAAGGTAGCGTGGTGTCGGCTGCGGAAAAAGTCTGGGGCAGTGTCCCAGACTTTTTGGTGCCGGGGCACCCAATTGCCGGCTCTGAGAAAAGTGGTGTCACAGCGGCCAGAGACGACCTTTATCGGGATCACCGCATTATTCTGACACCGCTCGCGAGCACCGGCGCCGCCCACTTGCAGCTTGTGGCGCGGGCGTGGCAGGCTGTGGGGGCGGAGACCCTGATAATGCCGGTGGAGGAGCACGACGAGGTCCTGGCCGCCACTAGCCACCTTCCCCATGTGATTGCTTTCAGTTTGGTGGACACCCTGGCCCACGATGCGGAGAACGAGAATATCTTCCGCTATGCTGCGGGAGGTTTTCGCGATTTTACCCGCATTGCCTCCAGTGATCCGGTTATGTGGCGAGATATTATGCTCGCCAATCGGGATGCCATCTTAAAGTCCATTGACCTATATAGCCTCAACCTCTCCTCTCTGCGCGACGCCATTGCCTCGGGCGATAGTGCTGCCCTGATGGGGGTCTTTACCCGCGCCAAGGCAGCGCGCGATCACTTTACCAAAATGTTGGCAAAACAAGCGTATTCGGAACCTATGCAAAAACAAGAGATTACTTTTATCGTGCAGCCGGGTGAGGCTGTGAGTGGCAAATTGCGGGTGCCGGGAGATAAGTCCATGTCGCACCGCTCCATTATGCTGGGCTCCCTGGCCGAGGGCGTTACCGAGGTTGAGGGTTTCCTGGAGGGGGAGGATGCGCTGGCGACCTTGCAGGCATTTCGCGATATGGGGGTGGTGATCGAAGGGCCGGACAACGGTCGGGTTGTGATTCACGGCGTTGGCCTTAAGGGCTTGCAAGCGCCGCCCGGACCGCTGTATCTCGGCAACTCCGGGACCTCTATGCGCCTGTTGACCGGGTTGCTTGCCGGACAGGATTTTGATGTAACCCTCACCGGTGACGAATCTCTGTCCAAGCGCCCGATGAATCGCGTGGCCAACCCGCTGCGCGAGATGGGGGCGAATATTGAGACTGGCCCCGAGGGGCGCCCGCCGCTGCTGATTAAGGGCGGTAGTGAGCTGAAGGGGATGGATTATGTATTGCCGATGGCCAGTGCTCAGGTGAAATCTGCGGTGCTGCTCGCCGGGCTCTATAGTGAGGGGCACACGTCTACCGTAGAGCCTGCCCCCACGCGCGATCACACCGAGCGCATGTTGCAGGGCTTTGGCTATAAGGTGGAGCGCGAAGGTGCCCGGGCCGAGGTTGTTGGCGGGGGCTCCCTGAAGTCCTGCCGTATCGATGTGCCTGCCGACATTTCGTCAGCGGCATTTTTTATGGTGGCCGCAGCTATTTCTCCCGGTTCCGATATTGTACTGGAGCATGTGGGGATCAATCCAACCCGCGATGGGGTTATCAATATTCTTCGCGCAATGGGTGGTGATATTGAACTGCTGAATATGCGCGAAGTGGGCGGTGAGCCGGTGGCGGATATTCGCGTGCGCTACGCTCCCCTAAAGGGGATTCGCATTCCCGAGGATCAAGTGCCTTTGGCGATTGACGAGTTCCCCGCGCTGTTTGTTGCGGCAGCCTGCGCCGAGGGCGAGACAGTTCTGGTGGGTGCCGAGGAGTTGCGGGTCAAAGAGAGTGATCGCATCCAGGCGATGGCAGATGGTTTGATCGCCCTTGGGGTGAAGGCTGAGCCGACAGCGGACGGTATTGTGATTCAGGGCTGTAAAGAGGGTGCCGTATTTTCTGGGGGTACGGTCGACAGTCTGGGAGATCACCGTATTGCTATGGCATTTGCAGTGGCATCGCTGCGCGCAAAGGATACAATCCGCATCCTTCACTGCGCCAATGTGGCGACCTCATTCCCGAACTTTGCCGAGCTGGCAACGGGTGTGGGCCTGAAATTGCAGTTGGCGTGATATGGGTGTTCAGGTTGGGGTGATTGCGGCTCATTTGCGCGCAGCCACCCCAAAGATGTTGAGTTGTATAGAAGAATATGAGCGATACAAACAGGTTGCCACCGGTAGTTACTATTGATGGCCCCAGTGGTTCGGGTAAAGGGACCATTGCAAAGCTTTTGGCGGATCGGCTGAATTTCACACTGCTGGACTCCGGAGCTCTATACCGGGCTGCAGCTCTGGCTGCGCTCAATAAGGAGGTTGACCTCTCCAGTGACAAGTTGTTGACCGAATTGGCGAAAGACCTCGATGTGCGCTTTAGCGTGAGCGCTGGCCAATTGCAGGTGTGGCTGGAAGGGAATGATGTGACTACGGATATCCGTATGGAGCGGGTCGGCATGGCGGCCTCCAAGGTCGCGGCTATCCCCGGTGTGCGGGCAGCGTTGTTGCAGCGCCAGCGGGACTTCCGCCAGGCCCCGGGTCTGGTGGCCGATGGGCGGGATATGGGCACTACGGTGTTTCCCGATGCGCCGGTTAAGGTCTATCTCACCGCCAGCGCCGAGGAGCGCGCTAACCGGCGCTTCGCTCAGTTGCAGGAGAAGGGGGTTTCTGTTAGCCTCCGCGACCTGCTGGAGGACATCCGTGCCCGAGATGCACAGGATATGAATAGAAAAGCCTCCCCCCTGGCTCCCGCTGAGGATGCGGTTGAGCTGGATAGTACCGGGGTGAGCATCGATGAAGTCCTCCAAAAAGTGCTCGATTTGGTTCAGGGTCGTATTTCATCCTGAAGTTCGGGCAGTAAATAGTTTTCTAACGACAGCGGCCGGGATCAGCCAGAATCGCCCGGCCACTGTCGTAATCCGACCCGCGTGCTGGCAGCGCGGTTGGGGTCGCGGCTGGCGGTTGACTAGACTTAACAGTTACCAACGGCTGGACCCAGCACTATAGGTAATGTAATGAGCGAGAGCTTTGCTGATCTATTTGAAGAGAGCCTGAAAAGCGTTGAAATGGCACCGGGCGCAATTGTTACTGGTGTTGTAATCGACGTAGATAAAGACTGGGTTACCGTTCACGCGGGCCTGAAGTCTGAAGGCGTTATCCCTGCTGCACAGTTCGCCAACGATAAAGGCGAAGTTGAGCTGCAGGTGGGCGACGAAGTGCAGGTTGCCCTGGAAGCTGTAGAAGACGGTTTCGGTGAAACCCGTCTGTCCCGCGAAAAAGCCAAGCGCGCTGAAGCCTGGAAAATCCTCGACGCAGCTCACGCAGCTGACGAAGTGGTTAAAGGTGTTATCAGCGGTAAGGTTAAAGGTGGCTTTACTGTTGATGTTGCCAATATCCGTGCGTTCCTGCCCGGCTCTCTGGTTGACGTTCGTCCGGTTCGCGACACCGCGCACCTGGAAGGTAAAGAGCTCGAGTTCAAAGTTATCAAGCTGGACTCCAAGCGCAACAACGTAGTTGTTTCCCGCCGCGCCGTTATGGAAGCTGCCACCTCCGAAGAGCGTGAAGCTCTGCTGGAAAGCCTGCAGGAAGGCATGAGCGTCAAGGGTATCGTGAAGAACCTGACCGACTACGGTGCTTTCGTAGACCTGGGCGGCATCGACGGCCTGCTGCACATCACCGATATGGCTTGGAAGCGCATCAAGCATCCGAGCGAGATCGTGAACGTTGGCGACGAGATCGAAGTAAAAGTACTGAAGTTCGACCGCGAGCGCAGCCGTGTATCCCTGGGCCTGAAGCAGTTGGGCGAAGATCCTTGGGTATCCATCAAGCAGCGTTACCCAGAGAACAGCCGCGTGAAGGCGGTTGTAACCAACCTGACCGACTACGGCTGCTTTGCCGAGCTGGAAGAAGGTGTGGAAGGTCTGGTACACGTTTCCGAAATGGATTGGACCAACAAGAACATCCACCCGTCCAAAGTTGTCCAGGTTGGCGACGAGGTAGAGGTGATGATCCTGGATATCGACGAAGAGCGTCGTCGTATCTCCCTGGGTATCAAGCAGTGTCAAGAAAATCCGTGGGATGCCTTCGCGCGTAAATTCGCTAAGGGCGACAAGATCTCCGGTAAGATCAAGTCCATCACTGACTTCGGTATCTTCATCGGTCTCGACGGCAGCATCGACGGTCTGGTTCACTTGTCCGACATCTCCTGGAACGAAGCTGGCGAAGAAGCTGTTCGCAAGTTCAAGAAAGGCGACGAAATCGAGACTGTTATCCTGGGTATCGATTCCGAGCGCGAGCGCATCTCCCTGGGCATCAAGCAGTTGGAGTCCGATCCGTTCTCTGACTACGTTACCACCAGCGATCGCGGCAGCATCGTTGTAGGTACTGTTAAGGAAGTTGACGCTAAGCAAGCCATCATCACCCTGGCGGATGAAGTAGAAGGCGTACTGCGCGCTTCTGAAATCAGCCGCGACAAGGTTGAAGATGCTCGCAACGTTCTGAAAGAAGGCGAAGAGCTAGAAGCTAAGATCACCAGCGTGGATCGCAAGAATCGCGTGATCAGCCTGTCTATCAAAGCCAAAGACCAGGACGACGAGAAGCAAGCTATCAAGGATCACAGCAAGAAGCAGTCTGAGCAAGTTCAGCCCGCTACTATCGGTGACCTGATCAAGGCGCAAATGAACAGCAAAGACTAAGAGTTTTTGAAGTTCACCGCTCCGAGTCTTCTGCTTGGAGCGACCTGAAAGCCGGACTGGGGTTGCCCAGTCCGGCTTTCTATTAGATGATTGGTGCTCTACTCCAGAATAATCAATGACTTACAAAGGTTGCGGAGCACATGACCAAGTCCGAACTGATCGAAAGGATTGCGTTGAGGTTGGATGAGCTGCCAGTTAAGGAGGTAGAGCTGGCGGTAAAAGTGGTACTCGATACTATGTCAGATGCCCTGTCCCAGGGTGAGCGTATAGAAATACGCGGTTTTGGTAGTTTCTCTCTTCACTACCGAGCCCCGCGCACAGGCCGCAACCCCAAAACGGGAGATGCGGTTGATCTCGCTGGGAAGTACGTCCCTCATTTCAAACCAGGTAAAGAATTGCGCGACAGAGTGAATCGAAGTATGCACGATGAGGTGAGTATCGAAGTATGATGGCACCCTCTGGCGGCAGCACAAATACTGTTTTTAGTTGGGATAAGCTTCGTCGTTAATCGATAAGGTTATTTTGTGGAACGTGGAGGTTCCCTTGTCATTTTTGCGTTGGTTGATACGCATCGTCTATGGGGTTGTTGCCCTGCTTTGTGTCGCTTTGGGAATCTATTTCGCAGTTGCCAACCCGGAGACTATCGCGCCGAATATCGTGGGCTACCCACTGCCGGAGGGTAGTGTCGGTTTTTGGTTGATTGGTTTTTTACTGCTGGGTTTGCTGTTGGGCTTTATCGTGAGCCTGTTGCCTGTTTATGCCAAACGCCGTCAAGTGAAGGTGCTCGAGAAGCAGTTGGAGAAGATGGAGCGGGAGCTGCGCTCCGCCCACCGCAAGGTTTCTGGAGACTGATTTGCTCGATTTTACCTATTTCTTTTTTCTGCTTGCGGCAATCGCGATTGGCTGGGTGCTGGGGCGGGGAAGTGCCAAAAAGAAAGTGGCGGATTATGGTGAGCAAGAGCATGCGCTGGTGCGGTCTTATGCTCAGGGCCTGAATTATTTGCTGAGCGAGCGCCATGATGACACCATCGATAAATTTATCGGCTCCCTGGAGGTAAGTCAGGCGACTTTTGACACCCACCTGGCTCTGGGAAGCTTGTTGCGCAGAAGGGGGGAGTACGACCAGGCCATCCGCGTCCATCAAAACCTGCTTGGGCGTCCCAGTTTATCCAGGGTCAGTCAAAATAAAGCCCAGTTTGAACTCGCTTGCGACTATATTTCTGCGGGTTGGTTAGATAGGGCTGAGCGCTTATTGCAGGAGCTGGTTGAGACCTCCCAGGAATTAAAGGCCATAAGCCTGGAGCGCCTAATTGAGGTTTACCGGGACGAGAGGGAGTGGGCCAAGGCGATTCACGCGGTCAACTTGTTGCACGGGCGCAGATTTAAACGCTTGTCGGCTGACTGGGCACCGGTTCAGGCACACTTTTGCTGTGAGCTAGCGGAAGAGTCTATGGCGACAAAGGACTATCTCAGCGCGAGAAAGCATATCGACTCTGCTCTGAGTTACGAGCGCGATTCGGTGCGCACAAATTTACTGTGGGGGCGCCTGGAATATCTGCTTGGCAAGCCCAAAGAGGCGATTAAGGTATTGCAGCGGATTCCCAAGCAGAGTCCGGATTATATCCCTGAAATTTTAGAGCTGCTGATCACCTGCTACGGGGATTTGGGCGATGGCAAAGGGTTGGACCGCTACCTGGAGTCCCTTTTAAGAGAGTACCCTTCCAATAGTGTATTGATTGCCTTGGCCGAACGCATCCAGGAGCAGGATAGCGAGGCGGCAGCGGCGGCATTTATGGGGAGGCAGTTGGCGCTGCGCCCCTCTCTAAGGGGCTTGGGGCGCTTTCTCGACCTTCATATAGATAGTACTGAGGGTAGGGCAAGGGAAAATCTCTCCCTGCTCAAAACATTAATCGACCAGCTAATAGCGAGTCGTCCTCACTACCGCTGTAGCAACTGCGGGTTTTCTGGTAATCAGCTGCACTGGTTGTGCCCAAGTTGTAAGCACTGGGACTCGGTGCGTTCCGTTAAGGGTATTGAGGGCGAGTAAAGTAACTGCTGTCCCGTTCGCCAGTTCCGCTGGTTGGTCGGGATGGCTTTAAAATGAATGAGGTATTTCTTGCAATCTAAAGTTTCTTCTCCGGTTATCGTTGCTCTCGATTACGACAATGCTGAGTCTGCGCTGGCTATGGCCGATCAGCTCGACCCGTCTCTGTGTCGGGTCAAGGTCGGTAAAGAATTGTTTACAGCAGCTGGTCCGGACCTGGTGAAAACCCTGGTTGACCGAGGGTTTCAAGTATTTCTCGATCTTAAATTTCACGATATTCCCAATACCGTTGCCAAGGCGGTGAAAGCGGCTGCGAAACTGGGCGTTTGGATGGTTAACGTTCACGCAAGTGGCGGTGAGCGGATGATGTCGGCAGCAGCTGAGGCCTTGCAGGAATTTGGTGAGGACAAGCCTCTATTGATTGCGGTTACCGTATTGACCAGTACAACCGCTGAGGAGCTGGCCGCAGTAGGTGTGGCAGCTCCGCTGGAAAAGCAGGTGTTACACCTGGCCTCTCAGGCTAAATCCTGCGGGTTGGACGGAGTGGTCTGTTCTGCGCGTGAAGCGCAAATGTTGCGCAGTGAGTGTGGTGCCGGCTTTTCTTTGGTGACACCGGGGATACGTCCGGCGGGTGCCGATGCCGGGGATCAGCGACGCACACTGACGCCTGCTGAAGCGCTGGCGCAGGGGTCTGACTATCTGGTTATAGGTCGCCCCATCACCGCTGCGCCTGAGCCTTTGCTGGCGCTGAAGTCAATTTTGGCTGAATTGACAGCTTAGAATGGTTTCTTGCTTCGCAACTTGTAATGCGGTGTAATTAGGCTCGAGCCGACAAAAAGCTGCCTATTGGTATCATGGTGTGGCTTGGGGGAGGTAATTGCAGTCCCAAAGTGAAACTGATAATTCACTGGGAGTTAACCATGAGATTGACCTACCGATTGCTTTCTGTTGTTTTCGCATTAGCTTTTTCGCTGCTTCTGAACCCCTCTGTGTATGCGGGGGAGTCAGAAAGTGTTGATGTCAAAGAGGTGCTGTTGTCAGTCAATATCAACAGCGCTTCAGTCGCCGAGCTTGCCGAGAAGTTGGATGGCATTGGCGAGGCGCGGGCACAATTGATAATCGAATATCGCGAAGAGCACGGCCCATTCACCTCTGTAGAGCAGTTGTTGAACGTCAAGGGAATAGGTGCGGCAACCCTGGATAAAAACAGGGATGTGATTCGGCTCTAAAGGTTTACGGGTCCCGACTGGTGGGTTTTTGACGGCCTCCAGTCGGGGTTTGAGCTGATAAATAAGAGTGCCGTGATAGATGAATTCCCCTGGTGTCGCCCAGTTGTTAGCCCCGCTAAAGTGCAAAATTCAGATTGCACCAACTATAAAGCCTGCCATTTATTGTGTTCCACCTCTAATACCGACTTCCCTTGATGATTGACGAGTATCTATTGCCAGGGAAGTTTTTTAAATTTTCCTGTAGGATTCGTAGAATTTTTTAGTGACCCTGTTCGCAAATGGGGTTTTTTTGCCTATTTTCGGCTAAAAAAAGGCGTTGGTTTGACTGGAAACAGTAAAGGGGTGGCGAGTTGAGTGGTGTAGCTTGGGAGTGGGTGATCCCGCTATTAATCGCGGCAGCAACCAGCTATGGCGCTACGTCGATGTTTGTTGTAAGAATGCGCAATTTTGCGCTGGATGTGCCAAATAACCGCTCGATGCACTCGGTCCCGGTGCCTCGTACCGGGGGGTGGGCGCTTTTGTTGGGGTGCCTGGTTGCGATAGTGCTGGGTCCGCTGGAGTTGCCGCTGTTGGTGGCGGCCGCCTTTGTGCTGCTGCTGGGGGTATCCGCACTGGATGACCTGAGAGATGTAGCTATACGCTATCGCTTTTCAGTCCATTTTTTGGCCGTGATTTTGCTGCTATTCGCACTACCTGAAAGGCTGGATTGGTGGGTCTATCCAATAGTCACTTTGGCGGGAGTCTGGGTTGTCAATCTGTATAACTTTATGGACGGCATGGACGGCCTGGCGGGGACAATGGCCCTTGTTGGCTTCTCCTCTCTGGGAGTGATCTGCGCTTTAAATGGCGATATAGAGCTGGCTTGGTTCTGTGCGGTGGTTGCTGTTTGTGCGTCGGTATTTCTGATTTTTAACTGGCCGCCAGCGAAGATTTTTTTGGGTGATGCCGGGTCGACAGGTATCGGTTTGGCGGTGGTGGCTGTCAGTCTATTTGGCTGGCGACGCGGGGCGTTTGAGTTTTGGATGCCGGTGGTTATATTTGCACCATTTTGGCTGGATGCCAGCTATACGCTACTGAAAAGGATGGTGACTGGCCAGCGTTGGTGGGAGGCTCACCGGCAGCACTTCTATCAGAGGTGCGCAATTCAAATTGGAGTAAGGAAAGCGCTCATTTTACAGTTGGGTGCAATGATGCTCTGTTCTTTAGTGGTGGTTGTTGTTGCCATATTTGGGAGGGCCTGAGCTGCCTTTATTGAGGGTGGCTCCGGGTTTGCTTGGTAGATTTCGGGGAGTCGTGTGACAAGAGTTTGGCGAAGTGTAAAGAGGGCCCATAAGCCGGTGTTGATGTTGGCGTTTGATATGCTGATGTTGAGTTTGGCTTTTCTGCTGGCTATGACAATTCGGCTCAATAATGTCGCACAATTCCTTGAGTGGCGAATGTTTGCTTGTCTGGCGTTAACGCTTGGCGCCACCAGCTTTATTTTTCTCCGGCTCGGCCTGTATCGGACCATTATTCGCTATATGGGGCAAAAGGCGATTATTGCTGTCCTGCAGGGGGTGACGCTCTCTGCGGTGATGTTGGGCCTCTTTTCTTACCTGACTACAGCTGGGGTTCCCCGCTCGGTTCCAGTTATCTATTGGTGTTTTGCTTTTATCACCGTAGGGGGGTCCCGCTGGCTGGTTCGACTTTACTACCAGGCGGCGCTGGAAATCCACAAGACCCGGGTGGCGATTTACGGTGCCGGTACTGCCGGTTTGCAAATGTATAAGGCGCTGGTTCACGGGCAGCTGTATAAGCCTGTTGCCTTTTTTGATGATAACGCCTCCAAGCAGAAGACCTTTATTGATGGGCTGCTGGTATACAACCCCGCAGACATACTGGAGGTTGTCGCCGGGAAGGATATTGCGGAGGTTATCCTGGCTATGCCCGGGGTGCCCCGGCGGCGTCGCAAGGAGATAGCCCGCTCTCTCAGGCAGCGCGGTTTGGTGGTTAAGGCAATCCCGGGCGTGGAGGAGCTGCTCGATGGAGTTGGTCGCACGAAGGATGTGTCGCAAACCTATGAGAATATCCTGGGGCGCGCCCCGGTTGAGCCGCAGAAAGAGCTTGTTGCCGGTTCTATCAGTGGCAAAGTGGTGTTGGTTACCGGTGCTGGAGGGTCTATCGGGTCTGAGTTGTGTCGACAGATATCGCAGTGGCAGCCCGCCAGGCTCGTTGTTGTTGAATCCTCCGAGTACGCCCTCTATCAGATTGAGCGGGAGCTGTGCCAGCAGCAGCAGGATGACGGGGTGCGCTTTGAAGTAACCGCACTGCTCGGCGATGTGCGCAATACCGGGCGCATGGCGGAAATAATTCAGGGTTTCTCGGTGCAGACTATCTACCATGCGGCCGCCTACAAGCATGTGCCGCTGGTTGAGCAGAATGTCGTTGTCGGCGCAGAGAATAATGTGCTGGGCACGCTGTCTGTGCTTGAGGCCGCTGAGCGGCATGGGGTTGAGCAGTTTGTGCTTATTTCGACGGACAAAGCCGTTCGGCCGACCAATGTGATGGGAGCCACAAAAAGATTTGCCGAGTTGATTTGCCAGGATTTTGGTCGCCGCTTTAACAAGATGCGCGTTTGCATGGTCAGATTCGGCAACGTTATCGGCTCCTCCGGTTCGGTAATCCCGCTGTTTACCGATCAGATCAACGCCGGCGGCCCGGTGACGGTAACCCACTCAAAGGTAACTCGTTACTTTATGACGATTCCCGAGGCGGCTCAGCTGGTGTTGCAGGTCGGCAGCATGGGGCGCAAAGGGGATGTATTTGTGCTCGATATGGGCGAGCCGGTACGTATCTACGATTTGGCCGAGCGCTTGATTCGCCTGATGGGGCATACCGTCAAGGATGAAGAGAACCCCGATGGTGATATTGAGATTCAGTTGACCGGCTTGCGGCCCGGGGAGAAGCTGTACGAGGAGTTGTTGTTGGGGGATAACGTGCTGGGCACGGATCACCCCATGATTATGCGCGCCGAAGAAGAGCGCCTCGACAGCGAGGTCTTGCACCTTCTAATCTCAGAGCTCAGGGATGCATGTATATCCCATGATTGTGAGCAGGTCCGCAGGATTTTGTGCCGAGCGGTGGGGGGATATGCTCCTAAGCAGGGTCTGGTTGATGCCGTCTGGTCACAACAGGGGCGGATACGCAAAGAGAAAGGTGTGGCCACTATTGAGAGGCTGCCCCTGGCTGGGGAGGTTATTTCTCGCTAGGGGATTATTTTTCGCGGTCACCCAGTAGGTTGGCCGCTATTTCGCAGCTTGATACCGTGCACAGTGAGCTGAAAAAAATTGAGCAGAAAAGAAAAAGCCCGGATAGATGGAATCTATCCGGGCTTTTGTTTGGCTCCGCCTGCTGGGCTCGAACCAGCGACCCAATGATTAACAGTCATTTGCTCTACCAACTGAGCTAAGGCGGAATTTAATCTAACTTATATAGCGCAAATTAAGCTGCGCTTTGAAATTTGGCTCCGCCTGCTGGGCTCGAACCAGCGACCCAATGATTAACAGTCATTTGCTCTACCAACTGAGCTAAGGCGGAATATCTTTTCGGCGTTGCCGTTCAGATGGCGCGTATATTATAGAGCACTTCCGACTAGGTCAACCCCTTTTTTCATCTTTAACTAATTGATTTGTCAGGAAATTATTTTTTGCCCCGGGCGCAAAACACCACGGACCCGAATTGAGAGGGGTGGGACGCTGTTCTCTGGTAATTGTGAGCGGTATGACGACAGCCTACAATCCGGTGTTGCATGAACGTTTAAGTGGTTGGGGGAAGTGTATGGAATCGCGACCTTTTAAGGTGGAGTCCAAGTATCAGCCGGCGGGGGATCAACCGCTGGCGATAGCGCAATTGTCAGAGGGGATTGATGATGGTTTGAGCCATCAAACGCTGCTGGGGGTTACCGGTTCGGGTAAGACCTTTACTATGGCGAATATTGTTGAGCGCCTACAGCGGCCGGCCATTGTGATGGCCCACAATAAAACACTGGCGGCTCAGCTCTACGGAGAGTTTAAAGAGTTTTTCCCGAAGAATGCGGTGGAGTATTTTGTTTCCTACTACGACTACTATCAGCCGGAAGCCTATGTGCCTTCTTCGGATACTTTTATCGAGAAAGATGCATCTGTAAATGAGCATATTGAACAGATGCGCCTCTCTGCCACCAAGGCGCTGATCGAGCGGCGGGATGTGATTGTCGTTGCCACAGTTTCGGCAATTTACGGTTTGGGTGATCCAGACAAGTATTTGAAGATGGTGCTGCACCTGGATCGCGGTGATCTCGTTGATCAGCGCACCATCCTCAGGCGCCTGGCCGAATTGCAGTACACCCGCAACGATGCGGACTTTCGCCGCGCTACCTACCGGGTGCGCGGCGATATTATCGACATCTACCCGGCAGATTCCGATATGGAAGCGGTGCGCCTATCTCTCTTTGATGAGGAGATCGAAGAAATCACGCTGTTTGACCCGCTTACTGGGGAGCAGCTCAAAAAGGTGCCCCGGGTCACCATTTTCCCCAAGAGTCACTATGTGACGCCGCGAGAGACGATTGTCAGCGCCATCGATGAAATCAAAGATGAATTGCGCGGGCGCCTGGAGCAGTTGCGCGGCAACGACAAGCTGGTCGAGGCGCAAAGGCTGGATCAGCGCACCCGCTACGATGTGGAAATGATGCAGGAGCTGGGTTACTGCAATGGGGTGGAGAATTACTCCCGCTATCTCTCTGGTCGCGAATCTGGCCAGCCACCACCCACGCTATTCGATTACTTGCCCAGCGATGCACTGCTGTTTATCGACGAGAGCCATGTAACGGTGCCGCAGATCGGCGGCATGTATCGGGGGGATAGGTCGCGCAAAGAAACCCTGGTGGAATACGGCTTCCGCCTGCCGTCGGCCCTGGATAATCGCCCGCTCAAATTTGAAGAGTGGGAGGGCTTGGCGCCCCAGACAGTTTTTGTCTCCGCAACTCCCGGCCCCTACGAGCAAGAGCATGCGGGGCAGGTGGTTGAGCAGGTAGTGCGCCCGACCGGCCTGGTGGACCCGGAAGTTGAAGTGCGCCCCGCCGCCACCCAGGTGGATGATGCCCTGTCTGAAATCCACCGCTGTGTAGATGCGGACCAGCGAGTGCTGATTACCGTGCTGACCAAGCGGATGGCAGAGGATCTGACGGAATACCTCGCCGAAAGCGGTGTGCGCGTCCGCTACCTGCACTCCGATATCGATACCGTTGAGCGGGTCGAGATTATCCGCGATCTGCGCATTGGTGAATTCGATGTGTTGGTGGGTATTAACTTGCTGCGGGAGGGGCTGGATATGCCGGAAGTTGCCCTGGTGGCAATTTTTGATGCCGATAAAGAGGGTTTCCTGCGCTCCGACCGCTCGCTGATCCAGACTATCGGTCGGGCCGCGCGAAATTTGGAGGGCCGGGCGATCCTCTATGCAGACAAGGTGACCGGCTCTATGGAGCGCGCACTGGAGGAGACTCGCCGTCGCCGTGAAAAGCAGCTGGCCCACAACAAAAAGCACGGTATTACCCCCAAGGGAATTCGTAAGAGTGTGGCGGATATTCTGGAGGGGGCGGTGGCCCCTGGCGTGCCGAAGAAAGGGCGCCGCAAGGTTGCCGAAGGTGAGGGTGACTACAAGGTGGATGTCGCGGCGCTTACCGATAAGCAGCGCTGGGCCCGAATCGCCGAGCTGGAGGAGCAGATGTACCAGCACGCGAAAAACCTGGAATTTGAAGCAGCGGCAAAATTGCGCGATGAAATTACCCAGCTGAAAGGTGTGGAATAGCGCTTGCGGAAGTGTCGGCCCTGAAGCTACCTTTTCAGGGCCTCACATCGGCCCGTTGATGAACGGCCACTCTTAAAAAAAATTATAAAAAACTTCAGTAAGTTGTTGAAAACACTAAAAAGCGGTGCTAAAGTTCGCGCTCTTCACAGCACAGGGTTCCCCCGCTGTAGAGCTTTAGACCCGTAGCTCAGTTGGTTAGAGCGCTGCCTTGACATGGCAGAGGTCGGCGGTTCAAATCCGCCCGGGTCTACCACCTTTCAAAGGATGGATGCCCCATCCGATCAAGAGTTCCATGAGTATCTTCATGGATAGTTTCATGCGGTCTTTGGTAGGGATCGCCACTGAGAACAAAGGAAAAGCAATGCCCGTTGTTACTCTCCCCGATGGTTCCCGTCGAGAATTTTCTGCTCCGGTTTCCGTACACGATGTAGCCGCTGATATCGGCCCTGGTTTGGCAAAAGCCGCACTTGCAGGCGTTGTAGACGGCAAGGAAGTCGATACCAGTTACGTTATTGATGCCGATGCGAACCTGGCGATTATTACTGATCGCCAGCCCGAAGGCCTGGAAGTGATCCGTCACTCCGCCGCGCACTTACTGGCGCAGGCGGTCAAGCAGCTGTATCCCACTGCCCAGGTCACTATTGGCCCGGTTATCGAGGATGGCTTCTATTACGATTTCGCCTACGAGCGCCAGTTTACGCCGGAAGATCTCGAAAAGATCGAAGAGCGTATGGAAGTGTTGGCCAAAGAAGACGTTCCTGTCAGCCGCCGCCTGATGCCGCGCAAAGACGCGGTTAAATACTTCCGCGAGATGGGCGAGGAATACAAGGCCGAGATTATCGACAGCATCCCCAGCGATGAAGATATCTCTCTCTACCGCCAGGGCGACTTTGAAGACCTGTGTCGCGGCCCCCACGTGCCCTCCACCGGCAGATTGAAAGCGTTCAAGCTGACCAAAGTGGCCGGTGCCTACTGGCGCGGCGACTCCAACAACGAAATGTTGACCCGTGTCTACGGCACTGCCTGGGCCAACAAGAAAGAATTGAAAGCCTACCTGCGTCGTATCGAAGAGGCAGAGAAGCGCGATCACCGCAAGCTGGCGAAGAAATTTGACCTTTTCCATATTCAGGAAGAGGCCCCCGGCATGGTGTTCTGGCACCCGAATGGCTGGACCATTTACAGCACTATCGAGCAGTACATGCGTCGCCGCCAGCGGGAATTCGGCTACAAAGAAATTAAGACACCGCAGCTGGTAGATTTCAGTCTGTGGCGCAAGTCCGGTCACGCCGATAAGTTTGGCGATGACATGTTCACCCTCACCAGTGAAGAGCGTCAGTTCGCGATTAAACCGATGAACTGCCCTTGTCACGTACAGGTATTCAACCAGGGCCTGCGCAGCTATCGCGACCTGCCGTTGCGTCTGGCGGAGTTTGGCTCCTGTCACCGCAGCGAGCCCTCCGGCTCCCTGCACGGCTTGATGCGCGTGCGCGGCTTTGTACAGGACGATGGCCATATCTTCTGTAGCGAAGACCAGATCCAGTCAGAGGTGTCTGACTTTATGGATCTGCTGCACTCCGTGTATAAGGATTTCGGTTTCCAAGACGTTATCTACCGCCTCTCCACTCGCCCGGAGAAACGCGTCGGTTCCGACGAGAGCTGGGACAAGGCCGAGAAGGCCCTGGCTGACGCGCTGGATGCTGCGGGTCTGCCGTGGGAAGAGCTGCCGGGTGAGGGCGCCTTCTACGGACCCAAGATCGAATTCTCCCTGAAAGACTGTCTCGGCCGTGTATGGCAGTGCGGTACTATTCAGGTGGACTTCTCTATGCCGGGCCGCCTGGATGCCCAGTTTGTAGCGGAAGACGGCTCGCGCCAGTCGCCGGTTATGTTGCACCGCGCCGCCCTGGGTTCCTTCGAGCGCTTTATTGGCATTTTGATCGAGCACTACGAAGGTGCATTCCCCACCTGGCTGGCGCCGCAGCAGGTGGCGATCATGAATATTACCGATCGCCAGGCCGACTATTGTCGCGATTTGCAAGCTCGCCTGGGTGAACAGCAATACCGCGCTACAGCTGACTTGAGAAACGAGAAGATCGGCTTTAAAATCCGCGAGCACACGCTTCAGCGTGTTCCTTATCTGTTGGTAATTGGCGATAAGGAAGTAGAAAGTCAGACCGTGGCTGTGCGCACCCGCAGCGGTGAAGATCTGGGCACTATGACGTATGAGTCATTCCTTGAGATTCTCGAGCAAGACGTAAATCGTCGCGGCCGTTTGACAGAAGATAATGCATAACAACTTGGCAACTGGGAGACCATAGCTATTAAACGAGATACTAAGGGACGGTCCAAAAAGGCCCGCATAAACGATCAGATTGAAGCGTCAGAAATCCGCCTGATAGGCGCTGATGGCGAACAGGTAGGCATTGTCTCCCTGGATGAAGCGCTGGAAGCTGCACAAAAAGCTAGCTTGGATCTCGTTGAAATTGCCTCGGACTCCACGCCGATAGTCTGTAAGATCATGGACTACGGCAAGCACGTATTCGAAGCTAAAAAAGCTAAGAATGCCGCCAAGAAGAAGCAGAAGCAGCAGCAGATCAAGGAAATGAAATTCCGTCCGGGCACCGATATCGGTGACTACCAGATCAAGCTGCGCAACCTGGCCCGCTTCCTGGAAGCGGGTGACAAGGCCAAAGTTTCCCTGCGCTTCCGTGGCCGCGAGATGGCTCACCAGGAGCTGGGCATGGAAATGATGCAGCGCATCGAAAAGGACCTTGAAGAGCTGGGTACCGTCGAGCAGCGACCGAAAATGGAAGGTCGTCAAATGCTGATGGTGATTGCTCCGCTCAAAAAGAAAAAGTGAGGTCCGGGGAAGTCATTCCCCGTATCTCCTTTGAGAAGTGGTTGGGCGACGGCTGCCTCCCCGCTCTCGCAGTGCCGGTAACTTCGCTTGCCGGCAGTTACTAAGGGTGCCTGTTTTTCAGGCGAATATTCACTTTGGAGTACAAAATGCCGAAAGCAAAGACTCACAGTGGCGCTGCCAAGCGCTTCAAGAAGACGGCTGCGGGCTACAAGCACAAGCACGCTAACAAGAGCCACATCCTCACCAAGATGACCACCAAGCGCAAGCGTCAGCTGCGTGGCACCCAGACTATGAACAAGTCTGATGCAGGTCTGGTCGATCGTATGTTGCGCGCCAAGTAATTGGCCCAAATCGCAAAGGTTTAAGAGGATAGAGTTATGGCCCGTGTAAAACGTGGTGTAGAGGCGCGTCGTCGTCACAAGAAGATTCTGAAGCAGGCTAAAGGTTACTACGGTGCGCGTTCACGCGTATTCCGCGTTGCCAAGCAGGCAGTAATTAAAGCTGGTCAGTACGCATACCGTGACCGTCGCGTTAAGAAGCGTAACTTCCGCGCTCTGTGGATTACCCGTATTAACGCCCAGTCCCGTGCTGAAGGCCTGAGCTACAGCCGCCTGATCGCAGGTCTGAAAAAAGCGGACATCGCACTGGATCGCCGTGTACTGGCTGATCTGGCTGTTTACGATAAAGCCGCTTTTGCTGCCGTAGTTGAAAAAGCTAAGGCAGCCCTGGCAGCGTAAGCTGTCACTTCAGTTGTAAAACTGAATACTCAAAATAGGGAAGGGCTGTAGCGGCCCTTCCCTATTTTTTTATGGAGTTTCCGCTATTTTTTACCGGTGGCGGTGCCTGGGGAAATTCCCTCCGGTACAGAGAGTACCGGCCGAACAAAGCAGAAAAAATTAATCGAAGTTGGATTCAAACGGGAACAGTTCGATGCAAGATTTGCAGTCCCTCACCGAGCAGGCTATGGAGCTGGTGGAGAAGGCCGATGGCCTCGCCGCACTGGATCAGGTGCGTGTTGATTACCTGGGCAAAAAAGGCCAGCTGACGGCACTGCTGAAAGGCCTGGGCAAGCTGTCGGCTGAGGAGCGTCCGGCGGCGGGTGCCAAGATCAACGAAGCCAAGCAGCAGGTTCAAGAAAAAATTAACGCGCGCCGCACTATGCTGGAGCAGGCCGCCATCAACGCAAAGTTGGCCGAAGAGACTATCGATGTCACTCTGCCCGGGCGCGGCGAAGAGCAGGGCAATGCCCACCCCATTACGCGCACGCTAAAGCGCGTGGAAGAATTCTTTGCGGGCATTGGCTTCTCTGTTGAAAACGGCCCGGAAGTCGAACAGGACTACTACAACTTCGAAGCCCTGAATATTCCCGCGCACCACCCCGCGCGCGCGATGCACGACACCTTCTACGTGGACCCCACCACCGTACTGAGAACCCACACCTCCTCAGTGCAGATCCGCACCATGGAGAAAAAGTCTCCGCCGCTGCGCATTATCTGCCCGGGCCGCGTATACCGCTGCGACTCCGATGTCACCCACTCGCCCATGTTCCACCAGGTGGAAGGTCTGGTAATCGGCGAGAACATCAGCTTCGCCCATCTGAAAGGCACCATCGACCAATTCCTGCGCGCCTTCTTCGAAGCGGAAGTACCGGTGCGTTTCCGCCCGTCTTACTTCCCGTTTACCGAGCCCTCCGCAGAAGCGGACATCCAGTGTACCGCCTGTTCCGGTGAAGGTTGCCGCGTATGTTCCGGCACCGGCTGGCTGGAAATTCTCGGCTGCGGCATGGTGCACCCAAACGTCTTCGCCGCCTGCGATATCGACAGCGAAAAATACTCCGGCTTTGCCTTCGGTATCGGTATCGAGCGCCTCGCCATGCTGCGCTACGGCGTCAACGACCTGCGCTTGTTCTTCGATAACGATCTGCGCTTCTTGAAGCAGTTCTAAGCCGAGCGACAGCAGTCGAATTGTGGAGGCCTGGGCGGCGCAATAGCCCCAGGCGCAATGCGCACCAAGTTGCGCTGACGGAATACAGAAAGAGATCAACTATGAAAATCAGCAACTCCTGGTTGCGGGAATGGGTAAACCCGCAACTCACCACGCAGGAACTGGCCGATCAAATCACCATGGCCGGCCTGGAAGTGGATGGTATAGAAAAAGTTGCGGGCGATTTCTCCGGAGTGGTTGTCGGTGAGATTGTCGCCTGTGAACAGCACCCGGATGCAGACAAGCTGCGCGTGTGTAAAGTCGCTGGCCACCCCGACGGTGAAATGCAGGTGGTATGCGGCGCCCCCAATGCGCGCACCGGCATTAAAATTCCTTTTGCCCTGGTAGGCGCCAAGCTGCCGGGCGATTTTAAAATCAAAAAAGCCAAGCTCCGTGGTGTAGCGAGCTTCGGTATGCTCTGTGCTCAGACCGAACTGGAGCTGGGCGAAGACAACGACGGTATCTGGGAGCTGCCGGAAGACGCACCCACCGGTACCGATCTGCGTGAATACTTGCAGCTGGACGACGAGACCATCGAAGTGGATCTCACCCCGAACCGTTCCGACTGCCTCGGTGTTGCCGGTATCGCTCGCGAAGTGGGCGTACTGAACCGCTGTGCGGTACAGGGCCCGGAAGTTGCCCCGGTAGCCCAGCAGATCGACGAGAGTATGCCGGTATCCCTGCTGGCGGAAGCCGCCTGCCCGCGCTATGTAGGTCGGGTTATTCGCAATATCGATATCACAGCGGTAACGCCCCTGTGGATGCAGGAGCGCCTGCGTCGCAGCGGCCTGCGCAGTATCGACCCGGTAGTTGATGTTACCAACTACGTACTGCTGGAACTGGGCCAGCCCATGCACGCCTTCGACCTGGAGAAACTCTCCGGCGGCATCAAAGTGCGTATGGCAGAAGCCGGTGAAGAGCTGACCCTGCTGGACGGCCAGGAAGTCAAGCTGAAAGAGGGCACCCTGGTAATTGCCGATGAGGAAAAGCCTCTGGCGATGGCCGGTATTATGGGTGGCCTGGATTCCTCCGTTACCGCAGGCACCCAGCATATCTTCCTGGAGAGCGCCTTCTTCAGCCCGCTGGCCATTGCCGGTAAGGCCCGCTCTTACGGCCTGCACACCGACTCCTCCCACCGTTTCGAGCGCGGCGTGGACTACCACCTGCAAGAGAAAGCGGTAGAGCGCGCTACCCAGTTGCTGCTGGATATCGTCGGCGGTGAGCCCGGTCCGGTACACGTGCGCGAGCTGACTGAAATTATGCCCGCCGAGCGCCATATTACCCTGCGCCGCGCGAAAGTAGAGCTGGGCCTGGGCATCAAACTGGCCGATGACGAAATCGTCGATATCCTCACCCGCCTGGGCCTGGAAAAAATCGACCAGAACGACGAAGGCTGGACCTTCCTCGCCCCCAGCTTCCGTTTCGATATCGCCATCGAAGCCGACCTGCTGGAAGAGCTGGCCCGTGTTTACGGCTACAACCGTATCCCCAGCGAAAGCTTTACTGCCGAACTGGAAATCGCCCCGCGCCCCGAGAGCACCATTGCCCAGGATAACCTGGAGCAAACCCTGCTGAGCCGTGGTTACTACGAAGCGATTACCTTCAGCTTTATCGATAGCGACAGCGCCGCGCTGTTTGATCCGGAAGCCGATCCGGTGGCCCTGCAAAACCCGATCAGCGCTGAGCTGGCGGTTATGCGCACCACCTTGCTGCCGGGCCTGTGCAAAGCGTTGCAGTACAACCTGAATCGCCAGCAAAACCGCGTGCGCCTATTTGAAACCGGCCTGCGCTTTGTGCCGGGTGCCGAGTTGCATCAGGAGCAAATGATTGCCGGTCTCGCCTACGGCAGCCGCTACGCAGAAAACTGGACTGGCAGCAAAGACGCCGTGGACTTCTACGACGTGAAAGCCGATGTAGAAGCCCTGTTGGCTCGCACCGGTGTCGCCGATGAGTTCCGCTTTGTCGCCGGCCAGCACCCTGCGCTGCACCCCGGTCAAACCGCCAAGATTATGCGCGGCGAGCGCGAAGTCGGGGTGATCGGTGCCCTGCACCCGCAGTTGCAGAAGAAGTTGGACCTGTCCAAGCCCGCGTTCGTATTTGAGCTGAGCCTGGAAGCGATCGGCGAGGGCAAAACCCCCGCGTTCCGTCCGCTGTCCAAGTTCCCGGAAGTGCGCCGCGACCTGGCCCTGCTGATCGATGCCGAGGTTCCCGCCGCCAGTCTGGTGGAAGCGGCTGTTGAAGCAGCCGGCGAAACCTTGACGGACCTCAAGATATTTGATGTCTACCAAGGCAAAGGCATTGATTTAAATAGAAAAAGTGTCGCTTTGGGGTTGACGTTTCAGCATTCGTCGCGCACCCTTAATGACGACGAAATCAATGCCGCTGTAGATGCGGTGGTCGGAAAACTAGCAGAAAAATATAACGCTAGTCTGCGCTAGCAGAGCATGACGCTCTCGGGTGCAGGCTAAATTGCACCCCGAGAGCGTCTGCTACCGGGTTGAAAGCCGCCGCGGTTCGGGCCGCTTCCGATCTGGAGTCGACGCCTCTGAATCAATTGGTAGGACCCAATGACAGAGGCACTGACCAAGGCCGGGCTCGCCGAGAAACTGTACGAAGAGCTGGGTTTTAACAAGCGCGAAGCGAAAGAGATCGTCGAATACTTCTTCGAGGAAATCCGCAATGCGCTGGAAACGAACGAACAGGTCAAGCTCTCGGGCTTTGGTAATTTCGACCTGCGCGATAAAAGCCAACGCCCCGGTCGCAATCCCAAGACCGGCGAAGAAATCCCCATCTCCGCCCGCAGGGTAGTCACCTTCAAGCCCGGGCAAAAACTCAAGGCGCGAGTAGAAGAGCATGCTGGAACCGAGCAATAACGCTCAATTGCCTGCAATCCCCGCTAAGCGCTACTTCACCATCGGCGAGGTGAGTGAATTGTGCGCCGTTAAACCCCACGTCCTGCGTTACTGGGAGCAGGAGTTCCCCCAGCTAAAACCTGTCAAGCGCCGCGGCAACCGCCGTTACTACCAGCACCAAGATGTCATTATAATCCGCCAGATTCGTGCGCTGCTGTACGAAGAGGGCTATACCATTGGTGGGGCCCGCCAGCAGATCGAGACTGGCAGTGAGCGGGCGGAGGTGGTCCAGTTGCAGCAGGTGCTGCCCGAGGTGATCGCAGAACTAAAGGACATTGCCTCTCTGTTGAGGGAGGGGAAGAAATTCTAAAAAAGTACCGATTGGGGCTTGCAATCTGCCGCTAGTCCGGTATTATTCACGCCACATCGAGACACGATGTCCTTAAAAATCAATCACTTAGCGAAGTGAGCAATTTTTCAAAATCGGAGCGTAGCGCAGCCTGGTAGCGCACCACACTGGGGGTGTGGTGGTCGTCGGTTCAAATCCGGCCGCTCCGACCATATATATCGTTGCATCGCAACGGCGAAGAAACCCGCTTTTTAGCGGGTTTTTTGTTGCTTCAAATTTCTGAATTGGACGTACCCTGCACATCTCCCTTGATGTGACGTGGCTACTTAAGGCGTCAGTTAGATATTCAGGGATTATTGGCATTAACGATGCTGCAAAAGGCTACTCTAAACAAAAATAATTTTCAGGCGCACTTATAAAGGAGTGTTGTGGCCGGCTCTTGGGAGGGGTTGCGATCTATTGCGATCTGGAGGCTATGGTTTTGACTCGTGTACAAATATACAGTATTTTGAGAGTTGGTCAGTGTTTTGGCTAGGGTGTGGATAATGGGTCATGAATGAATCTCAAGTAAAAATTCGTCTGATTAACTGGCTCTTATCTGGTGATGAGAACCTCACTTTAGGGGCGGAAGTACCTTTTGGTGGGCGTCGGGCAGACCTTATTTCCCTCAACAATGGTTTGGCGACTGCCTTTGAAATTAAGGCTCTTGGAGATAAAGTTTCACGTTTGGAGGGGCAATTAGAAGATTATCGACGTTTCTTTGATTTTTGCTTTGTGGTTTGTGAGCCTGAAAACCTACCTTTGGTTAGAAGTTCTATAAAAAAGGGGTATGGGATTATCGTGGTAGGTGAGGGTGAGGTCCTGCTTCTTAGAAAATCCCAGAGGTTTAAGCGGCACAATAAAGAACTTTTGCTTAGTGTCTTAGAGGTTAAGGATTTAAAGAGGTTGAGTAATGTAAAGCTAGTACTGAAAGATGATTTGTGCGGGGAGGTTGCAAAACGCCTGAGCCTAGAAAGGGTTAGGGTTATCTCTAGGGTTAGGCTGGAAGAAAGGTATGGGCCAGCAACAGATTTACTAAAGCTCGATATGGGTAGTGTAATTACAATCGATGACTTGCAGACTATTACTAAGCGGCCCCCGCTCGACTTAAGTTGTTGACCTCAAGTCTAATATTTTATGAATGTAATAATTCATTCGCACGGAAATCCAAAATGATGGGCTGAGCCCGGAGGCATTGTTTGCGCTGGCCAAGGCAATTTCTTTCGATGCCCAGCAGCTAGGGATTTCCTTGTAGTGATAACCATCCTCTTTTACTCTTCTCGCGCATTTCGGATAGCCGCCATCCTTTTGCCTATATCTTTTGTATACAAAAGATCTCCCGTCATCTTGAAATACATCAATTCTCGGAACAAAACGCGCCCCTCGAATTTCTACTTGTTCAGTATTTATTGACACGTAGTCGCCATACCCTATATCCGGGTAGTTTTCCTGAATTAATTTATATATTTCTTCCTCATATACGGGAAACTCTCCTTCGGCGTCATCACCACCAGCCTGTGCGGGATTTGTAGGGAAGGAACTCCCTAGCATAGAAATCTTTTCAATTTGTCCGTCATTAAACACTCTTTGTAATTCAGCGCAAGACTCGGTAAAGCTGCCAGCTAGGCCTGTGATATCGTTCTCCGCCTCTCGCCGAACATATTCCCCGTCTAGAAAAACATACACTTTGCAATCTTTATGTAAAGTATCCTTTATTGGTGAGAGATATGTATCAAATTCCTCAGGAGATAAATCATGAGGAATCCTTACTGCTAAATTGGGTTTCTTTTTTGATGCATTCTCAACAAATTTTCTTAACTCAGGAAAGCCAGAATCCTCATCTTCAACGATGTGAATCATTGGGATGATATTTAGGTTAGAAAAAATATCAAAAATAAAATATTTCCACTCAGAAAATCCGTGTTGAGGAGAGAGTAGTTGGCGAATTTGAGTGTTGATGTACCGGTCATCCATTGTCAAATCCAAAATAAATGGGCTATCACCTTGTATTTCTGAGATGGATTTCATCCTGCGGTAGATGTCCCCATCGGGAACTTTTTTTGTTTTCCGCGACTTTGTCAATTCATATATTGGCAATATCTCTTGCTTTAAATCAGTAGGTAAGTTTAGAAAGCAGCGAATCTCAGAATCGCGAGTTTTAATAAGTGGAAAATACTTTATCTTGCTCATAGATTATGTCCGCTCATACCGAGTTTTTTAGCTCGATATCTGACAGCCATAGAAGATACTTTAAAGTATTTGGCGATATCTTCGACCTTTGCAGAATTATTTTTAATGTAATTTCTAAAGCTATTCTCAGGCATTAACAATTCGGCGGCAAATTGGTTGGCTTCCACTTCTATTCGGTTGGTTTCGCCGTTTCTAAAGAATATTTTGTCTGAAAAGTCATTTTGTTGCTCTGCATGCTTTATGCGGTGGCCGATTTCGTGTGCAATAGTGAATCGCTGTCTGTGAGGGTGGTGTAGCGAATTTATAGTCATTACCCACCGCTCTGTTTTTGGGCACTTTTTGAGTGAGCCGGATTGATCGTCGGCGAGAGGTTCATAACGAACAGCAATACCGAGTGCAGCTGCCAAGTCACTGATGTTAATTGGGTCTGTATCGATGCCTTTCTCTTTAGCAAAATGCAGCAGTTCTTTTGGTGTTGAGTGGTCTTCGAATTCAACAGGTGCGGGAATCTTAGGCTTGTCCTTTCTGGCAAATGCCATAAATAGTTACTCCTTAATTTCCAATTCGCCGCCCTCCACTTCTTCAGTGTCGAGTTCAGCCATTCGAGATGATACAGTAGCAATCTGAGCCCTGAGAGATGCATAATCACTGGTTAGAGACTCAAGCTCTTCGGTTAACTTTCTATTTTCGCTAAGAACTTTGTCGAAATCTCTTAATGTATCATCATCAAGAGTATCGACTACCGTTTTCTTGGTGTGATTACGAAGTATTTCTGCAAAGCTTTCGGACTTCATGTGCTTGACGGCTGCTGTTTCTGCTTTCTCTTCAGAGCGGCCTTTAATAAAAAAGAAGGAAACACCTGCGATAATTGCATTTATCGCAATAAGGATGGTGATTATCACCTGATAAAAATCAGCTTGGTAGCCTAGGAAGTCCTTGAGGCTTATAAGTGTACCGTCTTGAACCATTTGCCCAATAGTGAACAGCTGTATGAAATTATCGCCTAATTTCTTTTTATCTGTTAATGCTAGCTGTCCCATATATTGCTGATACTGTAGCTGTTCTGGGACAGGCATACATGTGAGGATAGCAATCAGCACAAGTAGTGTAAAAAATACACTAATTAGGCACGTAAGGGTTATAACTCTAAGATTACTGGGCTGTTTGCTCGAATCCATTTATACAATTTTCACTCTGATTTGTTCGAAGAGGACCCTTTGTGGCGACTAAATAGTCTACACTATGGACACATCATGTGTACACAGTCACAATTTTAATATGCCTTCACCTTGAAGATAAATGGTTTAGGATCCGAGTAATCCAGAGTAATCCAGGACACCCAAAGATTGGAGGGTAGTGTCAGTTACGTAGAATCCAGGACACCCATAATTTGAAAGAATAGCTTTGAAGTCGTGTATTTCATCTTTTCTGGGCTTGCTAGCAGTCAGGAGGTAGGTATCAGGCTAGGTTTAGTCGCACCCTCCCCCTGGTTGATCATAATTTGACCATGCGAGGCGATAGCGGTATGGTTAGCTCGATTATTAGCGGTTTGTAATTGCTTTAGGTGCTACTAGTGCACTGTATTAAATAGATTGCTGATTTGAGAGTGCTTGGCGTGCACGCTCCACTTTCAATAAAATTTCCTCAGCAGATTTCGTCCACACAAAAGCTTTCTTGGCTTCATTATGTGTTTCAATAAATTTCACGATAGCCGTTTCCAACTCCTTGACTGAGGTGAATACCCCTCGGCGCAACTGCTTCTCTGTGAGTAATCCAAAAAATCTTTCCACCAGATTTAGCCAGGATGAACTGGTCGGAATAAAATGAAGATGAACTCGTTTGTTTCTCTTGAGCCAGCGCTTTACATTTTCATGCTTGTGAGTCGCGTAATTATCGACGATAAGATGAAGATCCTGTTCTTTGGGTGTTTGCTTTTCTACGGTCTTTAAAAAGCCTAAGAGGATGAGCAATCCAGGACACCCAAAGATTGGAGAGTAATCCAGGACAGCAATCCAGGACGTCAGTTACGTGGCAAGCATCAGCTCTGGTGGTTCTTCCTCTCTGATTTAGGGGAAAAGGGGATGGAAGGAGCAATCCAGGACACCCAAAGATTGGAGGGTAGTGTCAGTTACGTGGCAAGCACCAGATCTGGTAGCTTTTTCTCTCTAATTTAGGAAAAAAAGGGGGTGGAATGCAGAGGGTCTGTGTTCAGGCTGTAGGTAGCGCAATTTTTGGATATAAAACCGGCAATCGTGCTATCGAGTGTTTGGAGTAGGGCTAGATTAGCGGGAAATAGCTGAGAGGAAGCGCCGGCAGTCACCAATACCGTGTACCCAGCGTTTATTGAGGTGGCTACAGGCTTGCTGTACCACCTTCACTGATCCCACCAAGCCTTTAAAGCGACTTTCAAAATTTCGGTTGAGATAGAGCCAGTGCTTGGGAGAGATACCAAGCCGATCTAGGATGGGAGGCGTATTTCCGGCAATACAGCCTCGTTTTCTGGGATTTAAAAGTCGGCCACTCCAATCCACTAGTTCCAAATAGTGATCCAACTGAAAAGGAAGCCCTTTCGGCATACTTAAACGCTCACCGCCGACAAACGGAGGTAGATTTTTGGGCTGTCTGCCTGAGACTGCCGTACGAATACGTTGTCAAAACTTGAGATTTGAATTCCCCCTTTCAAAAGTGACAACTCTACTCTCTATGGTGTTTGTCGTAACCTTCTGACCACTCTTGCTGATAGCCTTGCTTTTTGAAGTAACCTCTAAATATATGAAGTGCTTTTTCTAGCCAAGACTGAATATCTGAAATACCCTCAATCATCTTGCAGTCTTTTTCGTCATCAACCGCTTGATCTGTCATTTCCCAGAAAAAGTAAGCCAAAGACTCTGCCTCCTCTTTACTATCTAAATTGGAGTTTCCAGAAACAACCGATCGAGCGATTTCAGAGTTTAGTTGTTTCGCGTAATGCAGAACTAATGTCTTCGCTGGTTGATTATATTCATTGAAATTCATCATACTTTATAGGCCTCTAGTGGCAAGTCATTCATTATAACGATCCACCGATCCACCGATCCACCGATCCACCGATCCACCGATCCACCGATCCACCGATCCACCGATCCACCGATCCACCGATCCACCGATCCACCGATCCACCGATCCACCGATCCACCGATCCACCGATCCACCGATCCACCGATCCAGGACACCCAGTGCGCCGAGATAAATCGGCAAAAGATTGGAGGTGAAAGCCCTCTACCCGGTAAGGTTTAGCAAACCGCTGGGGCCCCGAGTCATGGGCGCTGTTCGGTAACCAGTAACCAGCACGATTCAGGACAGCACGATTCAGGACACCCATAAACTGAACCCATGAATTTTGGGTAACTCGTTCGGTAATCTAGGACACCTATAAATTGAAAGAATAGCTTTGAAATCGTGTATTTCATCTTTTCTGGGCTTGCTAGTAGTCAAGGGGTAGGTATCAGATTAGGTTTAGGCGTACACTTCCCTGGCTGATCATAATTTGATCATGCGAGGGGATGGCGGTATGGTTAGCTCGATTATTAGCGGTTTGTAATTGCTTTAGGTGCTACTAGAGAGATAGATTTCACAGTCGTGCAGGCCATGCACCCAGCGTTTATGTTGCTGGGCACAGACTCCTCTGACTTTTTCAGCTGCGCCGACTAGCCGCTTGAAGCGGCTTTCAAAGTTGCGATTCAGGTGGAGCCAGTGTTTCGGTGAAATGCCCAGCCTTTGCAATATAGGTGGGGTATTGGCAGCAATAGCGCCGCGTTTTCTCGGGTCCAGATGTCGTCCGCTCCAGCCGACCAACTCCAGCTAGTGATCTAGCTGAAAGGGGAGGCCTTTGGGCATACCTTTCTGCTCTGGGCCTACAAGAGGCAGAAGATTTTTAGGCTGCTCTCCAGACATGGCTGCTCGAATGCGCTGCGCAATGGATGTGTAATTGGACTCTTCTGGAGTTTTCGTTATTTTGGCTCGAATAGGGTTGAGGTCCACATAGGCCATACAGACTGCCAGTGCCTTTTCATCCAGCAGGGTCTGGGATTTAAACCGCCCCTCCCAGAAACGCCCGGTGCAGCTGTCTTCGTTGTTTGCCTGACGAGCAATAGATTCGTTAAGGCAGCGCATAAACCAGCTGATATCCTGCAAGCGCGCTCGCCAAAGGGCGACAAGCTCATAAAGCTTTTCCATTTCGCCAGAATCAAGAGGGTCCCCTTGAAGGTAGCGTTGAGCTAGCGCGGAAGTTCTAAAAAGTTCTTGCCAGCGAGTAATGACCTCGGTATCGGACCAAGTTTTGGGGGCTTCTGTGTCGATATAGAGCACAATATGGTAGTGGTTGCTCCTCACAGCATAGGCTGCAATATCAAGCGCATAGATTCCGACCAGCTTTTGCATTCTGCCCTCAATCCACTGACGCCGATGCTCATAATCTCTCCCGGATTGGATATCTTTCCCACAAAGAAAAGCTCTGCGCACACAACGGGAGACACAGTGATAGTAAGGAGTTGCATCGAGGGATATTTGCGAACGCCGAGGCTGGGTCATGAGATAGGGGTTCACTGTTTTAATATCCAGTATTTTTGTTGTATCCCCTGTATTGTGTCAATGGGCGTGGCGTCTCAAGTTTCCCCTTTACTGGGTGTCCAGAAATAACTTCGTTGCTCTTTGGTCAGCTGTCGGTAATGTTTTGTCACCACTTAATCTCTTGGCGGAGAAGAAGTGGCAGATGTTACCTTCAGCTGACCGTTCTTCTCCAGATGATTAACTGACGCACTTCAGAGTTGAGTACAGGCCCTCTTATATTCAGTTTAACCACAATGATTTTGATCTAGAACTGCCTGAGAATTTTCTTTTGCTACTTTATGAGCAATCTTAATTAATTTTTTGCTCGCAGGAAATTCAGCTCCCACTCCAGGCCAATAGTACCCCCCATTATCTTGACAGAGGCTAATTATTACTGGCTTAGCATCCAGAATGACATCTTCACCCACCTCTACAATAAGCCTATAGGTTATCTGGTTTTGATGAACCCCTTTTATGGCCTCAAGTACGTCAGCGCTTAACTGGTAAGTATCACCCACACCAGGATACGAGGACAGCTTGATAACCCGTGTGTGTTGAATAACAGCAGTAAACGGCGTATTTAGTATTGATTCTGATAAAAATTCTTGCTGGGCATTAGGATGGTCAGAGCATGCTTGATTGGCCAAAAAAAGTAAAAATAAAAGGATGTATTTAACAGCAGTTATTAGCTTCATATCCTTATGCCTCTGAGGTTACTACTGCCGCTGTTAAGTTGTATATCGGTAATCGGCTGTTAGATAAGTCAAAATTTAAAGGCACAACAAATGCCTCCCAAACCTTGGCAGAGTATTTAGTAATGTTTACTTCATTATTTTGATTCCCGCCCAAAATGAATAGATGTTTTCCAGTTGGATCTTTCCCCATAACAAATCCAACGTGCCCACCCCCCTTTCTACTTTTTATTGCAATTGCCCCTTGTATTGGTGCGTTTATCGATTTGCCAAATGCTTTCCATGATTTGGCTCTGAATGCCGCTTTTACAGGAGTGTAACCATGCTGCTTCATTACCCAGGCTACGAAAGAGCCACACCAAGCATTTTTACCACCAGAATCATCAGTTCCCCAGAACTCAGATGCCGAGAAATATTGGAGTATCCTTGGGTTTGCCTTAACACCTGCCACCTCACTCTGACCCCGCTCCTTGTATGCGGTTTTCATCCAAGGAGTAAAACAAAAATTAAGTATATCTGTTTTAGGGGCGTCTTCACATTGTGGGTGTGAGGAAGTTTGTTTGAACATAGTATAATCCTTTATCTATATAATGGAGAAAATTTCCATAAGAGCTGGGAAGAACTGTGAACACAAAAAGTTACTCTTGAAAATCAGCATCCTATGTAATTCAAGAGGATAAGCAGTCTGATAACTCTAAAGAAATTACAGTTCTGTTTTGTTGACAGATTAGTAAATTGCGCATAGAAGCATGGATATGCCACCCATCTTTACTTAAGTAGTCGAAGCATGTCAATACCGATACCTGGAAGGTAAAAAAACGAATAGTCCCATACCGTAGTGCGGCAATCCTGGACACTCAGTGCGCCGAGCTAAATTGGCAAAAGATTGGAGGTGAAAGCCCTCCACCCAACAAATGGTACCATCGTGTAAGTTTTCAGGGGGGCTCTGAGACAGTGTGCTTAGGTAGGGATTTGTGCTTACAGAAATTATGTAGTGGTCTAATACTTCCGGATGCCTCACTAAGATGGTAAAACTACCAAGTGAAGTATGGTAGAAGCTAATTTTTGGGAAGCGGGGTGGGTCTTATTTGAGGACTATCAAATATCCATCAGTCATTGTGTCTGAAGTTTTAACTCGATCAAGAAATTGAGGCGATGGAGATTTCTGGGGTGGCTTCGAAAGTCGTATAGGTGAAGTTATCGCCTACAATCTATAGTGAAAGCATTAACCATGATGGCCGGGGCTAGCGCCCCGGAGAAGTAATTTTAGGAGTAAGGAGCGTGAAGCATTAGGAGTAGAGCAGGATTGGTAGAGGGTAGCTAATGTTAGTAATTCAGGAAACCCTTGGGTTAAGCACTACAAAATAGAACGAAGGTTCCACTTGAGGGGTGTAAGTTTGAGTGAAAATCTAGAAAATAATATAAAAATCTCGAACAGCTGAAGGGTAGCTGGATGTGCCCGACTCAAAATTGGAATCCGGCACTATCACAGCTGGCGATCCACCCTTCAGATTACCTGGCTGAAATACATCAGCCTACAGCGGCTTGGCTGACACAGAGTTTTGAATACCCTTGCAAATGTTTACACCATCCCATCCTTTAGCCAGTCGATAACTATTAAGAAAAGGTGACCGCACGCTCATTCAAATCATAATACTGGGTGTTAACCTTAATCTTAACAGAGCTACCAGTAGCATCAAACCAGCCAAGATACCCAGTAACCTCTAGGCTTTTATGAGAAGTGGCCATTGCCTCGCGTAAACGCTGGGCCCAGGGCCTCAATTTCTCACCATCATAGCCTGACCCACAAGCACAGAGATGTAGGTCAACAAAGTTAGCAGGCAACCCCTCTTTAACCAGGGTATCAGCCAGCTGCGTTGGAGTATAAGTTTTCCACACTCCGCCCTGCCACGACTCTACCCCTCTATCAAAAACTTTTGCTTGTTTATTCTTACCGCTATTGCGTTGTGCGCCAATCTGCTTACCGTCGCCACCGCCGGTGCCATGAGCAACAATATAAAGAGTATCACCAGATTTGAGACTGCTGAGACACTTATCTATCCAGCGGTACATGGATTTACCAATACCGGATGTTACCTTGTTGGCAAGGATATGACTCTTAGGGATATCCCAAGCGCTCGCCATATTCTCTGCAAACTCTAGCATTTCTTCACTATTTATGGGGAGGTAAATGTATTTTGACATTTGTATACCTTGTTATTATCACAATACCAAAAGTATAACACCAAGCTTCCCGCAGAATAAATTTTTGAAAACACCCTTAGACTGGGTGAGTTCTAGATATCCATAGAACCTAGAGAAGCGGTAGAATTATTTTTGACATCTGTTTCCCAATTATTTTTTGGTTTAGGGTTAAGTACTAAGGGTTAAGTACTATAAAGTGGTACAAAAGTTCTACTTGAGGGGCTGTCAGTTTGGATGAAAACCCAGAAGGAGTCGTTTTGATAAACTCGGTGGAAACTAGTGTACCGTATTAAATAGATTGCTGATTTGAGAGTGCTTGGCGTGCACGCTCCACTTTCAATAAAATTTCCTCAGCAGATTTCGTCCACACAAAAGCTTTCTTGGCTTCATTATGTGTTTCAATAAATTTCACGATAGCCGTTTCCAACTCCTTGACTGAGGTGAATGCCCCTCGGCGCAACTGCTTCTCTGTGAGTAATCCAAAAAATCTTTCTACCAGATTTAGCCAGGATGAACTGGTCGGAATAAAATGAAGATGAACTCGTTTGTTTCTCTTGAGCCAGCGCTTTACATTTTCATGCTTGTGAGTCGCGTAATTATCGACGATAAGATGAAGATCCTGTTCTTTAGGTGTTTGCTTTTCTACGGTCTTTAAAAAGCCTAAGAACTCCTGATGACGATGGCGCTTTCTACACTCACCTATGACCTCACCAGTCAGCGTATTAAGGGCGGCAAAAAGAGTGCTTGTCCCGTGACGTTTATAATCATGGGTCATAGTGCCACACCGCCCCGGTTTCATGGGTAGTCCAGGCTGTGTCCGATCCAGGGCCTGAATCGAGCTTTTTTCATCCACACAAAAGACAACAGCATTTTCTGGCGGTGACATATACAAGCCAACAACATCGCGTAATTTTTCTTCAAAAGCAGGATCGTTACTCACCTTGAACTTTTCGGTTAGATGAGGCTTAAGGCCCACTTCCTGCCATACCCTGCTGACAAAAGAGTGGTTAATTCCTAAGACTTTCGCCATGCCTCGCGTTGTCCAGTGTGTCCCATCCTTTGGCTTACTTCCTGTCGTCATCTTGATAATTTTCGAGCGGAGTTTTGCCTGCTCTTCTGAATTCTTACCGCCATGATTAGCCCCCCTGGGCAAATCCTTCTCTATACCTGCCAGACGCTTTTCTGCAAAACGATTGCGCCATCGGCCCACCGTATTGACATCAATGCTTAACTTTTTCGCAATTTGGTAGTTGGGAACCTGCTTGGCAGCGAGCAAAATAATCTTTGACCGCTCAGCCAATCTCACCGATATTTTTCGACTTTTTATATTCTTTTCTAACTGCTTTTTTTCTTCCGGTGATAAATTGATTTCAACTTGAGCTGGCATTGGTCTTCACTTAATCGCTAAATTAAGCTCACATTATATATCAGCAATATATTTAATACACTACACTAGTAGGTTGTACCAGAAAGAAGCATCAGCAGTCCTTGCTCTGTATGCTTAATGCTTTGCCTATCTCTCCAGTCGCTCGAAAATCGAGGGATGCTCCCATCAATTCCCCCTCACTGCGGACCATAGGAAATAGATTTTCAGGTCGTCTACAGTTAGTAGATGCATGAATCTGTTGTTGAATGGAGCTAAACTCAGACTCTTTCGAAATTTTGACTAGGTACTCAAAAATTGTCTAAGAGATTTTCTAAATTACTTGAGTCTGCTTGCAGTAAATAAGAGCTAAATACCCACAGAATTGGCGCGGTTAATGGGCGTGATATTTTCAGTGGTAACGGGCCATGCACTCATGTGATTAAATGCATGGCATTTAAGTGGATAGGTTAAGTGGTGATTTTCAATAGTTTCCGATCAATTAGGATTCACTTTTTGGTTTATAGTTTTTCCATATTTCAGGGTATCTTTCCCATGGAGGTGCTTCGGGACTGAATGCACTATTATTGGCGCTGCTGTCTTGATACCAAAACTGTATTCGTTTCATGAAATCTTTATCATTTCTATTTCGAAAGATAAATCTTATTTCTGCATATGTAATAACGCGATACTTAAGCTCATCAGCTTTGAACTGATAGACTGGCTCTCTTTTAAAGGGGAATTTAGCTTCTTCTGCTGGAATCCCTGGTTTGGAAATAACAGCATTCCAATCGATATCATAGTCTATTGCAAAATGAATGAAATGATTGTGTTTTACTAAGAACTCAATCCCGGCTTTACTTTTCCGCCTCCATATTTTGTTATCCGTTGTTTGATCATTTGTTCGTGGTGGCTCTAGATTGACATTGTCTTGCACAACACACTTGTACTTCTCTTTACTACGACAGAAATTACTAAAGTCTTCGTTTAAGAAATGACATTTGTCTACGGCGGTTCCGGTTAGTAGTTGATCAAGCCATGCGATCGTGCCTTTATCAGCAAGATCTCTCATTTTTTTTTGAGTTAATTGTTGAATTAACCTCGCTCTGCTTCCCGAAAACCCATAAAAAAAGTCTCCAGAGCAGTATATTCTCCATGGTTTACTAAATGGCATAATGACCTCCTTTGGGACAGTATAACTAGGGGGCAGGAGTAGACTCTTACTGATGCATTCCTAACCCTAACTTGGAAAATATATCGATGTATAGACTGGCTGACTTTAAAATTTGGGCATAAATTTTTAGAATTTGGTCATTTTTAGAGTTCAAGCTGCTGAAAAATTGACCATCTGAGGCCCTGCACTTAGAGTTTCCTTCGATACTTCACTGGTTTTCGGTCCATATGTATGGGCTCTGATGTTGCTAAGGGTATAACCACAATCTTGGATACCCAAAGCTCAAAAAACAGGCAAAAGATTGTGGTCATGAGCTGGGATGCTAGTTTTAAAGGAGGTGGTAATTACGTACTGAAAGCTTTTAGTAGATAGGGGGCCAAACTTTTATCACTGATTGTCAAATTTATTTGCATAATAGAGGTCTGTATTTCTTTCCAAGATAAGTACAAGTTGGCAAACAGCCAGGAAGCTTTATTGGTAACATAAAGTTTGAAGCCAACTCTTACTCTAAGGTAGGGTTAAATTACTTGGACCTACCAACCCCCTTAGTGGGTAAGTGTGTACCATTTATATTGAAGGTTGGTGATAGATGAAGAAAATTGAGTGGTAGGCTGGAAATATAGCTGTTTACATTGGTAAATATTGTAGTCAAACGGAGAAATAATGTTTGGAGCACAGGAATTAAGGCTTATTCGATACTCTGTAAAGAAAACCATTGAGCTTTTATGCGAGCGTCAAAATATTTTAGATCCAGAGTCTGATGATGCTATTGAAATAGCTAATGATCTTGTCTTATATCAAATTATTTTGAATAAAATTAAAGGCAAGTCTGAAGTTTGATTGTTTTTAGGTTCATTAGCTTTAGGGACTAAAGATGAAATATTCTTATAGTTTAAAGAATGCCCTGTATGGTCTTTTTTGTTTGGCGGCCTCTATCCTGTTCTTTATGGTTGATAGGCCTGAGGCTTTTTGGTGTGGGTTGGTAGCTTTATTTTTATTTATTGTATTCCTATTTTCTCCCATCTTGGAAGATTTCCATAAAAGAAGGGCTGAGCTGCGTCAGGGGTATATAGAGTTTGATTCTGAAGAGATAAGAAAAATTATTCCTGACCGCCAGAAAGAGGGGATCAAATGGTTGGAGATTAGTGAAATTGCTATTACAACTGGCGATATGGGTCCATTCAATGATGATCTTTATTGGATAATAATGGATTCTGAAAAAAACAAAAGAATTGCAGTATCTAATGATGCACTAGGTTTACCTGAATTGGTTGAGAAGTTGCAGGCGCTGCCTAAATTTGATCATGGGGTAATGCTTATGGCAATGGGGAGTGTGGAAAATAACTACTTTGTTGTTTGGAGGAGGTAGTCGGCCGTCTGAAAATAGTAGGTGTGTTATCGGTGATGTGGTCTTATTTTCTAAAAGTTAAATCTCGCTGTCCCAGTTCATTAACATCAATAGGATGCAGCTGAAAGGACAGCACCTTAGCGTAGTTAGATACTTACCACCTATAAGCGTAATAGCTCTTTAGGTGTGGTACGACTGTTCTGGAAGAGGTCAAATAAGTCTGAAAAGGCTGAGTCTCTAGTATTAGATTTTAATGTGCCTAATATAATTGCTGAGCTTAAAAACCTTGACTTCCTTTACCTCAGAACTGCGTAACATTTTATGGAGAGGGAATACACACGCTCCTAGCTAAAAGTTCCAAAGCCAGCCTTATGCAGGTATGTTGGACCATGAAGTGGCGCACAAATCGACATGAGCTGTATAGATGTACAGGTGTATGTATTGACAGTGTTGGTGTTTGAGGTTAATATATTCACTGCTGCTTTGGTTTCCATGCAGCGGTCATCCTTTCTTGAGCCGGCCCCCAAGCCGGTTTTTTTATTTTTAGAGTTTGATAATTGTAGACCTAAAATCCCTGTGCAATAGGACTGAAAGTAGTCTGTCGCTGTTGTGACAAGAACAGATTTTAAACTAACATTTAAGTGCCAAGTTTATACTGATAGGAAGGCCATTGATTTCAGGTGGGTTCAGGCTGGCCTTGCCGATTAATTAGTTGATGGTGGAGTGCACTCTCTGATGGTAAGAGTTAATGGAGCCCAGCCGTACAAGGTAAGAATGTGAATTCTATGTGTGGGTAAGTGCTATAGGTGGTTCATATACGAGATTGGTAGATCCAGTTTCATGGTAAAAATCATTACCGGTTCTACCTGGAATTTTTGTTCAAGTATTGAAGGGAAGTGTTATTGTGGGTTGATGGGCGGCTGGTTTAGGAGACATAAAGAGGTGAGGGCGTCGTCAAGAGTGGCTGCCTTTGCCACTTATCAGTTAGCGCTAGGAAAGCCGGGATATAGTTATTGTGTGGAGCTATTTTGCTTTGATAGAGCCTTCAGTTTTTCGACAGTCTCCAAATCAGAGCTAAACCATATCTGTAATGGATAGGACTCTAAAATAACGACATCTCTTACCTGCCCTAATTTTTCCAGGCGTTGTACTTCGCGTAAAACGGGGTCAGGTGTCTTTAGGCTGCCCCTTACCATTACCCGATGCCATTCGGATTCATCATTGGCCGTTATACCGCATGCACTTAGAAAAAAGATTAAAGGAATAATTTTTTTCATGTTTTTAAAAAGGCGCCAAAGGGCGCCTTTTCCAAGTTTGAACAAGGCGTTTTACTTTATGGGTAACTCTCAATCCAATCTTGTAAAGTAGTAAACAGTGTACTGGTCATACGTGTTCCACAATTCTGTGAGGGTGACCCTGTTGTATGGATTCCACGAACATAGCCAGCAGTGTCTTTAATCCCGCTACCACTTTGGCCGCCAGCTGTATCTAATGTATAACACACTCTATAGGTGCTGGAAGTTGTGCTGCCTGAGTCTGTCCACATGGTGCCAGATGGTTTATCTCCTGGGTATCCAGTAACACTATGAGTACCATCTGAATAGACGCCCCACCCGGAATGTCCATTATGAGGTGCTTCCGCTAATACAATAAGCGCGTAGTCATAATTGGTATCTGCATTATTATGCCAGGCTGTAGTGGTTACGGCGGTTGACCAGTTTTCACTTCCCCAGGGTTCATAGCTGCCAGATTGAGCCACTGTAAAATCAAGGGAGCTATACCAGTTTCCGGAACCATCAGAAACGCAATGTCCAGCGGTTAATACATGCTTTTCTGAAATTAACGTACCGGTACACCCCACATCAATACGGCCATTATACCAGTGGGGATTTTGCACCGTATTAGTGATTTGAACTCTATCGTCAGTGCCTATTACAACTGAGGGTGTTAGTAGTTGCTCACTGGGGATTATAGTGGGCAACTGCCCTTTGGATGAAAAAATTCTTGAATCTAAGCCGTGTGACTCAATAGTTCCTATTGCTTGCTCTAGTAGAGCAAGTGCTGTTTTATCTATTCCTGCTACATATTGCTTGCCGTCTGGAGTGACTGCAATGGCGCTTAAAGATGAAGTGCGCTCCATTAATGTATATTGCTTCTTTACAGCAGTCTCATCGACTTCTGGTTGCTTGGCAACATTATGCCCGCTTATAAAGCTTGCGGTTTGATCTGTCTCAACAAAATTGTAAAGGGTATCTGCATGTGACACTCCTGAGAACACTACCAGTGAAAGAAAAATATGAGCCTTGTTCATATCTAGTCCATTTAAGTTAATGGGTGTTTAGTAGCGGTGCGATCATTTTATATTCCACACTTAATTTTGTGTGGATGCACAATATAGTACTTCTGTACATGTTTACAACTTGCTAATTATAAGTTGGAGGCTAACTAACGCCATTTTTCTAGGGGAGAAAGTTCTCATAAGCTAATCGAATTTATTGGCTTTATTTATTAAAGTGTTGGAGAGATCTATAAATTCTTATTTTTTCTAGGATGTCATTTAAGTAATTAAAGGTTTTATTTCGATTGGTTCTGTGGTGGGTTATTGTCTGGAGTATTCTTTGCAGGTTAGGGAGTGCTGCCATGAATGATTTCATATTAAGCTTATGTGAGGAGCTCTAGCCCAAAAGAGAGGATCTCTGGCTTTGCCGGGGAGGTACTTATAGTTTAACAGTTCCGGATGTCTCATAGTAACTTTCTGATTATTTAGCTAACCTCAAAAAAGCCGACATCTTGTCGGCTTTTTCATTTATCATTGCCGAGCTTTATACCCATAGGTTGTTGGGTCTAAAGGGTTGTTGCGGGATGTTTCTTACAGGTTTTAGGTTTAAGAGTGAGCGGTATGTCACTGAGGTCAATAGAGCTTTTTGCGGGTGCTGGAGGTTTGGGGGTTGGTTTACATCAAGCAGGATTTAATACTCTGGCTGCGTTTGAACGCAATAGCGGTGCCTGTGCCACGTTGATTGGTAATCGACTTATGGGAGCTGAGTGTGAAGTTGTTGAGGCTGATATTCGCACCTGTGATTACAGCGTATACGATGCTGTTGATCTGGTTTCTGGCGGTCCACCATGCCAGCCATTTTCGCTAGGGGGAAAGCATTCAGCTTACAATGATGATAGAGATATGTTTCCCGAAGCGGTGCGTGCAATTCGAGAGCTTAGACCAAAATCATTTATTTTAGAAAATGTAAAAGGTTTATTGGGAAAGTCTTTTTCTGAGTATTTTGAGTATATTTTGTTACAGCTGCAGTATCCAAATATTGTGAGAGAGTCAGTGGAGAGCTGGCAATGCCATCTTGCAAGGCTGGAAAGGTTACATACGGAAGGTCACAAATCCTCTTCCGAGTACAATGTTGCCTTTCGTCTGCTAAATTCAGCAGACTTTGGTGTGCCACAAAAAAGGGAGCGAGTTGTAATTGTTGGGTTTAGAAAGGATCTCGGAGTTGAGTGGTCATTTCCTGAGGCAACACATACCCAGGATCGGTTGCTGTGGGATCAAATGGTTTCCTTAGATTATTGGAATCGTCATAAGGTCAGTCCGCCGCTGTTGTCTGATCGCGAGCAGTGTAAGAGGGTCAGTCTGATAAAGAGATATGGAGAGTCACCTCCTAGTACCAAGCCTTGGCGCACGGTACGAGACGCTATATACGATTTGCCCAAGCCGTATTTAAAGGAGGGAAGGGGTAAATATTTAAATCATGTATTCAAGGAAGGGGCTCGGGTATATCCGGGGCACACTGGCAGCTATATTGATGCTCCTTCGAAGACTCTGAAAGCCGGAGTCCATGGTGTTCCTGGTGGGGAAAATATGATTCGATTTGAGAATGGGGCGGTGCGCTATTTCACAGTAAGGGAAAGTGCCCGAATACAAACCTTTCCTGATGAATACGAGATAACCGGCGCATGGAGTGAGGCGATGCGACAGTTGGGCAATGCGGTGCCGGTACAGTTGGCTCGTATGGTGGGGGAGGGTGTTTTTGATGCGCTACAGCGGGCCAGCAACTCGTGATCTGGCTGAAGGGTAGGCTTTTAGGTGCGATTCGGCGCTGATCACAGAGTTTTACAGTCGGCATGGAGGTTAACCATTGTGCCTGCTGCGGGCTGTCGAAATCTGATGGTGTGGTGTGCTCAGTGTGATCAATATTCCTCGAAGCCTTGTCCATCACTCTGTGCAAAAATCCCGATGCTTTTCTCTGTGTTCTCTTCGCCATTGAAATATTGTAGCGAAAGTTGATAGGTCAGAGTTCCATCACCATCTCCCCTTGCTGCATCCTCCACTATAGGGTTGACTTGTAGCATTGCGGTTTCCGTAGGATCTATCACTATTGGTTGAGCGAAATCTAACCGGGTATCTCTGTCCCAGTACAATGGGATATCTGTCTCTAAGTTGGCAACCTCTAACCTTGAGCCACCGGCGCCGGCTTCCCCACCGCTCATAAATATATTTTTAGAGGTAATCCCGTAAGCGGTGGCGGGTTGCTCCCCGGTGTTTCTAATGGTTATCCTGAGGGTGGGTTTTGTATCGATTTTTGAGTTTAAATACTCGGTGAGTAAAAGTCTCCAGTTGAAGTATTCAGTACCTTTTACTTGCCTTTGGTAGGTTTGGTAAAATGAGCTTTGCTTTAGATGGGATTTTGTTGCTTCACTAATATCGTCTCTGTAACCGGTGAATTCTATTTCGTCTGCAATGGTTCCAGACTTGAACTCCCAGTGAATATAGCTGTGGTTAGATTTGAGGAACTCCGCTTTGAACAGTTCTGGGTTTAATATGTAGATACCAGAGTCTTTTATCTCCATTTCACCCCAGTCACTTTCCACCAGTTCACGGTGATACTCTCCACCTAGGTCTTCGGCTGCTATATTGGTTATTTCCCATTGGCCAAACAAGTTCTCGGGTGTGCTGTTATTAGCAATGAAAATCTTTTCTAAAGTTAGTTTGGCTGGCTTCTTATCCCGTTCTTGATTGCCCATTAATCCTATAATGGCAGCAATGATAGCGGCAGTGATGGGTATTGCGACACCTAAAATCATTTCTTTTCTGGATAAGTTAAACATTTCTGTAATCCTTGAGTGAAAATTAGCTTGAGAGCTTTTATTTTTATTGTATAGGCGGGCAGGTAATAGGTTTGCCCAATCAACCTTCAGTTTAGGTATAAATGCTTTGGTAAAGTGGACTTATTGTATATAGCTAAACAGAAACAACTCAATCACTGAGTGCTCTGAGGTTAGACGGGGATTTTAAATAAGGATTTTTGTGTTGTTGCGCGTCAAACGCTGAAGTTGAGATAAATGTGTTGCTAGTTTAAAAGTACGCAATAGCTATATTCTTGCTATTTGGCGGTGTGAGATTAAGAGAAACTTGACAATGGCATAATTTGCACACTCTGCGCTTTTAGCTCGGGACAAGCCGCTACATCAATTTTGCTGGGTTGAGTGAATCTTTAAAGGCCTTTTTAAGGTGCGCTTGAGGTTGAGTTTTTGTTGGAATACTCCGATATGGGTGTAAGTGAGAGGGAGTAAGTACCTGCACTTACCCCCATTCATCAGAGGAGAAGGATCTATTCCTTTGGGCGAACCGCCTTAATATCCTGGTCGGCTGCCCAACTGAGCACATCCTCACGGCGCAGTGCTGTTGCCATCAGGTCCGGGAATTGGTCTGGAGTGCAGGCGAAAACCGGTGAGCCTATTGCAGCAAATTCCTCTGCCAATGACTGGTCATAGGATGGGCGCCCATCATCACTGAGTGCGAGTAATGTAATTACATTCACATCCTGGCGAACCAGGTTGGCAACCCGTGCTTTTAATTCTTCGGCATTTCCCCCTTCATACAGGTCGGTAATCAGGATTAAGTGGGTTTTGCCTGGACGTTCAATTTTGTCCTCACAATAAGCCACTGCCTGGTTGATATCGGTACCGCCCCCCAGCTGCACGCCAAATAGGACGCTGACTGGGTCTTCCAGGTCCTCGGTAAGGTCGACAATTGCAGTGTCAAAGCAGATCAACTTGGTTTTCACTGCCGGTATTGAAGCCATGACAGCGGCAAAGATAGAGCTGTATACCACGGAGGTGGCCATGGAGCCGGATTGGTCGACACACAGAATGACTTCATCCAAATCGGCGAGGCGGCGGCTCTGCCGCATAAAGCCAATTAGCTTCTCCGGCACCACGGTGCGGTAGTCGTGCTGGTAGTGCCTGAGGTTTTGCTGAATAGTTCTGTGCCAGTCGATATCGGCAAAACGCGGTCTGAAACTGCGTTTTGATTTATTCACTGCCCCTCTAACCGCCTCTGTGGTCTTTCGCTCTAAGCGCTCCATCAGTTCATCGACCACTTTTTTGATAACTTGGCGAGCCGTTTCAATGGTTTTTTCCGGCATCACGGAGCGCAGGCTGACCAGGTCTGCAACCAGGTGAACATCTGCTTCAATGGCGGAAAGGAACTCGGGCTCCATCAGCATTTGCTTGAGGCCGAGGCGTTCAAATGCATCCCGTTGGACAACCTGTACTACTGACGTTGGAAAGAACTCGCGGATATCGCCCAGCCAGCGGGATACCTGTGGTGAAGAGCGCGATAATCCGCCTCGGCCCTTCTTGCCGGTTTCGTTGTCTCCGCTGCCATAGAGTGCGCTCAGAGCCTGGGATAGGCGCGTATCGCGCTCTGATAGCCCGGAGTTGTCTTCATCAGCCCCCAGCACCAGGCGCCAGCGGCGTTCTTTTTCTGCGCTGTTGTCGCTGCCTACCTCATCGGGTTGCTGCTTGTCAGACACTTCGTTTACTGCGCCCATGTCTTGTCCTTATGAATTAATTTGCCAATGCGCAATAGGTGTTCTGACCACTGCGGTAATACGTCGGGGTTGATGGTCTTGGGGACCGAGTGGTTGGAACGGGCGCCCAGTACCAGTTCCATCATACGCCGGCGCTCCATGGCATCGAGGCTGGAGAATACGCGTCGGAACAGGGGCAAATATTGGGTGAATGCCTCTTCATCCAGGTGCAGTAACCAACGCTGTACCGCTGTCATCAATACTGGGTCGTAGAGTAGGCGCTCAATTGCCTCGGCAAAGAAACCTTCGAAGAATCGCGCTGCGTCAGCGGCGGGCACGGCTGGGGATAGAGCTTTTTCCAGCAATTGCTGCAACCTGTGTCCATCAATGCGCTCAGCCTGATAGAGCAGGCGTGTACACAGGCCGCTGACCTGCAAGCTCGACAGCGGGCTATCGACCAGCTGCTCAAAAGCCTGCCACCAGTCCGCCATCACTTCGTCACTCAGCTCTGCCAGTTGCAGTGCCTGGTGAGCGCTGTGGATGCTATTGCGCAGTCGCAGGGACTCTTCGTCATTGAGATTGCGGCAGGCGTAGGGGAGGGCCAGGGCGGATTGCATGGTCAGGCGCTCTACCAGGCCGGCGACTTGCTCCAGAGCTAATTCTCGCGCTGTACCGTAACGCTGCACTTGAATCAGGGCCGGTAGGCTGTCGAGAAGTTCGATACCATCACTGGCCAGGGCTGCCCGCGCGGCCAATTGCTTGAGGCCCGCTTCAGAAGCCCGGTGTAACTGAGATTCAAGGGACAGTAAAACCACTTCGGCCAACTTGCCCAAATTGTCTTCAGCGGCAATCGCCTCGATTAATTTATTGTTGGCCGCCTGCTCAATGGTGGAGCCGTAAACTAGGTTTTCCACCAGTTTTACTGCGTATTCCGGCTGCCAGCTGAGTATCCAGTTTTCCCGGAAAGTGCCGCGGCTTTTACCGGTATGGGAGGGTTTGCCCCAGGGCACTTCAAGTACGGCGAGGCGGTGCAGTAAGGTAGATTTATTCAGGCCGATTTCACTGCGTAAATCCAGGGAAACTTCTTTATCCAGGGCGGTGGGCTTCAGCTTGGTCTTTTTCTGCCAGCGCTGTAGATCCTCCAGCAGCGGCACCAGCGGCGCGTCTTCGGGAATGGCCCCGACCTCCTGGCCCAGCAACAACTCTCTTTCTATTTGCTGCCAGATAAGGCGCTCACCAAAACACAGACAGGCTATGGCGGCCTCAATAATTTCTTCAAATCCGGGAGCGGGGCGATTTCTTACCGCCGCTAAACTGTGGCTCAGGCGCACTGCCTCAATAACAGAAGCGGTGGAAACCACCTGCCCGCTGTGGCGCAGTGCTCTTACCAGGTGGCCAAACCAAAGCTCCAGCCACTGTTCGCCGCTGCCCTCGCGCCAAAGGTGCTGATACCACATGGGTGCGGCAACCCCGGCACCATAACCGGAAGCCATCGCCAATCTGGGGGATGTCCAGGGTATCCAGGTGGTTTTCACTTTGCTTTTGGGCAGTTTTGCCGGCAGCTGTTTAATCAGTGCGCGATCATCTTTGGCGGTGTGCTTTTGGCGAAATGCCGGGACATGCCAGGCCCCGCAGACGACGGCAATCTCACCTTCCACCCCTTTCTTTTCTTTGGCGATTTCCAGGCGCATATAGGCTTCACGCACGAGGTCCCTTGGCGACAGGGGAGTTGTTTCGCTCATCTCCCGGCGCAGCGCAGTCATGGCTGACTCTACTCTGGCAAATATTTCCGCGCTGTCGTCGCGGTTCTGCTCGATCAGATCATTCCACCAGGCCTCACCATCTTTGTAGCCCGCCAGCCTGGCTAACAGACCGATAGGGTCGGAAGTGTCGGTGCTCGGTTCCGGCGGGTTTGCGGTCGCTGGGGGGGCTGCTTCGGCTTCGCTCGGCTCTCCCTCTGCGTCCTGGGGTTCAGGGTGCAGCAGTTGTGCCAGCTGGATATTGAGGGGTAGATCAATAAATTTAACTTCTACTCCCTGTTGTACGGCCCATAGGCAGGCCTGGTACTCCGGGGAGTACTCTACGAACGGGTAGTAGAGACTGGAGGCGGGTGACTCTGCGGCATAGCCCAGTAGTGCTACCGGGGGGTGCATTTGTGCACTGGCTAGCAGGGGCAGTAGTTCGCTGCAATCAGCCGGGCCTTCGATCAATACTTTTTCTGGTTTCAGCTGATCCAGCGCGGCGACAAGCCGCCGCGCCGAACCTGGCCCGTGGTGCCGAATACCAAAATAATGACAATCCACCTTGGACACGGGATATCCCTTACAGTACTTCGTTCATGGTGTGGTAGTAACCGGCAAAGTCGCGGCGCTTTTTCAGCACCGTTTCCAAATACTCTTCCAGTACCGCTTTATCCTGTACGGGGTCCTTGACAATGGCCCCCACCAAATTGCTGGAGAGTTCTTCTGCACTGAATTTGCCATTGCCAAACCAGTTGGCCTGGCTCAAACCGCCCACCATTACGGCGATCGCCTCGGCGGTAGACAGGTTGCCGGAAGGGGTTTTCAGGGTGATTTTTCCATCGAGTGTTTCACCGCCGCGCAACTCGCGGAAAATGGTTACTATTTTCTCGATCTCCTCGCTGGCATTGGCGGGTACCGGCAATTCCAGATTTTCACCCATCTCTGCTACGCGGCGAGAAATAATGCTCACTTCTTCTTTCATATCATCGGGCAGTGGCAGCACCACGACATTGAAGCGGCGCTTCAGTGCGGAGGAGAGTTCATTTACCCCCTTATCGCGATTATTGGCAGTAGCAATAACATTAAAGCCGCGCTGGGCATAAACTGCATCGTTTAGCTCGGGGATCGGTAACATCTTCTCTGAGAGGACGGTAATTAAAGTGTCCTGAACATCAGAACCCATACGGGTCAGCTCTTCCAGGCGACACAAGGTGCCCTGCTCCATAGCGCGGAACAGGGGAGTTGGTACCAAAGCCTCTTTGCTGGGGCCATTTGCCAGTAACTGTGCGTAGTTCCAGCCATAGCGAATCTGGTTCTCGTCGGTGCCCGCTGTACACTGGATAACCCGGGTGCTATTGCCGCAGATAGCCGCAGACAGGTGTTCGGATACCCAGGATTTTGCCGTGCCCGGCACGCCGAGTAACAGCAGTGCGCGATCGGTGGCGAGGGTGGCAACGGCCGTTTCAATCAGGCGGCGGTTGCCGATATATTTTGCACTGATCTCCACACCATCGGCTGTTGTGCCTCCCATCAGGTATTTCACCACGGCCTGGGGCGATAGGCTCCAGTTCTCTGGCTTTTTACCCGCGTCTTCGGCTTTCAGGGCATCCAGTTCTGACTGGTAGGTAATTTCAGCGGGTTGACGAAGTACGTCACTCATGGGGGAATCCTTTTGTTTTACCTATCCGGGAGCTCATGGATTTTCTTTACGAGTTCAGCCGGATATCTATCGGTCTTAAAATAAAATCGTTGCTGGGTGTGTGAGCTAGCGCTCATCCACGCTCGCAAGTCCACGGTTAAATCGGAGGCAGTCGGTTGCCGGGTCGGCTTGTAGTACACCCTGCTTAAACAGTGTTTCCAGTAGTGGTTGAGTCGTTTCCCTAGGCAACATCAAACCCAGCGCCGTTAGCTCTCGCTGGATATAAATAGACTGTAGATAGCCATTCTCATTTAATTCTTCGGCAACAAGCTTCAGCAGCGCTTTCCAGGGTGAAGTCTTTTTCAATCCATCCCAGGAGAGTTCTGTTAGAGGCTCGGGCAAAAATTGGAGCAAATCCTGAAAGTCCACCTTGGCCTTTTTATGTTGCAGCAATCCGAACACCAATTCGGCGCGGCGGGATTGTTCCAGGCGCGGTAATAGACTGTGCAGAAGGGGCATACCGGCCTCTCCCGTATCGAGATAGCCCTCAATATTGCCGACTAATAAAGCAATGGCCTCATCCGGTAGGCTGTCTACCGCACTGGTGACAAAACTGTGGTTGTCATAATCGCGATTTGTGTCAAATTGCCAGGCTCCGGCCAAATCGGCCACAGTGATATCCAGTACCTCGGCAAAGCTGTGCAGGGGGATCTTTTGCAGGAGTTCTGAGCGGATAGCTTGCTGCTTCTTACTTTTGAGTTTGCGCGGCAATAGCTGTGGTTGCTTGTTTACCAGCCCCTTGTTTTTTAACTCGTAAAATTCAGCTAACTCTTGTGCAGAAGATACCGTCTGCGCATTGCCTTCAAGCTCCGGCGCCTGCCCCAATCGGGACAAATACTGACTGGCGAGGCGCACTACTTTTTGTGAGCGATCTTTAAGTAGGGATTGCAGGTATTCCGTATCCGCTTCGCTCAGCCGAATAGTTAGAACTTGCACTATTCTTAAGCGTTTTTCGGCGGGTTCACCTGCGGCGCAGGTCTGGATCAGCGCTAGTGCGGCGGCGGGATTGCTGAAGCGCATCTCCCGAAGCTTTACCAGGCGACTGGCGGGGTACCAGTCATCCCAATTTTCCTCTGTTAGCGCTTCCTTCTCATCAATAGCACTCTGCTCATTGGCGACCCATTGTGACCAGGGTAGATATACTCCCGGCAAGCCCTCGTCGCTGCTCGATGGAAGCCAGTCGGCAGGGTGGGCAATATAGCCTCGCTGTAGCATCAATTGCAGCAGCAAGCCGATTTGCTCCGTAGAGTGAGACTGAAGACTGCCGCTGACTCGTCGAAAATGGGCGCGCATTGGGTAGGGCAGCACGGGCTTATTCAGCTCGGGTAGCAGCGGAAAGTCGCGCAACTCCTCCGCAGTCTGGGGTTGATAGAGAGCACTTTGGTGCTGGCTGAGAAGGGCTATTGCCGCTAAGGCAAAATGCTCTTCTGCCAAGTCTTCAAACAGCGGGTGCCAGGATGCGGGTAGGGCATCCAGTTCTATGGGTAAGTCAGAACCCACCATCCAGCGCTGTTGCAGGCGTTCCAATAATAACTGTTCTTCCTGGATTTGCTCAGGCGTTAGCATGCGATGGTCCCCCACTCTTCGGTGCGTGCGCTATAGAGTTCAGCACTGCTTCCGTCCCATAAAATAAATGCCGCCTGTAGCTTTGAGCCCAGTAGTAGGGCGGGAATTTGTTCATTGTTGAGCGGCAGTGTTTGCTGCCCAGTAGAACAGCGCCACCAATAGTTGCCATTGGTGCAGCGCAGTAGGCGGCCACCTTCAAGAATATGTGGTATCTGCTCGACCCAGGGCAGCAGAGAAAGTTGCTTTTGATAGCGAGAGAGCACACTCTCCTGCTGGGCTGGCCAGATTTTATTCACATCATCCTGTGCGATCTTAAACCCAACAGGGAAAGCTCTTATGGGGGTGCGGCTGGGATAAAAAGCCAGCTCTCCCTCAATACAGGCGCCGACTCCAATCCCCACCTCGCGGCGCCCCGCAGAAGCGGGGTAGTGATCCAACAGCAGAGCAAAAACGGAGGTGTCGCTGTCGAGCTTGAGTAGCCAGGAGGCATGGCTCACCAGGCCATCGCGGCGGGTGCTCACCTTCTCCCCGATATTCTGCCAGATGCCAGTTTGTCGCAGGCTGGCGGGGTTTCCCAGTATCTGATCGCGGTTCTCGGTAACGGCAATAGCCCTGCGAGCATCCACGTCTTCCTCATCGGTGAGCCAGGCGTTGCAGAGCAATATTAATTGCCCCAGCTCCTTGAAAACGACTTCAGCCTGCTTCTGTGGCGCAAGTCCCAGGGTCTTGGCTGGTAGTTCATCAATCCTGGATGCCAGCCCCGCAGCTTTGGCATCCACTAAACGCGAGGAAATATAGCGGCAGCGCGAGCGCAGCTCTTTGAGAAACCCCACCATACCGGTGCGCAGCTGATCCTCCGCCCACTGCCGAAATTCACTCAACCCCACCGCGATGCTCTTGTGGGTTTTGGCTCGTGTTTGCGCTGCCCGCTTGGCCTTGGCCGCCTCCTTTTTCTCTCGCTCTTCCGCGCTTTCTGGGGCCTCCTCAGGAATGCCGTGAAGACTTTTGCCGGTGGTGGCTTTTGTGTCAGTTTGCGCTTCAGTCTTAGTTTTGCGCCGCCGCCCCAGCCATTCTACGACCCATTCCGGTGTTTCGCCCTCAGCAAAATCATCTGGACCATCGGCAAATTGCCACAACAGGGCCAGAACATGTTTACAGGGGAACTTGCGTGAAGGGCAGGTGCATTTGTAACCATGATCCACCGTATCGGCCATGATGTAGTAGGGGTTAGCCCCCGATCCTTGGCACTGCCCCCATATGCAATTTACAGAAGCTGCTTTACCGCGCAGAGGCCACTTAGCGGGTTTCAACAGTTTTTTGGCTGCATTCAAAGATGCCTGGTCTGGAGCCAGCTCTTGCACAACCTCTAGGGAAATATTCATTTCTTGCCTTACACAACCGTATACTGTATGTAAATACAGCCTTCGTATCTGGGTCACTATGATGGCGCATAAGGTATCACGCAGTATGAAGAGATTAAAATCTAATTTCACAAATCTTGATTTTGCCGTCACTCCTATTGATTTAGTGCAAGAAACACATACTCCCAGGTGTTTAGTTGGTACGATCGAGCGGTTTGTTGAGGGGTGAGGGTTAGCCGTAGTATTCTCGGGGTAGCGTTAATAAATGAAGCTCTGCTTCTAACAAAATACCATATGAAGAAAGCTTATTTTTGATCTGAGTACAGGATCTTGAATGCTTCTTCCTATGGTTTAATTGCCTAAAATCTATACTGCTTAGATTTTAGGCGTGCGGCACCTGGGGCAGCGGGTTATTTTCTCGATTATAAGTTGATAAAGACAGTCAGCAGGTATAGATGCTGGGTGTATTCCTTATTGCGTATAGGTTCAGCTATAATTTAGCGTGCTCGCCAATATCCAGATTTATCCCGCCTCCAGCACCTTTGCCCACTATCACAGTTTGCTGGCACGGATTCCTATAGCTTCTGCGGCCTTAGAAATCGAACATCCTCACCCAGAGATAAGAGTTACGGCGTGTATCTTTGGTTGTCATACTTTACCTCACTTGCTAGTTTTACTATCTTAGCGAGGTGTTCGAAAATATTAGACCTTTATCGGGTTAGAGGGGGGGGCACATAGTGGAGGAGTCAAATCATCTCCCTTTATGAGGTTTTGAGCAGGATTAAAGTATAGGTATAAAACACAGATTGGGTGTTGTACGGATTAGGAAAGGTATGATTGTATATATAGATATGGATGATGTGCTTTGTGATTTTTCAGGGGCGTCAAAGAGAGAGCTGGAAAGAAATCCATCGATAAAATTCCCTCAGTCACAATATGGTTTTTTTGCAAACCTATCGCCGTTGATCGGAGCTGTTAACGCTCTGCTCGCATCAGAGCAGTATGAGCCCTATATTCTTACGGCGCCATCGGTCAAGAATCCTTTATGTTATACCGAAAAAAGAGTTTGGGTGGGTAATCACTTAGGGATGGAGATGGTTAACAGGTTAATTATTAGTCCAAATAAAAGCTTGTTAAAAGGAGAGTTCCTAATCGACGACAATATCACTGGTCGCTGCCAAAGTGAGTTTGAAGGAGAGCTATTACATTTTGGTTCAAATAAATACCCTGACTGGAATGCTGTTAGGGCCTATTTTCAAGTATAATTAATGCTCCGATCCAGCAAGTCCCTCCAGTAGACAGCCTACGCCCTAGACGAACTGCTACCGATTAATACGTGTGTGCTAGGCTAATGCCTAGCCCTCTTCAAAATAATGTAGGAGCCTAAGCGAGGCCGGGTGGGAAAATTAATCGTTATAGTATTAACCGCGTGAACCACTAGCTATTGAGGGGTGTACCAAGTACGGCACTTATGTTGACAATATGGGAGTAAATATCCTCCGGTTTTGCGGAGGGTATTTACTTTTTCTAACGGCTACACACGAATTTTCAATAAGCTATAATTTAGCGGTGGAATACGACACCTAAAGCTCTTATTTCTCTGGCTGTTTTATTGATTTCTCAAAATCTCCATTGCAGCATTATGACCAGGTACACCGGTGACCCCTCCACCCGGATGGCTGCCCGAACCACAGAGATACAGGTCTTGAATCGGCGTGCGGTAATTCGCAAAGCCCATAAAGGGGCGATTGCTCCATAGCTGGTCCAAGCTTAGGGCGCCATGAAAAATATCGCCTCCGATCAAGCCAAACTTGCGCTCTAAATCTAAAGGTGAATGAATTTGCTGCGCGATGATAGCGTTGCGAAAATTGGGAGCATAGTTTGTGACAGTATCGATAACAGTTTGCGCTGCCTGCTCGCGATAGTCATCCCAACACTTGCCCTCCGGTAGCTCCGGCGCGAATTGTTGACAGAATAGGCTAGCGACATGTTGGCCTTTGGGAGCTAGAGTGGAATCGACGGTGGAGGGGATCAATATTTCTACAATGGGCTGCTTAGACCAGCCGTATTGCCTTGCGTCCACATAGGCCTGCTCCAAGTAATTCATATTGGGACCAATGACAATTCCAGACTGATGGTGTGGCTGCAAATGAGTTCCGGGTTTGCAGGTAAAGTCGGGTAGTTCAGACAGCGCTACATTCATACGAAAAGTGCCGGAGCCCACTCTAAAACCGCGCACACGACGATGAAATTCGGGTTTCAGGTGTTGCTCGTCAATCATTTGGGAGTAGAGCAGTTTGGGGCCAATGTTGGCGATCACTTTATCGGCAGTAACTATCTCCCCATTGCTTAGCTGCACCCCTGTGACGCGGCCGCTATTAACCAAGACCTCTCTAACTTCGGTATTTGTGCGAGTAGTGACACCAAGGCGCTCGGCCTCCTTATGCATGGCTTGGGTAATAGCACCCATACCACCCATTGCATGCCCCCAGGCACCTTTCTCACCGTTTACTTCGCCAAACACATGGTGTAGCAAGACATAGGCTGAGCCGGGAGTGCTGGGTGCGGCATAGTTGCCCACGATAGCGTCGAATGCAAATGCGGCCTTGACGTGGTCATTTTCAAACCAGGCATCCAGTACACTGGTGGCGCTTTTGGTGAATAGGTCCAGTGCATCACGGCGCGATGCCATACTCAGTTTTTTAGCTCTCAGGCCAAAACCGCCAGCGCGGATTAGATCTGCAAGACCACCCCCTACATTGGGGGGCGAGCGCAACAATTCCTCGCGCAAAATATCCGCTACAGTTTCCAGCATGGCATAAAAGTCAGGTAAGGTGGCCGCGTCCCTTTCCGAGAAGCGCGCAACTTCTGCCTGTGTATCTGCGAGATTCTTGTGGAAGGAGAGGCTTTCTCTATTCGAAAGTGGAAAAAAGTTTGATTGCGGCCGCAACTTGATTTCCAGGCCGTGCGCATGCAGATGGAGGTCTTTGATGATTTTCGGATTTAACAGGCTAACAGTATAGCTTGCTACAGAGTTACGGAATCCTGGGTGAAATTCTTCGGTAACTGCAGCACCGCCAACAATTGATCGGCGCTCAAGTATCGTTACTTTTTTTCCCGCTTTAGCCAAATAGCAGGCGCAGACCAGACCGTTATGGCCGCCGCCGATAATCAAATAATCCTTCATTATTATTCTCGTTTTGATGGGGAAAGCTCAGATTGTTCTTGAAGAGTATTGAAAAATGCAGGGTTTGAAAAGAAGATTATTGTAGGTCGTACTAAAATACACTGTTTTGTGCTTTTATATGACCTCCTGGTGGTTATGGCGCTAGCCTCAGATTGTTAAAAAATGAACTGACAAGCTATAAGCCCTATGTAAAGCTATATGCGAGATTTTCTATTGGAAATATTGAGGTTTTAACAGAAACAGAGATCTTGCTCTGCAAACCTGAATGTTTTGTGGGAATTATAGGTCGTAGAACTCTGGTAGATGTAGGGGTTATGTAGGAGGGTTTGTTTCTGCTGGGGGGTATAATACAAATAAAGACTCAGCTCTCATAAAGCTTCCATGTTTAGCCTTGGATTATCTGGTGATACTTTATGTTAGATTGCAATGCTTTCGCTTAAAGGTGAGTATGCTTTCACTTCTGCTCGGCGGGAGGTGTTTGGCTTGCTTCTAGAAATAAAACATTTTTCTGCTTAATTATTAATTGTCAGGAGGCAGTTTTACTTTCAGCTCTAGGTTGGAAATCGGTTTGCCGCAGGGGTTAATTTTATGCTCTATTATCGCTTGCACTTTTTCTACTTTAACTGTGAGATTTTTTTCACATCGATAGCTGAGTGCGGTATATTGATGTGTCTTTTTGATGATGAAAATAATAGAGGATGGATGCCCAAATCATGTACCAACGTCTAACTTATTGTGCTGCGTTTATATTGTGTGCTGCGTTTATATTGTGTGCAGCGTTGCAAGCTGCAAACGCAGAAAGTCATGTAAATAGCCTAAATGATATTTTTGAGGAGGCAGTTTCAGAGGAGTCAGTACCCGGGGTTAGTGTGGCTGTTGGGGAAAATGGACACGTTCGCTGGGCAAAAGGCTATGGTTTTGCTGATTTGGAAGCTAAAGTTCCAATGACCAGAAGAACTAAGTTAAGGATAGCGAGTATTTCAAAGGTTATCACTACTGCTGCTTTGATGAGATTAAAAGAGCAGGGGGCTCTTGAGCTGGATGAATATGTCGGCCCACTAGTGGAGGCTTGGCCTGATTCACACGCTGACATTAGCTTCAGGCAGATAACGAATCATACTTCCGGAATACGCTACTATAGCTCTGAGGAGGAGATGCTTCTCAATGTGGAGTATAGCTCGACAGCAGAGGCGCTAGATATTTTTAAAAATGATGACCTGCTGTTCTATCCGGGGACAGACTTTGGATATTCTACTTATGCCTGGACACTACTTGCTGCGGCTATGGAGTCTGCGTCGGGATCTGAGTTTAAGACATTGGTGCAAGAAGAAGTATTTGTGCCATTGAAGTTGAAAAATAGTACCTTCGATGAGAATTCACCCATAATACCTCATAGGCAAAGAGCCTATTCTTATTGGGGTGGAACCTTAATTAACTCTCCAGAGGTAAATAGCAGCTATAAGTATGCTGGCGGAGGTATGCTTTCAACACCGAGTGATTTGGTTAAATTTGCTTTATCGCACCTTGATGAGCGCTACCTGAGCGCTGAGTCTATATCTGAAATTTTTAGCCCGGGGACTCTAGCAAGTGGCGATGAGCTTAGTTATGGTATGGGCTGGATTGTTGATTCCAGTGCTTTGGGTGAGCTGTATGATCCGGTGGAAGATGCAGATGTGATTAGAATTCTTCAGGAGCACCCAAATATGAAGATAATTAGCGGAGAGGCTGTTGGTGCGAATAGTATACTGATGCTCTGCCCTGACCATGCCCGTTCGGTAAGTGCCATTAAAAATGCGGATAGTGATCGAGCAGTAGATTTGGTAGAGCTGTCTCTGAGGACGTTGGATTTATTTCATAATGAACATGCTCAGTTTTAATGGCTAAAAATCTAAGCTAGACTGATTTAGTGCTGCCCTCCCTCTCCTAAAGTCGTTGTTTGATATTGTAGGGGAGGAGAGGATTTTATATTGATTCAGTTGTAGTGCCATAGATTTATAGGTTAAACCGAACTCTGCTTGGGGTTAAAATGTATTGAAAACAAATACACTTCAAGCCTATTTCGTTCACCTTTGCTGTGATCAAGCCCAACCGGACACCTCTTTAAGCGCATTTCTCAAATCTGGTAGGGGTTATATGGCCCAGTATTGTGTGTATTCTGCATGAGTTTTAATAATTAATATAGGCTCTCACATCTGTGGTCGTATCCTCCCTTGTTCCATAGGGGTTTCTTATTGGTCACTCTCACTTCAGGCTGCTAAAAGCCACTTAGCTGGTGCGTTGTCCCAACAATTTCCTTTACTGCTCATTGAACATATCATTCCATGCTCCTTCAGTAGCGCCTGATGGGTATGGCTGACATACTAACTGCCTATAGTGCTCGCCGGCTTTGTTAGCGGGTCAAGTAATACTTGGGTGGAGATAAAAAATAATTGTCCTACTGCATCTATCCCCTGGGCTAGGTGCGTCTAACCAAATTGTAATTGATCAAACATGAATACACATTGTAGTTGAGTGTATAGATACTTTGGTAGGGATAAATAAGTCAGTTTTTGTTGATTTATGGTTGACAGTATGATCATGGTAAATTCGAAGTGGGAAAAATGTTAAGAAATTATTTGTTAATCAGCTTGATGGCGTTGTCTGAGGGGCTGGCTTTGGAGGCCTTCGCAGAGGAGAATAAGGCTTCCAGGATTATGAGGGAGGTTGCAGTGCTAAAGGAGGAGTATAAGCTTCCCTCCTTATCTGTCGCAATAGGGCTGAACGACCAGGTGGCTTTTGCTCAGGCGATAGGATTTGCTGATATTGAACAGGAGTTGGAGGCCGATACTGACACGCAATATTCAGTCGGCAGCTTGTCCAAACCTATGACAGGACTGGCTGTGGCTCGATTACTTACTGAGGGTAAAATGGACCTGCAACAACCAGTAAGTGCCTATGTCAAGCACCCTGAGTATACATCAACGTTTAGTGTTGCTGAGCTTGCCGCGCATACAGCTGGCGTGCCGCACGATACTCGGGAGAGGGATTTAGCTGAATTTACCGATGTGAAGAATCATAAAATTCCGCTGGATGCATTTTACGTATTCGATGGGCACCCATTGTTATTTGAGCCTGGAACTCAGTATCGCTATTCATCAAATGGCTATATCTTGCTATCAGCTGTTGTTGGAGCCGCTTCAGAAAAAGGGTATATCGATTATCTTAAATCAGAGCTTTGGAGTCACTTGGGGATGGCAGCTACAGAGCTGGATACTTCTTTTGCTGGGCGGGGGAGCGAAGCAGCTTATTATTCGAATGTGGATAGCATGGGAGTGTTTGTTCGTTCCACAGGTGAGCGAGATAGGAGTTTTCTCTTTGGTGGAGGAGGATTTATTTCAACCCCTTCCGATTTGGTGAGGATGGCCCAAGCTCTCTATAAGGTTGGATTCTTATCAAATGATGCATTACAGGCGCTTTTTACACCAGTGAAACTACGCAACGGTGAGGTTAATAAGGAAAAATATTCGCTTGGTTGGCGGGTTGCTGGTATCGAGTTGGGGAAGGAGGAAAAGCCATGGCTAGCACTGCATCACGGTGGTGTGACTGATAATGCAGCTACGGCTTATCTGTTTGTTATTCCTGAGTGTAGGGCCTCAATTGCTTTTGCGACAAATCATGTCCCTGAGAAGTTCTGGCGCATACGCGGACGTATGGTTGCCATCCTCAAGGAATATATCGATGTTGCAAATTGTGCCCGTTGGGATGTTTCGTCGTACTCTGAGTAAGGCGTAATATCTGCTGATTTTAGCGTTTGCAGAGATATTGTGGCGTTATTCATAGGCTTCCCAGTGGGAGGAGGGGAATTAAACACTAAAATAGGCGGCTTTTTATTTGTTGCAGCGCAATAGGCCTTTTTAGTGTTTAATATTTCAGCTTGTGAATCTAGTGTGATCTATTGTTATGGGGCTGAAGTGAAGCTGAATTCTGGGGAGGCGAATTTTACGTTACAACTCCTGCGACCATTTGTGGGGGAGTTTAATTTAATATATGTAGCTCTCAAGGCTTGCAGAGGTATTACAGAATTATTCAAAGGCCCCGTAGCTGACTAGACTAAAAGTATTAGCCGCAGGACTTACCAGGTTGGATAGTGACAACACCTGCGTAACACTTCAGAAATAGTTGATATGGATTGTGCCAAAGACGGAAAAGCACGTGTTTCCCTGATCAGTGCTACGCTGCTTAGTGCGACCTGCATGATTGGCTCAGGTTGGTTGTTTGGCGCACAGTTGACGGCAAATTATGCGGGTAACTGGGCATTTGGAGCGTGGATTTTAGCGGCACTTTTCGCCCTAATGGTTGGCTTGTGCCTAACGCGTATTGTTGCATTCTACCCAGTTCGTGGTGCTTTAGCTCAAGCGAGTGCGCTGTCACACAACAGTATCTTTGGGATGCCATTTGCATTTGCCAATTGGTTTGGTTCCTTAATGGTTGTGGCTACAGAGGCCCAGGCAACCACTCAATATATTTCATCTGCGATTGACTCCTCTCTTTTAATTGATAATCACATCTTAACCTTGTGGGGTAAGGTACTTGCACTAAGCATTCTTTTTGTGTATTTGGTGATTAATTTTTATGGAATACGTGTTCTTACCAAAATCAATAATGTTGTTACGGTGCTGAAAATTTTTACGCCTACCTTCGCAATAATTGTGTTGCTTATTGTAGTGTTTAGTAATGATACCAGTGGGGCAAATTTCTCGATAGATTCTGATCAGGAGTTTGGCTTTCAAAGCGCTTTTTCCGCAATAGTTGGTGCTGGATTGATTTATTCATTTAATGGTTTTCAGGTTAGTGCTGCCTTTTCCAGTGAGGTTAGAAATCCAAAGCGCAATATTCCTTTGGCTGTGTTTTTGTCAATAACGATTATGACGCTTGTTTATCTGGCGTTACAATATGCCTTTATGGCGTCGGTGCCAAACGATCTCCTGGTGAAAAATGGCGGCTGGCAAGAGATTAATTTTGACTCGCCACTTTTAGATCTGGCTGCGCTGCTGGGGCTGCATTTTCTTGCCATGATACTGCTTGCAGATAGTATCATAAGCCCTTCAGCTTCGGGATACACTTACCTGGGGGCTTCATCGCGAATACTGTTTGCTATGGCCTCGGTGCGACAGATGCCTGGCTGGTTGGCTGTACTCGACCCTATACACAATTTATCAAGGCGTTCTATACTCACCAATTGGTTGATAGCGGCGATTGTTCTTGCTCATGCCGATAGCTGGGCGGCGCTTATGGTGATTGTCACCGGTTATCACCTGGTTGGATATATGGCTGCTCCTATTAGTATGGGGGCGCTTGAGCCCGGGCTGAGATACTTTGGAGGTATCGTTTTTGTTTTACTAAGCGCGCTAATGATTACAATAAAGCCATCATCACTGTTATTGGTATGCTCTTCTTTATCGGTGCTGATTTGTATATATGCTTCGCTGCATATTACCAGTATTGGTATTAAGAAGCTGGCTGTTTTTGTATTGCCATTTATTTCCTATTTATGGGTTTTATATTTTGTGCAATACACCTGGTTGGTGATGGTTTTTTCGGCGATTATTTACTTGTTAATATCCTCAAAAACCTATGTTAAATTTTGTAGGATATATAATGAGCCATAATTTTTCTTGTGGCCCCTTGATCTTTTGATGAGTCTGCTCACAGGAGTAAAGCTAAAGGGGCGCTAAATTTCGATTACCCCCAAGCTTTGTAGTAACGGTGTTGTTATGGGGCTTGTATTACTTGCCATTGCTTTCGGAAAACGTAAGATTTTAGTTGTCAGTATTTGGCAAGTCGTTTTGTGGCTTTATCTCTCCATTCTTGTGATAAGGGTTGTAACTGACTTGCGATTTGAAGCGTGTCCATGGCATCGGGGAAATCTTTGTCAAATAAAGATCTGAACATGGAGCGTATGCTTATAGAGTTTGATGCTTCATAAGTTTTTTCCATAAAATCTCCGGCCTCGATATACCCCTGCTCAATGACTCTAAAATATACACCGCAATTAAAGCTGTTTGTGAAAATCTTGACTGCGGAATCACTGTTGATTGCCATGCAGAGTTTAAAGCAGGGTATCCTGGGCTGGCTTACCTCCAGGAGACAGCTGCCGATGCGAAATTGATCCCCAATAAAAATCTTCTCTTCCTGAAGTCCCTCTATGGTTAGGTTTTCACCAAATGCGCCATATTTAAGCCCGCTTCTGCCTAGTTGACCCTCCCAGTAGGCGTAGTGATCATAAGAAAATGCATATACGGCCATGTCTTTACCGCCATGGTGCTTTAGGTCTGCTTGCTCATCCCCCTCTAGATTCCCCTTGCTAACGAAAACTCTTCCTTCAGTGGATTTTTTAAAGATTCCGGTAGTAACGGGCTTGCCTTTGAATTCAGAGGCTATTTTTTTGGATACATTGATAGAAATTAATTTCATGCAGTTTGGCCTATCGATAGAACCTTGTATAAGGTGCAGATCTTAATGAAATGAATTTAAGTTGCACATTTTTCATTATTTTTTTGGGGGGGAGCCGTTGCCCGACAGCTTTTTGTAGTTTCAGAAATAGCAATTGAGTAGCTTTGCATATGAAAGCTATACCTATGGAAAGCTTGATGTGGCCTGGGGCGAATAGGGGTATCAGCAGGGGGCGGAGAGCCGCTCAAATGTATTAAGCAGCAACTTTGCCTCTTTAAGGCTGAATAAGTACCTTCTGAGCGATTTGACTCCAGCCTTTACCCCAAGGGAGATAAGCTTTATTGCAACAGCGAAAGCGAGCTCCGATTTAAGGCAGGGCGTAAATGCTAGAAAGGCATTAAATATAGATCGGTGAGTTCTATGGAGTAGATCTTGTATTTGGGGGTTGTTGGTTGATATTTTCTCTGTCTTTTTTTCAAAGGTTTTTAGCTGATTGACATACTCTGAAAATAGCCTGAGGTTAAATACTACCGTGCGGTGCTCCTTATACTCGGCAATGATGGCGCTAAGCGTGTCACTAACCTTGCGTAAGGCGATGTAATCTGTTCTTGATAGGTCTGTGTAGGAGCTGGAGAGGTAGCTGATTGTATCTCTTCGCAGCTGGCAAAATTCAAACAGGTGCTGATCGTGCTTCTTTACTTCCAGAAGCTGATATATCTTGGCGAAAATGAAGACAAGAGCAATTGCCGGCAATATATAGAGCACTACTCAAACTCCTTTTCATTAGCCGGTCTTTTGGACGCAGCTTTCCTGGTGGGTGGAGAATAAGAGAAGGCATTATCCATCAGTTTCAGAAACCTGTCTCTGTATTCTTTATTATCGGCTGCAAGCCGATCAATTTCAACTTGACGATCTTTCAGGCGCCCGCTGTACATCCAGAAGAGCAGGTAATGCGCAAAGATGAAAAATATGACAAAGAGGCCGTTCTTGAGCCCCATACTCTGCACAAACTGGAGTATATCTTTAAGGATGTCAGCCATGTAGTCCCTTACTTCTGATTTTGACAGCTCCTTGCGTATTTTTAACTATCGAGACTCCTGATTCAACTTGGTTTAAATTTGTCCAGAGCTTTGATGCCAGCCTTTCACTACGGGATCTAGCTTGCTGACCAAGTGTTGCAGCTAAGGAGGGGGGGAAGCGGGGGTGATCAGGGTGAACCCAAGCCTCTCTTTATTGTAAAAGGAATTGCTGGGTGCAGCCAGTATGCTTGAGGGAAATAAAAAAGGGGCTTACGTCATGTAACGTAAACCCCTTGAAGATGGCGCGCTCGGGAGGATTCGAACCTCCGACCGCCTGGTTCGTAGCCAGGTACTCTATCCAGCTGAGCTACGAGCGCGTCGTCGAGGTGGCGTAATTTATTCCCTTTCCGACCGTTAGTCAATCTTTTTTTGAAATTTTTAGCGATCGACCTGAATTCTTCAGATGGGGATAATAAAAAAGGCCTGCATCTTTCGATGCAGGCCTTTGTATGTGGCGCGCTCGGGAGGATTCGAACCTCCGACCGCCTGGTTCGTAGCCAGGTACTCTATCCAGCTGAGCTACGAGCGCGTTACAGGTGCGGATATTATAGATGGACCTGGTACAAGTCAACCTAAATAACAAAAAAATCCTTAAAAATCATTGGGTTGGCTAAAGATTGGGCACTTTGGAGGCATTTAGAGCAACCTGGACTTATTTAAGGCGATAGTTGAGTGCCCAGTTAATCCTGCCGACGGTTTAGAGAGGTTTGATTGCGTATGGGGCTCTGAATAACTTGTGATATCTCTGGCCTGTAGAGCACTTCTCAATCAACGCGGGGCTTTAGATTTTTTCAAAATGTTGCAACGTAGAGTGTGAGTCGCTCAGTAAGCCCGGCAGGGATATTACAGAATCATTCAGAGGCCCCTGGGCTAAGCCGTGAGGGGCTTGGTTCCTTTGCGCTCCCTGGCAAAGGGGGCTAGAAGTGAGTTTCTAGGGATAGGTTAAACCCATTAACCGCTATGATGTCGTTATCGATTCTCTTCCACTGAAGCCTGCCAGAAATGTTATCGGTAAAGTCATATTTGGCGCCGAGACCGTAGGTGAGGTCGAAGTCTTTTTCGCTGTATCTGTTAACCGGGCTTATAAGTGACCACCAGGTCGAAACTGGCCTGAATTCACTATCGACTCTGGTATAGGAGAGGCCCAGACTGGCACTGAGGGTCAGTTTTTCAAGCACAGGGTAGTGTGCGACACTGTTTAATTGGAAACTGCTGACCTCAAGTGTTTCATCGTCGTTGACGTAGATATAGCGGTATCCATCGGTTTCGTAATCATAAGAGTTAACCAGTGCGCGATATTCATCATTAGCACTATTGAAATGCTGATAGGCAGCTTCTACTGAGAAGTGCTGGTTAAACTGATAGCCGAGATAAATATTTATAGAGTTTGTTTGATCGCCGAAACGCTGCCCATCAAGGTAGTGATCAGATTGAGCTTTCTGCCCATCAAAGTCGTGGTAACCCATTCCGAAACCTACATAGAGCGGTTTTTCCTCTGCGGTAGAAATGCTGGAGATTGTCAGAGCTAGGGGGAGTAGTAATAGCTTGGAGATTTTCATACCGATTACTTCTATTCCGTTAAAAAGTTTGCTGTAGATATCTACCTGAAACGTAGTTATATTTTTTTAAATGGGATGGGTCAAGTGGTTTTAAATAATCTAAAGGTGTTTAGGTTAGCTTCTGGAACTATCGTATGAGTAATAGTTGATTTCAAATGTTCGGTAGTGCCAGGATTAAAATTTTCTGTAAAAACCAAATTTCAAATATTGAGAGTTGCAAAGCTATCCAGAGGCCGATCGTTAAATAAAACTAAATGCTGCTGGATAGCTGTGGTAGCCGTCATAATCTCCTTTACTGAGGGCCACTCCGTGGCTGCGTGCAATGGCATAAACCATACTTATGTGAAATAGCAAATTCGGCAGTATATATTGATGGATATATTGCGGCTGAGGAAGCGTTACCACGCTAAAGCCCGCTTTGTCCGCAATTGTTTTACTGTCATCTAGCTGTGTCACTTCGGGTAGGGTGTTCAGGTGGTTGAGTGTTTTTTGAATAGTTTGAAGGATATCCTCTTTTTGACTCCCGCCTGTTTCAAAAGTGACCGTTGTTCTGTCAACCAGTGGGCAGTACCCGCGAAGGGCAAAATTGGTCGCAATTTTTGCGTTTTCCCCTAGGCAAAACATGTCCTGGGTCAGTTGTTTACTAAATAATTCCTGTGGGATTTTTTGGCTGATGAAAAATAGTTGGGAAAGAGGGTTTTTGATAAGCTGTTTGATAGATACTTGCATCAGAATAAGTCAGCAAAAATGTGAAGTTGGGGGGATGGCGGTAATTGATAATACTCTGACCGCCATAGGCTTTATTTGTCCGAAATCAACAGTAACGGTAAAAATTTTACCGGGCCATCACTGCATCAGATACCGTGACAGGGTTTCCCAATCAAATCGACGAGCCTTGCCATCGCTAAATAAGATCTCTATGCGCTTATCCTCCCAGCCCAAAACCCTGCCATAGCCGAGTTTTTGGTGGCGCAGGCCTTCACCGGGTTCGGGTTTTCGCATTGGTGCGCGGGGTGCACTGATATTGGGGTTGTAATCGCAGGCCTCTAAATAGTGGAGCGCCTGGCGCGATACTGGCACATCGGTATCGATTTTGTCTGGACGGTCCCGTAGAGCATCTGCCATTAATTTACTTAGCGGGAGTTGCATTTCATTGATAAACAGAGAGGGCTGTGAAGCCTCAGGGTCCTTTTTGTCGGTGTTTTCCGTGGGGGCCAATAAGAACAGCTTTGATTTTGCCCGGGTTATAGCAACATACATCAGGCGGCGCTCGCTTTCCAGGGAGGCGGGTGTGGAGAAGTCTCGCTGGGGTTGGTAGGGCATATTGTGCTGGGTGAGGCTCGGGATAATAACTTGCTCCCACTCCAGCCCCTTGGCCTGGTGCATCGTGGTTATTTGAATACCATCGACACGGGATTGCTCGCCCTCTCGATGTTGCCGCTGTAGTTCCTGTAGGTGTGCCAGGGCTTCTGCGGGGGATTGCTTCAGTGTGTCCAGATACTTGCAGAAGGCGATGATCGTCTGCTGTCTTTCCTCGCCCTGTTGACGAGTGAAGGCGTCATCAGCGATCCCGCTGAGAAGCTCCAATTCGCCGATATGGCGGCGCAACAGTTCTCCAGCATGGCCCCGCCAGCCCTCAATTTGGGTGAGCAGGTCTGCCCGCTGGCGCAGGCGTTTGGCTTGGGGTTTGCTCAAGCTTTCTGGCAGCAGGGTAATTAACTGTTTGCCCCAGTCTTTATCCAGAGCGGCCAGGGTGGAACAAACGGGCTCCAGAACTTTGCGCGGAATGCGGACATGGGGGGCGGTCAGCCATTCATAAAGTCCTTGTTGGCGGCGTTTGGCCGAAAGTTCGGTAAAGCGGCCAGAGGCAATATTCAGACTCCAAAACAGTGGCCGCAACTCGCGACGGGACAGTACGGTATTGCGGCTGGCGGATCGGTAGGGGATATTGTTGGCCAGTAGCGCCAGCTCAATAGGTGCTGCGATCGACCACAGTCGTACCAATACGGCAACGTCCCTGAGAGCCTGCCCCTGTTTTTGGTATCGGCGCAGGTGCTCTACCAGCCAGCGACCCTCTTTATCGGTTGCCACCTGCTCTATCTCTGTTTGTTGTTCCTTACGGGCAGATATACAGAATATATCGGCGCGATCGCGATTATTCTCAATAAAATGGTTGGCGGCTAGAGATAGCTGGTGACCGTAACGAAAGGTGCGGCTCAGGTGGTAAATATTTGAGGGGGGGAAGTCCCTATCAAAAAGATTGAGCAGGAAATCCGGCTTGGAGCCGCGCCATTCATAAATCGTTTGGTCTGGGTCGCCGATAGCGATGACGTTGCCGGACTCCCCATTGAGAACTCGCAGTAAAAAGTGTTGTATCTCATTGATATCCTGGTATTCGTCTACCAGGATATCTTCATAATAACCGCCGTACTGCTCGGCCATTTGCTCATCGGTGCCGAGCAGCATGGCGGGATCGTAAATCAGGTCGGCATAGGTTACGGCACTTTGGCTGCGGCGCCACGCTTCAAAAGTGCGAAATACCTGTAGAAAATACATAAACTCGTCGCCGAGTTTTAGCTCCTGAAATGCGCTTAGCTCCCCGGATAAAATGGTTTTGGCATAGTCGATAAAAAATTCTGCGGCTTCAACTTCAGACTGCTTGCGCGCGCGAATCTCCTCTAATTCGTGGGTAGGGGCACACTCTTCAATCGCTTTCCATATCTGTAATTGAATAGTGGCTTGTGGCAGGGGGGAGAGATTGGCGGCAGTAAGATGATTGTTGGCAATCATGCGTTGGTATAGGCGATACCCGACACTGTGGAAGGTGTGTACTGCCGGTATAGGGCCCTCGGCCAAGCCTTTCATGCGCCGATCAAAGTCCTCGCGCGCGCTGCGGTTGTACATCAATACCAGTAGTCGCTCGGGGGGGATGCCTGCATCCAGGCGATTCTTTATATAGTGCAGTAGGGCGGTGGTTTTGCCGGAGCCGGCAACGGCAATGATTTTAGCGTGACCGCCGCTGTGGTCTGCGATTGCCTGTTGCTCTGAAGTGAGATTGTTGCCGCCCATCGCATTTTCACCCAAATACTGGATATTTTGCCAGTGTTTGGTGCCGCCTTACAAGTAGCGCCGCCTTTGGCCGGGGATTCCAGGGGTAATCGGGGGCAGTAAAAGGGGGCTTGCGATCAGCCCCGGGCTTACTTATTCCGCCGCTGTGGTGCGCTTGCTACCAAAGAGCTGGAATATGCTCATGCCTGTGAGCATAGCGAGAACAAATATCAAGGCTTTTGGCTGCCCGGCCCCGGCAGCGACAAGGGCCGGTCCCGGGCAGAGGCCGACCAATCCCCAGCCTGCGCCAAACAGAAGGCTGCCCAGCGCTAGGCGGCGATCGATCCGGCTTTTTGTGGGTAGATGGAGGGGCTGATTCCAGATAGATTTTCCACGCCTTGTGACCAAGTGGAACAGGGGTAGCCCCACAGCAATAGCGCTAAACATCACCAGTCCCAGAGATGGATCCCAGGCGCCAACAAGATCGAGGAAGCCCAGTACTTTTTCCGGGTTGGTCATGCCGGAGAGTAGTAGTCCCAGGCCAAAAATCAGTCCCGCGCAGAGTGCGCTGATATTGGTTTTCATCAGAATTGCCCCACCAGCAGGTGCCTTATTAGAAAAACGGTGGTGAAGCCCGCAGTCATAAATATTAGGGTGGCGGTTAGTGAGCGAATAGAGCGTCGGGATAAACCGCAAACGCCGTGGCCGCTGGTGCAACCGGATGCCATTTGAGTACCCAGGCCCACGAGTAAACCGGCTGTAATTAAGCTGGGGTAATCTGCCTTAATCTCAATGGTGGGCATCACTGCAAAGACCTTCCAGGCAAAAGGGCTCATCAATAACCCGCCAATAAAGGCTAAGCGCCATAGGGTGTCTCGGCGGTGGTTAAGCAGGCTGCCAATAATGCCGGAAATACCTGCGATGCGACCATTAAAGGCGAGTAAAGTAGCACTGGCGAGGCCGATCAGTAGCCCCCCTGCGAGTGCGGAGCCTGGAGTGAAGGCGGCCCAATCGATAGTCATAGGGCTACTCCGCGCAGTAGAGTTGGTAGAGAGTTTGCAGCAGGGTCAGCACGCGCGGGTCTGCAACCCGATAGTAGACGTTTTTTCCCTCTCGGCGCGTTTCGACCAAGCCCTCGCGGCGGAGGACCCCCAGCTGCTGGGACAGGCTTGGTTGGTGGATGCCCAGGCGCTCTTCCAGCTCGCCGACATTGAGTTCTTCCTGGCTAAGCTGACACAGCAGTAACAGGCGGTCCCGGTTGGCCAGGGAGCGCAGCATCATAGCCGCCTGGTTGGCGGAATCGCGCATTTTTGTAAGGTCGAGATGTTCAGTATCAGACATAGGAACTAAAACAGTTTACATAGTTACAATATATTGTTTTATATATTATCAGATTGTATATTGTTAGTGTAGCGAATACTGGAGGGCTGAAGATGCCTCAACAACAACACCCTGCGCAGGTGCAGCCATTCCTAGACCGGGAAACGGAGACCTGGAGCTATGTGGTGTACGACAGGGAAGGGGGTTCCGCCGCTGTAGTGGACTCTGTGCTCAATTTTGATGTGGCTTCCGGCCGTACCTGTAGCCGAAGTGCCGAAGAGCTGGTGTCTTTTATCCGGGATAAAGGCTTGACCCTGGAGTGGATACTGGAGACCCACGCCCATGCCGATCATTTGTCGGCCGCGCCATTTTTGCGGCAGAAGCTGGGGGGGCGAATAGGGATTGGCGAGCAGATTTGTCAGGTGCAGCAAATTTTCCGCGATGTATTCAATCTTGAGCGGGAGTTTCTGGCAGATGGCAGTCAGTTTGATCACCTCTTTAAGGACGGTGAGACTTTCCAGGTGGGGCAGTTGACAGCGAAAGTTATTTACAGTCCCGGTCACACCCCCGCAGATATGGCCTGGTTAATCGGCGACGCCCTGTTTGTTGGCGATACCCTATTTATGCCGGATGTTGGTAGTGCGCGCTGTGATTTTCCCGGGGGCGATGCGTCAGAGTTGTATCGCTCGGTGCGCAAAATCTTGTCCCTGCCGGATCAAACCCGCATGTTTATGTGCCACGACTACCCGCCTAAGGGCAAGCGGGACTACCAGTGCGAGACCAGTGTTGGTGAGCAGCGCAGAGAAAATATTCACCTGCGCGATGGTGTGGCCGAGGAGGATTTTGTCGCAGTGCGGCGCAAGCGTGATTCCACTCTATCTGTGCCAAGGCTGATTGTACCTTCGGTACAGGTCAATATCCGGGCTGGGCAGATGCCTCCGGCAGAGTCCAACGGCACAGTTTACCTAAAGGTGCCACTTAACCTGCTCTAAACGAACTTATTGATCCGTGTGATTCGCTCTATTGAATGTATAAAATTGAGGTGATAATGAATATTAAAGTGTTAGATGATCAAGTGAGTGTCTCTGAGCATATTACCTGTGAAACCATGGCGCCTTTGGCTCAGAGTGGGGTTCAAGTCGTGGTATGCAATTGCCCTGAAGGTGAGAGTGAAGCTCACCCCTCTTACACTGAAATGGAGCAGGCGGCGCTAGCGGTGGGGATAAAATTTGTGGCTATCCCTTTTGCCCGTGGGCGTATGCTGCAAAATCACTGTGAGGCGTTTCGCGATGTTTTACAAAGTGGAGAGAAAGTACACGCTTTCTGCCGAACGGGTAATCGCTCCAGTCAGGTTTGGGCCGGAGCTAAACTCCTGATGGGCGCGGATAAAAAGCAGCTGTACACCCAGGCTCAGCAGGCGGGTTTTGATATTAGTGCGGCACTGGTCACAATCGAACCTTAACTGCAAATATTTATCGGCAATCAATACTGTTTGCTGATAAATAACGATTCTCTATGGCGGCACAATGGAGCGCCGCCACTTATCTCCCTGGGTCCTGCGTATAAGGAGGGCTGTGGATAGTAAAAGCGCGGGCAGTAAATAATGGCTGAGCAGCAGTATTCCAGATGGTTTCCCATTCTTAATATTTTTCATGGTTATAATCGTGAAATTCTGCTTCGGGACTTGTTAGCCGCAGCAATCGTTACCGTATTATTGATCCCGCAATCCCTCGCTTACGCTATTCTTGCCGGTCTGCCCGCTGAGGTGGGGCTGTATGCCAGTATATTGCCCCTTATCGTTTACGGTATTTTTGGGACTAGTCGTACCCTGTCGGTAGGGCCGGTTGCTGTGGTTTCCTTAATGAGTGCCACTGCATTAGCGGAGGTTACAGCATCGGGTGCGGTTGACTACCTGAGTGCTGCTACTGCCCTTGCACTCCTATCTGGAGCCATTCTTGCCGTGCTGGGTGCTTTGCGCCTGGGGATGCTCGCTAATTTTCTCTCTCACCCAGTAATATCGGGCTTTATCACCGCTTCCGCCTTGCTGATCGCACTGAGTCAGTTGCGCCACTTGCTGGGTATACCTGCCAGTGGCGATACCGCGCCTGAATTGATCGCCTCCCTATGGGGAAACCTCAATACGGTTAATAATCTAGCGCTTATAACCGGTCTGGGGGTGGTACTATTTCTCTATTGGGCACGAGCCTATGGGGCAGGGCTACTTCAAGCTATGGGTTTATCGTCGAGTACCGCCGAACTCCTATCCAGAGCCGCTCCAGCAATGGGGGTGCTGGCAACGATGGGGTTGTCTTTTGGGTTGGGCTATGAGGCGCGACAAGTCGCATTGGTTGGTTTTATTCCCTCAGGTTTACCTGTACTTAATCTGCCCAAGATATCACAGCCACTCCTTGAGGCCTTGCTGGTACCGGCACTAATGATTGCCATTCTTGGTTATGTGGAATCTGTATCCGTTGCTAAAACCCTGGCCGCTAAGCGCAGGCAGAGGATTGATAGCAACCAGGAATTGATCGCTCTGGGTATGGCCAATATGGGCGCTGGCTTCTCAGGTGGGTTCCCTGTGAGTGGGGGATTCTCCCGCTCAGTGGTGAATGATGCAGCGGGTGCGCAAACACAGTTAGCCAGTATTTTTACCGCAGTGGGTATTGCCCTGGCTGCACTCTTCTTAACGCCGTTTCTATACTACCTTCCCAAAACGACTCTGGCCGCCACTATTATTGTGGCCGTTCTATCGCTGGTTGATTTTTCCATTCTGGGTAAGACTTGGCATTTTGCCAAGGCAGACTTTCTCGCGGTAACTCTGACGATCGCCGTCACGTTGTTGCTTGGTGTAGAGCCGGGAGTTGCCTGTGGAGTAGGTGTTTCACTACTGTTATTTATCTATCGGGCCTCAAAGCCCCACATTGCAGAAGTGGGATTGGTAGAGGGAACAGAGCATTTTCGCAATATCCACCGGCATAAAGTAAAAACCATTCCTGAGATTCTTACTTTTCGTGTAGATGGCCGTTTAATTTTCTCGAATATTGGGGTTTTAGAGGAGCGCATTTATATAGATCTGGCCCGCAATCCGAAAGTGAAGCATGTGATATTGATGTGCAGCGCAGTAAATGAAATAGATTGGAGTGCCCTGGAGGTGCTGGAATCTATTGATCGCGCCCTGGTGGAGAGGGGAATTCAACTGCACCTATCGGAAGTGAAAGGGCCGGTGATGGACTGCTTGAAGAAGAGTAATTTTCTACAGCGGTTATCTGGCGATGTATTTTTAAGTCAGTATCAGGCATTTGCACGGCTGGGTTAGGGGGGGCGGGTATTGCCGTCAGGAAGTGACAGCAGCTTTTTGAGCTGCTGACCTAAGATTGCCGCATTTGTTTGCTACTGTGTCGAGGCCTACCTGGAAGCTTGTAGAGTTATGCCGAATTTTTCTCCTGATCGCCCCTAAAAGCTCAGCATCTCCCGCAAGCGACAGGCTGGTCGCCGGGCAACTTCTATTTCTTTACCGTCAGTCATGGTTACCATTAGCCCACTATTTATCCAGGGTTCAATATTCTTAATATAGTTTAAATTGATGATTTGTTGCCGGTTGGCGCGGAAAAACACCTCCGGGTTCAGCCTCTGCTCAATTTTTGCCAGGGATTTATAGATAAACGGCTTGTTGTCTTCAAAGAAGACTTGCGCGTGATTGCCACAATTTTCAAAATATCGAATATTCCCAATCTCAACAAGCCAGCAGCGCTCCCCGTCTTTTATAAAGATTTTATTGCTGGTGTCCAGGTAGTTGGCTGAGGTGGCACTGGGTGTTGAGGGTGAATCCTCCTGTGCTTTACTTAAGGCCCGCTCGAATTTCTCTGGGTTTATGGGCTTTAGTAGGTAGTCGAGAGCATTGACCTCGAAAGCCTGTATCGCATACTCGTCGTAAGCGGTTGTGAAAATAACTTTAGGGGCGGTATCAAGCTTTTCGAGTATATCGAAGCCTGTGCCATCGGGTAAATTGATGTCTAGAAAAAGCAAATCTGGCTGCTCTTCTCTAATTAGCGATACCGCTTGCTCGCAATCTTGTGCTTCGGCTACCAGATCTATATGTTTGTGTGGTTTCAGTAACTCCTTCAGTTCATTACGTGCGAGTCTGGAGTCTTCGATAATAATGGCTTTCACTTCTTATACCGCTAGTTGTAAATGTGAGGTGGGGATATGGCACTGAGCAATAACTTGTTGTCCCTGCTGTTCTATCAGAAAGGAGGTTTTTTCTCCATACTGGAGTGTTAATCGCTTTTGGATATTGGCTAACCCCAGTCCTGTATTTCCACTTTTTTTGTCTTCGATATTTGCGGTTTTATCTTGGGTGATATCTAAAGTGCCTGGATTTGTTACGGTAATGACTATATGCTGCTCTACAGAGTCTATTTTTACACTCAGTTCTCCCCCTGTTCTGGATTTTTCGATTCCATGACGGACAGCGTTTTCTGTTAGCAATTGAATAAGAAGTGGGGGGATGCGCTCTCCCATTAAGTCTGAGTCAACTTCCAGGTTAAAAGTTAAGCGATCTTCATATTGTATTTTAAGTAGTTCAATATATTGGCAGACTATCTCCAGTTCATCCTTGAGGGGAACGGTTTTCTGTTTGTGTGCCATCAGTGTGTATCGTAGCAGATCGGAGAGGTTCGTCAGCATTGTTCTTGACTTTGTCGTATCCTCAAGAATCAGTGCCCGGATATTATTTAGGCCATTGAAAAGAAAGTGAGGGTTAAGCTGCCCCATAAGTGCAGCCATTTTAGCTTCGTTGAGCTGTAGGTTGAGCTGTACGGCCTCCTGCTCGGCTTTGAGCAGTCTATCCTGGTTAACTGTTGTAATGTATATCAAGGTCCAGCTTAACATTAGGATGGTCATAAGTAGCCAGTTGCCAAGTACATTATCCCAAAAGGAGCTGGGTGCGGTGTACCCTGCTAAGTTGTAATACGAGAAAATTAAAGTGAGCGAGCTGTAGGCACATATAAATGCGAGAGTAATTGAGGATAGAATGAAAATGGGCCATTGTTGCCGCCAATTTTTATCCAAAAGATTAAAGCGGTATATGATTTCTCGAATGACGAGGGTTGAAAAACCACAAGTGGATATAAGGGTGAAGGTGTGTGCCGCGAGCTGTTCGAAATTCTCATCAGTAAGCAATCCTCGTGAAATCGCATTCACTAGGGCAAACATGAGCCAGCCACCAAAATGAAAAGCTAGGAACTTGGTAGTTGGATTGGGGGATTTTAGAAGTTTCATAGGTTATTACATCTTGATACGATACCCCTTATCTTGGAGTATCGCATTTTTTCTTGGGGAAAATTAAAATCGATCATTCAGCCAGGAAGTCATTATTTTTAGGGCGCCAGGAGAGAAGCTTTCCTCTATTTTCGCATATTCAGCATCGCTGCCGGTTTTGGCTGTTTGAAACAGGTGATTTAGTTTGTCGAGTTTAATAATCTCATAATCTTTATGGCTGGATTTGCTTAACACTTTTTCCAGGTTGCCTAAGTTCATTTCTGCATCAACTTGGAAATCCAATGAGCCGTTAAGGGCCAGTAGTGGGCACTTTGTGTTTTCTAAATAGGATTCCGGGTTGAAATTCAGCGCATAGCGGAACCACGGGGTGGAATATTGTTTCTTGAGTAACTCAACCTGTGTCTCCAGTTCGTCTCCTTCTAAACCCTCCAATTCAACGCTCTTATAAAGTGCTTGATGCAAATTTTCGCTGATAGCTTCCCCTTTGGAGAGCTGAGCAAACTGCTCAAAAATAATTTTATCAAGTTTGCGAATTTTCTGTAGATTTTCCTCCGTCACCCCGCTGTGCTTTCTATCCCGGTACCATTGGTCGAGAAAGAGCTCTTGCATTTTAACCGCAGGACCGCCGAGCAGAATTGTAAAGGCGATATCGTCGCGGCTGCTGGCTACCATAGGGGCTATCATGCCCCCTTCGCTGTGGCCAATTAAGCCAATTTTACCCTGGGGGAGATCCCTGCGGCTGTTTAGGTAGTCCACAATCGCACTGGTATCATTGGCAAAATCTTCGGTGGTTGCAGTAAAAAAGTTTCCGGTGGATTCACCGATTCCTCGCTCATCATAACGCAGCACGGCGTATCCTTGACGGGTTAAATAATCGGCAATTACGGCAAAAGATTTATGGCCAAATGCTGTTTCATCTCGATCCTGGGGCCCGGAACCGCTAATCAGAACGGCTGTAGCTTTGATCGCAGACTTTGGTTTGGTCAGTGTCCCAGAGAGAATATGATTTGTAATTTTGCTTTTAAAGCTTACCTCTTCAATAGTGTAAGGGTAGGGTCCTACTGGTGTCTGTGGACGGTTCTCCGGCTTATCTGTGGTTATCTTTCTGAAGTTAAGAGGTAGTGATTCCCCCTGAGTGAATGAGCCAAACATAAGTTCAACTACAGGGTTGTATGTTCCCTGGTAACTGATCTGTAAATCTTCAACTTCGAAAGAAATATGGTTGTCACTGACCTCCAGTTGTGACATTTCTATGCCGTAGGCGTCTTGTGCGGGGCTATCCAGTACGCCCGTCCACTTTCCGTTATCCTGATCAATATGGAGGGTAACGGGGAGTATGTTATCACTAGGAGTTTGAGTGGTTGCCTTCCATTCACCATCGATACCACTCGCCATGGTTGCAGTGGAGAGCAGGCTGCTGGCAAGGATCAGTGACTTCAGTTTTGAGTTGATCCCGATAAATTTGCTCTGAATAAACTGCATAATTATTCTCCTTGTGCTCTCTTGTTGAATGGTTGCTATTTTAGAGAAAAGTATGCCGTCGATCTAAAATTTAGGATGAGTGGCAAATAAGGCTGGCGAGCGGCAAGAGGGTTTTTTGGTACCATTGATCTACTTGCGAGTTGCTAAACAGCGAATAGGGAGGTTGAGTTGAGTACATCTATATTAACAGCATTGATAAATTTCCCGGAGTGTCATGTATATTGGTGCTGAAGTTTCTGTATGGGTTGTTCAGATGTGAGGGTAATGTCGGCAAAGTTAGGCTGCTTTACTTTTCCAGTCAGTACCTGCCGATCTCTACATAGGCGACAACTTTATGACTAATAAAATAATACTGCTAAAAATACAAGCAGCATTCTATCATTATGTCTTTTATTGTCGCCTTTGAGTCAGAGATTCCTTAGATAGACCTTAAGGCTAGTTTAAGCATGAGGGATCACGGGTGGTATAGATATTCCCGCTCCACTTGTTTTCTGTGCAGCTTGGGTCGTCTGGTGAGTAAAGATCTAATGATCCACTGTTTGAAGACGAGTTGGAGAGAATATTGTTGCCTTCAGAACTTGCTCCCTCAATAGAGATTCCGTAGACGGCATTGTCATCAGCCTCATTCAGGTTGACTAGATTGTCACTCGCACCTTCAATTTTAATGCCTGTTATATTGTGATTTACCTCGTTTTGAGAGATAAGGTTGGCGTCTGAATTTACTTCAATGCCCGTATCCTCACCATACTCAATCAAGTTCAACATAATGATATTAGAGTTGGCGCCAGAGGAAATATTTATTCCAACGTTAATTGTACCATCAATAGCGTTGCCAGTAATATTGTTAGAGGTACCCTCTAACAATATGCCATCTCCGCCAGATGTAGCAATAAAATTGTTGGTAATGGTGTTATAGCTTGCGGATGCTGTAACGTGTATTCCATAGGTGGAGCTTAGTCCGTCGGAGGAAAAAGCTATTTCGTTGACAAAATTATTGTCGCTGTCAATGACGACACCCGTACCGGAGAGATCTATGATCACAATATCTACCGCAGAGTGAGCCCCATCTTCGGAGAGTATTACGCTGTCATTACAGCTTTCAATCCCTCCATTGGAAAGTCTTGCGCCAAGCCCTTCTAGGCTAATACCGTCATTGGTTGCAACTGTACAGACGACAGTAAAGTCGGCCATATCCAGGCTGCCGGTAGGGCCTGTAATCGTTAGTGCCGGATTTGTGGCGCACGACAAGTCCGCATCAAGGGTTTCTTGAGTCGTAATATTGTCTCCGCAGCTCACGGCGTGGCTGAGGAGCGATATTGATAACCCAATAGCGGGTAGCAGGGTATAGACGGTTGTCAGCGTAACTTTTTTCATCGTTTGTACCTAGGTAAGCGATTGTTGCGTTAACAGAAAGCAATCTATGTGCTCAAATTATTTGATAGTAGTACAAGTTGCTGTTTCAGCTTCACTTGGTTTTTCTTTTGGTCGTATCGATAGTCTTTATTAATTGTGGGGGCTATTGAGGGGAGGGTAATAGTCACCCCTTTCTTTGCTGTGGATTTATTATTGCTGAATATTTAAAGGTGGTACTCTATCTATGGATAGAACTTGGTGTCCATTTTTATAGATAGGTTATTGGGCTGTAGGGTAATCCATTTGTTAAAATAGGTCTCGCATCTGCTTTTAAGCGGGCAATGATTTGCCATTTTCAATGGTAGAGGTGGAAATGTGATTGGAGGGGATAAAGAAAGAGGTCTTTGTGTCGAATTTTAAAGCACACAAAAGAGATATGGATTATTGCTGAGAGATAATCTGCTAAGTGATAAATAGATAGTTGTCTGTGCGGTGTAGCTTCAATCCAGTGATTTCGGCATTTATAATTTTCCCGGATTGAGTATGTTTTCTGTAAAGGAATGCCTTGCATCAAGAAAGGCCTGTGATATCGGCGACAACTTTGTGACTAATACTTGATAGAGTGGTAATGGTAAAAATACAAACAGTATTTTTACCATTGGGTCTTTCATTGTCGCCTTTAAGTTGGAGTCTTTCTAGATCAATTTTGCTGTTAGTTTAGGCATGAGGGGTCGCGAGTGGTGTAGATGTTTCCGATCCAGTCATTTTCTGTACAGCTTGGGTCGTCTGGTGAATAAAGATCTAATAATCCACTGTTCGAAGACGAGTTGGAGAGAATGTCGTTGCCTTCAGAGCTTGCTCCTTCAATAGAGATTCCGTAGTCGGTATTGTCGCCAACCTCATTGAGGTTGACTAGATTGTCGCTCGCATCTTCAATTGTAATGCCCGTTATATTGTTATTTACCTGATTTTGAGAAATAAGATTGGCGTCTGAATTTACTTTAATTCCCGTGTCTCCACCATTCTGAATCAAATTCAATATAATGATATTGGAGTTGGCGCCAGAGGCAACATTTATTCCAACGTCAGATGTACTATCAACAATGTTGTTAGTAACATTGTTAGATGTGCCCTCTAACAATATGCCATCGTCACCAGAGCTATCAATAAAGTTGTCAGTAATGGTGTTATAGCTTGCGGATGCGGTAACGTGTATTCCATGGGTGGAGGTTGCTCCGTCGGAAGCAAAAGCGATTTCGCTGACAAAATTATTATCACTGTCAATAACGACACCCGTACCGAAGAGATCTATGATCCCAATATCTACCACAGAGTGGGACCCGTCTCCTGAGAGTATTACGCTGTCGTTACAGATTTCAACCTCTCCATTGGAAAGTCTTGCGCCAAGCCCTTCCAGGCTAATACCGTCATTGGCTGGATTTGTACAGATGACGGTAAAGCCGGCCATGTCCAGGCTGCCGGCTGGGCCTGTAATCGTCAGTGCCGGATTTGTGGCGCACGATAAGTCTCCAGTAAGGATTTCCTGAGTCGTAATATTGTCTCCACAGCTCACGGCGTGGCTGAGAAGTGATGTTGATAATCCAATTGCGGGTAGCAGGGCATAGGCGATTGTCAGCGTAACTTTTTTCATCGTTCGTACCTAGGTAAGCGATTGTTGCGTTAACAGAAAGTAATCTATGTGCTCAAATTATTTGATAGTAGTACAAGTTGCTGTTTGGATAAGTTTAGAGGAAAGGTTTTTGGGTTTGCTTACAAAAAAGCAATTGTATAGAGGTGTATTTACTTCGGTTGATGATCAGGAGGGCGCTATAATGGATTTTATTGGGCTGTATAATAGGTTCGCTAAACATTTTTTGTGAACAAAGTCTGCGAAGGAGGTTTTAGCAGTTCTGTAATCTATTCATATCGTTAGTGTTTGATAAAGCCGGGTATATAACGGTAAAGTTGTTCGTGCTAAGGCTGTCTAATTAGGGCTTCGGTGAAGAGCACTGCTGTTGGTTTTTATATGTTTTGCTGTTTCGATGGCTGTTATGGGTGCTTTGGTTAGATTGTTTTTTTGTCTTGGCGAAGTATGTAAGGGGTTGTCGGCTTTTTTCACACAATATTTGGTTGTTTTGATTGCTGTTGGTGATGTTTAATTTGAATTATGAGCTTAGCTTTAAGGGTTGCCTTTGATGTTAAATCTGTTGTTGCGTCTTTAAATGATATGTTTATCTGTCTGGCAGTAAGCGACATACGGCTCAGCTATCGCTTGTATATTAAATTGTATATGTTTAATTGTATATGTTTAATTGTATTGTTTTTTAGTCTAGGCAGCTGGGATCATTGGAGGTGAAGCTGTTGCCGGCCCAATTATTTGAAGATGTGCAGCTTGGGTCATCGGGAGAATAGAGGTCAAATATACCATTATTATTGGCTGTGTTAGATAGAATATTATTAGACTCGGCACCTGCCCCCTCAATTACTATGCCGTAGTCAGTGTTGTCGACAGCTTCATTACCACTTACTGTGTTGCGGTCACTGTTGTTGATTTTGATCCCGGTGACGTTGTTCGATATGGCATTTTGGGATATAAGGTTTGAATCTGAGTTTACAGATATTCCCACGCCATCATAGCCGTTTAGCGTGTTAGATATTCTCGGTACACTATCGCCGACTATGCTGTTGAATAGGACTAAGTTGCTCCCGCCGTCGGCGTCAAGAGTTATACCGAATTCATCGAATTCTATAATTTCATTTCTTGTCACCGTATTGCTGCTACCCTCTATGTATATTCCCGAAAACCCCGGTGATTCTAAAAAATTGCCAGTAATCTGGTTGAAGCTTGCAGGGTTTTCTATGTCTATGCCTATTGAAAATTGTGTACCATAAAAGGGTATTATTACGCCGGCAACAAAATTACTATTGCTTTCAATCCGCACGCCCACATCGACAAGATTGTAGATCTCTATATCGCTGACAAAATGAATGCCATCTTCCATTAGTGCTATTGAGTCATTGCAATTGTCTATGACACCGTTAAACAAGCTGGCAGCGAGGCCCGTTAGATAGATTCCCTCATATGATGAATCTAGGCAGGTTACTGTAAATCCATTTAAGTTCAGTCCGCCACTGGGGCCGTTAATCGTGAGAGCGGGGTTGGTGCCACAGGAGAGGTCTTCTGTGAGGGATTCCTGGGTAGTGATCGTGTCGCCACAGCTCACAGCAAAACTATTTGAGGCCAGAGGTAATCCCAAGGTCGGTAGCAGGGTTAAAAGAAGTGGTAGGCTTGGCTTCTTCATGGGGGCTCCCAAGATGATAGATAGGTTGTGTGCGCTAAAATTTTTCTTACCGCTTGATGATTGGTAGGTGATGCCAATTGGTATTTTATAGGTTTCAATTAATTTGTTTTTTATTTTGTTGATAATATATGCAAATTAGCACTGTGGATTTAGTGTCTATTGTAAATATAGGTTTTTAAATAACCCATGATGCTTATTTTGGAATAGGCGTTTTCTGAATGCCTGCTCCATCTGTGCTGCCGATTATTTAAACGCATAAAAAAGGCCAGTCAAAGACTGGCCTTTTTTAAATTTTAATACTATTCAACGGAAGATCGAATCAAGTAGTCGAACGCACCCAGCGCCGCTGTAGCACCCGCGCCCATCGAGATTACTATCTGTTTGTAGGGGGCTGTTGTCGCGTCACCGGCAGCGTAAACGCCTGGGATGGAAGTAGCACCGCGCTCGTCGATAACAATTTCCCCCATGCGATTCATCTCTACCTCGGTTTCCTTGAGGAACTCCGTATTGGGTACCAGGCCAATTTGTACGAAAACGCCGGCAAGGTCGAGTTGTTTGCTTTCACCGCTTGCTCTATCGGTATAGGCCAGGCCGTTGACCTTGCTGCCATCGCCAAGGACCTCGGTAGTTTGGGCATTGACGATAATATCGATGTTGTCCATCAGTTGCGCTTTGCGCACCAGTACTTCATCTGCGCGCAGTGTATCGGCGAACTCCAATACAGTGACATGCTCAACGATTCCGGCTAAGTCGATAGCGGCTTCAATACCCGAGTTGCCGCCACCGATTACCGCGACACGCTTACCCTTGAAGAAAGGGCCGTCGCAATGGGGGCAGTAGGCTACGCCCTTAGTGCGGTACTCCGCCTCCCCCGGCACGCCCAGTTCTCTCCAGCGAGCGCCTGTCGCCAAGATGACTGAGCGGCTGGATAGCGTGGCGCCACTCTGTAACTGGATATCGATCATTTCATTGCGTTGCAGGTTGGCTGCGCGCTGCTCGGTAATAATCTCTACGCCGTACTCTTTAACATGTTGTTCCAGGCTGGCGGCCAGTTTCGGGCCTTCGGTATAGGGCAGTGAGATGAAGTTCTCAATACCTACGGTATCCATTACCTGGCCACCGAAGCGCTCTGCCACAAGTCCGGTGCGAATACCTTTGCGGGCCGCGTAAATAGCGGCGGCGGCGCCAGCGGGTCCGCCACCTACGACCAGGAGGTCGTAGGGTGCTTTTTCATTCAGTTCCTCGGCTTTGCGTTCGGCGGCGCCGCTATCCAGTTTGCCGACAATTTCTTCCAGGGTCATTCTGCCTTGGCCGAAGTGCTCACCGTTGAGGTAGACCGCAGGTACAGCCATCACATTGCGCTGCTCAACTTCCTCTTGGAACAACCCGCCATCAATCATTTCGTGGGAAATATTCGGGTTGAGGTTGGCCATCAGGTTTAGTGCCTGAACCACATCCGGGCAGTTTTGGCAGGAGAGGGAGATATAAGTTTCAAAGTGAAATTCGCCTTTTAAGTTGCGCACTTGCTCCAGTAGCTCTGGGTCTGCCTTGGATGGGTGGCCACCGGCTTGCAGTAGTGCCAATACCAGTGATGTAAATTCGTGGCCCAGGGGAATGCCGGCAAAACTGACTCTAGGAGTCTCTCCCGCTGGAGCTATAGCCATACTCGGTGTGCGCTTAGCTTGGCTCTGTTGTACCGTAATTTTATTGGAGAGCCCGGCGATTTCATCGACCAGGGTTTCCAATTCTTTGGATTTTTCACGGCTATCGGTGGACACACGAATCTCGATCGGCTTGACGATATTCTGCAAGTAAGTGTCCAGTTGTTTTTTCAGGTTTGCGTCCAACATCGGTGTGTCCTCTCTCTAACAGTCTCAGGGGGGTGGTGCGGCCCACCTACTTAGTGGGCCGGGTCAGAGGTATTTGGGTTAAATCTTTCCTACGAGGTCGAGGGAGGGGGCCAGGGTCTCTTCGCCTTCCTTCCATTTGGCCGGGCAAACTTCACCGGGATGAGCGGCAATGTATTGGGCAGCCTTGATTTTGCGCAACAGCTCGCTGGCATCGCGGCCGATACCGCCGGCGGTGATCTCAACGATCTGAATACGGCCTTCTGGATCGATCACAAAGGTGCCGCGATCGGCGATGCCTTCTTCCTCAATCATCACACCGAAGTTGCGGGTGATAGTGCCGGTGGGGTCGCCGATCATCGGGTATTGGATCTTGCCGATGGTGTCGGAGGAGTCGTGCCAGGCCTTGTGGGTGAAGTGGGTGTCGGTGGATACGGAGTAGATCTCAACGCCCAGTTTCTTAAATTCTTCATAGTTATCCGCCAGGTCACCCAGTTCAGTGGGGCACACAAAGGTGAAGTCGGCGGGGTAGAAGAAAAACACGGCCCACTTGCCTTTAACATCGGCGTCGCTGATATCGGAGAAATCGCCGTTTTGGTATGCCTTGGCGTTAAAGGGTTTCAGCTGGGATTCTATGTAGCGTGACATGGGTAACTCCTTACTCATCGCTGTCTTGTCAGTCGTTGTTTGGGAACGAGATCTATACTATCGATATGAATTCTTTAATAAAAATTATCAATATTTATATCTTTAATATAAATTTTCTATCAATGTTTGCCTCTCAATAGTTTTGGTTTTGTAAATGCACAGGAAGGCCGGTGTCAGTGGCCGGGTTGAGTTGTAAGCTCGAAAACCTGCTTGATTCGCGCGGCAGAAGGGGGAAGTTGAGGGATTGAGACGTTTTTAGGCAACAGAAATGACAATGCCCGCCAAAAAGGCGGGCAAGGTCAGTTCCAATCCTGTGAGGGCTTGGGAAGTCTTAAATTTTGCCGATCAGGTCGAGTGAGGGAGCCAGGGTTTCCTCACCTTCCTTCCATTTAGCAGGGCAAACTTCGCCGGGGTGCGCAGCGATATACTGGGCAGCCTTGATCTTGCGCAGCAGTTCGCTGGCATCGCGGCCGATACCGCCGGCAGTGATTTCTACAATCTGAATACGGCCCTGGGGATCGATGACGAAAGTGCCACGGTCGGCAATACCTTCTTCCTCAATCATTACTCCGAAGTTGCGGGTAATAGTGCCGGTGGGATCGCCGATCATCGGATACTGAATCTTGCCGATGGTGTCGGAGGAGTCATGCCAGGCCTTGTGGGTGAAGTGGGTGTCGGTGGAGACAGAATAAATCTCTACGCCCAGCTTCTTAAATTCTTCGTAGTTGTCCGCCAGATCGCCCAGTTCGGTCGGGCACACAAAGGTGAAGTCGGCGGGATAAAAGAAGAATACCGCCCATTGACCTTTGACATCGGCGTCACTGATGTCGTGAAACTCGCCATTTTGATAGGCCTTGGCGTTGAAGGGTTTGAGTTCGGATTCGATATAGCGGGACATGGTGGGCTCCTTATGAGGTGCGAGTGCTTAACTTGATAACTCCTATGCTATTGACTGGAAACCTCTAATAGAAATTAACAATTTAAATGTCTGAGATAGTTTTCTGCTATTTAGCGATCTTGGTGATAGTTAATTCTTCACTTCGTACCAATTTGAGGTCACTGCATACATCGGTGATACTCGGGCCCACATTTAATGCTGGCCCACTGGGTGTGGGCGATCTACAAGGCGCATCTATGCGATTGATACGGTTACTGAAGCATGACCTGGCCCGAGAAGCCGGAGATTGGGTGAAAGACGGTGTGATCAGTGAAGCTCAGGCCGAGCAGGTCTGTGCGCGCTATGCAGTGGATTACCATAAGGCGCAGCAGAGGACCCTGGGATACAGTATCTTGGTTGGACTGGCCTACCTATTTATTGGCTTGGCGCTGATTACCCTGATTGGAGCCAACTGGGAGGAAATTCCCAGGGCTGTGCGAATGGGAGGGGTGATTGCTCTGACCCTGATTACCCAGGGGCTGGCGCTTAAGGTCTTCCTGTCGGGAGATAAGAGGGCCGGGGAGGGCTTGTTCCTGCTGGGTAACCTGTTTTTTGGTGCGGCGATTATCTTGATCGCGCAGATATACCACCTGGGTGAACATATGCCGGATGGTATTCTCTGGTGGGCACTGGGCAGCTTGCCATTCGCTTTGCTTACCCGCAGCCCCTGGCTCGCAGAGCAGTCTCTGCTGCTGGCTTTGTTGTGGTTCTTTTCGGAGCTGAGTTTGGGCTTCTACCCTGCGTTGTTCCCGATCTTCTTACTGGGGGCTCTGTATACCTTGCTGAGCGGTCGGGCGAGTGTGGTTCTCCTGTTAACCGTTATATTTAGCTTGGGTCTTTGGCTGGAATTCTCTTTGTCAGAGTTTTGGCGTTTACAGGGTGAAGAGCTGAGTGCGGATGTTTCTCCAGAAAATCTGATTGTTGCCGTCTCGTTCTTTATCCTGCTGTACAACTTTGCCCACTGGCTGGTAACTCGCCCATCGGTGACCGCAAAGGACTACGCCGCAGTAATTTCAATCTGGTGCCTGCGATTTACTTTAGTGGGCCTGCTGATATTCAGCTTTGAATCTCCCTGGGAGGGGATGATAAAAGCCTCCTGGAGTCACCTGTCATCTATGTGGGTAGTGGTTGGGGCTCTGCTTGTTGTATCTGTAGCGCTGGCATTTCTCGCGCGGAGGCCGGTATTTGGCCTGGGAATTGGTGGTGTGTTTGTGGCGGTGCTGGCTTTGATAACGACCAGCGCCACCACAGACTATGCGGTTTGGCTACAAATTTTCACCAACTTTGCCTTGATTGCCACTGGGACTTGGCTGGTCTTTAGGGGGATTCACGATGGGATCTCGCACTACTTCTTTCTTGGGATTATGGCGATCCTACTGACGGCCCTGCTGCGCTACATCGATTTGATTGGCGATTATATCGGGGCTGCCCTCCTGTTTATTTTATTCGCAGCGCTTTTGCTGGCGGCGGCCAAGTATTGGAAGTATCACCAGACTGAGGGGAGTGTGCCATGAAGCGCGGGATTGTGATTGGCCTGGTTGCCGCTATTGCAGTGCAGTTTTTTATTCTGGTGGGCATGTATGTTCAAGCTCAGGTGCCACTTTGGACCGGGCAGCCTGTTGCAGTGAAAACAATCCCTGTCGATCCGCGCTCTCTGTTTCGAGGTAACTACGCTCAATTGAGTTACCCCTTCTCCACCCTGGATCAAACCCTATTTTCAGAGGGCGATCGCCTGAGCTATGGGGTCGTGGTCTATGTAAGCCTAAAGAAAGGGGAGTTTGGCTTGTATGAGCTGGACTCTGCCGGGCTTGAGCCGCCAGATAGCGGTGTTTTTATCCGGGGGCGGATAACGGATATAAAGCTTGAGAACTCGTCGTGGCGTTACCGGGTTCGCTATGGTATCGAAGCCTATTTTGCCCCGAAGGAAAAAGCACTGGATCTGGAAGCGCAATTGCGAGATGGCGGAGTGGCTGATTTGATGGTCTCTGCGGATGGGCGGGCGAGATTGAAAACCGTCAGAGGTTCGGAAGATCAATAAACGAAGGGAGAAGCCACAAATGGAAGTTGCCAGTCCGGCCAGGCGAGGTCTGCCGGTTTTCTTTTTTTTGATGGATATTCAGCTGGGCTGTCTACTGCTGGCGATACTGGGCTTTTACCTTGTATCCATGGAGGTCTCCTTTCTCGGCGATAGAATATGGCTACAGTTACTGCTGGGATTGTTGGGGGCTATTGTCACATTTGCGGTTGTGCTGATATTGGCGCGCTCCGAGTCGCTATTCGGCAAAATACTGCGACATCACTGTGCCCAGCTGACACGGTTGTTTTCCAGGTTGTCCTCGTCGCAAATGGTATGGGTTGCTCTGGCGGCCGGCGTCTGTGAGGAGCTGCTATTTCGCGGTTTTTTACAGTCTTGGTTTTCGCAGCTCAGTACACCATTCCTCGGCCTATTGGGAGCCTCGCTGATATTTGCGTTGCTGCACTGTGCCTCCTGGGTGTATTTCTGTCTCACCTTTATGATCGGGCTTGTGCTGGGTATCTTTTATCAGATGTCCGGGGGGCTGGTCGGTGTGATCATCTGGCATGCGATATATGACTTGCTGGCAATTTTTGCCATGGTGCGTTTTCCCCACCTGCTCGGTTTGCATAGCCGAAGTACAAACTGAGGCTAGAGGGAGAGCCGCTGGCGCATGCTGCTGTGACAAACGCCAATCCCCACGCTGGTTAGCTCTATTCACAAAAGAGGAATAGTTGAAATTCGGCAGTGATAAATTGGCTTTTGGCTTTCAAGGGTTAAATAGCTGGTCCAGGCGCAGTATCTCAATCCCCGTTTGTTCCTGTCGACTCAGGCGGACCATCTTGCCGGCTACTGCGCGCCCTTCAATCGGCCGGTAACGTCTAAGGCCAGGCAGTTTGCATATTAAAGGAAGAAGGATAGCGCCGAGCTGTTCTCCCGGCCGCGAATGGTTGCGATTCCCCAGGAGCAGGGAGGGTTGCAGTATGCTGATACGCTTAAACGGCAGTTTTGTGACTTTCTCCTCCAGTTCACCCTTCATCCGCAAGTAAGCACTGGCACTGTTGGGGTTGGCACCACTGGATGAAACCAGTAGATAGTGGCTGACCCCCGCCTCTGCGGCTAGTTGAGCCGCTTTATATTGATATTCAACATCCACTCGGTACTGGGCCGCCAGGCTGCCCGCTTGCCTGCGTGTGGTGCCCAGACAGGAAAATAAAGTATGGGCTTGGAAAAGCGGGGCGGCTTCCTCCAGTCGCTCAAAGTCGACAATATGATTGTACACTTTGCTACTGACCACAGTCTGTGGCCGGCGGGTCAGGGTGAGTATTTCAGCAAAGGTTTCGTCGCCGGCGAGTTGCTCGGTGAGATGCCCTCCGATAAGCCCTGTCGCTCCGAGGATGATGGCTCTTTGGGTCATTGGATATGGATTCCAGTGGCAACACGTTAAATAAGACCTGTAACGGCACTTTAACGCAACTGTATTGGCGCTTGTCAAACTGGGGGCTGTTGGTTTCGGTTTTCACTCTGTGTGGGAGTTTAGAGAGACTTGTCGCAGATCGCAGAGGGTGTGCTGATTGATAGGGGGCTATCTCGCGTTAAGGCCCGCTGCCTTGCCGCATCTCATGGCGCCGCATTGGCATACTGTCGATACGCTGGAAAAGCGTCTTGGCTGAGAGTGTTTTTGCCGTGTACTTAACCTCTCCATCTTTACCAATTAGGACAATTTTTGTCCCCTCTCCGGGAAAATAACTATTTTTGATATCTGCGGGAAAGTTATCGCTGACTTCTCCTCCATAGTTAGTTTCGAGAGCCTCATCGGAAAATAAGAACCACAATAGATCTCTCTCGGCAAATTGTGGAGCCAGCTTGAGCAGCTCATTAACCGTGTTATCTGGATTGCCGGGAATATTGAGTAACAGAATTCGGTTTTTCCATTGAAAATCTTTTAAGTCGCTCACACTGGGCCCCTGGGCGCAGGAGATAGCCGTATATAGAAGCAGGAAAAATGCAGTTAATTTGTGCATTAAGCTTTCTCTACTACAAGTCTGATTAGAAGCGTTCAGGTTGTATTGTGAGGGCGCACCTTGGTGAATAGGCGACTCTTTAAGCATAAGTGCTCAGGGGGCAATTTCAAGCTGGCAGGGGGTGTATTGAGGTTCAAAACAAAGGGTCTCCACCACTCGTTAACCCCCAGAGCGCCAGGTTGTGGGGCGCTGGTCTACTTTGGGGGTGTCTAGGCTAGGGAAATTAGGGGGCAACTAGTGGGTGACCTCGCCAATACTGAAAGTTGATGCGCGCCTCGCTTATATTGAGATGCAGTTCTCATTTTTGGGTCTTTCAGGCGCTTTTCAAAATTTATCCATTCTTTGAGTTTTTGTGAGATTTGACGTTCCTCACATCTGCCCAGGCCGCTATTCAATACAATGCCGCAGCTCAAGGCCTCGGTGTGCCTGGGTTTATTGTGATCCTGCTTCAGGTCATCTGGCAGGGATGGATAGTTTTGGGTTGGAGGTAGGTCGCATGTTCAGAATTCTTCAGATAGCACTTTTCTTTCTGTTGGCCAGTGCCGGGCATGCTCAGAGTGTTAACAGAGAGGATATTCGCGGTCTGGATGAGCAGATCCAGGATGTTAAGAAAGATGTAATCGATCTTACCGCTGAATTGGCACAGTTGGAGGAGAAGCTGCTATTTCCCTCAAATACCCAGGTAGCACTGTTTGTCTCAGTCGCCGATAAAAAGCCCTTCGAACTGGAATCCGTCGAAGTCACATTGAATGGCAAAATTGTTGCCCACCACCTCTATACCTACCGGGAAATCGAATCTCTGCAAAAAGGCGGCGTACAAAAAATATACACGGGCAATGTGCAGGTAGGCGGACATCCTCTAGAGGTTAGCTTTATTGGCAAAACCCCATCCAGAAAAGAGTATCGGGCGAGCGCTTCCTACACCGTAGAGAAAGCCGTAGGCCCCAAATTTGTCGAGATTAAGGTTCTGGGCACCGAGTCCACGATTAACTTCAAGGACTGGTAATCATGCTCAGCTTCCTGGTAAAAGGGCTGCCCTGTCAACTCAGGGTAATGCTCGGTGCTCTATCCTTTTGCTCTCTGGCGGCACTGCCCGTTAAAGCCGCGACTGAAGAGCCGGCGGAACTTGAGGATCTCTTTTTTGGTGCGGCCATGTTCCATGCTCACCAGGAAAGTTATTTCGATGCAATCGTGGCCCTGGATACAGAACTTGCCCAATACCACCGCTTAGACCAACCTGAGCTCGATCCTTTCAGTGCGCACTTGGGGCAAGCTGAGTTTTCCGTGGGCGATCTGGAGCTGTCCTATCGTATGCACCGGGAGGCCGGGCGGGCTCTCGAGGCGGTGCTGAAGGGCAATGTCTCCCAGCCGGTGCGCAACGAAGCCGCTTATCGACTGGCAAAAATCCACTATCACAAACAGCAGCCGCGCAACGCTTTGCACGCCCTGGAAATGATCGAGGGCCGGGTTCCAGAGCGAGTGCGTGCCGATGAGCAGTTTTTGCGTGCGCGCGTTTATATGCAACTCGGCCGTTTTGAGGAAGCGGTGGAACTGTTGCAGGATCTTAAGGGTGAAGAGTCCCTTGAGGGCTTTGTCGCTTTCAACTTGGGAATCGCCCAACTGAAGGCGGGGGAAGAGGAGCGCGGTGTTCTCGAGTTGACCGCGCTGGGAAGAAAGCGAAGTTCAGAGGCCGCCTTACAGGCTCTGTACGATAAAACCAATCTTTTGCTGGGCTCTCATTTGATGGAGCTGGGCGAGTTGGATAGGGCGCGCCCCTTTTTTGATCGCGTCAATCTCGATGGCCCCTTTTCAAACAGAGCGCTGCTGGGCGCTGGTTGGGTAGAGGCCCGTGCGGGTCGCTATGACCGGGCACTGGTGCCCTGGAAGCTACTGCAAGACCGCAAGCATACCAATGAATCTGTGCAAGAAGTGATGTTGGCGGTGCCCTATGCCTACGGCAAATTGGATATTCACAGTACCGCAGCCATTAACTACGGCCGTGCCATGGATGTCTTTGGGCATGAAATTGATACCCTGACCCAGTCCATTCACAGTATCCGCAAAGGTAAATTCCTTGAGGCACTGCGCCGTAAAGAGGCCACCCAGGTACACAACTGGGTGGTTGCACTGCGCAACCTGCCGGAAGCACCTGAAACCCACTATCTACTCGACCTGATGGCCTCCAATGACTATCAGGAATTTTTGCGTAACTATCGCGACCTCAACGACTTATATGAGCGCAATGAAGAGTGGCTAAAGAACCTGACAGCCTACGAAAATATTATCCGTATCCGCCGGGATTACTACGAACCCCTATTGCCGGAATTGGACCGCCAATTTCGCGAACTCGATGCCCGTATCAAGTTGCGGGTTGAGCAGCGGGACCAGTTTGTCAAACGAATAGAGCAGATGCTGATCTCCCGCCGTCCAGAGTACCTGGCAACGGCGGCAGAGCAGGAAGCGCGATTACAGCTCGTGGAGATTAGCCGCAAAATGGCTGAACATCCCCAGGGTTTTACCGCTAATACCTTGGCTCGTGTTCAGCGACTCAAGGGGGTGCTGGACTTGCGCCTTTCTTTTGAGTACGACCAGCGCCTGACCGAGGCCTATAAACACCTGGCGGAGTTGAACGAAGCAATTGAAGGGCTTCAGTCCGTTTACGATGCCTTTGTGCGCAGCCGCCAGGCAGCGACTCACAGCTATACCGGATACGATCGGAGTATTACCCGTTTGCGCGCCCGTATCCAGCAGACCCAGCGGCGCTTGAAAACCCTGATGGCCCGCCAGGGCACTATGCTTGAGACCCTGGCAATTGCAGAGCTGGAGCGCCGCCGCGCCCAATTGGAAAGCTACCAAATCAAAGCCCGCTTCGCCTTGGCCGACAGCTACGACCGCGCTAATGAGCTTCAGGAGCAGCGTGAAGATGAGTTGAAAGTGGAGCAACACAAGGCTCAGCTGGAAGAGACTATCCCTGGAGATAACCCACCGGAGATAGTGCCGGCGGAGGAAGAAGAATCCGCAGCGGGAGGTGACTCATGAGCAAGTTGCCCGGGTTCAAACCTCAAACGGGTAAATCGTTTGCCGCTATTACTGGGCTTTTTTCGGCACTTTTGCTGCTGGGAGGCTGTGCGGGAAACAGCGGTAAGACTATCGGCAGTCTTCAGAATGTCGAAGTGGAAATCAAGGAAGAGCATATTGATGGCAGCCTGGAAAAAGCGCTGGCCAGTTATCAGAAGTACCTACAGAAAACACCTGAATCCAAGCTGACCCCTGAGGCGATGCGGCGGATTGCGGATTTGAAAATCAAGCAGGCGCACCGCGCTGAAGATGCAGAGCTCGATAACCTTGTCGGCACAGCAGCGGGCAGCGGAGCGGTGGTTGCTGTCGATGCGTCGGAATCCAAGCCTGAAAATACCCTGGATGCGCCCGAGGCAACAGCACCAGTAGCGCCCGTGGTTAAGGCGGAGCCGGTAGTTGCAAGAGCGGAGGATTCGCTTGCCACTGAGTCCGATGAGGAATTTGAAACCCGCGCCAGTGGCAGTATCGAAATTGCCGCCGATGAGACCCCGTTGGAAGCGCCGGGTGTCGATTCTGAGGCGATGATGTCAGCCAATGCCCGCGAGGCCATTGATCTCTATATTAAATTACTGCAAAAGTATCCCCTGTATCACCGCAACGACCAGGTGATGTATCAGTTGTCCCGCGCTTATGAAGAGGCCGGCGAAATTGATGCGGCGGTGGATGTGCTGCGCCAGCTGGTGGCTAACTACCCGGACTCACGACATATTGATGAATCCTGGTTCCGGCTGGGTGAATACTATTTTACCCGCAAAAAGTTTCTCGATGCGGAGGATGCCTACGGCAAAGTTATCGATATAGGGGTGATATCCAGCTTCTACGAACTCGCCCTGTATAAACGCGGTTGGGCGCTGTTTAAGCAGGATATGTATGAAATGGCCCTGGATGACTATATCGCCATGTTGGATTACAAGGTCTCCCAAGGCTATGACTTTGACCAGCAAACCAATAAGGGTGAACGCAAGCATATTGACGATACTTTCCGCGTAGTGAGCTTGAGCTTTTCTTACCTGGAGGGCCCGGATTCAGTTGTCGATTACTTCTCCCGCAAGGGCAATAGAGATTACGAATTCCGGGTTTACAGCCACCTGGGTGAGTACTACTTGGAAAAGCGCCGCTATCAGGATGCGGCAAAATCCTATATTGCCTTTGTTGATCGAAACCAGTTGCACAGGGTCTCTGCGGACTTCTCTATCCGGGTTATTGAGATTTACAGTAAAGGCGGATTTCCCAAGCTGGTGCTTGAGGCGAAGAAGGATTTCGCCACCACCTATGCGCTGAATGCTGACTACTGGACGGTATTTGATATCAATGAATACGGCGAGGTGGTTGCCTTCCTGCAGACCAACCTGATCGACCTCGCCGGGCACTATCATGCGGCCTACCAGAACAAGAAGCTGAAAGATAAAAAAGCAGAAAATTATCGCGAGGCGATTCACTGGTATCGCAGCTATCTGGACTCCTTCCGTGAAACGGAGCGCGCGCCAGAAATCAATTACCAGCTTGCCGGCTTGATGCTGGAAAATCGGGATTTCCACGGTGCGGCGCTGGAGTATGAGCGCACCGCTTATGAGTATCCCGCGCACAAGGATTCCAGTGAGGCCGGTTACGCTGCGGTTTATGCTTACCGCGAACATCTGGCCAATAACTTAAAAGGGGCAGCGGAAGAGCAGCGGGCACCGCTTTTGCGGGAGATTATCCGTTCATCGCTGACATTTGCGGCTACCTTCCCCGAACATGGCAAGGCTCCACAAATCATGCTCGGCGCGGTAGAGGATCTCTACGGACTAAAAGACTACACCCCGACGATCGCCAATGGCCGCTCACTGCTGGAGCAATTCCCCGCTGCGGAGCAGGAGATCCGGCGCTCGGCCTGGATGCTGGTAGCGCATGCCTCCTTTGATACCGCAGCCTTTGCCGATGCAGAAATTGCCTACGGCGAGACTTTGGCACTGACAGCGCAGAATGCCGCAGATCGGGTGGCCCTGGTAGATAACCTGGCCGCGTCCATTTACCAGCAGGGCGATATGGCGCGCAAGCAGGAGGATCATGCTACGGCAGCCACTCATTTCCTGCGTATTCGCGGTGCGGCACCGGGTGCCTCCATTTTGGCTACGGCAGAGTACGATGCGGCCGCATCACTGATTGTGCTTAAAGATTGGACCCAGGCGGCTACCGTATTAAATAACTTCCGCAATTATTTCCCCGAGCACCAACTGGCAAAAGATGTCACCAAGAAGTTGGCCGTGGTTTATCAGGAGAGCGGTGAGCTGCTACTGGCGGCGGCGGAGTTTGAGCGGATTGAGCGGGAGTCTGAAGACGATGAAATCCGCCGTGAAGCCCTAACTCAGGCGGCCGACCTGTATACAGCGGCAGAGGATAGCGCTAAAGCGTTGTCTGTGTTGCGTCGCTATGTGGATTACTTCCCCGAGCCCATGGAGCCGGCGCTGGAAACCCGGCAGAAAATTGCCGATATCTACAAGGCATCCGGGGATCAAAAGCGCTATATGGGTGAGTTGCGCGCGTTAGTGAAAGTGGAATCCCGAGGGGGTTCACAGCGCAGTGACCGCACCCGCTACCTCGCGGGTAATGCCGCTTTATTGTTGGCAGAACCCAGCTTTGAAGCTTTCACACAGGTGGACCTGGTTGCACCTATCGAGAAAAGCCTCAACCTCAAGCGCAAGCGTATGAAGGCAGCGACTCGCGCATTTACCAACCTGATTGATTATCAGGTGGCCGATGTTACTGCGGCGGCAACTTTTTACCTAGCTGAAATCTACCTCAACTTTAGCGTAGCCCTAAAGGACTCCGAGCGCCCGACTAACCTGAATGCTCTGGAGTTGGAGGAGTATGAGTTGGCACTGGAGGATCAGATTTATCCGTTCGAGGAAAAAGCGATTTCGGTTCACCAGAAGAATGTCGAATTGCTCGGTGTGGGTATCTACAACCCATGGATTGAGAAAAGTATCGGTAAGCTTGCCGGTCTAATGCCCGCGCGCTATGCGCGAACAGAGCAGGCCGGTGAGTATCTCCAGAGTATTGTACCCCTGCCGCCGGCGCCGGAATTGCCCGCAGCGGGAGAGGCTGTCTCCGGTCAGTAGTAGCGGGCATTTGTCAGTTTTGGAGTGGGAAGTTATGCAAAAGCAAATGCGTATTGTTTTTCTAGTGGTGTTTGCGGTGCTGTTAGCGGCTTGTGCCAGCACTCAAACCCGCTCGGGGAAAATCTCGGATTACTCGTCGGTACGGGTGTCGGGCAGTGTGAGTCGGGACTTTGAGCGCTCGCTGGAATACCTTGCCGAGCGGGATTATGCGAGAGCTATTGAGCTGTTGCAGTCAGTGGTAGAGCGCGAGCAGCGCCTGCCGGCCCCCTATATCAATCTCGGTATTGCCCATTACAAAAGTGGCGATGAAGTAAAAGCGGAAGCTGCTTTTTTACAGGCGCTGGCACTGGATGAAAAGCATCCGGTCGCAACGAATGAGCTGGCGGTTCTCTACCGCAAGCAGGGACGCTTTGCCGAAGCGCGAAAAATATATGTGAATGCCTTGGCAGAAAACCCAGAATATCGACCGCTGATAAAAAACCTGGGCATATTGTGTGATCTCTATCTGCAAGATCTTCAGTGCGCTCTGGCACAATTCGAACAATATGTACAATTGGAACCAGAGGACCGGGATGTCACTATCTGGTTGGCTGATCTTAAGCGGAGGGCTGGTAAGTGAGTAAGTTGCGCTGGGCTCTACTATTTGTGGTCAGTTTTATGGCTTTTCCCTGCGCTTTGGCCCAGTCCGAAGGCGAGGAAGAAAAGGACTCCACTACTAAAAAAGTGGATGCAAAGATTAAGGAGTTATCGGGCATTTCTATTATCGGTAATAAGGAAGCGCCCAAATCCCTGTATATTGTCCCCTGGAAAAGTTCCGAAGTGGGTGTCGAAAGCGATCTTGTCTCCAGTTTGATGGATGACAAACTCAAACCGCTCGACAAGGAAGTTTTCATGCGAGAGCTGGAGTTCTACCAGCTCAGCCTGTCCGGCGATTAACGCCATTTTGGCTCCGGTGTTCGCCGGAGCTGCGCCAAGTTTTAGCAGTATTTCTCAAGAGGGTTTGTAATGGGCTTTTTCAATAACGTCATCGAGTTTTTCCAGACGGGCGGTACTTTTATGTACCCGATTCTCGTGGTTGCGGCACTGGGTGGTGCTGTGGCTATCGAACGTTTTATTCGCCTGCATTTAGAGCGCCGCAGCAATCGCAATATGTGGGACAAGTTACAGCCGGTGCTGTCTTCAGGCGACTTCGATCGCGCCCGCGAGATGGTAAAAGAAGATGAGTCCAGTGTGGGCAAATTGCTGTCTATGGGACTGGCCCGACAGGGGGCTGTTCGCCGTCGTGAAGATATCGAAATCGCGATGGAAGAGAGCATGATGGAAATCACTCCGCAGTTGGAAAAGCGCACCCCCTACGTGGCTTTGTTCTCCAATATCGCCACCTTGCTGGGGCTGCTGGGGACCATTATGGGTCTGATCGAAGCCTTTACGGCAGTGGCTAATGCCAACCCGGCAGAAAAGGCAGACCTGCTCTCCGCCAGTATTTCTGTGGCGATGAACACGACCGCTTTCGGCCTGATGACCGGTATTCCGCTACTGATCGTCCACGCACTGCTGAACTCGCTTACCGGTGAAATTATCGACAGTTTGGAGATGGTTTCAGTAAAAGCGTCCAACCTGATTGATGGTGCAACCCGTCGCCGCTTTGAGGTAGAGCCGACAAAATCCAAGCCTTCCAGTGAAAAAGCAGCGCGAGCAAAAACCAATTCAGTAGCACAGCAAACGGAAACTGCGTAATGAGAAGGCGGCGCCACGGGCGGGATAAAGAAGCTCCTGAGCTGGATATCACTGCCTTCTTGAATTTGATGGTGGTATTGGTGCCTTTCCTCTTGGTATCGGCGGTATTTTCGCGGGTGACAATTCTCGAATTGAATATGCCGAGTGGTGCCGGCGGCGGTGCGCCGGATGATCCCACAGTGACTGTAGAGGTCGTTGTGCGCGAGCAGGCCCTGGAAATCAGTGATGGTGAGAAGGTTATTGCGCGCTTCCCCAATCTGACTGTTGGAGTAGAGGGTGAGGGTGCCCCGGCGCCCCTCGCCGCAGATGCTGAGCAGACTGAGACCCTCGCGGTACTGCCCACAGCAGAAGTGTACGACCTCAAGAAGCTCACGCAGTTTTTATTGGAAGTTAAGGCCAGTTATCCAGATAAAACCGACTCTATCATCTTGATGGAGCCGACCATCGCCTATGAGCATTTAGTGGGCATTATGGATAGCGTGCGCGGGGCTGAGGTGCGGGTTGCCGGGAGTGATCCCAGTGATCCAGACGCCGTGGAAAAGGTGATTTTGTTTCCTGATATTTCCATAGGAGATGCGCCGTGAGAAATGAAAGCCGACGCATGAAGCGTATGGCGCGCAGCCATAAGCGCAAGAAAACCTCAGGCATGAACCTGACCTCCCTGATGGATGTTTTTACGATCCTGGTATTTTTCCTGCTGACCAATACCTCCAGCAACGAAGCACTGGAGCCCCCCAAGGTGATTACCTTGCCGGATTCCGTTGTGGAAACCAAACCCCGGGAAACCGTAACCCTGATGGTGACCAATGATGAAATCCTGGTGGAGTCCAACTCGGTGATTGCCACCGCAGAGGTGTTGGAGAGTGAGGAGATCATTATTGCGGCCATCAAGGATGCCATGGTGGCGGAGCTGGCCAAGGCAATTGGCGTGGGCTCGGCAGATATGGCCGAGGGCGCAGCGGAGGGTGGGCAGGACCCAGAACCACCGGAGGTCAATATTCTTGCGGACAGAGGCATTCCGTTCAGTTTGCTGAAAAAGGTGATGTCCAGCTGTACAGACGCTGGCTATACCAAAGTTTCACTGGCGGTTATTCAGAAAGCATCTCAGGGTTAATGGAAGTTTGTGAGTAATTTTCTTCAACAACAGCAGGCGGTAGGCGAGGCGCTTGAAGCGGTTCGCCATCGCATGCAGCTGCTCGAGGATGAGCGGCACCGGATCGAAGAGAAGCTGGCTGAATTGCAGGACCAGGGGTCCAAGTATCAGTTGCTCGACGAGATCTCTGAACGCTTGCGCAAGCTTGAAGAAGCGGGCGCGGGAGAAATGTTCTGGGCGGAAGATTATCGGGAGAATGCCTCTGCGCAAGTTATTGAGCGGATCGGCCACTCGACGCGCAGTTTCAATCAGCAGCTGGAGCAGTTGCGCGGGGAGCGCAGTGCTTTACAGGGTAGCATTGCCGAGTGTCACGAAGAGATCTTTGCGCTGGATGAGCGCGCAGATGAACTGCGCCGTGAGGAGGAAGAATCAAAGTTCGAGTTCGAGATAACGCGGGAATTCGAACAGCCCAGCTTCCGCCCTATGGTGATGCCGTGGCACAAGCAGGGTGAGGACGAAAAGCGTTTTCGCCGCTGTGTTTTTATCTCGCTGTTTTTCGCCGCACTATTGGGCTACTTGATTCCCCTGTATACGGTGCCCCAGCCTGAGACCCAAATAGTGGAGATTCCGGAGCGCCTGGCCAAGCTGGTTATTGAGAAGAAAACCAAGCCCAAGCCGCCACCGGAGCCGGAGAAGGCCAAGCCCAAGAAGGAGGAGAAAAAGCCGGAGAAGAAGCCTGAGCAAAAAGTGGCCAAGCAGGATCCAAAACCCTCCAAGGCAGAGAAAAAGCAGGCGCGCAAAAAAGCTGAGCGCTCTGGTGTTCTCGCCTTTAAGGATAACTTCCAGGACTTGATACAGGATGATCTGGATAACCGTCTCGGTCAGCAAACTCAGCTGAGCACAGCGGGTAAGAAGGAAAATCGTAGTCAGCGCTCACTGATCACTGCGGCATCGACTGCGGGTAGTGGCGGTATCAATACGGCGGAGCTGAGTCGCAATGTCGGCGGATCGGGTTCGGACCTCGGCGGTATTGCTTTTGCACGAGTGGAAAGCGCTATCGGTACTGAAGGTGACTTTGCCGGTGAGGATCGTCCACTTAGCGATGGAGCGGGTCCGTCGCGGACAGACGAGGAGATCCAGATTGTTTTCGACCGCTACAAGGCCACCTTGTACCGCATCTACAATCGCGAGTTGCGCAACAACCCCGCACTACAGGGTAAGATGGTGTTGAAGATTACTATTGAGCCCAACGGATCGGTTTCAGCCGTTAGTGTAGATTCCAGTGATGTGGATTCACCGTCACTGAACACAAAAATTGTGGCCAGGGTCAAACGGTTTAACTTTGGTGAGAAGGCCGGAGTGCCGACAATCACCATTCTCTATCCAATTGACTTCTTCCCGCCGACCTAGGTGGCTAGGCGGTCGGAGCCCATCAGCTGGTGGGTTCCGACCGCTTAAATTTCCAGTATTTTTCCGCGCTCATTATTCGTGCATATAGTGGAAAATTTCAGCTTCTGCACGCTTGCTTGAGAACCACTTGGCAATCCCTGCAAAATTTTTCCTGTCTAGCTAGCTAATTATGACTTGCTTCACGGCTACTAGAGGGGGTTGTAATTAAAGTTCGCCCACCGTGGAGTATCTGGTGGAAACGCCCGATCTTTCTCCAAATCCCTGTATTAGAAAGTGGCGGCTGTTAAGTGATAATGAAGTCGGAAGTAGTTGAGCAAAAATCCTACAAGTCTGTGATGATTGGATTTTTATTGGTCTGTGTACTGATCCTGCTAGCTGCACCACAGGCATCGGCTCAATCCAGCTGTCCTTCTTTAACCGAAGACCCCACAGGGTTTGATATTCTCAGTCACCGCTCCAGTGATAGCTGGTGTGTTTTATGTGGTGATGGGCAAGTAACTATCGAAATCGATGTGCCCAGCATTTACAGCGGCCTGGCGGGTACTCAGTCTATCCAGAATATCGTTATTAGCGAGGACTTGGGCTCGTCCGGCCTTGAGTATGTAACAGGCTCTACGTCAGTGAGCTCTGGATCGGTGTTGAGTGAGCCTACCATTAGCGGCACCACTATCACCTGGGATCAGAATGATTTGTCAGCGCTCGCTGAGCGGGATGAAAATACGACCCTGACTATTACCTTTGATGTGCGCAGCCGGGATGACGAAGAAGAAGAGCTGGTAGGCAATAACCGCACCTTAAATGCCACCGCAACCTTCGATTATTGCAGTTATCCAACCACGACAGATACTGACAGCTTGGTCCTGAGTCTCTATGAGCCTCTTCCATCGATCAATAAGCGCGGGCGAAATGTCGATGCAGGTCAAACTAATTTTACCAATAATGTGTATGGCAATATTGGCGATGATGTGGTCTGGCGTGTCCGTATTAGCAACTTGGGTGCTGCTGATATGGAGGATGTCCGTTTTGACGATGTAATGACCAACCCCAATATGGACATCAACTATGCCTGCCCAAACCTGAATTCAGCACTTACGGTCGCCCAGGATAATGGCGTTGCATCCGGTGGTAGCAGCTGTATTTCTGCTAGTAATACAGAGAATAATTTTGTCTTGGACGGTAATTTTGCAAGCGGTCCAGATAATACCGATGTTGAGGCAGGTGGATACCACGATATCTTTTTTGTGGGTAAGGTAAATAGCTCCTGTAGTAAAGGCGAAAATACTATTTCTGATGTGCAGTGGGGCTGTGAAATTGATGGGGATACGGGGGTTGGTGGTATTTCTAGTCCCTCCTCTACCAGTGGGCCAGGTTCAGATATTGCTGAGATGCGCACACTTGTAGAAGATGATTTGACCATTACCCAGGAGATAACCGGTACCAACCTGAACCAACCTCTGGGTGCCGCTGGCTACGTAACTATCACCATCAACAACCAAACTGGCGGCTCAGTAAAAGATATTCAGTTTGTCAGTGATTTGCCTGACGAATATGTGGTTGATACTACTTTTACTCCGGAAATTTCCCAGGAAAGCCGTGGTACCAACTACAGCGCCACCTACGATGGCAAAGCCGATACATTGGAATGGCGTGTGGGGTCTACCTGGAATCAGTGGGACTCTGATCCACTGAATAATAACGAACCGGAATTCCGCTTATTGAGTAGTACGGTTCACTCGGTATATTCCGACCAAGAGAATATGATGCGGCATGGCGATGAAATCCAAATTCGCTTCCGCATCGTTACGATCGAGCCGGATTTCTATGATTTGGAGGCGGACCTGGATGTAGAGGAAGAGTCCACCACCACAGATACTGACCCCAATAGCAATATCGCCCTGACAGATAACGTTCTCACGATCGAGTACGAGGACTTCTGTTCTACAGGCACCACGCTAACCCAAGTAGAGTCTCAATCGGTTACCCCCGATCCTGAAGACCTGGATGTGAGTACGGTTCACCCCCTTTATATTGTGCGCGACAGTGGTACATCGGAGCTGACGGTGGATATCACCAATAATGGTGGCCACGACGCGAGTGATTACTCCGTATACATCACCTTTGGTGAGGCGATGAGGGTTCTGTCCAATGACCGCAGCTGTACGGCACTGGGAAGTCCCAGCCTGGGCAGCGTACCTGAGCATCCGCTTTGGAATCAGCCGGATTATCTGCCAAGTTCCTCCACAGTGTATCTCTGTGATAGCGGTGACCTGGGCGGTGAAATAGGGCCCGGTGCAACAGAGCGCGTGGTTTTTGAGGTAGAGAAAAACCACTCGGCCAGCGATGATGACCTTACTTTCCGCGCAGATGTTGTCGGTGAAATCACCCTGTACGACGGCACCGCGCTGAGTTTTCCCACCCCGGATTCCCTAACGGATACAACCCCCAATCAACAGCTGGCCAATAACTACAGCCTCGATGGTATGCGCGCGCGGGTGATGGGCTTTAACCTAGTTAAAGAGCGTTCTGACGAATGTAACGAGCTTACCAGTGAAAGTGTCTATCCCAACAGCAGTGTTTTGATTGGTGAGGAGTGTAGCTTTGAGATTCAAGCGGGTGGCTGGTTTGGCTTCGATACGCCCGGATTCACTTTGATTGAAGTGAAAGATGTCGATGTGATCGACGATCTTCCCGATGGCCAGGGCTATATTGCGGACTCTTCATTAAACTGTTCCGATGTCAGTCTCCCCGACCCCACCTCCCAGGCAAATTGTGTGGCTATATCCTCCAGCGATATTGTCGAGGGCGGTGGCCTGAACAACCTGCTAAGTGAAACGGATTTACAGTGGGATATTACAGCCAGTATTACCGAGAAAGATCGCTGGTTCCTCGCGGATATGACCACCCGTCTACTCAATGATCCGCTGGATACGGAAAGCACCGACCCGAACCAACACGCGAATGACAGCACGGACTATGCCCGCGCCCAGTTTACTGCGGTTTTCGATACGGAAACCATTATCGTAGACAACTACAACACCAGCGGCACGCTCACCAATATTGATGGTGTTGCAACCACGGTCCCCGGTTTCCCGGATATTACTGAGTGGTCGGAATCGGTGACGGTTACTGAACCCTCAATAGAAGTCGACAAAAAAGTCTGTAATGAAAATCTGTACGGCATAGGAACAAGCTGTAGCAACTTTGTTGATTTTACGAATGAAGGGCACCGCGACCAGACCTATATCTTCCGCCTGACAGTCACCAACCGGGCAGCAGATAGTGGCGTTGATCGCGCTCCCGCCTACGATATTGTGGTAACCGATACCCTGGATGCCTCCGGCCAGATGTGTGTACAGGCCATGGACTCCGACAGTCTGGATAACGATGCCGATGGCAGTTCGGAAACTATTAGTGGTGATGATGGCTGGGTGGGGACTAGCTCGGGTGCAAATAATTACTCGGAAGCGAGCCACTGTAGTGATGGTGGCACCCCCGCTTTTATCACCTTTTCCTATGAGCACTCCAGCGCACTTGAGCGAATTAATCCCGGTGATTCCGTCACCCTGTACTACCGTGTGAAGCCACACCAGTCCGTGGCCCCTTTGCAGCTGTTTACCAATACTTTCTTCGCCCGCTACGACAGTTTGGAAGGTGATTCTGGCAATCAGACGGTTCTGCCAATTGACAGTGACTCGGACAATGATGGTGTGGGTGATGGCACCCCCGCAGAGGGGCGTGCGCGTCACTACCAGTCTGACAGTGCCCAGGCGCAGATGCAGATTATTGAGGTACAGGCAGAGCCGAAAGAGGCCCTTGAATTTTCCAATGGCACTGCCAGTGGCACTAGCAGCGATACCGCAGTTGTCGGCGAAGAGGTGCGCTATGAACTGACGGCACAAATCCCGGCGGCGAAACTGCGGAATTTTGTGATTCGTGATGAACTGCCGGCGGGTATGCGCTGTATTGAAGGGGAAACGATCGATTTAAGCGCCTCCCCCTATGATGATGCTGGCTTTGTACCGGGTGGTACTTTTAGTGCTACCTGTACCAGCACGGGCACTGCGGATTATGTGGAGTGGGATTTTGGCGATCAGGAACTCACCACGGTTTCCGGTAGCTTATTTGATTTTCCGGTAGAGTTTATCGCCCGTATTGAGAACAGCAGCAATACCAATGATGGCGATGTGCTGGGCAACGGTGGTAGCTATACCACTGCGCAAGTTACCTATGTGGATGAGTCTGGGACCTCTGTAGCGGTCCCCTTTGATGCACATGAAATTACGGTACTGGAACCGCAAATACAGCTGACAAAATCCTTTGCTGTTACCAATAGTGATGCCGACGATATTCTCACGGTGACGGTTAGCGCGGAAAATATTGGCAGTGCCGATGCCTACAACTTGCAGGTGCTCGACGATCTTACCGGCAGTAACCTGATTTACCTGGGCAATGTGGGCGGCAATGATCCCCCCAATAATATCGATGTCACTACGGTCGGTAGCAATGCGCCCATCTTTAGCTGGAATCGCAGCAATAGCGATTACACCATTGCCGTTGGCGATACAAAAACGTTTACTTTTGAAGTCCAGGTAGAGCAGGGCGTTGAGCCCCATGAAATTCTGGATAATACCGTTGAAGCCCGCTGGCAATCCCTGCCGGGTACAAATACTGCCCTTAACAGTAGCAATACTATTGGCATCGATGGCGCTGCTGACGGCATGCGCATTGGTGTTCTGCCTAATAGTGGCGACCCCATTAACGACTATGAAACCACTGCCAGTGCCCAGACCGAAGTCCCGGCATTAGAACTGACTAAAACAGATCTGGATACCGCAGTAATTCCCACCATTGGTGCCCATAAAGAATTCCAGCTGGAAATCAGTCTGCCGGAAGGTATCAGTGAGAATGTAGTTATCACTGATCAGCTGGGTAGTCCCGAAGGTTATGTGCTCTCTCACAATACCGATTACGATATCACTTATGATTTTATCGGTATCGAAACAATCAATGGCAGTACACCCTCTGAATCCGCCTTTAACAGTTTCCCGGGAGATAACACTGCCGGAAATGCCACTTGGGATATCGGCAGCGTCGATACCACCAGTGAAAATGACACTGCCGGAAGTGCGATTACCCCGCTGATTCGGATTACCTATTTTGCGCGTATCGAAAATGATCTCGCCACTAATGATGGTGACAACCGTCAGAATAGTGCTGCGCTGACATACAGCAATGGGGAAACCGGCAGCACGGAAAATATCAACGACAGCACCGCCAGTGTAACGGTCGTAGAGCCGCTACTGGCAATTAGCAAGGCGGTGAGCAATGCCACCAATCCGGGCAACCTGCCGGTGGGTGGCGATGTACTGGAATACGTTATTACCGTGGAGCACGATTCCGGCTCCACTGCCGCAGCCTATGAGCTGAATTTGGTCGACACCCTGCCTGCCGAATTGACCTTCGACAGCAGTTTTACCCCTACCGCAGCAATAGATGGCAGCGCAGTATCCGCTTTTGTCGCCACACCGGCAGCGGCCCCAACGGGCCCACTGGTATGGGGGCGGGATAACAGCGATAACAGCCTGGATTTGGAGCTGGGCCAAACACTGGTGCTCACCTACCGCACTCAAGTTACCGGTGTTTTTGGTTCGCCCATCAGCAACAGTGTGATGCTGGACTGGACCTCCCTGGATGATAGCAGTATCAATGATCAGGCTTATGAGCGCGACGGTGCTGGGTGTCCCAGTATTTCTGCACCTGACGATTACTGTGTTGGCCCCGCACAGGCCAGCATCGATACAGTGGATAATACCAGTATTGCAAAAACAGTAATTGCCGATACGGATACTGCAACGGCAGTGGGCACTTTGCGTGTTGGTGATACGGTCACTTACCAGCTTGTTCTAAATTTGCAGGCGGGAACCACACCGGCAGTCACCATTGATGATGCGCTGCCCAGTGGTTTGGAGTTTGACACTATTGTCAGCGTAAACGGGGACACTGCGGCTCCCTACGACGACAGTCTGAATGATTTTACCTATTCCGCTATTGCAGTTCCCACTGCCGGTGACACTGGTACGGTCTCCTGGAGCCTCGGGGATATCAGCAGTAATTTCGGCAATACCAATAATTTTGTTATTGAGTACACGGCTAAGGTGGTAGCGGCGGCGGGAATCAGCGCGCCTACGGCAACCCTGACCAATACGGCCCAGCTGAGTTACACCGGTGCCGCCAGTACCTTGCGGGACAGTGCCGACATTACCGTGCTGCAACCGGTTATCGACAGTCTCACCAAGACCGATGCCACTTGGCCTGGCTCCCATATGAATGTGGACCCGGCCAACGATACCATGCAGTTTACCCTGCAAGCCTGTAACTCGGGCCTTGCCCCCGCCTATAACCTGTCGCTGACCGATGACTTGGCGACGCAGATGGACGAGGGCTCTATTGCCAACCTCCAGGTGAGCCTGGACGGAACTGCGCTGGCGCAGGGAACAGATTACACCTATAGCGCCCCCGCAGCGCGCGGTGATGATATGGGCTTCGATTTCCTGGTGCCGGTAGAGGCGGGCACTTGTCTGGAAATCAGCTATGAAATTGGTTTCTATACGGATATTAGTGGCGGCGAAAGCTGGGTTAATACCTTTACGGTCGATGAATTCTGGTCGCTGGAAGCGAGTGACGGCGAACAGTATTCGGCAGTTACCCTGGGCACGCCCTATCCTATGGGCACTGCGGCCACCAGTGTGACGGCTCCGCAGAAAACCTTACAGAGCGCATCTACTGCGGCTGTCGGCGATGAGGTTGTATACCAAATACAGGTACCCGGTAGCAGTACCACCTCGGCCATTTACGATATTGCAATTTCCGATGTGTTGGATTCCAGTCTGGAGCTGGTGCAACTACAGGAAATTAACGGGCTTAGCTACACCGATAATACCAGCGGCAATAATATCGACTTGGCCATTGATATTATTCCAGCGGGTACCGTAGCGATTTTTGAAGTTCGCGCCCGGGTAGCTAACAATGCCACGGCCCAGGCTGGCCACAGCTTTGACAATGAAGTGAGCTATATTTACGCAGCCACTGATGGCGCTGCGTCACAGTCTGGCGGTAGCGGCACTGCGGCGACACTCACTATTGTCGAGCCGGAAATAAGCGCAATTGCCTCTGTTGCCAACCAAACCAATCCCGGCAGCGACCCGGATGCGGGCGATATACTGCGTTTTACCCTGGACCTCAGTGCTGCGGGTAATGCAGAAAACTCTGCGGCCTACGACTTGTCAGTTAATGAAGTGCTGTCTTTGGGGATTGAATTTGTTCCGGGCACTGTGACCTTTGCCGGCATTTCCCAGGCGGACCCCAGCGTGACTGGCGATGGAATTAGCGCAGCGCAAACCCTGCTGTGGGAGCGGGCTAACAGCGATCTGGATATCGCCGCAGGTGCTGGCAGTGCACTGGTCTTCGACGCGGTTGTACTCGACAGCGTGCAGCCGGCAGCGACACTGTCCGCAACGGCCAGCGTGGAGTGGACCAGCCTCAATGAAGATAACAGTAGTGTTTATGAGCGTAACGGTGCCGATGGCAGCGGTGGCCTGAACGATTATTGGCTGGAAAATATCGTCGCCCAGGTGGACGCCGCTAACGACAGTACAATCAGCAAAATTCGCTTGGACGATAGCTACGTTAGTGCTGATGAGCAGTTGCGAGTGGGGGATTTGGTCGAATACCAGATTACCCTGTCCCTGCCAGAGGGCACGGCCTCCAATGGGCTTATTGTCGATACCCTGCCCCAGGGAATGGTGTTTGTCAGTACGCTCTCAATTAATGGTGAGACCTCTGCACCATTTGCTGCTGCGGCCCCCTTTACCCACAGTGATATTGCCGAGCCGGTACAGTCTGGTGATCCCGCTACGGGGGCCACCACGCTCACCTGGAGTATTCCCGACCTAGTCAATACGGCAGATAACGATATCGGCAACGATGAATTTGTGCTGCGCTACCTGGTGCGGGTTCTCAATGAGGACACTCATCCCTGGCCGGCCACTAATACCGCACTGACCAATACCGCAGAGTTTGGTTTTGATGCTGCCACCGGAGCTGAGACCCGCAGTGATAGTGAAGCACTTGATCTGTTGCAGCCGGATCTCTCCGTAGCCATAAGCGCAAACCCCGCAGATGGCAGTACCCTTGCCGCCGGCGATACGATTGAATACACCGTTACAATAACTAATAACGGTTCTTCACCGGCCTACGATTCGGTATTCCGCGATGTGATTCCCCTGGGCTTGCGTCAAGGGGGCGTCAGTGTCCAATCCCTTTCTGTAAATAGTGCCACTGCGACAGCAGTTGCGCCCACGTTTGATAGCAGTACCGGTGAAGCCGTATGGGATTTTGCCGTAGGTACCGGCTATGCAATCAATGCGGGCGAATCCCTGGAGATGGTTTATCGCGTTGAGGCTGACTCTAACTTAGGTGCCGGGCTCAGCTTGCAGAATGCGGCTTATGTTGAGGTTTATTACTCTCTCGACGATGACGATTTGCCGTCACTCAATTCAGTGGCGGTTACTGAGGATATGCGTGAGGATTATGGACCGACTGCTCCGGTCAGCGTCCAGTTTAATACTCCCAATGCCGCGCCGCTGTCGATCGAAGTGACCCAGTTGACAGCCTCTATTGGCGAGCCGTTTAACTATCGCATTACCATCCCGGAAACGGTGCAAACCACCGCGCTCCACGATGTCACCGTGTTGATGGATCTGACTGCGTCTGCCGCCGACCTGGAATTTGTCAGTGCCAGTAAAGTATCTGGCAGTGCATCTTTCACACCGGAAAATAACGGCAGCTCTACCAGTCTCAGTATTGCCGATAGCACTTCTGGAATAGATGTGCCGGCCGGCGAGCAGGTCGTTATTGATGTAACCCTGCGCCTGCTGGATATAGATCCGCCCAATGTGGACGGCTTGAATTTTGCCACCAGTGCCAGCTATAGCTACAACTACGACAACGACAATGCCTCTTCAGGGCAGGGTGCCGGTAGTGGCAACACAACCGCAGATATGGACGTTGTAGAACCCACAGCGATTACCCTGACTAAATCTGGCCCGACCAGCGTACAGTCCGGTATTGGCGGTACCTTTACTTTAGATTTGCACAATACCGGTACGGGCCCGGCCTGGGATATCAGTGTTACCGATATTTTGCCGGATAATAATCCCGGTGGTATGTGTGAAACTGCCCCGGCCAATTTTACCGCGCAAATTACCGATGGCGCCGGCACCACCATGGCCACCCTGACAGAGGGTTCAGATTTTAATGGGGTATTCGATAGTGCGACTTGTACTCTCACAATTACCACCCTTGGCGCAGCGGCGATGCTGGATGCGGATTACCACCTGCTGATTGGCTACGACGCCTATTTGGATAGCGATACGGTCGATGGTGATACGCTGACGAATATCGCCGCCGTTACCCAGTGGCATAGCTGGGATAGCAGCCTCAGCGAAGTTCGCCAGTACACCCGTGCGGCGCCCACCGATGGTACGCCTGCGCTACTGGATCATGAGGACGCTTATTCGGTTAGCGCCTCTGTGCCGACAGTAACTTTCTACAAGGCTGTAGAAAATATCAGCCGTGGAGAAAATCCGGCCACCGCCGCCAGTCCCACAGAAGTTTTACGTTACACGCTGACTCTGACCAATACGAGCGGTGTTGATGTGAGCGGAGTTGAAGTCAGCGATGATCTGGGCCGATTAAATAATTCGGCGCTGTTTGAATCGGGTAGTTTGCAGTTGCTGAGTACACCGACAGGCAGTGATAGCAGTGCTACCGATCCCTCTGCTGGGACCTGGAATAGTGGTTATCTGCAAGTTAACAATCTGGATCTGAGCGCGAGTGGCAGCACCGGTGATTCCATTCAGATTATTTATGAAGTGACCCTGGCCGCTGTTATTGACAGTGGAACCCAAGTCTTGAACCAGGCTCAGATTCAGCTTCCCGGACAACTGCTACAAGACAGTGACGATCCCAATATCAATGGCATCGATGATCCGGATACTGCGGGGGATGAAGATCCCACCGAAGTACTGATTGAGTCGGAGCCGTCACTGATCGTAGAAAAAACCTCGGCAGATATGACCGATGATGCCGATTTGCTGATGGTAGGAGATACCCTGCGATACACCATTACCGTGGAGAACGCGGGTAATGAGAACGCGATCAATTCCCTGATATTGGATCAGATCCCCGCGAACACGACTTATGTCAGCGGCTCTACCACCCTGAATGGCTCTACATTATCCGATATCAGTGGTAGCTCTCCGCTGGCTGCGGGGATGAGTGTAAATAGTGATGGCGAAGCCGATGGTTTTATCGGTGCCAGTGCCAATGGTGTTTCAGTAGCGGTAATTACCTTTGATGTCACCATTAATGACGTTAATGACGGCACCGTGATTTCGAACCAGGCATTCGTCAATGGCGAGGGTGCGGGTAGTGGTACTTTTGCTGAAGTACCTTCCGATGACCCGAATACCGATACCCCCGATGACCCCACGATCGATATCGTCGGTGATGTGCCTCTGTTAATTGCCCATAAGACGGTGGAAATTGCCGAAGACTACGCCTCCGCAGGGATTGTCGATCCCGGCGATGTACTTCGCTATACCATCGCTATTACCAATATGGGGGGCGTAGACGCGCTGGAAGTGGCGCTTACCGACCAGCTGCCAGATGACACCACCTATGTTGCCGGCACCACCACATTAAATGGGGCAGCGGTGGCGGATAACGGCGGTGGTAATTCACAACTGGATACCGCCTTGCCAGTGTCATCCGATGATCTGACACCGCCGTTACCGGGCGCTAATGAGGGTGTTATTACCTCGGGTCAAACTGCCACTGTGACGTTTGAAGTGATGGTGAATGCGGGCACCGCGACAGGTACGGTGATTAGCAACCAGGGCAGTGTCGAGGCGGATGAGTTGGCACTCACTCTAACTGATGCCGACGGCAACCCGGCCAATGGCGCCCAGCCAACGGACGTTGTTGTGGGCGATGCACAACTGTTGTCCATTGTGAAAGAAGTTGCCGTTGTCGGCGGTGGTGCCGCAGAGGCGGGTGCGCTATTGGAGTACCTGGTAACTGTTGAGAATATCAGCGGTGTTCCGGCAACTGATATTGAGATCATCGATGATCTGGCCGTTGCCGGGGATGGGGTTCTCACCTATGTTGCCGATTCGGCCCTGCTCAACGGGCAGGCCGACGGTGTAACCGTAGCCGATACGCTGATCACTGCGGACTACGCCACGACCTACGGCGATTTGGAGCCGGGAGAGGTGGTTACTCTGCGTTTCCAGGCGCAGATGTCAGAAAACCTGGATTACGGTTTTACCGTAGTGAACACCGCAGAAGTGCAGTGGAATGATCCGGTTTCCAGCAGCCAGGCCAGCGTTGCCATCGATGTTGGCGGTACTCCCGGTATCGCTAACCTGGCCGGTTATCTGTGGCACGATGTAAATTTCAACGATGCCCTGGATACGGATGAACGCCTATTGCTTAACTGGGCTGTAGACCTGTATTTCAATGATGAACTGATGGAAACGGTTCAGTCTGATGAAAATGGCTACTTCCAGTTCCAGGGATTGGTGCCCAACAGTTATGGTGGCCTCAGCTACGAGATGCGCTACACCGCACCGGATGCCACGGAAAATACGGCCTCCCTGGGGAATACCGTTTCTGATTTCACCAGCGGTCCGCAATCGATTAGTGAAATCTACGTAGACTCGGGAGCAAACCCGCAAAATCTGAATTTACCACTGACGCCCAATGGTGTGGTCTACGACTCTGTAAGCCGCTCCGCCATTGAGGGCGCCACGCTCACTATGTTGCGGGTGAGTTCTGGTCAGGAGCTTCCGGCGCGCTGTTTTGATGATGAAACGCAGCAGGGGCAGGTAACCCAGTCCGGCGGCTACTACAAATTCGATATCAACTTCAGCGATGCGGCCTGTCCGTCCAATGTGGATTACCTGATCCAGGTAGATATCGGCGATGAGGATTATGTGGGGGGAGAATCACAGGTAATTCCTGCACAGACTAACAGCGAAACCGCCGGTTTTGATGTGGCTGGCTGCCTGGGCAGCAACGCGGATATGGTTACCGCTACGGCCAACCACTGTGAGGTACAGGAGTCGTCCGCTCACCCCTCCCTGGACGTGGAGGCACGGGATGCGGCAACGGATTACTACCTGCGCATGACCTTGGATGACGGCCAGATTCCAGGGGAAAGCCAGCTGTTTAATAACCATATCGCCATGGACCCGGAGCTGGAGGGCGCGCTCTCCATCACCAAAACTGCGGCCATGCTCAACGTAACCCGCAGCCAGCTGGTGCCCTATACCATTACCTTTGGCAATACACTGCCGATACCGCTAACCGATATACAGCTGGTGGATTACTTCCCCGCAGGCTTCAAGTACGTGGCGGGATCAGCGCGCCTCGATGGCGAGGCGGCGGAGCCGGACAGCGAAGGTTTGCAGCTGAGCTGGTCGGATCTGCGAGTGGAAGCGGAAGAGACCCGCGTATTGAAACTGCTGCTGGTTGTGGGTTCCGGTGTGGGCGAAGGCAAATATGTCAACCGCGCGCGTCTATACAACCAGCTCTCGGCTCAGGCCGCCTCTGGTGAAGCCTCTGCGACGGTGCGGGTAGTGCCCGATCCCACCTTCGACTGCACCGATGTTATCGGCAAAGTGTTTGACGATAAAAATATGAATGGCTACCAGGATGAGGGTGAGGGCGGTCTGCCCGGTGCGCGAGTAGTGACGGCCACCGGTCTGAATGCCACAGCGGACTCCCACGGCCGCTTCCATATCACCTGTGCGGTGGTGCCGAATGGCGATCGGGGTTCCAATTTTGTGCTCAAGCTCGACGACCGCAGCTTGCCAAGCGGGTATCGTCTCACCACTGAAAACCCGCGTGTGCTGCGAGCTACCCGAGGCAAGATGCTCAAGTTCAATTTTGGAGCCAGCTTGCACCGGGTGGTGCGCTTGGATATTGCCGATGCGGTATTTGAACCGGGCACAACAGAACTGCGCCCGCAATGGCATTCCCGAATGGATTTATTGTTAGACAAACTTAGTGAAGCCCCCTCTGTTTTACGCCTTGCCTATCTTGGAGAGAACGAAGACTCGGACTTGGTAGAAGAGCGCCTACAGGCGATTAAGGATCAAGTTGCCCGAGATTGGGAGGGCAGCAATGGTGACTATGATTTGACCATTGAAACTGAAGTTTTCTGGCGCCGTGGCGCGCCCCCCGGCAAAGGAGGATTGCAGTAATGCCCTTTGCGAAACGGAATATTGTCCAGCGAGCCCGCTCGATAAGTTCTGCGGCGAAGACGCCCCGCCTTTTCTCCCGGCGGGATCGCCGTCTCGCCACTGCGATTGCGCTGGCGTTGACACTTCCGGCCCAGGCCCAAGAGGCGGATACGCAGGTGGCTGAGCCGGGCTGGTGGCAGGTCTGGCAAAATCTTCCGGGCTTGAATTCTGAGGAGAGTGAAACTCAAACAGAATTTGAGGAGCAACCGATCGGCAGCAATACCGAGGGTATGCTGCTGCGTGCGCCCACTAATAAATGGGTGCAGGACGCGACTCAATTTGTCGCACCGCTGGACCCGATTGTGGTGGAAGACTTTATCGACCCCATTCTGTTCCATGGTGTTGAGGATGAAATTTCTCCGCAAACAGTGGCACTGCTGCGCCAGCGCTTGAATGAACTGGGCGAGACGCCCAATTTCAAATTGCACTTTATCGGCCACACAGATTCCGATCCTCTCAGCGGAGAGCTGCTAGCGGATTTTGCCAGTAAAGAGGAGTTTACCCTGGCGCGGGCGCAGTTTGCGGCGGACTTTCTGCAAGAGGCCCTCGAACTGCCCGAGCAAATGATTGCTGTTGAAGGGCGCGGGGATCTGGAGCCTATAGCGGATAATATTACGACCGCCGGTCGCGAAGAGAACCGCCGCATACAGGTGAAAGTGACCTACGACGCCCTGGATAAAAAAGCCATGGCGGAGCGTGCCCGTGCCGAGGCACTGTTGCTCAACCGGGTTAAGGTGTGTCGCCAGGAAACCGTGTGTAGACTGACTTACGCTGCGGGCAGCGAACAGCGGGCACGCCTTAGAAATCTGGTGACGCCACTGCGAATGGGGGCCGGGCAAACAGAATTACCGGAAGCCTTTATTCGCCGTATCCGCGAAGTTCGATCGAACCTGGTGGATAAAAACAATCTGGTTATTCACTTTATCGGCCATACCGATGCCCGCCCTCTGGATGTGAGTGAAAGTGCAGAAGCGCAACAAAAGGCTTATCAAGAGCAATCCTATAGCGAAGCCCGCCGTGTCGCTCAGGCCCTGGGTGCCGCACTGAATTTACCGGCGACGATGGTCACCAGCAGTGGTAAAGGGGGCAGTCAGCCAATAGCGGCCAACGATACCCCCAAGGGCCGCGCCCTCAATCGCCGGGTAGAAGTGGAATTTTGGTATGACGATCCACTGGAGGTCGCTACCGAATCGGTGCAGGCCTGTCCGGAAGCGGCCGCAGCAGAAACCCTCACCATCGCCTATGAATCCGCCGGGGGAAAATTATCGCCGATTCGCTTTGACAACGGCGACCCGATTATCAGCCAGGCACAGCTGACCCAAATACGTGCGGCCATGGCTGAAATCTCCAATAAGGCGAATGTTCGCCTGAGCTTTATCGGTTATAGCGATAACCAGCGGATGGATCGCCGCGAAGCAATGGTTTACGGCGATGATCAGGGCTTGTCCGGTGCCCGCGCCCAGCGCGCTATGGCACAGGTACAGGAACTGCTAAACCTCGACGACACCCAGGTGGAGTTTGAGGGGCGCGGCTATGTCCAATCTGATGATGTAGTGCGCAATGGATTTGAACAGCGCGACGGCGCCAGAGTTGAAGTCGAAGTCCTATACGATGAACTGGCTATTCTCACAGAAAGTGATCGCCTGCAAATCGAGCGGATTAATCGCGAGGCCGTGGCCAATAATCCCTACGCGCTCAACTTAATGCGTATCACCGTCGACGGCAGTCCCGAATACGATCCCTATAAAAACTCGGCGGACTTACAGCGCTGTACCGATGTGGCTTTGCAGGAAGCCAATATCCAATTCCGCTTCGACAATAAAAAAATGCAGCCGCGCCTGAATGTGACGGCGTGGCCCAATACAATCCGTTATACGGATAACCCGGATACCGACCTGGCCGAAAACCGGGTATTTTTCAGTAGCTATACCAACTATCCCTCTTTTATTAAAAGTGCAGAGGTGCGCTTGTTTGAAGAGGGCCAGTCCCTGCGCGATACGCCATTGGCCGTTGTGCCGCTGGATCACTTTGGCAAAGGGGAGTGGCGCGCAGAGTTTTCTGAGTTCCAGGCGCCGCTGAAAAAGCTGCACTACGTACTGCGAGCCTATGACAGCAAGGGTCGCTATGACGAGACCAGGGAACAAACCCTGTGGCTGGTGGATAAAGTCGAAGAGTCTTCAGACAGTGAAGATATCGGCAGGGAACTGTTGGTGGGGTACGGTGAAAACCGCCTAGCACAGCAGAACATTCCCTTGGATGGCAACAGTGTACTGGTCAACGGTGCCCAGGTGCCGCCTGGACATACCGTATGGTTAGCGGGTAACCCAGTCCCAGTCGATACACAGGGCCAGTTTATCGCCGAGCAAATTTTTGCACCGGGTATGCATACGGTGGAAGTGGCGATTCTCGATGACGAGGGCAATGGCGAACTCTTCCTGCGGGATTTGGATTTTGCCAAAAGCGACTGGTTTACCGTAGGGATTGCTGATCTTACCGTTGGTTACGATAAAACCAATGGCCCCGCAGCCCTGGTTACCGGCGATGAAACCCATTATGACAACTCGGTAAGTTACGACGGTCGCCTGGCGTTTTACACTAACGGTGGTTTCGGGGAAGGCTGGCGCCTGTCAGCCAGTGCGGATACCGAAGAGGGGCCGGTAGAGGATCTATTTTCCAACTTTATGGAAAAATCCCCCGATGCCTTATTCCGCCGTCTGGATAGTGATTTGTACTACCCGACGTTTGGCGATGATTCCACCGTAGTCGAAGATGCGCCCACATCGGGTAAGTTCTACGTAAAATTATCCAAGTACGATGACTACGGGCTCTGGGGTAATTTCAAAGCAAACTACGCCGACAATGAGCTGGCCCAAATTGACCGGACGCTGTACGGCGCTAGCGGTCACTTTGAAACCGACGGGATGACCAGCTTTGGTGAGAAACGCTTTCAAATAGATGCTTTTGGAGCAGAGCCTGGCACTATTGCCGGGCGCGATGAATATCGTGGAACCGGCGGTTCCCTGTATTACCTCCGCCACCAGGATATTTCCAGCGGCTCGGAGAGTTTACGGGTGGAGGTTCGGGATAAAGATTCCGGACTGGTACTCGCAGTTAAGACCCTCACCGCCGTAGTTGATTACGATATTGACTATATTCAAGGGCGTATCCTGCTTAACAGCCCGCTGTCGTCCCTGGCCAATGACGAGCTATTAATTGAAGATGGGGCGTATAACGGCAATCCCCAGTACCTGGTAGCGCGCTACGAATACACTCCCGGCTTTGAAGAGATGGATACCCTGGCTGTTGGTGGTCGCGCTCACTACTGGCTGGGCGATCATGTCAAATTCGGTTTCAGCAGTATTCAGCAGGATGAAGATGACAATGAAAGTTCGCTACAGGGCATCGACCTGACTCTGCGTAAAAGCGCCAGCAGTTGGCTGAAAATTGAAATGGCCGATAGCGAGGGCAGTAGCCTCGATAGTGTCAGCTCCCTGGATGGTGGCTATACCTTCGATGATGAAAGCCTGGATTCAACCGTTGCTGCCAGTGCCACCAAGGTGGAAGGCGTTGTACAGCTGGGAGATTTCTTCGACAGCTTGCGCGGCTCTGGTAACTTCTACCATCAGGAACGCGAAGCCGGTTTTTCCGCTCCCGGCCAGTACGCGGATGGCGATACCCTCCAGTACGGCGGCGGCGTTAACCTACCGATTGGCGAGAGTTTTGATGTAAGGATCAAAGCTGATAGCAAAGAGGAGGAGGATGGGCTGCAAACCAATGCCATGGACTTGATGCTCGGCTACCGTATCAATGATCACTGGCGCCTTACTTCCGCAGTTCGCAATGACAGTCGTGAGGATGAGTCCGAAGTTGTCGCTGCCACCCAGACCGAAGGGGATCGTACGGATATCGCTGTGGAAGCCAGCTATGACTCCGGCGAAAGCTGGAGCGCCTTTGGTTTTGTCCAGAATACGATGGAGGTGACGGGCACTCGCGAAGAGAACAACCGCATTGGTTTTGGTGGCGCTTATCGGGTGAGTGACCGTTTGACCATGGACAGTGAGGTTTCTGGCGGTGATACCGGTACAGCTGCCCGCCTGGGTACGGATTTCCTGGTAACCGACAGAACCAGTCTCTATATGAATTACGCCCTGGACAATGAGCGCAGCGATACCGGTGTGCGCGCACGCAAGGGCAATATGAGTACCGGTTTCCGCAGCCGCTATTCCGACACGCTAAATATCTACGGTGAAGAGCGCTACAGCCACGGTGACGTTTCCACCGGTTTGACCCATGCCCTGGGTATGGACTTGGCTCCCAATGACCGCTGGACCTATGGCACCACTTTGGAAGCGGGCACACTGGAAGACCCAGATACCGGGGCCAAAACTGAGCGCAATGCGCTGGGCTTTAATATGGGCTATGGTGTGGATGCTATACGCATTTCATCAGCGCTGGAATACCGCACCGATATCACGGAAACTGTATCGGATGACAATACGGTATCGGAAACTGAACGCGATACCTGGTTATTAAAAAATACTTTCAATTACCAGTTTACCCCAGACTGGCGCCTGGTGGGCAAGCTCAACTACTCCGACAGTAAAAGCTCACAGGGTGAATTCTACGATGGTAAGTTTACCGAAGCGGTTATGGGTTATGCTTATCGCCCGGTAAATAATGACCGCCTGAATACCCTGATGAAGTACACCTACTTCTATAATGTACCGACTCAGGATCAGGTTACGGTTGAAAATACCTCCACTGAATTTATCCAGAAGAGCCATATCTTCTCCGTAGATGCCAGTTACGATCTCAACCGACAGTGGACTTTGGGCGGCAAGTACGCCTATCGTCTGGGCCAGTTGAGTATGGATACGGAAGATCCAGAGTTTTTTGACAGCCGTGCCAGCCTTTATGTAGTGCGTGCCGACTGGCACTTTATCAAGCGCTGGGACCTCCTCCTGGAGGCCCGCCTACTGGACCTCCCCGATGCTCAGGACCGCAAGAGCGGCGCCCTGATTGGTCTGTATCGCCATGTCGGCGATCACCTTAAATTGGGGGTGGGCTACAACTTTACCGACTTCTCTGATGATCTCACCCAGCTGGACTATGACAGTCACGGGGTGTTTATTAACATTATTGGCAAGTTGTGAGTTTAGGGCCTGGCGTTAGCCGGGCCTGTCTCGTAACTGGGGTAGATTGTGGCTATACAAGATCTGACTTATTCGGTATTTGGTATAGTAATACTTGGTACTACTCTTAGCTCCTGTGAGTGTTTGTCTACTCGCTCAAATTGGTAGAGTAGCTTGCTGTGAAAGACAATATCTTCTTATCTGTCGATTCGTTCGGTTTTAGACAAGGATTCGTCAACAATATTTTTATTGTCAGTATCCATTTCAGGCGCTAAGCCAGCTAAACGATATTTAAGTGCTGAACGGATGTATGATGTTTCTTTGAATGTAAGCCCCGCCATTTTAAACGAGTCTCATACATTTCCTTTTATATGTTGGGGGAGAGGGTAATAAAATTTCCGTGCCTATCTGCTGAGTATAATTTCTAACATTATCTGGTTTTTCAACTAGATCGCCGGTAATTTTATCTTTTCATATTATAGGGCGGTTGTCCTTCTTTGTTCTTTTTTTAGATATCTTTGGGTTATCTTTGTCTCAAAGTTTAAATGTCCTCTCGCAATAAAATTTAGTGTGCCACTACAGAAAGGCGGTAGATGTTAGAGTGTGTGCCAGTAAATCTAGTCTGCGGTGAGTCTACACTCCCTTAAAGCCGGTTAAGCATGTGTCGCTTGTGTTGGCAGTCTAGAGGTGGATTTGGCGTTTTCTTGTTGAGAGGTGGCAAGCATTCGCTATAAAAAGTAAGAAAACTTTTCCTCTCCGACAATTTGTCCTCTTATCCATTGATGGAGGCTTTCCATATTCTCTATAAATATTGATTGCGAGGTGAAGTGTAAGCGATCAAGGCTATCCTTCAATAAGTATTAAAGCGAGCTATCACTATTTTAATCCGTATAGATTATTGGCAGTTTAACTTTGGAGATTTCAGGGGATTGGTGCGCTTAGAGGCCGCCAGCTCAATATAAACGTTAACTGGATATCAGGTATGAAGCTGTCTTGGTTATGGCTCTTTGGCGGTAAAGTCTATATTGCGTGCCTTGTTGCAATCTTTATGCTGTCAAGCCTTATGGCACAGGCAGAAAATTTGCGGGGGAGCACTACGGGGCCAACCTCTGCACCAGGGTACAGCCATCCCGATCAGTTTCTGCATTTAAAGCCTGTAAAGCTGGCGGATAATATGTACCCGGTAATCCAGCACCCGCAAGAGGAAAAGCAAGCTAGGCAGACGCTGACGCTTCTGGAAGAAAAGTTTGGCAAAAAGCCTAACATACTGATTTTCCTGCTCGATGATGTGGGTTGGATGGATGTCGGATTTAATGGTGGGGGTATTGCAGTAGGCAATGCCACACCGACTATGGATAAGTTGGCGAATGAGGGACTTATACTGACCTCTGCCTATTCAACGCCTTCATGCTCGCCGACACGAGCGACGATCCATACCGGTCAAAACCCTTTACATCATGGCATCTTGCGCCCCCCTATGTACGGTGAAGCCGGTGGTTTAGATGGTGCAGTCACAATGCCCGCCATACTTAAGGAACTGGGATATGTTACCCAGGGGGTGGGTAAATGGCATATGGGGGAGAATAAGGGGTCTTTACCGCAGAATGTTGGCTATGACGATTATCGGGGATTTCTCGGTGTATCAGATATGTATACAGAGTGGAGAGACGTCTATTTTAATCCGGAAGTAGCACTGTCTCCAGAGCGCTTTGCAATGATGCAGAAGGAGTCATTTAGCCATAGCGAGGTACACTGTACGCCACAGGATACAGAGAAATGCAAAGATATCCATCAGATTGATCTGGACTATATCAAGGTGCTTGATGATCAGTGGATGGAGTACAGTGTAAATTTTATTAAGAAAATGAAAACCTCTGAAAAGCCATTTTTCCTATATCACGCTCCTAGAGGTTGTCATTTTGATAATTATCCATCCGATAAATGGGCGGGTAAATCCAGGGCTCGTACGGTATATAGCGACTGTATGGTGCAGATGGATTATGTATTGGCGCAGTTGTTTACTGCGTTGCAGGAAACGGATCAGCTGGCGAATACTCTGATTTTTTTCACCTCGGATAATGGCCCGGAGTGTGAGGTTCCCCCCTATGGTCGAACGCCTTTTCGGGGCTGTAAAGGGACCAGCTGGGAGGGGGGCGTAAGGGTGCCGACATTTGCATATTGGCAGGGAGTTATCAAGCCGCGCCGGACTGAAGGATTATTTGATCTGGCTGATCTATTTAATACGGCTATTTCGATAGCGGGTAAGCCCGGTAAAGCAGTTGCAAGCTTTGTCAGCGAAGATCGCTATATCGATGGTATCGACCAAACCGGAATGTTGTTGGCTGATAATGGTCAATCTGCACGTCGCAGTAGGCCCTATACCATGAATCAGTATTTTTCTGCGATGCGTATTGATGAGTTCAAATATGTATGGACCGCAGAAATTGAGAGTGGTGTAGTACAGAGAGGAAACTGGGGGGGATTTAGCGGCCCCATTTTTGTTGAGAGTGGTGGGGCGATACTGTTTAATCTTTATTCCAACCCCCAGGAAGATGCCAGTATCGGTGTGCGTCATTTGCCAATGCTTGTACCCGTGATGACAGCGGCGGGTGACTATATGAAAGAGCTTATTAAGTACCCTCCACAATTTAAGATCGGCTTTATATCAAATAATCCACCTATCTATGATCTTTTACCTCAGGCTAAAGAAAAGTTGGAGAGGGAGGGGGCTGGTAAAGCCCCATAATCTTAGGGGTGAATCTTTAACGTTTTAGCCGGATTTAAAAGAGTGGCTGTTTAAGCTTGTGCTATTCTGGCAGATAGCAACTTGAAGCAGGGGAGCTTATAGCTCTAGTAGGCTGGCACAGCAGTGAGATTGGCCGGCCCTGGTTTGGAACCTGCAGAGGCCGGCGAGTATAATTATTGCAAGATTGTGCCTGTATTATTAGTGCCCACTTGGGTGGCAATTGCAGAATTCCCAGTGGTTGCCTGGGTGGTGTCGAGAGTGTTAGTTGTGCCCATTTGTATACTGCTGGCTGAATTCATCGTTGATGTTTGAGTAATAGTAGATCCATTAGAATCGCCAATCTGCTCCATATAGGCTGCCAATAGATCTCCATCTTGGGAGAGGTTTGCGGAATTACTCAGGCCATCCTGTTCGATTTCCCCTTCGTTACTTGCCCCAGTTTGATAGGTCATAACCATATTTGTAGTACCCAGTTGTTCAGCATAAAGACTGCTGCCGGTACCGAGTTCTTGTGAGATATCCGCATCATTTGAATCGCCGTTCTGTACAAGCTCGGCAGTATCGCCTATGGATGTAGGCTGGATCACTATTGAGGTGTTACTTGTTCCCAGCTGGGTTACTGTCAGGTTATTTCCCGTTCCATCTCCCTGGCCAAATGAAGCCATATTTGACGTTCCATCCTGCAATATGATGGCAGTACTAGAAGTCTCCATGTTCTGAGAGCCGGCTACGGAGTTGCTTGTTCCAACCTGGGTGATAAAAAGCATATTTCCCGAAGAAATCGCTTGAGTAATAGAGCCATCATTGGAGTCACCATTTTGGCTGATTACAGTAGTGTTGAGCGATGAATCGGTTTGTACCGGAACGAATTGATTCGAAGTGCCAATTTGCGTAACTGTTGCGGTACTTGAGGTGGCCCTAATTTGAAGTGCAACAAAAAAATTGTTCTGGCCATTTTGTGATATGGTAACAGTCGATGCTGTGGTATCAGATTGCTCAATCGATGAAACTGTGTTGTTGTCGCCAACTTGAGTGCTGTAAATAAAATTATTTGTCGAGTTTGTTAGCTGAGATGTAATCGATGAGTTATTGTCACCAGTTTGCGTAAAGCTTGCAACATTGCCCGAAGTGGTAGGGTCGACTTGGTTAGACGTAGCTGTATTTCCGTTGCCATTTTGAGAGACGTCGGTAGTATTGGCGGCGGTATGCCCACTGAAGGCTAACGCAACTGCCGCAGCAATGGAGGTGTAAGCTTTCATATCTATTTCCTTGCAAATTATTAAGCTCTATTAATCTGGTTGTGATCTGTTCGCCGATTTGAAACGCTACTAAACGGTTACTTAAGCTAAGGTGGATTTCAATTCCCTGAGTAATCACCTAAATTACTTTCATGCAAATTTACTGCTGACGCTCAAAATACTATTACGCGAAATAATGCCGGATGATGTGATTGGATGCCCCCTCAATTCTGGGTTGAGTACTGGGTATTTTCCTTGGGAATTAACTATCAATAGCTTGAGAAAAATCTCCTAGGAGGGATTGTGCGGTTGATTCTGTAGCTACCGGTTTATTGTATTGCCCAAGTCAGTCCCCAAAGGTGGCGCTAAAGCACAAGCTACATCTTAATTGTGGTTGATAAGCAGGTATTTGGTGGGCAAGTGGAAGGGGACTTCCAGCATCTATTATTGAGGCTTTGGTTGTTGTGCGTGGGGCCAGTGATGATTCTGCTGCTTGTGATGATCTAGGTCAGGTTCGATTTGGGGTAAGACTTCCCGAGGAGTCCGATATATGCCTAGGCAGAATTACTATAGCCCCTTCAACTCTTGTTAAAATTATTTCTGTACCTGAAAGGCGGTAGACATTGATATGTGTAATAGGGGTTCTCTAAATGATTCCCTTTAAGCGGTGGAGGTAAGTATCTATCATTTGGCTTGGAAAACTGAGGAAAAGTTGCCGCAGCTGAGAGGGGCTTAAATGGTGATCACTATCTGGAAAATACTGCCAACATAAGAAGATAGGCTTGGCGCCGCTATTGGGAGACGCCAAGCCTTTGCTACAAAAGGTAAGAAAAACTCTAACTGTGGGGCAAGTTAATTTTTGCGGTTAGAATTACTTCCCATATCCCACAGAATTGGTTGATCGCCGCCCATAATGGTTGAAGGCATCTGGCCATTCCACTGCTGCGCGCGAATATATTCAACCAAGGTATGATTTTTGGCAATTGCTTCGGCTTTTGCTTTAATCGCTGCGGCCTCGGCTTCACCCTTTTCGAGAATGGCATAAGCTTCCGCCTCGGCCTCTACCCGAATCTTATGAGCTTCACCATCCGCTTTAGCTTTGGTGGCATCACGGCGTGCATTGGCTGTATTCACTTCACGCTGTGCTTCAAGTTTTTGACGCTCTAGTTTGTGTTTTTCTGCCGCAGCCAGATTGAGTTCCGTCTGTTTGGTCTCAATAGACTGGATGTACTTGGGAGGCAAGTTGATGCTCTCGATCTGTACATCGCCAAGCTCCATAGGCAGCCCCTTGGTTTCCTCTTCCAGGAGTTCCTCAATCCGTCGGATTGCCGCGTTTCGGTTCTGAATAATCTGCTCGGCTTTAAACTCGGCTAAACCCGCTTTACTGGCACTTCTCAGTCTGGGGTCGAGGATACGCTGCTCAAACTGTTCCAGGCCGCCATATTGCTTGTACAAATCAATGGCAGCGCTACGAGTTACCGTCCAGTTCACAGCCGTCACTGCTTTTAACGGCATCTGCTCCGCAGTGGCGGCATTCATCGTCTCAACATTTTTCCGGGTTCTGACTTCGATTTCGACTACATTGTCTATAAGTGGGACCTTTGTATGAATTCCGGGATCAACCTGTGAAACAGCCTTACCAAAACGCTTTACAATTCCTACGTGCCCTTCGTCAACCGTAAAGACGGTTCCCATGAGGATAGGTAGGATTAGCAGTAGTACAACAGCGCCAGCAATTCCCTTCTTAATAGTTTCTACCTTAATATCTTCCACAATTTTTCCTTTATTTGCCTACACACAAGGTCAATATTTGTCCATGAAAGTGATTGTGTTGAGGAGGTTTCGTAAGCGATATTGCCACCTGGCTAATAAAATGTACCAGATAGACTTTGTTACAATTCACTATAAATGGCCGGTGGCATAGTACAGATTTTTTTTAAAATTTAAAAGCTAAGAGAGTAGGTGGCGGTTACGTTGTGGCATCTGGTATGGGGTATGAGCAGTTGCACAATTTAAATTATAGTCCCTATTACCAGTAAGCCTTTAACTACTTGGTACCAATATCGAATACACCGTTGACTCAGCCTACCATCCTTATCAGATTGATATAAATGGGGCTGCGGTCGATCAAAATTAACTGAACACTAATAATTTTTTATACGGTAAATCTTGATATCTAATCTGTTTCTATCAGGAATGAATTATATACTTGCCTTTCGGTTCTATTTGCTGCGCTCAGTTGGGTGTGCTCCAGTAGTTAAAGCCCCACCTAATTTGGTGGGGCTTTAACCGTAGGTTTAATTTTCAGGGTTGACCTTATGGGTGAATAAATTGCAGCCGAACCTTCTGTAGTCTCAAGAGTGTTGTTGCGGCATCAAATCGTACACGAGCCAAGTAGTAGCAGCTTTGGGTATCAATGGGGCGACTTAAAAGAGATACAGAGGTTGACCCTGTGGTTGTATCAAAGCTGGAGCTGGAAGCGATAGTCGTGTATGTAATGGCGCCGCCAGCGAAGGCAGGTTGGCAAACCTCAAAAACAAAAGTTTGCATCAGTGACGTGGCATCACTATCAGACCACCACCACCTATACCACTCCAGAGTGCCGCCATTGGGAAGGTCATCAAATTGGGCATCGGCAAACCGCTCAGTACCTAGACGACTGAGTTCAAGGCTGATTCCTGAATTGTATAACCACTGCGACCCAGTGGTATCCACTCGACCGATAAAATCCTTCGGCGTAATTGGCGAATAGTCTGTGCTTCCTGAGGGAAAGTATCCTTCTTGAGCATCAGGGCTATCAGTTGCCCCCAGGTAGGGATCAACTGACCTGCCCAGGTTGACGCCCTTGGCTGCATATACATTACTTGCGTCCCTTTCAAAGCCCATTGCTTCTAAGGTGTCAGGGTCAGTAATAAGAGAGTCATCATTTTTTGCTATAACCGGCTGCGACATCATCAAGAAGCCAAGGGTTGCACTAAGAGCACAACCAATCCATCCGTAGGACTTCTGCATCTACATTCTCCATAAATAATAGAATTTCGGTTAGATTGCTGCGACCTCTAAGAGCTAGGGCGATTCAACGTTAAGCTAACTGTCAAAGATTTTGTGTGCCCTATCTCTGGTGAGGACGAGGTAAATAATTAGCAGTAAATTTCAGGGTTGGCAATGTGGGTGCGGTGTAATCTTTTAGTTCAATTTGTGCTTTTAAGCGTTTTAGAGGGTGGCAGTTTTAGCTGATTTTTTGCCGGTATATATGCCAGATTTGAATCGGAATAAATGGCTGCGGGATTGTATAAAAAATATAGGTGTGCTAGGTGGTTTTTTAAATGGTTTGGAAGAATGTGACTGTATTGTCTAGCGGATAGATTGTTGCAAATGGTATTTCAGAATAAGGTCAAAATATAGCCTGTAACCCTGTTCTTGAGCGGCGGGCTTTGTCCCGACTTCTCTTTTGTCAAAATCAACTCAGTTGCGCTGTCAAGGGTCTGGTTGCTTTATGCGTTCTTAATGTAAGAGGATAATTATGATCACTGCATTTGTGGGTGTCGAGAGTTTCTCCTGGGGGTTATTGGTCAGTTCCCGGCTGGGTGCGTTTAAATACCTAAAGCCTCACCCAATTGGGTGAGACTTTAATGGCGCTAACTCTAACTTTTAGGGAGGGCTTATGGGTGAATAAACTGAAGCCGAACCTTCTGTAGCTCTAAGAGTGTTGTTGCGGCATCAAATCGCACGCGAGCTAAGTAATAACAGCTTTGGGTGTCAATGGGGCGGCTTGATAGGGAGACAACCGTTGATCCGGTAGTCGAATCAAAGCTTGGGCTGGATGCTAGAGTCGTGTAGGTGATAGCGCCGCCGGCGAAGGCGGGTTGACAGATTTCAAAAACAAAAGTCTCCATCATTGAAGCGGTGTCATTATCAGACCACCACCATCGATAAAACTCCAGAGTTCCACCATTGGGTAGATCATCAAACTGAGCATCGGCAAATCGCTCAGTACCTAAGCGGCTGAGCTCAAAGCTGATGCCTGCGTTATATAACCACTGCGTTCCTGTGGTATCAACTCGGCCGATAAATTCCTTCGGCGTAATGGGTGAATAATCCGTACTTCCTGATGGGAATAGCTCTTGTTGAGCATCAGGGCTATCAGTTGATTTTAGGACAGGCTCACGGGATCTATCCAGGTTGACCCCCTTAGCTGCGTATACATTATTTGCGTCCCTTTCAAAACCCATTGCCTCTAAAACCACAGGGTCAGTAATAAGTGTGTCATCATTCTTGGCGATAGCTGACTGTGACACCAGAAAGAAACTCAGGGTTGCACTAAGGGCACAACCAATCCATCCGTAGGGCTTCTGCATTTATTCTCTCCGTAAATAATAGAGTTTTGGTTAGGTTGAGGCGACCTCTAAGAGCTGGAGCGAGTTAATACTGAAATTTTCCGCTCTATCTCTAGTGAGGACGAGGTAAATAATTAGCAGTAAATTCCAGGGTTGGCAATGTGGATGTGGAATAATTTTTTCAGTCTCAATTTGTTTTTTGTTTTCAAGTTTTTGTTCGTAGAGTTTTGTTATTGCTACCGCTAGTTGTGACCTACAAAAGTAGTAGTTGCTTTTTCTTCCTGTAATAATTTGGGAGGAGGCTTGGTGTTGTCTCTGCTTGGTGGGAGTGTATTTTGTGTACGTTGGGAGGCTCTATATGGTAGAGGGTAGTCCGGATGCGATATGGTGGGATTTTTAATTTTATTTTAATTAAATTTTCATGCATTATTTGGTTTTTTGTGGTTTGGGTTGCTGTATTTGTAATCTTGGGTTTGTCCTGAAGGGATCGCTATCATTTTTTTGTTGTGAGCCCCGGTGAGACTGTGTGGATGATAAACAATTTTTTTGGTGGAAATCTATAGTGGGTACTATAAAAAATGGTTTATGCCAATAAGTCTGATGTGGCTCCTTTGGATATGAAAAAGCTGAATATGGAGGGTGGTGAGGTTTGTTGCAGTTGGCGATGGAAGGGGTTTTAATATGTTTTAATGCAGTAGGGTTATCAAAAAATATCCAAAAAATCTGATCGATTAGGGCGGGTGTTGTCTCGTCGCCTGAAACAAGTGGGTGGTCTTATTTCTTTGGCGGGAGTGGCAGGTATTGTGACTTATCTAAGCTTGAGTCGTATTGCGGATGTTAGTGTTAGCTGCTCTTTATGCAGTTCTTGTTCTGTAAGGTTGTTTATTTTGAGTGGTTTTCTCTTGTGGTGTGGTTTGCGAGAATTGATGTGGGCGATACTGGGATAAAATTACTAATAACAATTGCTTATATTGAGTTGGATGCTGATTGCTGGAAGCTTGATCAGCAGTAAAGCTGTCGTCACATTTAAGGTTATTAAGGAGAGATTGTATTTTAGATGGTTGTGTTATGAGTAAAGGTTTTAATCAGATAAGGTCGAGAAAGGCAATTTGGTAACGGCGTCACAGTAATTCAAAAGATATGTTCGTGTAATATTGTAATGTTTCTCGGGGTTTTTGTTGTGCCGTTGGGTTGAAATGTATGTGGTGTTTGAGGGTTGTTTGTAAGGTGAGAAATTTTTAGTTGATGTAATAGTTCTGTGCTCCACCTTTGGGGGAGGTGTTCTGTAGAGGTGTTCTGTAGAGGTGTTCTGTAGAGGTGTTCTGTAGAGGTGTCTGGGTGGTCACTATGTGATCCCATGGTGGCGCTGACTCTCGATTTGTTTTTGATTAAAGTGATATTTTGCAGGAAAGTTTAGGTCTAACAGAAGTCGACATTTAACTTGTGTATCGGTATCCATATTTATGGGTGATTATTACAATTATAAATGGAGTCTATAAATGCCTGTATTTAAAAACCCTAAAAGACATGCGCTTGTTGTGCATTGTTTTCCATGGGATGTACCTGAGTGCCGCGCGCTTATTAAGTACTACTTTGATGAGATTGATCCTTTTGTTATCGCAGATGAGCGCCCGGAGTTTGAACCCAATTTGATATTTAATGTATGTGCGTCGCAGAATTATGGCTCTTATCTGGGGGAGTACTTTAAATTTATCGATGTTTTTAGTGGGGCGGGTGAAAGTTTTATAAATAGTGATAACGCTTTTAGAAATCTCACTGAATTGCTGTTGCCCGGGGGGACCTTGTCTGTGGAGGTGTGGGGTTTGGATTATCCTCGGTATGCTTATCGGAATAGCATTTTTAGGGCGATACTGGATCTAAGGTTTAGAGATTTTTCTATGTTTCCACAGACAGAGGCTGAATGCGATAAGCATACAGCAAAATTTTCGTATCGAAAGTCGAGCTTCCCAAGTGATGATGAAGAAGACGATGAAGGTGGGGAGGAGGTAACATTGCTATTGTAATGCTGGCGAATACTTTGCCAAGATAGTAAGGCTTTCGGGTTGATTGAAATATTCTGATTGGGGAGTCTTTGCGTAATTCTGTGATATCTCTGTGGGTGAGGTGTTCTGTAAGGGGGGTAAAGAGTCGCAATATAGCTGCATGCCGATGCAGATATTTGCGTCTGTTGATGCTTAAAATTTTCTTTGTGTAGGTTTGTGTGGTTTTCAGGGGTTGTGATTTGGGTTGCATTTGAAATTTATTTTCACAAAGCTTTTTTTGGTGTGGAAGGGGGCTGCGAATGGTGAGTACAAGTACATTCATGCAGATGTATGTGAATAGGTACTTGGTTATTTATCATAAGTGGCCATTTGATACGCCAAAGCGAAAGGCAGAGAGGCTGGGGAAGGTTGGCTGCCCGATCGATTTTGATGTTTATAAATGCTTTATTGTTAATAATTTGGATTGTTACAAGGGAGTAAGGGGCTGAGCCTGACTAATAGATTTTTTCTCTTGCCGAATTAAGTTGTTCTTAGGTGGGTTTCTCTAGGGGGCGAACTGGTGCCTCAATCGGTAGAGAGAGGAGTTTTCCTCTTCTTGTATGCAATCTGCGATTGTAGTAAATAGTGCCAGATGCAACAGTAAACTATATGCTGTTTAGCGTTATTGCGGAATTGGCGGGCTGGCTTTTATAAGGTGGTGGCATAGAAAAGCGATAGGAATGGCGTATAAACCTATAATAATTGCGGGCAAAAAGGATTCAAACAGGCAGAGCAGGATGCTGGGTAGGGCACCGCCCAGAATCATGGTGGTTCGAGTGTAGATCTGCATTTTCAATAAGAAATTCTCTACAAGCTTTCCGTAGGTGAGCGTCGCTATTAGGGCAATCAGAGCTGTAACTAAATAAGTTGTTAGCGCCGAGGTCAGGCCAGTGAGCATCCGGGGCCCTGGTGCGTCAAAGATGGAGAGGATGGCAATAATTGCTGGGAAAATGGCGCAAACTACAGCCGATGCTTTGAAGGCGATCCTGAAGGATAAGCGGCTTCTTTGCTCAGGGGGGCTGTTGTCTAATTCTGCTTTAGGAGCTTTGTAGTAGTTTCTCGGCATGTAGCGTCTATTGCCTATCTGTAACTGCTGATGAGATCTCTATATCGGAATGAGCCGATCGCTTTATAGTAATTTTTGCTTTGCCCAATGTAAATGCAATGGCATCAGAATTTATCGGGTCCGTGATATGTACCATGGTGCAAGCGCCTACCCCCTCTTATTGGTGGTTTGCTCTCGGTTTATTGATGCCAATTAAGCTTGGGGATTAAATTGGGTGTGTTGTTGCGGATACTAGACTTCTATTTGTTTCGGGGGTGCTGTTACTGCTACCCGCGATGAAATCCTGTGTGCTCTATACTTGTTTTCTTGTCAGTTTTTTAATGGTTGGCTATTTTTGTTGCTTGAGATTTTACTTCCTTGCCCAAAAAAGAGACCACAGGAGTGGGAAGAGAAGAAGTCCGTTTACAAAGAAAGCTTTATTTTAGCTTGTTGGCTCTGTCCCTGGCTATTTTCCTTGTTGCTAATGATTTTACCGCATTTTTTCCTGCATTGCCGGCGATGGAGCATGAGTTTCGCTCGGATATCACAACGACACAGTGGGTCATTAACGGCTATGCCTTGGTTTTTGGTGTATTGATTATCTCAGGTGGCCGACTGGCCGATATGTACGGCAGAAGAAACATCTTTTTGATTGGCACCTTGCTATTTATGGTTTTTTCACTGTTGGGCGGTTTGGCGATCAATATGGAAATGTTGTTGCTATCCCGCGCGCTGATGGGGGTTGGGGGAGCGATGATGTGGCCATCAATCCTGGGTATGACCTATGGTTTGATGGGTGAAAAGCGAGCGGGGTTGGCCGGAGGGGTGGTGATTACTGTATGTGGTATTGCCAACTCGGTAGGCCCTTTGTTAGGTGGGGCTCTGGCGGATTACGCCAGCTGGAGGTGGATCTTCTTTATCAATCTGCCGATATCGGCAATTGCCCTGTATGTTTGTTGGAGAGTTATTCCCGATGATTCCCCAGAGGCTTGTGATGAGCGTATTGACTATGGCGGCATAGTCTTCCTATCGCTGGCTTTATTTGCCCTGCTGCTTGCGTTTGACCTTGTGGTTGATGTCTGTTTTAAAAGTCCGCTGGTGCTGGGTCTTATTGTGGCCTTTTTCCTGTTTATAGGCTTGTTTACCCTAATTGAAAAAATGGTGGGTCAGCAGGCCTTGATTCCACCGGATGTGGCTGGAAATAGGCGGTTTATTTTCGCCGGAATTGCCACCTTGCTAATTTCTGCTCTCTTCTTTGCCGGGCTGTTTTTTATCCCGCAATTCTTAACCAATATTCGCGGTGTATCAGCAGTGAGGGCTGGAATGGGGCTGATCCCAATGATGCTTGCCTTTAGTGTTTTCGCTGGAAAAGTATACGATGTGATAGGGGCTAGGAAGATAGTAGCAGTGGCCACTTTGCTGATGGCGTTGGGTATGTATATTTTATCTCACCTACACAAAGATACTCAGTATATTGCTCTAATTCCTGGTTTGCTGCTACTGGGGGCGGGTATCGGTTTATTTAATTCTACGATTACAACGGTCGCTATTACTGTTGTTGATACCAGCCGAGCAAGTTTGGCGGGTGCAATAATTTTTATGCTGCAAATAGCGGGAGGTGCAGTGGGGTTAGGCCTGAATACCACCATTGTTGCATTGGCAGCTGATATGCCCTCGGGAATCGATACAGCATTTACGCTCAACGCCTGCCTGGCACTATCTGCTTTTGTTATTGGTGTCTTGTTTATTTCAGCAGAAAAAAAGCCCCGCTAGTTAGCGGGGCTTTTCGTCTGGATCAGGCTGTCACTTAGACATTCACTTCCTGGATCTCAGTCGCGGCGATACGCTTGCCTTCTTCGGCAGACTTCTGGAAGTCTTCAATCTGATCGAAGTTCAGGTAGCGGTAGATCTCGCTGGACATGGAGTCCAGGTTCTGTGCGTATTCCTGGTACTCAGCCGGAGTCGGCAGTTTACCCAGGATGGCGCCTACAGAAGCCAGCTCAGCAGAGGTCAGGTACACGTTGGCACCATCGCCCAGACGGTTGGGGAAGTTACGGGTAGAGGTAGACAGTACGGTGGCATTCGGTGCCACACGTGCCTGGTTACCCATACACAGGGAACATCCGGGCATCTCGGTGCGGGCACCGGCAGAGCCGTAGATGTTGTAGTAACCCTCTTCCATCAACTGGTGCTCGTCCATCTTGGTGGGCGGGGAGATCCACATGCGTGTGGAGATGCCACCTTTGTGTTCTTGCAGCAGTTTACCGGCAGCGCGGAAGTGGCCGATGTTGGTCATACAGGAGCCGATAAACACTTCGTCTACCTTGTCGCCAGCAACGTCGGACAGCAGGCGCGCGTCGTCTGGATCGTTAGGAGCACATACGATCGGCTCTTTGATCTCGGCCAGGTCGATCTCGATGACTTCCAGGTACTCGGCGTCGGCGTCCGCTTCCATCAGTTTCGGGTTGGCCAGCCACTCTTCCATGGCGCGCGCGCGGCGCTCCAGGGTGCGCTTGGAGCCGTAACCTTCAGCGATCATCCAGCGCAACAGAGTTACGTTGGAGCGCAGGTACTCAGACATGGTGTCTTCGGACAGCTTGATGGTACAGCCAGCAGCGGAGCGCTCGGCGGAGGCGTCGGACAGCTCGAATGCCTGCTCTACAGTCAAATCATCCAGGCCTTCGATCTCGAGGATACGGCCGGAGAAGATATTTTTCTTGCCTTTCTTCTCAACGGTCAGCAGGCCCTGCTTGATGGCGTAGAGAGGAATGGAATGCACCAGGTCGCGCAGGGTGATGCCGGGCTGCATTTTGCCCTTGAAGCGCACCAGTACAGACTCAGGCATATCCAGCGGCATAACACCGGTAGCGGCGGCGAAAGCTACCAGACCAGAACCTGCCGGGAAGGAGATACCCATGGGGAAGCGGGTGTGGGAGTCACCACCGGTACCTACGGTGTCCGGCAGCAGCATGCGGTTCAGCCAGCTGTGGATGATGCCGTCAGCCGGGCGCAGGGAAACACCGCCACGGTTCATGATGAAGTCCGGCAGGGTGTGCTGGGTGCTGATATCAACGGGCTTGGGATAGGCCGCAGTGTGACAGAAAGACTGCATTACCAGGTCGGCGGAGAAGCCGAGGCAGGCCAGGTCTTTCAGTTCGTCACGGGTCATGGGGCCAGTGGTGTCCTGGGAGCCCACAGTGGTCATTTTCGGCTCGCAGTAGGTGCCCGGACGGATACCTTCAACGCCACAAGCTTTACCAACCATCTTCTGCGCCAGAGTGTAACCCTTGCCGGTGTCGGCAGGTTGCTCAGGCTTGCGGAACAACTCGGAAGGCGCCAGGCCCAGGGCTTCACGGGCTTTGCCGGTCAGGCCGCGGCCGATGATCAGGTTGATACGACCGCCAGCCTGAACTTCGTCCAGCAGTACGTCGGACTTCAGTTGGAATTCAGACAGAACTTTACCGTCTTCAGCCAGGATCTTGCCGTCGTAGGGGCGGATTTCGATAACGTCGCCCATGCCCAGTTCGTCAACGGGGGCTTCGAATACCAGCGCGCCGGCATCTTCCATGGTGTTGTAGAAGATTGGGGCAACTTTACCGCCGATACAAATACCGCCGCCTTTCTTGTTGGGCACGCCCGGCATTTCGTCACCGAAGTACCACAGTACGGAGTTGGTGGCGGACTTACGGGAAGAACCGGTACCCACTACGTCGCCAACGAAAGCAACGGGCAGGCCCTTGGCTTGAACTTCTTCAATCTGCTTCAGCGGACCGGTAACTCCAGCTTCTTCTGGCTCCAGGCCGTCGCGCTTCATTTTGTACATGGCCAGCGCGTGCAGGGGGATGTCCGGACGGGACCAGGCATCCGGTGCCGGAGACAGGTCGTCGGTGTTGGTTTCGCCGGTTACCTTAAATACGGCAACTTTGATGCTCTCGGGCACTTTGTTACGCTTGGTGAACCACTCGGCGTCAGCCCAGGATTGGATGACTGCTTTGGCGAATTCGTTGCCGGCTTTGGCTTTCTCTTCCACGTCGTGGAAGGCGTCAAACATCAGCAGAGTGCCTTTCAGCTGCTCGGCAGCCAGCTCGGCCAGATCTTTGTCATCCAGCAGTTCGACCAGGGTGGAGATGTTGTAGCCGCCCAGCATTTGGCCCAGCAGTTCTACAGCGTGTTTGCGATCGATCAGCGGGGATTCTGCTTCACCTTTGATAATGGCGGACAGAAAGCCAGCTTTTACATAAGCGGCTTCGTCAACGCCCGGCGGAACGCGTTGGGTGAGCAGGTCAACCAGTTCCTGTTCTTCGCCTTTTGGCGGATTTTTCAGCAATTCAACCAGGCCGGCGACTTGCTCGGCGTCCAATGGCTTTGGCGGAATGCCTTGTTCGGCGCGTTCGGCGACGTGTTTGCGATAGGCTTCAAGCACTGATAAGTCCCTCTTGGTGTGTGGGGTGGCACCTACAGCGGGTGGAATTCCCGGTCTATTAACGGTCAGCCGGGATTTTTTTTTCGAGGCCGCTGATGGCGGGGGGCGAATACTACAGGAAAGCCCTAGTTCTGTTAAGTTTATCGAAAAATCAATAAGTTAAGTGAATTGTGACTATTTGCTAGGTGAATTTTGGTGGTTTGGCTGTTGGTGCAGCCCCCCTTTTCTTAGCGGCGGAAACAAAATAGGCTACGCGCAATTTGAAGGCCGCTCGGGCGGCATAAATAGGTTAGTCGGATAGTTAATGTATAAGAAGGTTCGCACACCCTGTATCGGTGTTTGCTCCACGGGAATTGGCGATGATGTTTGCCGTGGCTGCAAGCGCTTTGCGCACGAGGTGATCGACTGGAATGCCTACAGTGAAGAGCAGCGCCGCATTATTGCCGCGAGGCGAGAGGGCTATTTGATCAATGCTGTGCGCAGCCAGCTGGAAATTGTCGATGAGTCGCTGCTGCTTTCCCAGTTGCGTCATCAACAGATCCGCTTTGATGACAACCTGAATGCTTATTGCTGGGTGTTTGAGTTACTCCGCGCTGGCGCCAGCCAGATTGGGGATTTGAGTGCTTATGGGTTGCGCCCCACCGCCGAGGCGCAAGGGGTCACTCTGGTAGAGGTCCGCCGGCGTATTGATGAAGACTTTTACGCGCTATCGGTGGCCTATTACCTGCGCTATATCGCCCCGGGCCTGCAAAAAGACTAAAGGAGCCTCTAAAGAACTCCGCAATATCCACATGGATGTCTCTCCACGCACCGCTGCCTCAGTCTCCCCGGGGCAGTCTCTCTCGTTAGAATTCTATTCCGGTCCGGGTGCCGGCAACCGGGATAGGCTTTTGATGTCATTCTCGGCAGCCACTGCCAGTCGATGGACCTCGGTGTTGTCAGCGGTCAGTATATTTTCAATGTAGCCAATGCCGGGCCTGGAATAAGCGTGACCGACGCATAAGATATGTAAATTAAAAACGAGGGGGAGTGTTGAGCTGTTTGAGGGCTTTCTTTTATTCCTCTGAGGGGGGGCTGGTATGGGATTGACGCTGACTGGCGAGCGCCATCGCATAAAGTTTGCACATCCATACCACAGTAAAAACCAGATGTTCCTGTCAGCTGTATATTGACTCGTTAGTTTTCCAGTTATTGATTTTCACAAAGTGTATTGCTTGATGATAAAAAACCTCTGAATGGTGAATGGGGGGTATGGGTGTTTAATCTTAAAAATCAAAATATTTCTATTACGTGAGAGTGGGTGGGGCAAAAAACTGTCCTGAATTAATGTCTCACAGTTCAAATTTAGGTTTTTAGGTGGTCAAGCTTAATTCGCTGAGTTAAATTTAGGGATGTTTTGGCGATAGGTATTGCCATATCTATTAATCTTTTAAGGTTTCTCGCTGAAAGGAATTTATTGCGGCTATTGAATTGCACTTTTCCTGTGACAATACTTCGGACACTTTTATGCCGCAATTGCCCCGTAATCGCTGTAGCGACCATAAATGTAGCTGACTTTTTCACAGCTTCGGTCCAGACCTAAGCTGCTAAAAATCCTATTCATCAGATGCTGGTTGAACTTGCGGCGCTTCCAGCTGGCGATTGAGATAACTGTAGGTGCATCTGTCTGCGTCTCTCTGCGATCTTCAAATTTCAGCAAATCCAGCGCTGTCAGCGACGCATTAACATGAAGGTTTATGGCTTCCTTTCGCACGGATTGGCAGTGAGTTAATCCGGTGTATTGCTTCGCATCCCTGAATAATAACTCTATTTGAAATCTTGATTTGTAGTACGAGACCAATTTCATTGCATCTAAATTCGTATCTGTAGAATACAGTAACGCACTTCCTTTTTTATCGTCATCGATAGGCTTGAGTAGCACCACGCGTATGGCGCGTTTTAAAAATTTGGCGTGTACCACCTTCGTGTAGATTTTAACTTTAGCATCAAAAGTTCCAGCAAAATCAAAACGGCATAAATCTTCAAGGTCAACTTTTCCGTCAAACGGTTTAGGGCGTCCCTGACCGTTGTAGAGTTATTGTCAATTCTGGTGTTCAGCAGGTTTGATCAGGCGGCGCTCTGGTCAGCGGTTGGCACCTCTTCTCCATCTTTGAATTTCACTCCGGTGATGGCCTTCGCAAGGTAGTCAAAGCCTCGAAGCTTTCTCCATTTTCCTTCCGCGCACATCCCGAGCTTGAACAGCATATGCAGCATCCCTTCTCTTGATAGACAGCCTTTCGAACGCTTGGTCCGGTGCCGTATCGTCCCGAACGTCGACTCAATCGGGTTCGTTGTTCGGATACTCTGCCGGTGTTTTGCCGGGAAGTCGTAGAACAACACTTCGGACAGTTTTGAGGGGAAAATTGGGGGGCGTGGTGCTGGAATCCATGGGTGGAGACTGAGAGAATAAGGTTTACGAAGTCTGATTAACGCAGTAACCGCCCATGGAAGACACAATTAAAACAGTTGGCTCTTTATGGATTCCGGGGAGCTCTAGATTTGAGACATCATCAATGGAATCAGTAGCCGAATGTCTGTAAAACAGACTCATGATGAAATTTCATGATCTCCTCGATAATGCAAAATGCTACGAACAGATACGGCAGTATCGCTGGCCCGATGGTGTGTGCTGTCCTCATTGTTTGAGCCAGGATGTTACCCGACAAGGAAAGGATGATACACAACCTGAGAAGCAGCGCTATCGCTGTAAAGATTGCCAGCGGCGTTTTGACGATCTGACGTTATCAGTCTTTTCGGGGCACCATCAGCCTCTAAAGGTCTGGGTGCACTGCTTATACCTCATGTCATTGAATCTATCCAATTTGCAGATCAGCAAAGAGCTCGATCTGAACAAAGATGATGTTCATAAAATGACTCAGCAGCTCAGGGAAGCCGTTTGTGACAAAGCCCCTGATGCCTCCCTTGAGGGAGAGGTAGAGTGTGACGAGGTCTATATTGTTGCAGGCCACAAAGGGCGCCTGAAGCAGTTAAAAAAAGGCCGTAGCGGACGGCGGAACCGACTGAGAGGTGCTCGTGGGTGAGGTACCCTGGAAAAGGAAAAGCCTCCCATTTTTGGCATGGTTCAGAGAGGCGGGCAGGTTGCAATACGTATGCTTGAAAATGTAAAGCAAGCAACGATTCAACCGCTTATCGAAAGCACTATCGTTTCGGGCACTCTGGTCTACACGGATGAATACAATATTTATGACCGCTTAGAGGAGTGGGGTTATACCCACAAGTCTGTTTGCCATAGTGTGGGTGAGTATGCCAGGGATGAAGATGGCGACGGTTTTCATGAGGTTCATGTTAATACTATGGAAGGTTTCTGGTCATTGTTACGATCCTGGTTACGTCCTCATCGCGGTATATCGCAAGAAAAACTTCCACTATATCTTAGCTTCTTTGAGTGTCTGCACAATCTAAGGCGCCGAGGAAAATCGGCCATTTCCGGGCTTTTTAATTTGTTGCTGGGGTAGCTCCCCGGAATCCATAAAGAGCCTAAGTATTTATCACTATTACGAGCCCAAAACCTCCCTAGATATGTGAAAGAATTTTCATTTCGTCATACTGCTGCCAATATTGAAACTGTCGATTTCATCTCTTCGATAAGCGGCAGAATCAATGATTAACGGTTGACATATAAATATTATATAAAGTAGTATAGGCAAAATGAGAGTGATCGAATTCGATCAGTTAACGGAAGCTGCAATGATGTACTGAAATTTATCACTAAATTAAACTTCGAACAATACACAAGTATTGCACATATTTCTTACCTTTAAGCGACATGCAGGTAAATGACGAAAAATCATTTATAGCGGCAATACCAACCTAAGAAAAACCGCACAGCTTCTATGACAGTTAATTACCTAACTACAAATAAGAAGCTAGCCTGCTTTAATATGTACCTGAGAAATTTATGAAAAAGAAACTAGTATTCATTCACATTGAGAAAACAGCTGGCAACAGTATCCGAAAAGCCTTAAAAGGAATTGAACATATCGATATTGGCCATTCAACACCAGCCAAAAAAAATCTTCTCGGTGCTGATTATTTTAGATTCTGCTTTGTGCGTAATCCTTTATCGCGTTTGCGGAGTGCCTTCTATCATTTGGTGGAAATAGAAGGATCTATCACCGACGACGATTCAACTATTGCAAAAAGAAGAAAGAATCTTCGAGACCAGTACGGCAATGATTATATCGCGTTCATCAAAGATGAAGGCTATAAGAAACATAAAATCAGTCACTTTTTTCCTCAAACAAAAAAAACTCATTATAATGGCGAAAAGGTTGTTGATTTTATAGGGAGAGTCGAAGATATTGGTGAGGACTGGAAAGCCTTAGCAAAGGAAATCGATATAAAATTACCTGATCTTAAAAAATTGAATCGAACAAAGAACCCAGCATATAAAAACATCGTATTGCACATCCCCGAAGATGCGTATGAAAAAGTTGTCAATTATTATAAAGACGACTTTCAAAATTATGGCTATAGCTGGTAATCTACACGATAAGTCGGTAGTGGCTGATTAAGTATATAGCCCTCAATGAGGCTGCTAAGTGTTCGGGGATTGACCTTTGGGACGAGCACTAAGCAGCCACCATTTTGATGACACTTTCACAATTAAGGAACCTCTGATCAATCAGGTATTTTTCTAGAATTAAGCTGAACTGCTTAAAAATGCACCTTATTACGCGAAAATGCTTAATTTTCGTGTAATAGCCCCCTGATTTTTCACCTAAAATCCGCAATAGGCGAATTTCAGGCGTACCACCCCTGGGTAGCCAAGTATTTTCTCCCTATCAGTAAGTTGGTGAAGCCTGCTAGCAAGCACAGCCGCTCGGTATTTTTCAGCAGCCCTCGATAGCGGACCTTGTCATAGCCAAATACCCGCTTGATGTAGCGAAAGGGATGCTCGACCTTGGCTCTTATCTGCGCCTTAATCTTTTCCGCCTTACGGAGTTCACCACGCCCTGGAAGAGTTTTTAGCTTGCTCGGCTTCATTGCTATTAACCCGGCGGGCATCTAGTGATGATATAATGCAGACATGAAAAAAGAAGATGCACGCACGCTCTCCGCTTCTGCTAAAGAAGAAAAACGTAAGCAAGCCATTCGGCTTCGCAAAAATGGCTACTCCTACAAAAGAATTGCCGACCTTGTTGGTGTCCATTTTGAAACCATTGGAAAATGGTATCGAGCATATCTTGCTCATGGCACCCAAGGAATTTCAGCCAAAACGCTGGGGCGAAAGCCTGGAACCGGTCGCCTACTCTCAGAAGAGCAAGAGAAAGCTATCAAGCAATTGATTATCGATAAACGTCCGGATCAAATGAAGCTGACTTATGCACTCTGGACGAGACAAGCTGTTCAGCTGCTGATCAAGCAAGAATTTAATATCAAAATAGCCGTCAGAACTGTTGGTGACCTACTAGCTCGCTGGGGGTTTACACCACAAAAACCTCTCAGGCGCGCTTATGAACAATGCCCAACTCGCGTAGAATCTTGGCTGGAGGTGGAGTATCCAAGAATTCTGAAAAAGGCGAAGAAGGAAAAGGCTGAAATCTACTGGGGTGACGAAACAGGCGTACGCTCTGATTGCCAGTATGGACGAGGGTATGCTCTTAAGGGAAGAACACCTGTCATTCAGCTAAATACTAAACGCGTTTCATGCAATATGATCTCAGCCATTACCAATCAAGGAAAGGTGCGTTTTCAAATTTACGACGGTAGCATGAATGCAGATCGCCTGATTGAATTTATGAGGCGCCTGACAAAAGACGCAAAACGTAAAGTTATTTTGATTCTGGACAATTTGCGCGTGCATCATGCAAAAGTGGTGAAAGCTTGGTTGAAAGATCAAGTGGATCAGATAGAGGTATTCTATTTGCCGCCATATTCACCGGAGCTCAATCCAGATGAATATTTGAATTGTGATTTAAAGGTTGGCGTGCGCAGCACTTCACCAGCACGAAATGCTAAGCAGTTTAAGAAGAAAATTATATCGCATATGTGGATACTGCAAAAAACACCTAAGCGGGTTGCTGCTTACTTCAAGCATAAGAAAATCAATTATGCGGCGCAGTAAGCCAATCTATATTTCCGCCGGGTTAATATGTACCAATCCAGATCTCGCTCTTTTAACGCTTCGCGCTTCTCCACACCAATGTATCCAGAATCACCCCAGACTCTTTTTTCCTCGCCGTGGAGGATTCGCTCTGTAGCTGCCACATCATGCGAATTTGCGGCTGTTGTATCTATGCTATGTATTACTCCGGCCACATCATCAACTCCAATATGCATTTTCATACCAAAATACCATTGCCCCCTTTTTTTGTCTGATGCATCTCTGGATCTCGGGCCTTTTCACGATTTTTGGTGGGGCTGGGCGCATTGATAATCGCTGCATCCACGATACTGCCTTCTTTTAGCTGCATGCCGAGTTCCTTGAGGTGGCTATTTATCTCTTCAAAGAGCTGGCGGCCAAGCTGATGTGCTTCAAGTAGGTGGCGGAAGTTAAGGATGGTGGTAACTACTCACCCCCTACCGATTTAAATACGGCCCGAAAGCGCCATCTGAATTGCAATCAAAGGGTTGTGGCCTTTGTTAGCCATAGTTTGTAAATAGCTCGAAATGCGACAATAGGCCTGTGCATAGTGTGCCGCTCGAAAACAACCAGATACTTTTTGCTTAACCTTTGACATGCGCAGGTCCCTTTCCGCACGATTGTTGGTAAAGGAGACGTGGCTCTCTTTGGCAAACAATAAAACCGCCATTTCGTAATTTTTCAAGCGTTCCCATAGATTATGCGCATCGGTCTTCGCCATTTTGCCGCGCTGGCCTTTGGGTTTAGCTGGAATCTCGGGTAATTCCTGCTCACCTCTAGCAATAATTTCCCGATACTGCTGTTGTAGAACAGCGTATTCCTTTTTAATCAGTTTTTTGCGTTTTCTCACCGAGACTGTTTTGCAGGTGGCTTGCAGTAAGCGTTTCATATCATTCGCCCACTCATACCCATTGGCATCAACGATAAAGGTCAATTCACGCAACAAATGCGAGCCACACAGGCCATGCCCACAGTGGATATAAGACAAATACGAGGCCCAGCAGTCATGAATAATGACGCCCCCATAGCGTGGTATGATATCAATGTGTTCAATTGCTTCCTTACCGCGACTTCGGTGTAAAAACTTGAGGGTAATATCGCCGGAGGCATACACATGAATCCAATGATTCTTTTGCTCGACCCTCAGGGAGGTTTCATCTACGTTGAGCGAGGGATTTTGCAATAATTCCTCAAGAGCTGATTGCTCCCAGTCCGCCAGGGCTTCATGTAGTCGCAGGACAAATTTCAACAGAGTAGCTTCTGAGATCACTTGCCCGATCATGGCTTTAACCGCCTTCTGCACCCGATTTAAGGCGATCATTTGACAGACCAACAGGTTGATCGCGTAGGCTTTCAGGCCATTGCCGTATTGCAATGGTCCCGCCATATCGGCAGGGAACTCGCCTTTCACGGTATGGGTGCAAGTGGGGCAGGCTTTTACTTCGGCATCGACATGCTCGACTACTTTTTCAAACTGAATATCAATACGAGTGCGTCGTTCATGACTTAAGCACGGGGCGCTTGTTAGGTCTTCGCCGCAGTCACTGCAGTAGCGGACTTCGCTGATGGAGATAGTTTCTGTGATGCGATGGTTGTCAGCGGCCTGAACGGCTTCTGTTTTCCCTTGCCTTTATGGGGCAATGCGGATTCATCTTTGTCCGTTTGGGAGGATGGCTTGCTGGAGTTTTTATTCGTCTTGGCCGTTTTTTTCTCCAGAAAAATGGCGAGTATCAACTCTAGCAGAGTAAACACGCTTTGCAGCAGCAGACGACTTTCCTGGCTTAACAACTTCTCGGCACACTGGCGCTGGAACTCGGCTTTTAGGCGATCCATTTCCTCGCGCACAGAAGTTTTGTTAATGTTGGCCATAACCGAAAAGTGAACCCGTTATCTCGAAGGTGTAGGATATCACAAATTTTGGCGTGTCTCAGATCGTTGCGAATAACAATAAAGCGAGTTTGCTTAGAGCATTTGTCTCAGCTTTTCTGTTTCTTTGCTTTAAAAAATCTGATAGTTTTTTTGATGAGGTGGCAGTTAGGGGTGAGTAGTTACTTTTTGGATTACTCACAGAGAAGCAGTTGCGCCGAGGGGTATTCACCTCAGTCAAGGAGTTGGAAACGGCTATCGTGAAATTTATTGAAACACATAATGAAGCCAAGAAATCTTTTGTGTGGACGAAATCTGCTGAGGAAATTTTATTGAAAGTGGAGCGTGCACGCCAAGCACTCTCAAATCAGCAATCTATTTAATACAGCACACTAGTGTAGTGTATTAAATAGATTGCTGATATATAATGTGAGCTTAATTTAGCGATTAAGTGAAGACCAATGCCAGCTTAAGTTGAAATCAATTTATCACCGGAAGAAAAAAAGCAGTTAGAAAAGAATATAAAAAGTCGAAAAATATCGGTGAGATTAGCTGAGCGGTCAAAGATTATTTTGCTCGCTGCCAAGCAGGTTCCCAACTACCAAATTGCGAAAAAGTTAAGCATTGATGTCAATACGGTGGGCCGATGGCGTAATCGTTTTGCAGAAAAGCGTCTGGCAGGTATAGAGAAGGATTTGCCCAGGGGGGCTAATCATGGCGGTAAGAATTCAGAAGAGCAGGCAAAACTCCGCTCGAAAATTATCAAGATGACGACAGGAAGTAAGCCAAAGGATGGGACACACTGGACAACGCGAGGCATGGCGAAAGTCTTAGGAATTAACCACTCTTTTGTCAGCAGGGTATGGCAGGAAGTGGGCCTTAAGCCTCATCTAACCGAAAAGTTCAAGATGAGTAACGATCCTGCTTTTGAAGAAAAATTATGCGATGTTGTTGGCTTGTATATGTCACCGCCAGAAAATGCTGTTGTCTTTTGTGTGGATGAAAAAAGCTCGATTCAGGCCCTGGATCGGACACAGCCTGGACTACCCATGAAACCGGGGCGGTGTGGCACCATGACCCATGATTATAAACGTCACGGGACAAGCACTCTTTTTGCCGCCCTTAATACGCTGACTGGTGAGGTCATAGGTGAGTGTAGAAAGCGCCATCGTCATCAGGAGTTCTTAGGCTTTTTAAAGACCGTAGAAAAGCAAACACCCAAAGAACAGGATCTTCATCTTATCGTCGATAATTACGCGACTCACAAGCATGAAAATGTAAAGCGCTGGCTCAAGAGAAACAAACGAGTTCATCTTCATTTTATTCCGACCAGTTCATCCTGGCTAAATCTGGTGGAAAGATTTTTTGGATTACTTACAGAGAAGCAGTTGCGCCGAGGGGTATTCACCTCAGTCAAGGAGTTGGAAACGGCTATCGTGAAATTTATTGAAACACATAATGAAGCCAAGAAAGCTTTTGTGTGGACGAAATCTGCTGAGGAAATTTTATTGAAAGTGGAGCGTGCACGCCAAGCACTCTCAAATCAGCAATCTATTTAATACGGTACACTAGATGAAGCTCGACTCTGGAAGCGAATGCCTTTTGTCTCATTGCAATGGGCAATTACCTGGCAAGTCCTGGGGGAGCCACAGCACGCGGCTCAAATTTTAGATCAGCTGCTGGAGCATTCCGAAGAAAAAGTTGTGCATGCAGCGGAGCAAATCAAGCAATTGAATGCGCTTGAAGGCGAGTGCCCGGAGCAGGTATATCTCGAATGCGAGGAAGAGTTAGGCCTGTTGGTTACAACCTATGCGCGAGCAATTCGCGAGGTTGAACATTTTGGCGATCAGGAACCCGGCTTTTATGAGCTTGTTGACCGTCAGTTTGTTAGCGTCGACGATAATCGCCGGTATTCCGCTGTGTTCGGTAAGCTCAATGACTTTTTGCTGGATGTACTGCAAAAGCGCAAGGTGCAGGCGGAAGAGGCGAGGCAACTGACTGAGGAGCGGGCACTACAAAAAGCTCAAGAAGCTGAGGCTGCGCAACTGGCGGTAGAAAAAGCAACGGCACAGGCAATGGCGGTACAGGATAGTGCGTCATCCATCATGCAGCTGCAATTGCAGTTAACTACAGGTCTCTTGAGTCGCGATGTAGACCAGGTGGCTCAGGTAATACATCAGGCACTCGGTGCAGATGAGGCCTCCGATGCTGCACTCAAAGCGCAGTTGATCAAGACCGTGGCCACTACTATCGCTCCACACTTTTTCACTGCTGCACTGCCTTGGGATTCACAGCTTTCCATGCTGGCGACCGTTTTGACTTATGCAGATGCCACTACCTTCACAGAATGCTCGGATGATTTTCTGGAGGCGGCGGCGTTTGCTGCGCAAATTACGGCTTCCCCCCTGTTTGATGATTTACTGCAACAGCGCATTGATCGTCAGGGGGCGGTCGATACCGCTCGGTTGCAGCAAAAAACGGTCTTTTTTCAAGGCAATTATGCCGATGCCTCTGCCTTTGACCTCGGTGATGAGTCCCCGGTTGAGATGGCATTTTATACAGCATTGAGTGCTGCCTTATCGGGCAATATGGATAAGGCGGCGGCGACACTTGAGGGGGTTGATGCTTCTGGCTTTACCCCCAGCTTTGCCAATTTTGAGTTGTTGCAGGGGCTGGTAACAGGGTATGCCACTTTGATGGCTCAGTTAGCCGATTTTCAGCCAGCTATAGAGAGGGCGCTGATGGGGGTATCCCACCGCTGAGGTGCAAGCGGGGATCGGCGATCTGGCGCAGGTGGCTCGCACAGGGGGCTGCTGCCCTCGGAGCCGGGTCCCAGCTTGAAGCTGGGGCCGCTATTGGCAGAGGGTAGGCGTGGGGAAGTGTATCGGATTGACCTCAACGCTGCTGGCGCAAAAATACCCGTAGCGCTGGCAGAAACGGTTCATTGGCGATGGCCAAATCCCGCCTCTGTCGCCGCCGGCTCAGACTCGGCTGGTGATCGACCCGGGTAAATTCGGGTAGCTGCCCGGCCTCATTGGCCTCTACCAGTACCGGCATAGAGGAGTAGCCGACTTGGTGGTACTCCTCTTCCTCATCCTGGCCATAAAAGATTTCGGCAACCTGAAGGTTGGGGCGGCTCTGTATCTGTACCTGGCGCAAATCTTCCTGTTGGCTTTTGTGCAGTCCGGCCAGCAGTTGGCGCTGATACTGGATGCCCGGATCGGCTCCCTGGGGGTCCAGCTGCACCAGCTTCTTTTCACACCACTTCACCGTGACTTTGCGAATGGACTTGCGCGCTTTGATCCACGACAGGGTAAGGGCGTCGGGGCGCTTCGGGCACATCAGCACTAGGCGATAGCACTGGCGCAGATGCGCGCGAGGATACCCCGCATCCGCAAGGATTTCCCGTACGGTGCGATCCTGTTCGGCTACCGGCCGCTCGGCCAGGGCGCTGCGAAGTTCGGCAATAGCCTCGGCAAAGCGCTCTTTGTGGTGGTTGAGTTGTTGTGCGCACCCCAGCGTCTTGGCCGGTACTGCCAGCAGGCCGGGCACCTGCAAGGTGGCGCGAGCATCCCCCCCAGCGCTGATGGGTTCCAGGTAGTCGAGTTGTGAATAGAGGGCGCCAGATAGTGAGTAGGGGCGCTCAAAAGTCTGGTTGAGGCTCAGGGCTGCGTCCTGCGCGAAGGGCGGCTGGAGTAGATAGTGCTGCCAGGGTTTCTCCGCATTTTGCAGGAGTTCCAGGGATTCTCTCAGGGTTTGGGCGGCGCCATGGAGGTTTTCCAGTAGCGGGGGTATGGCTTTTGCCTGGGTTTGGTAGTCATTCATCAGATAGGCCGGATAATAGGTCACTTTTATATTAATGCACTTAATAAATCGTTATCAATAGAGGGTGCTTTTATGCTGATAGCCCTCCCGGCGGGTTACCTGTAGAGCCTGTCAGCAGAGGGGGGAGGCTTACTGGTCGTTTAAAAGCGGGCGTTTGTGACTTGGGACCGCTATAATCCCGCGCCAAGTTAGTTTGCTTCGATTAAGTTTGTTCGTCCTATGAGTGCTCAAGTTCCAGATCTGTCCGCTATCAATGAATTTCTGCTGTGTCCCACACCCGACGCCTGGGTGGAGGCGGCTCTGAAAGAGCCGGAGATGATGCTGATCGATCACGCCAACTGCGAGAAGAAAGCGGCGGGTACCGCCCTGAATCTGATGTTTCGCTACCTGAATGACTTTGAGCTGCTGAACAAAATGTCGCGCCTGGCCCGCGAAGAGCTCCGTCACTTTGAGCAGGTGCTGGCGATTATGGAGAAGCGCGGTATCGCCTATCCCCATGTGAGTGCCTCACGCTATGCGGCGGGCCTTCGCGCAGAAGTGCGCAGTGCTGAGCCGGGCAGGCTGATCGATACCCTGATTTGTGGCGCTATTATCGAGGCGCGCTCCTGTGAGCGTTTTGCACGAATTGCGCCGCAGTTGGATGATGAATTGCAAAAGTTTTATCTCTCGCTACTGAAGTCTGAGGCGCGCCACTTCCGCGATTATTTGCATCTGGCGCAAAAGGCCTGCGATGAAGATATTCAGCCTAGAGTTCAGGCCCTGCTGGAGAAAGAAAAGGAATTGGTGCAAGGTAGTGATGGGCAGTTCCGTTTCCACAGTGGTGTGCCGGAAGGTGCCGGGCAGTAAAGGCGCCTTAAGTTCTCATTGGGACTCTTAGATTTCCACAATAGCTGACACACTTGGCGATAGCAAAAGAGGCCGACTGGCATGGACTGGCTGGCCTCCACTAGCCTTGGGTAGCATCTTTGTTGGTTTTCCTGCCTGTCTACGCCGCTCTTCAGCCATCTGTTGAGAGTGATAGCCTCTTCCGCCTCGATTACGAGCGGGTTCTCTGCTGATCGTAGGCTGGCTAACACCAATCTCCCTGGCAATTACCCTCTGACTCCAATCTCTTTTCTTTGGCGCCCAAACCTGGCATCGTTGCTCTTCGGTCAGCTGTCGCTAACGTTTTGTCATCACTTAATCTCTTGGTGGAGAAGAAGCGGCAGATGTTACCTTCAGCTAACCGTTCTTTTCCAGATGATTAACTAATGCACTTCAGAGTTGAATGCAGGATATATTACCTTCGCAAATTTCCAGTTTATTTGTCAGCATAACTATTCAGAACTTTCTCCAGTATTCCTTTGGCTTCCAGCGCCGCATCAAGATTTCCCTGAACATGGGCCATTGAGATTGCGCCTTCCTTAAGCAGAGCAGTCAGGCTTGTGATCTCTTCTGTTATTTCCTCTGGAAGAGATAACTCCTCAACATGTTTTCGAATCAATAGCGTTATCCCAGCTTTGTGCTCGGCACAGGCCCGATGGATGGCATTGTCTTGGTCACCGAATTCAGCGCTGGCATTGATAAAGAAGCAGCCATTGAAGTGGCCAATATCTGGAACCTGACTATGAAACCAGTCAGTTAAGGCATTAAATAATTCTAGCAATGCGAGCTTGCCTGCAGGAACATTTTCCAGCCTCGATATCAGCCATGCCCGGTAACTGTGATCACGATAACGTATTGTCGCCTCTACCAAATATTCTTTGCTCGGGAAATGGTGATAAAGCGTCTTTTTAGCTATGCCGGACTCTGCCAACACCAGGTTCACACCCACGGCGTGAATGCCGTGTATGTAGAATAACTTAAAGGCGGTACGAACCAGCAATTCTTGCTTATCCATTGGTAATACCTATATCAGATACTCGAATCTTGACATTGGTAGACAGAACTGTCTACCCTAAAGTAGACCGGCCTGTCTACCATAATGGAGGTTTTCCCTATGTACAATCGCCTGATTACTTCACGTCATTCTGTTTCTTTGCTAGCGGGCCTGGGAGCAATGTTGTGTATTACCGCTCTGAGCAGCTTGGGTAGTGCAATTCAGTCCACCATTTGGCTGATTCCTCCCTTTGGTGCGACGATGGTAATCCTTTTCGGATTACCGGAAAGCCCGCTTGCACAGCCTAGGAACATCATCGTAGGGCACCTTCTAACAACCGCGATCGGCCTTTCTGTAGCAGCTTTAGCGGGAGTTACCCCCTGGTCTATGGGGCTAGCTGTAGGATTAGCGGTAAGCTCGATGCTTCTGACCAATACTACTCACCCACCAGCTGGGGCCAATCCTCTGGTCGTTATGCTCGCAGGTGAACACTGGGATTTCCTGTTGATGCCGGTGGCGGCAGGAACCGTTCTGATTGTGGCATTCGGGGTGCTATACCACCGGCTTATTTCCGGGCAGCGGTATCCAAAGCGATGGTTGTAAGCAGGGTTCTTCAGGCAAACTGAACAGCTTGACCGGCAATAATGCCGGGGGCTCAGTTTGCTCATTTGCATAACGCCTTGCTAAGCGGTGCGGGTTAGCAGGTCCAGTAGTGGAGCCCGTTTTTTTTGGCCGGAGCGATGCTTAAGCAGCTTGGTACACCCAGCATTGGCGTGAACTAATGGGGTGAAAGCCCCCTGTAGGAAGATGGGCTCCATTAAGCGTTAACTACTAGCGAATGGCAACAGCAAGGTCGCGAGGTCTTGTGGGGAGGAAGCCGCTAGCAAAACTACCAGCTGGCCCATGAGTAGACCCTGCCCGCTAGCCACCATCGTGGGATAGAAAAAATGGTGGAACATAGCAGCGCCTCGCTCAGCAATGAGCAAGGTGATTAAACCGAAGTCAGCCGACGGCATAGCAGCCTAATGCCAAGATTAATACCTTGGACCTGAACCTAAATCCATGAGTTAAAAGATAAGGCTAGCCTACCGATATATTTCCAGTCGGTTAACGTTGAGGTAGCGCACTGCCATAACATTCAGCATCGTTGGGTAGAGATTCATTACGGATAGGGAGCCGCCCATTGCGGACCCGCACGATGGGTACGTGCATCATCTCGCTGCTTAAAATTTGCACGTTTGGGTGTTTTTAGGTTCCTCCTCTCACTTCGAATCAAGCCTATCCAGCAATCGGATAAACTCTTCAAGCTCTTTACTGCTGGTAGAGTCCACAGAAAATTTATTGTGGAAAAATACGGTTAGTTTTACTTTGGGGGAATTGATAAAAATTGTATAGCCGTCATAGTCGGTACTGACCGTCAGCCCCTGGTAATGCCACTCATTGCCTTCCTTGTGCCCCTCCTTGGTCGCTTTATCAAATACCCGCAGCGCTTGTTTAACGTCAATCTTCTGTTCGGTATCCATTGCTGCTTGCCCCTGCCACTAAGCTTGTTGTTTTGAGACGAAACGGTCTTTGATCTGGAAGCTTAGACGACATGGGTGCTGACATCCATAGCTCTCCTTCGTATAGATACCTGGAGCCTCTGAACAACCCCGTTATGCCTCTGTAAGCCCCGAAGGGCGGGCCTTGAAGGCCACAGCTGCTGCGTTGCAGCTCTTGTAAAGGACTAGGGCCATTCGCGGCGAATCTGCGTCTAACATCTGTAGCCTTCAAGGCCAGCAGAGGTATTACGGGGTTGTTCAGAGGCTCCTTAACTGGCTGGTCTACCTGGGTTTGCTGCCATTTGTCGTTGGAATCTTTATGCTGTGGTTGGGGTTGTCCATTTTGGGGGGGAGTCCGCGCCTGTTATTAGTGCCGTAATACTCAGTTTTCTCTGTGGTATCTGGTGGGGTGGGGAGGGCGCTGCTGATATTTCGCACTGTCGGGGCGGGACCAGTATTTCTGCATCCGCAGTATCGTGACTTATTTGGTGATAGCTTGCCATCTGTTTATGATCTTGTTGCTCATTTGAAGAGGCTCCCTAGACTTTTAGCAGAGAAGTCATTTTGAGGTAGACCTTATGCAACCTGTTTCCTCAGGGGTGCTCGACCAGCTATTCAATAAAGCCCGAACCCATAGTCACTGGCAGGATAAGCCTGTACCGCAAGTGGTTTTGCAGCAATTGTACGATTTACTTAAGGAGCCTCTGAATAACTCCGTAATGCCTCTGCGGGTCTTGAAGGCTGCAGATGTTAGGCGCAGCTCGCCGCGAATGGCCCTAGTCCTTTGCAAGGGCTGCAACGCAGCAGCTGTGGCCTTCAAGGCCCGCCCTTCGGGGCTTGCAGAGCGATTCACACTCCGCGTTGCGGCTTCTTGATAGGTCTAGACATTCCTGCGAAGCCGCGCCTTGATTGTGAACCGCTCTGCATGCCAGAGGTATCACGGAGTTATTCAGAGGCTCCTCAAGTTTGGGCCCACTAGCGCCAACTGCTGTCCGCTGCGACTGGTGTTTGTGGTTAGCAGGGAGGCCAAGGCGAAGCTCAAGCCGGCCCTCAGCGAGGGGAATATTGAAAAAACAATGCAGGCCCCGGTGACCGCAATTGTTGCTTACGATATGCACTTTTATGAACAGCTGCCGAGGCTTTACCCTCAGGCCCCCGCGCGGGAATGGTTTGCCGATAACCCGGAATATGCGGAGGTAACGGCATTTCGTAATAGCTCCCTGCAGGGAGGCTACTTTATTTTGGCTGCGCGGGCCCTGGGACTCGATTGCGGACCTATGTCGGGGTTTGATAACGCGCTGGTCGATAAAGAATTCTTCAGTGGCAAGTACCCGGCAGCCACATTCTTGCCGGAGCATCTTCCCGCTTGCTCTATAAAATCCAATTTTCTGTGCAATCTCGGTTATGGTGAAACTGAAAAATTGTATCCACGTAATCCTCGATTGGATTTCGATGAGGTGTGCAGAGTTTTGTGAGTTGCTGTGCCTGGCGAAACCGGATAATAGGATCTTTGATTGCTTTATCTTTTACGTATTTTTGTCGAGCCTCTAAGGGTTGTCACTCTATCTTTCTTTGATATAGGTATCTCTCAATATAACAATTTTTAGAGATGCCTATAGGTCGTACTTAAAATCCCTTCATTCTGGTGCTCTGCTAATTGAACATAGAGCTGCATCAATGATGCTCTTAATTTTTAATTGGTAAGGAGAGTTTGAATGGCGAATTTATCTGGTTGCTCATGCGATAGCCAGTCCCTTGAGGGGAGGTTTTCTAACCTGAAGGTTAGGCTTGATGCTATTGGGGATTTTAGTGTGTCAGATGAGTGCTACGAGACCGATATTTCTATAAGCGTCACATTCGATTTTTGTGGGAGTGATTCAGAGGTTGTAGTTCCATTAAGTCTTAGTCAGGTTTCTTGCGGAGAGGTAGAAAGAAAAATTTTAGCGGAAAACTTCATAAGCCTAAGTAGTAATACGTTAGTTGATAGTGTACTTGGTTACGTTGATGGATATTTGAGTCAGACATCTAGTGGGAAACTATTGATAAAAATTGATGGTTTAAAAAACATCCATCCAGTTTGGCCTTCGTAGGGTTGACTTAATCTAATTTAGGAAAATTGTAGCTATGTCTTATTCTATTCCTTTTGATCCGGCACTGACGCTGGGGAATATAGTTCCAAATGATCATATTGAAGTACTTAAAGAGATTGATGGTCTTCAACGTGAAGTTGATAAAGAAAAGGAGAAGCTTAACTCGCAAATCATGTTGAAGCATGAAATTGAGCTTACTAAGCAGGAGCTGGTTAATACGGGGGTGCAGGTAGATAATCTTGAGGAAAAAATTTCTGATATCGCTGAAGAAATTTCTACTACTGCTGAAAATTATGCAGATGTAGCTCTTGCAAAATACCCGGAAATACAGGAGGCAAGGGCGAGCCTCCCCGCGATTAATAGTAGTATAGAGAGCCCAATTGATCTCAATAAAAGTGAGATTAAAAGGACCCCCATCTCTTCCGATTCAATGAGTATGAATGCTCAATATTTTAGCTATGAGGAGAACTTCCAGGCCAGTAGCGATGTTATGGCGCAGATATCTTCGTATATCAGTGCCTCAACCTCTTTTATGGGAAGTTCTCGTTCTGCTGAAATCAGCAATTCAGTGCAGACTCAAATTCAGCAGCAAATCGAGCATCATAGTGTGGCTGGGACACTGCTAATTACTGCCAATTGCACTCATAAGCAGTCTTCAATGTACGCCCCGTTTATTATTGATGTTGACAAGGGGGTACGGGCCTGGAATGCCGTCTTCCAAGATAATGCTAATCTGCTTATCGATACCTCAGATCCGAACAGTATTTGGCAAATTGCAAACTCAGATCCTGCTGAGGAGACGATGAATATTCTCTCGGGAGCGACCTACGGGTCTAGCTTTGTGGGGATGGTCCATGTACTGCGTGATAATACCACTCGCTCTGCACAACAGATGCAGGCTGCGGCTGCCAGTTTACAAGTACAAATGGATGCCGGTAGTTGGTTTGCTGATGTCAGCGGCGGTTTCGGTGTGGATGCCTCTTTTGCTGAAAGCGTTAAGAGTGTATTAAGCTCAAGCAGTATATCCTCCCATGTGACCTTGGTGACCCATGGCGTAATCCCGACGATTCAAGCAAATACCGTTTCCCATGTTATCAAAGGTTTTAGTGATGATGATATGGCGGAGACCATGAATAAGTTGGCCGGTTTACAGAATCGGACGGCAGATAAGCATGATAGTTTGCGCGAGAGTGCTGAGGCAGCCAGGACAGGTGCAAGATTGATTGCATTGGAGTCTGCCAAGCTGGAAAGTGCTGTTACGGCGGTTAAAAAGCTTGATGGTGCTAGTAATAAAATGTTGGATATCGATACTCTGATGACGGCATTTACTTACTATGTTGATCAGGCGGCAGCGGGTGAGGCGGGTGTTCCGATTAATTTCTTTATAAAGCCTATCAATCGCCGTCAACTTGCAGAAATGTGGGTGGCTAAGCACATTCCTGGACGCTATATCACTTCAGATGGCGATGATGGGGGTGTGGATGTGATAGATATGAGTCAATAGCCAGCCGTTTTTATTGGTGCTTGATCCAGCAGTTGCTTTTTTGAGCTGCTGGTTTTTTCACTCTTGTTGACTTTGTCTTGGCTCCGTTACTGATCTGCTATGGTCATTTTGAGGTGTTATTACGGGAACTTTTTGGTGATCCCGTATGTCTGGCTTAAAGGGTATTGCAAATACTTGTACTCTTGGCGCATAGGTTTAGCACTTGATCATACATCTGTGTTAGGTGTGTTGGTACTTTATATGTGGAGGCGACAATGGGCGTGCGGCCTGGTTGTCTGTTTTGTAATTTATAGATTAGATTTTTAGTGTTTTCTGCCCTGTTTGTGTGCCGCTCGGTAGGGGTGTAAGGTGTTCAATAAATTAACAATCTCTTCTTTCCTCTTCTCTAAATTTAAAAGCGTGTTCCTGCCGTTGTAAAATTTTTTCGGCTTTCTTTGTCTCGTCAGGATTTAAAGATTTTTGTTTTTTGAGTGCTATTAAGTCATTTTTTAAATAATAGTCTATGGCGGGTATTGGGGTCTTCAGTTGATGGTTTCAGGTGTGCTTTTGTTTGGCCCTGTACGATGCGTATGGTTTCTTTTGAAACTGATCGAGCTGCCGCAAAAACTGTTTTTTGTCCATGCGGTCATAAAGGGTTGGTATTTTTTCTCTTTAGGGAAAATCATACTGGGGTATTAGTCTGGAGTGGGTAATTTCTTATGCGCTGTGTTTGATCGCGTGGCTTTTATCGTGAGGCGCTGTGTAGAGCTATATATTTCGGGGATTGATCTCGTCTTGAGGTGAGAAATGGTTTTGTAGGCGTGTTAGCTGGCATGCTACCTAAGTGTGTAAGGTGTTGGGGTGAAAATCCGTAGTGGTAGTTCAGTTGGCTTTTGCATTATAAGTATATTCAGGTTTGCGTAAGTCAGAGTCTGTTTTTCTAAGCGTGCTCCCACCAATTGTAAATGGTTTTCTCTGGAGCTGGCAGTGTAGGGGGTCGTAGTGCGCCTCCCTTTCAGGTGGTTACTTGTTGGGGGTAGTATGATTTTCAAGGAGAAGCTTGGAGGTGGTCGTGGTTGCGGATGGTTGCCGTTTAAGACTTTAGGTTGGTATGAGATGTGCCTTATCGTATATGGAGAAATAATAATGAGAGAATTTGAAGGTTTTCATAAGTCAGTGTCATATGGGATAAAGTCTGTTCGCAGGGAGAGAGGTATGACCCAGGAGGAGCTTGCGGAAGCTGCCAATATAAGTGCTGAGTTTGTAAGTCGAATTGAACGCGGGGTTAATAAGCCCTCACTTAAAACTCTATTTTTAATTTGCAGTGCGATGAATGTAGATTTGAGGTTGGTTTTGGATGGGCGGGATATGACGGATTTTGAGAAATTGCCTAAAAGTTTTTCTCGCAGTCAATATGCTTAGACTTCTACCTTGCTTGGGGGCTAAAAGGAGAAAGGTATGGATGATGTGCTTAAAAAATATTTAGTAGAGCAGTTACTGAGTCATGAGGGGGTAGAGTTAAAGACCTATAAGTGCAGTGCTGGCCGGCTAACTATCGGAGTCGGTCGCAATTTGTCAGATAGGGGCGTGTCATACGATGAGGCGCTTATACTCTTAAGAAATGATATTGATTTCTATTTTGGGGAGGTCTCTGAAAAATTGGACTTTTTTAATTCTCTCAGTATGAAAAGGAAGGCAGTTCTTGTAAATATGGCCTTCAATTTGGGCGTGGCCGGTTTGATGGGGTTTAAGAATATGCTGGCTGCGATAGCGGCGGGGGATTATGAGCAAGCTGCTGAGGAGATGTTGAATTCACTCTGGGCCAAGCAAGTAGGTAATCGTGCGATTGAGCTAAGTAAGACAATGATTGCTGGTTAAGCATGCCTCGGATTAAGTCGCACCTTTATGGATAGGGGTTGAGCTAAAAGCAGGGAGGTGGGTGATGATAATGGATGATAGTAAGAGGGCGGACATTGATGCAGGATTTAAAAATCGTGCGATTAACTATATGCCGCGATGGGCCTGGGCATGCTGCGCTATTTTGATGGCCCTCAGTATCGCTATACGTCAGGTTGGCCTGGATGTTACTACGCCACTCAATAGGATTATGACGGCGTACGCTGTACGAATAGAGAATAGTGCTCTGGGAAGAAATGAGGAAAGTTTACTTGAGTTGAAGCGAATCAATGACAGGTTGGAGAGGTTGGAGGCCGTGGCCCATAAACCTTAGTTATAAATGGATATTTTTTATATTTTTGCTTGATTTTAAAGTTTGGATTTGGCGTTTATTTGTGCTGCTGTTGTTTGGTGTGGGGGTATACTTTAGTTGGTTTGGTGGTGCCTTGGGGTACGATAGTATGCCGTGCTTGATTAATAAAATCCGGGTTTAAATGCCATCAAATAAACTGTCGAAACTTTTATAAGGAGCAGGGCGAAAAGGTACTGTGATCTACCGGCCAGAGAAAATAATCAGCGGCGGGCAAACAGGCGCGGATACCGGTGGTTTGCTGGCCGGTCGGCGTCTGGGGATTGCAACTGGGGGCACGGCCCCCCTGAATTATTGGACAGAGGTGGGAGAGCGGGCCGATTTCTTGAAGAGCTTTGGTTTACTTGAAAATAGGTCCCCGGATTTAGCTGAGCGCACCCGGACAAATATTCGCAACTCCGATGCCACAGTTATCTTTGCGAGCCATCTCTCTAGTGATGGTACCCTGCTTAGCATTCAGTATTGCCAAACGCTGAAAAAACCTTACCTGGTGATCAATCCCAGCGATGCCGCACGGGTCCAATTAGTGCGGGCTTTTCTCCATAGAAACCGCCCCAGTGTTCTCAATGTGGCGGGCAACCGCGAGTCGAAGGCCAAAGGTATTACGGCAATTACGGCTGAAACACTTGTTGATGCACTCAAGGGGTAACTTCAGTCGAAGGACCTTTGTATATTTTGTTGTTCGGGGCGCGAGATGGGCGCGCAAACGCTGTACAAACGCTTTGCTAGGGTCTCAACGCAAAAAATTATCCCTCAATAAATCCACCACCTCATCGGCGCGGCCATTGAGTATCGCCTTGAGGCCAAACAGTGCCGTGGAGGACACCTGCTGTGCAGTGACCCCCGGCGGCATCACCAGCTCGACTCGATTGGTCGGCACGCTGAGTAGCGCCGGCCCGTCAGTGGCCAGCCAGCGCTGCATACTCTCCTCCAGCCGATCTGCACTTTCGACACTGGCCCCGCTGAGTCCGCAGGCCTCGGCGACACGGCCAAAGTCTGGGTTGTGCAGGCCGGTGTAGCTGTCGAGAAGCCCTTCGATACGCTGTTCCATCTCCACAAAACCGAGGGCGTGGTTGTTAAATACCAGGACTTTTAGGGGGATGTTCTCCTGTACCAGGGTGAGCAGATCCCCCATTAACATAGTCAGACCGCCGTCGCCGCACATAGCGATTACCTGGCGCCCCGGATACGCCTTGGCTATGCCCAGGGCTTGGGGGTAGGCATTGGCCATGGTGCCGTGGGAGAGGCTGGTGAGAAAAGAGCGCTTGCCGTTGGCGCTGAGGTGGCGGAGCAGCCAAACCATGCAGCTGCCGCCGTCGGCAGTGAATACGGCATCGTCAGCGGCCAGCTTGTTGAGAGTCTGGGCGACAAACTGGGGATGGATCAGGCCGGGGTCAGGCTCCCTGCCGCGCGCTTCCATCTCTTGCAGGTCTTTGCGGTACTGCTTGCGTAGATTGTCGAGAAAAGTGCTGTCGGAGCGGGCCTTGAGCCTGGGTAAAAGTGCCTCAAGGGTGGCGCCCACATGCCCCACCAGACCCATATCCACCGGGGTGCGCCGTCCCAGATGTGCCGCCTGCGCATCAATCTGAATAATCGCGGCTTTTTCCGGGTAAAACTGGCTGTAGGCAAAGTCTGTACCCAGGCACAGCAGTAGGTCGCAGGACATCACCGCCCGGTAGCCCGCCGGATTGCCGAGAATACCGGTCATACCCACATTGCAGGGGTTGTCGTATTCGAGAAACTCTTTCGATTTGGTGGTGTGGGCGATGGGGGCGGCCAGGTGTTGTGCCAGCTTAACAGTTTCACTGCGGGCGTAGCGGCAACCGATACCGCCGTAGAGGGTAATATTTTCGGCCGCATTAATTCTTTGCGCCAGGGCGTCGAGTTCAGAATCCGATGGGCGCGCTATCCAATCTGGTCGATGTACCGACCAGGGCAGGGTGTCCCGGCTTTTTTGTTTAAACAGATCGCCGCTGATTTGCACCACCGCCACACCCTGCTGATTGAGGGCGGTTTGTGCGGCCTGTGTCACCATCCGGCGGGTTTGCTCCGGGTGGGTCAGGGTTTCGCAAAATACCGAGCACTGCTCGTAGAGCCTCTGCTGATCCACTTCCTGGGGGTAGCCAAAGCCCTGTTCTACCCGATCGATACGGGTGGCCAGCAACAGTACTGGGGCGCCATTGCGGTGGCTTTCGAAAATGCCGTTGATAAAGTGCAGGCTGCCGGGACCGGCGGTGCCCGCACAGACACTGAGCTCGCCGGTGAGGTAGGACTCACCCCCAGCGGCAAAGGCCCCCACTTCCTCGTGGCGCACATGTACCCATTCGAGTTCGGTGTCGCGCACTGCGGAAGTGAAGTGATTGATCGTGTCGCCGACAATGCCGTAACACCGCTTGGCGCCGGCCTTAATTAAGGTGTCGACGATAATCTCGGAAACGGTCTGCATGCTGCCTCCACAGGTTTGGTGAAGCTAGTGGCTGGTGGGTTGGCGTATAGAGGCGTATTTTCCTTCCTCAAGCCGAATTGCGGGTTGGAAACTATCGGCCCGTGCGGCCAGCCACCAGTGCCAGTAGGGGGTGTCCTCCGGGGCCTCTATCAGGCAGTTGTGGTCGAGAAAATGCCAGATTCGATCTATGGGCAGGGATTTGGCCCCGTTGATGCGGTGGAACAGGTGGTAGGGTTTCAGGTCGTGGGGGTCGCTGATGCCGGCGCCGGCGATAATATCGCCCAGTGCTTCCAGGGTTTTGGCTTGGAAGGCGGCTGCCCGCCGGCTTTGGACATCCACTACCAGCCCCCGCTGTCGCCTGGGGTCCTGGGTGGTGACACCGGTAGGGCAGGTGTCCGTATGGCAGCGCTGGGACTGGATACAGCCCACCGAAAACATAAATGGGCGCGCGGCATTGCACCAGTCGGCACCGATGGCCAGGCACTTTGCCAGGCCGGATGCCGAGTAAACCTTGCCGCTGGCGGCGAGCTTGACCCTGTCTTTGAGTCCGGCGCCCACCAGGGCGTTGCGCACGATAATGAGCCCTTCCAGCAGCGGCATGCCCACGTGGTTGGAGAGTTCCAGCGGCGCTGCGCCGGTGCCGCCCTCGGCGCCATCCACCACAATAAAGTCCACTAACTTACCGGTTTCGTGCATGGCTTTCATAATCGCCATCACTTCGTAGATATGGCCGACACAGAGTTTGATGCCCACGGGTTTGCCTCCGGAGAGCTCGCGCATTTGCTCGGCAAATTCCAGCATTTCAATCGGGGTGGAAAACATCGCGTGTGAGCGGGGGGATACACAGTCCCGGCCGGGGGGCACCTTGCGGGTGGAGGCAATTTCTCGGGTGACCTTGGCGCCGGGCAGAACGCCGCCATGGCCGGGCTTGGCGCCCTGGCTCAATTTAATTTCGGTCATTTTTACCTGCTCGTCACAGGTCTCGCGGAATAAATCCGGGTTAAAACTGCCGTCGTCGTTGCGCGCGCCGAAATAGCCGGTACCCAGCTCCCATACCAGGTCGCCGCCGTGTTTGCGGTGGTAGGGGCTGATACCGCCTTCCCCGGTATCGTGATAGAAGCCGCCGAGAGCGGCGCCTTTATTGAGCGCCTCAATGGCGGCTGCGGATAGGGCGCCAAAGCTCATCGCGGAGATATTTAACAGGGCGGCCGAGTAGGGCTGTGTGCAGCGCCCCTTGCCCACCTCAGTGCGGCGGGAAATATCGGGTTTTTCTGCCGGCTTTATCGAGTGGGACAGCCAAATATATTCCTCTCCCTGAACGTCTTTTTCCGTGCCGAATGGGTGCATATCGGAAGAGCCCTCTGCGCGCGCGTAAACCAGCTGCCGGGCCTCGTGGCTGAAGGGCCTTCCCTCCTCATCCCCCTCTACAATATAGGCGCGGAAATAGGGGCGAAGATTGAGGAACATCCAGCGGATGCGCCCGGCTACCGGGAAGTTGCGCGTGATACTCCAGTGGGGCTGGAATATATCGTAGAGTCCCAGCAGGACCAGCGCGGTGCTAATAAGTAGGGCCAGCAACCACCAGGCGCTGCCGGTAAAGGTGAGCACCAAAAAACAGGGGGTCAGAATCAGTGCGGTAACAGGGATAATTGCGCGCTTTATCCCATTCCGGCCGGAATAGGCGCGCCAGGGGTTGGAGGTGCTCATAAACCCGGTTCAGCGTCGTTGCGTAAAGTTCCGATACTGAACCTAGATCATTTGTGCAGAAGCTGCCTCGATAAGGCCGAGTATTGGGGCTCTAAATAATTTAGAGACCCCTTAGCTGGCTGCGAGGGTGGGTGGGGCGCACTGCTCGGTCGGCAACGTCTCTATGGCGGTGACCACCGAGTAATCCTTTAGCTCGGCCAGGATTTCTTCCAGTGTGAGCAGTTGCCAGCAAGCGTGTGCGCCGCGCTGTGCCATCTCGCCGCGCAGGAATTTTCTTGCCAGGGCGGCGGCCGGTGCTGCGGGAATCCAGGGGCCGTCGCCATCCAGGCCGAGAATCTGCCACTGCCTGCCGACTCTTTTGCCTTCGCGGTCTTCTCCCGTAGCGCGAATAATCATACCGCCATGGAGGCTGCCGCCGGGCCAGCGGGCGCTGAGCTTGTGGGCAATGCGTGCGAACTGAGAGCTGGTTGTTGGCAGGTTTAAGCGCGAGAGCTGGGCGCAGAGGGATAGGCCCGCCTGGAGTATCAGGGGCTCTGTGCCCGTAGAGAACACTGCGCTAGATAGTCCTGGCAGGTGTTTGGGGCACAGTTCCAGGTCCGGCACTTCAAAGTCGCACAGCCAGCGCCGTCCCACTGGGTGGGCCAGGGTTACGGAGCGCAAGTGGTTGCCGGCAAAAGACTCCCGCCAGCGCCCCTTGCGCAGCTGGGGGAAGCTCATTCCCAGGGACTCAAAACCCGAGCGCACCGTAGCGAGTCCGTGCTCAACTTTATGTGCGGGGGCGATGGCGATCTGGATTGAGTGGATAACCGGCAGTGTCTGCTGGATTTCTGCCAGGGCTGCCGAGCTGAGCCCGGGCAAGCTGCTGGCCCCGGATACCATGGTAATACCGGCGGCTTCGGCCATTGGCGACAGGCGGTGGAAGTCGCACACAAAGCGGCGCGCATCGGAGATGTCGATATAGGGGGTGCGCGCCTCGATACAGGCTTTGGCAACCCGGTAATCGGTTTCCCTCTGGAAGGGGCCCGCACAGTGGATTAACAGATCCAGGTGCAGGGCTTTGAGTTGTGCGGCCAGGTTGACGGAGTCCCGCTCCAGGCGCAGGCCCTCCGCCAGTCCACCGAGTGCCCGGGCGCGCTCATCCGCTAGCGCCTTGCTGCGGCCGGCAATAATCAGCTGGATATTGGGCTCGGACTTCAGCAGTTGCGCGATGCGCGCACCAAAATCACCGTAGCCGCCGAGAATCAATACGCGTTTATTCAGGTTGTTGATCACCTGGATGGAACTCCTGTCCCTTTTGCTCTGTAACGATCATGCATCGGGCCGCCGGCTTAAATCAAGAAAATCTTGGTTGGGCTTTTTGCTCTATCGCTGTGGAGTTGTAGCATCGGGGAGGGGATCAGGGGACGTTGAAGGTATTGCGTGAGGCGCTGCCGATTGGGCGGCGCCCCATGCAAAAGGCGGGGCTAGTCTATGGGCCAGTGGAGTAGCTCCAGCGAGCCTTTATTCGCTTTCAGGCACCAAGCGTTCTTATCCCAGTCTCCCAGCACAATACGCTCCGCCGCTTCACCGTTGAACGTCAGCGCGTGGCGGGCGGGCCGGTGGGTGTGGCCGTGGATCAGGCGATGCACATTGTGCTCGAGCATAACGCGCTCCACTTCTTCCTGGGTCACATCCATGATGTCTTCCGCTTTGCGGCTGTTCATACTCTTGGATGCCATGCGAATTTGCGCGGCAATAGCGCGGCGCTCCTGCAGGGACTTGCTCAGCAGCTGCCGCTGCCAGTTGGGGTCCCGGGCCTGGCGGCGGAACGCCATATACTCTTTGTCGAGGGTGCAGAGACTGTCACCGTGCATAAGCAGCATGCGCTCCCCACCGACAGACAGTGCAGTGGGGTCCTCAAGCAAGGTGGCCCCTGCGCGCTGGGCAAAGTCGCTCCCCAGCAGGAAGTCCCGATTGCCGTGCATCAGGTACAGCTCGACCCCGCTCGCGCTGTAGTGACTTAACTCGCGAATAACCTCTTCGACCAGAGGGGCATCGTCGTCGTCGCCGATCCAGGCTTCAAAGAAGTCGCCGAGAATATACAGCGCCTCGGCACCGGCTGCCCGCCCGTGCAGAAAATCAAAAAACGCCCGGGTAATATCCGGGCGTTTTTCGTCGAGGTGCAAGTCAGAAATAAAATAAGTAGACAATGTCCCCGCCTTAGAGTCAGTGCTGACCGGTGGAATTACTTATCGGCGTAGGCGTCAGAAATGCTGATGCCGGTAATTTCGATAGTTTCCAGGGGCACGTCCTGATGGAAGCCTTTGCTGCCGGTCTTAACGTCTTTGATTTTGTTGACCACGTCCATGCCGTCGACAACTTTACCAAATACGCAGTAACCCCAACCCTGAGAGTCTTCGCTGCGGAAGTTCAGGAAGTCGTTGTCCTTAACGTTGATAAAGAACTGGGAGCTGGCGGAGTGCGGGTCCATGGTGCGGGCCATGGCCAGAGTGCCGGTGTCGTTCTTTAGGCCGTTGTTGGCTTCGTTTTCGATGGAGTCGCGGGTCTCTTTCTGCTGCATGTCCGGAGTCATGCCGCCACCTTGGATCATAAAGTTGTTGATCACCCGGTGGAAGACGGTGCCGGTGTAGAAATCGTCACGGCAGTACTGCAAGAAGTTGGCCGCAGTCTTGGGTGCCTTTTCGAAATCCAATTCGATGGCTATATCTCCATGGGTTGTGTGCAGGGTGATCATAAAATGTCCTATGAGGGTTTGTTTGGGGCGGCATGATACCTTGTAGTCTGTGGCTGTAAAATGCCGAGTCGGAATATCTGTGTCAATTGTACAAAAATCAAACACTTGCAATGGTTTTCCGTGAAAATTACCCGCTCAAATTCGATATTTTATGACTTGAGAAATCGCTGAATAATTCGGTAAGTCCCGCAGGGTGAGCCTTAAAAGCCACAGTGCGTTGCAGCCCTTGCAGGGGACTGTGGCCATTTGCGGCGAGCTGTGCCCAACCTCTACAGCCTGCGAGGCCCGCAGAGAATTATGGAATTGTTCAGAGGCTCCCTAACTAGGTTATAATTCGCCGTTTACGTTCGCACAGCTGTAAATTAAGAGAATCCTATGACATCCGAGAGCAAGCCAGCTCACTTCTTACAGAACCTCATCCGTGAAGATCTGACTGAGGGCCGGGTTACGCAGATCGCGACCCGCTTCCCGCCGGAGCCCAACGGCTACCTGCATATTGGCCACGCCAAGTCCATCTGTCTGAATTTTGGTCTGGCGCAGGAGTTCGGTGGTACCTGTAATTTACGCTTTGACGACACCAACCCGGCCAAGGAAGAGGAAGAGTTTGTCGATGCGATTAAGCGCGATGTCTCCTGGCTCGGTTTTGAGTGGAATGGCGAGGCCAAATACTCCTCGGATAATTTTGACCAATTGTACGAGTGGGCGCTGCACCTGATTAAAGAGGGCAAAGCCTACGTCTGCGACCTGTCCGCAGAAGAGGCTCGCCACTACCGCGGCACGCTGAAAGAGCCGGGCAAAAACAGCCCTTTCCGGGAGCGTTCCGTCGAGGAAAACCTGGCGCTGTTTGAAAAGATGCGCAACGGGGAAATGGAAGAGGGCCAGTGCAGCTTGCGCGCCAAGATCGATATGGCCGCGCCCAATATCAATCTGCGTGACCCGATCATCTACCGCATCAAAAAGATGGCCCACCACCAGACCGGTGACAAGTGGTGCATTTACCCCAGCTACGATTTCGCTCACGGCCAGTGCGATGCGCTCGAAGGTATCAGCCACTCCATCTGTACCCTGGAGTTTGAAGATCACAAGCCGCTGTACGACTGGCTGATCGAGAACCTGCCGGTGCCCGCGCGCCCGCGTCAGTACGAATTTGCCCGTCTGCACCTCAACTACACCGTGGTGTCCAAGCGCAAGCTCAAGCAGTTGGTAGACGAAGGCCATGTGGACGGCTGGGACGATCCCCGTATGCCGACCCTGTCCGGTATGCGCCGTCGCGGCTTTACCCCGGCGTCTATTCGCAACTTCTGCGAGATGATCGGCGTAACCCGCTCCGACTCAGTCGTCGATGTGGGCATGCTGGAATACAGCATTCGCGACGATCTGGACAAAAATGCACCGCGCGCTATGTGCGTGATGGAGCCTTTGAAGATCACCCTGAAAAACTACCCGGAAGGCCAGGAAGAGATGCTGTCGGCACCGGGCCACCCGGTGCGCGACGATCTGCCGGCCCGTGAACTTCCGTTTGGCCGCACTCTCTATATTGAGAAAGAAGATTTCCGCGAAGAGGCCAACAAGAAGTACAAGCGCCTGGTGCTGGGCAAGAAAGTTCGCCTGCGCAACGCCTATGTGATCTTCGCCGAAGAAGTGGTGAAGAACGAGGCCGGTGACATTGTTGAAGTGATCTGCTCGGTTGACCTGGATACCCTGGGCAAAGACCCGGCCGACGGCGTTAAGCCGAAGGGCGTTATTCACTGGGTGTCTGCGGACAACAATGTCGATTGCGAAGTGCGCCTCTACGACCGCCTGTTCAGTGATGCGGCGCCGGATGCCGGCGGCAAGAACTTCCTCGACAGCGTAAACCCGGACAACCTGCAAATCCTAAAAGGCTGTAAGGCGGAAATCGGCCTGGCCAAAGCGGAGCCGGAGCAGGGTTACCAGTTCGAGCGCAACGGCTACTTCTGTCGCGACAGCAAGTACGGCAGCGCGGAAGCGCCGGTGTTTAACCGCACCATTGGTCTGCGCGACAGCTGGGCCAAAGAGCAAAACAAATAGCCAAGCGGAGAGCTGCCCGAGCGGCAGTTTTCGCGGCTGGGTCAATGACTGGCCCAGCCACACAGCAAAAAGAATTCGAGAGAAAAAATGTCTCTACAGGTCTACAACACGTTTTCCGGGAAGAAAGAACCCTTCGTACCACTGGTGGAAGATCAGGTGCGCATGTATGTGTGTGGCCCCACCGTGTACAACCGCGTGCATATTGGCAACGCCCGCCCCGTAGTGGTGTTCGACACTCTGTACCGGGTACTGAAAAGAAACTTCAGCGATGTGATTTACGCGCGCAATATCACCGATATTGACGACAAAATCATGAAGACCGCGCGGGACAACGGCGAGGAAATCGGCGTGCTGTCGGCGCGCTATGCCCAGGCCTACTACGAGGATATGGCCGCGCTCAATAACCTGGAGCCGGATATTGTCCCCTACGCCACCCAGCACTTGCCGGAAATGATCGCGATGATCGCAAGCCTGCTGGAGAAGGGCCACGCCTACGCCGCCGAGGGCCATGTGCTGTTCGCCGTGGAATCCATGCAGGAGTACGGCCAGCTGTCCAAGCGCTCCCTCGACGATATGCTCGCCGGTGCGCGGGTGGAAGTGGCGCCCTACAAAAAGTACGCCGGCGACTTCGTCCTGTGGAAGCCGTCCGCCGATGATGAGCCCGGTTGGGACAGCCCCTGGGGCCGTGGACGCCCCGGCTGGCACCTGGAGTGCTCGGCCATGATCAAGAAGCACCTGGGTGACACCATCGATATTCACGGCGGCGGTCGCGACCTGACCTTCCCCCACCACGAGAACGAGCGCGCCCAGAGCTGCTGCGCCAACGGTGTGGACTTTGTGCGCTACTGGATGCACAACGGCTATGTGAATATCGACGGCGAAAAGATGTCCAAATCCCTGGGCAACTTCCGCATGGTCAAAGACCTGCTGGGCCAATACCCCGGTGAAGTACTGCGCTTCGCACTGCTGTCTGCCCACTACCGCTCCGAGCTGAATTTCAGCGCTGACCTGCTGGATCAGGCATGGCGCACCCTGGATACTCTCTACGGTGCCCTGCGTGAAACGGAAGCGCTTGCGGCTGAAGCGGCAGATCTTAACGACAGCGCCTTTATCAAGGCGTTGGAAGACGATCTGAATACGCCGATCGCTATCAGTGAGTTGCACCAGATCGCCCGCGATCTGAACAAGGCCGGTGAGGCGGATAAAGCGCGCCTGAAGGGCTTGTTGCTGGCCGCCGCAGATATGCTCGGTATTCTCCAGCAAGACCCGGAAACCTGGTTCAAGCAGGCCCGTGGGGGTGATGAGGGTATTTCTGCCGAGGAGATCGAAGTCCTGATTGAAGAGCGCGCGCAGAGTAAGAAGAACCGTGACTTTGCCCGCGCCGATGAGATTCGCGAAGAGTTAAAATCCAAAGGTGTGGTGCTTGAGGATAGCCGCGAAGGTACCAAGTGGCGCCGCGAATAGCGCGGCCCACTTCACACGGATAGACCCGAGACACCGATAGATATTCCCCGGCCTGTCACTCTGTGGCTGCCGGGGAACTGCCATTCGAATTTTATTTGTAGAAGCGAACCATGAAAAAAGTACTTGTCCTGACCAGCGCTGTGATCGCCCTTATCGCACTGACCGGCTGCGAGCCCAAACGGGGTTCCGATGCCTGGTGTGAGAAAATGGATAGCATCCCCAAGGGGCAGTGGACTTTTGACGATACCCGCGACTACACCAAGTACTGCGTCTTCAACCAGAAGCCGGAAGAAGAATAAGCGGGCCTATAGTCGTTGTTCTTCGTCGATTCCTACCAGCACTTCTTCCGCCCGCTGACCGGTAAATACCGCGAGCAGGTGGTCGAGTGCTTGCGTCTTTTGTATGAGCGTCTGTACACCGCCAAGGCTGACTACGGTGAGTCCCTGCTGCGCGAACAGATTCTGGAAATTTTTGCCGAGGCCCTGACCCGCGCGCCGCAGCTCGATAGCGAGGACGGCGTGCAGGACCCGGAGGGCCGCTTCCGCAACCTGCGCGATCAGGCCGTCTGGGTACTGAACAGCCTGGTGGAATACGGTTGGCTGGAGAAGCAGGTGGACAGCGCCACGCTCACCGCCACCTATCCGTTTAGCCGCCGGGGCCGCCTTTTCACTCAGCCGCTAGTGGAAGTGAACGGCACCCGCGTACGCACCCGCCACCGCAATACCCGTAACACCTTAAATGCCCTGGAAGCCTTTGCCAGCCGAGGTGAAATCCACGACTTGATCGATGCCTGGGAATACTCCGAGCGTATCGTGGCGGATTTCACCGATATGATCGCCGAGCTGGAAGAGCGCAAGCGGGAAATGGTGCGGGAGGTGGAAGCCCAGTTGCTGGTGCAGCAGGCCACCGATGAGTTTTTCTCCTTTATGGAGAGCCGCTTCCAGCCGGACCTGGCTATCCGCCTGTCTGCGGACAGCGTGGAGAAGCACCGCGATTCCATCAACCGGGTGATTGACTGCATTCGCCGCAAGGAGGATATGCAGAAAGCGGAGTGGGAGAAGCGCCTGCGCCAACTGCTGCCGGAATTGATGCAGCCGGGCCAGTCCCTGCTGTGGCTGATGCTCGATACCATCGAGGACCGTATGCGCCGCGCCTGCGAGGTAAAACTGCCCGCTTTGCGCCGCGCGCTACAGGGCTTTACCAAGCGCGCGGATATTATTATTCGCCAGCTCAGCTACCTGCACAGCCAGGCCGAGGGCGAGTTTGCCGACCTGTGCCAGCGCCTCGGTGAGAGCCAGCAAAAAACACATATCCTCGAACAGCTGGGCGAACAGCTGGGCGGCTTCCAGCTGCGCCTGTTCGACCCCAAGCAAACCCAGCTGTGGCAGCGCAACCGCCGCCAACCGGTAAATACCCGGGTCGAAGATGAAACCCCCATCGGTGAGGAGAACCGCCGCGAGATCGAGCTGCAACAACTGCTCGACCAGGCGTTTAACTTCAACAACAGTAACCTGCGCGATTACTTGAGTGATGCCCTCGGCACCGGCCGCCAGATCAATAGCCGCAACCTGCCACTGCGGGATGCGCGGGATCTGCTCGCTATGAGCCATGTGATCGAAGCGGCGGCGGTGAACCAGAGCGGCGCCGCCGACTTGCAGGTGAAATTTACCGGTGAAATCGCCAGCAATGACTATTTCACCGAATTTGACGAATATATCCTGGAGCTGAAAAACCGTGATTGAGCAGGCTTTGGAAGAGGCTCTGGCGCAGTGCCGCCTGAACCGCAGTGAATTTTCTGAGCTGCTGGTGCGCCTGTTGGATTACGGCGTTATCTGCCGGGATGAAAGCGTAATCGAAACCACCCTTTACGATCGCTTCCAGCGCTGTGAGCAGCTGGTGCGCGAGTGGTTGGCCCCGCTGGGATTGCGTTTGCAGCACGACAGCCGTTTCCAGTTTATCCGCGTGTATCCGCCCGGCGCCGAAGTGCCGGGCCTGCCGGATCAGGAAGAGCCGCACCACGGCGGCTTCCGCGCCCGCCTCAGCCAGCAGGAAGTGGCCGCGATTCTTGCCCTGCGCGTGGAGTATGATAAAGCGCTGCGGGAAGGGCAGGTGGATGAGAGCGGTTGCGCCGCGCTATCGATGGAAGCCCTGGAACTGGGCATGCGCAATCTGCTGAAAATGTCCCTGCCGGATAAGCACGCCGAGCGTAAAAACCTGCTGAAGAAATTGCGCCAGTTGCGCCTGGTGCAGTTCAGCAGCGAAGAGGTGGAGACCAGTGCGGAAGTGTGGCTGCGCGTGCGCCCGACCATCGCCCACTTTGTCAGCGAGTCGGTATTGCACCAGCTGATCGACAGCGAAGTCCCGCCCGCCGCAGAGAGCCAAGTTGCCGAAACCGATAAGGTGGGTGAGCTTGAAGAAGCGGAAATAGAGCCGGCGCCTGCGCGCATCACCCCAGAGGTCGAAGACCACAGCTTATTTGAGAGTGAAGCGGCTTCTTAGCTGAAAAATAGAGGCCGCAACAGCGGCCACAAAAAATAGACAAATACTCGACCGCCGGGGCCTCGAAAAAGGGTAGTGGCTTTCCGCCTGCCAAAAGACCCTGCTTTTGAAAAGACCGTTTTTTTGAAAAGACTATGTTCCTAAAAAAACTGATCCTGATTAACTGGGGTAATATTCCGCAGTTGGAATATGATTTCGGCCCGATCAACCTGTTTTCCGGTGGCAATGGTTCCGGTAAAACCACCGCAGCCGATGCCATCCAGACATTGATGACCGCCGCCCACGACACCCTGTTTACCTTTAACCCGGGGCAGGATGAAACCACCCAGCGCGGGCGCGGCGGCAAGCAGGTGCGCACGCTCGCATCCTACGTGTTGGGTTGTGACGACGGCAGCTATGCCCGTGTTGAGCCCACCGACTGTTACATCGCCGGTATTTTTCATCCCACCAGCGGTGAAGACGACGCTGAGCCTTTTACCGCAGTGATGGGTATTCGCGCACACCTGGATAACAGCAGTAAACCCGCCCAGGCCCGCCAAAGTGATTTGCGCTTTTTCGTATTCCCCGGCGAACAGTTGGTGATGGGGGATTTTGTCCGGGATTACACCGATGGCAAACATTTACTGCCACTGGATAAATTCAACCAGGTCCTGAGCAAACAGTTCGAAAAAGTCGAGCAGTACGACAAGAAAAAGGCCTACCTGCGCCGCCTTTACGGTGCCCTGCGCGGACGCCGCGATGCGGTCTCCGATCGCGAGGCTATGCACGCCGCGCGCACCTTTGCCAATTTTATGGCCTACAAGCCAGTAAAAAGCATCAACGATTTTGTCGCCCAGGAAGTGTTGGAAAAACGCGACCTGGGTGATGCCATCCGCTCCGTTTCCGAGCTGATGAAAACCATTCACAGCATGGAGCAGGAAGCCCGCCAGATTGTGGAGCGGGTCAGTTCCCTGGAGGCCATCGCCCAGTCGGTAGAGCTCTACCGGGAGCAGTGGTTGCAGTTGCGGGTGCAGGAATATTTGTGCGCACGCCACCGCCAGCAGCGGGTGCAAAAGAGTTATCTGAGCGGCAAGAACGATCAGAAAAAACTGCGCAGCGATCTGGACAACAATGAGCGCGAAGTGCGCGTCGCTTCCGAACGCGTCGAGCAGCTCAATGGTCAGCTGGTAGAGCTTCAAGCCCAGCGCCTGGGTATCGATGCGCTGCGCAATAAGGACGAACTGGAGCAGCGCATTAACAATGCCCTGAGCCTGCTGTCCCAGCAGCACACCCCGCTGTCTGCCGAAGAGGCCCGCTGGCGTGAGAACCGCGAGGCCGCCGAAGAATTATTAAACCTGCTCAACTTCACCTCCGCCGAGCTGGAAATTCCCGCCTTCTCCGATAAGGCGCTGGTGCAGGCAATTAAGCAGGTGGCCCGCGAGGAAGACCTGCCGGATCTGCACAAGTTGCTGGGCAAAGACTGGATCGATCTGGCTGCACTGGAGCCACTGCGCGAGCGCGCCGCCAGCAGTGAAGCCCTACAGAACCGCCTGTTCGACCTGCTGGATAGCAGTGGTAAAGCCGGCGCCAGTGATGAGGTTTCCCCCAAAGAGCAGATTGCCCAGCAGGCCTCCCGCTGGGAGCAAAAAGTGCAGCAACTGCAAAAGCAGCTGCGCACCCAGGAGAGTCGCATTCAGCATCTCCAGGCCAACCGCGTGCGCTACCCCCAATCGGTGGAAGTGGCCCTGGCCGCAATTCGCGAGCAGTGCCCAGAGGCGGAGCCCCGCGTCCTGTGTGATTATGTGGAAGTGCTGGATGAGCGCTGGCAGATGGCGATTGAAGGCTATCTGGGCGGCGCGCGTTTCTCGATTATTGTGGAGCCGGAACACGAGGCCCGCGCGATTCGTATCGTGCGCGGCCTGCCCGGGCGCAACAACCGCGCCCGTGTGATCCAGGGGGACAAGGCCCGCCGCGATGCGGAGCGCCTGGATACGCCGTCGGGCTCCATTATCGAACTGATGGAGTTCACCCATAAAACTGCCGAGCACTATTTGCGCGCCTCTTACGGTGCCGTGGTGCAGGTGGAGGATGAACACGAGCTGCGCGGCACCCGCCGGGGCCTGACTGCCGACGGTATGGCCAGTGGCAACTACAGCATGTGGCGCTGCGATATGGACGATGCCGAGTTGGTATTCGGCCAGGGCGCCCGCGCCCGCGCACTGGCGGCGCAGCAGCGCGCTATGGAGCAGTTGCTGGAAGAGGCCGCCCACGTCAACGAGCGCCACCAGCTCTACCGCCGCGTCACCAATGCAGTGCGCGGACTGGCGAATATCAAGCTGTTGTCCATTGTGGATACCGCCCTGGCGGCCCAGCGCGAATGGCGCAGCGCCGAGCGCGCTCTGGAAAACCTGGACCTGAAGGACTTCGAGCAGTTCGAGCAGCAGGTTGATGAACTCAAGGCCCAGCTCAAAGATCAGCAAAAGCAGTTGTCTGACCTCCAGCGCAAGCATGGCTCTCTGGAGACCAAGCTAAGAAGCAACGAAAAACTCTTGTATGCTCTGTCTGGCGAGCTGGAGTCCCTGGACGATGCTGCCAGTGACAGCGAGGCAATGGTAAGGCGCATTACCGCCATCGACCCCACTTTCGACGCCGAGCAAGTACTGATTACTGCCGACGAGCAGGTGGAGCGCGCCGCCGACAACTTCGACTTCTCAGCGGATATCGAAAGTTGGCGGGGGCAGCTGGAAAAATACAGCCGCCAACTGGATCGCGCGGTGATGGAATACAACGCCACCTGTGCCAGCGTCGATACCCTGGTGTTTGAGCCGGACTTGAGCGGCGGCCACAAAGACAACCTGTTCAAGTTGATCAGCGGCCTCGGCGATCAGGTAGAGACCCTGCGCAACCGCCTGAAGAATAACCTGTTGGTGGAGCGCCACGATCAACTGCTGGGATTGAAAAAATCCTTCAATACCACGTTTGTAACTCACCTGTGTCACGCTATTTACCAGTCTATTAACGACGGTAAGCGCGTGCTGGATGATTTGAACAAAGAGCTGGAGCACCACCGCTTCGGCGCGGATCGCGAGCGTTTCCGTTTCGACTACCAGTGGGTGGCGGAATTTAAGGAGTACTGGAGCTTCTTTAAGGCGGTGATCGAGCTGCCCAATTTGGGCGAAGAGCAGAGCTTGTTCGACACGGATTTGGCGCCCAAGCACCGCAAGGTGCGCGACCGCCTGTTGAGCATGCTGCTGAGTGAAGACGAGCAGGTGGCGCGGCGCGAGCTGGATCGAATCAGCGACTACCGCAACTACCGCAGCTATGAGATCTATAAGGAACCGGAAGGCAAGGAGCCGATCGCCCTCAGCCAGTACGGCACCGGTTCCGGCGGTCAGCTGGAAACCCCGGCTTATATTATCCGCTCCGCAGCGGTGACTTCGGCCTTCCGCTTTGGTGAGAGTGGCAGCCATTTGCAGATGGTGCTGGTGGATGAGGCCTTCTCCAAAATGGATGAGTCCCGCTCCAAGGAAGTGATTCGTTACCTGACTGAGACCCTGGGCCTACAGCTGCTGTTTATTATGCCCAGCAGTAAGTCAGGGCCCTTTATGGACCTGATCTCGAATCAGTTTGTATTCAGTAAGTGCCCCAGTGCCAAGCCTATCGGCCAGCTGAATACGCGGGTGTATGTGGATCGCAAGGTGTGCAACCAAGAGCGCATCGCCGAACTCTGGGCCAACCACCGCCGCACGATTCGCCAACAGGCATCGCTGGATTTTATGGACCTGGTTGAGGGATAGGTATTTTCGGGGGAGACCCCGCCATTGGCAGGGAGGCAAGCAATGGAAAAGGCATTGCCCTATTGGGTAGAGGAAAACCCGCTGTTACTCGGCATCCTGAATTTTATTCTGGACCGGCGGGATAGCCAGCTGCTGCGCGGCAAGGAAACGCGTATCAGCTTTAGGTTGGATCTGCGCGCCGGCAGCAAGCGCTGGCAGGAAGTGCTGGAGCCCCTCAGGGACCCCGGTCAGGATGAGCAGGAACTGTGGGGAGGCTTGCAGAAATTTGCGCGGGAATACCAGTGCTTTACGGTAAAGCCCAACCCGAAAAGGCGGCCGGGTGTTGCCGAGTGGCAGGGGGCCCAGTTAATTTTCCGCGATGCCAGTGAGGCGCAGCTGCGCCAGTGGCTCAAGCGCCCATCCCCGACTGTGCGCCAGTCCGCCTGGACCAGCTTGCTGGAACCCTACGCCGATTGCTTTGAAAACCCCGCTGCTTTTCCCCTCGAAGGGTTGGAGCTGCAACCGGGGTTTAACTCCGTTGAAGAGATTATTGCCTGCTGGGTCTCCGTCGGCAAAGCGCTGATCTTTGCCGATAAAATTTCCTGGCGGCAACTGGCCGCGCGCTGCTTTAACGGGGATTCCAAATACCTCGAATTACCCAGTCGTCAGTCCCTGGTGCGCAACCTCTACCCCGAATTGAGCCGCAAAATACAAGAGCGCCCACTGTTGCTGCACACCTACCTGCCGGAGTCATTTGAGCGGGTGATTTTTATTGAAAACCAGGACACTTTTATCAGTTTGGCCGAGCGGCAGCCCAGCTGTGTAGCACTGGTGTATAGCGAGGGCTACCAGGGCGGGGCGGAGCGCATTCGCAACCGGGAGGGGGTGCGCTTTAGTACGTTTAATACGGTGAGCGCTAGTAGTCGGCAACAGTTCTTAGCCTGGTGGTACGGGGAGAGTCCCGAAGCGCTGCCAGCTTTTTTCTGGGGCGATTTGGACTACGAGGGCCTGCGCATTGCCGCAGCACTGAGAAAGAGCTTTCCCGACTTGCAGTGCTGGCGCCCGGGCTACGATCTGTTGCTACATTTTTTGCGCGCGGGGAAGGCACACACCCCGGAGCAGGCGGAAAAGGCGGGGCAAAAACCGGTGCAAGCTATCGGTTGCCAATACGCAGATACGGTACTGTTACCGGCAATTTCAGCTCTCAATCGCTATGTGGATCAGGAGATGGTTGAGATCGGCAAATTGGCCGGGGCGCTGGCGTAGAGCGCTTTTGCAAGTTGGACGTTTAAAATTTTCCGGGCGCTTGTGGGCTTGGCCCGGGTTGTGTCGCTATCGGCTAAATTTCAGCGGTTGGTTTTTAGGGAATGGCGACTGCTAAGACTTTTACTGGCGTTTAAACTTGTGTTTTATGCGCAATTTCTCGGAAGATGGAAAGAATATGCTGTAAAAATCCCATCCAAAATATCAAATGCAGCTTTCGGAGTTTAGTATGCGTCAGTTTTCCATCCTGGTCATTTTTGCTTTGGCCTTTGGCGGTGCCGCTGTGATGTATGAAAAGGAAAGTCGCAAAGTAAAAGGCGTGCTGACCCAGATTACCGAGCTGCAAGCGCAGGTGGGCGATTTGCAGGCGGAGATCAATCGACTCAATAGCGAGCTGGAAGCGGTAAAACTCGCCGAGCGTCGCCGCCCCAATTTGAGCGCTATGGCCAATCGCATTCGCCGCGAAGCTAATGCCCCGCAAGTTGCGCCCAAGCCCAAGGTGGAAGAGCGCTTCGAAAAATCTCGCAACCTGATTCAATCAGACGTTACCAGCGCGCCGCCGGCAATCCAGTCGAATACGCGCGGCAACCAGGATGACAGCGACTGGGCTCGCCCCACCGTAGACGCCGATGAGTATCGCGGTGAGAGCGGTGAAGAGTCCGCAGTGGTCGATCCCTACCAGTAATTTTGCCCTCTGCATATTGATTCCCTCGCCAAAGCCCGCAAAATACCTGCCTGCCGCAGGATACTGTTTTGCGGGTTTGCCAGTTTTAGCGAGCACGATTTGAAGTTATAAGCTGGCACAATTTGAAATTATAAGTGGGCAAGGGGCGCTAGGTATGTCGCTGAACAAGTTTTACACCACCTTAAATGGACAGCTGGAAGGATTGCTTTCTGCGGAGCGAGACTGGCTGGCCAACACCGCCAATGCCAGCGCGCTGTTGTTTATGGAGCTGGGGGATATCAACTGGGCCGGCTTTTATTTTCTCTGCGGCGATGAACTGCGCCTGGGGCCCTTCCAGGGCAAACCCGCCTGCACCCGGATTCCGGTGGGCGCCGGTGTCTGCGGCACCGCTGTCGCTACCGGTGAATCCCAATTAGTGGACGATGTACACCAGTTCCCCGGCCATATCGCCTGCGATGCGGTGTCCGCCTCCGAGGTAGTGGTGCCACTCTACGACGCAAGCGGCCGTTGCCTGGGGGTACTGGATATCGATAGCCCCAGTGTGGCCCGTTTTAGCCAGGAAGACCTGGCGGGTCTACAGGACTTTGCCCGGATACTGCTCGAGTCCTCAGACCTCCCGGCGAGCTGATGGCGCTGCTCTGGCAAAAGCAGGTTGGCGACACCTGTTATCAGGTGCGCAACCACGGCGCCAGTGTGCGCCTCTATAGCAATGGGGTTTTTCACTCCCAGTGGAATCCCCGCGATCCCCTCAAGGGCTCCCTTTGGGAATTGCTGCTGTTACCGGCATTTTTCCTCCCGGAACAGCGCCTGGATTCGGTATTGGTGCTCGGCGTTGGTGGGGGTGCCCTGATTCGCCTGCTGCAAACATTTACCTCCGCCAAGCGTATTGTCGGCGTGGATTTGGACCCGGTGCATCTGGATATTGCCCGCCGCTTCTTCGATGTGCGCGGTGTCGAGCTGGTGTGTGCCGATGCCTGTGACTTTGTGTGCGATCACCTGAGCCGGCCCTCTCCCAGCACTTTCGATCTGGTGATTGACGACCTGTTTGGCCACTGTGACGGAGTGGCCCAGCGGGCAGTACCCGCCGATAAAAATTGGTGTGCCAGCCTGATGCGCCTGCTGCACCGGGATGGTGTGCTGGTCAGTAACTTTGGCGATCGCCCCGAGCTACAGAACAGCGCCTGGCGCAGCAAAGCTATGCGTGAGCGCCTCGGCGGCGCCTGGATGGCGCATATGCCCCAGTATGAAAATCATATCCTGGCCGTGAGCAGAAGGGCGCTGCGCAAAGGCGAGTTAGCGGCCAGGGCACCGGAAAAAATCAATCCCGCCAACCCCAACCGGCGCCTGGATTTCCGCATGAGCCAGCTGCGCTGATTGCAGCTGTCGCGGATTGGCCCGACTGAAAAAATCTTAAATCCCTGTCGCGTTAATGATGATATTCATTGGCGCCCTTTGTCACCTCGTGACTATACTCAATCGAGTAAATTGTTCTGCTGGGATTGAACGATGCGGTACAAAACGGTTGAGGATGTAATTCAGGAAGGAAGGGATTTTCACGCCAAGCTGGCGCTGCAATACGAAGAGTACGAGCAGCTCGCCACCAATGAGCGGGTTGAGTTACTGCTGGACCAGCTGCGGCGGCGGGAAGACTCCATGAAGCACTCACTGGATAACTTCCATGACGACCTGCCCCCTGGCGCCCTGCATACCTGGGTGCAATTTGCCCCGGAGGGGCGCGAGAAGGAGTTTCTACAACGCTTGCGCGGCATTGATATTGAAAGCTTGGAGCAGATTGCCAAGCTGGCGATGGATATTGAGATCTATCTGGCCGATCAATATCGGGATCTGGCTCAGGGCGCGGAGACCCCATCGGCCCGGGATGCATTTGAGCGACTGCGGCAACTCGAAGAGCTGGAAGAGCACACCCTGTCGTCGAATCTATTCAACTTGCGCGATTACTAGTCTTCTGACCAATGCCTGACTCCAGGCGACTGCTGCCGGCCTGCGTCCCTAGCTCTTAGGGGCGCAGGCGGTATACACAAAATCCCCGCTCTTTAGTGATCAATGTCACCTGGGAGAAGTAGCGGGGCCCTTTTTTGGCCAGGGGAATAAATTCATTCACCACAAAAATTGCCGTACCGGAATCTTTCAGTATCCGCGCGCTCTGCTGTAGAAAGCGATCGGTTAAATCCCCCTCCACTTGAAAGCCCTGGTGGAAAGGCGGATTGCACAGCAGCAGATCGGCAATACCCCCCTCCAGTTCAGAGCCCGCATCAGAGGGCACCACGATGCCTTCGATATTCCGCTCGGTAAAGTTTTTGCGGCAGGCCAGCAGGGCCGCAGCGTTGTTGTCCGTCGCGGTAAAGTGGTAGTTGCCCAGGGCGGCCAATTGCAGGCTCAGGTAGCCGTAGCCACAGCCCAGGTCAACAATGCGCGAGCCATCCGCAGGCAGCTCGGTAGTGAACTGTTGAGCCAGCAGCGCGCTGCCCTTATCGACCTTGTTCCAGCCGAACAGCCCCGGCTTGGAATAGAGATCGCCAAGCTCGGCAAGCTGCTGCAATTCCGGGTACTGGAGTTCGGCAATTGGCGTGCCGCTGTCCCCGCAGTCAACCGTATTGCAGCTCAGATAGCTGCTGCCGTGCTTTTGCAAGTGCTTGGCGCCACCCAGGCGCTCGGCCACTTTTGCCGCATAGCTTTTGATCCCGCTCTGCTTTTCGCCCAGCAGAACCAGCTCGCCACCCTCACCGAGAAAGTCGGGGGCGCGATCAATAATATGGTGAACCACGGCCTTTTCTTTCGAAACGGCGTAGACAATACGGCGGTATTTGCGCTCAAGCTCTTCAAAGTGGAAGTCGTTGAAGAAGCTCCGCTGCACCCTATTTGCAGCGAGTTCGGCAATATCCCAGCGGTTGCTGAGTAAATCCCCGGCAAAGTGAAACCCCTCCTGGTGTAGGAGGGGTTTGCTGTTTTCATCGGCGATCCACAGAGTTTCCTCTGGGGCTTGGGTAAGTTCCTGATATAGAAGGGATGACATATTATTTTATTGGATAGAGTCGATTTCTTCAGGAGCCAGGAGGCGGTATTCACCTTCCTGAAGTTCTTCATCCAGGATAATTTCGCCGATTCTCTCCCGGTGCAACTCCACTACCTTATTGCCCAGAGCTGCGAACATACGCTTCACTTGGTGGTAGCGCCCTTCACCGATGGTGATACGCACCTCATTGGCAAAGAGAATCTCCAGCTTGGCGGGCTTGGTTCTCTTCTTTTCATTATTGAGCCAGATACCCTTGGCAAACTTTGCCACTGCATCTTCCTCAATCTTCTCGGCCAACAGTGCGTAGTAGGTCTTGTCGCAGTGGTGGTTGGGGGAGGTCACCTTATGGGACCACTGGCCGTCATCGGTGAGCAGCACCAGACCGGTGGTATCGATATCCAGGCGCCCGGCGATATGCAGCTTGGCCTTGTTCGGCTCATCAATCAGGTCCAGCACTGTGGGGTGCTCGCCATCTTTGGTGGCACTGACATAGCCCAGGGGCTTGTTCAACATAATGTAGCGGGGGCCCGGCTCGTGCAAGGGCTCATCATCCAGGCACAACTCATCACTGACCTGTATCTTGGTGGCCGCACTGGTGACCACCTCACCATTCACAGTAATGCGCCCCGCCCAGGCGGCGCGCTTTACATCGGTGCGGGAGAGGTCGGTGACCTGGCTGACCGCTTTGTCCAGACGAATCAGGTTAGCCAATTTTACGCTCACCGGAATCAACAGATTGATAGATCAGGGTATTGATGGTCATGGGGCCAACACCGCCGGGTACCGGGGTGTAAGCAGCGGCGCGCTCAGTCAGAGGGCCCAGCTCGATATCGCCGACGCCACCGGGGTGGTAACCGGCATCCACAACCACGGCGCCATCTTTAATCCACTCGGCCTTGATAAACTCCGGCTTGCCCACGGCACCTACAACGATATCGGCGCGGCGGATATGCTCGGCCAGATCCTGGGTACGGGAGTGACAGATGGTCACGGTGGCGTTGGCGTTTAGCAGCATCGCCGCCATCGGCTTGCCCAGAATGGGGCTGCGGCCCACAACTACGGCGTGCTTGCCTTCCAATTCGATATTGTAGGCTTCCAGCAGGCGCATGATTCCTTTAGGAGTGGCGCAGCCGTAGGCTTCTTCACCCATAGCCATGCGGCCGAAGCCCAGGCAGGTTACACCGTCTACATCCTTCTCCAGGCTGATCGCATCGAAACAGGCGCGCTCATCGATCTGCGCCGGCACCGGGTGCTGGAGCAGTATGCCGTGGACGTTGGGGTTGGTGTTGAGTTCTTCGATCTTGGTAAGCAGTTGCTCGGTGGTGGTGGAGGAGGGCAGTTCCACCTGGAGGGAATCCATGCCGATTCGGCGGCAGGCATTGCCCTTCATTTTTACGTAAGTGGCGGAGGCGGGGTCATCACCTACCAGGATGGTCGCCAGGATTGGCGTTTGGCCACCACTCTTTTCCTTTAGTACGGCTACCCGAGCCGAGAGTTCCTCTTCAGTTTTCTGTGCCAGGGCCTTGCCGTCCAGAACCAGTGCAGACATAGATACTATCTCTAACAGTAAAAAATCGATGGCTAATAGACCGGAGTCTGCTCCAGCACCTACTTTATATAGAAGAGCGGAAGCAGGCGGCTTTTAAGAGCTGCTTACTTTTTATCCGGTCGGATTCGCGAAGTGCGCCATTTTCGCACAGGTTGGAAATAATTTCGCCACTTCTGGGCCCAGATAGGCAAAAGGATAAACTTCTTTAAAAATAATAGCTTAGAAGCGTTGACAAGGACCCGGGGTATCATTACTATGCACGCACTTCGCAGCTACAGCGACTTACACAACCCCCCACGGGACGGTTGGCAAAGTTAAGAAGCAGCGAACAATTGGAAAAACGGGGCATAGCGCAGTCTGGTAGCGCGCCTGCTTTGGGAGCAGGATGTCGGGGGTTCGAATCCCTCTGCCCCGACCAATTTTCCGGGTTCACCTTGCGCCCGTAGCTCAGCTGGATAGAGCATCCGCCTTCTAAGCGGATGGTCGCAGGTTCGAGTCCTGCCGGGCGTGCCATCTCCACAAGATGGTGCTGGTTTGGCAAAAAGGACTTAGTCTGAAGCCAGATTGGTTGCAAGAGGTATCCGGTACTCAGTACTGCCACAAGGTGCTGAAGTATATCACTTTTATGGTGGCCGTAGCTCAGTCGGTAGAGCACAGGATTGTGGCTCCTGAGGTCGCGGGTTCGATCCCCGTCGGCCACCCCATATTTTTCCTTGTTTATCAAGGACTTAAAACCCCGCCTAGTGCGGGGTTTTTTCGTTTCTGACTCCAGTGTGGTAATTTGGTGTGGTAATTTTGGCCTCAATCTATGTTGAGGTTTTTTGATTGCGAGCTTGAGGTCAAAGGGAAAAGACTTGTATGGCTAATGAATTAGAGCAATTCCAATCGATTCTGAATGAGCTAGATGGACCATCGAAATTAGATAGTAAATTTGCCCGCCTAAGTCAGCTACCTCCCGGTAGTGAGATTCATAACATCGAAAAGTGTCGTTCAGAGTTGAAGGCGTGGAAGCTGGAGCTGCAGGGCTCTTGTCGAGTGGCGCGGATAGCAGGGGAGTTATTGGAATCCTCCTCTTTCACATCGACATCAGATGTTAATCTACGTGACGTACTGATCCTTAAGGCAGGAAAAAAGCTTGAGTGCGCAGAAAGTTACATTGAGGCTACTGATGCGCGGATTGAATTTGTCGAAGATTTGCTTCGCGGTATGCAAGAGAAGGAACAAAAAGAGTTTACAAAACGGACATTGTCTGAGGCTGAGCGTGCCAACTCGATTGCTAAAGAGGGATTGAGGATTGCCGCTGATAGTTCGGCGGCGGCGGAAGTGAGTGCAAGTGCAGCCAAGCAAAGTGCTCAAGTTGCAGGGGATGGAGTCAAGCTTACAAAAAAGATGTTCTGGGCAGCAGTTGTTTCGGCCTTGGTAGCTGTTGGTGCGCTCATAGGTCAGATCTACTCTCAAAATAAAGATGTTTCTGTAAATCTAAGCTCCCCTGTGGCCTTACAGCCAGTTACCCTCTCTGATGAATCAATAAGTAACCTAACTCACGCAATTGCAGTTGAGCTAACTAAGGCAAAAGGTCAGCAGGTGATTTTATCAGCTGAATCAATTGAAGGTTTGCTAGCAGCGCTGAAGCTTGAGCTTGAAAGTAGTGCTCGTATTGATGTTGTAGAAACCAAAGAAAAAGTAGAACAAAAGGCAAATTAAATTATTTGCCTTTCTTTGGCCGCTTCCGGTCTAGGCTGACAACTTTATCTGCTGTTCGATTGTATCGCTCTGCCATAGAGCGGGTTTTGTGTCCTGTAAATTTCTGCACGTCACCGTCAAAATCACTGGCGGCTTTAATTTTCAAATCGTGAAACCGAAACCGCTCCTTAATCACTCCCGCTTCAAGCGCAGCTCGCTGTTCTCTTAGCCAGGTAGCATTAAAACCCGTGCGGGTGAAAGGTCGCCCGGTGCGGCTGCGAATAATATGAGCTGTTTGAATTTGTGCTTCAATGTTGCTCGCAAGTGCGCGCTCCACAGCTTCCCTTAGTGCTGGGCTCCAGAGTTTTATCTGCGCTTTTCCGGTCTTGCTTTGAACAATTAGCAGGCCATCTTCCTTCATATCTGTTCGGGTGAGGGCGAGCACATCCTGCTGCCTGGCTGCACACAAATAGCTAATCTCCATAGCGCACTGATGCATAATATGGCCGCGATCGCCAAGCCACTGCCAAAAGGCTTCATACTCCCAGTCTTCGAGATAGCGCCCGCCTGCTTTTTCCTTGAGACTTTTAATTACTGCGGTTGGGTCTTCAATTTTTACAAACCCTCTGGCTTTGCCCCATTTCATCACAATGCCTAGAAAGGTTTTTTCTCGGTTTGCTGCGGTAGGGTGTTCTGCACCTCGGGCATCAATAAACATCTGAACCAGTGGTGAGGTGATAGCATCGGGTGTCATTTCCCCAAACACTGCCAAGATACGCAGGCTATAGCGGTGGTAGTCTTTTTGCGTCTGCGGTTTGATGTGTTTGGTGTATTGAGGTGATGCAAAATACAGCTCAACAAGGTCTTTAAGGGTGAATTCCTTCTCTACCAATCCGGCCAGGTAGCGTTCGTAAGCAGTCCATACTTCTGCTTTGCTGGCATCAGGTTTTGCCAAGTGCTTGGTCGGGTAGCCCCTGCGATTTACTCGGAAGCCGCTCTTGTACCGTTCAACATTTGGTGGCATCCATGCATTTTCGGGGTTGCGCCTTCTGCCCATCAGCTTGCTGCTCCAAGGTTAAAGCCTGTAGGTAAGTTTATACCTGGGGTGCCGGGTTTATTGGCTCCTCGGGAGAGCGTCGCCTGGTTGACCATCTCCCAAGTTAGGGCGGGTGAGCCATCTTTGCGTCGCACATAGGGGATTCGGTTGGCTTCCAAAATTTGTTTTTGCCCTTCGATATTATCTGCGCCAACACCAGTCAGGCGGCCTATCTCTGTTTTGGTGAGTAGCTTACTCATGGTAATCCTTACCTTCTAGCGCTGCACCAGGGCAAACCCCTGGCCGTTGCGTTTGAGTGCGCCTGCCTGTTGCAGGGCATCGAAAACGGGTTTAACGGTTCCGTATCGAAGGCGCATATCGTTGATAATGTTGCGCATTACGGGCTTGTGGCCGAACTCTCCGGCACTGATGCGCTGGGCGAGCTGCTGCTGCTCTTCGCTTAAGTGGGTGGTGTGTTTCAGCTGTTTCTCCACTGTTTCAGGCTGTTGCAACGGTGTTGTGGCGCGTTTCGCAACTGTTGCAGCGGCGTTAAACGCGAGCAGTGCGACAAGCCCCACGATGTCAGTGATGACTGCCAGCGCCAGAAAGCCGATATGCTGAACCTTTTCCGGGTCTGCGTTGAGGGCGCCCGCCAAGCTGCTGAAGGCGCTGTTTGTGCTGGGTGCCTGTTCGATTGTGGATAGTTTTTCTATCAGCTGCGCGCGTTGAGCTTCCAATGTGGATAACTGAGCGGCGGTATTGAGGGCGCGCTGGCGATAGCCGTTGTTAGCATCGGTGTTGATCAAGCCGTTTAAGGTGTCGATCTGTTGTTGCAGGCTGTTTAGCTGCTGTTGCAATGCTTGGTATTCCTGGCTGTTACGGGTGCTGCGCTGTTGCTGTTCCTCGCTGTGGGTGGCGAGGAATCCGACCGTTGCAACAATGCTGATCACTACCAGCAGGGGCCAGAGGCAGAGCAGGGCATAGCCACTGGCCTGGCCCTGGCTGCGCAACCAAAGCCCGAGCGGGGCGAAGCTGAACTTGCACAGCTCCAGCGCTACCGCAGTAGCCCCGGCGACCACCTGCCCGCCGAGGCCTGCGGGCATAGATATCCACAGCTGCACGGTAAACGCGAGGCTGGTGCCGCAGAAGATTAGGGCGGCGATACCGGTGAGGGATTGCCAGAGTTTCACGCAGCCTCTCCAAGTTGCTCGGCTGTGCGCAGTTTTAGTGCTTCTTTCACTGCATCAATGATTTTGCAAAGGTAGGTAAATTCGTGGTGGTCCTTGGTGGGCAGCAGCTCGTACCATTCCTGGCCAAATACCTCGCAAATGGTCTCCAGGTGTTCTTGCAGCTCGTAGTCGTCAGATAGGTGCTTTAGGCCTCTAATATCAGTCCAAAGTCTTTTCGCCGTTTGTTTGTCAATTGCATGCTCTCGGCGATCTTCCAGAATTGTTGTTTTGGCTTGCTTATAAACTTCTGAAAAATCAGTAACGCTTCTTTGCAGGTGGTTTGGAAATAGTTTGTTAGAGAGGTAATCCGTACTTGCAGAAAGAAAAAAAGTCTCAAGAGTGTGCTGCTCACCCATGCGTGGCCAGAAGTGATTCCAAGCCTCACCGCAACAACTAAGGGTGATTTGTCCTGCCCCCTTGGCCGTGTTCTCAATAAGCACAGTGATGGGGTCGAGACCTTGAGGGGTTAGAGTTCGAAAAGCTGAAACTTCAATGTCTTTGGTATTCATGCTGCTCTCCCTTTTTCCTGTTTACGATTCGGTAGAATCTCTGCCTGCCAGCCGTGGTCTGTGTAGTGGTTGGGGTTGGCTTTGTTTTTGATGGTGTCCAGTTCTGGGCGCACTAATTCGGCTAGGTCATTAAGGCGGACGCCGTAGGCTTCGAACTCGGTCGAGTCTTTATAGAAATCGCCTTCAGGGGTTTTGCACTCAACAAATACCGTTATCATCCAGTGGTGTTGCCAGTTCAATATTTCATGCTGGTAATCAGCGCGGGCGATATCGCCCACGGCGCCCCGTTGGCGGCGGTGGGTGATCTTTAAAATAGGATCGCCATCGGTATCCAGACCGGTACTGCTGCGCGCGGTGAGGATTAAACCGGATAGCCAGCGGTTTACCCGGCGGGCGTGCAGGGCGCGTTGGCTCATGGGTTTGCGGGATTTACGCTTGGGCACTGCTTTCTTCCTCTAGTGGGTGTCCTGCGCAGCGCCCAGTAGAGTCCATGTTGTCGCAGCCGCTATAGTAGCTAAGTCCTTTGTCCTGCTGTTTACGCAGAAAATGCCGTACCTCATTTGGAGACATTTCTCTCCCGGTTTTAGCATCCTGCAAAATCCCATCTAGCCACTTATCGGATTTCCTCAATGCGCCTTGGATATCAATGCATATATGGCGAGTTACTCCTGATACAAAATTTGTCATGGTATCCCCCGAGTTTATTTATTAATTGCTTCTACCCACTTAGCCCGCACGGGGCGGGCTTAGAACGTTATTGGCTGTGAGTCAGGCGGCGTTTGGTTCTGGGTGAGGGCAGTCTTGGGATTTGTCCTCGGTGATTTTTTTATCGTCGATACGATAAATTTTTGCGGTGTCGGTTTTCTTGTCGAAGATTTGCGCCCAGTGTGTGAACAGTTCCTGCTGGGCAATGCGCTCTACCTCTTGGTAGGCTTCTTCTTCGGTGGCGTAGGAGCGCTTAAAATCTTTGATGCCTCCCATTAGTAAGTTATAAGTGCCGGTAAATAGTGCGTATCTTTCCACGGGGTTCTCCAATTTATTAAAATTGGGCTCCGTACCGGCAGCCCTAACGGTTACAGCTGACTGATGCGCCTGGGGCGCGGTTAAACTTTAATACTTGCTTTCTGGGGGTTTTTCGCTTGGCCCCTTTCGGCCTTCGGCAATGTGCCCATATTCAAAATTAGGGCGCTCCATCACTGATTTTTTACTGGTTATTTCAAGGCGTGAGATATCAAACCATATGGTTTCTTGTGGTTTGCCATCCGCGCTCAAACCTGGGTGAACAATTGCTTGAACACATCCATATAGATCAAAACCTATATTTACTATTACGCCCTTTAGCCCTGTCACCTTGTCCTGACATCTCATGCCAAGAAGGCTTAAATGTTTTTCAACTTGTGTTGTGCTCATATCTACTCTTACTTTCTAAAAAATTTAACTGGCTTCGAGTACGGTTTGTTTTTCGATAAGGTCGCGCATCCAGACCATGCCGTTGGAGGTGACTTTGGTGTTGATGTAGGGCACGGCCACCACGCCGCGTTTGTATTCAGCGTTTTCTGCTACGAGCAGGCCCTGTGTGGTGGCCCACTTTGTGGGGGAGTTGCGCATGGGTTCTTGGCTGTGTAATAAGCCGTTGTTCCGCATGAGTTTCATTAAATTGTTTCTGCCCATTCCCAATAGGCGGGCGGCTTGGGTGACGGTGAAAGTTTTTTGCTTGTTCACGCTGCCTCCTGATTTCCTTGTTGTGGGGCTTGGCCTTGGATGGCTTCGGAGAGTGTGGCGGTTTGTTCGCGCATGCTCTCAAGTTGAATTTCTTGCAGCTTTACCTTGGCCAGTAGCTCTTCGTATAGCTCTAAGATTCGGGTGAATTCACTCATGGCCGGGCCCTGGTTTTTTGAACTTCCTTTCTCTGCCAATGGCGGGTTCCCAGTATCGGCAGGGTTGGCAGCTCCAGCCGCGCAACTGCAATTGCCCGTTAAATACTGGCTTTGCTGATTCACCACAGTGAGGGCAGGGCATTTGCGGTAGCGGCTGGGCTTGGCTCATGCTGCTTCCTTCCTTTGTATTTCCAAGTAACTCCAGTAGCGGTAGAGGGTGTGGAATTTCTTTTCGCCGTTGGTGATAACGCTTTGTGGTGATTTGCCCTGGTAGCGCAGATTGATCACGTTGATGGCGTGTTGGTAGTTGTCGCCATCAAGCAGGCTAAGCTCGGCAACCGGGACTGCAAAATCACTGCTATTCCAGGCCGAAAGCAAAACCTGTGCGGCAATTTCGCTGGCACCGGAATAACCGTTGGCGACCCTGAGCAGGGTTTCCACGCTGTGGGCGGGGTTGATCTGGTTCATGCGGCATCACCTCCAAACGGTGGCCAGTTGTTATTGGCTGGCTTTGTAAAGGTTTTGGGTTGCACTAAGCGGATGTGCGCTTTGTGGACGGCGTTGGCGATATCGATGCGCTGCTTGAGGCGGTCGATATTGTTTTTACTCATGGCCGTGGGGTGTACAAACACGGTGGCGGTCATGCGATTCCCTCCCGGTTATTGCGTATGCGGATAGTTTGTGAGGTAAGACGGCGTCCGAATCGGGTGCGCAACTGTTCTTGTTCCGCGCCAATTCCGCTGACAATCGTGGCGATCAGGACGAATTGAATTAATCCATGTTTTATGGCTTTGGCCACGGCGTCGGTGCTGTTACGGGCGTGCAGTTTGTAGAAGCACTCCGCCAGCAGGTTGCTCACGTTGGTAACGGAGCACTGCATAGCCTGGGCGGTCTCCCGGTTTGAGAGGCCTCGGGCGCGATGTGTCAGCGCTTCGGCTTGGCGTGGTGCTAGTTGTCGGAACTCCGTTTCGCTGTGCATTTTGGCTGCCCTGTCCTTGGTTTACATGAAGACAGTAGCCGAAAGTTAATGCTCTCGTCAATAGCCGAAAGTTAATGTTAGGGGTTGTAGTGGTGTGGTTTGTCGTAAGGGGCAAGTAACTTATTGAATATCAATGGCGCTAGGAGTGGCTGCCAGAAAGGGGTAATGGCTCTATCTAGTTTTGAGTTTGAGTAGAATATTGTCGCTTTTTGAAGGATTTAGCGCCAATGGAGGCTGCGAGCTTCTGCTTAATTGGGCAAGCAGCCAAAGATTAGCGCGTGTACAGGGTGCTTCTATGTAGCTGTTATATGGTTTCAGGAAACTCTTCAGCTAGATTATTTGCGGCTTTCTTGCTTTGACGTTGGGCAATTATACTTCGAGATTCTCTGTAATCTCTGGCTTCAGCGGTTTTAATAAATTCAGCATTTGGATATTCCCTTTTAACTACTCTTTCAATATCTGAAAGGGATACACGGAAGAACTCTTTTCTTGTGTTAACTAAGTTGAGTCTTCTTTCATCAAATACCTTGTGAAGTTTGTTTTCTAGCGCCGGGGCATCGTCTGAAAAGATCATGGCGTGGATATCAAAGGTGAAGGGTACACTAGCGTCACCAAGCTCTTTGACCCGATCATTTGGTTCTAGTCGTCTGGTCATTCCAATTTTATATACATGTGCACCAAATGATCCTACGTTTGAAATAACATATACGTGCCCTTGTTTAGTTTGTTCTGCCATAGATTTGGCGCGTTCAGATTTTTTATGGGCCTCTGTGAGTTCTTCGTTTAGCTTGGCTATTTTTGCGTTAAGGTTTTCAAGTTTACTTCCTGTGGTTTTTTCAGCCTCTTTCCTTGCTTTCTCTAGCAATTTTTTATACTTCACTTCCTCTTTAAGGCTTTTTTCCATCTCTTGTTCTAGTTTTAACTCCTCTCGCATCTGACGTTTTATTTCTTGCTGCTCTTCTTTTTCTTTTTGCTTCTTATCTTTGTATTCGTAAGCTAGTCGTAGCTCTTTTAGTTTAAGAAGGTAGTAATCATGTGAGATGACAATAGAGTTAGATTGATTCATTTTGTTTATTGCATCATAGGCAGCTTTTATTCGCTGTTCCATTCTGTCAACATTGTTCCAGTTTGTATTGGAAATTGCGGAGTCACATTCATTGTTAAAAGCTCTGGCAGTTAACTTGATGGCTCGATTGGTCATTGTTCTGCCTTTTGCCTTGCTTCCTTCAACAGTCCATTGAGTGTTGCAATATATAGCCTTCTTAGCGGAAATTAAGCTTTTTTGTTCATTCTTTATTTGGTCTATTTTCTGTTTGTATATCTCGGATGTGTCAAAATCAAAGTGAGGTTTATAGAATCCTAACTCGGCAAGCTGGATTTCCTCGTCATAGATGGCAGCTTTTTTGATTAGCTTGTTTAGTATTTCTCGTTTTTCTTTATAGTTTTGAATGAGGATTGCTGTTTCATTGGATATTTTCTTCTTGTCTTTTTTGGCTTTTTCAACCTCTTTATCAATATTTATTATTTTTGAATACTTCTGTTTAATTTTTTTTAGCTGTAGATAAATTTTTACGGTTAATGCTGAAAGTGCTATAAGGGCCGCAATTGCTATGGATATTCCGGCAATTAGCTGTTGCTCCATCTTAATCTTTCCTTGGTGTAAGGTGCAAAGTCGACTATCTTCTATTTTCTCTGTTCGCTTGAGGTGAAGGTGCAGAGAATTAGAAATATATCCAATTGGATGGATGTGAAGCAACAAGGTTATTTCACTTGTTGCCTCTTGATGGGTGTGAATTTCGATTTATGGAGTGGGTGAGTCGCAACTTAAAGTTACTTTGCACACCTGTGCCAATTTCAGAGGGGTGTTAGTCCGGGGTGTAGGAGCCAAGTATGACACCGCAAAAGCTAACATCCATATCTGTGATATCCATTGATGGATAGCTGGGGTTGATTGGCCGCAAGAAAGTGCGCCCCATATCTTCGGCATAAGTTTTGAAGGTTGCTTCGTCATTAAGTTTGGCTATAACCCGGCAACCATTAGTAAGAGGCTTGTCAGGGTCAACAAAAATAATGGTTCCTTCAGGGTAAGATCGTTGGCCTGGGTAGGGGTTTGTCATGCTGTCGCCATTAACGCGTAGTGCGTAAGCTCGATCAGAATGTGTTGCTGGACAGGGTAACCAGGCTTCGGCTTCACTTGGATCAATTAAGTCTAGAGTTTCACAAAAGGCCCCTGCTTGTACCCAGCTAATTAGGGGAATTCTCCCTTGAATTCTTGGCCCTTGAACAACATTGCTTCCCTCCTTAGTGCCTCCTTCACCTGGTCCTTTGCCTGAACCAGTTAGCAGCCAATCGACAGAGACACCAAGCGTTTCTGCAATTCGCTTTGATGTGCTCATGCGGGGCAGCTTCTCCCCATTACGGTAGCTCCATATCGTTACGGTACTTACTTCAAACAGGCGTGCTAATGCCTCCTGCGTATCTTCCACGCCGGCATGGGTAACCGCCTGTTTAAACCGCTTTGCAAAGTCAGGATGTTTCATAGCGCTATGTTAGCTATAAGTTAATTAATTATCGGCTATTGATTTTCGGTAGCTGAAAGTTAATACTCTGGACTCTGATGACAAGGAGCCGCCGGACATGACGCAGGAAACGCCAGATTCTGCCCTGGATACCGCTATCAAAGTGGTTGGATCACAAGCCAGACTCGCAAGGGCTATCGGGGTTACCCCGGTTTTTGTCTCTCAAATGCGTAATGGGTTGAAAGCTATACCGCCAAAGCTTTGCTCGAAGATTGAGTTGGCTACTCGGAGGAAAGTTTCTCGGGCTCAGTTACGCCCTGATGTGTTTGGGCCTCTTGAGGTGCAGTTTGTGGATCAAGCAGGCTGAGAAGTTCAGTGGGTAAGCTGAGCGGGTGCGGGTTCGTTTCAGAAACCAGAATAACGATCATTTTCAATTCCCCATTCTATTGTCCTGCCATTCTGCGGTTTTTGAAGATCGGGATTAATTCACTGCGGTATATGGGGGTTTATACAGGGTGTATTGAATACCCACAGGATGGGCCGGTGCGGGATCTGAGCCGGCCCGATTAGAAGACGGCGGGAAAGACCGGCATTCAGAATTATTTAGTCTCCGCCGTTCGGAATAGGGCAGCAGTGTGGGGACTTAAAGAGCGGCACGACACGACCACGGGAAGCCCTATTTGCATCGTGGAGAAACAGCGCCAAGGGCCTGAAAAACCCTGAGCCGGTGGAAGACCGGCACTCACTTCTCAGCGCTTCGGGCGCTTCTGTTTTAGGGGGAATTCTCTATGTACGAACAGTGCACTATGGATGATGTGCGCCGTGCGCTCACGTTTGTTCTCGATTATGCCGTGCGTGATACCTGGGTTGAGATGGGTATGGCGATCAAGGCGGAGTTTGGTGATTCAGCCTTTGATATCTGGGATGAGTGGAGCCAGCAGGCGGATAACTATTGCCCGCGCGCGGCGAAAAGTACCTGGAAAAGTTTCAACCGATCTGCGGGTGGTATTGGTATCGGCACATTGTTCGCTAAGGCGAAAGAGGGTGGCTATCAGTTTGAGCGCCGGGAGTTTACGCCGGAAGAGAAAGCGGCCTGGGCGAAGGAAAAGGCAGCGCGCGATGCACAGCGGGTTGAAGATATTCGCCGGGAAGAGTCGGAAACGGCGGCCTGGCATGAGGCGGTAAAGCAGCAGGCGCAGGCGATTTGGTCAGAATTAAAACCTACAGGGCGGAGTAAGTACCTGGGGGTTAAAAAAATTGGCGCCCATGGGGTGCGCTTTTTCCGTTCGGCGTTGTTGTTGATTGAACGGGATGATCATTTGGAGCGGGTTGAGGATCAGGAAAAAATATCAGAGTTTTTCGCTTTGCCGAAAGAAGGGCGCCCGAAGTTTCACTATTTCAAGAGTGGATATTTTGCAGTCCCTATGACTGATATTGATGGTGTGATTTGGAGTCTACAAATTATTACACCCTCGGGTAAGAAGTTGTTTTTGCGTAATGGACGTAAGTCGGGTTTGTATGTACTCCTTGGAAAGATGGACCCACGTAAACCCTTAGTATTGGTTGAGGGGTTTTCGACGGGTGCCAGTGCCCATGAGGCCACAGAGTGCCCGGTATTGATTTGTTTTGACTGTGGCAATTTGAAGGTGGTGGCTCTGTTGATCCGTGAGCGCTTCCCTGATCAACACATGGTATTCGCTGCTGATAATGATCTGCACTTGGATGTGAATGATGGTGTGCAGAAGGCTATGGAGGCGGCAAAGGCTGTGGGTGATGCTGCGGTGTGGGTTCCGTCTCTGCGTGATGAGGTGGAGGATAAAGCTGCATGAGCCAGTTAGAAAAAATAGCTGTGCTTTTCGCGAGACAGGACAGTAACTATAAATCAATAGAGGGTGTCGATGTCTGGGATGCGGAAAGGGATGCACGCAGGTGGCCTGGGGGAAGTTCTTTGATTGCGCACCCGCCGTGTCGGTTGTGGGGCAGGCTGAGACAGTTTGCGAAAGGTTCAGAGGATGAAAAAGAATTAGCGATTTTCGCGATTGGGAAAATCCAGAAGTGGGGAGGTGTTTTGGAGCATCCAGCCTATTCAACGCTCTGGAAGTCTGAAGGATTGCCATTGCCTGGTTCACGAGATCAATTTGATGGATGGACACTGCCAGTGCATCAGCATTGGTGGGGGCATAGAGCTGAGAAGGCAACCTGGTTATATGTGGTAGGCGTTGAGCCAAAAGATATGCCAGAAATTCCGCTGGTACTCGGAAAGGCTACGCACTGTATTAGACCGACAAAAAGTTATCCGCGTCTGCCCTCTGTAACGAAGGCAGAACGTGAGCATACACCAATAGATTTTGCTCATTGGTTGGTTGAAGTTGCCCGAAGAGCAGCTGGGTACTCTAAACCGTCTCAGGAGGCAGCATGAGCAAAAGCAAGCCAGAGGGATTTGATTTTAATGATATCCATTGCCGCTATGGATTAGAGGAGGTGCGGCGGCAGTGGGATGTGTTTATGAAGAATGTGGTTTTCTTCCCCCGCTCCCCATCTACTGAGGCGCCCGCTGCGGTTGCTGATGATTATTCGGGGCCTGTTGATGCTCCGCCTATTGATGATATTCCCCCCGAGTATTCTGAGCCGAGCGAGCCTGCTGATTCTCCCGTACCCTCTATAACGGCAGAGGCGCGCGAAATTACGCTGGAGGATGCGAAAAAGCGTTTTGCTTTGATTTCTGGTACTACCAAGGTGTGGGATGAGCATCAGCACAAAGAAATGAAAGCTGCTGCATTTAAGGCTGAGGTAGGTACCGATATCTATAAGCAGTTCATGGATGCTGGTGATAAGCGCAAGGTGCTTGAGTTGGATGTGCGCCGGTTTATCTCGGCGCGCCAGGCCGCCAACAAGGGGGCGGGGGGAGTAGGTGACCTACTGAGGCGTTTCACGTTATTGGAGGGGACGGAAGAGGCGTGGGATAGTTTGCATTGGGAAAGGATGCCATTAAAGGTGATTAAACATATTTCGCCTGATGCTTATGATATCTGGTATAGGCATCCAGATAGGAAAATGGTGCCGCACCGAAATGTTGTTTTTGATCCAACGCGCCGGACTGATCCCAAAACCCATATCAATACTTTCCAGAAGTTGCCACTGAATCCAGAAAAGAATTGGAATAAGTGTAAGAACATCCGTGCATTACTAAATCATCTTTGCAATGAAGATGAGGCAGTTTGGCGCTGGATGGTGAGTTGGTTGGCGTATCCGTTGCAGTATGTTGGTTCCAAAATGGAGACGGCGTTGCTGGTGCACTCTGATGTCCATGGTTCTGGTAAGTCCCTATTTTTTGATGGGGTGATGCGCAAGATATATGGTGAATACAGCGCTACGCTGGGTCAGCATCAAATTGAAAGTGCTTATACAGATTGGAAGTCTTCTTTGCTTTGGGGGGTGTTTGAGGAGATCTTTTCGAGAGATAAGAAGTACTCCCAGACCGGTAACATCAAGCAGATGATTACCGGTGCAACCACTCGTATTGAGAAGAAATTTGTCTCTGGATGGGAAGAGGCGAACTATATGAATAGCGTGTTTCTTTCGAATGAGGTTTTGCCATTCCCGGTTGAACCTAGGGATCGGCGTTTTTTAGTTGTTTGGCCCTTGAAAACCTTGCCTTTAGATTTGCAGAAAGGTGTGGGTCAGGAGCTGGAGAATGGCGGGGCAGAGGCTTTCTATCAGTTCTTATTAGATTGGAATCTGGGTGAGTTTAATGCCCGCACCAAGCCGCCTATGACTAGTGCCAAGGAGCGGTTGATTAGCTTTGGATTGCCTAGTTGGGAAGTTTTTTTTAGGGCTTGGAAAGAAGGAGAGACGGAGGCACCATACTTTACGTGTTTAACCGGGGATCTGTATTCGGTCTATAAGCGGTGGTGTCGTGCAGGTGGATTTCATCAAATGGATATGAACCGCTTTTCTGAGGCGATGGCTGCGCGGGTACAGAAGAGGAACCGGTTGGAGTATGATAATCCGGGTGGCTTCGGCAGAGGCTCAAAGAAGGGAGTACAAGGAACCTTCTTTCTATTGCACTCTGCGCCGTATGACAAAACCCAAAAGGAGTGGCTGTCTGATTGTGTTAAGGCTTTTCGAGATGAGATCGGTGCATTTCATGAGGAGGCCGCATGATTCCCGTATGCCCCCGTTGGGCTCCCGTACATGATGTTTATACAGTATACGGCTCTGTAGCCCCCGTCATTTCTAGCTTCCTAGCACTTCCCGTATACCTGTACCTCTCTTACGTGCGCGCACGCACGCGCGTAATTACTGCGGCAGTATTTATTCAGAATTCAGTATTTATTTTTTCTCTACGCGCGAGAGGTTTTTGTATTACGGGTATACGGGAAGTGTAAAAACCCTAGTAACCATGCGGTCTGTAGAGCCGTATACCTATTTTTTTTACTGTACGGGATATATACGGATATATACGGGTAGTTAATTTCAGTTTTTTCCAGAGGAGGGGTGTGATGATTGATCGAGTTGAAAAACGTTTGCTTGATTGGGCGTTTCAGGTGATTGGGAGTATGGCGCGGCAATATAAGTCGCCGATGGCTGCGATTATGGAGAACGGTGTGAGTTCTTCATCTTCTGGCCAGTGGACCAATGAGATACGGGTGAGCCCGATAACCTACAGGGCTCACAGAATTACCGCCAATATGCGCGCAGGCAGCGGCCAGGGGCAGCGAGGTAAGGGGCCGGTAGTTTTAATTGATGAGGAGCCTATGGAAGTTGAAGAGGCTTTGCGTAAATTGCCGGAAGTGCTGCGACAGGTTGTGAGAGTGCAGTATTTACGGGAGGGCCTTTCTGCTAAGGGGCGTGCAAAGGCTGCTGGTGTTTCCGTTCGTACCTATTATCGCCATCTTGATGCGGCTCATGTTTTATTAGATGTGGAGCTATTTGGCTCGCTAGGTCCAAGAGTGGCGTAAATATCTCTAAGTTAGGGCTTTACATCCGTGACAATAAATTATTAAATCTAGGCATCCTGCCATAGGTGGGTAAGAAAGAACCCAATCCGATTCCCCCCATTTTCGGATCGCGCAAAAAACCCGGCTCCCCCAGCTGGGTTTTTTGCGTTTGGGGCTTTCATTTTTCATCCTTGTACGATCTTTGATGGCGCTCTTTTGGGCGCCTTTTTTTTGAATTCTATTTGCTCTGCAATGCAGGGCACTGAGCGCAAACACATGGACTGCAATTTACAACGATACGCCTATGGGCCAGATGCCACATTGGGGCGGCTGAGAGTGCGCGACTGTGTGTTTTATACGATTGAGCGCCCTTGGGTGGGTAATCGCCCGTTTGAGAGTTGTATCCCCGAGGGTATTTACTCTTGTGAGGCGTATAGCTCGCAGCGGTATCCCAATGTGTGGGAGTTGTCAGAGGTCCCTGGGCGCTCAAAAATATTAATCCATACGGCCAATTATGCCTCTGATGTTCAAGGCTGCATTGGTGTTGGTTCTGCTATAGCGCCAGGTGGCTGGTGGGTGATGCGGTCACGCAAGGCAATGGATCAACTGCGGGATATGTTGCCGCCTAACTTTAATCTGACAATTACGCACTACGTGCCGGAGTATCCGTGATGGGTATTTGGTCTGGAGTTAAGGGTTTGTTCGCGGGCCCCGAGTCTGCAAGCAAAGTGTTGGATGCCACTGTAAATACCGTGGATGCGGTGTGGTTTACCAATGAGGAAAAGTCCCGTTGGTATCTCAAATATCTGGAGGCCACACAGCCGCAGAACCGGGCGCGAAGATTAATTGCCTTTCTGGTGACGTTGGTTTGGTCGCTGCTGGTTTTATTTATTGCGGCAGCCATGGCTTTTAAGGCGCCTTTTGTGGCGGACCTAAAGGGCCTGCTGGTTGATGTAGTTGTACAGCCTTACAGCATCATCATCGGCTTCTATTTTGTGAAGTCATGGGTGAGTGAGGTTAAGCGGTGAACACTGTAGCCCAAGAGGCAGCGAGGGAAGCCATGGTTCAGAAGGTCGCCAGTGCAACCACTACGGTTGCTGCGGGTACAGCGGTATTCGGTGGATATGCAGCGCAAGAGCTGCTTGCTATGGGTGGTTTCCTGATTGCTTTGGGTGGTTTCGTTGTGAATTGGTATTACAACCACAAGCGCCTGAAGTTACAAGAAAAGCAGCAGGGGGAGAGCTGATGGACGTTAGTGTCAGGTTGGATATTTCAAGGTTTCAGCGGGCGTCTGCGGAGCTAAAGCGACAGGTGCCCTATGCCAGTTCGGTCGCTCTGAATAATGTGGCGTTTCGTATTCGCGGTGAGGAGCGTGCAGCCATCGGGCGCATATTTGTAAACCCGGCGAAGCTGACACTGAACTCTGTGCTGGTGAAGAAAGCCACTAAGCGTTCAGGTGTGGCGAAAGTCTTTATTCGTGATCAGGCAACCAAGGGAACGCCGCCCAGTAAATACTTAGCGCCAGCCATACTTGGTGTTGACCGCAATGTGAAGAGGTTCGAGCGGGCATTGCGCCACGCGGGCTTACTACCTGAAGGGATGTATGCAGTGCATGGTGAAGGGGCCAAGTTGAATAAGCATGGCAATATCTCGGGCGGCACTTATAGCAAGATCCTCTCGCAGGTACGTGCTAGCAGTGACCCAATGCAGAATGCCACTAATAGCAATCGTAGTAAGGCTAAACGGGGCGCAACTAAAGGCTATTTTGTTGGAAAGATTGAAGGCACCTTGGGTGTATGGCAAAGGGTAGGGTACAAGCGGCGCAGATCCGTTAGGCCCATTCTGATCTTCGTAAAAAAGAAACCAAACTATCGCAAGCGCTTCCCCTTCTTCCGAATTGCCGAGGGCATAGCGCGGCGACACTTCCCGATTGAGCTTGATAAAGCAATGGATCGTGCCATTGCGACCGCTAGGCCATGGCCAGGCCCTGGTGGGTCCTTCTGAGAAATCCGTGATACGGGTAATTCGGGCCCCGTTTTTTTAACAGCTATCTGAAATTTCCTAGGGGGTTATACCTTGGCTGACAACCTATCACTGGATGATCAGGCCACTCAGTCGGGCTTTGCTCGCTTGGTTGGCGCCTCACAACCCGCGATTGCCAAGCACTGCAAGGCCGAGGTTTTTACTAAAGATGCGAGCTATAGGGTTTGGCTTCACGAGTACTGCGAGCGGCTGAGAACTGAGGCTGCTGGTCGCCAAGCGAATGAAGCCCGCAACCGTCGTGATATGGCTCAGGCAGTTGAATCTGAGGCGAATGCTCAACTAAAAATGCGCGAGCTGTACAAGCAGGATCAATTAATTCTGGATATTGAGTCCGTGCGTAAAGCGATGGTGGAGTGGTCCACCATTGGCAAGAATGAATTATTAGGAGCGGTGGAGAGCATCGTTATTGCTATCGAGAGCCAGCATGCAATTACCGTCGACCGCGAACCCTTACAGCCAAACATTGACGCTGCCCTCAGAGCTATTGGCAGTTACGAGATCGAATCTCTCGCGCCTGGTGAAGGAGGTGCGGGAGACCTGGATACCGCAGCCTAAAGTCCCGCTGATTGAGTGGCTGCCGGAAAATATCAAACTGCCGTCTGAGGATAGCGACAACGCCGGCTATTACCGCAACGATTATGTGCCCTATTTTTGGGGCGTAATGCACGCGCTGGATAATCCGGTGTCGTGGATGGTAGTGATGCAAAAGGCCGCGCAGATCGGCTGGACGGTTCTACTGGCAACCGATATCTGCAAGGTCGCCGCTACTGATCCAGCCCGTATCCTGATGTTGTTCCCCAAGGATGAAAAGGGGCGGCTGTTTATGGATGAGAAGCTGGTGCCGATTATCGAAGGGTCGCCGGCGGTGAGTAAGGTGATCGATGTCACCACCAGTCGCAAAGGGGGCAGTCGCTCAACGCGAAAGAAATTCCCCGGTGGTGAGATTCGCACCATTGGCTCCAACTCCATTTCCAATGTGAAATCTACTTCAGCCCGGCGAGGCTATGTGGAGGAGCCGGACGATACCAACAAAGACGTCGGTGATCAGGGCGACTCCATTCGCCACCTGCGCGAACGCCTCAAGCGCATGCGCAATAAAAAGTTAATTATCGGCGGCACCCCAGCGGTTGCCGATCTCTCCCAGGTGGAGCACTACACCAAGCTCGGCACCATGCGCGTGCTGCCGATTACCTGCCACGACTGCGGCGAGTCCCATGTACTGGACTGGGAAAACGTCAGTTGGTTAGAGAAAGAGGGTGGCACACCGCATCCGGTGTTTGGCCTGCACCAGCCCGAAAGCGCGGTGTATGGCTGCCCGCACTGTGGCAGCGAATGGGATGACTACCGCCGCCAGGCCAATATTTTGCAGACCTGCAAAACCGCGCAGGAGAATGGCGATGACTTTGCCGGCTGGGTTAAAACCCAATGCGGCGAAGACTTTGAGCAAGACGAGATCGAACCGATAGAAACCTTTATGGAGCTATCGGAGCTTTATGTGTGTATCCCCGGCACCGGCCTCGCCGATGTGGTGCGGGATTTTCTCGAAGCGGAACACGAAGCGAAAAGCGGCGATGAATCTGCCCGCATTGTTTTTCAGAATAACAAACTGGGCCGGCCCTACCAGTATGCCGCCAGTCGTTTGCTTGACCATGAAAAGCTGCAAGAGGCCGCCGAGGATTACCCGGAATTAGTGTGCCCTGCCGGTGGTCTGCTGGTAACGGTCGGCATCGATGTACAGCACGACCGACTCGCAATCACCATTCGCGCCTTTGGCCGTAATGAAGAAAGTTGGCAGATGTACTGGGGCGAAATTGACGGCGATACCGCCGACAAGCGCGACGATTGCTGGGATGCCCTGGATAAACTGGTTTTCCAGAGTTTTGAGCACGAGCGCTTCGGCGAGATCCGCGCAGCGGCGGTGAGTATCGATTCCGGCGATGGCGGCACCAGTAACGCGGTGTATCACTGGGTGCGAACCCGCGATAAAAAATATCGCGGCGTGCTGGTGATGGCGATTAAAGGTGACAGCAACGACTTCGGCACCAAGGAAATCTTCAACCAGCCCCGGCAGGTGGATTTTAACAACCCCAAGCGCCGCACCAAGGCAGACCGCTTTGGGGTAAAGGTTTATATCGTCGGCACCCACAAAGCCAAAGACCTGATGGCCAAGCGTCTGCTGGGCACCAGTGCCTATATGCACAGCTGCAAGCATGTGCGGCAGGATTACTGGGAGCAGGTCACCGCTGAAGTCAAAGCCCCCAGCAAGAAAAATAAAGGCCGGGAAACCTGGCAGCCGCGCCCCGGCCGGCCCAATGAAGGCACCGATACCGAGGTCTACGCCCTGCACGCCGCCCACGCCATGGGCATGCACAAATACAACGAGAAAAAATGGTCCACCATCGAATCGCGCCTGGGCCAGCGCACGCTGTTTAGCGAACCTCAACAAGCCTCCGAACAACCCAAACCAGCCCCGAAAAAACCACGGCAGCCCGCGCAGCCAGCCGGCTCCCTACTGGATAGTTAAATGTCGAAAACCGCCGCTGAAATGGTCGACCTCTATATCGAGGCCGAGATAGACGTGCTCGCTGGAAAATCCACGGTGATTAACGGCCGCCAATTTACTGCCGAGAACCTGCAAGAGATCCGCGCGGGCCGACAGGAATGGGAGCGCCGCGCAACCGCAGAAACCTTAAAGGCCGCCGGCAAACGCCCAGGGCCCGCCTACGCGAATTTTTGCTAATGAATAAACTGGATTCTGTAATCGGGTTTTTTGCCCCCGAGGCTGCCCTGCGCCGTGTACAAGCCCGGCGCGCCCTGGAAATCGCCGCCGCCTATGAGGCCGCGCGCCCCAGTCGCCTGCGCAAAAACCCCGGTGATAACCGCAGCGGCGACCTGGTGTTGGAAGGCAGTGTGGAAACCCTGCGCGGCCAAGCCCGGCACCTGGAGCAAAACCACGATTTTGCCTTTGGCATTCTCACCACCCTGGTCAACAACATCGTCGGCCCGCGCGGCATCGATGTGGAATTCCAGCCCAAAACCTGGGATGGCGATATCCATGACGATCTTGCCAGCCAAATGAATGACGCCCACAAGGAATGGGCGCGGCGCCCGGAATGCACCCGGCAATTTAGCTGGGGCAAAGCCCAGCGGCTTTTGTGCAATACCTGGCTGCGCGATGGTGAAACTTTAATGCGGCACCTACAGGGCACAGTGCCCGGGTTAAAACACCGCACCCCGGTGCCTTACACCATCGAATGCCTGGAACCGGATTTCCTGCCGGTGGATTACAACGACCCCAGCAAGCGCATTGTGCAAGGCATTCAAAAATCCGCCTGGGGTGAACCTGCGGGCTTTTGGTTGTACGACGAACACCCCGGGGCCTCATTTAACTGGCGCATGAAGCGCAGGTTTCACAGTGCCGACAATATCGAGCACCTGAAATTTGTACGCCGGCTGCACCAAACCCGTGGGGCTTCCATCTTTGCCGCAGTGATGAATCGCCTTACCGATATTAAAGACTATGAAGAAAACGAGCGCGTTGCCGCCAAGATTGCCTCAGCCATGGTGGGTTTTATCCAAAAGGGCAGCCCTGATACTTATGACGCTGACTCTTATGATGAGAATGGAAACCGCACCCTGGATATCCGCGCCGGCGCCATCTATGACGATCTACGCCCAGGGGAATCTGTCGGCACCATTCAAAGTAATCGCCCCAGTGGTCTGCTAACGCCATTTTTAGAAACCATGCACCGCATGGCCGCCGCCGGCACCATGGCCAGCTTTAGCAGTATCAGCAAAAACTACAACGGGACTTATAGCGCCCAGCGCCAGGAACTGGTGGAGCAGTGGGGAAACTACGAAACCCTCAGCCTGGAATTCTGCGAAGAAATTGTAGAGCCGGCCACCCGCCGCTGGGTGCAGATGGGTTTACTCGCGGATGCCTTCAAAGTGCCGAGTGATGTCGATCCATCCACATTAATGCACGTCGATTTTATTACCCCGGTGATGCCCTGGATTAATCCGGTTCATGAAGCCAGCGCCGATGAAACCCTGCTGGAAAATGTACTGGCCAGCCCACAGCAGACCATCCGCCGCCGAGGCAAAAAGCCGGACGATGTGATTAAGCAAACCGCTGCCTGGCAGCGGAAGTTGAAAGAGAACGGAATCACCACCCCAACCAAGCGCGAAGCCGTACCCGCGCAAGAAACTGAATCTGAATAGGAGGCAGCTATGCCGAAAAAATCCTGGTACAGCATGACCGCTGCCGCAAAGAACAGTGAAGCCGATATTTATCTGTACGACTCCATCGGCTACTGGGATATGACCGCCAAAGACTTTGCCCGCGATCTCAAAGCCCTCGGTGATGTCAGCAAGATCAATCTGCATATCAACTGCCCCGGCGGCGATGTGTTCGACGGTACCGCCATCTACAACCTGCTTAAAGACCATAAAGCCGAAGTGGAAACCTGGATTGAAGGCATCGCAGCCAGTATGGGCAGTGTGATCGCCCTGGCCGGGGATAGGGTCCATATCGCCGAGAACGCCTATTACATGGTGCACAACCCCAGTGCCGGTGTTCGCGGTGACGAGCGCGCTCTGGAAAAAACCAAGAGCCTGCTGGCCAAAGTCAAAACCACCATGAAAAGCCTGTATTCCTCCCGCACCGGCATGTCGGATGAGGAAATCAGCCAAGTGATGGATGACGAGACTTGGTATACCGGCACCGAAGCGGTAGAGGCAGGCTTCGCCACCGATACCAGCGCAGCAATAGAAATGGCTGCCAGCTTCAGTGCCGATCACTTAAACCAGTTCAAAAACACCCCGCAAGTCATTAGTGCATTGGTTATGCAGGGGCCCACTGAATTTAGATTCCCGTCTGCGGTTGCAGACAACCCAACCCAAACCCAGGAGGCGCAAGCCATGCCGAAAACTACCACGCCAGCTGCAACCGCTGCGACCGAGGTTACCCCAGAAATGAAAGCGCAGATTGCTGCCGATGCCAAAGCGCAATTTGCCGCCGATGAGAAAAAGCGCAAAGACGATATTAAAGCCGTGTTTAAAGGCTTCGACGCGCACAGTGTTGTGATGCAGGAATGTCTCAATGATATGGACTGCACCGCCGAAAAAGCCAAAGACAAACTGCTTGAAGCCCTCGGCAGCCAAACCCCAACCCCCGTGCAAAGCTATAGCGTGGTGGTACAGGAAGGTGAAGGCATTAAGCGCCTTAAGGCGGATGCTGAAAATGCCATTGCCATGCGCGCCCTCGGTGAAAAACGCACAGAGGGCAATGAGCTTACCGGCTACACCATGATGGAGATTGCCCGCATTTTGGTGCAAGCCCACGGCCAGAGCTTGTCCGGACTGGATAGAATGGGTGTGGTCGCCGCAGCGTTTACCCATAGCTCGGGTGACTTCGCAACGGTCCTCGGCAATATCGCCAATAAATCCATGCTGAAGGGCTATGAAGAAGCACAGGAGATCTTCCCGCGCTTTACCAGTGTCGGCAACCTCAGTGACTTTAAACTCACCACCCGCACAGACCTGGGCAGCTTCCCCTCACTGCGCCAAGTCGCACCCGGGGCAGAATTTAAATATGTGAGTATCGGCGAACGCGCCGAGACTGCCGCTCTGGCCACTTACGGGGAACTCTTCTCCATTAACCGCCAATCCATTATTAATGACGACCTGGGCGCATTCACCCGCATCCCGCAAAAGATGGGCCTCGCCGCCGTGCGCACCGTGGGGGACTTGGTGTTCAGCATCCTGCTCAATAACCCGAATATGGCAGACGGTAAAGCCCTGTTCCATGACGATCATGGCAACTTGGCCGGCACAGCCGGTATCAACACCGCCAGCATCGACGCCGCACGGGTATTGATGGGCAAGCAAAAGGATGGCAGCGCAGTACTCAATATCCGGCCCAAGTTCCTGCTGTGTGACATTGCCGACGAGGGCAGCGCAAAGGTTGCCCTGGAATCCGAATTCGAAGTGGGTGCAACCAGCAAAAACAACACCACCCCGAACAGCGTGCGCAATATTGCCGAAGTGCTCTCTGATGCGCGCCTTAGCGGACACAAGGGCTGGTACCTCAAAGCCGACCCGGCAGTACACGACACCATCGAAGTGCTCTATCTGGATGGCCAACAGGCCCCGGTGTTAGAAGAGCAAAATGGCTGGAGTATCGATGGGGTGGAATTCAAAGTGCGCCTGGATGCCGCCGCCAAAGCCTGGGATGCAAAAGGCATGGTGAAAACACCCAAAACCTAAACCCAATTCAAATTAAATCGGAAAGGGCCGCACTACGCGGCCTTTTCTATTTCGACGGCTTGATCCACTGAGAGAAAGAATATGGCTACGAATTTTGTACAAGACGGGCGCATGCTCGATTTCACCAACAGCACCAGCGCAGCGATTACTTCCGGCCAGGTGGTAATCGCAGGTGCGGTCCTGGGTGTGGCGATGGATGATATCGCCGTGGGCGAGTCCGGGGTGATCGCCATTGATGGCGTATTCACCGTGCCCAAGGTATCCGCCGCAGAGATCAATCAGGGCGAAACCCTCACCTGGGTGGTTGCCTCCAGCTCATTCGATAGTAATGCAGCCACCGCAGCCACTGGCGATATCACCGGCTCCACTGCCTTTGCCGCCGAAGCCGCGGGGGGTGGCGTCACCAGCTTTGCCGTCAAGTTTACCGGCATACCGGGCACCGTTAAGGCCTAGGTGATCCATGGACCTGGACCAAAGAGCCGCAGAGCGCGCGTTCCGCAAATGGGGCAAGGCCGCTACCTATGAGGACGGTAGCGGTGCTGAGCCTATTGATTGCCGAGTGATAAAGGATCAGGAGATCGACGAGTTTGAGGAGGATGATCGTTTGCGGGTGGCGCGCATTGAGTTGAGCCTGCTGGTGAGTGAAGTGGGTACTTACAACTCAGAGGCAGTGATTACGCTGGGTGGTGTGGCTTATACGGTGCGCAAACGATTGGCGGATGATGGGGTGGTTTGGCGGGTGTTGGTGGATGGGTAGCCTTAGTGGGTAGGTCAGCACAGGATTTATGGTCACTGTGATTGTTATTTTTTTGAGTTATTCAAACTTACGGGAAAGTGCTTCAAAATCAGTGGGTTGAAAGGGTGGCTGAAATTGAGGATAGTGGTCATGATGATTACTTTTATAGATGGGTCGATGGTACTAAATGACCGTAATCTATTGATTTAGTAGAAGAAGACGGCGTGTAGGCGTAAATTTGTATCAGAAATAGTGGTCATGATGACCACTATATAAATGTTAAGCATCAGTCATGGTTATGAGAATTTATCACGAAACAAATGAATTTTTAGAGCAATGCTTTCATGCGTTGGAGAAGCCCTTGCCAGCGCCTGTTCTAAAGAAGCTCGGAGAAAGCCCCGTTCTTAGATATCTTGAAGCTCATCAAGGCCTAGAGTTGGCAATCGTCCAAAAGTTAGCACGGTACATAAGTGGCCTCAACGCGGCATTGCTTTTGCTAGATTCAGGATATACGCAGGAACTTGGTGTGATATTTAGAACGCTCGATGAATTCCAAGAAGATATAGTGTTTCTTGCGTTACCAATTGTTGGTGGAATAGAAAGAGGAGAAGCCCATAAAAAATATCTAGCTGATTTCTTTCAAGAGGAATTTGATAATCCTAACAATCCTATTCTTTCAACTCAAAAAAGAGAGGCCGTTTCTCGAAAGAAAATTAGGGCTGTTATTGCCAACTCTGGGAAAAATAATCTTAACCCACATGATAGCCGTGAATTATCACGTACAATCAGCCAAACCTATGGTGGGTACGTGCATGGTGCTTCATGCCATATTTGTGAAATGATAGGGGGAGATCCTCTACACTACTATTTGTCGGGTATGGCAGGTACGCCACGGCAAGTGGAATTCGCTTATAATTATTGGGATTACGCGTACCGCGGGCTCATATCAGTCGTGCTCGCTGCAAAAGCGCTTGGAGATGCTGAGGTTGTCGAAAAAGGTTGTAAGTATATTGAGCATTTTGAAATCGTTACTGGTGATACTGGTAGTGGCGATGCGGAAAAACTGATGAAGAAAGTAAAGCGGAAAAATGCTTAACAAAGGCAGTCATTTGCCCTCCATTACGGCGCTTGAGCGCCTTCATTCCGGCAAATGCTGCCTGCGTTAACAATACAAGGAGATATTGGTGAAATCCTATACATACATAGACAATTCCAACGTTTTTATTGAAGCTCAGAGAGTCGCTGCCGTGAAATCAAATATGGCCGTCGATATCTATGATGCAATGGATCGCAGGGTCTTCGACTTTAGCTATAAATTGGATTACGGAAAAATGTATGAATATTTTTGCGGGGAAAACCAAAGTGAAATTGGCTGCGCTAAGCTTTGGGGGTCTCCGCCACCATCAGATAGCTTCTGGAAAATGGTCAAGAAAAAAGGATTTGAAGTTGTAACTTACGATAGGAATGCAGCAGGAAAAGAGAAAAAGGTTGATGTGGCTATAGCTCATTCAATGACAAAAGATGCATATACAGCTATCGACAAAGATGATTCTGAAATTGTTCTGGTTTCTGGTGATAAAGATTACGTTCCAGTCATTGAAGACCTAAAGCAAGAGGGTTACCGCGTAATTGTTGTTTTTTGGGATCATGCTGCCAAAGAACTCAAAGAAACAGCTACCAAATACATATCCCTCAATCAGTGGCATGACTATCTACAGTTGTAATGTTAACAAGGCCATCAACCATCGCCACTTCGTCGCTGGACAGCCTAAAGCGCGCTTCGCGCTCGGTTGCTGGTTATGGCGGCGTTAACCGCTACTGTCCCCCTGAGTAGCAATAAAAAACCCTACCAGTCACCGCTGGTGGGGTTTTTTATTGCCTGCGGTAGCGGGCTGTATAGAAAACCATATATTTGGAGTGATTAACTGGAGATTGGCGACAAGGTATTGTTTAAATCGTGCTTAGCGTGTAGTGTTGGAGGCCTAAAACTCACAAAGCGGTCTCCCGCACCCGTTAGCAGCGGTTTTTTTGCGCCCGAAATCCGTGCGCGAAATGCCAGTTATGGCGGGATGATAGGCGTAAATACAACACCTCTTTGAGGGAATAGCGCCAGGGTTTCCTTTGTGAGCCTTAGTGAGTCCTGCCGCCTCAACAAAGCGGCACCTCTAAAATCATGAAGGAGGCCGCCATGGCCAGTGCCCACGCAATCTCCATAGTTAATCACTCCCAACCTGCGCTACAGCCGGCTCATGTCCAGCAGTTGCGCGAATTGCAGTATTTAAACCTGGCCCGCCAGCGCATCCTGGAATGGCCCGACTCCCCAGTAAAAACCGCCGCACTCAATGCTCTCTGTGGCGAAGAGGGCGCGGTCCTGGATGGATTGACCTACGCCGCCGAACGTATGGCTGCGAAGCAAAGTACTGAACATTAACCGCAGGAGAGTGATTATGGGTAACGTGATTCCATTTAATTTCAAAAGCCGCCAAGTACGTGTTGTTGAGCAGAATGGTGAGCCGTGGTTTGTAGCTAAGGATGTAGCAGAGGTTTTAGGCTATAAGCGAACAGCAGACGCGGTTCGTGCGCATTGCAAGGGGGTCGGTGAAATGCAGACCCCCATAAACGGGGTGATTCAAACAGTTAAAATTATCCCTGAGAGTGATGTATACCGTCTGATCTTCCGATCAAAGCTTCCAGAGGCTGAGGCATTCGAGGATCTGGTAGTTAAAGAAATTCTCCCCAGCATCCGTAAAACTGGTCAATACAATTCTACTAAGCCGGAGATGAGTGGTGACAAGCTATTGATAGTGGCCAATCGCTCATTTGGAGCGGCCCACGGATTAGCCAAGCGAATGGGCATGAAGGGTAATCAGGCAATCTTACTGGCCAATCGGGTAGTGGAAGAAACCACCGGCATCAGCCCAATGAAGCTGATGGGAGTAACCCATCTGGAGGCCGAGAACAACGAGCCTCTCTATACCCCCTCGGAATTGGGTAAAGCGTACGAAATGAGCGGACAACAGTTCAATACCATCCTTCAGGGTATGGGGCTTCAGAAGCGCGTGGAATATAAGCCAAAGCAGAAGCGCTGGGAGCTCTTGCCTAAAGGGGAAGAGTTTGGCCGCTACTGCGATACCGGCAAGAACCACTCCAGCGGCGCCCCAGTACAGCAAATCAAATGGCGTAAAGCGGTATTGGAAGAGGTTGCCCGGTACGCGGAACAGCTCCGCGATAAGTTGCCAGGAGGGCCGTCTTTAAAAGTCGTCTAGGGTCGGTACTTCATCGCACCCTTCCAAACCGGCGAATCGCCGGTTTGGGATACTGAAGACAGAATGGCGCTGAAGGTAAGGCGCTGGATGTAAGCCAAAATGGACGAAGAGGCATGAATGAAATTGTCGAATTTCAAACTGGTGAAGTTCAAGGAGCTGAGTCGACGGGGCGTCAACTGGCGTGTGAGTTCCTGCGTGATGTTGATGCAATTGATACCGAACTGTTGGTTCGCCGCTGGGCAAGACAGCTAGTTAATGAGTTGTCGTGCCCACAGCCTGAAGCTCAAGGCGTGTTGGCTGGATTTCTTGATGAGGTGCTGGAGCAGCTATATACCCTAGATATAGAGGACTGAGCTTCTTTTTTAAAGGCTGTCTAAGGTGGTATAAAGAAGCTTCTTTTGAATTAACTGTTATGTATTTCTCTAGTTCGGAGTTTAAATGATGGAACAAGAAATTTCACAAATTGCCGCTAAATGTGTTTGTGATAGTAAATTTTGGATTGGCCTTATTGGTGTTGTAGGTGCAATAGTAGGCTCTATTTTGACTATTTTGGGCAACTTCGCGCTTGAATGGTTTAAATCTAGAAGTCAGAAAATTATTGATAAATCTAGGCAAAAAATCCTAAAAGAATTGTTAGAAGATAAAGCGTTCGAATGGCGTAATATTTCGACTCTGGCCGCTGTTATTGGTTGTGATGAAGATTCGACAAAACACCACCTTATCGCTATTGAGGCTCGCGGTTCGGAGAGAAATGATGGGATGTGGGGGCTAATATCCCGTCACCCATTAAAAGATATTAAGCGTAAAGAGACATAACAAGCGTATCAATTGGTCTGGTTTTCCGTTGGCGCTTGAAACCAGTCCATTACGCGGGCGTTAAAGCTACACCAAAAACGCTTTCTGTTCTGTTTCATAAGGCCTCTTGAATCGTAGATAATTATCAAGCAGGCGGTCAGTAAAGAAGCATCGTCGGTACTAAACCCGCATCAGCGGGTTTTTTTATGCCCAAAATTCCTGGAGCAATCCCAATGACCCAACGCATCACCATCCGCGATGCTGTATTAAGCAAACTAAAAACCCTATCCGGCTACACCTTCCCCCCGGCCGGCACCACCGAAGGCATCGAACGGGAAAAGCTGCCGGCCATTCTTGTCGGCTTTGCCACAGAACAAACACAACAGGAGTTCTCTGGCACCACCCGCCAGCTGGATCTTGTCGTATCGGTGGTGGTGCATAGCCGGGGGGATATCTATGAACTTCTGGATCAGGCCTCAGCCGAGGTTGAGAGTGTCCTACAGGACCGAACCCTGGGCGGGGCCTGTGAAATCTTTGCGCTCTCGCAAACGGACTTCGCCCTGGATCAGGACTACCCCCTGGGCGAGGTGCGCCTGACCTACAGCGCCCAATATTCCACTGAATGACGCGCCCCTGCGTCGGTATTTCATTTCCACTAAAGCGACTGGAGAACCCCTATGTCCCAATTGGCTCAGGGCACCAATATCTATTTTATCGACCCGGCAGATGATTCTGTGCAGAAAGTTACCGGGGTGAATTCTTTTAACCCCGGCGGCAACCCTGCCGATCAGCTGGATGACACCTCCCTGGAAGACCTGGATAAGAAGTTCAAGCGCGGCCTGCGTACACCGGGGCAGGCTTCTGTGGGCCTCAAGATAGACTCACAGAACGCGGTGCATAAGCGTCTGCATGAACTGTCCCAGGATGACACAGTGGACAGTATCCAGTGGGCGGTGGGCTGGAGCGATGGGTCTGAAGCGCCCACCGTGACAACTGGCGAGTGGACACTGCCGAGCACGCGCACTTGGTTTACCTTCGAGGGTTATGTGGCCGACTTCCCCTTTGATTTTCAGCAGAACACCTTGGTCACGGGTGAAATGTCGATCCAGCGCAGCGGCGGTTCTGCCTGGACTGCTAAATCCTCAAGCTAAGGGGTAAGTTATGGAATTATCTATTGCGTCCCTGCAAGAGCAGGGCAGCTTTTCCGGGGCGCCGGTTAAGCGTTCCATTACCTGGAAGCAGGATAAAGAGGAATTTACGGCAACCGTCTACATTCGCCGCCTGTCCTACTTTAGTGCGGTCAATGATGTGGCCGCGATGCGCGGTGAGGGCAATCTTATTGCCGGGCGGATTGCCGCCTGTGTTGTCGATGCCGAGGGTAAGCCGATATTTACCCCGGCAGATATCACTGGCGATGCAGACCCGGAGCGCGGTCCGCTCAATGACGGCCTGACCCAGGCACTGCTGCTGGAAATCGGTGCGGTCAATAACCTGGGAAAGACGCAAAGCTCAGTGAACTAGACGAGCTCTGGCATGAGCTGGTGTTGAACGGCATTGGTGGATGCACCATCGCCGAGGCCCAGTGCCGGCTCAGCTATGAGGAGGTCCAGCGCTGGGCACTCTACCGCAAGAAGCGCGGCTCCCTACACCCGGGGATGCGAATAGAGCGATCCACGGCATTACTCGCCACCCTCTACGCCAATGCCCATCGCGGTAAAGGCAGCCCCGTAAAAATTACTGACTTTATGCCCCACGAGGAAGAGCCGGAAATCACGCTAAAGGATGCGATGAAATCCTGGCAATAGGATTGCTATGTCTACGAGAAACCTTGGTGCATTAACCATTGATTTAATTGCTGATGTTGGCGGCTTTGTGAGGGGGTTGAATGATTCCGAGCAGAGCACAGAGGCATGGCAGCAGCGTGTAAGCCGCAGTACGAAGGTGGCCGGAAAGGCGTTTGCGGCTGTATCTGTTGCGGCGGCGGGCAGCTTAGCGTTGATGACCAGCCGCGTGGTGGATCAAGCGGCTGAGATTGAGATCCTCTCTGCTGTAGCCAATACCAGCACCGAAGAATTCCAGCGCATGGCCTATGGCGCTCAGCGCTATGGTGTTGAGCAGGATAAGGTTGCCGATATCCTCAAGGATACCTCGGATAAAGTCGGGGATTTTTTACAAAATGGCGCCGGCCCACTAAAGGACTTTTTCGACAAGATTGCCCCGCAGGTGGGGGTTACTGCCGAGGAGTTTCGCGACCTCTCGGGCCGTGAGGCCCTTGGGCTTTATGTCAGTAGCCTGGAAAAAGCCAATTTATCCCAGAACGAAATGACCTTCTATATGGAGGCCATCGCCAGTGATGCAACGTTGTTGCTGCCTCTGTTGCGCAACAACGGCAAAGAGCTTGGCCGGCTGGGGGATGAGGCCGAAGATGTGGGCGCGGTGCTCTCTGATCTGGATCTTCAGCAACTGGGAGAGGTGCGCGAGAACCTGGATAAACTCAAGGGCGCGTTTGATGGGTTCGAAAAAGAAATCGTCACCGGTGCGCTTCCGGCGATTAAGGATCTGACCGATTTATTGCAAGATCCCGACACCATAGAGGGAGCGACTGCCCTCGCGAACGGCGTAATAAAAGGTTTTTCTGCGGTTACGAAAGTGGCGACCGGAACCGCTAACGTTATCAAGTTCCTGGCGGAGGAAACGGCTGCATTTTTTAGTGGTCCCCATGCCGACGATATTGTGCGGCTGGAGGATACCGCACAGCGCATGCGCGATATTTTGGATGGCAATAACTTTGGCGATCGTATTAGGCTCTTCGGCCCTACAGGGCTGGTGGAATATTGGGACGATGAAGAGTTAAAGGCGGAGTTGGCGTATCTGGAATCCATGATCGATGCCTATTACAACCCGGCCACAAAAACCAATGCCAAAACCCCAGCAGAGATCACCATTGAAGGTGAACTACTCGGCGATGATTTTCAGCAGGCTATTGCTGAGGCGGAGAGTGAGTTAAAGCAGTTGGCGGCTATGGGTGACCCCTGGGAAATTTTCTCGGATACCTTGGGGGAACTCGAGGGGGAGTTGGAGGTTGAGGCAGAGCAGCGCGAGCGAATGCTGCGTGCGCAGCAGGCTTTTAATTCGCTGGTTGCAGACCTGCAAACCGATGAAGAGCGCAACCTCGCTCTGCTGCGTGAGCGCCTGGATATCCTCGAAGCCGTTCACGATATCACCGATGAACAGCGCCAGCAGACGCTCGGCCGTATCGTCGACGCGGCTGTCGATGATTCCCCGGCCCTCGGCGGCCTCGATAGTGGTGAGGATATCGAATCTGCGCGCACCGAGCTGGAAGACTGGTATTCCACTCAGCTCGATATGCTGGAGCAATTCCGCAGCGAGCGCGCCGACCTGAATGCCGCTTGGGATGATGAGGAGCTGGCCATTCGCCAGCAGTATGAAGAAAAACTCACCGAAATTAGCCAGGCCAACGAAGACCTGCGCCGCCAGCAGCAGCTGGAGGGGTACAGCACTTTGATGTCGGTGGCCTCGGAATACTATTCCGGTATGGAAAGCCAAGAGGCGGCCTATATGCGCGCGGCGCTTACGCTTGGGCAAACCCTGCTGGATGAGAAAAAGCGCAATGCCCTGGAGAGCATTATTGCCAATACCCAAGATGCCGCCATGGGTGCCTACAGTGCTTTGTCTTCCATCTACATCGTAGGCCCTGCACTGGGTGCAGCGGCAGCTGGTTCCATATATGTAGCTGGCGGCCTGGCTGCGGCAAAACTTACCGGTATGGCCCACCACGGTATCGACGCGGTACCGGAAGACGGCACCTGGCTGCTGCAAAAAGGCGAGCGGGTTACCACTTCTGAAACCAGTGCAAAACTGGATCGCACCCTAGCGATGATTCAAGCGGATATGCACGGCGGTGGTCGCGGTGGTAGCTCGGCTGGGGCGGCACCATTCACCCAGAATATTAGCGTTACCGGCAAGTTGGATAATCGCACCGCGAGTCAAATAGCTCGCGAGGGTACCCGCCAGCAACGTATTAACCGCAGGAGGCTCGGCTCTTAATGTTTAATGAAAGTCGATTGTTGGAGCGCGTGGCCTATGGTTCCGAATACGGCCACCGCTATAAAACGGATATTCGCGAATTGCGCAACGGGGTAGAGCGGCGCAATGCGGAGTGGGAGCGCCCGCTGGGTCAATATTCGGTGATATTTAAAAACCTGGATTATGACGATCATCAGATAGTTGTCGCCGCACACCATGCCTGCGCCGGCGCCCTGGTGGGGTTTCGCTTTAAAGATGCCAGTGATTTTTTTGCCGACGGTGAGGTGATTGGTTACGGCAGCGGCAGTACAGAAACTTACCAGCTGATAAAAAGCTATGTGTTTGGCTCGCTGTCTTATCAGCGCGAGATTTATAAACCGGTGACAGGAACGGTACAGATTCTTGTCGATGGCCAGGCGGTGTCTGCCGCGATCGACTACACCAGCGGCCTGGTAGAGCTCAGCGCGACGGCCGGTGCAGAAATTACCTGGCACGGTGAGTTCGATGTGCCGGTGCGCTTTGAGGATGAGGTCAGCTTTAGTATTGAAAATCGCCGCAGGGGCCAGCCGGTGTGTAGCGGCAGTGTTGAGCTGTTGGAGATTCGCTTATGAGAGTTATCCCTTCGGCACTGCAAGCCCATTTAAACAGCGGCGTTACCAGCACCTGCCGCCTGTTAAAAATCACCCTCAGCGACGGCCGCGAATTCGGTGCCACCACCCTGGACCGCAATGTCGAATACAACGGAATTACCTACTACGCCCAGAACGGCTTCGACCCCAGTGTGATCGCCAGCGATACCAGCTTTGATGTGGACAACGCCGAGGGCTATTCCCTGTACGCCACCGACGTGCCCGGCATCACCGTCGAGATGGCCGAGCGCGGCGAGCTGGATGGCGCCGAGTGGACTATGTATCTGCTCAATTACCGCGATCTGTCCATGGGTGTGATTGAACTGGACGGCGGCGATATCGGCGAAGTGAAGACCGTCCGCAATACCGTGTTTATTCCCGAACTGCTGAGCTACATGATGCGCCTGCGCCAATCGATCGGCCATGTGGATTCCATCACCTGCCGGGGCATATTCGGCACCGAGGCCAATTCGCAAACCGGCTGCGGCGTGAATGCCGATGCGCTGTGGCAGTCGGCCACGGTCACCGCCGTCGATAGTGATGAACCGAAAGTCACCTATCGGGTGGACGATATTGCCACCCTGTCCACGGCCGCCAACCGCTGGCGGGTGCGCTGGAAATCCGGCGATAACGTCTCCTCGCGGCTGTATCAGATCGAAGCGGTAGACACCGCCAGCGGCCAGATTACCCAAATCGAACCGCTGCCGTTTGCGGTTGAAATTGGCGATGCCCTGGAGATCCGCCCGGACTGCGACAAGCAGTACAGCACTTGCCAAGCCTACGGCAATGAACTGGATTTTAAGGGCGAAAACTTAATTCCCATCGGCCAGGCCTCAGACACCCCCGGTGCCGGCATTTCCGGCACGACCGCTTGGCCTGGCATTAATAGCGAACCGTAAAATGAACCCACAAAGACAAGCGACACTGGCCTTTGCCCGGGGCCTGGTGGCTAACGGCGTGCGCTGGCGCCACCGGGGCCGAACGCCCTGGGCGGTGGATTGCGTGGGCTTAATCGTGCTCAGCCTGCACGCCGCCGGCCTCGATATCGAAGATGAAAAGCACTACGGCCGCGAGCCCTGGAAAGATGGCCTGCGGCAAAAAATGCAGCGGCGTTTTGGTGACCCGATTGCGGAAGACTTGTGGGAAGCGGGCGATATCGCGGTATTTAAATCGCCGCAAAAATCTGCCCCCAGCCATGTGGGTTTTTTAGGGGATTACCCCCACGGCGGTTTCTCCCTGATTCACGCCCACGCGGATCAGGATTGCCGCGAGCATATTCTGGATAAACGCTGGCGCCGCCTGCTGGTGGAGGTGTATTCGCCATGGGTAACTTAATTTTTGGTACCACCACCATCGAGGGGCGCACCTTTGACGATATTAAAATCCAGACCTCCAAAGCCGGGGTGCCGCGCCCGATTGTGTTCGGCAAGGTTTTTCCCATTGTCGGCAACGTTATCGCCACCACCGCGCCGAAAATAGTTAAGAAAAAAGAAAAGCAGGATTCGGGCAAGGGCGGCGGCAGTACTGAAGTGGTCAATGACGAGGTTTACCGCACCTACGCCATTCGAATTTGCGAGGGGCCGATAACGGGTATTTCCCGGGTTTGGCGCAACAATGAATTGGTTTACGAGCGCGATAGCAGCGACAGCACGCAAATCGAAAACAACCGTGCCTTTACACAAATCGCTGAGTTTTTCCTGGGCGATTGGGACCAAATGCCCAGTAGCGTGATGCAAGCGGCGTTTGGGGTCAGTGAGGTACATGCGTATCGCGGCACCTGCTACATGGTGATCGACAACGAAAACCTCACCAGTACCGGCGGCGCCATTCCGCAGTTTGCGTTTGAGGTGGAGCGGGCTGAGGGGAGGGTATTGACCAGCCGGCTTTATCCGCTGGAGCAGATCGACAATTTCGCCGCGAGTCACCATAGCACCAGCGTCCGCGTTATTCCCGATTACAGCTATGCGCAGATAGATGGGCTCAGCCCCAGTATTAGCCAGGTTGCCGCCGATTTGCGCCAGCCTTTGCAATCGCTCGATACCTGGCCGGCGGAAGCCCTGGCCCCCGTTATTGAATCCGCCTCGGCGGAAATGCGCAGTCTGTTGCAATCTACCGAGTTCGAAGCCGAGGGGCTCGATGCAGCCATTGTCGGCGCCTCGGGCTCGATGCGGCAGGCCCTGATCCCCTACAACAATTATCCGGCCGAAGGCTTGGATGTATCCATTATCGACGTTACCGGTGAGTTCACATGATGAATTGCAAATTGGGAATGCGGGTCTATTACCGCTTCGAGAAATTCCGTGCGGATAACAGCGGGGCCGAAATCGCAGGATCGCGCCAGGTAGTTTCAGCCTGGTCCCCGAATATTATTCTGAACCAGGGGCTGGATTATATTGCCTCTAAGCCCCTGAATTACGCCGTCGCTCGTGTGAGAGTGGGCAGCGGTAACTCCACGCCATCGGCGACGCAGACCGGCCTGGATAATCAGATAGCCGTGTCGTCGACCCAGCAAGCCGCTAGCACCGGTGCCGAGACCTCGGGTACCCCCTATATTTGGCGGCGCCGCACGGTGCGTTTCGATGAAGGGGAAGCCGCCGGCATCTTGGCGGAGGTGGGCGTGGGTTGGAGTGACGAGGTCACCGACACCTTTAGTCGTGCCCTGATCCTCGATACGGATGGCAATCCCACCACTATCACGGTGCTCGCAGACGAATATCTGGATGTGGTTTACGAGCTGCGCATCTACCCGCCCAGCGCCGATGCCGCTGGCAGTCTCACTATTGACGGTAAGACCTACGATTATATTTGCCGCCCGGCGCGCATAGGGAGTTACTCAATTAATAACAGTTACCCTGGCGGCTGGAACGCGGAATACGGCGCAAGCAGCCTAGCTCCATCAATTAGCAACTATTCGGTCTTTGATGGGGAGATCGGAGATAGCACCGGCTATCCAGCTGGGACAGCGAAGAGTGTAGCCAACGGATCGGTAACCCCCGCAGGCTATGTACAGGGCAGCTATCAATTAACCCTTGAGATTGAGTTTGGCCTCAACAACGGCAATCTCAGCGACGGCATCCGCTCCTTGCTGTTTGCTACCGGCTGGGGCCTGTGGCAAATGGAATTTAGCGAGCAGGGCACCGGCGATACCATCCCCAAAGATGACCAAAAGAAGCTGACTTTTAATATCACTCACAGCTGGGGGCGGGCGACGATCTAATGGCACTGCCGGAAAACAGCCTGTCTACGCTCGCAATCTCTGCGCCCTTTGTCGGCGGCGCCGCACTCCCAGTGCGGGATATTACCGACTACGAAACCGGCGGTATCGCGATTCGGGACAGTAGCGAGGGCTTGCAGTACCAGGTCTGGCGCGCACGCATTTTAAATGACGGCACCGATATTGTGCTGGATGCCCGCGAAGTCGACGAGTTTACCCTGATTAGCGGCAGCGATATTACCGAAGTCAGCCTCGCCTTCGACCGGAATATGTATCCGGTTATCGCCTACGTTGAAGCCGGCACCGCCAAACTGAACTGGTATGACAGCAGCGCAGCGGAGCAGGTCACCACCGACTGGCCCGGCATTATCACACCGCGCGTCACCCTGGACGATAAGCGCCAATTACAGTCCGCTGCCAGCGATGTGATTTTCGCTTATCTCAAAGACGGCCACCTCTACTACCGCCAACAGCGCGACCGCTTCGAAACCGAATACCTGTTGCAGGCCGATGTGGATAGCGACGGCCTGATCAAAATTGGCATGAATCGACAGCATCGCCTGCAATTTCTATTAAAACCCTAGGTTTTCTATGTCTACCGCCTCTTCTGCCTACCCGCTCTACGCGGTTATCGCCGAGATCTGCGCGCGCGCCGGCCTGCCCTACGACAAGTTCAACACCACTCTGCTGGAAGGCTATGTGCAGGGCATGCAGATCACCAATGAATCGGCGGCCTTCGAACATATCCAAACCCTGGCGCAAGCCTATTTTTTTGACCCGGTTAATCGGGGTGGCGCGGTTACCTTTGTGCCGCGCGGCGCCGAACCGGTAATGGAAATCGACGAGAACGATTTAATCGGCGATAGCGACGACGAGAAAACCCGCCGCTCCCCCGAGGAAATCGTGCAGGTACTAAACCTGAATTACTACGACTCCGCTGGCGGCATCGACACCTGCAAACAAACCTCTGATCGCAGCATCGATACGCGCTCCGAGGGTGAAAAGAATATCGAAACCCCGCTGGTACTGGAGACTGACCAAGCCGCCCAGGCCGTAGTGATCATGCACAAAGTCATGATCGAAGAGCAGCGTGGCGAAGTTGAAATCACTTTGCCGTCAAGCTACCTAAGTCTCACCGCCGGCGATGTCGTGTTGTATCAAGGCGATCGCTACCGCATCGATGAGGTTAATATTGATAGTGGCGAGCAGAAGTACAAGCTGCTCCACGACCGCAAAAGTGCCTATCAAAGCCAGGCTTTAGGCGTAGCCCCCATGGCCGCACCAGACCCGGTGCCGCTGGTGGCCGGCTCGACCTATATCGAATTTATCGACGCGCCGATATTGTCCAGCGGCGACGATACCCAGCTGGGTTATTACATCGCCATTGCCGGCAGCAACAGTGCCTGGAGCGGCGCCACGGTGGCGCTGTCCCTGGACGGCGGCGAGAACTACAGCGGCTCGGATACCACCGATGTCGAGGCTGTTATGGGCGAGCTGACTACCACCCTCGGCACGCACAAGCGCGAGATCCCCGACACCCACAACCGCGTGCAGGTCCAGCTGTACGACGATGGCGACGCGCTCGAGTATCGCACCCTGGCGCAGCTGCTCAACCGGCAGAATAGGGCGCTGATTGGCAATGAGATTGTGAGCTTTGCCGAAGCCGACGAAATCAGCCCCGGGGTATGGGAGATTGGCTATTTGCTGCGCGGGCGCCTGGGCACCGGTATCGAGGCGCACCCAGCGGGCACTCGCTTTGTCCTGCTGGAGCGCAACACGCTGCACTATATCCCCACCGAACGCTACAACCTGGAGCAGACCTTAACCTTCCGCGCCACCAGTTCCGGCAGTGCGGTGGAGACCACTACTGACGGCACCTTCACCGGCGCCAGCCACAGTGAACCCGCACCCACCAGCCTCACCGCCTACCGCAGCGGCGGCCAGCTGACGATCGAATGGGTTGGGGTAGGGTACTTGGGCGGCCGCGCCGCCTACGATCAATCACAGTTTTTTAGCGGCTACCGGGTAACAATCAACGGCGACAGCACCGACACCAGCGCCACCCGCCTCACCATCGCCGACCCGGGCACCGCCACCATCCAAGTGAGCCAAATCAACAGTATCACCGGCACAGGGCCGGCCGCAGAAATTACGGTATAAACCAATGAGCAACACACCCAACAACGCTATCCCTTACGCCGCTGAAGGCACCCTGGACCCCGCCACCAGCCTTAACCAGGCACTGGACACCATTGACGCGCTGCTACAGATTGAAGTACTGGGAATACAGAACGATCCCCCGGCCAGTGCCAGCGACGGCGACCGCTACATAGTTGCCAGCGGCAGTGGCGGCTGGGCCGGCAAAGACGGCCAGCTAGCCCGCTATGTTGCCGACCCCGGCTACTGGCAATTTTTCCCCGTAAAAGTCGCGCTGAATCAGGTGGATGGACTGCTGTATATCAACGGCAGCAGCGGCTGGCAGATAGCCAACCGCCCGGCCACACTGCCGCAGATTACTGGGGATACTGGCACTGACCTGGCGGGGGTGGTTGGGCAGATGCTGGGGGCTTTGGATGGGGTTTATTGGGATAGTCAGGTCACTTAATGTGCTTGTTGGTCAAGGATCACAAGCAGCTTCATCTATCCACCCGCAGAAAAGCACTAATCCTTTGACTTTTAAGGGGTTCCCAAAATGATGAATAGCAGAGAAAATGCTGGGATATAAGGCGGTTGCAATATATCCACTTGCGTACGATGGTGCTAACTGCGGGTAACTCGATGTTTCCGGGGGCCTTTTTTAAAATCGAGGCTGAGAGCAGTCTGGGGATATAGAGCTGGGGATATATTGCAGTGGCTTTTGAATACACTGTTAAATTAATACGTAGCATGGATCATTTAAAAGAGTACAACGGAAACAAAGTTCAAGGCGATCAGAATCTATACGGCCAGAAAATCAAAGATGGCACAGAGATTCGTGTTAAAACTGTTGCTGAATTCGAAGGTTTTAAATGTCAACTTTGGGCTCCTGAATTCCATAGCCTGCTAATTGATTCTGCCATTAGAGACGCCAAAGAAGCTGAGATTCTTCGTAAAAATCTGGTATATACCCATAATTCTATGAATAGGCAAAAAGAACTTAGTGATGTACCAGGAAATATCGAGAATTCGTTTAGAGTAATGCAGCTCGCAATATCAACGACTGCATCTTGCATTGGTGCCGTAGAGTCTTGGGCAAACAAGATCATCCAAGCCGAGGTTAATGAGCAGATCGAATATCAAAGATTAGATGGAGAGAAAGTAAACTGGGGTGCAAATAGAATTGAAAAGTCTGCTACTTTGGGAGAAAAAGTGTTCAATGTAATCCCTTCTATCTTAGGCGGTAAAATTATCAAGCCTCATGTGACCACACGAAAGAGGTTTGTAGATCTTATCGAAGACAGAAACGCTGTAATGCATATGAAGGAAGCACCTAAAGTTAAAGGTAAGAAAGTTAGAAGAATGGATCTTTCTCTAAAACTAATTCGACGTAACGCATTGCTTGTTCCTAAGAACACAATTTCTATGTTCAAAATGGTATTTGAGCAAGCGAATCAACCATTTCCATTGTGGCTGATCGGTAATGTCGGTGTGTTGGAGGCGGCTGAGAATGAAGTCAAAAAAATTTAACAATGCCAGGCAAGGCGACCGCTTTTCCGTTGCGGCTTCGCCTTCACTGCAAAAACGTCGCTTGCTGGCGGCGTTACATGTCAATCACTAACTACCGGCGAATATGAAAACAAAGCTTAAGGAATTTGTTCAGCATCTTTATCACGAAGTTGAAGATGAGAGTAAAGCTGAAGACTACATAGATGAAGCATTACCATCTATTGGCTTGATTGTTATGTATTTCAACTCTTTAGAGGGTTGGCTGGATTCCATACTTTGTGAAAATTTTACCTACCGCACTGACTCTACTGGCCTTATTGTTCTTAACAAGATGAACTACGCAGCTAAAGTGGAACTACTCAAGCGATTCTGTGATGACTTCCATCTTTGCGTTCAAAAGAAAATTGAGGGATATGATCAATTAATCAACGATTTAAAGGAATCTGGTAGGCTTCGTAATCTTGTGGTTCATGCTAACTGGGAGGCCACAGATGAAGAGGGCTACACCTATGTTCGGCTAAAAATGTCAAAAGACGGTATGCAACAAGAGTACGTTCAGTTTTCGAAAGAATCCCTTGAGAAAATTATCGAGCTAATAATAAAAACGCAATTCAGCTTGAGTGCTTACTGGGAAGCACGCAATGAAGCCCTGCACGGCTAAACATGTAACAATCGCAGGCAGGATGCTCCGGCCCTTCGGGCCTCCGCGGGACGCCCAACGCTGTGCACATATTGTGCTGGTCGCTGCGCTCCCTTTTTAGCACAATATGTGCACAGCATTGGTCGCCCCTGCTGCGGGCGTTAAACGTAAATATGGAAAGAACCGTAGTATCAATAAGCTGGGCCACCATGTTATTTTTAGTGGTAACAGTGGTTTTAGGTAGGGGAGAACTTCCTGAGCATGCAATTATTCCTGCTCTAAACACCGCAGCCTTTTGGGCGGTTGTTACTGGGCCGTTTTGGCTTATGGGTTTTTCTACAGTTTCACTAATTGCAGGTTGCATTGCCATTAGCAAAGGCCAAGCAGCCAAAAACAACTCTATCGCTCAAAAATATGGCTGGGGTTTAGCGGGCGTGGCGCCTATAGCATTTATATTTACAACCTTAATTGTTGCGGCGCTATTATGAGAGCTGAAACGTTTAACAAGGCGCTGTTGTCACAGCCTTCGGCTGCTGGGACGGCCTGCTGCGCAGTCCGCCCCAAAGCTTAGCGTTAGGTTTCCCACAAGCATCGGGCTCTAGTTATAAAATGGAATTTGAAATCGACAAATCTAAGTGGTCAGATTCAAGCCAGAAGTCTTCTGGTGGTCATTATGATAGTAGAGCGACTCACTACGAAAATATCTCTTACAGCTGCCGTACATGCTCTTGTTCATGTGTTTTCTCAGCCCAGGATCAAAAAGAAGCATATGAAATACAGAAAAGGTTTGTATGGTGGATTCCTTCTAGGTGTTCAAAGTGCCAGGAAAAACTAGATAAACTCTTAGATAAAGAGCGTCAATATCAAGCGCTGTGGAATTCTGACAAAGAAAAGGTAAAGAAGGACAAATCCCTAGTAGTAGATTGGCTTAAGGTAATTCGAGAAATTGATGCTTACGGAAAAAAGTCCAATCAAACAATGGTAACCTGTCTGGTAAGGTGTCTAAATGAAACCTAACAAGCGGCTGTATTACGTTCCGGCACTTTCAGCGCCTCCACCGGACTCGCCTTCGGCTCGCCGATAAGCCGGGCGTTAGGACTATTAACCTGAAATGAAAGTTTTAGTGACCCTTATACTTGTTTTTATCGCTCAGGCTGCACTTGCATGTCAGGAGCTAAATTGGACCCCAGAACAGTGGGCTGAAAATGCCAAAGAAGTTTATATTGGCAGAGTGTCTAGCATATCTATCCCTGAGTTGGAACATCGAGTGTTAAGCAAAGAGCAAGAAGGTTTTTTGGTTCGTGGAGCGGAAAGAGTAATCCGAATGAAAGTATATGAGACCCTGAAGGGAAGCCAAGAAAATCTTGTTCAGATAAAATTAGGCTGGTGTCGTGGCGGTAAAGCGAATCTTGGAGAAATGGTAGTTCTTTATAGCCTCGGTAAGGAGTGGCACGTAAAGCAGGCTAGTAGTGCAATTGCCAAAACTAGAGCAACCCTAACAAATAAAGGCTCTGGACGTGGTAAAGCTACGCCGGTGCTTTAAGCGTTAAGTGTCAAATCTTATGGAATACTTGAATAAAGATGAGATTTTCGAACTAATAGACTCCTTGAATAGGGATGTTGTTAGCTTTGATAGAGTGCGTCCATATAATAAAGGTGAAATTAGAAAATCAGCCTCAATGGATAGAAGAGAGCTTAAAGAGTTTATCGCTGAGGCTATTGAAGAGGAGCATCAACCTGGTGGTGATATTGAAATAGTTATTCCATCAATCAATAAAATTTTAGTGGGGCAGCATGACGGGGTTTATTGGCTTGAAAGCAACACTTAACAAGTCGTGGCTGCAAGGATGCTTGAGAAAGTATGACTGATCAAGAAGAAACACCATGGGTAATCGTCGATGATCCGATGGAGGATGTGATTGTAGGGAACCGTAGTGGCCTAAAACTCCTCTCAAAGGCTATAGATGAAGCTCTTGAAAATGGAGAGTCCGATTTTAGTCAGTACCTAGAAGATACGAGCGTTTCTAATATCATTATTAGCTCAAAAAGGGATTTCCTAGAGTCAGTGCCACAGTATCAAGCGACATTAAAGGATAAGGTATTCGGAGCCCTTACCTTTACCTGGTTTGTGATCTTGCCTTTTGTGGCAATAGGACTTATTGCATATTTGGTATTACAGTGGTCAGATTTAAATCAACCATAACAAACAAAGGCATCAGACCAGATGTTGAAGAAATTTATAATTACTTTATTAGTTTTACTCTCACTTCCAATAATTTACATATTAATATTTGCCATCCCGCAGTGGTTGAATACAGATCCAGACGCGACCTATGAACTAAGAGGTCGCTATAAAGATTCACCGGATGGGAAAACATATCTCGTAATTGAAGATGATAATGGGGGGAAATGTAGCCCTCTGGAAGTAAATGGTAAAGCATGGCCTCACCGCTTATTTGAAAAAGGTCAAATTGAACCGGGTGAAGTCTCCATTGAGTGTGGCACTTGGATCGGAGTTACTGTCAGAGCGGGTACAACTTATTTCTTCGATTACTGGGGCCCTTAAAATTCCTAACAAGTTGCGCAAGAGGGGCGTATTTTTAGCTGCTTCAATTTGTGCTTTAATAGCACAAATCAAAACAACTAAAAAACGCCCCTTCGCAAGGCGTTAAAACTCACAAGTAGAAGGGAGCTCTAAATGACTATCAGAACGGAAGATCAATTCTTAAATCAAGAATTAGCAAAGTTAGAAACGACGGCAATTACATTTGCCAACCAAGTAATACCTGATGCTAAAGTCAGGCAGGAGTATATAAAACAAACAAAGGCTATGTCTGATGACCTTGCTAATAAAGTTAATAAAAATCAATTATCACCTAAGGTAGCTGCCGAGCAAGCTAATGCAATGCGTAACACCATAATGGAGGCGCAGAGAGGAAAATCCTCTTCACTAGGTGTCGCTATTGCCACTTTTATGAAAAGAGAGGGTAAAACCTTACCTGAGCTAGAGGCAAAATATGCACAAAACCTCTATGGTAAGCACTTCTCATCTTTAAGTTCGTCTCAGAAGGACGCTGTCTGGCGCCATATTGTTAAAAAGTCCGGATCACCCCAAGTTAAAGCCAGTAATGCTGCAAAATGGATGGGGCATGCAGGTAGGGGGTTATTCCTACTCACTATTGCGATTGCTGTATATCACGTGGCTACCGCTGAAGATAAAGTTAGGGCGGCGGCCAATGAAGGCGTTGCCATTGGAGGCGGAATTGCCGGTGCAACCGCCTTGGGCGCAGCGGGCTTGGCCTGCGGCCCTGCTGCTATAGGATGCGTTCCGCTGGGTGTATTTATTGGTGGTATACTTGGGGCATTCGGTGCGGACTGGGCATTTGATCAAATCTGGAAATGATTATGTATATTCTACGTAGTTTCTTATTTATAACTCTCGCCCTTTCGGCTCTAATTTATGTGACACATTGGTTTCTTGAGTGGTCATGGCTGCAGGTCGTAGGTCTCCTCGCGCTTGGTGCCATATTTATAGGAGCCTCAATATGGGGTTACTATCAAATGTACCGCGAAAATGAGTAAAAGTTTTAACAAACTGCTCAATTTCAACACTTCGGACAGTTTTAGCTCAGTAACCCTGCGGCTTACAGCCATACAGGTCAGTTATCGGCAGCTCTGGGCCACCTTAGATCTTTGATAAAGTAAGCATCGGTAAGCTGCAATCTCATAAGTTAAGAGCACCAGCTTTCTAAAACTGTCCGAAGTGTTGCAATTTCGTTCCAGCCGCAAAAAGCGCAGCTTCCACGGGACGGCCTACGCGTTGCTTCGGCCGCCCATTAGCAAGGCGTTAGGTGGCTGAATGAGCATTGATATCCGACGGGGATTTCTACAGCTAGACGGCGATGTCCCGCCGCGAGAATGTTCTTAGCCGCGTTTATAGGGTTCCTTTCGGATTTTGGGGCTGCGTTGTGCTTCCCGTTACTGCGCAAATATACAGTCTTTGTATGTGTCAAAAATTGAGCGATTCAGCAATCACGGGGTTTATAGCAGGGTTGAACTGCCACAGTATTTGCACACAAAGTACCGTAACTGTATGATAGTTAAAGGTTTTAGATTTGATTGTGGCTCCTGAGGTCGCGGGTTCGATCCCCGTCGGCCACCCCATATTTTTCCTTGTTTATCAAGGACTTAAAACCCCGCCTAGTGCGGGGTTTTTTCGTTTTGGGTTCCGTGGTGCCAATTCATGGTGCCAATTTTGACCTCAATCTATATTGAAGTTTAATTTTGGCAGATCGTGAGTCATGTCCATCTGGCGGGAAAATCCCCCCCCCTGTTGAAATCACTAAGAAGTAGCTTGGAGCTGTAATGAAGTATCTGCTGTGCGTATTTTTCTTAACCTGTTCTGCTTTCGCCTCTGCGGCTGGGGACTCAAACTTTTCATTAGGCTTGGGTGGGGATCATGGTGGGCTCGGGGCAAAGTACGCAATTAACCGAGATGAAGATAAATACTTTGCCACTTTGGGTTTGTTGGGTTACTCAGAGCATACCGGTTGGACCGAAGGTTATGGTATTGGTTGGGAGCGCTTAGTGTCTTCCGATCGCCACACTGTGGGAACATTCCTGGGGGCTGTTAGTTCCGATAGTGGAGGTAGAGTCATGACTCGTTATCACGGAATTTCCTTACTCTATAACTACTATTTTTCAGGGTTTTCTGATTCCTCATGGGTGATCGGTGGCGATATTTATGGCGGTGTTAGCGAAGATGATGACTTGAACTTTGATGATGAGCTATATGGTATTAAGTTGAAATTTGCTTATCAGTGGTAGGGCTGATCACCATCTGCCGCCCTAGCCCCTTCTTTTTTTTGGAGTTTAAAACCTCGCTTTGTGCGAGGTTTTTTTTATTTCTTGTGGATTGATCCTTGGGGTTTATGAATTTAGTGTCTAAACTCTGAAAGTTCTAATCTTCTTAGCTTTGTTTTTAGTGGGAATGGAAACCGTGTGCCAGAGGCGACTGTAAGGACGTGCAGTCTTGGACATCCATAGGTCATCTTCAAGAGCACAGGTTTCTGGCTTTATGTGATCATCCGTTCCACTTTGACTGGAATGAATGGGTTTATAATCACATTCACGATCAAAATATTATCCTGACTGCTTTCAGTCAGTAAATTATTAACCAGGCAATGCTTTCTGATTGTGGCATTGGCGCCATGCCGAGAATCCTGACTAAAAAATTTGAAGACATTATTGAGGTTCCTGAGCCTGAAAGCGAAGCTGGCAAATCTCAACTTGGATATTTGTTCATCGCGATATGTTTAATATGCCAAAAATCCGTGAGTTTCTTAGCATCTTAAAGCTCTGGCGAAAATGAACAATACCAAGTGCCAGCCCAGAAAAAATCATAACAGCGGCCATTAACTTTTCTGAACCAATCGATTCGCCAGTTAATAACCAACTGAAAATGAGTCCAAAAACGGGGCAGAGTAAACCTAAAGGCGCAACAGTAGACAGCGGGTACTTAACGATTAGTCGGTTCCAGAACCAGTATCCCAGCAGAGTGGTTGGGTAGGCCTGAAACAATATGGAGAAAAGTAACCGTCCACTAAGGTTGCTTTGAATTTCATAAAATACAGCCGCACCATTTTGAATATAGGTAGCAGCGAACAGTGGTAGCGGTGCAAAAAATAGCCCCCAGACAATAAAGCTAAATACTTGCTGTGTGCCACTGACTTTTACAATGAGCCCACTGATGCTCCAGCTGGTAGCCGCTATTAAGATAAGTGCAATGCTGATAAGGGGCACAGTGCCATCTTCAACCATCAAGCTTAGCAACAGCCCTCCCAAGGCAAGTAGAGCCCCAAGAGCTTTCTGCGGGATAATCTTTTCTTTCAGGAATACCCAGCCGAACAGTAAGCTAATCGCAACATTTACTTGCAAAAGAAGTGAGGCCATTCCCGCAGAGAGTCCGCTAGAGATTGCCCAGGTGGCCATCCCCCAAACCCCACAGCCAAAAGTCAGGCTGTAGGCTAGAACGTACTTCCAGCTGACTGTCGGTCTGGAAACGAAAAGCACTGCCGGAAAGGCTGCCAAAGAAAAGCGTAAAGCCACCAGAAGGAGTGGGTCCAGATCTTCCGTTCCCATCTGAATAACGATGAAGTTGAAGCCCCACATTGCCATTAGTAGCACACCAAGTAATAAATCCGAGTACCGCATCAGCCCCTCCAATTTGTCTCGGGGCTAACTATCCAAGAAATGAAAAAAGGTATACAGATGCAATTTTTGTATAAAATAGGTATACAGTTTGGGTGGAGACGGAATCGGAGGGGGATAGGTGCGGTATAAAGAGCTTGCCGAACGCTGTATAGAGGATATTCAGTCAGGGAGAATACCGAACGGTCATAAACTACCGTCCCTCAGGCGGTTCGCTGCACAAAACGAAGTCAGCCTGACAACAGCCCAAAGCACCTACTACTTGCTGGAGGAGCTCGGCTGGGCGAAGGTTCGACCGCAATCTGGATTCTTTGCCTCAGTTCCTCCCAGTAGTAACCCGCCTCCCATAATGCCTGCATTTACCTGCCGAACAACAGATCCAGTAAGTCACGATTACTATTTCCGTGGGTTGGGAGCAGGGCCATTGGGTGTTGCGTCTTTATCCCCAGAGCTATTGCCGTTAGATTCCCTGGAGCGCAGTATGCGGCGGGCAACCCGAGAGGCTGGCGCCAGTATGCATGGCTATCCAGTTTCCTCAGGGGAGCCGCTTCTACGCAGTGCGCTTAGCGCACACTTTGCCAGTTATGATTTGCATTTCTCTGCCAATGAATTAGTAGTGACAAATGGTTGTATGGATGCCGTCCGCACAGCGATTGCCATTACGACTAAGCCCGGTGATGCGGTTGCGATCAGTTCTCCTTGTTACAACGGCCTTCTTAATCTGCTGGCTTTGATGGGACGAAAAGTTGTTGAGATACCGACTGTTGGAAACGGTTTAGACCTCGCACAGCTAGAGCGCTATATGCAGCAGGGGTTGGTCCAAGCGGGTCTTTTTAGTAGCAGTCATATGAATCCTACGGGCGTGTCCCTGAGCTCGGAGCAGAAAGAGAGCCTGGCCGTACTGGCTGGTAAATATCGGATTCCAATTGTCGAGGATGATGTGTATTTGGAACTCGGATTTCAAAGAAGTCTGCCCATGCCCGTGCGCTACTGGGACCGGAGCGGGTATGTGCTTTGGTGTGGCTCTATCTCCAAGACATTGAGCGCAGGCTATCGCCTGGGATGGTGCTTACCAGGAAGGTATCGAAAACAATATGAGCGCTATCGATTTACTGAAAGTTTCGGTGTGAGCTTGCCCGTCCAATTAGCGGTAGCCGATTTCATCGGTACCAACCAATACTCCCGTCATGTGCAGGGGCTCAGGCAAAAGCTTGCCTTGCAGGCCGCATCCTATCGCAACTACTTAAGTTCAAACTTGCCCGATGAATCGCGTATCAGTGATCCCCATGGAGGAATGGTGATTTGGTTGCAGATTCCAGGGTTGGATAGCCGGAGTCTTTGTCGGTTGGCTTCCGAAGAAAATATAGCCTTATTGGGCGGTGCAGATTTCAGCACGCTTGATCTCTACGGTGATTGTGTGCGGGTGAATTGTGGTTGGCCGCTTGAAGGTAAAGATGGAGGGAAGACTGAGGCCGGATTTCAGTTGGAACGTTTTATCAAGTTAACTCACTCATGCCTGGTTTTGGACACCCAGTGCGCCGAGATAAATCGGCAAAAGATTGGAGGTGAAAGCCCTCTTCCCGGTAAGGTTTAGCAAGCCGCTGGGGCCCCGAGTCATGGGCGTTGTTCGGTAACGGCCAGCGTTAAGCGTTGACAGGGGAAGGTACCGGCTCAGTATTGAGCTTCGAAAATATAACTTGAGATCGCCGACTTTGTTGGATGATGGGGAAGGCAATAGGTGAAAGATACGCTTTTGCGAGTATCTTTCCCGATCTCCGGAGTTAGTAGACCTGATGCATGTATTGATGTCTTTTGCGCGGAACTCGGGAGGTCCTGTAGGCGATTCGTGCGTGTCCCGCACGGGTTGGGTCCGGCGAAGCCAGTTAGGCAAAGGCCCGTGTGTAATCTTGTGTAATCTTGGACACCCACAGATTAAAAGGTTAAAAAACAGGCAAGGTTTCTACGCTATGAGTTAGAAGCTGGCACGAAGGTTCCAGGTGGGGCGCCAACTACGCACTGAAAATATTTTTGATAGCCATCAAGGGATAGGTAGGTAATGCTGCTAGGAGAGGCTCTATCCAATGGTTTCTCGTGTTGCCTGAACAGGGGGCCGCTCCAATTTGCTGGTTTGAGGTCGTGCAATCTTGGACACCCACAGATCAAAAGGTTAAAAAATAGACAAGATTTCCGCGCTATGAGTCAGCAGTTGACACAGGGGTTCTAGGTGGGGCGTCAACTACGTACCAAAAGTATTTTTGATAGCTATCTAGGGGTAGGTAGGGAATGCTGCTAGGGGAGGCTCTACTCAATGGCTCCTCGCCCTGTTACTTGAACTGGCGGGCGTTCCAGTCTGCTGGTTTGAGACTGTAATCCAATTAAAAGGCAGGTGTAGTGCTCCTCGTAAAAGCGGCCACTATATAGGTCTTCGGCACTGGCTTGGCGAGCAATAGATTCATTGAGGCGACGTATAAACCAGCTGATATCTATCAAATACACTGGCTAAAGGGTTTGAGCGCCCCCATTCCGTGACGATCAAGGCGGCTGTCTTTCAGGCAGCGGTGAGTTTTTACACCTTAGCTGCAAGCCTCTGGTGCCGCTCTTCCAGATCGGGTATCCCTACTACAAAGGAGTGCTCTGTGCATACAGTGGGAGACGCAGTGATAGCAGAGTATCGCATTGAGAGAGTGTGATGTAGGACGTTAACTGTTGAATATCCAGGGGTTGTGGCGCCTTAAACCTTTTTGGGTGGGGCCCACCACTAACAATGAGCGGGCAGGGCCAGGTAAGTCGTCAATCGGATGATAACACTGCCGCAGATTACCCGGGATGTTTCAGTGGATTTAACGAGAGTGGCCTGGGGTGCGAACAGGGATGCTTAATTATAAGGCTCAAATATCAAGCGTTTTCCCTGTAATCACGGCAAACCCAATCCAAGTATTTTTTGGGCGGCAGGTGGAAGTTACCTTCTAAATTCCAGTGGCTGTAAATGTCAACCAAACAAATCTTCTTTCTTCCGTAGGTCCACTGAAAATGGAGAAGCCAATCGGAGGTTTTATACTTGTCGTGTACCTGTACGTATTTAGGGATTCCTACGTGGTAATGCCATAGGTTGTGAGCTTGAGCGTAATCTTTATCTCTCTTTGAAATTTGGTCTTCACGCCAGGATGGCGAAACTTTCCCTTCATAGTTGCTGAAATTAGCTAGTCCCTTCTCTTCATAAACATCAATAAAATTAATAATTTTATCTTGGTGTTCTTTGGGGAGGTTATCAAAGGTTACTTTAAAGCTGTCACTTAATGACCATATATGACTAGGCATAAGCTATGTTCTCTTTTGATTGGGGGCGTACTTTTCTGCCCGCCCACTCAAGAATGCTCTTTTTTGCTCTCTAGTCATCCCCTTTGGAGCTTCATGTCTAGGGGTGGCTAAGGCTGCCTCCATGCGTCTCCTGTCAAAAGCGCAATCAGCCTCATTATCTATAGCGTAGTCCGCATTAATTTTCATAAGTAAAGCCTCTAACAGTTTTACGAATTGCTTAACAGTTACTATTTTTAGCAGTGTGATTTGATGATGTCAAAGTTGTAAAGTTGATAGCAGCTTTTGGCAGCTTGTTATTACATGTCGATATTAGCAGTTAATGTAGAAAATAATGTTAAAAATCCGCAGGGTGGAAAATGAGGTCAAGGAAAGTTTTTCTTAATGAATTAACAGGTGGTAATTAAGCGCTAAAATCTTTTTTTGGGGGCTGGGATGAGGGGGGAGCTTTGGTGATGCTTGGAAAGATGGTTCTCCGGTTTAATCCTGTGACAAACAAAGCCGGTGTTGGCAGCCTTACAATCTGTGTGCCTCAGACTTGTTCTGCTTTACGTAAATCTGCCGAATTAATTCTTGGCTCTTTATGGATTCCGGGGAGCTCTAGATTTGAGACATCATCAATGGAATCAGTAGCCGAATGTCTGTAAAACAGACTCATGATGAAATTTCATGATCTCCTCGATAATGCAAAATGCTACGAACAGATACGGCAGTATCGCTGGCCCGATGGTGTGTGCTGTCCTCATTGTTTGAGCCAGGATGTTACCCGACAAGGAAAGGATGATACACAACCTGAGAAGCAGCACTATCGCTGTAAAGATTGCCAGCGGCGTTTTGACGATCTGACGTTATCAGTCTTTTCGGGGCACCATCAGCCTCTAAAGGTCTGGGTGCACTGCTTATACCTCATGTCATTGAATCTATCCAATTTGCAGATCAGCAAAGAGCTCGATCTGAACAAAGATGATGTTCATAAAATGACTCAGCAGCTCAGGGAAGCCGTTTGTGACAAAGCCCCTGATGTCTCCCTTGAGGGAGAGGTAGAGTGTGACGAGGTCTATATTGTTGCAGGCCACAAAGGGCGGCCTGAAGCAGTTAAAAAAAGGCCGTAGCGGACGGCGGAACCGACTGAGAGGTGCTCGTGGGCGAGGTACCCTGGAAAAGGAAAAGCCTCCCATTTTTGGCATGGTTCAGAGAGGCGGGCAGGTTGCAATACGTATGCTTGAAAATGTAAAGCAAGCAACGATTCAACCGCTTATCGAAAGCACTATCGTTTCGGGCACTCTGGTCTACACGGATGAATACAATATTTATGACCGCTTAGAGGAGTGGGGTTATACCCACAAGTCTGTTTGCCATAGTGTGGGTGAGTATGCCAGGGATGAAGATGGCGACGGTTTTCATGAGGTTCATGTTAATACTATGGAAGGTTTCTGGTCATTGTTACGATCCTGGTTACGTCCTCATCGCGGTATATCGCAAGAAAAACTTCCACTATATCTTAGCTTCTTTGAGTGTCTGCACAATCTAAGGCGCCGAGGAAAATCGGCCATTTCCGGGCTTTTTAATTTGTTGCTGGGGTAGCTCCCCGGAATCCATAAAGAGCCTAATTCTTTCGGGTCCACTAACCCTTTGAGGCGATTTCCAGCGTTATGGTTTGGGTGGGGTGAGAGTTTTTTCGGTATCTACAGTTGTTTGGGGTTTGGGATATTTAAAATATCACCTGTAAAGTGAATCTTGCTGTAGTGATGGTGGAGTAAAGTCAGAGAGCTATCCATGCAATGCTGGAACAGACTGCTGGGGGTATTGGAAGTGTCCGTAGAGTTAAAAACTGGGCGGTGTCTGTGAGTCTTTTACGTTATCGCAAATCGATTTCGATCAGGGTCTGCATCGCCCAATATCCTACTGAATGATACATCTTGGAGTCGCTATTTAATTTATACTAAGACTAACTAGAAGCCCTCTAAGTGAGAAATTTTTAAATTGGTACCATCTCTTTGTCCCTGCACAGTAACTGAGTAATCAGCTTCTATTTGATTGTTTATTGCATCACCATTTTTAGTGGAAATTAAGGAGGTTTGGTCAATTACTACTTGAACATCAACTGCGGATATGTCGCCGCGTTGAGCCACATTGCCGAGGATTTTGGCACTTAAATTAGCCGCTGTGTCAATCAGTATGGTTTGTTGGTTTCCCAGCCGTTCACCACTGTTCCATCGATCTGTAGCTTTTTGCTCTGCCTGAGGCTGGGTGTCGGCTTGGTGCCGTCTTAGAAAGTCTTCGGTAAAAGTAACTGTATTAATTGCGGGCATCGTTTAGTTTCCTTTCAGATTGAGGTTCAGAATATCGTATACCTGTTATGGGGGGAGTGTTAATCGTGAATTTATTCCCCATCAAAAGCAGTCAAAGGTTGTACTTATGTCTAAAGTTCTAATTGCCCAGCGAATTTTGAATAATGATACAGAGGTGATTGTATTGTTTGGGTCAAGATGATTTTCTAATGAGGTGCATCTGATTTACTATATCCAACATTTGGTGCCCTATGGATTTTTTAGAGGAGCTTAATGTCTCAGATATAATAGTAGATATGTTTTCAATAATTACCTGTTTTGACAGTTGGCGTTGAACTTAGTAATCTTTGTAGGGCTCGTACGCGGTTAATATATGCTCCCTTGGGGGTTGTATTTATAAGTTGAATTTGATAATTCATGTATTACGCTTTGGTTTGGCGGGTCGCACAGGTTTGCATTTGATATTAAATTAAGAATTATATGAGTTGGATGCTTATAAATGTCTGCTTCTAGTGGTTCCAGGGGGTGCTTTACCGTTATTATGCGGGTTTGTGTGTTTCTCTTGTTGCTAAGTATTATTGTCGATAAATATGGGGAATATGAAGATAATAGGCAAATCAGAGAAAAGTTTGCCAGCGCTAAACTTTCAGACTGGAAATCTGTCAAGGAGGTGGATCGAACGATACTTTCTATTGGTCTTTTCCATGCGGTGGATGGTGTAAGTTTTTCTTTTCTCGGTGCTCGACAGGAAAGGGGTTTTGAAGCTTTAAGGCACTGTCTTGATGATTCCGTGGAGGAGAGAGGCAATGAAAATCGGCTGCTCCTGAAGCAGGTTGCAATTTGTCTTGAGCAAATTAAATGATAAATAACTTTGTGCAAGCAAGGTTGTGATGGAGTAATTAACATTGTTCAGATTTTTGTGTGGGTCATCGCTGTTCTAGCGAAAGCAAGGGTGCCTTGTTTTGGTTCTGGGTTTTGTTAGAAATGACTGAGTAGAATTTCAGGTGGGTGCAAACCCACGCGGAGCGTGTCTTATGCTCGGAAGAATCTTGAATACGCCTTAACACCCACTAACTACCTTAATGCTCACATCGGGAAAGCGAAAGCGCTACTTGGTGGGGCAGTGGTTAGGGTTGCTCCTTGTTGTCCCCGTCAAGCTCAAACTTTATCAAGCTGGTAAATTGCTATATGTCAGCGGCCAGTAAAAATTTGGGGCGTGATGTCGATTTTATTGGAATGTCCCCATAAATATTATTTGCTAATGTAACCATATTGGTTTCAAAATATTTAACTTACAACCTATTTGGTACGCTTGCGCGAGAGAAAGTTTTAGAGGGGTTGCGGAGAGTGTAATATAATATTCTGGACAGTTTTAGCCAAGTAATTATGAGCTTAGTTCGATAAGGCTATTTTTCGCAGCCTGGGGGGAGTCAGGATGTTCGATAAATGTGGCTTGCCAAGCTGTAAGCCCTACTTTATCGAGATTTGGTGCCATAAGCTGTCCGAAGTATTGTTGTACCTTATGATATATGTAATGGATTATGATTTTGAAAAAACTAGCTGTAACCCGCTTGCCATGCGGGGCTGTATTAAAAAATTCTATTGGTGGTTTCACGTTGATCTGTGTGTCGGCACTGGTTCAGGCTGATACAATAAGTACAAAAATAGATCTAGATGGGCCCTTCCCTTTTAGAATGGAGGATGGAAATAAATATAAGGTGAATTTAGATGTTGGCTATCAGTTCGACTCCATTGAAAGAGTTTGTGTCAATGCTGAAACTAAAGATGGGGATGCTTTCTCGGCAGCTTATAGCGTGATGGGTGAAGATGCTGTTTCTGCTGCGCATCAATTGACGCTTATCAGTTATTCTGTTGATGATCCAACTCCAGAAAACCCAGATCCTGTTCCGCAGATAGGGAACATTGATCTCTGTGGGGATGGCGATAGCATATTGGCAAAAAATTTTCTCGATGGGGAGAGTGAGTTTACACTCTACGTGTCTGGCGGTTATGTAGACTTCTGGGATCTGGAGTTGGTTGTTGAGGGTGATGTTTCTGATACTCAGCTGGCAGTTGTACTTGATGAGCCAGCTGAATTCTCGGTCCCCTCCTACGGAGGACGGGTTAATTACGATGCAAGCATTCGCAATTTAGATTCTACGCAATCGCTGCTTACACTGGAGCAGTGGAGCGTGCTCAAATTCCCCAATGGGGATCATTACCCCATTCATAAACCCAGAGACGTTGTATTAAATTACTCTGAGGCAAAGGACTACACCCGAAACTATCTGAATATACCCGAGTGGTTTGAGGCTGGAGATTACGAATTGACCTGGTATGTAACCAATCCAAGCACCGGGGTTCGAGTGAAAGATAGCTTGTATTTTACTAAAAGCGCTGATTGAGCCTTCTTTTCAGTGTTTTAATCCTAAGAGCACTGCCGCAAGGTTTGTCGGCCTTGCGCGGTCCTCTAATCTTTGGTTGTAAGAGCTTTTTACCAACGTTCCATATGGCTGAAGCATATCTATGGTCTATCCCTAAGGGAGTTATAAATTGTCGGGCTGCTGGGACGTTCTTGTGTCCCAGTAGTCCCTCTGGGATTATAGCTGCGATCGAGAGTACCTATGCGTACTTATACTCTATCTGAGGCGAGTTGAAAAAAGCCTATATCTGTCAGTGATGACTAAGATATTAAACACCGTTTTAAATTTAATGGGAAAGGCACCCCCTTGGGCGGCCAATGTTGCGCAAGGCAGGTAGTGCCGGAGAGTGCTGTGTAGGGCAATAAATGATATCGCCATGGGTAAGTCTTGGGTGACTGCTATCGGAGGTGTGTCCACAGTATCTAAGGTGTCTGCGATAGAAGTCAGTCGATGGAAAACCTTAACCTGGGTAGTTGCCCCCAGCTTGCTTGACGCTAACACTGCGAGTGCAGCAACTGGCGATATTGCCGGTTTAAACCGATAGGTTAGTGGGGAGATTTTGGAGAGCGGAAGGTTGAGTATATCGTACCAGTTTCACAATCTAGGTGGTGCGATAGTTCAGATTGGAGCTTGAGGCGGCAGCTTGCAGAAGATTCTGAGGGCCAGCGGCTGACCGATAATGGTCCTTGAGATTTCTTACTGGCTTGAAAGGCGCTGCTCTTGGCAACAATTTTGGCGACAAAGGGTGAATGCAGTTCTGTAGAGGCGACCCCAGTGACCTCCTCTTTCTTGGGCAGTTTACTTTTTATACCATAGTGTTTTCATATGGGCTGCTGTCGCAAGGCTTCCTGTTCACTTTTAGGCCGGGTATATCCTGAGACTTTAGGACCGCCGCCATCTTCCAGTGCTGGCAATACGGATAGATCTACACCTATCTGCTAATTGTATTTTGTGCGTCTAGTCCCTAAGCGTTGATATTGCGGATCGCGCCTCCCTACGCTTGGGCCTGTAATAAGGTTTCACATGAGTTGGTGGGGGCCAATCTTGCATACAGCTTTCCTGTAGTGCTCCCCAACTCATAAAGATCATATCTTGCCCTTGCACTTCGGAACGATAGGGTTTTGTTAAGCTCTACCGCCAGAGGCGGCGCTTTATGATGTGTTGGTCAATGAAATGGGTGGCGATACTTACCTATTTTGTGTGTTAGTGCCAACTATTTGCTTATGGCATATTGTTTAAATTTGATAGGGGCGTTTAGGATGGTGTGCCGATTAAATTTCACTTGGCTAGATACGAGGCGGGCTAATTCTATAGAGTGGCGTCGATGAAAAGGCGAGCAGTCAGCTCGGGAGGTGTTCTACAAGCAAAAATTTCCTGACTATCAGTAGTGGAAGTTATTTAATTAGATTTGTTTCGATTGCAATGATAGAAAGAGGAGGTTTTTATGCTGGTTGGCTCCCTTTTCTTTTAGTGGTGGGATTGGAAATCTAGATTAAGTATTTGTTAAGAAAATTCTTAATGTTAGATGTGTGATAGCAAGCTGGGTTTGGTTGGTTTTTTTATTTCTGGATGAATAGTTACCCCCTATTAACAAAGGAAATCCCTCAATGAAAAACATGCTTAAGGTTGTTGTCTGTGTACTTGTTTCAGTGGTTGCTTATAGTCAGGTGTGGGCCATCGATATCCTTGCTCACAGGGGTGCATCAGGTGAGTATCCCCAGGGCACCGCTATAGCCTTTGATAAAGCTCTGGAGCAGGGTGCTGATATCTTGGAGCTGGATATACATCTGTCTAAAGACCATAACATTATTATCAATCATGATGCGGATCTAAAAGAAAATGTGGGGATCTCCGATAAAATTGAGGATCTGACACTGGGGGAGATCAAGGCTCTGGATGCCGGGTATGAATTTACACTTGATAGTGGCATTAGCTATCCTTTTCGGAACCAGGGGCATACATTATTAACGCTGAATGAATTGTTTGAGCGCTATCCTAATGCCATATTTAACATTGAGATTAAGCCAAATGACAAAACATTATCAGAAATACTTTGGCAGGTGATAGTTGATTACCGAATGGAGCAGCAGGTGACTGTGGCTAGTCAGCATAATAAGGCGATGGGGCATTTTCGTGATATTAGTGGGGGAGAGGTGAGAACCAGCGCAACCGTTGGCGAACTTGTAGAGGCTAGCCTTGCCTGGAGCTCTGGTTTTGGTTGGGTCTTCAATCCTGATTTTGATGTTGCCCAATTGCCGTACGGTATCACAACTAAGCCTTATGTGCGCTTTTTTCAAGGTAAAGGAGTTGCGGTTGACCTTTGGACCGTTAATGATATAGAGGATATTGAGCGCAGTATTTCACTTGGTGTGGACGGTATCATTGGCGATTACCCCAGTCGGATTTATCAAGCCCTTGAGGATGCTGGTGATCGTTAGCTTTCGTGATTCAGTTGCCAAGTAAAATTTCTGGGTGCATAAAAATAACCTTGCTGAGGTGATATGTTCTACTGGATAGATGATTGAGAAGAAGTCTTTTAGGTCAGCTTTTTGCTGGCCTTTTTGTTAGATTTTTACTTTTGTAAGGGAACTCATGGTGCCCCTCTGGGCCTTGAAGGTCACAGGTATTGGGTGCGTCTTAGTGTAGAACGCTCTCGCAGAGATATTATGAGGCTAATTGTAGCTGCCTAGGGGGCTTTTGAAGCCTGGGTACAAGCTGATTTTCTCAATTTTTTAATCTGTCGCTTCCGCTTGTGTCGCTAAGATGGTAAAACTATTAAGCAATGTTGGAGTAGGGATGTTTTCGGTTTTCATTTAATTTTTTAGGTTTCTAGTGTGGAAACTATGGGGGATCGTATGTACGGGACTGTCCTTTGCGCTATAGAGGCATCTCAAGAGGGTAGGTTTGTATTATCTAAGGCTGTAGAGCTATCCAGGAAATTTGATAGCAAGCTAATAGTTTTAAATGTGTTGCCTTACAGTTTCTTACCCAAGGATTATCAGCGAGAACTAAAGGAAAGCGCCATTCCAAAATTTGATGAGATTACTGCGGATTTTGGGATTGCTAAAAAAAATCGGGCACTTAAAGTCGGCAAACCCTATGAAGTCATCTGCAAAGAGGCTGAAAAAAGGGAGGTGGATTTGATCGTGCTGGGCACTCATTCCAAGAAGGGGTTGGGCTCTCTTATTGGCTCTACAGCGAATAGCATAGTGAACTATGCGCACTGCGATGTAACTTTGGTTAGAATTTAGCCTGAGGGTTAGGCTGTTATCTACACCATGTGATTCTTACAGGACTTTCATTAAGCCGGGCAGCTATAAACTGCCCGGCTTACTATTGACCGTTGAAAATTAGCTAGAGGCAGGTTGGGTCGGATACTCTGAATCCTTGCTCTCTGCTGTAGTCTCTTCTGCTGCGGGTGCGCTGCGCAATACAAGGAAGCCCGCTGTACCAGCGATAACTGACGCTAACAGAATGCCTGCTTTGGCCTGGATAAGCAGTTCATTTTGTGTGCTGAATGCAAGTTCGGCAATAAAAATGGACATGGTAAATCCAATGCCTGCAAGTAAGGCTACACCGACAATGTGCCGGAAATTTGCCGATTTGGGTAGCTGGCCCCAGCCCAACTTCCAGCCGATCCAGGTCGCACCTACAATGCCGAGTAATTTCCCAACGACTAAGCCGAAAATAACCCCAAGGGTAACTGGGTTAAACACGGCTTCAGAGCTATTGAAGCTGGCGACTGGAATCCCCGCATTGGCCAAGGCAAAGATTGGTATTACCACAAACCCTACGGGGATATGCAGTCGGGTTTCCATGCGCTGGAGGGGGGACTGAGCCAGGTTGACACCGTTGCTCAAACCCATCACGCGAGCTCTTAGATCATCGTTGGCGATAATCTTGTCGCCGGGGCGGAAACAGCGGTCAAAGCTGCGAATAATGTCTTTAACGAAGGTGCTAAATGCTACAGGGTCGTACTTCGGCTTGGCCGGCAGGGCCATAGCAGTAATAACTCCCGCGAGTGTGGCGTGAACGCCTGCGGAGTGGAGTCCGTACCACAGCAGCCCACCAACGAAGACATAGGCCGCAGATCGGCGAATGCCTGCGGCATTAAGCAGGCCCAGTACCACAACGAGGCAGCCTGATAGGATGAGAGCCGTCATATTGACTTGCTCTGTATACCAGATCGCAATAACAAGAATGGCACCCAGGTCGTCGACAATGGCCAGTGCGACCAGGAAAGTGACGACTGTGCGTGGCACTCGGTTGCCCAGTAGCGCAATACAGCCCACAGCAAAGGCAATATCTGTCGCCATGGGGATACCCCAGCCAGGCCCGGCTTCGCTGCCTGCATTTAGGGAGCTGTAAAGCAGGGCTGGCACCACCATACCACCAATAGCCGCCATCACTGGCAGTACTGCCTGGCGAAGATCTGAGAGTTCTCCTACGAGAAACTCTCGTTTCAGCTCCAGACCCACCAAAAAGAAAAAGATGGCCATTAGGCCGTCATTGATCCAGTGGTGTAGAGAAAGGGAGAGCATCCATTCCCCGGCACCGATTGCAATAGGCATATGAAGCAGATGCTTGTAGGCTTCCTGCAGGGGAGAGTTGGCGACAATTAGTGCGATTAGCGCAGAGAGCATTAGTAATATGCCACTGCTGCTTTGTCGGTGAATAAACTCTTCAAAAGGAGTGACCAGGCGACCGAATGCCTCCTCCAGTGGGGCTTCAAAAATCTTTCCTTTGCGAATTTTAAATCTATTTAAAACCCCTTTATTCATTGGCAAATATCCTCTTTCCTAAATAAGCCCTACGAAGTATAGGGCTATCTCTTTTAAATTTAGGCTGAAAGGTTACCATGAATCCTGTATTTCTACCTAGATTAAAGCGTGTCATTCTGTAATTGCCTGTAAGAGTATTGATAGGCAAAGCCCGTATAATTGACAGGGAAACTTTGCTGAAAATTTTATGGGGTTAGAAACTTTATTATCTAAATCTAGACGCTGTTTTTATCGGTAAGTGACACGGGTAGACCCCTTAAATTAGTGATTTTTTATTGTTTTGGGAGTCTAGATTTTTCTAGCCGTAAAAAGAACTTTAAGTCGGTTTTTGGCGAGGGTAAATCTAACCTCCGAAAGTGCCTTTTGCTGAAGATGGGAGAGACTGTATTGCCGCACTGGATTTCCTATTTGGTGATTTTGCTGTTGGCCGATCAGGGGTAGGTGGTGAAATTCCTCCTTTATTTTTTCTTTTTTTACTTTTAAACGATAGGTGCGGGTTAACTTTTCAGGGCGGATGTTGTGAGTAGCGTAGATCTTCTACGCTCGCTGCAAGCTAAATAAATCACTCACTCTCAAAGCTTAGAGACGATTTATTTCAACTCCTACCACCTGGTATATTTGGTATTAAAAATCTGTACTGCCACTTGTCTTTTATATGTAGATTGGCACTTAAGCGGGGGTGAGCTGAATTGAACTCCACTCCATAGGGGAGGGTAGGTTCGGTCTTTTATCCGGCGAGTTGTCTGGCAATAAGTAATGAACCTTTATTGCTTATGCACACAGAACTTTGAACTGGGTAGACATGTTCTAACAAGGGGCTTTACGCTTACGGCTCAAATGCTCGATAATTGGCGGCCATATCGCAGATTGATGCCAATGCTTACTGTAATAAAACGCCTTAGGCCTGCGACGTTGGGAACAATATTCAAAACTTGGAGTGATCAGTGACGACTACAGTTGAGCAAAAAGCGACCAATGTTCATTGGCATGAGGGTGATGTCACCCGTGAAAACCGGGCGAGTATCCTCGGTCACAAAGGTGTGACCCTTTGGTTCACTGGTCTGTCAGGTTCCGGCAAGAGTACTGTGGCCGTTGCTGTAGAGAAGGCGCTGGCTGCCCGTGGCGTGCTTAGCTACCGTCTTGATGGCGATAATATTCGCCTGGGTATCAACTCGAACCTTGGCTTCTCCGCAGAGGACCGCCAAGAAAATATCCGCCGTGTAGGCGAGATTTCCAAGCTGTTTGCTGATACCGGTGTGGTTGTTCTATCTAGCTTTATCAGCCCATACCGCGAAGATCGCGATATAGTCAGAAAAATGCACGAAGCGGGCGACCTTCCTTATATGGAGGTGTTTGTAGACTGCCCGTTGGATGAAGCCGAGGCGCGCGACCCTAAAGGTCTGTACAAGAAAGCCCGTGCCGGTGAAATCAAAGGGTTCACCGGCATTGATGACCCCTATGAGGCGCCAGTTTCACCGGAACTGCACTTGAATACCGCTGAAATGACCCTTGAGGAGGAGGTGGAGGTGATCCTTTCCACCCTTAAGGAAAAAGGTATTATCGCCAAAGATTAAGCGATAGACCTCAGGAAAAGGGAGATCACTAGATCTCCCTTTTTTGTTGCCCCTAAAAAATTTGTGCTGCCGCGCAATTCTCTATAGCTTCGGCTTCTCTTTAGAGGGCCCCTGGATAGCTTTGAAAGTTCTACCGGGGGGTATCAAGTTGCCCAAAGACCCCTTAAGTGCCTCTCGACGCCAACTGTCAGTAGCCCGGTATATCCGCTCATATACTCAAATTGTACAGATCGTGATATTTGCCGGTGGAGGCGCTTATGTCTGCAAGGATGGGCTGGGTACTCTCTATTTCGCTCTTTCTCCTGGTCGGTTTGGTGGCGGCAGCTTGGTATGGGTATAGCCAGCTACCAAAAGTTCATGGGAGTGTAGAGGCTCCAGTTCTGGGAATCCCGGAAGGGGTATTGGATTATAAGCCAACCCCAGCCTACTCCGGCCCCCACCCTAGAATGATGTCACGCCCGCCTGAATACTTTCCTTTTCCCGTTGGGATAGGTGAGGTCGGGCCGGTGGAGACGCTGTTTAGCGGCCCATCCCGCTACCCCCTCTATTGTGGGGAAAATAACATCACCAATAAGCAGCCCCTGGTCGATAACCAGAAAGGGGAGGGGGTGCCAGTCTTCGCCCTGAATGAAAAGGGGCGGAAGACAAAAGAGGTGATCGGATATAGTCGGGATTGCAGCCACGCCACAGAAGTGACCTATTTTTATCGCAGTAATGTCGATGGTCAGTTCCACTATCTACATGAAGCCAGAAGTGATATCGACAAGGTGACCGTAAATGGAAAGTCGGTGGATTTTATTATTCGCGTAGAGACAGGAACGATTAACCGCCACTTTTATGCGATAGCGGTATTAAAGGGAGAGGGGGAGTCGGCAGCCAGGCCAAGCGGCAGCAACTGGAATAAGCGGTTAATTTATCAGTTTCGCGGTGGTGTAGGCATTGGAGGGCGCCAGGGAAAGATCAATAAAGGCGATATTACCACGCGGCGCATGGATGAGCTTGCCCGGGGTTACGCTGTTGTCTATTCGACCGCCAATCAAACTAGAAATCACTACAATATGTGGCTGGCGGAAGACACGGCCCGACGCGTTAAAAAGCAGTTTGAATCGCTGTATGGGGAGCCGATGTATACCGTTGGTATTGGCGGATCGGGTGGCGCGATCCAGCAGTATTTGTTTGCACAGAATGCTCCCGGTCTCTTGGATGCGGCGATACCTCTCTACTCTTACCCGGACATGGTGTCTCAAACGATTTATGCTTTCGATTGTGAACCATTAGAGTATTTCTTTGACATTGTGGACAGTGCCAATCAGCGCTGGAAAAGGGCGGAGGAGCGCACCGTTATCCAGGGGCTGGCCGCCAGTGAAAATGGCTCCAGTAGATTTGGAATGCTCAGATTTTTTGCCGGTATCTTTGATAGCCGCTATCGAAATGGCATTCAGGGGAGCACTGAGTGCGTGGAGGGCTGGAGGGGCTTGGTTCCACTGGTCAACAATCCGAATTTCGTTCACTTTGCCAAGAGTTTTGCCGCAGAGGTTATCCCAAAGGTACATTGGACACACTGGGAAGACCTTCGCCAATTTTATGGGGCAAATGCCTCAGGGTATGCGAATAGCGCCTGGGACAACGAGGGAGTGCAGTACGGCCTGAAATCCCTCGTGAGTGGTGAAATAAATATTGATACCTTCTTACGCCTTAACGCTGCTGTAGGTGGCTGGAAAGCGCCAGAAGATCAAAGTCAGGAGCAGTTGTGGTTTATGAACGGGAGTATGTTTCCTGTTCGATTGTCCCTTTGGAGCGAGCAAAACCTCAATATGGGAACACTGTTAAACCCGGCAAAGCGCAGTCGGGCAAGCCTGGAGGCAATCAATGGAATATATCGCTCCGGGCATGTTTTCCTTGGAGATGTAGAGATCCCCATCATTGATTTGCGCCACTACCTGGATAAAGAGCCGGATATGCATCACAGCTCTGCCTCCTTCTCTGCCCGCGAACGTATCCGGCGGGCCCGCGGGCATGCGGACAATCAATTGATATGGATGAGTGACAAGGACTATAACCCACTGCACGAGGCCCTGGACCTTATCGACCGCTGGGTGCAGAACATCGTTAAGAATCCGGCTAAGGGAGTGGTGGAAAATCGCCCCGACGACGCCAGGGACCGCTGCTTCGACAAAGAGGGGAATTTACTGGCATCTGGGGATGATGTCTGGAATGGCCTCTGGAATAGCCGGGCTCCCGGCAAGTGCATGCGGGTGTATCCGATCCACAGTACATCGAGGCAGCTGGCGGGAGCCCCAGTGACCGATGATATCTTTAAGTGCGCACTGCAACCGGTTGAGTTGGCCCTGGCCAAGGGTGTCTATGGCCCGTTTACCGAGGAAATTTCCAGCCGTGTGGTGGATCTCAAGAGGATCTTCCCCACTGGGGTGTGTAATTACAACGAGCAGGACCTTGCCCGGCCAAAGGAGCAGCTGATTCCCAGAGAGATACCGGTGAAAATTGCGGGGCACCTGCTCGACCCGGACTACAGGCAAGGGAAGGTGCTACAGGGGGCAAATGCTGAGGGGGTGAGAGGCGCTCCTGTATCTTTACCCCGCGAATCGAGCGGAAATTGATCATATAGGATTTTTGGCGCGAAAATTGTTGACAGAAAATTACAATCGGGTAATATTCACCTCGCTCAAGGGGGCACGGCCTCTAAGAAAAAGAGCATCGGGTGGTTAGCTCAGTTGGGAGAGCGACGGCCTTACAAGCCGTAGGTCACAGGTTCGACCCCTGTACCACCCACCAACTTCCCAAAGGGAAGTTTACTACCGAGGACCGGTAGTTCAGTTGGTTAGAATGCCGGCCTGTCACGCCGGAGGTCGCGGGTTCGAGTCCCGTCCGGTCCGCCAGACACAAAAAAGCCCTCACTTGTGAGGGCTTTTTTGTGTCTGTTATTTGGAGTAAAGCCTTTAACTTTCCTTGCTAGTCGCACTTCTTCATCTTTGAGCCGGTCTGTATTGGATAATGTCGGTCTTACACCTACCTTAGTTCCACTGAATTAATTATCTACTTGAGGGGGAGGCTAAAGCGAACTCTTGGGCTCTAGGGGGCATCGTTTGAAGGTATAGCTGTGCCTGGTGGAGGGTATTATTATTGCGAGTTATCTTATCTGCGGTGGAGGGGGGGGAGATGCTGCTTGGCGCGTTAGACCAGTTGGATTTAGGTAGCTTTATTGGTGCGGCAAAAAGTGTCCCATACGAAAGAGTGGGGGGGGAGTCTTTCCCGAAGTTGAGGTGTGGATTAGAAGGGATGACTTGATAGACCCTCTCATTTCTGGGAATAAAGCATATAAGCTCTTTTACAACCTGATTGAGGCGAGAAGGCGGGGTGCTAGTACGCTAGTTACCTGTGGCGGCGCTTGGTCAAATCATATTCATGCGGTAGCGGCTGCGGGGAGCAGATTTGGTTATCGTACGGTTGGGGTAATTCGGGGTGAAAAGCCTCCAAAGCTTAGCGCTACATTGTCAGATGCTGAGCGGATGGGAATGGTTTTACATTTTGTTAGTAGGATGGAGTATCGGAAGCGAGGGGAAAAGGATTTCTTTAGCCGGCTCGATCTACAGGCGGGGGAGAGTTACTTTATCCCTGAGGGGGGAGGTAACCTGTTGGGGGTTGAGGGTATACAGTTGCTTGGGGAAGTGATTGAAGACACTATGCCCGTTAAGTTTGACCAGATATGGGTGGCCTGTGGGACTGGCGCTACTTTTGCTGGGCTATCGCTAACCATGGACAGGGTTCGTGTTATCGGGGTGGAGGTTTTAAAGGCGGGTGATAGTATTCTTAGGGGGGTGTGTGAGTGGGGCTCCCGCCTCAGGTGTGCGAATAAGCTGCTGGATGTAGCGCGGGTTGATTACCGTACGGCGCTTAGAGAGTCTTTGATTGGGGGGTACCATTGCGGGGGGTATGCTAGGTACCCTGATTGGTTGAGGAGCTTTCATTTTGATTTTGAAGCAGAAACAGGTATCCCGCTTGACCCCGTCTATATGGTCAAGGTTTTTAATGGGCTTTCTGATAGGATCTCTAAGGGGGAGATTCCTATTGGTAGTCGCATCCTTGTACTCCATTCTGGAGGCTTACAAGGGCGACGCGCTTACATTAAGTAAGAGGGGTTATTTTGGCCCAAAAATTAGTAGGAGATAGCGTTTTTGGCGTACAAAGGCTACACGATTCGACTCAGTGTACTCTCTTCGGCATAATGGCGGCCCTTCTTGGGATGCTACTTTGCCGATAGTGGTTGTGTCTCGGTAGGGTTCATCAGTGGGTAAATGACAGTGAGCTGAGAGGTATTGGTGTCAGAATTTCAAAGTATAGGCCTGATAGGGCGGACTGAAAGTGACAATGCGGTCATTTCCTTGAGGCGCCTGATGGCCTTCCTTGAGGCTGAGGGATACTCTGTTGTACTTGAAGTTGATACTGCAAATGCTGTAGCTAATCACTGCACCCGTACCTCTTCTAAGGATAAGCTTGGCGAGCAGTGTGATCTTGTTATCGTTGTAGGGGGCGATGGTAGTTTGCTCGCGGCAGCTCGCGCCCTAGCGAAGTTTAGTGTCCCATTACTAGGTATTAATAGGGGGCGCCTCGGCTTTCTCACAGATATTACTCCTGACCAAGTGGAGCAAAAAGTTGGTGAGGTATTGTCCGGCAAGTACATGGCAGAAAGTAGGTTCTTGCTAGATATGTCTGTTTATCGTAGTGGGAGATTGATAGGGAGGGGGGCAGCCTTAAATGATGTTGTGTTGCACCCTGGCGAATTTATTCGAATGATAGAGTTCGATCTATTCATTGATGGCCAGTTTGTCTATACGCAACGATCAGACGGTCTAATTATCTCTACCCCTACTGGATCAACTGCGTATGCCCTATCTGGTGGCGGCCCTATTATGCATCCAAAATTAGATGCAATTGTTTTGGTCCCTCTCAATCCTCATACACTTAGTAGTCGCCCAATAGTGGTAGAGGGGAGTAGTGAATTTAAGCTTATTGTAGGGGATCAAAATATTGCTAATCCATATGTAACTTGTGATGGGCACGATCAAATAATAACTGAGCCAGGTGATATCATACGAATACATAAAAAGCCGCATCGCCTTACACTAATCCACCCTATAGATCACAATTTTTATGAAACATGTAGGTCTAAACTAGGCTGGCTTAGCTAGCGGTTAAGCTGTAAAGGGTATAGCGTGTATCAAGCATGGTGAAGTATTTAATTAATGATTTCTACTCTTACTGCTATTCAGCTTGCGAGTTGAAAAATGAAAATTAAATTTAGTTAGGCTTTTACACGTAAAGTAGAGGTTATGGGAAAAATGATTATAGTTAATCATGTCATGTCTAGTGACATGTATAGTGCAATTTTTGATGCAATATTGGGGTATTTTGACAACCTAAAATCAAAAGGGTTTAGGCATATAATAACTACTGAACCTGATCCAAGTGCAGATGTTTATCATTTTCATAGACCTAATTTAGCAGATAATATTCCAGAAAATTCTATATGTACCGTTCATCATGATTTGAATGATGAAGATTCATGGCTTGACAAGATGAGTTTTGTGCGGGCATATGAGAAATGTAAATTCGTGGTTTGCTTGAATTCTCAGCAGTCGCAAACCTTGAACGATTTTCATGGTATCTCGCATACAGTGGTTATTCCGCACGGTGTAAATAAACCATTGTTTGATCGTTTTACAGCAAGCGAAAAGCGCCTAGCTGCCCCAAAAAAATATACCCTTGGGGTTATATCAAAGCGCTATGGACGCATGGTCAAAGGGGAGTATCGACTATATGAGCTGGCAAAGCGTTTATCTCCCGAACTATTTGACTTTGTACTTGTCGGCGCTGGCCGTCTGATGGATGCCAATTTTTTGCAGCGGAGAGGCTTTGATGCTTTATGCTACTCATACCTTCCGTATAATTTAATGCCGCAAATTTATGCTGAATTAGATGGATTGCTAATGCTATCTAATTTTGAGGGAGGGCCTGCGAACCTACCTGAGGCTATTTATACAAAAACGCCAATTTTCTCTACGCCTGTAGGAATGGCTGTAGATTTCATTGATGCAGATAAAAGCTTGAATGGAGTTTTCTTGGAGGAGGGTTTTGATGGTATGGCTCATCAAATAAATAGATATTTTATCGAGGGGGTGGGAGCGGTTAGCTTCACCGATATTCCGGATTGGAGTGATATTGTGGGCCAGCATGAAAGCTTGTACTTGAGGGTTGCGAAAAAATGAGACCAGATGTTCTGATTTCAGATAAATTGCATATACATAAAAGAAACTTTTTTAGTCTTTTTAAATTCCTGGAGTCAAGTAATATTGCTTACAGAGAGTTTTCTGAGTATGATGAGTTGCGTAACAATACGCTTGAGACTTACTGCTCTTCTGAAAAACTTAGTAAGTATGACGATATTTTGCACAGTGATATTGACGTTAAGTTGTATAACCTTAAACATTGTGGAGTGTCAGTGTTTGAGATTGCTCGTGCGGAGTTGTTGAGTCACCTTGTGTATAAAGGGTTAACCAGTTTTTCCTTTTCCAGCACAAGAGAGTTATTTGATTATCTTTATTCCGGATTTTTGGATGAGATGCTGGCGGCTTATCGAGTGGCTATGTTTTGGCTGGATGTCTGGCGGGAAGAGCTGTTAGAGAGTAACTATAAGTTCGCGATAATATTTTCTGGGTCTTCGATTTCGGCTAAGGCGTTACTTTATCTATGTAGATTTAATTCAACGGAGCCGCTCCTGGCCGAGGGGTTCTTCACGGGTAAGCATTATTATTTGGAAAATAAGTATGAGCCAATTGCTAACAACTCGGACTTGAGGTTTGCCTCTCTAAGCTTCAATCCTGAAATTGATTTTCCTAGGTGGCCCAAGACCTGTGAATATATTTCTTCAGTAGGAGTTTTCAATAAGAACGTAAAGCAGCCAAAGGAAAAGTGCGATCTGCCTTTTGATAATTATTTATTGCTTACTTGTCAGGTTGTGAATGACTACTCTCTAATCGATTCTAGTAGGAAGCTTGTTTCAAGTGTTGAGTTGTATAAGAGGATTATTAAAGAGGTCGTTGAGGAAACTAATTTTAACCTGATAGTCAAGGTGCACCCTTGGGAAAGAAATAAAACAGAGAGCCGCTCCCCGGTTACGTTTGATGCACTAAGTCAGTATTTAGAAGGGTTTAATCCTCAGCAATCAAAAAGGGTTTTCCTGACAGAGGATAGCAACCTTTCACATTTGATCTCAAACTCTATTACTACAATGACCCTATGCTCACAATCGGGTTTGGAGGCATGCTTTTTAGGGAAGAAACCGATTACAATAGGGGGAGCCTTTTACTCAAATAAAGGGTTTACCTATGATGTCGAGTCACCAGTGATGCTGGGTGAGTTGCTGAATAATAATTTTGATAGCGAGTTAACTCTGATAGAGTTTAATAAATATATTGCATTTATGAATCACAGTTTATGTGATCATTTGGTTCGGAGCGATTGCGATGTGTTTAATCGACTCCCTGTAATATTGGCTGGGTGTAAAGCGACTTCTCAAGTTGGTGGCGTCGGAGTAGGCACCTTTAAATACGAGATGGAGCAGGCTTTTCTCAAGAGAAATCTACTTAAGGCAGTTGAAAACCCCTCCCAATTGGTTCGGGATTTTATGGTTATTTGTAGTCGGATAGGTCAAAAAGCTTGATTGGGTAGTGATAAGCCAATATTTTTGTTTGAACTTTATTTATCTGTAGGTGGTAAAAAATGAAAAAGAAGTTTCATATTTCATGTTGTGGCCGTAGTGGCAGCAAATATGTCGCAGCAGCTCTAAGGAATATGGGTTTTGCTGTTCTTCATGAGATGGGTGATGATTGGCCTTTCCCCAAAGAAAGAGGGATTAAATACATTGCGCAGAATAGAAATATATTTAGAAACTATGACGGAATTGTTGGTTGGAAGTGGTCTCTATTGACTCCTCGATATGCAGAATCATTTAATTTACAGTTCCATATGGTTAGGAATCCAATTTCTGCAATTGAGTCCGCTACAACCCATGCCGATTCACTATTCACCCAAGTTGAAAGGCATCTAGGCAAGGCTGATTTTCTTACTGGCGATGAGCCTATTGAGTTGGTGAGGCTTGGGCGGGCTATCAACTATTGGTTGAGATACAACTCTGAATTCGCTCAGGGTAAGCCAATACTTAAGGTGGAGGATTTTTCAATTGCAGGTTCAACTTTTGTAACCTTTTGCGAAATGGTTGGTGGCTCAAAAATGGCTGGTGAGTTGTTGGACTTTTTGCCAAAAGATGTTAATGCCAGAAAAGATGCAAAAAGGAGGGTTTCCTTATCTTGGGAGAAGTTGGATGAGCATTTCCCTCAGCAGGCGAGCTTGGTTCGGGGTATGGCTGAAAAATATGGCTACTCAGTAGAGTAAAAATATTTTGAGTGGTTATATTTCCCTATCTTCCTGAGGCTTAAATGGGAAAAGTTATCATACATATAGGTAGTCCGAAAACTGGGACTACCTCTATTCAGAGATTTATGTCTGAAAATGCTAAGACATTAACCAAATTTGGTATTTTGTATCCTGATGTTGGGCATGACGAATCATGTGGGCATACTTCATTTAGAAAGGCTTTGTTAAGTAAGCCTACACAAGCTATTGTTAACAATAAACACGAGTATAGTGCTATTTTTGAGCAGCTTGAGGATGATGTATCTTGCCTCCTTTCTACGGAGCTTTTGTGGACGATAAATCCGGAAAGGCTGTTATCGGTATTCCCCTTTTTAGCTAATCATGAGGTTATAGTTGTTTGTTACTTGAGGAATCAAATTTCAATGATTCACTCTCATATAAAGCAAAAAATTAAGAGCGGGAGAGATATAGGTAGTCTCTCGGTTTTTTTTGCAGCAAACTATCAACACTATGACTATTATGAAAAGCTTAGCAGGTGGGAATCGGTATTTGGTAAGGGTAGTGTGCAGGCATATGCTTACGAACTTGAGTCTTCTGTATCTATTGTTGATAGCTTTCTCAAAAAAGTTGTCGTAAAAAATAGAAGTGCGTCTAGTGAAGTAAGTCACGATGACGGGCTTAATGCTTTTACTTCAAGTGAAGGGATGTCAATGATGGATTATAGGAACAAATCCTTATCTGAGGAAATTGTTGCACTGATTCAGGCTATTAATAGTTCAGGTTATTCTGAGGAGGCTAAGTTTAAACTACGAAGTCTATTGATTTCTTGCGGGGATAATTTTAACGAAATTCCTGGTTTCAAAAGCGAAATATTTGATGAGGAAACTCAGTCCCTTATAAGTAAGTATTATAAGTCAAGTAACGAGGCTTTGTTGAACTCCTTTTTTAGTTGCGGGTATGCGAAAAAAGATTTAATTTCAGCGGGCTGGGTATTTAACTAACTTTTTCTTGTAAGTTCTTTAGGTGGATAGCGGTGAAGATTTGATCTGCCAGTTGCAGATTATTGTAGTGTGCTCTGTCAGATCGGCTTCACTTGTAGGTTTTCATGTTTTAGCTTTTTAGTGCCCCCCTATTGTGTGTGCTTGTAGTGCTTACTTTCTGCTTAACCTCCTCCTTAAAGACAAGTATAGTTTTGCAGTTAGTATAGATAATCTGCTATATGGTGAGGGTACGGCTGTTTGGTTAGCTGATCTGTTAAAGGTGGGAATACTTTTCTGTTTTTTTAATAAAAAATACAGCAAGGCATCGCTTTCATGTTTTGAACTTTTGCTACCACTTAACTTTAAAGGGGTGTCAATTTTTTGCTTGGGAATGGCCATAGAAGAATCAAATAATCCATTTCCAAGTGCGTATGTTGGTTTGTTGTAGATTAGGCTTTCCAATAGTACAGTACTATTAATACCTATGACTGCGCTGCATTCGGCCAGGAGTTTGCAAATAGGCGTCTCACTATCAAATGTGACTCTACCAGGGATGTTTTTTGTTTCTAGTTCTGGGATGACGGGATGAATGGGGTGTGGTCTTATTATAATCTTCTGTTTTTCATCTGTATTGTTGATTACCCACTCTATAAATTTGGCCATAGTTTTAAAGGGGGAGAACATCGTAATGTTGGTATCTGTTTCCAGCTGAAGCGGAACAAATATATAACCAGAGTCCTTAATCGCATATCTACCACGTTGAATGTGGTATTTTTTCTTCCAGTGGTTTAGGGTCTCTCTCTCTTTGGCTGAAATTGAGGGGGGGCATGTAAGGGCGATTGAACTCTCTGCATTAACCCCTTTGCTGTCTTGATAATAGGTCCCTTTTTGGGGAAACCAGCCGGCTTCGATGTAGCAGTATTTTTGTTTGGGATTTAACTCTTTTGTTAAAGAGATGAAATCTTGCTGGTAATGTACGAGCCCATTCCATAGGGTAATTAGATCTGGGTTGTACCCAGTGATAATATCTTTATATGCGGATTTTCTATATTTCTGTATTTTTTTTAGGGTTGCTCTGGGGGAGCTTTTAAAGAGTTTTCTTAGTGCCTTATTCCTTGGGAGGGCAAAAAAAGGAATGCCTGAATCGGCAATTATGGATTTTATGATGTTTATGCAGCAAATGCTGTGAGGATTATTCTGGGCGTTTCGAAAAAGAAGTTGAATCTCCTCCTCAACTATGAGGAAAACTTGATTGCCATTTTTTATTTCTTGTTGTGCGATAGCGCATATCTGCTCTGCCCGCAGGATGTCCGGCATTGGCTCATAAAAAAGTATTTTTTTCATAAACTTTTATTGGATTTTAATGATTGTTTTTCAGGGTTGTGCTAAGGGTGGGCTTTAGGGGTGAATAGATATTGCAGGTCTTCTCTGAGACCTCTGCTATAGAAAGAGGTTTTACTGGAGGCGCAAAGGAAGATGGGTTGCTTAGAAAGCTTTGGATAAGATGAGCTAGTGATCTTGAATCATTCATTGGGAATGTTAGCTTGGTTTCCAGTAGTTCAGCGCAGCCTGGACTGTTGCTAGAGATTGTTGGTATTCCTCTTGCGCCGGCCTCAAGCAGAACTTGAGGTTGGTTTTCAGGGCTGGTACTGGGTATTACTAGTAGATCCAGGGAGTCAAGGAAAGAGATAGTGGCCTTTTCATTGGCTTCTCCTGCATACTCTATATTGACGTTACTCTTAAATAACAAACTGGCATAGTCTTTGTCATGTATTTTTCCTGCGACACTCAATATAACGTTTTTGCATGCAAGTTGAGATATTGCCTCTACAAGTATGTGTACCCCTTTGTGCGGTGCAATTGCACCTAAAAATCCAATTTTAGTAAAAAATTTTTTCTCTTTCCTTTCAGGGGGGGGAGGCAGGAACCAGTCGGAGGAAAGTCCTGTTGGTAGGTAGGTGGCATTTTTAATTTTAAAGAAATCTTCTAGGCGAGACTTCCCGGTTTTGGAAAGACAGATAACCTTTTCGGCGTTACTTAAAATTTGCTGGAGAAGCTTATTCCTTTTAGGCCATTTGGTAATTCCGCCAAACTTAAAGAGGTTGTTACTGAGGACGGCACCTTGGGTTAAAGTTTTGAGTCCATTTCTTGTTGATAGCTCCCTAATGACTTTGTTTGGGTGTGTTGAGGCAATGCACTTTAAGCACTCGGTTGACTTTCTGAAGCCTGAGCAAAACCTACCATTACTTAAGGTTAAGGTATGTTTGGGGCATAACCACCAAAAATCAGTAACTGTAATGAAGTAAGGTAGCTGAAGAGCTCTTGCTGCTATTAGTGCATTAACGCCAATGTGGGCTGGATTAACCATGTGAATGATATCGGGTTGAATTTCACCTAGCAGATTTTTGTAATAATTTACAGATGCTCCGTCAAGAGTGCTCCATCCTTTTGTGGGAATCTTAACTAGTGTGGTTTTGCCTGCTGGCTCCACGTTGTGTGTATGTGTATTCTTTTTCTCTGGGTCGCCAGCTGCGATTATAATCTCATAACCTATATCGGTAAGTCCATTTGCTATATTCTTTATATACCTTTCTGTACCTTGGGTATAGCCCGGCCCATACTGCATTGTAAAAAATAGAATACGTTTAGTTTTGCAAGTATTAGCCATTGCTGCGGGTCTCTGGGAGAATTGGTATGTAAATCAATTTCTTACCATCATTATGGTCGAGTATTTCCAGAATTCTGGACATTCTTAAGCGCAAGCTTCTTCTTCAGTTGATTAACTTTCTTTTTTTGATGTATTGAAAACTCAAGTAGGAGTTGCTGTGATTTACCGATGATCAATGACTCTCCTGGCGCAAAACTGGCCGATAGCTTTTTCTTCGCGGGAGGAGGGCAATTAAATTCTCTGCTAATTCGTTTAAATATGATGTTTGATATAGCTAAAGCCATGTGCCTTTTAAGGCGGCTAGTAACAGGTCGCTTCATCGCTTGCCCATATTTTTGGGTCATTATCTCAGAGAATTGATGCCTTATAGAGGGGCGTTTGGTGGCTGCAAAAGAGGACATTGTGAAGATTGTATATATATCGGGAGTTATATTTTTTTTGCGAGGGGTTTGTTTTAAATTTTCAGTCTGTGAAGAAAGGCCCAGCGTGCTCATAAAATCTGACACTAAACTTCCATCTACCCACTGAGACTCACAGTAGGGGCGTACATATAGATTTTCTTTGCCAAATACTTTTGCCCACCTAAATACGAATAGAGGTTTCAGTCCAGAAATGTAAACCCAGGAATTAAATATTGCTGGAAGCCATTTTAATTTTCGATATAGGCGAAAGAAATCAACCGTTGATTTGCAGCTTTTGAGCTGCTGCATGGCGCCTGACTCTAGATATTCGTCAGACTTTCTTATATATGCAATTATTTTGACCTCGTGATCATGTAGCCAATTTTTGAGTTGTAGAATATCTGCTTCGCTAATCCCGCAAAGCATTTCAGAACTAAGAATTATACTCTCACTAGAACCTTTCAATTGTTGCTCAAAAGTCTGCCAGCCCGGCCCTTTCTTTCCTGACAAGAGTTCTCTCGCTAGAACTTCCTGATGTGGTGATCTTTCCAGTTGGGGGTAGAGTATCCCGGACCTCCTTAGCGCTTTTCGGCTTCTGGACAAAGTGTCTTGAATAGACGTGGTTCCGGTTTTATCTGATCCTATGTGGACATATATCTTCATGTGGATTCAGTCTCTAAAGAGTAACAATCTAATACATGTTGAGTAGGGCCGAGCATCTTTACTTTACCCTGATCAATCCAGAGGACGCGGTCACAAAATTTCTTTAAAGTTCGAATTGAGTGGGATACCAAAACAACAGTCTGATCAGAACTAACTCGCTTTTTTAGCTCCTGGGATGACCTTTCTTTAAACTTTTTATCTCCAACTCCCAGGATTTCATCCAATAATAAAATCTCAGGGTTGGTGCGAATTGCAATTGAAAAGCCAAGCCGAGCCCTTTCCCCCGCAGAATAGGTTCCCACAGGTTGGTTCATTAGGTGTGTTATCTCTCCAAACTGCGCAATTTCTGTAACTAAAGACTTTGCGACGCTAATGGGTTTACCCTGCGTAACTAAAGCCATTACAGTATTATCGTAGCCGCTTAGGTTTTTATTAAAACCCAGGTTTAGAGATAGTAGTTGAGATCTCAATCCTTTGGATCGAGAAATATGGCCCTTGTCAGGTTTGATGATGCCTGCTAGAAGTTTCAGAAGAGTTGATTTCCCTGCTCCATTGCGACCAATCACACCAAGAGTTTCACCCTTGAATAGCTCAAAATTAAGGTTTTCAAGGACATATTCCTTCTTGGAGAAGGGAGTTAAACGCCTACGAAAGCCGACGCCAACCCCATTGAAGGTGAGTACTTTATCTTTCATATGAGCCTCCTTGGGTAATGCTTATCAAATTTTTGTAAAATCCCAAATCCCAAGAGGAAGAACACTGCGGCGAAGCAATATGGGTATATAAGATCTGCGCTATCTAAATTTTCACCGCGTATAATGATGGCGCGATAGCTATCAAAGATGCTGACAAAGGGATTGAAGTGTAAAATTTCTTGAATTGCTTCTGGGCGGCTGTTGATATCAAAAAATATACCAGAGGTAAATAAGATGGTTGTCATTCCGAGGCCAATAATGTGCTTCGTATCTGGAACCAGGGGTACAATGGCAGCTGCCATAAAGCTAAGCCCCAAGGTGATAAATAGCTGACAAGCTACAATTGGCAACAAAAATACCCAGTTCAGACTCGGGTTAAAGCCGCTAAGTATAAAAAACAAACATAAAAGCGGAAAGACAATTGAAAAGCGCAAAAGTATGGATAGGTTTACAATAGTTGGGAATATCCACTTAGGTAGATAGAACTGATTAAGAATACCCTTGTTGCTACTAATCGAGGTTCCGCTACCAGTTATTGCAGAGGATGTCCACTTGAAAGGAATGAGTGCACACAGCAAGAAATAGAGAAAGTCTGCACCTTTACCGCCACCTTTAAGCCCTGTAGAAAAGGCAACAAAAAAAAGTGCAGCCAAAAGGATGGGTTCAAGCACCCACCAAAGTGACCCGAGGTAGGAGTTTTCGGAGTCAGCTTTGAGCGCCCCAATACCACGTATCCAAATAATACTTAAATAATTTTTTAACATCTAAAGAATAGCTCGTTCTTTCAGAGTGTCCCAGGGGTAGAAATCTAATAGTTTTGTCAGCATGTATAGCGCGCTGCTGTTGTCATATCAGAGTTCCATTGTTAATCTTGGAAGAATGTAAAAATATACAATATTTTGTTTAAAAACAGTAGCCTACAGGTGTAAGTTATAGCTTGCGGGTTGGTGTTGGTTGGGTGGTCATGATTTATGGCGGTGATCTGTGGGTAGACTTATAGAAGCTAGGGGGGATGAGTTGGAAGCCTCAACTAAAATACTGCAGTGCTACCGTACATTTTTTCCGGAAAGTCAAGGGGGGGTGGAGCAGGTTATTCTGGAGATTGCTCGTAGAACAGAGGGTGAGGTTTTAACCCTGTCACAGACACCTTGTGAGCAGTCGATATATTCAGGTGTAAAATACAGTGCCGCCAAAAGGTGGCTTTCTATTGCCTCCTGCTGCGTTGGCCCAGGCTTATTACTGCGTCTCCTCAAAAGATCTCCCGATATCCTCCATTTCCACTTTCCGTGGCCATTTGGGGATATCAGTTACTTGCTGGCTGGCCGCTCACGCCCTCTAGTCATTACTTATCACTCTGATATTGTTCGGCAGCGCTTCTTGGGGGCGATTTATAGGCCTTTAATGAGGTATTTTCTCAGTCGTGCTGATCGAATTGTCGCCACTTCTCAGGCATATGCAGATACTAGTGCCGTGCTATCCAACTATCGAGAGAAGGTTGAAGTAATTCCGTTAGGCATATCTGAGGGGGACTACCCCCTCTTAAACCACCAAACGCTTGATTCAGTCGAGTCGCGATTTGGCCGTGATTTCATGCTGTTCGTAGGTGTTCTTCGGTACTACAAGGGGTTGGACTACCTGATTGAGGCAGCAGCTGGCCAGGCATATAACGTTGTTATTGCTGGGAAGGGGCCAGAGATGGAGCGCTTGAGAGCTCTGTCCCAGGGATTGGGCGCTGACAATATTATCTTTGCGGGGTTCGTTAGTGATGAGGAAAAAGTAGCGCTTATGTCGCTATGTCGAGCAGTAGTTTTTCCCTCTCATCTACGCTCAGAGGCCTTTGGAGTTACCTTGATAGAAGGGTTGATGAATGGGAAGCCGCTAGTATCTTGTGAGATTGGGACTGGAACGAGTTATGTGAACTCAGATGGTGAAACTGGCTATGTGGTTAGGCCTGCTGACCCGGACTCCTTGCGTGAAGCTATGGATAAACTATGGCATGAGCCAGAGAGGGCTGTAGAGATGGGGCGGGCTGGGCGCCGTCGCTTTGAAGCGTTGTTTACCGCAGAAAAGATGGTTTCCTCTTATCAGCGGCTGTATCAGGATGTTCTCGAGCAGAGGGCGGGGGTCTAATGGCCAGGATCGCTGTTGATGCACGCCCACTTTCTGAGGCGACAACGGGGATAGGTCGCTATACCCGAGCGCTGTTCGATCGTATGTGTGAGAGTGAACATCATTGGTACCTCTATAGCCATAAGCCACTCATAGGGAACCTCCCAAACACAGGCAATATTACTGTTAGGTGTGGTAACGTTAGCTGGGGGAGCCTTAGCTCTCCATTTGCACAGGTAGTATTTCCGCTCTGGGCTAGGCTTGATCGTATTGATGTGTTCTGGTCCCCTCGCCATCACTTGCCTCTTTTTTTGCCTTTACGTACCTTCAAGGTGGTTACGATACATGATCTGGTATGGCAAAAATTCCCGCAAACTATGTCGCGCCTGGGTCTACAGCTCGAGCGCTGGTTAATGCCTCCATCATTGCGCTTGGCTGATAATGTGATTGCTGTGTCAGAGAGTACTGGAGGAGAAGTTTTAGATTCTTTCAGTTGCTCTAGGGGGAAGGTTGTTGTCATTCCCGAGGCCCCATTTCTAGATTCCTGCTCCTCTATAGCCACTCGAGGGGATTATTTTCTATTTGTAGGTACTCTTGAGCCGCGTAAGAATTTGCGGCGTCTGCTAGAGGCATACTGCCAATATACGATGCTTGTAGAAGAAGCTTTGCCTCTGAAGTTGTGCGGAGGTAAAGGGTGGGGAGGGGTGAAGGTTGAGGAGGTTATTGAGGAGCTGGGACTTGGGGGGCGAGTTGAGGTTTTAGGATATGTTGACGATAGCCAGCTCCCAGCTCTTTACAATAATGCTAGAGCATTGTTAATCCCTTCTCTCTATGAGGGCTTTGGGCTTCCGATTGTGGAAGCCTTTAGCCAGGGTACGCCCGTCTTGACCTCGAATTCCGGAGCAATGCAGGAGGTTGCGGGTGAGGCCGCGCTCCTGGTAGACCCTTTAGATGTTGAGGGAATGGCTAAGGCTCTAGTCAGGCTAACATCTGATTGCTCACTGGTAGAGAGTTTGCAGAAAAATGCTCTTACAAGGCTGGATAAGTTCTGCTGGGCTAAGTCCTCGGCTAAAACGTTAGCTGTGCTTGAGGGTTCCTATCAAAAGGGGTGAGATACTCATTGCGTCCTAATGATTTTCTTATTTTGGGTTTATTTTCCCCTTTTGTGCTCTGTTTTGGTTTTTTGTTGTGTTAGCTGTATAAAAATATCTATAACTTAACTCCACATTTTTATGTGGTGACAGCTCACAGAAAGCTTGAAATTGCGCTATCAAAGTCTGGAGATCGTCAGGGCCAAATTTATTCCTGGCTCTATTTAAGATGCTCAACCACACCGGGGTTGGCCTTACCCTCAGAGGTAAAGGCCAAATTCTCTGTAAAGCCCCATTTGACAGCGGCGATCCCCTTCAGGAGAACAGCGAGGGCAGGGCGCTACCCGCCTCACTGGACTCTCTTTCTGGTTGTGCTTTGAGTAGCGACCCCACAATTGCTTGCAGTTTATGGATGTCCAACGGGCTGGGCGGTGACCGGTAAATGGAGGCATCCAGCATGGCTTGGAGTTGTCCCAGCTCGGAGATGTGCAGCTGCCCTGCAGCCTCCGTTAAACTTTTCCCCTTTGCTTGTGGCCACTTTGCGTAAATCCATTTTAGCGCGGCTTGCTGGATATGGATGGGGTCCTCGCTTTCCAACGCTCTCTTAAGTGCGCTGGTTTCACGCTGCAAATCGGGAGCCTGGGGATTGATATTCGGTCTCTGTCGGGTGGATTTGCGTCGCTGCAAGAAAAAGTACAGTACCCACAGTAGGTGGGAGGCAATGGCGATAATGGCCAGGTTGCGCCAGAAGTGACTCGCGCTGCCGAGCTGTTCAGCGGGGGCTGTTACCTGGGGGGTGTTGGCGCTGATTTCACTGTTGTTGGTTGCTGGTGCAGCCGTACCGGAAACAGAGAAGCGGAATGCCGGCAGTTGAGTGGTGCGCTGCCGCTGGGTTTTGGTGTCCCACCAGGTCACAGTGATTGGGGGGAGTTCGTAGTCCCCGGGTTGTGTGGCCACGATCGCGGTAGTCTCTATGCGGCTTCCGGTAACTCCGTTGGGGCCAACTTGGTCCTCTTGCTGTGGTTGATCGGGGTAGGTTTTAAGGCCATCCACGTTGAGTTTTGGCAGAGGCGGTAGCTGTGCGGCTCTGAGCCCTTCGGCGCGGATATTTAGAATTCGGGTAATGGGTTCGCCCACGGCAAAACTATCCGGGTCCTGACTCCAGCTTTGCACTATGCCGAGGCCGGTGGCGGGTAGCCACTGACTGCCAGAGTAGTCAGCGGGCTTCGGCAGCACTTCAATAGACTTCTCCTGGGAGCGAAGCCGCAGTCGCTGGCTGTTGCGATTAAACAGGGAGAAGGGGTCCCTGCGCCCGGCAATGGCGACATAGCTCAGTGCGGGGATGCTGAGCTTACCGGAATTGTCCGGGAAAACGGCATAAGTGAGCTCATAAACCGCATAGCTGGCACCATCGAGTTTGCGCTCATAGCGCTGCTCATCGACTTTTTCCGCATGGGCGCCGGCAACCTTAAGAGGGTCGGTCGCGATGTCGTGTAAGCCGATCGTGGTATATAGGCGAACTTTTACCAGCAGTTGTTCCTGGACATAGACTTTTTCCTTGTCGAGGGTCACCTCTAGGAAAGCCTGTTTCTCTCCGCCATTGGGCCCGCTTTGGGCCTCGGTAACCGTAATGGGGACGGCATCGGAGATCTCTCCCTGGTAGTTAAAGGAAGGGATAAACAGTTTGCCTTCCCGCTTTGGGGCCAGCGCCAGCACCCATTCGACAAAACTCTCTGCGCGCCCATTAATTACACGGTACTGGTTGGACTGTTGGTGCGAGAGGATATCGAAGTCCTGCTCCAATAAATCAAAGTCCGGTTGTCCGCCGCTCTTATCCCCTGAGTAGCGCACACGCAAATTGACAGTCTCATCAATTCCAATTTTGTTCCGGTCTACCGTTGCATTGAGGTCGCTCGCCAAAACCGGTGTCGACACGCATAGGGCCGCCGCAAGAAGCAGCCAGAGAAAGACGTGGCCGAATGGGAGGCCGCCAAGTTTGATGCGATTGTTGATGGATACGTCCATAGGGTGTTTCGAAATCAGTGTCCTTGAATCCGGTGACATTGCTCTGCTGCTCTCTACCATCTCTGTGTTGCACCGTTCTTTGGTGGTTCCCATTCTCCGCTGCGATAGGCGCGGCGTCTTTGCAGGCTTTCGTATTTGAATTTCTCACGCATCAGGCCGGCGGGATCATCGGGAATTTGACGGAGCCACTGGTCCAGAGCTTGCTGGGTTTCCTGGTCGAGCGGGCTCTCCTCATCAGCGCCGGCGGGCTGCGGCTCTGCCTGCGGCGGTTGCTCTTCACCCTGTTGTTGCTGGGATTGCTGTTGTTCGCCCTGCTGCTCCTCTTTGCCTTGCTCCTGGGCGTTCTGCTGTTCTTCTCCCTGGGGTTGCTGCTCGGAGGGCTCGGTTGAGCCGGAGGATTGCTGGTTGTTGCCCTGCTGTTGATTGCTGCTCTGTTGTTGTTCGCTGGATTGCTGCTCGCTGTTTTCCGATTGCTGTTCCTGGTTTTGCTCTTGCCCCTGGCCCTGCTGCTGATCCTGTTGCTGCTCGCCCTGCTGTTGTTGGCCGGACTGCTGCTGGGATTGCTGTTGTTTTTCTTGCAGCTCCTGCAGTTTTTCAGCGATTTCGCGATTGTATTCGGCGTCGGCAAATTCGGGCTGCTTTTGCAGGGCTTTATCGTACGCTTCGATAGCTTTGCCGTAGTCACCCTGTTGCACCAGGCTGTTGCCAAGGTTGTAGAGGCTCTGTGACTTATCGCTCTCGGCGAAGTTTTTCTGGGCCTCGGCGTAATTGCCCGCGCGATAGTTGGCGGTGCCTTTCCATTCGGGGTTGTGAAACTCTTGCGCGGCCTCTGCCGGTTGCCCTTCTTCCAATAGGCGCTGGCCTTGCTGGTCCTTGCGTTGCCATAAATCCTGCCACTCAATGGCCTGGCTTTCACTGGGCAGCCCGCTCAGCAGCAGTAGGGGTAGGGTGCATGCCAGGGCGCCCCGGCGGAACAGTAGGGCGGCGAAAGGCAGTAATAGCAGAAGCAGTAGTGGCCCCTCATCCCGCCATTGGTCGAACTCCCTTTCCGTCAGCTGCGCTTGCTGGGGGCTGTCTGCTTGCGGCAGTAGGTAATCGATATCGCTGTCGTTTACGCTGATTTTGGCAAAGCGCCCTCCGCTGGAGCGGGCGAGTTGGCGAAGTTCACCGGCATCGAAATTGGATATGACGATGGCGCCTTTGTTGTCGGTTACAAATCCGCCGGCATTTCCCCGGGGGATTGGGCTGCCCTCACCGCTGCCCACGGCGAGTATGCTCATTTCGACTTTTGCGCTGGATAAGGACTCGCCTATCTCATCGGCGGCCATTGGGTCTATGCCGTCGGTAACGGCGAGTAATTGGCCTCGTCCGGTAGTCCCATCTTTTAACAGGCGAATTCCGGTGTTTACCGCCATTTCAATATTGCTGCCGGGAACCGGCATAATCGAGGGCGACAGCGCTGGTACCAGGTTGGCAATAGTGGCCGTGTCCTCGGTAAGAGGGGTGACTACGTGGGCCTCTCCGGCATAGGCGACAAGTGCGGTGAGACCGTCTTTTCTCTGCCGCAAAATATCCAAAATCTTAAGGCGGGCGCGGGTCAGCCGGTCGGGGGAGAGGTCTGTCGCCATCATGGAGGGGGACAGATCCAGTAATATGACCAGGGCATCCTGGTTGCTGTACACAGGCGTCGGCAGCTTGCGCCAGGCGGGGCCCGCCAGAGCGATAATCATTGCCGCCAGTAGCGCAAAAATTAAGGCGAATAACCAGGGCCTTTTGCTGCCGCCGCGCAGTAGAAGGTGGGGCAGCAGGTCCGGGTCTATGACCTTTTGCAGCTGGGCGCTGTTGAGCACCATTTTTGCCAGCCCCCAGCAGAGGAGTGCTGCGGGAAGCAGCAGCCATAAAACGCCTGGGCGCAGGAAGTGGAAGGACTGGAGTAGGTCGAGCATAGTCACTGGGCCTGGCCTCCGTTAGTGCGACTTATTTCTTCACGCTTGGCGGGGAGTCTCAAGTTGCCCGCCAGGGGAATCAGGGCCCAAACTCCAGCCAGAAGCAGAGCGATGCTCAGGGGCCAGGTAAACAGGGACTTCATGGGACGGTAACTCTCCGCCTCTTGTTCGACAGGCTCCAGTTTATCCAGTTCGGCATAGATTTCTGCCAATTCTTGCGGGTTGTGGGCGCGGAAGTAGCGGCCGCCGGTTTTGTCGGCAATCTCCTTGAGGGTCTTGCTGTCGAGATCTCGCGACGGGTTAATTCTGCGGCTGCCAAACTGGCTCCCCAGAAGGCCCGGTTGGACCATTTCATCGGCGCCCACGCCGATGGTGTAGACGGTAATGCCCGCTTGCTGTGCCAGCTCGGCGGCTTTGAGCGGGGAGACTTCCCCGGCGGTGTTGGCGCCGTCGGTGAGGAGTATCAGCACGCGCTGGTCGGCGGGGCGCTGGGTTAGGCGTTTGACCGATAATCCTATGGCATCGCCGATAGCGGTTCCCTGTCCGGCGAAACCAATCTGTGCCTCTTTTAGCAGGGTGCCTACAGTTTCCCTGTCGTAGGTGAGGGGGGCTTGTAGATAGGCGCGGGTGCCAAACAGTACCAGCCCCAAGCGGTCGCCCTTGCGCCGCTCAACAAAGTTGCCGACAACTTGTTTGACGGCGCTGATGCGCATCGCCGGCCGCCCGTTAATCACCATATCGGGTGTTTCCATGCTGCCGGAAATATCTACGGCAATAAGGAGGTCTCGCGCGCTGCTGGGCTGAGAAATCGGCTCTCCATACCAGCGGGGGCGAGCTGCGGCACTGATTAAGAGCAGCCAAATCAGAATTAACAAAATCAGGTTGAGCAGGTTGTTTTGCTCGCCGCCGCCGCGCTGGGACAGCTCCGCATAAAAGGGCACCTTGAGGGCGCTGCTCATGGGTTTGGCACGGGGTAGCAACCAGCGGGCGAGCAGTGGGAGCGGGGTTAAAAAGAAAACCCACGGCCAGGCAAATTCAAACATGCGCAGCCTCCCCGCCCGGGTGTTGTGAGTGGCTTGTGCTGGATTGTCCGTGTTGCTTTACCCACAAAATAGCGTATTCCTGTAGCGCTCGGTTTTTGTCCGGATCGCAAGTGCCGCGATAGAGGTTTTCGCGGAGCGCCTGCTGTGCATCGGCGGGGCATTCAAGCGGGGCCGATTTTTTCAGAAATTCGATCCATGCCGTGCCGGTGAGGTTGCCGCACTCCGTGCGGCTGTAGGTAGTCACTGCAACTCGCTTGAGTATTTCATTAATCTCCGCCACCGCAGTCGTTTGCTCAATCTCTATTGCGGCGAGCAGTGCCGCTGCCTCTACGCGATAGCGATTGCGCTCAGCTTTTTTGCGCCGCTGCCGCCACCACAGAGCGGCGGCGACCAGGCCGGCCAGAATTAATGCGGCCAATATCCACCACCCGGGAGCGGGCGGCCACCAATTGATCGCTGCGGGCTCCTGGATGTCGCGGAGTTGCGCTAACAACTCCTGGGCCTCAGGCGAGGGAGCTTGGGGTGCCGGCGAGGGCATTTGTTTTGGCAGAAGACTTCCTCGTGTCACGACCGGCCCTCAATTAAATGGCCAGTGCATTTTGCCTTCGCTCCTTCGCTCGCCGGAATAATGGCGGTCAGCTTTTTCTGCACGTTAAAAATCATTACTACTTGGGCCTTCTCGTATTTTGCCTGCCGTTTCTCTGCCGCGAGCCGTAGACCGACATCAGCGCTGGAATCAGCGGCTGGGTATTGTCAAAGTCCAGCAGTGGCAGGCGATAACGCCGGCACAGTTGTTCGACTCCGGCGCGGGCGCGGGCCTGCTTTTCGGCAAAGTGTTCGTGTACCGGGCGGTTGCCGGCGTGAAGAAATGTGCGCTGGCGGCCATCGGATATGGTGAGGGACTGGCCTGGCAGGTGTTGCTCCAGGGGGTCCGATACTCTCAGTACCTGGAGGTCGGCATGCCGGGACAAAAGGTAGAGCGGTTGTGAGCAGGTCTCGTCGAGATCGTGACAATCGCTGATTAAAAAGAGCGCACTACCGGGGCGTGCGATTCGCCGCGCTTCCTCGAGTAATGTTTTCAGCGATTGACTACCCTGTTCGGCAATGGGGCTGTTTAGCTCTGCCGCCCGCGCCACCGTACTGTGAATCATCGATAGCACGGCGTGGTGGCTGCGGCGCGGGCGCACAGTGTCGATTGCGCGGTCGGAAAAAAGCAGTGCTCCGATGCGATCGCTGTGTTGCAGGCCCGCCCAGCCCAGGGCTGCCGCAATACCGCTGGCCGTTACCGATTTAAATGCTCTTTGGCTGCCGAAAAACATCGGCGAGCGCAAGTCCAGCAGGATCACCACTGGGCGCTCCCGCTCCTCCTGGTAAAGCTTGGTATGGGTTTGGCCGGTTCGAGCGGTTACGCGCCAATCAATGGAGCGCACATCATCGCCGGCCTGGTAATCCCGCACTTCCTCAAAATTCATGCCGCGACCGCGATAGCGAGTGAGCAGGCTGCCGGCCTGGTCGCTGCGGGCGAGTCGCGGTTTGAATAATTGCAGCTGCCGCGCGGCGTAGCGCATTTGTACCAGCGGCGTTACCTCGGGGTAAGCGCCGCGCAGCTCGAGTTCTGTTGGGGCTGTTTCTGCGGACATCAGATCGCTGGAACCTGTTGCAGTAAACGTTCAATTACCTGATCGGCGGTAATTCCTGCGGCTTCCGCTTCAAAACTCAGTAGGAGTCGATGGCGTAAAATATCGGGGGCGACACTCATTACATCGTCTGGGGTGACGTAGTCGCGCCCGGCGAGCCAGGCGTGTGCCCGCGCGCAGCGGTCCAGTGCAATTGTTGCCCTCGGACTTGCACCAAAATCTAGCCATGACGCCAGCTCGCTGTCATACTTCGCCGGCTCGCGAGTAGCAATGACAAGTTGGACAGTATAGGTTTCCACGGCTTCAACCATCTGCATTTCCAGAATTTGGTTGCGGGCCTGGAGAATGGTCTCCTCACTGATAATTTTAGTGGGGCGATTTTCGCCAAGGCTAGCCTCGGATCTGGCCAGGCGCAGGATTTTTGCTTCCGCCTCCGCATCGGGATAGGCAAGATTTACCTGCATTAGAAATCTATCTAACTGTGCCTCTGGCAGAGGATAAGTACCTTCCTGCTCAATAGGGTTTTGGGTAGCCATTACCAAAAATAACTGGGGAAGGGGATAAGTTTTCCGGCCGACACTAATCTGCCGCTCTGCCATAGCTTCGAGCAGCGCCGACTGAACTTTGGCCGGCGCGCGGTTAATCTCATCGGCCAGTATCAGGTTGTGAAACACTGGACCTGGCTGAAAATGGAACTCTCCGGTTTCCGGCCGGTAAATGTCGGTGCCGGTAATATCTGCCGGCAGCAGATCTGGCGTAAACTGAACGCGATGGAAGTCACCCTCAATAGCTTCGCCCAGTGTTTTAATGGCCTTGGTTTTGGCCAGGCCTGGTGCTCCCTCCACCAAAAGGTGGCCGTCGGCAAGCATGGCGATCAGCAGTCGGTTGACCAGTTTCTCTTGACCAATAATCTGCTTTTCCAACCAATCGCCCAGTGCGGCGATCTGATCCCTAATAGTCTGGTTTGCTTCCATAGTCTCTCTTCTTCTGAGCATTTAGCCGCCGCACGGACTTGGCTGGCTTTCTACCATCTATATATAGTCGCCGCCCACAGGGTGGCGACTGTTGATTTTAACGGCACCAAATGAAGAGGCAACTCTTGAGTCAAGGGCCTCTGTTGAGCCGACTGGATTCTGAGGTGGAATGGACTTCACCTCACTGCCTGACTGAAAGTGTAATTTTTAGGACTCGACCCTGCAGCTGCGTATGGGCTGAGATGATGACCTTTTCGGATCTACAGTGTTTGGATTCGATGTGACAAAAATGAGATTGGGAGGTTCCCCGTGAATATGGCGACGGTTATTACCGACAGCCGTGAAGAATTGGTTGCGCAGATTAGCGAGCTGATTCGTGACAAGCTGACCAGCGAGGCTGAACCCGTTGTGGCTTTTGCCCAGCAGTTCCTCAACCAGTATCCACTGGAAGATCTGGCCGGCCGTCGTCTTGTCGATGTCTATGGCTGCATATACACCTGGTGGAACTTTATCCAGCAGCGTCCCGGCGGCCTCCCCAAGGTGAAGGTATTTAATCCCCGTCTCGAAGATGATGGCTGGCAGTGTTCACACACGGTAATCGGTGTACTGCAACGGGATATGCCTTTTCTGGTGGATTCCATTCGCATGGAGATCAACCGGAAGAATACGGTCACTCACTCAATCAAGAGTACTGTGGTTCGAGTCGAGCGCGATGCCAAGGGGCAGCTGACGCGCCTGCTGCCGCCAGAGGAAAGCGCCTCGGGGGAGAAGCCGCCGGCAAAAGGTCGGCATATCACCAACGAGGCGATGATTTATGTCGAGATTAATCACGACACTTTATCGGAATTTGCCTCGGGGCTGATGACCGGCCTAAAAGATGTACTCGGTGATATTGAGCTGGTGGTGGACGACTATGTCCCCATGCTGGAAACATGCAGTGCCATAGAGGGGCAGTTACAGGCGGGTCTTCCGGAAGAAGATGCCAACCTGCTGGAAGCCAGTGCATTTTTGCAGTGGATGCGCGATGGTAACTTTACTTTCCTCGGCTACCGCGAATACGAATTTAGCATGGTTGGGGATAAGAAAATCCTCAATGAAGTCGAAGATCGCAGACTCGGTATTTTCAAAAAACTGGAAGAGGCGGCCCCGGTGCTGGAAACCTCTTTCAGCGAGGGTAAACAGCGTTTTTACCAGGGCCCCAATTACCTGACATTTGCCAAGTCCTCGGTTAAGTCCCGGGTGCATCGCACGGCCTACTCCGACTACGTCATCATCAAGCGCTACAACAGCGCGGGTGATGTGATCGGTGAGGCGGCGTTTATGGGGTTGTATACCTCGCCGGTTTACACTGAGAGCCCGGTTAAGATTCCGATTATTCGCCGCAAGATGGCCTCGATTATCGAGTCCAGTGGTCTCTCCGGGCAGGGGCACGACGGCAAAGCCCTGCGCCGGATTCTAGACACTTTCCCACGGGACGAGCTTTTCCAGGGCAGCACCAAAGAGCTGTTTGAGGTGGTTATGGGGGTGCTGCAATTAAATGAGCGCGCGCACCTCCGCCTGTTTATGCGCCGCGACCCCTTTGGTAAGTTTGTTACTGCCACGGTCTATGTCCCCCGCGAACTGTTTAACAGCGATGTGCGCGAGGTGATTTGTGCGCATATTGCCAAAGCGATCAATGCCAAGGACTCGGACTTCACCACTTTCTTCTCCGAGTCTATTCTCGCGCGGGTGCATTTTGTTTTCCGCGTATCTCCCGATGAGCCTGTTGAATTAGATGTCGCGCTGCTGGAGGCGCAAATTGTGGATATTACCCGCTCCTGGGAAGATGTTTTCCAAAGATCACTGATTGACAATAGTGGGGAAGAAGAGGGCAGCCGCCTCTACCGCACTTTTGGTCGCGCCTTCCCGGCGGGGTATCGGGAGGACTTTGAGCCCCGTATTGCCGTACAGGATGTGGCCGCCGTTCAGAGCCTGAATGAAGACAACCGGGTGGCAATGAGCTTCTACCAGCCGGTGGGTGCGGCCCAGGGTAGCCTGCGCTTTAAGGTATTTAACTGGGGCAGCGGTCTGACGCTGTCCGATGTGATCCCGGTATTGGAAAACCTGGGCTTGCGGGTTATTGGAGAATTTCCCTATACCATCCGCCCCCGTGGCTACACCGATGTCTGGATGCACGAGTTCCATCTGGAATTTGGCTTGCCCACCAAAATTGATGCGCAGGCATCCCGCAGCCTGTTCCAGGATGCGTTTGCGGCAATCTGGAACCATACGGCGGAGAGCGATGCCTTTAACCGCCTGGTACTGGCGGCGCGTCTCAACTGGCGTGAAGTATCCATGCTGCGCGCCTATGCGCGCTATTTGAAGCAAACCAAGTCCAGTGCCAGCCAGAGCTATATCGCCGCTACCCTGGCCAACCATGTGGATATCACCCGCAATCTGGTAGCCCTGTTTAGGGCGATGTTCGATCCCCGTTTAAGCAGCGGCAAGCAGGAGCAGCCCCGTGTCGAGCGCTTGATTGCAAAAATTCACGACGGCCTGGATGCGGTGGACAACCTCAACGAAGACCTGGTTCTGCGCCGTTACTTGGAGCTAATCCTGGCGACCCTGCGCACCAACTTCTTCCAGGCGGATGAGGAGGGGCAGCCCAAGGATTATATTTCGATCAAATTCAGCCCCCGGGATATTCCCGGTATTCCCGAGCCCCGCCCGGAATTTGAGATTTTTGTGTACTCTCCACGGGTGGAAGGTGTGCACTTGCGCGGCAGTAAAGTCGCCCGTGGCGGCCTGCGCTGGTCTGACCGCCTGGAAGATTTCCGCACAGAAGTTCTGGGCCTGGTAAAAGCCCAAGCGGTGAAAAACGCGGTGATTGTTCCCAGTGGTGCTAAAGGCGGATTTGTTGTGCGCCGCCCGCCCGCCGATGGCAGCCGCGAAGCCATGATGGAAGAGGGGATTTCCTGCTACAAAACCTTTATTCGCGGTCTTCTGGATATCACCGATAACCTGAAAGACGGTGAAGTTGTGCCGCCCAAGCACGTTGTTCGCCGCGATGAAGATGACCCCTATCTGGTGGTCGCTGCGGATAAAGGAACGGCGACCTTCTCCGATATCGCCAACGGTATTGCCGGGGAGTATGGTTTCTGGATGGGCGATGCTTTCGCCTCCGGCGGTAGCCAGGGTTACGACCACAAGAAAATGGGGATCACTGCGCGCGGTGCCTGGGTGTCGGTGCAGCGCCACTTCCGAGAGATGGGGGTGGACGTCCAGAAAGAGAACTTCTCTGTTGTCGGTATCGGCGATATGGGCGGTGATGTGTTCGGCAACGGTATGTTGCTGTCCGAGCACATTTGTCTGAAAGCGGCCTTTAACCACCTGCATATTTTTGTGGACCCCAATCCGGATGCGGCATCCAGCTTTAAAGAGCGCCAGCGTTTGTTCGCGCTGCCCCGCTCAAGCTGGAGAGATTACGAGCGCAAATTAATCTCCAAAGGTGGCGGTATCTTTGAGCGCCGCGCCAAGGCCATCGCGATTACTCCGGAGATGAAAGCGGCATTTGATATCAAGCAGGACCAGCTCAATCCCAATGAATTGATCAGCGCCTTGCTCAGAGCGCCGGTGGATCTGATCTGGAATGGCGGTATTGGCACTTATGTTAAAGCCACCACCGAGACAGATTCTGAGGTCGGCGACAAGTCCAATGACCACCTGCGCGTTGATGGCCGAGAGCTGCGCGCCAAGGTCTTTGGTGAGGGCGGCAATCTGGGCATGACCCAGCGCGGGCGCATTGAGTTTGCGCTCAATGGCGGGCGCTGTAACACCGACTTTATCGATAATGCTGCCGGTGTGGACTGCTCCGACCACGAGGTAAACATCAAGATCCTGCTGGACAAGGTGGTTGCCAATGGTGATCTGACCGAGAAGCAGCGCAATGAATTGCTCGATGGCATGACCGATGCTGTCGGCGAGCTGGTGTTGCACAACAACTACGAGCAGACCTTTGCCCTCAGTGTGGCGGAGTATCAGGTTGCCAAGCGCCTGGATGAGTACCGCAGAACCATCAACACCTTGGAAGACGACGGCCGACTGAACCGCGCGCTGGAGTTTATCCCGGACAACGAGCAGATTTCTGAGCGCGAGCACAAGGGACAGTCCCTGACCCGCCCTGAACTATCGGTTTTGATTTCATACGTGAAGGTGAAATTGAAGGAGGAGCTGCAAAATGCACAAATCACCGACAATGAGCGGGTGCGTTTTGCGGTGGAGTCTGCATTCCCGGAGAAGCTGGTAGCGCGCTATCGCGATCAGGTCTACGACCACCCACTGCTGCGCCAGATTGTGGCGACCCAGGTTGCCAATGAGATGGTCAACAGCATGGGGATCACCTTCTACAACCGCATCGGCACCGCCACCGGCGCCGATGTGAACGATGTCACCGCCGCTTATGTCAGCGCGCGCGATGTGTACAAAATGCACGACTTCCAGCAACAGCTGGCGGCCCTGGATTACAAGGTGCCGGCGGAGTTGCAGACGGAACTGCTGAACTCGATGATTGGCCGGGTGCGCCGGGCAACGCGCTGGTTCCTGCGCAACCGTCGCAATGAGTTGGAGCCGGCTAATAATTGTGAACTGTTCCAAGAGCCGGTACAGCGGGTTATTAAGGCGCTGCCGCAGGTCTTGAGTGGAGAACCCCTGGTTGAATGGGAGCAGCGCTACCAGAAGTTATTGGAAGCCGGGGTGCCGGAGGACCTGGCTCTGCTCTCGGCATCGCCCACCTACCTCTACTCAGCGCTGGGCATCTCCGAGTCGGCGCGAGCCAGCGATACGCCGGTAGAGGAGGTCGCCACGGTTTATTTCAGGCTCTCCGACGAGCTGAACCTGCACTGGTTTGGCAATCTGATCGTCGACTTGCCGGTGGACAGCTTCTGGCAGGCCCAGGCTCGTGAGACTAGCATGGATGATCTGGATAGCCAGTTGTCGACACTGGCGGTGAACATTCTCCGTTTGGGTAAGGCTGAAAATCTTGATGTAGAGGGTGCAATGTCCCGCTGGAGCGCTATCATGGCGCCCGCTATTCAACGCTGGCACAATATGATCGCCGAGTTGAAGTCTACTGCTGTCGGCGATTTCGCCATGTTTACGGTGGCCCTGCGCGAACTTATGTACCTCGCGCACGCCACTGCGGACCGGGAAGTCCTGGCAGAGCAGTAGCGGAATCGAGCCCAGGGGCCGCTCAGAGGCCCCTGCTGTACCGTCATCACAATAGAGAGCCCTTCACTGCTCGAAGGGCTCGCCTCCCCACGTAAGGAAAGGTATGTATTCAACACTGCGTAAAGCCCTGTTTGCGCTTGACCCTGAGCGGGCCCACCACTTGTCGATTGATGCCATCGGCGCCGCAGAGCGCCTCGGCTTGATGTCCCTGTACAAAAAGTCGGTGCCGGATGATCCGGTCGAGCTGATGGGGCTCACCCTGCCCAATCCGGTGGGTCTGGCGGCCGGTCTGGACAAGAATGCGCAGGCCTTTAACGGTTTCGGGGCACTGGGTTTTGGGTTTGTTGAAGTGGGCACAGTGACACCTCGCCCCCAGCCCGGCAATCCGCTGCCGCGATTGTTTCGGGTGGAAGAGGCCGATGCGATTATCAACCGCATGGGCTTTAATAATCTCGGTGTCGACTACCTGATTCAGCGGGTGAAAAAGCGCCGCTATAGTGGCGTATTGGGTATCAATGTAGGCAAGAACTTCGATACTCCGGTGGAAAAGGCCGCCGATGACTACTGCTTGTGTATGGAGAAGGTGTACGGTTACGCCGATTACATCACTGCCAATGTATCCTCCCCTAATACCAAGGGACTGCGGGACTTGCAGTTTGGTGACAGTCTCAACCGCTTGCTCGGCAGTATCAAAGACAAGCAAATGGAGCTGGCGCAAAAGAGCGATCGCTACGTTCCGGTTGCGGTCAAAATTGCCCCGGATATGGAAGGCGATGCGGTGGCACAGATCGCTGAGGCACTGTGCGAGTACGATATCGATGGTGTTATCGCCACCAATACAACCATTGATAAATCCTCCGTCGCTAATCTGCCCTGCGGTAGCGAGGAGGGCGGTTTGAGCGGAAAGCCCCTGCGGGAGCAATCCACCAAGGTGATTGAACTGCTTTCGAAAGCGCTGAGCAAACAGATCCCGATTATTGGCGTTGGTGGTATCTTTGACGGCGATAGTGCCGCAGAAAAGATTCGTGCCGGGGCAACCGCTGTACAGATGTACACCGGATTTATCTATCGGGGACCCGAATTGATTCGCGAAGCGGCAGAGGCTATTGCCTTGGAGCGCCGCAGCAAAGATCGAGAGCAGGCTGCTGATTAATAGGCCGCCGCGCTGGAGAGGGGGCTTGGGTAGCAAGCCCCCCTATCGCGGCTAAATCGTGCTCCACCCGTCGGGGTATTGGACCTTGGTTGAAACGGCGCCGTAGATTTCCAGCTTTTGCGCCTTGGTCACTCTGTCAAAGCCATTCCAGTAGTCTTCCCGCCCCTCACGCCAACCGTTGACCCACTGCTGGTGAGAATCTTCTTCGACAAATGGGCAACTATCCATAGACTTGTTGTTCAGGGCTGCCAAATAGCCCTTATAGAATGCCCTGTCGGCGTGATTTCGTTTTTGGCGTTTCATCGTATACGGCACCTCTACTTTGTCAGTTTGTGCAGAGTTTGTCGGCAGGTTAGCAGACGGTTCTATTTCTGGGTGTCTCCCAATAAATTTTAGTGAAAGAAATGTGACCTTGGGCGGGCCGACTCAGACCATCTTGAGGAAAGAGTAAAGTGGTCGAGCAGGAATCGGAAAATAGTCGTAGGGCCCACAGCGCTCAGTGCGGGCGTGACTTATGGGGCAGGTAGTATTTGACGGCAGGGCGTATTCTCTTCTGCCACAAAATGGGATAATCGTCCTCTTTTAGGGCAAGGCGATAGTGCTCAATTTCCCCGGCCGGGAAGGGGAAATTTTTGCCTTCAAGTTTTGTTTGTGCGCAATGATGGCACAGATTGTTTGCCGACGGCTTTGGACAGAGGGCCTTTACTGGCGTACAAAAATTCCCCCACAGGGGGAGATTAATGAGTAAGTATTTTGACAGATTTACAAACTGAAGAACTCGAGTTTACCGCTACCTGCCCCAAGGGAATAGAGGGTCTGCTCGCCAATGAATTGCGCGATTTGGGTGCGGAGTCCGTGCGGGAACAACCGGCGGCGGTGTATTTTTCCGGCTCCCTGAAGTTGGCTTACCGCTGCTGTCTGTGGAGTCGCTTGGCAAACCGCATTATGTTGCGCTTGGCGCAGGTGCATGTGGCCACCGCTGAAGACCTGTATCGAGCGGTGGCCGAGCAACCCTGGGAGCTGCATATTCGCCCCTCGGGCAAACTGTGGATGCAATTCTCTGGTACCAACCGAGAGATCCGCAACAGTCAGTTCGGTGCTCAAAAAGCAAAAGATGCCATTGTCGACCGCCTGCGCCGCCACTCGGGAGCCCGCCCGAGCATTGAAAAACACCATCCGGATCTGACCGTGGCTTTGCGCCTACACCGGGATAAGCTGGATATTGCCATCGACCTGAGTGGTGACAGCCTGCACCGCCGTGGCTACCGGACCCATATCGGCGCGGCCCCATTAAAAGAAAATCTGGCGGCGGCCCTGTTGCTGCGCGCCGGCTGGCCGAAGATTGCCGCAGAGGGCGGGGCTCTGCTCGACCCGATGTGTGGTTCCGGCACTATCCTGGTGGAGGCGGCGATGATGGCGGCCGATATCGCCCCGGGATTGATGCGGGATAGTTTTGGTTTTGAGCGCTGGCTGAACCACCAGAGCGATATTTGGAATGAACTTCGCGAGGAGGCGTTGCAGCGCCAAGGTGTTGGCCTGGCCCGCGAGCTGCCGGAAATTCGCGGCTACGATGCCGATGCGAAAGTGCTGTTTGCCGCTGAGGCCAATATTACCCGGGCCGGTCTGGAACGCCAGGTGCGGGTGAGTTGTCGCCCGGTAGCTGCGTTTAAAGTGCCGAGCCATAGAGAGGTCAAGGCTGGATTGGTTTTGACAAATCCTCCCTACGGCGAGCGCCTGGGTGAGCAGGAGGCCCTGCGCGAGACCTATTTTGAACTGGGGCGGCAGTTAAAAGCTGAATTCCCCGGCTGGTTGGTGGGGGTGTTTACCGGCAACCCGGAGCTCGGTTATGCCACAGGCCTGCGCTCCCACAAGCAATACCAGCTTTACAACGGCAGTATCCCCAGTCAGCTGTTGATGTTTGAAGTGCGCGCGCAAAGCGGGGCGGCGGCGAGCGAAGATAAGGGGCCGAAACTTTCACCCCAGGCGGAAATGGTCGCCAATCGCCTGCGTAAAAATCTGCGCACAACAGGGAAGTGGGCGGCTAGAAGTGGTGTGGATTGCTATCGCCTCTACGATGCGGATTTACCCGAGTATGCGGCGGCGATCGATATCTACAAAACTGTGGATGGCGCCGTGTACGCGCATTTGCAGGAGTATCGCCCGCCGGCCACGATTGAAGAAGAGAAAGCTCGGGGGCGCCTGCGGGATTTGTTGAGGGCGCTTCAGTCTGTACTCGAATTGCCCCGCGCGAATATCAGTATCAAGGAGCGCCGCCGTCACAGCCACAAGGGTGGAGGCAAGGGCGGGAGCCAGTACCAGAAGCAGACCGAATCGCGGAAGGAACTCTGGGTTGGTGAATACGGCGCTGAGCTGGCTGTGGACCTGTGGAGCTACCTGGATACCGGGCTCTTCCTCGATCATCGCCCAGTGCGCAAGTATCTGCGCGAGATCTCTACCGGTAAAACATTCCTAAACCTTTTCTGCTACACCGCCAGTGCGACAGTGCAAGCGGCCCTGGGGGGATGCAAGCAGAGCACCAGTGTCGATATGTCGAGAACTTATCAAAACTGGGCGGCACAAAATTTCCGCGCGAACGACATGGACCCCTATCGCCACCAATTGGTGGAGGCCGATTGCCTACAGTGGCTTGAATCGGCACAGCAGAATAGGAAAGGCCACTACGACCTGATTTTCCTCGACCCGCCGAGTTTTTCCAATTCCGCCAAGATGAGCGGTGTGTTGGATATTCAAAGGGATCACGGCAAACTGATTCGCCAGTGTATGTCTCTGTTGTCACCCCAGGGGCGTCTGGTATTTTCCAATAATTTGCGCAGCTTTAAGATGGATGACGAAGTTTCCAGTGAGTTTTCAGTAGAGAAGCTGAACCTTTTAGATAAGGACTTTCAGCGCAATCCGAAAATTCACAATGTCTGGGAGTTTCGGCTGAAATAGGGTAGGGCTAGCGCTTTACCTTTAGGGGTTGGAAGCTAATGGCCAGCTTGATTTTATCGGCTGGCCATTAAGCCCGGGGAGCTTTGGTGGTTGGAGAGAAGTTGTTTCGCAGTGCCACAAAAATATAATTTCAGATTTATTTGTGCCTGCGGTTTTTAATAAAAATTTTGTCGGGTAAAAAGGGGCTGAAAGTTAGTAGCGCAATCACCAAAACCCCTTTATTCATTCAGTTCCATGACAACCCGTATCCCCACATCCTTAGCGCGCGCGGTTTCACTGAGGCCTTTCCGATAGTCAGAAGATATCTTGCTAGAGATATCGCGCATTGAGCCGCCCCTGACAGTGTGAAGTTGGCAGCCTCTGATTTTTACCGGTGCAGCAGTGGATTTTGTCGAGTCGTAACCGGCCTGGTAGCAATCCTCTACCCACTCGGCGACATTCCCCGCTGTATCAAAAAGTCCAAAGGGATTCGCTGGGTAGTGCCCGACAGGTGCGGTACTAATACTGAACAATTTTGTGAACTCGCTTGAGCAGCCCCGGCGACAATTGGCTTTTCCGCGGGCGTCGCTGGAGGCCCACCAGTACTGGTGGCTATTGCCTCCCCTCGCGGCATATTCCCACTCGGCTTCACTGGCCAGCCGGTAGCGTTTGCCGGATTCTTTGGACAGCCATTTCACGTACTCCTGTGCATCTTGCCAGGTCACATTGATGACTGGTCTATCGCCGCGTCCCCAGCCGGCATCGCTGGGTTTTGCGCTGCCGGTGGCTTCGGCAAAGCGATCGTATTCGGCAAAAGTAATTTCATAGACGGACATGGCAAAGTCCTGCTCAACCCGTACCTTGTGTGCGGGACTGGCCAGGCGCCGCTGGTTGTTGCCCATGGTAAAGCTGCCGGCGGCAACGGGGACCATCCTCGGCCCCAGGCCGCCGGAGGTGAGCTTTGACTGGAAGCTTCTGCCAATAGTGTAGGCGCGCTCCAGTTTGAGCTCGACCTCCAGATTTTCTGCCTCAATAGAAACCCATTGGCGCACCTTGCTGAAGCCCGCTCTGCTGACTTCAACGTCGTACCTGCCGGGACTTAATTCAATACCCGGCTGGTAGCGCGGTGCTATATTCATAATCCGCACACGGGCATCAGCGGGCTCCGTGTTGATGGTCAGGCTGTAGAGCGGGGGTTGCTCTACTTCAGTCTCTGCTTCCGCTTCTTTTTCCACCTCTGCGGGCAGGGGGAGAATCTCTTCTGGAAGAGCCGCATTCTCCACTGCGACAGGGCTCTGTTGATCGGTGGGCGCTGCGAAGGTGGTGATTAGCGGGGCAATTGCAACCGCTGAATCTGGACTGTTAAGCGCTATCTCTGCTTCCGCTTCTATTTCTGCTTCTACCTGTGCGGGCTCTCTCTCCTCGCGGGAGGGGGCAGAGGCGGATGCCTGTTTATTGCCCAGTAGTGAGGCGGCGGTAAAATCGGCCGCGCTATCCAGCCAAGGCATGCCGGATTGCCAATCGGTCTTGTGGTTGATCAGGCTGTACAAGCTCCACAGGGAGGTGAGACCGAAGACAATTAAGCCGCTCATAAGCCAGGGGCGCTTGTGTTTGGTCGGCTCGGCCAGGAACTGGCGCAGGCGCACAACCGTGTGCTGCTCTTTGCGTTCGGGGCTCTCCAGTGCCGCTGTTTCCCTCCAGTTGGCGGTAATTTTCCCGAGGCGATCGGTCGCGCTGCCGTAGATGGTCAGTAGCAGGGCTTTTGCCAGGCTGGAAGTGTTCAGGGTCGAGTTGTTGAGCTGACTGATTTGGTTTGCGGGTTTTCCCGCAAGCGTGGCGACCAGATCATCGGCGGCATCGGCGACATCCAGGCCGCGCTGAAAACGCTTGTCCGGGTCCTTGGCCAGAAAGCGATCGAGCAGGGGCTGGTAGAGCGCGTGGCGGGCCGGTAGTCGCGGTATTGGGTCGGTGAGGTGCTTGATCGCTATAGCGACGGCTTCATCGGCCTGATAGGGTACGGCTCCAGTCAGCATTTCATAGAGCACCACGCCGAGACTGTACAGGTCGGCGCGGCCATCTACCGCCGTTCCGCGCGCCTGTTCGGGGCTCATGTAGTGGGGGGTTCCCACAACCATACCGCTGTTTGTCATACGGGTGGTGCGCGCAATGGCTCGGGCAACACCAAAGTCACTGAGTACGGCCGAACCATCTTCGCGAAACAGAATATTTTCCGGTTTCAGATCCCGGTGTACATAGCCTTTGCTGTGGGAGTGATCCAGGGCCATAGCAATTTGGCGCACCACATTGAGCGCGTCGAGGGGATCAAGTCCGCCCCGGCCCAGGCGCTCTGCAACTGAGCCTCCGGGCATATAGTCCATTGCGATATAGTTTAGGCTGCGATAGCGGCCAATATCGTGAATACCAACAATGTTGGGGTGCGATAGCTGCCCGACGATATTCGCTTCCCGCTGGAATCGCTCGCTAAAGATAGGGTCGGCGTTTAGTACCGGCGACATAACCTTGAGCGCCACCTGTCGGCCCACACTGCGCTGTACCGCCAGGTACACCGAAGACATACCGCCCTGATTGATTTTCTTCAGGATGCGATAGCCCGGTATCTGTAGTGAGGAGGTACCACTATTAACAACTTCCATTGAGTGCTTCCCTTATCTTAAAGCAGGAATGAAAGTCCATAGGTCGCTGCGGAGGCTAAAGCGACTGCGAAGAAAAAGGCAAGAAGGCGCTGCATTTTGATTGTGAAGCCGGGGGGGCTGGAGTCGTTAATTTGACTGGGGGAGGCGGTGTGGGAGGGTTGTGCGGTAGCCGGGGCATCAATCACCTGAACGGTTACATTGTCTTTGCCTCCTGCATCTAGGGCCGCTGCGATAAGAAGTTCTGTAGCCCTGAGGGTATTGCTGTTTTCAGCTAATATCCGTGCAATTTGATCAGCTGGTACTTCCGAACTAAGTCCGTCACTACAGAGAAGTAGTCTCTGCCCTGCGGCCCAGCGATAGGAGACCCGGTCCACCTCAAGCTTGGGATTGGTACTGCCGCCGATACATCGGGTGATCACGTGCCGATTGGGGTGGATGGCGGCTTCCTCTGAATTGATTGCGCCGGAGTCCATCAGCATCTGCACATAGGAGTGATCGCTAGTCAGCTGAGTGAGTTTTCCTGTTTCCCCTTCAGGGGCCCAGAGATAAACACGGCTGTCACCTACCCAGTAGATATGGAAATAGTCTCTCTCTTCGGCAACGACAACCGCAGTGGAGCCCATATTGGCTGCGGTTTGCTCATCGCCCAGGAGAAGGGCGTGCGCTTTTTGTAGCGCGCGCTCATAGTGTCGGTCAGTTTCTGCCGACTTTTGGATTTCCTCAACAACGGTTTTGCTGGCGAGTTCACCCGCGTGGTGACCGCCGAGGCCGTCAGCAACAACCCAGATGCCTTTGTCTTCCGCAGCCCAATAGGCATCTTCATTCTGTTCACGCTTGTAGCCGGTATGGGTGGCGCCGGCACTGCGTGTCGCATCTTGCTTATGCTGAACAGTTTCGCTGTGCCTTGATACTTCGTGTAGTTTGGCTTCACTCACTGGCGTGCAACTACCTGTAATTTATTTTGATCTTTTAACGCTGATCACCCTGCGGTAATCATGCGCGTCTTCCCTGTTGTGTAATCGGTACGCTTGAAGATAAGCTGCCGATTGCTGAATAGGTCATCACTGAATCTGTTGAATAGTAGACCACAGGGCCATTTTAAGCTGCAAACCTAATCACACGCTAATAATATTGCCCATGATAAACTCAACTTTATTAATAAAGAGAGAGTGTTTCGGCTGCTTTTTAACATTAGTTAAGCGCACTGTCTTCAATAATCGGACAATTTTCACACGGCCACTGTGGCTTTAGGAACGATTTCGATGCTCAAACTTTGTGATGTTAATGATCTCAGCCAGAGTGTTTGGCTGGTATCTCCAGGGGTGACTGTGGGGCGGGCACAGAGTAGTGATCTGTGTATAGCCGATGATTCCGTAGCGAAGTCACACCTGCAGATCACTGTCGATGGCGATATCCTGACCCTGCACAATTTGGCAGGTGCGCCCCGTATACAGCTCAATGGCAAGTCAACGGGTACTCCCTGCCAATTAAAAGTCAACGACCAAGTCAAAGTGGGCAGCCGCTTACTTCAGGTCGTCGATCCCAAGGTAACCAAACTCAAATCGGATTCTGCCAAGGCGGCCTCGGGCAAAGGTGTTGCCTGGGCGCTGCGAGCTAATCACCGGGCTATTGCCGGCAAGGTGTTTCCGCTGCGCGAGAGTTCGGTTATCGGGCGCTCCGATGAGTGCGATATTACTTTTTCACTCTCCCACCTTTCGCGTCGGCACGCCCGTCTCGAAGTGCGGGAGGGGCTACTGTTTGTTATTGACTTGGGTTCGGCAAATGGGACTTTCGTCAATAATAAAAGGGTCAGTGAGACCCGGGTGCGCAGGGGAGATGAGCTGCGATTCGACACCTTGAGTTTTTCTGTCGTTGGCCCCGCAGATGATCATAATCGTACGGCCGTACGTCCGGCGCTATCGGATTTCGAATTGCCTGGCGCTCCCCCAGTGCCCGGCGAGGTCGATACCGTTCCCCATGCGGTGCAATCCCGATTGCCGGAGGAAACCGCTGAGGAGAAAGACAAGCCCGGGGCTAAGAGCAGGACCTGGTTGTTGCTCGCCGGTGTTGTGTTGGGGGCTGTGGGATACCTTTGGGGGACCAGTCAGGGACTGTTTGGATAAGCAATATGAGAGAGCTGTTACTCTATACGACTTTAGGTTGCGGGCTGTGCGAAAAGGCCAAAGTTGAAATTTGGCCCGCACTGGAGAAGTTTGACCTGCGCCTTCGCGAGGTGGATATCGCTGAAGAAGAAGCCCTGATGGAGCGCTTCTCTATTCGTATCCCGGTGGTTGGCCTGGGGGATCTCGATGATGTCTGCGGCTGGCCGTTTGAGCGGGAGCAACTGCAAGACTGGCTTGCGGCGCGGCTTTGAGTTACAGCAGCCGCGCAGCCTCGCTCTCCCTCAGTAGCTGAAGTTTTGACCCGCTTCGATAGGCGTAAATTACCGAATAGGCGAGGACATTTTGCACATAGTTGCGTGTCTCGCTAAACGGAATGGTTTCGATCCACACATCATAGGGCAGCTGCTGGCGAGTTTCTTTTAGCCATCTCGCTACGCGGGTTGGTCCGGCATTGTAAGCGGCAGCGGCAAGAAAGCGGTTGTTGTCAAAGCGGTTGAGCAGAGTGCTTAAGTAAAAACTGCCCAGGGCAATATTGGTGCTGGGGCTCAGCAGGTCCCAGCTGCGCCGGTAGTTTACGCCGGCCTTGCGCGCTGTCGCTTTTGCGGTGGATGGCAGCAGTTGCATAAGCCCCAGGGCGCCGGAGCTGGACTTTGCATCGTGGCTGAAGTGGCTCTCCTGGCGCGCCACCGCGTAAATCAGATAGGGCTCCAGTGCGGAGTTCCGGGCACCGACCTGCTGGCTGATATCCTGCACAATCTCAGAAAATGCGAGAGGGAAGCGCAGCTCCAGGTCGTCGAGGTAGTCTGCCGCGAGGGCGGAGCGAATCGACTTGTGGTACCAGCCCCAGGTGCTGGCCACCTTGCCGGCGGCGAGTAGTTCCTGGTGATCCATGGATCGCGTGGCGTAACTCCACTCCCGGCGGGCGTGAAAGAGTTCGCCAATCGCCTGTAACTCCCGCGCCCGCTGTAAGCCGGGGCGCTTGGACATCGCCTGCACCTGTACCGGAGTGATAGGCGCCGGCCGGTGCTCAAAACTGTATTGCTGGCCCAGAGTGTCTGCGGACAGAAAGCCGTAGTAGCTGCGATTGCGCGCGGCTTTGCGGTAGAGGTGGGCGGAGGCTGTGGCGCTCTCCTGGCCGTACAGCTCCTCCAGGGCGCGGGCTTTCCAGTAGGTCCAGCGGTCGAGCTGCTGCCTGTCCTCCGGTAAGCGGTCAATCCAGAAAGCCACCTGCTGCCAATTCAGTTCGCGCAGGGATTGCCTGGCCAGCCACTCGATGGTGCGATCATCGGTCACTTTGTGATGCTCAACCAGTTGCTGTAAGCGCTGCATATTGTCCTGGCGGGCAAATTGCCGTGCCAAATGCCTGAACATAGCTTCCTGCTGAGCATCGGAAAACAGGTAGCTGGCCTGATAGCGGTGCCAGGCGCTCTCGGCCTTGGCGGCGTCTTTTTTCGCCAGCTGGTGCAAGCCGTGCAATACGATATCGCGGTACCCCGGTGAGTTGTGGGCGAGAGGGGTCTGAGTGATAAGCTGCTGTGGATTGCGATGAACCGAGCGCAAGAGTTCCGCTTTCCGAGCCTGGTTAGGCATCATTTTTTTTGCGATATAGCGCGCCAAATCGAGGTTGCCCTCTTTCACCGCCAGCAGGTGCCGCTGCCAGGCGAGCTTTTGGGTTAGTCCGCCACTCTTTATCCAGCGGGCAAAAACGGGATCGCACTCCTCAACTTGGGAGTGCCCCACAAGCCAGAGCTCCGAGAGTAATTGCTGGGTTTCCGCCTGGAAACCGTCCCTGCGCGATAGGGCGTCGGCGTAGTAGCAGCGGAGAGAGGCGCGACTGTGTTGCGAGGGCTGGTAATAGTGCAGGTAGGTCGTGAATTTCTTCTGGCTGCCAAGCTGGCGCAACAGTTTGACCATCATCCAGTCGCCGATGGCAGTCCCTTTGTTGCTGTCTAAAAAGCGATCAACTTCTTTTAGCGGCAGCTGGTGCAGTTTGTCACTGAGCGCCCAATAGTCAATGTAAGCCACCAGGGGATAACCTTTCAGCTCCGCTTTGAGCGCTTCCAGTTGCCGCTTATCCCTGTGCTCGATGGCCTGCCGAGCCCGCTGCAATAGCTCTCTCTGCGCGGTGAGAGTGCTCTCTGGTGCCTCCGCTGTGTTGGCGACTGCTTGAGCCGCCAGTGCCTTGCTGGGCGCCGCTGTGCAGAAGCCGGCGACAATTAGGGCACAAAAAAGTGCGATTCCTTTTGCATCAGCTGACATCTCAATCACCTCAGTTGGACGTATATTTTCAGCTATGACTGACTATACGGCAAAAACGCGTAAAATAGCTGATTTTTCACAGAGCCCGAAAGAGCCAGCTTCGCTTCTTTCATTAGCGGGAATGAGGTTCGGGTTTGCTAATTGTAGTGCCTATTTATGTTGCTTCTATTGGATGGGGTCAGTCTTCGCTACGGGACCCAGATACTGGCGGACAATGTCAGCGCAAAAGTTGAGCGTGGAGATCGCATATGCCTGGTGGGGCGAAATGGGGAGGGGAAGTCCAGCCTGTTGCGCCTGATTGCAGGTCAAGTTGACGCTGATAGCGGCGAAATTGTTCGTGCCAGCGGTATGGTGCAGTCGGTTCTGGAGCAGGAATTGCCCGCCGATTGCCCCGATTCTGTCTACGGATACGTGGCCATGGGGCTGGGAGAAATCGGCGCCGTGCTGGCGGCCTACCGGGAGTCCCCCACAGCGGATCTCCAGGCGAAGATTGAGGCGGGGCACGGCTGGGAGTTACTGCCAAAAGTTGACAGTGCTTTGGATCGCCTGGGCCTCAATGCCGATGAGAAGGTGGCCGACCTCTCCGGGGGCTGGCAGCGTCGGGCGGCCCTGGCGCGCGCGCTGGTGGTAGAGCCGGACTTGCTGATCCTCGACGAGCCCACTAACCACCTGGATATTGCCGCAGTGGAGTGGTTGGAAAATTTCCTCGCCAGTTATCGCGGCGCCCTCTTGTTCGTGAGCCACGACCGGGCGCTGGCGCAGCGTCTGGCCACCAGTGTCTGGGATTTGGATCGCGGATATTTGCGTACTTTCCGCTGCAAGTTTGACCGCTATCAGGAAGAAAAAGAAAAGCTTCTCGAAGAGGAGGCCAAAAATGAGGCCCTGTTCGACAAGAAGTTGGCGCAAGAGGAAACCTGGATTCGCCAGGGTATCAAAGCGCGCCGAACCCGCAATGAAGGCCGGGTAAGGGCACTTCAGGTACTGCGCCGCCAGAGGGAGGCGCGCCGCACCCAGCAGGGTATCGCCAAGATGGCCCTGGATAGCGGTGAGGTGTCTGGCAAGCTGGTTGCCGAGCTGAAGGGGATCACTTTTGCCTACCCCGACGAGCAGCCGCTGATTAAGGATCTGTCATTCACCCTGATGCGTGGTGACAAGGTTGGCTTGATTGGCCCCAACGGTGTAGGTAAAAGTACCCTGATCAAGTTGTTACTGGGGGAGTTAAAGTCCCAGGGTGGCACTGTTCGCCTGGGCACCAAGCAGCAGGTGGCCTATTTCGATCAGCGCCGCGACCAGCTAAATCCGGATCTAACGGTACTCGATAATATTGCCGAAGGGCGTGACTCAGTGACTATTGGCGGTAAGAGCCGCCATGTTATGTCCTACCTGTCCGATTTTCTCTTTAGTGGCGTGAAAGCTCGCACTAAGGTCAGCGCCTTGAGCGGTGGAGAGCGCAATCGCGCCCTACTGGCCAAGTTGTTTAGCCAGCCCGCTAATATTTTGGTGCTCGATGAGCCCACCAACGACCTGGATGTAGAAACCCTGGAGCTGCTCGAGCAGCTGCTGCTCGATTTTAGCGGCACGGTGTTGCTAGTGAGCCACGACCGGGCTTTCCTCGACAATGTGGTGGGGGAGTGTCTCGCGTTTGAGGGAGATGGCCGCATTCGCGAATACGTCGGCGGCTACGGTGATTTTGTGCGCCAGGGGGGCAGCTTTATCGCAGAGTTGAAAGAGGTAAACCCCGCCGCCAATAAACCGAAGGAGAAACCTCAGTCCCAAGAGGCGGCCCCGGCAAAGAAAAAGAAGCTGAGTTATAAGCTTCAGAGAGAGCTGGACAGCTTGCCCGCCTTAATTGAAACCCTTGAGGGAGAAATCGGGGCGATTGAGCAGGAGGTTGCAGACCCCAGTTTTTACCAGCAGGAGCAGCAGCAGGTGCAAGCCAAGTTGAGTGCGCTGACGGAAAAACAGGCTCAGCTGGAAGAGGCTTTTGAGCGCTGGTCGGAGCTGGAAGGCGGCGACGACTAGCGGGAGAATAGGGAAGTTGCAACTGATGCCGCTTCCCTTTTTGCCCGGGTTATTCGTCCTCCACAAAGACCCGAATGGCCAGGACATCGCATTTGGCGCCGTGGAGGACGCCATTGGCGGTGGAACCGAGCAGCAGCGCCAAGCCGTGGCGGCCGTGGCTGCCAATAATAATCAGATCGGCCTGGATATCCTGGGCCAGGCGGTGAATTTCGGTGGAGGGTTGGCCGAGGATGACGTGCTGGCGATCGGCGGGGATATTTAGCGGCCCGGCGGCTTTTTGCAGCTGCTCCTTGGCCTGGGACTGTAGCTGCTCCTGTACCTCGGAGAGGTCCATAGGGATATCCCCGCCATAGGCAAAGGTCAGGGGCTCAATGGCGTGCAGTAAACTTAGCTCTGCACCAAATGCCTCAGCCATATCCGCCGCTTTTTCAAGTACCTGAGAAGACTCTTTTGACAGGTCCAAGCCCACGAGGATGTGTTGGTATTTCGCCATAATTTACCTGCTCCTATCCCTTTTTATTGACTGTGAAAACACCCTTTTGACACCTATTTTGAGTCTACCGCAAAAAAAACCGATTGACATAGATCACACGAAACACCGCACAATAGTCACTTTTTTCCACAATGAGGAATGGTTATGTCTGATTGGTTGCCGGTGATTATCATCGTGTTTGCCATCGCGCTGGTGCTGGGCCCGGTGATGTGGCTCAAGCCCAATGCCCGCGACAGCCGCCTGGCGGACCTGCGCAGCCGGGCGGCCCGGGCCGGCATTACCGTACAAATCCAGGCGCTGCCCGCCGCCTTAGGCGATGGCACTGCGGCGGTCTATTACCGCTGCTGGCAGAATCGCAAAGGGTTGCAAGTGGATTGGGTGCTGGACAAGCAGCGCTTGGAGCACGAGCTGAATTTTTCCGGTGTCTGGGATTGGGTCGATGGCCAGCCGGCGCCACAGGCTGCGTGGAAATATTTACACCAGCTGCTGGAAAAAATCCCCCGGGGAGCCTGTGCCATTACCGCAACCCCGGTGGGTCTCGGTATTCAGTGGCCGGAAACCGGCGGTGAACAGGCCTTCCAAAAGTTGATGGCTTCGCTCGATGAATACACCCCCTTAATAGAAGAAGCTATTCGGAAAGTGAGCGCCCACTCGGGCACTGAGGGGCCGCTCTGAGCGGCGGGAAAGCGGTATAAAAGAGCGTCTACGGGGTCGCATTTTAGCGGACTGGCCGGTGCCAATTTTGGTGACTGAGAGCGGAAAATTGTCAGCTTTGCTTGACCGCGCTTGATGTGAGGCTTATATATTCGCGCAGCACAAGCCCGATAAGAGGGCTTACAAGACTTGCAATAGCAGTAAATTTTCATTTGAAATCAAAGGCTTATGGGTAAATCACTGGTCATCGTCGAATCACCGGCCAAAGCGAAAACCATCAATAAATATCTCGGCAAGGACTTTGTTGTGAAGTCCAGTGTCGGCCATATTCGCGATTTGCCCACGGGTGGGGGCAATAAACAACCGGTTGACGCAAAGGAGCGCGCGCGTCGTGCGGCGGAAACACGCAAGCTTTCCCCCGAGGCGAAAGAGGCTTACAAGCGCAAGAAAAATCGCGAGCAGCTGATCAAGCGTATGGGGATAGACCCGGATCAGGAGTGGCAGGCCCACTACGAGATACTGCCGGGCAAAGAGAAAGTGGTGAGCGAATTGCAGCGGCTCGCCGAAGGCGCCGATCACATCTATCTCGCAACGGACTTGGACCGCGAGGGGGAGGCGATTGCCTGGCATTTGCGCGAGGCGATTGGCGGTGATAACGACCGCTACCGCCGGGTCGTGTTTAACGAAATTACCAAATCGGCGATTCAGGAGGCCTTTAAAGATCCCGGCCGCCTGAATATTAACCGCGTCAACGCCCAGCAGGCGCGCCGCTTCCTCGATCGGATTGTCGGCTATATGGTATCCCCACTCCTGTGGGAGAAAGTGGCCAGGGGCTTGTCTGCGGGGCGTGTGCAATCCGTTGCTGTTCGCCTGGTGGTGGAGCGGGAGCGGGAAATCCGCGCGTTTATTCCCGAAGAGTACTGGACCCTGTTTGCCGACACCGCAACGACAAAGGCGGCCAAGTTGCGCCTCGAGGTGAAAAAGCAGGCCGGTGAGGCTTTCCGTCCCACCAACGAAGAGCTGGCGATGAATGCTGCCAAGCAGCTGCAGTCCAGTGAGTTTGTCGTTTCAGCCCGCGACGACAAGCCCACCAGTTCCAAGCCCGGCGCGCCATTTATTACCTCCACCTTGCAGCAGGCGGCCAGTAACCGTCTCGGCTTCAGCGTGAAGAAGACCATGACCCTGGCCCAGCGTTTGTATGAAGCCGGTCATATCACCTATATGCGTACTGACTCCACCAACCTCAGTAAAGAGGCAGTGGAATCTGCGCGGGATTATATTGGCGAGAATTACGGCGATAAGTACCTGCCGCAAAGTCCCAACAGCTACAGCAGCAAAGAGGGCGCTCAAGAAGCGCACGAAGCGATTCGCCCATCCGATGTGCGTATCGCCCCGAATATGCTCTCCGGTGTCGAGCGGGACGCGGAGAGGCTGTACAACCTGATTTGGCAGCAGTTCGTCGCCTGCCAGATGACCCCAGCCCAGTTCACCTCCTCTTCAATTGTGGTCAGTGCCGGCGACTTTGAGTTGCGCGCGCGGGGCCGGGTGATTCGATTTGACGGTTTCCTCAAGGTCGCTCCAGCGAGCGGCAAAAAGGATGAGGATCTACTGCTTCCGGATGTGAAGGTCGGCGATAAACTGTCCCTTCAGCAGCTGGACCCCAAACAGCACTTTACCAAACCGCCGGCGCGCTTTAGTGAAGCGGCCCTGGTTAAAGAGCTGGAAAAGCGCGGTATCGGCCGCCCCTCCACCTACGCCTCCATTATTTCCACGATCCAGGATCGCGGTTATGTGCGCTTGGAGAACCGCCGTTTTTACGCCGAAAAAATGGGGGATATTGTCACCGACCGGCTCAGCGAAAGCTTTAAGAACCTGATGGATTACGGCTTTACTGCAAACCTGGAGGAATCTCTGGACGCAGTTGCCGATGGCGATAAGGGCTGGAAGCAACTGCTCGATGAGTTCTATCAGGACTTTTCCGGGCGCCTGGAAAAAGCCCAGTCTGCCGATGCGGGCATGCGCCGCAACACGCCGACCGATACCGATATCGAGTGCGGCAAGTGTGGCCGCCATATGCAGATTCGCACCGGTTCCACCGGGGTGTTCCTCGGTTGCTCCGGTTACGCACTGCCGCCCAAAGAGCGCTGTACCAATACCATGAACCTGGTATCGGGGGATGAAGCGGTCGATGCGGACAAGGACGAGGAAGCGGAATCCAGGCTGCTGCGCGAGAAGCGCCGCTGTGGCAAGTGCGGTACTGCCATGGATAGCTACTTGTTGGACGAGCAGCGCAAATTACATATTTGCGGCAATAACCCGGATTGCAGCGGCTACGAGATAGAGCAGGGCACCTTTAAAATTAAAGGGTACGATGGTCCGATTATCGAGTGTGATAAATGTAGCAGTGATATGCAGTTAAAGTCGGGCCGCTTTGGCAAGTACTTTGGCTGTACCAATGAGAGCTGTAAGAACACTCGTAAGCTGTTAAAAAATGGACAGCCGGCACCACCGAAAATGGACCCGGTTCCCATGCCGGAGCTGGCCTGTATCAAAGTGGAGGATCACTACATCCTGCGCGATGGTGCCTCGGGTCTGTTCCTGGCTGCCAGTCAGTTCCCCAAAAACCGCGAGACCCGGGCTCCGCTGGTCAAAGAGTTGCTGCCCCACCAGAGCGAAATCGATCCAAAATACAGCTTCCTATTTTCTGCGCCGACGCAGGACGATAGTGGCCGGGATACGGTGGTTCGATTCAGTCGTAAAACTCAGGAGCAATACGTTCAATCTGAGGAGGAAGGCAAGGCGACCGGTTGGCGTGCTTTTTACCGCGATGGCAGTTGGAAAGTAGAGGCCTCGACCAAGAGCACGGCTGCCACGCGCAAGAAGCCTGCGACTAAAAAAGCAGCGGCAAAGAAGTAGGCCATGAGTAACCCCTACACCATCCATGTGACTTCGGCTCTGCGCAAGGGCCAGTTGCTGTTGCAGCAGCCGTGGGATATTCCCCTCCAGCGCGATGCGCTGGAGGAAGCGGCATTGATGCAGTTGTGCAAGGCCTACCGGGCCTTTCTCGCAGAGCAGGCCAGCCAGCTTCAGCTGGGGTTTGAGCCAGCTTCCCCGCAGTTGATTATCGATGCGCTGGGTGTCCAGGGGCGGGCCAGTGCTGAGGTCAATGAACTGGCAGGCCTGGTGGGCGATCCGCAAAGCTGGCTGTCCCATATGCTGCACGCCTGGCAGGAGCAGCAGAAAATATCTGCGGCTGCCGAGGAAAAGTCACAGCCGGTCAATTTAATACCGCTACACAATGAAGTCGCCGCGCCAGAATTTGCCCCCCTGTGCAAAGAGTCGCTGCTCGACTGGCATCGCTGCCTGAGCGAGCTGGTGGTGAGGCAGCGGGCCCATCTGGACGAGTGTTAAGTCATCTCCGAAGCCCCTGGGCAATTCACTGATCTTTTTGCGGGCCTTTAAGGCCCGTATTCTTCACTGCTTTCAGGTCGGCCCCTGTTTTTGTCGCAGGGGTTCGACACTGCTGCGCAGTTGTCTAAGTCTCAGCTTAAAAATGGGCCAGAGTATAAATTAATTGAGAACATCTCGGACTTGAGCGGGGCGAATGAAACTTCCCGCAAGCCTGTGGTACACTGGGCGCAAACTACTGTGCCGTGAAGGAAAAGCGAATGTCCTCCGAAACTTTTGAGATTATCGAGTTGGCTAATGGCGATGTAGCCTTGCGTCGTGCTGGCCACAAGGAGGACCCTTTGGTGAGCATCTCTTTTTCAGCAGAGAGCCTTCAGTTTTTGCAAAAGCACAAGGTTGCTGTAGCTCGGGCTATGCTGGAAGCGGGTATTGAAGCTGTGCAAAATCTGGACGATCTCGAGGTGGGCTACTTCGAGGAAGAAGAGTTGATGCCGGTAAATCACACCGTTCACTAATAGTAATGCCTGATAGCAGCATTGCATTAATGTCAGTGCTATTGGTTAAATCAGCAGCGGCCAGTGGCCGCTGTTGTTGTTTTTAGAGCGCCTTAAGGTGCTTGGCGAATCACACCGACAGCCAGCCCCTCAATCACAAAGTTCTTATCTCTCATATCGACCTGAATTAACTCAAAGTCATCATTTTCAGGAAGCAGCTGAACCGTTGCCTGATTACCCTTGCGGCGAAAACGCTTCACAGTAACCTCATCATCAATTCGGGCAACCACGATCTGTCCGTTGCGCACCTGTTCCGTTTTTTGTACGGCGAGTAAATCCCCATCGAGAATCCCGGCGTCGCGCATACTCATGCCGTGCACCCGCAGCAGGTAATCGGCCGGTGGGTGGAAAAAGCTGGCAGGCATGTCGCAGTAGTCCTCAATATGCTCAGCGGCGAGGACCGGGTGACCTGCGGCAACCCGTCCCACAATGGGTAGACCGGATTGATGGTCGGGGATACGTATTCCACGGGAGGCACCGGCAACCATCTCAATGGCGCCTTTTCTAGCGAGAGCTTTCAGGTGTTCCTCAGCGGCATTAGGTGAGCGAAAGCCTAGTTCCTGGGCGATTTCTGCCCGTGTTGGCGGGTAGCCTGTTTCATCCAGGTAGGCTTTGATCAGGTCGAGAACCTGAGTCTGACGAGCGGTGAGATTGGTCATAGTTTTACCTAGTTTTCTGTATTTATATACAGTTGCTGGAATTATATACAGATTTAATGTTCGCGCAATCCTCAGCTTTTAGTCTTTGTGAACTGCTACATTGAGAGAGAAAGTAAGGAAAGCAGAAAACGTTGAAAGAGCTGACAATAAGGGGGAAACGTAATGTTGGACGCAAAGATGCCGGAAGCTTGGAGGGTGCTTCGTATTCAGTCTGAGTTGGTCGATGGAATAGAGCGATTGATTGCGTTGGGCGGGGCTGTAACTGTGTTTGGAGGGGCGAGGTTTACAGAGGATAGTCCTGAGTACCAGCAGGGCGTGAAGTTGGGAGAGCTTCTCGCTGCGGAGGGAATACCGGTGATTACCGGCGGCGGGCCGGGTTTGATGGAGGCCTGTAACCGGGGTGCCTTTGCCCAGCCGGGCGCGTCGATTGGCTTAAATATAGAGCTGCCCTTTGAGCAGGCGGCGAATCCCTATCAAGATATCAGTTTGAATTTCCGCTACTTTTTTGTGCGCAAGTTTATATTTGTAAAGCACGCGCTCGGATTTGTCGGGCTCCCCGGCGGGTACGGCACGCTGGATGAGCTGTTTGAAGCACTCACCCTGGTACAAACCCAGAAAGTGCGGCGCTTCCCGATTGTATTGGTGGGTAAGCGCTACTGGAGTGGGCTCTACGACTGGCTGGTAGATACCGTTTTAGAGCGCAACTGCATCGATGCCGGTGATCTCGATCTCTTCCATCTTGTCGATAGTGTGGAGGAGGCTGCGGCTCTAATTATGAAATATATGCATGTGAAAGCATAAGCTCGCAAATAAACCGAACTAAAGCGGGGCTCTGAATTACTCCCGAACAACTCTGCGATCCTTCAACGGGTCGCTTTTCTTTTGCGGTACCCCCCAGCCTGCGATCTCTAAAGCACTAAAAAACACCCCCGCTCAAACTTTTACTTGGACTGCTCTCACACTTTAGCGCTAAGGGGGTCTGGGGGCGTTCGGCACTTTTACTGAGGCTGCGGGGCGCCTATCCAGTGGACTCTGCGGCAGTGAGAATGTGCTACTCTGGCGGCGATTAAACGTATGTTTTAAATGGTGTTTGAGACTTATGAGCCAGACAGATACGGTCAGCCGGATACTCGATGCAGCGGAAGTGCTGTTTGCTGAACGAGGTTTTACTGAAACCTCTTTGAGAACGATCACGAGCACGGCGGGAGTGAATCTGGCCGCAGTTAACTATCATTTTGGCTCCAAAAAGGAATTGATACAGGCGGTATTCGAACGTTTCCTAACACCTTTCACCGATGCGCTGGAGGAAGAGCTGGATCGCCGTGTTGCCGAGGGGCAGTCCCTGGGGGTGGAGGAGCTGATCGAGTGCCTGTACCGGGTTGGCCTGGGAAGCCTGGGCTTGGAGGGGAAAGATCCGCAGCGGTTTATGCGCCTGCTGGGGTTGGCCTATACCCAGTTCCAGGGGCATCTGCGCCGATTTATCGTATCCCGATATGGGGATAGCTACCGCCGTTTTGCCGGCCTGTTGGCGGAAGCGCTGCCGGGGCTGGATCCGGAAACCTTCTACTGGCGCCTTTACTTTATGTTGGGCGCAACCATTTTTACACTGTCGAGCCACGATGCGATTGAGGCGATCCTGCGGGAAGACTTCGGTGCCGATAGTACGCTTTCTCAGACTCTTGAACGCCTGGTGCCTGCGGCTTCAGCCATGCTGAAGGTGGACAATCCGTGAGTGCGCTGCCAAAGCGATAAGGAATGTAATATGTCACTATCACTCGGACCGCTAATGGTGGATATTGAGGGGCTCGAACTCAGCGAGGAAGATTGCGAGCTGCTCAGACACCCCATGGTGGGTGGGCTTATCTTTTTTGCCCGCAACTACCGGGACCGCCAGCAGCTTACCCAGCTGGTGAGATCGATCCGCGCGGTGCGCCCGGAAATCCTATTGGCAGTGGACCAGGAAGGCGGGCGGGTGCAGCGGTTTCGCGATGATTTTACCCGCATACCCTCCATGCAGGCCCTCGGCGCTGCGGCCAGTGGCCAGCAGCTGCAAGATGTGGGCTGGCTGTTGGCGGCGGAGTTGCTTGCTGTGGGCGTGGACTTCAGCTTTGCGCCGGTATTGGATGCGGATGACAGCCACAGTCGGGTAATTGGCGACCGCAGCTTCTGTCCCAACCCGGCCCGATTAACCGCACTGGCGCGCCCATTTATTCAGGGAATGCATGAGGCGGGCATGGCGACGACCGGAAAACACTTTCCGGGTCATGGTCATGTACTCGAGGACAGTCATGTAGAGCTGCCTGAGGACAAGCGCTCCCTGGAACAGGTTATGGCAACAGATGCGCTGCCCTTTATCGATTGCATTGCCACCCAAGAATTAAGCGCCGTGATGCCGGCTCATATTCGCTTTGTGAATATAGATAGCCAGCCGGTGGGTTTCTCGCGTTATTGGTTGCAGGATGTATTGCGGGGGCAGCTGGGCTTTACCGGGGTGATTTTCAGCGACGACTTGTCGATGGAGGGAGCCGGGGCTGCGGGTGGTTACGGTGACCGGATTCTTGCCGCCCTGCATGCGGGCTGTGACATGGGAATCGTCTGTAACAATCGGGTGGGTGCCTTTGAGGCCCTGGCAGCCCTGGAAACCTTTGTGCCCAAGCCGGAATCGAGCCACCGCCTGTCGGCCATGAGAGGCAGGCCCGTGATATCGTCCTGGGCAGATCTTGAAAAGAGTGCGCGTTGGCATAGAACCAGAGACTGGTTAGCTTCGATAATGCGCTGAGAAAATATTGTTGAATTTGTAGGGCCCCCGCTCGATGGGGCCTTATTGCAGCTATTGCTGATTGTTATTGAACGCGGAGGGGGTCAAGTGGAGTCCGTTGAGAGTGTGTTGTTGTCCTGGCTGGGTGAGAACCGGGTTTGGATAGTGTCAGTTTTCCTCATTGTGCTTGTGTCTGGTGTAGCGGCTTGGCTGTTTGGCCGCTTTGTGCGGCGTATGATGATCAAAGCCGAGCAGACGGTTAATCCCTGGGATGATGCTTTGGTGGGAGCGCTGTCGCCCCCGGGGCAGGTGTTGGTCTGGCTACTGGGCCTGAGTGTTGCGGCGCAGCGGGCTGGGAGCGCCACCGGCGCAGAGATATTCTCTCTGGCGACACCGATCCGGGAAATCGGCCTGATTCTGGTGATGGCCTGGTTTGCCTGGCGATTCTCCCGCAGTGTGGAGCACAATTTGTGCGATCCGCGCTATATGGGCAAGCCGATGGATGCCACTACGGTGCGGGCGATCGGCAAGCTGGTCAGAGCTTCAATTCTGATCACGGCGGGAATTGTGATCATGCAGTTCCTGGGCTACAGCGTTAGCGGCGTTTTGGCTTTTGGTGGCATTGGCGGCTTAGCGGTGGGCTTCGCGGCCAAGGACCTGCTGGCGAACTTCTTCGGTGGCCTGATGATCTACCTGGATCGGCCGTTTGCGGTGGGTGATTGGGTGCGCTCCCCAGACCGGGATATCGAGGGCACCGTAGAGGATATCGGTTGGCGCCTGACCAGAATACGCACCTTTGATATGCGCCCCGTTTATGTTCCCAATGGGGTCTTTACCCAGATCTCGGTAGAAAACCCCTCTCGAATGCTCAATCGAAGAATTTTCGAAACGATCGGTATTCGCTATGAGGATGCCCATCATATGGCGGCAATTGTGGCCGATGTTAAAACTATGTTACAGGAGCATCCGGAAATTGATTCCAATCGTACGCTTATCGTTAACTTTAATAGTTTTGCCGCCTCATCTCTGGACTTCTTTATATACACTTTTACCCGCACTACCGATTGGGTACGCTATCACGAAATAAAGCAAGATGTTCTATTAACGATTCTTAAGATAATCGAAGGATATGGAGCATCCTGTGCATTCCCGACTTCGACATTGCATATTGCCGATATGCCGGCGATAACGCGAGAAGCCGCGTTAGACAGTTGAGGAATGGGAGTGCGATAAGGTACAAATGATTAGTTTACAAATGAGTGCTTTTGTAGATTTTGACGGTTAATTACGCATATTGGTAAAAACGTAGTATTTATTTCACAGAGAAAACTAGACACTGGCGCTGTTTTATCTAAGAATCAGGGTACGTCCTTTGAGTGTTTGCTCATCGGATTAAGCAAGATAGCATTCTGCATGGAGCAGTTTGTTAACAATGGGGTGGCGTTTGCCCTTCTTGCCGAATTAAGCAGTGAGGTGGTTGAGGTAGGCGCAATAACAATAATGAGGTTTTCTCAATGAGTGATCGCGTTACAGGTACAGTGAAGTGGTTTAATAACGCACGGGGTTATGGCTTCATCACCTGTGGAGAAGGAACTGAAGATATTTTCGTTCACTATCGCAGCATTCGCGGCGAGGGTTACAAAACCCTTAATGAGGGGCAGGCGGTAGAGTTCGAAATGCAACAAGGTGACAAAGGACTGCTGGCGGAAGATGTTGTTCCCTGTGAGTGATTTACTGATCGCTCGTTGAAAGAACTGTTGTCGTGTAGGGTTTTGCGGCATTAATTGATGCCGGCCCTGTCAGCGCCTCTAAAAAGCGGATCCCTGTGATCCGCTTTTTTGCTTTCTGGCCCTGCACTCGTGAGCTTGGCAATAAGCGGCTTGCTCGCTCAGATTGATACTGCGATAGCATTTTTGGCACTGCCGCTATAGTGGGTCAAAGCCCCCCGATATATATGTGTATAAGGTGGCATATATGCTGCTCAATACTAACCTGATTTTTGTTATTGTTGTTGAGTCCAGTTGTTGCTGTTAGTTTGGGTTTTATTGGTTATTGGCGGTATTTGCTTGTTTTATGTCTATGGGTTAAATGAAAGTAAATCAATTAAATTAAAAGGCGATGGCGCCTTTTGTAAAAGAATGTTGGAATTAATTTGTCTGGGATTAAAGTCTTTGGAGTTGGGGTGTGTATTGGTGCTATCTAAAATAAAGCCCCGCTGTGCTGAGCGGGGCTTTATTTTTTTGGTTACTTCGGCGGATTAATTTTATGCGCCACTATTTTTTGAAAGCTCATTGGCCGGGGTGTCGATATTTGATGAATCTTCTTTGGGTTTGGCGACGGTGCGCACCTCAATAAGAATACCAAACGCGGGGTGGTCTATATAATGCAGTTGCCCGCTGCGCAGGCGTCGCTCATGTTGTAATCTCGCTGCGTGCGCAACATATAGCGGTGCTTCTTTTATAAATTCGGGTTCACTCAGGGTGAGAGGCTCGCGGCTATGAATGGAACCCTGATTAGCTTCAATATCAAAGCCGTTATTTTGCGGATAGGTATCCCCACCAGCGCTGTAGTTATCTGTAGAGATTTGCAGTGGTCTTTCCACTTTATTTTGCGGGCGCTGAGGGAGGAGAATACTTTGCTCCCCGGGTTGGGTATAAAAATCGTTGAGCCATAGATTTGTGCTGATATGTAAATAGCGGGCAACGCTCAAGGTGATAAACCCCTCAAGCTGGCTGTGGCCGCTGAACTGGCTGCCGCCATCAATCAGGATGGCGGGAGAATTTCTCTTGGTTTTCAGCACCTGGCGCCAAGCCCGGTGAAACAGGATTTTATCCCCGGCGCGGGAAATCGCTGCAGCCTTGTTATTGAGTAGTGTCGGTACCGGCCTCAGGAGCAGGTTTGCGGCGGCGGGTTTGGGGGCTTGTCGCGTTTCAACATTTTCGCCGGGGACGCCCTCAAGCCCTGCGGGCTCAAGGTCCGATGGGTTGCCCGCTTCAGGCGCGGAGATAATGTCATCCAGTGACAGGGCCTCCTCTGCCGCCGCTGGGCGCGGTGTGCGCGGTGTTGCGAAGTCGACCCACTTTGATGGGTACTGGAGGCGCGGTGCGGCGGGCCAGGTCTCTGCTGAGTTTTCCATTCCCTGGGGACGCTCGAATACGATCATCTCTATTTCGAAAGTATTGCCAGCGTAGTTAACGGCCTGGGCACTGGTGGCTGCCAGCGTGAGCGCCAGGGTTGAGCAGAGGCTAATTATCCTTTTCATGGGTTTACCACTTAAACAATTCTATTGGGGGTGCCGAGAGTGTTGTTGCCGGGAGGCCGTTTGGGTGGGAGCTGCTGACTAGGTAGTCTAATCGCCAGCTCCCGCCGCCTACCGAATGGTATCACTGTGCAAGCTTTTCCAGAACTTCGTTGATCTCCTGTAGCTTGCGCTCTGTACCCTCCTCATCGAGACTGAAATTCAGTTGGTTGGCGCCGGCCAGCTGGTAGCGTCCCGGCTGGGTTTGCACCATCTTAACCAGTGTGAGCGGATCTACACGGGTATTCTCCGCAAATTCGATACGCCCTCGCGCAGCGGAGGCCTCAAGTTTGCGGATGCCCATGTTTTCGGCCTTCAACTTGATCTCCGTGGTGCGGAACAGGTGCTTTACCGATTCCGGCAGTAGCCCGAAGCGGTCGATCATCTCCACCTGAAGCTCCTTCAGTTGCTGCCGGTCGGTGGCATTGGCGATGCGCTTGTACATAATCAGGCGGCCGTGGACATCGGGCAGGTAGTCCTCGGGAATCAGCGCCGCGACCCGCAGATTGACGTCCACCGCTGGGGATTCGAGCGGCTCGTCGATATTCGGTGTGCGGCCCTCGCGGATGGCCTTCACCGCCTTGTCGAGCATCTCCATATACAGATTGAAGCCGACGCTCTGGATCTGCCCGCTTTGCTCCTCGCCCAGCAGCTCGCCCGCGCCGCGAATTTCCAGGTCGTGGGTTGCCAGGGTAAAGCCCGCACCTAAATCCTGGGCCTCGCTAATCGCCTCCAGGCGCTTCACCGCGTCACCGGTCATGGAGCGCTTGTTGGGGGTCAATAGGTAGGCGTAGGCCTGGTGGTGCGAGCGCCCCACGCGGCCGCGCAGCTGGTGGAGCTGGGCCAGGCCGAACTTGTCGGCGCGCTCGATTAAAATGGTATTGGCGGTGGGGACGTCGATACCGGTTTCGATAATGGTGGTACAGACCAGGACATTAAAGCGCTTGTGATAGAAGTCGCTCATCACCTGTTCCAGCTCCCGCTCGCGCATCTGGCCGTGGCCGATACCGATGCGGGCCTCGGGAATCATCTCCTGTAATTCCCGCGCGATTCGTTCAATGCTTTTCACCTCGTTGTGCAGGAAGTACACCTGGCCGCCGCGCAATATCTCCCGCAGGATGGCCTCTTTTACCAGGGCGTCATCACGCTCGCGCACAAAGGTTTTCACCGAGAGACGCCGTGCCGGCGGGGTGGCGATCACCGAGAGATCGCGAATACCGGCCATGGCCATATTCAGGGTGCGGGGAATAGGGGTGGCGGTAAGGTTGAGGATATCCACCTCGGAGCGCAGGCTCTTCAGGCGCTCCTTCTGCCGGACGCCAAAGCGGTGCTCTTCGTCGATAATCAGCAGGCCGAGATTTTTAAAGTCCAGATCGCTTTGCAGCAGCTTGTGGGTGCCAACCAGGATATCCACCTTGCCGCTGGAAACCTTCTCTTTCACGCTGTCCACTTCCTTGCCGGAGCGGAAGCGGGAAATCACCTCGATATTGATCGGCCAATCGGCAAAGCGATCCTGGAAGGATTGATAGTGTTGCTGGGCCAGCAGGGTGGTGGGTACCAGCATGGCCACTTGCATACCTGCGTGGGCGGCGACAAAGGCGGCGCGCATAGCCACTTCGGTCTTGCCGAAGCCCACGTCGCCGCACACCAGTCGGTCCATCGGCTTGTCTGAGAGCATATCCCCCAGAACTGCCTCGATAGCCTGCTGTTGGTCTGGGGTTTCCTCGAAGGGGAAACCTGCGGAAAATTCCCGATAGGCCAGTTGAGGGTTGTCGAAGGCGTGGCCAATGCGGGCTTCGCGGCGGGCGTAGATATCCAACAGTTCCGCTGCGGCATCGCGCACTTTCTCGGCGGCTTTGCGCTTGGCTTTTTGCCACTGCTCACTGCCCATCTTGTGCAGCGGAGCCAGGGCTTCATCGGCGCCGGAGTAGCGGCTGATCAGGTGCAGGCTGGCCACAGGTACGTAGAGTTTGGCCTCATCGGCGTATTCCAGGGTCAGGAATTCTGCCGGTTGCCCGTCGATCTCCAGGTGCTGTAAGCCGCGATAGCGGCCCACACCGTGATCAATATGGACTACGGGGGTGCCCATGCGCAGTTCGGCCAGGTTTTTAACCGCATTGTCCGCTTCATCTTTGGCCTTCTTGCGGCGGCGCTGTTGCAGGACGCGCTCACCAAATAACTGCGGCTCTGCGATCAGGTTGATCTGTGGCTCCTCAAGCAGCAGTCCTTGGTCGAGGGGGGCTACGGTAATGCCGATAGGGTCCTCTGCGGCGAGGAAGTCCTGCCAGCTCTGGAAGCTGGGCGGGGTCAGGCGTATCCCCTTTAATAGCTCCAGCAGCGCTTCGCGCCGCCCGCTGCTCTCTGCACAGAAGAGCACCCGGCCGGAATATTCCATCAGGTAGCTTTCCAGCGCGGCCAGGGGCTGGTCGGACTTGCCATCTACCGGCAGCGAGGGCGGTGTAACAGCGGCAAAATTAAAGTTGCCCTGGGCCTCCGGCAGGCTCTCCGTCGCAAAGATTGCCCGGGGCATGGACTTCAGGGCGCCATTAAACTCGTCGACTTCCAGCAATATCTGGCGCGGTGGCAGAATGGGGCGGGTCAGGTCGCCGCGACGACTTTCATAGCGGTTGCTCACTTCGCGCCAGAAACTGTCGAGCGCCTGCTGGATGTCCCCCTGCAAAAATGCCTGACTGCCCTCGGGCAGGTAATCGAACAGGCTGGAGCAGTTGCCGTCGAAAAATAGGGGCAGGTAGTACTCGATACCCGCCGGGGCAATTCCCGCGCTGATATCCTGATATATCGGTACCTGGCTGGGGTCACTGTCGAATTCGCCGTGCCAGTTTTGCAGGAATTCCGACAGGGCGGCCTTGTGTAAAGGAAATTCCCGTGCCGGCAAAAGGTGAATGGTTTTCACGGTGTCGATGGTGCGCTGGGTTTCCGGGTCGAAAGTGCGCAGGGTTTCGATCTCGTCGTCGAACAGATCGATACGGTAGGGCAGGGGACTGCCCATTGGGAAAATATCCATCAGCGAGCCGCGCACGGCAAATTCACCGTGCTCGTAGACGGTATCTACGCAGTGATAGCCGGCCTGCTCCAGCAACCTTCGCTGGATATCGATATCAAACTGCTGCCCCTCTTCCAGTATCAGCGCATTGCCGGCGATGTAGTTGCAGGGGGGGAGTCGGTGCATCAGGGTGCTGACGGGAATAATGACGATACCCGCGCCCATTTTTGGCAGCTGGTACAGCGTGGCAAGGCGATCCGAAATAATATCCTGGTGGGGGGAAAAGGTGTCGTAGGGGAGGATTTCCCAGTCGGGGAAATGGAAGATCTCCAGCGCCTCATTCCCCCCCTTATCTCGCCGCGCCTTGTTAAAAAATTTCAATTGCACCTCTAGGCGGTGCGCTTCGAGACTGTCCTTTGTGATTAACAGGGTGGGCGCCTTGTTATTACGCGCCGCGCTGAGGATGGCGGACGCGGCAGCTGCGCCGTGCAGTTGTCCCCAAAATTGTCGGTCACTGGAGGAGCGAAACTTCGGTGGGGTCAGGGGCTGTATTTCTGTCATCTTTCCTTATATATCCACGCTTTTATTCGGGTGTCGTCGAGGCGGCTATTGTAGCCGCGAACAGTTTTGGCTGCAGGGAATGTTGCCCATATCTGTGTTTCCCGGCGGCGGTGGCGACGTTTTTTTGAGGATTGCGCGCTATCCCGGGGGCGAGCTACAAAAAGGTAGTTTTACTACATTTTTTTGGCTCTTTTTTGCTCAGTTGCGCAGTGCTGAGCGAATACTGATAATGCGCAGCCATGCGGCCCTGAGTGGTTTTAGGGCTGTATTTCTTGTCTACTAAACACATTGCAGAGGTGTCTGACAGTGACTCAGAAGCGACCGAAGCCCGCGGACTTTTTCAAGGATTGGAAACAGCGTGAAGCGCTGGCTGAATCCATGATCCCGATGATTGGAAAGCTCAACCGTGAGAGCAACGTCGGTATTTATATGTATGGCCGCAACCTGGTTAATCGCTCAGTTCTGAGCATTATGAAAGCGCACCGTTTCGTGCGTCAGGTTGAGGAGAATGAACTCTCCGAGTTTGAAACCTTCCCTGTATTGGAAGCCATCTGCAAGATGGACCTGGGTCCCGTACATATTGACCTGGGAACCATGACCAACAAATATATGCGCGACGACCGCGGCCTGTCCGTGGACGAGTTTGTGCGCGAAGAGCTGACCGACGCCGCAGGTGCCGGCAAGCCTCTGCCTGAGTCCAAAGATGTTGTGATCTACGGCTTTGGTCGCATCGGCCGTCTGGTTGCCCGCCTGCTGATCGACAAAGCGGGCAGTGGTGACGTTCTGCGTCTGCGCGCGATCGTACTGCGCAAGGGCAAGGCGCCCAACGACCTGGTGAAGCGCGCCTCTCTGCTGCGTCGCGACTCCGTACACGGCGCCTTCCAGGGCACCATCCGTGTAGATGAGGAGACTAACTCCCTGATCTGTAACGGTAACGAAATCAAGATCATCTACGCCAACTCCCCGCAGGAAGTGGATTACACCCAGCACGGTATCAACGACGCGATCGTCGTTGACAGCACCGGTGTATGGCGCGATGAAGACGGCCTGAGCCAGCACCTGGAGAGCCCTGGCGCCTCCAAGGTACTGCTGACTGCGCCGGGCAAGGGCGATATCAAGAATATCGTTTACGGTATCAACAGCAGCGACATCAAGCCGGAAGACAAGGTGCTGTCCGCCGCTTCCTGTACCACTAACGCTATCGTACCGGTCCTGAAGGCGATGATGGACGGCTACGGCGTTGAGCACGGTCACGTGGAGACGGTACACGCCTACACCAACGACCAGAACCTGATCGACAACTACCACAAGGGTGAGCGTCGCGGTCGCGCAGCAGCGCTGAACATGGTTCTGACCGAAACCGGTGCTGCCAAGGCGGTTGCCAAGGCACTGCCCGAGCTGAAAGGTAAGCTCACCGGCAATGCGATTCGCGTTCCGACCCCCAATGTCTCCATGGCGATCCTGAACCTGAACCTGGGTAAAGAGACCACCAAGGAAGAGTTGAACGAATATATGCGCGATGTGGCGCTGCACTCGCCGCTGCGCCAGCAGATCGACTACACCAACTCCCCGGAAGTGGTGTCCAGCGATTTTGTCGGCTCCCGCCGCGCCTGCGTATTCGATTCCACCGCGACTATCGTGGACGGTAAGAACGCGGTGCTCTACTGCTGGTACGACAATGAGTTCGGCTACAGCTGTCAGGTGGTTCGCTGCCTGGAAGATATGGCCGGCGTTCGCTACAAGCTGTTCCCGAAAGAGGACTAAGGCGTCACGCCTCCTCGTCACAGCCGGCTCCCAGAGGCGGCTGTGACGTGCCGGCGACCGCTTCGGTCGCCGCACCATCTCTCCCCAAATCCCTGTTTTTTCAGCAGAATTTTCCCAACTTAGTGCCACTTAAAGCCTTTCCAGGCTGGTAAAGACCCTGGCCCATCTTTATAATGCGCGCGATTTTGCGGGGCGGCCGTGCGCCGAGAAGTTAGCGCGCACAACCTATAAGTCAGCTTCCTTCCTCCCGGTTCACGGGTGATGCGGCGTAAGCCCTCGCAGCGCGGAATTCCTCAAGAGGACCTAGCTTCCCAGTAATGGGACGGTGGGTCCTATTGCAATTTTTTAAACTAGAAACTTAGGCATAGGCGTATGAGAAAGATCCGTCGGGGATTGGACTTACCCATATCCGGCGCGCCCGAGCAGGTCATCCAAGATGGTCCTGCGCTCAAGACCGTCGCTGTTCTCGGCCCCGATTACCACGGGATGAAGCCGACGATGGCGGTGGCTGAAGGGGATAGCGTCAAACTTGGTCAGCTGTTGTTTAGCGATAAAAAAACAGAAGGCGTGCGTTACACTGCTCCCGCTGCGGGCCGTGTTGTTGCGATTAACCGTGGTGCCCGCAGGGTGCTGCAGTCAGTCGTGATCGAGATAGACGGTGACGAAGCGGAAGAGTTCAAAAGTTACAGCGCAGACAAACTGTCTGGCCTGACTCGCGAACAAGTGGTTGAAAACCTGGTTGAGTCCGGCATGTGGACCGCGCTGCGCGCTCGTCCGTTCAGCCGTGTACCCGCCCTGGATGCCGAGCCGGCAGCGGTATTTATCAATGCGATGGATACCAACCCGCTGGCGGCGAATCCGGAAGTGGTTATTGCCGAGAACCGCGAAGCGTTTGAACAGGGTGTAGAAGTTCTGTCCAAGCTGGCTGAGACTACCTTTGTTTGTAGCGCTCCCGATGCGGATATCCCGGTACCGAGCGCTGCTAATATTCGCCATGAAACCTTTGCGGGCCCGCACCCGGCAGGCCTGTCCGGTACCCATATCCACTACCTGAAGCCAGTTTCTGGCAACCGCAGTGTATTCACCATCAACTACCAGGATGTGATCGCCGTAGGCAAACTGTTTACCACCGGTAAGCTGTTCACCGACCGCGTTATCTCCCTGGCGGGCCCTCAGGTCAAGCAGCCGCGTCTGCTGCGCACCCGTCTGGGCGCGAGCTTTGATGAGCTGACTGCTGGCGATCTGAAAGGCGATAGCGATCGCGTTATCTCCGGCTCCGTATTTGGCGGCCGCACCGCAGCGGGCCCCTTGGCTTACCTGGGCCGCTACCACAACCAGATCTCTATACTGGAAGAGGGCAATGAGCGCCCGTTCCTGCACTACCTGCGTGCCGGTAACAAGCGTTTCTCCATCTTCCCCATTTACCTGTCGCGCCTGTTTAAGAACAAGCTGTTTAACTTCACCACCAGCACCAATGGTTCTGAGCGCGCCATGGTACCCATCGGTACCTATGAAGAGGTAATGCCCCTGGATGTGCTGCCCACTCAGCTGCTGCGCTCCCTGATCGTTGGCGATACTGCGATGGCGCAGAAACTGGGTGCGCTGGAGCTGGATGAAGAAGATCTGGCGTTGTGCACCTTCGTGTGTCCGGGCAAGTACGAGTACGGCCCCATTTTGCGGGACAACCTGACCCGTATTGAGAAGGAGGGGTAAGTATGTTGCGTAAATTCCTCGATTCGATCGAACCCAAGTTTCACAAAGGCGGCAAGTTCGAAAAGTTCTACGCCCTGTTTGAAGCGATTGACACCGGTCTGTTCCAGCCGGCTGACAAGACCAAGACCACGGCTCACGTGCGCGACGGCATCGACCTGAAGCGCATTATGATCACTGTGTGGGCTTGTGCCATGATTCCGGCGTTCTACGGTATGTGGAATATCGGTTTCCAGGCCAACACCATTCTCGAAGGCATGACCAACCCGGACCTGTCCGGCTGGCGCCACGCCATTATTGGTGCTCTGACCTCCTACAACCCGGCTAGCCTGTGGGACAACTTTGTCTACGGTGCCATGTACTTCCTGCCGATTTATGCGGTCACCTTTATTGTGGGCGGTATCTGGGAAGTGCTGTTTGCCGCGGTGCGCGGTCACGAAGTCAACGAAGGTTTCTTCGTAACCTCCATCCTGTTCGCCCTGACCTGTCCGCCGGATCTGCCCCTGTGGATGGTGGCTATGGGTATCAGCTTTGGTGTGGTTATCGGTAAGGAAGTCTTCGGTGGTACCGGCAAAAACTTCCTCAACCCGGCACTGACCGGCCGTGCTTTCCTGTTCTTCGCCTACCCGGCAGCGATGTCCGGCGATGTGGTCTGGACTGCGGTTGACGGTTACACCGGCGCTACTGCGCTGTCTGTAATGGCCAGCGAAGGTGTTCAGAACCAGGTGGTGAACCTGGCTGGCGGCCAGCTGACCTGGCTCGACGCTTTCTTCGGTAAAATGCACGGTTCTATCGGTGAAACCTCCACCCTGGCGATGCTGATTGCCGGCGTGATCCTGATGGGCATGAAGATCGCCAGCTGGCGCATCGTTGCCGGCACCCTGCTGGGCATGATGGCCACCGCGTTTATGTTCAACATGTTCGCTTCCGAAGCCAGCAACCCGATGTTCCATGTACCCTGGTACTGGCACCTGGTAGTAGGCGGCTTTGCCTTCGGTCTGATCTTTATGACTACAGACCCTGTATCCGCTGCGATGACCGATACCGGCCGCTGGTGGTACGGCATCCTGATCGGGGTGATGGTTGTCCTGATTCGTGTGGTGAACCCGGCCTTCCCGGAAGGCATGATGCTGGCGATTCTGTTCGCCAACCTGTTCGCTCCGCTGTTTGACCACTTTGTGGTGCAGTCCAATATCAAACGGAGGTTGGCACGTGGCTAATAAAGATTCCATAACCGGTACTCTGATTGTCGCGCTGGTAATGTGTCTGGTGTGCTCCGTAGTGGTATCTACCGCTGCGGTAATGCTGAAGCCCGCTCAGCAGGCCAATGCCGAGCTGGATATGAAGCGCAATGTACTGATGGCTGGCGGCCTGCTGAACGACTCTCACGCTAATAAAGCGGCAGTCGAAAAGGCCTTCGCCGACGTACAGATTAAATACGTTGACCTGAGCACCGGTAAGTTTACCGATCAGGCTCCGGCTGGCGGCAGCGGTCGCGCTGCGGCCAAGATCCCGTCCGGCAGTGAAAAGCTGTCTTCCGACGAGGACACCGCCAAAATTATCCGCCGGGAAAATACCAAAGAGGTATACCTGGTAGAGAAAGATGGCAAGCTGGACAAGATCATTCTGCCGATTCGCGGTTACGGCCTGTGGGGCACCCTGTACGGCTTCCTCGCTCTGGAGAGCAACCTCGACACCGTAGCGGGCCTCGGCTTCTACGAGCACAAGGAAACTCCGGGACTGGGTGGTGAAGTTGACAACCCCAACTGGAAAGCCCAGTGGGTTGGCAAGAAAGTCTTCAACAGCCAGGGCGACGTGGATATCGCAGTGATCAAGGGCCAGGTTAACCCCAGCAGCCCGAAAGCGATTCACGAAGTAGACGGCCTGTCCGGTGCGACTCTGACCAGCAAGGGTGTTAGCAACCTGGTGAACTTCTGGTTGGGCAACCAGGGTTACGGTCCCTTCCTGAAAAACCTGAAAGCAGGGGAGGCATAAGCATGAAAATTAAAGATACTCTGCTAGAGCCGATTTTTAACAACAACCCGATCGCGTTGCAGATCCTGGGTATCTGTTCTGCACTGGCTGTTACCAGCTCGTTGCAGGTTACCCTGGTAATGTGTATCGCACTGACCTCGGTTGTAGCCTGTTCCAACGTTGCGGTATCCCTGATCCGCAACCAGATCCCGAACAGCATTCGTATCATCGTACAGATGACTGTGATTGCCTCTCTGGTAATTCTGGTTGACCAGCTGATCAAGGCCCTGGCTTACGACATCTCCAAGCAGTTGTCCGTATTCGTCGGTCTGATCATTACCAACTGTATCGTGATGGGCCGTGCGGAAGCCTTCGCTATGAAGAACCCGCCGCTGCCCAGCTTCTTCGACGGTATCGGTAACGGCCTGGGCTACAGCGTTATCCTGATCGGCCTCGCGGTAGTTCGTGAACTCTTCGGCGCCGGCAAACTGTTCGGTATCGATATCCTGACCACCGTGAGCAACGGCGGTTGGTATATCCCCAACGGCCTGCTGCTGTTGCCACCGAGCGCATTCTTCCTGATCGGCCTGTTCATCTGGGCGATCCGTGCCTGGAAACCGGCACAGGTGGAGCAAGATGAGTTCAAGATTGCGCCTAATTCCCGAGCGCAGGAGGCCTAATCCGTGGAACATTATATTTCTTTGATTATCCGCGCCGTTTTCGTTGAAAACATGGCGCTGGCCTTCTTCCTCGGTATGTGTACCTTCCTGGCGGTATCGAAGAAGATCGAGGCCGCTATTGGCTTGGGTGTTGCGGTTATCGTGGTACTGACTCTGACAGTACCGGTGAACAACCTGATCTACACCTACCTGCTGAAAGACGGCGCACTGGCCTGGGCCGGTTACCCCGACGTGGACCTGAGCTTCCTCGGCCTGCTGTCCTACATCGGCGTAATTGCGGCACTGGTACAGATCCTGGAGATGTTCCTGGATAAATATGTACCGGCACTCTACAACGCGCTGGGTGTATTCCTGCCGCTGATCACCGTGAACTGCGCCATCATGGGTGCGTCCCTGTTCATGGTGGAGCGCGAGTACGCGTTCGGTGAGAGTGTTGCCTACGGCTTCGGTGCCGGCCTCGGCTGGGCACTGGCGATTACCGCTCTGGCCGGTATTCGTGAAAAACTGAAGTACAGTGACGTTCCGGATGGCCTGAAAGGCCTGGGTATCACCTTCGTAACCGTTGGTCTGATGTCCCTGGGCTTCATGTCCTTCGGCGGCATCGATATCTAAGCGGGGAAAACAATAGAATGAATATTGAAATTATCCTCGGCGTAGCGATGTTTACCGTCATCGTACTGGCCCTGGTAGCGGTGATCCTTGCGGCCCGTTCGCGCCTGGTAAACACCGGCAACGTCAACATCCTGGTTAACGGTGAGAAGACCCTCACCGTACCGGCCGGCGGCAAGCTGCTGCAAACCCTGGCTGCCAACAACCTGTTCCTGGCCTCCGCCTGTGGCGGCGGCGGCAGCTGTGCGCAGTGTACCTGTAAAGTGACTGCCGGCGGTGGCGATATGCTGCCGACCGAAGCGGCTCACTTTACCCCGCGCGACGCCAAAGAAGGCAAGCGTCTTTCCTGTCAGGTTGCGGTTAAGCAGGACATGGAAATCGAAGTGCCGGAAGAGGTGTTTGGTGTGAAGCAGTGGGAGTGCACTGTGGAATCCAACCCGAACGTGGCCACCTTTATTAAAGAGCTGACTCTGCGTCTGCCCGAAGGTGAAAACGTCGACTTCCGCGCTGGCGGTTACGTACAGCTGGAAGCGCCGGCTCACCACGTGCAATTCTCCGACTTCGAAGTTGAAGATCAGTACCGTGGCGACTGGGAGCACTTTGGCTTCTTCAAGCTGGAGTCCAAAGTGACCGAGCCCGTGGTTCGCGCTTACTCCATGGCCAACTACCCGGAAGAGAAAGGTGTTGTCAAGTTCAACATCCGTATCGCGACTCCGCCGCCCCGCACTGAGGGTATTCCGCCGGGTCAGATGTCTTCCTACGTATTCAGCCTGAAGCCGGGTGACAAGATCAAGGTGTACGGTCCCTTCGGTGAGTTCTTCGCCAAGGAAACTGACAACGAGATGGTATTTATCGGCGGTGGTGCCGGTATGGCGCCGATGCGTTCACACATCTTCGACCAGCTCAAGCGCCTGAACTCTACCCGTAAGATCAGCTTCTGGTACGGTGCGCGCTCTCTGCGCGAGATGTTCTACGAAGACGACTACAATGGTCTGGCTTCCGAGTTCGACAACTTCCAGTGGCATGTGGCTCTGTCCGATCCGCAGCCGGAAGACAACTGGACCGGTTACACCGGCTTCATCCACAACGTCGTGTATGAAAACTACCTGAAGGACCACCCGGCTCCGGAAGATTGTGAGTACTACATGTGTGGGCCGCCCATGATGAACGCGGCAGTCATCAATATGCTCAAGGACTTGGGTGTAGAAGATGAAAATATCCTGCTGGATGACTTCGGCGGATAATTGGAGGGCTTAGCTTGCTAAAAGCAATCACAGGCCCGACAAACTCAAAAACAGGGCCCGTCTTTACGGCCCTGTTTTTGCTTTGGGCAGTGGTAATTTTATCGGCCTGCTCCCCCGCAGCGGAGACCTGGCAGCTGGCGGGCCGCACTATGGGCACCAGCTATCACATCACCGTAGCTCAGGTACCTCCGGGGCTTAAACAGGACGAGTTGCAGCAGCTGATCGACGATGAGTTGCAGCAGGTCAATCAGGAGATGTCGACCTATATCGACGACTCCGAGTTAATGCGCTTTAACCGCAGCCCGGTAGGGCAGGCGATCCCGGTTAGCCAACATTTGGCCGATGTGCTGGAGATGTCCTTGGATATCTACCACCGCAGTGAGGGTGCTTTCGAGGTGACAGTTGGCCCACTGGTCAACTTATGGGGCTTTGGCCCGCAGCCTGAACCTGAGCATATTCCCTCAGATAAAGACATTGCCGATCTGCTAACCGTCGTCGGTTCCGATGCGTTAACCCTGACCCGAAAGCCGGATACCGTTATCAAGAGCCGCCCGGTTGAGGTGGATCTCTCGGCGATTGCCAAGGGCCACGGTGTAGACAGAGTCGCTGAGCTGCTGGAAGACCTGGGTATTGGCAACTACTTGGTCGAGATTGGCGGTGAACTGCGAACCCTGGGTGTGAATCCAAAGGGTAAGGCCTGGGTGATTGGTATCGAGGTGCCCAGTTCAGCCGGGCAGATGGTGCAGGAGCCGATCGCGGTGAGCGGCAAGTCTGTAGCTACCAGTGGCGATTACCGCAACTACTACGAAAGGAATGGTGTTCGTTACTCCCACAGTATTGATCCTCGCTCCGGGCGCTCCATCAAGCACAGATTGGCATCGGTAACCGTCGTTGCCGACACCTGTGCTGAGGCCGATGGTCTGGCTACCGCGCTTAATGTTCTCGGTGCGGATGCCGGCATGGCCCTGGCCGAGCGCGACGATCTCGCTGTCTTTATGGTGGTGAAAACGGATACAGGTTTTGAAGAGCGCTATAGCTCTGGGTTCGAAGCTTATTTAGAGAGGTCTGAGAAATGACAATTTTTATATTTGCCTTTGTGGCCATGTTGCTCGTTGTTGCCGGTATGGCGCTCGGGGCCATGGTTCAGAACAAACCATTGAAAGGGACTTGTGGCGGGCTCAACAATATCGGCATGAAGCAGGATTGCACAGTCTGCGGTGGCGATGACGATGAGTGTGAGAAGGAGCAAGAGAGACAAAGACAGCAGCAGGTGGCTGCTGAAGATCTCGCTTACGATGCGACAAAACGCAAGTAAGCCTTCCTCTTTAGCAAGCCCGTGATTAACGGGCTTGTTATTTTATGTCATTGGCACAGGTGGTGCCGATAATCGTATAGTTAGTATTGAGTAAATGGCGTTAGCGCGCTGTGGACTCCGTTTGGAAAATAGAATTAGAGCATTTAATGGCAGAGCAAAAGTTTGACCTGGTAGTAATTGGTTCTGGCCCGGCTGGAGAAGCCGCCGCAATGAGCGCCGCAAAAAAAGGTATGCGTGTTGCGGTAATTGAAAAGCGCCAAGTGGTTGGCGGTAACTGTACCCACAAAGGTACTATCCCCTCCAAGGCACTGCGCCACTCTGTCAAACAGTTGATGCGTTACAACACTCAGAGCGTTTTTCGCGCATTGGGTGAACCCCGTCGCCTTACTTTCCCCCAGGTAATGCAGACGGTGAATAAAGTCATTTCCTATCAGGTGGAAATGCACACGTCTTTTTACGCTCGCAATCGGGTTGAGCTGATCGTTGGGGATGCGGAATTCCGCGATGAGCACACCGTTGAGGTGTTGATGCCCGATGGTGCCGCAGAAACGGTTACCGCGAAGAAGTTTGTTATCGCTACCGGCTCGCGTCCCTACCGCCCCGCCGATGTGGACTTTGACCACGAGCGCGTTTACGACAGCGATATGATCCTGGATATGCAGCACACCCCGCACTCCATTATGATCTATGGCGCCGGTGTGATTGGCTGTGAATACGCCTCTATCTTTGCCGGCCTCGGCGTTAAGGTGGATTTGATCAATACCCGCAATAGCCTGCTGGAATTCCTCGACGATGAGATTTCCGATGCGCTGAGCTACCACCTGCGCGATATGGGGGTCACAGTTCGCCACCAGGAAGAGTACGCGCGGGTGCTGCCCAACGATCAGGGCGTCATTATGGAGATGCAATCCGGCAAGCGCATTCATGCGGATGCACTGCTCTGGTGTAATGGCCGCACTGGCAATACCAGCGGCTTGGGCCTGGATAATGTCGGCCTGGAGGCCAATCACCGCGGTCAGCTGAGTGTCGATGATCACTACTGCACCGAAGTGGAAAATATCTACGCAGTGGGCGATGTGATTGGCTGGCCCAGTCTTGCCAGCGCCTCATATGACCAGGGGCGCGCCGTCGCCGCAGCAATTGCCGGCCGTGGCCATCGAGTAATTGAGGATGCGCCTACCGGGATTTATACCCTTCCAGAAATCTCCTCAGTGGGTAAAACCGAGTCTGAGTTGACTGCGGCCAAAGTGCCCTATGAAGTGGGGCGCGCACTGTTCAAGCACACTGCGCGAGCGCAAATTTCTGGTGAGCGCGTGGGGATGCTCAAGATACTGTTCCATATTGAGACCCATGAGATTCTCGGTATTCACTGCTTTGGCGCCGAGGCTGCCGAGATTGTGCATATTGGCCAGGCCATCATGAAGCAGCCGGCACCGAATAATTCGATCGATTATTTCGTTAACACGACTTTTAACTATCCCACCATGGCGGAGGCATACCGCAGCGCCGCACTGGATGGGCTGAACCGGGTTGCCCGCCTATGACAGAACCCTCACCCAGTGAGTTTCAGGCACTAGTCAGGGAATTTTTTGAACAGATCCCTTTCAATCAGCAAATTGGACTTGAGATGCGCGACCTGGACCTGGAGGCGCTCACGCTCTCAGCCGGTTTTACGCTCACGCCACAGCTGATTGGCAATGTGTGGAAGAAAATCCTGCACGGTGGCGTAATCGCCACCGCCCTGGATACGGTTGGTGGTTTGACCGCAATGGTCGCCGCCTACCAGCATCTGGGAGATGTCCACTGGAAAGAAAAAGTGGATCGTCTGTTAAAGCTGGGTACGGTCGATATGCGTGTCGACTACCTGAAACCGGGCAGGGGAGAGCACTTTCTCTGCCATGGCTCAATTCTGCGCACCGGTAATAAGCTGGTTGTGACAAGGATGGAATTGAGCAACGACAAGGATGAGTTGATTGCTACTGGCACCGCAACCTACCTGTATTGAGCTAGACCGAGTCAGCCTTTGGCTCGGTTACTCCCTAGATGTACCCCCTAGATGTACCCCCTAGATGTACCCCTATCCACTGGCTTTTTTAAGGTGTTTATTGTTATGAGTGAAATTCTTGCATTTGCCGCAGTCTCCCTTTTGTTAGTAATTTCCCCGGGGCCGAACAGTGTCCTCATTGTTAAAACGGTGGCCGATAAGGGGCTGAGGTCGGGAGTGGAAAATATTCTGGGACTAGTTTCGGCAACGTTTGCCCACGGCGCCATCTCAATTCTGGGTTTATCGGCGATCATCCTACAGTCGGCTGAGCTTTATACTCTGATCAAATATCTCGGGGCTGCCTACTTGGCCTATTTGGGCGTAAAAACGATAGTGGCTACTTTCTCGAGGCCTTCCGCTCACAGGGCTGCCGATAGATTACAGCCCAGCGCAAAAGCACCTGGCGATACGTGCCGAAATTTTGCCGAGGGTTTCCTGACCCAGATTCTGAACCCGAAAGTATCGATGTTTTACCTTGCCGCCTTCCCACAGTTTATCTCGCTAGGTAGTGCTAGCTACTATGAAGCTTTCTTGCTGGTCTCGATTCACGCATCCATAATCTTTCTGTGGTTCTTGGGGGTTGCGATTATGCTGTCGCAATGGCGAGCGGTTTCTGTAGGCGGAATGATACAGAAATGGATTCAACGTTTTAGCGGCAGCGTATTGCTTGGCTTTGCCGCTCTAGTGGTTCGCCAGGACGCTTAAGCCTGGGCCGTGCCCTTCAAATATTGCCTCCATATGCCAATATTTGAAGGGTGCATTGTTCAACCGAATTTCTAATAGACTGGGCATTTGCTCCAAACCTGCTCTTAACTGTTCTAATCTTGCTGCTTTTGTCGGTATATATTCCTTTCTTTTGCGCTTGAGGGTATATCTTTTCCTGTCTTTTGGTCGCGCCATCGTGCCCCGTACAAGGTTTAAGGAGCCTCTGAACAATTCCGTGATGCCTCTGGCTTACAGAGCGCTTCACAATCAAGGCGCGGCTTCGCAGGAATGTCTAGACCTTTCAAGAAGTCGCAACGCGGAGTGTGAATCGCTCTGTAAGCCCCGAAGGGCGGGCCTTGAAGGCCACAGCTGCTGCGTTGCAGCTCTTGCAAAGGACTAGGGCCATTCGCGGCGAACTGCGCCTAACATCTGTAGCCTTCAAGACCCGCAGAGGTATTACGGAATTGTTCAGAGGCTCCTTAATAAGAGCCTATCGATTGAATCCTGTTTGTTGATGGTGGCTTATCAATTGTAAATATAAGCTTAACTATTAGTTTAGTTTAACTTTAATTAGATTTCCGTACTGGGAAGTTTATTTAATATCTATTTGGGAGGGGTGTATAAAAGATCTGGTTATCGAGGGTGTAGGCTTTTGAGTAGTGGCAATTATTTTATGTTTTATTTGCCTGATGGTGACATTGGTCACTTATCGTGGACTTGTGATCTGCAAAAATATAGCATGTTTACAGTTTATATTATTAAGTGTTTTTACATGAGTGGCCAAACCTAAGCTTGCCTTCAAGATTTATAGTTTTATAAGAGTGGGTTGGTGCGCTTATTTTTATAGCGATTGATTTGCTGTGGTTTTTAGCTTAGTGCGGGGCCTGTAAATTTTTTGTGGCATTGTTTTAAATAATAATTTACACGCTGTTTGCATAAGTGCCGGGCAGTAAAAAGCCAGATTTTGGTTGCGATGTGAGGATGACAAAATGCCAATTTTCCCAGCTGTTGATGTAGGTGCCTCTAATATGGGCGGGGTTTTAACCTGGAAGTTTAGTCAAGCGGCTTATTCGAAAGTTACCAAAAAGCATCCCCACACAAAGAGGGCTGTGCCCCATTAGGTGAGATGTTTAAAAATTTTGATGGCGGACTTTTGCAAAGATAAGTAATTGTGTTATTTGTGCTGAGGCCAAATAGTATAAAAAATACCGAGAAGATCGGTTGTAATGTGAGGATACAAATATGCCGGGTTTGTTTAACAGTGACAGTGGCGCATCAGGTATGGGCGGGCAGCTGACCTGGGGGTTCAAGCAGGGAAGTTATTCAAAAGTTACTAAAAAGCACCCTTATTCGAAGGATGGAATCTGTGAGGCTTTGTCCGTTAGTTGGATTACTAAGGCGCTTCAGTCTGGTCTTCGAGATGCACTATCGACCGGTGGCAATATTGATGAGACAAAGATAGCGACTGTCGCCCAGCGTTTTGCTTCCATGTATCGATTTAAGTATAAAAATGGTACGGAGGGACGCTTCAGTACATCCTATGAGATGATGGCGGAAACTAAAAAATACTTGGCATCTCAAGGTTTTCTTTCTTTGGGAACGACAGGTAATAGCATAGTGCTAAGAGACAAAAATCCTTCACTGGATGATCAATTTGCAGATTCTTTTGGTGGTCTTGAAGCTAAGGATTACTTTTCCAAACAGTCCGGTACGCTTTACTGTATGTTGAGAACGGCGGGAACTGGCTGGGGCCACGCAATGGCATTTCGTATCGAGCCATCGGCGGATAAGGTGAGTTACTTTTTCGACCCGAATAAAGGCGAGTTTAAGTTCTTTAAATATGCTCAGTTCAGAAAATGGTATGAAAGTTTTCACCGTAGCACCAAGTTGTACCGGAGTTCACGGGCACTCGGATTTGAAGTTTTTCTGCATAAAGATCGTTAATTTTGCTCAAATAGATTTTTGCTGAGCGGTTAAAGCTCTCAAATTCTGATTGAGAGGGGGCCGGCCTGCCGATTTGCAAGAGATTCGGTGGTCCAGCCCCTTTTGTGCTTAACGGATGAGCCATAAGTTTTTCCTTATAAAATTTCAGGCCGATTTCGAATGGTGGGTAGTGGAGCTGCGCCGCCCTGAGGCCCGGATGTGACTCCTGCCACCTTTTAGACAGCCCGCTGCAATTCCCCTCCTGCTGACTAATCTTGCAATTTTAGTCTCGCCTTGGCGCCGCGCTGTACCTGTTACTCCCTGGCTTTGCCACCCAGTTATTGAGCGTTGGGCCCCGTTATAGCGAAGTAGGGCGTCTATTGTTCAAGTGCTTCACATCTGTAATGTATGGTGTTTGCAGCTATTCGGTATCCTTGAGAAGATTGCCGGAATCTTTCTTGGGCGCTAGGGAGCCCCTGAATAATTCCGCAGTATCTCTGCGGACTTTGAGAGTTGTAGGTGTCGGGCATAGATCGCCGGCTTGCAAGAGCGGCAATGCAGCAGCTATGGCCCTCAGAGTGCCTTCATTCTGCGCCGCGAAGCCGCGCCTTGATTGAGAGCCGCCCTGAAAGCCAGGGGCATCGCAGAACTACTCAGAGGCTCCCTAGAAGATATCTTATTTTTCAGGGGTAAATAATTCATTCATGGGTATTTCAGTTCAGATGCTGGGCGATTTTCTAGTCACTCGTGATGGCAGTCCGGTCAATCTACCGCCCTCTAAAATAACCCGAGCCCTTTTGGCTTTCCTGTTGTTGGCGGCGAGGCCCCACCGGCGGGATCGCCTGTGTGAAATATTTTGGGAGCTGCCAGATGATCCGCGCGCATCACTGCGCTGGTCTTTGAGCAAAATTCGATCGATAGTCAACGACTCGGACAAGGAGCGTCTAATAGCCGACAGAGAGCGTGTCAGTATGGATACGGAAGATGTCGCTATTGATATTGCCCAAATCGCTTTAACCCTTGATTCCCCCAAGGTGCTGGCATCGGAGCTGGAGGCTATCTACCGACAACTGCAAGAGCCTTTCCTCGATGGTGTCGACCTCCCCGACCAGGAGCTTTTCCAGCAGTGGCTATTGTCGGAGCGCCAGGAAATCGTTCAGCTGCGCGGCAAGGTATTGTCACGCCTGGCATCCCACCCCTGGGTTTCTCTACCGGATCAGCTGGTTTGGGCTCGCCGCTGGGAAGAGTTGGAGCCCTTTAACCCAAATGCTGCGACGCAGTTACTGCAGGTGATGGCATCACTGGGGATGGATAGTGAAATAGAGCACGAGCGTTCAAGGCTTGCGAATCGTTTCCGTAAGGCGGGTATTGCGTGGTCACCCAGCAAGCTGGGGGAGCCAGAGGTGCAAGAGGTTGTTGATGATCGGGCGAGGGGGCGAAAACTGCTAACCCAGCAAAAGGTTGAATTTTGCACAGCAGATGACGGCGTGCGCATTGCCTATGCCAAGATGGGGGAGGGGCTTCCGATCGTCAAGGCGGCCAACTGGCTGAGTCATCTGGAGCATGATTGGGATTCCCCCATATGGAGCCCTTTATTTCGGGAGCTTTCCGTCGATCATCAGTTTATTCGCTACGATGAGCGCGGCAACGGCCTTTCAGACTGGGAGGTCGACAATATTTCATTTGAGTCGTTTGTGACAGATCTGGAGACTGTGGTTGATGCCTGCGGGGTCGACAACTTTACGCTGTTGGGGATATCACAGGGAGCGGCTGTCTCTATTGAGTATGCGGTAAGGCACCCCAGCCGAGTCAGGCAGCTGATTTTGTTTGGCGGCTATCACGCGGGTTGGCGAATCGGTGCGAGTGAAGCTACGGTTAGAGAGCGTGAAGCGGTAATGACTCTGACAGAGACGGGCTGGGGGCAGGATAACCCGGCTTATCGCCAGATTTTTTCTTCGACATTTATGCCAAGTGCAAATGCCAGCGAGCTGGCATGGTTTAATGAGTTTCAGCGGCTGACAACTTCCCCTGAAAATGCTGTCCGTTTTCTCTCGGTTTTCGGCAGCATTGATGTGAGGGAAAAGCTTAAAGAGGTTACAGTGCCCACCTTGGTGATTCACTCACTGGGGGATCAGCGAATTCCAGTTCAAACTGGTTGTGAAATTGCTTCGGCAATACCGGGGGCTCGATTTGTCGGCCTCAATAGTGACGGGCATTTACTTTTGGGGCGGGAGCCGGCCTCGCAGGTATTTGTCGAGGAAGTCCGCCAATTTATTTCCAGATACTAAGGAGTCTCTGGGTAATTCCACAATCTCTCTGTGGCCTTCCAGGTCCGCTCTGCGGGGGCTTTTACGCTGATAGGGGTGTTAGTGCCGGTGGCGCCAAATGGCTGCCACCTGGGGATAAAGCCGCTTTGAGGTCAGCTAGAGGTAAACAGCCAGCTCTTTGGCGGAAAGATAGCGAATAGAAGCTGCTGGAAATTTACGAATGATATCGAGGGCGGCGGAGCGGGCAGCGGCCTCATCGGCGTATATATTGGGTAACTTGACATTGGAAGCTGTTCTGCCCGATACATAGCGCATTACCACGATATATCGCCCTTTCCATTTACCCCAAAAAACATCATTGGGGGCGCTGTCTACTGAGGATTGCTCAGGAGGAGACTCCTTTTCTTCCTTGGGCTTAAGCTCCAATTCCGCTTCTTGCTCCCACATAAGTTGAGCAAGCCGATTTAATTCTTTAGAGTAACTTGTTGACATAAATCTCAAAGGCTTAAGAGTTTATAGGTTTAAAGCGTCCTACTGATTGCTCATACTGATAAATTCAATGGCTAGCAGAAAAGATCTTAATAAATACTAGCTTATAATTGCTATATGGACATTTAACTGATGCACTTCAAAGTTGAATGCAGGATTTGAATATATCCACTGGCATAGGCTTTATGTAAATCTTCTCTCTATTTATCAATAAATATTCCGCCTGGCTCCAAAGCACTTGATTGGTGCAAAAATGTGTCCCGATGGAGTAGGGCAGTTTCCATGTGAGTTATTTTGTCATATTTTAGGAGAAAATCATACCTGGTACAAAGTAAATGTTCATCGGCTTTATAAATTGATTATTTTATGATCGAAGCTACCCTTGAAATCTAGTGGTATTACTTGCATAGATGATTCAAATAAAAGTATTTAACCGGGCAACTTGTTTAGGCCTTTTTTACTTTATTGGCGACAGTAAGAGTGTGCTGTTCTAAGGAGCCTCCAAATAACTCTGTAATACCTCTGCGGGATACGGCTACAGATATTGGGCGCCGTACTTTTGCAGGAGCGGTAATGCGGCAGCTGCGGCCTTCGAGGCCCGCCCTGCGGGGCCTTCAGGGCAATTTACACTCGGTGTGGCGACTTTTATTTTCCTACAAAACCGCGCCTTGACTGTGAGTTGTTCATAGCCTTGCTAAAGCCCCCTAGGTTCTTTTACCGTAAAATTACCGGTGAAGAGTTTCAGGATTGTATCGCTGTGATTTTTCATATGGCGACAGCTTTAATTGGTTGCCAGCGAGTGTCGCTTGCATTGCCAATCTGGGTAGTATGCAGAGGCTCCTTAATTAAATTAATTGTGTAAATAAGTGTAAAGGCTATATCAGTGAGCGGTTTGGCTTCAGTCAATGCTAAATAGATAGATTGTATTGCCGGCCGTATAGAGACCTCTGCGCGCTTGGTAAGTCGCGCTAGCGATATCCTGGAATGCCATTATTCACAAATATAATCCCCGCCCCTTGGTGTGCTCGGTTTAATATTCTCTCTTTATGGTTAATCTGGCACTTTTGTTCCATAAATTTTTATAAAAAATTTCATGGTATTGGTTGTTCAAATGATGCTTCAAACGCTCAGTTCAACGGTTGTGGCTTCTAATAGCTGAAGCCGGGAGTCGCTTGTAGCTTCCGGTGATCAAACTTCCAGAAAAGCACCCTCTCAATAGTGCCAAATGGAAGCTTAAAGGAATATTGGTGTAAATTTGAGCGGTGAACCTCATGATTGCCTCCTATCAAAAGGACTTGCAAAGGAATTTAGACAGCCCCCTAAGGCAAAAAGCTTCCTTTGCGGGCCAGGACTCAGCTGAACTATTTCAGTTTCAAAAGATACGGGTTAAGCCGGGTGAAGTGACGCCATGTGAACTTCTGTCTGAATTTAACCTTTTTATGGTGGTTGACGGCGTAGCCGCTATCAATTGCGGCACCTGTGAGTTTCATATTGCTTCAGGGCAGGTTTGGCTGGCGGGCGCGGTCGATGGTCTTGAAGTGAGTAATCTGTTTTCTGGCAGGGAACTGCTGATTATCTGTGCCAGTATAGGTTCAGCCATGCTGACCCGGTTTTACGAGCGGCATAGTCAAGTATTGATAAGGGCAAAAAATACCCAGGCGGCTTTACCCCGTGTAGAGGCCTCACACAATAGCGCCCCCTTTATTTTTCCGGAGTGTGATTTGACACGTCTTACTCTGGATTCACTGGATGCCTTTAGCGAGTTAAACGATGACAGCCTGAATAGCTTAAAGCTGGAGGAGTTACTTCTTTTAAAGCTGAAGGGCGGGTGTGGTTGTCGCCTGGCTGAAGAACTGCTTCGCCAAATCAATCCGGCCAATGAGCGCTTTCGCCGATTTATGGAGGCAAATGTGACTCAGCACTGGTCTGTGGCAGACTATGCCAAGCAGATAGGTATGAGCCTGACGTCATTTAAAAACAGGTTTAGCCGAGTATTTAAAGCGGAATCGCCAAAAGCCTGGATCAATGAGCGGAGGCTGCAGCACGCTGATATTCAGTTGAGAACTACCCACAAGCGCCTGGTGGATATAGCGCTGGATAGCGGCTTTTCCAGTCAATCCTATTTTACCCAGCGGTATAAATCGATGTATGGATACCCGCCCTCAGAGGCCAGGCAGAAGCCCTTGGGCGCTGTTTGAGTGAGTGCCTGTATGTGCTTGTGCGTGTAGACGCCTGGCCAGCTTCTCGGGAGTTGTTATAGTATTCGGCTCCCTGCAAATAATTATATAAATGGTCGGTAAATATGGATGTCAGAGAATTAGAGCGCTTGGATTTGGTGGGCCTTTGCACCCGCACTAAGAATACCAATGAGGCCGATCCGGATAAGGCAAGAATAGCGCCACTGTGGGATCGGTTTGGCGCGGAGGCTGCACCGAAGTTGAGAGGTAATCCAAAGGTATTTGGGGTTTACGCCAATTATGAATCGGATCATAGCGGCTTTTTTGATGTCTATGCCTGTTCTGATAGTTTGTCTGAAGATATGTCTGAGGCGTTTAAGCCCATTCAAATACAGTCTGGTCAATACTTAATATTTTCCGCTAAAGGGGATATGCCCCAAGTTGCGATCGATTTGTGGGGCAAAGTCTGGGAGTATTTTGCTGCGGAGCACTGTCCCCATCAGCGCGCATTCACCACCGATTTTGAACAGTATGTCGGCGGCAATGAAATTCAGATCGCTATTGCGATCAAATCGTCATAGGGCGAATCGATACCCGCGCTCCCCATGTCCCCATGCCCCCCCAACGTGTTTTTTGACACGGACTGATTTGATTCAGGCGCTGTGGGCAAGGGGATCAGTGGGGCTGGATTTCAACCTTATATTACCTCTATTCCCGGGGCTGCCAGCCGCCGGCTATATCTATCAGGTTGCAGCTACAGAGCTTTAGGGAGCCTCGCTATTAAAGGGGGCTGGATGCTATCTGGGATTGAGCTGATCCCCCCGGTGCCGTCTGAGTAATCTGTCAGCCAATATTGGCGATAAGGCTGGTTGGGTTGGCAATCTAGGGGGGGGGCAATCCACTGTCAGGGTGACAGTGCTTCCAGGCTTGCCTCTATCGGTGTTATCGGCAAGAAAGAAACCCTCTTGGTTATCTCGCAGTGGCAGTCCGGCCACTATGGTCAGGTATATCGCCAAAATAGACATCGCTGGCAGTGGGTTTATCACAATTCTGGCGGGTCTCCCGCTCCGTTAAGATCGCAAGCAGCGCGCACTGAGTGGCTTTTGCTTCTTCTACTTGTCGTTCTTGCTTCTTGATTTGGGCCCCTTAATTCTGCTGAGTGTATGGATGGCGGCACTATATTCTCGCCGTGAAGCGGCCGCGCTTTAGCTTAAAAAAAATCGCAACAAGGGAAAGCTAAATTACAGCTAGCCTAGTTGGGCGGCCCGATTAAATCGAAAATTGGCTCGCACCGGGGGCCTTGTTATCTATAGGTACAATAGATAGGCTTCCGGCCCCAGTTGAGTTGGCACATCTATGCAACCTCAAGAACAAGTTTGACTGATTCAGTCACATTGAAAGATAGCTACGCAATAATCATCGCTTCGAGCGATAGGCAAAAGCAGGCATATGAGTAACAAAGAAAAGCGTCCACTGTACATTCCCCATGCAGGTCCCTCCCTACTGGAAATGCCACTGCTCAACAAAGGCAGTGCATTTAGCTTAAAAGAGCGTCTCGAATTTAATTTGGCCGGCCTTTTGCCAAATACGGTTGAGACGATTGAGGAGCAGGCCAGGCGCGCTTACCACCAATATCAGCAGTGTAAGACCGGCCTGGAAAAACATATTTATCTCAGGGGAATTCAGGACGACAACGAGACGTTGTTTTTCTACTTAATTGAGCACCATATCGAGGAGATGCTGCCGATTATCTACACCCCTACGGTGGGTGCAGCCTGTGAAGAGTTCTCCAGTATTTATCGCAATCACCGAGGACTGTTTATCTCCTATCCCGACCGGGATCATATTGACGATATTCTGCGCAGCGCTACGAAAGAGAACGTTAAAGTGATCGTGGTGACCGACGGTGAGCGGATTCTCGGACTGGGGGATCAGGGCATCGGCGGTATGGGTATCCCTATTGGCAAGCTCTCCCTGTATACGGCCTGCGGAGGCATCAGCCCGGCCTACACCCTGCCGGTGACGCTGGATGTGGGGACGAATAACCGCACACTGCTAAGCGATCCTATGTATATGGGCTGGCGCCACGAGCGCATCTCCCAGGAGGAGTACGATGAGTTCCTGGAGCAGTTTATTGAAGCGGTAAAACGGCGCTGGCCCAAGGTGCTGGTACAGTTTGAGGACTTTGCGCAAACCAATGCCATGCCGCTGTTGCAACGCTACCGGAACCAGCTGTGCTGTTTTAACGATGATATTCAGGGCACCGCCTCTGTGGCCCTGGGCACTATCCTGGCGGCCTGTAAAACCTGGCAGGAAACCATCACCGCGCAGAGAGTGGTGATTGTGGGGGCCGGTTCAGCGGGCTGCGGTATTGCCGAGCAAATCGTCAGTGCGAAAGTACAGGCTGGCCTTGCCGATGCGGAGGCGCGCGCGCAGATCTTTATGTTCGATCGTTACGGGCTCGTGACTGCCGATATGAAAGGCCTGCACGATTTCCAGGCGGCCCTGGCCCAGGACCCGAGCAAGTACGAAGGGGTTTCCGATTGGGATCTTGAGACGCTGATCGGCAATGTGGGGCCGAGTATTCTGATCGGTGTATCCGGGCAGGGGGGCTTGTTTACCCAGCCGGTGATCGAAGCGCTGCACAAAGGGCACCGCCGCCCCTTGGTGATGCCGCTGTCCAACCCCACTTCCCGTGCAGAGGCGACCCCCGCAGAAATATTCAGCTGGACCCGAGGCGAGGCCCTGGTGGCCACTGGCAGCCCCTTCGCAGCGGTGGAGCTGAATGGCCACCACTACGCGGTAGCGCAGTGTAACAATGTCTATATTTTCCCGGGTATTGGCCTCGGTGTGATTGCCTCCGGTGCCTCCAAGGTGACCGATGGTATGTTGATGGCGGCATCGAATGCTTTGGCTGAGCAGGCGCCAGTGGTAAAAGAGGGCGAGGGTGCTCTGTTGCCGCACCTCAATGATATCCGCGAAGTAAGCTTGCATATCGCCAGGGCAGTTGCCGCCCAGGCGCAGCTGGATGGTGTTGCCCCCAAGGTAAGTGGTGAGCAGTTGGAGCGTTTGCTAGAGCGTAACTTCTGGCGCGCGGATTACCGCTCTTACCGCCGTCGCTCTTTCTAAGGCAACGGCAATACAAGGCCCGGTGCGACTATGGCGCCGGGCTGTTGTTAAGCCAGTTTTTCGCCGGCATAAAAGGCGTCGGGTTGACGCAGTACCAAATAATCCTCCCAGTGAAACTCCTGGCTCAAAAACTCGATAGCCGCATTGACGCCGGATAGGAACAGGTGTTCGCAGTGGTGATCGGGCATGGAAAAATCCAGCCAGTGGGGGGCCTCTCCCGTTGCGGTGGACTTTATTGGGATCTCCTTAACCAGCGCGTGGTACTCCGCATTGAGACTGGCGCGTACATGGTTGTCGAGCATATTGCGGCAGGTGCTGACCAGCCCCATGGTAAACCTGCCCACCTTATCGGACTTGGGCTGGTACAGGTCTACTTCCAATTTAATGCCAAAAGTCGGCAACTTCGGGGTGCCTACGGATTTGTGGAAGATGTCAAAGGGGAAGTTGGAAACAAGGCCCCCGTCGACAAATTCAATATCCCTGGGGAAACCGTTGCGAAAGAAGCGCTTGGGATCGCCGATGCCCTTAATGCTGCGCCAGTTCTCGGCGACAGCGTTGTTCTCACTGAGCTGGGGAATGTCCTTTACCACGTAAGGTTTAAAAAAACCGGGCACCGACATAGAGGCGCGGACAAATTCAGCGGGGTTTACCGCGTTTGGATTGTCGAAATACAGTGGCGCCTTGGCCGGAAATACCGCGCGGGTCTCCGTGGTGATATCCGCTGCAACCAGGGCAACTTCGCCGTAACCAATCTGGTTGTCCGGCTTGCCACGGTGCAGGAGCGGCGGGAACTGGTTAACTCTCTGATTGAGTTGTGCGGTGTTGGTGATGCCCAGCTGCTTCAGTTCTTGTTGCAGCCACTGGGTAAAGGTGTCTCCCGGATTTAACCCCTTGTGCTTGAGTAGGTGTCGCAAGGTGCGCATGGAATCCAGGGGGTGTAAAGCTACACTGCCGAGCAGGCCTCTGCCTTTGAGCAGCCGTTGCACGGTTTTTCGCGCATAGCGCTCACCGTCTTCAAAACTGGCAAAGTTGGCACCGGCGAGGATATCCAGGAGTCTTTCGCTCTTGCTGGCGCTGGGGGTGCCGGCGGCGGCGAGAAATAGGGCGTTGATGGCACCGGCCGAAGTTCCGGCTATTTTGCGGAAGCGAATGCCCGCCTTTTCCAGTATGTAGGTATATCCCACCAGGGCGATACCCAGCATACCGCCGCCCTCCATCACAACATCGACATATTGCCGCCCCTGACTGTCCTGTACATCACTGAATACTTTTCCTTCAATAGTGGATTTAGATGCTTGCCAGCGTGCATCCGCCTTGGTGATAGCGTCTTCAACCCAGGGTGATTTTTGCATGTCGACTTTCCGTAATATGGCAGCGGTTTATCCGTAGACAGCTTATCAAAGCTTATCGATTGGTTGCTGAAACAGGCAGGGTATCATCCAGAGTCAAATTCGCCATAGTATCCAGCTCGTTTTTCGTATTTTCCCACTGGGGCATCACTTAATTCATCAAGCGATAAAAGCGCCCACTGTGGTTATGTTCGGCGATATGGCCGAGTTTGTACAAAATGATATCAACACATTGGCGCAGTGCCTTAATCAGGGGGGGGATAATACGCCCCTGTGCTGAATCGCTACCCTTTAGCACTAAAATTGCAGGTTCGCTTATCCAGTGATCGCTATCACATTTTTGTGGATGTCATTTGCCCCTGGCGTCCATAGCGAGCCTCGTGGCTTTGGCTGAAGGAAAGACCTGTCTAGATTACACCGTGGCCCGACTGGGAATTTACGCAGCGTACTTTCTCTGGAGGTAAATATTTAACGCGATCCGCTCCTGCGGATTTTGAGGTGAGGTGAAATTTCCTAAGGGCGGTAAGTTCTATCTCGGCAGTTAGCATACAGAGATTTTGCCCCTCTCTTTAACATACAGCATGATTTTACTGTGGGGCGTAACATGCAAGAGTTGCCAGCACGGTATAGCAATTGATGTGCCTGATAGGGGCTCAAGGGGCTGATGATAATAGTTTGTATCCCGGCTCTATACGCATGCAAGTAGTAAGACAATTTTTGCTCTAAAAAGGCTCTGTGAGTTACCCCTGCTAATTAAAAAAATTATAAATGGCACTTTGGGGTAGAGAGTGGGGAAATCGATGCGGGAGTCTCTTCATAGGTTGTTAACGACTTCCAGCGACGTTCAGAATATCCCAATGCGGTTGTGTTTTTGAAAACTAAGTCCGAGATGCAGATATTTTGCAGATATCAGTATGTATGGAGAAATTTCACCGGGAAATATTTTGTAGTTTGGGTCACTGAGTGAGTATAGCGGGGCTCGATAAACCGATGATTTGAGAATAGATCAAGAAACAAGCGCTGGATGCGCGTCACCAGGAGCAGCTGCTGGGGGGAACCATCTCCGGGCCCGACACCCGGGCGGTCAGGGGAGCATCCAGCTCGCAAATATCCAGTACCGAGCCGTTACTACCATACTCGTGCATTACATCATCAATAAATTCCAGATCGGCTTCAGTGATGGGGGTATCGAGGTCGATTGTTTCGCTAAAATTTATGGAAGTTCCTCTACCTGGAGCCGGCGCTCGGCGGTGACAGTACCAAAGGCCTGTCAAAACTGAATCAATAAGGCCTTTGCGCCTGGGCATAAGTGCTGCCGGGCTTGCTCTATAGAGGCGCAAAAACGGATTGCCGCGCTGTAGCAGACCTTATTTAACGTCTACTTTCTGCTTTGATCCGCTGAATAATTTCACCCTTGTAACGAGGTGTCTGGAGGTATGCGGCAGCCATAGTGGATCGGCATCCAGCCCAGGTAGGTGTGGGCATTTTCGTAGTGGTCGATTCCCACTTCCCAGGCCGAATCCAGATTGCCATCGATCGACGGTGTGGATTTCCAGATGACGCGCACATAGCCACGCTTGGTTGCTTCATATTTTCCCGGTAGGCGCTCGTGGCAACTAATCCATTGGGGGAGTTCTGGAGGGGGAGCTTTTTTTCTGTAAGAGAGGATGTTATTAATCAACAGATTACTCCTTGTAAAAAATACGGTCTTTATTGGAGCTTTCCCGGTCAGGTTGCAAGTTGACCAGATAATTATAGTTGCTATTTATTCGCTCTGCGGGCTGAGAAACTCCGCTATTGGGGCGAGGAAAAGACGGTTTGCTTTTTGCACTGTTATGGGTCGGTGTCAGTTCGACAAGTGCGGCGTTCGCTGAGGTTTCAGAGGGCAGCTTATCCAGCAACCCTTTTGTTTGCTGTGCGGCAGTTGTGGATGATGACAACCCCGTCAATAACTTTGCCGACTCGGCGATGCCCCAAGAGATTGTCGATGGGATTCGCAAGACGGCCAGTCTCAGTGCAGGGGCCCTGGAAGACTGGGTGGCGCTGTATGGGGGGAGAGGTATGTGCCTGTTTTATGGGGCTAACCTTCCCTGTGCAGAAAAGGCCAATACAAGTCGGCAGCCGAGTAGCGCTATGATCTCCTTCTGCAAGGATAATCCGGATTCTGAGATGATTCCTGCGGTGGTGACTGGTCGAGCTTCTGTGTATGAGTGGCACTGTAGCCAGGACTCGCCGGCAATCGTCCGGCAGGTCTCTAAACCCGATGCGCGGGGCTATTTATCCAATGATTGGTATCGGTTGGAGAGCCCCGTTTCAGCTGAGTAGTGGTCGCTGGCAATAGCGTGGCGGTCTGTTGCCAGTGATCCGAGGGCGCTCTTTATTCTGCCAGCTGCTCGTTGTCCAGGCGTTTGGCCAGTTTATGACCTTCGTCAGTTTGCCCTAATTTCCAGTAACTGGATATATAAATATGGGTTTTGGGGATGGCCTTTTCCCGCTTAAAAAATTGTCGCAGGGTGCGCATACTGTCGAACTCACAGGCGCTCCACACAGACGCCTGCCCTTCCAGCCAGGGGAGCGAACGCAGTTTTTCTAGCAGGCGCTCTCCGGAGGGAAGCGGATTGACTACCCAGTGAATCTGTAGGTTTTCCGGGTGCTGCAGTTCCTGAATATCGGCTTCACTGGTGACTTCTATCAGTGCATAACCCTTTGCATCACGGGGCAGTTCGGCAAGATTTACGCTGATAGCGGGGAGTGCGGTCATATCCCCCAGCAGTAAAAACCAGTCTGCTTCGGGGTGGAGTAATTTTTTGGGGCCGGGGCCACGGGTTTGGATTTTATCGCCGGGCTGTGCATTGAGTGCCCAGCTTAAAGCGGGCCCTTGATGTTCGTGTAGGGCGAAATCGATATCAATTTCAGTATCCCGCTGATACCTGATGGTATAGCTGCGCAAAAGCGGACGCTCATTGTCAGCCTGTGGCAGTAGGAGTTTAACGTAGGCACTTTCCTGCTGGGGGGCGAGTGTTTTTAAATCATCGCCGCCCAAGGTAATGCGCAGCATATTGTCTGTAATTTGCGTCCTGCGAATAACGACTAATTCTCTGGTAACTTTTTCGGCCATAGGGCTTAGCTCCTTTCGTCAGGGGTGGCGTGCTCGGTCATATTGGCGACCATTACACGGGCAATACGGGCGAAGTTTTCGAGCTCTTCGGTGCTCAAGTTGCGGGTCATTAGCCTGGCGACTTCGGCTTCCTGCCTGCTCACTGTTTCCAGTGTGCTTATTCCGTCTGTAGTGAGTGTTAAAAACTGGCTGCGCCGGTCATCTGGGTTATCGCTCTTTTCGACCAGCCCGGAGTGCACCAGCTCATTGAGGATTCGTGTAATTTGACCTTTATCCAGCTGCATCCGCTGGGCAATTGAGCGGGCCGTGCTCATTGGAAACTTGTACACCCCTTTAAGCACCCGAATATGGCTTACCGGTAGGCCAATCTGCTGCGCCTGCATACCCGCTCGCAGGCGCCGTTTGTAGGCGTGGATAAGCTGGTGGAGGGATTCATTGATTGCGATGTCGTTCATGGCGCCATGCTAACTGGTTGATAGTGTCAACTTTATTGATACTGGTTGACTCTGTCAACCAGTTCTGCCGGCCTGGAGGCCGGGCTGTCTTTGGGGGAAGGGGGAGAGAGTCGATATTTTGCGGTGTAGCGTAAAAAGCCTGCGCCACAGGGCTAGGTTTATGCAGGCTTTAACGGCCACCTCCAGCAAATGCTTTTCTTGAAAAAGAAAAAGCCGTACTGGAGGTCGCTTGGGGGGAGGGGGTGATAGTTTCACCTGGCGGTAAGAGATGTCTGACTTTACAGATCTAAAGTTTATTACCGCTCCTCGTAACGAATGTCAGTAATATAAAAAGTCTGCCACTTTTCCCCCTGGCGGATATCCACCTCATCGTCGAGTTTGCGTCCCAGCAGTGCGCGGGCAACGGGGGAATCCATCGAGATCAGGCCTGCTTTTACCTCGAACTCATCGGGGCCGACGATACGATAGCAAACACTCTCCCCCTCATCGTCTTCAAGCGTTACCCAGGCGCCAAAAAACACCTTGTCCTTGTCGTCGGGTATCCGATCTACCACGGTAATCTCTTCCAGGCGCTTGGTGAGAAAGCGTACACGGCTGTCGATTTCCCGCAGCCTTTTTTTACCGTAGATATAGTCGGCATTTTCCGAGCGGTCCCCCAGTTTGGCGGCGTCACTGACCGCTTGGGTTACCCGGGGGCGCTCCTCCTCCCAGAGATGTTTAACTTCGGCGCGCATACGTTGCGCGCCCTCAGCGGTAATGTAGCGGGAGCCGCGCGGGCGCGGCGGTCTCCATCTTCCCATACTTACTTAAACTCTTTATAAACGGCTTGATTATAGGTTTTCGATAGTAATGCCCGGCCCGGGCTCAGCGAGCGGAAAATTAAATATACGGCTATAAAATTCCAGCTCCCCCTCCAGAGCCAATTTAATGCTATCGCCACTGCGGAAGCCGTGCCCTTCGCTGGCAAAGGTAATATAGGATACGGGAATTCCGCGCTTGCGCAGGGCTGCAACCATAGTTTCAGCTTGATTGGGGGGGACAACCTTGTCTTCCATGCCCTGGAAAAAAATTACCGGGCAGCTCAATTTTTCCACATCGTTGATGGGAGAGCGCTGATGGTAGATTTTTTCCGCAGAGGGCCAGGGACCTACCAGCTTGTCCAGATAGCGGGACTCGAATTTGTGGGTGTCTTTAGCGAGGCTGCTCAACTCCCCGATACCATAGTGGCTGGCACCGGCCTTGAAGGTGTTGTGATAAGTCAGCGCCGCCAAAACGGTGTAGCCGCCGGCGCTACCGCCTTTAATCAGTAATCGATCGGGGTCGGCGAGACCGCCTTCAACCAGGTACTCGGCGCCAGCGCAGACATCCTCAACATCGTAGATGCCCCATTTATTCGCCAGGCGATCGCGGTATTCGCGGCCATAGCCAGTGCTGCCGGAGTAGTTGACATCCAGGATGGCGAAGCCCCGGCTGGTCCAGTATTGAACCTTCAGGTTGAGACCCGCCGAGGTAGCGCCGGTGGGGCCGCCGTGGCTAAAAACAATAAGCGGTGGCTTGTCGCCAGCGGGCGCCTTGAAGCTGGGGTTGTGGGGCGGATAGTAAAAGCCGTGTACACTGCGCTCGCCCGCAGTAAAGGTAACCGCCTGCGCAACAGAAAACAGCTCGGCCGGCAGTGAGCGGCTGTTGCTGCTGGCAATTTGTTCTGTTGTGCCGCTGCTGAGGTCAAAGGCGGTGACGGCGGGAAAGCTCTCTGCGCCGGCGGCGATCATTACTGCGCGGCCATTTTCACAGTGCAGGCTCTCGATATCGCAATAGGGTTGGGAGAGGGTTTTATGTTCCCCGCTTTGCATGTTCACCATACCGAGGTGCCAGCAACCGTTTTGGGTATAGGTGCAGAGAATATCTTTGGCGCTGATAAAGCCGTAAGTGGACATGCCAAACACCCACTGCGGCGTGGCGAATTCTGCCTCCTTTTTCCACAGTGGCTCGTCTTGCCCCAGTTTGTACAGATTCCACCAGTTGTTGCGATCGGAGACGTAGCAGAGTTCGCCCAGGGGAGACCACTGGGGTTGGAAGATCGACTCGTTTTCGCCGCCGGCAACCTGAGTGATTTCTTCGGCATCCCCCTGTGGATTGAGTTTGGCAATACAAAGTTCTGTGGCGTCCCAGGGGAGGTTGGGGTGGTGCCAGCGCAGGAACGCCAGCTGATCGCCGGCCGGATTCAAGCTTGGGTTTGAATAAAAGTCGGCCCCTTCCTGTAGGGTTTTGGCGGGCTGGGCCAGTGGGTCGTCTAAGTCTATCGCGATAATACGGGCCCGAGGTTCCTCTCCCTGCGTATCTTCACTGGCGTCCTCTTCGACACAAATAAGACGATTGCGCAGGGGATCGATGATCAGGTCGGCGTAGCGGGAGTTCTTTTCCGCTGTGATTGCCTCAGGGATCGCACTGTCGAGTTTCATGCGGTAGATACGCTGATCTTCTGCCAACACAAAATAGACGCTATCCGCGTGCACCAGGCAGCTGCCACCACCGTATTCATGAGCTTTACTGCGCACAGCGATGGGGGCGGGGGTGAGGTCTCTGCGCCCATTTTGCGGGCAGTATTGCACCAGTACATTTCTTCCCTTTTCAGAGGGGCGCGATTCCAGCCAGTAATAGCGCCCATCGACCAAGCTGGCTTCTGCCAGGCGAACGCTGCCCTCGACCAGGAGATCTGCACTGATCGCAGATTTCCAGCTGCCGTAGGGGGCGGTGGTTGGAGTGATCGTCTCGCTCATGAGGTACTTACTTCCTTATTGGGTTTTCCGCATTCTGCCGAGATGAATCTGCGGAAACAAGGCGCCTTTCTAAGGTGGGGGCCCTGTGGTAGTCTGATGAAACCAAGCAAGCGCTTGGTGCTGTATTTTGTCGATGTACTATCCAGAAGCGGCCCCCCTATTTTCTCTGGTGTTTTATCGCCAGCGGACTCTACCGGAGCTGTGGGAGCACGCTGGATAGCCCTGTAAACAGCGGCCTTAACAAAGATAATTTAGGAGAGCCAGCGATGTCCGATGAAGTAGTGATTACCTGCGCCCTGACCGGTGTGCTTACCAATCCCCAGCAGCACCCGGTGCCTGTGACCCCCAGGGAAATGGCAGGCTCGGCCCGCGAAGCCTATGACGCTGGGGCTTCGGTTATGCATGTTCACTTTCGCGCCCAAGAGGAGAATAGGGGCCATTTGCCCACCTGGGACCCGCAAGTGGCGTTAGAGATTGCCGATGCAATTCGCGATAAGTGCCCCGGGGTTATTTTAAATTTTTCCACGGGCACTATCGGGCGGGATCAGGAGGGGCCGTTGAGTTGTGTGCGCGCGGGTAGGCCGGAAATTGCCGCCTGCAATGCCGGCAGCCTGAATTATTTGAAAGCCCGCTCTAACGGCACCTGGGCCTGGCCGCCAATGGTCTTTGATAATCCGGTCGACAAAGTGGAAGAGCTGCTGGCGGTGTGCCGGGAGACGGGCACCCGCCCGGAGTTTGAGTGCTTTGATATCGGTATTGTCCGCTCGGTGGGAATGTATGCAGATGTAGGGATGGTGGATAGGCCCAACTACAACCTGGTGATGGGCGTGGCCTCAGGTATGCCTGCCGATCCCGAGTTACTGGAAATTATCCCCAAATATATGAAGCCCGGTAGCTTGTGGCAGAGTACGGTGATTGGTCGTGAGGAGATCTGGCCGGTGCATCGTAAAACGGCGGAGCTGGGAGGGCATTTGCGCAGTGGGGTTGAAGATACCTTCTATTTGCCCAGCGGCGCACGCGCTTCAGGCAATGGCCAGTTGATTGAAGCGTTGGCGGGGATGGCGGAGGAGTGCGGCCGCAAAGTGGTATCCCCGGATCGGGCGCGGGAGATTTTTTGTTAAAGATAGTGCTGTCTTTATAGGGGCGCCGGGGGGTGGGGCCGAGCTATTGTTTGATTTTTTTATTGGAATGGCTTGAGTTTCCCCAAGCTTTATTTTCTGGGGCCTCTGAGTAATTTTGTAATGTCTTTGGTTTTTAGAGTAAGTTGCAATTAGGGTGCGGCGTTGCAGGAGTGTCTAAATTTTTCAAGAGCTCGCAATACAGGGAGTGAGTTGCTCTGTAGGCCGGATCTTGAAAGGCACCGTTGTCGCGTTACAGTCTTGCAAAGGGCTTAAGACAGGCACCACTAGGAAGTGCTGGATTAAGAGAAGCAAACGAGTTCATTTTCACTTTATTCCGATCGGTTCATCTTGGCTGAATCTGATGGAAATATTTTTTCGGTTACTCACAGAGAAGCAGTTGCGCCGAGGGGTATTCACCTCAGTTAAGGAGTTGGAAACGACTATCGTGCAATTTATTGAAATATATGGTGAGGCCAAGAAACCTCTTGTGTGGGCGAAATCTGCCGAAGGGATTTTAGTGAAGGTGGAGCGTGCGCGCCAAGCACTCTCAAATTAGAAGTCTATTTAATACAGTACACTAGTATTTTCTCATAGCTCCCCTATTCGAGCTTGAGGCCGTTCACGGCGCATTGTGCTTGGCATCTACAGCCTTCAATAGTTATAGAGATATTCGTATTTATCCGAGACTCCTCAACGCTGGTGCTATTACAGCGTCAACGCTATCGATCCTGATATAGGATGAAAGACCTATTGTCAGCTTTAAATGCATCTGAGAAAGGTCTGCTAGTCTTACTACCAATCAACCAACCAGCCGTGTTTATAAGGATAAGCCGCCATTTGGAGTGAGCAATGCAAGGGCTTTTAGATTTCCTCATTACCTTGATTGAGTGGGCCGATTCGCTCGTGTGGGGGGGAATCGGGGGAATCTGGTGGCTTGGTATCCTGATTTTGGGGTTGCTGCCGGCGGGGCTCTACTTTTCTATTCGTAGCCGCTTTATACAGTTTCGCCACTTTGGCCATATGGTCGGCGTGATGGTCCGTGGTGTTCACAAGGAGAATGAAAACTCGGTGACTGCCTTCCAGGCATTTGCCACCAGTGCTGCGGCAAGGATCGGTACTGGAAATATTGCCGGTGTGGCGGTGGCCATAACAGCCGGTGGAGCCGGGGCGGTGTTTTGGATGTGGCTGGTGGCTCTGCTGGGGATGGCGACCAGTCTGGTAGAAAATACCCTGGCGCAAATCTACAAGGAGCGCGGCGATGCCCCTGGTACATTTCGCGGGGGGCCGGCCTATTATATCGAGAAGGGGCTGGGGCGTCAGTGGAAGTGGTTATCCCTGGTCTTTTCGATATTCCTGATGATTTGTTATGGCTTTACCTTTAATGCCGTACAGTCAAATACTATGGCGGTTGCGCTAAATAGCGCCTGGGGCATCAGCCCACTTTGGGTTGGTTTTATTGTGGCGCTGGTTGCCGGCGTGATTGTCTTTGGGGGGATTCGCTCCATTGCCCGTTTCGCGGGTATCGTGGTTCCGGTTATGGCGATCGGCTATCTATTGGTCGCCTTTTACGTTTTGTTGACCAATATTACTGAGTTGCCGCGTGTGCTAGAGGAGATACTGGCGAGCGCCTTTGGTTTTCAGGAGGTGGGTGCTGGGGCTTTTGGTGCAGTTGTAGCGAATGGCATTAGGCGTGGACTTTTCTCTAATGAGGCGGGACTGGGCTCTTCACCCAATGTGGCTGCGGTTGCCGATGTAAAGCATCCGCTGGTGCAGGGGTATGTTCAAATGGCCTCGGTATTTCTCGATACCATTATTATCTGTACTTCCACAGCCGCCATTATATTGGTGGCCGATATTTTTATGGAGGGGAATATGGAAGGCGTTGAGCTAGTCCAGGATGCTCTGGCTAGTGAGGTGGGGGCTTGGGGTAGTAGTTTTATCGCGATTTCACTGATATTTTTTGCGTTTACTTCAATTATTGGGAATTATTATTACGGCGAAACCAATATTTATTATTTGTACCACACTCGCTTATCGATTTTATGCTATCGAATATTATTTTTAATGTTTGTCCTTTTTGGGGCCTGGGTCGCCGATACTGGTAGCGTTGAAAATTTTGCTCTGCTATGGAGCATGGCAGATGTCTCTATGGGGGTTATGGCATCGGCGAACCTGTTAGCTATTATCCTGTTGTCGGGTGTCGCTTTTAAAGTGCTGGCGGATTACGAAAACCAGCTGTCTTCTGGGGTGCGTGAGCCGGTGTTTGATGCGAGTAAATACACTATAAAAGGCATTGAGCGCGATGTTTGGGGTTGAGGTTGGGATTGAAACGCGCGATCTAAGCGCGGCGGGGCGTCGCCGTCTAGCGGTAGGAACCCCCGCCCTTTAGGGCGGGGGAGGGGATGTCAAAAGCTGGGTTTGTGTAGGGCCAGATAAAAAATAGCGATAACTTGCAGGAACGCAAGTACACAGGCCGTTATCCTGATCGGCTTGGAAAAACTGGGGCGCAGGGCAAAGACGCCGGCAATGATATAGCCAAATACCAGGGCCACTTTTACGGCCAGCCAGTGCGAGGTGCCGGGGTTCCAGCTGCCCAGGATTACCAGTCCGACCGCCGCAGATAACAGCAGGGTGTCATTGAGGTGTGGTACCCAGCGCAGGGGGCCGTTGCGCCAGCCTGTGTTGTGGCTGAATTCCAGCCCGATCCTGAGAGTAAACAGCAGGATACTGAGGGCTGCGGCGGTGATGTGGAGGTGCTTTACGAGTACATAATCAATCATGGTGATGATCTGGCTGTATTTTGATTTTGCCTTCACCCCAATGGGAAGGCTCCCTAACCGTCAAAGCATAACGATTTGCTGCGCTTGGATGCAATATGGAAAACTGGGGAGCCTTTGAATGATCCCGTGACACCTGCGGCTGGGCAGTTGGGCCCAGGGGGTGGGATTAGTTCAGATTTCTGATTTGGCCATACTTCATCCGCTGCGCTACGCCATGCTCTGCCCGAATCATATTCTCATTGATGGCCAGTGGGTCAGTGGGGACGTTGCCATGGTCATCGCTGAGGCCCACAGTGGCAATTTCTTCGCGCAGCTCCATAGATCCTCCCACCCAAATCCAGCCGCTGGCTCTAGTTGAAATCAGATTGTTGCGATTGGGGATCGTCATATTGTTGTAAACAATATTGAGGCCGCCATTGGCGATGCGGGCCATGGTCAGAGGGGCACCTTGCATATGGAGCGCTCTGCCGGTCGGGGCCTGGCGTTCATCAGCCAGAAAAGTCGAGTTGGCACTGCCGGATAGGTAGCGGCCGCGATTGCAGCGATCAGCGTGAACCAACTCGTGGGCGAGCGTGATATAGCTTGGGCAATTTCCCATCACTACGGTGCCGTTATTGAGTAGATTGGCAGTTTGGAGGGAGCTATTGTTCCACATAACAAGCCCACTGGAGCCACTGCTCATCACTTTGGCCATAAACCCTTTGTCTGAACTGACCAGGGGAAGGTAGCTCTTGAAGCCACTCCACACTTGATCCATCAACCACTGATCGGGGCGAAAGCCGAGGGCGTGGTGCTCGGTAATTCGGGTATCGTGGCGACTGGCGATTAATCGGCGCAGCAGGGTGGTGCTGTTCGCCCTTAAACCGGCCGCATTTAAAATACCAGCTCCCTCGGTAACCCGTAGCACATAGCGGCTGCCGGTTCTATATCTCTCCGGCGTATAGGTAAGGGCAGTACCCACGCCACCGACAAGCGTATGCAGGGCTGCTCTTACTTGGGTGATGAAAGTGTTATTGCTGGAGTCGATGCAGAGTCCCATTATTATTCTCCTGTCCTGCACGGTAATGCGAGTTTTATTGTTGGGGGAAGTCGTGATTTATTGAGCGGGTTTGCAGGTGATTTCTAGCGTTGCTCCGGGCTAAACCCTGTGAGCTAAAAAGCACGGTGGGCTTGGGCAGTGCTTGAGATGAGTGGGCTAGGGGCCACTCTTGAGGAGGTAGGGGGTCAATTGTAATTCTTTTGTCATACATCCTTGGGCTATCCAGGTGCTTAAATCAGAGGCTCCCCAGGACTCTACTCTTAATTGGTACGTTTTTCTATACGGCAATCTTCCGATAGGTATTATTTGAAAGAATTAGAATAGTGTAGGCGGGGTTGTAGAGACAGGTTGTTCCAGGCAGAGTCTTAGTGTCATATCTGGTTCGAGTTGGGGGCTTTACGGGGTGGTTATGAGTGGGAGTTGCCCCTGAGGTTTCGTAAATATTTCCCTGTAAGTATGCTCGGATTGCTGGATGATTACAGGCTTCTTATTTGTAGACATATGGATGTTCGGATAAAACACATGTTGTTAACGACAAAAGTATCCCTGGTTCTGCTTTTTCTCGCTGTGTTCATATTGATCTATGCAGTTATCTCCTATATGAAGTATCGCTGGGTGGTGTTTGAGCACCCTGTGGATGTGACGAAAAATAAGAGATATGAAGTTAAATTTTGCTCCCAATTAAATGCGCCCCATGAATTAACACTGGAAGCGGAAAGGGCACTGGATTCCAGCGAGCTTAACAGTCGCTTGGGTATCAAGCCGCTCAGGAGAGAAACCTGCACAAAATACTCTGAGGCGTTGGCGATTGAATGGGTAATCTACGAGGAGGGCGCGACGCTTGCATCGGGTAGCAGTGGGGATACAACTTCGGGTTTCTGGGGAAAAAAGGCCGGTAAACTGCTGCATATATTTACTACAAAAAAGGGTAAAAATTACACGCTTGTAGCTTCCGTGACAGCACCAGACCCTGTTTTGGCCGTTACAAATCCGGCGCTTAAGGTTGCGGTTGGTAGAGTGGAGCACAAAAGCGCTTATGTTTATTCCAGCTTGTGTATTTTTACTGCCTATCTGCTAGCGGCTATTGCCGCTGTCACCTGGCTTTTCGGTTTTATCTATAACTGGTTGACCTGAGGCTAATCGCCTGAACCGTGGCGATATCTAGAGGGGGTTAGGCATTCCTGCCTGTAGAGCCGCGCCTTGACTGAGAACTGCTCTGCAAGTTAGAGGTATTGCGGAATTACTCAGAGGCTCTCTTGATAGGACCAGATATGATCGTTTAACTGGCTTGATCTATCGGCGGGCAGGCGTAGACTGCCCTCTGTCGGATTAAAGTCAGGCCCCAGTGGTAGCGGTATATATTGTGCTGTGTGGGGCGTTATTCATAATTAACCGAAAAAGGATATGGCGATATGTTAAAGGCGGAATATCAAGAGCGTGGACCAGTGCCGCAAGAGGTTATTGAGGCGGTGTCCTTTGACACCCCTGAACTTCAAGAGGGGCAGGTGTTATTGGAAATGCTGGCAGCCCCAATTAACCCTTCAGATGTCCTTACCTTGACCGGTGAATATGGGATGTTACCGCCGCTGCCGGCGGTCGGGGGAAATGAGGGTGTGGCTAAGGTCGTGAAGCTGGGCCCCAAGGTGATGGCCCCGGAGATCGGCCAGGTGGTCCTCCTGCCAGTGGGTAGTGGTACCTGGGCCACGCATATGGTGGCCAATGCACAGGGACTGATCCCGCTGCCGAACAATGTAGACCCATTGCAACTTTCCATGTTGACGATTAACCCGCCAACCGCCTATTTATTGCTGAGCGAGTTTGTCGACCTCAAAGAGGGGGATTGGGTTATACAGAACGCTGCAAACTCGGGTGTGGGGTCTTACCTGACAACTCTAGCCAAATTGCGCGGGCTAAAAGTAGTTAATATTGTTCGCCGGGAATCTCTGCTTGAGCCGATGAAAGCCGCCGGTGCGGATGTCGTTTTGCTTGATGGTGAGCATTTGGGTAAACGGGTGGCGGAAGCGACCGGCGGTGCTGAGATTAAGCTGGGGATTGATGCGGTTGGCGGTATGGCCACTGCCCGTATGGGGGAAGCCCTATCGAATGGCGCCACTTTAGTGAATTATGGTGCGCTCAGTGGGGAACCTTGTGTGATTGCGCCAGGAATGATTATCTTCAAAGATATTACGGTGCGCGGCTTTTGGTTGGCCAAATGGTTCGGCTCGGCATCCCCCGAGCGGCAGCAAGAAGTTTTTACCACTATCACTCAGTTAGTAGCAGAAGGTAAGTTGTCCACCTCAGTGCATGGCACATACCCTCTTACTGAAATCAAAGAGGCGGTTCGAGTAGCGGCGTCGGGGGGCCGTGACGGCAAAGTAATTGTTGTCGGTGACAGCCTGGCGGTGTGATGAAGTCTTAACTGCTACCTCCTTGGAAGTGTTGCCGATATGGGCGGCACTTCCGAAGACCGTTCCGTCATTTGTCTGGAGCCCTATCCCCTAAATGCTACCCTTGCTGTCAGCCTTGATATTTACAGGTATCTTAACGAGAAACTTTTATTCCCAGCCTCTTGGGCCAATCATTGGCAGTTGGAGCACAGTTGGTGAGCAAGTCGAAGAATCGTTCTGGGAGTCAAGATTGGCCAGAACTACCCTACGCTGAATCGGTGAATACCATAGCGACCCTGCATATGTGGATGCAGGTTATTGGTAAGATTCGCCTGGTGCAAACTCCCTGGATAAATCACTCTTGGCATGTCCCTTTCAATATCACCGCCAGGGGAATAGATACGCCGCTTATCCCCCATAGTGGGCGATCCTTTTCCATAAGCTTTGATTTCTATCACCACCTACTCAAGCTTTTGAGTACAGATGGGGGAGAGTGGGTATTGCCTTTGAAGTCCCGCACGGTCTCTGATTTCTATTGGGAGGTGATGGCGGCACTCAAGCAGCTGGGCATTCCGGTTGAGATCAACACTATGCCATCCGAAGTGGCAGATGCGCTCCCCTTTGAGCGAGATCAGGATAATTACGAATACGATCCTGAATACGCGGGGCAGCTGTGGCAGGCACTGGTACAGATTCAGCGGGTTTTTACCGAGTTTCGCAGCGATTTTGTTGGCAAGTGCAGTCCAATCCAGCTTTTTTGGGGAAGCTTTGATTTGGCACTTACCCGTTTTTCCGGCCGGGAGGCGCCCCCGCACCCGGGAGGTATTCCACACTTTCCCGATTGGGTAGCCCGGGAAGCTTACTCTCACGAGGTGAGTAGTGCCGGTTTTTGGCCCGGTGGTGGCGGTGTCGATGGCGCCTGCTTCTATTCATACGCCTACCCCGAGCCCCAGGGGTTTGCCGCAGCAAAAGTTGTGCCCGCTCCCGCCTATTACTCTGAGGATTTGGGGGAGTTTTTGTTGCCTTATGAGGCTGTGAGGAGTGCAGGTTCACCAGATGAGATGTTGTTAAGCTTTTTGCAGAGTACTTATGAAGCTGCGGCAGATAAGGGAATGTGGGATAGGCCTGCTTTGGAGGCGCGTTTCCCCCCGCAGGCCCGCTAGGCGTTGCAGGGGATTTTCACTTACTGTTGGGTTTTAAGCTGTTCGATAAAGGCGTCCGATGCCTGTTCTATAAGCTTGAGAATATGCTGAAACCCATCTATGCCACCATAGTAGGGGTCGGGTACTTCAGCGATATCACTATCTTGCAATACGGATAAAAACAATCTTAGCTGGGCCTGTGATGAGGCGGGTTGCAGGGATTTCAGTGCTTGCAGATTATCTTTGTCCATGGCAAAGATATAATCATACTTTGTGAAGTCGGCACTGGTGACTTGGCGGGCGCAGCTATTTTCAAATGAGTATCCCTTCTCTTCACCAACGGCTAAGGTTCGTGAGTCTGGTCGTTTGCCCGCATGGTAGCTGATAATGCCTGCCGAATCGACGCAAACCGGGATGCCCGCCTGCTGAGCCTTGCTGCGGAATACGGCTTCGGCGAGCGGCGAGCGGCAAATATTGCCCAGGCAAACAAATAATACCGAGAGTTCTGAGTTAGCTGTCAAAATAGCTCCAAGACACTTTGGATAAATTAAAGGGGGACATTTTAATCAAAATATTGAATGTTTACACCTTGGCTGTCAGGGGCGATAGAAAGCACAGTTTTAGTCTCAATATAAAATGGCTGATTTTTATTTGAAAAGTAGTTGGGGTTAAGCTGCTTTTTTGTGAAAGAAACGGTATTTTCTGTCGTCCAGTAAGCTTGATCGGGCCCCCAGTTTTCAGGCTTTAGCTCGTATAGTAGATCCAAGGTGTTTTCAGATAGCTGGTATACTTGCAAGGCATTTTCATTAAAACCGGCATCCAGGTCTTGTTCTGCAACAAAAAGGTAACCACCGTGTGGAGACAGCAAAGGGTAGCCGGCGATAGGAAGCTCACTACCGTTGCTTAAGTCTAGCAAAATATAGGCGTGCGCCTCCCAGAACTGTTGATGTATCAGTAGTAGGTTATCAGTTATTTGATCAATAGCAGAGTAGGCTATGTGTTCTGCGGGATTGTTAGCGGGAAGAACGTCTGTGTACGTCAGCGATCTCCCGCCATTCAGAGTTATAGCCAGGTGCCCTGGTTGTATCCGCCTGATATACTTGATTTGATCACTCAGTTCACTTTCGAGTGACCGTGCACAGTCTAAAGAATTGTGAATATCTGGGCATTCGAACTTATCTTCAAATACACTGAAATGTAGACCCAGGCAGTAATTTGGAGCTGCTGCTAAAGTTGGCAAGATAACGAATATCAGCAGGTTTTTCAGCCCCAACTTAAACGAGAATTTCACCTACACTAGTGCCCTGTAAACACTTTATCCAGTAATTTTGTGCCGCGCGCTGAATAGTGCTACACATCCACGAATTTCTATTTTGTACTCCCTAAATCGACTGGCAAGGAATGTATTGAGGTCCTCTTCACAATCCTGAGTATTGGAAAATATGCCTTTCTTATTGTAGATAGCCATTAATTTCTTGGCTGCCCCACTTCTCGGCACTCCCTCGGACAGGATAGTTGACCCAAATACGGTACCCGAATCTGATAGCAGAGTTGCAACATTATCCAGCGCGACCAGCTTATCTGGCAGCTTACCGGGAAGGCAGTGGAATAGGTAATTTAAGGAAATTGAATCAAAATTTTCAGCTTCTAAGGTGATTTTATCCAGGACATTGCAGCGGAACTGGGTGGGGTTATATCGGGCCACTCTTTGCGCTGAGATATCCAGGCTGTTTTGGTTCAGGTCCATTAGGGCAAGGCGGACTTTGTTGGAGGGGAAGTGGCAATTGTCGATAAAATAGCCTGTTCCGACACCTACATCCAAGTGGTTGGAGGATATATTTCGATTGAAGTGCTCTAATATTCCAGGGGTTGGGCACTTCCAGATAAAGCGGTTTGATATACCCAGAACCCACATGTCATAAAGCCAAAGTACGGGTTTGGAATAGACAGCTTGGCCCTGCTCGACCTCTTTAGTGATTGTCACTTCAATCTCCAGTTTATGGCTGTTGTGCGGCTTTACCAAAAAAGGAGAGGGAGTGTATCCACAGTGCATTCACTCTTTCGACCCAAGTGGCAAGTCGCTTATTATTGTTCGATGGTACCACTTGGGGGAATGCTAAACAGCTGAGTGTTTCACATTGCTTGTCTGATTAGTCTAGAGTTTTTTCTTGGCATATCCTCACTCTTCAAACAGGCTAAAGTCGTACTCCTGCAAGCGCTCTTGTGCAAAGTTTAAAAATACATCAATTTTCCTGGAGTCTTTTCGTTTCACCTTATACAGGGCGCCGACAGTTTTGTCTTTGCGCTCCAGTTCCGGTAGAACCTCGACAAGTCGGCCTTTTTTAATATCCCTTTGGCAAAAGTAGGAGGGCAGCTTGGCAATGCCATTCCCGTTTAATGCCGCAGCGCGGGTATGAAATGTTTTATTGGAAATTAAATTTCCACTGAATGGGTAGAACTTCCCATCGATTGACCAGCCATCTTCCAGGCCGTCGAGGCGGGTCAGCATGATATTGTGTTGGCTGAGCTCGGCAATTGTATTTGGGTAGCCGTGTTTTTCCAGGTAGGCTGGTGCGGCGATAAAAATAGGGCGGATACTGAATAGCGGTTGTGCGTAAAACTGGCAGTCGGGCAGTGTCTCCCAGACCCGAAATGCAATATCGATATCATCTTCGATTAAATCTAGATGATAGGGGCTGAAGATAAGCTCCAGGCTAAAGTCGGGAAAGGTTTTTTGAAAGTCATTGCAAATATGGCTGAATACCTTTAAGCCCAGGGTTTCCGGAAAAGTAATTTTTAACTTTCCCCGGGTGAGCGTTGCCGCCTCTGCAACCTGGTCTTCCAGCTCGGTAAAGGAATTGATGATTTTTTGCCCTTTCTGATAGGTAATCCTACCGGCGTCAGTGACTGCGATCGCCCGGGTGGTGCGATTGAGTAATACCTGCCCCAGGGCCTGCTCAAGTTGGGCGAGGGTCTTGCTGACCGTGGGGGTGGACAGGCCCAAATGCTTGGCGGCTTTGCTTAAAGACCCGTGGTCAACGACACTGCAAAATACATTGATTAAGTGGTATTTGTCGTACTCTCTGCGCACGGATTGTTTCCTTAAAGCTAAAAGATATTTTCAATATACCCCCTTTGTTAAATTAAAGTAAATAGTAAACTCCCGCCCGTACTAATCGACCAGGGAGATAACGCTATGAATCCATTAACTTGCCACTGTGGAGCGATTCATTTCAACCGGCTTGTAGATTCCCCCCTGGCAGATGAGGCGCAAGGGGCGCACACGGATATGGCAGGCAGGCTCCATATTCGTGATCCTGAAAATTCACTGCAAAAATATCACTTTAAAGAAGGCGCTTTACAAGAGAGGGGGTTCTGCAAGCACTGCGGTGCGGAAATCTATGCGATTAATCGCGGCGGTGAGCTGCTGCACCAAGCGCAAATCGAGGAAACCTACCGACCGAACTATGCCGGGGTCCTTAATTACGGTTTTTAGTGGCAGGCACCGACCGAATAGGGGCCTGCCGGATTGTTCGACCTGTTCTTTAGGCCTGAGTGGTTAAGTATTTCAGGATGTCGACAACCTGTGCCGGTGTTTGCGCCCAGGCCTGAGCAGCACCGTCCACTTCTTTCAGTGCGTGTACCAGTGACTCATCGTGGAGAGTGATATAGGACTTGCCCAGGGCGGCACAGAAGCCGGCATCAAAGGCGGCGTTCCACTGTTTATATTTTTCGCCAAAACGAATCACCGCCAGGTCGCAATTTTCAATAAGGTGCTTGATGCGGATGGCATTGACTTTGGCGGACTTGTGATCCCGCCAGAAAGCCTTTTGCTCCTCGCCCAGGCCATCTCCGGCGGCATCGCTGGCATCATGGTGGGTAACGGCGGAAGAGAAGGCGATATCCATCCCCTCTTTTTGGCAGCCTTCGATGATTTGAGCGCGCCAATCGGAGTGGATTTCGCCAGAGAGGTAAACCTTAAGCTTCATAGAGTGGCCCTACAGAATTGGAAACTAATATGTGGTTTAGAGTCACATATTAGCACCTTGAAGCTCTGAAATCTGGCTGTCATGCGAGTGAGGAGGGGGAAATCTAGTGGCTGCTATTGAAACCCGGGCCCTATGAATAGGGCCCGGATAGGGAGTTCTTTACAGTACTTGCTGTTCAAACTCGACATTTTCTGGAGACTTGCCGGCGGGCAGTCGGGTTGAGTGCAGTTGAGTTACCAGCCACTGGCCATCGATTTTCTTAACAATGGCACTTTCCAGCCATACCGCTTCTTTGTTGCCCTCTTTGGATTCAAAGCTGGCCTTGGTCCAGTAGTTGATGGTCAGCAGGTTGTCGCTCTCTTCAAAGCTGATAATGCTGAAGTAGTTGGTTCTCTTTAATTTAGAGGGTTTCATTACCGCGATAAGGTCTTCAATGTCCCAGACCTCACCGTGCTCAAGGAGAATAAAATCATCGCTAACGCCATTTCTCATCGCCTGCTGATCCAGGTTTGAAAGTGCTGCAAAGAGCCCGTCGATGGTTTTAAATCCCTCAGGCTTTGCTGCGGCCTGTACGTTGATTGCGAGTAAGGTGAGTGCGATTGCAACAAACTTTCTGATCACCGGGGTACCTCTGTGGTTATATTAGCTTGGGCGCTATTTTAACTGAGTTCGCTGCTACTTTGCTGCTTTAGTGGCAGCCTGAGCAGGGGGATCTGCTGGGATCACTTATTTCAGGCCGTGAGCGGATACACTATCCAGTAACTGTTGGGCCTTTCTCACAATATATTCCCGCTGTTCTGAAGACCTCGCGGTTTGGTTGCTCCACTGTACCCCGTGCCAGAGAACGCAGAGGTAGCCGTAGATAAATTGCCACAGCTGTAGGCGTTGATTGTCTTTAGGTGTCACCGTGCGGTTGAGGTAGCATTCCAGTAATTGATTTTGTGCAGCCAGATCCAAGCTGTGTTCCTCTACTAGAACCGCGAGATCATAGAATCTATCGCCCATTGCCGCATATTCCCAGTCGATGGCATACAGCCTGCCCGAGGGGCGCTCAATCAAGTTACCGCCGCTCAGGTCGTTGTGGCACAGGTGATAGCCATCACTGAACTGATAGGCCCTGCCAATTAATGGCGCTAGCCTCTCTTGCAGTGTGTCGAGCAGTTGGGAAAAACTGGCTCGCCGATCGATAAATGGCCTGTAGCTGGAGATTTTTTCTCTGATATCCAGTTGAGCGTCAATGGCTGGGGCGCTGTGTATACGGCGCAATAAGTCGGCAACTCTCTCCAGGCTGCGGGGAGTATTTTTGTCCCAGGGCGTGCCCTCGACAAAGCCAGTGACCAAGTATTTGTAGAGGGGATCGCAGTAAATCAAGGGGGCGCAACTGCCGGAAACTGTGGCCGAGTGCAGAGCCTGCTGCTCAGCAGCTCTATCGAGATTGAGCTGCTCGCTGATACTCGAATTTATCCGCAGCACCATTTGCTGACCGGCGGACTCAAGCAGAAAAGCGCTATTGGTCAGCCCCCCGGTTAGGGCCCGGACCACAGTAGGGCGGGCCTTGCTCCAGCGCTGCCAATCGTTGGGAATAATGCTGCTCAGTGCCTGATTCATCAATCGGTCACTGAATGGCTGCGCTTGTTTGTGGCGCGGGAGTAGAGATCAGCGCTTTCTCTAGTTTCTCTTTCTGGTAAATGGTGAGCCACTGGAAAAAGCCAATCACAACCAGCACCAGGTACAGCATAAACAATACGGCGGTGAGGTAGAGTTCTCTGTCCAGATAGAGATAGATTGAGGCCCCGTCTACGACAATCCAGTAGAGCCAGTTCTCCAGCACCTTGCGGGTGACCATATAGGTGGTGACGACCGCCCCCAGTGTAGTGAATGAATCCAGGTAGGGGAGGGCGGCACTGGTATTGCGGTCCAGCAGGTAGCCGATTAGCAATGTCAGTACCAGAGTGGTGCCAATAACCATCCCGTGGGTTTTTGCACTCCAGCGGTGGATTTTTAAATTGTCTTGCCGGTCGCGGTGGTTTCGCCATTGCCACCAGCCGTAAACCGCCATAATCAGATAGAAAACCTGCAATGCGGATTCCATTAACAGGCTGACGTCCCAAAACAAAAACAGATAGATCGCCGTGCTGGCAAAGGCGGCATACCAGCAACTGATTTTTTCCCTCATGGCCAGGAGTAAATAGGCCAGGGCCAAAATGACTGCGGCTACCTCCCAGAGAGACATAGCGGCAAGGGAAGCGCTAATCGCACTACTGATATTCTGCTCAAACATCTACTTCCCCCGGGGCCAGATCGCCGTCGATAAATTTGTATACAAAAATGGCGCGGCCAAACTGTTGGTAGGATTTGCGCATTTCCAGCTTGAGCACGTCCATCAGCAGATCGTAATCGCCAAATACCTGAGTGCTCATGGTATTGGTGATTACCCTGAGTCCCGGGTGGCTATTTAACTGCGCGATAAATGCCTGAATGGCTGGGATGTACTCGTCTTTTAGCGGATACATACTAATTTCGACAGAGAGCTGCATAATTCCCCTCTTGGTGAGAGTTCTGGGGCAGCAAAGAGCTGCCCCAAAGTCACTGAGTGATTAGAAGGTGTAGGTGCCCGTTACTCCGGCAATTCGGGGTTCACCATACTGATAGTAGGGTTCCGGCGCATAGTAATTCTCCGGGTTATTGCCGTATTGGTTGCTGAAGTAGAACCCGCGCACATAGTAATCTTCGTCAGTCAGGTTTCTGCCCCACAGGGAAACATCCCAGTTATCTCCCCGGTAGGTCAAGCGGGCATTGACCAGCTCGTAGGCGGTGGACTTTTCGTCGTGGCTATTTGAGAAGTAGAACTCGTCTTTGCCCTCCAGCTCCAATCGCAGGATCAGGTTGGGAAGCAGATCGATTTCTGCACCGGTGAAGAACTGATAGTTAGGCGCGTGAGCGATATCGCGGCCATCCAGATCGACCGCAGCCAACACCGTTCCTGCGTAGTCATCGCGGGCATCGACATGGGAACTGCTCTCGTAGTCTTTAAATTCTGCATTCAGCCAGCCCGCTGAGGCGAAAAAGCGCAGGGCGTCGCTGGCCTGGTAGTTCAATTCTACTTCGAGACCCACTGTGCTTCCGCCGGCAGCATTGGCAAGGTAGTCACTAAATGAGTAGTCGGCAGGGTTAAAGATAGAAACCTTGGCCTGGACGTCATCTCGGTCCTGGTAGAAAGCGGCAACCTGTGCTTGCAGGCGATTATCCAGCCAGCTGCCTTTAACTCCTAACTCATAGTTGAGCATATGTTCGGTGTCGAACTCGAACATATCGCTGCTGATCTCAGTGTTACTGGCGGATTCTGAGATGATTCTGCCGTTTACGCCGCCGGCCTTATAGCCTCGGGAAACGGTAGCGTAGAGCAGAGTGTTGTCGGCGTAATGGTATTGCAGGGAGATATTGCCGCCCCACAGGTTTTCTCCATTGTCCGTTTCGATGTTGTAGGAGTCAGAGTAGTCGGCTTCCCGCCTTTCCAGTCTCAGGCCGGTGATCAAATTGATGCTTGAGATAATCTCCGTTGAGAGCTGGCCGTAGATTGCAGAATTTTCAGTATCAAAGTCGCTGCGGAAGCTCTGGTTGCGGTTCAGTTCCTCGCGCTCCTTGCGCCCATAGAGGCCCACAACCCAGTGACTGCGATCCCAGAATAGCTTGGACTCGTCGGTAGAGAGTGCGCGCAGGTCAATGCTGATATTGTCCTTATCGCGCAGGTAATTGTCGGTGGAGCTGTATTCCCAGGGGTGGAAGCCGACATAGGTCCAATCCTCATCGAAACCGTATTCAGTATCTGAATCGGCGAGACTGAGGGTGCCCTCCAGGATAACGCTCTCACTACCTGACCACTGGGCAGTCAGTGCGCCGGCAAAGGTCTCCTGGCGATCCCAGCCGGGTTGGTCCGACAGGGTTTCGCGGGTGTTATACAGGGAGAATGCATCGTAGCCGTTGTCAACGTCGATATAGAAGAGGGTAACGCCCAGCTTTACATCCTCGGAGGGGGAGTAAGCCAGCTTACCGCGCAGCACGGACTCATCAATATTGTTGGTGTTATCGCGATCGAGATACTCATTCTCCGTATAGCCATCGGACTTGCGTTTGCTGGCTGCAAGTCGATAGCCAAGGGTATCGCTTAAAGAGCCCGCAGTAGTGGCGGACAGGCTCTGTCCATTGTATTCGCTTACCTCGGCGGATACCTTGGTGGTTGATTCGCGGGTAGGTGCGCCACTGGTCATATTGATCAGACCGGCCAGAGCATTGGCGCCGTACACTGTGCCCTGTGGGCCGCGCAGGATTTCTACCTGATCGATATCCAGGGTGCTGGCTGCGAGCCCCAGGCCGGTAAAGTCGATGCCATCGATGATCAGGCCAACCGAGGGGTTTACTGGATCGATAAACTGGCTGCGTTCACCGATACCGCGAATCTGTACGAACCGTCCTCTAGAGGCGCCGGAAGAAAAGTTCACATTGGGCGCCATGTTCAAAAGTTGGTCCAGATTGGCAGCGCCCCGCGCGTCGATCGCGCTTTGATCCAGAACGGTAACACTGGAAGGCAGCTCCAAAAGGCTGGTTTCCCGCAACTGTGCCGTAACGACGACTTCTTCCAGCCCTGTGTTTGCGGTATTGGCCGTGGCGATACCGGCGAACAGGCTACTGGCGAGGCTGACAGACCAGGCAATAGGGTGGGTGGGAAACTGTTTCTTCATGGTTCTCTCTCGAATAACGGCGATGAAAGAGACCCGGAGTGCGACGTGGGGAGGTTTTGTGGTGTCTACCTATTCCTACGCCGGTATTAACCGGATCAGGTTCAAGGGTTTGTCGCGATAGACCAATTTGGTCTCCAGACATCTCAGGCAAGGCCACCCCTTAGGTTTTGCGGGCGCGATGATAGCAGAAACTAGGGAGCCTCTGAATAATTCCGTGATGCCTCTGGCATGCAGAGCGGTTCACAATCAAGGCGCGACTTCGCAGGAATGTCTAGACCTTTCAAGAAGTTGCAACGCGGAGTGTGAATCGCTCTGCAAGCCCCGAAGGGCGGGCCTTGAAGGCCACAGCTGCTGCGTTGCAGCCTTCAAGACCCGCAGAGGTATTACGGAATTATTCAGAGGCTCCCTAGGGTAGGCAAAAAATAATGCGCAAGGCGAAGTGGGTTGGCGAATTATAGTTACTGATTTTAAAAGAATATTTGGGGTAGAAACGGTAAAAGTAAGGAAGGGAAAGCGCTTATGGATCAGGCATCTTACTTTAGTGGTAAGACGGCACTGATTGCCGGTGGTGTTTCTGGAATCGGTGCAGCCTTGGCCTATCGTCTGGCAGCACTTGGGGCTCAAGTCATTATCGCGGATATCCAGCGGGACCTCGCTGCGCAGGTTGTCAGCCAAATACAGGAATTCGGTGGGAGAGTATCGTTTGCTTACCTGGATGTTCGCAACTTTGATCAATTTTTTCAGATTATTAGTGAAATATCTCCGTTAGATTTCCTTTTTAACAATGCTGGTGTAGGGGTGGGTGGATATTTTTCCGATCATAATCTTGAAGATTGGAAAGTGGCGATTGATATCAATTTGTTTGGCGTTATTCATGGGCTCCAATGTGGTTTCCAGGTCATGAAGTGCCAGGGCTTTGGCCATATTATCAATACGGCCTCGATGGCGGCTTTAGTTCCGTCGCCAGCAATGGCTGCCTACTCAGCCTCCAAGAGTGCTGTAGTGGCAATATCAAAGGCTATTCGCCCTGAAGCTGAGTCCTGTGGTGTTCGAGTGAGTGTTTTGTGCCCTGGGACAGTATCAACGCCGATTTTGCAGGGAGGTGGCGTCAATGGGCGGATGCCAACCCCCATTCCTCCTCAAGAGCAGGCAGAAATGTTCGAGCCCCTTGGGCCAATATCTGCTGATGCTTTTGCAGAAAAGGCTTTGTTTCAAATAGCAAAGAACAAAGAAATCATTGTTGTGCCAGCAAAACTTAAGTTGCTGTGGTGGTTGGAAAGATTGTTCCCTTCTTTACTGTGTCGCCTTTCCTTTAAGCAGATGGAAAAAATACTTCAGCCTTTGGGACTAAAATAATTGTATCTTTGGAAAGGCGGAGTAAATTGGGACATGGTAATTTCCTGTGACCACTGTGGTGAAGTTTGGGAGCTTACTGCTAAGGCCCTGTCGAACATTCAAAAAATTACGGGGGATTTTCCTGAGGGACGTATTACTGCAAGTTTAGTAAAAGCGCTGAGCGGTGAACTTCAAATGCCTATGCTCTACAGCAAAAAATTGGCTGTTCATATGACGGTGAGATGTGGGCACTGCTTTTACTGCCAGGAGCCCCTGGGATAGCGGAAACTTTTATAAAACACTGTCGGGGCTGTGGGGCCCTTAATTTGGATCGCAGGTTCGCTTAGTGGAGAGCGGCTCATTTACAAGCACCCGGCATGCCGAATTATCGGCATGCCGGGGTGGGGTACAGGAATAATTGAAACTATGACTTCTTCACCAACAATAACCCAGTTTCAGTATGGTCTGTATAGGGGAACTGGTCGAACAGAGCGAAGCGCTCAATACGATGGGTTTTGGTCAGCGACTCCAGGTTTTCCAATTGGGTTTCCGGGTTGCAGGAGATATATAGGATTCTCGGGAAGCGGGCGACCATCGCACAGGTGTCCTCATCTAAGCCCGCTCGGGGAGGATCAACCAGGACGGTGGAGAAATCGTAGCTATCCAGTTCTATATCCTTAAGCCGGCGAAAGGGGCGTACCTTGTCAATAGCCTGGGTGAACTCTTCACTGGATAGGCGCACAATATCCAGATTGGTGATCTGATTGTTGGCAATATTCTCCTGGGCCGAATTTACTGACACTTTGGAGATTTCAGTGGCCAGGACCTTGCGGAACTTCTCGCTGAGCGGGATGGTGAAGTTGCCATTGCCACAGTAGAGTTCCAGCAGGTCGCTATCGCTATCACCACAGGCACTCCTCGCCCACTGGATCATGGAGCGGCAGATCTCTCCGTTGGGCTGGGTAAAGCTGCCCTCTACCTGCTTGTACTGGTAGGTCTTCCCGTCGATATCCAGCTTTTCGGTAACGAAATCTCGCTCTAAAACCACTTTCTGCTTGCGCGAGCGGCCTAGAATCGGGAATCCCAGCTGTGTTTGCAGGGCTTTGGCCTCCTGCTCCCAGGCTTCATCCAGCTTCTTGTGGTAGATCAGTGTAATCAACGCATCGCCACTTAGCGTGGTGAGAAACTCGGCGGAGAACAGGCGCTTGCGTAGGACTTCGCTATTATTGACAGCAGCCAGCACCTTCGGCATCAGCTGGTTCATCAGCTCAGAGCCGACGGTAAACTCATCGATGATAAAGGGCTTTTTGTACTCACCCTGGCGGTACATGGCGTAATTGGCTACACCTCCCTCATGCCACACCTTGAACTCGGCGCGCAGTCGGTAGTGGATGGGCGGAGAGGGAAAGAGTTCCGGCTCCAAGTCAGTGAACTTGCTATAAGCCTCTCGCAGGCGCTCGGCCTTGTTTTGAAGCTGTTGTGGGTAGTCGTCAGTGTTAACGCGGTACAGTGCCATATTACAATGCGGTGTCAGTACAAAAAGCGGGCGCGAATTATATAGGAAAGTGTATGGCAATAGGTGAGATAAAAATTCCGGTTCATGGGCAGGGGCTTCACGAGTTTACCGGCAGTGTAGCTGACTGGGTCAGCGAGCAGGCCCCCGATGAGGGCTTGTGTACACTTTTTATACAGCACACCTCCGCGAGTCTATTGATCCAGGAGAATGCCGACCCCAGTGCCCGCCGCGATCTGGAGAGCTGGCTCAACCGGCTGGTACCGGAAAATGACCCCCTTTACACCCACACTCTGGAGGGGCCGGACGATATGCCAGCCCATATCAAATCCAGCCTCACCGCGACCAGCCTGTCCATCCCGGTGCAAAAAGGGCGCCTAATGCTGGGTACTTGGCAGGGGATCTATCTGTGGGAGCACCGCTATCACCACGGTAGCCGGCACGTTATCCTACATGTCTGAAGTATAGCGGGGTATTGGCCGCCTATAGCCGCTGCAATGGGATCGTTACATCTGCCTCTGGCAGCGCTGGTAGATCAATGGCCTGGCGATTCCTTCCGGCAACCTGGGTTTGTCTTGCTTTACGGTTTGGGCGCGTTTTATGCCTGTGTGGGATGCAAAGCGTCAGTGGAGCGGTGAGCTTGCGGGTGTTTAAGATTATGCCTCGCAAGGTTAGGTGCTGGATAGTTAAGTCTTGCTCTTTTTGTATCAGAGTTCAGCAGCAGATTTCCCCTATTCTTGGAAGAAGATAGCTAAATTATTGGTTCATGAAGGCCCTCCAAAAAGAGGGGCTGATTTAAGTATCAATGTCGTATAAATGGCGTATCTTTCTCAAGGTAGATAGAAGTTTGGTGCGAAAATATTCCCTTGGGAGTGCAGAGAAGTAGGTACAAAGTTCTGAGTGGCAGCTCAGCTGAAAGGCAGCTCCTTGGGTATAGTTTGGCCCTCGTTATCAAGCATTAATTTTGGGGCTGCCAGCCAAATCCTTCCTTCTTTCCCTATTAGACCCTGGTCACACTAGCCTCGAACCCCTAACAGCCCCGCAAAGGTTTGTGAGCGCCAGCTTATGGATTTTTGGTCATATTGACTGTTATTTATGTGGCCGCGAAGGAGTATAGAAAAATAACTTTCAAATCAAAGAGTTGCAGGTTGATATAAAAAGCAGGATAGTAGTCAAAGTGATCATTTTTGTATTTTGTACGATCGAGCCAGGTGGGCTTAACTTTATGATTTTAAAGTAATATTTTGGCTTTGGCGGAAAAATTGATTCTGAGATAGTAATCAGGATAATAGTAGTCATGATGACCACTATATAAATGTTACGTGGAAAGGTAAGCTGATGTCTCTCAACTTCTATAGAAAGAAATCGGGTTCCCGGCCAAACTTTGATGGGTTTTATTCATCAACGAAAGGTTTTGAGAAGTACGATCAATCATCATACTGCTATCTGATTAAGTTCTATGAAAACGGTACAGTGGAAAAAGGAGTTCCTCATGAGGGAGATTTCTACAAAGTGGGTGCAGGAACCTATTCCCAAAGTGGTTCTGAAGTGATCTGCAAGATAAGATCTGATGCCGATGGTTTCGAATCCAAATGGATCGGTCATTTGCATGATGACTTCATCCAGTTCGAAATCGAACAGCCAGATTTTGAAGATATAGTAGGGAGATACACATTTGTTCCAAGCAAAAGCACGTAACAAGGCGCTGCACCCGACTCCGGCGCTATCGCGCCTCCGCGGGTGAGCTTGGCGTTATTGTGGCGGTCGATTTTATTGGTTTTTCGTAGTAACTGAAGCTTTAGTGCCACTAAATTGCAGCCGATATTGAGCCCTTTTTACTGGTTGCTATTCAAGCAGTTTCGTTCCTAGGGTATTTGCTCAAGTGTGGTAGAGGTGGGCAGTCTGCTGCAATTTCGTGGAGTGCCAGTAAAATAGGAATTGGTTGGGGAAAGTGCGGTATTCTTTCCTCGTAAATATTGGGCAGCGGCCAGCCAAACTATGGCTGGCAAAGTGCTGGTAGTCGGTCCCGAGCGCGCCAACCATAACCAGGCTAGGCAAGCTCGCCCAACCCCTTCGGGGCTGGGCTGGACAGCCTACGCGTTGCTTCGGCTGCCCTTGCTAGCGGCGTTATGTTCTCTTTCACATTAACAAAGGAGGTCAGTGTGGCCCGTTTTGATGATATCGCTATTGCTAAAACTGTATGCGACTATTTTATAAGTAGAAGAGTTTATGGGCAGGGTATTGATACTACAAATGACGCTGGATTAGATCTGTACCAGCGCGGTGGTCGTTTATCAACAATGCTTACCCTTCAAAATAATTCAGCACATAGAACATCTGATCAAATAGCCTATTGGAAGCACATTGGTGATCGGCAACAGAAAGAGCCTGCGGGGTCAGGTCTTTGGTGTGATGGATCAGCGGGAATAATAATATCACTCCTTTCTCAACGTTCAGATTTCAAATCCAAACTGGAGGTAATAAAACAGGGCGACCCGACACTCCATGGCCACTGGTGGGTACTAGCGAATCGTCCCGATGGGGTTGTGTTGGATTTTGGTGCCGATCTACACAATGATTGTTTTGTTATCGACATATGGGGGGCAATAAGGGGTAAGCTAGCGTCAAGCGTTGTATACAATCCGCCAGCTATCCTCTACGATTGTGGAGAAGATAATTCACTAGAAATTGTCTGTACTGTAGCAGCTAAATAACATAACAAGGCGTGCCAGTCGGACAGTTTGTTCCGTGGCTTTATTTTGTGCTGGCCGCTACGCTAGCACAAACGCCACTCCACAAACTGCCGCTGCACTTGGCGTTAAGGGTACGTATGAATAACGACCTATCGATATTTTTGGATCAAGTAAAAAGTCGCAGTGTTGAAAACAGGGAGGCTTTTAAAATACTTCTTGATTCGAAATTGTATGGAGTGGCTATAGGGTTGCTTCGACAGGAGCTTGATTCACTTATTCGTATTTCATATCTATGGCAGCCTGAAACCCCGGTGGCTGTCTCTCAATCACTAATTGAGAAATCCGTAAGAGGTAAAATGTGGAAAGTGGTAAATCACAATGGTAAGGAAGTCAAAGTTACTGATAGGGATATGCTAAATTTAGCTAGCCATCTGGGAGGCTGGGAACAAACCATTTATTCTTTTGGCTGTAAATTGATACATTTATCTGATTATCACTTGTATTTAGATAAAGATCCATTTGATACATTATCGAACGCCGAAAAAGAAGAGATTATTGGCTATTTATCCGCATATCACGATTATTCTAAATCAAATATACGTTTTAATGATCTAGTAGAGTATCTGCCAAAAATTATGGTCAAATTGACTGACAATGTTGAGTTCTATATCGAAGAGTTGCCCGAAAAAATGGATGGTTGCTATGAAAACCCTTAACAAGGCCAATCACAATCGCCCGCAAAAGGCGCGGGCTGGACTCGCTAACGCTCGCCTGTGTTGGCGGCGTTATTGTGGCGGTCGGTTTTATTGATTTTCCGTGGTAACTGAAGGTTTAGTGCTACTAAATAGCATCCGGTGTTGAGCGATTTTACTGATTGCTATTCAAGCAGTTTCGCTCCTAGAGTGTTTGCTCGGGTGTTGTAAAAAGAGGCAGTCCGGTGCAATTTCGTGGAGTGCCAGTAAGATAGGAATTGGTTGGGGAAAGTGCGGTATTCTTTCCTCGTAAATATTGGGCAGCGGCCAGCCAAACTATGGCTGGCAAAGTGCTAGTAGTCGGTTCCGAGCGCGCCAGCCATAACCAGGCTAGGCAAGATCGCCCAACCCCTTCGGGGCTGGGCTGGACAGCCTACGCGTTGCTTCGGCTGCCCTTGCTAGCGGCGTTAGTGCGTCAAGCTAAGCTTGATGCTTCTTGCAGGGTGGAAGTCCCTGTCGGGTAAGGCCTAACCAGCCACCCGTATCGAGTGTTGCGCGTAGGGCGGAGCAGAAGGAAAAAAAATATATACTCATTTTTTTTCTCACTGTGAACAAACTATGTGAAGCGTACACAGAGAATTCTATAGGCCATAGGGGTTATCGTGACCCTGAAGTGCTGGTATCGCTCCGATAATAAAGTGAGCTCCGATTGACGAGATGTGTAACGCCATCGAAGTCCAGGCAAAGCAACCGCATTGGTGAGGTTGTGGCGGATCGGCGGGGTTATCAAGCCGTGGCATGTAGAAAGAGAGGTATTGAGAACTTGAGAGATCCGAGCAGGTTCCTGAAGGAACAGGTAGGGAAGTTAAGCCTAATGGTGAAACCAATGAAGACCACTCGGAAGTCGGATCAGCTCATAGTAGTCCGAGAGCGGGAAAGCCGCTTACATGGCGAAGGGGCTGACAGTAATATCGGTGTGCAACAGAAACATAGTCCGGACAAAGTAGGGCTGGAGACACTATGACAACCGCCTTGCACGCCATCGCATTTAAAGCACAGAGCCACCCCACGCACAGGTTTCAGAATTTATACGGACTGCTAAATTCCAACCTGCTGTATCAAAGCTGGGGCCAGCTCAACAAGCAGGCCCGCCCCGGTATCGATGGAGTAACAACCGAAGCTTACCGGCAAGGTCTGCCGCAAAATATTCAATGCCTACATCAACGGCTGTGTGACAAGCGCTACCGCACCCAGGCGATTAAGCGGGTATTGATTCCCAAAGGCAACGGCAAGCAGCGCCCACTGGGGCTGCCTACGGTGGAAGACAAACTGGTACAGCAGAGCGTAGCGCAGCTACTGCAAAGTATCTGGGAGCAGGATTTTCTGCCCTTTAGCTACGGCTACCGCCCCAGGAAAAGCGCCCACCAAGCCGTACATAGCCTTGGCTTAAACCTGCAATTCAAAGGCTACGGCTACATCGTTGAAGCCGATATTAAAGGCTTCTTCGATCAGCTGGATCACGACTGGCTACTGCGCATGCTAGCCCTTCGTATCGACGATAAAGCCCTGCTGACACTGATTAAACAGTGGCTTAAGGTGCGCGCGCAAACTCCAGATGGTAAGTTCAGTAAAGCGGCAGCAGGCACCCCACAAGGTGGCGTGATCAGTCCGGTACTGGCGAACATCTATCTGCACTACGTCCTGGATTTGTGGTTCGAGAAGAAGGTTAAGCCGCGTATGCGTGGCAGAGCCATGCTAATCCGGTACGCCGATGATTATGTAGCGGCTTTCCAATTGAAAACGGATGCAGAGCGATTTTACCGGGTGCTACCGCAACGGCTGAACAAGTTTGGCTTGCAGTTAGCCCCCGAGAAAACGTACCTGAAGCGCTTTAGCCGCTTCCATCCGGGCCGAAAACGGCAGTTCCAGTTTCTGGGTTTTGAGTTCTACTGGAGCTTGGACGTCAACAAACGTCCCAGGCTCAGGCGCCGGACTGCCGCAAAGAAACAGAAGGGCACAATGGAAGCGCTCTACCACTGGATCAAAGCCAAGCGCAGTGAGCGTCTGAGAGAATGGCTGCCCACACTGAAGCGCAAGCTACAAGGCTTCCAGAACTACTTCGGTCTGCCAGACAACAGTCGAAGCTTGTCCCGTTTGTACAGCTATGTTCTACACAGCATACACAAATGGCTCAATCGACGGAGTCAGCGCAAGAGTTACAACTGGAACAGTCTAAAGGAAATGCTGGGATATTTTGGGCTAAAGCCACCGCGAGTATACAAACGCAGTATACTTGTGGACTGGTATTAGGGTTCGTGCTTTACACGAGCGAATATATTATTGAAGAGCCGGATGCGGTAGTTCCGCACGTCCGGATCTGCGTGGGGGCAGTTAGGGTAACCGGCTGTCCTACCACTACTTGTGGCGGTCGATTTTTAGATGTTCTGTAGCTGCTGCAAGCATCAATCTCTATCTGAGCACTTTTTTCTGAGATTTTTTCTGAAATTTGGTACTGCAGTTTCGTTCCAGTGCCATCGTTTTAAGTCAGCAAGCCCTGCAAGCCAGCTACGCCATCATGGAGTGCCAATCAGATAGTTAACCGGTTGGGAAAGTATGGTATTTTCCCCTTTAAATTTATCGGGCAGTGGCCAGCCAAAGTTGGCTGGTAGAGAGCAAGTAGGTGGTTCAGTGCGCGTCAGCCATAACCAGGCTAGTCAAGCTCGCCCAACCCCTCCGGGGCTGGGCTGGACAGCCTACGCGTTGCTTCGGCTGCCCTTGCTAGCGGCGTTAGGAGTCTCGATGGGTCAAGAATTTGAAAATTTTAAAAAGCTATATGATGAAGAGCTCCGCCAGGAAACACCGACTGCTAATTTTATTGTGGACGCAGCTTTTAGATTTCTCACGGAAGGAAATGTAATAGATATTCTCAAACTTTTAGCCTCAGACGAGATTGGGGCCAATGAGATGTTCTGGAAAGAGATTAACAGATCGCCAGTCTCAGACGAAGACTGGGAGAAGTGGGTTTATATAGTGGGGGAGGTAAGCCATGAAGAGTATAAGAGAAATATGCGAGAAAAAATCGAGCTCGTGAGGAATAATGTTGATCCACTAGAAAAAAGCTGCAATTCAATGTTCAGGGCTCAGTGATGTGTGGAGCTCCTAACAAAGTACTGCTAGGGACAAACCTACGCTACGCTCAGGTTTTCCCCAGAGCACGACGCTAAGTTTTATACACAAGTGAAGCAGTGAAAATTACTACTCTGATAAGCTCTACAAGAGTATTGAGAGCTTCAACTCTGTCTACTACAGGCAAGATCAGATACCTAAGTAGAGAGGGATACTGGTGATTGTTTAATCAATATGCGCTCTACTCCAGGGAAAGCGCTAGATTTAGCGTAAAACTCAAGCGCTTTTGGTCTTACAGACGGTTAAATTTCATCCATTCCAGTCGGGAAATTAGGCTATTTCTCTGTATGAGACTTTGAATAGGATTCAAATATGTGTATAAAACACAGGCACGACGTTATGTGTAAGTAAGGGCAAAAGTAGAGTATGGAAGGTTTTCTATTCATTTTGATCATGCTGCTTCTACTTTGCGTAGCACTATCTCCTAGCCTAGTAATTTGGCTGTGTGCATATTTGTGGTTGCCTGATGCTTATAAGCTCCCGCCGTACAAAATGACAATCGCTTGTTTCATACTGGCTTTAATTACGGCATTTTTACTGAATGTAGAGCTCGAAGGTGGAGCTGGCTCTAGCGTAGTCGTTATTCTCGCATTTTCCGTTCTATGGTCAGCTATTTTGGTTCCCATTGGCGCTCTGGCCAAGTATCTTAAAGCGCGCTGTGCGTAGCGCCACACATAACAATCAGCGGCAGAGCGACAGCCAACGCTACGCACCTTTTGTGTACTCGCTGGCGCTCAAACATTAACACAAAATGCGCTCCGCGCTGGCTGCGCCTGCGCTGGGCGTTAGGTTTCCCCAGTATGGATAGAGCAGAAATAATCGGAAAGTGGAGCTTCAATACAGCTTTTGAAGAAGATCTCTCGAATGATAAACAGCTGCATTTCCATGAAAATGGCACTGGGTGTGTAGTTGGTGGAGACGAAATCGTCCTTAATTATGAGTGGGGTATTTCAGAAGACGGTGCCGATATCCTTATCGGGAATAACACTACCCCTGATGGCGAGCCGTGCGGTAAAAGAAAGCTGATGGAATCAGGTGCAACGTTGAGCACAGAGGCACTGCCAAGAGGTGAGTTTAAAGTGCTAAATTTTACAAAGTTCTCATTGCCATTCGGGTTGCGAAAGTTTGCAAAGCTATAAACTTAACAAGGGCCAGCACAATCGCCAAATGCAAAAAGCGCATTTGGCTGGACTCGCTACACTGCGTTTCGCTCGCCTGTGTGGCCGGCGTTAGATTTCACAGCAAGTTCACAGTAAAACTTCCAGAAAAAAAGGGTAAATTTTTAGGAATATGGAGCGTTCGTTGAATTCACTACAAGAACAGCTTAATGCTATTCTTGAACCTCAAAGAAGACTTCAAGAGCAGTTTGCACACATGTTTGAGCCTCAACACAGAATGCAGGAACAGCTAAAGCATATTCTTGAGCCTCAATGCAGAATGCAGGAACAGCTAAAGCATATTCTTGAGCCTCAACGCAGAATGCAGGAACAGCTAAAGCATATTCTTGAGCCTCAACGCAGAATACAGGAACAGCTAAAGCATATTCTTGAGCCTCAACGCAGAATGCAGGAACAGCTAAAGCATATTCTTGAGCCTCAACGCAGAATGCAGGAACAGCTAAAGCATATTCTTGAGCCTCAACGCAGAATGCAGGAACAGCTAAAGCATATTATTCTTGAGCCTCAACGCAGAATGCAAGAGCAGCTTGCGCAAATCCTTGAGCCACAGCGGAAAATTCAAGAACAACTGTCACATATTCTCGAACCTCAACGGCTATTTCAAGAAAATATCAAGAAGTATTTAACTCCATTAAACGAACTTATTTCTAACCCCTTAATGCAAGAGGTTGCCTTCTCAGAAAATGGAGAATTTGCCGTTTCTGGTGAGGTAGTCGACCTTGAAACTATCAGTGATGGCATAGAAAAACTTCCTGACGATTGGCAAGACTCAGAAGTGTTCTTTTCTAGCTTCTTCAGTCTCCTAGGAAAACTGAACGAACCTTCTCGCATCGTATTTTTATATATTTTTTTACCGTACATTATTGCCATTTTTGCCAACTTAACCACACCAATATTCCAAGAGATAGTTGATGACTTTCAAGGCAATAATCAACGTACTGTAAAAAAAGAAATAATTCTTGAAGCAAATAGCTTTTACGATGCCAGCGAATTATTAGGACATCGCTTTGTCTATGCCACTGCACTTCATGTTAGGAATGAAGGTAGCACCAAGTCTGAAATAATTGATGAAATCTCGTTAGGTAAGACTGTAAAACTAATAGAGAAGGCAAAACGCTGGTCATTTATAGGTAAGCGCTCAATAAAGCCCACCTAAAAATCCAAGTGCCCATCCGCTACGATCCTGGTTTTTAAACGATCAGGAGATCTACATGACAGAGCAAAGTAAATCAGACTTTTGGATGATGCATGTCACTAAGTGGAAGGATAGCGGGCTTTCACAGACAGCCTACTGCCGGGAGCATCAGCTCAGACTCAGTACCTTTACTTATTGGCGCGGCAAGGAGGCCAAGAAGCCCCCGAAATTGATTCCGCTATCAGTATCACCGAGATCTACTGATGAAACTGTAGTTGTGACTCTTCCTGGAAATGCAAAGATACATCTCCGTGAATCCACACTCGAACGGACACTGCCAATGGTTTTACGCCTACTTCGAGAGCAACCTGAATGTTGAGGCCAAGACAGTCTGCGGAGATCTATCTTTATGCCGAACCTGTGGATATGCGCAAATCTATTGATGGTCTGGCGGCGATAGTGGAAGCAGAGATGGAGCTATCACCAATGCAAGATGCTATCTTTGTCTTCTGTAATCGCGGTCGAGACAAGATTAAGCTTTTGTATTGGGAGCGCAATGGGTTTATCGTTTGGTATAAACGATTGGAGAAACAGCGATTTCAGTGGCAATGGAGTGATATTTCAAAATACCACATACGTAATGGCAAGGATTTAAACCAGCTCCTTGATGGACTTAATATCTGGGAGCAGGAACCCCACCAAATCTTGCACCTTAACTCTGTTATATAGCTGTTCATCACGGTAAAATAGCAGCCATGGAAAACATGGACGCGAAACTATTACCCACCGATCCAGAAGCGTTAAAAACGCTTCTGCTTGAGCAATCTAAGAAAATTTTTGAGCAGGATTCCAGGCTTAAAGAAAATCACAAGCATATCCGCTTTCTCGAAGAGCAAATTGCTTTGCTTCGCAATCAGCGCTTCGGCAAAAGCAGTGAGAAAAGCTCGCCAGACCAGATTGGCCTGTTCAATGAAGCCGAGTCTGAGGCGACAGATAGCCTGTGTGAAGAAGAGGGTGAAGGCGAAGCTACTGAGGCAGTAATAGAGTCTGCTAGTTACACTCGAAGAAAATCATCCGGGCGCAAACCTCTACCTGCTGACCTTCCCCGTGTACGTATAGAGCATGATCTTCCTAAAAAAGAAAAAATCTGTGATTGCGGCTGTGCACTTAAAGCTATTGGTGAAGAAGTCAGTGAACAGCTGGATATTATCCCGGCAAAGATCCAAGTTCTACAGCATGTCCGTAAGAAATATGCTTGTGGCAACTGTGAAGTAGGTGTAAAGACTGCGGCATTGCCTGCTCAACCTATCCCAAAAAGCAATGCCAGCCCTAACTTGCTGGCATATATCACCACAGCCAAGTACCAGGATGCCATGCCTCTGGCGCGTCTGGAAAAAGGTTTTCAGCGTATTCAAGTTGAATTGCCCAGAAGCACTCTGGCTAATTGGATGATACGTTGCAGTCACCTAGTGCAGCCACTCCTTAACCTTTTTAATGACAAGCTAAGAGAAGGGCCAGTCATCCAGTGTGATGAAACTCCTCTACAGGTATTAAACGAGCAAGAAAAGTCCGCACAAAGTAAATCCTATATGTGGATACGGCGAGGGGGGCTCCCAGATCAAAAAGTGATCCTGTTTGACTATTCACCCAGTCGCAGTGGCGCTATTGCTAGCGATTTACTTTCTGGCTATAGAGGTTATCTACAAACAGATGATTATTCTGGCTATTATGCAGTTGCCACAGAGGAGCAAATTACTCACCTTGGCTGCTGGGCACATGCACGCCGGAAATTTGTAGAAGCGCAAGTGACAACCAAAGCTAAGAGTAAGAATAAAAAATCCGGCAAAAGTAAACCCAGTAGAGCTGACATTGCAATCAACTACATTACCCATTTATACAATATTGAACGAAAAGGAAAAGAGCTGAGCGCTGAAGAAAGGTATCAACTGAGACAAAAAGAGAGTCTACCTGTGCTGGACAAGCTGCATGTCTGGCTCGAAAAAACACGTCCCAAGGTAATCCCGAAAAGCACTCTTGGAAAAGCGCTGAACTATTTGCATAAAAACTGGCGCAAGCTACAGATCTACACTGCCAGCGGTAATTTAAAGATCGACAACAATGCAGCGGAGAACGCCATCCGCCCCTTCGTTGTTGGCCGGAAAAACTGGCTCTTCAGTGCAACCCCAAGAGGCGCCCATGCCAGCGCCGCCCTATACAGCCTGATCGAAACCGCTAAAGGCAACGACCTCGAACCTTACGCCTATCTCTGCAAAGTCTTTAGTGAACTGCCCAAGGCCCAATCTCTTGAAGATATTGAAGTGTTACTACCCTGGAATATCAAACTGGCAGATTAGTAGGAGGGGTATCACAGCCCCTACTGACCTGCCAGGTGGGGTTTATTGAGCGCTTACATTTATAGAGTATGTTGACTCTGATACTGGCGAATTAAAACAAGGATGGGTATTCTCTCGCTACCTAAAGAAATTCACCAAGTGAAATCTAAATCGGGTAGCCGGTAGTTTCTAGCTACCGGCCCCCACACCACCCATCGTGCGGGTCCGCAATGGGCGGTTCCCTATCCGTAATGAATCTCTACCCAGCGGTCACGTAACGAAATCAAGCCCATCTTTTGGAAAAACTCATTGTTGAGCGCAATGTGAATACCTTCGGTCTTTGCATTTCGCCAGTAACTCTTACCGGACGATCCACAAGTGACAGCCAGTGATTCACTCACACCCATGCGTAGTAAGTTTCGGACTTTCGTTCTCACTTTACGCCAGTTTTTCCAGTAGCTCATTCTCAATCTTCGCCGTATCCAGCAGTCAAGATCGATACATTTTTGATAGCCTTGCGCTATACCAAAATAATTGATCCAACCACGGAGGAACACGGTAAGTTCTTTCAGTTTCTTTTCCATAGAAATACCACGGGATCGCCCTGTAATCTGGCGGATGCGGTATTTAAATTGGAGCAGGGACTTGTCATGCCAGACGAGCCTTGCACCGCGAAAAGAGAACCCCAAAAACTTACAGCGGCTGACAGGAACTACTTGGCTTTTGGCATCGTTAACTTTGAGCTTAAGCTTGCGCTCAACAAAGCGTTTAATACTCGCCATAACCCGTTCACCCGCGCGCTTAGAAGCAACAACAATCACAAAATCATCCGCATAGCGAACAAAATCATGTCGGCGTTTTTCCAGCTCTTTATCGAGCAGGTCGAGTACAATGTTGGAGAGCAGCGGCGATAAAGGGCCCCCTTGTGGCACCCCCTCATGACAGGCTTTCCAGCATCCATCTTCTACACTTCCTGCACGCAAGTAACTTGCGATCAACTTGAGTAAACGCTTATCGCTGATTCTTTGGCCAAGTAAACTCATGAGGAAGTCATGGTTGACCCGGTCGAAGAACTTAGATAAATCGACATCTACGGCTATTCGCTTCCCGCCTTCGATATACTTCTGTAGCTTTTTCACCGCATGATGCTGTGATCGCTTTGGGCGGAATCCATAGCTGAACTCCGAAAAGGTTTTATCGAAACTGGGGCCGATGATTTGGGCGATAGCCTGCTGAATAACACGATCAAAGATCGTAGGTATCCCGAGCCCACGCTGGCCACCATCTGGCTTGCGAATGTAGACGCGCCTGACGGGAAGCGGCTGGTAATGACCCTGTCGAATAGTCTCGATGAGGTCGTCGCCAACTGCCTTGAAGTGCTTCACAAAATTATCGACAGTAATCCCGTCAATGCCTGCGGCACCTTTGTTGCTTCGCACGTGTTTCCATGCAGCATTAAGATTTTCTTTGCTGAGGATGATTTCAAGCAGATTTTCATTTGAGTTGAGTGTCATGGCAGTGCGCTACGTCAATTTTATATCCGGCTGGCAACACATCGGTAGGCTAGCCCTGTCTTTTAACTCGTGGATTTTGGGTTCAGGCCTTCACCGTATCCAAGGTATTAATCTTGGCATTAGGCTACTATGCCGTCGGCTGACTTCTGTTCAATCACCTTGGCCATTACTGGCCGAGGCGCTGCTGTGTTCCACCAATTTTGTTTACCCCCGCGATGGTGGCTAGCGGGCTGGGCCTACTTATGAGTCAGCGGCCACGCTGGCAGCTTTACAGCAGCAGGTTGAACAGATCTCCCCAGATAAGAACGTGAACTTTCACTACACAACTGCATCATTTACTCTACCCGTTAGACCACATGGCTTCGGTATCCTTGGCTACCTCGCCTCCAGGCTAAGCCTTATATGATGTTTCTGTTCGTCAGCTCGTAGCTTTGCTAGCGGCTTCCTCCCCACAAGACCTCACGGTCTTGCCGTTGCCATTTGCTAGTAGTTAGCATTTAATGGAGACCATTAAACGGTGATCCTCCTACAGGGGACTTTCACCCCATTAGTTCACGCCCATGCTGGGCGTACCAAGTTTGTCAACCATCGCCACTGCGTGGCTGGACAGCCTAAAGCGCGCTTCGCGCACGGCTGCCGGTTATAAAGGCGCTAAGTTTTATACACAAGTGAACCAGTGAAAATTGCTACTCTGATAAGCTCTACAAGAGTATTGAGAGCTTCAACTCTATCTACTACAGGCAAGATCAGATACCTAAGTAGAGAGGGCTGCTGGTGATTGTTTAATCAATATGCGCTCTACTCCAGGGAAAGCGCTAGATTTAGCGTAAAACGCAAGCGCTTTTGGTCTTATAGGCGGTTAAATTTCATCCATTCCAGTCGGGAATTAGGCTATTTCTCTGTATGAGACTTTGAATAGCATTCAAATATGTGTATAAAACACAGTAAAGGCGTTAGGTGCGCACAATGTCGGACGACGATAAATGGTATTCAATAAAAGTCGAAGCGATAGTTTCATTGTTACCGGGCAGTGAATCTGGTCGCAAAAAAGGAATTACATCTGGCTACCGACCTAATCATAATTTCGGTGGGCCAGATAATAATGAAATGAGAATGGGCCAAATTACCGTAGAGAATGATGAGTGGATAAGCCCGGGAGAATCAAAGGCAGTTGAGATTCATTTCATAATGCCGGAAGGTTATGTAATAGACCTTGTCCCAGGTCTTACATGGCGCATTCAGGAAGGTGGCCACTTGGTAGGTAATGGCAAAATTACAAAGGTAATCTCATCAGCTGTGCCAGCTAATTAAACAATCACCTAACAAGGCGCAGAAATTCGCAGCCTTCGGCTGCCGGACGCTCGCAAGCTCGCGCCGTTGTGCTTTGCGTTATGCTCTCAAAGCATGATCGAGAAATATTATGAAAATAGACATTGATCAATTAACTGAAGAGGAATTAATTGAACTCAATCATCGTATTGTTGAGAGGTTAAAATTTATAGAATCCTTTCGTGTTCACAATGAAATGATGGAGTTCACTCCTGGCGAGAAAGTTAGTTTCGAGCCGCCTGGTAAAGGCCGTCAAATAGGAACGCTCGTTAAATTTAATAAGAAAACTGTTACAGTCATTACCGAGTCTGGGCAAAAATGGAATGTATCTCCACATTTGCTTAGCAAGCTAAAAAAGGTTAAGTCCAAAAAGGGTAAGTCTGGTAAATTGGTTGAATTGCATGAGCAAAAGTAATTCGCATAACAAATGCTGGGATATTTTGGGCTAAAGCCACCGCGTGTATACAAACGCTGTATACTTGTGGACAGGTATTAGGGTTCGTGCTTTACATGAGCGAATATATTATTGAAGAGCCGGATGCGGTAGTTCCGCACGTCTGGGTCTGCGTGGGGGCAGTTAGGGTAACCAGCTGTCCTACCACTACTTATTTCTCATCACAATTTCAACCAATGGAGTAAGGTAAAATGCTTACGGAAAAGGAAAAGAAAGAGCTACAACAAAAAATTCAATCAAACAAGCACGAAGTATATGTGGTCTCATTTGAAGAAATGGATGCCATTATCAAATCTTCACCCAAAGGGGGCAGGCCTAGTGTTAAAGCTGCTTGGCAAAAGATAAAAGGAAAAGTTGGAATTGGCGCAAGCTACTATGCTTCTGCTGATGATGCCGTAACAATGACTAAGCTTGTGGGTGATTTAGGCGGGATAGGAGCAAGAGCGTATATTAAAAATTATGGGGGAAAACCTCATATTATTTTAAAAGGTCATGCAGGGTTAAGAACTATACTCACCGGTACAAAGTACGGGATTAAAAACCCTAAAGTAATCTCGATGGGGTTGGGTAAAGCTGGCGCCGTAGCGGCAGCCAAACAAGGCGGAATACTCACAGTCGTTCTTCTTTCGGCATACAGAGTTGCTGATTACTTTTTAACTGACCAAGCTACGCTAAATCAGCTCGTTGGAACACTGGCTACGGATGTTGTAAAAGTTGGTATTGCTACAGCGGCTTCTATAGGTGCCGCTGTTGTGATGGGTGGGTTTACGTTAGCTGTTGGGCCGATTCTTGCAGTAGTTGCGGTTGGATTCGGTGTATCAATGCTTCTTGAATACGCGGATAACAGTCTAGGAATTACAAGTCGCGTAATTGCAGGCTTGGACGAGCTTGAAGAAAGCGCGAACAACTACATAAATAATCAAAAGCAGCGAGCTCTTAATACAGCTAGAGAGGCTGCGGGACAAATTATTGATCATGCAATAGATTCTGTACAAACCATAGCTATAAACTGGGTTCGAAATAAATTAGGGGGGTATTTATCTCCAGTAAGGAGGTTGTGGTAAATGGATGACCGAGAAAAGCCATCATTGGGCGTCCGTATTTTTGCTCCTCTATTTTTTATCTCTGGCTCATTGTCAGCATTGTGGTGGTTTTTTTACCGAGTATTTGATGTGTTCTTCGGGGCTTTGTCGAAAATTGAGGTCTTTGACAAAGGCTCCTTCTATATGCTCGGTGTGGGTATAGGTTTGCTAATTCTTGCTATTGTTACTGTGCAAGAAGGGTGGCTGGGTAAGCCTCTTTCAAAAAGACAGTCAGCTCATTTAACAAAAGCTGCTTTTATAGGGGTCGCATTGATATTTACGGTGCCTCATCTAGTGCACTATTCTGAAAACAAATATCTTATAGATAAAGGCTATACAGTTTGTGATGAGGCATCACATCAATGGTTATTTATTCGATATATTGTTTATATCCAGCCCTCTGTGGAATGCAGTGCTAATCTGAAAAAGAAATAACGAATAAGGATAGATCGCGCGCAGCCGCGATCTTATCCAGTTGTTGGACAAGCCCGCAGCGCCCGACTCGCTATCCTATTGCTTGTTTCGGGGATGTAGTCCAGAACCTTTCTCGGGCGATTATTTAAATTTTCAATAGTCGCTTCTATATCTGCTTGATTCGCAAGCTTGAAATCAGTTTGTTTCGAGAAATGCTGACGCAGTAGGTCATTGGTATTCTCATTTAGATCCCTCTCCCACGATGAATGCGGATGTGCAAAATAGACCTTCGCATCTAGTGTACCGTATTAAATAGATTGCTGATTTGAGAGTGCTTGGCGTGCACGCTCCACTTTCAATAAAATTTCCTCAGCAGATTTCGTCCACACAAAAGCTTTCTTGGCTTCATTATGTGTTTCAATAAATTTCACGATAGCCGTTTCCAACTCCTTGACTGAGGTGAATGCCCCTCGGCGCAACTGCTTCTCTGTGAGTAATCCAAAAAATCTTTCTACCAGATTTAGCCAGGATGAACTGGTCGGAATAAAATGAAGATGAACTCGTTTGTTTCTCTTGAGCCAGCGCTTTACATTTTCATGCTTGTGAGTCGCGTAATTATCGACGATAAGATGAAGATCCTGTTCTTTAGGTGTTTGCTTTTCTACGGTCTTTAAAAAGCCTAAGAACTCCTGATGACGATGGCGCTTTCTACACTCACCTATGACCTCACCAGTCAGCGTATTAAGGGCGGCAAAAAGAGTGCTTGTCCCGTGACGTTTATAATCATGGGTCATAGTGCCACACCGCCCCGGTTTCATGGGTAGTCCAGGCTGTGTCCGATCCAGGGCCTGAATCGAGCTTTTTTCATCCACACAAAAGACAACAGCATTTTCTGGCGGTGACATATACAAGCCAACAACATCGCGTAATTTTTCTTCAAAAGCAGGATCGTTACTCACCTTGAACTTTTCGGTTAGATGAGGCTTAAGGCCCACTTCCTGCCATACCCTGCTGACAAAAGAGTGGTTAATTCCTAAGACTTTCGCCATGCCTCGCGTTGTCCAGTGTGTCCCATCCTTTGGCTTACTTCCTGTCGTCATCTTGATAATTTTCGAGCGGAGTTTTGCCTGCTCTTCTGAATTCTTACCGCCATGATTAGCCCCCCTGGGCAAATCCTTCTCTATACCTGCCAGACGCTTTTCTGCAAAACGATTGCGCCATCGGCCCACCGTATTGACATCAATGCTTAACTTTTTCGCAATTTGGTAGTTGGGAACCTGCTTGGCAGCGAGCAAAATAATCTTTGACCGCTCAGCCAATCTCACCGATATTTTTCGACTTTTTATATTCTTTTCTAACTGCTTTTTTTCTTCCGGTGATAAATTGATTTCAACTTGAGCTGGCATTGGTCTTCACTTAATCGCTAAATTAAGCTCACATTATATATCAGCAATATATTTAATACACTACACTAGAGCCCCTTCAGTTTTCCCGTTCAGGGTAAACACTTTACCGTTGTAGGCAGTAATAATGTGTACGAAGTCCTTATGTTGTAGGGGATATCCCTGCGGGTAAATTCTCGTAAAGGGTGCCATTTTGCTGATTATTTGACCCGATATGAGGACAAGAAGTGTTCGAAAGCTTCACTCGTTTGTCAAAAGGGCTGAAGGATTATATTTTTTCTGGTGGATGTTCATAAATAGCGCTACGGAATGGTGTCCTTAATAAGCGGTGAGGAAAATTTTGGTAATCTGAAGCAGGAGTACTTAACGGGAAATTCTGCATTAAAATTTCATACCACTTTATGATTATCTGGGTTGTGGATCTATGCCTCATCGCAGACTGTATCCCACTCTTGTTGGTAGCCATTGCTGTTCAGGTATCCGCCAATAATGTGCATTATTCTTTCTGCCCAATGTTGAAGGTTAGCCTCGCCTAATACAATCTTTCCCTCTTCTCTGTCTAGGGCAGTGGCGTCGAGCATTTCCCAGAAAAACCTGGATAGAATAATAGCTTCCTCTTTATTGAAGACGCCTCTTGGCTTGGATAGAATTTCAAGCACGGTTTGATTGTTAAACTCCCCGGCATAATGAAGCATGACCAGCCTGGCCTTTTCATCTTTCCCGCTAAAGTTAAGCATTGTCAGGTTCTTCAGTTGTTGTATATTTTATTGTGAATATATGGTTGATGGTGTTTTTCCGAGTGTCCATAAGTGGCATTACCTGCACACAATGCTGAAGTGTATCAATCCCTGTTTGTCTAAAGCTAGTTTAAAATTAGTCCCACTCAACTTCGTCATTATCAGTTTCTTTAGCTTCATCAAAGTCCAAAGCATCAGAGGAAATAAATAGGGCAAATTTAGGTTCCCCTTTATTTCTGGCATGCTCAGCAGCCTTTTCTATCTGCTCAAATTGCATGCTGCTCTTCCATGATTTGGGATTATACCTCTCACATTTAAGTATTTCGGCCAAATCGAGCTGCTTGTTTCGCAATAGGTGAACCATGGTACCAGTAGCTTCTTCAGAGTTTTTTGCTGGAATTAAGCAGTCGACGTAATAAAGCTCTGACTCATCACTGTCAAGTAAACAGCCTTTTAATGGGCGTGACATGCTTGCAACGATCCATATATTTTTCTTGTTCATAGTTTTATTTTGTGGGTTAAGCGCTTGACTGACCTGGGTAGTTCTTATGCTTTATGTTAGCGCAGTATTAAGGTCAATTCTTTATTGCTGAATGCACTGAACCATAAACTACCCTGTATTCAATACTGAAAGGGAGGCGGTGTATCGTTTTGAGGGGGTTCACCGTTATTGAAATCAGGCAGAGAAAATCCGCTCACCATGTAAGCCTGCATGCCCAGCCGTTTGAGAGCGGGTACTATTCAGATCTATTGGCTATACAGAGCGAAGTGCTGAAATATATGTAGGGGGTAGCTGACCAGGCTGGCGCAGGCAAGCCTGGTCTAGGGGGGGATTATAGGCAGTTGGTTGGCTTGGGGAGGCCGGCGATTTTACTGGCCACTTTTGCCGGGCTGGGGGGGAAAAGCTGCATTAGATAGATACTGCGGCCCTTTTCTGCACCTAGGTGCTGGCCAATATATTTCACCAGCGGGCGCATAGCCGGGGAGAGTTCAAATTCGCGGTAGAAGCTTTGCAGCAGGTCGATAACCTGCCAGTGCTCATCGCTCAATTCGATGTTCTCGGCAGCGGCCAGCTGAAGAGCGGCGTCCCGGCTCCAGTCACTGAGGTTGCGCAGGTAACCCTCTTTATCCAAGGGGATTTCCTGTCCGTTGACGACTAGGTTGCTCATTTGTTGTTACCGAAACCAGCTGACTATGGGTTGATGCTCGGTACAGAGTTGTACCCAGCGAGCATCGTCGATCATTTCCACACTATCTATGGCCGCCGCAGGTTGTTGCTGGCCTCGGGCAGCGGCGTCAGCCTCCAGGCAGTAGACCGGTGCATTTTGCACCCTTGCGAGGGTTGGGTGACGCAGTGCGTAGGCGCCGTCCTCAATAAGAAGGAGGGCGTCGCCCTGTGCAAATGCACCCAGGCATTCCTTTAGGGCGCTGCTGGTATAGGGTGACTTACTGACAATATGCAACGTCATATCAAAAGCTCAATACGGTGGGGTAAGCGGCGATCAGTGAGCCGGTATCTGTTACGGTTTTTGTTTCTGCGCCGGCAACCTGTATTTGCTCCAGAGTGATATTGCGTTCAGCGAGGCTTTGCTGGCAAACAAAAAACTGCTCAATCCCAAACATCGGCAGGGCCTGTAAATTGCGGCGCAGGCTTTTCTGGCCGATTTCTGCGGGCGATTGCTGCTCCAATAATTGGAATACCCCATCGCCGAGAAACAGCAGGTCCACGTCCTGTTCCATCGCCGCTGCGGCCAGTACGGCTTCGATACCCTCCCGTGCCAGGGCGTTGCCGTAGGGGGCGGTGCGGCATAGGGCCAGTGATTTAGTGTTCATGCTCAGCCTCCAAAGGTAATCAGGCGGTCGGAGTTGGCGACGGCATCGGTCAACTGGCCGAGGCCCGCCAGTTCGAAGCCGTCCGCTAAGTTGGCGGCGGGTCTTTCCAGGCGCTCGGATTCTCGCTGGTTCAGTACTCCGCGCCGTTGCGCTGCGGCAATGCAAACTACCAGGTCCAATGGGTGCTGGCGGCCCAGTGCCTGCCACTCGGCGGTGAGATCTGTTTCATCCTGAGGAGGGGCGGCTACGGCATTGCCGTTTTGTACACCGTCGCAGTAGAAAAAGACCCGGTAGATGGTGTGGCCCTGGGCTAAAAGGGCTTTGGCAAATCGCAGCGCACTGGATGCGGATTGGCCGCTGTGGGGGGCAGAGTAGATGGCTAGGGAAAACTTCATAGGGGGCCAAATAGTAAAATGCCCCGCATGGCGGGGCATTGTGACTTGCTCGATCAGGCTTGTTGCTTAGTCGTCAGAGGATGCGAATCCAAGGATGTGCAGCAGGCTGGTGAACAGGTTGAAGATGTTCAGGTACAGGGAGGCGGTAGCCATCAGGTAGTTGGTTTCGCCACCGTTGATGATGCGGCTGGTGTCGTACAGGATAAAGCCGGACATCAGCAGGGCCACAACGCCGCTCAGGGCAACGCTAAACAGCGGCATATGGATGCCGAAGAAACCGGCGATCATAACGCCCAGGAAACATACCAGGACCGCTATCAGGCCAACGGCGAGGAAGCCACCCATAAAGCTGAAATCTTTGCGGGTAGTCAGCACGTAGGCGGACAGGGCAAAGAAGATCAGGGCAGTGGTACCGAGGGCCTGCATAACGATCTGGCCGCCGCCAGCCATGCCCAGGTAGTGGCTAAGCAGTGGGCCAATGGAAGCGCCCAGTAGGCCGGTAAAGGCGAAAACGACGCCCACGCCTGCGGCGGAGTTTGCTGTGCGCGGCAATACAAACCAGATTAAAGCCAGGGCTCCCAGGGAGCAGATCAGGCTCATGCCGCGGCCCATGCCAATCGCCATGGAAATGCCGGCGGTAATGGCACTAAAGAGAACGGTCATAGCCAGTAGGGCATAGGTATTGCGCAACACCTTCGCCGATTCCGAGCGATCCAGTGCGCGGGTTTGAGTGTAAGCTTGCGGTTGCATTTAGCGACTCCTGCTATTAATTGATAGAAGAATCATATAGCTCGCAGTGGGGACCTTCAAGTCGGGGAAACCCTTTTAGTATCCGTCTGCCAGTGTCTATGAATTTACAAAAACCCTATGTTTTTAAAGGGTTTAGTAAAATATCCTCCGCTTATTGTGAGGGCTGTGGGGCATTTTTCAAGGGCTGTTGTGCGGGGAGGAGCGGCGCTGACCAGGCGTCCAAGGGAGCTTATTTATCCACCCTGGGGGGAATCTCGATATCTACGATCAGTGGCAGATGGTCTGAGGCCTGGCGGGTTAGAGAGGTTTTTGGCACCAGTACCTTTTTCACCTTGAGCCCCGCACTCAAGAAAATATGGTCGATACGCACTTTCAGAAAGGTCCCTTTGGGTGTGTGGTGGGGCGCCTGTTCCTGGGCGTCGCGGAGGTAGCCTCCCAGACGTTTGCACTCGGCGGAATTTGGCAGTGCGTTGAAGTCTCCCAGTAGCACTCGCTCTCCGGTGCAGCGGGGGTTGCTGAGCCATTCGGGGCCGAGCAGGGCATCGACCTGGCGCAGGCGCTCTGTGCGGGATAGACCCAGATGGGTATTGATGATTTGGACAGGCCGACCATTCGCTTCGATCTCTATCCATACCGCGCCGCGCGGTTCGTCGGCGGCGGGGTTGAACAGTCTCCCTTTGCCCGCAGGCGGACCGGGCAGTATGCCTTTTTTAATCAGGCGGGCCGGGAGGTGGGTAAGGATGGCGTCGCCATAGCGTTCCTCCTTGATATTGATTGTGGGCTGGAAGTGAAGGTCCATGGTCAGTAGGCGCGCCAATCTCTCTGCCTGGTCGAGGCCGCCGCTGCGCTTGCGCATCACGTCCAGTTCTTGCAGGGCGACGATATCCGGGTGGTAGCGGGCGATCACCCGGGCGATGCGCTGGGGTGACAGTTTACCGTCGAGTCCCCGGCAGCTGTGTACGTTGTAAGTCATGATGCGCAGCACCTTCTGCGGTGCTCTGTGGGTATCCATCCTCTTTGGGGGGGCGCCCCTGAGGTAGGCTCGGGCGGCGGTGCGGAGGTCCTGGGGGCGCCAGTAGCCGAGGCTGGGGTCCGGGGGCTGGATATCCTCTGGCATCAGGGTGAAGGCGTGGGTTTCGTTGGGCCCGGAGCCGCCGTGACTGCCATTTTCCATGGCAAAGGTGATCGGTTGCGGCAGACCTGTACACCAGCCGTACATCATAAAATCCCCGGAATCCGGGTGTCGGCACAGGTTGGCCATATCCTCTGCGGCCTGGTCCGGGTAGGGGTGTTCATTCCCCATCAGTTTGCGGCCGTCCTTCGGGAGCGCGATAGGCCCCTCTCTCCACCAGCCGTGTACCGGCGATGACGCCGGTGATTTGGGGTCTTGCAGGTAGAGCACCAAGGGCACCTTGGCCTGCTCTACGATCATTCTTGCAACATCGGCGCGATTTGCGCCCCCCAGGTCGATGTTGTACAGCATGGCGATGGGCCCCAGGGCGACCAGGGCAGTTGGGGCTTTGTCGCCCTCTTGCTTGGATGCCTGTTCAATATTGCTTTTGTCCATCCATTCACTGCCAAACAGGCGGGCTCTTTCGAAGCGGACTTTTTTGGCGGGGGCCGCAGGTTTGATTTGTGGCGCGGAGGGCAGGCTGGAGAGCGCTTCAGAAAGGGCGTCACCCAGACTGCGCCCATTTAGCTCCTCGTAGGCTTGGGTTTGTTCCTGGCCGTGGTCTGAGAAAATCCATACATCGTAATGGCGCCGCTCTGAAGTGTGTGCGGCTTTCCAGATTTTGGCTATTGCACTGTCTATTCCCTTTAATACCCAGTGGGCAAATGCCGATTTGGGCCCGCGCCGGTGGGACTGCTCATCGTAACCGAGCAGGTTGATATAAATAATCGGCAGGCCGCGGGTGATATCGACTTTCACCCCCATGGTACACAGCTCTCGGGTAAGAATGGTGACGGCGACCCGCGTTGGAATAAACAGCAATTCTTTGAGTGGGTTCTGCCCGGCGATAATTCCGCGAATACAATCGGCGATAGAGAGCAGCAGTTCGAGAATAATTAGTGCGCTGGTGCGCACCAGGCTCCAGAGGTTGGTGACAATCAAAATGGCGATTGCCAGGGGGCTGGCTTTGCGCAGGGCCGGGCCCCAGCCCTGGTCTGCCGGGCAGAAGTGGGCCTCGCCAGTCTTGGTACCGGCCTTAAATAAACTGAGATAACAACTGCCGCCGGTTAAAAGTGGATCGCGATCTTGTGTGTTAATTCTTTTTTCTACCAGCGCGGCCACTTCCGGGTCGTACATGCGCCCGAGCTTTTGGGTTTCGTGAACGAGAAAACCAAAAGAGGGCACGGCCTGGCGGACACCGTAAAAGAGCTCTGCCTGTACCGCTGGGGTTGTTGAAGGCACCCCGGGGTACATATGTTCCAGGCGGTAGTGTTCTTTTCTGATCAGGCGCTTTAAAAATGGCATTCGCCCCCGCGCCAGGGCTTTTAACAGCTCTGGGTGGGCCAACCCGTCTATTTGAATCAAAATCAGGCCGGGGGCGTGGGGGCTCTGCGGGCTGGTGGATAGGCCGAGTAGACGAGTGATCCACTCGCTGCGGCTTAAGCGGCGGCGCCAGCGTCTGATTGAGAGTCCAATACGGCTTAACATTACTGCTGGATCAGCGCTTTGTGGGTCGACTTATGGCGACGCCGGCGGCTTCGGTGACACTGGCAAAAATTTCCCACTGGGTGCTAATCAACTTTCCGGTGCGCATACAGCGGGCATAAATCGAATTATCTAGCGGCCAGTGGTTGTGGACGAGGGGTTGGTAGAGGTCCAGTGCACGCTGGGCGCAGCTCTGCATGGAGAAATCTCGAGCGGTTGTTCTGGCCGCTTTAATAAGCATTTGGCGGCGCTGGCTGGGGAGTTTATAAAACCAGCGTATGGCATCGACAAAATCGTGGGTGGTCTGTTTGGCAATAAGGCGGCCGTTGATACCCGGTCTCAACATATCCCTGGAGCCATTGGCATCCAGGGCGATCACCGGTACACCAGAGGCCATGGCTTCCGAGAGTACCAACCCCTGAGTTTCAGTTGTGGAGGTAAATAGGAAGATGTTCATTGCACTGTAAACATCCCGGCGCGCATCGCCGATGACTTTTCCCGGCATATGTACCCGCGTCATCAAGTTTTTGTCGATAAAGAATTGTCGAAGCTGATTTTCCATGGGCCCGCTGCCGGCGAGCAGAAAATGTGCGCCGGGATTTTCCCGTAAAAAGGCGGCGACACACTGGCACAGGAAAATCAGGTTTTTCTCTTTTCCAAATCGCCCCAGATGTCCCAACAGGAAGGCGGATGCGGGAATTTTTAGCTGTTGCCGGACTCGCCTGCCGCAGCCCCGGGCATATTGCTCCGAGTGCACACCGGTTGGCACTTCGGCGATGGGGGTGTACACCCCCCGCTCCCGCAACAGCTTTACAATACTCAGGCTGGGCGCCAGTACCAGGGTCGCTTTATTGGCGTAGTGTGTCGCCACCTCGACGACAAAACGCTTTAGCGCCGCCGAGTCTCCCACCAGGTTGTGGGTATAGTGTTCGTACAGTGTGTGATGGGTAAAAACCAGGGGCAGTTCGCGCTCCCGTGCCGTTCGCAGGGCGCTCAGCCCTAAAAGAAAAGGGTGATGCGCATGAATGATATCCGGGCGGAATTTATCCAGCGCATCCGTCAAAACCCCGGAGAATGGCAGCGCCATAGAAAAATCGGTGCCATTAAAATTCTGGATTGAGTGAATCCGTAGAACATGCTCTTCATTCTCGGACTTTTGTGCGAATTCAGGTGCGATAACCAGAACCTGGTGCCCGCGTTTTCGATACTCCTCGCTAAAGGCCGCCACGGAGTGCGCAACGCCGCCCACGTGAGGCAGGTAGGTATTGGTGAACATTGCGATATTCACTGGGGACTCAACTCCACGCTCTGAGTGCCGTCTGAAACGAGTACAGCGCGGAAGCCGAACGCTTTGATCGCAATCGCCGGGGGCTTGCCGTGCCAATCGGCGGCCCAGGAGACCTTGGGGCTGGGGCCCGGTTCAATTTCCAGCGTGATCAACCCAAATCGGGTAGGTGCGGGGCCAAAGCGGATGGGTTGGGGGTTGTCGCCCTCCTTGAGCCACTCCGGGGGCAGCCCCGAGATCAGTACCAGGGCGTCCTGCTCTTCGCGGACAAAGCAATTGCGCTGCATCGCCACCCACTCGGCTGCGGCCCAGGCGTGTTGCCCGTCTCCCATACACCCGCCGAAGGAGTGGGGGTGGATGGCCTCCGGCCACTGCCCGGTTGGCGAGGCCAGTTCCGCCACACTGCGCATCAGATCAATACAGCGGGAATCTCCGGCGCGCAGCAGTACCTGGGCAATATGGAGGGTGAGGTAGGCGTTAATGCCGGAGTGGATCATATCCTGGAAAAAGCCGCCGCTGACAAAACAGGCTTCCATTAGATATTCGGCCAAGTCTATCAGTCGCGAATCCTCGGGGGGGTACAGTTGCAGAGGATAACCGGCGGCGATTGATCCAATGGCGCCGGCGTCCAGGCGCCGGTTTGGCGAGGCGGGCATAGCTGGGCGGCCCAGGCGTTCGCAAGCGCCCTGTAGACTCTGGTCAATGGTGCGTTGGAAGTCACGGGCCGCACTATTGAAGCGGTGGGCGCTGTCTTCCATTCCCTCGCGCGTGCAAATACTGGCGGCGCTCTGGAGTCCGGCGACCCCCCAGAAGTCGTCCCAGTAGTAGCAGTCATTGGGACCCAAGTGTTCCGCGCTAAACCCGGCGGGCAGCAGTCCGCCACAGAGGCTGCCATCTTTCGGCAGGCGCTTGCCGACAATCCACTTGGCCCCTTTAACGACAGGTTCACACCAGCTCTGCTTTAGGGGCTTGCCGGTTAATTCGCAGTAGAGATTGAAAATCCACAGGGCTTCGCCATTGGAGTCCCATTCGCCGTCCTGGGAGTGGAAGAAACCATCCCGTTTTTGCCGGTGGGGAAATTGCTCCAGAGCTCTCTCGGCGCGCTTGGTCAGCCCGGCAAACAATAGCGACTGAATCATAAATGCCGCATCCCGAAACCAGAAGCGCTTGTAGGTGTAGGGCCCCGGATAGACATCTTTGGGGGAGTGGAGGATCAGGGTGCGTATTGCCGAGTCGTAGAGAAACTGGAATTTTTCGTCGGGCACGGTGAGGGCGCAGTGACCTTCCAGCGCGTTTTCCCAGCACTGGGGGTTGCCAACACCCTCCTCAGCCAGGGGAACGGCAACTTCAATTTTGTAGGGTTTGCGGTCTTCAATGCGGAACATGGCAGCAGCGGAGGCCATGCCGATATCGCACAGCCCCTCGCGGTGGCCCTCTTTGTCCCGCAGGTGTAGGTAGATATCGCCGCCTTTGTAATTGGAGGCCAGGTGTTTATCTACCGGCTGGCTAAATTCCACCGCCGCTTTGTCCTCCACAAGCCAGCTGCGCCCGCTATCGCTCAGGCGAACCTTGTGTACGAAACTGACGCCCTCGGGGTTACAGGGACGCAATACCACCATCAACCAGCCGCCCCCCGGGCATTGGGCATTGAGTTCCAGTACACAGCGCGGCTGGCCCTGAAGCAGGCTGGCCGCAGCTCTGTTGCGCAGCTTGAGCCCCCGGCGGTGGGATTCAGTCACTATTGCAATATTGTCCCCCAGCTCCTGGTGCTGGCTACAGAAGCTGAGCGTGGAGGGCATCAGCTCTTCGCCGCTATCACTGATCACCCAGGTATCGATAGACCAGCCATCGTAGTGGGGGGTGAGCAAGCCTCGCGGGTCGACGATCGGCAGGGCCTCACAGTCCGGTATGCCAACCGCAGTCCAGTTGCGATGGCTCAGGTTGCAGTGGCTAATGGAAAAGGCCCGGGGGATAAAGGACTTGTCGCGGGGATCGAATTGGCGCTGAATCCAGTAGGGCCACACCCAGTCCAGGTTGTGCTGGATCACCTTGCTGTTAATCAGGGCCCGGGCGTGAAATACCGCACCGGCTCGCAGCAGTTCAATGGGTTCACTCACCTCCGAGGGTTCGGCAAAGCGCTGGAGGTGCGCCATTAAGGTGAGCGGGTCAAGGAAACCGTGAGCGGTGGCAAAGCGGCGCACGAAGAAGCGCCAAGGCAGCCATTTCATCCAAGGCATCAGAGATCCTCTTCTCTAATAATTCTTTTCAGTGCACGGCGAGCCATGCGGGTGAGCCCGATAAGTGCGATGACGGCCAGGGCAAAGCCGGCAACATAAAATCCCCACTGCATGGGGGTGCGCTCCTCCACTTTGCCCAGCGAGGTGAGGTCTGCGGCGATGGAGCCGATATACACGTTGTGCAAGGTGAGGGGGATAATTCCGAGTGCATTGCCGATCACAAAGTCCCGCAGTCGAACGGGGGTGAGTCCAAAGAAATAGTTCGACAGTTTGAAGGGGAATAGGGGGACCAGGCGGGTCAGCATAATCATTTGCCAGCCCTCGCGCCGAATCACTTCGCCGACTGTTGCGGGTTTGATATGTGACATTATCCACTGGGAGGCCCTCTCGCCGAGGAGATAGCGGGCGATAAGAAATGCCAGAGTGGCGCCGAGTACGGTGCCGGCAATCACCAGCAGGGTGCCTTTTATTACTCCAAATACAAATCCCGCGCCCATAGTAAAAATGACACCCGGCAGTAAAAAAATGATTGCGGCGGCCACAATAAAAATAAACAGCAAACTCGTTTGCCAGCCGCGCTCGTTGAGCCACTGCATCAACGCAATAATTTGGCTGTCCAGGTCAAAATAAACCAGCAAGCTCAGTGCCCCTGCTACGACGATAATGCAAATTGCGAGAACGAATAGAGGTAGAAACTTTACCGCCATAGGATTATCCACAGAACCGAAGGGGCACGGTTTTGATCGCCGCCATTTACTAGCCTAGTCAAAGGATGGCGACAGGCAGTGCTTCTTTATGGCGTCTAGATAGTTTTGTAGAGGGATATTGTGGTGAGATGGAATATTCCAAAAGGAAGGGTATTTTTGACTGCGCACTGTGGGGCTCGCATTGATGGAATAAAAATATATCAAGTTATTACCAATAGAAATAGGGTTCTTGGCCGATTAATGCCTGGGGTAAGCGGATAGCCGCCAGGCTGGGTTCGGCAGCCCGGTTCGAGGCTGCCAATAGATATACTTACTGAATCCCAAATTTATTGGGGTAGTGAGAAAATTTAACGGCGCCGCTGGTGCATTGTGCAAATCGTGCCGACAGCCCTTGGGACAGGATGAGACTACCCTGGGCCCCTTATTCAATTCCCGCTGTAAATAGAGGTGATCGTTGTTCGAGTGTGTGCTTGCAATACTGCTGGTTGGCGGCGGAGCCTGGGGTTATGCCGGTGCGCCGGTATTGCCCCTGGAGGATGCCATCGACTTGGCGGTGACCGCCAACTTGCGGGTTCAGACGGCGGCACTTGAAGTCAATGAGGCTGCGGATGACGTCGAGGCATTAAAGACAAGGCGCTATCCCCGCCTGGAAATGGCAGCGGGTATCGCCGATAACCTGACGCGACAGCGATATACCTTTGATCGCGGTGTCTGGGTACAGAGTTCCCCGGTTGGGCCCATACCGCCCGAGGATATACAGATCACCGCTAAGGAGGGCGTGAGCAAGGCGTTTTCCCTCAGCGCCACCCAGCCCATCACACAGTTGTACACCTTGGCGCTTGAGATTGGTGAAGGGGGTGTGGACAGAGAGATGGCGGCGACAAAGGTTCGCCTGGCGCAGCAGGATGTCGGCTACCTCGCTAAGGTTCAATATTTTGAAATAGACCGAATCCTCGGTGATATACAGGCTGTGGATGAAGCCATTGTCTTCCTCTCCTCCCTCAGTGAGCTTGTCGGGAACTACGTAGCACAGCAAGTTGCTCTTGAGTATGAGGTTTTGGATGTGCGGGCGCGCCTGGCACAGCGTGAGCTGGAGCGTCAGCGGCTTGTCGATCAGATGGCGACGGCGAAAGAGCGCCTCAATGCGCTGATGGATCGGGATATCGAAACGCCTTTCAATATTCAAAGTCTACCGGCTCCCCATCCTTTAACCTTTGATGTAGACGCTTCACTGGGGCTCGCCTTTGCACAGCGTCCGGACCTCGCCGCATCGGAGCTGTCGGTTGAGAAGGCGGAATACAGCTATGAGGTTAAGCAGTCCGAGTATATTCCCGATGTCGCCTTAAATATTGAGTACCTAAAACTCTACGATGTGAAATTGATCCCCGATGCGGAAGCTTATATTTCCCTGGAGATGCGCTGGGAGTTTTTTGATTGGGGGCGAAAACGGGATGAGTTGTCCAGCCGTGCCAATAAAATTGTTGAAGCGGAAAAAAAGTCACAAGAGGTTCGCCAGCGCATAGCGATAGAAGTGCGCGATAGCCTGCGCCATATACGCACTGCTCAGGCGTCTGTCGGGGTTGCCCGGCAATTACAGAGCGCTTATCGAGAGAAGGTGCGGGTAATGACCAATCGTTACCGCGAGCAAGCCGCCGTTTTGAGCGCAGTTTTGGAGGCGGAAAAGCAGCTTTTTCATGCTAATAGCGATTATAACCGCGCCATCCTTTCCGTGTGGCGGGCCCTGGCTGAATATGAAAGGTCAGTGGGGGAGGTGTGATCAATGGGCAGTATCCGCCTTTGCCTGATCGCGGTACTGTTGGTTAGCGGCGCTTGTGGCCGCCAGCCACCGGAAAAAATGCCTACCCCGGTCAAAGTGTTTATTGCCCACTCACAAACGGCTGCGGCGAGCTTTCTCTATTCCGCAGTCGTCAATCCCTACACCCAGGTGGAGGTGGCATTTCGTACAGAGGGTTATGTGCGTGCGATCCCCACTCGTGCGGCACTGGGGCAAACCCGCCTGCTGCAAGGGGGGGATTATGTAAAGCGCCATGAGGTGCTGGCGAAGATTGATGATGAGCAGTACCGGGATCGCGTCGCTGAAGCGGCGGCAAATGTGAGTAAAGCCGAGGCAGAGCGGCGCAAGGCCGACCTGGATTACCAGCGGGCCAGCGCACTTTTTAGCTCTGCCAGTATTACCGCGCCGGAATACGACTCTGCCAGGGAGGAGTATGAAATTGCCCGGGCGGCAGTGGTGGGCACTAAAGCGCATTTGGATCGAGCGGAGGAGGAGCTGCGGGATACGGTGCTGCGCTCGCCCCTTAGCGGAATTATTCTACAGCGCAATATTGAAGTGGGCAGCCTGGTTCACGGGCAAACAGTGGGCTATGTTGTCGCCGATATCACTCGGGTAAAGGTTGTGTTTTCAGTGCCTGATTTGGTGCTGAGTTATGTGCCCCTTGGCAGTGTGGTGTCACTGCGCACCGAATCTTTGCCGGAGCAAGTATTTAAAGGCATGGTCACGGAAGTTTCACCTATGGCGGATTCCCGCACTAGAGTGTTTGCAATTACCGTCACCGTAGATAATCCCCAGGCTCATCTACGGGTGGGTATGATTGCATCACTGGCTCTGGATAAAATACCGGCTCCAGTGAATAGGGTGATCATCCCGCTTTCCTGTCTCGTCGCGCTTCCAGGCAACCCAGAGGGTTTTGCCGTATTTGTATTGGTGCGAGACGGGGAGACTTTACGGGCGAAAATAAGACAGGTTCACCCCGGGCAGGTACTGGGCAATGATATTGCCATTCTCCAGGGCTTAAATGAGGGCGAGCGGGTTGTCTCTACGGGGGCGGCCCAGCTTAGAGACGGGCAAGCCATAATTGTCGTGCCTTGAGGGCTAGGGAATGGCGCATCGGCAGGAAAAAAAACAGGCTGACCTTGCTGCGGTGGAAACCTATCACCGCTTTAATGCCGCGCGTTTCTTTGTCGATAATCCCAGTATTTCTGCGGCCCTGCTAATCACTACCCTGATATGGGGGCTAGTGGCTTATCTGTTTATGCCGAAAAGTAAAGACCCCAATATTCCTGTGCGTATCGCGGTAGCGACAACTTATTGGCCGGGGCAACCGGCTATAAGGGTCGAGGAACTGGTTACACGGAAAGTGGAGGAGGCTATTGCTCAAAGTGAATATCTCCATGAGCCGGATTCAAGAACCTTCGCAATAAAATCCCTCACACTAAATGGCGTGTCTATGGTGCAAGTACAACTGGCACCCAAAACCGATGCGACCAAAGCGTTTAACGATCTCAACCTGAAATTGATTGAGGCACAGCAGCAACTCCCCTCTGGTGCCAGTGAAATTTCACTGAATTCAGAGTTTGGCGATACGGCGGCAATCCTGCTCAGTGTGGCTAGCCCTCGGGCGGGGCCAACGGAGATTACCTTGCGGGCAGAGGATATCGGGGAGCGTATTGCTGAAATTCGCGCGCAGGCCTCGAACAGTGAGGGACGGGTAAGTATTGTTGTTGCTCTTCCACTGTCCCGGGACAATACCTCTTCCGCCACGGGGCTGTGGATTTTTGCCAACTGGCTTGAAGCGGAGGGATACGGAACGGATTTTGAGATTTTGAATGGGGCAGGCTATTTGGGGGTGGATTTTCTCTCCGATAAAAGCAGTCGCGATCTGTTGGCGGCAACAAAACGCTACTTGTCCGATAAGTTAAGTGCCCAGCGTTTCTTTCCCGATGCCTGGGAGCCTATTGTGGTACGTGATCCGGCCAATACCCGTGAACACCTGTTAAAAATTACGGGGGCGAAATATAGCTACCGCCAGCTGGATGAATTCTCAGATCTTATCGCCGCTAATATCAGAACTATACCGGCAGTGAAAAGGGTGTTGAGAACCGGTGTGCTCACCCAGGAAGTTAAATTACTGTATTCCCAGGAGAGATTGGCCTCCTATGGGTTGCGGCCGGATATGATCGCCTCGGTTCTCAACAGCCGCAATACAACTATTCCCGGCGGCACGATTATTGCGGATGATCTGGGTGTCGCTATTATGCCCAGCGGTGAATTTACCGACTATGAAGAAATAGCGGATGTGCCGGTGGCCCTTAGTGATGCGGGAACCCCGGTATACTTGCGCGGAATAGTCGATATTGTAATGGGCTACCAGACGCCGCCGCCCCTGCTCAATTACTACGTTAACCGGGATAAAAAGGGCGAGTGGCAGCGCAGTCGCAGTATTAATCTCTCTGTGCAGATGCTGGATGGCAAGCAAATAGAACAGCTCGGGCAGAATATTACTGAGGTTCTGCAGCGGGTTAGGGTTAATCTGCCTAAAGATTTAATTATCGCTCGAATTTCCGATCAGCCGCGCCAGGTACAGGAGAGTGTAAGCCTATTTATAGCGGCATTGATTGAAGCCGTTATTTTGGTGGTTATTATTGCGTTTATCGGATTTTCCGATTGGCGATCCGCGCTGCTTTTGATGATATCGATACCGGTAACGCTGACAATGACTTTTGGGTTTATGCAGTTGTTGTCAATAGATATCCAGCAGGTATCGATTGCTGCACTGATTATAGCCCTGGGGCTTTTAGTGGATGACCCGGTTGTGGCCAGTGATGCGATCAAGCGGCAAATGACAGCGGGCAAAGCCGCTGCAATAGCCGCTTGGTTGGGGCCGACCTTACTGGCTAAGGCGATTTTTTTTGCCACTTTAACCAATATCGTTGCTTATTTACCGTTTTTACTATTGAGCGGCAATCAGGGCGACTTCTTACGTAGCCTTCCGGTGGTTATGGTTTGTGCCCTGGTGGCTTCTCGTATCGTTTCAATGACCTTTATTCCTTTTCTGGGGCATACGATATTGCGCCCACCTAAGCAAGAGACGCAAAGCTTGGAGGCGAAACGGAAATACGGACTGACGGGACGCTACTATCGGGCGGCAGGCTGGGCTATTGGTCATAGAAAGACGGTGCTTGTTATCGCCCTGGGACTGCTCGTATTGGGGGTTGTGATAAAGAGCCAGCTGCGCAATGCATTCTTTCCCGAAGATGTTCAATACCTTTTCTATGTTGATATTTGGCTGCAAAATGATGCGAGTATTGATGCAACGGATAATGTGGCAAAAACTGCCGAAGGGGTGATTAGGGAAGCGATTGAGGCGTATGAGCGCAAGCATCGAAAAAGCACTGATGAACCTATTCTCGATGGGATTAGTACAACCCTGGGGGGTGGGGCGCCGCGTTTTTGGTATACGATTAATCCCCAGCAAAAACAGCCTAACTACGGGCAAATTATCGTTAAATTGAGTGATAAAAATTTAACGCCGCTACTCACACCGATTATTCAGCGCGCGCTGTCTGAGCGTATTCCGGGGGCCGAGCTGGATGTTCGCCAATTGCAGACAAGCAATGTTGAATACCCCTTTGAGATAAGAGTGTCGGGGCGTGTGACAGTGGGAGCCGAGGAAGAGGCAAAGGATATTGCGCTCTTGCGCCAATATGCGCAAACCATTAAAACTATTGTGGAGGAGTCGTCTTACGCCCGGATTGCCCGCACTAACTGGGGAGGCAAGAGCCTGGTGTTAGAGATGAATGTCTTCGAAGATCGGGCGGCGATGTCGGGTGTTACCAATGCAGATATTGCCCTGGCCTCATCCTCTGGTTTGAGCGGAACGGCGGTGAATACCCTGCGGCAGGGAGATAGGGAAATCCCCATTGTAACCCAGCTTCGCCTGGCAGAGCGCGGCCAGCTTCAGGATGTAAATAACTTATATGTGTTTGCCGCAGATAGCGAAAACCATGTTCCCTTACGGCAAGTAGCGGAGACCTCTGTGCGCTTTGCGACGGAACGAATTTACCGCTTGGAGAAGTTTCGCACCATTAATGTTTATGCATTCCCCTATGCTGAATTTATATCAGCTGACATTATGGCGGATATTAAAGATGAGTTGCAGCTGCTGGCGGAATCGCTGCCGGCGGGGTATCAATTGCAGGTGTCTGGAGATGCGGCAAGCACTCGGCATGGGTTTTTACAGCTGTTGATGATTATGGCGGTTTCCTCCAGTGCGATTTTTCTCGCTCTGGTATTTCAATTTAGCAGTTTGATCAAACCCCTGGTTGTCTTTGCCACAGTGCCTCTGGGTATGGTGGGTGCACTTGCCGCTCTCTTTATCACTGGGCAGCCATTTGGCTTTATGGCCTTTTTAGGAATAGTGAGCCTGATTGGGGTTATTGTCAGTCATATTATTGTTCTGTTTGATTTTATTGAGGTGCGCCATGCCGCTGGTGATTCATTGCGCCAGGCACTTCTCGATGCGGGTATCCTAAGGCTGCGTCCAATTCTGATTACGATCGCCGCGACGACTTTTGCATTGGTCCCCCTGGCGATTCACGGCGGGCCTCTCTGGCGGCCCCTGTGCTTCGCCCAGATTGGCGGTTTACTTCTGGCTACTTTTGGAACTTTATTTTTAGTGCCGGTGATCTATACAACGCTGGTAGAGGATTTAAAGTGGATCAAGTGGGGGGAGGCCGGGGCTGAAAAGGCGAGTGACTCCGGTGATTTGCCGGTCACTTGAATATTGTTAACTCCCGCTTGTTGTTTGAGGTTCGATGAAAACCCTATTTGGGAACGTATTTGAAGTTATTGTGCCTGTTTTTGTCTGTGTTCTTATTGGATACCTATTTGCCGCCAGTAAGCAAGAACTGAACACTAAAATGGTATCCAAATTGATGGCCCATATCGGTTATCCGGCCTTGATACTTGATCATATGCTGGGTCAGAAGATTGTGCTGGATAAGTTCCTGTGGATGCTGTTGGCCGCTGCCCTGATGTATTCTCTAATGGCGGTGTTTACCCTGCTGCTGCTCTCTTTGTTTAGGCAGAGTATACCAACTTACTTCTCCTGTTTGAGTATGAGTAATACCGGCAATATAGGCCTGGCTATATGTGCTTTGGCCTTCGGGCATACCGGTGGATTGTATGGGGTCGCATTTGTTGTGGTGGGCATGGTATTTGTCTTTGTAATTGCTGCTGGGGTCACTTCCGGCCGCTGGTCCGCCAGAGATATTTTCCTGAGCCCGGCTATTTACAGTGTTATCTTTTCTATAGTGGCTTTAATTTTCAATATAAGTCTGCCACAAGCGGTTATGTCTTCCCTGCATCTATTGGGGGGGATGGCGATCCCGCTAATGTTACTGACACTGGGGCACAGTCTTGCCCAAATTAAGCTGACTGATATAAAGAAAGAGTTAATCTTTGCCTTTGGGCACGTTATCCTCGGAGGGCTGGTTGCCCTTATTCTGACCAGTTTTTTTAACTTTACCGGTACCATGCGCGGGGTTCTGATTTTACAGTGCCTGATGCCCTGTGCGATTAATACCTATCTGTGGATCTCTATTTATCGCCCCGAGGATGCGGCCAAAGTATCCGGTATCATTTTTATCTCGACCCTTATGAGTATTGTTGTTCTACCTGTTGCACTCACTTACTGGGTGCAGTAATCCACAGTCGAGTCACTGACTATTGCGGTATGAATTGGGGAGTGGCAGAGGGGCGGATTAAACTGTTCCATATTGTCACTTGGCGGCATGGAAATCGTTTTGCCACCGCAACCAGCTATCCCTGGGAGCTTACAGGCTGTAATGTCAAAACAATTTTTGCCCGAGCGCTGGTTTTGGGTATTGCCAATCATAGGGACTTTTCTATTGGCGATCTCCTCTCAGTTGCTTGCGTACTCCTCTCCGGGAGGAGATTTAACTTCTGTCGATGCCCGTCGGCCTATCAATGGGCTGCGTCAAGATGTGGTAATTCTGCCGGTGCTCTATCCGGGGGGAGTTACAGCTGGCGGGGATAGGGAAGCCCAAGTAGCACCGATTCGACACTTTGAAGGGGCTACCGCCGAGAACTTTCAAGAAAAGATTGCGCACAAGAAATATCATCAGATCTGTGACCGACAATCCCCCCAAGGACTGCCTCCCTGTGAAGAGGCGAGCTGGAAGTACCGGCAAGCACAGGCCTGCTTGCAGGCTAGGGAAGCCTGGGAAAAGCGCTGGGGCAGGCCCGAGACCCGGGCTCCCCACGCGAGAGCCCTGAAGAATGTCAGGGCCAGGCTCAAAAACGCCCGCGCAAACAGGGCGCGCTCTTGCGGCATATAGCCGCGATCCCCTGTTTTTTTGTGCGCGCCATATGCCTTGCGGGAACAGAGCTGCGTTGCAAAAGCGCTCCGTGTAAACTAAGGAAAATTCTACAGCTGCCAAATAGGCCTCTTTTGAAAGGACGTATATTACTCACCGGCGCCAGTGGCTTTGTCGGAACCGCACTCTTATCACAGCTGCGCAAAGCCGGTTATCCGGTCTTGCCGGTGTATCGCCGCGAGACTGAGGGGGGCTTTCAGATCACTGACCTGTCCAGCAATACAGACTGGAGCGATGCACTGGTCGATATAGATACGGTGATTCACACCGCTGCACGCGTTCATGTGATGGAGGAAACCGCCGCTAATCCCCTGGCCGAATTCCGCCGGGTGAATGTCGAGGGGACTATCAAGTTGGCACAGCAGGCGGCTTCAGCGGGAGTTAGGCGCTTTATTTATCTCAGTTCCATCAAGGTTAACGGTGAGTCCACCGACAACCGGGCCCCATTTAACGCGGATGAGCAGTGTGAGCCCCTTGACCCTTATGGGCTTTCAAAGAAGGAGGCGGAAGAGGCGCTGCTTGAGCTGGCTGGCTCTAGCGGAATGGAAGTGGTTATTATTCGCCCACCGCTGATCTATGGCCCGGGGGTAAAGGCAAACTTTCAATCGATGATGCGCTGGCTGAGCCGGGGTGTTCCGCTGCCGCTCGGGGCGATCAACAATCGCCGAAGCTTGGTGTCTATGGGTAATTTGGTGGACTTGGTACGTGTCTGTATTTCTCACCCCAATGCGGCAAATCAAGTGTTCCTGGTCTCTGACGATATGGATGTATCGGTCACCGATCTGCTGCGCGGCCTTTCCTGTGCCCTGGGCTGCAATGCCCGCCTGCTGCCGGTCCCGCAATCACTGCTGACCAGTATGCTCAAGGTGATAGGGAAGGGGGCAATTGCCGAGCGTTTGTGTGGATCACTGCAAGTTGATATCGCCAAAACCAAAGAGCTGCTCGACTGGACCCCGCCGATGGCCCTGGGGGAAGGCCTGGCCAGTGCGGCACAGGCTTATTGTCAGGCGGGAACGTCCAAATCGCCACAGAAGAGCCGTTAGGCAAGGATTGTGGTGAGAGGGAGGGGGACTACCCCTCGTAGTTAACAACAGCGGCGTAAAAGCCCAATAGATAACTGGCGGGAACCTCGATAGTGGAGCTGTGCCCGGACTTTGCTCTCAATTTTAGCGCGAGCTTATCCCGCTCCTGCACCGCAGCCAGTATTTGTTCCTGGGTAAGAGCAATATCCAGAACTTCTTCGAGCATACATGTGCTGCGACTGAAACACTGTAGGACATTCCTATCAATAGGTGCGGTTTCTACGGATTGCCCACTATTTAACTCGGCGAATTCGTAGTTGCGCCATGCCTGGCGATAGGTGAGATTGACCCGGAGGTGATAGCGAGTGGGTGCATCGCTAGCGGGTTCGAAAGCGCGGAGGCTGTAGTAATAAAGATTAAAGTCAGAGCCATCAGTGGTGGCCTGTAAGTGAGGGCCTGAGAATTGGGTGCCGGGGTTTTGCTCATCCACCTGGATAGATACCGCCTGCCTGACTTCCCCAGCCGTTTTTTCTGAGATATGGGTGACCGAGCTACAGCCAGCCAATACAATTGCAGCCAGAGTCAGTGTAAATTTGGTCATAGGCCTTCCCTGTTTTCTTTCGGACTTCTTTGGGGGCGGCAGTATCGCACAACTGGGGCCTGGGCTGGAACTGCGAGGCGAAGATTGCCACCTTATAGCTGGGACCTAACGGTACAAACTGAAGCCCCTTCGAATATTTATCTGCATCACCAAGGTGGCGTGAAAAGATAAGACCGGGTGGGGCTGTGTTCGGTGGATATCGGTAGCGTTTCTTTAGGCGCATTAGAGTAAGTTTAGGGGTGGGGTTTTTCCCCGGCTATGATCACCGAATCCGCTGGTACCAGGGTATCTCCAAAAGGGATCATTTGCTCATCAAAAGAGTAGGATTCAATGGCATCAAAACCGGCATTTTGCATAAGAGATTCTATTTCACTGGTGTTGCGTATATGAAAATCAAATTGGGTAAAGGGTAGTTTTTTCAGTGATTTATCTGAGCGAATAGAAAAGACTACCCGGCCTCCAGGTTTGATCCAGTGAATAATATGAGTAAAGAAAGCCAATAAGTCTTGGATAAAATACAGGATGTTAACCCCTATAATACCGTCAACACTTTCAGCTTTTAGCTGAACTTCCAGGCAATCACCGCAAATAACTTCTGTGGTGCAGGATTTATTTATTATGGCGCTTTGAAGCTCGCCGGCCATAGTTTCTGACATCTCAATGCCCAGATAATGTCCATCGGCCCCAAGGGCATCTAATATCGGTAGGGAGAGCAGCCCGTTGCCTGGCCCGATCTCAACGATTGATTCAGCTTGTTGGGGAGATAGCTTCTCAATGGTTTGCTGGGTAATAATTTGGTTGAGAATATTCATTTTATTGCCCATATCAACACCTGCCTCCCCTTTGGGGCATGAGAGTTGACTGGCAATAAATTGTGGATCTTGGTCTTGCATGGATACAACCTTTGTTGCTGATGCTATTTTCTGAGGCGATTCGAATGATAGCGGATTAATTATATCTCTAAAATTGTTAGTTTTGCCGAGATAAAACTTGTTCGCTTGTACTATTTTGCAGGCTCTCCTTTGTATTTCGAAGTTGAGCCTTGTGTGAGTCGGGGAGGCGTGTGTTACAGGTATAGAGAGATGCGGCATATTACCGGCCTTACGATCAATTGCGGTGCTAATTGATCGCAAGGCCGACAGACTATTTCGACAGAAGTATCAGACCGTGTGGCTAGCAGCAGTGAGAGGTCGTAGTTCTTTCGGAGTCAATAGAATTTTGAGCTTGTGTGCAGGTATTGCTTTCACTTCCCGGGAAATTGAGTTTAACGCTGCGGGCGGCCTCATAATTTCCAGCAAGCTTATCGGCAATAGAGCGAACCTGTTCATATCCAGTCAGCATAAGGAATGTGGGGGCTCTGCCATAGGATTTTATGCCAGCGATATAGAAGTTCTCATCGTGATGAGATAGCTCCTCGGCACCATGTGCTTTTACTGAGCCACAAGAGTGGAGGTTGGGATCTATCATGGGGGCGAGGGCTTTTGGGGCCTCTACGATATGGTCGATATCGAGCCTTATCTCACGCAGCATTTGTAGGTCGGGGCGAAACCCGGTAGCGACGATAATGCGGTTGACCGTTATTTCCTGGTCTTCGCCACCGCTGGTTAAACTGACAAGAAGTTCTGTGCCCTCTCTTTTGATTTGTTTTATCTGTATTTGCGGCAGTAGTTCCAGTAGCTTACTGTCGATGGCGTTTTTGGCTGCGATACCCAATTCTTTTCTCGCGGGAACCTTATCGTTGATGCCACTGCCTAGGAGTTTTTCAATATCATTTTTTCGCATACCCCAGCTGATGCGTGTGTCAGCTTCGCTTTTCTGAAGATTGATAAGTGCGAGAGCGATATTCATGGCGGAATGCCCAGCACCGAGAATCAGAGTGTGCTTGTTCCTATATTTTTGTTTGTCGGTACCGATAATGTCGGGTATTCCGTAAGTAATAAGGTCGCGATTCTCAATCTCACCGGGTACGGGAAGTCCGTCTCGCCCAATGGGGTTAGGGTTGGACCAGGTTCCTGAGGCGTCGATGATCGCTTTTGCATACTGGATATGGGTATTGCCAGAAGCATCCTTGTAGTGAACGGTGTAGAGAGCCTTGTCGCGATTTGTTGAGGTGTGCTTGCTATGGTTTTCCCGGGATATTGCTGTCACTTCGGCAGAGTAGGTAATTACTGTTTTTAATTCGGGGGTTGTGGCGGCTGGGGTTAAATACTTATCCACCATTTCACGGCCTGTGGGTAGCTGCTCTTTATCGGGGTAGGTCCAGCCATTTTTCTTAAGCAAGGTAGCCACAGCCTTATCAATCACATAGGGCCAGGGAGTAAATACCCGAACATGCCCCCACTCTAATATAGCGCTACCAACGGAGATCCCCTTCTCTAAAACCAGTGGCTTTAAGTTTCTCGACAGGAGTTGTGCGGCAGCGGCAATTCCAATCGGACCTGCACCAACAATAATGGCATCGTGTATCTTGTTCATCAGTCAGTACCTTTAAAATATCTGGTGTTAAAACAGAAGGGTGTACAGATAGCCGGCTGTAACAGCCATACCTAAAACAACGGTTAAAAATGCTGCGATCATCTGGGTTCTAAAGATGGATTTCAGCAGGATAACCTCTGTCAGGCTGGCGCCGGCACTACCGATAATGAGCGCCATTACCGATCCGAGAGCCATACCTTTCTGCACCAAGCCTGCGCTCAGAGGAATAACAGCAGAAGCGCGAATATAGAGTGGAATGCCGATAATGGCTGCAATTGGGATTGCGTACCATTTATTGTCACCGGCATAGGTTACGATTAAATCAGTCGGTACAAATCCGTAAATGAAGGATCCCAGAGTGATACCGAGTAGTAGGTAGGGAAGGGTTTTCTTAAAGTCTTTCCAGGTGGAGTACCAGATACTGATCCAACGATTGGGCTGCTGGGTTTCTGTTTTATCCGCTGCACAGCTGTTGCCCGCTGAAGTACCGGCTCCGCAGGTCGAAGTGGTTTCGGTATTGGCCGTGAGTGATGTCGCGACTGCTGCTGCGGGCACTGTGCTTGCAGTCGCTAATTCAGCTTTATTAAATAGTGGATTGGTACCTGTTCCCTTTTTATCTGTGGGGGAGCTGGAATTATTGTTGCTTGATTCCCGGTAGGCTTCATCGCGGACAAAGCGCTCGAATCCGAGCTTTTCTAAAACAAATCCCGCAGTAATGGATACCGCCATTGCCAGAGAGAAGTAGAAGATTGCCACATTAAGGCCGAAAGTAACGACCAGCAATCCGATAACTACCGGGTTGAGTAGGGGGCTGGAAAATAGGAATACCAGCATTGGCCCGAAGCCGGCGCGGGCTCGGAGTAATCCTTTTAAAAAGGGGATGGTTGAGCATGAGCAGAAAGGTGTAATGGCACCGAGGAGCGCAGATATCACATAGCCTCGGCCATTACGTGAACTGAGGGTTGCCTGAATTTTTTCAGGGGTAATGTATTGCTGTAATACGCCAACAAGGTAGCTGACCGCTAGAAACAGGACCGTTAACTCAACTGCAAGAAAAGCAAACATAGAGAGAGCTTCTTCGAGCATGGATGCAAACTCTGGGGACATTGTTTCAACTCCTTAGTTGAAGATTTGATATTTCTAGAATTGCCGAAATACTGAGCGGTGTCAATATATTTCTATAAAAGCAGAAATAACCTTTAGGGTTGCTGGGAGAGTACTTCTATGGAGTGACTGGTGGGTGTTGGGCAATATTGAGCATTAGTGAATCTAAGACACCATTGCCGCTGTGCACACCGCCCTCAGTCGCCCGGGATGATTTACTTCGGGTCAAATAGCCAGCGTAACCCTGTTCTAAAGTGGCTGGTTTGCCGTTGCTGAGAATTGTGAACAGACCTATTTCGCTGATCAAATCATCTAGCAGGTGCGGTTCGGAATTTCTGACTATCAGAGCGGGGCCGCTTCTAGGAGCGGGGTTTAAGCGCTGCATCAGTGCCCAGGCGGGGTACTCGCCTGTTGAGAGCTGCTTGAGTTTTGGCATGATATCGTGGTCAAAGATACAGTGCCCACCGCCTTCTCCCTGGTTTTTGAGAACCCAGTGAGCGGAATCCTGCTTGCTGAACCACTCCAGCGTATCTGCTGATATTGGTCTTATGTCGCCGAGTAATGATTTGATGGAGATAGCTTCATCTAGAGACAGGTTAAAGCGTGTTAGCTCCTGTGCAGGCATGGATGAAAGGGTCATTTGTACGCGCTTACTGGTGGCCAGCTGTTGGCTCACGGTTGCATTGATTGCGACTCGGTGGTCCTCAAGCAATATCCGCGTTTGCATCAGTGTTTCACAGCAGCGTTCGCCATCCAGGTCTTTAGCGACATAATCGCAGTAGTTATAGCCAGTTCGTAAATAAACGCAGTCTATGGGGCCTACCCCCTGTAGAAGCAGCCTGTTGCCGGGGCCGCTGGCTAGACTCTCGTTAAGTTCGCGAAAGGTCTTGCGTACCGTGCGCACCCCTTTTTCTGCTAAGGCATATTCGAGCAGATGCTGGTCGAAGATATTATCTTCGTCTTCCTGAACCACCATTAAAAAAACTGGGCTGCCGCCATCTTTAAATTCATTTTTAATGGTGCTTGCCGCTTCGGCAAGGCCTTGGGATAGCCTTTCGATACTGGGGTTATCAATCAGTGGGCCATAAGGGGGCTTGGACCAAGTCGTATAAGGCTCTGGATAGTGTGACTGGATAAATTGATGCAACTCGTGAATACGCTGCCCGAATGGTCCCATTCCTGCGGCGATCCCGTTGAATTCAACCAGCTTTGGACCGTGATCTATATCGTCCATAAAGTCACTCCTCATAATCAGGAGGGGGAGGCGCGCGGCATCCTTGATTTGCTGATGCATGACTAGCAGGGCACTAAAGAATGCGTCGCCCTGAGCGACGGGGCTGATGGCTTCGTGAAGGAATTGGTGATCCTCTGAGACTGTATGGATAAGTCTTGCCAGAAGAGGTGCCGCTTTCTTTAGTGCCTCAAAATGATCGAGATCTATAGTACTGGGAGTGAAGCTAAAGGGGACATGGATCGCAGAGCCATCGCTCTTCTTGAACGCGAGGCCGTGGGCAAGTCCCCACTCCGCAGCTTCACCGGCAGCCTGGACGGTATTAGGCTGGATAGTCTGCATGGTTTCTCTCCTTATCGACAGTAATGGCCACAAGGTCATCTGTATAATTAATATCTATGATTCTAGATTAATCGAAATATGTGGGTGTAGTAAAGCCCCGAGATTTAGAGGTTGATCTCAACTTACGCGAGAGCGTTGACCAGGGTTGATTGTTTTTTGGGCGCTTAGTCTATTGGCACTTATAAGCTGGCTGTCTGGGAGGGGGCGGGTAGCTCCGGAATGCGATTAATAGGGGCTGTCCGGAGCAAAGCTAGGGTCATTCAGTGTTGATCTTGCAGTGTGCACTTGGCGTCAGGGTACTTTATCGATGAATTGAAATCATCATGACAGCACTCATCTTGCAAAAACTGAATAACTTCAATTAAGTGCTGATACTCTGCCACACAGTAAAGAGTGCGACTCTCGCGTCGCTGAGAGACCAGCCCCGCTGAAACCAGACTTGATATATGGTGAGAGAGGGTTGAGCCGGGGATGTCTAGTTGTTCCTGAATACTGCCTACAGGAATACCCGGTAAACCGGCTTTGACGACCTTTTTGTAAATCAATAGCCGGGTTGGGTGTCCGAGCTCTTTGAGTGACTTGGCTGCTTCTTCGATTTCCATCACGATTTGATCATAAATTCTGCATTTATCGAAATATATACAGTTTAGTGCTAAAGATAAAGTTTTCCTGATCTATTTGGGGAGCCATAAGTCTTTCAGTCCCTGGAGAACCTGAGTTTTGACTGATGATGTATGCCGGAGAGGGCAGAGGTGATGATATCTGCTCCGAAGTGATATCAGCATTCAGGGGTGTGATGATTAGATTCTCTCTCTTAGACGATGAGTAATTTTCATATAAACGCTACAGGCACTTGGTGATAGTTTGCTGTATTAAACGGTTGTTGCTTAGCTCCTCAAGGCATCAAATGGCTGGGAGAAGTGGTGGCTGGGTATGGCTTCCATATTCTTTTGCTCTTTGGCGAGCTTATTTCTGGCCTTCGTTTTGAAAACCATGAATGTAGGTATGGTCTATGCGATCTGGTCTGGAGTCGGGATAGCACTTGTCTGTGCAGTATCTGTCTTTATTTGGCAGCAGAAATTTGACACCTGCGCGATTTCTGGTATTGCGCTGATATTTATAGGGGCAACTCTGATTACGGTAAAATCTAGCGTTTTTACCTCCTAGGAAGCCCTGAATAATTTAGCAGTATTTATTGGCGGTGAAGATAGTGTAGAGCGCCATACATCAGGTGATTGCAGCAAAAGGTGCCGGCAGTATCGGATATATCTGCCGGAACGCCAGTGTTTCGCATGGCCATTACCATTGCGCGGATAGGAAGTGTGCTTCGATAGGCCACTGGGCCATTTCGTACCGTTGCTTCCCCCTGCATTTCAACCCCCCGATTATCTTTTAGGTGATATCTGGTGGAATCGTTATAATTTTGTGCAATTCTCTCGATAGTAATCGTTGCGCGGCCACTGTATTCCCCCAGCATCACTACTAATTGAGGTTTTATCGTCTTAATTGCAGCGGTAACAAGATCAATACTTTCAAAGAAATTATTGGGCACTAAAAGGCCTTGAATATCACAGTTGGATATTTGTGTGCCATCCAGTAAGCGCATAACGGATTCAGCGGGATTTATCGGGGTGTTACCGAAGGGCTCGAAGCCGGTTAGCAAAACAGTAGGCATTTTGATCGTTCATTAAAGCTCAGTTGCTGGGATTTTATCGCTGGTAATTCAGGCTAGGTTACTAAACCCAACCTCTCCATAAAAGTAAATTTGTCCCAGTCAACCCAGCTTTCCACTAGTTTTCCATCCTGATATCGATCGGTGTGGACACCGGTCCAGCTACTGGTTTTTCCCGTAGCTTCATACTGTTGAAATTTTTTACTGTGGGTTGCCGTCAGTTTCCAACGGGTGCAGACATAGTCCCCTTCAGCTACTTGTAGCAGAACTTCCATTTTTACATTGGAAAAGCCTTTGTGAAAGTCTGTGACAAGTTTCTGCCAGTCCTGCGTGGATAGCACGGAGGTGCCGCCACCGGCATAGGGCATTTGATGGTTCTTATAATCGGAGGAGAGATAGGCCGTGGCTTTATGAGGCGCATTGTCACCCCATAATTCCAATAGAGACCTCGATATTTCTTTGTGCTTATTCGTCATTTTAATTCCATTGCTGGTGAGGGTGGGATTAGCCCAAGCATAGTTCAGGATTTCATACTGGAAGGGGAGGGCTGCATGGTACTTTAGTTATTGCTGCCAGTATGGCTCTATACCAAGCTACAGTCTCCATAAGATAGGTTTCATTGAGGAATAGCATGACAAAAGTATGCTAACCTGCTGAAATGTCAGTGGATGCGGTAATTGTAATCACTTAGTAGAATTTTAATGACTTTATTTAAGGGCGCTGCGCAATTTTTATCATTTGCGTGGTGATTACTTATACGCTTTGTTCAAATATTTTTTACCGTCGCTGCTTGTTACTCTGAAAAGATATGCTGTTTATCGATATTTGCCACTTTGTAGATGGTACGATTGTGGATGGCTTTGCGGATCGATTAAAGTGACAGCTTGTTAGAGAGGCGCCACCGAACAAGACCTGAATAGCTCTTGCTGTCTCTCCAGCCTCAATTGATAATTCAGGCAATAAAATTTTAACTTATCTTCCTTTGAACGGATTCATTCTCAAGATGATTAGAAAGTATAATAAAAATGATTACTCAAGTGTGCTGGATATTTATGCGCGCTCAAAGCTAGATGAGCTGCGCTTTGAAAGTCGAAATTTTAACCTGCTTCCGCTGGATAAAGATCAAAAGCGTTTGGCTCAGCTGATGGAGTCAGATATTTATGTTTATGAAAATAGTGAGGTTGTTGGCTATGGGGCTCGATATAAGAATGAGATTCGAGCGCTGTTTGTTCATCCCTCGGTGCGAGGTCAAGGTATAGGAAAGGAGTTGTTGGAGCACCTGCTGGGAGAAATCAACGGGGAAGTTCGCTTACAGGTTGCCAAGACCAATGATCCGGTGAAAAACCTGTATCGCAAGTATGGTTTCGTGGTGACCGGAGAGCTAGAGACCACCTATAGCGGGGTTCCCGTTCTGGCTAATCAAATGGTCCGCTCGTCAAGTGCCGGCTAAATTCCGCAGAAAAGTACCTTAGCGGGCATTGCTGTGGAAGCTGTCCGCCAAAAATTGCCAAAAGGCATCCAGCTTGGCAGAGGCTGCCCTTCGCTGTTGGTAAACCGCAAAAAGAGGCCTACTCGGTTGCTGCCAATCCGGCAGGATCTGCACTAGGTTTCCCGCAGCAATATCCCGCTCTACCAGATAGTCATAGAGGCAGGCTATTCCAGCCCCGGACAGCGTCGCCTGGTAGAGCGCATAGTAGTTATTGCTGGAGAAGTGGGGGTTGGGGGCGATAGTGATTGCTTCCTGCCCTTTTTGGAAGGCCCAAGACACGGGAACATGGCTGTACTTGTAGCACAGCAGCTTGAATGTATTGAGTTGCTCTGGGGAGGAAAGTGAATCAAGTGCGGCCAAATAGTCTGGGGCTGCCACCAGAAGACGCTGGTGTTGACCAATCTGTTGTGAATAGAGTGTTGAGTGGGCTGGGGCAGGTTGGGAGCGCAATGCCAAGTCAAATCCCTCTCCCGTGAGGTCCCGCAGTTGGTCATCCAGGATCAGGTCGAGGCGGATATCTGGATACCTGGAAGTAAACTGCGCCAGTCGCGGTGCCAGCCAAAATTGTCCCAGAGCCGTTGGGACTGTGACTCGCAGCAAGCCGGAAGGCTGCCCCTTGGTACTATGCAAGCGCTCTTCCACTTCTCGCAAATCAGTAAGGATACGCTCTGTCGTTTCCAGGTAATCCCGCCCCGCATCCGTCAGGCTTTGAGCGCGAGTGGTGCGGTGAATCAAGCGAGTGCCCAACCGCTGCTCCAATTGCTGGATGGCTTTACTCACCGCAGACACGGTTGATCCCAACTCTCGCGCAGCACGGGTAAAAGAGCCCTGCCTCGCCACTGTATTGAATACCTGAATTAAGTGAAACCGGTCCAGAGAAGCCTCCAATAGTTTCCTGTTGGGAAATAGTGAATATCAATATCCTACCATTAACGCACCTTTGGGAAAAAGTGACAATACCCCAGTAGACTGACGAGTAAAAGGAACTCCCAATGAGAGTGGTTATACAGCTGTGTTTGATTTTGCTTCCCTGTGCTTTTGCCTTGGCGGAGCCCTCCCCTAGCAACCCGCTATTTCATATCAAAAGTGGTGACTTTGAGCTGCCAGACGGGTGGTACTTTGGTGAGGTTGCTGGAGTGGCTCGCAGAGATAATGGTCACTTTGTCGTGTTTCACCGAGGATCGCATCCACTGCTGGAGTTTGACGGACAGCGGCGTTTTGTCCGGGAGATAGGGGCCGGGCTATTTGAAAACCCACACGGTCTCCGCGTGGACCAGCAGGGCAATATTTGGACGACTGATACCGCTACACACTTGGTGCTGAAATTTGCCCCCAGTGGAGAAGTGGCGCTGGTCTTGGGGAAGCGCGGTACGGCCAGTGAGGGCTGGTTTGATCGTGACTATAACTTGGTGCTGTTCAACCAGCCTCAAGATGTAGCTGTAGATGGAGATGGGTTTATTTATGTCGTGGATAAGGGCAATAGCCGCATTGTAAAACTGGATGAGAGGGGCCTTTTGGTAACTACCTGGGGTGGTCAGGGCTCTGCCCCTGGTGAGTTTAATTTTCCCCACTCCATTGTGATTGATGCCTCGGGGCAAGTGTATATCGCTGATCGTGAAAATCAGCGGGTGCAGATTTTTAATTCTAATGGCAACTACGTAAATCAGTGGGCGGATATAGGTTATCCCTATGTCCTCTTTCTCAGAGGTGATGCTCTGTGGATGACGGATGCACGGGCCGAGGAGCTGCGGCAGTACGATCTCTCTGGCAATCTCAAGATACGCTACCAGGGGCAGCCCGGGCGGGGTGCGGAGCACTTTGGTTTCGTGCATGGAATTTACGTGGATAAGGATGGGCTTTGGATATCCCATATCCTGAACTGGACGATCGATCGCCTACTGCCGGCAGATTCGGTACCGGCTCCCGCTATGTAGCTTTTTCTTGATAAATGTATTTAGGAGTATTTATGCCTCATTGTGTTATCCAGTGTCCTTCAAGCATGTTGGCGTCGATAGATGTTCCTGGTTTGCTGGCCTCAGTACATATGGCCGCAGATCAGTCTGCTCTTTTTGAGTCGGGGGATATCAAAGTTCGTATGCTACCGGTTGAGCACTACTTGGTAGGGGGCAATCCAGGGCCTTTCATACATCTTGAATGCAGCCTGCTGTCTGGTAGAAGTGTGGAGCAGCGGCAAAACTTGGCTCAGTTGCTGGCTAAGGCTCTATGTACAGTATTGCCTGAAGTGGAGATGATCTCTGTGGAAGTCCGAGAGATCGTACGAGCCGCTTATTGTAACCGCGCCGCATTGGAGCTTGCGCTGTAGCCTCTTAATGAGCTGGAGCGGGTAGCCACAATCGAATTTTAGATGAGCATTGCGCGCCCCAATTGGGGCGCTTCGCTTGATAGCGGGTCAATTTTGCTCAGGTTTTCTTTTCAAGTCTTAAGCGTATCGCGAAAATTTATAGGACTTTTTGGCGATATAGATTTCATATTCCTACCAAGGGCAGTTGGCCTAATTCCGCATATTTCGGGCAGCTTTTGCTGTTTTTTGCTTTTCAAATGTATTTGGCTTCTATTTAATAGGCGGACAGTTCCATTGGGAAGGGGTACGATGGTGCAGGCTCTTTCTTCTTGAGGTTGGGAGCTGGTTTTGGAAAAGCGCTATCTGAAAAATATTTAGTTTGTATAAAGGGAGTTATTTGTGGTTGCAGTGGTTGTTAAGCGAGGGCTGGTTTTACTCTTTGTATTGTCGATTCTTGGGGTTGTCGGCATAGCTGGCCTGCTTAATAGTAGTACGATTATTAAAACTTCGGGGCAGGTAGTTCAAGGTATTAAGATACCTACTGGAGAGACAGCTATTAGATGGCGTGCAGATTTGAGCCGGGTTGCGGAAGACCCGAAAATTGAAAAGATGCAAGGGCCAGTCATAATCCGAACTACAAATGACTATGTTTCTCGGTGGTTTTGTGAAGATCGGGTTGAGGAGCAGCGCTCTACTTCTACAGAATTTACTTTGAGGTGCGGGGCCGATAAGAGAAATTTTTCTTTGAGGCAGCGTGAGGTTGAATTCCAGCCGTATGATGGGGTAAGTCCAATAGCAGTGGTCAGTGATTTGGAGGGGGATTTGGACTTCTTCCAAGAATGGGCTCGCAGCCTTGGTGTTATCGATGCCCAGGGGAATTGGTCATATGGCACTGGGCAGTTAGTAATTGTTGGTGATGTACTAGATCGGGGGCGGTATGTTTATGACTTGCTCTGGTTTATTTATCATCTGGAGAAGCAGGCGGCGGATAGCGGTGGCGCGGTACATTATTTGTTGGGGAATCATGAGCAATATGCATTTTCCTATGAAATAAAATCGGTAGAGGCAGAGCACTTATGGGCTATAGAACAGCTGAGAGCTTATAATCAAGCTTTGGCCGAAGATACCGTTTTAGGGGCTTGGTTAAGAAGTAAGAAGGTGATGCTTAGACTTGGATCTGTGCTCTTTACTCACGGTGGTATCAGCGCTCAGGTGTTAGAGCAGGATCTAAGTATTAATGATTTTAATAACTCCCATCGAGCCTATTTGTCTGGTGATAATAATATAGACGATAGTTTGTTAGTCGGGGGCTTCTCACCAACACAGTATCGTGGCTATGCGTATGGAATGGATGGCTACCCAGAGGCTAATCAGAAGTTGGTTGATGATACTCTGGATTACTATGATGTGAATTACATTGTGGTCGGTCACAGCACTCAAGAAGAGTTGGCTTCTAAGTTCCAGGGCAGGGTGTACTTGGTTGATAGTACTCTGTATGTACCTAAAGCACTGGTCTTTGAATCGGGAGAGCCGGTGGTGCATGATATTGGTGTGATGCGCAAGGATTTTGAGGATGCTCATACTGTGGAAGAGCCATTTGACATTCTCAACTCTAAACACTGGATGGCGTTTCTTGGTGTTTTTCTTGTTCCTTTTCTTACTCTATAGCTGTGGAGATTTAAGCCTCTCAGTAGAGTAGTTAATTTTAGCTGAAGTAAAACTGTATGCTGATGTTTTAGTGTCGAGGTATTTGGGCTCGATTTGTATAAATCCGATGTGAAAGGGTAGGTGGGGTGTTCTGGTGGAGTTGAGAGTTATAACCTGGATTAAAGGTTTTGAGATTAAAAAAGCCTGGGCTGTCTTTATTCAGTGCTTGATAGTTGCGTCTTTGATTTCTTTTTCTATCGGTACTCTCCCTGATTTAACTCAGGGGCAGAAGGACGCACTACACCTGTTTGAAGTGTTTACAGTGTTAGTTTTTACTTTGGAGTATGTGCTTCGCGTTTATTTTTCTGAAAATAGGTTGGGCTTTATTTTTAGTTTTTATGGGTTAGTGGACCTTATGGCATTTTTGCCTTTTTATATAGCTTCTGGGCTGGATTTGAGGGCGCTTAGGGTTGTTCGTCTATTTCAGGTTTTCAGAGTACTAAAGCTATTGCGCTATAGTAAAGCCATTGCCCGGTTTGGCTGTGCATTTCGAATGGTTAAGGAAGAGTTGGTGTTGTTTGGTGTAACCGCACTTATCTTGCTTTATTTATCTGCGGTAGGTATCTACTATTTTGAAAATGCAGTTCAACCAGAGCAATTCAAATCTATTTTTCATAGTTTATGGTGGGCGGTTACAACTTTGACTACTGTGGGCTATGGGGATATGTACCCGGTCACTGTTGGTGGGAGAATATTTACTTTCTTTGTGCTTTTGACGGGGTTGGGGGTGGTTGCAATTCCGACAGGCCTTGTAGCTTCGGCTTTATCTAAGGCTCGGCTCGAAGAGATGGATGATGAGTAGGGAATTGTCGCTAGCTTTGATGGGTAAGAGGCCCTTCGCGGGCCTCTTACAGGGGCGGGCTATTTAAGAAGTGCGTGCCTTTAGAGGTTCGCGCAACTGCTCGGCCATCCGCAGTAGTAGAGACTCTGTAGTTTCCCAGTCGATACACTTGTCGGTAACGGAAACCCCATACTCCATATCGCTCAGGTTTGGCAGGATTTTCTGATTACCGGCCTTCAGATTACTTTCCACCATAACACCGATAATCGACTGGTTGCCGTCGAGAATCTGGTGGGTCACATTGTCGACCACCAGGGGCTGTAGCTCGTGGTTCTTGTTGGAGTTGGCATGGCTACAATCGACCATAATGTTTGGCATGATATTAGACTTGCGTAGCTCCTGCTCACACATAGCGACACTTACGGAGTCGTAATTCGGCTTGTTATTGCCACCGCGCAGTACAACGTGGCCGTAGGGGTTGCCGGCGGTGTGGATTATCGCAACTTGCCCGCGCTTGTTGATACCGAGGAAGCGGTGGGGATTGGCGACAGACTGCAAGGCATTAATAGCCACTTCCAAGCCACCGTCAGTACCGTTCTTGAAGCCTACAGCAGAGGAGAGGCCGCTGGCCATTTCCCGGTGAGTTTGTGACTCGGTAGTTCTCGCACCAATGGCGGACCAGGAAATAAGGTCTTGCAGGTATTGGGGAGAGATCGGGTCCAGTGCCTCTGTCGCAGTGGGTAGCCCCAGTTCGGCGACATCCATTAGCAGCTTGCGGCCGATATGTAGGCCCTCTTCAATTTTGAAGGAGTCGTTCAAGTGGGGGTCATTGATAAGCCCCTTCCAGCCAACAGTGGTGCGGGGCTTCTCAAAATAGACGCGCATTACTATCAGAAGTGTGTCGGAAACCTTGTCTGCCAACGCCTTCAGACGCTTGGCATAATCCATTGCGGCGTCCACATCGTGAACGGAACAGGGCCCGATAACCACCATTAGGCGGTGGTCTTTGCGGTCGAGGATATCGCGTACGGCGGCGCGCCCTTTGGCGACAGTCGCTTCGGCGGCGTCGCTAATGGGGAGTTCTGCTTTCAGCGTCTCCGGGCTGATGAGGACTTCCTGGGAGACAACATTTAAGTCGTCGAACTGCTGTGTGGTCATGGTGCCTTCTGGTTACTCTATTCCTTAGTGCCGCACTGCACTTGCAGGCGGATGACTTATCCTACTGCGCCGCAAAGAATAGGGCGAGGGTTTCATTTGCAACCAAATGTTTGGCCCTATTTTGGGATGTGTATCTCCCTTTACTCTAGCGTGCCTCTGAAAGCCCCGCAGAGCGGACCTTGTCTTATAAAGGATTGTGGCCATTCATGGCGAGCTGCGCCTAACATCTGTAGCCTTCAAGACCCGCAGAGGCATTACGGAGTTACTTAGAGGCTCCTTAAGTCTTTACGCTTGATTTGGCGGTGGTCTAGTGCATCCATAGGGTTTGCAATTATTGTCCCCGATAATATAAAGGCTCGCTTCGCCTTTTAATCGAATGAAAATCCAACACTATGTGCCATAAGGGGGCTAGCCGCCCGGTGGTAGGTTTTGCTTGAGTTTGCCGAATAACTCTATTGAAAAAAGATGAAAAGCTCCCGCGATAATTTTTGCTATTACGAGAAGATTGGAATGTTAACTCCTCCAGAAAAACTTCCGGAAGGGGGCGCTGTGCTCTGAATTTCGCAGACAATTAAAGGAAAAGAAGGCCTCGCTCATTAAGCGTATTGAAAGAGATGGCTATGCTGTTTCCGAAATTGAAGTAAAGATGTGGCTGTTTCTAATTGAAGTAGCTCTATCAGCATGGCAGGCCTGTCAATCTTGATCCTTTGGTGAAAATTTGCACTATTATTGGTTCGGTCGTACCAAGTGGTAGATTGCATAATAATTTTATATGGCGTATTTGCTGGGCTAGAGGTTGGTCATGGGGCGAAACATGAAAACTTTGGCGGTGGGCTAACGTCTCTTGCTGTGACTTTGTCGCCATCAATGCGTATCGCCAAAAAAAAGTTGACCACAAAAGTATAAAAAATCGATATAGGTAAAAGTAAAGAACTGTGAAGTAGGCTGGCTAAATTAAAGAACTATTTCACGGCATGGGGCGCCATGCACGGATAAGCTTTATTCGTTAAGTTCAGAATCTTTAGATGGTCAGCATGTTTACAAGCTCAAATGAAAAACTTCAATCCAAAAAGGTGTTGAAAGCCCCGTTTTTACTATTATTAAGCGCACTGCTTTTTGGTTGTGGCGGGGGCGGTGGTAGTGATGAGGCAACATCGGAAGAGGATTCTGCCGGTGAGAACTCAGGGGGGGAAGTCGTAGACACACCTTCTGAAAATAGTCGTAGTAATAGCCTACCTATTGCCAATGACCAATTAGTGCAGATGGCTGCACATGGTCGTTTGGCTAAATCTATATTTCTCGCCGCCTATGATGCAGATCTAGACTCGCTGCAATATACCATTCAATCCCAACCTACTCATGGCAGCTTAACCGGCAGCGGTCAGCGCTGGGAGTATCTCCCTGAAACAGGTTTTACCGGTACTGACAGCTTTTCTTATATGGCGTCTGACAGTAGCGGTGCCAGCAATCTTGCGACGGTAACGATTGAGGTTGCGGCAAATGATTGTGCCAGTGATTTTCTGGAAGGACCCTCTGACAGCTTACTTATGCACGTTCCCTCCCACCTGGAATTCCGCGATGTAGCCGGTGGTAATAGTGTGGTTGTTGAGGGTACCGCCCTGACAGAAAGCGCCTCCTCAGACCCGGAGGTGGAAGGCCGCACTATGTTCGTGAGCCGCAATGACTTTCATAGTGCGGATATGACCATCGCCCTTCCCGAGCAAGACGATCTCGCTTACTTTAGTCTGTCATTTCAGTTTATTCCGGATAGCGCCAACGGTGATGAAGTGATGGTGCGATCAATCGCCGATCCAACTACTAACAATAATGCCGGCAGTTTTTATGTGGGCACCAGTGGCAGTGGTGTTGTCGGGCAGCTGGGTAGTCAAGACAGTCAGCAGTTTTCTAATACTGAGAGCACTTTAAAGACCCGCAGTTGTAATCATATAGCACTCACAGTTGATAATGGCACATTGACTGTCTACGTGAATGGGGAGGCATCCTCTTCAGTAGCGATCGATAGTGAAAGCTATGCCCACTTGGGCGATATGCTGCAATTTGGGCCCTTTGCCGGGAAGATCTGGGATGTGCGCCTCTACGAGCGTGTGCTGACTTATGATGAGGTTATGGACTTAGGGGGCAGCAAATGTAATGAAGCTATGGTTGCCACCAGCCCCTATGATGGTTACAACAATTACCTGTGTTCAACCTATCAATGTCAGTGGTGGCCTGATGACACCGATAAGACTATGGAAAACTTTGAGCACTATATTGTGGCTCAAGAGCGCGTCTGGGAGCGGAATATCTTTGAGGCCGGTATGTACGGTCAGGGTGAGCTCTGCACCTACTTTAGCGATGACGGCTCCACACGGGACCTGGAACTAAACGATGCGATCAGCGGCACCTTCGTTAAGGATTACACCTTAGAAGATAACCCCCTAACTCAATCAAATGCCCAGCACTGGCTGCATGAGAACTTCCACTCCTACCAGGGGAGGCTAAACAGAGTTACAGGGGAAGCCAGTGGAAAGTACACCCTGGAATCCTCTGCCAGCTGGGGAGCGGATCACAATATCCCCGGAGTTAAGGACAGCCTCTTGGGCTACTATACGCTCCACCCGCATATTAGCCTGTGGGCTATTCAAGACTCCCCGGTAGATCACCAATACGGTTATGATTTCAAGGGCGGTCATCAATACGGGGCGTATATTTTTTGGTCATGGCTTACCAACTACGCAGTTAGTAAGGATCTAATGGGGGGCGTGTTCCGTAATTCCAGGGATGGGCTTAATGACCTGGAAGCTGCCGATGCCTATCTAACGGCTCAGGGGCACGATATGAAAGCCCTGTTTGCAGATTTTGCTGCACGTATTACAACTTGGGATATGGTTGAGAGCGAGGCCTACCAGATATCGGAAGCAGTTTCACTGAGCCGAATGCTGGATGAGCACCCCGATGCCAGCACTCATGACAATAAATTTACCCATACCTTCGATAGCGAAGGAACCGGTAACAGCTGGACCGATATGGATAGCGGCTATGTACCCGGCTCCTGGGCGTTTAATGCCTTTAAGGTGGAAGGTATCACTGAAGATAACAACTACACCATTGCCGTTAGGGTGGATGCTGAAAATAACCCCGCACATGCAGACTTCCGTGGCCGTGCAGTGGTCTACAACCCTTCCACCGGCTCTCGCAGCTACTACCCGTTTGATATTGACAGCTCAGGTGAGGTTTCCAGCACCGTAGTTCCTGTACCGGCAGATCACGAGCTCTATGCGCTGGTGGTTACTACTCCGGATACTTTTAGGGATTTCGAGTTTTACGATTATGACTTCGCCATTTATCCATCGGGCGGTGATATCGACTCTGACCCAGTGGGGGATAGCTCTAATAGTGATACCGTCAAAGTTGTAGTGATGGCTGGTCAATCCAATATGGAAGGCAATAACACCCGCTTGGATCGCTTGCAGGAGCTGGTTTGCCATGCCAATGAAGACTATACCTATGGTGATTCAGACTGTGGCTCAACAGACATCAGTGATGAGCAAATCAACGAACAGTTTATCGATAATACTGACTCGCTAGATGACTACAGTGAGAGACTGAGCAGTGATAGCGAAGATCCGGTGGTACAAAAGCTTGGGCAATTCCTCTGTCGCGCGGGCAGCCTGGACTCCCTCTCTGGGGAGACTTGCGACAGCCGTGATTTTGATTTAACCGATCGACTCTTTGCCACCATCAGCAGTTATTATTTCTCTTCAAGTGATGGCTCTTATGGCTATAACTACGATGCCTGGATGCAAATGAGTTCCGCTATGGAGGTGGCCGAGGCTTATGCTGATGGGCACCTTAGCGCAGATCTTGAATCTGTACGGGATGATGTCACTGTACTCCAGTATCAGGGTTCACTAAACGATACCGGTTCTCTATCGTTTTCAGAGCGCTACGGGCAGCTGTTCCCAAATTATGGTGTATCCACTAACCGCTATGGTCCGGAACTCACTTTTGGCCACTATCTTGGCGAAGAGACCGAGGGTGATTTACTGCTCCTAAAAGTGGTGCAGGGCGGCACTGACTTACGGGTCGATTGGAAAGTGCCCGGCTGCCACGACTCTAGCGCTAATGAGTGGACGGAGGACGAAGAAAACCAGGACTCTCTTTACACCGCCATGCTGGAAAAAATTGAAGCCTTGCGCGATCCAGAGGTTTTGGCCAGTTATTTCCCACAGTATGAAAACAAGACAATAGAGATTGATAGCTTTATCTGGTTCCAAGGTTGGAATGATGGCGGACAATCAGTAAATGAAAGTAATTATCAAGCGAATCTGACTTGCTTAGTAGATGGCATGCGCGAAGCGCTGAATGATTACGACCTGCCTATTATCATCACCAAGAGCCATTACGGCGATTCAAGTGGTGCTATTCAGTCAGCCCAGCAAAATGTTGCAGACGCTACCTATAATGTTGAAGCGCACGATACGGATGATCTCTCCGGTTACTACCACTATGATCCGGCGGCACATTTGGTGATTGGTAAACGCATGAAAGAGGTGCGAGATAGCTTACCCTAAGCAACCACATCCCATTTAAACAAGTGTCAAGTCCTTTCTAAAAGCTTAGGGGGCCTCTAAAAGCGCCGCAGAGATATTGCGGGGCTATATAGAGCCCCCTTTTATTTGCCCCTCATATTATTAGCTCGTAATTTACTGTGTGCTCAACACAGATATGGTTAGATTTATAATCTGCTGAGCGCGCGTACAGTCAAACATTGATGTAAATCGCCCCCGCCTTTAAATCGAATCCTGTGATGTAACACCTAATAATAACAGCCGCAGAACCGCCTATAGAGGCTTGCAGGTTTGTGAATCCTACAAATAATTCAGAGGTTTCTGTTCTGCTGACCTGATCCCGCCAGATTACACTCAGGCTCCTGAGGTGTTATTAGTGTTTTAGGGTATCAGTGATCCGCTTATTTAGGCTTCCCATTGTTATGGCTGTAAAGCAGTGAAAATTTTTCATCAGGAAGCACTGAGAGATCTACCTCTTGCTGGTTAGTTTGGAGCTGAACAGTTTGTGCTGTACGCTACGCTAATATGAATAGGTTCTATTTCAATAGAGCCTAAAATAGCCATCAAATAGCATTGGAGTACCAAGTGGAAAGGGTGTTTCTCAGGACTTTTGGAGTTCTAGGCGTGATTTTATTTGCCCCTCTATTCCTTCTTACATTCGCTGATCCCCATGTGATCGAGAAGTCGGGTAAGTCATTTATTGAATGGAAGCTTCAGTCTGAGGCAAATATGCAGATTGATGCCGTACAGCTCCCAGAGCCAACAAAGCTAGAAGTGCTACTTGGCGCTAAAGCGCGAGAACTCCGCGCTAAAACTGAGAAGAGCCTTGAAAAGGTAAAGCAGCAACTCAAAGCCGATGCGCCAGCTATTTTGGCCGAACAAATTGCAAAACTTCAAAATCTAGACTGTGAGTGCCGAAAAAAGTGGCAGCAGTCAATCAGAGTATCTATGGAGGCAAAGCTTGCCTCCCTCGAAGCGGCTAAGAGTAAACTTGTTGAGTTTAGCCATGTTAAATATATGGAAATTATCCATAAACTAACTTTGGATGTGCGTATTTTCTTGGGGGTAAATGCAGCTGTTTTTATTTTCTTGCTAATCGCCTCATTTATGCAGCCGAGAGCGGTCAAGCAGCTATTCTTACCCGGTGGGTTAATGTTGGCGTCAACAGCGGTTTGCTCATACTTTTATCTCTTTGAACAAAACTGGTTCTATACGATTATTTACTCTGACTATACTGGCTTTGCCTATGTGGGCTATTGGGGGCTGGTCTTTGCTATCCTGTGCGATATTGTTTTCAATAGGGCGAGGGTAACAACAGAAGTGCTCAATGCTTGCCTTACGGCAATTGGCCAAGCGGGAAATTTGGCTCCGTGCTAAAGAGGTTGCTAAAGTAGAGGTTTTCTACATATTGTCCTGGATTTTCTACGAATATTATAACTCACTATAAGCTAATGGAAGGTTGGAGGGGCATGGTGGCACAAAGGTATTCTGAATTAGACTGGTTAAGGGTCTTTTTGATTCTGGCTGTATTTTTGCATCATGTATTTATGCCATTCAATGGTGATGGATGGCACGTAATGAATGGAGAGTCAAGTAAGTTGCTCGATGATGTAATGGTATACTTTGAGCAGTTGAGGTTGCAAACTCTCTTTTTTATTGCTGGAGCAGGAAGTCTACTTTTATTAAGAAAAGTTAATGCCAGAGAGTTTTTGGTTGGTAAATTTCATCGGCTTTTTGTTCCCTTGGTTTTTGCCACCATGCTCATAGTGCCACCACAAAACTATTTTGAGGAAATAAATAGTTACACGAGCATATTTGACGCTTATCAACATCTGTTTCTATCATTTGAGACGAATCACCTTTGGTTTATTGAATTTCTTCTTGTGTTTATGTTGTTGGCTATTCCAGTCAGATTGGGGTTTGATAGTAGGCTGGGGGCTATTCTTATCCATAAGATGGAACGCTTGGTATCCTTTAAGCATGGGCTGTTTTCAATTGTAATCATTTTTTTGTTGTTGAGGTGTGGTCTCAAGCTTCTAATGCCTTCCCAGGACAAGGGTATTGATAACTTATCAGTTTCATTGTTTTTCTTTCTGTTCTTTTTTGTTGGTATGTGTTTCATTCGTAGTCCCAAGATATGGAGGTCTGTAACCAGCAATCGTTTGGTAAATTTAAAGTGGTTCATTTTTAGTTCTATACTGTTTTATGCTTACTATTTCAAGCCTGATATTAGTGAGTACGTGGCACTAGAGGTGCGTTGGCAACTCTGGTGGCTGGTTTGTACACTCGTTTCTTGGTCTGGATTGTTGGCGTTGGTGGGGTACGCAAGTGCGTTTTGTAAGCAAACGCCCAGATGGCTCCATACTGCTAATGAATTAATTTATCCGTTCTATATAGTACATCAAACCGTTATTGTGGCGTTGGCCTTTTATATCGTGCAGTGGAACGCAGGTATTGCAATAAAGTCAATAAGCTTGTTGCTGTGCTCATTCATTGTATGTAGCTTGCTGTGTTTTTGGGTTGTAAGGCCTATAGGGATTTTTCGTTATTTGTTTGGTTTAAAATCAAAGCCGACCGCTTACAATCAGTTAAGCCAAAATGATATCTCTGGTAGGGGTTCGGTCGTGAATGTAAGGTGAACTCTGTGAGCAAAGGACGTCGCGAAATGAATGTTTCACCCATGCATATAGGTATAGTTGGTTGTTCTGCTTAGGGGGCTGCTCTTTGTTATAAAACAATATGCAGTGAAAGTGCTAAAGTTTTAGGGGTGCATTCGCACCCAGAAATTTCCATGCATACCCACTCTCTGGCAAGCTATGTAAATCGTCTAGATTCCAATGACTTGGCTGGGGTTGCTGAGTTAATGCTTTCTTCTGCGCATAAGCTTAAGGCGCAGGGCGCTGATTTCCTAATCTGCCCAGATAATACTATCCACCAAGCATTTGAGTATATTGATGAACAATCGCCATTACCTTCGCTGCATATAGTTGAGGTTGTAGTAGAAAGGGCAAAATCTAGAGGTTTTCAGAAGCTTGGGATTTTAGGTGCTAAATGGCTGGTAGAAAGTGAAGTTTATCAAAGGAAAATAGAAAGCTTGGGTCTTGGCTGGAGGCGCCCGACAGAGAAAGAGACAAGTGAAATGAGCCGTATAATCATGCGGGAATTGATTTGTGGTGTTTTAATGTCAGAATCAGCCGCTTACTTTCAGGGGGTAATTAATAATTTAAAAGATAGCGGTTGCGATGCTGTAATACTTGGTTGTACTGAAATACCACTAATTATTAGCGATCTAAATTTACCTCTGCCTACCCTGAATTCTAATTATTTGCTGGCAGCGGCGGCGATTCGGAAGGCGACAGAGCATGTAGTTTGCCAATAGAGTGAGGGTGGGCGCTGTGCCAGGCGCCTCTGAGTGATTTTGTGGTGTGTAGGGTGGGGGAACACCCTAAAAACCCCGCAGAGATATTGCAGGGGGTGTTCTTGGTCCCTGATTAATTTGCAGGAATTTTTTTGGCGGCTGTAATATTTAAGAATAGAGCTTTATGTGAAGAATATTGCTCAAGCTAAAAGGGCAGAATGTTTCACGGTCTGCCCTGAATCTATTTTCTATCTCAGAAGGCACCGCCGCTAGTAAGTTAATAGTAGCTGCCGGTTATCTTAGTGCCTGTTTCAAAACACCTAAGTAGCTATTGGTTGACTCGATATCATCATAGTAGCCACGAGACTTCAGTAATTGATGTAATGCCCTTAAGTTATAGGTGGGAACCGCCATAAAAGCATGGTGTTCACAGTGGTAGCTTAGGCCATCGGTGGGGCTGACAAACAGTAAGCCTAGTATGCCTCTTGGGAGTGAGCGAGTATTATATTTGGGCTCCAGATCGTAGAGGTCCTTGACCCCAGCATGTTCTGCGATTTGACGCATCCGTATAATAGCCATATATACAGTGAGGTAAGCCGCTACCCATAAAGCATATAAGTGTGGGAAGCCTGAGATCCACAATACGGCAAACATAATAAAGTTGACAAACACTCCTCGAGCTAACTGATTGTTAACTCTTTGCTCTCGGCTTAATAAGTCCCGACCGCTTAAAAGCAGGTATAAGTTTGCTTTCAAGCCTGTAATCCCCAAGAAATCCCTAGCAAATTTTCTGATTAAACTTTTCTTGGTTACAGGATAATCTTTATAGTTTTTTAGGTCTGGATCTTGATCTGTCCCCGCCTTTCGATGATGTTTTAAATGGCACTTAATATAGGTTTCACCATCCATTAGCAGAAAAGGTGAAGATAGCCACTTGCATACAAACTTATTGTAGGATCGGGTTTTAAAGAGTGTTTTATGCCCGGTTTCATGCATGATTGCCGCCAAGGCCTGCTGGCGACCCGCCAGTAAAAATACTGCGGCAAGATAAGTTGACCAGTGTGGTAGCAATGCTGCTCCAATAAAAATACCTGCTATGCCAAGCCAGGCGCTGACCACTATCCACCAGGCTTTGGCATCACTACGCTGTAGGAATGGCTTGAGTTCTTCTTTGCTAATGGGGATGTCCATTGGGGTCACCTTGTTTAATTATTCGTTAACGCCTAACCTTTTTAATTGGTCTAACCAGATATTGCGTCCGGTCCGATCGTATTCATGTAGGATATTTTTTAGTTGCTGATATTTTTTTTGTGGTCTAATTACTTTTGGTAGTAGTGGGTCAACGGCTAAGCGGTGAATAGCTTCACCCCCTAAGCGACAGGTTTCAGATAGTGTTACATTGATCGGCTTCGACGCTAGATTTTTTAGACTGTCTTCAAGTGACTCTATAAGAGCATCATATTCTCTGTCGAGTCGATCAACATCCCATAACTGATGGGTCCACTGACTGGCGAGAGAGTCTGGCGCTTCCTGTAATATAAAGCAGTGGGCACCGTCTTCAAGTCCAAGATTTATTAAGGTTGCGGTTATTTCTGTATAGTTGAGTCGTAAGTTATTAGGCCGCACCCATAGATTGTCCAGGCCAGCGGCAAAACCATGCCACTCAAGTGCTATTAATGATCTTTTGCGGCTGGCGCGAGCTGTTCCTCTTGGGAGATGGCAGGCGAGCCAGCTATGGTTCCAATTATCATAATGAAAAGTATCTTTTTGCCAGCGATTAATAAAGGCACGCTTTGTTAAAGCCTTCTCAGTTAATCGATATACGCCTCTGCCATCATGGGTGACTAAATCAGTGCCGGTCAATCTGTTTAAGGTTACCCGTAGATTATTCATGGAAATATCGAACGCATCAGATATAAAGCTGAGTTGGCTGGTTGAAAGCTCGTGCTGTTGATTGACGCCCATTAGATCCAGGAGGACATTTTTGGGTGTGGGTTCATAGGTAAATTGATACATGATGAATGTTGTGACAACGCCCTGAGCTGTATTTTTTTGGATATTACAGAATTAAACACAGTGTGCAACATTCTGTAAGCTTTAAGGAGGAGGAGGGCGACAAAATAGAAAAAATGGCGCTTATTGTTGCTCTGAGTTTCAATTTCAATTGTTCGTTATTGCTGGGGAGGGGTTTTTAAAGCAATCGATGGGTTTGTAATAAGTGGGGGGGCTAACTGTTATTTTTATAAGTGAATAGCTCACTTGTGCGAGGCGGGTGGCGCAGATGGCAACATTTAGCTCGCAACTTTTTTCTTTCGGTATTGTAAGTGCAGTGTTTGTCCCAATTTTTTGTTTTCGCCACTTCAGCATTTCTCGATGAAAATGTTTATTTTTGTTGGCGTTTGGTCTCTAGCGGTATCCTGGAAACGAGGTCCTTGCTTACAAAGCTGGAATCAAAATAGAGAGACCAAGAGGGCTATCTTTCGTCGAGATCCTGTTCTTTGCGCACCTTATCTTCACCTTTTATCTGAACAGCTCTCTTGACAATGGGTGGTAAAGAGGTTGTGGGTATGGGGGTTTGTTTCTGCTTGGCTGCTACTCATATTTAACATGAGGCCGGGACGATCGTCTCAACTTCTGGTTTTGTTGTTTAAGTTAATAAGTTCGTTATCACTGATATTTAAGCTGTGAGTGAAGATATCTTGGTGTCAGGGTGGAATTTCAGGAGGCTAGATTGTGAACATTTGAGGGGGCAATCGGTTGATTGATATTGGTTCGGTTGCCTGAATTTCTGATGTTTTTTTCATCTGCCTCTTTAGTTGTTAGCCTTGGCGGTTTACACTTTCGCATTGATGAGTGCACAGGGCTATGTCCGAACTAGTTGGGGGTATACACCTCACGGTATCAGAGGGTGAAAGGAGTAGGGCTAAAATTAAAATCTGGCATTTTGCTAAGCCAGAATTTGATTTTTCAGACAATCGGATTAAAAACAGCAGGAAATAGGATGACTAGCAACTTAGAGGGCTATTACAGCAAAGACATCTTCTAGCTATTTACAGCTAGAGGATTAAATGATGTCCGTGAAAAACAAATGGAAAGATCGCGATCTAAATGGTCGGATTCGGCGCAAGTATACAGGACCTTATTCTACATGTTGCTTTAACCATACTCCAAGGTGGTGGGTTCAGCTCTATATGACTAAACCCCGGAGGCGATTGAGTAAGCAGTTATGCAAGGCTATATTTAGGGGTGAAGACCCTGAAAATTTAGTTTTTCCATTAGGAAATAATAGACCTCATGAGTATTACTGGTGAGGTATATCCAGCAAGAGATAAGGCTCAAAATGAGCCTTATCTCTTGACAATTTACCCCCCCTCTTGTCAGTCACTTCTTATACCGTGTAGTTCTCTTAGCGGTGAGCAAGGAAGGGGCGTCTGTTTGTGCTTGGCTCTTGCTCCCAGGTTCTGACTGATACACCTGTTCCGCTTACAGGTTTTCAACTGACTTGGGACGCAGGTAACAATATGCTTATTTTTACCGGTGAGCTTGACAAGCTTTGTTACTCTAAGAGGCGGGTGCTCTATATATATTCCGATTTTTAATTGGCGATTAAATTATTTCCCTCAAGCCTTGAAAATTCTTCTGTTAGCCACAATAGATTAGTAAATTTATCTGAGAAACAAGAATTTTAACGCTTGGTGAGCTTTGTGGTTTAAATCAATGGGCCTGGGGAGGTGGCTTGATGTACAAAGAACAATTTAAATCTGCAATCCGAAATATGACTAAGGTACGCCTAACTTTCTACTCTAAAGAAGATGGCAAGAATTTGGTTCGGCTCTGTGCACCGATGGATTACGGACCAAGCCGATCAGCACACAATAAAGATGAAAGGTACCATCTATGGGATTATGAAAGTGATAAGGAGAATCACGTTCTTTCACTGTTGCCTGGCCAGGTGAAGGATATGGAGTTTTTGGATGAAGCATTTAATCCTAATGAATTTGTCACTTGGACAGCGAATTGGTTTGTCGACAGAGATTGGGGGCCAGATTACAGCTAAAGCTTAACAAGCATAGGTAGGGCCGCAGCTGTGCTGCGGCTAATAATCTTTCCGCACCTATAAACTTTGTATTTACCCAAAAAACAAGAATCCTGGTTCAGTATAAATGGTACTACCAGATAGAGGCTCGGGTAGAATCCTTCACTATCAGGTCGTGTTATCCTTGAAGCATTTGCTCTTAACAGCCGCTATGGACCAGCTTTATTCTCTTTTAGTTCGGGTTTAGATCTCTTTGTTGGTGCAATTTTTGTTTGTTTTCAATTCATCAAATGGTGGTTTTAACAGGGGGATAAAGGAATCGTTATACTCCCTGCTGCTTCTTCCTGTCGGTATGGCTCTAGCTCATACATGTACGAGCTCTCTTCGTAGTTATCATTTTCAGTGGTCTCGGACTGACTTAAAAATTCATTAAACTTAATAGCAGTTTGTAGAGCCTGTATACAAATAACAAGACTTTTTTCATTGAAATTCCTTAAAAGGATGCCGGTATTTTCACCAGTTTGGTACTTTAGGATCAACCTGTTTGTTTGAGGTGAATACTCAAGCTGGGGATGGCTATCGATTTCAGTGGAGTAGGCCGCTGAACTACCAATAGCGGAAAGCCAAGCAGCCACAGATTGACATGTCGGATCTAAAATGAACCCCATAAGGCGTGGACCGCTGAGGTTAAGTATATCTGGGGCCTTATGGGTGCACCTTGTAGTAGTTATTGACCTCTCTGTACGCAAGTCTATCAAGTTATTGCTGGCGTTATCTCTGGTACAATTTTGGCTAAAGGGCGCTTACGATGGCCTACGAATCATGGGGTGCGAGAGGAACCTTATTTCACTAAAGCTAGGGGATCACAGTTATATCACTAGTTACTACAGCTATACCGGTGGCCTACAGTGGTTGACTACCATAGTAAAATAACGTATTTACAATACATGGTGATCTTGGTGTTGTGTATACCATACACTTGCCTTTAAACTGGGTATTATAATAACCGATGCAACAACTTATAATCATCAGTGCACTATTGTTGTGCGCTTTCACCTATCAAAATCCAATACTCACCAGTGAGGAAAATACAACCTTGCTGCAAGCCTGCCAAACCATTGCCGCTCGTTACCCGGTCAACATTGATAGCCAAAAAGAAGTTAGCTTGACAACTTTTAGAGGCTATTTTCCTCACGGTGGGCAGATAGATCAATGGCAGGAGGGGCAGGCGCAGATCTCAGGGGAAATGGAGCAGCATTTAGAAACTGTGCAAGAGATTCGCAGGCTACTGTTTTCCGAAAGTTTTCCCCAGGGATCATTAATCATAGATATTAGGTTACTGTCAGGACCATCAAATTATCAATATGCGCACCTGAGTTTTGGGGAGCGTATAGGTCCTGATATTATTGGCCCGAGATTTAAATTTACTTATCACTGGCCAAATGTGAGTGAACCTTTAAGTCTGACTAGCCAAACTCTGGATGGGGTGGTGCGTACCAGAACCTTTCCCGGTGACTGGTCTATATCCTGTTTTTATGATCAACTAGAAGTTGTGTCTATCAAACAAAATCTACAGCAGGCTAACTTTAAGCTGGATCAAAATAGTATTCTTACCTATGAGATAGCGGGGCTATCGGCTTGGGGGGAGGTGCGTCAGAGTTTTTCTTGCCCTGAAGAACTTGCAGAAATTTCTCTGTGAGTTTTATCTGAGGCGGGTGTTGGTTCCCAGTGCTTTATTTGAGCCTTCTATTTGATTGGTGGTTTTGGCGTTTTATACTTTTGTGTGTTAATTCTCAAGGATTGCTGTCAGTGTTAACGCAGGAGGAACTCCGTAATGAAATGGGCATTTGTCGACTATGAAAATATTGGCGGCATGGAGAAAATAGATCTATCCAAATATGAGAAAACTATTGTGTTTCTCGGTGCGAAGCAGCCGAGGTTAGATTTTGGTGTTTCAAAGTATGATAGTCCCATTGATCTTGTTGTAATTCAAATCAAAGCTACCCAGTCAAATAATCTTGATTTTCATCTGGCTTACTACCTCGGTAAGTTTGATCGTGAAGCAGGAAAAAAGGTTATTTTTGAAGTTATTACGAATGATAATGGATTTGCACCATTGATTTCACATCTGAAGGCAAATGGCAGAACTTGTACGCAGGTTAAAAGTGTAGTAGCTGAAGAGCCCATTCAAAAATTGTTAACTTCACTTATGAAGTCACCCAAGGAGAAGAGACCAAAAACAGTTACTTCATTAAAAAATCATATTGCAGCGCATTTGAAATTGCAGGGCAATGAGGTAGCTGTTCAAGGCCAAGTAAATAAATTGGTTCAAGAGAGAAAATTGATCCTCAATGGGGAATCTGTGGAGTATCAGTGTTAACAAGAGATTGTATGTGGCAGCCTATATTTAGCTGGCTCTGTATTGGCTACCATTTTTCACTAAGGGGATAGTTGATCCCTCACCTTGCTGGAATCGACACGCTGTATCTTATACGTAAATTATGGGGCTAAGAAACTAGCGCCAGTTGGCAAGCCTGATGGGAAATAGATCAATCGGGGGCTAATGTTATAAGAGCCCTGTTTTACAATGATCCGCCTGAAGCGTGAATGAGGGCCTGATTATTGCGTCTCAGGCAGGCTTGCCCTCTATTTGTTGAAGGTGGTGACACCTTGCCCTCTACTTATCAAAATCACTCCCTGGGTGTTGGCCTGGCTCTCGTTGGCGGAGTGTTGATGGGGTGTGTCGGCATTGCCGGTAAGCTGGGTGCTGGCGCAGGCCTCAGCCCCTTTCTGTTGTTAGCTGCACAGGTCGTACTACTTGCTCCATTGTCGGGGGTGCTTCTCCTGATACGACAAGGGTTGGCGGGTATAAAGCCGGTGAACCCACAAATCCTTATCCTTCGCTCAATATCAGGTTTTATCTATTTTGCGGCCTTCTACTGGGCACTAAAAGGAATACCAATTGCGGATGCATTGGTACTGGAAAGCACGAATCCATTCTTCGCTATGTTGATGGCCAAGGTATTTCTCGGCCACCGGGTTAGTACTGCAACTATCTTTCTGGCGGTGGTGGCGTTTCTTGGTGTATGCCTTATTTTACTCCAGCACAGTGCCCAGGGTATGTTCAGCCCTTACTCACTTCTTGCGTTGCTGGCGGGAGTAGCGCGTGCCGCAGGTAGTATCACAACCGGTGTCGCAGGCCGGACCGAGCCGCCTGAGCGCATCATGTTCTATTTTGCTGTTGGGATGCTGGTCTTTAGCCTGTCTATTGTGTCCTGGGAGGGTGTGAAGCTGGAGGCGTCGTCACTATGGATTCTGGCGATTCCCGCGCTGCTGTTCGTTCCGCAGAATCTTGCTTACACAATTGCTAACCGTATCGCCCCCGCTTACCTCATAGGCGCGCTCTTTTACAGTGCGATCCTCGTCGGTGTGTTAGCCGATCGATTTATATTCGGCACTGAATTTGGCATTCATGGAGTGATTGGCATGGGAATTACAGTTGCTGCTGGGCTCGGGCTGGCCTGGTTGCGGGCGAAAGAGCTCGAATAATCAAAGGGCCCCTGAATAACTTCGCGCATCCCAGGAGTCGAAGGAAATCCAGCACCCGTCCAGGCTGTAGCCTCAGATCCGAGGTAACCACAATCCCATCGTAGCGGCAAAAATACCAATGCCCATAAATACGGTCAGCGGTGCCAGCACACAGATAAAAGCAATCTGGGTACCCTGTGTGGTTTTACGCTTTTGACAGTGAAAATACCATTCCAGCATGGCCAGTGGGAGCAGGTATTGGCCGAAGCCCAGCGCATACAGGAAAGGCCCGCTAAAGGATTTCCAGTCGATTCCCCAGCCGCCGGTGAGCATTGCCCAGCCCATCAAGGCTACACGAAAAAACCACACTGCACTGGCAGCCATAAAAAGACGCAAAGCCCAGCGGCGGTGCTCAGCAATGCGCCGAGCCATCGCGGTCTGCACTGCCAGAAAGGCAAACCCCAGAATCAGTATACCGTCCATGGTGATGCTGATTTGCGATACCAGATTACCAAAGGTGTGCCGCGTCCAGGTCATGTACATCCCAGCAACACTTGTGATAACGGCCGCGAGCAGATAGCTGCGCCCCAGCCAGCGATGGAAGCTGGGGGCATACCGCCGCACCGAGGGGATCAGTTGCAGGGGCCCGCCGCCAATCACAATCACGGCCAATAGCACATGGCTCACCGAAGCCAGGTTGCCCAGTGTATCGCCCTCGCGGAAGCCCGTCGGTAGGTGCAGCTCCTTCAAACCATACAGGCCGGACTCGGCGATGGGTGGGTAGAATACGGCCAGAATATAGGCAAGGAAAATTGCATGGCCGATGGCCGCGATGTAGAACCAGATTTTTACTGATAGGCTAACGGCCCGCCGGGTGTTTAATGGCCGCAGCAGAGTTTGGCTGAGTACAGCGTTGTTCATGGGTTTCTCCAGGTGACAATAGTGCGTGTTCGGGCTGAATGTGCTTGCCGAGCATGTTCGGTTTTTTCATGCATGCGCACATCGGCCACAGGCGGGAATCTGACCTCCCCCAAAAGGTGGAGAAGCCCTCGCTTCCGTCTCCCTCGAAAGTCTCATGACAGCTAAGTGCGCCTGGTTTAGCATGCGCCAATGAAATCATCGTCCCTAAATACGCCTGCATCGAACCTGCCTAACGCCAGCCTGGGGTTACCTAAGCTTCCGGTGTGGCAGCCATTCCGTGGACCGTTCGAGCGTTGGCCCCACCTGACTGACCTGCTCATCGTCCTGCTTATGTTCTTGCTGACGCTGCTGATGTGGTCGCATGGCGGCGCGCGCGAAGTGCTGGCCATGCAGAGCCTGTGGGATGTGATGGCTTTTCAGCTCGCATTCGTCGGCTGTTTCGTACTGTTGTGGCGCCGCACACACCCCTGGCAGGTACAGGGCGTTATTCTCGGCGCAACAATATTGCTGGAGCTGGGTTTACCGGCGGATGGCATCGTGGCCATGGCGGTTTCGCTATATAGCCTTGGCCGCTACGAGGCCAATACTCGGGCCAGCTTTATCGGGGTTATCGCAACGCTGGTTTTTGTGGGGTTTGACCAGGGGATTCCGGTTCAGCCAACCGCTGCCGGCACAATAGCGGTGATGCTGGTATGGGCGCTGTGGTATATCGGCCGCCGGCTGCGTTTTCGCGGTGAATATCTGCGCTTGTTGGAAGAGAGGGCCGAATATTTGGAGCGCGAACGCAATGCCGAATCCGAGCGCGCAGTAGCGGCCGAGCGCACTAGAATCGCCCGCGAGATGCATGATGTGGTGGCGCACCAGGTGAGCCTTATGACCGTGCAGGCCGGTGCCGCCAGGGCTATCAGCCGCAATAACCCGCAAGCCGCCAGTGAGGCCATGGCTTCTGTGGAAGCGGCTGGCCGCCAAGCCATGACAGAAATGCGTCATTTGCTCGGCGTACTGCGTCCGACCAGTGACGACACCGGACTCACCCCGCAGCCGGATCTCAATGACCTGCCAGCTCTGATCGAAAAGGTCCGGCAGGTATTAAGTGAGGTCGACTACGAAACCCACGGCGCGCTGGATGGACTGCCGGCCAGTGTTGCGCTCGCCGCCTATCGCATCGTTCAGGAATCCCTCACTAACGTCATTAAGCATGTCGGTGCCGCAGCGCGGGTACAAGTGAGCCTGTGCGTAGGCCATGGCATTCTCAGCATTCGGGTGCGCGATGACGGAAACACCATCGGCGAGCGGCCCATGGTGGTATCAGCTATTGACGAGCAATCCAGTGGTGGGCATGGCATCGCTGGTATGCGCGAGCGCGCGGAATTGCTCGGGGGGCATCTTTATGCCGGCGCGGTCGATGGCGGTGCTTTTGAGGTGCATGCACAATTGCCCACAGGAATGGGGAAAACATAATGTTGCGAGTGATGGTGGTGGATGACCAGGCTTTGGTGCGGCGCGGTTTTGCCCTGATCCTGGATAACGAGCCCGATATTGAGGTGGTCGCCGAAGCCGCTACCGGCATCGAGGCAATTGAAGCCGCAAAAGCACATCAGCCGGATATCATCTTGATGGATATTCGTATGCCGGAGATGGACGGGCTGGAAGCCACGGCGCGTATCCTGGAAGCTGGTGATGCAACTTGCCGCGTTATTATTCTGACCACATTCGATCCCGATGAATACGTGTTTCGCGCGCTGCGGGCGGGGGCCAGTGGTTTTGTGCTCAAGGATATTCTCCCTGAGGCGCTGGTACAGGCGGTGCGCACCGTAGCTGAGGGCGGCGCCATGCTTGCACCGGGCATCACTCAACGCCTGATCAGCCAGTTTGCACAGAAGATGGGAGCTGGGCGCAACCTGGCGGAACGGCTGGAACGCCTGACTACCCGGGAGCGTGAAGTGCTGGGGGCCATTGCCGCTGGCAAGAGTAATGCCGAGATTGCCGAGGCTCTATTTATTGGCCCCGCCACGGTAAAAACCCACGTTTCCAGTTTGCTCTCCAAACTGGGGCTGCGCGACCGTGCACAGGCAGTGGTGTTCGCTTACGAATGTGGCCTAGCCACCGTAGGGGAGTGCGATGTTGGCTTCTAGATCGAGGGGCGATTTCCAGCGCAATGCACTGTATCGACTCGCCGCCTTTGGCGCAGTTATTCTGGGCCTGTTCTTTACCCTCGGAGCCCAGGGTCACTTTTTTGCCATCTGGCCAGTGGTAACTAGCGGCGAAATGGGTTTATCCCGTCGCCTGCTGTTGATGTTGCCCGGCGTAATGCTCGCCGGCACAGTAGTGCTTAACCTCTTGCTCTGCAAACCGCTCTGGCAAGAACGTGGCTACGCACTCAACGTTGCGCTCGCGGGTAATTTGCTCGTGATGAGTTACTTGCTCTATCTGATGATACGCGGCGTTCCCAATCACCCTATCGGCGTTTTTCTCGCATTGGAGATGTCTTTTGTAATACTGCTCGCAGGAATAAGGACCGGACTGGTCTGGCCTGCGGTTGTAGAAGTGCCGGTTGAGCGGGGTAGGCAGTAATACGTGCGCTCTTTTGGGAGAAGCTATTTTTACGGCTTCCATCGGTTTCTTTGCGCTCAACATGATTTCTTCCTGAAGATACTCAAGCGTGGGGGATACTCCTTTGTTGGGGAGCGGCCGTAGTGGAGCGGAATAGGGAGGTGTGATGACTAGTGCCCCTTAATAGATTCGGTGCCAGTTTTATCACTTGGCTACTACTGCCTTGCCACTTCGCCATTTTGTGGGTGTCCAGAATTGTTTTGGTATTGCGGCGTCGCAACTTAGCCCTGTCCCGGCTAATTCTCCGACCAGTTGAGACTCTCGCTTATTATTCTTTAGAGAGGCAATGAAAGTATCTACTGCATTTTTTCTGGAGGTGAAGTGGTCTAATACTTGACCACTACAGATCGCCTGGAGAAATACATCAGCCTATAAGCTGTTTAGCTGACACAGAGTTTTGAACACCCTCGAAACACATCCTAAATCTCCATGCACGCCTCTCTAAAGTTATTCTTGCTCATCTATCAAAATGGATTCTAATGGTGGCAGATCTGCCCCGCTTTCAAGCTCCTCAAGATATACACTCTTGAGGACCTTAAAGGCTTCATCATAAGTTATTAATAATTCAGTAATATTTCCCGGATCTCTCAGGGTCTCAAATTTTAGTAAAGACTCAAATCTATTAATGCTCTCATAAACTGACTGAACAGAAACTAAAAGAGTATCCCTGTCAATATTAGGCATTTTTTAATTGACCTCTTTGTTTTTCGATGTTAGCGAGCAATTGATCTATTAATACTTTGAAATTAGCTATTGACATTGGGTGGTCAGGTACAATTGAATAGTGTGTAGCTTGAAACCGATCATTGTAGTCATCTTCAATTATAAGGATTCCACCTGGAATCTCAGTACTGCACAAACGTGCCAATCAAGTCTATATGAAGAGATTTGATGTGGATGTGGTGCTTAGGAAAGGAACGCTTGATAATCCGCAGATCGATAAAGTTAGGTATCGTGAGGACCATCGGCCAATGATGGTGAAAAACAACAGAACGGGTGAAGAAAGGCCCAAACGAAACGATATCGTAACCTACCGGATGCCAGGCTCTTCAGAGCCGTATATTTTGGCTAAATCGGGTGGGGTATCACTTTTCGATGGTATCAGTAGTAAAGTTCCATTTAGAGAGGGAAAGGATGCTTGGTGGATAATTACCAAAGATGCGAGATTGGAACCAGGGTTGATTATTGCAAAAGATATGTTTCCCGATGCAGAAGGCAATACCCACTACTCGATTGAAGCGGAAATCGATATGCCTGTTTCCGAGTATTTTGAAAAGCTTGCCGCCTTAAAAAAATATATGAGAGTTAAGTGATGTCTTATAACTACAAAGATTTGAACTACATACGAGAAGCCCTTGCTTGCTACGAAGAAAAATTGTGTGATGTTGATATTAACGAATGTGATGATGAAGAAGCTGAAGAGCTTCAAGAAGATATTCTGTACATGGGACGTTTGAGGGCGCTGACCGAAAGAATGATTGACGAGTGGGAGAATAAGGGCCCCACTTTAACCTCAGTCTGAAGGTCAGGACATAAAGTAAAAAGGTTAAAGTGGTTAAGGCCTCCCTTGTGTAGGGAGGTCGTATTGAGCTAATTATTTAGACAAATATAGGTACAGGTTGCATCTGCCTTCAACTGCCTAACCTAGGTTTTTGTTTTATGAAGAGATTTATACTCCTGGCATGCAAGCTTCTATTGATAACCGCTGTATTTATACTGCTGCTGTTAGTGTCATTTCTAACTACTACGCTATTGGTGCAAGGAGATCAACACCCAGAAAGCTGGGTGATAAATGTCTATGATATTTCTGCTATGGCGATAGTAATTGCCCTTTATATTGCCGTAATGGTATATACGTTCAGAAGATTTTTTAAGACAGAAAAGCGCCTCAGGGAGTAGAAATATAGTGATGTGATTAGCTTTCGCTGTGTGTCCAAAAAATTTACGCTTGGGCTTAAGGTAGATTGACCTTTATATATGATGTAGATTGTGGAGATTCGTTTGAAACTTAAAGTAGTAACCTCTAAAGCTGACCATAATAATTTTTGTGACTATGTGGTATGTAGTCGTTTGAAATCACATACATGGATATCGATTTTTAAGAACCTAGTTGTTTGGTTGGCTATCGGTTTAATTTTTATGTCTTGTGTTAAGTTTAAGGCTGGGGAAATTGAGCTGAGTCCGTTCATATTAGTTATGGTAATATCACTTGCGTTTCTTTTTTATGTTGCTCTTAGTAGGTTGTTGGCTGTAAAAATAGGCAAGTGCTTTACACCAAACAAAGATGGAATAATATTAGGCTCTAAAGAGTATGAGATTACTCCAGAGGGTATTAAAGAAACTTGTCAACATGGCCATAGTTTTTATAGCTGGGCAGTGGTTGAGCAGGTAGAGGAAGTTAATGGGGCAGTTTATGTTTTTGTGGATCAAGCATTAGCTTTGATTTTTACAGCTGAATCATTAGAGCAAATTGATTTTAAAGATGATCTTTTAGATACATTGAAAATGCATACATAATACACCCAAGATGCATTTAGGCCAGAATGTGGTATCTGGCCTTTTTAAGAAAAATACTATTTCCGGTCTAACAACTTATCATGTGAAGAAGTATAGATTATGAGCAGAATAATAGTTTAAGATATTTGTGTCCGCATAAAAGCATTGAGGGTATTTGCTTCAGAATTTTCAGATAGGGTAGAGATGCTAGATTCATTTATTTCTTAGATATGCTTGCTTCCTGTTGATTCTTAAGGTGTGAGTGGGTATCTCTGTTGGGGGAGTTTGCACCGTAGCTGAGGGCGGCGCCATGCTTGCACCGGGCATCACCCAGCGCCTGATCAGCCAGTTTGCACAGAAGATGGGAACTGGGCGCAACCTGGCGGAACGGCTGGAACGCCTGACTACCCGGGAGCGCGAAGTACTGGGGGCCATTGCCGCTGGCAAGAGTAATGCCGAGATTGCCGAGGCTCTATTTATTGGCCCCGCCACCGTAAAAACCCACGTTTCCAGTTTGCTCTCCAAACTGGGGCTGCGCGACCGCGCACAGGCAGTGGTGTTCGCTTACGAATGTGGCCTAGCCACCGTAGGGGAGTGCGATGTTGGCTTCTAGATCAAGGGGCGATTTCCAGCGCAATGCACTGTATCGACTCGCCGCCTTTGGCGCAGTTATTCTGGGCCTGTTCTTTACCCTCGGAGCCCAGGGTCACTTTGTTGCCATCTGGCCAGTGGTAACTAGCGGCGAAATGGGTTTATCCCGTCGCCTGCTGTTGATGTTGCCCGGCGTAATGCTTGCCGGCACAGTAGTACTTAACCTCTTGCTCTGCAAACCGCTCTGGCAAGAACGTGGCTACGCACTCAACGTTGCGCTCGCGGGTAATTTGCTCGTGATGAGTTACTTGCTCTATCTGATGATACGCGGCGTTCCCAATCACCCTATCGGCGTTTTTCTCGCATTGGAGATGTCTTTTGTAATACTGCTTGCAGGAATAAGGGCTGGGCTGGTCTGGCCTGCGGTTGTAGAAGTTCCGGTTGAGCGGGGTAGGCAGTAATGCGTGCGCTCTTTTGGGAGAAGCTATTTTCAGCAGCTTTTGTCGGTTACTTTTCACTCAACCTGATTTCTTCCTGAAGATACTCAAGCGTGGGGGGTACTCCTTTGTTGGGGAGCGGCCGTAGTGGAGCGGAATAGGGGGGTGTGAGGGCTAGTGGCCTTAAGCTGAAATTCCACTGTAACTTATTGAATTTAAACAGTCTTCATGAACTCGGCGTCAGTCTTATCACTTGGCTACTGCTGCCTTGCCCACCTTGCTATTTTGTAGGTGTCCAGAATTAAAAAATTATTTTAAATAATTTGTTTGGTTTTATATTTCTTAATGCATCTTTATTTTCTGGGTTATTTCCCTGTTTAATTATGAGTCTTGCCGGTTTATACTTTTATTAGTGGGTGTCCATGGTTGCATGGTGCCGCTTTTGGGGTGGCTGCGCAGGACGCCTAATCAATCTGAAGGATAGTTGATGCCATATCCAATCGAAAGTAAGCTTGTAATAGCAGTATCGTCGAGTGCATTGTTTGACCTGTCAGAATCAAATGCCGTTTTCGAAAATCAAGGCCCAAAAGCCTACAAAGAATTTCAAGAAGCGAATCTGAATAATGTTCTTAAAAAAGGTGTTGCTTTTCCATTTATCCGACGGTTCCTTCAGGTAAATCAGCGGTTTAAAGATGAGGTCCCGGTTGAAGTGGTTTTGTTGTCGAGGAATTCTGCTACTACAGGCAAAAGAGTATTCCGCTCTATTAAACACTATGAGCTTGATATTTCTAGGGCAGCTTTTGTCGAAGGGAAGTCTCCTTATGAGTATGTTCCAGCGTTTAATGCATCACTCTTTCTTTCAGCAAATGAAGTGGATGTCCAAAATGCAATAGATGCAGGATTCCCTGCTGGTGTTGTATTGCCTAGCAAGATTGTAAACGATGATGGTGATGATGAGTTAAGAATCGCATTCGATTTTGATGGTGTGATTGCTGATGATGAGGCTGAAGCCATATTCAAAGATGGGGACTTACCAGAGTTTCATGAATATGAAGTAAAAAAGTCTGCAATTCCTCATCAACCGGGGCCGCTGGCAGATTTTTTTAAAAAGTTATCCTCTCTACAAGAATTAGAGGATAAAGAGGTTGAAGCGGACCGAAACTATAAGCGTATACTTAGGACTGCGATTGTAACTGCTCGAAATGCACCTGCACATGAAAGGGTCATTACGACTCTTGAAGATTGGGGGGTAAGTGCTAATGAAATGTTCTTTTTAGGTGGGATGGTAAAAGAAAGAATATTAACCAGGTTTAAACCTCACATGTTTTTTGATGACCAAAGAAGTCACCTTAAATCAGATACTGGTGATATACCTATGGTGCATATTCCGTTTGGCATTGCTAATAACTCAGATCTTAAACGCGAAAGTGCTGGTGGCCAGCTAGAGTTGGTTACCTAAAGCTGAATGATTATCATTAATTTCAGTAAGCATACTTAAGGAGGAAGCATGCAACCGTTTCCTCGGCCGTGATCGCCCGCAGTGCGTAGTTGTCCCGCAGCCTTCAGTATCCGATAAAAGCTTGATTCTCAGGCTATATACTCATTACGGTCTGCTAGTGCAGGCACTATTTGACCCGGCGGCTTACTGGCAAACTCTGGGCTATTACACACAACTAAAACAATTTGCCACTCCTCTTCCGTTAGCCTATTTTTCGACATTGGGCTGAAGATCCTCCTTCGCCTCTCCAGTGCTGCAAGGTGCGCAGACGGATGCCGACCTCATCACAAGCAGAGACTTTACGGGCACCGGCTGCCCCAGCTTCTTCTATCCAACCAATGAGTTGATGCTGCTCTGGGGGCGGGGTTAATCGTCCCTGCTGTCTACCTCTCCCCTGAGGGCATTCAACTTTTTCTCTAAGCACCAGCAGTGCCGCTGTCTCAGCTAGCGCTTTTTCCTTGCGTCTGAGATCCCGCTCCAGCTCCTTGATACGCCGCTTAGATTGTCGAGCTTCTTCCCGTTCCCGTTTGCGTCTCTCAGTATCCGATAACGCCTCTTCAATAAAAGCCGTTTTTCAGGTCTGCACCTGCTCGGGGTGTGGTCCCTTACTGCGGCAGTGTTCACTTAGTTCAGTCTCGCTGAGTTTTGCTGTTTCAACGACGACAGCAAACTTAGCTTCTGCCGACCAATTTTCACCCTGCTTACCGCTACCCGGCACAGCCCCCCTTTCTTTGGCTTCTTGGTGCCAATTGTACAAGGTGGCTTCACTAATGCCTTCCTCCACAGCAACCATCCGGGATGGGCCGATTATCCGGTGGCAATAGCTTCTTAAGTACTGAGGCTTTGCGTTCTATTGAGTAACGGGGTATTTGCTCCTCTTAGCGCCCCCTGTCTTACTTTTCCATTTTAAAGAGGCGACAACTATCCTGATGCAGGGGGCTTTAGCTAGTAGTCTTGGTGGTTTATACTTTTACTTTGTGAATGTTCAGGATTTTACTTGTGAAAGACTAAGAGTGTATCTAAAGGGAATTTATGCAAATAGTATATGATCAGGATCAAATGTTGGCGATTCAGCTAATTGAATCTGCTATTCAAAATTCCTCATTTAAGCAGCATATACTTATAAAGGGCGAGGCTGGTAGCGGTAAGAGTGCTATAATAAAGGCAGCAATTGCTAGGCTTTGTATTGTCAATCATCCTATATCAGTTACGGCTCTTACAAGTCGTGCTACAAATAAGCTCAGGGATGGTATTAGTGGGGTGTGTCCGGAAACTTCAATATCTACGACGGGTCGTTTGTTTGGTTTTTGGTTTGACAGATTGGGTTATATAAATTGGCGCAAAAAAACACCAAAATTTCAGGTGGGGCATGTAATTTTTATAGATGAGTGTGGGATGCAGGATGGGAAGGCAGTCAAGTTTATTATAGATGTTGCAAATGCCCAGAATTGCTTGCTGGTTATGGCTGGTGATCCTTATCAAATACCGTATATGGAAAACGATAAATATGTCGAATCCCCAATTTTTGATGATTTATCTTTCACGCAAGTAGAGCTTTCTGGTTGTTATAGGCAGGATTCTGTAGGGAAAAATGATTTATATCAACTGGCAAGAGATGTTAGAGCGTCTATCGATGGTAAGAGATTTCCAGATTTTTTATCATTTAGTTGCGTTGAAAAATTGCCATTCACATCGTTTGTAGATGCGGCCTCTAAGCGTTTTAAAAATGGAGATTCAGTAAAAATAATTTCAATTTCCGGGTCTGATGCAGAGATTGATGGGTTAAATAGAGGGGTGAAGAAAAAGGTTCTTCCTGGTAGGTCTAGCTCCGCATTTCAAGAGCAGGAGATATTGATTACATTAGCTGATATGGAGACCGCTCAAGGTTTTATATCAAAGGATACTGATTTGATTGTTGAGTCTGTTTCTAAGCCAAAAAAATCAAGTGTTGGTGTAAGAGTTAACGATTATGTTTGTCGATCAATGGTTGATGATAAACGTGTAGAGCTCTCAGCTGCTCTTAATATAGAGGAGGCTGTTGCAGTGCATAGAGATCTAAAAAATAAATTGAGGAAGTCATTGGAATTAGGGGATAGGTTGGGTGCCAATGAGGTAAGAAAGAAGATCAGTGAGTTTGAGCGCTTTGCGGCTCCTGTTAATTCGGCTTATGCCGTAAATATAATTAGCTCTCAGGGTTCTGATTATGATCATGTTTTTCTTGATTTAACTGGATTGCGAAAAAAATATGATCGTAATTTACTCTTGCGAAAAATATATGTGGGGGTGACTCGTGCTCGAAAGTCTTTAACAATTACTGGTAACTTCCCTAAAAATCTATAAGTGTGTGAGTCTTGTTAAGGCTAAATTGAAGTTTTTTCTTGCCTGTATTCGCTCTCGAAATGTATTATCTTCTGGGTTGTTACGGCAGCTGCATATTCTTCCGCTGCCTATCTGGTGTGCTGTATTAAATGGGTTGCTGATTTGGATGATCCTACCCATCAACGACGGACACTCTCTTAAGCGATAAACTACGCAGCAGAGGTGCTCTATGACAAGACCAAGTAATCCAACCAAAGCCACTCGTAAACAATACTCAGAGGAGTATAGAAAGGATGCCCTAGTGTAGTGTATTAAATAGGTTGCTGATATATAATGTGAGCTTCATTTAGCGATTAAGTGAAGATCAATGCCAGCTCAAGTCGAAATCAATTTATCACCGGAAGAAAAAAAGCAGTTGGAAAAGAATATAAAAAGTCGAAAAATATCGGTGAGATTAGCTGAGCGTTCAAAGATTATTTTGCTCGCTGCCAAGCAGGTTCCCAACTACCAAATTGCGAAAAAGTTAAGCGTTGATGTCAATACGGTGGGCCGATGGCGCAATCGTTTTGCAGAAAAGCGTCTGGCAGGGATAGAGAAGGATTTGCCCAGGGGGGCTAATCATGGCGGTAAGAATTCAGAAGAGCAGGCAAAACTCCGCTCGAAAATTATCAAGATGACGACAGGAAGTAAGCCAAAGGATGGGACACACTGGACAACGCGAGGCATGGCGAAAGTCTTAGGAATTAACCACTCTTTTGTCAGCAGGGTATGGCAGGAAGTGGGCCTTAAGCCTCATCTAACCGAAAAGTTCAAGGTGAGTAACGATCCTGCTTTTGAAGAAAAATTACGCGATGTTGTTGGCTTGTATATGTCACCGCCAGAAAATGCTGTTGTCTTTTGTGTGGATGAAAAAAGCTCGATTCAGGCCCTGGATCGGACACAGCCTGGACTACCCATGAAACCGGGGCGGTGTGGCACTATGACCCATGATTATAAACGTCACGGGACAAGCACTCTTTTTGCCGCCCTTAATACGCTGACTGGTGAGGTCATAGGTGAGTGTAGAAAGCGCCATCGTCATCAGGAGTTCTTAGGCTTTTTAAAGACCGTAGAAAAGCAAACACCTAAAGAACAGGATCTTCATCTTATCGTCGATAATTACGCGACTCACAAGCATGAAAATGTAAAGCGCTGGCTCAAGAGAAACAAACGAGTTCATCTTCATTTTATTCCGACCAGTTCATCCTGGCTAAATCTGGTAGAAAGATTTTTTGGATTACTCACAGAGAAGCAGTTGCGCCGAGGGGCATTCACCTCAGTCAAGGAGTTGGAAACGGCTATCGTGAAATTTATTGAAACACATAATGAAGCCAAGAAAGCTTTTGTGTGGACGAAATCTGCTGAGGAAATTTTATTGAAAGTGGAGCGTGCACGCCAAGCACTCTCAAATCAGCAATCTATTTAATACAGCACGCTAGCACTGGCGCTCAAGGTCGGGGTAAGCGTTGCAGCTAAACAGCTTGGGTTGCATCCTTCCCAGATTTATGGATGGCGAAGTAAGGCTAAGTTACATCAGAGCCGAGGGGATGCCGAGAGAGAGCTGGCCACAGAGAATGCTCGATTTAAGCGGCAGCTGGCTGAGCAGGCAGAGGAGCTGGCGATCTTAAAAAAGGCCGCAGCGTACTTTGCAAAGAGCCTGAAATGAGGTACGCCTTCATGCAAAAGGGCAGGCATGAATTCAGTATCAAAGCGATGGCCAAGGTATTCGACGTATCTCGCAGCGGATTTTACGATTGGGTGTCAAGATCGGCCGACCAATCCAAGCGCTTGCAGTACCGAATGCAGCTCGATAGCTTGGTACAGCAGCGCTTTATAGCCAGTAAAGAACGTAGTGGTGCCCCTCGCCTGACGAAGGAGTTGGCCAGTGAGGGGAGTAAATATAATCAAAAAACAATTGCTGCCAGTATGCGTCGACAGGGCCTACGGGCTAAAGCAGGCAGAAGATATAAAGCCACAACCTACTCAAAACATGGCCTGCCAGTAGCTCCAAATCTGCTCGAGCAGGACTTCAGTGCTGAAGCGCCGAATCAGAAATGGGCTGGGGATATTACCTACCTACGAACGGAAGAAGGTTGGTTATATCTGGCTGTAGTGATAGACCTATATAGTCGGCTGGTTATTGGTTGGGCGATGTCAGAAACGATGACAGCTACACTGGTCTGTGACGCCCTTCAAATGGCTTTATGGCGACGCAAGAAACCTACGAATGTTATCGTGCATACTGACAGGGGAAGCCAGTATTGCTCTAAAGATTATCAATCTTTAATTACAGCGTATGATCTGCGGTGCAGAATGAGCGCCAAAGGTAATTGCTATGATAACGCATGTGCAGAAACGTTCTTCCACTCACTTAAGGTAGAAGCAATCCATGGTAACCGCTTTCCTGCAAGGTGCCTCATGCGAGAAACCGTATTTGAATATATAGAGATAGACTACAATCGAAACCGCTTACACAGCGCCAATGGCTATCTCAGCCCTGAGGTGTTTGAGGAGCAACTAGTCGCTTAGTGGTGTGTCCGTTGTTGATGGGTAGGATCAGTAACGTTTTGTCATCACTTAATCTTTTGGTGGAGAAGAAGCGGTAGATGTTACCTTCAGCTAATCGTTCTTTTTCAGATGATTAACTGATACTGTTCAGAGCTGAATGCAGGGATCAAATATTCAACACGGCCGTGCTTTTATTCTTTTCTGGTGAGTATAACTAAACAGAGGTGGATTTACTATGCTCCGTGTTTGTTTTTCACAATCTATGGATGTCCATTTTCTACCTTTAGTTCTTCCATCCCCATACTCTTCAATCAGGATTCAGATACTTCAGCTTTGACATTTCTCAAAGCCCTGGCTTCTTTCATATAGTTAAAAAAATCTCGGTATTTGACGCTATTTATTGTAATCAGGCTTGCCACGGAACAAGCCGCAGAAATTAAGCATAAAGTAACACCCGCAGAAAAAATCAAGCTCATCAAAGATAAGCCCAGATATAAAACTGAAAGAGCCTTAAGCCCCAAGACGCCAAGTCTGATTCCGCGAGTAACCAGAATATTAAACAAAATAAAAATCAAAATGCTGAGGGCGGAAATAGGAATCGCCAATTTGGGGTTAATGTCGGTTAAATAGATTACCGCAATAGAGATAGATAGGCCGTGCGCTACCATTAGAGCGAGGGTAACCAGCAAAAAACGTGACATATTAGGAGGGAAAACAAGCAGCGGCCTTTTTTTGTCATCCCCATTAATCTGAGAGTTCATCAATTACTAACCTCTTCGTAAACACCTACGGCTAGCGCACTTACAGAACCAGATGTTGCGATTCCGGTAAAACTAATACTGGCAGCAATAGCCTCTTTTAATTTTAGTGTCAAGGCCTGATTAATGCTCTCGTGAGGAAAGCGCTTAGGGTAGCGCCCAGATCGAATTAATGCCTTCATCGCCTTCCCAGAAACATTTTGGTGGTTCAGGCGTATAACTTCTTCAGTCAATCGCTTACGTTCTTGACGAGTAAGCCCTTTCAATATTTCGAGTGTAGATTTAGATGAGGCCTTCTTAAGCGTTTGCACTGTCTTCAATATTACAACTGAAGAAGCCGCCACACCAGTTAAGGAAATGACATCAACTGCATGTGAGGCATTGTTATACCATTCCTGACTATCAAGCCAATCCTTAGTTTGAGAATCAGATATCTCTAAAGCAGTTCTTCCTAATCCATTCGCACACTGAAGTGTACTTGCGGTAGCGGCCGCGTAACCCAAGTAGGTCACGGCAGCGCTAGTGCCTCCAGAGATAGGGATTGCCGCTGTAGCGCCTACAACAACGATCCAAGATAGTATCGCGGCGCCGCAACTTAGCCCTGTCCCAACTAATTCTCCGACCAGTTGAGACTCTCGCTTATTATTCTTTAGCGAAGCAGTGAAAGTATCTACGGCATTTTTTTCTGGAGGCTCCCTCAAGACAATATGAATTGGATTTTGCCTGCATAAGGGCTGAAACTCCCTTAGTGTTACTAAAGTAAAATCAGAGTCTATATATGAAACACCTGCCCCATTCAGCTCATAGGTATCATCGATAGACTTGAAGAGTTTAGGTAAATCAATCTCGTGGGATAGCCGCTGCTTGAGAAGCGACTCTTTGTAGGTAGAGCTGGGTAGTGATACCGCAAAATTATTGCTGTTCATGGAATTCCTTTTCCTTCACATTCCCTATGTGCTTTCAGAGCATACGAGTCACGCTGCTCATTCATTAGACTACATCACTAGTTCAGTTACTAATAGACTTTAGTGGTGTTCTGGGAAGACCAGAGTGTGAACTTGAGCACATACATGAAAATCGTGAAACCTGCCCCAGTGTAGTGGTCAAGTATTTTTGGCTACTTTCTTTTGAGTATCTCGAAATTTTTCTTCTACCACATTTGGCGGCAAGCTTTTGCTGTGCTTTTGCCGCTTAATTTGAGGTTTGTAGATTATTAGAAAGATAATAGATGCTATCTTCTATCCGTTACGAAGATATGACGGTTTCTCGGTTAGTCCAAGAACTCCAGTTGGTTGCTGATCGTATGAGTCAATAAGAGATGACGCGAAGGTAATAGGATGATTAATTATAAATTGCCCGAGGAGAAAGAATTTCTTTTACATTATGCAGAGTTATTCAATGATGAAAAAAGTCTTGATATTATCAATTCGGGATCTTTGGCTAATAAAGAAGAGGCTATTCACTTCGCTGAGTTTTTCTGGATAACTGTCAGTGAGTCTAACAGGCAAGATAAAAAGAAAGGTGAGAGTAGTGAGTATATCCTTGAGAAAATCATCATTACGCTGATGGCCTACTTTCGTTCAGCTGGTTATGAAGATGAATGGGAAGAGGTAACTGATAAAAATTAGTGTAAACAGATTGCAGCAGTGCTAGCCATTGAGAATGAGGCTGTAAACTTATGGCGTGGTAGCGGTATGACTAAGCCGCTGACCTCTTACGCTGTTGGGCTGGTGTGCTTTGGAATTATAGCGAAGCGTGGCATATAGATGCTGCTTTTGCATTCACTGTTAACTATATGGAGTCAGCATGAGGTATTTTGCTTACGGGTCAAATATGTCTCTTCCAAGACTCAAAAAAAGGGTTCCTAGCGCTGTGCGAATAGGAATGTTTACTCTTGCTGAACATTCTCTTCGTTTTCACAAGGTGAGCAAAGACGGTTCTGGCAAGTGTGATGCACTGTTTACCCAAGATTCCAAAGATTGTGTGATTGGTGCACTGTTCGAAATATCAGATAAAGAAAAAGGTGCTCTAGATAAGGTAGAGGGTTTAGGTTACGGCTATAAGGAAAAGAGGGTTCGGGTAAGTGATGTCAAAGGAAATTCCCTCGAAGCAGTAACCTATTATGCAACGAATACGGAGCCGTCTTTGCAACCTTATTCTTGGTATCTATATCACGTAATATATGGAGCGAAAGAAACGGGGATTCCTACGGACTATCTAAATAGATTGGAAACAATCAAGGGTAAGGAAGACCCTGATAGAGAGCGGGATGCAAGAGAACGTGCAATATACAGTTGAAAAACTCAGGCGCAATAATGGCTATTGCGTTGCGACTTTTCTTTTGCTGCAAGCTTGTGCGTGCTGGAGGATGTAAGGCACAGTGTTGGAGATAGCTGATCTCTGGCGGCTTTATAAAAAGTGCAGGTACAAGCCCTGCACTATACTAAATTCGCTCTACCCCAACTCCACCAACCTCCGCATCAACGGAAAATACAGCGCACAGCGAATATTCCGCTCCCCCCGCGCATAAAAGAGCTTGCGGTAATTCTCCAACTGATTCCGATACTGCTCCAGCTGTGCGGCAATAAACTCCTCCTGGCTCTCTCCAGCACTGGGTTCTGCGGTTTTATAATCGACAATCCAGCGGGTGCCTTCGTTGTCGATAAACGTGCGGTCCACAATGGAGCGTCTCAACTGTCGGCCACCGCTGTGCAGTTCCAGCTCGCAGGCGGACTCTCTCAGTGAACCATCCAATAGCCAGCGGCCGGTGGGGCAGTTGAGGCTGTTGCGCACGGCGATCTCCACTTTCTCGGCGGCGCGCTCCAGGCTGGTGGCGGATAGCCCTAATTGTTTCAGGCGCAGTTGCCACAGGGGGCGCTGGGCTTCCAGTTTGCTGGGGGTCCAGTCGTGGAGGTTGCTCTCGGCAATGGTGGCGAGGGTTTCGTGGGCGACGGTGCCGGCGTGTTTGAGCCAGCGCAGGGCTACCTGGCCCAGTTCGGGAATATTATCTTCTTCCTCCGTTTTGGCTTGGTAGTCTGGCATGCGGTATTGGGCCAGCCATTCCTGCCGGGGCATGGCTTGGGCGCGCCACTGATTGGGCAGGCGCAGCAGGTAGTCGTGATCTCTGCCGGCGTCGTCCGGGTTGAGCTCGGCTTCTTGGGCTTCCAGCCAGTGGCACCAGTCGCTTTCCTGGTGTTGCGCAATACTGGGCCAGATACCGGCGAGTAGGGCGGCACTGCCGGGGGCCTTTAAATTGCCCTTTTTTTCATCCCGGTTGATGCAGGCCAACAGGTGCAACGAGCGGATGGCGCGGGTGCAGCCCACATACAGCAGGCGCGTGCCCTCCAGGCGTTCGCGCTCGCTGTTGTCGTGCTTTAGATACTCAAATACTGGGTCCTGCCCGCCGCGCGCATTTTTAGGGGCGAGCAGGAAGCGGCTCTCGCCTTCGCGGTTGAGCCATTCGCTCCAGCGCAGCAGTTGATCGCTGCCGGGTTTGCCACTCTGGTCCAGGCCGGGAATTAGTACGTGTTCAAACTCCAGACCTTTGGATTTGTGAATCGTCATTACCTGCACTTTGGCATCCTGGGCGGGACGGGCGTAGAGCTGTTCCAGGGCCAGGGTGAACTGTTGCCAGTCGGTAATGGCGCCGCCAGTATCAAAGGCCTCTAATAATTGCAGAAAATCCTGCACATTATTCAGGTCGGACTTTTGTGCAACGGTGGCGGGGCCGCCCAGTTCCAGCCAGAGGCCTTCAATCCAGGTGCGCAGGGGTTTGCGCCCGCGCTGTTGCCAGGCGTGCAGCAGTTTGGGGGCCACCTGGGCCAGGCGGTAGCGCCCTTCGTCGCTGAGCAGGGCGATATCGCCCACTTCCTGTAGGGTCATCAGCAGCGGGCGGGCGCTGGTGTCGGTTGCGCTGATATCCCCGTTGCCCCAGTTGGCCAGGGTGTAGAGGTCTGGCAGTTGCAGTCCGCACCAGGGGGCGCGCAGTACGGCCAACCAGCTGATGCGGTCGCTGGGGTCGAGTAGGGCGCGGGTGAGGCTGAGCAAATCCAACACCACCATTTTACTGGCGAGCGGTGCCAGCTCCGGGGCCTGAAAGGCGATATTGTTGGCGCTGAGGGTCGCTAGAATCCGTTGCAGGTGCTTTTTCTTGCGCACCAGAATGGCGATGCGGCTGTCGGGATCTTGCGCTTGTAATTGCTGTACCAGCTGCGCGGCTTGGGTTGCTTCGCGGTTGCGCTCTTCGTCATCAATACAGCCGTAAAAGTTTACCGAGGGCTCGGCCCACTGGCTGTCTTTAAAGGCTTCGGATTGCAGGTAGCGCACGGCGCCGCGACCGATATTGTCCGCCTGTGGAAAGGCCCGCTGGAAAGTTTCATTGACCCAGTTCACCAGTGCACTTTCGGAGCGGAAATTGACCTGGAGGTCGAGGGCTTCCAGGGGGACCTCGCCGATGCCGCGCTCGCGCGCGTCGAGGAAAATACCCACGTTGGCATTGCGGAAGCCGTAACAGGATTGCATGCCGTCGCCGACGATAAATAAGGTGCGGCCGTCACCCGGTTGCCAGCCGGCGGTGAGTTTTTCCAGCAGTTGCAGTTGGGTGTGGGAGGTGTCCTGGAACTCGTCCACCAGAATATGCTGGGTTTGCAGGTCCAGTTTTAGCGCCAAGTCTGTGGGGTTATCGCTATCGCCCAGGGCGATCAGGGCGGCCTGGGCCACTTCGGTATAGTCGGTGGCGCCCAGCTGCTGGAATACCAGTTTTAATTCGGCGACAAGCTTGGGCAGTACCAGGGCGAGCCCTTGCAGCAGTTGCCACTGGCTCTGTTGCAGCCCGCTGGGGAGCTTGCCCACTTCCCGCAGGGCGGCGAGCAGCGCTTCGTTGCCGGTCAGTTCCGCCAGCAGGTCTTTCATGCGCTGCTTGTACTCTTCGGCGATGGGGCGTTCGGGGTCTTTTTTATCCGGTAGGCCAAAGCCGAGTTTTTTATTGATACCGCCGCCTTTGCGCAGATCGCCGGTGGTGGTGAGGAGCAGGTTGCCGAGGGCGAGCCAGGCGGGTAGGCCACTGCTGTCGCTAGTCGGGAAATCGTCCAGTTCGGCGAAAAGGCACAGGTCGTGGTTGGGATTTTCCCTTTTTAAATTAGTGCCGGCATAACAGGCCAGTTCCAGCAGTTCCCCGGCGTAACTGCCGAGGGTTGCAGTGAGGTCCTGCAGTTTTTCTGCCACCAGTTCGTCGATCACAAAATGGAAATAGTCCTGGGCGCCGGCGAAGTTGACGCTCAGCAGTGGGCCCAGCCATTGCTCGCGCTTTTCCAACAAAATACGCAGTAGCTTATTGAGCTGGCCCAGGTCATTGTCCAGGTGGAGCAGCAGTTGCTGTAAGTCTGTATCTGGGGTTTCGCCATCGAGGTGTTTGAGCAGGTTGACCACAGCCCGCTCGAAGGCGATTTGGGTGCGCTCCAGGGGTTCGCCCGGTGCGCCCAGGCCGCTCTCGATGGGCAGTTGGCTGGCGAGGTTGCGGCAGAGGCCGTCGATGGTTTGAATGCGCAGGCGCTGGGGGGTTTGCAACAGCTCCCACTCCAGTTCGCGATCCCGCTCCAGCAGGGCGCGGGCCAAATCCCAGGTGATGGCGTCGTGGGGGTTTTCTGGGCGGGCTTGGTCGCGGGCGCTGTGCAGGGCGTCGATCAGGCGCTCGCGCATTTCACCGGCGGCTTTGCGGGTGAAGGTAATGGCGAGCACTTCTTCCGGCTGCTGGCAGGCGGCGAGCAACTTTAATACCCGCTGGGTGAGCAGGCCGGTCTTGCCGGAGCCCGCCGGCGCGGAGACGGCAAAGCTGCGGCTGATATCTAGGGCCTGGCTGCGGGCATCGGCGTCAATGGGGCGGCGCAGGGCGGGAGTGGTCACAACTTCGTTCATTCGCTTATTTGCTCCCTTTCCGGCCAGCGGTTTAGGGGCCAGAGTTCACTGTGGTTATCGGTGGGCCGGTCGAAGGCGAGGGTGGCGATACCACTGCGATACTCAGTGGCGAGGGATTCCAGGCTGTAGCGCCAGTGCTCCACCAGATTGCTCCAGGTGCCGTAGGGGGATTCTTTTTCGGTATCGCCCACGGCTTTAATGCCGGTGATGGGGTGCTCCAGGTCTCCGCAGCCATTCCATTTGCAGTTGCCGTTGCGCACCTGGCCGAAGGCGATGGCGTGGGCATCCGGTTGGAATAGGGCGTAGAGGGGCAGCTGGGGCTCGCGGATGCGCTGGGTCAGCCAGTCGCGAATACTGGGAACACCGGTTTTGTAATCGATAACCAGTTGTTCACCGCTGGCGAGTTGGTCCAGCCGGTCCAGGCGCAGATTAAAGTGCAGCCCGCCGATCTCCACGGCCTGTTCCCACTCCACTTTTTCTACGGAGAAGTTGGGCCTGTCTAATTCGACGGACAGCCACTGTTGCAGCAGGCGCTCCAGGCGCTGCTTTTCCATCTCCCAAAATCCAATCGGCAGGTGATTGTATTTTTTGCGCACGCTGCCGAGGGAGCGCTCCACCGCCCATTCGACTTGGGCTTGGCGCTGCTCGTCGTCCATAGCTTGTAGCTGCGCCAGAGTGCCGCACTGCTGCCAGAATTCCGCCAGCACCTGGTGTACCACATTGCCGCGTTCGGCGGGGCCGAGGCCGATATCCGGTTGGGTAAAACTGCTGGCGCCGAGGCGGAAGCGCAACTGCGCATTCAGGGGCGACAGGGCCTGGGCCTTGAGTACCGAGGCGCCGCCGCGCACTCGCTCGCATTCGGCGGGGGTGAGCGGCGGTAGCTTTTTATCCGCGACTTTTTCCAGCCAGCTGGTTTGCGCCAATTGCTGGTAGTGGTGGTGCAGGGCGCTGTCGGCAAAGGGCTGGGCGGTGTGCGGGGGTTCAAACAGGCTGCTCAGACCCTGCTGCACGCCGTCCTCTTCGCAGGTGTAGCTCACGACGATATCGCCGCTGGCATTCTGCAGGTCGGCGGTGAGTTCGCGGGCCAGTTCCAATTCCCGCTCGGCGCTGGCGCGGGGCATCTTCCAGTGTTTTTGCCATTGAATCGGCAGCAGCGGGTTGGGCGCCGGTGCCGGCGGCCACTGCTGTTGGCCGAAACCGACCAGGCGCAGGTGATCGAAGGCGAGGCCGCCGGCTTCCAGCACGCCGAGAATTTGCAGGGGGCCATCGCGGGTTTCCGCCTGGAAGGGGGTGCGGCTGGCAATCTGTCGCAGCAATTGCAGGGCCTGGGTGAGGGGCAGGTTGCCGCCGCAGGCACTGATTGCGGCGAACTCTTCCAGGGTCGACTCCCACTGCATCAGCTGTTGGTACTCCTGGCTATCCGGGTTGCGGCTGCCGGGCCAGTTTAGTGCGCTGAGGGTTTCGGAAAAGCGCGCGGCCCAAACTTCTGCCGGGGCCCGCTGCCAGCGGCGGGCGCGCTCGGCGATTTGCTCCAGCTGTTGCGGCAGTTGCGGTGCCTCCAAATGGAGTACACCGGCGCTGTGCTCGGCCCAGTAGCGCAGGGTTGCGCCGTCGATACGGCGCAGTTCCAGCTTTTGTAAGCGGCGGAATAGGGCGCTGCGCAGCCAGATTTCGCTGTCGTCGCCCCAGAAAGGGCTGAACAGGATATTTTGCAATTGGGGGTAGTCCCACTCGTCTTGCAGCAGCGACAGCAATTGCAGGGCGGCACTGCCAATCGGTGTTTGCGCCAGGGGGGTGCCGGCGGAAAAGTTAAATGGCAATGTGTAGCGCGGTTGCCTGGGGTCCAGGTATTGGGGTTCGAGCACGCGGGAAAATACCGCCTCCACCCGGGCGCGGCACTGGCCCAGATTGTTCACCACTATGCCGACGCTGTGGCCGGGATTTTCGGCCAACTTTTGCCCGGCCCAAAGGGCGGCCTGGTAGAGCTCTTCATCTAAATCGGCGCAGGCGGATACGGATAAATCGCTCTCTTGGGTGAGGCCCGGCCTTTCAAAAACGGCTTCGGCACCGGCGTGAATCAGGGCGCGGGCCAGGGGCGAAATCTGTGCGAAGCCGGCGGTATCAATCTGTGTTAGCGGCTCCAGGATACCCTCTTTGAAAGCGCGCAGGATCAGCTGGTCGCGCTGGTCCGGGGTGATGGCGTTGTGGCTCTGAAGCTCCCTGGCAAAGGCTTTGATCATGGCGCATAGCGGCAGTTCGTCGCTGCGCATAGAGAGCGCGAACTGCTCCAATAGGGGCGTCAGCGCTTCATCTATTTGCGTGAGGTCAGGGATCAACTGCCACTGGAACAGCTGTGTCAGGGCGCTGTCGGCATCCCGGCACAGTTGCTGGCTGTTGAGTAATTGCCGGTCTAGGGATTCATCCAGGGCGCGCTGCCAGAGTAATTGCCGCTGCTCTCGATTCAGTACCTGTGGCAAGGCGGGTTGCCAGTTGCGCTGTTGCAGCTGAGCCCAGAGTTTGTCCAGCCAGCTGCGCAGAGATTCCACCGGCGGCGGCACCCAGCAGGCATCCGGCGGCTGCTGTGCGGCAAACACCTGCTGGCAGCGGTTGCGCAGGCGGTTGTTGGGAGTGAGCAGCAGCCCTCCTGGGGGCAGCTGCGCAAATATATCGAGAGCGGGAAATGCCGGCTTCAACATGGATTCGGGTACCGGTTAGGGCCTGTTATTCCGAGAACGGTCGCGGTTTGTGACGGGACTGTCAACCTTAGTGCGCAGTTCTTATCATTTAGCAGCGGGATATCGGGGGTTCGGCAATGGGGGAGAACTCGCGAAATGCCTGTTCGAGCTTGCCGGTTTGATCAGCCGTGCTGGTGATTAGGCGGCCGGTGCCGGGGGTGTCCGGTAGCATCAGCTTTAGTTCTTCCAGCCACCAGCGCACCCGCCGGGCGATGGCTTCGCCGGAATCGAGCCACTGGATCGGACGCGGGGCGAACTGGCCGAGTTCTTCGCGCAGCAGGGGAAAGTGAGTGCAGGCCAATACGGCAATATCCACTTGGTCACCACCGGCGGTGTGAAAGACGCGGTGCAAGACCGGCTCTAAATCCTCTGCGCTGATAGCTTCGCCGCGCAGTTTGTTCTCTGCCAGGTGTACCAGCTCCGGCGCGGGCACATTGATCACCCGATTGCCGTTGGCAAATTGCTCGATCAGCTCGCGGGTGTAGCGGCGGTTGACGGTGCCCTCGGTGGCAATCAAGGCAATGGTGCGGGAGCGGCTGGCGGCAGCGGCGGGCTTAACGGCGGGCACCACCCCGACTACGGGTTTCTGGAGGGATTCGCGCAGCTGGGGCAGGGCCAGGGTGCTGGCGGTATTGCAACCCACGACTAAAATATCTGCCGCGCAGCGCTCCATCATGGTCTGGGCCTGCTGGACAATTCGGGGGCGCAGCTCCTCTTCGCTCTTGTTGCCGTAGGGGTAAAAGCCGTTGTCCACGCCCAGGTGCAAAGTCAGGCCCGGTATCAGTTGGCGGATCTCCCGCGCAATGCTGATGGCGCCCACACCGGAGTCAAAGATCAGGGCGCTGGGGGCGGGGCTATCTGAATGGGGGCTGTGTTTGTGCATGCGTTCTGGAATATCAACATCGAAACCAATCCTTCAAGAATACCTAAAACCCGGTAAAAATTCCCGCTGGGTCTCCTGTGCATTGGGCTCTGCCCCCGATACTCGAACCGCTGCTTGCGCTGGCGCGGGGTACTTTCCCGGGGGCAAGCTGCTAGAATGGCACTTTTGCCTGGGTGACTTCCCGGGCAGGTCAGTGGCTGAGGCCCCTGGCAGAATCCTGATTTATCCATCTCTTTCCGGGTCTGGGAGTACCACTCTATGTCAGCGTTCCCGCTGCAATTAAATGCCGATCATGCGGTGATGGTGGCTGTTGCCATCTTATTTCTGGTGGGCTTGGTGTTTTGGCTGGCGCGGGCGAGTAGTCGCCGCGCCCTGTTGCAGAGTGAGGCTGCGCTACAAGTGGCCCAGGCGCGTATCGATAGTAGCCGCGAGCGGGAGTCTCAGCTTGGCCTCGAAGTGGAGTCCCTGCGCACCGAGCTGGCGGACAAGCTGCAACAGCTGACCCGCAGCCAAGTTCTGGTGGAAAAAGGGGAGGCGGCCCTGGCGGAGCAGCGCAAGCTGATGGAGCAAATGCGCATTGCTATGGGGGAGCAGTTCGAAAACCTGGCCAACCGGATTTTTGAAGAGAAGCAGCAGAGTTTTGTTCGCCGCAGTGAGGACAGCCTGCGCAAGAGCCTCGATCCGCTGGAGCGCCAGCTGGGGGATTTCCGCAAGCGGGTTGAGCATGTCTACGATCGCGAGAATGCTGAGCGCAACAGTCTGCTCGGACAGATCAAGGCGCTGCGCGAACAGACCCAGCGCATCAGCGATGAGGCCCTGAACCTGACCTCGGCCCTAAAAGGGGACCGCAAGGTCCAGGGTAACTGGGGGGAGGTGGTGCTGGAGCGCCTGTTGGAGGAATCCGGCCTACAGAAGGGCCGCGAGTACGAAACCCAGGTGACCCTCACCAGTGATGGCCGCAGGCGTCAGCCGGACGTGGTTGTACGCCTGCCGGAAAACAAAGATCTGATTATCGACTCCAAGGTCTCCTTAGTGGATTACGAGCGCTACAGTTCGGCGGAGACCGACGAGGAGCGCGCTCAGGCCCTGAAGCAGCACGTGACCTCTCTGCGCGCGCATATTACCGGCCTCAACAAGAAAGCCTACGAGCAGCTGGAGGGGGTGCGCACCCTGGACTTCGTCTTTATTTTCGTACCCATTGAAGCTGCGTATATGTTGGCTATGCAGGCGGACCCGGATTTGTTCCGCTTTGCTTACGAGCGGCAAATTGTGTTGGTGAGCCCCACCAGCCTGATGGTGACTCTGCGCACGGTCGAGAATATCTGGCGCTACGAGAAGCAAAACAAGAATGCGGAAAAGATCGCCGACGAGGCCGGCAAGCTGCACGATCAGTTTTCTATGGTGCTGGAGTCGCTGGATCTTCTCGGTGACCGCCTGCGCCAGGCGGATGATGCCTACCAGCAAGCTTACAAGCGACTGGCGACAGGCCGAGGCAATGCAGTGAAACGCATCGATGGTCTGCGCAAGCTCGGGGCTAAAACTCGCAAGCAGATTTCTGCCCAGCTGCGCGAACAGGCTGAGGACTCTGGACAAAAGGCGCTGCCTCGGGGAGAGGGGGTCGCTGCGGAAAGCTAACTCCCTATGGAAAATATTGCCTTTGCCCTGCTGGTGACAGGCCCGATTTTTTTGATGATTGTTGGCGGCTACCTGTTATCCAGGCAGGGAGTCCTGCGAAAAGGCTTTTTCGACGATGCGATGGTGCTGGTTTTCAACGTAATGTTGCCGGCGCTGTTATTCGATAGCATTTACTCGTCGAGTGCCAATCCCACCCATGAGATCCCTCTGCTGACTGCGGGAATTCTGGGGACTTGTGTCATCATTCCCATTGCCTGGTTGATGGCCAGACCGATTGCGGTTAAAGATCGCAGTGCATTTATTCAGGGGGCTTTTCGCGGAAATGTTGCCATCGTGGGGCTCGCCTGGGTGGAGAAAGCCTTTGGCGCATCCGGGGTTTCTCACTCTGCGGTACTGGTCGCTGCGCTGACAATACAGTTCAATATTTTCGCGGTGATATTATTCGTTTTTTACAATGAAGAGAAAAAGTTCGGGCCGCGCTTGCTCCTTACTGAGCTGACAAAGAACCCATTGCTTATCGGGGTTTTCCTGGCAATATTGTGCCGTGTGCTGGACTTCAAAGTCCCGCAAGTGGTGTTGGATACGGTTAAAATTCTTGGCTCTGCCAGTTTGCCGTTGGGATTGATTTGTATCGGTGCCAGCATGAGGTTGGGCCAGCTATTGCGCAGCTCGCCAACAGCGCTGACATCTTCGGCGTTGAAGTTGATTGGGGTGCCGATACTCTCTGTGTTGATAGGCTGGGCTATGGGAATGAGCCCGACCTACTTGGGCTATCTGATGCTGATCACCGGCTCACCCTGTGCCATATCGGCCTTTGTAATGGCCCATACCATGGGTGGCAATAGCCAGTTGGCGGCCAATATTATTGGCCTCAGTACAGTGCTCTCTGTTATTTCGGCCAGCATCGGGCTGGCGTTACTTAAGGTGTATATTAAATGACTGTGTTTCCTACTTGGCTGCTGGTGATTGCGGCTTTGGTTATCTTCTCTCTGGCGATTGTGGCTGGTTATTATCTGCGCAAATTATCCGTCGCACAGAAAGAGCAGGCCACACAGCTAGCCGAGCTGGAGCAAGCCGCAGAGGATCAGCGCCAAAGGGTCAACGACAGTATTCAGATTATCGCCCGTACACTGCTGGATGATGGGGTGGGGCTCACCGAGGCGTCGATTCGTATTCGTGTTCTTCTGGATTCGCTTCAGGTTGAAGACAAAGTGCGTGAAGAGTTTGTGGCTTTTTACACTATCGCAGAGAAAACCAGCCATATCCCTATTCTGAAAGACTGGAAAAAGTTGCCGCGCAAAGAGCAGTTCAAGTATGAGCGGGAGATGGCGCAGGTAGAGGCGGACTATAAAGATTTTGCAATAGATGCGGCCAAGCGCATTTTGGGGCGTTCGTTTTAGTCTTGAATGGAACCGCCCTCTGTTTGGGGGTGGCGTTGTGAATCAGCGGGCAGGTGACTGCCTGTTGATTGAAGAAACTTAATAAGGTCCTACCAGAAGTGGTATGAAAAGATTAATTGGAAGTTTTCTTTTTATTGTTGTGGTGGCAGCTCTCTCCCTTTATTGGATGACCTACAAAGGTGAGCGAAATTTTAAGGAGCACGGTGGGTTACCTGATGTAAATCAGGTTGTTCGAAATGCCCGCTCCCTTTCATATACACCCTATGATCCATTGATGGGGATGTATAATAATATTGGGGGGAAGCTCGGATTTATTGTATGCAGCGATGTGCCTAATATTGCATATGGTATGGCTGGGTACTCATTTGAGGTGGTGATGAGGGAGAGCTTCAGTAAGAATGCTGCTTTCTATGATTCTCGTAATGGAAACAACCCTGCCAATCCATTTTTTCACCGGCGGGCGCGAAATTTATACTCTTATTTTCAATCCATCCAATCTCTGAAGCCTGCTTCCTATAAGCCAAGGCTGGGAGATCTTGTGTTTTATAGAAAGTCCGAAAATGGATATATTGCTCATGTGGCCTTGGTCACGGAGGTGGATGGTAACGGCTATAAAATTATGGAATCAGCCCCCAAAACTGTGCTTGCGCAAGAGGTGGATATGACTTCCCCTATCAATAGAGGTTGGATATTGGCCGGGTTTGGTAAGATGTATTGAGGGGGGCGTAGGGTGCCCACGTTCTGTATTGTGATTTCTTGAAGGGGCTATATTCCTGCGAAGCGGTGCCTTGATTGGGGGCTACTCCGAAATTTAGGGGGTACGGAATTACTTGGTGGCTTCCTAGGGTTGGCAGTAAGGCGCAAGCGGGGTTTTATATTGGTGGCGGATGGTAAGCGCTAACTATGATTGGCGCAAACTCTTCTGAATAAGGATTTCTCACTGAACCTTTGTCTGCGGTAATGCTATATACTTATAAGGTTTGAGTTGCACGATGGCGATTGGAGTAATGAATTTGTGGGAATTTTACCATGCCATCCGCTATACGGGTGGCATGGTGATTAAATTTTATGCATAGTTCCATCCGGACCATTGATCTTTAACTCCAAATCTGTACTGGCAAAAATCATAGGTTTCTCGGTAGTGTTGGAAAATGCGTTCAGCTAAATCCCGGTTTAGCTCCTGAAGAGAGTCACTTTTTTTGGATACATTAACTCTCTGTTTTGTGTCGGCTTCAAATTCATTTAGCGCTAAGAATTTCTTTATTCTGGCAATGGTATTTTCTTCGAAAAGCTCTTCGTAAAGTGAGTAAAAAATATTTTCTGGTTGAAAGATAAGCTCTAGATTTTGGATTGTTGTTTCATACCTAGTGCGCATTTCTGTAGTTCTGAGTCCAAACTCTGCTTCTAGTTGTTTTTGTTCATCTGGTAGATGGGCAGATGGGTCTGCTATCAGCTTCTTTCTTCGTTTCATTCTAACCATTGACCAGCATCGCTCTATAGGGTCCCTCATTATAAATATGACCTTAACGTTAAATCCTCGCTCCTCAAGATTTAACTTGATATCGTTTAGTGCTGTCGGGGGGAGGGCTGAGTAGCTTGGAGTGATATCTCCAACAGTAGTAACTTCTGGACCTCCTTTGTGCCACAAGTAGTCAAAGTAATCGTAGTAATTTTGAGTGTCCATGTAGAAGCTGAGGTATTTCAGGAGTCGGCCTTTTTCGGGGGATGCTTCTTGGGTAATTGGGGCGGCCTCTAGATCCTTAAATTTTTGGGTTAAAAAGTGTTTGCACTCTGGAATATGTAAGGCATCAAATACGTGATACTCCTTCTTGAACCCCGTATCAACATTTTTCGACTTATTCAGTTGGGAATGTAGCCATGAAGTACCGCCTTTTTGGCATCCAACCCCTAGGATAAAATTCTTTTCCACGCTTTGCCCTTGCTGTATTAGATGTACATCGATGGGTAATTATTATGCCGATTGCTATTCATAAGGCAAGAAGCAAAGCTGGCCTGGGTGTTGAGTTGTGCGGTATTTGGTACTGAATAGTGGGGTTGTGTGGGGGCTTGGCCTTAACCAGTGTTTATCTTCGCTGTATTCGCGATGGTAGACTTTGGTTGGGTTTTTCAGGCGTGCTTTGGCTTTAGGTTAATAGCTTTATTTTCGGTTTTCTTAGGCGAATGTAGTTGCGCGATGAAGTTTGGTAGACGTTTTTTCTGGCTACCTATAAAAAAGGGATGGGAACTGTTAGTCTCTGCGTCTTGTATTTAAATAAGGTTCGGCCTAAATCCGTTTGTCGAAAGTTGAAAGCTCGGTATATGACTGGATTTTTTATATTAATGATGGAGGAGTGGGTGTTTGAACTTGGGATTTGTTTGGGGCAATGATTTCCAAGGCTATTTCTTTTGGCTGCTCAGTCATCTGATCAAATTGAGTTGAGCCATGTAGTGATCTAATGCTTCTGGGCTCTTGGTTAAGACAGAAAAGCTGTCCGGCGAGATGAAATATGACAGTAAGGGGATGTTGGTATTTTAAATCAGAAACTATGAAAGGTGCCGTAGCTTTTGTGTCTGGAGAAAGGGCTCCTAAAAGTCAGTACTTTCTTTGCTAAAAGTATTAAATAAAATGCAAGCTTATTAAAGGGCGGTAAAGCAGTTTTCCGGCTGGATTACTCTGTCGGATAGTGCAAACAGATAAGAGTACTATTGCGTTTTGTGTCGGCTTGTTGGTTGGTATCTAGAGGTTCTCGCTAGCATTCAGAACTCTGTAGCATCTTTGTGGGTCTTGGTGAGTATAGTCTTAGGCGTATGGTCGTATTCCTTTACAAGAGTCGCAATGGAGTAGTTGTGGCCTTTAAGGGGCTCCATAGAACTCCTATTCCTGCGAAGTCACGTCTTGGCGGGAGGTATTCTGAAGGCCAGAGCCATCGCGGAGTTGTTCAGAGGCTCCTTAGTTAGGCGCGGAACTGTAAATATTTGTAGAGATTGGCTGCGCCTTGTGTGGAGCTCCAGTTTGGAGATCTTGCCCAAAAACAAAAAGCCCGGCATATAGCCGGGCTTTTTATTGATATGGCGGTGGGGCAGGGATTCGAACCCTGGGACCTGTTACAGTCAACGGTTTTCAAGACCGCCGCTTTCGACCACTCAGCCACCCCACCAAATTGAACGGTGCATTATCCATGGCTTTTCAGAATATACAAGTGCCATGTTGAATTTTTTAAGAAATTCAGCAGTTTAGGCGATTTATTGGACAGTTTTGGGGCTTGGCTTGAGAGTGGCCCTATCTATCTATCTATCTATCGGTCGGTGGATGCGGCCTCAAGCGATGCCGTATGTTGGCTCTCTAATATCAGTCGAGCCCAGGAGTTGCTCTATAAGGGTGATTGGGCCTGGCTTGTGTTTGTGTAGGAGAGTTTCCACTTACCCCCCCCCTCTCCGCTATGGGTTGTAATTAGGTAGGCTTCTTGTTCTGTGTAAAAATCTTTCATAGTTGTCACGGTAATGGCGTTCTGCAAAATGACTTATATGGGATACTAAGAATTTCCTTACCTTAAAGATCACCCTGTATGAGTCGCGGCCGATGTATTTCATATGAGCGCGCATGGCAAAAAAGATGGCGTCTAGAATGTGTGCGTCGACATCCGGAATCATTAAAAGAAAATCGTCCAGGTAAAGAGTCTTTTTTTGCGAATCGTAGGTTGCCATGACAAGCCCTATTAGGGTTTCCTTGTGCCAGATGGCGCATTCGAAGCGATCGGGTTCATATTTTTTCGCAAGGAGCCCCCTACGTGAAAACCATAGTGTGAAATAGGATGGAATGCGTCCGCATGGTTGGATGTCTGTTTTTAGGTGTTCGTAAACAGGGGTTTGGTCAAAAAGTGTCAACTTAATACTAGGTGGGAAGTTGGGACTTCTTTCCTTGGCAAATTGTACCCCTGTGGCGAGTGATAGAAGTCTGACCTTGTTATGGTCTCCCTCTGAGAGAGGGTGCGATTGATGTGATGATGGGTATCGTGGGGGTTCTGGGGGGGAATCATTCATGTGGAATCCTTTCCGTCTTTAAGGTGGGGCCAACGCTATAAGCCGGCCGACTCCTCTTAGCTAGATATAAGGCATCTATAGAGGTGATTGTTTTTTTAAGTTCCTGGAGTTGTTAAACCCTGTGTCCATAGGCTTTTATAGTGGCGGTCATCTTTAATGGGTTATATTAATGCAGCCACAGTTGGCGATGCACTTTCGAGATCGATTGGAGGAATATGCCAGCGATGGGGGATCTCCTATTTGGCGAGGTAAGAAGTTTAAGGTGCCCCCCCTTATGATGTGTAAATAGGTAAGAAGCCGGTTGCCAGGCTGTACTTTAATTCGTTATGTCTATAGTAGCTTTCTGCAAAATTAGCCGTAAGGTTTTTTAGTTCGGAATGAACAGAAAGGACTAGTGTAAAAGATCTGCGGTTATCGTGGTTAACGTACCTCATGTAGGCATGTATGGAATAAAAGAGAAAGCCAAAAATTCTAAGGTCTGATTTAGTTAAGACAAAATCCTCCAAGAGAAAAATCTTTTTGTCACGTTGGCAGGTCGCCATGAAAAGGCCTGTTACGGTTCCTGTCTCTTTATTCCTGATGGCGCATTCAAATCGGTCGGGTTCATGTTTTTCCGCAAAGCGCCATCTCCGTGAAAACCATCTTGCTATTTGGGGTGGAATATTTTTGGGTCCCAGTGAATAATTTCCGCGCGGAGGTTCGTGAATGAGCGTTGTCTGAAGAAGTATATATTCTATTTCAGGTGAGAGGTCGGGGTGATGTCTTTTGGCAAGTTGCATCCCTTTGCAGAGCGCTAGAAATCTGATCTCGTCATAGCTGCGACTTGAGAGAGGGGGCGGTGCTGTACGTGGGTATGGGTGTTTTGGGGGTTCTGGGAGGTTTGGGTTTGGAGGGTAAGACATTGCGTGGAATCCTTTCCATCTCTAGGGCTGGGTGGGAGTTACAAGTTAGCTGACCCCCCTTGACTAGGTCCAGTTAAAAATTGGAATCTAGTGGGCTGCATTAAGCTAAATATAGATATAAGGCATCTGTAGGTGGAGTGCTTTTTAAACTCCTGAGGCTTTTGAACCCTGTATTCATAGGTTTTTATCGAAAGCGCGGCGGAGATAGCTGGCTAATGTAGTATTCTCTGCTGTTGTACGTACTTTTTGATGGCATTGATTGGTGCATCTCCACAGCTTGCTGCAAGGCAGCTTGGACTTATAGCGCTGATTTCTGCTGGATACTTGTCGCTTCTTGCGGTGATTCTGGGGGCTGAATATCTAAGGATGATGTACTTCAGAGTTGAATGCAGGCTCTAAAGGTGGCCGGGTAGGAAAACTAATCGTTACAGAATTAACCGCGTGGACCAATAGGTTCTAATTTTTAACTGGACTTGATCAGGGGGGGAGTGCTAGCTTGCAGGCTCACCCCCGACCTTGGCGATGGAAAGGATTCCTTATGAGCTACAACAACCAACAACACCCCAAAATGTGTCTACGGCTCTCAAAGAACCCGGAGGGTGATAATAGCGAGAATAGGCAAAAATCATTCCAGTATGGTCTGGATCGTGCCAGGAAAATAAACTTAGCTTTCCCGCCCAACCTCGATTTTGATGATTTTTGGGAGGGGCATTTTGATAACCCCGCGTATAAAAATTTTTCAGGCGAAACTAAAAAGATATTTTTAGGTGGGCTGAATCGATTAAAAGGGAACCACAGGCGATTTGAATGTGCCTCCTGGGAGGGGGACGTTGTGACAAGTCTCGCCTTGGGGGCTTACAAGCAAGGGGAAAGCAACCTTGTCTTGCAATATTTCGCTATACATAAGGCTCTTGATGCGAATACTTTGGACGCCCTCTTTTTTGCCATACATGCCTACATGATATATACCGCTGGCAGGTCATCAAAGCTGCTCTTTATGAATAATCCTGATCTATCAAGCTCTGAAACTCGGAGGGCAGAGCAATACTATGAATTATACCGGCCACGCTACGAGCTGATAACTGGGTAGTTATAATCTTGATGTTGAATTCGCTGAAAAATTATCGATAGCCCAGCGGTTGTGGAAAAGTCACCCTGTCCAACGCCTTTGCCTGGTATTTGGTATTCATCGCAGTAGCTATCGGGCTTGGCGTAACAGGCATACAGATTCAGGGCTATTTCTGCAGGGGCATGGGTTCCTGAAAGTCGGGGTGGGGCTGGTGGAGCTTATTCCCTGCTCGCCAGGCCAGGGCGATATGTTCACCGGTGAGACCATGCAGGCCATTGATCAGATCGGCCAGAAGTTACGCTCTGGCTTCTGTGTCAGCGTATGGGCTTTTTATAAGGTTAAGGGGTGGGTGATCGTAGGGTACGCATCGCCTGAAACGCTACGGAGTCATCCTGCAAAGGGTAGAAACAAAAAAGCCCTGAAAAATCAGGGCTTTCTGTATGAATAATGGCGGTGGGGCAGGGATTCGAACCCTGGGACCTGTTACAGTCAACGGTTTTCAAGACCGCCGCTTTCGACCACTCAGCCACCCCACCAAATTGTGCTGCGCATTATACATGGCTTCTCAGGATGTACAAGCGTCATTTTAAAAATTTTTTATATAGTTCAATAAGTTAGCTGGTTTATTGACCAGCCCAGAGCTTGCCGTCAGGTTGACAGCGCCGCCCCGGCATCGGCAGGGGCGGCGCTGTAGATATCGCTTAGCTCGCTTCTGCGGAGTTGCGATCGATATCTACACCGGCGTCAACGTCCACAGCCTTGCGGCTGATACGCGGGTCGTTGGCTGGGCGGGCGAGGGCGCGGGGGCTGTGTTCAATCGCTGCCGGCTGCGCGGTATCCAGCGGTTGTTGGGAGCCCACTGCGCGGCGCTCGGTAACGATGGAAAACTCACCCAGAGGTTTGGGGTTGATGCGCGGATCGTTAATTGCACGCCCCCGGTTGGGTGCAGTCGCTTCCTCTGAGGCTGCCTGCTCAGCGGCTACTGCGGCCTCTTGGACCTCCGGTTCGCTGGTGCCAGTCTGCTCCTGTAGTACCTCAACTGCGGCTTGAGCTTCTTCGAGTACGATCTCCTCGGCGATATCCGCCTTCGCCTCGGCAGGAGCGGTTTCGGCTTTGGGGGCCTTTGGCGCTTCAGCTGGAGCAGCTTCTTGCGTCGGAGCTTGTGCCGTTACTACTGCGGGCTCTGAGGCTGGTGTCGTTACTGTTTCGGCTTCTGCCGCTTTGGCTTTTGTGGGCTCGGCTACCGGCGGTTGCTTGGCAGTTGCCGGTTTGCTCGGTTGCTGGGGAGCAGGTTTGGCCGCTGCTTGCGCTTTTGGTCGCTCCTCAATGGCGGTCCGCACCGGAACGGTAACGGCCGGCTCGGCAGCTGCCGGTTTGGGGGCTCTCTGTGGTTTGGCTTCCGCCGCCTTGGGTTTGGCTTTGGGTTTTTCAGCAGGAGCTTCGGCGCGAGCCTCTTTGACCACTTCCTTGGTTTTGCGAGCCTCACTTTCCGCTTCATTGATAGCTTCGTGAACTTCGCGATTCAGCTCTTCCTGGTTGTGAGCTACCGCTGCTGCTGCGGTGTTTTCACTGCGGCGACCTCCGCGACGGCGCGCCTGCGGGCGGCCGCGCACATTGCTCGGGCGGCGGGCAGGGCGCTGCTGCTCGGTCATCTCACCGGTCTGCTCGTCAGTATCAATCGGGCTCTGGGTTTCAACGGCTTGGGTGCGGTTGTCGTCTTTGCGGCGGTTGTCGTTGCGACGACGACGGCGGCGGCGCTGGCCTTCACCCTGGCGCTCGGCGGCGTTGTCGTGCTCATCCAGCTTGGCGCTGCGCTTCTCTTCGCGTTGATCGTCGCGCTTGCTGTCGTCGCGGCGATCATCCTTGCGGCGAGTCGGGCGGCCGTTGCGGTTATTGCGATTTCCGCGCTGATTGCGGTTGCGATTGCGTTGCTGGTAGTCCTTGCCGCGCCCTTTGGACTTTTGATGCTTCTTCGGCTCTTCCTCTTCGCGGCTGAAGAGTGAGGCGATGGCGCTGATCAGTCGGCTGAATAATCCAGGCTCTTCTTTTTTCTCTGGGGTGGGAGCTGGGGCCGTGTGGGCAATCTGTTGCACGGCGGCTTGTTGCACTGGCGCTGGGCGCTGGGGTTTTTCCTCTTTCTTGGTCACGGCTTCTTCGGCAGTGCCAGAAATCTTGTAGGAGGTTTCCAGGGTGGCGGTGTCGTCGTCGCGTAGGCGCTGAACCTCAAAGTGCGGAGTTTCCATTTCGGCACTGGGTACAACCACTACACGAGTGGAGTTGCGGGATTCGATCTGGGAGATCGTTTTGCGCTTTTCGTTCAGCAGGTAGGTTGCGACATTCACCGGGGTGATCGCGCGTATCTCGGCGCTGCGCTCTTTCTTCGCCTCCTCTTCTACCAGGCGGAGAATGGAGAGGGCGAGAGATTTTGTGCCGCGAATGGTGCCCTGGCCGCTACAGCGCGGGCAGACGCGGAAGGTGGTTTCACCCAGAGAGGGGCGCAGGCGCTGGCGGGACATCTCCAGTAGGCCGAAGCGGGAGATGCGGCCAACCTGAACGCGGGCGCGGTCCATGCTGAGGGCCTTCTCCATGCGCTTTTCGACTTCACGCTGGTTGGACTTGTTCTGCATGTCGATAAAGTCGATCACGACCAGGCCGCCCATATCGCGCAGGCGCAGCTGGCGGGCGATTTCATCGGCGGCTTCCAGGTTGATATTGCGCGCGGTCTCTTCGATATCGCCGCCCTTGGTTGCGCGGGAGGAGTTGATGTCGATAGATACCAGGGCCTCGGTCACATCGATAACGATGGAGCCGCCAGATGGCAGTTTTACTTCGCGCTCAAATGCTGTCTCAATTTGGCTTTCGATCTGGTAGCGATTGAATAGCGGGATGGCGTCTTCGTAGTACTTCACCTTGTTGGTGTAGTGAGGCATTACCTGCTCGGCAAAGCCCTTGGCAAGATCGAAGGCGCCTTTGTCGTCGACAATAACTTCGCCGATATCATCGCGCATGTAGTCGCGAATTGCGCGGATAATGACGTCGCTTTCCTGGAAGAGGAATTTGGGTGCGTTGTAGTTTTCTGCGGCTCCGTTGATGGAGTTCCACAGCTTGAGCAGGTAGTCGAGATCCCACTGTAACTCTTCTCCGCTGCGGCCAACGCCGGCGGTGCGCACAATGATACCCATACCTGAGGGTACTTCTACGCTCGCCAGTGCGTCGCGCAGTTCGGAGCGCTCATCGCCTTCGATGCGGCGAGAGATGCCGCCGGCGCGGGGGTTGTTGGGCATCAATACCAGGTAGCGACCGGCGAGACTGACAAAGGTGGTAAGGGCGGCGCCTTTGTTGCCGCGCTCTTCTTTGTCTACCTGGACAATAACTTCCATACCCTCTTTGACAACATCTTTGATTTTGATGCGGCCTTCGATGTCTTTGGGCTGCTTGAGGAAGTACTCGCGAGAGATTTCTTTCAGGGGGAGGAACCCGTGGCGCTCTTCGCCGTAGTCGACGAATGCGGCCTCGAGGGAGGGTTCTACGCGGGTAATTTTACCTTTGTAGATGTTCGCTTTTTTCTGTTGGCGGGTTCGGTTTTCAATATCCAAGTCATAGAGCCACTGGCCGTCGACCAGGGCAACACGCAACTCTTCAGGTTGGGTTGCGTTGATTAGCATTCTTTTCATGCGTGTCGTTTTCCTTGCGTTGCGCAAAGGCGTGACACCGCTACTCACAGGCTTGCTTGTCGGCTACCCGGTGGAGAGGACCACCGGGTAGGGCAGGGAGATAAGGCAAGTCAGCTCTACCGCGCCATGGATCTATGCGGCTTGTTGAGGCTGGTGTTCGCCAATTATTCGCTCTGCAAAAACTCCGGAGGCGCGTTGCTATCGCGCCATCCGTTGGTACCTTTAATACCTTTTGTTAGTACTGCCCTGTACCTGTGCCGCAGACTTCTGTGGCTGGGTTGGGCGCCGCCCCTCGGTTCGTTTCATACTGGGCGGCAAGGTTTGCGTCAATCGTCAAAGGTTTTGCAGTTCAGCTTTTGGCTGATACCCATTCTTCTTAATTTTTACCGGGCTTGCGGAAACTGTGCTGCCCTGGTTGCCAGTTCGGTTGCTGGCTCGTCGTATTCTGCAAAACCGGACGCAAGTTTGAGTCGTCCTTTCAAGCGCTGCGGGTCACGGCCCGTCTTACCTTCGCGATAATTACCCGCGTAACTGCGAGCTGTTGTTGCCGGTGAGCTCCCCTCAGGTTCTGGTAGTTGGGGGATGCCTCAACGGCTAAGTTTTATCAATGACGCGGCATCCCCGCGCACCGACCGAATGGCGATATTTTCTCCGAAGCCACGGCTGTCTCTTCATGTGGGAAGCCGCCAGTGACTGAAAATACGCCGAATTCAGGCCGGCCGAATATAGCACGGGCCGGGAGGTGCTTCAATTGTATCCCCGGCAGCGCTATGATGCGCGTCATGCGAAGTATACCCCCCCAAAAAAAGGCTCCGGCCGAGACCCCATCAAAAACCTCAACTCCATCTGGCGGCGTACAGTTTTTAACTGTGCCTGAAGAGCTGGCGGGACAGAGGATCGACAATTTCCTTCTGGCGCGCCTCAAGGGTGTGCCCCGTTCACGTATATACCGAATCCTGCGCAAGGGTGAGGTAAGGGTAAATAAAGGACGAATAAAGGCTGAATACAAGTTAAAGGCGGGCGATATGGTGCGCGTGCCGCCAATTCGTGTCGCCGAGCAGTCGGAGGCGCCTCTGGCTGGAGAATCTCTGCGCCAGTTGATTCAAGAGTCCATACTCTACGATAAGCATGGGCTGATGGTGATCAACAAGCCATCGGGCCTTGCGGTCCACGGCGGTAGCGGTGTCAGGCTGGGCCTGATCGAAGTTTTACGGCAGATGTTTCCGCAGAGCCCGTTTATCGAGCTGGTCCACCGCCTGGACCGGGATACCAGCGGTGCCATTATGGTGGCCCGCAAGCGCTCGGTGCTACAGCATGTGCAGTCGGAGTTGCGGGCCGGGCGCGTTGGCAAGTCCTATCGGGCGCTGGCGGTGGGTAAATGGCCGCGAGGCCGCCGGGTTATCGAGGCGCCCCTGCGTAAAAACACGCTGAAAAGCGGTGAGCGGATGGTGTCGGTGCACCCGGAGGGAAAACCTTCGGAGACCCGCTTCGGGCTGATCGAACGATTCCCTGCGGCGACCCTGCTGTCGGCGGAGCCGGTTACCGGGCGGACACATCAGATTCGTGTCCATGCACAATTTGTCGGTTGCCCTCTGGCGGGGGATAGTAAGTACACGCCGGATGAGGTTAATCGAGAGTTTCGCGAGCGGGGCCTTAAGCGCCTGTTTTTACACTCGGCGTCGGTGCGCTGTTCGTTGCCCGATGGCTCCAAGGTCGAGGTGGAGGCACCCCTGCCGGCAGAGCTGGATGCAGTGTTAAATCGATTGCGGCAAGAGTAGGGCGTTGTATCGTTATGTTGGTTGTCCTCGATTGGGATGGAACGGTTTGTAATTCTGAGGCGCGCATCGTCGAGTGTATGCTGCGCGCGGCGGAGCGAGCGGGGCTGCCGGTGCTGGCCCCTGAGGCGGTAAGCAATATTATCGGGCTCGGTCTGCCGGAGGCGATCTCTTCCCTTTTTCCAGAGGCTGCCAGCGATGAAAGGCTCGCCCTGCGCGAGTTCTACTTCGAGGAGTGGATGCTCGCCCGGGTTGACCCCCTTCCTTTATTTGAGGGGGTTTTGGACACCTTGGATCGGCTGTTGTGCGGCGGTCACCGGTTGGCGGTGGCTACTGGCAAGAGTCGGCGCGGTCTCAATCGGGAGCTTGAAGAGCACGGGCTCGGACATCTATTTGCGGCAAGCCGCTGCGCAGATGAAACCGCTTCCAAGCCGGACCCCTTAATGCTGAATGAATTGCTAGATGAAACCGGATGCACCCCGGAAGGGGCGGTTATGGTGGGGGATACCGTGTACGACCTGGAGATGGCGGCGGCCATAGGTATGCCCTCCATCGGTGTGAGTTACGGCGCCCACTGCCCGACCCGGTTAAGGGATTGCGGTCCCAGGGTTATTATTGATCGTTTTCCCGAGCTGCTCAGCTGGCCCCCGTTGCTCTAGGTGCTCTGCGGGCCCAGTGGGTCGATAGCGAAGTGATTTAGCATGGCCGTTAGGCGGATAAGCGGCAGTCCAACCAGGGTGTTGATGTCCTTCCCTTCCAGTTTCTCAAACAGGGCGATACCCAGCCCCTCCACCTTGAATGAGCCGGCGCAATCGTAGGGTTGCTCCAGCTCGACATAGCGCTCGATTTGCGCGTTACTCAGTTGGCGAAAGTAGACGGTAAAAGTTTCGACACAGCTCAGCTGTTCCCCGCTGGCGCTGTTTAGCAGGCTCAGGCCGGTGTGGAAGACCACTTTTTCACCGTTGCAGGCTAGCAGCTGCTTGATGGCGCGCTCTCTGTTTTCAGGTTTGCCGAGAATTTGTCCCCCGCAGGAGGCGACCTGGTCTGAGCCGATAATAAGCGCCTCGGGGTGTCTGTCGCGCAGGGCGCGGGCCTTCTCGCTAGCGAGGCGCTGGGCGAGTGCGTGCGCATCCTCTCCTGCGAGCGGTGTTTCATCTATATGGGGTGAATCCTGCTGAAAGGGGATGCCTAACTGCTGTAGTAGTGATCTGCGGTAAGGTGAGCTGGAGGCTAGTATCAGAGGGAGGGGCATTCTGGTGAATTTTCCGCTGGTCGAGTGGATGTTTATGACCGGGTGATACTGCAATGTCTGATTTGTTTTGACAAGGGTGGGGCGAGTCCATAGAATTGCGCGCTTATGTCGATAGCCCCCTCTAAATCAGTATTACCAAAGAGCATTGATGCTCGGAAATTGGTGCAGCGAGAGCAGTTGCTCGATGGCGTTTTGCCGTTGGAGTCCCTGCCTCGGGTCAGTAGTGCAGTTGAGTCTGTCCACGGACAGATTTCTGCTGAGTTGCAGTTCGAGCGAGACTTGCAAGGTCACCAAACCGTGAGCGGCAAAGTCCAGCTTGCGGTTGATCTTTTGTGTCAGCGCTGTCTTGCGCCGGTCCACGAGCAGATCGAGGCTCGGTTTAGCTGGGGTATCGTATGGACTGAGGAGCAGGGTAAGGCCCTGCCCAAAGATCTGGACCCGGTGATCCAGGACGGCGATGAGCTGGACTTGCACCAGATCCTTGAAGATGAAATTTTGCTCAATTTGCCAATGGTGGCCTATCACCAAGAAGAATGTGTCTCCAAGGAGAGCTTTCATTTTGGTGGTGAAGTTGCCGAGGCGGATGAGCAACAGGCAAACCCCTTTAAAGTGCTGGAGCAGTTGAAGGGTTCGTCGGGTAAACCTTAGGTTTTCCGATGAGTTTGGGCTCGCCGGTAGGCGCCCCGGTTCCAGTGAAATTTGTTTATTTTAGGAGCTAGCAATGGCTGTTCAACAAAACAAGAAGACTCGTTCCCGTCGCGGTATGCGCCGTTCCCACGATGCGCTGGGCGCAGGTGCTACCCTTTCCGTCGATCCGACTACCGGTGAAAAGCACCGTCGTCATCACGTGACCAAAGACGGTTTCTACCGTGGTCGCAAAGTGATCGAAGTTAGCGGCGGCTCTGAAGAAGAGTAAGCTTTGTCCAGCCAATTGCGATTGGCCGTGGATGCAATGGGCGGGGACTTAGGTCCCCGCTCTGTCGTTCCGGCCTGTATTAGATTCCTTCAACACTTCCCCAAGGCGCAGCTAAAGCTATTTGGCCCGCGTGCAGAACTTCAGGCTTTGGTTCAGCAAGAGCTGCAGCTTCACCGTCGCCGCATTACCCGCCGTCTCGAAATCGTCCACTGCGAGCAAATCATCACGCAAGAGTGCAATCCGTTGCAGGCGGTTCGCCACAAGCGCGATTCAACCATGGCTATGGCCTTGAAGAGCGTTGCCTCAGGAGAGGCGCAGGCTGCGGTCACTTCCGGTAATACCGGTGCCCTGCTGGCGCTGAGCCGCAGTATCCTCGGCAATATTCAAGGTGTTAGGAAGCCGGCGCTCGGTAAGTCTGTACCTTCGGGGATGGGCTCCTGTTACCTGTTGGATCTCGGAGCCAATGTGGATTGCAGTGCTGAGGATTTGCTTCAGTTTGCCCGTATGGGTATCGAGGCTCAGCGCATTCACACCGCGCGCAAGAGCGTAAAGGATATCAGGGTGGCACTGCTCAATATCGGAGCGGAGGCGCACAAGGGCAGCGCGGAAATTCGCCGGGCGGCAGAGCTGCTCCATGCGGACCCCGGGGTCAATTATGTCGGCTTTGTTGAGGGTCATGATATTTTTGCCGGTTCGGTAGATGTGGTTGTTTGCGATGGCCTGATGGGCAATGTCGCAATGAAATCTGCCGAGGGTGTCATTAGACTAATGGGTCAAAAAGCGTTCACAATCGAGAAAAGAGGGTGTTTTAAGCGTTTTTTTGGCCAATTGGCCATAAAGCTGTTGCGAAAATGGCGTACACAGGTGGAACCTGCTCGCTATAATGGCGCCAGCTTTGTAGGGGTAAAGGGCAACGTGATCAAGAGTCACGGCGGTGCCAGCAGCGAAGCTTTTTATCGGGCGATGGTTACGGCGAAGGAGTGTGCCGACGCTGACCTGGCCGCCAGGGTTGATGCCGCTATGGCGCAATCCGGCGAAAGGCGCTCCATGGATGAAGGGTAAGAAGTCGTATCCCTTACTGAAATCAGCCACATTTAGGTTAAGGACATCTTATGACCAATGCTGCACTTGCATTTGTCTTTCCGGGGCAGGGTTCCCAGAAGATAGGTATGCTTTCTGAGATTGCCCAAGAGGCGCCTGAGATTCAGGCGACCTTTGCCGAGGCTTCAGATGTGCTCGGTTATGACCTCTGGGACCTGTGCCAGAATGGCGAGCAGGAGGCGATTAACCTCACCCAGCGCACCCAACCCCTCTTACTGACTTCCAGTGTTGCCCTCTATCGCTTGTGGCGCGCTCGCGGCGGTGTCCAGCCGGCATTTATGGCGGGCCACAGCCTGGGCGAGTGGTCTGCGCTGGTGTGTTCGGGAGTGCTTGGGTTTAAAGATGCCGTTCACCTGGTTTGCGAGCGCGGTCGCCTGATGCAAGAGGCGGTCCCCGCAGGGGAGGGCGCTATGGCGGCGATCATCGGTCTCGAGGATAAAGCTGTCGAAGAGGTCTGCTCCGCTTCTGCCGAGAGTGAAGTGGTTGCCGCAGTGAACTATAACTCTCCCGGCCAGATTGTTATCGCCGGCAGCAGTGCGGCAGTGCAGCGCGCTATTGAGGCTTGTAAGGCTGCCGGTGCCAAGAGGGCTATGCCTCTTCCGGTGAGTGCGCCATTTCACACCGAGCTGATGCGCCCGGCAGCGGAAAAGTTAACCTCTCAAGTTGAGGCGACAAAATTTAACGCGCCAGAAATTCCTGTCGTACACAATGTCCACGCCGAGCTTGAGGCGGCGCCGGAAAAAATTAAATCGCTGATGATTGAGCAGATTTACAGCCCGGTGCGCTGGACAGCCTGTGCGCAAAAAATTATCGCCTCTGGCGTAGAGCAGATGGTCGAGTGTGGTCCGGGTAAAGTTTTATCCGGTCTGATCAAGCGTGTCGATCGAAGCGTTTCCAGCCATGCAATCGACAGTCCCAGTAACTTTAATGAAGCCCTGCGAGCTACAGCGGTTTAAGCCGCTCGAAGCAGTTCAGAATCGAAAAAGGATAAGTGAGAATGACCTTACAGATTTCCCTTCAGGGTAAAGTGGCCTTGGTGACTGGCGCCAGTCGCGGTATTGGTGCGGCAATTGCGGATATGTTGGGCGGTATGGGTGCTACAGTGGTTGGCACTGCCACCAGTGAGTCCGGCGCTGAAAAAATTAGTGCTCGCTTTGCTGAGGCGGGTATTTCTGGTGCGGGAAAAGTGCTGGATGTAACCGATGGCGAAAGTATTTCTGAGTTTCACGCCGCCGTTAAAAATGAGTTTGGTGCTCCCACCATCCTGGTCAATAATGCGGGCATCACCAAGGATAACTTGTTGATGCGCATGAAGGACGATGAGTGGGAGTCAGTTGTCAACACCAATTTGACAGCGGTCTATCGCATGAGTAAGGCTTGCCTGCGCGATATGACCAAGGCGCGATGGGGGCGGATTATTAATATCAGCTCCGTCGTCGGCAGTATGGGTAATGCCGGTCAGAGCAATTATGCGGCGACCAAAGCGGGAGTGGCAGGCTTTGCCCGCTCTCTGGCTTCAGAGGTGGGTTCCCGTGGAATCACCGTAAATACTGTAGCTCCCGGTTTTATTGATACTGATATGACAAAAGTCTTGCCCGAGGCGCAACGTGAGCTGCTTCTGGGCAAGATTCCTCTCGCTAGACTCGGTAAGCCCGAAGAGATCGCCTCGGTGGTTTCCTTCCTGGCCAGCGATGCGGGGGGCTATGTCACCGGTGAGACAATCCATGTCAACGGCGGTATGTACATGGCGTAGTTTGTGTTTCAGAATGTCTCTTTAACCTATTGATTTTAGAGATATTTTTGTGTTGGCTGCGGGTGTTCAGAGGCCGCACATTACATCCCGAAAAACTTGGGGTACAATGGCCTCTGAATTATCCAAAAGCTGTGAGAGCCGGTCGTTATCACCAACAATATTGGATACGGTGAAAGACAATAGCGACTAAAACAGATTTTTACCCACTAGGAGTTAAATTGAATCATGAGCAGCATTGAAGAGCGCGTTAAAAAGATCGTTGCTGAACAACTGGGCGTTAAGGAAGAAGACGTTAAGCCTGAAGCCTCTTTTGTTGAAGATCTGGGCGCTGACTCACTCGACACAGTTGAGCTGGTAATGGCTTTGGAAGAGGAATTCGAAACCGAAATCCCCGATGAAGAAGCCGAGAAAATCACTACTGTTCAGCTGGCAATCGACTACATCAAGGACAACCTTGGTTAATTCCTGCTGGGTAGTTTAGGCTCGGCAGCTCAATATGCTGTACTAGCCAAGCGATTCTGAAAGCCGTTCTATGTTTCATAGTGCGGCTTTCTTTTTGTTGGAGCTGTGAAATCGTGACTGCTGGCCGGGTTTTGTTCTTTTAGCTGCATTGGCGCTGGGCGGTAGTAAAAAATTTTAGGGGGAAGTGTAGTGTCACAAAGGAGAGTTGTTGTAACCGGAATGGGGGCTGTTAGCCCGCTGGGTAACACCCTAGAAGATACATGGTCCGGGGTTTTACAGGGGGCAAATGGCGCTGCTCCGATCGATACATTTGATGTCTCATCTTTTTCGACCCGCTTTGCCGCTACTGTAAAAGATTTTGATCCCACACCATATATGCCCGCAAAAGACGCGCGCAAGATGGATACTTTTTTGCAGTACGGGCTGGTTGCCGGTATTCAGGCCATGCAAGATAGCGGCCTGGAAGTTACCGAAGCGCTCGGACCGCGCGTGGGCACCTGCATCGGTTCCGGTATGGGGGGTATTCAGGCCATTGAAGACAATTCATTGCTAATTGCGGAAAAGGGCCCTCGCCGCGTATCTCCTTTCTTTGTACCTGGTGCCATTATCAATATGGTGGCGGGTAACCTGTCGATTAAATACGGCCTCAAAGGCCCCAATCTTGCAGTGACAACAGCCTGTACTACGGGAACCCACGCAATTGGCCTCGGTGTCCGTGCGATTCAGCACGGTGATGCGGATGTGATGGTCTGTGGTGGTGCAGAGATGGTTACCACCCCGGTGGGGCTCGGCGGCTTCTGTGCGGCCAGGGCGCTGTCGACTCGCAACGACGATCCGCAATCTGCCAGTCGCCCCTGGGATAAAGACCGCGATGGTTTTGTATTGGGCGAGGGGGCAGCGGTACTCGTTTTAGAAGAGTACGAAAGTGCCAAGGCGCGGGGCGCGAAGATTTACGCGGAAGTTGCCGGCTTTGGTATGAGTGGCGATGCCTACCATATGACCTCCCCACCGGAAGATGGCGCTGGCGCTGCACTGTCTATGGCGAATGCCCTGAGAGATTCCGGTATGAGCCCCAGTGATATTCAGTATGTCAACGCCCACGGCACCTCGACAGTGTTGGGGGATAAGGCTGAGGTCCTGGCGGTGCAGAAAGTATTTGGTGCCGCAGTGGATTCACTGGCGGTGAGCTCTACCAAGTCCATGACGGGCCACCTGCTGGGCGCTGCCGGAGCCATTGAGGCGGTGTTCTCGGTGCTGTCGCTGCGCGATCAGGTTGCCCCTCCTACAATCAATCTCTTCTCTCCGGATGAGGTCTGCGCCGGTATCAATCTGGTACCCCATGAGGCGCAATCAATGGCGATCAATGCGGTCCTCTCCAACTCCTTTGGTTTCGGTGGCACCAACGGGTCACTGATATTCAAGCGAGTCTAATTTCTGCGCCCACCTTGTGGTGGGCACACCTGCCTTGGGGATTCCATGGACCAGTTACCTCAAATGTACTTTCGGGGGCTGGCCGCTGATCAGTTGCCAGGTGATGCTGATTACGCGGGTGGAATCCTCGAAACAATGCGCTGTCACAACAAAAGTCTCCCGCTTTGGTCTTTGCACCGTGCTCGTCTGGAGCGCTCAGGCGTGCTCGATAAAGCCGGTCTGGGGGACATTGAGCGGTTGACGCTAGAATTGGCTGCTGATTGCCCTTGGCCCGAGGCTATTGCCCGCTTGCGCACCGGTCTTGTCGATGGGCAACGGTGTTGGGATCTGACCCTTCGGCCCCTGGATTTGACCGCTGAGGCACAGGTGGGCGCCAAGTTATTTCCCTGTTCGACCCGCTTACCAATAGATAGTAATTCGAACCAGGGCTGCAAAACTTTGCTCCGCAACCGATATAATGCGGCAAAAGCGGAGCTGCCAGAGGGGCAGTTTCTCGATGGATTGATGCTGGACTCTGCCGGAAGGGTAATCGAAAGCTTGCGCTGTAATATTCTGGCCCGGTTTGGCCGGGACTGGGTGACGCCGGCGCTGCACCGCTGTGGTGTTCACGGCGTAATGCGGCATTGGCTTTTGCCGCACCTCCACTGGCAAGAGCGCGACATAAATCTTTCAGAGCTCTGTGGGGCCGATGAGCTGGTCCTTTGCAACAGTGTCCGGGGTGTATTGCCGGTGATCGAGATCATCGGTTACAAGAATTGGGCTGTGGGTTCGGAGACTCGCAGGCTACAGAAGCTGATATTGGATAAATTGTGGTGAAGAAAAAGCAAGCGAGTTTCGCTTGGAGGATATTAAAGCTGTTGTTTGGCGGGCTGGTACTGGCCTGCTTGGTTGCCGTAGCTTCCCTTTGGGTGGCCAGGGAGGCCCTGGAGTCTCCTCTGCCGATCGGGCAGGAGGGGCTTAAACTCCAAGTGGAAAAGGGCGGCAGTCTGTCTCGGACACTGCGAAGCTTGCATGGGGAGGGCGTTATCCAGTGGCCGCAGATACTTCTCGCCTACGCCTATTGGGAGGGGACAACAGAAATCCATTCCGGTGAGTACCTGGTCCCCTTCGGCAGTAGTGCGCGGGATCTGATGGCGCGCCTGAATCGCGGCGAAGTCACCCGCTATCGGGTCACCTTGCTGGAGGGCTGGACTTTCCGCCAGGCCCTGCAACAAATCCGCTCCGGGGAAAGTGTTGTCCAGTCTGAAGCGGGCAGTGATATCCGTGCGGCCGCCCGGGCACTGGGCCTAGAGGAGCATCAGGTTGAGGGTTGGATTTTTCCAGATACCTACGTCTATCGCTCCGGTACTACAGACGTAGAATTGCTGCGTCAGGCCCATGATCGGATGCGACAAGTCCTGGATGAGGAGTGGCAGTTAAAAGGGGATAACCTGCCCTATAAGTCTCCCTATGAGGCTTTAATCATGGCCTCGATTATCGAAAAAGAGACCGGCCAGCCCTCCGAGCGCAGTGAAATAGCCGGTGTTTTTGTACGTAGGCTCAATATGGGGATGCGCTTGCAGACAGACCCCACCGTTATCTATGGCCTGGGTGAGGATTTTGACGGGAATTTAACCCGCACCCACCTGCGTCAGCCAACACCGTATAATACCTATGTTATCAATGGCCTTCCCCCCACGCCGATTGCCCTGCCCGGGCGGGCGGCAATTCGGGCCGCTTTAAATCCGAAGCCCGGCAAGAGTTTGTATTTTGTCGGCAAAGGGGATGGCTCCCATCATTTCTCAGCAACTCTGACCGAGCACAACCGTGCGGTGCGGGAGTATCAGCTGAAGAGGCGGGCGGATTATCGCTCGAGTCCGGCAAAAGGAAAAAATTAGTGTCGCACGGCAAGTTCATTACCCTCGAGGGTGTAGAGGGCGTGGGGAAGTCGACCAACTTACTCTTTATCACCGAGTGGCTCAAAAAGCACAATATTAAGTTTGTTCAGACCCGGGAGCCCGGCGGCACGCCGCTGGCGGAGCAGCTGCGCGAGCTGCTGTTGAGCAAGCGGGAAGAGGCGGTTGATCCCACCGCAGAGCTACTGATGGTGTTTGCAGCCCGAGCCCAGCATCTGTCGCAGGTTATTTTGCCCGCCTTGAGGCGCGGGGAGTGGGTGATTTGTGATCGCTTTACCGATGCCACCTATGCCTACCAGGGCGGTGGCCGCAAGCTGGATCGACAGTTGATCGAGCAGCTGGAGCAGACAGTGCAGGGAGATTTACGCCCCGATAAAGTGCTGTTGCTGGATCTCGATCCCGAAGTGGGGCTACAGCGAGCTGCGCGCACCGGTGAGGCCGATCGTTTTGAAAGTGAACATCTCGCGTTCTTTCAGCGGGTGCGCGCCGCCTATCGCGAGCGCGCTGAAGCGGCGCCAGCCCATTATGCGATAGTGGATGCCGGCCAACCGCTGCAACAGGTGCAGGTGGACCTGGCCAGGCAGCTGGAGCTATTGCTTTAAATGCTAGCGGCGCTATCTTGCGCCCTGAGCTTCTTCTTAAATGATAAAAACTATGGCTGATGTCCGTGCCTGAAACTTTTGAGTATAAATCGATACCGGTACCTTTACCCTGGCACTCCGAGCAATGGCAGCGATTGGGTTTGCAGTTGCAGGCGGACCGCTGTCCGCACGCTTTGCTGTTGACGGGCCCGGAGGGCTTGGGCAAACGCCAGTTTGCAGCGGCCTTTACTGCGCTGGCTCTATGTGAGCAGCCGAGAGCGGGGCAGGCCTGTGGGGAGTGTAAGGATTGCCGCCTGTGGATGGCGGGCTCGCACCCTGACTTCCTGCAAGTTGAGCCCGAAAAGCCCGGTGGCCCTTTGAAAGTGGAGCAAATCCGCCAGTTGGGTAACTTTGTTTCTCGCACCAGTGGACGGGGCGGGGCGCGCTTGGTTTGGTTGTCGCCGGCGGAGGCCATGAATATCAACGCGGCTAATGCCCTGTTGAAAAACTTAGAAGAGCCGGCGGCCTCCGTTATCTTTGTACTGATCACCGATGCGCCCACAGGCCTTTTGCCGACAATTAGAAGTCGCTGCCAGTCCATTGCTTTTCCACCGCCAAGCGAAGAGGTCGCGCTACAGTGGTTGTACGGCAGTGGTCTTGAAGAGCCGCTGGCGCAGCGCGTATTGACCCTGGCTGGCGGGGCGCCACTACTGGCTGCCGAACTGGCGGAGCCCAAGTCGAGGGAGGTGCGCGAGCAGTTCTTCAAAGACCTGGTAGCTGTGGCCGAGGGGATGGCGAGCCCTGTTTCTAGCGCGGGCCGCTGGGAGACGCCAGCCGACGGTGTGGAGCTGGTCCAGCTGTTGCTTTTCTGGCAGCACTGGTTGACCCAGATGGCGCAGATTCGCAGCTGTGACCTCAGCGGTGATACCCAGCTAATGGCCCTGTTGCAGAGGTTGCCGGGGGCGGGGGAGCAGAGCCTGCAATCGGTTTTTGCCTTCTACGATCACCTGCTCCAGGCGCGCAAAGGATTGTTGGGGAACGCCAACCCGAATCGTCGCCTGCTGTTGGAAGAACTGTTTATCCGCTGGGCAAAACTTTTTGCCTAGACGTGCCGCCCCAGCCGGGGTGGCTCTGTGACGCTGTCTGGACACGGGCAGCGGGCTTAGATAAGTTAGCGCATCATTTAAGAAATATTAACATTGAGGTTGTCCATGAAAGCCATGGGAGGCGGTGCCCGCAACGGCATCCTGTCACTGAAAATCCAGGATAAATCGGTGCTCTATGCGGCCTATATGCCCTTCGTAAAGAATGGTGGCCTGTTTATTAGTACGGATAAGTCGTACAGCCTCGGCGATGAGGTTTTTCTGCTTTTGAGTTTGATGGATGAGCCGGAGAAAATTCCGGTTGCCGGCAAGGTGATTTGGATCACCCCTAATGGGGCTCAGGGCAACCGCACTCCCGGTATCGGAGTTCAATTTGGCGATAAGGACAATATCGCGCAAAACAAGATTGAAACCCACCTGGCGGGAACCTTAGAATCCAGCCGCCCAACCCATACGTTGTAATTCTCCCATGCTTGTTGATTCTCACTGTCACCTGGACAGACTTAAGCTCGATAAATTTGACGGCGACTTGGATGCCGTGCTGGACCTGGCTCGCAGTCGCGGCGTTGGCAAATTTCTCTGTGTCGGTATCAGTCTGGAAAATGCCGATGCCGTTGTTGAAATTGCATCCCGCTACGAGGATGTAGTCTGCTCTGTTGGTGTACATCCGCTGGATGTCGATTCCGGTATGGCCGATGTTGAGCGACTGGTGGAAATGGCTAATCAGCCCGGTGTCGTCGCACTGGGGGAGACGGGGCTCGATTACTACTACAGTACCGATACCCAGGAAATCCAGCAGCAGAGTTTTATCGCACACCTCAAGGCGGCGGGGCAGGCTGAACTCCCCGTTATTGTACACACGAGAGATGCGCGGGAAGATACGCTGGCCCTGATTAAAGAGCACGGCAATACCAATACGGCGGGTGTTCTGCACTGCTTTACCGAGAGCTGGGACATGGCTAAGGCCGCTCTGGATCTCAATTACTATATTTCTTTGTCCGGTATCGTCACGTTTAAAAATGCCGAGGAGCTGCGGGATGTTGCCCGCAAGCTGCCTCTGGATCGCCTGCTGGTTGAGACTGACTCCCCTTATTTGGCGCCAGTGCCCTATCGGGGCAAGCCCAATATTCCGGCCTACGTCCGTGAAGTGGCGGAATTTATCGCTGATTTACGCGGTATTCCCTACGAGCAGCTGGCCGAGATTACCTCAGAAAACTTTTTCAGATTATTCCCCCGGGCAGTTTGATCCGGATCTATTGGATGTACCCCTATGATGAAGCAGCAGTTGCAAGTCATGCTGACTCTGCAAGATGAGATTAATACGGTAGTTAATGAAAACTGGCGTGAGCAAAACTTTGCCTGGTACCGCGCAATTTGGGTGGAAAGTGCAGAGCTGCTGGATCACTACGGTTGGAAGTGGTGGAAAAAGCAACTTCCGGAAATGGATCAGGTAAAGCTTGAGCTGGTGGATATCTGGCATTTCGGTTTGAGCCTGGAATTGCAAAAAGGCTCTCCGCAGGAAGTGGCTGAAATCATGCTGAAGGCGTTTGCAGATTCCGAGCGCACAGCGGGCGATTTCCGTGAAAACCTCGAGTCTTTCACCCTCAACACCCTGGCGGGCAAGCAGTTTGATGTGGCTGGTTTTGCTCAATTATTGGCCGATGCAGAAATGTCTTTTGCCGAGTTGTACCAGCGATATGTTGGTAAAAATGTACTCAACCGATTCCGTCAGGATAACGGCTACAAAGATGGCAGCTATGTGAAAAACTGGGCGGGCCGCGAAGACAATGAGCACCTTGCGGAAATTGCCGGACTTTTGGACGCATCTGCCGCTGATTACAGCGAGCAGGTGTACAAGGCTTTGCAAGAACGCTACCGGGAATTGGCGCTGACATAATCACTCGCAAAGACTGTCCATTACAGTCTGAGAGATTTTGTCATACAAATTGAGCCGCTATTTCGCCTGTGTAAGATGAAATTTACTCGCGAAGCCCTATAATGCGGCCGCTTACAAACGAGGGAGAACTATCGTGAAAGCACCTGTACGTGTTGCTGTTACCGGCGCTGCCGGTCAGATTAGCTATTCGCTGCTGTTCCGCATCGCCTCTGGCGAAATGTTGGGTAAAGATCAGCCAGTTATTCTGCAATTGCTGGAAATCACCCCAGCACTGGAAGCGCTGAAAGGCGTTGCCATGGAGCTTGAAGACTGCGCTTTCCCGCTGCTCGCGGGTATCGTTCAGTCCGATGACGCTACCGTTGCGTTCAAAGATGCCGACTACGCTTTGCTGGTAGGTGCGCGCCCCCGTGGACCGGGTATGGAGCGTAAGGACCTGCTGGAAGCTAACGCTGCTATCTTCTCTGCGCAGGGTAAAGCCCTGAACGACGTTGCTTCTCGTAACGTAAAAGTATTGGTTGTTGGCAACCCGGCGAACACCAATGCCCTGATCGCTCAGCGCAATGCACCAGACCTGGATCCGCGTAACTTCACCGCGATGACCCGTCTGGACCACAACCGCGCTCTGTCCCAGTTGGCCAACAAAACGGATTCCAGCGTTAACGACATTACCCATATGACCATTTGGGGTAACCACTCTTCCACTCAGTACCCAGACCTGCATCAAGTGAAGGTTTCCGGTGCTGCGGCTATGGATCAAGTGGAGCAGGAGTGGTACGAAAACGACTTCATCCCCACTGTTCAACAGCGCGGTGCGGCTATTATTAAAGCCCGTGGCGCTTCCTCTGCGGCTTCCGCTGCCAACGCTGCCATCGACCATATGCGCGATTGGGCTCTGGGCACCGCTGAAGGTGACTGGACCAGCATGGCTGTATTCAGCGATGGTTCTTACGGCATTCAGGAAGGCCTGATTTACTCTTTCCCTTGCACCTGCAAAGATGGCGACTGGGAAATTGTTCAGGGCGTTGACATCAACGACTTCTCCCGCGAGAAAATGTCTGCTACCGAGCAGGAGCTGGCGGAAGAGCGTGATGCAGTAGCACACTTGCTGCCGTAATAAGGCGTGGCCTGCCTCGGGCTTTGCCCGGGGCGCACCCCAAAACCCACACCAAGGTGTGGGTTTTTTTATGCCTGAAACTTGCGCTGCGGGGCCCGCTGGCCTGGATCTCAGTGTGGGCGGCCGCTGTCGGCACTACACTAGCTGTATATGTCTGCCGGAGTGTACCTGCTATGGTCACTGAAGTTGGACGCAACACCGCCCGTTGTGCCTGTATCCTATTACAGCCCAACCAGTCCCTGTCCCTCTCCGGCAACCTGTGGGTGTTCTTCTCTCTGGTTGGGGTGTCTCTCGGTATTAGTCTCGCTTTTGCACTGGCCGGTGCCTGGGTGATTCTGCCTTTTGCCGGGATTGAAATGCTCCTGTTGGGTGTCCTTTTTACCTATGTATACCTTGAGGGTACTCGCCGGGAAGTGATACGTATTAGTGAAAAGCGGGTAATACTGGATTGCTGTAAAGGATTTCGGCAGCAGACGGTGTATCACCGGGAGTTCGACCGCGACAAGCTGACGGTTCTTGTGCGTATGGGAAGCACCGTTACTGAAATGGCCTCGGTTAATTTTAGCGGCCCGGAGGGCTGTCTTGAGATTGGGACATTCCTCTCTGAAGCAGAGAAAGCTGAGTTGGTACAAAAGTTGGGTCGCTTTGGTATTTGCGCCAGGAAAGAGAAGGAGTTTCGCTTGCAGCAGTTCTGATTTTTACTTTGAGCTGACGTCCCATTTGTTTCTTTTCGCTATAATCCCCGCTTTACTTCAATAAGCTTCATAGGGGATATCAGATGGCTTTTCCGAAGATCGGTAATTTGGCACCGGCTTTTACGCTGACCAACCAAAGTGGCGAGAAGGTGTCGCTTAAGGATTTTCGTGACAAAAGTCATGTTGTCCTCTACTTTTACCCGAAGGCACTGACTCCCGGCTGCACCACTCAGGCATGTGGTATTCGCGATAGTGCGGCAGAATTTAACAGCGCCAACACCGTTGTCCTGGGGGTAAGCCCAGATCCGGAAGCCAAGTTGCAGCGCTTTATCGACAAGCACGAACTGAACTTTGATTTGTTGTCCGATGAAGATCACAAAATTGCAGACAAATATGGCTGCTGGGGTCTGAAAAAGTTTATGGGCAAAGAGTATATGGGGCTCCTGCGGACTACTTTTATTATCGATAAGAGCGGGCGTCTTCGCCACATTATCGACAAGGTGAAAACCAAAACCCACGACACCGATGTGTTGAATTGGATTGGCGAGAATCTGGATTAATTGCCAGACTCTAGACTCTGAGGGGCGGAGCTGGCCTGGTGTTAGGTTTACCAAAGTTCCATTTTTCAGACTTAAAGGCGACAGGTAAGTGCTGAAAGTTCGTTTTTTTGGCTCTTGATACACAATAAGATGAAAAAAGGCACTGTCGCCCCTTGCTTTCTTAATTCTTGGTCTATACTGGCAGTTGTAAAGGAAAGGTGCGCCGGCTAGAGAGAGTCTCTCTGTGGGAATTGCCGGAGCGGTTAGTTTAAAAATTGTACATCTCTGTGAAGGATTCGATGTCTGTTTTTGGTGCATCCCGCATCATGTAGTCGTCCGCCGAAGTTGATGTTGTGTTGGTGTGGGCAGGGGCAGCCGGGATTTGCTGGATGCGGACATAGAAAAATAACTGCGGCTCACGGAACTCAAAAGGAGCAGCTCGATGAACCATACTCAGCCCGACCAGACTTCGCTCTCTGAAGACAAATCACTTCAGCAGGCCAGAATATCCGGAGAATCGAATATTCTCGACCAGCTGTTGGCTCCCCCCGAAGCAACCAGTTTTGGTATTGCTGCGCGGGTGATAGATGTGCTGGAGCAGCGTATCGGTAAGGCCTCTCTTGCTATTCGCCCGGTAGCGTCCGACTTAAGCATGTCCACCCGGACTCTGCAGCGCCGGTTGCAGGAACACAACCTCAGCTTTGCATCTTTACGTGACCACGTCCGTTTTCGTCACGCTGTGCATTTCCTCAAAGATACTGCGCTGAGTGTTGATGGAATTTCACGCATTCTCGACTTTTCAGATAGGACGAGCTTTACCAGCGCCTTCAAGCGTTGGACCGGGATGTCTCCTACTGGCTACCGCCGGCAGGTCCGCCAGCGGTTCTGAGTGTGGATGGATTTGGCCGGTCTCGATGGGATCGGCCCAATCCGTTGCCTCGGCGAGGCAAACCCGTTAGAGTTGGCGGCAATTTAATAGGCTGACTCTTTGAGGTTTTGCATGAGCTTTTTTATCCCCTCTGCTATGGCACAGCAAGCGGCGCCTGCACCGCAGGGTAATCCCATGATAACCCTGCTGATGTTTGCAGGTTTGTTTGCGTTTATGTGGTTTTTTATTATTCGCCCACAGCGCAAGCGCCAGAAAGAGCATCAAGAGCTGGTTGGCGCTCTGAAAAAGGGTGACGAAGTTGTGATGAGCAGCGGGATGCTGGGTCGCGTCGACAAGGTCGACGAGGACTACATCGTACTGGAAGTTGCAGACAATATGTCTTTAAAGTTCCAGAAAGTAGCTGTGCATGCAGTATTGCCCAAAGGTACGATTAAAAAGATCTAATCCCTTTTCGGGTTAATCTTTTAGTGTCGCACCTTATAAAAAGCCTGGCTGTCGCCGGGCTTTTTTGTATCTGCTGATAGGGCTGCTGACCGAGTGAGCCGGCAATCTCCCTGTCGGCCTTAAAAGCTATAGGGGCTGGGCGCTTGTGTTGCAGGCGATGAAATTCCTGCACCGCGCAAAAAATAGTCGGCGGGGCACAAAGTGAAGAGCAGGTAGAGAAGATAGGTTTTCTATCTGTGAAAAATTGGCTCTCTGCTGTTGTATCGAGGAGTTGTATCGAGCAATCCGAACTCAGGGGGAGGGTAATTTTTCAGTGATCAGTATCCTTGTATAGGGTAGTCTCATAGCTCAATAACCGACCAGTGCAGGTTTGATCCTCCGTGCTTAAGAGCTTACCAATACCGCTGCCTGAGCAGTTGCGCCTGGCAAACCTGCCAACACCGCTGCAACCGCTGGAGCGTATCAGCGATCGCTACTCTCGCCCCTATGGTGGACCTACGATTTGGGTGAAGAGGGATGACCTTACCGAGTTCGGTATGTCGGGCAATAAGTTACGCAAACTTGAATTTGTTGCCGCTGAAGCCCGAGCCCAGGGGGCACAGGTTTTGATTACCTGCGGTGGAGTGCAGTCCAACCACTGCCGCACCACAGCTTTGTTGGGCGCTCGCCTGGGGTTCAAAGTGCAATTGATCCTGCGGGGAGAAAGCGATTTAGAGGCGGATGGTAACCTCCTGCTGGACCATCTGGCCGGTGCCGAGATCGCTGTCTACTCAGCAAAAGAGTACGGCCGGGATTTACAGGGGCTGTTTGATGGCTGGGTGGCAGAGTATCAGTCCCGGGGGCACAAATCTTTGTGTATCCCCACCGGTGCTAGCGATGGTCTGGGTATCTGGGGGTATATCGTTGCTTCCCAGGAGCTATTGGCAGATTGTACTCAGCGGGGATTTGTCCCTGATGACATCGTTTGTGCTAGTGGCAGTGGGGGAACCCAGGCGGGACTCACTTTGGGGCACCATCTGTTGCAGGCGAGAACCAAGGTTACGGGTTTTGCCGTTTGCGACAGCGCCAGTTATTTTCGGGAGAAGGTGCGCGAGGATATTTCGCAGTGGATGCAGCGATCGCAAGTCCCTGTGGATTTGCAATCTCTCGAAATCTTAGTCAACGATGACTATAAGGGGCCCGCATACGGCGTAGCGGAGCCCGAGGTGTATCAGACTATACGGGAGCTGGCCCGTTTAGAGGGAATTCTTCTCGATCCGGTCTACACCGGTAAGGCATTTTACGGTCTGCTCCAGGAATTAAAAAAGGGAAAATATAAGGGGGCGAAGCACTTGGTTTTTATCCATACTGGAGGGCAGTTTGGCCTTTTCCCATACCGGGAGCACTTCCATATGGCGGCTGAATAATGCGACATTACTGTTCTAGTGCTGCGTAAGCTGCTAATCTGCGCTACAAATTGCAGTTTAACTGTGCATAAAACAAACAGAAATAAGTCAGAGTAGTGGGGGGTTAGTTTGGATTCCTTTAACAATCTGCTGTTGTTAGTAGACGGCATGCTCGGCTCAGCACCTTGGTTCCCCTGGGTGTTACTTGGAGTCGGTTTCTTTTTCACCATTTATCTCGGTTTTCCGCAGCTCCGCTATTTTGGGCATGCGATTAAGATTGTGCGGGGCAAGTACGACAAGCCTGGCGATCCGGGTGATACCTCCCACTTCCAGGCACTGGCCACAGCGCTGTCGGGTACCGTTGGTACCGGTAATATCGGCGGTGTTGGTTTGGCCATCTTCCTCGGTGGTCCAGCCGCTCTGTTTTGGATGTGGATGACCGCTTTCCTGGGGATGACCACAAAATTTGTGGAAGTTACCCTGTCGCATAAATACCGCATTAAAGCGGCGGATGGTTACTACGCGGGTGGCCCCATGTTTTACATGGAGCGCCGCTTAAACATGAAGTGGCTCGCGGTGCTCTTTGCCATTGCGACGGTTATCTGCTCCTTCGGTACCGGCAGCTTGCCCCAGGTCAACAATATTGCCCAGGCAATGCATGACTCCTTTGGGGTTGAGAAGGCGCTGACTGGCGGTGTCTTGGCAGTTTTGTTGGGTATGGTGATTATTGGCGGTATCACTCGAATCGCTAAGGTAACCTCCACCATTGTCCCCACCATGGCAGTTATCTATGTGATTGGTGCCCTGGCCGTTATTATCTATAACTACGAAAACATTTTGCCGTCCTTTGCGGCTGTTTTCCGCGATGCCTTTACTGGCAGTGCGGCTGTGGGTGGATTCCTGGGGGCGAGCTTTGCCTATGCCTTTAACCGTGGTGTGAACCGTGGTCTCTTCTCGAATGAGGCGGGTCAGGGCTCTGCACCCATTGCTCACGCCGCCGCCCGTGCCGATGAGCCGGTTTCCGAGGGTATGGTTTCTCTGCTGGAACCCTTTATCGACACCATTATCATTTGTACTCTGACCGGGCTTGTTATTCTTTCTTCCGGTGTTTGGAGCGAGAAGCATGAGAACCTGTTTGAAGGTGCGGATACTTACGTTGTAGCGGGTAGCTACGATGAGAAGAATACTCAGGAAGTTGAGCAGTTATTCAAGTATTTGAGTGGCCAGTCCAGCGATGTTAAAGCCTATAACGGCTCTATTGTCGTGACCGATGGCCTCCCTCAAAATAGTCAGGACTTTACCCTGATTCATGCCCGTTCTATTGCCGAAGAATTGAACTTCCGCGTGGGCGAAGACAGCTTTAGCGGTGTTCTGGATGTAAAAGATGGTAAGTTTGCCAATGAGGATGTGGATATCTGGGGCAAATCCCTGGTGCACTCTGTGGCTCTGACCAACCTTGCCTTCCAGCGCGGTTACTTTGGTGAATACGGAGGATTAATCGTCACCCTGGGTATTCTGTTGTTTGCTTTCTCAACAGCGATTGCCTGGTCTTACTACGGTGACCGTTCAATGGTTTACCTCTTTGGCCCCAAAGCGGTGATGCCCTACCGAATTGTGTATGTTATTGCATTCTTCTGGGCAGCGATTGAGGACACTACGGTAATCTGGAACCTCTCTGCGGTAGCCATTGTGATTATGACCTTGCCCAACCTGTTTGGTATTACTGTGTTGGCCAAGGAGATGAAAGATACGGTGAGAGACTACTGGAAAGATTCAAGTCATAAGTAAGTTGGCTTGGGTTTAATTAGGTAGTCATACCTGAATGCCAGTCAGTGAAGCTGACTGGCATTTTTTTTAGGGGTCTTATAGTTCCCATCTTTTGCTGCCCCTGGGGGATTGTGTTCTTGCTCGGCGCCAAGGCCGGCGACAGCGTTTTGGCAGCTGAGATAGGGCGTTGATTGGTTGTCGCTCAGTTTATAGAGTCTTACCAACCCCGGGCTGTCCTTTTTAGGGGGCGGGCGCTTGCCAGGGAGGTGCGGAACCCGCTGTTTGCAGGCACGGCTTTCAGTATTTTGACGGGAGGCTTCAGGGCGAGAGAAGAGTTGCTCTACTGTGACAGGGTGGGGAGCAACCATATTTGGCTTGAAGTACATAAAAATCCGGAGCCCTTATTAAGGGCCCCGGATTTTTTGTGTCTGATCGGTAAATGAAAGCACTTAATGGATCCGTATCGGGGGGATTTCCCGATCGCTGTTGCTGCTTCGATCGATTGAGTGCGGCGCCCAGCCCATAAAGTTGCTAGGGTGGGCGCCCTCCTATCACTCAGTGCTGGCGCTCAGGGTAACGCCAGAGTATGCAGAGTAGCCGCGGATACTGATATACCAGGTGCCGGCATCCGGATTGCTAATACTGCAGCTTTCATCATTGCCTGACTGGTAGGGACGGCAGTCGTAAGCCAGGCGCGTTGGCTCTTGACCGAAGCGAACGTAGAGGTCGGCATCGCCACTGCCACCTTCCATTACAGCATCCAGGGTTGAGGCGCCGCTATCCACTTCAATAGTGAAGTGCTGCCAGCTCCGGCGAGAACCGGAAAGGTCGGTTTCCTCCCAGCTGTCGCTGCCACCGCCACCGCCGCCACCGTCGGTGTAGCTACCTACCAGACTGACTCCGGAGAAGGAACTGTAGCCGCGCACCATGACGTAATAGGTTCCGTCTTGTACGTTAGCGATATCACAGGTCTCGTTGTTGCCCGAGTTAAATGGGCGACAGTCATAGGTGCTGGTTGTCGGTGGGCTGTCAAAGCGCACGTAGAGGTCGGCATCTCCACTGCCACCTGACATGACAAAGGAGAGGTCTGTGGCATCCCCGGGTACATCCAGAGTAAAGTCTATTTCATCACCAGAGTTGCCCTCGATGCCGGTCTCGGGGACACCATTTTCGAGTTCACCGCCGTCGTTACCGCCACCACCACCGCCGCCGCAGGCGCTAGTGGAGACACCTACTGTGGCGAATGCGGCAGCAACGTCGGCGGTGTCGTAGCCCAAATCGGATGCCGCTGAGTAAACACCGCAGCCACCTTCATCAAAATCTGTATTGGCACCCCAGTACATTTGGTTGGCGAGAACAAAGGTGTCGAATGCTGTGCGGGTGTTCCAGCCATTGGTATTAGCCAGCAGGTAGAAGGCTCGATTAAAGACGCCGGAGCTGTAGTGCACATCCATGCCGTTATAGTAGTCATCGGCATGACCAATGGAGCTGCCATCATCGGTTGGATCTTCAAAGTAGCGGAGTGCGCCACTGGACTTAAAGATTTCAGCGCCGACAAGCCAGTCATTGCTGCCGCGCATATAGTACTCGGCGGCTTCACCGGCAATATCAGAGAAGGCTTCGTTGATACCACCGGACTGGTTGTAGTAATTCAGGTCTGAGTTTTGTTCAGTAAAGCCGTGGCTGACTTCGTGAGCGGAAACATCGAGGCTAACCAGCGGATAGAAATAGCTCTGGCCGTCACCAAATGTCATCTGGCTGCCGTCCCAGAAGGCATTTTCGTAGTTGTTACTGTAGTGCACCCGCATTCGCAGTTTTTGTGTCAGTGGCGAGGTATTGTACCAGTCGCTATAGAGGTCAAAGACGACACCACCAAAGAAATGGGCATCATTGAGTGGTGAGTAGGCGCCGTTAATTTCCTTGTAATCATTGTCCGGGCAGGTAAATGAGTGAATGCTACCGCCACTAGTGCGATGGTTCATGTCAACGGTTTCGACGTTGTCCGTATCCATGGCGCAGCTGTTATCAACAATCATGTGGGGGTAGTCAGTGCCGTACTCGTAGCGCCCGGTTTTTGTGTTGCCCCCTGGTCCCGTGGCATTCTGCTGAAAATTCAAGCCGTCCCAGTGCTTGATAACTTCACCGGTCATCGCATCGATAAAGTAGAAGGGGCGTGTGGGATCACTGCCATACTCTACCCAATTGACCAAATAGGCCAGGCGAGCATCATTTTGCTCATCGATATAGATATAGAGTTTCTTTTTCGGGTTTTGCGCTTCCAGTTTTAGTGCTTGAAGTGACAGCGTGCGCTGAGCGATTCCCTGTTGCGCACGCCAGTTAATCTGGTGGTCCATTGCCCGTTCAATCGCATTTTCTTCGTCGATAAATGCTCTGATATTGGGAACTTCCAGCTCTAATCCGGTAATCACATCACCGTGAACCTCGGTAATTAGACCCTGCCCAGAGCTGGTGACCGTTTGGCCGTAGACAGGAATACCTTTATGAGTCTGTTGGTAGCGGGCTACAGTTCTACCATTGATGAGGGTGCGCTCACGAACTTTTTCGAGCGCCATATCCGATCCGCCAGCGGTTGCTAACGTCTGTGGTGAGAGCATATCCACTGTGGCGGGGACACGCTCAACGGCATGTGCACTAATAGCTATCGCTAAAGTGCAGCTGAGTCCTACAAAATGCTTCATTGCTAGCTTTCCCTTTTATAGCTTTTTTATATATAAATCCGCCTGCGTACAGCGGTTTTCCCGTGTGGGGGCCGTATTAAATCTGGCTGGCTGATACGGGCTGGATTTTTTTTGCGGTAAGACAGCAGAAGATAACCGTCGCCAGGGAAGGGACCGCACCTGCGGCAGTGGCGTTCGCTTTCTCAAACCGGTTGCCCAAACATATTGGGCAAGCAGAGATTACCCTGCATCGGCGCGTAGGCAATATAAAGATGATGGCAAACTAATATATTTTAATTTTTTTCGATATTTTTGCATGGGGAGTCACAAATTAGGAGGTAATGTTCTGCCGGAGAAAGAGCGTGGGAGGGTGGTTTTTTTCGAAAAATAAAATTTCAGATAATGATTTATTGTTTTTGTGGGGTTTGAAGGGGTGGTTGTTTATACATTTAATAATAGAAATTCTCGTTCCCAGGAGCTGATCACGCGATTAAATTCCTCGTATTCACTTCGCTTAATTGCGTTCCAGGCTTTTACGAATTTTATGCCAAACATTTCTTTTGCCTCTTCGCAATCCGATAGGAGTGCTAGAGCGTGTTCTTGTGTGCGGGGTAGGGTAATCGGCTCTTTGGAGCAGTCGCCCTGATAGGGTGCGCTCGCTGCCACTTTGTGAATCATGCCCAAATATCCGCAGGCGAGAGAGGCCGCTATAGCGAGATAGGGATTGCAGTCTGCCCCGGGGAAGCGGTTTTCAAGGCGTTTGCTTTGTGGGGGACTATCGGGGACACGAAGACCTGTTGTTCGGTTGTCGTAACCCCAGTGGAGACTGGTGGGTGCAGACATCTCCGGTGTGAAACGGCGGTAGGAGTTGACGTTCGGGGCGAAAAAACTAATAAATCCAGGGGTGTATTTCTGCATTCCGCCAATAAAATACAAGAAGTTATGGCTTTCTTCTCCCTTGCTATCGACAAAAATATTTTTCCCGGTTTTTTTGTCTGTTACGCTCTCGTGTAAATGTAGAGCACTTCCCGGCTCATCCTCCATGGGCTTTGCCATAAAAGTGGCATAAATGCCGTGGCGCAAGGCGGTTTCGCGCACTGTACGCTTAAAGGTGAAAACTTGATCGGCCAGTTGAAGGGGGTCCCCGTGGCGGAAATTGACTTCTATTTGTGCGGTGCCTGATTCATGGGTTAGCGTATCGATATCAATTCCCTGGGTTTCGCAAAAATCATAGATATCTTCAATAATAGATTCGTACTCATTGGTAGCGTCTATACTATAGGATTGGCGGGTTTTTTCCGTGCGTCCTGATCTTCCTACTGGCGCCGATAATTTTTCGTCCGGGTCCAGGTTTCTTTTGATAAGGTAAAACTCTACTTCCGGGGCAACAACGGGTTCCCACCCTTTATTTGCATATTTTTTAAGGACAAACTTTAAAATGTTGCGGGTGCTTATTGGGTGGGGGGTTCCATCGCGATAGTGGCAGTCGTGAATAATTTGTGCTGTTGGATCATTGGCCCAAGGATTTAAGCGCATTGAGCTGGGATCTGGGATCAGACGCATATCCGTGTCTGCGGGATCAACAAGTTCGTTGTGTTCGTCGACATAGTCCCCGGTAACGGTTTGCACCAAAATACTTTCTGGCAGGCGACTGTCTTGAGTTAGGAACTTTTTGGTGGGGGTGAATTTGCCTCTGGCATTGCCTGACATGTCGGGAACCAGGCACTCGATTTCTGTAATATTGTGATTTTCCAGCCAGGTTATAATTTTATCCATGGGTTAGCCGTAGGTTGTCGTTCCTCCCTGAATGAAATTTCGTAATCGGCGCCCCTGAATCCCGCGCTGAAACTGATCTCCCTAGAGGAACTATATACTGCCGCTTGAAACTTCGCTGTTTATTTAAGTGGCATTTGAGGGCGGCAGGTAAAAATATGAAGGTGAATCAAATTGCGGCAGGTTTAGCGTGAAGGAGTTGGATGGGCATGTTAAATCCTATTATGCCGCTACGGCCAATGATTCTTGCGAATACCCCTGTCTGGAAGGGGATGTGCAAGCGGATGTCTGTATTGTGGGTGGCGGTTATACCGGGCTTTCCAGTGCGTTGCATTTGGCCGAGCGGGGTTATCGCGTGGTTCTTTTGGAGGCTGAGCGAATTGGTTGGGGGGCATCAGGGCGGAATGGTGGCCAGGTTGGTGTCGGACAAAGGCGGAGTCAGGCTGATCTGGAGGCTATGTTCGGATTTGGGGTTGCCAAACAGCTCTGGAGCTTGAGTATCAGTGCGGTCCAGCTGGTAGAGAGCCTTATAGTCAGGCACCAGATTCAATGTGACCTGAAGCGCGGAATTATGCATCTTGCGGCAAAGGCTAGTCACGATAAATACCTGAGGTATGAAGCCGAAAGGCTCAGGAAGAAATATGGGTATAGACAATTAGAGTATGTGGAGAAAGGTGAAGCCCGGCAACTTGTCGGCAGTAAACGCTATCTTGGGGCCCAGGTGGATTTTGGTTCGCTGCACCTCCATCCACTAAATTTTGCCTTGGGTTTGGCCCGTGCAGGGGCTTCGGCGGGAGTCAGCTTTTTTGAGGGCAGTCGCGTACTGGGGTATTCAGGGGCTTCCCCCTTCAGCATTAGTACTGCGCGAGGGCAGGTGAGGGCGGAAAAGCTGGTTTTAGCTTGTAACGGTTACCTGAAAAATCTGGAGCCGCGCCTGGCTGGACGTATTATGCCTATTAATAACTTTGTTCTCGCCACAGAGCCTTTGCCGATAGGTCTTGCCAAAGAGGTCATCGCCAATGATTTTGCCCTGCAAGATAGCTTGTTTGTGATCAATTATTGGAGGTTGTCTGGTGATAACCGATTAATTTTTGGCGGTGGAGAAAATTACACCAAGCGTTTCCCAAAAGATATTCGCAGCTTTGTGCGCAGGTATCTGTTGAGAGTTTATCCGCAGTTGGAAAATATTGGGGTTGAATTTGGCTGGGGAGGGACGCTGGCTATTACGGTGAACCGTATGCCCTGCATGGGGCAGTTGCAGCCCGGCCTATATTACAGTCAGGGCTATTCTGGGCACGGTATATCCACGGCAACTTTTGCCGGAAAGCTCCTGGCAGATGCTATTTACGGGGAGAGTGAAGGTTACCAGGTATTTTCCTCCCTTCCGCAAACAACCTTTCCCGGCGGTACTTTACTGAGATGGCCGGGCCTGGTGCTGGGAATGCTCTACCACAGTTTATTGGACAAGATTGGAAATTAATACAAGTGCTGGCAGAGGGTGCCGATACGCAAGTGTATCGGCACCCGCCATGGCTGTTACTCGCTCTGAGCAGACAGTGTTACGCCTCGGTATGAGGTGTAGCCGAGTACACTGATATACCAAGTGCCGGCACTGGGATTGTTAAAGGTGCAAGTTTCTTCATTGCCCGACAAATAGGGGCGGCAGTCCCAGTTGCTGGATGTGGGTGTGGCACCGTAGCGAACATAGAGGTCGGCATCGCCATTGCTGCCGGACATCTCTACGGTTAAAGAGGAGGCGCCGGAGGGTACGTCCAGGGTGAAGTGCTGCCAGCTATTGCGGCGACCTGATAAGTTGGTCTCCTCCCAGCCCTCAGAGCCGGAGCCTCCATCGTCACTACAGCTACTGGTAGATACGCCGACAGTGTTAAATGCCGATGTGACGGTTGCTGTGTTATAGCCGAGATCTTCAGCCGCAGACAGGGCTCCACAGGCACCCTCGACAAAATCTGTGCTTGAATTCCAGTAGGTCTGGTTTGCCAGTACGAAAATGTCGAAGGCGCTCTGGGTATCCCAGCCATTTGATGTCGCTATCAGATAGAAGGCCCGATTAAATACGCCGGAGCTGTAGTGCACATCCATGCCGTTGTAGTAATCATCGGCATGGCCAATTGAGCGGCCGTCCTGGGTGGGGTCATCCATGTAGCGGAGGGCGCCATCGGCTTTGTAAATATCGGCTCCCACCATCCAGTCGTTAGTGCCTTTCATATAGTATTCGGCGGCTTCACCGGCCATATCGGAAAAGGCTTCGTTGATACCGCCTGATTGGCCGGAATAGGTCAGGTTTGAGTTTTGCTCAGTAAAGCCGTGGCTGACTTCGTGGGCGGATACGTCCAGGCTGACCAGCGGATGGAAAGTTGTGTAACCATCGCCAAAAGTCATCTGGCTACCGTCCCAGAACGCATTCTCGTAGTTGCTGCTATAGTGCACACGCATTTTTAATTTTTGCGTGAGTGGTGATGAGCCATACCAGTCGCTGTACAGGTTGAAAACTACGTTGCCAAAGAAGTGGGCGTCATTCAGGGGGGAGTAGGCCCCGTTGATTTCTTTGTGATCATTCTCCGGGCAGGTGAAGGAGAAAACGCTGCCCCCACTGGTACCGTGGTCCATATCCACCGTTTCAACGTTGTCGGTGCTCATGGCGCAGCTGCTATCGACCTCAAGGCTGGGATAGTCGCTTCCATACTCGTAGCGCCCAGTTTTTTCATTGCCGCCGGGGCCTGTGGCGTTCCGGAAGGCCAGTCCATCCCACTGTTGAATAACTTCACCGGTGAGGGCGTCAATAAAATAGAAGGGTCTGGTTGGCTCTTCGCCGTACTCCACCCAGTTGACCAGGTAGGCTAGGCGAGCTTGGTCATTTTCGTCGACGTAGACATACAGTTCTTTCTTTTGGTTTTGGGCGTTCAGCTTTAGTGCGGGCATAGATAATGCCCGCTTAGTTGTCCCTTTTTGTGCGCGCAAATCCAACTGATGGGTCATGGCCCGTTCAATGGCATTGTCGGCATCAATAGAGGCGCGAGCGGTGGGAACCTCAAGCTCAAGGCCTGAAAGTACATGCCCTCTGACTTTTTGCGATAAACCATGCTTGGTGCTGGCAACTGTTTTCCCCCAAACAGGAATGCCCTTGTGAGTCTGTTGATATCGAGCGACTGTTTTCCCATTGGGAAGTGTACGTTCGCGTACCATTTCCAATTTCATATCAGAGCCGGCAATGGAGGCCAGCGACTGATTGGAAAGCAGATCTGCTGTGACAGGAATGCGCTCTGCGGCCTGGGCGCTAATGGTTAATGCGAGCGTGCTTACTGCTCCTAATAAATATTTCATTTTAGCTTTCTCTTTATGATTATTATCGATGGGCCAGGGTAAACCAGGAGCTTTTAGAAAAGCTCAGCTTAAAGTGCGATCTGGGATAGATTGACCCGTCGAATTTCACCGTTGAAATTGTCGCGCGCTACCGGTTGGAATCCGTATGGATGTGGTTGCACGGAAGTTCCTGAGGTGCTTTGTTGCCATTACAAGGCGGAATAACGATATCCGCTGCTATTATTTATGGCAATATGTCTGTGTCGTTAAAATTATTGTTTTAATCTTTATGTTTTTATTTTGTTGCGTGTGTCACATTTTTTTCTGTTTATATGTTCGGTTAATTAAGGAAGGTCTGACGGGTAGTTTAGTCACTTATTGCTAGATATAGCGGGTTGCTTTTTTATAATTTTCCTCGGTTTTTGAATTGGTTGGGGGTCGCAATTTGCTTGCCAATTTTTGGTGCGGAATTCACGGATTTTATTTGAGGTGCACATAAGCTGTGCTTTGCTATTTTTATATCTGATGAAGTGTGAATTTGGTAGCTGGGTTAACTTAAAGTTTAAACTTTATTATTGTTTTGATTTTCCTTGATGGGGGTATGGAAATATTGCAGAGGTAATTGGGGGCGATAAGATTGCATTTTGTACCATTCCTTACCTTAAAGCCTAAATTGTCTTAACCCGCTCAATGCTATGGCGCGGGTGTAAAGGGGGCTTTAAATAAACCCGCAATATCTCTGTGGCCCTTGGCGGTTACAGGTGTTGTCGCGCATGGATATAGCCCTTTACCGCAGCTGTGATCCTTAAGATCCATCCTGCGGAGTTTGCACAGGTATCGCAGAATTGCTCAGAGGTGCCCAGGGTCGGTGTGAAAACTGAGCGGGTGTGATTGCCTATATCCTCATATTTGTAGAATATAGGCTTGTCGTTTACCTTGGGCGCTAACCTTTCTCTGGGTGGGGACTCTTCAACCCCGTCTATCAGTGTGTTTTGGGGCTGTGAATCGCCGTTGGTATCGCTGCACTATCGCTGAGTGGTGGGGATAGGTTACTTTAGTTGATTAAAGACCTGGAGATGTCTCAATGGCTGTACGTCCTGACAAGTTGGTAATTGCTATTTCCTCTCGCGCTCTATTCGACCTCGGTGACAGCCACAGGGTCTTTGAGGAGCAGGGCCTGCACGCCTTTTCCCACTATCAGGTTGAGCGGGAAAATGACATCCTGAACAGGGGGGATGCTTTCCCCCTGGTAGAAAAGCTGTTGAAGATTAATAACCTTCTAGAGGGGGAGCCTAGGGTCGAAGTGATCCTGCTATCGAGAAACAGTGCGGATACCGGGTTGCGGGTGTTCAACTCCATAGAGCACTACGGATTGGATATTTCACGGGCAGCCTTTTGTAATGGCGAAAGCCCGTACCGCTATATTGCTCCGTTTGGGTGCAACTTGTTTCTTTCCGCCGATGGTGTCGATGTTCGCCGGGCATTGGAGCAGGGAGTTGCAGCCGCAACCCTGGTTGCAGGGGCGAGTCGCGAGAGTCGGAATGATATTTTGCGCTTTGCTTTCGATGGTGATGCAGTCATTTTTTCCGATGAGGCTGAGCAAATTTACAAAAGAGAGGGATTGGCGGCCTTTGCTGAGGCCGAGCGCGTATCGGCACAAAAACCGTTGGGCGGTGGGCCCTTCAAGGGGTTTCTCGAAGCTCTGCACCGGTTGCAGGCGGAGTTTGAAATGGATACTTGTCCGATTCGCACGGCCCTGGTCACTGCTCGCTCCGCGCCGGCTCATGAGCGGGTTATCAGAACCCTGCGGGCCTGGGATATTCGAGTGGATGAGTCCGTTTTTCTGGGGGGGTTGCCGAAGGGGGAGTTTTTGCAGGCGTTTGGTGCCGATGTCTTCTTTGATGATCAGCCCAGCCACTGTGCCTCTGCCGCTGAGCATGTGGCGACGGGCCACGTTCCCCATGGAATCGCCAATATTAAGGCCTAGGTATTTCAATCATTGAGCGAGGGGTGTTTCTGTTGGGCGTATTTTATGCGGTGTCTCGCGCCACTTCGAGCAAGGCGACTGGGCACTGGAAAATAATGCCGACAGAAAGGCTGGCATCATCCAAAGTAGATTGACACTTCCGTCTCTACCACGGATATTCAACCGTCTATTGGCCCTGGCTCTGATTCACTGCTATTCTTTTCTCGTATAACTCAAGATAGTTTTTATAACTATCAACCAAAAAATGAATTATTCGCTCTTGGCCAGGAGCGCACTGAACGAAAGGGAGGACTTATGAAGCTGCAGCAGTTGCGATATATCTGGGAAGTGGCCCATCACGACCTCAATGTTTCTGCTACGGCGCAGAGTCTCTATACCTCCCAGCCGGGAATTAGCAAGCAAATCCGCTTATTGGAAGATGAGCTCGGTGTGGAAATCTTTGCCCGCAGTGGCAAGCACCTTACCAGGGTGACCCCGGCAGGTGAGGCAATTCTAAAAACCGCCGGCGAAATTATGCGCAAGGTGGAGAATATTAAACAGGTTGCGCAAGAGTTCAGTAACGATAAAAAAGGCAGTCTCGCAGTCGCCACTACCCACACTCAGGCGCGCTATGCTCTGCCGTCAATCATAAAGCTGTTTATTGGACGCTACCCGGAAGTCTCCCTGCATATGCATCAGGGAACGCCTATGCAAATCTCTGAGATGGCCGCAGACGGCACCGCTGATTTTGCTATCGCCACTGAAGCCCTAGAGCTTTTTAGCGATCTGGTCATGATGCCGGTCTACCGCTGGAATCGCTGCATTCTGGTGCCGAAAGGCCACCCCCTCTGCCAGGTGAGTAAGCTATCCCTTGAGGATGTGGCGAAATACCCGATCGTTACGTACGTGTTCGGCTTTACCGGTCGCTCCAAGCTGGATGAAGCTTTCCTGGAAAAAGGGTTGTCGCCCAAAGTGGTCTTTACCGCTGCTGATGCGGATGTTATCAAGACCTATGTGCGCCTGGGGCTGGGGATTGGCATTGTGGCAGATATGGCGGTCGATGGCGGAGATGAAGACTTGGTGGCTCTGGATGCGAGCGACCTGTTCGAATCGAGCGTCACTAAAATTGGTTTCCGCAAGGGGATATTCCTGCGCGGCTTTATGTATGAGTTTATTCAGCAATTTGCCCCCCATCTCACCCGAGAGCTGATCGATCAGGCGGCACAAGCGACATCTCGATCCGAGGTGGATGCGCTGTTTGCCGATATGGAGTTGCCGGTCTATTAAGAAGAGGGCAAAAGCCGGTGAGCTGAGAGGCCTGTGGTGGAGGTGATTAAGCCTCCACGTTAATGAGGGGGCGCAGAACTTCTTTGGCAAACTTAAAGTAAACCGTGTAGATCTCTGCCTCCTGGCCCTCGCGCTCTACAACAAAGAACGGGGCGCGCTCTACTTTGTGCTGTTGCGCCAGTTGCAGCCCTGAGCTTTGCGGGTCGCGCACGTCGGCGATAAGGGTCTGGTTGATAAATTGCATTTGGCCATTTTCTTCCAGCTTCTCTTCAACGTCGCGGCACTTGGCGCAGGGAGAGCCGTCGGCGAGAATTTTCTTGACCAGTGTGATCTTCACGATAATTTCCTTGATCCTGTGCGATGCCATTAGAGGCAAGATGGACCGAATCTATCAGAACACCTAATAACTTTGAAATATCAATCGCCGATATCTTTATAACTGAAATTTGTAGTGATGCTACAAAATGCACCGATTTAGACTAAAAATTAGACATTTTTTAGTGAGTTTGACGGCTGCTGCAGAAATTGTTCGGCGGTTTCCAGTAGTAGGCGCACTTTGGTCAGGCACTCCTGGTGTTCTGACGTGGGGTCCGAGTCTGCAACGATGCCGCCGCCTGCGGCACAGGTTAAATGGCTACTGTTGGCACTGAAAGTTCGGATGGCGATATTGGTATCGGCGCGGCCGCAGCTGCTGATATAGCCGATACTGCCACAGTAAATGCCCCTGGGGCTGGACTCCAGCTCTCGTATCACTTCCATTGAGCGCCGCTTTGGAGCGCCGGTGATAGAACCGCCGGGAAAGCAGGCTTCCAGTAGCTCGCTGTAGACGGCCTCCTCCGGCAGTTCGCCAGTGACCACGCTGACCAGATGGTGAACATTGGCGAAGCTCGCCAACTGGAATAGCTCGGGAACGCGCACTGTGCCGCTGCGACATAATTTACTGAAATCATTGCGCAGCAAATCTACGATCATCAGATTTTCGGCGCGGTCCTTGGGGCTTCTCTGTAAAGAGAAGGCCGCGCGCTGATCCGCCAGCTTGTCGACCAGCCTTGCCGCTGTGCCCTTGATCGGCTCCGTGCGCAGGCTGGCACCATCGGCTTGAATAAAGCGCTCTGGGGACATGCTGAGCAGACTGCCCTGAGGCAGGGCCATATAGGCGGAAAAGGGGCCCGCTGCCCGAGTGCGCAAAGCCAGGTAGGCCGCCAGAAGATCGCCGTTATAGGGCGCCTGGAAGCGCTGGGTAAAGTTTGCCTGATAGATATCGCCAGCGGCGATATATTCCAGTATCTGCTCGATTCGGGCCCGGTAAGCCTCCGCACTCAATTCGTGCTCAAACGGTGTCAGGAGCTGGAAGTTGCCGGTGCTGGGGGGGCTCTCCCAGCGGATAGCGGCAAATCGCTGTTTTAACTCGTGAACCTGCTGGGGCGGGCAGGCGGGGTGGAAGACCAGGTGGCTGCTGCCCAGTTGGTGATCGGCAATAAAGGCCCAGGTATAGAGCCCGAAAAAGCCGGCGGGCAGATCTGTGGGGCGCATATCTGCGGGCAGGTAATTTCCCTCTACACCGAGCTCGTAGCCGGCGTAGCCAATAACGCCACCGCAAAAAGGCAGCTGTGAATCCCTGTCCTGGGGGCAGAGCTCGCACACCAGATCATCCAGCTGGGCAAATGGCTCCGGGGTGTCGGCGTTCAACTCCAGAGTGTTTATCGGGTCGGCGCTGATGATGTCATAGCGCCCCCCCTCTGCCAGTGGCCGGCCGCTGTCCAGCCATACGGGAACAGGTAAATCCGCTATTGCCGCAAAAGCGGCAGGTGTGTTTAACGAATAGGGTAGGGGGACAATTTGCATATCAAGCTACAGCAGTCTGGAAGACGGCGCACACTACACATTTTGCGGCGGCAATTAAAGTGTGTGTGGCTCTTTAGTCAATCCTGCGCTCAATACCGGCCTGGGACATCAGGCGGGTGGCGAGCTCCTCCACCGAAAGTTGGGTTGCGTCGAGGAAGGGCACCTGGGCCCGCCTCAGCATCTGCTCAACCTGGCGCACCTCGAATTCACACTGGGCCTTAGAAGCGTAGCGGCTGTTGGCGCGTCTTTCCTGTCTAATCTGCATCAAGCGCTCCGGCTCGATTGTCAGACCAAACAGTTTGTTGCGAAATGGGCGGAGGATCTTTGGCAGGGTGGTGGAGTCCATATCCTCTTCAGTGATGGGATAGTTTGCCGCGCGGAGGCCAAATTGGAGCGCCAGGTACAGGCAAGTTGGCGTTTTGCCGGAGCGGGAGACCCCGAGAAGAATAACGTCGGCCTGCTGGAATTCGCTAACCCTGCGGCCATCGTCGTTGTCCATGGCAAAGTGGACTGCGTCTATGCGGTCGGTATAGCGGCGATTGTTGTCGATGCCGTGGGAAATATTGACCATCTGTGCGGGGTCGCGGTTAAACAGGTTGGCCAATGGGGTGAGATAGTTCTCGAAGATATCGAGCATCAGCGCAGAGCTTTGGTGTAGCTGCCCCCGGATTTGGTCGGAGACGATACTGGTAATAATGATGGGCTTTAAACCGGACTCATCGGCCGCTTTCTCGATGCGTTGCAGGGCCTGCTTTACTTTTTCGGTGGAGTCGATATAGGGGAGTGTGACCTGTTCAACATGTTGGTCGCGAAACTGTGCGAGAAGGCTGTGGCCAATCGCCTCCACAGTGAGACCGGTACCGTCAGAGATAAAGAAAGCGGTGCGTTTGTCTTTTGCCATGTTTGTGCTCTGTTTGTTGGCGTGAGGGGGGATATTGTAAGAGAGGATTGGGTCAAAGGTCTTTTGTTCTGGCACCTTGCGAATTTTGTAGAAAATTTACAACATTTTGGCCGATTTTTACGGGCTATTTTTTACAAAACGCATCCTTATAATCTGCCGCCACTCAACCTGAATTTTAGAGGGCCTTCACTTGACGAACTTCACGATCGACTTCGCAAAACTGGGCATGGCCGATGTCGACAAAGTCGGCGGCAAGAATGCATCGCTGGGCGAGATGATCTCTTCTCTCGCCGGTGCCGGCGTGAGCGTACCGGGTGGCTTTGCCACCACCGCAGAAGCCTTTAGGGCTTTTCTGGCCCACGAGCAGCTGGAACAGCGTATTGCCGAGCGTTTGCAGGGATTGGATGTCGGCAATGTCACCGAGCTGGCCCAGGCGGGTGATGAGATCCGCAACTGGATTCTACAGACCCCGTTCCCAGAGCAGCTGGAGCAAGAAATTCGCGCGGGCTACGAGGCTCTGGGTGGCGCCGAGACCGCTGTTGCAGTGCGTTCCTCCGCCACTGCCGAAGATTTGCCGGATGCGTCCTTCGCTGGTCAGCAGGAAACTTTCCTGAATATTCGCGGTATCGATGCGGTACTGAAAGCGGTAAAAGAAGTTTTTGCCTCCCTCTACAATGACCGCGCTATCGCCTACCGCGTACACACCGGCTATGCCGATGTGGGTGTTGCCCTGTCTGCGGGTATTCAGCACATGGTGCGCAGTGAGACCGGTGCAGCGGGGGTGATGTTTACCCTGGACACCGAGAGCGGCTTCCGCGATGTGATCTTTATCACCGCCGCATTCGGTCTGGGTGAGACCGTTGTTCAAGGTGCGGTAAACCCGGACGAGTTCTACCTCTACAAGCCCGCCCTGGACGCGGGCCGCCCAGCGATCCTGCGCCGCAATCGCGGCAGTAAAGCGATCAAGATGATTTACGATAAGAGCGGCGAGTGTGGTCGTTCCGTGAAGACTGTCCCGGTGGCGGATGAAGATCGTCAGCGCTTTGCCCTCAACGATGCGGAACTGACAGACCTGGCGATCCAGGCCCGCAAAATTGAAGAGCACTACGGTCGCCCGATGGATATCGAGTGGGCCAAAGATGGCGATAGCGGCAAGCTGTTTATCGTACAGGCGCGCCCGGAGACAGTGCGTTCCCGCGATCAGGGAACCAGCATCGAGCGCTACAGCCTGCAAGAGCGCAGCGATGTGCTGTGCGAAGGCCGCGCTATCGGCCAGCGTATTGGCGCAGGTCCGGTGCGCAAGCTCGAATCCGTAGAAGATATGGCACTGATGCAGGACGGTGAAGTCCTGGTGACCGATATGACCGACCCGGATTGGGAACCGGTGTTGAAAAAGGCCAGCGCTATTGTCACCAATCGCGGCGGCCGTACTTGTCACGCGGCAATTATTGCCCGTGAACTGGGGATTCCCGCAGTGGTGGGCTGTGGCAACGCCACTGAGTTACTGGAAACCGGTACCCCGGTGACGGTTTCCTGCGCCGAGGGCGATACCGGTTTTGTGATGGCCGGCGAGCTGGAATTCCAGCGCGAGGAAACTGAAGTTGCGGAAATGCCGGAGCTGCCGTTCAAGATTATGCTGAACGTGGGCAATCCGGATCGCGCATTTGCGTTTAGCCACCTGCCAAACCAGGGTGTCGGTCTTGCGCGCCTTGAGTTTATTCTCAACCGCATGATCGGTATTCACCCGAAAGCACTGCTTGAACTGGATAGCCTGCCGGAAGATCTGCAGCAGAATATTCGTGAGCGTATCGGTGGATACGATTCTCCAGAAGATTTCATCGTCGAAAAACTGGTAGAGGGTATCGCGACCCTGGCGGCGGCTTTTGCGCCGAATCGCGTTATCGTGCGCCTGTCCGACTTCAAGTCCAATGAATACGCACACCTTGTGGGCGGTCAGTTGTACGAGCCCAGCGAAGAAAATCCGATGCTCGGCTTCCGTGGCGCGGCTCGCTACCGCTCCGAAGATTTCCGCCAGTGTTTTGCCCTGGAGTGTCGCGCGCTGAAGAAAGTTCGCGATGAAATGGGGCTGACCAATGTTGAAATTATGGTGCCCTTCGTGCGCACTCCGGAAGAGGCTGAAGAAGTAGTCGGCCTGCTGGCTGCAAACGGCTTGCGTCGCGGTGAAGATGGCCTCAAGGTCATTATGATGTGTGAACTGCCATCCAACGCGCTGTTGGCTGAAGAGTTCCTGCAGCACTTCGATGGCTTCTCCATTGGTTCCAATGACCTGACCCAGCTGACTCTGGGGCTGGATCGGGACTCCGGTCTGGTTGCCGATCTGTTCGACGAGCGCAACCCGGCGGTCAAGGCGCTGCTGTCCAGGGCGATCCAGGCCTGTAAGAAGGCAGGCAAGTATGTGGGTATCTGTGGGCAGGGTCCATCTGACCATAAAGATTTTGCCCGCTGGTTGATGGATGAGGGAATCGACAGCGTTTCCCTGAACCCGGATACCGCCGTCGATACTTGGCTATTCCTGGCTAACGAGGAAGCTTAATCTTCCTTTGCAAGCGGCCCCTTTGCGGGCCGCTTTTCCAATATTTCCCCTTATCTTACCCCGCTGTTTTTTTTAATTGTGGCTGTGCCTGTCGCAATAAAATTTGAGTCCCCTGTTGCGGTAAAGCCTAGAAATTTCTTATTTTGTTCTGCAAATTTTGTTTGAAATTTTTGTCGGCTACATTATCCAAAAAATATAAGTCTCTATCAGTCTGCGCACAAAGAAGAATTCATTCTAAATATTGCCGCGTGCCTCAATAGAATCGAAAGAGTTATAAGACTTCGTGTAACCCGAAAAGACAGGTTGCACGAATGTACTTCAGAGCAATGCTCGCTGTGGGTATTTGCCCCGCAGTCACACAATTAGAAGTTGCCGCCAGGCTGTTTGTCTGCTGGCGTGCAGGGAGGGGCCAGACTCGGTGAGGTGATCTATGCAAGTGAGTAGACAGTTACCAATCCCCATATTGCATCTCTTTTTAATGGTGTGCCTGCTGGCGTTGATGGCGGCGCCGCCGGCAGGTGCTGCCCCCCGCGCGGCAAACTGGTTTGATGATCGGGCCGCAGCTAAGGGGGGAAGTGCATCAATCCGGGTTGATTTGAGTGAGCAGCGCGCCTATTTGTATAAAGGCGGAAAGCTGGTGGGTGTCTCTCGTATTTCCTCTGGAAAAGAGGGCTATAGAACGCGCCCCGGCCATTTCCGTGTACTTTCCAAACACCCTTATCACCGCTCATCTATTTACGGTAGTTTTGTCGATAGGCGTACGGGTCGGGTGGTAAAAGCGGATGTCAATACTCGCAAGCATCGCCCCCCGTTGGGGACTGTGTATCGAGGTGCGAAGATGAATAATTATATTCGTTTTAATGGCGGTGTTGGTCTGCATGCCTCTGGCCATGTTCCCTCTTATCCGGCGTCACACGGCTGTGTGCGTATGCCCCCGGATATGGCAAAAAAATTCTATCAACATGTGCGTATAGGTACTCCGGTTCGAGTTACGCATTAGTATCGAATTCGTGGCAGCGAAGGCTTGGCCGGGTATTATCCATTGAGGTGATACCCGGTATTTATCTACTTCTTAGCCCTCCCGCTTTTTTCTCGTTATTATCATTTTTTTGATCAATTGCAGCGAGAATATTGATGCTCAAGTCAACCCCCGATTTATGTGATGCCTATCCCGATGATGTGCGTGTCGTCGACCCTATGTTTATCAACTATGGCGCGCGCGAACGTTTTGGTGGGCAAATTGTGACTATCAAATGTTTTGAAGATAACTCCCTGGTGCGCGAGCTGGTGGCTGAACCCGGCCAGGGCAAGGTGTTGGTGGTGGATGCCGGGGCCTCGATGCGCCGCGCCTGTCTCGGGGATATGCTGGCTGAAAAAGCGGTTGCCAATGGCTGGGAGGGTATCTTGATGTACGGATGTATACGCGATGTAGATGAAATTGCGCAATTGGATCTGGGGGTGCAGGCATTGGGCAGCCATCCGATGAAAACAGAAAAAAAAGGGGTTGGTGAAAGGGACTTGGTGGTAAGTTTTGGTGGGGTGGATTTTCGTCCGGGGGAATACCTGTATGCGGACAACAATGGCGTTATTATAGCGAACAAGGCGTTGAGTTAAGCCTTTCAACACTGGCAACTGGCAGCCCTAAACTAAAGGTGCCGCCGGTTGCCAGCAATGTGCTTAGCGGCGAGGATTAATTAAATCATCCACTGGATCTTCCGGCATTCTTAGGGACATCAAGAAAGCTAAGACTTTATTTTGTTCGCTTTTGCTCAAGTATTTGAAGTTCTGCGCCGCACTACTGGCTTCGCTTCCGGGGCTGTCGTGAAGGAAAATTGCTTCGGCCAGGGTAGTTGCCCGTCCATCGTGCAAATAGGGTGCGGTATCCGCAACCCCCCAAAGTCGGGCAGTGATAAATTCACGATTTTGCTGCTCCGTCTGGAAGAAGGCGCTTTCGGCCAGTCCCTCGCCCATATCGTGGCGCTTGAGATCGGAGAACATCTCAACCTCTATACCGCCACTGCGTGCCTGACGAAATTTAGTGGGGTGTTTAGTCAGATCGACCTCGTAGAAAATATCTTCAAAGGGTGCCTCTGGGGAGCCGGTTAACTTATAGGGTAGGGTTTTCCTCTCTGTGACCATGTTCGGGCGATGGCAGTCGGCGCAGCCAATATCTGAAAATAGCTGGCGTCCTTCGCGGTGTTCCCTTTCGTCAATGTCAAATGGACGCTCCAGAGTGGTAATAAAAATACTGAGTGCAGATAGGTCGCCAACAGAAATCTCATTGACCACCCCGTCGTTGTCAGCATCTGCGGTCTCCCCGCCAAATTCTTCCACAGCCTGCATACCCATGTGAAATGCCAGGGCTATCACATCAAACTCCCTGACTGAGGCATTGTCACCTTTTCGTCCGAAGGGCCTGACTACCAGATCGTGATCGATACCTTCGACATTAGTGGTATCCAGGTTGCCATATTGGTCGGCGACAATATGTCCAAAATTAACGGACTTCGTTTCCAGCTCAACGATAGTGCCGGGATTGTTGAGAGCGTATTGTTTGAGTCCCTGTAATTCATAAGTCATTTCCCGGCCCACCAATTCAATGCCGCCAGCGCCAAATAAAAATACCGGGTTGATTAGGCGCCCATTGAATTCGGCAACACCATCAAAATTTTCATCGATAATATCAATATTGGCGGGGCGGAATAATACACTGGTAGAGAAACCGCCGCCCCCGCCAATCCCCAGTGTGGCGGGGACGGTTCTATTGCTGATAATGGTGTGGCATTCCAGACAGTTCTGTGCATCGAGTCCATTGGCTCGCAAAAATGTGCCGTTGCCCTGGAGGGTTGGTCTGTTGCCGCCCTCGGGGGTGTTGTTGTCCGGTTCGGACAGCTCATGGGGGCCGTCACCGTAGCCATCGTAGCGATTAAATGGGGTGCTAAAAATAATTAAACCCGCCTCACGTATTTCGTCGAGGTGTAGTTCGTTTTGGGTTATTTCATGCTGGCTGATTCTATCTTTTGGGTCTAAGCGTGGTTCCTCGCCGATAAGGCCGGCATAAATTAATGAAGGGAACATCAATCCGATGCTGCTGAAGGATATAGCTATTAGTCTTTTCATATCAAAGTCCTTGTTTATTTTTACCCTCCTTTCAAAAAAGTTATAAAGCTGACCTCTCAGTAAAATGGTTATTTAATTGAAAGGAGTGCGGGTCTCACAGAGTTAATCTGTGTAGACGGGGTGAGAAAAAGCTAATCTCAAATGATTTTCAATGGGGTCAAGAAAAATAGCGCCGTTTTTTTCAAAAAATAAAAAGTCTGTCAGGATGGCGTCATGAATTCCCTCTGTGAATTTCTTTTTGCGATCAAAAATCTCCTATTATTGTGTGTTGCTGGCCCTCTCGACTCTGAGGGTGTTGGCAGCATTTGTTGTGCTGGCTGCCGCTATGGAAGGTGAAAATGAGCGAGTTGCGCAAAAAACTATTTACCGCGCCCCTGCTAAAAATTATCAAGCGGGTACTTCCGCCAATTTCCGCAACAGAGCGGGAGGCAATGGAGGCCGGTGAGGTCTGGTGGGATGCCGAGTTGTTGTCCGGTAAGCCAGACTGGGATCAGTTGTTGGAGATGGGGTCGCCTGAACTCAACGAGGAGGAGCAGGCTTTTTTAGCCGGGCCGGTCGAAGAGCTGTGCCAAATGATCAACGATTGGCAAATTAGCTATGTGGATCATGATATCCCGGAGCATGTTTGGGACTTTCTGCGAAAAAATCGCTTCTTGGGTATTATTATTCCGAAAAAATATGGTGGTCTCGGGTTTTCTCCCACAGCACATGCGGAGATAGTGACAAAAATTACCACCCGCAGTACTTGTGTCGGTGTCACCGTGATGGTGCCCAATTCTCTGGGTCCCGGAGAGCTATTGCTGGCCCATGGTACACAGGCGCAGAAGGACTACTACCTGCCGCGCCTGGCGAATGGCAGTGATATTCCCTGTTTTGCACTGACCAGCCCAGAGGCCGGTTCTGATGCTGCCTCCATGATTGATTATGGGGTTGTCTGCTACGGTGAGTACCAGGGAGAAAAAGTACTGGGTATGCGGGTGAATTGGCATAAGCGCTATATCACCCTGGGGCCAATTGCCACCGTGCTCGGTCTGGCATTTAAGCTCTATGATCCAGATCATATTCTCGGTAATGAAGAGGCGCTGGGTATTACGGTCGCTCTGGTGCCCACAGATACACCGGGGGTTACGATTGGGCAGAGGCACCTTCCGGCTATGCAGGCTTTTCAGAATGGGCCCAACTGGGGAAAAGATGTTTTTATGCCCATGGATTGGATTATTGGCGGCGAGGAAAATGTAGGTAAGGGCTGGGAGATGCTGATGAGTGCTCTGGCTGCCGGTCGTGGTATTTCGCTGCCCTCACTGTCTACGGGGGGAGCAAAAATGGCCGCGCGCCTGACCGGAGCATACGCCCGTGTGCGCGAGCAGTTTAATGTTCCTGTGGGCCGTTTCGAGGGTGTACAGCGTCGCTTGGCTGAAATTGCCTCTATCGCATTTGTATTGGATAGCGCCCATAAAACCACTACCCGAGCCCTGGATGAGGGGCGAAAGCCGGCGGTGATCACTGCGATTATGAAGGCCAATGCTACCTGCGGCCTGCGCCAGGCCATTATTGATGCAATGGATATCCATGCGGGCAAGGCCATTATGGATGGTCCGCTGAATTACCTGGGCAATGTCTATCGGGCCATACCGGTGGCAATTACTGTAGAGGGCGCCAACCTTCTCACACGCAGCTTGATGATCTTTGGTCAAGGCGCAATTCGCTGCCACCCTTATATCTTGCAGGAGATGTTGGCGGCGGAAAACCCGGACTCTGAAGTGGGGCTGGAGGCGTTGGACAAGTTGCTGCCCAAGCACCTGTGGTTCCAGTTTAAAGCACTTTGTCGGGGTGTTTTTCACGGCTGGACGGTGGGCTTATTTGCCAACAGCCCTCGCAACGTGAGCTATGCGGCCAAGTATTACCGGCAGTTGAATCGCTACTCGGCGGTGCTGTCGCTGGTTACAGAGTTCTCCCTGATGAGCTTGGGGGGAGAGCTCAAGCGCAAGGAGTTGATTTCTTCCCGCCTGGGGGATGTATTGAGTCAACTGTATCTTCTCAGTTGCACCTTGAAGCGCTTCTATGATGACGGCAACCCCAAAGATGATCTGCCGCTGTTGGAATTTGCTATGCGTGACGGGCTGCACAAGATTGAAGTGAATTTACTTGAGGTATTTCAAAACTTCCCCCGCCCATTTATTGGCCAGTTAATGCAGTTCCTGACTATGCCCTGGGGGCACAGTGTTCACACGGCTTCAGATCGACAGGCGAAAGCGTGTGCGGAGTTATTGCTGACCCCCTCAGAGACCCGCGACCGCTTGACCAAGGGGGTTTTTCTCGGTGTGCCCGGTGATGGAGTCGATATTATTGAGCAGGCGTTTGATCGGGTGTGCGCCTCCGAGCGCGCTCGTGAAAAGTTAAAGCAGGGGGGAATTCGCACGCTCAGTAGGGATTCTGTGACGGAGGGATTGGAGAAAAACCTTATCAGTGCTGAGGAGGCTGAAGCACTCTACGATACGGCGGATGCCGTGGAGAGGGCGATTCAAGTGGATCACTTTGAACACTTGGGTGGGCGTGCGGGGGCAGTCCAATAAAATGCAAGGGAATTGACGTTTGATGGAATTTTCGCACAAAGGCCCCCCGGAAACTTTTTCCAATGTAGAGGCGTGCATCGATAAGCTCTTACAGGTCGTCGGCAAGCAAGTTGTGCTGGGATTGCCGCTGGGTTTGGGCAAGGCCAATCACTTTGTCAATACCTTGTACGCCCGCGCCGCACAAGACCCTTCAATTTCACTGACAATATTTACGGCCTTGACGCTAGAGCGGCCCCGGGCGAAAGGGGATATTTCCCGGCGCTTTATCCAGCCGTTACTGGATTCTATTTACAGCCAATATCAGGACCTTGCCTATGTGCCCGCCAGGCGCAAAGGGTACCTGCCGAGTAATATTCGGGTGATTGAATTCTTTATGCAGCCCGGCTCATTGCTCGGAAATAGCTATGCTCAGCAACATCATGTGAGTGCAAATTACACCCAGGTGCCCGGGGAGTTGATCAATCGGGGGGTGAATGTTATTGCGCAGATGGTGGCGCCATCAGAGCAGGGGGACAAATACAGTTTGAGTTGTAATCCAGATCTGACCCGACCTGTACTTGAGCTGGCAGCCCAGCATAAAAATTACCCGATCTACTTATTGGGTGAGGTAAATACTCAGCTCCCCTATATCGACGGCAGCAGTGAGCTGCCGGCAAATGCCTTTGATTTTTTACTTGCCGGCGAGGCGTTTAACACGCCGCTGTTTGCGCTTCCGGCTCTGCCGGTGACTTATACGGAATACGGTATCGCATTCCATATTGCCAGCCTGATCGAGGATGGGGGTACCCTACAGTTGGGCATAGGTGCTATTGGGGATGCGGTTTGCCATGCCCTGCGCCTGCGACACCAGCAAGGCAGCCTTTTTGAGCGGCTGCTGGATGACCTGGTTGAAGGGGGTGGTGAGTGCTACCGAGAGGGTTTGCCCCCGCGCACCGAGCCTTTTCGGCGGGGGCTATATGCCGCCAGTGAAATGGTGCCTCACGGTTTTTTACACCTGCGCAGAATGGGAGTTCTCACTCGCAAAGTTTACGCCGATGCGACACTTCAGCACCTGCTGGATAGCGATCAGATCACTGACACAGTGCAAGAGGAGACCCTGCTGGCACTGAAGAATGCCGGTCGCATCCACTGTCCCTTAACGATGGCGGATACGGAGTTTTTACAGCGCTTTGGCATTATCGATCCCAGTTACAGTTGGCGGGGCCATAAATTACTGACTCCGGATGGGGAGGAGGAAGAGTGCGATCTGCACAGCGAGCATGGACGTCGCCGCTTAATCGGCTCCTGCCTGAATAACAAAATAGTTGGCGGCACCTGGTTGCATGGCGGTTTCTATTTGGGCCCAGAGCTAATGTACCGGGAGTTGCGTGAGCTCGATCTCCAAGAGCGAGATGGGCTCGATATGATTGATATTTATTTTACCAATGACCTTCGCTGCCAGAGGGCGCTCAAGGTGGCGCAGCGCCAGCATGCACGCTTTATTAATTCCGCCATGATGGTGACACTCGGGGGCGCCGTTGTCTCCGATGCCCTGGCGGATAATCGCGTCGTGAGTGGCGTGGGCGGGCAGTATAACTTTGTTGCCCAGGCTTGGGATTTACCGGGAGCCCGCTCAATTATTGCGCTGCCCAGCGTGAGCATGCGCGATGGAGTCTGTGAAAGCAATATTGTGTGGGAGTACTCTCACGCAACAATCCCCCGACATTTGCGCGATATTGTGGTGACGGAATATGGCGCGGTGGACCTGCGTGGTAAAACCGATCGGGATGTGATGGTGGCTATGCTCAGCATCTGCGATGCCCGCTTTCAGGCTGGGTTACTGGAGCGGGCCAAGCGTGCGGGGAAAATAGAAAAAAGCTTTTCGATTCCCGAGCGCTTTAACAAAAATACCCCTGAGTATCTTGCCGGTGTCTTTGATAGTGAAAAATACCTCGCGGAGTTGCCCCACTATCCCCTGGGTACGGATTTTACGGATGAGGAGGCTCTACTGGCAGTGGCGCTACAGCATTTGCGCGCTGCTGATAAGAGCGGCTGGAAAAAACTGACTTCTATCTTTAAGGGGCGCCGGGTTTGGCACGATAAATCCCCGGATGCCGACTATATCCAGCGCTGCTTACAGCGCATGGGATACGACCATACCGAAACCTATGAACACAGGCTGGAGGCCTATATTGTTGCGGCGGCACTAGAGGAGTCTATAGACCCGCGCAGGCCCTTGCGGCGGGAGTGACTGGGGTTTGTCCGGCATGAGAGTGACGCCGATCGGATCCGGGCTGAATGGCTTTATAGGGGGGCTGCCAGTATTTGCTACTGGGTCAGAAGAAAAGTGTACACGGCATTCGCGACAGGCTGCGAATACATCTCTTTCTGTGTCACCAGGCAACCTGGTGGCCTTGTCGATTGTAGAGGGGCGTTAACCTGAAATAAAAAGGGGCCGCAAGCGGCCCAAGTAATAGCAAGTGCAGAGATCAAAGCGCGGCTAAATTCGCCGTGCTTTGGGAGAACCAACTGGGTTCAAAAAAAGAGGCGACAGGTGCCGCCTCAAATCTACTGAAACTGTATCGGTCGATTAACCGAACTGGTTCATGGTGTTGTCTTTACCACCGGCCTTCAGGGCTGCATCACCAGCGAAGTACTCTTTGTGGTCGTCGCCGATGTCGGAACCGGCCATGTTCTGGTGCTTAACGCAGGCGATGCTCTGACGGATCTCTTTGCGCTGTACGCCTTTCACGTAGCCCAGCATACCTTGCTCACCGAAGTACTCTTTGGCCAAGTTGTCGGTAGACAGGGCCGCAGTGTGGTAAGTCGGCAGGGTAATCAGGTGGTGGAAGATACCTGCTTCGCGAGCCGCGTCGGCCTGGAAGGTACGGATCTTCTCGTCGGCAGCTGCAGACAGCTCAGAGTCGTCGTACTCGGCGCTCATCAGGTTGGCGCGGTCGTAAGCGGATACGTCTTTGCCTTCTTCAGACCAGGCATCGAATACCTGCTGGCGGAAGTTCAGGGTCCAGTTGAAGGACGGGCTGTTGTTGTAAACCAGCTTCGCATCGGGAACGACTTTGCGGATTTCGTCCATCATGCCGCCGATCTGGCGAACGTGAGGCTTCTCGGTTTCGATCCAGATCAGGTCTGCACCGTTTTGCAAAGAGGTGATGCTGTCCAGGATACAGCGCGCTTCGCCAGTGCCCTTGCGGAACTGGAACAGGTTGGAAGCCAGGCGCTTAGGACGCAGCAGCTTGCCTTCACGGTTGATGATTACGTCGCCGTTAGCCAGCTCGGAAGCATCGATTTCTTCGCAATCCAGGAAGGCGTTGTACTGGTCGCCCAGGTCACCCGGCTTATTGGTTACAGCGATTTGCTTGGTCAGGCCAGCGCCCAGGGAGTCAGTACGGGCAACGATAACACCGTTGTCTACGCCCAGCTCCAGGAATGCGTAGCGAACTGCGCGGATCTTGGCCAGGAAGTCTTCGTGAGGAACGGTTACTTTACCGTCCTGGTGACCACACTGCTTCTCGTCGGAAACCTGGTTTTCGATTTGGATACAGCAAGCACCCGCTTCGATCATTTTCTTGGCCAGCAGGTAAGTTGCTTCGGCGTTACCGAAACCTGCGTCGATGTCGGCGATGATCGGTACAATATGAGTCTTGTGGTTGTCGATCTTGTCCTGGGCAGCTTTCTCAGCTTCTTTATCGCCAGCTTCGCGAGCGGCGTCCACTTCGCGGAACAGGTCGTTCAGTTCGCGGGCATCAGCCTGGCGCAGGAAGGTGTAGAGCTCTTCGATCAGAGCAGCTACGGAAGTTTTTTCGTGCATGGACTGGTCGGGCAGAGGACCGAATTCGCTGCGCAGAGCGGCGACCATCCAGCCGGACAGGTACAGGTAGCGACGGTCGGTGTTGCCTTCGAAGTGCTTCTTAATAGAAATCATCTTCTGCTGACCGATGAAACCGTGCCAGCAACCCAGGGACTGGGTGTACTTGGACGTGTCCTTGTCGTAGTTTTCCATGTCGGCGCGCATGATGTCGGCGGTGTACTTGGCAATATCCAGGCCGTGCTTGAATTTGTTCTGAGCACGCATACGGGCAACGGATTCGGGATCGATGGCGTCCCAGGAGCTGCCATGGTTTTCACGGAGCTTTGCTACCGCGTCGATGTCTTGAGTGTAAGTGGACATGACTGAAAATCCTTAAACGGTGACTGCGATTAGGTGTTGAGTATCTTAGGGGGAGTGGCATAATTTGCCTAATTTATTGATTTTATTTTCACTATCGATTTGGCGAATAGATGTATGCAACTGGAAAGAGCTGACCTGAACCTGCTGGTTTACCTCGATGTGCTACTGCGCGAACGCAATGTGACCCGTGCGGCGAATTACCTGGGTTTGTCCCAGCCGGCCATGAGTAATGGCCTGAAGCGCCTGCGGGAGTTGTTTGACGATCCGCTACTGGTGCGCACCCGCGAGGGCATGATGCCCACAGAGCGGGCTCTGGAGTTGCAGCCGATGGTGCGCGAGGCGCTTTCCTCCATTGATCGGGTTATTCAGCCAAATCGGGATTTTGACCCCGCCAATACACGCCGCACCTTCCGCATCATGGCCAGTGACTACGCCGAGTCCACCCTGATACCTCCGCTGTTAAAGCAGCTTCGGGATGACGCCCCGGGTATCAGCCTGGATATCATGACGCCCAGTGATGTGAGCTTTGTGGATGTAGAGCAGGGCAAGGTGGATATGGTGATCAACCGCTTTGACAGCATGCCGCAGAGCTTTCACCAGGCCACCGTTTGGCGCGATAGTTTCTCCTGCGTTATGCGCGCCGATAATCCAATTCTTAAGGGTTACAACTTGCAGAGCTACCTGGAAGCTCAGCATATTTGGGTGAGCAAAACCGGTATGGGGGTGGGGGTCGGGGTCAACCCGGAAGATGTGCAGCGCTTGGGCTGGGTGGATGAGGCCATAGGTCGCCTGGGAGAGAAGCGCGATATCTCCGTTTTTACTCGCCACTACCAAGTGGCTATGCTGCTGGCTGAGCAGAGTGACCTTATTGTCACTGTGCCGACTCGCCTGGCCCAGTTGGCCAGTGATAACCCCCGTGTGGTGAGGCGTGACCCACCCCTGGACATTCCCAATCTGGAGCTAAAAATGGCCTGGAGTCCACTTTTACAGCAGAGTGCCCCGCACCGCTGGCTGCGTCGTTTAATCCTCGATATTGGTCGCGCTTTGTAAGCTGTTTGCTGACGGGGGGGTGTGTCTGCTCAGTTCTGCCCGAGCAATTGCCATCAGCTGCTTCGTCATAAAAATTTGATCTGTGAATAGTGGGAATTGCGTCTATAAATTAGCGGTATGTGGAATTGGCTGTTTAGAATGCCGCTATTCCAACAATCTGATGAGAGGCCCTGGGTATGACGGAACGAGTCCAAATCGGCGATCTACAAATCGCACCAGCATTGTACAACCTGGTTTGCGAGGAGGTGATTCCAGGAACTGGAGTTAGCGCCGAAGCTTTCTGGGCCAAATTGGAATCTATTGTTCACGACCTGGCACCGGTAAATCGCGCCCTGCTGGAAAAGCGCGATGAGTTACAGGAAACTCTCGATCGCTGGCACACCGACAACCCCAACGGTTTCCGCGATCAGGCAGGCTATCAGGCCTTTCTGCGGGAGATCGGCTACCTTGCCGACGAGCCCGCTGAATTCAGTGCGACCACTGAAAATGTCGACGAAGAGATCGCCGTGCTGGCAGGCCCTCAGTTGGTAGTGCCGGTAATGAATGCCCGCTACGCACTCAACGCCGCAAACGCGCGTTGGGGCAGTCTCTACGATGCCCTTTACGGCACCGACGTTATCGGTGAAGAGGGCGGCGCTGAAAAGGGCAGTGAGTACAACCCGGTTCGCGGCGCTAAAGTGATCGAATATGCGCGTAACTTCCTCGATCAGTCGGCCCCGCTCACTTGTGGTAGCCATGCCGAATCCGTGCAGTACCGCATTAACGGCTCACTGCTGGAAGTGGTCCAGGCCAATGGCGATATCGCCACCCTGAAAGATGCCAAGCAGTTCGTTGGCTACCTCGGCGACAGCGAAGAGCCCGCCAGCATCCTGCTGAAACAGCACGGTCTGCACTTTGAGATCCAGGTTGACCGGGAAAGTCCTATCGGTAAAACCGATGAGGCGGGTGTCAAGGATGTGCTGATGGAGTCCGCACTGACCACCATTATGGACTGTGAAGACTCGGTGGCGGCTGTTGATGCCGAAGACAAGGTGGTGGTTTACCGCAATTGGCTCGGCCTGATGAAGGGTGATCTGAAGGAGGCTATCCACAAAGGTGGTAAGACTTTTGAGCGCAAGCTCAATGCAGACCGTGAATATACTACGCCGAATGGCAACCAGCTCACCCTGCCGGGGCGCAGCTTGATGTTTGTGCGCAATGTTGGCCACCTGATGACCAACGATGCAGTGCTGTTTGGTGATGGCAAGGAAATCCCCGAGGGGATTCTCGATGGCATGATCACCAGCCTGATCGCTTTGCACGATCTCCGTGGCGAGAGTCCGATCAAGAACTCCCGTGAAGGCAGCATCTACATCGTAAAACCGAAGATGCACGGCCCGGAAGAAGTGGCTTTTGCCAACACCCTGTTCAATCGTATTGAAGATGCGCTGGATCTGCCCCGCAATACGGTAAAAATGGGCATTATGGATGAAGAGCGCCGCACCACGGTAAACCTGAAAGCCTGTATTGCCGAAGCGAAAGAGCGCGTAGTCTTTATTAATACTGGCTTCCTGGATCGCACCGGTGACGAAATTCACACCTCAATGCTTGCAGGTGCGATGATTCGCAAGGGCGACATGAAGCAGTCCACCTGGATTGGCGCTTACGAAGAGTGGAATGTGGATGTTGGCCTGAACAGCGGTCTTAAAGGCAGAGCGCAAATTGGTAAAGGTATGTGGCCGATTCCGGACCAGATGGCCGCGATGATGCAGGCTAAGCTGGCGCACCCAATGGCCGGTGCCAACACGGCATGGGTGCCATCCCCCACTGCGGCAACACTTCACGCACTGCACTACCACAAGGTGGATGTAAATCGTCGCCAGGAAGAGATTCAAGATCGCCATCACGCCAAGCTGGAAGATATTCTGACGGTGCCTGTGGCTACAGAGACCAACTGGAGTGCAAAAGATATCCAGCTGGAGCTGGACAACAACGCCCAAGGTATCCTCGGCTACGTAGTGCGCTGGGTAGAGCAGGGCGTGGGCTGCTCCAAGGTGCCGGATATCAATGATGTGGGTCTGATGGAAGATCGCGCAACTCTGCGTATCTCCTCCCAGCATATTGCCAACTGGCTCAAGCACGGCATTGTTAGTGAAGAGCAAGTGCGTGAAACCATGGAGCGTATGGCTGCTGTGGTGGACCGTCAGAATGCCGGAGACTCTAACTACAACGATATGGCCCCGAACTTCGATAAGAGCGTCGCCTTCCAGGCCGCCTGTGAGCTGGTATTTGAAGGCTGCGCCCAGCCGAATGGGTACACCGAGCCAGTTTTGCACCGCCGCAGACGCGAGTTTAAGGCTCTGAATGCTTGATAGTTGAACTTGAGTTTGAAAGGCCCCGCAAGGGGCCTTTTTCGTTATTGGCTAAGCCTTAAAGCCCCTTGAGGGCATGTGGTTTACTGCCTGATACTAATTTACCCCTCGCCTTAAGCGGTGAATAAAGGTGCAGCAGAGACTCGCTGTGAATCTATTCCTGCCAGCTCATAATCGGCGCCCATGCTTTATGCGGTCCTGAGCGTAGTATATTCTTCCTTTCCGATCTTTCAGCATGTCATTTTTCCCCCGCAGAATTTACCACCCCTGATATTTGTCAATAGGTGCGTTGTCTGGACAGGGTATGGTTACTTTTAAGGAGTATATAGTTGGTACATTTTAACAGTGTTGCTATGAACAAAAGGAAAGTTCTTGCTTGGTGTGTTGGGGGGCTGGTTTGTATTGGCTTACTATTTTCTCTGTATCCCTTTGTTGAAAGCTTGGGGCCATCTGCTGTCACTGAAGAACCTTTGGAAATTAATCTAGGTGAGATTCCCAGGGGAACCCTGCGTGTATTTGACTATGCGGGAAGGCCAGTGGCGGTCTACCGGTCCAGCGAGCAGTATGTAAAAGAACTCATTGCTAATAATAAACTGACAAACGGTCCCTTTTATAAGGAGGGGACTGTTCCTCCTTTTTTTATCTATTACCTGCAAAGTACATATAGAGGCTGCTATCTCTACGAGTCAAAAGAATATGTCGGGTTCAAAAGTAATGTGCCACTACAAGGGCTGTTTGATCCCTGCCATATGGGGTTCTGGGATTATTCCGGAAGGTTTATTCGGGAGGTTAATTCCTCGAAAGAAGCAAACCTGGAGAATCTGGAATCAATTAAAGATTATTACTGGAAGGATGATAACACCTTGCGTCTCCGCTCAAAGCCCCGTAATGATCATTGGATATACACGCAACGATGGTAGAAAGAACGCCTGCGGGATTTAGGTACTGATATCTTAATTGAGGTTAAGGAGATACGATTTAAGCTCTAAACCTATAAAGTGTTCCGTTGAAATCAACAGTGCTCTATTTTAACCTGAAAATGAAATCCTACAGCCACTAAAAATGCTTGATATAGATTATTACTTGCGTAGTTTTCGTATGGTTTCGTTAGTTTTTTGTCTGTATCTGCCCGGTTGTATTCTCGATGGATTCTGGGAGTACGATGGTCTCTAATTTTTATGTGTTATTTAGGGTTTTTGTTTTTCAGTCTATGAGAACTTAGATAAATCTATCTTTATAAGAAAAGGAAGGCTTTGCGATGGTGTTTTTTCAAGTTAAGCACTTTGTGTTTTTGATGGTATTAATTTTTCTTTCTGGTACTGCAAGTGCAGAATTGAGTAGTGATCCGCCCAAGAACCCCTTTCTCGCCGATTCGCCCTGGCCCATGAGCCATGCAAATCCTTACAGTCAGGGTTCTACCAGCTTACCTGGTATTGAGTCGGCCGATGTAGCTAGTGTTAATAAAGAGCTTTATAAAACACTACCGGTGTCCATTGTTCTTGCTTACTCCTCAGCCTATGAATCCACCGGGGAGGGGGTTGTCTGGGGGAGTACATTTGGCAGCATTATTAAAATGGATCTAAATGGTGAGCAGATTGATAAAATTGACACCCTGTCAAAAGGGGAGTTTAAAAGCGGTATTTCTGGTGCTTATGTACTCGTCGATAAGGATTATAGGTTCTACGTACCCAATGATACGAGTTTAATGGTTTATGAAGATACCGTTAAAGGAGAGCCCGGCTCAGGAATAGCTCTTTATAAGCAATTTGATATCCCCCCAGCGCTCTTGTCGGATGAGGAAGAGGTGATCGTGGGGCTCAATATGACCTATGACGGGTATCTCTGTCTGGTAACTTCTACGGGTTTGGTCGTCATTGTTAGCAGGGAATTAGACGAGTACTACTATGCTGAGGTTGATGAAGGCGAGGAGGTCTCCAACTCAATTTCGATTGATGAGGATGGCGGTATCTATGTGGCCTCTAGTAAGAAAATGTATCGATTTCAATGGAATGGAGATAGCGTAAGCTCCAGTGAAAAAGAGGGGGGCTGGAAAGCCGCTTATGAATCTGGGCCAGACACGCCTTGGGTCGGTCGTTTAGGCACCGGTTCTGGCTCTACTCCCTCCCTGATGAATGCGGGGAGGGATAAGTTGATTGTCTTCACTGATGGTCAGGAATTGATGAACCTTGTTGTTATGTGGCGGGATCAAATACCGTCGGATTGGCAGGGGCTCTCTGAGGGCAAAGACAGAAGGATAGCAGCAGAAGTACCGATCACTTTTGGCAATCCGCAGGCAGTAAGGAGTATATCTGAGCAATCCGTATTGGTTCGAGGGAGTCGTGCATTTGTCGTTAACAATGATTACAGCGGTGATTCTGGTCAGGAGCTAGAGATACCATCATGGCTAAAAGTACTGTTTTCGAATTTGCCGGCATACGCCCCCTATGGTGTAGAGCAATTTGAATGGGATTCTAGTAGCAGAAGTCTGTATAGCAACTGGGCAAATGCGGAAATAAGCTGCCCAAATGGTATACCCACTATGAGTGAGCCTTCCAATTTGGCGTATTGCTGGGGGCAGCGCGAGGGGGTTTGGGCATTAGAGGCCATAAACTGGGATACCGGTGAAAGTGCATTTCATATCCCCCTAGGCTATCTGGAGAAATATAATAGTATTTACTCGGCTACTCAAATTGGTGCGGGGAAGGAAATGCTCTCGGGGACTTTCGGAGGTGTCGTGCGCCTGAAACCCTCCATATCGGGGCGCTAACCTCATTCGCTGATAGGTATAAGGCCCCATAGATTTGTATGGGGTCACTGTAGGTAAAAAAGCCTTGTTTTTACTCAAACTGCTTGCGCCTTTCTTTTTATACGCGGTAGCGCCCGGGATCTTGAGCTTCAGCTCCATAAAGAGTTTTGGTTATAAAGGCGGGTATAAAAGTTAAGCGCTAGATTTTTCCATATCTGTATAAAACTTCAATGGGAAATTTCTCTATTTCTGGAAAATGATAGTTATAAAAAACTCGATTCCGGTATGATTTGGCCGCATCAGTTTAAAGTTATCAAGGATGAAAAAGTGCAGCTACATGGTGAATACCTGAATCTAGATATCAATACTGCTCCTGAATTTGAAGTGATGCCTTCTTGGCTCTCCATGTCGCAGTAATACAGACAAGCTGTTTATAGCTTGCGGAGAGGTGAGCCATTAGTTAGAGGGTGAGGCTTCCAATACTTGGTCTGCTGGCCAAGATTAAAGTTTAAAGTGAATGATTTAAATGGAGGTTATTGTGGCACCAAGGCTTGCTGTATCGTCTGGGTGCTTGGTATTCAGTCTCTCAGTGGAAATCTGACGTATATTTTTGATTATATTGGCAGTGGGGGTGAACTCCTGTGCCGGCAATGGCCATCTCGGTCTTTAGGTGCTTGAGGGGCAATTGGCCTCTCCACAGTGTATTCATTGTTGATCTCTAAGATTATGGCTCAACTTCCAGTCCTCTGAGAGAGGCTTCTATTCTGCATTTATTGGCATGTAATACTTCCTTATGCTGCTAATTAGCTCCAGTTTTTAACTGAATTTATCTATGAGAGAGGGAGTTGATAAATTTGGTATGCATAATGCTTTTTCGAGGAGAGCCCTATAAAAACGGATAAAGCACTATGGAAGAGAAGGATAAGGTTGAAAAGAAATCGTCGGACAGGAAAATTAGTCGCAGAAGTTTCACTAAGCGTGCAGTTCAATTAGGTATTGCTGCCAGTGCGGCCTCAACAGGGCTGGTCTCCGCGCTCTCAATGTTAGAGGGGGGCTTTTACGATCTGTACGACTATGTAATTGTTGGGTCGGGAGCGGGAGGTGGGCCGCTGGCGGTTAATTTAGCGAAGGCTGGGTTTTCTGTTTTGGTGCTGGAAGCCGGTGCCAATGACCCTAGTGATGATACTCACAATATTCCAGCGTGGCACCCTTTTGCATCTGAAGATCGGAAATTGAGCTGGGACTTTTATGTCAAGCACTATGCAGACATTAATCAGCAACAACTGGATGATAAATATGTTGCCGGCAAGGGGATTCTCTACCCCCGGGCGAGTACGATCGGAGGTTGTACCACGCACCATGCACTGATCACTGTTTATCCTCACAATAGTGATTTTGACCGTATAGCCCGAGACACAGGAGATATTTCCTGGGATAGCGCCAATATGCGGCAATACTTTGAGCGTTTAGAGCGCTGTGAGTATGTGCCTCGGCCAATCTTTTCCAACCCCTCTCGCCATGGTTTTGATGGGTGGCTGCCAACCAATCGCGGTAACCCCGCCTTACTGCTGGAAGATCCAACTCTCCTGAAGATCGTGCAGGCGGCACTGGCAAAGTACGGGCTCGAGGGGGCGTTGGAGCAAATTGTGAATGGCAATCTTCGCCTGGATATTAATCACTGGGATGTGGCTGCAGGCCAAGAGGGGCCTTTTGTTGCCCCTATGGCCGCAGATAGCCGAAGCCAGCGCACCAGTGTGCGCGAGCACCTGCTTGCTGCTCAGGCTATTTACCCAAACTTACTTCATATCCGCACCAATTCACTGGCTACTCGTGTGCTGTTTGAAGAGAAAACCGCTATTGGTGTCGAGTTTCTAGAGGGGGCGAGTTTATACAAGGCCGATCCTTATTACGAAGAAAATGGATCGCCTGGAGTATTGCGGCAAGTGCGTGCAAGCCGGGAAGTTATTCTGTCTGGGGGAGCATTTAACAGTCCGCAGCTATTGAAGCTATCGGGTATCGGCCCTGCACATGAACTTCGCGATCACGGCATAGAACCCCTGGTCGATTTACCCGGGGTGGGAGAGAACCTTCAGGATCGCTATGAGGTCGGTGTCGTCAGTGAGATGAGCGAAGACCTTTCGCTGCTGAAAGATTGTACTTGGGGTGAGGGGGATGACCCCTGCTTGAATCGCTATCGTTACGGCTGGTTAAACCAGGGCCCTTACAGTGGAAATGGACCGGTATTGTCACTGGTCAAGCGCTCCAGGCCGGATCTGGAGGACCCGGATCTATTTATTTTTGGGGTGCCGACCGACTTTCACGGTTATTTCCCCGGGTATTCGCAGGCGCTGAGAGACTACAAGGATCGCTTTTCCTGGGTTGTACTTAAGGGCCATACCAACAACACGGCCGGTCGTGTCACCCTTCGCTCTGCCGACCCGAGAGATACACCGGAGATCAACTTTCATTATTTTGCCGAGGGCAATGATGCTTTGGGAGAAGATCTCCAGGCGGTGATTGAGGGGGTGAAAATATCCAGAGATATTATGTCCGGCCCTATTGTGAGCAGCAGGGTCTCCAGGGAGCTTCTGCCGGGTAGCGAAGTTCAATCCGACCCGCAGATTGGCGATTTTGTGAAAAATCAAGCGTGGGGACACCACGCCTCCTGCTCTAACAAAATGGGTCCAGCCAGCGATCCTATGGCGGTAGTGGATAGTAAGTTTCGAGTGCATGGCACCCATAATTTACGGGTAGTGGATGCCTCGGTCTTTCCGCGAATTCCGGGCTTCTTTATTGTGGTGCCGGTTTATATGATCAGTGAAAAGGCGAGCGATGATATTATTGCGGCGGCAACCGGGGGAAGTGTTTGAGCCGGTTTTGCTTTGACTCAAAAAAAGCCCCGCGTGGTTGGCGGGGCTTTGTTGTCGCAGTGCGGCACTTTTTTATTAGAACGAGATGTTCTTCGGTGTGCGCGGGAAGGGGATAACATCGCGGATGTTGCCCATGCCGGTCACATAGGACACGATGCGATCGAAGCCGAGACCGAAGCCCGCGTGAGGTACTGTGCCGTAGCGGCGCAGGTCACGGTACCAGTCCAGGTGCTCCTTGGGTACATTCATCTCATCCATGCGCTCGTCGAGCTTCTCCAGGCGCTCTTCACGCTGGGCACCGCCGATAATTTCGCCGATTCCCGGTGCCAAAACGTCCATCGCAGCAACGGTTTTGCCGTCGTCGTTCATACGCATATAGAAGGCTTTGATGTCCTTCGGGTAGTTCATCACGATAACCGGCTTCTCGAAGTGTTTCTCTGCCAGGTAGCGCTCGTGCTCAGAGGCCAGGTCGATACCCCAGGATACGGGGAATTCGAACTTCTCTTTGCAGTTCTCCAGGATTTCGATGGCTTCTGAGTAGTTGATGCGGGCGAAGTCGTTATCGACAATATTCTCCAGGCGGCTGATAGCTTCCTTGTCGATACGCTGGGCGAAGAAGGCCATATCGTCGGCGCGCTCTTCCAGTACCGCTTTGGAAACGTACTTCAGCATTTGCTCGGAGAGATCGGCAATATCTGCCAGGTCGGCAAAGGCGACTTCCGGCTCAACCATCCAGAACTCCGCCAGGTGGCGGGTGGTGTTGGAGTTTTCCGCGCGGAAAGTGGGGCCAAAGGTGTATACCTTGGACATGGCCAGGCAGTAGCTCTCTACGTTTAGCTGGCCGGATACGGTGAGAAAGCTCTCCTCGCCGAAGAAATCCTTGCTGTAATCCACGCCACCTTTGTCGGTGCGCGGTAAGTTTTCCATATCCAGGGTGCTTACGCGGAACATCTCACCGGCGCCTTCACAGTCGGAAGCGGTGAGGATCGGGGTGTGTACGTAGAGGAAGCCGCTCTCGTGGTAAAAGCGGTGGATTGCCTGGGCGATACAGTTGCGCACGCGGGCTACGGCGCCGCTGACGTTGGTGCGCGGGCGCAGGTGCGCGTGTTCACGCAAGTGCTCCATCGTGTGGCGCTTGGGGGACATGGGGTAAGTATCCGGGTCTTCCACCCAGCCCACCACCTGAACTTCGGTAGCGAGCAGTTCGATAGACTGTCCCTTGCCCTCGGAAGGCTTGATGGTGCCGAGGATTTCTACCGCGCAGCCGGTAGTTAGGCGCTGCACTTCTGATTGGTAATTGTGCAGGTGATTTTCTGCAACGGCCTGGATCGGATCAAAGCAGCTGCCGTCGTGTACGGCCAGGAAAGAGAGGCCCGCTTTGGAGTCGCGGCGGGTTCTGATCCAGCCCTGAACGCGGACTTCTTCGCCCTCGCGACCAGTGGATTTCAATAGGCTATCTACGGATTCGACTTTTACTGTCATTTTCTATCGGTTTCTCATTAGTCCGGAAGGTGGTGTTCTGTCAGCTTGCCTAAAAGTTGACCACTCCACCAAGGTGAAGTTACGGCGGGCATATTGACTGGTTGTAGAGGGGAAATCCAGTCCCTTGGAGATATATGCGGCTACCCTACCAGCGGATTTCGATGGGGGTGCCGGTTTGTACCAGCGACATAAACTCATCCATTTCATCATTGGTCAAGGCAATACATCCATCGGTCCAGTTAAAGCGCTGGCTCAGTGGTGCGAGCCAGCCGAGTCGATTGCGCTGGCCGTGAACCATAATAAAGCCCCCCGGTGACACGCCCCGCGCCTCGGCGCGGCTGCGATCTTCGGCGTTGGGGTAGGAGATATGCATGGCTCGGTAGTAGGATGAGTCCTCTTTTTTGTAGTCCAGGGTATATAGGCCCTCGGGGGTTCTCTCATCGCCTTCCTGCTGTTTGTGCCCCTGGGGCTGCCCACCCAGTGCCACGTGATAGCTCCTTACAATTTTACTGCCGTCCAGAAGGCGCATCAGATTTTCAGATTTGATGACTTGCACCAGTGTGATATTGGCATTAGCTGCGCTGGCGAAAGTTAGCAGAAGAATAGTGAGATAGCGCATAGGGGTTAGGGATTCTCTGAGCGGCTGGAGGTTGTTTTACGCTGGTCCAGGAGTGCAGTTATTGGGTAGAACATTTGCCCCAAGTAGCTTTGTGGCAGTTTTTTTGTCGTTCCGTAGGCCGCAGGCCAGTGTCCTTTGGGAAAATGTAGGGTCCTAAACAGCCAGTCGAACAGTAAAGTGTGTGCTGAATAATTGGTGTCAATAGCGGGCTTTTCTGAGCTGTGATGCCAGTGGTGAAACTGGGGGGTGACAAAGATATATTTCAGGGGGCCAAACGGCAGTTTGGTATTGCAGTGAACTAATACTGCCTGCAATGCGGCAAAGGCAACATAGAGATTCAGGGCTGATTCTTCCACTCCAAGTAGGTACAGGGGCACCATTACCATGGCGCGCTCGGAAAAAACCTGGAGGAAATGGCCCCGTGATCCCGCCAGCCAGTCCATAGTCTCAACGGAATGGTGAACCGCATGAATCGGCCACAGGAATTGCACCTCGTGGTAGAGGCGGTGCTCCCAGTAAAGAACAAAATCTGCACAGACAATTATCAGGGCAAATTGTATGAAAATTGGGATATTGCTTATGGAGTCCTGGACTCGCTCGCTGATCGCCCAGTCAAAGTGGCTGATATGATAATTGGCGAAGATCAAAATGGCTGAGATGGCCAAATGATTGAAGCAGAAATAGAAGAGGTCCAGGCCCCACTCTTTACGCAGGATAACTTGGTTCTTGTATTTGGGGATTAGCTTTTCCAGGGTGACAAATAGGGCAACTGAACCCAGGAAGGCCAGGATCATCCAGTCAACCCCTAAAGATAAGCGTTTCGCCTCAACCGGTCCGACAGGGATGGTGTAGCCCCCCAAGAGAAAGGCAGTACCGGTGAGGGCCATGCCCGAAAAGCCCATCATACGGAATTTCTTCAAGTAAAAAGTGACCGCACCAAAAAACAGGGCGAAGTACATCCCGTATTTGAGAATATTCTGTAGGTATTCCGCATCGTAGAGTTGCCGTAACTCTGTGGTGGTCAGATAGGAGGGGTATAAATAGGCAAGAACGGCCAGAAGGCTCATGCCCCCCAGAAATACAGAGGCGTAGCCACTGATTTTTCCTTCCCCTAAGCGGAACTCGCTGTGCCGGTCACGGGGGACCTGTCGTTCTTGATACTGATACTCTGACATGGAATCTATTTACCCCGGCTGTAGTATTGGGGTTGCGAGTTTTACCGAAGGTAGGGAAAAAATCGAGAGGTTGTAACAGAGTGTGTTATTCAGTGGGGAGGGGGAGCTCTGCTGAGCCCCTGCCCGAAAAACGATAAGTCAGCCGCTGGGCTTTTTCACGGTGTGCAGGACGGTGTCCAGCTCAAAGAAGACGTAAAAGTCGTTGTATTCCCAGCGGGTGATGGCGGGTTCGCCAATCGGCCCCTGGATACTGAGAGGTTCTCCCAGGCGCGAGGTGACGTCGTGTTTTTTGAGCCCACGGACTTCTTCAATGGCGAGCTCCCCCCCCTGGGTGCCTACCGGTACTTCTATTGTTGTCGCCTGGGCGCCCAAGGTGAGAAGTAGTACCATTGAACCAGCGAGATAGTGCAATCCGCTGCGGAGTCTGCTGAACATTTTTTGTCCCCCGAATTAGTGTTCCATTAGCCGTCCCATTAAAACAGAATTTCAGTCAAAGCTCCTGTTGTTCTTCACGTTTTTACGTCATAAGTAGAGTAAATGGTGCCTATTTAGGCTGTTTAGTGCCACTTTTTAGCATTTGGGTTTTTAGAGTTCTTGTGCCTGGTTGGTATTGGCGAAAGGTAGGGGGATTGGGGTGACGACCTGGGAACCCGTGTCGGGCTGGGGAGGCGGATTGAGACTTTTTCAGCCTTCGACTTACGAGCGCCTCTGTATGAGTTACTGACCGGTTTCCATCCGGGGTTGTCCTAATCACTGACTGGCCCCGCAGGGGAGCGCCCCGACAGGCCTGGCGTTTGGCGGGGGAGGCTCTAGAGTTCCCGGGGCGACACCCAAGACCTGCAACATTTGGTAATCTTGCCTAAATCTTTGGATTTCCTGGCATTTTTCCGTTTAAATCGACCCTATGTTAAAACCTGTTCCCCTTTATATTGGCTTGCGCTATGTGGCGGCCCGCCGCAGGCAGCAATTTATTTCCTTTATCAACGGCTTCTCTCTGCTGGGGATGGCCCTTGGTGTTCTTGCTCTGATTGTTGTTACTTCTGTGATGAACGGCTTCGATCGTGAGCTTAAAACCCGAATATTGAGTGTTGTGCCTCACGGTTTTGTGGAGCGGGAGGGCGGCCTTGTGGACTGGCAGGCACCCGCACGGCAGCTGGAGGCCCAGCCCCACGTTGAGGCTACCAGTCCTTTCGTCAATGGCTACGCTCTGTTGAGCGCCCATGGCAGCAGTCACGGCGCCCAGTTCCAAGGCGTAGATCCGCAAGCGCTGCGCAAGGTGTCGACAGTTGGCGAGCATATGGTGATGGGCAGCCTGGATCTGCTGGAACCGCGCAGCTATCGGGTGGTTCTGGGGCGAATCCTTGCCCATCAGCTCAATGTGATTCCCGGGGACTCGGTGATCCTGACCCTGCCAGAAGTCAGTGTCACCCCGGCAGGAATTTTCCCGCGCACCAAGCGCTTTACCGTGGCCGGTGTCTTCTCGGTAGGCGCGCAGGTGGATCAGAATGTGGCGCTGATTAACATTGAAGATGCCGCGCGGCTCACCCGGATGAGCGGTAAGGTCCAAGGGCTACAGCTGCGCTTTGACGATATGGACAATGCACTGGGGCGTGTTGCCGCCTATGCAAATGCGCTGGGGGAGGGCTTCCGGGGAGAGGACTGGGGAGACTCTCAAGGCAGCTTGTTCCAGGCGGTAAAAATGGAGAAAACCGTCGTCACACTGATGCTGATGATTATTGTGGCCGTGGCGGCCTTCAATATCGTCTCTGCGCTGGTGCTGATGGTTGCCGATAAGCGTTCCGATATTGCTGTATTGAGAACCCTGGGGCTCACGTCGCGCCAGATTATGGCGGTGTTTGTCATTCAGGGCAGTGCGATCGGTATTATCGGCGCCTTTGTTGGTGCTGTACTGGGTATTCTGATTGCGATGAATCTGACAGAAATGGTGACCTGGATTGAATCGGCGGTAGGGGCCCAACTTTTTGACCCTAGGGTTTTCTTTGTGAGCTACCTGCCTTCTGAGTTTCGTGTTGGCGATGCCGCAGTGGTGGTGTCAGCGGCAATAGGCATGAGTTTATTGGCAACCATATTCCCCGCCTGGCGGGCGGCGCAGATCGAGCCTGCGGAAGCTTTGCGTTACGAATAATTTTGTATAAATCCATCGCCGATCTGTTTTGTCGGTGCGATTTATAGGCGTTAAGAGACAGCGAATAGTTTGATGAACAGTCGAGTGGAAATAGATACTGAAAAAGCGCGGCCTGCACCGGCTCCCGGTGATGCCGTTTTAGTGTGTCGGCAATTGCGCAAGCATTATCGCCAGGGCGGTAGGGACCTGGAGGTGTTGAGTGGTGCCGAGCTGGAGGTTAAGCGGGGCGAGAAACTCGCCATTGTCGGGGCATCTGGTTCCGGCAAGTCGACGCTGCTCAATCTGCTCGGTGGCCTCGATACCCCCAGCTCTGGTGAGGTCTGGGTGGCGGGAAAGAATCTCGCCGACCTCAATGCCAATGAACGCGGCTGGCTGCGCAACAGTAGCCTCGGTTTTGTCTATCAGTTTCACCACTTGCTCAATGAGTTTTCCGCCCTGGAAAATGTCGCAATGCCACTGCTGATTGGCAAGCGCTCTGTAGCCGATGCCCGCAAAGAGGCGGAGGAGATGCTCAGAGCGGTAGGGCTGGGTGAGCGCATGGGGCACAAGCCATCACAGTTGTCTGGAGGGGAGCGGCAGCGTGTGGCTATTGCCCGGTCGCTGGTGACAAGGCCCGCCTGTGTGTTGATGGATGAGCCCACCGGTAACCTGGATCGGGCCACGGCTGCGGAGATCCACAAGTTGATGGATCGATTGAACCGGGAGATGGGCATCAGTTTTGTGATTGTTACTCACGACCCGGATCTCGCTGCGGCCTTGGATCGCTGCCTGCATTTGATCGATGGGCAGCTGACCGCCGATTGGCACCAGGGTGATCATGTTTAAGCCACTTCCCGCCTTTATTGGATTGCGTTACGCCGGAGCCCAGCGTCGAAGCGATGACTCGGCCGCTCTAGTCTCGTTTATTTCTGGTTTATCGATGATTGGCCTGATTCTCGGTGTCGCCCTGATGATTGTGGTGATGTCGGTGATGAATGGTTTTGATCGGGAGCTGCGCGAGCGAATTTTGGGGATTATGCCTCATGCCACTATTTACAACAGCAGTCCGGATGTGGATTGGCCCCAGTTGCGCCAGCAGTTGGTTTCCGACCCTGCGGTTCTCTCTGCGGCGGAGGTGTGGCAGGTCAACGCGTTGGCCAGGCGCGGGGCTGAGGTGACGCCACTGCTGGTGCAGGGAGTCAATCCCGAGACCATTAGCGCAGTCTCCAATATTGGGGACTTCGTTAAACCCGCATCCTTCGATGCCCTAATGAACCCCTCTGAACCGGGTGTGGTTCTGGGTAAAGGTCTTGCGAAAAAGCTCGGGGTTGAGGCTGGCGATTACCTCTCTCTGATTGTGCCCAATAACGACAGTGCCACCGGTGTACGCAGGGCTGCCCGGGTTGCCGGATTTAAAGTAGCGCAGGTTTTCCACTCCGGTACAGTGCTGGATCAATCCCTTGCCCTGGTATCCTGGCAGCAGGCTAAGGCATTGGCTGGAGGCAGCGGCGGGGCGGGGATTCAGCTGCGGGTCAATGAGATGCTTGAGGCCAACTGGATTATGCGGCGCCTCTTGCAAGATCTGCCTCGGGGAAATTTCTACGGCACTGACTGGAGTCGCACTCACGGAAATCTCTACCAGGCTATCCAGATGTCCCGCAATCTGGTGGGGCTGCTGGTATTCCTGATTATTGCAATTGCCGCTTTTAATGTGGTTTCCACTCTGGTGATGGTGGTTATCGATAAACACAGCGATATCGCCATTCTTCGCACTTTGGGGGCCAGCACCCGGCAGATCTTACTGACCTTTGTGAGTCAGGGGGCCCTGGTGGGATTGGTCGGCGCCCTAATTGGCGGTGTTTTGGGGGTGTTGGGCTCTCTAACAGTGACTAAATTGGTCGCTGGGCTGGAGACCTTGTTGGGGGTTCAATTTTTGAAATCCGATGTCTACCCGGTGGATTATTTGCCGTCTCAGCTGATGTGGCAGGACGTAGTCCTGGTGGTATCTGTAGGGTTTGCACTCAGCCTCCTGGCAACCCTCTATCCCGCCTTGAAAGCCAGCCGGGTGCAGCCGGCCGCTGCTTTGCGCAATGAATAGTCGGTAGGGCGGGATTTGCTCCAGGCACCAGTTTTAGACAATGCCGACCGGTGCCTGCGGATTTTCTGTGTGTTGAGGCGGCTCCGGAGCTTTGCCTGGGGTTGTTTCTCCCGGGGCAATATCGAGAGTTATGCGTCAGCACACTGAAGCAATCTGGGGGGTTAGCCCTGTGAAGCGCGTATCGAATATGCGGCAGGGGGAGTTAACCGGCCGCTGAGCGCTTTTGGATGCGCATTTTCCATTTCTTCACCACATGCCAGCGCCAAAGGGCGCGCATAGTGAAGTAGGCAGCTGCTGCAAAGAATACCCCGGCGAGTAGTGAGCCGGTAAATAGCGGCAACCAGATTTTCCCGACCTCAGTCGTCAGCCACTCCCACGACAGCTCTATACTGAAGTCTACCGGTGGCGCTCCGAGGACCCAGGCACCGAGTTTGTAGGTGCTAAAGAAAATGGCGGGCATGGTGATCGGATTGCTAATCCATACCAGAATAATGGATAGGGGGAGATTGCAGCGTAGCCAAAGGGCCAGTAACGCGGCAATAATCATCTGGCCTGGCAGGGGTAGGAAGCTGGTAAATACACCTGCTGCAAATGCGACCGAGACCGAATGCCGGTTCAAATGGAAAAGGTTGGGGTCGTGGAGAAGAGTCCCCAGAAATTTGAGGCCATTGTTGGCTCTAACTTCTTCGGGGCTTGGCAGCCATCGCCTGATAATACTCTTCGGCATAACTCTGTCTGTAACCTGGGTGGTGGCAGCCTAAAACAAGCGCTGTTCCGAGGCCTGGATATTCTTTCTGCGGGATTTCCCCTAAGCCCCAAACAAGCATAGAGTGCTCACATTCGTCAGTCGAACACGTCTCATTTGGCGCGGGCGCTATTATGCCCACTTAAGCATGGCAAGACTACCGCTCTGTTTAAAGTCACCTATTTTGCCTTATTGTCAACAATCTTTAATATTTGTCTCTCTATACCCGCAGTTGACGAGAAACTGTCGCTGATTTAATGTTTTATCCCTTAAAGATTGTCGACAATCCAGGGTTTGCATGACTGTAGGTGGTACTCGCGATTCAGTTTCGGAAGAGCGCCAGAGCCTGGCCGAACGCTTATTCCTAACTTTGCGCGCGGAAATTGTGGAGGGGCAAATTGCCTCCGGTAGCAAAATTAGTGAGCCGGAACTGGCGCGTCGTTTTAATGCCAGTCGCGGCAGCCTGCGCGAAGCTGTGATGCGCTTGGAGTCTCTGGGCCTACTGGAGCGCAGAGTGAATGTTGGCGCCCGGGTTGTAGAGTTGACTGAGCGCGGTTTGCTGGAACTCTATGAAGTTCGCGAAGCTCTGGAGGGGATGGCCTGTCGCCTGGCCGCAGAGCAGCGCAGCGAAGAGGACTTAATTGAGCTGCGTCAAATGCTCTATCACCATGAGCAGCAGGAAGAGTTGCAGGCCGGTAAAGCGTACTTCCAGCCGGAGGGGGATTTCGACTTTCATTTCCGTATCGTGCAGGCATCAAAAAATGATCTTTTGATCGATACCCTGTGCAACCGACTTTATTACCGTGTTCGTATGTACCGCTACCAGCTGGGCATGGCCAGTCCCAGGGCCCAGCGGGCACTCCGCGAGCACAACCATATCATTGAGGCCATTGAGGCCGGGGATGGTGAGCTGGCGGAGCTGTTGATGCGCCGGCATATCCGCGCCTCGAGAATAAACATTGAAAAGAAACTGAGGTAGAGCATGAGCCAAAAGCCTTCCGCTGGCGCGCGTTTCCGCGCGGCACTCACCGAGAATCAACCGCTGCAAGTGGTTGGTACCATCAACGCCTACTCCGCCATTATGGCCGAGCGTATTGGTCACAAGGCGATTTACTTGTCCGGTGCCGGTGTTGCCAACGCCTCCTACGGCCTGCCAGATTTGGGAATGACCAGTCTCGACAATGTGCTGGAGGATGTGCGTCGTATAACCGCAGCCAGTGAGCTGCCGCTATTGGTGGATATCGACACGGGTTGGGGCGGTGCTTTCAATATCTCCCGCACCATTAAGGAGATGATCCGCGCTGGTGCTGCTGCGGTGCATATCGAAGATCAGGTTGCACAGAAGCGTTGCGGCCATCGCCCAAATAAAGAAATTGTTTCCAAGCAGGAGATGGTCGACCGCATCAAAGCAGCTGTAGATGCTCGTACCGATGACGATTTCTTTGTAATGGCTCGTACCGATGCTTTTGCGCAGGAAGGGCTCGATGCGGCTATTGAACGCGCCCAGGCCTGTATCGAGGCTGGCGCCGACGGTATTTTCGCGGAAGCGGTTACTGAACTGGAGCACTATCGTGCATTTAAAGACGCGTTAAATGTGCCGATTTTGGCGAATATCACCGAGTTTGGTAAAACTAAACTGTATAACGTTAAAGAACTGGGTGAAGCGGGTGCAGATATCGTACTGTATCCACTGTCGGCGTTTCGTGCGATGAACCGTGCTGCGGAAAATGTTTATACCAGCATCCTGCAAAATGGCGATCAACAAGCGGTTGTCAATACCATGCAGACCCGTGAGGAGCTGTACGATTACCTGAATTATCACGAGTTTGAGCAGAAGCTGGACGAACTTTTCAATAAGTAGGGATAATCCGCCCGGCGGCAAGGCTGGGCGCTGCGCTTTCAATTGGATGAACACACTAGGTGTGTATAAAACAGGGGAGATAAGAAGATGGTAGATAAAGCATTGGGTGGTGCTGGTCTGCGCGGCCAGGTAGCGGGTAAAACTGCACTTTCCACCGTGGGTAAATCCGGTTCCGGCCTTACCTATCGCGGTTACGATATTAAAGATCTGGCCCAACACTGTGAGTTTGAAGAAGTTGCCTACCTAATTTTCTATGGAGAACTACCCACTGCGGAAGAGCTGACAGAGTACAAAGCGCTACTGAAAACCAAGCGCGGCCTGCCGCAGGCATTAAAAGAAGTACTTGAGCGCATCCCGGCTGATGCTCACCCGATGGACGTAATGCGCACCGGCTGCTCCATGTTGGGCAACCTGGAAGGTGAAGACTCCTTCGCCCAGCAGCTGGAAAAAGCCAACCGCCTGTTGGCCGCATTCCCCTCCATCATCTGTTATTGGTACCGTTTCACCCACGACAATGTGCGCATCGAAACTGAAACTGATGACGACAGCATCGGCGGTCACTTCCTGCATATGTTGCGCGATGAGAAGCCCAATGCGCTGCACGAGCAGGTTATGAACGTTTCCCTGATCCTGTACGCAGAGCACGAATTTAACGCATCGACTTTTAGCGCGCGTGTTTGTGCCTCCACTTTGTCCGACCTGTTCAGCTGTATCACCGGTGCCATCGGCACTCTGCGTGGTCCTCTGCATGGTGGTGCCAACGAGGCGGCAATGGAGCTGATCGAGCGTTTCTCTAATCCGGACGAAGCAGAGAAAGAACTGCTGGGTATGCTGGAGCGCAAAGAGAAGATTATGGGCTTTGGCCATGCGGTTTACCGCGAGTCCGATCCGCGCAATGAGATCATCAAAGGCTGGTCTGAAAAGTTGGCTGAGGATGTGGGTGATACCGTGCTGTACCCGGTATCCGTTCGCTGTGAAGAAGTTATGTGGCGCGAGAAAAAATTGTTCTGTAATGCAGACTTTTTCCACGCTTCCGCGTATCACTTTATGGGTATTCCGACAAAGTTATTCACCCCGATTTTTGTAATGTCCCGCGTTACCGGCTGGGCTGCACATGTATTTGAGCAGCGCGCTGACAACCGCATTATTCGCCCGAGTGCAGAGTATGTGGGTGTTGAGCCCCGTACAGTAACTCCAATCGCCGAGCGCGGTTAATTTTCATTTCACTTTTGAAATGAGGCACACCCGGTGTGCCGGCTCCAGGTCGCCTTTGGTGAGTGGCCTGGAGCCACCCTCAGAAGAGACACGATTTTAAAAAAAGATTCGACTGATTTACCTGCTATGAATACTGATTACCGCAAATCACTGCCCGGAACAGACCTCGATTATTTCGATACCCGAGCCGCTGTTGACGCGATCCAGCCCGGAGCCTATGCCAAACTGCCGTATACCTCACGTATTCTGGCGGAAAACCTGGTGCGTCGCTGCGAGCCGGCAAAACTGACCGACTCCCTGAAACAGATTATTGAGCGCAAGCGCGAGTTGGACTTCCCTTGGTTTCCAGCCCGAGTGGTGTGCCACGACATCCTCGGCCAAACCGCGCTGGTAGACCTGGCCGGTCTGCGCGATGCCATTGCCGATAAAGGCGGTGATCCCGCCAAGGTAAATCCAGTTGTTCCCACCCAGTTGATTGTGGATCACTCCCTCGCGGTAGAGCACCCCGGATTTGAGAAGGATGCTTTTGAAAAAAATCGTGCGGTAGAGGAGCGTCGTAACGAAGACCGCTTCCACTTTATCAACTGGACCAAAACCGCATTTGAAAACGTCGATGTGATTCCCCCCGGGAACGGCATCATGCACCAGATCAATCTGGAGAAGATGTCTCCGGTGGTGCAGGTGCGCGAGGGCGTGGCCTTCCCGGATACCTGTGTCGGTACCGACAGCCACACGCCGATGGTAGATGCTCTGGGTGTGATTTCTGTGGGTGTTGGCGGCCTGGAAGCTGAGAGCGTGATGCTTGGCCGCGCCTCTTATATGCGTCTGCCGCATATTGTTGGGGTGGAACTCAGCGGAAAGTTGCAGCCCGGTATAACCGGTACCGACTTGGTATTGGCCCTCACTGAATTCCTGCGCCGCGAGCGCGTGGTTGGAGCCTACCTGGAGTTTTACGGTGAAGGGGCTTCCAACCTGACCCTGGGCGATCGCGCCACTATTTCCAATATGACTCCGGAGTATGGCGCTACTGCGGCCATGTTCTCTATCGATGAGCAAACCATCGACTATCTCAAACTCACCGGCCGCGATGATGAGCAGGTAGCTTTGGTAGAGAAGTTTGCCAGGGAAACGGGCCTCTGGTCCGATACTTTGAAGGATGCCGAATACGAGCGCGTACTGAAGTTCGATCTGGATACAGTCGGCCGCAACCTTGCGGGCCCCTCCAACCCCCACGCGCTGCTGCCGGCCTCGGAACTGGCCAATCGCGGTATCGCCAAGGCCTGGGAAGAGAAAGCCGGTGAGATGCCCGATGGTGCTGTGATTATTGCCGCGATTACCAGCTGCACCAATACCAGCAACCCGCGCAATATGATTGCCGCAGGTCTGATTGCCCGCAATGCGAACAAGCTCGGCCTGACCCGCAAGCCCTGGGTCAAGTCCTCCCTGGCTCCAGGCTCCAAAACGGTAAAAATGTATCTGGAAGAGGCCGACCTGCTACCGGATCTGGAGCAGATGGGCTTCGGCGTAGTGGCTTTCGCCTGCACCACCTGTAACGGCATGAGCGGTGCCCTGGACCCGAAAATTCAGCAGGAAGTGATTGATCGCGATCTGTATGCTACTGCGGTCCTGTCCGGAAACCGCAACTTCGACGGTCGTATCCACCCCTATGCCAAGCAGGCTTTCCTGGCTTCACCGCCGCTGGTCGTTGCCTACGCTATTGCCGGCACCATCCGGTTCGATATTGAAAAGGATGCACTGGGATACGATGCCGATGGCAACCCGATTACCCTGAAAGATATCTGGCCCAGCGATGAAGAGATCGATGCGATCGTACGTCAGAGCGTGAAGCCACAGCAGTTCCGCGATGTGTATATTCCCATGTTCGAAGAGCGGGATGCCGCAGAAGAGCAGGGCCACGCACTCTACCACTGGCGCCCGATGAGCACCTATATCCGCCGCCCACCTTATTGGGAAGGTGCCCTGGCAGGCGAGCGCAGTTTGAAGGGTATGCGCCCGCTGGCGGTGCTGGGTGACAATATCACTACCGACCACTTGTCTCCGTCCAATGCCATTCTGGCCAGCAGTGCTGCCGGTGAATACCTGGCGAAAATGGGATTGCCGGAGGAGGACTTTAACTCCTACGCGACTCACCGTGGCGACCACCTCACTGCCCAGCGTGCAACTTTCGCCAATCCGAAGCTACTCAACGAAATGGTACGCGATGATAACGGCGAGATTCGCCAGGGCTCCCTGGCTCGTGTCGAGCCGGAAGGGCAGGTTACCCGTATGTGGGAAGCCATCGAGACCTATATGGATCGCAAGCAGCCGCTGATTATCATTGCAGGCGCTGATTACGGGCAGGGCTCCTCCCGTGACTGGGCTGCGAAAGGTGTGCGCCTTGCCGGTGTGGAAGCGATTGTGGCCGAAGGCTTCGAGCGAATTCATCGCACTAACCTGATCGGTATGGGTGTATTGCCGTTGGAGTTTAAGTCGGGCACTACCCGTGAAACTTTGGGTATCGACGGTACCGAAAGTTTTGACGTAATCGGTGAGCGCACTCCCCATGCCACGTTGACCCTGCTTATCCACCGCGCTAATGGTGAGACGATTGAGGCTCTGGTTACCTGCCGCCTGGATACCGCAGAAGAAGTTTCCATTTACGAGGCTGGGGGTGTTTTGCAGCGCTTTGCCAAAGACTTCCTTGAAGCAGAAGCGACGGCCTGAGTTATGAAGTTTGCTCCTCAAGTTAAAATCCCCGCGACTTATATGCGCGGGGGAACCAGCAAGGGTGTTTTCTTCCGCTTGCAAGATCTGCCCGAAGTTGCCCAGGTGCCGGGGCAGGCCCGTGACAACCTGCTGCTGCGTGTGATTGGCAGTCCAGACCCCTACGGTAAGCAAACCGATGGTATGGGTGGCGCTACTTCAAGCACTAGCAAAACGGTAATCTTGTCGCCCAGCGATAAAGCCGATCACGATGTGAACTACCTGTTTGGTCAGGTTTCCATCGATAAGCCGTTTGTTGATTGGAGTGGTAACTGCGGCAACCTCACCGCCGCCGTGGGTGCCTTTGCGATCAATAGCGGTTTTGTAGAGCCCACCAGAGTGCCGGAAAATGGCATCTGTACCGTGCGTATCTGGCAGGCCAATATTGGCAAGACCATTGTTGCCCATGTACCTATGACCAACGGTGAAGTTCAGGAAACCGGAGGCTTTGAGCTGGACGGAGTGACTTTTCCGGCGGCTGAAGTGGAAGTGGAATTTATGGACCCCGCCGATGGTGAGGGTGCCATGTTTCCTACCGGTAACCTGGTCGATGATCTGGAAGTGCCCGATGTAGGTGTGCTCAAGGCCACCATGATCAATGCTGGCATTCCGACGATTTTCGTCAATGCAGAAGCTATTGGTTATACCGGTACTGAATTGCAGGAGGCCATCAACGGTGACAGCAAGGCACTGGCGATGTTTGAGAGCATTCGCGTTCACGGTGCAGTAAAGATGGGATTGGTCTCTAGCATTGAAGAAGCTGCCAATCGCCATCACACCCCTAAGATTGCTTTTGTCGCTAAACCGCAGGATTACACTGCATCCAGTGGCAAAGCAGTGGCATCTTCCGAGGTCGATCTCCTTGTGCGGGCCTTATCTATGGGCAAGTTGCATCACGCCATGATGGGTACGGCAGCGGTAGCCATTGGCACCGCCGCAGCGATCCCTGGGACTTTGGTTAACCTTGCCGCCGGTGGGGGTGAGCGCAACTCCGTTTGTTTTGGTCACCCATCGGGCACCTTGCGTGTGGGTGCTGAAGCCAAAGAGGTCAAAGGGCAGTGGACTGCCACCAAGGCCATTATGAGCCGTAGTGCCCGAATCCTGATGGAAGGGTGGGTGCGAGTGCCGGGGGATAGCTTTTAGGGAGCCTCTGAACAGCTCTGTGATGCCTCTGGCTTACAGAGCTGTTCACAATCAAGGCGCGGCTTCGCAGGAATGTCTAGACCTTTCGAGAAGTCGTAACGCGGAGTGTGAATCGCTCTGCAAGCCCCGAAGAGCGGGCCTTGAAGGCCACAGCTGCTGCGTTGCAGCTCTTGCAAGGGACTAGGGCCTTTTGGCCCCTTTTTATTTTTCCACTCCGTTGCTTCGCTATCTTTTATATGCGCCACTGATAGATTGGTTTTGGGATAAGGGTGGAATATTTCCCATATATTTATCTCATTTTAGGAATATTGTTCTCTTTTTTTGTTTTTATAGCTAATAGATGGTGTTGGACAATGTTGGTAAATGTTTTTGCGGTTTATTTGTGAGATTTAAACAAGCCTTTTATTTAGGACTAATAGGTGTTACCTATTTTTGTTAGGTATCTGTTGTCTTAATGGTCACATTCAAATTGCTTTTAATATGGTCTTTATAGTTTAGAGGACGTATATTTAAGCTCTGCTGTTGGGAGTGTGCCGGAGATACAGGTAGAGATTTTTTAAAACAAATTCCTAATATTCATAAAAACTCAACCCATAAATTCTAAGGTTCCGATGTCCGCCTGACTTGCCAGTCGGGCATGGCAGTAATAAATAGTGAACTAGTCCTGCTTGTCCTAGTCGCGATCCGCTCTATCGTATCTGAGTTTCTTACCTCCCTTCTTTTTGAGATTTTACCCTAGCCGCCGTACTGCCGACGGCCCTATGGGATGGCCATGCATTAAAAAATAAATGTGGCTTTCCTTTTGCAGCAGATTGGAGAGACATCAATGAGAATTAGAAAACCACTTACCTTTGCAATTGCAATGGCAAATGTCGCGGTAGGGTCGGCTTGGGCTCAGGAAGATAGCCAGCAGGATGACGATTGGGCGCTGGAAGAGGTGACAGTTACCGCAACCAAGCGTGAAACCAACTTGATGGATACACCGGTAGCGATCAGTGCGTTTACGCAGGAAGAGCTGGATCGCCAGGGTATCAAAAATGTAAAAGATCTGGGCAATACTATCCCCAATGTGGATATTGGCTACGACGCCTCCCAGTCCTCCCCAGTAATTTCCATGCGCGGCGTGCGTTCTACCAACACCAGCGAACTTGGCGATCCGGCGGTCGGCTTGCACTTTGATGGTATTTACTCATCACGTCCCCAATCTGCTATGGCAATGATGTTTGACTCTGAAAGGGTTGAAGCCATGCGTGGACCTCAAGGCACTCTTTATGGCCGTAACTCTACAGTAGGCGCCATCAATGTTATCTCAAAGAGACCGGTAATCAACGAATTTGAAGGTTCCGTGGGCGTTGAATTTGGCCGCTGGAATCAGGAAATGGTAAAGGGTGTTATTAATATCCCGGTTTCTGATACCTTTGCTCTTCGCGCATCCTTTATGGATGAAACGAGAGACTCTTATCTGACTGGTTACTACGACGCTAACCAGTATGATAACCGTTATATCGACGCGGATACTCTTGGGGCTACCGCGCTTTCTGATGATGCAGCGCGCACATTTACTCAGGATGGCAACTGGTGGGCATCTGAGGATGTTTCCCTGGTAAGGGCTGATGCGGATGACTTCTACGGAAATGTTGACCAGCAAGCAGTGCGTATTGGTGCCCTGTGGGAACCAACTGAAGACATTTCCTGGTATGCCGTAGCTGAGCATTATGAGGACAAAAGTGCCGGTGGTATTAATACCATTGATTGTGATAAGGCTGATGAGCGCGATGATGGCGTAAATTGCGAAACTTATTACGGTTCCGGTGCCGATGAGTACACTGTAGCGGTTAATGTTCCTGGTGAACTTGATCTCACCATGACCTCATTCCGCTCTAATTTCCGCTGGGACTTTAGCGATAGCATGGCGTTTGTGTACAACACCGGCTATGCAGTACAGAATCGCAGTAACCTGATCGATATTGATGCGGGTCGAAATACCTGGGATATGAGCATGAGTATCACTGATGCCGAAAATATCTCATACTCCCATGAGTTACAGCTCCAATCGACCGATGATGCTCCTCTGCAATGGATTACGGGCCTATTCTATTTCCATGAATCTACGGACCTGAATGGCTACTTCCTGGCTTCGCTGGATAATGCCGTTTTCTGGCGTCAGCCAGAGAGAAGTGTTGATGCACTTGGGGCATTTGCCCAGGCAACCTATAGTCTCACCGATACTCTGCACCTGACACTGGGTGGCCGCTATACCTACGATGAGAAAAGCGATAAGGGCGGTAATAACCTAAGCTGTACTCGTGACTGGTCACAGGATACGGATGAAACGGGTGAGTATGGGTGTTTCCCCGCATACAGCCAGTCACTCTTTGGTGAGTTGTCCACTGACTACTTTGCTAATGACTCTATCTACACTATCGATACGTACAATGATATCAGTGACGATTGGGACAACGGCGATTACCGAATCGGTCTTGATTACGACCTGACTGACGATGTAATGCTCTATGCCTACGTCGCAACTGGATTTAAATCTGGTGGTTTGGGTGATGTTATTAGCCAGTTCGCACAAGACCCTGATACCGCCCAAGATATCCTTGATGAGGATGGCAATCGTATCGTAGTGGCCACTTTTGACACCAACTATGATGAAGAAAAGGTTGTTACTTGGGAATTTGGTGCTAAAGGAACTTTCCTGGATGGCCGTTTAAATCTGGCCAATACTTTCTTTTTCTCTAGGTACAAAGATATGCAGCTGGCCGCACCGGACACTGCGTATACTTACTACGTTGAAGAGCGAGACGATGAAGGTAACTTGACCGGCGAAATTACTACAGAGCCTTATGTAATTTACCTGACAAAGAATGCCGCCAGAGCGGAAATTATGGGTATGGAGTTTGAGTTCGACTGGGCTCCCTATCCGAATGGTCGAATTAGCGGTTTCGCCACTTGGATGCAGACGGAAATCACTTCTGACTTTGTGAACCGCTGGAACTTCAATAACCAGTCACTCTTTGAAATTGATGACTGGGGCGCAGCTCACGATAACAGCAACGAAGAACTCTACCGTAACCTGAAAGGTAATGAGCTGCCTGCGTCACCTGAGTTCAGCTTCACCATCAACTACGACCACACCTTTGAGTTGGCGCATGGTGGTGCAATCATTCCGTTTATCGGTATTCACTGGGAAGACGAGTCCTATCTGACCTACTGGAATGTCGATAAGCATGATTTCCCTGTAGGGGATACCTCTGCTTATGACGACAGCCGTGATTCTTTCTGGATGGTAAATGCTTCAGTGAAGTACATCAGCCCGGACGATCAGTGGAATGTTGAAGCCTATGGTAACAATTTGACTGACGAAGTTGTTCCCTACTATGCAGATGGAAGTGATGGCCTGGTGTCTGGCCCATTCTCCACTCCAATGAGCTACGGCGTACGCTTTAACTATAATTTCTAATTAGTTACTGCTTCGCTGTGACAAAAAGCCGGGCTGCGTAAAGCGGTCCGGCTTTTTTTATGCCTGAAAGAGGTGCAAGCCTTATGTGTAAATGATTATCTTCTGGTCTTATGCCAAATCATACGAATAAGATAGATTGAAAATAGGATAATAATAGACCAGGGTAAAAGGTATGCGATTGCAGTGATTGCCTCAGATAGCCCATCAGATAAATTCTCACCAAAGTGAGAAAGGGAGCTTGATATAGGGTTCCAGAAGGATACGTAGGACTTGGCATGCAGCTGGATTTGCACTAAATCCATCTGTGTGCGCTGGAATAGTTTGGCTTTTTTGCCCTGTGAATACTCAATATCAGATTGTACCGACGCTAATTTTTCAGCGATCTTTATCAAGGTGTCGATGTCATTTTCAGATTTCTGTTCGAGTTCTACCAGTCTTGACTGGTAGCGGAGTAGCATTTCAAGTCGTTTTTGATTGTCGACAATATACGTTTGCAGATCTTCAGCTTGGGTTTCTCGATGTATCACTGTGCCTTGCTTTGATGCTAGGCCAATGATTTTATCAACACCGTCAGGGTGAGTTCTAAATTGAATACTTCCGTGAGGGCTTTCATTATTTGTGAGACTGGAGTCCAGTATGGTACATCCGTTCTCTATATCTTGCTGACAAAGTGACTGGAGCTTGTGAAATACAGGCTCAACTTCTGTGGCTGGTAGCTCTGCCGTCAGGAAATGTTCATAGGCAATATACTGGCTTCTCTCATTCCCATTGGTGCTTGCTGATGAGGTATCTGCTGTTGCTTTACTGAGGTTTTGAGCGTTGGGGCTGTATACGGATACCGCGTCTCTTTCCCTCGACTCTGAACAGCCGCCTAATATAAGGATAAGAAGTAGATAGTTAAAGAGTCTCATTTAATTCCCATTTACCTTGTAAGTTATTCAAATGGGTTGGAATCTAACATTGTACAATTCTTCAATAAAGACTATTGTCGGTGTGGGTGCTTTCTCTTGAGGGTTAATGCCTAGCATCTTAAGGGTGCATAATAGGATGTTTTTTTGTGTTCCTTGGTATTTGTTTTATTCTAATTTTTTTGTTTTGGGGCAATGATGGCAGAAATAGAGCTAGAAGAAAGGCGGAAGCTGGAGCTGGTAGAGAAAGTTAGGGGGTATCTCTCTGAGGAGTTTGATCTGGAGGTTGGTAGCTTTGAAGCGGAGTTCTTTATTGATTTTCTTGCAAAGGAAATGGGGGCGGGGTTCTATAATCAAGGGCTGCATGATGCCCAGGTGGTTATATCCTCTAAAATAGAGGATATTTCTGATGCTATTTATGAAATAGAAAAGCCTGTTAACTGAAGGTGTTGCCCTTGTTGAGTCTGGTCTCAATCAAAGGGCTGCATGGATTTTTTGTTTACCGCTTGGGTAGGGGTTGTTTTTTGGGGTTTTCTGCCTGAATAATCAGCATGGCTGCAAAGACTAAAATTATTCCAGGTATAAATCGAATATTGAACTCCGCCATCCCCAGTAGCAGGGTTAATATTAATACGAATATTGGGTTTAAGAAGCTATAGGCTGCAACTTTGGTTGGTCCGATTCTTAATGTGCTGAACTGTAGTAGAAAAAAGCTGATTAAGGTAGTGAACAGGGCCAAATAGAATAGTCCACCGTAAGTTTCAGCAGGTATATGCCACCATTCTATCTGGTTCAAACTGGGGAATGCTAATAGTAGCATCCAGAGGGCAGCGAATAGAATTACCCAAAATGTCATAATCTCGGTGGGTTCCCCCGAATGAACCCTCTTGATCAGAGGGTTGTAGAGGCTCAGCGATACGGCTCCCAGGGTGAATATCCAATCTCCTTTATTTAAATCCAGTGCTATTGCGGTAGTTATATTGCCCCTGAATACAATCCAGGCGGCTCCCAGTGTGCCAAGGCTTAGGCCGATAACTTTGCGGGGGCTGCTGTGCTCACCATTAATGATCAAGGCAAAGATGGCCGTCATTGCCGGTACCGCCGTGAAAAGAGCGCCGGTATTGACTGCACTGGTGTACTTGAGGGCTTCAAACATGCACCAGAAAAAAATAACCAGGGGAATGCTGAGTAATGCATAGCCTAGTAGTTTTTTGGGGGGTGGCAGTCGGGCGCCGTGTTTTAAGAGAATGAAAGGTGCAAACAGTCCTGCTGCGATTAAAAACCGAATCATCATCATGGAGTCCGCCGGTAGTGAATCGGCGATAAGTTCGCCAACCGGAAATGAGCCGGCGACTAATAATGTACACATTAGCATCAAGCCGTGAACCCACCAGAGCGAAGAGTTGGCACTTGCAGTTGGGTTTATTTCCTTGGTCAGTTCACTCATGCCTATTTCCTCTATCAGCGAGAGGTAAGTGTAAGTCGTTTCTGCTAGGCTGATAATTCATCATTATAACTATTTACTGTTGCGAAAAGGGAAATAGCAGCTTATGGAGACTATTGCAGCTATCCCAATATTTGTAGCGGTATTTACAAACGATTTAAGTCACTGGCAATTACCGCGTTAACAATCGTGAGGCACTTATGCTGGCTACCTAGGGGGAAGCGTAAATAGAGTGGGTAGGCGTTGTGAGTTTTACCTGCCAGGCTCCAATTTTCAGATAGTGGTTTAAAAATAGACTTCAAGAATTCTTACATCAAGATATTTAGTGAGTATCCCCCACGAAGATTTCAATCCGCTCTACATTGCCACTGGTATCGAGTACAGCAATCTGCTGTTTGCCACTTTGGGGTATCAGTACCAGGTTTTCGTTGCCAAGGGTTTCGCCTTGCGGTTCTCCATTCAGGAACCAATAGCGCTTTCCCTGGCCGCCAATAGCACTGAGATTGAGGCGAGGTAGGGGCGCCATGCTGCCGGTGGGGCGGTACTGGTTGCCATCACTGGTGCCGACAATCTTTAACGGCGTGCCGTTATTTGCCGCAGGGGCGTGACAGCCGGGGGCTGTGGGTGGGATTTGCTGACTCCGGGTTTGGTTCGCGGGTAACCAGGCCTCCAGCTCTTTGGGCCATAGGGCGAGGCTTTGTTTTACTGCACTGTGATCCATGCAGCTGGGCTTTACCCGTAGACCTTGCTGGTTGGCAAAGAAACGGAACGTTTGTGCCGCCCGCAGGGGTTCATTTTTGGGCGACAGTGTTCTAGGGGCGCGGCCTTGGATTAGCCAGGCGCTGTGCTGTTGGTGGCAGTGGCTGGTTGGTGTCAGCGCTTTTTGCCCGCCCAGGGGCCAGCAAATGATTTCCTGGGTGATCAACTCTGGTCTTTTTAGGTGCAATTTTTTATTGCCCGGTAATGCTGCGATAACCGCGCGCAGCAGCGGAGTGGCACTAATGGAACCGTAGTAACCGGGTAGGGGAGTGCCGTCCGGGCGGCCCATCCAGATACCGACAGTGTAGGCGGGAGTTACTCCAATGGCCCAGGCATCTCGATAACCGTAGCTGGTGCCTGTTTTCCAGGCGATATCCGCTTTGCTTTGTCGCACTAAATTGCGCCAGCGACGAGAGCCTTTACGGTTGGAGGCGAGCATTTCGAAGGTAATCCAAGCGGCCTCTGGAGACATCAGATATCTTTCCTGTAGCGGTTCCTCGGCTAAATAGCGAGGGGTTGCAGCTTGGCCTCCACGGGCCAGGGCGGCATAAATACCGGTCAGTTGATCCAAGCGCGCACCGACACCGCCTAGTATCATGGCCAAATTGGGCTTGCCGCCACTGGGAAGTTGCAGTGATAGGCCGGCATTTTCCAGAGTTGCTGCCAGTCGGCCGGGGCCGTAGTGTTCCAGCAGCTGTACGGCGGGAACATTGAGGGATCTCTGCAAGGCGGCGGTGGCGGTGACTGGACCGGAGAAGCCGCGATGGAAATTCTCGGGGCGGTACTCGCCATAGATGCGCGGCGTATCGCTGAGTAGAGCGGCGCTGTGGATTAAATCTTCGTCGATAGCCAGTCCGTACAAAAATGGCTTGAGTGTAGAGCCGGGTGAGCGCACGGCCCTGGCCATATCCACATAACCGTAGCGGCGAGTGTCCCCAAAATGAGAGGCGCCCACATAAGCGCGTACAGACAGGTCGGAATTCTCCAAAATTACCACAGCGGCGGACGTCTTTGCTGGGTAGTTGTCCATATGATCGCGCAGGAAATCCTCCAGTCCCCGCTGGATGTTGCCGTCGATTGTGGTGTGAATCACTTCCCGGCCGCTAATGTTGTCCACTAACCTGCGCGCCAGGTGGGGGGCGTTTTGTGGAAATTCGAGGCGCTCGGCATAGACGTTTTCCAATTGGGCGCGGTCGACATCTTCCGCGCGCCATATACCGAACGCTTGCAGTCTATCCAATACCTTGTCCCGGGCCTTCTGCGCACGTTGCGGGTGCCGATCTGGCCGCAGGCGACTCGGAGCCTGGGGGAGTACCGCTAAGAGCGCCGCTTCCGCGTGGGTGAGATCGGCGGCCGATTTTCTCAGGTAGAGGCGGCTGGCGGCCTCCACGCCTTCAATATTGCCGCCGTAGGGTGCCAGGTTTAGGTAGAGATTGAGAATTTCCTTTTTGCTGAAATGCCACTCCAGTTGTAGCGCGCGCAATATCTGCTTGGCTTTGCCGGGCAGAGTCCTGCGGTGTGGGTCCAATAATCGCGCTACCTGCATAGTGAGGGTGGAACCGCCAGAGACGATTCGCCCATTGCGCAGATATTGGGCTGAGGCCCGCAATAGGGCCAGGGGGTTGACTCCGGGGTGTCGATAAAAGTGGCGGTCTTCGTAGGTGAGCAGAGCCTCGATAAAACGTGGCGACACTTTTTCCTGGGTGACAGGGTAGCGCCAGACCCCGCGACTATCGGCAAAAAAGCGCAGCGGTTTGCCGTGGCGATCGGCAACGACCCGGGCAAAATCCTGCGCTTGCGGCAGTGGTGGAGGGAAGACTGAATCCAGCAACAGCAGTATGCAGGCGAGGGCGGCCGGCATAAGCAGCAGCGCGCGAACTTTGCGGCTGCTGCTTTGCCAGACTTTTAAGACAGTGGCTAACAGCTTCACTGTTTACCGATTACCTGCATTTGCGTCATAGGGTTTTTACCGATGGCGAAGCGCTCTGGCTTATACATATCCTCTGCATAGGGTGGGGGCACCTGATAGGTGCCGGGGGTTACCGCGCGGACAATATAGAAGAGATTAGTGGTCTTCCATCTAGGCTGGTCCAGTGCTGCCACAAAGCGGTCATCGCGGTATTCTGTGTGCTGGATATGATCCTGCTCATCCTGCCACTGGGCGATACTTTTGTTATCGAACTTGAGATCATCCACTTTGACACTGTCAGCCAGATTTTGATTTTCCAGTTCGAAACCCGCCGGTAATAAATCGACAACAAGTAGATCGGGCAGGCGCTGGTCTGTATCAATTCGTAGGCGAGTCAGGTAAAGCTCGCCCTCGCGAACCTGGCTGGGGGTGACCTTAGTGCCGTCGAGGTTGTGATAGCTGCGCCAGATTTTGATTCCTTTATCCATTGCCACTTTAGGGGGCTGTTTGCTGTAGCCATTGATGCTAATCGCGGCATAGAGTTTTTCTGTCTGCGCGGTTATCTCAAGTGCATCGGCTGCTTCGCGCCCTCGGAATAAGGCGCTGTGTGGGGTGTCGCTATCGAGCTCGCGTAAGTCATTGATACTGGCCAGGGTTGCGGACCAACGTTCACTATTATTGAGCTGCAATTGTGCCCCGGCCATAAATACACTGTTGCGCTCTTGAGTGCTTAGGTACTTGCGATTGCGGAGAATATCAGCCAATTCAAACAGTAAAGCCTCAGCCTCGGCTTTACCCAGGTTGTGCTCTAATAAAAGGGCAATCATCAGTGCGGTATCGCGCAGTTCTGAGCCGTAGTCGCCATAGTAGCCGTGACGGTTGCGTTTAATTTTAAGAGCCTTTTGCACGGCTTCCTGGGCCAGACTGGCATCACCCATAGTGTGCAGGGCAATGGCCATATGCAGATTGGGTAGAGGAGAATTGCTGAGGCCTACGCCGCTTTCATAGAGGCTGCGCAGTTGGCCCAGAGACACTTTTTGTACCCGGGAAAGCACATAGGCAGCATAGGCCCGCGCGGCATAGGCATAGAAGTCGGGGTTATTGCTATAGCGCTGCTGATAAAAAGTGCCGTGTTCACGAGTGTAGTCTTGCAGGCGCTTGAGAGTCGACTCCAGGCGAGTATCGTCAAATACGATCCCCTGATCCCTTGCCCGTAGCAATAGATCAGCGGCATAGGCCGTGAGCCATTGGTTTTCTGGAGATTCGGAACTCCAAAGGCCAAAACTGCCGTTTCTTTTTTGCATGCTGAAAATGCGCTCAATACCCGCATCAATGCGTTTGGCGCGCACACTTTCCTCTAGGGACTCAATCCCTAATTGGTGTTGCCGCTGTGGCGTTGCCATAATCAGCGGATAAACGCGGCTAGAGGTTTGTTCCAGGCATCCGTATGGGTATTGCAGCAGGTTGGACAGATGCTCCTGCAATTGGAGCTGTGGGCGGCTATCCAGAGATACCAGGGTTTGTATGGTTGCCGGCATTAGGGTGTCGAGCAGATTTCTGTCGGCACCAAACTTCTCACCCTGAGCCAGCAGTCGGCGCTGGTTGTGGGTGGTGGCAGGCCAGGCGGGGCGGACGCCAAGGTGCCACTGTTGTTCGATGGCGACATCATTTCCGTCTTTATCAACGGCGCCATGTACGACCAGTTGGAACTCCGCGTCTCCGCTAGCCCCTTTGGCGCTGATTGGGAAGCGCAAAGTTTTGCGCTCACCATCAGCCAATTCCAGTAGTCGTTCACCCATTGCTAGATTTACAGCGCCCACGGCTTGCATCTTCACTGTAAGCTGCTGGGGGCGGCCGCTCAAATTATTGAGGTCCAGCGCCAGGGTACTGCTATCGCGGGGAGCCATAAAGCGAGGTAGCGCAGCCTGGGTGACAATCGGTGAGGCGATCGTCATTTCTGTGTCGGTACTGCCGAAGCGGTCTTTGCTGAAAGATACCGCCATTAGACGCAGGCGGCCATTGAATTCAGGTAGCTGTAGTGCGACCTGTGCCTGCCCCTGCGCATCGAATTCAACTGCTCCAGAGAATAAAGATACGATTTGTATGTCAGAATTGGGCTCGCTGCCCCCTCGGGTCAGTTCCTCCGCATCGCCGCCAAAACGCTGTTCCACCAGTTTGCCGCTGTTGGACTCAATAATGCGGTGATAAATATCCCTTACATCCACACCATAGCGGCGCTGGCCGAAAAAGGCTTCAAACGGGTCTGGAGTTTCGAAGCGGGTGATATTGAGTACACCGACATCGACAGCAGCTAGAGTGGCCCAGGCCTTGCTGCCATTTTGCTTTATAGTCTCTGCATCGGCAGTAATAGTAACTTCCACTTCTGTGCCGGGTAGGGCGGTTGCGGGTGCTTCAAGTGAAAGGGCGAGGCGGCGGGGCTCGCGATCCAATGGTAGGTGGGTGAGGCCAAAGGCGCGATTGGGCGCGATACGTTCACTCTTATCAGTGGGGCGCAGTGCAGTGACAGAAATATAGGTATCGTGGTGATCCCACTCGGGGGAGATTGGAATATCGACTGTGGTGCCTGACTTCTGTACGGATATGCGCTTGGACCACAGCAATTGATCGCTTTCCACTAAAACCAGCGCCTCCCCATCGGCGGGCGCTACTATGGTGAGCTGCGCCAGATCGCCGGCTGAATACTCGGGTTTATCTAGTGACAAAGCCACAGTATCCGGGCGCGCTGCCTGACCTTTGGTGACCTGATCTTTACGCCACCAGTAATACCAGTCGCGGCCGGCATGAAAGCGCAGACTGCTGGTTGCCCCGGTATTAACATCGGTGACTTCCAGTCGGTAGTGGCCATATTCAACCGGCACAATCAGCTTTAGAGGTTGCCCCTCGGTGAACTGCAACTGGCGATTGAAGGTTTCAAATTCTGCGCTGTTGTATTCGTAATGCCAACCCTCGTGTGTGGAGTACTCCCAAAAATATTGACGATCTTCGGAGATAAGTACTGCTGTGAGATTTCGCCCGCTAACGGGATTACCCTGTGCATCGGCAACAACAATATCGAATTCTGGCCTGCTGTTAGCAGAGGGGTTTTCCTCGCCAAAATTAGGGCGAATGCCGACTACTGGATGCTTGGGCCACACTAGCACTGGGTGTTGTCGGGTCACCGGTCGGCCGCCGGACTCGAACAGACTGGAAACCAAGTTGACCTTTAGAGGGTTTTTTACCCGCTTCCAGCGGGAGTTTAGGGGTAGGCTGCCCAACCCTTCACTGTCGAGCTCGATAGTTGGAGCGTAGAACTGTCGGGTGGGCAATGATTCATTGATGTCTCCAAAAAGGAAGCCCTTCCACTGGGGGAAGGGTTCTCGGTAGTGGCTAACCTGTACCAGGGTTTCCAGGCGGTTCTCTGCCGCTGGTGCGCCATACAGATAGCTTCCTTCTATTTTGAGCTTGAAAGCTTCACCATGTCCCTGGACTAAACTGCGCTCTTCACCATTCTGTAGAACCAGCTTCATACGTTCCGGTAAGAATTCTTCTACCTTAAATGGGTAGTTCACCTTGTGCCCATCGGCTAACTCAACTTCTAGACGCCAGTCACCGGTAGGGGCACTTTGGGGTAGAGGAATCAGCTTTTCGTAATACCCCGGCGCGCTGGCATGCCAGGTAAATGTGCGTGCGCTGGTATTGTCAGGTTTTATCAGTGCTGCCTTGATCGGTAGGTCTTTGATATAGCGCCCGTCATAATTTCGCAGCAGACCGCTGACCTGTATTGATTCGGTGGGGCGATACAGGTCTCGCGGGCCATACATAAAGAACTCTATCGGCCGTGAAGGGCGTTGGCCCAACTGAAAATCCGATAGATCTAGTGCGGGCTCACGCAGGTCGAGCATGGAGAAATGACCGCTATCCAGGTCTCGTGCGACAAAAAAGCGTTGTGCATGTTCTTGCTCTTGTGTCAGGGCAAAACGAACATGTCCATCTTTGTTCGTGGTGTGCTGCTGGATCTGCTCTCCTTTGTGGTTAAGCAGTTCAATATCGACACCCTCTAGGGCCTCGCCTTCGTCCAGAGATGAAACATAGAGGTCCACACTATCTGGATAATAGCGTGCATGTAAGCCTAGATTGGAGATAGAGAAGTGAGTGATGTCGTACAGGTCTGTGTCATAGTTGCCCGCTGGGAACATCACTGCGACATAGATACCCGGTTGCTGCAGAGGGTCTATATGCCCAATAGAGAGATCAAAGTCCCGCTGAACATATTTTTCCTCGGTTAGATCGAATTGAGCCGTATAGACAAATTCGGTGAGTTTGTTGAGCGCCTTTAACTGGTAGTAATACTTTAGTGACTGATTTCTGGTCAACTCAAGGAAGTCGGAGTAGTGCTCTGGATTCACCCTGTGAAACTCAATTCGTACTGCTTCAACACTGACGGCAGTAATAGGTAAACCCGGGGTCACGGTTGCCGGGAAAATACTTCCATTGCTGGAAAAACTGATACTGGGCTCTATCCGGCGGGTGCGAATGGTATGCTGTTGCTTTTTCTGTAGCGCCAGGCCACGTTCACTGGCTAAGCCGGGGAGCAACTCGAGTTTATAGCGAGTATTCGGCTCCGTGTGGGGAAAGTAGAGGATTTTTTGGTTATCAGATAATACCCAGCCACCATCAACAGCCTTACCGTCGCTGCGAGATAAATGCAGATAGGAACCAAAATGGATATTACTTTGTAGTGGCTCAGAAAAGATCACGGCTATAGCGCGTGCGTCTTTATAGGTCCTTTCTCCAACATGTGACACCTTAAGGCTCTTATCGACCGTTTTCACCGTTTCAGCTTTGTCGATGTCATTGGGTAGAGGGGGCTGAGTAGAGGTGCTCGCGGACTGAGTGTTAGGCGTGTTCGCTTCAGCGGTTCCTGTGTCTCCAGCAGCCCACTTAGCCCTTGCCTTAGGCGTGAGGACCAATGGCGGTGTTTCAACTGCTTGCTTGTGATCACCACTTTTATGAGGCTCTGTTGCTGGCGCCTCACTGGTGTCGCGCACTGAGTCTCGAGTATCCGGCTTTCCCGATGGCTCTTGCGTGCACGCTACAGCAAAGAGGCAGAGAAAAATGACCGTAATCCAGCGCGGTAAGCGGTGTGGAGACATAGGTATTTCCTTATTGGTCGTTTGAAGCGGCGGACAATTTAATAGGTCTTTAAAATTGTCTCAAGCTTTAATATTTCCCGGCGTACATTTTCGGGGAGTATTAATTGAATTTCCTGAAGGAAAAAGTCTTGCTGGTTCGTTCGTGCTAGAAATGGGGGTGGCTAGATTTGTTGAGCCTCGATACATTGATCAGTAAAAATTTATCTTAGGAGTCTCTGAATAATTTCGCGATACCTCTAATCTTCATAAGGGTGCATGTCTGGGCACGATCCCGCTTTAGAGTGGTCGTAACGATAAATGCTTGCCAGCCTGCGAATATACAGGTATCAGCCTTTTTCTAGGGCGTGGTTAAGGCTCAAACTCTATCTCTTTTGCGATTTCAGTAGGGCTTTCTTCAATGGCCTCGCCCTGTAAAGTTTCACTGCCGCTACGGTAGCGCATTGTCATCTGGCCCGTTGCAACTAGGGTCCCCAGACTGTCATACACCTCTGTATGCGAATAAAATATTTTCCGTCCAGTACTTGTTAGTTGACCTATTGCGGTGAGCTGGTTGGTTTTTGCTTGGCCGGTGAAATTTGCATTTAAGGATAGGGTGAGGGACCTGCGCTGGCGGTGAGGGTGGGGGCAGTAGAGGCCAGAGTAGGAGCCGGCGATATCGATTAAACTTGTAATAAAACCCCCGTGGGGTACACCGTGAGTGTTTAGGTGTTCCGCTTGTACGGTAACGCTGATGACAACGCGGCCTTCTTGCCAGTCATTTATCTTTACACCCAGGTGGTCATTAAAAGGGGGTTGTTTTTTATACTGCCAATTCATCTGATTTTACCATAAAAATATAGTGAGCCGGCACAGTCGGCTCACTGAGAGGATTGATATATTGCGAGTCACCCTGGGGAAATAGCAATCAGTATTTCTATCCGTGCAGTGGCGCCGGCTAAATTCTGCCAAATAAACAAATATAACAGACAAATAAAAGCTACCTCCTAAGTAACTGCTGGAAGCGCCGTGCTCAATTTGGTATAACGGCGTGCTTTAATGTACTGCCAGTAATTGGTATCTCGGGACAGACCGCAGATAAATAAAATAAATACATAGCAAAAGAGTAGAAGGTGGGGCTGCTGGGTATAAAGCAAAATAGGTATTCCGGTTTCAGGTGCAGAGGTTGGGGCTCCGGCTGGTCCGACTGAGCCCCCTATGATTTGTAAGCTTAACTCTGGCTCTCAGCCCACTGCGCAAATGTTTTGTCCTCTTGCGCGAGTTCGATGAGTAACGGGGCTGGCGCCCAATAAATATCGCCGTGCTGCTCGCGGAATCTACAAATTATTTCGTAGACTTTTTTTAACCCGATACTATCGGCATAGTGCATGGGGCCACCGCGATGAGGGGGAAAGCCGTAGCCATAAACGTATACAACGTCTATATCGCTGGGGCGTTGGGCTATGCCATCTTCTAGGATTTTGGCCCCTTCATTAATCAGGGCGCAAGTGAGGCGATTGAGGATTTCCTCATCGGAGATTTTCCGCCGTTTAACCCCCTGGATTTTAGCTTGGGCTTCGATAACTTTCTGTACTGCTGGATCGCTGTGGCGAGCGCGGGTTTCGGGATCATAGCGATAGTAGCCGGCTCCACTTTTCTGTCCCAGTCGCCCCATTCCTACTAAGGCATCGGCAATACAGTAGGTTTTGGGATCTCCCCGATCGGATTCGCACAGGTTCTGACGCGCCTTGTAGCCGATATCCAGGCCGGCTAGATCTCCAACGGCCATAGGGCCCATAGCCATCCCCCAGGATTGCATCACAGTATCAATTTGCTCTGGAGTCGCACCCTCTATCAAACAGAGCTGTGATTCCCGGCCGTAGGGCCGCAACATACGGTTGCCAATAAAGCCGTAGCAGTTTCCAGCTAATACTGGCACTTTCTTGATCGTTTTGGCGAGCTGCATGGCGGTAGCGATAACATCATCAGCACTTTGGGAGCCACGAACTACTTCGAGTAGTTTCATAACGTTGGCAGGGCTGAAAAAATGCATTCCTATAACATCTTCTGGCCTATTGGTTGCCGCTGCAATTTGATCAATATCCTGATAGGAAGTGTTAGTTGCGAGGATGGTGCCGGGCTTGCAAGAGTGGTCCAGTTTGGTAAAGATTTCCTGTTTAAGCGCTATATTTTCAAATACCGCCTCGATTACCAAATCTACGTCAGCCAAGTCTGAGTAGTCAATTGTGCCGGATATCAGCGAGAGGCAATGTGCTTTTTGCTCCTCAGTGAGTTTCCCTTTCTGCATACTGATCGTGTAATTCTTGTCGATCACTGCTAGCCCACGTTGTATCGCAGTTTGATCAATTTCTACCAGCTTAACTGGAATGCCGGCATTGGCGAAGTTCATGGCGATGCCGCCACCCATAGTGCCGCTACCGATAATGCCGATACTTCTGATTTCACGGATCGTTATATCTTTAGGTAGTCCCTTAACTTTATTTGCGCTGCGCTCGGCAAAAAACAGATGCCTGAGAGCGGCTGATTGGCTGGAAAGCAGGCACTCGACAAATAAATCGAGTTCTTTCGCGAGCCCTTTATCAAAAGGTTGTTGAACGGCAGCTTCTATGCAGGTGACGATATGTTGCGGTGCAAGCTGGCCACGAGATTTTTTTTCCAGGCCTTTGCGGAAGTCAGCGAACAAGCCATCAGGGATATTGGCGGCATCTATTTCCATGTCTCTGATTCGGCGTAAGGGGGCTTTGTTATCGATCAGCTCACGGGTAAAAGCGAGTGCTCCCGCCAATAAATCATCATCAATAATCCGATCTATCAGTTGCATACTTGCGGCTTTTTCAGCCGATATTGGATTACCCTTGGTGATAAACTCTAGTGCAGCAGCAACGCCAGCTAGACGTGGAACGCGCTGGGTGCCGCCGGCCCCCGGCAGTAGTCCTAATTTGACTTCTGGCAGGCCAACTTTGGCAGAGGCTGCGGCGCAGCGATAATGGCAGGCTAGGGCGATTTCGAATCCACCACCGAGTGCAGTGCCGTGAATGGCGGCAATCACTGGTTTACAGGAACTCTCTATTTCTGTAATCACTTCAGATAGTGCGGGTGCCTGTGGTGGCTTGCCGAACTCTGTAATGTCTGCACCGGCGATAAACGTTCGGCCTTCACACAGTAATATCAGCGTTTTGGATGCATCTTCTTGCGCGCTCTTAATGGCTCCCCAGATACCTTCACGCAAACTGTGTGAAAGGGCATTGACAGGAGGATTATTCAATTTAATGACACCGATATCGCCAATAAGCTCATAACTTACACTAGACATTGCTATCTCCAGATCTTAAGTGATAACTGCTTGGTTCTAAGGTTTATACCCGCTCGATAATGACTGCGATTCCCTGGCCAATCCCGATGCACATGGTGGCCAGTGCGTAGCGGCCGCCGGTACGTTCAAGTTGATGCAATGCGGTGAGTAGAATACGGGCGCCGCTGGCGCCCAGCGGGTGGCCAATAGCAATAGCGCCACCATTGGGATTTACTCGTGGGTCCTGGTAGTCGATTTCGAGCATTTTCAGGCAGCCCATAGCCTGCACAGCAAAAGCCTCGTTGAACTCCATTACATCCATATCTGCAAGCCTTAAACCCGCTCGGGCCAGGGCTTTGCGGGTCGCCGGAACTGGCCCCAAGCCCATTATTCGTGGCTCTATACCTGCAATGGCGCTAGTGAGAATGCGCGCCCTGGGCTTGAGATCTGCTGCTTGGCCAGCTTCGGCACTGCCAATAATTAGCGCTGCTGCGCCATCATTGATACCGGAGGCATTGCCAGCAGTAACCACGCCACCTTCAAAGAGCGCAGGCAGGGTTTGAAGGCGCTCCAAGGTCGCATTGGGACGGGGGTGTTCGTCGGAGTCGATCAGCCGTGCAGGTTGTTTGCGACCTTGGGGTACTTCGATAGGAATAATTTCGTCGACAAAGAAACCATCCGTTCGTGCCGATTCATATTTAACTTGCGATGCCAGTGCAAATATATCGCACTCTTCTCGAAGGATATTCAGCTCTGATGCAATGTTGTCTGCGGTTTGTGGCATGGTATGGCTGCCATACTTGGCAACAATATTGGGATTGGTAAAGCGGGGGCCAAGGGTTGTATCTACCAACTCCTGAGTGCGATCAAATGCGCTATTTGCCTTGGAGAGAACCAGGGGGGCGCGGCTCATCGACTCGACGCCCCCTGCAATAAATAAGTCTCCTTCAGAGGTGCGAATACAGCGGGAAGCATCCGCTATAGCGGATAAGCCGGAGCCACATAGACGATTTACTGTTATGCCACCAGTGGATACCGGCAAACCGGCAAGCAGGCCAGAAAATCGGGCAACGTTGCGGCTGTCCTCCCCCGCCTGGTTAGTATTGCCTGCGATAACATCCTCAAAATGTTGAATGTTAAACGGATTGCGTTCAATCAGAGCTCTAATAACGTAGGCGAGCAAGTTGTCGGGCCTGATACTGGAAAGGTTGCCCCCGTGGCGGCCAAAAACACTGCGGCCGCCATCATAAATATAGGTGTGTGGCATAATGAAATTTCCAATGATGAATTTTTATTTGTAGTGAGTCATACGGTAATCTGTTCTGTTATTCAAATTCCAGTGTCACTGGTAAGTTTTCTAAAGCCTCCTCTACAGCGGCTTTACTAGCGGATTGTTCAAGTTGTACTTTTGCCACTTGGCCAAGGGAACCATCGAAATGAGCAGAAAAGTTAGCCGCGATACGCTTTGCCTTTAATGCCTGGCCTACGGCATATTCAGTAGCGCGATTGCGCAGGGCGGGTTTAAATACTTTGGCTACTGCGGTTAACGGAATCTCATTAATAATTTCCACACGTTTGGGGATGGCGGCACGTTCAGAAATTTTGCTGCGGCAATAGTCAATAAGCTGTTCTTCTGTCGGCGGATTGTTGGATGGATACAAAGTAACGTAAGCCACCGGAACTTCTCCAGCGTAGGCATCGGGTTGCCCCACCGCAACGGCCATAGCAACGGCAGGGTGGCGGCATAATGGTTCTTCTATGAGAGCGGGGTCAATGTTGTGGCCGCCCCGAATAATGAGATCTTTAGCCCGCCCGGTTAAGAATAGATTGCCATCTCCATCGAGGTACCCCATATCGCCGGTGTTAAACCAAGTGTTGTCGATCCAGGCTTTGCTATTGTCCTCTTCTGAGAGATAGCCAGAAAATATATGTGGCCCCCGTGCGAGGACAATGCCTATTTCGCCAGTTTTGCAGCTTCTTATCAGTCGAGTGCCGTCTACTTCGGCAATTTTCATTTCCATATAAGGTAGCCGTCGGCCGACACTACCCTCAGGTGCTTGCATATCGTTGGGAGGGCGAGCTAAAAGAGAACTGGACTCTGTCATGCCATAGCCGTTACTGACAAGGACATTAAATTTTTCCTCGAAAGCATTTTTTAGCCCTGTCGGTAGTGGGGAGGCGCCACAGCCGATATCAGTCAGGCAGCTGATATCATTATCACCCACAGGAATTTGTAGCAGTATCCCGAGAATGGTGGGCACAGCGGCAAAGCCCTGCGCCTTAAAGCGAGCAACATGGTGCCACCAGTTGGGCAGGACATTGGGGGAGCGAAACCCGGAGGGAGTCATAATAACAATGGTGCGCCCGGCCAGCAGGGTACCAATGCCGGCAACGACCGTGCCGAAGATGTGAAACAGCGGAAGTCCGCTCAGAGTAGTGAAGCGTCCCTTACTCGATGTTACATCCGTATTCAATTGGGCGACGAAAGCGATATTGCTGTGAGTTAAACGAGCAATCTTCGGCCGTCCAGTAGTGCCTCCAGTATGAAAATAACTAGCTGCATCATCCCCTTGTATATGACGTCCGCTCTTGAGGTAATCATACGGCTGCTGGGATATGGCTGAAATAAAATTGTCCACATGAATGCCGGCGGGGATGGGTAACTTATTAATTGGCTTTTTACTGATTAGTAGTAGAGCCTTTAAAGTGGGAACCTGATTAATAACCCGGGTTACCTTTTTCCATATTTCTTCACTGAGATCTTGAGCAAGGGTGACCAGAACCTTGGCCTTGGTGGCATTCATTATTTCGATAATATGCTGGGGCTCCAATAGCGGATTGATGGGGCTGGCAATACCTGCGGCCTGTCCTCCCCAGAGTGCGAAATGGGTTTCGGGCAAGTTAGGTAGTAATAAAGTAACTGTCTCGGTTGGCCCAATACCGAGAGAGTGGAAAAGGTTGGCCGTCTGATGGACTCGCTGTGACAGCTCAGAAAAGCTTACTTTTAGCGTCTCTTCATTGGGTGCAGCTGTCGGCAGGAACTCAATAGCTGGATCATGTTGGTAGAGGCGCGCAGCTTGGCGAATTAAATCAAAAGTGTTTTCCCAAGGGTATCGTTGTGAAAGAGGGACTTTTTCGTAGGCCTGAATTTCGGCGAGTGACTGTAGTATTAGATTGGAGGATGGCGTAGATGTGATCGACATGGGGGTTCTCTCACTTTAGTTATTATGACGATGACCATAACAAAAATGAACACGGCATTCCACTCTGCGGAATAAGGTGTTAATGTTTTGTGTATTGACAGGCGTTTAATGTATTTTTTAGCAGAAAATGACGCGATAAACCTTAAAGAAATAAAAAGTACGCCATTTTTCTTGGAGCCTGATTTTTAAGTTTGCTGAGCTGTTGCCTTTCGTGCCTGTTGGGTGTGAGTGGGTGTTGCTGGTGTTAGGATTTTTGATGGCTAATAAAAGGTTTTGTGTGCCATCAGTGATGAGTGTTTAGCGCTAGTTGCGAGAATTGTTTGATGGGGTTGCTTGGTGGGGTTGGTAAGTATTGCTCCGGCAGATGCTGGGGCTCGCAATAATTTGTATATCTGTGTTGCGTAAAATGGTGATAGGGGTCGTTTATAACAGTTGCTGTTCAATGCGCCGATTAATAAAGGAGCAGGCGAATGAATATAGATTTTTCTCCCGAAGAGTTAGTCTTTCAGCAGGGGGTTCAACGGTTTCTCCAAGAGAAGCTACCTGAAGATATAAGAGAGAAAACCTTGAAGGAAATCCCTCTGGATAAGGAGGATTTTATTCGCTGGCAAAAGATACTTTATGAGCAGGGCTGGGCCGCTACGAATTGGCCGGTTGAATACGGTGGTACTGGATGGTCTCCCACGCAGAAGCATATTTGGGCCAATGAATGTGCCAGCTTCGGCGCACCGGAGGTGATTCCATTTGGCTTGAAAATGGTCGCGCCAGTGATCTTCACCTATGGCAGTGAAGAGCAAAAGCAGCGATTTCTCCCAGATATTTTGGCAAGCAATGTTTGGTGGTGTCAGGGATATTCGGAACCCAATGCCGGCTCAGATTTGGCCTCCTTAAAAACTACAGCTGTTCGCGATGGTGATGAATACATCGTCAATGGCACTAAGACCTGGAATACTCTGGGACACTTTGCGGATTGGATCTTCTGCCTGGTCCGTACGGGAGGACCGCAAGTTAAGAATCAGGCTGCTATCAGTTTCCTGTTAATTGATATGAAGCACCCAGGTATTACCGTATCGCCAATTATGACTTTAGGTGGGCACCATGAAGTCAATGAAGTTCACTTCGATAACGTGAGGGTGCCTGTAGAAAATCGTATTGGTGAGGAGGGGCAGGGCTGGACCTACGCCAAGGTTTTGTTAACCCATGAGCGCACAGGCATTGCACGAGTGGCCAAATCTAAAAAACGCCTACAGATTTTAAGCGATTTGGCTAAAGAAACTCGCGATGGAGAAAGTAGCCTGCTTGAGAATCCGGCTTTTGCGCAAAAGCTGGCCGAGGTTGAAATTGATCTTTTGGCTCTAGAATTTACTGAGTTGCGCGCCCTTGCAGCGGTGAGTACAGGCGGTGCACCAGGCGCCGAATCTTCTATTTTGAAAATTAAAGGAACCGAAATCGCTCAACTTATCGATGAGCTATATATGGAAACAGCGGGCTACTATGGGATGCCATTTGTCAGAGAGCAATTTCTGAGCGGATTTGATGGTGAGTGGGTGGGGCCGGGTGTTATAGCCAGTAGCGTGCCTCGCTATCTAAACAACCGTAAATCCTCGATTTATGGTGGAAGTAATGAAATTCAGAAGAATATTATCAGTAAGTGGGTACTTGGCTTGTAAGTGCAGCACCTAAAGAGGACTTGAGCAATGGATTTCTCCTATAGTGAAGAGCAGCGGATGCTGCAAAGCAGTGTTAGCAAGTTTATCCAACAGGATTATAATTTTGACCGCCGCTGTAAAATAATAAGCAGTGATACAGGCTTCAGTAAGGAAAATTGGAAGCTATTTGCCGAGCTCGGCTGGCTAATGGTGCCATTTGGTAAAGACGATGGAGGTTTGGGTGGTTCTGCCGTCGACCTAATGGTGGTGATGGAAGAGTTTGGTCGCGGTTTAGTAGTCGAACCCTTTTTGGCCAGTGCAGTCCTAAGTGGCGGCCTAATAGCAGATAGTGCTAGTGAAGTACAGAAGCGCGAACTCTTGGGAATGTTAATGGATGGGCAGCTACAATTGGCATTCGCATTTACTGAACCACATAGCCGTTATAACCTTTCTGATATCGCTATGACCGCAGTACGGGATGAAGACAGTTATGTTCTGAATGGCCATAAAGCGGTTGTCCTAAATGGTGAAGCAGCGGATAAGTTATTGATCGCTGTACGTACCAGTGGGGATCAGCGAGATCATGAGGGAATCACCTTATTACTTGTCGATCCCAATACGGAAGGGCTTCAGCGGCATGGCTATACTACTGTGGACGCGCATCGGGCTGCCGAAATCAAGTTTAATAACGTAAAAGTGCCTATAGCCAACCGGATTGGCGTGGAGGGAGCAGCTTTCCCCATTATTGAAAAAGCTATTGATAGGGCTACATTGGCGCTATGTGCTGAAGCTGTTGGAGCTATGGAAAGGATCTATAAGAAGACGGTTGAATACACTAAAACACGGGAGCAGTTTGGCACTCCTATTGGAAAGTTCCAGGTATTACAGCACCGAATGGTGGATATGTTTACAGAGTACGAGCAGGCGCACTCAATTCTGTTAATGGCGGCACTGCACCTCGATATTAATAACGGAGTTGCGCCCAAGGCAGTATCCGCTGCAAAAAGCCGTATCGGCAAGGCTGCAAGGTTTATTGGTCAGGAAGCGATACAGCTGCATGGTGGTATCGGGGTAACTGAGGAATTAGATGTAAGCCATTTCTTTAAGCGCCTGACGACAATACAGTATTTGTTTGGTAGCACCGATTACCACACGTTACGATTTTCTAAATCCTGAATTTTAGAAATATTAAGTATAAGGAAGGCTCACTCTCTACTTTTCATTTTTCGAGGGTATATATATGGAAAAGGTTGTTGAACACATTAAACCTGTAAGCGTAGGTAAAGTAGAGAGTGTCTTCAAACTTCAAAAAGAGGCATTCCACAACAATCCCTATCCGGATCTTCGGCAGCGTTTAGAGAGTCTGCACAAGCTGGAGCAGTTGATTTTAGAAAATCAAGAATCAATTGCGCAGGCCATTAGTGAGGACTTTGGTAACCGCGCCATCCAGGAAACCAAGATAGCAGAGATTTATGGCTGCATTGAGGAAATCCGGCATGCCTGCAAGCGTTTAAAAGGATGGATGAAACCCCAAAAACGCCATATATCCCTACTGCTTAGAGGGGCAAAGAATCGTGTGCTGCCCCAACCGAAAGGGGTGATCGCTATTATTGTCCCGTGGAACTACCCGTTGCTTCTCTCCGTTGGCCCCTTGGTTAGTGCGCTATCTGCGGGTAATCGCTGTATGATTAAAATGGCAGCTAGTTCGCGGTCACTAAGTACGCTGCTGCATTACTTATTTAGACAATATTTTCCAGAGGATTTAGTCTCTATTCTACCGGAAGTGACTGCTGTGGAGTTTACAGCGCAGCCATATGATCACCTGCTATTTACTGGGTCGAGTAGAGTTGGGCAAGTAGTGATGCGCAGAGCTGCGGATCACCTAACTCCTGTGACTCTAGAGTTGGGTGGAAAATCACCAGTTATAGTGTGTGAAGATTTTGATATCAATATCGCTGCAAAACGCATTTTAAGCTCAAAGTTTTTCAATGCAGGGCAAACTTGTGTGGCTCCAGATTATTTGTTGATTCCGGAGGATAGGCTGGTTAGTTTTTGGGAGTCGGCTAAGAGATTGGTATCTAAATGGTATCCGTCTTTACATTCCAAAGATTATACATCGATAATTAATGAGGAGGCGTTTAACCGCTTAGAGGCATACTTGCAAGATGCTCGAGAAAAGGGCGCTAAAGTTCAGCCGCTGTTAGAGGTTAAAAATAACAGGAGATTGCAAAAAATAGTCCCGACTCTAGTATTTAACCCAACGGAGGATATGAATCTTCTACGAGAGGAAATATTTGGTCCTATTCTGCCTGTTCTCACATATAAGAAGTTATCTGATGCGATGGGGTATATCAATCATAGAGATAGGCCTCTTGCGTTATATATTTTTAGTAATAGCGAGGATCTTCAGGATAATATTGTCAAAAATACAATGTCTGGAGGAGTTTGCATCAACGACTGTGCAATGCACGTGTCGCAAGCAGATTTACCTTTTGGTGGCATTGGTGCGAGTGGTATGGGTCAGTATCATGCCTATGAGGGGTTTTTGGAGTTTTCAAAATTACGGCCAATCTTTAAACAGGCCAAGAAGTCGGCCGCAGGGGCGTTACAGCCACCATATGGGCAGAGATTTGATAAAATCTTTAGATTTTTATTGCGTTTTAAGCTGTGATTCTACCGGGCTAAGTGGGAGAAGGAGGGGGGAGTATAAAAAGGCCCGGCTAATAGCGAATTAACATAGCTTCAATATTTCTGACTAAGTTTTTCAGTAGGGGGGCTACCTCATTCTCTAAAAAATCTGGGTTGAGTCGATAGGCAGGTCCGCCAGCGTTAAAGGTATAAATGTGTCCCTGGCTTAAAGATAGGGGCACAGCGATACCATTGACATCGCGGTTCCAATCACCAAAGGAGCAGCAGAAGCCACGCTGTTGGTAGCTGGTGACAGCTTCTTCAATACCGGCTCTGGTCGCTGGCCATTGATTGCCGGTTTTTTTCTCTAGGTAGCCATAAAAATATTCCCGTTCTTCCTGGGGGAGTGCTGCTAAAAAGGCGCGCCCTGAACCACTGGAGGCTATGGAAACTCGATTGCCAATTTCATGGCGAAAAGTGGTGACATTTGCTGGAGCGCAAAACTCAACAAAGATCATATCGAGCCGGTCACGATCAGAAAGCCCGACAGCCGTGCCGGTAGAGTTGGCCAGGTCCTGCATCAATGGTTTGGCTACCTGCCTGACCGTGAGATTGGAAACGAAAGCATAGCCGAGAGCTAGGACGCCGCTCCCTAACTGATACTTTTCCATTCGTTCTGAATAGGTTAAATAGCCTAATTGGGTTAGAGTGTAGGTTAATCTGGAAACGCTGGAGCGTGGGAGTCCGGTACGTTGGGCGATCTCTAAGTTACCCAGAAAGCCGTCACCAGGTTGAAAAGCCCGAAGCACATCCAGTCCACGGGCTAAGGCCTCAATGAATTTTCGGTCTGGTTCGGCATCTTTCTTTCTGGGGCGGTCACTTAGTGAAACCATAGAATCAAGCTCTCCTTGCTTATTGATAAGTATACAGTTTTTACTCTTTGATCTGAAGGGGAGTATACGAATTTATGAAGGGGGTGATACAAAGCACTGGAACTATCAATAAAATGGAGGATGGTTTATGGGGTTAGAATGGGGGTAGCTGCTAAGATATGTATAGATAATTTAGTAATTTCTGTACTCTTATAAGTGCCATGGGGTAGTTCAGGGATTTATCCGATATAGGCCGTAGCTAAGTGAGATTGTTGCCGTTAATTTTAAAGTGGCTAATTATTTTACGCCTGAGGGATAATTTTATATGAAATTATATTTTTCCGCTAAATCTCGCTATTGTGTTCAATTTGAATCGGGCACCTCCTTAAGCGTGCTTCTCCAATTTGATAAGGGGTAAATCTCTCTGGATTGTATTTGTTCTGCGTGAGTTTCGGTAAACAATATGAGCTTCCGGATTGGTCGTACACCCCCTCCCTTGCTGTATAGGGTTCTTCTATTAACCGCTCTCGTTTCAGGCTAATAAAAATCTTCTTCCGATGCGTTGCTTAAATAATTTATCTTGTGGCTCATTGGGTGCGCCATTTATGCTGCCTTAATAGCGCTTGGCAGGAGGGGGGAGGCATGCTGGCCGCCTCAATCAGGGAGCTACATAAGATCTTTTGGAGGGGGGATGAAAGTGATAGTCATTACTAATACGAAGCTTACAAAAATTGTATCCATTTGATGAATTAGGTGTCAGCTCTGTAAAGCCCAGGCTGTGTTTTATACACATTATTTAAGTCCATTTAGAGCTTCTGCTGCCTCAATATAATGAAGTAGCTTGGTGTATCCCTGCCAAACGGTTTTCACCCCTGGCTCACCATCCCCTTTACGCCCCAAAAAACCTCCTAAACCTGCCAGCATGCGGGTTATATCCCTCATGCTTGGGGGTTCATTTGGTGGAGTAGTTTTATCTCGCATCATCCATATCATACGCCATTCTTTTTCAGAGTAGGCACTCGTACACGGTGCTTCAGGAAGTCTTCGTGCTCGTGTAGTTATCGAATGTAGTCGCCATCCAATAATCATATAGATCGCAATGCAGTTCAGCATTCGCTGCTCTGTTCTAAAACGATTACTTTCTATCTGACATCCACCTTTTAACACTCGAAAATAGGTTTCAATTTCCCACCGGCTTCGATACCACTCAATGATAACCCTCGCCTGCTTAAAGTCTTCAACTGAAAGATCCGTCAACAGCATCCACTCAATCCCTTTCTCACCCTCTGGTGGGGTTAATTCTTTAGCCAGTACAGCATAGAGAGAAAGTGGTCTTTTAGATTTTCCTTTTCCTAGTAATCGTATTTCAGTAGTGGATACGCTAACTTTGGCTTTTCTTCCAGGTTCTCCATTCCGCTTGGGAATATCTACCGTGTATTGACCAATAGATTTCTGCTCATTCATATGATCCCAAAGCAAAACCGTTTCTTCTCCATCGATCTCTAAAGTGCGATTGGCCTTAGCTCGAACGATATAGCTCGCCCGCCTCTGTTCGCTTTGATCTTCAGCCAGTTGAAACCACTCATGAATATCACCCTCTCTATCAGCAATACTCACAATTGTGCTTTCAGGACAGCGCTCCTGTATCTGACAAGCAGATTCGTAATGGTCTAGCCAGCGTCGACTCTCCTTATCCTTTATCGACTTGGTATAGCGGGAATTGGCGCTTGACTCCTTATCTCTCTGCCACATACTGCCCTCAACGACACCCAAGTTAACTCTTGATGGCGTTATAGCGATGGAGGTGTGCAACAGTTGCTGATTGGTCTCTTTCCGCCTAAGTGTTCCCATCTCTTTACTTTCTAAGTCAGTGGCAAAATTTAGAAAGGTGGTATCTTGAGGGATAAGAACAACGGGCTGCGCCTTGATTCTCTCAAGAGTTGCTGATTTATGGCCGCTCATAATAGAGTCAAAGTTGACTTTATCATTTTCGATAAAACGATAAGCCGCAAACGTTTCTGCCCAAGTTTTGTTTGCACAGGGAATGCTACTCTTTGGATCTGAACTTAAACTACTAAGAATATTGGACAAGCGCTTATTCAAGCGTGTATCACCCATAACCTGATTTTTTACTTCGTCCATGACCCAGTCCTGCATAATAATCCAATCAAATCAAATCTGTAATTCTTACCAGGACAAACTGTAACTTATTGATTTACATAATAAAACTGGAAAAACTTGTGTATAAAACTTAGAGCCCAGGTGTGTGTAATATTAGTAGCTTAAGCTTGATTTGTGGGATTTGATGAGAAATTCTTACCCAGAAGCCCCTCTGTGGCAGGCAGTTTCTGCCTGCCATCAGTGTAAGTCATTTTTTACTCTTTACATCAAATCTAGTTTTTACATTTGACCTTACCCTGCTCTCTTTCTGCCCCCCCCCCTCATTTCTTTACTGGCGCGGTAGGCTGTTTGTAGTGGTTTCTACAGACTCTGCGAGCTTAGAGGTTGTAGGGGCTTGAATATCGTGATTCCCGGTTTGAAATACTGGAGTGTCCCTTTTTTGTCATGCTTCACCTTGCTCGGTAGTTTTGCCCTCTAAATAAAGTGTTTAGAGGTGTTAGATCACTACGGGGCGCTTTGTTAGCCTTTTGGGCTTCTTTTATTTTATAGTATTAAGATGCTGATTTTTGTTTCCTGTATTCCTCTCTGGCTGTCGTTCTCTGCTGGTTATGGGTGGTCTTTACTGGTTTGGCACTTTTTTCACCTGTTTAGTACAGGATCTGTTGTTGCATCAATATTCTAGTCGGTGTCAATAGAGATTGTGGCTTGCCCTGTGTGCAGGGAAACGTTTCAATATTTTGAAGTATTTATATATTCCCATGAGGTCACGTCTCGACTTTTGGCTTTGTTTTCGTATGGCTTATCTATATTGCACACTCAAACGAGTAGTATTTGAAAAGGGGTGCTGCTTTATTGTGAATTATAAATCTGCTGGCTTATATGTGAGGTGCTTTGAGTGCAGTTATGGTGCACTTTTTGAGGCTCCAATAAGGTTAGTCGAGTTAATTTCGATAGCGAGTTTCCTTGAAATGGTTTTTGATGTTGTGCTTGCTTGTAATGGGTTGTAAGTAATTTTATTTTTTGGTTGAAATAAATTTTGGATTTTATTTCAACGGCCTTATAGGAAAAATATGTTATTTTTTCTATGCTTTTACTGGGTGGTGATCAGTCAGAGATGGTCGCTAAAGGTCAGGTAGGCAGTTTTGTGTGTGCAAGCTATAACTAAGCTTGGTGGGCTTGTTCACCATAAGGTGTAGGTAGTCTATGTAGAGCTCTTTATGTTCGAACGTCTCAGCTATCCCCTGTTGGCAACTTTAGGTTTAATCATTTCTATTAAAAAGGGAAAAAAGTATGAAAGGTATAATTAAATTATTGATACTGCCGCTGGCATTTGGATCACAGGCAGTATTTGCGATGTGCACACAGCATGCCAATCTTCTTACTGGATGGGTAGGGCTTGATAGCCCTAATAAGACCGTTTATGCAGATGTCACCTCTCTCTCAAATGAATGCTCTTGCGATCATGCAAGATTCACTGAGTCGAACACAGATGCGAATATGGCGCTAACAGTTCTTCTTGCAGCTAAAGCATCTGGCAAAGGGGTTAGAATCGACTTTATAGATGCAGAAAATTGTAGTTCTGCATATAGGGTTTATCTAGAGGAGTGATATATTAATCCGGCAGATAGATGGTCTCTCTAGGTTTTATGTTTAAGTGAGTGGTGTTTGAGGTAAGATACCCCGCTGTAAAAGGAGCTGTAAGTCTGCCGGGTTAATGATTGTACATAAGGGGATAAGTAGGTTTGTGGCGCTATAAAAACTTCATACATGGAAGGGTTACGTTTTGATGGGGGGTAAGATTTTATGCGTTTTTATCTCCGCTTTAGTTTCTCTGGGGCTGTATTTCGGACTCTAAGCATGCCGTTTCTAAGTCAGTAGGTTCTCTTTTGGTTAGAAAATCCACCTGATGGCCGGTGTGTGCGCTGAGTATTTTTTCTTGAGCTTTGGGCTACTTCGTGTCTAGGGTGTAGTGGTCTAATACTTCCGGACACTTCGCTAAGATGGTAAAACTACCAAGTGAGGTGACGTATGACAACAAAAGGTACACGCCGGCAATTCAAGCCAGAGTTCAAGAAAGACGCTGTAGCTCTTGTCTCTGAACAAGGCTATTCGATTTCTAAGGTCGCAGAGGCTGTAGGAACCACTGCTAATAACTTGCGACGCTGGGTAAAGGAGCTGAAGCAGGAAGAGAGCGGAGTAAGATTGGATGCAGGCGAGCGCGCTGAATTGGATCGGTTGTGACGTGAAAACAAGCGCTTGCGGATGGAGAAGGAAATCCTAAAAAAGGCCAGCGCCTTCTTTACGAAAGAAATGAAGTAAAGTACAGCTTCATCAAAGAGCAGAAAAGTAGCTTTCCAGTTAGGATGCTTTGCCGAGTAATGCAGGTAAAAAAGAGCAGCTATTACGATTGGTGCCATCGCAGTGATAGCTCAATAGATAGCCAAACATGGCAACTCTGCCATCGCTTGAAAGCCTTATTTGCAGAATCTCGGCAGAGCTTGGGAAGCCGCCGACTAATGAAGCTATTACGCAGAGAAGGCTTTAAAATTGGGCGCTATCGAGTCCGAAAGCTAATGAAAAAGATAGGTTTGGCAGTAAAACGCAAGAAGCGTTTTACGTTGACGACAGATAGCAAACACCAACTGCCCATTGCAGAGAACCTTCTGAATAGGGATTTTTCGCCGAGTGCTAAAAATCAAGTTTGGGCTACGGATATTACATACATCTGGACGTTACAGGGATGGTTGTACTTGGCGGTAGTGATTGATCTCTATTCACGCCGGATAGTTGGTTGGCACCTAGATCGCCAGATGGAAACAGCTTTGGCGAGTCGTGCGCTGATGATGGCCGTCAATTTACGCACACCACCGCAAGGCCTTCTACACCACTCTGATCGAGGCAGTCAGTATGCCAGCCATACCTATCAGGCGTTGCTGAAGGAGCATGGAATGGTATGTTCAATGAGCTGTAAAGGAAATTGCTGGGACAATGCACCAACAGAACGGTTTTTTAGCAGCCTGAAGCGAGAATAGCTAACGGGAAATCTCTATGAAACAAGGGTGGATGCGATAGCAGATGTGAGAGCCTATATTGCTTATTACAACTCACGCAGAATACACACAACATTGGGGGATGTAACCCCTATCGAATTTGAGAAATGTGCTTAAAGAGGTGTCCGGTTGGACTTGACCACACCAATTGTCTGTGGATTGCTTTGCCGGGCCTGTAATGACGGCTGATATAGTAAATGTTAGAGTCAGGTCGGCGGTCACATATATAAAGCTAGAAGGGTGTAACAAATATAGTAAAATATATTTTAACACAGAATATGAAAAAGCTATGTATACAACTGCTCTCACTGCTGCTACATCAGGTAAGCCAGTAACAGTTGAATTTGAAGAGTCAGACGGTTGTGATTCAAAGGAATCTGAATTAATTTTTTTGGATATTGCATACTAAAGCCTAAAAAATGTAATGGTGAGGGGCTGCGGGAAGGGGCAGCTTGTTTTGAATCTAAGCTGCCTCAGTGAAACCCTTTTGATGTACCCGTTTATTTGCAGGCAGGTCTAAAGGGTCCCTTGCGTAGCTCTGAGTCGGGGCGACCAGCTCATATTGAGGGAGTTGCACTTGATTCCCCAGATTTGAAAATCGTTTTCGGTCATATTGGTTATCCCTGGCACAATGAAATGATTGCCTTTGCCACAAAATTCCCCAATATTTATATCGCCCCTCCGCATACAAACCTAAGCACCATCCTCAGGAGTTGGTTTCATTTATAAAAGCTCACAGTAAGAATAAAGTAATATTTGGAGCAAGTTATCCTATGCTCGCGCCGGAAGTGTGTCTGAGGGATGTGCGCTTACTTAGCCTGAGTCCTGAATAAGGAAGCATCCGCCCTATTCTTATTCAAAAATGTAAAAAAGTTTTTAAATTGTAGCTGATGTTAAGGGTTGAATACTCTCTAAGTGTTAATCTTTGTTAAGGTCTTTAATCCCTGCGCAGTTCATCCTTAATCGCAATGGGATTGGGGAAGTTCATCACCACAATGTAAGATGAGACTAGGAATGTCAGGATAGCCGTTGCCTGGATTAGATGTGAAGCGGCGCTGCCAATTAAGTTTTGTGAGTAAGCGAGTAGGGCGATTAGTAGAGAGAACTCACTAATTTGCCCAAGCCGGAAGCCGATGTCCCAGGACAGCACTTTGTGTTCGCTTCGATTTCCCAATAAGTAGTGAAATACAGCGGGTTTTATGATCAATACTGCCGCTGCAGTTACCAGTGCGGGGAGGAAGATCTCTGGCACCATTGATAGCTTGAATTGAGCCCCGAGGCTGAAGAAAAACAGGATAAGGAAAAAGTCTCGCAGAGGTTTAAGGCTTAAAGCGATGTATTGTGAGATTCTACTGGCGGCTAAGGTAATACCTCCGATAAATGCACCAATTTCCCTGGAGAGGCCGACGATTTCGGCCAGTTCCGCCATTCCCATACACCAGCCTAATGCCATTAGGAATACGTATTCATGGAAGCGATCAAACCGGGAAAATATAGGTAGCAAAATATATTTAACGATTAGCCAGGCAAATAGAATTAGTAGCGGCAGTGAGCCAAAAGAGAGAGCCAGCTGCCAAATTTGTGTATCCCCTGTGTTATCACTAAGTAGTACCATCAGGCAGACGATGGCTACAAAATCCTGGAAGAGCAGCAGTCCCACCATTAATTCGCCCAGGTGTTTATGGTGAAGGACTGTTGTGGGGAGTAGCTTGATGCCAATAATAGTACTGGAGAACATCAGGGACATCCCAATAACCCAGGACTCGATCGTAGTAAAAGCAAAAAGTTTACCAAGCCCAAAACCCAGACCGAGAAAAATTGTACAGCTCACGAGCCCCACAAATGTCGCCTTGCGCAATACGGCCACCAGTGCCTGTGGTTGCATATCCAGTCCGAGTAGGAACAAGAGAAAGATGATCCCTACGCTAGACATATCGGAGAGCAGGCGCAGATTATCGATAACTGCAAATCCCGAAGGGCCGAGCAGTACGCCGAGAGCGATATAGGCGACGAGTAGGGGCTGTCGGCCAAAAAGGGCGAGGGTGGCGAAAATTGCTGCGCCACTGAAGATTAGAAAAAACGACTGGAAAAGAGAGCTGTCCGCCACAGGCTATCCTTGTTGTGAGCGAGATTCTAACAGCCCCCTAATTAATACCGAGATGTCTGTCGCAGAGAATAGGGCCTAAAATTTACAGCTCTCAAGGCCCGCAAAGGTATTACGGAATTGATTGGAGGCTCCTTAGCTATTATCCATAGATGTGCGAGCAGCTGAAAGTGTTACTTGTCTAATGGGCTTGTAAGCACAAGCGCTACTCCCCCGGCGGTATGGGGAGTTCGGTAGTACTTTTGATCTGCTCCAGGGCGAAGTTAGATACAATGTCACTGATACCAACATGCCGGATAAGCTCTTTGTAGAAGCGATCATAAGCGGTGATATCGCTAACCACGACTCGTAGTAGGTAATCGTATTCGCCGGCCATACGGTAGCAGGCGACTACCTCTGGCAACTGTGCCATGTGTTCGGCGAAATTGTCGGCCCACTCCGGTGTGTGCTGGTCAGTTTTCACCTGGGCAAAAACCGAGACCGGTAATCCCAGGATTTCAGCATTGAGCAGCGCAACTTTACGCCGAATGATCCCGCTTTTTTCCAGCTTTTGTACTCTGCGCCAGCAGGGGGTCTTTGTCAGGCCCACACGCTCCGCCAGCTCCTCAATTGAAAGGCTGACGTCGGATTGCAGAATCGCGAGAAGTTTTCTATCAATCGCGTCAAGTGAGGACATAGTGCTACGCACTCCCTATAAGTCGGGGGGGCTGTGTCCTTGTATAAATGGGTTTGCCACCCTGGCATACTGCCCCTTGTAACGTATTTTGACGGGGGAGGTGCTAGGGGTTCCGGGTTAAGTCTTCGGTTTCCCATTGCACCCATTGCAGATACGATAGGCTCATAGCAAGGGTGTTGGTAGTGGAATTTTCCCTAATGTGCAAATCTTCTGGGGGAGCTTTTTATTTTTACTGCGGGGACTTGGGTGGAAATTGACCGCCCAAGTCCCTGGAGGATATCAGGCTGCATCTTTAGGTGGGAAGCGCGGCTCAAACAGCCCCATATCAATAGCCTCTTGAACTTTAGCCATTAGGTCAATTTCAGTCAGTTCCTGTAATTGCTGCAAGCTGTTCAGTACATAGTAGATGGGCTGCACAATATCAATGCGATAGGGGGTGCGCAGGGCGGTAACTGGGTCAAAGTCAAAGCGCTCTGGCTGATTGCTGAGTGCGTAGAGGGTTTCCTTCGGGGAGGAGAGAATACCACCACCGTAGATACGCAAACCGTCGGCAGTATTCAGCAGGCCAAACTCGACGGTAAACCAGTATAAGCGGGCTAAGTAGGCCCGCTCTTTGGGGGAGGCTTTGAGGCCGAGCTGCCCGTATTTGTGCGTAAAGTTGGCAAATGCCGGGTTGGTAAGCATGGCGCAGTGGCCAAAAATCTCGTGGAAAATATCAGGTTCTTGCAGGTAATCAAATTCTTCAGGAGTGCGGATAAAAGTTGCAACGGGGAATTTGCGGTCTGCGAGAAGACCAAAAAAGGTCTCGAAGCCGATCAGTGCAGGAACGCGGGCAACTTCCCAGCCAGTTTCCCTGCGCAGCACGCTGGAGACCTCCTCCAGTTGCGGAATGCGATCGGTAGGTAGATCCAGCAGCTCAAGGCCGTGCATATATTCGTCGCAGGCGCGCCCAGGTAAGACATCCAGTTGGCGCTCAATTAGGCGCTGCCAGGTTTGGTGTTCAATATCGGAATACTCGATAAAGCCCTCTTCATTGGGCTCGCGGGCAACGTATTTACTCGCCTTCTTTGCTTCTTTTTTCATGAGTGTCTCTCCGGTAGCTCGCTGATCTAAGCTATTTCCCTCTGCTGAGATCAGGCTGCTGAACCTGTTGTTGTTATCTTCGACCTCTATTTTTAGCCAGGGGTGCCCGGGGAGGGGAGGGCTTGGAGTGGGCTATTGCGTCTTCTGGGGAGTTCAAATTACACTTTCTGTAAACATTTCTTTACAGGTGGGGCTGTGAGGGTCGAAATAACCTGCGCTAATCGTGTCGGTATATTGCATGAAATCATGCAAATTTTTGGTGAATATCGGATAAATGTAACCTCTGGTGAGCTCGGGGGAGACAGTGGTGATAAGGTCTACCTCTCTGCCCCGGGAATGCTTGCTACCCAATACCAGACAATCGAGAAGTCCCTGCACCGGGTTCCCGGCGTCCAGCGAGTGCGGCGTATATCCCTTCTGCCCCTGGAGCGGCGGCACTTCGAGCTGGACACCCTGCTGAGGCATGTGACAGACCCTGTGCTCAGTGTGGATAGGGGCGGGAGAGTTGTTGCCGCGAATTTGGCAGCTGCCAGAACCTTCGGCGTGAGCCTGGATAAGGTGCCAGGATTGCAGTTGCAGCGCTTCCTACCTTTGATGCAAGTCGCTGAATTGCTGCGGGATTTCGCCGTGCCCCGCTATGGCCTGCCGCTGGTGGTTCGCGGGCAGAGTTTTCGGGTGGACTGGTCTCCGATAACTCTGGAGGGGAGTCCCGGAGCGGTGGATTCGCTTGCCGGTGCAGTTTTGCGCCTACAGCCCTGGGATAGTAGTGAACTCGTTACTGAGTTGCCCAGACCAATGGTGCTGTGGGATTTCGACTTGCGCCGCCAAAGCTGCCTACAGTTGCAAGACTTATCTGAACTCAGTGCACCTATGTTGATACTGGGTGAGCGCGGCAGTGGAAAAACGACCTTTGCTTGTGCGGTGCACTATCTTTCACCATCCGCTTCAAAAGCCGATTGTTATCGGCTAACCCCGCGCTGTGGAGCGCTACAGCTGCCGGCTCACCTACGCCAAACGGGCACGTTAATACTTGAGGATCTGCATACGCTGACGGCGGAGGCTCAAATAGAGTTGCTCAGGGAGATCCGCAACCTGCCGACATCGCTGCGCCTAGTGGCGACATCGAGTGATAGAGGGGCTATTGCAGCGCCGCTGGCACAGCTCTTTTCTTCTTTGGCCATATCCTTGCCGCCGCTGCGAAATATGCGCCCGGCACTACCGCGTTTTGCTCGGGCTTTAATGCGACAGGAATCTTCCGAGGCAAGTGAACTCGACTTTGATAATCAGGTGATGGAGCTGATAAAGCTGCACGACTGGCCGGATAATTTTAATGGACTGAGTGATTACTTGAAGGTCGCATCGAGTCAATGTTTGATCAGAGAAGGGGGCTCGATCGCTTGTACAGATGTACCGGATTTAATGGTTAAGTCTGAGCTGCCCTGGCGAGATTGGGCGCGCGGGCTCTCTTATAAAGAAATGATGGAGCAGCTGGAGAGGGCCCTGCTGGCCGATATGATTGAAGGCCGCTCCTCAACCAGGGAGCTGGCCAAGGAGCTGGGGGTTTCCCATACGGCAGTTGCTAACAAGCTGCGTAAATATGGCCTCTCGATGAATAAAAAATAGCCGTGGTTACCGCTCAATCCGCCCGAGCAATATATCTTTGAACATAACAAAGTCTCCGATAAAGCTGTAGACGGGGTATTTAAAAGTGGCTGGGCGATTGTTTTCAAAGAAGAAGTGCCCGATCCATGCCAGGCCATAACCTGCAACGGGTGTAACTGCCAGCCACAGTATATTGGAAGTCACCAGAGCCGCTAATATTGTCGCAAATACCAGACTGGTTCCCAAAAAATGCAGACGGCGGCAGATGAGATTGCTGTGTTCCTGTAAATAGAATGGATAAAATTCGCGAAAAGATTCAAATTTTTGCGCTTCTATAGCGGCCATGCTGTGCCTCCTTATTTTTATTGCACAATCAAGTGTAAGACGAATATCTAAACCCGCCAATCAGGGCGCCGGCGTAAATTATCTGTTAGGCTGCCGCAAAAATATGCGGTTATCCCGCAAGTAAGCGACATGAGGAAGTTATGGCAGGTCCACTCGCACACTTAAAGGTACTCGATTTAAGTCGTATTCTTGCCGGTCCCTGGGCTGGGCAGGTATTTGCTGATTTTGGTGCAGAAGTTATCAAGGTAGAGCGGCCGGAACGAGGGGATGACACCCGCCACTGGGGGCCTCCCTACCTAAAAGATGAGCAGGGGAGCGATACTGCTGATGCTGCGTACTACCTCAGTGCTAATCGCGGAAAAAAATCAGTGACGGTCGATATCACTACAGCAGAGGGTCAGGCCTTGATCAAGGAGCTGGCGACGCGCTGCGATATTCTTCTGGAGAATTACAAAGTAGATGGATTGAAAAAATACGGCCTGGATTATGAGTCTATCAAGGCGATCAACCCCGGTGTCATCTATTGCTCAATCACAGGGTTTGGACAAACCGGGCCGTACAAAAATCGTGCGGGCTACGACGCCATGATCCAGGGAATGGGGGGGCTGATGAGTATTACCGGTGTGCCGGAAGGGCAGCCGGGTGCGGGTCCGCAAAAGGTGGGGGTGGCCGTTGCCGACCTAATGACCGGAATGTATGCGGTTTCCTCTGTTCTGGCCGCTGTGGCCCACCGGCAGCATACGGGGGTCGGCCAGCATATCGACCTTGCGTTGTTGGATACTCAGGTGTCATGGCTCGCCAATCAGGCGCAGAACTACCTTACTTCCGGCAATAGCCCGGAGCGACAGGGGACTGGCCACCCCAATATTGTGCCCTATCAAGCAGTTCCATCAAAAGATGGCTACTTTATGTTGGCAGTGGGGAATGATGATCAGTTCAAGCGCTTCTGTGTGATTGCAGGTGTTGAGCAATTGGCGGAAAACCCCGCCTATGGGACCAACTCCGCGCGGGTTATGGCGCGTGAAGAGCTGGTGCCACAGATTGAAGCGGCAACACGTCGGCAAGACTCCGCTTGGTGGCTCCACCACCTCAGCGAAGCACACGTTCCCTGTGGACCGATCAACACGCTGGAAGAGGTCTTTGCCGATCCCCAGGTGCAGGCGCGGGGCATGGTGGTAGAGCAGGAGCATCCGGAGGCTGGAAAAGTGAAGACTGTACGTAATCCGGTAATTTTTTCTGAATCGGCTCTCGACTACACCCAAGCTCCACCAGTGCTGGGGGAGCACACTTGTGCAGTGTTGCGTGAGTTACTCGGCAAAAGTGATGAACAAATAGAGCAGTTACGGAAAAATAAGATTGTGTAAGTTGTAGCTCACAATTAACCCGGCACAAGGATGTGCTGTGCAATTTAGGGAAAAGTGATGGAACTTGATCACGTCAATATTACCGCCCCTATGGAAACCCTCAAACGGGTGCGGGACTTCTATACACAGGTACTCGGCCTGACTGAAGGCGAGAGACCCAACTTCAAACGCGATGGTTTTTGGCTCTATGGCAATGGCAGGGCCGTTTTACATTTGATTGATGGTGAGGTGAGTGGCGAGCAGGTGGAGAAACCCTACCTGGATCATATTGCCTTTCGTACAGATGCTCTTGAGCCGATTAAGCAGAGATTGGACGCTCTTGGTATTGCCAGCCGGCAAATGGATGTACCCGGTCGCAATCTGCGGCAATTGGTATTTTTTGATCCTGTGGGGGTTAAGGTGGAGGTTAATGCACAGGTTGATTAGCCTCCACTTAATAAAAATCGATTTTACTTGCTCATCAAGAGCTAATGTGCCCTCTAAATTATAAGTGCTTCCTATTAAAGCCCCCGGCTTTGCCGGGGGATATTTACTGTTATTGAGAGGCTTTATTGGCAAAAAGCTTCTCAAATGCATCGTAAACTGCAAGGTGTAGAGTGTCGCCATGATCTAACTGCTCAAAGTAACCAAAGTGTACCTTCGCTTTGCTCTTCTCATTATTTAGTTTATTGAAAAGTGCTCTGGCCAGGCGCTCCATGGTTTTTCCTTCTTTTCCTACACCGATATAAATCAGCTTGTTATCACAGCAGTTTTTCGGAATATCAGTCAAAAGAGATTCTCCGCTCCACCATAGGCTCGGGCTGATAATAATATAGTTGTCGAAAAGGTTTGGGCGCTTCCATAGGATCTCTGTGGCTACAAGTCCACCCAATGACTGACCGATCAAAGTGGTACTGTCTTCTGTGCGATAGTTTTTTTTGATTAAAGGTTGGGCTTCCCTGTCAAGGAATTCAATAAACTTTTTCGACCCGCCTGACGATGGAAACTCCTGTTGATCCAAAGTTTGGGTTGAGGGAAATGTAAAGTCCCGCTTTCTGTCAACATTTGCCACGCCAACCAGAATGGATTCAGGAATCATGTTGATCCAGGAAAACGCCCCGAATTGTAGTATGCCTGCGATATGGATGAAATCTTCGGATAAAGAGCCATCTAAAAGATAGATTACGGGATAGCTTTTACCGGTTTCGCGATGATAGCTGTCGGGTAGGTAAATATTTAAGGTACGCTGCTCATCCAGGATTTTGGATGCAAAACTAATGGAATCTCCAACTATCAAGGGGGACTTCTCAATATCTATCGCGTAGACAAAAGTTGACATAAGGAGTGCAGCAAAGAAAGAGAAATACCGGGCCATAGCTTTTGTATCCATTAAAGGGTGTATTCTGTTGAATCGGGCAGGCTTGTTTTGTCTGGTTTGTTGAGATTCTGAACAAGTAATCAAGCTAATATTAACACCTTGTAATATAGCTTTTATAGAAGTTTTCGTTGATTTGTTGTTCGGAAGTGCTCGCATCAAAACATCTAGTCTAAATAGGAGGGCTGTTCAGAATTTTTTATCAGTTGGGTAGTTTTGTAAACTTTCTGGGGGGGTAATAGGTGTACGAATACTCCATTAGTTGCTGTCCATAGAGTTAATACGTTTATCTGAGTTTGTCGTTATAAATGGAGCGGGTGCCTGCCCGTATTCCTGTTATAGCCTTTAGCAGCGATGAGCTTCTATTGTCTATAGCGATCTTCTATTTTTCAGGGAAATACCTGTTAGTTACGATGGAGATTGCCGGTTAAGACTAAAGCTGACAAAGAATTGCAAGTCAGTTTTTTCTTTCATGTGTCTCGATATGATTTCTAGTATCTGCTGCACTTTTTCGGGTGGAAAGACTTAATCAGTTGCTACTTATTCTAAAAGAAAATATCAAGGCTTTAGTCAGTTGCCTACTTTGAAACCTAACAGAGGGAACTGTTGTGGTTACACACTTAGATAAAAATAATATTGCTGCGACTTATAGTGAAAATTGTTCGATCAACCCTACCGAGTCGCTGGTTGAGATGTTTGTTGATATTGTTCAAAAAGGTCGCATTTCCAAAGGCCAGTGCCCGGCCTTACGCCCGGTATTCCTCAAGCCGCACGGCGTGGCGAAAGGCACTTTTCGGGTTCGCAGGGATATTCCTGAAAACTTCCAAATCGGATTGTTTGCCGGCGATGAATATGAGCTCTGGGCACGATTTTCATCAGATACACTGCCGACTGTTAGCGATTTTAAAACGACTTGTGGTATCGGCCTCAAGCTGTTTGATACCCCAACGCCGAAAATATTTGGCCTGCCGGATGAAACAACCTTTGACTTTATTATGCAGAATTACCCGGTATTTTTTGTCGATACGGCAAAAGATATGTGCGAATTCACCAAGGCGGGGGTTATTGATGGGGATTACGATCCGTACCTTAAGGAGCACCCCAAAACGGCAAGGATTCTTAACGATATGGCTCAGCCGGTGGGGTCGGTTTTGTCTATCCCCTACTGGGGTATCCTGCCCTTTGCACTCGGTGACAAGCAGTACGTTAAATACATGCTGAAGCCGACAACCCAAGATCAACCGCCGCATACTGCACCCGCCAATCCCACTTATCTTGCGCAAGAAATGGCAGCTCGCCTAGCCAATGAGGCGATGACTTTTGAGTTTTGTATCCAGCTGCGTACCAATCCTGAGACTATGCCGCTGGATGAAGCCACGGTTGAGTGGCCGGTGAGTGAAAGCCCATTTGTACCCGTCGCCGATATTGTATTTCCCAAACAGGATATCAATAGGCGCGGGCAGGCAGCTTATGGTGAAAACCTGAGTATGAATATCTGGCGGGTTACCAAAGAGCACAAGCCACAGGGCTCAATCGCAGATGTGCGTAAAGTGGTCTATGCGGCATCGGCTGATACGAGACGCAACGCCAATGGAGTGCCTGATGGCGAGCCGATCACCGCTAAGCCCGATGATTTAAAGGCCCCATGCAAGGATGAGGTTATCGTTCGAGCGGCGATTCACCCTGGTATCGGGGTTGCACGGGTTGGCAATGCGGAAACTGACTTTTTCATTGGCCCTGAAGTCACCGACCCGCCGGCGCAGCCCAATGGTTTCTATCGCACGCCGGAAAGCACCCTGAAACGCCAGGCTGCAAGGTTCCGTCTATATGGTTACAACGCTGCCGGCGAGGTGGTACGGGAGCTGACCAGTAGCAATGCCGATATTGAATGGAAGGTCCATATCGCCAACCGCAAAGCCAACTGGTTTCACTTTATTACCGCGATGGATATTCCTGAAACCAAGGATCTTGTTGTCGATCGCCGCAATAAAGATGTGACGGGCAATAAACGCAGCAGCCTAATTATTGACCCGGGCGAACGTAAAATTACAGGAACTTCACAATCGGGCACAGCCTACCGCTTTGCATCCGGCAAGTTTAAGGAGCAGTTCGTATATCTGGGGGAGTTGCAAACAGATGATCAAGGGCGTTTGCTCTTCTTGGGCGGACACGGTGTTTCGGCGTCACCTTCCGGCGCGCCGCCGTATATTCCAGCGGAGCCGGACTCCTTTAATAATGCGGCAGACTGGTACGACGATATGTCTGATGGCCCAGTGAATGCCAGTGTAGCGATTAACGGTCAAGATATCCCGGTAGAGGGTGCCTGGGTTATCACCGCGCCACCTAACTACGCCCCAGAAATAATCGGCTGGCGCACCATGTATGATCTACAGGTGGATATCTACACCCAAGCCGGTTGGCTACCGGTCCCTGATAAAACCCGCTTTACCCAGGATGTATTGCCGCAGCTTCAGCGGCTTTCCAATTTGCAGTGGGTAAACAAAGGCTATGCGTCAATGTTCGGTAAAGGCCGGCCAATGGACTTTAATGATCCGGACTTTGTTGCCCAACTGGCACAAACACCAACGATCATACCTGATCCCGTAACAGGCGGAATGATTACCGTTGATCCCTATGGTCAGTTGCGCAACCAAATGCTGAACTCCTTCCGGCCGTATCAGCCACGGGTAAATGATCCGCGTATTTGGCCGTGGTTATACGGGGATACTTTTGATGGTGTGGTATTTGCTGAATCGCCGAATACGATGCTGGCCTTGCCCTCTCTTCAGCAGTTGCATTTGCAGCGCTGGGCCGCCGGTAATTTTGTGAATGACTGGCACCCAGATTACCAAGCGCCGTCATCGCTTGATCAAGTACCGCTGGCAGAACAGCCCGCCATGCTGGATAAGGCAGCGATGCATTTTTGTCTGGCAGATGCCTTCCACCCCGGCTGTGAAATGACGTGGCCAATGCGTCATACCAGCCTGTACCGAGCCCCCTTTAGAATCCGCGAGAGTACAGTACCGGAGAGCCCGGATCAGTGGGGGCCCAAACTGAATCAGCAGCAGGCTCTCGCCCCCAATGGCCCCCTATTTGCACAGGTGCCGGGCGCCATTACACGGTGGATGGGGCTTCCCTGGCAAGGTGATACCGCCTACTGTCGCTCCGGTTACAACCCGGAATTCGATTTGTTCTTGCCGACCTTTTGGCCTGCTCGAGTGCCGAATACCATCATCACGGAGGATGCCTATAAGATAGTCATTGATGAATCGCAACCCCGGGAGATTCGTATCGCGGCTTACTCCCACCGAGCCAGCTGGTATCGATTTATTGACCATAAAAATAGCGATGGCTCAAACCCGCAAGTAGCGGAAGTCATGAAGCGCATGGTCGCAGACTTTGGCCTGCAAGGGATTGTCGAGGCAAGACCCGGTGTTAGAAATGACCCCGATTTCCCTGAAGTGATCTACGTTGAAAATAGTGCCTATGCGGATACTCTGAAAAAGTTGAGGGATGTATTCCTGCTGAGAGGTGCCGCTATAGCGGAGGAAGGGCTGTCAGACTTTGATGCCAAGCTCAAAGAGGCCGGCTGGGAAGACGAAGAGCAGTGGCAGAATGCACTGCGCTTACGCCAGCGCAAGCCAACATCTGATTAACATCGAATGCAGCTCGATATAGCCATTATCGGTGGCGGGCCAGCTGGATGGACATGCGCCTTGCAGCTGGCACGCACAGGTTTACATATTGGGGTGATCGATAGCCTGGATTGGCACCGCCATAAAGTTGGGGAATCGGTTCCTTCTGCGCTACAGCGCTTGCTGTGCAATATCTCTATCCCCTTGCTGGAAAGCCCTGCACATATGCCGATATTGGGTACGGAATCCTATTGGGCCGGAGAGCATTTGATCGAAGATTGCATGGTGCAAGCCGGTGGTGCCGGCTGGCGGCTTGACCGCGTGGTGTTTGAAAAGATGTTGATGGCACAGGCGCTTGAAGCTGGCGCTATTCATTTTGATGCACTGCTTCACCGGGCACATAGAGGCAGCGATATATGGCAGTTATCGCTGGATAATGGTGAACAAGTCTTTGCCGACTTTGCCATTGATTGCAGTGGCCGGACTAATATATTGGCCCGCAGGGTAGGGGCAAAGCGGGTGAAAGCACCGCCACTGGTCGCTATTTGGTCGCTGCTGCCTGGAGAGCCTCAAGCACAGCGAGCGAGTTCAAGTCATACCTATATTGAATCTCAAGATAGTGGCTGGTGGTATGCAGCCAAGCTGCCGGATGGCCGCTGGCTTGCAATCTTCCATACCTCGGCTGTGCGGGTGCGAGATTTTCGTATGGCTCCAGAATTGTGGCAGCGGCAATTGGCGAGTACCCAGCTAATATCGCAGCACCTGCCCGAGAAAGCGCCTCAATGCGCTGAGTTGTCGGTAAGCGACGCGCGAACCAGTTATTTGGAGGTGCCCTCAGGTGAGAGTTGGGCTGCTTGTGGTGATGCGGCTATAAGTTTTGACCCTATATCCTCTCAAGGTATTTACAACGCTGTGGCCACAGCCAATATGCTGAGCAAAGTGTTGTGTGAAGGCAGCAGGGGAGAGGCCTTTGAGCGATATCAGCACAACCTCGCGGAAATTCGAAGGGTCTATATCGGCAGGCGCCAGGCATTTTACCTGAGTGCTTTCAGAGTGCATCGCAGCCAATTCTGGCTGACGCAGAATTTTGATCCCACCACCTATTGAATAGCATTTATCCCATTTTTATCAAAACCCTCTCGCTCTCTAATTTCGACTATTCAGTCGATGTTTTTTCTTGTGATCCGGGTGTGCTTTCTATTTAATTAATCGAGTGATTAATTAAAAGGTGAAACCTGTGACTGATAGGCCATCTGCCCGTGGGCGCGGGCGCCCAAAAGACCCTGAGCGTGAATCACAGGTACGTGAGGCGCTGATGCAGTCAGCCTACGCACTGCTTCGTGGTAAGGCTTTCCGCGATATCTCTATCCGTGAGATCGCCCAGGGAGCCGGAGTGAATTCTGCGATGATCAGCTATCACTTCGGCGGTAAGGAAGGACTGATTATCGAGGTAATTCGGCACCAGTTTATGCAATACGGCCCCGCTTTTATCAGTGTCGGGCTGGAGGAGCAGGAGCCCTCTATCGAGTTACTCAAAGAAGCGATGAGTAGATTAATACGCCTCTACATGCGAGAGCCCTGGATTCCACGTTTGATCGTTGGTGAAGTGGCCTCTAAACCCGGTCGAATGCGCGAACTCTTTGCCGATAGGCTGGCCTCGCAACTGGGCCCCAAGCTCCGCGAGTTGCTGAGCGCTCTCCAGTCTGCGGGGCAGTTGCGAGAAGACCTGGATATCGACCTGATGCCAGTCTCATTTATCAGTTTGATCGCCTTCCCCTTTATTGCGGGAGATCCTTTGAAAGAGGGATTTGGCTTTGTCTTGGGGGAGGAAAACGGCGATAGATGGGTCAACCATACCGTTCAGCTCTTACTCAGCGGCGTTGCCAATATATCTGCGACTAAAGGCGGGGAGGTGAGCCGTGGTGATTAAGCCCCATATAAAGACACTGATGAGTCGCCGGCTGGCACTACCGCTACTGATCGCGGTGGGGATTGTTGTGTCCACGGTGTTGGTCGTCACTAAGCGCGCGCCAAAACACGATGCTATCGCAGCCCCAATAACTGCGGTGAATACGATAGAAGTACAGGAGCTGCCATTGCGAGCCCAGGCCATTGCTTATGGGGAGGTAAAGCCCAGCACCTTTCTTGAGGCTAATGCAGAGGTCAGCGGTAGGGTGGTGTATATGGCACCCGAATTGGAGCGGGGCAATATCATCTCCGCCGGCACACGGGTCCTGAAAATTGATGACACCAGCTACCAGCTTGCCCTGGCTCAGGCGGAAAGTGATTTGGCGGTGAACCGTGCCAACCTGCAAGAGTTGGATGTGGAGGAGGCCAACAGCAAACGCTCTCTGGAAATTGCGGAGAGCACCCTTAAATTGGGTGAGAAAGAATTCGCTCGCAAGCAAAAGTTGGTCGTCAAGGGGACTGTTTCCCGCTCTACCGTAGATACCGAAGAGCAGAATATGCTGCGCTTGCGCCAGGAAGTGCAGAACCAGAGCAGTCAACTGTCCCTTTTCCCAACTCGCCGCAAAGTGATTGAGGCCCAGATTGCTCGCTCTGAGGCTCAGGTGCGGGACAGCAAATATAACCTGGAGCGCACCCGGGTAACCCTGCCATTTGATACTCGCATTGGCCAGGTCCATGTAGAGGAAAACCAATATGTTGCCGGTAATGCCCGCTTGTTTGATGCCAGTGGCCTCGCCCAAGTAGAAATTGCCGCAGAACTGCCCATGGTGCATGTGGCTCCACTATTGCGCAATCTCAGGCCGGGTATTGCTTCCACTCCAAGCCCCGATGACCTACCCAAAATGCTGCTGGGCCTGGAAGCTCGGATCACTCTGGTGGGCGGCCCGGGAGACAATAAGTGGCGGGGGCGGGTAGTGCGCCTAGGGGGGACCCTGGATAGTACCAGTCGAACGCTCTCCGTTGTTGTCGCGGTAGATGATCCCTATGGCGAAGTGCTGAGCGGGGAAAAACCACCGCTATTTCGCGGTATGTATGCCCGCGTAGAGTTGTTGGCTCCCGCCGCACCGGTGCTCGCCATTCCCCGCCGCGCTCTGCACGAAGGTAGAGTCTATCTGGTTGAAAATGGTCGATTGCGCGTACGCCCGGTAGACATCGATTACCACCAGGGGGATACCACGGTGATTCGTGGGGGGCTGAATCCCGGTGAGCAGGTGATTGTGACGGACGTTATACCGGCGATTGACGGCATGCCGGTCACCGTGGTCGCTGGTGAGCAAGCTGTTACAGCGAGTACTAGAGGTACCCAGCAGTGATTCGTTATTTTGCCGCTCACCCAACGGCGGCCAATTTATTGATGGTCGCGCTGATGCTAAGTGGACTTTTTGTTCTGCCGGGTATGAAGCGTGAAACTATGCCGGAAGTCGATAAGTTCGAGGTTCAGGTATCGGTCCCCTATGCCGGCGCTGCCGCAGCGGAAGTAGAGGACAGTATTTGCCTTCCCTTGGAAGAGGCCACCGATGGAATCAGCTTTATCGATGAGCGATTGTGCGAGGCGCAAGATAACCTGGGCCTGATGACCCTAAAAATGCAAGAAGCCGGTGATATGGACCAGTTTGTTGCCGATGTGGAGTCTGCGGTAGACAGCATCGACTCGCTGCCAGCCGAAAGTGAGCGCCCGGTGATCGAAGAGCTGGGCCGCACTCAGAGCGTGGTTAGTATCGCCATCAGTGCCGATCTGCCTTTGCCCCAGTTGAATCAGTTGGCCGAGCATTACCGCCGTGAATTGCTTCGCGACCCCGCTATCCCCATCGTGCGCATATCCGGTTTTTCTGACCACCAACTCCAAATTGAAATCTCCGATTACAACCTGCGTCAGTACGGGCTCAGCGTGATGGATCTGGCCAATATCATTGACCAGCAGGCGATCGATATGCCCGCCGGCAAGGTTTCCACCCCGGATCGGGAATACCAGGTGCGCTTCGCCGAAGAGCGCCGCACGGTGGCGGAGCTGGAAAATCTTGTCGTTATTAAAGGCGCTGATGGCGCCGAAGTTCGACTGGGAGATATCGCAAAAATTTATGATGATTTCGAGCTGGCTGAAGACAAGATTATTTTTGATGGACATCGCGCAGCGCTTCTCAATGTTGAGAAAAATAGCGTAGATGATAGCTTGCGTGTGCTCGAAGCTGTGCGCGTATTTGTCGAGCGTAAAAATGCAAACTTGCCTGAGGGCATGAAGCTGATTTTAACCCAGGACAGTGCCTCTATAGTTGCCGATCGCCTGCAAATGATCATCGCCAATGCCTGGCAGGGACTGGTTTTGGTCGCCCTGGCTCTCTACCTGTTTTTCAGCGGCCGCTATGTCTTTTGGGTGGTAATGGGCTTACCAGTTTCATTTCTGGGTTCATTCGCGCTGATCACAGCTATGGGGGTGTCGATTAATATGATCAGTCTGGTGGGCTTGCTGATTGCCATTGGCATCTTGATGGATGATGCCATTGTGCTGTCGGAAAGTATCGCCAGTGAACACCGCGCGGGCAGTTCGCCACTGGAAGCGGTGATTAATGGCACCAAGCGGGTGGCCCGTGGTGTGTTGTCCTCTTTCGCAACGACGGTAATGGTGTTCGGAGGGCTGATCTTTATTAAGGGGGACATGGGGCAGATTCTTAAGGTACTGCCAGTTGTTTTAATCTCGGTGTTGATTATTAGCCTGGTGGAGGCCTTTCTAATTCTGCCGGCACACTTGCGCCATGCCCTTGAGCACAAAAATCGCATACCTGCCTGGAAGCAGGCTTTTGCCAAGCGCTTTGAGGGCTGGCGAGAAAATATGGGGCGTACAGCAGATTGGGCGGTGAAATATCGCTATGCCTTTGTCGGCGGAGTATTTGGCCTATTTCTTGTCACTGTAAGTCTGATGACTGCGGGGATTGTCAAGTTTCAAGGGTTTCCCACCTTGGAGGGTGACTTATTACAAGCCCGGATCTTGATGCCCCAGGGAACCTCTCTGGGGGATATGGAAAAGTTAGTCGATGGGCAACTGGCAGCCCTAGACCGGGTGGCTTTAGCGCTTTCTGAAAATGAAAGCGCCCCCCTGGTGAATCACACCAGTGTTACTTTTGGCATCAATGGGGACGCTTTTGAAACGGGTCCTCATGTGGCAACCATCAATGTCGATCTGCTCGCAGCCGAAGGCCGCAATACCAGCATGGATAAATTTCGCCATGCCTGGCGCGAAGCCGCCGGCGATACCCCTGGGGCAATCGCCATTCTTTACAAAGAGCCGACTCTAGGCCCTGCTGGCCGTGCTATTCACCTGCGTCTTACCGGGATGGAGCTAAGCCAATTAAAGGCGGCGTCTATCCGCCTGCAGAATTGGTTGCGCGGATACGATGGTGTTGTGAATGTGGTGGACGACCTGCGTCCTGGCAAGCCGCAGCTTACTGTCAGAATGCGTGAAGGTGCCTATGCCTCCGGGTTGGATGCCCGCAGTGTCGCCAATCAGTTGCGAGCGGCTTACCAGGGTGTGGAGATAGATGAAATTCAATATCGGGGTGAAACCTATGAAATTCAGGTGCGCATGGATGCAGACTCCCGCAGTGCGCTCAGCCGTTTCGATGAGTTGGTTATTATCCACCCGAGCACCAAACAGCGCGTTCCGCTAATTGCTGTTGCGGATATCGCAATGAATCGAGAGTACGCCCGTATCCAGCGTATTGATGGCGAGCGGGTAGTCAGTGTGTATGCGGATGTTTTCACCGAGAAAGCGAACGCTGGCCAGGTGCTCGGTGACACCCAGGAAAAATTCCTGCCCGAACTGGCCGATGAATTCCCTGGCTTGCGTGTAGATATGCAAGGTGAGATGAAGAACAGTGAAGTTACTGGTAAATCCCTTGGGGGGGCTCTATCGATCGGGGCTATTGGTATCTACCTGCTTTTATCCCTGCAGTTTCGCAGCTATGTAGAGCCGCTGATTGTACTGGTGGCTATACCCCTGGCACTGATCGGCGTGATTTGGGGGCACTTGGTGATGGGGCAGAGCATGTCTATGCCCAGTATGATGGGCTTTGTCTCCCTCGCGGGAATTGTGGTGAATGACTCTATTTTACTGGTGGAGTTTGTGAAGCGGCGGGTACGTGAAGGGATGGATGTTCACAGTGCGGCAAGCCAAGCCAGCCGTGATCGCTTCCGCGCAATTTTTCTGACCTCGTTGACCACCGTTGCCGGTCTATTGCCCCTGCTATTTGAAAGCAGCCTACAGGCACAGGTGCTAGTACCACTAGTGACCAGTATTGTATTTGGCATCATCAGTTCAACCATACTGATTCTTCTGGTCTTGCCGGCACTCTACGGAATACTGGAGGACTTTGGCTTTAGCGAGCCCCAGGAGGAGGGTAAGACTGGGATGTCCCTGCAAAGGGTAGTTGTAGCAGGGTAGTTAGCCAGAATCGTTTCCGCGCCTGATTGAAAGAAAGCCGTATAAGACACTCTGCGGCTTTCTTGTTTGTAATTTCCCCGACAATATTATTCAGAGGCACCCTAGAGTTCTAGTAGTGATAAGAACTCTTCGGGTGGAAGTTATTTGACTTGATAGGATGAAAAATGAACTTTTCGACTGCCAATTGATCAGTTGGTGCCTGCACTTTGGGCAAGTGTCTGCCTACTTCTCAATTTCCTTCTCATACTGTTTCTATATACAGTGGAATCGGTTAATTTACACAAAGCGGTCACCAACCAAGGTATTGCTACCACTGGCAGCAATATGAGACCGCAAAATTGTCAATGCCTTAACCTTGTCTACACGGAGTTGGAATGAAAGTTTCAGGAAAGTTTGATGTTACTGTAAAGCCTATGGATACCTACGCTAAAGGAAGTGAGGGAACAAATTTAGGGCGGATGTCGATCAATAAAATTTTCCATGGCGATCTTTCAGCAGACAGCAAAGGTGAAATGCTAACCGTTATGACTCCAGTAAAAGGGTCTGCGGGATATGTGGCAATAGAGCAGGTAGTAGGTGCTTTGGACGGCAAGAGAGGCTCCTTTGTATTACAGCACTTTGGCACCATGGAAAAGGGAAAAGATCACCTTATGTTAGAAGTTGTGCCTGATTCTGCTACAGGCGAACTAACGGGGCTGTCTGGAAAAATGTCTATCCACCAAGAGGATGGGCTCCACTACTATGACTTTGATTACACGCTTGATGCAGAGTGACGAGCTTGTCTACTTGTGAAGCTTTTGCTTCACTGAGTCCTTCCCGCTGTTCAAAAAATATCCAATTTGGCAATAGACTCTATTGAAGGGATTCCCAAATCTAAAGGGAGGCAATGAAGTTGGTGAGAGGTTAACTTCATTGCCAGTCCAAATGCTAAAAGGTTAGGCCATAACCCCAAGCTTAGCGCCTTTATTTTTAATTTTGACCCACTTACTTAACAGGTTTACAGGAGAAGTATAGGCCTCGTAGATTATTGCTTGGCCCCAAGGGGTTACTGCGCCTTGCATGGGTTTGGAGTAAGAAAACGCATTCATTACCCAAGCACTTTTGGTAACACAGTCCCCAGAGGTGGGAAATTGTGATGTGCGAGTTGGCTTGTGGTTGTAAACGAGGTTCTTTGCTTTCAATAGCTGCTGTGCCCGATTAATCACCGTTGCTATTTCGGTATCGGAAGCTGGGTGAGCATAGATGGTAATATCGTTAGCCTTACTGGGGTAGAACATGACATCATTAATTTTTCCTAATGTCTGACCAGTAGCTGAATTTTTAGCCCAAGTTTGCCAGCTTTTATCACAGATCTCATCCCAGCTTTGCAAGCCTGCTGCATTAACGACAAAGGGAGAGACATGGCCTCCACCCATGGTTTTGTACATATTTTGGGGGTTGGTGAGGGTTTTCCCTGCTTGTATCATTACTCCGACACAGCGTAAATTGTCTGCGCTGGTGCTAAGGGCAGCACTTAAGTCTGCTATCATATCATTGCAGCTGGTTGCGGTGGTTCTTGCTCTCGATAAATTAGGCATAGTACTTTCCTCTCTTGCCTTTTATTAATATATTTTTATTTTTTTACTTTTAAATTGGCTAATCGCTTGGGCACGGGTGGGCCTGCCAAATAATATTTTGGATCTAAAGTGTTTGTTATTTTAGGTTCACGGGTACACAAAACAGCCTCTCTGCTGCTTGAAGTGTAATTGTTCAGTGAGTCTTAGTTATTCAACTGATATGGCATACTTATATACTCTGCATTCAACTCTGAAAGCACTAAATGGTAGAAATTATTCGTGTAGCGGCTGAGCTGTTCGAGCTTCCCCTGTTAGCCGTCAATTAGGGGGTAAGTTGATTTTTGACTTGGGAAGTGTGTGATTAGGTTGAACATATCTACCTCTATAAACTTCTATAAAAATCGAGCGACACTAAAGCTTGCCGGACCAAAAGGTCTCAAATGAATATACTGCAAGCCGTCAAGAAAACAGTTTTTTGTTTTTGTTGTCCGATAATAACTAGTAGGCGGCACGAAAATCAATAGGTACGTTAGTTTTATTTAATAATTGAATTTATTTGAAAAAGGTGGGTCAAAAGATGGCTTCCCCGGCTGTGTTGGTTAAATTTTAACGATTAATAGGTTGTTTGTTTTTGCTCCGAGTGGAGTAGGGTTTGTTGGTCCATATAAAGAGCCGCGACCAGTTACGTCTAACCTTTGTCGTCTTCACGGTCCGCAGAGATGTTGCGGAGTAAGCTTAAGGTTCCTTGGAGAGCCCCGCCGGGGGGAATAAGGCGGAGCTTGCCATAACTTATTTCCTGGGTTTCGTTGCGTGGCTGAGGAAGCTCGGTGGTATTTTTATTCTGCGCAATATTGTAGCTTTAAGAAACCTCCTTGTTTTGTCGCCAGTGCGGCTCTGGAGAAGGTAGAGGTCCATGATACTGAGATCCACATTTATTTATGGGGCAAATTTATCTTCAGTTAAATATATGCCTATTGGTGTTAAGACGTTGATTGTTACTGTGAAATAAAACTATATGGATAAATTCTTGGTGTGGGAAAATAGAATGGGTAGTTTGGGTAAGAGGTGGTGATGCAGTCACAAGATATGCAAGAAGTAATTCTATCGGCTGTTAGAGATTTTGCTAAATCTATAGCTGCAGGTGACAGAATCTATGCCGATATGTCATCGGTTATTGATGCTACATCCTCTTTGCCTTTAGCACACTTTGATCACTGGGAGCGATTAATTCGAGATGAATTTTCAAGGGCTTTAAATCGAACCGATCAGACGCAGAGATGGTTCTGGAAGGGGGCAGAAAATCCACTTTTATTAACTTGGTTAGACTTAATCAGCTGGGATGGTTATAAGCGAGAAAAAACCTTGCGATCTATCTCTGGTCCGGCCCCAAATGCATTCTTCTTCTCCTTAGCTATTCGTAGGCTGAATGATTGGGTTCCCAGGGTTAGAGAGGCTGCCAGGGAAGCATTGCCAAAAATTGCTGAAGCAACAGGCCCCACCTCTGTAGTTGAGTCTTTATGTGTTGCCCTATCGAACTGGAATTCCTGGGGACGTATTGAAGATGCTGACAGGCAGGTCATTTTAAAAATTATCTCTTTAGCGGGGGTTGCTAAAGCCTTTAAACAAAAATTAATAGCTTCTACCGCAGGCCCAATGTCATCGTTGCTCTCACAACTTGGTAGGACGCCAGCACTAGATGGATCGCTTGAGGAAATCGCAGAAAGTGCTATCCAGCCTTCAGTCAGAGCTAAGGCCTATCGCTGCCTATTTGAGGGGCGGATGGTTTGGCTGAAAGGTAGGGAGTGGGTTTGGACTGACATTCGCTATTGCGAGGGGCGTGTACAGGCGGTGGTTGCCGAAAGAAAACTGGATCTATCAGTGCCGAGCTTTGCTTTGATTAAAAAAACAGCTAAAGATCGCTCGCCTATTGTTAGGCGGGTATCAGCTGAATTCTTGATCCGAAACCTTGGCACGCTCGGTGAAGAAGCTCGAGAATTGGCCGAATACTTTGCTGCGGATAAATCGAGCTCTGTCGCGGAGAGGGGCGAGTTTGCACTAAGGCAGTTGGGTCAATGATCGGCTATAGCTCTTCTTGAAGCTATCAGATCAAATAGTGGAGTAGTCTTCAATCGAGCAAGGTAGACTCAGTGCTCTATTGGGAGTAGCTGATAGAGTATTTAGGCTATGGGTAATTTGACAATGAGAGTAAGTTAATTAGTGGATGGAATACTTTTTATTGGCTTGTAGGGCAGCGATAAAGCCAATTTTTCTCAAAAATTATAAAACGCCTATCCTGTAGTGGCGCACTTGGCCTGCTAAGTCAGTACTTTCTGGAGCTAACCTCAAGCTTGTAAGTCAAGCGGATGTCGAGGCGACAGTTGAGAATTTAAATAATAACTCGAAAAAAATACTGCTTTATAAAATTCCTAGATAGGTAGCGCGGGAAGATAGGGCTTCTGTAGCAGCCTAAAAGGTGGTGCACTTTAGAGTTGAATGTAGGAAAGAATACAGGTGCAATTTTTGGCATAAAAAAGTATACGGTTGTGACTGGGGTCACAGGGCGGGCTAAAGGTGCGTTATAAGAAACTTGTGGAAGGCTGTATAAGAGGTATCCAGCTGAAGTGAATACCGACTGGTCATAAGCCACTTTCTTTAAGGCGGTTTGCTGTACAAAATAAAGTCAGTCTTACAGCAGCGCAAAACGCCTATTATTTGCTCGAGGAGCTTGGTTGGATCAAGGTGCAGCCGAAGTCTGGGTTCTTTGCCACTATCTCGCCGAAAAGCAACCAGCCCCCGGTGATGCCAGTTTTTACTTGCAGAACAATAGAGCCGGAAAATCCTCGCTGTTGGCCATTGTTGCCGGATAGGGGCCCATTGGAAATCGCCTCTTTAGGCCAGCAGTTACTGCCACAGGAGGCTCTGGAAAGAAGTGCGCGACGGGCGATTTGGGATACTGGAGCTCATGCACACAGCTATCCAGCGCCCTTGGGCGAGTTGGCACTACGGAATGCCTTGAGTGCACATTTTTTCCGTTATGATTTTCACTTCTCTGCAAATGAGTTGGTAGTGACCAATGGCTGCGGTTCGCACCGCACTGGCGGTAACGACCAAGCCAGTAGTGATTAGCTCACCATGTTTTAAGGGCCCGCTCAATCTCCAAGGCACTGAGTGCAGGTTCGCGTCCACCAGGAAGATACCAAAAACAATACAAGTATTACCGTTTTATCGACAGTCTTGAGCTGAATATACCTACTCAATTAACCGTGGCCAATTTTATCGGCAGTAATCAGTACTTTCACCACTTACAGGGGCTCAGACAGAAATTAGTCCACCAGCTCGCAGCCTATCGAGCCCCGGATCAGTGACTCACAGGGGGAGGGCGATTTGGTTAAAGGTTCCAGGGATGAATAGTCGGCGACTCTCTTGCGCTGCGCATAAGGGAAATATAGATATCCTTGTTGGTGTGAGCGAGTTGCTGAGCTAACAGTGCTGTGTCGATAAATTTTGATTCATAGAGTACGTCGAGTGAATTAAATAGCTGCAAATTGGTAATATAGTACCAATACTTTCATGTTGTTACATTACTTTTAATCATTTTATTTCTTCTGCTAGAATCCGCGTCCCTTTTAGGATGATCGTTCACGGAGAACATATAATGAAAACTTTTGCTACTTTAACCGCAGCAATTGCGATTACTAGCATAATTCCAGCTCAAGCAGAGCAGACTTTTGAACTACCTAAGTTCAGTCAGTGTTCCGCAGCTGCTTCAGCAAGTAATACCAACGATCGCGAAGTTTATCGTATCTTCTCAGACTTCTACTATGAGATAGAAGATCCGAGAGAATATGCCATTACCGCAGTACAAAACTGGGCTACAAGCTATGCAGAAGACTGCATGGATGAGACGACTCAGATCAGCCTGGATATGGTTCAGTGCGACACTTTTATTCCCGGCGCGGCGATTTGCAGAGTAGAAAGTGATGAGGGTGATTATGTTATTGTGAAAGACTATGTTGATTCAACCAACGTAGTGCTCTCCCAGCATGATCAGCAGACCTGGCCAGAAGTATACGCCTCAAAAGATCAAGAGACCCTTTGGATGGCCAGACCTGAGTTGTGCTATAGCGAGCTACTGGAAGGCGGTGGTGATTCTCAGGCATACTATTTAGATGCGTATAATTATCGCTATTTTGGTGATTATCGCTATGTATTGGCCAAAAGCAGTCGCGACTTGGTGCAGACCCTAGAGAGTCAAAACAGTCAATGTGAATATGACACTTCGGGTATTGAAGCTTACAAAATGCAGTGTTCAGAGACCTCTCAGGGTACCCAAGTATGTGCTTCAGGGAGCACTGGCGCTGGTTACTTTGTATTCGTAAGCGATGATAACCACGGTATGCACGTTATTTTTAATCGTTGGGATTAAGCCCCCTGCAGGCTCCCCGGCTGCAACCATACCCTCATAAAGGGGGATTAGTAGTGAGAGTCTTTCCTTTTACCTTAAATGCAGCTTAGCTATTTATTGTAAACCGATTTGCTATCACTGGAATTTCCGGCGGAGAAAAAGCGGCAACTGTTACTTTCAGTTGCCGCTTTTTCCAGCTGATTAGTATGTATTCATTCAGAGTTGATACAGAATTTTTGATGTATGCTTTCTTTCACTAACTGACAAAAGCGTGCGGGCTCTTCTCTTGGTAACATATGGTTTGCTGAGTCTACTTCCAGCAAGTGAGAATTTGGAATCAGTGTGGCGGCTGAGTAAGCTACAATCTTAAACATTTGGTGAGTCTCACTACCACAGACCACGGAAGTGGGAATCAAAATTTTTGATAGTTTATTAGCGTTAATGGCTGGTTGTTCAGTTTGATTTAGCTGAGGGGAAAGCGTGTGTGCATTATCCAATTGCTGTATACGATATTTGAGTGATTGCTGAGAAAAGTAGTCGGCCCGTTTTCCTAAGCTATCGATCAATTTTTTTACTGCGATATCTAGCTGATTGTCAGCGACAGCTTTATAAACGTCAGTAAATATTACTTTAGCTTTGCTGTGATATTTTTCTCGAGCTTCGCTGTTTAAGTATCCTGGACCTTCCGGTTCATAGAGGTATAGACTTTTGAACAAGTGAGGAGCTTTTATCGCCGCACTTAAGCTCACATCGGCACCATAGGACCAGCCTACAAGATGGACAGGACCTATGGCCAGTCCTTCTATCAGTTCTACTAAATCATGTGCATGGGTATCAATCCTAAAAGGGTCTTTTGATAAATATCCCGGGTTGCCAAAATGTCTTTGAGTGAAAGCGGTGACTTTAAATTCCCTTGATAGTATTTTGCAGTGATCTTCCCACATGCGAGCGTCGGCCAGCGCGCCATGCACAAATAGAATGGGATCGCCCAGGCCTTCCTGGTAAAAGTGTATAGAGTGATCATTTATGGTAATTGAAGCTTTTTTATTTCCGCTCATATAATCGGCCTTATCTATGCCTTTTCCAGCTCTTATCATAGCGGACTGACGCTCTATATTTAATTGAGATTGCCGTCTATTAGGACCTTTGGCGGTCAAGTTCCCGAGTTGTTACCTGCTGGCCTTATTAACAATTAGGTGATTCCCTTTCCAGGAAAGAGGAGATAGCCTGTATCCAACGACTATTCCACTTGCAGGCATAATTTGAGTATTTAGAGGTTACTTGGGGTATAGTGGGGTTGTTGCGAAATTCTTCGGATAGATGTATATGGAATCACTGATAAAAGACCGCTTAAAGACACTTGCCGCTGAGCGAAAGATAGAAATTATCTATGCCTGTGAATCTGGTAGTCGCGCCTGGGGATTTGAATCTCCTGATAGTGATTGGGATGTCAGATTTATCTATAAGTGTAATATTCAGCGATACCTTACTATAGGTTCCCCCAGAGATGTAGTGGAAGTCCCGTTTGATAAAAAACTGGGGGATGAACTGGACTTAGTTGGTTGGGATATTAAAAAAACTTTAACCCTACTGAGAGCCAGCAACCCAACGTTAATTGAATGGTTGTTTTCGCCGAAAGTTTATTTTGTCAATGAGGAAGTTTTGACTTCATTGCAAAATTTGGCCTTAGAGTGTTGGCAGCCGCGAGCATTGGCTCATCACTATGTCAGTATGGGGTTTAATAATTATTCCAGGTTTATTCAGGAGGGTGATAGCGGCCATAAAGAGATCAAGGTTAAGAAGCTGCTTTACGTTCTGCGCTCACTTCTCAATGCGCTGTACATTAAGGAGTTTATGCAAATTCCCCCAGTGGACTTTAGCCGCATGTACAGTGAGTTATTGCCCGCCTCAGAGAATGAGTGGCTTCTGGAAGTCCTTTCTAATTTAATTGAGAAAAAGAAAAGCCTAGAGGAGGGGGATTTGATAGCTGTTGATGACAAGCTAGGTGACTGGATTCACTCAAATCTGGATAGAAAAAAGGCTAGCACGATAGAAGAGAGGCCTAAGTTGGACATTTCGAACTTTGACGGACTCTTCTGTAAACTACTGGGAGTATAGTTCTAAAAATCGGGGGGACAGGAAAAGCCTGGCCGTAGGTGAATGGGGAATCAGCACCTCCCCCCAGTTTTTAAAAAGGAAATAGCGGCTAAAGTGACTGTCTCTGCAGCCCTAAACAATATATATTGGCTGCCGGCTTGGTGTTTCTGGGGCAAGAATAAGAAGCTAGTGAGTTGAGCGCCCTAGGCCCTACTGATGAACCAAGTGTGATGAGAGGGTTAGCATTTTGTGATTTTCCGCTATGGGTTGACAAATCTGGAGTGTGAGTCTTAGAGCTGATGGCGCCAAATAGTACGAATTTTGGCCGCCCTATGCTTTGAACTGGCTGTAGATCAGAAGGGGTATTGACTCCGCGACAGACTTATTCCTCCTGCTTAAACTCTAGGATATCACCAGGTTGACACTCAAGTGCCTCACATATTGCTGATAGGGTGTCAAACCTGACTCCTTTTACCTTGCCGCGTTTTAGCAGTGACAAGTTGGCCTCAGTGATTCCTATTTGTGCCGCTAGCGATTTGGAGCTGACTTTACGCTTAGCCAGCATTACATCTAAAGTAACAATGATAGCCATGCTAAATAAACTCTTTATTTTCTTGCTCAATCTTTCTCGCAGTGCGCAAAATATAAAATATGCTCACCAATATAAAAAGAGTAAAGATTCTGCCTACGTCCAGCCCAATAAACAAGGTCAGCTCGTTACTTTGTAGGTAGGATACGTAGCTCACCCAGGCGGATTCCATCATGCGTAGTGGAATAAGCGCAGCATAAAGCCACATTAACCATAGATAGCAGCGGTCACTACCCTCGCCAAAGTAGTTTCCTTTTGCATACTCACCAAAAAGACGCCACAGCAAATAGGCAAATAACCCAAAAACGATAAAAATAGGCGCTTGCCCAAGAAGTAGCATGGATCTGTATTGGTCACCCTGACTCCATATCCCCATAAATAGGTGGTTGCTACTGCTAAAGAGGTTCTGATCAAAGAGAATAAAGTGGATCATTAAGCTGCTTATGGTGAATAAGCTAATTGCTAGGACGCCCCAGCGTAGGCGGGCACTCAACACTTGAATCTTTGGCTTCACGGGCCTGTTCCTATTAAATCTTTTGACATTATATAGTGATGCTTTATTAATGTAAAATAATGTTAAATTATTGCTTAGTGATAATTTTTTTATTTTGCAATGATTCCAGAGGCAATACTGACGCCCCTCAAGGTGGCAGCTGTATAAGGCTGCCAGCGAATTTCATCCCGGTGCTTCCCTCCTTTTATTCCCTACTGATTTGAGGTGATAGGAGAAGAATGCAGGCGTTTAAGCCGCGTTGATCAATTTAGTGTGCCACTAGAAGCCCGGAGCTTTTCCCTCTAATTGCAGATAGGGGAGGCTTAGTGAGCACACCAATCGGCTGGCGGTTTTTAGCTAAGATGGAAGTGAGTTTCTAAAATGTGACCTGTCTACTTTTATTTATGAATAACCGGTTATTGCTCAAGGTCATTGAAAATAATGATGTTATGTCTAAGTTTATCGTTAATTAGTATGAGGAGGAGTCATTTTTACTTCCGTTCGCTAACTTTAAATACCCCTCTGGTGTTTTGATTTTAGGTGTGGGAGTTAATTTAGGATGCTTTGCTCACCGCTCACCGCTCACCGCTCACCGCTCACCGCTCACCGCTCACCGCTCACCGCTCACCGCTCACCGCCCAATCCTTGATCGCTAAGTTCGCACCAGGCTAGTTTGTGAGATTTTGGTTTTTCCGTGCCTCTCTATATTTCTGGGTGGATAGTGGGGTTTTGCAATTAATAGCTATCGATCCAGGAAGCATTTTAGGTGGTTGAGCGGGTGCCATTGCAACCCCTCCAGAAGCAATATTAAGTATAGAAAACTTGTCTTTTTCAGTGTTTTATTTTTGATGTTGAGTGTGGGTGGGGGAGATTACGTGAAATTGTCACTCCACTCCTTCTAGGTGGTTGTGGTGATTTCTGCCCGGGCTTATTGATTGCACTTGGTACTTTTAGGCTTAGAGTTGACCCGAAATAGGGCGCGTAAAAAATTGAGTCAAAATCATCCTTTATCAAAAATCATGATTAAAAAGATTGCTGTTTGACAGGTAAAATTACTTGCTGGTGAGTAAGGCGCTTTAGGTTTGGCTGCGCAGCGGAGTGGGGGATATTGTTGTAATGCCAAGTAATGGGGCTGTTAGGAATTATCCGCCCGATGTTAGGTTTGCTGGTGGTGTTGGCAGTTTTCGTTGGGGTATACTTCGCCCCGTTGTCTTTTTCCAGTAGTGCAGGTAGATCGGAAAAATACTCGTAATTGAAGGGCGGAATTGGTGCGTTAAGTTTATTTGGTGCAAAGTGATTGTTTGGAGATGTGAGCCATGGATTGGTAGCTCGGATTTTTTAATACTAAATTACTATTAGTTGGATATTAAGGTTAGGGGTGTATTCCCTGATGTCTGACGCTTATGCTTCCTGCAGGCACTTTTTAATAAGTCTGGACCCTTGTGGCGGCTTTGTGTGCAGCTCCTGTATATCTTGAGATTTTTCTGGTTTTTAGTGATTGTGGGTATTTTATAAAAATAAATTTCGTAGCAGTCCTTATGATTTTATCGCTATGTCTTACAGCCGGTCAGCTTACATTTTAAGTTAAATGTAGGTGCTTGGGTTGGGTTGATTTAAGTCGGTGAGAGGTTGCAGGTACTCCCTATGCGGGGTATGGCTTTCAAGTTGTTTTTTGTTATTTTTGTGATAGGGCAGAAGAATATGCTTCTGTGCCGCAAGGTGTTTTATTGTGCGGCTTGCTCAGGAAAGGGGCATTTTTGGCTTAATAAAATTTAATTTATTTGGTCAAAAACAAAGATTTTTTTGTGTTTTGCTCAAGATTATCTTGATTGTTAATTGGTTAATTGGTATCAATAATTGTAATTACGCTAAGGAAAGGCAAAAAATGTTGGCTAGATATGAGAGTGTGAAAATTGTAGGGGCCGGTATATCTGGCATCGTTTGTGCTCTAACGCTTGCTAAGTCAAAAATAGGGAAAAATTTTTCAATTAAGGTGTTTGAAAATACGGATCGCCCGGGTGGCAGAGCGCATGCAGTTAAGGTTCAAAACTCATTTGTGGATCTTGGGGCTGGACGTTTTTCCTCTAATCTTCACCATAATGTCAAGAAAGAAATAATGAACTTTGGCTTATCCTACGAGCCTTTCCCATTTACAAAATTATGGCAGTCCCATGAATTTCACAAGAGCTTGAAAGGTGTTCTAAGGGAGCTTAAGCCACTCCTTGTTGAGCATGAGAATGATTCTTTTTTAGATTTTTTGACCTTTTATATTGGCGGCGAACGTGCAGAAAAAATGATTGATGCACTCGGCTATGATTCACTTTCACTGCCTAACATTACACCTCGGATAGCTTTCGACATAATTGAAAAGCACCCTGAAACCCAGGGTTTCTCGGACAATTCTGGCGATGCGTGGTATAACTTGGAAGAGGGCTTTTCGTCTCTAACTGAAGCACTTTATAAGCAGGCGATAGAATACGGGGTTGAATTCTATTTTAATCATAGACTGATGTCAGTTGACCTCGATTCAACAAGTCCATCATTTACCTTTCTAAAAGATGGTGAGAAGAAAGTGCGGGTTAGTGGGGATTACAATGTCTTGGCTTTGCCTCCTACAGTAATGAGTAGATTGGATTGTGGCTTCCCGCAAGACTGGAGTGATTGTACGTATGGGGCAATTCCTTTATTTAAAGGTTTTTTATTTTACGATTCACCATGGTGGGAAGAACTCGGTCTGACCGATCATGTAATGATTACAAGCAATCAGTTGCGAAAACTCTATTTTAAGGGTGATAAGTATATATTTTTCTATACTGATGGCGATTGTGCAAATTTCTGGAAAGATTCCTCAGAAAGAGGATCGGAGTATTATCTGAAAACGGTTAAAGAATTGATTTTAGATGCGCTCCCTTCACCTTTAAATGAGCTGCCAGATCCAGTGGATCATACTTGTAAATATTGGCAGCATGGCGTTGAATTTGCAAATGAGTATGGCCCTCAGCACCCACTTAGCCTGGTCTCTAAATGCTCCAGAATTATATCTACCTCTGATGCCTATACGCCTCACTGTGGCTGGATGGAGGGTGGAATAATGGCTGGAAGGAATGCAGCAGAAATCATTCTATCCAGGGTTGCCCTGAAGCAGCAAGAGAGTGACGAGAAAGTTGCATGTCAGGCTTAAAATCTGTATGAAAATATAAAATGTCGAAACTTTTGTGAGTTGGTGGTATAAATGAGGTCGACAAGATAGCATTCTTGTACCATATGCAGAAATAGGGAAGGCCAAGTATTCATTTTGATACTGGTGGCATTTATGGATGAAAGTCTGCGTTGGGGTTCCTCGGGTTAACACTTAAGTCGAGAAATTTCCGTTAGCTAACGCCTTATAATCCATTAGTTTAATTTTTTGCTTTACTGGCTCGGATGGTCTCAAGTATGCAGCAATTTATAAGTTAAAAATTTTAATGTTTGGGCATGGATAGTTTGGAAGGGTGTATGCAATTTCTTGTGAGTGGAGGTTTATAGGTGAGCGTTCTAGATTTTCCCAGAATCCATTTCAAGGGGATTGCGCGTGTAAACGTTCCAACAGCGAATCGCAATGTAAACAATACACTAGATATTGCCTCCAACACTGCATTTAAAGATGGCAGCCCTTTTGATTTGGATTTGCCGCCTAGTGTTTACCATGAGTATTTAAGGGGCTTAGAGCCCCGATTTAATACTGAGGGTGAGCGAGATCAAAATGGTATTTTCAATCTGGCTGCCGGTTATAACATGAGGGGGAATAACCATTTTAGCTGGGAAAACACTTTTATTACCGCTGTTCAAGATGGGCCGGGAAGATATATTACAGATGATTCTCTCATTGGTAAAAAGGTAGACCTTTGGGGGCATTATAATGAGTACCTAAGAACAACTTTTAATCGTGCCAGATGGGTTGATAACGATCCGACACGTCGTGATTCAGCAATGATTTATGCTGGCCAGCTAACTATTTCTGATCCAGTAGAGACAGCTAATACAGAACATATCTTATCAGCAGATATAAATTGCCCCCACGGGGTAAGATGGATGAATAGGGGCTATATAGATACCCCGCCCCAGCATTTCCTGAATTCAGAAATGAGTGAGGCGAGGCTGTTTCAGTTCTCAGTAAAAAAAGACAGCAGTGAGTTTGTTTTTAACCAATTTGGGCTGGATTCAGAGTTTTTAGAGCTGTTAAAGCAAAAGTTACAACTTCCAAATGTACTGGGACTGAGTATCCAGTATTGCGTGTCTAATTTGTCACCTCCAGCCCGACCAAATATCCCAGTATTTTGTGACTTGCATGGTACTATTGGTTTGTGGTATCGAGAGGATATGGCCACCTGTCCCACGGGTAGAGTGTTTTATCCTGATGATAAACATCGATTTTCTCCTATTGCCATAAGTTTCCGGCCCGGCTGGGTGAGCCTGAATACGGCGATTAGTTTTCCCCATGAAAGATACTTAGAGGGCTTGCCTGTAGCTGGTGGGATGCCACCCAAGTTGAGTGATAAAGTTGACTTGGGCGACCTCTACTTAAAATCTCTGAGTGGCCGGGTGATAGCTATCGTAAAATCGAGTATCTATCAAGCCAACACTAAAAATTCTGGATTGATAGATGTTCCTCTGTTAGAGAGTGAGAGTAAATACTTATCTGAACCACTTAGGCTTTGTACGCAAGATCATGACTGGTATGAAAATGACTGGTATGTTCAGGCTGAGCAGCATATCGCAGCGATAGAGTCCCCTCACCGGTACGCAGGTGATAGCAGTAGTAAATTAATTGATATACGAAGCTATTATAGAGGGGAGCCCAAGCAAATAGACTCTCTTGCTACTCATATTCAAACGCCAGATAAGCTTATATGTAAAGCCTATATTCAGACTGACGTAACTGGCTGGGGCGCACTAAAAGTTGAAAGTTTGGCACCGGGGAGTGGCAAGGTTTTTCTGGGTGAGCGCTATGGCTCAGTACAGGTAAGGGTTTTAGGTGATGATTGGGCGCTGCTTGATGTTCCTACAGAGGAAGTGGATTATGAGTTTTTATACAAAAATGTAATGGCTTACTATGAATTGTTTTATCCATTTATGGGTGAGGCCGTTTTTAGTATGGCGGATAAGTGCAAATGTGAAACCTATGCGCGCTTAATGTGGCAAATGTGTGATCCAAAGAATCGTGATAAAAGCTACTACATGCCTAGTACGCGAGAAATGTCAGAAGCACAGTCTCATCTATTTTTAAAGTATTTATGTAATGTTGAAAGGTTGGCATTACCAAATAGTTCCGAACCCGTAAAGGCTGAAAAGGAACCTGAGAATAAAATTAAAAATAAAGAACAGTTAATAGCAGCGCTTCGCGATGCTGTTGACCTTGAATTATCCATAATGCAGCAGTACTTATATAGCGCATATTCTTTGCCAAATTATGCTGTGGGAGATGAATATGTAAAGTTGGGCCGCTGGACAAATGAGCAGCTACATTTAACTAATGGTTCTAAGGATCGTCGCCATAATTCCGGTTGGCGAGGGTGTTTGCTGGAAGTGGCACATGAAGAAATGATCCATTATTTGGTAGTAAACAACCTGCTCATGTCACTTGGAGAGAAGTTTTATCCTGGGAAGGTCCTGGTTGGCGAGGAGGCAAAAGCCAAGTTTGGGCTGGAGGTTGACTTCTCTTTCGAGCCATTCTCAGAGCATGTCGTTGCCAAGTTTGTACGTTTTGAATGGCCGGCTTATCTGCCGGCGGTAGGGAAAACAATTGCTGGTTTTTATGCGGAAATCCGACAGGCGATTGAGGAATTGCCGGATCTTTTCCCCAGAGATAAGGTTAATCTTGGTGGTGAACATCACCTATTTTTAAATGAAATTATAAATCGCGCTTATCCCGCATACCAATTTGAAGTGTACGATCGTGAAACGGCATTATTTGCTATTAATTTTGTTACTGAGCAGGGAGAGGGGGTTAGTACTGAGTCACCTCATTTCGAGGTAAGTCATTTCAATAGACTAAGATCCATTTTGAAAGATATGGTGAATAGTGAAATGCCTTTTGAGCCATCTTACACTTCACTAAAAAATCCTGTGCTTGATCCACGTGAAGGTTGTAATTTGGTTTGTGATATTGAAGCGCGCTCGATAATGCAGTTTTATGAGGGCTGCTATGCATTGATGTTTCAGATGATTGCGCAACATTTTTCTATTACGCCGCTAGGAAGTCTACGCCGGTCCAGATTGATGAATGCCGCGATAGATATCATGACTGGAGTATTGCGACCACTTTCTGTTCAGCTGATGAGCCTGCCTTCAGGAATTCCTGGACGTACTGCAGGTCCACCTATTCCAAAGCCAGCTGTAACTGAAGCGTCCATTGACATTGCTGAGGGGTGTATCGCGATATCTGAAGAGTGTAAAAAACTGCATGAAATGGCCAGGGATATTACTACAGGGATTTCTCTGCAAACACAAATTGAATTATTGCAATTCTTTCAGGAGCAAATGCAACATATTGCTGAAGGGAAAGTTTCAAGGGAAGGTTGAAAGTGAAGAAGATAATAGTTGTTGGTGGTGGTCTAGCAGGTAGCTTATTGGCTATTTATCTGGCAAAGCAGGGGTATGATGTCCATATTATTGAGAAGCGGAGCAACCCACTATTAAGTACAGATGATTACATCGACCAGGTGAGTTCTAGAGCGATTGGAGTCAGTATGACAGTAAGGGGGATTAAAGCTGTCCTCTCAGCTGGGATACCCTTTGAAGAACTGAAGGCTTGCGGTGTTGAAATTTCCGGGATGACCTTTTATGTAAAAGGCAAGCCCAAGCTAAGAGACCTGTCTACTCAAGATAAACTTAAACCTTTGTCACTTAGCCGTAGTGCATTTCAAGTGTTGCTGAATAAATATGCGGAGCGTGCGGGGGTTACATACCACTACAACCAACAGTGTGTAGATGTCGATCTGGACAATTGCAGTTTAGTGGCTAAGGATGAGCAAGATCAATTTTCTCATCATAAAGGGGATCTTCTAATTGGTGCGGATGGCGCACGCTCATGTATTCGTGATGCAATGATGTCCCGTTCGCGACGATTTGAGTTTAACCAATCATTCTTTAGGCATGGATATAAAACACTTGTGATCCCTGATGGGAAAACAGTAGGTCTTGCCCCAGATATATTGTATTTCTTTGGCATGGATTCGGGTGGCGTGTTTGCGAGTCGCGCTGCGACTATTCCAGATGGCAGTATCAGTATCGCGGTCTGCCTCCCTTACTCGGGACAAATCAGTTTGCATAGTGATGATAAAGCGGCAATGAAAAGCTTCTTTGATCATTATTATCCTATGATACCTGCTAGTGTACGCGAGGATATGCTCGAACAGTTTATGGTAAAACCAAGTAATGACCTTATTAATGTACGCTCATCGACGTTCCACTATAAAGACAAGGCATTACTAATAGGCGATTCAGCCCATGCTACAGCGCCCTTTCTTGGTCAGGGAATGAATATGGCATTAGAGGATGTTTATATTCTTTCGTGCTTGCTTGAAGAGCATGGCAGTGATTTTGGTAAGGTTTTATCAATGTTTACTGATAAGCGTAAAGCTGAAGCTGATGCAATGCAGGACATGGCCATCACCAATTATGATGTATTAAGTTGCTCTAATCCGATATTTTTTATGCGCGCACGTTATACACGATATATGGGGCAAAAGTTTCCTTCAGTGTACCCGCCGGATATGGCGGAAAAGCTCTACTTCACTTCTATGTCTTATAGTGAGCTTAGAGATGTTCAGGAAAAACAAAATGTTTGGTACAAAATAGGGCGGGTCAATTAATGAAAATTTTGGTAATCGGTGCAGGTCCAGCGGGTCTGATGTTTGCAAGCCAGATTAAGAAGCTACACCCTGAGTGGGATTTACGTATAGTAGAAAAAAACCATGTGGATGATAATGTTGTAGGGTGGGGGGTAGTGCTTCCCGGGCATGCTCAAAAACATCCTGCAAACCCTTTAACATATACTCCAGCGGATAAAACCGTGGGGGAGCAGTATCTTAATGAATTTAAGCTCACTCATAATAATAAGAGTGTGCGTAAAGATACAAATGTGACTTTGTGTGGCGCTGAACGTAAGGCTTTAGTGCGAGAGTTGCGTCAATTATGTGCTGGTTTGGACATTCCAATTGAATATGAAAAGTCGATTGAGGAAGAGTCTGATCTGGATACAGCTGCCTATGACTTGGTTGTTATGTCTACAGGGATTAGTCATACCTCAGCCTACTATAGAGAGGCCTTGAAGCCCAAGGTAAAATACGGTAGTAACCGCTATATGTGGTATGGGACATCCCAAGTATTTGATGCTATGAATTTAATCTTTAAGAAGCACGATAAAGGTGTTTTCGTAGCTCATTCGTACAAGTATTCAAATGATATGAGTACTTTTGTCGTAGAGTGCAGCGAGGAAACTTATCAAAAGGTGGGGCTAGACAAGCTTTCAGAGGGGGAGGCAGAAGATTTTGTCGCGACTCTATTTAAAGAGGAGCTTGAAGGACATTCGGTGCAAACTCAGAGCGGATTGAAGTGGCGTAATTTCATGAAAATAAGCCATGAAAAATCCTATGATGGAAATATAGCTTTGGTCGGTGATGCGCTACAGTCGGGACACTTTTCTATTGGCCATGGTACGACGATGGCCGTGGTAGGCGCACAGATTTTGGTAAAAGCCGTACATGACCACAGTGAGGATGTTGCTCTGGCTATGGAGGAATTTAACAATAATGTGATGCCAGTCATGCAATTGTTTGATAAGCATGCCACTGCTAGTCAGGATTGGTTTGAGACTGTTGAAAACAAGATGGACTTATCTGTTGAAGAAATCGCACACAGTTTTTCTGAGCGTAGAGGCCATCTTCCCCCACTGCCAGCGGCATTGGCTCAAGTGCTAGGTCGCGCTCTTGATCGTGGTGTAAATTAATGACACTAAAGAAAGATCAGAAGAAGCCCCCAAAGCTGCCGGCACAGTGGAGTAGTAGTTACATTTCGTACTGGCAACCAATGCAGGCTACAGATCATATTACATCTGGATATTGCTGGTTTGACTACGAGCGCAATGTGTGCCGTATTGATGGGCTTTTTAATCCGTGGTCAGAAACTGAAACGGGACATAGGCTGTGGATGTCTGAGGTTATGCAGCCCAACAGTTGCGAGTCTTTTAAAGCTAAAATTGCCTATGCTCGTGAGCATATGGATAGGACAAGCCAATTCGAAGCAGTAGTACTGGATGACGAGGTTGATCCTTGTCATAACCTTATTTTAATGCAGGATGTCCTTGAAGAATGTGACGCCCGCTTTGTGGGTAGGCAGGAGGTGTTGGGGCAAGATGCTGAAGCATGGACCTTTGAGCGGCCAGAAGGTAAGGGGCCAGCAACGTACTATTTTGCTTCGGGCACCAATCAATTGTTGCGTATGGTTACTGGTGACCCTAACACTATGGCGTCTATAAGAGATTTTCCTAACTTCAATACTCGTAAAATTGATCCAGAAGTTTTTAAGTCGACAGAGTAGCGTGTAGAAGTCAGGCAGTTTAGCTTGATGGTTTTGGAGCTTTAGTAATTTTTCTGTTGTATCTAATGATTCAAGCTGGGTGCGTGCTTTTTTATCGGTGATTTATCCTGATCTGTCTAAAGTATTGATGGAAAGGTGTTCTGGATAAAATTGCTTTGCACTCGGCTGAATTCAACGGCTTACTTTTGCATGATGCAGGAAATATTATCAAAAGTAGATTGCTATGTGGTGCCCCAAACCCTCTCTCTGAGAAGTTTACTTCTTTTCACCGAATCTATTCCGTGACCATTGCAGGTGTTTCCCCACTGTCAGGTAGCAGAACTTTTACAGCAGCGGTATCTCTCTAGTTGCTCGGTCATTGTTTAAATGGTCTATTTGAGTCGGATCAGATTGCCCGAGCAATGTATCAAAAAGGGCTGGATGTTGAATATATCTTGGCTAAAGATGAGGGGGCATGGATTTTCAAAAAATATCAACAGAATGGCTTTTTTAATAAAAATGGAAGTTTTCTTCGCTGAGCATTTAGGCGGTGAAGTTGGTCCCGGGGTGTCGGAGAAGTTTGTCAAGCACTTGGAAGGGCTTGAAGTTGATATCTCAACACTATCCGAGAAATAATGTTTAATCGGTAAAAAGAGTGCGGGTTACTTAAACAGGGCCAACGGAAAGGCCGCAGTAGCCCGCACTTTTTGCAGTTATTGAAAGTCAAATAAGTATACGCCCGCATTAGCGCAGGCGTTAAAAGGAGCTAGCCTTGGCTCTCCAATAACTGATCCAGCGGCAATTCTGTACGGTAACGCACCTGCTTCAAAGAGAAGCTGCTTTTAATATGATCGATGCCGGGAAGTTCGGTCAGCTTCTTGTCCAGGAATTCCTGATAGGCCTGCAAATTAGGTACGACAACCCGCAGCAGATAGTCAAAATCACCGGTCATCAGGTAGCATTCCATCACCTCCGGCCATTGGCCGATCACCGACTCGAAATCCTGTAATTCCTTCTTTACCTGATGGTTCAGGGTAACCTGAATAAATACACTTACCGGCAAGCCAACTTTTTCCGGCTCCAACAGGGTGACGGCGCGTTTGATAAAGCCTTGTTCATTTAGGTTTTTAACCCGTCGTGAGCAGGGTGAGGGGGAGAGGCAGACTTTTTCTGCGAGCTCAATATTGGGAATGGTGGCATCCTGTTGCAGGATTTCCAGAATTTTTTTGTCGATGGCATCCAGTAAATAGGCCATAGTTATATTCCGTATCTCATCTCTCTGAACGTACGCCGGGATCACCGGCTGCTAAACATCAACTTGCCGGTGAAACTAAGCTTCCCAGCGTTTCCCGGTCAGTTGTGCGCATTGTGTACATGGTTTTTTTTGGTTTGTTATGGCAGCCATTTCCTATACTGCACATCTTTTGTGAGACCTTCTCAGTTTTTATTAACTTCCCGCTAGTGGGTACTTTGCCCAACCTGCTGATGCCGGCCAGAAACTGATATCCCCTGATCAATTTCTGGTCTTTCCTCTAAGTGACTGAACCCTTGGCGCAAATTTAGTCACACTGACAGCGAAGCCCAGGCGTTAGCACTATAAGAGGGCATGCCCTTTCTGTTGTATCCCCCAAAATACTTCATTTTGAGTGATTTGTTGCCAGTAGCAGGTCATCTTTAGCGAGTTATGGCGGCATTATGCCTGAGTCAGCCCAATTTTGGTATGACCTGCTCTGCTGGGCAGTGTTAATTTTAGCGCTACTAAACAACTCTGCTGTGTTTCGCTGTAACTAGGGAGATGCCGTGAAGCTTTTCGCGACATGTTACTGGCGAGGGAGCTTGAGTGATAAAAGCAATAAACTAATAAAGATAAATAGGTGGTACCCATGGCAATGGTCGAAGGCGATCAGGAATTGGGCTTTGATAGCGAGTATTCACTGAAAGCGGCTTTTACCCGTGAATCCGGTCGTGTATTCCTGACCGGAATTGATGCCCTGGTTCGTTTACCCATAATGCAAAAGCGCATGGATGAATTGGCGGGCCTCAATACAGCGGGTTTTATCTCCGGTTATCGCGGTTCCCCTCTGGGGGGATATGATCAAGCCCTGTGGCGGCACAAGAAGCTGTTGGCTGAGCGGGACATTCATTTCGAGCCGGGTATTAACGAGGACTTGGGGGCGACCAATATTTGGGGCACCCAGTTGCTGGATCACTACCGCCAGCAGGCGACTAAAGACGGTGTCTTTGCTATCTGGTACGGCAAGGGCCACGGTGTAGATCGCACCGCAGATGTATTCCGTCAAGCCAATATCCAGGGCACCGCAAAACTGGGTGGTGTTTTGGCACTGTGTGGCGACGACCACACCGCAGAGTCCTCCATGTTTTCCCACAATACCGACCAGATCTTTGAGTCGGTGATGATGCCGCTTATTTTCCCGGCCTCTATTGACGAGTACCTAACTCTGGGGCTCGCCGGCATCGCGTTGTCCCGCTTTTCCGGCCTTTGGGTTGGTTTCAAGGCGATTACCGAAACCGTAGAGGCCGGTGCCTCCCTGATTGTGCCGGAGCTGCCCCAATTTACGATTCCCGCTGATTTTCCAATTCCGCCCCACGGGTTGAACTACGATCCCCACCTGAACTGGCCTGCCGAGCGTCTTGAGTATGAGCGCCGTATGCTCGAGGAGCGCTTGCCCGCAGCCAGGGCATTCGCCTATGCCAATCGCCTGGATAAAACCACCCATAGTGCGGAGCAAAAACGCTTCGGTATTGTGACGGTCGGCAAGGCCCACGGTGATCTGCTGGAAGCCCTAAAGCTGCTCAATTTGTCGGAGGCGGATCTCAATTCGGCGGGTATCTCTATTTACAAAGTGGCGATGTCCTGGCCGCTGGAGCCCCGGGGCATCAGTGAGTTCGCTAAAGGTATGGAGCGTCTGCTGGTTGTAGAGGAAAAGCGGCCCCTGGTAGAGGATCAGTTGAAGAACCTGCTCTACGGCTGGGTGGACAGCTATCGGCCGAAGGTAGTGGGCAAGAAAGATCTGGATGGCAACGACTTGCTGCCGGCAATTTGGGGCTTTGGCCCGGATCAGGTGGCCAAAGCCATTGCCCGCTGGCTGGCGGATACTGAACTGGCGGCACAGCTGATCCCCTTGGCAGAAAAACTGGGGGGTAATGTTGCTGCAAAGGCTCAAGGCTTACTGGCTCGCGAACCAATTTTCTGTGCGGGCTGTCCCCACAATAGCTCTACCAAACTGCCTGAAGGCAGTTTGGGCAGTGCCGGTATCGGCTGCCATATTATGGCTCTGGGCAAGGGCCTGCGCACCGATACCTATTCCCATATGGGAGGCGAGGGCGCCCAGTGGGTGGGATTGCATCGCTTCTCCAGTGCAGAGCATATTTTCCAGAATATGGGTGATGGAACCTACAATCACTCGGGTCTGCTGGCCATTCGTCAAGCTGTGGCGAGCCAGGTCAATATCACTTACAAGATTCTTTTGAACGATGCGGTGGCCATGACCGGTGGTCAGCCCGCCGATGGTGAAGTCAATGCCCCCTCGCTGGCCGCACAATTATTGGCCGAGGGCGTTGGCACCGTCGTTCTTTTGACTGAAAACCCGGATCACTGGCGTGAACATCGCAACCAATTACCCGCTGCGATAGAAGTTTTACCTCGCTCTGAGCTGGACGCTGTACAGCGCCGTTTGCGGGAAACTGCCGGCGTTACTGCAATTATCTACGAGCAGGTCTGTGCAGCCGAAAAGCGCCGTCGCCGCAAGAAAAAGCAGATGGTCGATCCGTCTCAGCGGCTGCTGATTAATCACCGGGTCTGCGAAGGTTGTGGTGACTGTAGTGTGCAGTCCAGCTGTATTGCCGTAGAACCACTGGAAACGCCATTCGGGCGCAAGCGCCAAGTCAACCAGTCCAGCTGTAACAAAGATATGCGCTGTGCCGATGGCTTCTGTCCGAGCTTTGTGACTGTGGAGGGGGGAGAGCTGAAAAAACCGCCGGTACACTCTCTGGCAGATGCTCTGGATGTGGCGATTGCCGGCTTGCCCGCAGCGCCGCTAGCACCTCTGGCCGAGCCTCTCAGCATCTTGGTGGCAGGTATTGGTGGCAGTGGCGTACTTACTGTGGCGGCACTGCTGGGTATGGCGGCACACTTGGAGGAGAAGGGCAGTACCACTTTGTACTTTACCGGTCTCTCACAGAAAAATGGCGCCGTAGTTGCTCATGTGAAAGTGGGGGGAAACCCCGAGGCGATTACCACCGCGCGTATTCGCGATGGTGCGGCACAGTTGTTGCTGGGCTGCGATATGGTCACGGCTGCTAGCCAGCGGACCAAGTTTGCCAGCGGTGAAATGCGTGCCTTGGTAAATACCGCTGAAGTTCCGGTGGCGGCCTTTGTTCGCGATAACGAGCTGGCATTCCCCGCCGACGCAACCGAGCAGAGTATTGAGTCCCTGTGTGCAGAGTATTTTGCCTTTGATGCGAACAAATATGCCCAGGCACTGTTTGGCGATACCGTAGCCAGTAATTTGATGGTTATGGGATTCGCCTGCCAGAAAGGGCTGTTGCCCATTGGTGAAGCGGCTCTGGAGCGGGCTATCGAACTCAATGGCGTGGCGGTAGAAAACAACTTGCGCGCTTTCCGCGCGGGCCGTTTACTGGCGGAAAACCCTAAAGCGATCGAGCAACTGGCAGTGCCGGCCAAACCGGTGAAATTGGTGGAGCCCGAGGAATCGCTTGAGCAATTGATAGAGCGACTGGCGGCAGAGCTTCGCGATTATCAAAGCTCGGCCTATGCTGCGGAGTTTACCCGCCATATAGAGGCGCTGCGCACCGCAGAGGCCTCGCTGCCCGGCAGTCGCGGTGAACTCAGCCGAGTGGCCGCGCGCAGTCTTTATAAGGCGATGGCCTATAAAGATGAATATGAAGTGGCACGCCTCTATAGCGGTGAAGATTTCCAGCGGCAGCTGAGCGAAACATTCAGCGGTGACTACACCCTGAAATTCCATATGGCGCCGCCGCTCCTGGCTAGGCCCGATAGCAGTGGGCGAGTGCGCAAGATACAGTTTGGCCCCTGGATAGGTAAGCTGATGCCGCTGTTGGCCCGGGGTAAGGTATTGCGCGGTACCGCTCTGGATATTTTTGGCTACACCCAGGAGCGCCGTGCCGAGCGGCGCTGGGCCCAACAGGTAGCTAAGGCTATCGATGGGGTGGCCGCGCATCTGTCGGGTGAAAACCTGTCTGCGGCCCAAGAGCTACTCGAAATCCCCCTTCGGGTTCGCGGCTATGGCCATGTGCGCGAAGAGAAGTTTGCGGCGGTCAATGATCGTTGGGGCGAGTTGTCCGCACTATTTGTGGATGGGGAGCAGGAGCCGACTTCTCTGGCGGCGTCTTAGGCAGCGCAATTCTCTCTAATCGGTGTCAGCCCGGTTGAAACGGGATAAGGCGGTTTAGCAGCCAGCCGCTGACACCGGTGATTGCCACCGGTGCCTGCACCGCTGAGAAGCACAGGCATTCCTGATCCTCGGTGACTGTCGGGCGGTGTACGTCGCCGGGCTCTCGCAGCAAAAAGTCACCGCGACGATAGATACCATCGTTATCGGAGAAGCTGCCCTGCAAAACCAGGGTGAGTTCATAGCCTCGGTGATCGTGCTCTGCGACTTTTCCTCCGCAACTGAGGCGGTGAAAGCTCACCTCATATTGGTCCTGCCCGGTTTTAAGCCGGCACACTTTTAGCGCCGGGGTGATGCTCTTCCACTTGATCGGGGGGTTCTTTTCTATCAGTTTATTTACGATCGGCGGTACATCGGTCAGCAGGGGGTCTGTGGCTCTGGAACTTTCAAGGATCACTTCTTGTATGGGAGCTATTGCCGCTGTCTGATTGATACGCCCGATCAGCTGGTGAAAAACTTCATCGTTTACCGCTTGTGGTGCACAGGATTCTAGAATGGAGCCGCCGAGGGTGTTTAGGGCGCGATATTGAACGCGGCACTCGGCGCACATTTGTATATGGGCAGAAACGATTAGGCTGGCGCCTTTGGGCAGGTTACCGGCGGTGTACTCAAGGAGTAAATGCTTATCCGGGTGATGGTGAATCATACGAAACCTACTTGGCCAACTTCGCTTGTAATTTCTTGAGCGCTAAGCGTACGCGAGATTTTACTGTGCCCAGTGGCAAATTCAGTTCCCTGGATATCTCGCTGTGGAACTTTCCTTCCATGTACGCCTTTTCCAGAACGTGGCTCTGTTCTGCCGGCAGGCTGTGCAGGCATTCCGCGACCTCCTTTTCGTTGCGTCTTCTCTGTAAAAATATCATGGGCTGGTGTTCGGGGGTTTCATCCCAAATATCCATGGCTTCAATGATATCTGTATTCTGCTGACGTCCATTGCGACGCAACATATCGATGCGAGTGTTGCGCATAATGGTGAATATCCAGGTACTGGCAGAGGCCTTGCTGGCGTCAAAACTGGGTGCTTTACGCCAGACCTTGAACAGGGTTTCCTGTACCAGTTCATCGGCGGTTTCAGCATTAATTGCCTGGGTGGAATGATTGTTGTGGAACCCCTTAATCAGCGGTGCAAAATGGCGAAAGAGTTGCTCGAAGGCTTGGCGATCGCGCTGTTTGCCGACTCGTGTCAGCAGGGCGGTCCAATCCTGGTCCTCTTGCTGTGGCAATTTCACCGGGCCTATTTCGCTATTGGGTTAGGGGCTATGGTAGCGATCTTTCTGTCGCTGTCGATACTCAATCAATCATGCTATCGCTATAAAGCCTGTTGCGGCACATCCTTGTACCGCACCCTGCAACAGGCTGTTGGGCTGAGACTTCCCAGTTGTCTGTTAATTACTTACGCAGGCCGGACATAACTGGATCTCTCTGGCCTACCTTTGGTGGGCGGTGATCCACTCAATGGGCGGTGGCGTATATGTCTGCAATATTAATAAAAAGGGACCCGGAGATGAGCGCGTTGATCGATGAGCTTAAGGAATATTATAAAGACTTCCTAATGCAGGAAACGGGCAGCCTTGGCGCACTTTACCGCGAAAATATTATTTTTTGTGACCCCCTGCATCGGATAGAGGGACTGCCGGCTTTAAAAAGCTACTTTGCCTCTATGAATAAGGGGCTCACCCAGTGTCGTTTTCAATTTGACGATCAATCGGTCATAGGCGAGGGCAGTGCCTGCTTATCGTGGATTATGCACTACCGACACCAGTCACTCAAAGGCGGGCGCTCTTTACAACTCCGTGGCTGTAGCCTGTTGCGCTATACCGATAAGATCCATTATCACGAGGACTTTTACGACATGGGTGCCATGATTTACGAACAGGTGCCGCTACTGGGGTCCTGTATCGGGTTTATTAAATCGAGGATGGAGCGCAACTAAGTGACGCAGGGGATTCGCGACAAAACACTCTGGATTACTGGCGCCAGTTCAGGCATTGGGCGGGCACTGGTATTGCGCTTAGTACAGCAGAATAATTTTGTAATTGTCAGCGGTCGCAGACTGGATGCACTGGTAGAGTTACAAAAAATAGCTCCCCATCGCCTCAGAACCCTCAATTGTGACCTCAGTGATGATGCGGTAATGCCGGGGGTGGCTCGGCAATTAGCGAATTTCACCGATCACCTGGATATGGTCATCGCCTGTGCGGGTACTTGTGAGTATGACGATGAGCTTCAACTGGATGTGGCCATGTATCGGCGGGTTTTCGATGGCAACTTTTTTGCCTTGATCAACACCTTACATTGTGCGCTGCCGCTATTGGCTGAGAGTCGTTCACCCGTGTTTGCGGCTCTTGGCAGTCTCTCCGCTGTGGTACCTTTTCCCCGCGCTGAGGCCTATGGTAGTTCCAAAGCGGCGCTGGCTTATTTTTTGGAATCGGTGCGTGCAGATAGCAGCCTTACGCCACTGCGGGTTGTAAATATTCGCCCGGGATTTGTCGATACGCGCCTCACCCAGTGCAATGATTTTGCGATGCCTTTTTTGATGACCCCCGATCAGGCTGCCGAGTGTATTGAAAATGGACTCTGTGGATCAGGGCATACAATTGATTTTCCCAGGCGTCTCAGCTGGCCTCTGCGGTTTCTGGGGCTGTTTCGCTCTATCTGGTTCCGTTTCTGCGCCCCAAAAATGACAAGAGTCCGCTCGCTAAGGAAGGATTAATGCGAATCGCTATTGTGGGTAGCGGCATTGCCGGTCTTACCGCCGCTTATCTTTTAAACCGAAAATACGATATCACCCTATTTGAAGCACAGGCACGCCTGGGAGGGCATACGGCTACCGTTGATATCGAAAATGACGGGCGTCGATTAGCCGTGGATACCGGCTTTATTGTTTACAATGACTGGACCTATCCAAATTTTATTCGTTTGCTCAAGGAGCTTGGTGTTCAGTCTCAGCCCACCGCCATGGGTTTTAGCGTGCGCTGTGATAGGGAGGGGTTTGAGTACGCGGGCAATAACCTCAACAGTTTATTTGCGCAGCGCGCCAATATTGTCAGTACGGGGCACTGGCGTATGCTGTGGGATATCGTGCGCTTTAACCGCAATGCTCTTCGCGACTGGCGGGAGGGGCGCTTGAGTGAGACATTGACTCTTGGTGAATATTTACCCGCAAACGGCTATTCGGCAGAATTTGCCGATCGCTATTTGGTGCCTATGGGGTCTGCCATCTGGTCTGCCAGCGTGGCGCAAATGCTGGACTTTTCCGTGAGTTTTTTTGTCCGCTTCTTTTTTAATCACGGCCTGCTCAATCTTGTGCGCCGTCCACAGTGGCGAGTGATTAAAGGGGGATCTTGTGAATATATTGCCCCTTTAACGCGATCTTTTACCGACAAAATACGCCTGTCCACTCCGATTGACGCGGTGCGGCGTTGCCGGATGGGAGTGATAGTTCGCACCGCAACCGGGGAGGATTTGACGTTTGATGCTATCGTATTTGCCTGCCACTCAGACCAGGCCCTCCAGTGTTTGATAGATCCGAGCGATAGAGAACGGCAGCTGTTGGAAGCCATCCCCTATGCGACCAATTCGGTTGTGCTGCATACCGATACCGCTTTGCTACCTCGCTACCGTCGCAGTTGGTCGAGTTGGAATTATCAATTGTGCGGTGGGCGGGATGCATTACCTGTATTGACCTACAACATGAATATACTACAGGGGCTGGATACCGAGAAAACCTACTGTGTCACTTTGAACGCCGAAGAGCGTATCGACCCCAGGTTGGTGCTCGGCCGCTTTGAATACGCCCACCCACAGTTCTCTGTGGCGGGGACCTGTGCGCAGCAGCAGTGGGAGCGTATTAATGGGGTTAACCGCACCTGGTTTTGTGGTGCCTATTGGGCCAATGGCTTTCATGAAGACGGTGTAACGAGCGCGCTGCGGGTGGCTCAGGGACTGGGGGTTGATTGGTAGGAAGGCGTCATGGAAAGTGCGATCTATACCGGTTGGTTGGAGCACCGGCGCTTTGCGCCCAGGCCGCATCAGTTTCGCTATCAGGTTTTTATGATGTATGTCGACCTGGCCGAGGTGGAAGCCATTTGTCAGCTCTCGCCGGCTTGGTCTTGCCGGCGATGGGCGCTCGCACGATTTTGCCGCAGTGATTTTTTTGGTGATCAATCGCTCAGCCTCGATAGGGCGGTTCGCCAGCGGGTGGAGGCGGTGGCGGGTGAGCGGCCTGGGGGACCTATTCGTTTGCTGGCCAATTGGCGCTACTTTGGCTATAGCATGAACCCCATCAGTATTTACTACTGTTTTGATACTGAAGGCCAGGATGTGGAGTGGTTATTGCTGGATGTGCACAACACCCCCTGGAAAGAACGCCACGGCTATGTTTTGGACTGTCGCAGTAATTCCAAACTGCAAAAAGCAACTTTTGTGAAGACACTTCACGTCTCGCCCTTTATGCCGATGGCCCAAGGGTACCGCTGGCGAGGGACAAAACCCGGGGAAAAACTGACCGCTTATCTGCAAAATTTTGACTCGAATATGGTCGATAGTGGTGACATTCGTCCAATATTCGACGCAACTCTGAGCTTGCGGCGCAGTGAAATCAGCGGCCGATCGCTCAATACTATATTGATTCAATATCCGGTGATGACCGTAAAAGTGATCACTGCCATTTATTGGCAGGCGCTGAAATTATGGCTCAAGGGTATCCCGGTATTTGCACACCCGCGCGACAACACTGAGGCAGGAGATAAATAACTATGAAAGGAGTTCAGGGCGCTGGACAGGCTTCGTCGTCAAAATTTGAGGGATCGGCGCACTCCTGGCTCGTTCGCCTGGCCCGCAAGCTGGTCTTGGCAAAGCTCAAAGGGATTGAACGTGGCCATCTCCTAATAGAGGAGGGCGAGCAGTTGTTTCGTTTTGGCCAGCCAGTGGCGGAAGCTGAGATTTCTGCGCATATTTGTGTACATGATCCGTCGAGTTATTTACAGGTACTGGTAAACGGCACTATTGGCTCTGGAGAAGCCTTTATGCAGGGGGCCTGGACCTCCCCCAATACTGTAGATCTGATCCGCCTGATGGTGGATAACATGGCACTGGTTGAAGGAATCGATAGTCGTTGGAGCTATTTGCCCCGCCTGGGTTTGCGCTGGTTACACCAATTGCATGGGAACAGCCGCAAGGGCTCGCGCAGGAATATCGCTGCCCACTATGACCTGGGCAATGAATTTTTCCGGCTGTTTTTGGATAGGACCATGTTGTATTCCTCTGCGGTCTACCCCTCTGAAGATGCAACCTTGTTTGAAGCTTCAAATCATAAATTGGAGTTGATATGCCGCAAGCTTCAATTAAAGTCCTCAGACCACCTCCTTGAGATTGGCACCGGCTGGGGGGGGATGGCCATTTATGCGGCTAAATACTATGGCTGTAGGGTAACCACTACCACTATTTCCCGGAAGCAATACGACTACGCCCGGCAGTGGGTACAGCGTGAGGGTCTGGAGGAACGAATAACCCTACTATTACAGGATTACCGCGACCTGCAAGGCGAGTACGACAAAATTGTATCGATTGAGATGGTAGAGGCCGTGGGACACGAATTCCACAAGATCTTCTTTGCCGCTTGCAGTGGACTGCTCAAAGAGGATGGTCTGATGGTGATGCAGGCCATCACTATTCGCGATCAGCGCTACCACGAGTATCGCAAAGAGGTCGATTTTATTCAGCAATATATTTTTCCCGGCGGTTGCCTGCCATCTAACCAAGTGATTGCAGACCATATCGCCGATTCAACAGATATGCAGATTGTGGGGCTGGAAGATATTACAGCTCATTACGCTCGAACCTTAAATGACTGGAGAAGCAAATTTCTTGCGCAAATTATCAAGGTGCGGGAGTTGGGGTTCGATGAGTGTTTTATTCGAATGTGGGAGTTTTATTTGTGCTATTGCGAGGGGGGATTTTTACAGCGAGTGATCGGTAGCGCCCAATTTGTATTCGCCAAACCACGGTATCTCGGCAGATTTTGATATGTGGCGCCTTGTGGCTAACGCCTTACTTTTCGATATTGCCTGGCCAATATGTGTTATCGTGGCCAAGGTATGGCTGGTTGTCCCCTTTACCCTGTTGAACTTATTTATACATTTACGCTATATCGCCAATTTGCCCAGAGAGCCTATTTGGTTAGCTGGGGTTTTTGTCTTTGGTGTATCTATAGATTCTGTATTGTTTAATTTGGGGGTGATGGAAAATAAGAGTGGCTCCCTGTGGCCTCCATTTTGGTTGATCTGTCTCTGGTTAAATTTCGCGATGACTCTACGCTACAGCTTGGTCTTGTTGCAAAAACAACTGTGGTTGGCGGCAATCCTGGGAGGGTTTTTCGGGCCATTTAGCTACTTTACTGGGACGTTTCTCAATGGCAGCGTGGAGTTACACAAACCCCTGTGGCAGTCTCTCGGAGTGCTGAGCGTAATTTGGGCTTGCATCCTGCCATTATTTGCCTATTTGGCCAGGAGGATTTGCGTAAGAGAGGTGAACGATACTTGAATCTATGGCGATATCGTCTATTGCCAATATTACCTTTAGTAGGAGGTTGCAAAGTAGCTGCTTTCGACTACAACCAGAAATTGGCTTGATTGCAGAGAGGCTCCTTTGAGCGGAGTAGCAATATCCTCATTAATTGTGCCTTACTTGAGATCACCCAAACCAAGCGCAAAGCGAAAGTGTGCGGACTCGTTACCCGCACTGTTGTGGATGTGGCTGAGCCACTTATTCGCTAAAGAGTTAAACCTCACTTAGCGAATAGAAAGCCGATGGTTAAAAATTTTTAAAAGCATAGAGAACCTCTTTGATCCCAGCGTACATTCACAGCCCTTGTCCCGACTACAGGTGTTTCACTAGCCGCTACAACCCTATTAATTCCTGCCTGGAAAGTCATGTTTTTTAGACGCCGAACTGGCGCAAAAGACCACTAGCAGCTAAACCTAAAGAAGAAAAACATGACAAGCTTACCAGCTTGTGATGAAAGTGATATGGGGTGTCTGATGAAAACGGTTATTTTTGCAACTGCTGGAATGGTAGTGGTGTTGCTCTCTGGCTGCGCTGCTCAGCCAGAGCAGGTCCCCGGTGCCGGTGGAATTGTTATCGACACCTGGGGTGTGAATATGAATCAATATCAAGTTGATCTTGCGGAATGTAAGGGCATCGCTTATTCCACTTATAGTGATCAAGGGCGGCGAGGTGCGGCCGGTGCCGCAGGCGGAGCTGTGATTGGCGGCGCACTGGGAGCGATCGTTGGTGATAGTAGCCGAGCCGCATTAGCCGGCGCTGGTGCCGGTGCTCTGGTCGGAGGTCTATCGGGTGGGAGTAGCGCAAGTGCAGAGGCGACCTACATTATCAAAAACTGCCTGAGTGGTCGCGGATATCGAGTGTTAAATTGACCTTCTTTAAAAAACTGTGGTCCAACTTTCCATTAGTCCATTGCTATTTGACAACCTCACAGGACTTGGTATTGGCCGGGGATATCCCCCGGCTTTTTTTTATATTTGAATTTCAATAGTGATATTTTTCTATATTAGTGGTGAACCCATTAAATTGTTGTGCTAGGTAGTAGGGTTTTTGAGCAGTTGACAACCAAAATTATATGGATGCGATTAACTCCTAGCTAAATGGCGTCTAAACTTTTCAAGCCAGCTTTAATTTTCTTTTTGGGAGCATGCCATGTCCATTGTTTCAACTATCAATGCCTATGCTGTATTAGAGGCTGGTGGTCCTTTTAAGAGCTATCAACTGGAGTTGGGCGAGCTCGGTGCTACTGAGGTTGAGCTGGAAATCATGTACTGTGGTATTTGCCACAGTGACTTGAGCATGATCGAAAATGAATGGGGTAATGGGCAATACCCAATGATTGCCGGTCACGAAATTATCGGCCGAATCACTGCGGTGGGGGAACAGGTCACTCACCTTAAAAAAGAAACGGTTGTCGGGTTGGGGTGGAACTCCGGTTACTGTAAGACTTGCCATACTTGCCGGACCGGCGACTTCAACCTTTGTAAAGAGGCAAAGTTTACCATACTGACTAATGGTGGTTTTGCCGATAAAGTTAGAGCGGATGTAAGTAGCTTGGTGGTTATCCCCGATGGCGTAGACCCGGTATCAGCGGGCCCCCTCTTATGTGCCGGTATTACCGTATTCAATCCACTAGTTCAATTTGATGTAAAACCCACTGACAAAGTGGCGGTGATCGGCATCGGTGGGCTGGGTCATCTGGCATTGAAGTTTTTCAATGCTTGGGGATGTGAAGTTACCGCATTTACCTCCAGTGAAGAAAAGCGCAAAGAGGCCTTATCCCTGGGGGCCCACAAGACACTCAACTCCCGCGATCCGCTTGATATCGAAGCGGCTACAACGAATTTTGATTTTATTTTATCCACGGTAAATGCCAACCTTGATTGGGATTTATATATTCAGACCCTAAAGCCCAGGGGGCGCCTTCACTTTGTTGGAACTGTACCCAATCCGATACAATTTACTCTTTTTCCTTTGATTTTTTTCCAGCGTTCAATCTCAGCATCACCTGCCGGTAGTCCAGGTACTATGGAGACAATGTTAGAGTTTGCCGCACACCACCAGATTCGTCCCGAAGTTGAGATTTTCCCCATGAGCCAGATTGAGGCGGCATTTGAGCACTTGAGGTCCGGTAAGGCTAGGTATCGGATTGTTTTGTCGCGGGAGGGGTAGGATTGTAGTGGTTAACTCTTTTAGGCCGCCTAATTTTGAGTGATATCAGGAAGCGACTGTAGAAGCATAAAGGGCTCTCCTACACCCTTGAATGAGGTTTTGCTATCTACGCCTCTATCAATTGTTTTGACTGATTGGTCACCCTGAGACTTCCACTTGTACTATTGTAAAGGCAAGGGCAGTTAGGCGGGGTGGCTTGTGAAGGTGCTGATTGTTGGGGCTGGGCCTACGGGCCTTACGGCAGCGGTTGAGCTAGCTCGACGAGGCCTATTGCCCAGAATTGTGGATCGCCGGGATCGGGCTTCTACCCTGAGCCGGGCCGTGGGGGTTACTTCCCGTAGCCTTGAGCTGCTTTCACACTCTGGTGTTTCGGAAAAGCTAATCGCCGAGGGTATTGCTGTGGAGGGGGCGTGTATTTACCTAAACACGCATTTGGCGCTCGAATTCCCCCTGCACTCTGATCGGAGCTACTTTCCCACTGTTCTTGGCTTACCCCAGGATAGAACTGAGGCACTTATGGCTGAGGTGCTGTTTGGGATGGGGGGCGAAGTTGAGTATCAAAAAGAGCTTAAATCCCTCACAGAGGATGAGAGTGGGGTAGTGGCTCAGTTTGATGATGGAGAGGAGAACCGTTTCGATCTTATTATTGGTGCCGATGGTATTCGCAGTACTGTTCGTGAGGCGGCAGGCATTAATTATCCTGGATTTGATTTAGACGAAGTCTGGTCTATAGCGGATGTAGATACTGGGGATTGGCCCCCTAAAAGAAAATTCACGCTGGTCAAAATGGATTCTGGAGTGATTGCTGTTGCGGTGCCCTTGGGTGAGGGACGCCACCGCCTGGTGGCCAGCTGTGATAATGCCATTAGTGCATTTCCTATGGCGCTGGATATTAAGAGAGTACGCCGGAAGGGAACCTTTAAGATTTCGGTGCGCCAGGCGGAGACTTACTCGAAGGGCAGGGTATATCTAGCTGGAGATGCGGCCCATTGCCACTCGCCGGTTGGCGGGCGCGGTATGAACTTGGGAATTGCCGATGCTACTGAGCTGGCACAGCGAATTGTAGAGGGGCGACTCCCTGGATATTCTGAATTGCGCTATCGAGAAGATAAAAAGGTTATTGAGGTAACTGAGAGTGGCCGAAAAATAATCACAGGGCAATCCCTTAAGGCGAGGTTTGAATTCAGGGCGCTGATAGCTGCCGCCAACTCAATTCCGGCGGTACGGAGAAAGTTGGGGCAGTTTGCGGTGGAGCTTTAGAAGTCGTAAAGTCGATGGTAATTGCTAGATTTAATAAGGCCAATAGAGTCGAGCCAGCTAAAAGGGGGGGGAATTTAAAGCTTACTTTTTTAACTTTACAGCGGTACCAAAAACCAGTATTTCAGAAGATCCTTCCATAATTGCACTGGTGGTAAAGCGAATGCCCACCACAGCGTCTGCTCCTTTTTGCTGAGCGCTCTCCCCCAGCCGTTGAAAGGCTTTATTTCTTGCTTCGGTCAGCATTTCTGTGTAGCCACGGATCTCTCCGCCGACAATACTTTTGATTCCTGCCATTACATCACGGCCGATATGCTTGGACTGCACTATATTTCCAGTAACAATATCCAATACTTCTGATATTTCTCTGCCAGGTACAGTTTCCGTGGTTGAATAGATCATATGGCTTCCTTGAGTGTCATTTTTTATAATATTCTACAGGTTATTGAGCTGTTGTCTCTAGGAGCCTAAGTAATCTTCTCTGTTTTTGGAGGCGCATTGTTAACCATCCCTCTAGTGGTTTTATATGGAGGGTTACTGATTGGTTTTAAAGGGACTGCGGATCAGGATGACGATATATTGCTATTATACGCCCAGCCCATCCTGGGGCGGGGCGTAATGGTCAAGATAATTGTATGGTAGGCAGCTGCTTAGAGTTTGGTGGCTACTCTGTGAATCATACAGTTTATCGTTAAACGACCTCCACTGTTTTATTCATTGGAAAGAAGCTTCCAGTTTGCCGCTTGAAGATGCACACCTAGTGTATCTCGGTCATAGGCTACAGATAGGTGATCTGGTCCTACCGGGAAGACGGAGATATCTCCGGCTCCAGTATTTTGGTCTAGATTTCTCACCATCGTCGTATTAATTTCCGGATTGTTATAGCGATTTGGATCTCTAGGCATTTTTTCTGCGGCATAGCGTGAAGTACCCAATACCATGCCATAAACCTGCCTTGTGTAGATCTGGTGAGAAATAGAACCCTGTGCAGAGGCTTCAAAATCAAAAAGTTTAGTACTTTGTGGTTTTGTGCTTACATCTTTTGCCCAGCCCACATTTGAAAGCAGGGTGCCGTAATAGTTGATGGGTTCCTCCACTGCGATTTTTACTCTGGGTATTTCCATCACATATTTTGCCACAGACGCGGCACCGCCCTGTACGGGGTCCTCAGTGCTGTCATGCCTTTCAGGAAGGATGATAATAATTCCACCGTTGCTGTTGTGGTAGAAAACCTGAGCATCGGGTAATTTGGCATCATCAGACACCTGGCTTAATGCATCGTTATTAACTGCCGTCCGATAAGTTTTGAATGCAGTTAAAACGGCCTGTATCTTATCTGAGTCTGTGAGATCGCTTACCTTATTCATAATGTACACCTGTACTATTAAGGGGGAAAGGGCAGCATAGCTTGTAAATTTGCCTGTTTAATCGTCAATCATTTCATGGTAAAGATATATTGCGCGTCTATTTTTTATGGGGCCGCTGTAGAGGTGTGAGGGTAATTAAGAGGGGGGAAGGGCTAATAAATATGAAATATTTCCTCGTTGTTTGGGTTGAGATTTTGGCGGGCTTTAAATAAGAAGGGGCTGAGTGTCGGTAGGCGGAGCCCCTGTTATTTGATCTATGCTGAATATGTAATCTTTATATCTAATAATAGTCTTTAGGCGGCTCTTAATTCTTACCTTCCGGGGCTTTGTTGAGAGATTTCTCCATGGCTTTCGATTCTGCCAGTGTGCGAACTGACCAGTCTATTCGCTGTTGATCAGAAACTATATCGGGGTCAACCTTATACAGATTCCAGTTTCCCGATTTGTCTTTAACAAACTGAGTGCCGTACCACTGTGGCTGATCGAGGTTCATCATTAGTCGATCCCAGCTGGCGGCTTTAAGCCAGTTAGCTTCACTTTTATCTTTGGCGAGGATTGCTGCAATAGTGGCAAGAGCATGAGCGAGCCTTATATCTTCAGAGTTGTTGCCATGCTGGAAGATAAGTGCTGAATGATAGTAATCCTTTGCAGACCTAATTCGGCCGTTCGCTAGCATTTTTAAGACCTCTTCGCGTCGATCCTTGTCTTGCTGATCAAGAGAGCTCCAGTTGATTTCACTATGGGGTATATTGCGCGCGCTTTGGTCTTGGCTGAACAGCTCTGCCAATTGGCGGTTTTCCTGTGAATCTATATTGCTGTGGGATTGGCGAGTCTTGATTGTATCAGTGGCGAGAGACTGGTGAGCGGAAAAGCTAAGAAGAAAAACTAGATGTGTAATCGGGATATATTTCATGTTCAGTTCGGGATGCTGGCCTTGATAGGTTTGTTAGTTGCCTTGAGTGATATAATCGCTATAGCGAAATGGAAGCAAGAGGGAGGGGATTATTCTGTTGTACCTTACTGAATTTCAGGTATGCACTCACCACACAGCCCGGCGCCTCCCATTGCGGATAGTGCCCAATTTTTTCCAATTCAACAATATTTGCCGGCCTGTCTACCAGCTGGCGAAATCGATCTACCATATGCTTTCCTGAAACTGGGTCTAATGAACCATTGATTAGCTGTAAGGGACCGGGATATTGCTTTAGGGCTTCTATCCAGCGCCGACGGTGCTGGCGCCTATCTCGCATATAGGTAATCAGCTTGTAAAGCAGTTGGTTGCCATCTTTGTACTGGAGTACCTGCCATAGGTCTCGCAGATCTCTCTTGGAGGGCTGTGTCTCTGGCCCGAAAATGGCAATAAAGTTGCGGCAGAATTGTCGATAGCTTATGAGTTTATTGATCAAAAAACCAATGGGAGAGAGCAGGAGCTTTTGTATGAGGCGTGCTTGGTGAGTTTCTGGAAATAAGCCACCATTTAGTAGGCATACGGAGAGATACCCTGTCGCGCTACTGGCATTGCCTCTGGCGATTAATTCTTGAGCAACTGTATCGCCATAGTCGTGGGCTAAAAGGTGTACTCTGTTGATATTGAGATGTCGCAGGAGTGCTTCGTGTAAATCAGCTTGCCCATGGATACTGTAGCTGTGATGTTTAGGCTTGTCGGAATAGCCAAAGCCCAGCATGTCCATGGCGATACAGCGAAAGTGTTCTGTTAGCAGGGGCCATATCTTTTGCCAGTCATAACTACTTGTTGGAAAACCGTGAATCAAAAATAAAGTCGGTTTTTGTCGACAGTTTGGGTCGCTGTCGACATAAAAAAGTTGGTGGCCTTGATATTCAAAAATATCTCCCTTTGTTAACCACTGCTCAGGCCGCATTGGCTCTTCCATTTCTTCTTGTTGTATTTACAGTAAAGATCGCACGATGTGTGTTGAACCTCAAGTAGTGGTTGTCAGGTGGAGTGTGCCTACCCTGTGCCGCGCAGGGCGTAAATTGCGGGCTTGTTAATAATTTTCCATACAGACAGCAGGGTGACCGAAGCGGTTAGGCCAATAATAAGCAGCGGTGGCAGTAGCCAGCCCAAGAGACTGGTTTCAATACTGAATGCGCTTTGCTCTAGCCATAATGTAAGGGGAGCTACTATCAAAGTAGCTATGGCGATACCGATAACAACGGGTGCCAGACTATCGATTAAAGTGTGATAGAAAATCGTCACCGGGCGGGCACCGATTGCCATGCGCACGCCAAGCTCAGTGCGTCGCAGTTGCACGCTGTAACTGAGTACCCCAAAGATGCCGATGGCAGCAAGACTGAGTGCGAGTAGCGTGAGGGCGCTGGTTACCCAAACTGAAACCCGGTCGTTACTGAGAAGTAAGTCTCGCGCCTGCTCCAGGGTGAATAGCTCGGATACTTTGTACTGCTTGTTTACCTGGGCGAACTCCCGGTTCAATTCTATAGTGCTGAGTGGCTGATAAGGTTTGTGCCTGAGCAGTAATAGGGGATAGCTCACATTAATGCCGCGTACAAATAGGCGGGCGGGCTCCTGCTTGCCGGGCAGGCTTGCGTTGCGCACTACGCCGACCACTTGGTAGGGCATATTACCGCGCCAGTAGTAGCGTTTGTCTAATACTTCGCCATTGGGCTCCAGCTGCTGGGCCAGGGTTTCGTTGACGAGCATCATGCGATTATTATCGGAAAATTCAGCCGCACTGATATGGCGGCCGGCCACCAGTGGCATACGCAGAATGGCAAGATAGTTTTCATCGACCACAGTGGTCTTGGCCATCACCGGGTTTTGTCGGCTGGCGTCGTGGCTGAGGGACGTGGTCCAGAGAGGTCGACTGATAGAGATAGGGGTGTTTAAGCTTAAACTGGCATTTTGTACCTTGGGGTGCTCCAGCAATCTCTGCCTGATGGCCTTCAGATAACTCTCCTGCTCGGCAGTAGGGGCGCTCCTCAGATTGCCAATATTCAGAGTCATCACCTGAACATTGTCCAGAGGAAAACCAAACGGTTGGTTAATCAGACGGTTGGCTTGCAGAAATATTTGTAAGCTGGCGACGATAAGCAGGCTGGTCATCGTTACTTGGCTGCTGATAAGGGCTTTGCGGATCAGTGGTGAAATTTGTACACCAGCGCCCTTGCCGCTACTCTGCAACATTTGGTTCAGTGCACGGTAATTAATCTGGTGGCTGACGATGGTTGATAGGAATACGGCGAGTAGTAAGGCACACAGCAGTGCAAAAATCAGCGTCTGCCAGTTCAAGGTGAGCTCTTGAATTCGGGGAATTTGTTCCGTCGCTATCACTTTTAATACTTCTGTCGATATCAGAGCCAACAGTATGGAAACTAATGCAGCCCCCAGCATTAGTAGGCCGATCTCACACAGCAGCGCTAAAAAGATATGTTTCTTGTGTGCGCCCAGTGCGACCTGTATCGCCATATTGCGCTGTTGTTTGGCTGCGCGAGATAGGATCAGGTTGGTGACATTTACGCAGGCGATCAGCAGGAGCACTAGTGTGCCGCCCATTACCATTAGGGTTCGCGTAGTACTGTCGCCAAGAATTTTGCTGGCGAAAGGGGTGAGCCGGTATTCAACGGATCTTTCGACCGAAGAGGATCTGCCCGCTAGGGCAGCTTGATACTGGCTATCCATTAAGCTACTCAACTCGCGCCCGGCACTGGCGGGGTCAATGCCGGGCTTCAGCTTGCCTATAAGCATGCGGAAAGGCAGGAAGCCTCTCCAATTATTTCTACGCTCGGCCTGAGTATCGTTAAAATCCCAGGGAAGCCAGACAGCGGTGTGTCGGCCCTGTTTATAGATTTGGGGTTCGATAAAGTTCTTGGCGGTGACGCCGACAATGCGAAACTCCACTTCGCCAAATTGTAGGCTTTGCTCTAAGACATTGGGGTTGCGCTGGAATATCTGTTCCCAGGTTTGATAGCTGATCAGTGCCACGGGAACCCGGCTGTCGAGCCCTTCATCGGTATTGAATTGTCTGCCCAAGGCCAGGGGTGCTCCAGCCAGCTGGAGATATTCTGGAGAGACATAGGAAACATTAACCCGTGGTGATCCCGCCAGGTTGCGGATCACATCTTCCCAGAAGTAAACCAGAGCGCTGGACTCGAAGAAACTGTCGTTTTTATAAGTTTCTACCAGAGCCGGGTATTGGCTGTTATTTTCCAGTCGCAGCTGCTTGTTCTGGTAGAGGTTACCATTCACAACATATAGCCGGTCTTCATCCGGGTAGGGTAGGGGCGCAGCCAGCAGCTGGTAGTTGAGGTTAAATAGAGTAACCAGGGCGCCGAGGGTAATACCCAGGGTCAGAATAGTTGTGGTGGCGTAGCTCCGTGCCCGGTTGAGGGACTGAAGGGCAATGGATAGGTCCTTTGCGGTGATCATGGGGCCATCTCATATGGCGCTTTTAGCGGCTGCGATGTTGAGATTTTGCCATCCAGTAGGTGCAATTGGCGGCTGGCCATATCTGCATAGCGGGGGTCATGGGTCACCATGCACAGGGTGGTCCCTTCACCGTTGAGCTGTTGCAACATATCCATTACTGCATCGCCATTGTGAGAATCCAGGTTGCCGGTGGGCTCGTCCACCAGCAGTAGGGATGGATTGCCAACTAGCGCCCGAGCTATGGCAATTCGCTGCTGTTGGCCACCGGATAACTGGTTAGGTTTGTGAGAGGCCCTGTGACTCATTCCTACCTTCTCCAGGCAGTGTTTTACTTTTTTGCCGGCTTCAGGACTGGGAATTGGATTGCGGCGGTATCGCAGGGGCAGGGCGATATTGTCGTAGACAGAGAGCTCATCAATCAGATTAAAGGACTGGAAGATAAAGCCTACTTTTTCGTTGCGAATAGTCGCTGCCTCACTCAGCGACAATTGAGCGACTTCAATGCCCTCAATCTGATAGCTGCCGCTGGTGGGGAGGTCTAGCAGGCCGAGAATGGAGAGAAGTGTGGATTTACCGCAACCCGAGGGGCCGCAAATAGAAACGAATTCGCCCTGGTAAATACTCAGGTCAACGCCCCGCAGAGCGTGAGTTTCCATTTCTGCGGTGCTGAACACCTTAGTGATCCCGGCCATATGAAGAATTGGCTTGGACATAGCGAACTCCCTGTTCTCGCTTTCAGGCTTTAGTCGATAATCTGGATATGCTCGACTTCATTAAATGTGGCCATATCGGAGAGGACAATGCGGTCCGTTTCACTGACGCCCTGGGTAATTTGAATATATCGGCCGGATTCCTCGCCGAAGCTGATCGGTTGGAGTGCCGCTTCCTCCCCATTTTCATTGATCAGGAAGAGGGTGGTCTCGCTGTGTCTTTGCACGTTGATGGGCCGTTCTACGAACAGTGTGTCCTTCATGGTGGCGGTGAAGATGCGGGCATCGATATTGAGCTGTGGCCTTGCAGACTCCGGGGCGCCAGTGCTGAAAGCAATTTCCACTTCGATATTGCCATCTCGCACTTCGGGGGTAATACGGGTGACCACGCCCTCAACCTGTTCCCGGCGGGTGTCAATTTCAGCAGGTTGGCCAACTTGCAGCTGCTCGGCTTTGGATTGTGGCACTTGAACTAGGGCGAGTAGATCTGTCTCGCTGCCGATCAGCGCCAGCTCCTGTCCGGGATCGACACCTTGCCCCAGCTCTACCGGTAGCCGCTGTAGTATGCCGTCCAGGCCGGCGCGTACAGTCAGGCGATCGGCCCGCTGTCGGATGCTTTGCAGCTGGGTTTGAGCTTGATTGATTTGCTCGCGCTGGATTAACTCTGATTCTACCGCGACCTTGTGCAGGTGGTTGATGCGCTGTTTTTGCAGATCCACACGCTTTTTCATCTGCTCTTGGCGTAGAACGGTGGTCTGGTAAGTGAGCTGGGAAACCACGCCACTTTTTACCAGTTCGTCTTCGGCTTCGCGACGCAGTTTGATGACTTGGTAGTTGGAGTTCAATTCGGCGAGTATGGCCTCTTCAGCGAGGACATCCCGCTGGTTGTTGAGAATAAGCCGGCGCAGATTGGCCTCCTCTTGCTCCAGGGACGTCTCAGCTGCATCCAGTTCTCGCATTAACTCTGGATTACTCAGCTGCATAATGACGCTGTCACTTCGCACTTCCGCCCCGGGACGCAACAGGATTTTTTCAACATTTGCAGCGGTTAGGGCGGTAATCAGAGTCTGCTTGTCTGAGCGCAGCATACCGTAGCCATCCACTACCACCTGTAGATCTCCCCGTTGGACGGTGCCCAGCAGCAGCTGTTCCCGCTCAACTTTATAGGCGCTGCTAGGGGGCAGGAGGAGGGCGCTGGTGAATGCCACAATAGCAAGAGCAGCACCGCCCAGTATTAAGGGATGCTTAATCAGGGGGCGTTTCCTGGTTTTAATAATATCCATATTGAGGTATTTCCTTGGTGAGACAAAAGCTACACGATTTTCTTATGGTGAAACTTTGGTATAGGCGTTTCTTAGTGGGGGGGAAATTAAAAAGATCAAAATGAGGTGTATCCCGATCGGCATTTTTAGGGCAGTGGGTTTTGATTTTGTAACTAGTACCGTCGAACATATTTTTATTTTTATTTTTATGATCAAATACTAAAGGTTGTATATGCTGTTTAGGAGAGGCTGAAAATGCAGCAAAATAGGCGCAAGAGCCAGTTGCTTGCGATGAATGGTGGGGGAATACAGGACGGTTTGAAGTTTGTAAGAAAGCTAGTTAGCGGTGGAACCAGGCGATTGGTCGATAATTTTAGGGTAGCGTCTCACCGGTTAAATTGTATAGATAAGGGGGTATTGGTTAAGCCGGCAGGCTTCTAAACCAATACCCCTGTTGCCGATTGCATTTGCAAAAAAAAAGGGCTTGATAGGCCCAATGCAGGCCGCTGATTACCCCAGGGCTTTGACTAATAGCGCCTGTTGCAGTTGATCGTCATCAACACCCTCTGGTCGGGGTATCTGCACAATGTGCCCAGAGCCCGGTGCTACGTCGACAGCTTTGCCTTCTGTGTTTTGCATCTGTTCCAGGGGGAAAAACAAGCTGCCGCTTGGAGTCATCAACTCCAATTGATCACCGCGTTCAAAGCGATTTTTAACATCAATGGTCAAATACTGAGGATTGCCGTCGATAAGCTCACCCACAAATTGCTGGCCCGGTGTTGAAACCAATCCCTTTTCGTATTGCTGGTATTCTGCCGGTGGATGACGACGGTAAAAACCTTCTGTGTAGCCCCTGTTTGAGAGGGTTTCCAGTTCATCCATCATCTTCATATCAAAATCTCTACCTGCTGCGGCATCGTCTATGGCGCGACGATAGATCTGAGCTGTGCGAGCTACATAGTAGTGAGACTTGGTGCGGCCCTCGATTTTTAAGGAGTGAACGCCCATCTCAGTCAGGCGCTTGACATGTTGTACGGCCCGCAAATCTTTGGAGTTCATGATATAGGTGCCGTGCTCATCTTCGTAGGCCGGCATGTACTCACCCGGGCGACCCTCCTCCTGTAGCAAAAAGGCCTGGGATGTATTATCGCTGGCAACGGTGGGCTCCTGAGTTTGCACATGGATCAATTCACCCACTTCATTCTCTTTGGCTTCGTGGGCTTGGTACTGCCAGCGGCAGGAGTTAGTGCAGGCTCCCTGATTGGCATCTCTATGGGTCATATAGCCAGATAGTAAGCAGCGTCCAGAGTAGGCGATACAGAGTGCCCCGTGGACGAAGACCTCCAGTTCCATCTCGGGGACTTTCTGGCGAATTTCTTCAATTTCATCCAGGGACAGCTCCCGCGACAGTATCACCCGAGATAATCCCTGGCGGTGCCAGAACTTTACGGTTGCGTAGTTGACGGCATTAGCTTGCACGGACAGGTGAACAGGCAGTTCCGGCCAGCGTTCCCTGACCATCATAATCAGGCCCGGGTCGGACATAATCAGGGCGTCAGGGCCCATTTCAACAATTTCTTCCAGATCCCGCAGGTAGCTGCGCACTTTATCGTTGTGGGCGGCGATATTGGAGGCGATGTAAAACTGCTTTCCCTGCCGGTGCGCCTCTTCTATACCTTGGCGCAGGGTTTCAATATTTTTGAATTCATTATTGCGCACGCGCAGACTGTAACGGGGCTGACCGGCATAAACGGCATCGGCACCATAGGCAAAAGCGTAGCGCATATTTTTTAGGGTCCCTGCGGGGGACAGTAACTCAGGTTTAAACACGGAAAAACTCATAGTGGTGTGGACTGTCGCGGCCGCATATTACCGGCATAGAAAACACCTGCCAATGGTGTAGAGAGGCAGTTTAAAAGGGTATTTATTTTTTCTGTTTTTTTAATGATTTCAGGGTGTTTAGTTGGGTAACTATTGATGTATATCAATTGGTGCTGGTGGGGTGCTGGTAATCTACCGAGGGCGAGTACCTTTGCATTTCCGGTGGCCGGCTTACTTTAATTTTCTATAATCATTGCCTGTGAATTTTTAGGCGCTCTCAGTGATAGATTGAATCGATAGTCGCGCATTGGGCGGCAGATATACGGTTTCAGTATGCCCCGCTTTATTATTCTGTGAATTATTGCTCTTGTTTGGTCGCAATACCTATTTATCCGCCTTTTTCAGATGATTTAGGGAGAGAGGCTAGGCTCCTTAGTATCTAACCTTGTAAATAGCTGCCTGGCGTTTCGATTATGCCCATCCTTTCACCGCAGAAAGACTCCTCAAGGTATGACCAGGTAATACAGGATATTGCTGATTATGTTCTTCATTATCAGGTCCATTCTGAAGGTGCTCTGGAGACGGCGCGCTATTGTTTGATGGACTCTCTGGGGTGTGCGGTTTTGGCCCTGGGCTTCCCCGCGTGTAGCAAGCTGCTGGGCCCCTGGGTTCTTGGAACTCAGGTTCCCTGTGGAGCGCGTGTGCCGGGGACTCAGTTTTGTGTGGAACCGGTAAAAGCGGCTTGGGATATCGGCGCAACCATTCGCTGGCTTGATTACAACGATACTTGGCTCGCTGCGGAGTGGGGGCATCCATCCGACAATCTGGGAGCTATTTTGGCGGTATGCGATTACCTATCTCAGAGGAAATTGGCACTGGGTGACAAGCCGCTAACTGTGCGGATGGTATTGGACGCGATGGTTAAAGCTTATGAGATTCAAGGGGTCTTGGCGCTGCAAAATAGCTTCAACAGGGTAGGGCTCGACCATGTGTTATTGGTCCGGGTGGCTTCTGCGGCCGTCGCCACTTGGTTGCAAGGGGGTAACCGGGATAGGGTGATGGCGGCTGTCTCATTGGCTTGGGCAGACGGCGGTGCATTGAGGGCGTACCGGCATGCGCCCAATACGGGGTCGCGTAAATCCTGGGCTGCCGGTGATGCCAGCGCCAGAGGGGTACAGCTTGCAGATATGGCATTGCGCGGTGAGATGGGGGTGCCCACTGTGCTTACCGCGAAGCAGTGGGGTTTCTATGATGTTTTATTTAGCCAGACCTGTGCAGACCAGAGGGTAAAGGGAAAGCAGGATCAGAAATTTCACTTCCCTCGCGATTACGGTTCTTATGTTATTGAGAATATTCTTTTCAAAATATCCTTTCCTGCGGAATTTCATAGCCAGACCGCCTGTGAGGCAGCAATTCTCTTAAGTCCCCAAGTACAAGGGCGCTGTGCAGAAATTGATAGGGTTGTTGTAACTACCCATGAGTCTGCGATTCGCATCATTGCCAAAACGGGCCATCTGGAGAATGCCGCAGATCGGGATCACTGCCTTCAGTATATTGTTGCGGTGGCTCTTCTGTATGAAGGCTTAGCGGTTGAATTTTATGAAAATGATTTTCATCGGAACCACCCGGAAATAGATCGGTTGCGTGAAAAAATTGAAGTGATAGAGGATAAATACTATTCCGCCGAATACCTGGACCCAGAGAAGCGCTCGATCGCCAATGCGGTTCAGGTCTTTTTTAAAGACGGCAGCGCGACAAATAAGATGGAAATCAAATACCCACTTGGACACAGGCGTCGCCGCAGTGAGGGGATACCGCTGTTGCTAGAGAAATTTAGAGCAAACCTGTACTCGCGTTTTCCACCCGATCGTGTAGAGGCGCTCTTCAATATCTTTCGGGAGCAACAGAAGCTGGAGGAAATGCCGGTAAACCGTTTAATGGATTTGCTGGTAATTTAAGGTGTCGCAATAAAAAAGGGCGGCCAGTGGCCGCCCTTTCCCAAGCTCAGTCATCCCCATACGACGAAATCGCATTTCCCAATTTGAACCGCCGCCTATCAGGAATTATTAGAACTTGTATTCAGCACCGATACCGGCGTAGCTGCGATCGTAGCCGTCGTCAGCAGTTTCGTCGGTGTAGAAGCCGAATACTTTAGCGGCGCTGTTGAATTTGTAATCAGCGCCCAGGCTGTAAGTCTCACCGCCTTCTGCCTTGATGTCAGACTGGCCGTACTGGGCTTTCAGGGTCCACTGGTCCAGCTTGTAGGCAACAGAACCCACCCAGCCGTCTACGGAATCACTGCCGTCGGCGTCTTGCTCTTCAAACAGAGCGCCCACCTGCACAGCACCGATATTGTACTGGGCAACAAAGCGGTGAACGTCAACGTCCTGACCTTCAACGTCCTGGTCCATAGCGTAGGCCAGGTAAACGCCGTTGTTGTCATAGGCGACAGACATAGATACGCCGTTATTGCGTTCTTCACCGGTTTCCTCGTTAATAACTTCTTCTTTGTTGCTGATATAAGCAGCGGAAGCTTTGAAGCCATTGAAAGAGGGGGTAGTGTACTGAAGCGCGTCTTCTTCGCGGTTATCGCTGTTGGTGATCAGGCTCTTGATATCGCCTTCTAAATCGTTGAACAGGTCAACTTTCTTCTGGGCAACTTTCAGAGGGGTGTCGAATTTACCCGCGATGACTTGGCCGAAGCCGCCTTCCAGGCCTGCGTAGATGTTGCGCTGGGAGAAAGTGTCGTCAGCGTCGCCATCCATATCTACTTCGTATTCCATACGGTAGATACCTTTGATGCCGTCAGTCAGGGCGATTTCACCCTTTACGCCCAGGCGGGAAGCGTTGCTCTGAACGTCAGTGACGGAATCGTCACCTTCATCCGCAGACTGGAAAGTGACGTTGGCTTTGCCGTAAAAGTCGAGTACTTCGCCTTCATCTTGGGCGTTGGCCAGAGCGGGTACCATGGCAACGATGGCCAGAGAGAGAGCGGTCTTATTCATAATCGTCTCGCACAGTTTTGGTTTTGGGTTGAAAGGTGCCTTCCGTATCATCCTCGTTGGCGCCCTTTCGATTTGGTGCGGATTTTGCTTTTTGAATATTACAAACATGTTAAAAATGGCATTTTTCTTAAAAATATGTGACTAGCCAGTGCTAGGAATGGCAGGTTAGTTAGTTGCAGTGGGACTTTGGCTGCCTAAAGTGGTTGTTTTCCATCGGGCCTAAGCCTTTGGTTTTACTTGATAATCGATCAAAAACGAGTGCAGGGAGCGGCGCTGTCGATGGGGGTGTGGATTTGCTCGCTTTTTCGACGACTGTGTAAGCGGGTTTGCACTGTCGGTTCTCTCGGGCCCAGCGTATATCTCTGGGTCTACTCGCTCTCTATTATTGCGGTGGGCTGTCTGGCCCACTTACCTGCTTGGGGTGCGCTGGGGCTGCTCTACTTCTCTCTGATAGTGCTGGTTTGGTGGGGTAGGCCTTATCGGCGCCTCTTGTTTCTGGTTTTGACGTCTTTTGCCGGGGCGGCCTGGGCCCTTTATGTCAATGAAGCCGCCTTGGAACGTCGCCTGCCTCTTCACGCACATGGCGCAGATTTTGTACTGCGGTTGGATTTGGTTTCGCTGCCAGAGATCACTGAAGGGGGCGGGTTTGGCGCGGATTCTAACTCCCAAACGGTGCGCTTTCGGGCTCGGGTTATAGATATTGTCTCCAGCTTTTTGCTTGCGGGGGCCCCTCAAGGTGGGGCTGAGGCGGGAGGGTTAGTTTCCGGCAGTCTTCTCAATCTAACCTGGTATCGAGTAGATGATGAGACTTTGGCGCGCTTGCGGGGCGGCTCCCGGTGGATACTGCCAGTGCGATTGAAAAGCCCCAGGGGGAGTGTTAATCCGCATACCTTTGACTATGAGGGTTGGCTCCTGCGTGAGGGAATCAGCGCCACTGGCTATATTCGCCCCGGGGATTATTCCCCCCAATGGCTGGGGCAGGGGAGTGGCATTGTCGGGTTGCGGGATGAATTGCGCTTTCGCATCGGTCAGTTACCGCTACAGCGGCCGGAGCTGATTATTGCTCTTCTGCTGGGGGATCGCAGTCAGTTGAATGATGCCGATACGGATCTCTTCCGGCGGACCGGTACAGGCCATTTAATCGCTATTTCCGGGCTACATGTGGGCATGGTGGCCGGCGCTATTATGCTGTTTGCTACCTTGCTGGCAAAAGGGATTGGGCTCTTCTCAGGTGTCAGTCGCTTTGATATTGCGGTCGCACTCGCGCTGCTGGGCAGCTTGGGATATGCCCTGATAGCGGGTGCTCCACTATCGGCGCAACGGGCGGTTGCAATGACTTGGGTATTGTTGCTGGCGTGGCACTGGCGGCGAAGGCTGGGGGCGGGTTTTGCCTATGCTTTGGCCTTGGCGATAGTGCTCACCTTGCAGCCTCTGGCTTTTTATAGTGCCGGTTTTTGGTTGTCCTTTGTCGCGGTTGGAAGCTTACTGCTGGGGTTTAGTGGGCGGACAGCCCTGTCTAGAGCGCCGCTGCGGGAGCAGCAGGCTGAATCTCCCGATGAAACGCCCCCCAGACTGCGCCGCTTTTCTCTAGCGCCATTTTGGCAGCTGCTGCGCAGCCAGTGGCTGGTTGGGGTCGGTTTATTTGTCCCGTCGATCTTATATTTTTCAGGCTTTAGTTTTTCTGGTGTATTAGTCAATCTGATTGCAATTCCCTGGGTGGGCCTGTCTATTTTGCCGTCAATTATGCTGGGTGCGGTATTTAGTGATACCCAGTTGGGTGTTTGCCTGTTGCAATTTGCCGGTTGGCAACTGGAACTGCTAATGGCGACACTCAATGCGGTCGATCAATTTCTGCCCGCTTTTCAGCACTTCGCGGTTCCCACCAGTGCACTGGTTATTGCGATTGCCGGGCTCGGTGCGGTCTTGCTTCTGCTGCCCAGGGGGCTGCCCGGGCGCCAATTGGGCTGGTTGTTCCTGCTTCCCCTTGCCCAGCCCTGGCTGGCCGAATTATCGCCTGCCGAGGAGCGCTTGAATTTTTCAGTCCTGGATGTGGGGCAGGGCTTATCGCTGGTTATCGATAGCGGGAGGGCGCGCATTGTGTACGATAGCGGGCCCTCTATTCCCCAAGGGTGGAGTGCAGGGAGTTCGATTGTTGCCCCCTATTTACTGGCGACTGGAGGGCGCGAGGTCGATGCACTAATTGTCAGCCATGGCGATAGGGATCACGCGGGCGGTGTGGAAGGTTTACTCAAAATGATCGCGGCTAAGAAACTCTATGTACCGGGTGCCTTAGCTGGTCGCTTGCCGAAATCGCTTGCTACTATCAGTGAGCAGTGTCGAGCCGGCAAGGTAGATCAACTGGGCGATATCACTCTCCGTGGGCTGTGGCCGCCAATACCGCTTAGTGGTGAAGCGATACTGGATGGAGAGGAGAACGATCACAGCTGCGTCATTTTGGTGGAGTGGCAGGGCGTGCGTTTATTGCTCACAGGGGATATTGGCCGGGCAGTTGAGCAGCGCTTGTCTAAATTGTATCCGCAGTTTCCTGCGGTTGATGTCCTGGTGGCACCTCATCACGGTTCCCGCTCCTCATCATCCCCCGCACTACTGGCGTGGGCCAAACCAAAGCGGGTTGTGTTCAGTTCCGGTTTTCGCCATCACTTTGGTCATCCGCACCCGGATGTGGTCAAACGGTACCGGTATTCGGGGGTTAGTGTCTTTAACACTGCGGATAGTGGGGCGATCGAGTTTTTCTGGCGATTTGGTGATCGGGAGCCGCGAATTTCACAGGCCCGCTTGGTACCACGGTTTTGGTATACGAGTCACAACAGGGGCTATAGAAGTGCCGGAGGACTTAGCCGCCGGGACCAGCTGTGATAAAGTGCTGCTCTGCACTCTGGGTGCAGTAATAATTTTCCAAAAATTCCCTCTGGTTTTCTGGGGCTAAGAAAGTGTTAGAGATAATAAAATCCGGTGGCTGGTTGATGCTGCCAATCCTGCTTTGTTCTGTAGCGGTTATTGCAATTTGCATTGAGCGTTTCTGGACTTTGAACCCTCAGCGTATCGCACCGCGCACCCTGTTGGGGGATGTATGGGGCTGGCTGAAGAAAAACCAGGCCAATGCGGAAAAATTGAAGGAGTTGCGCGACTCCAGCCCGCTGGGAAGAATTTTTGCTGCGGGTTTATCCAACTCCCGCCACGGCCGCGAGGTTATGAAAGACAGCATTGAGGAGACCGCCAGCCAGGTGGTTCACGAGTTGGAGCGTTTCCTGGGAGCACTCGGTACCATTGCCGCCGTAGCACCGCTTATTGGTCTGCTGGGTACCGTGATCGGTATGATTCAGGTGTTTACCGCAATCATGCTGGAGGGTACCGGCAACGCGGGTGTTCTGGCCGGCGGTATCAGTCAGGCATTGATTACCACTGCCGCAGGCTTGACCGTTGCGATACCGGCACTGATGGCGCACAGATACTTCCAGCGTCGCGTTGATACGATTGTTGTGGCAATGGAGCAGGAAGCCGTCAAGCTCGTAGATGCTCTGCATAGCGATCGCAAAATCGAAGATGCGGCCTGAGTGGGGTAGCAAGCGATGCAATTCCGCCGCCAAGCCAAAGAGCAGGAAGGGATCAACCTAACACCGCTGATTGATGTGGTATTTCTGCTGTTGATTTTCTTTATGGTGTCTACAACCTTCACCAAGGAAAGTCATCTGAAGCTGAATTTGCCTGAAGCCGCAGGCCCCCAGGCCGTAGATCAGCCCAAGTCTGTAGAGATTTTGATCAGCGCCGATGGCTCTTACTCCGTAGATGGTCAAGCCTTGATCAACAAGAAAATCAACACCCTCAAATCTGCGCTGTCGGAAGTTTCCGCAGGCGAGTACAATCGCCCGCTTGTGATAACCGCCGACGCCACCGCTCATCACCAAGCCGTGGTTCGGGCAATGGATGCCGCTGGACAGCTGGGCTTTGTCAACCTAAGCATTACTACACGGCAGCCGGAAGAAAACTAGCGCGGAACCCTTCGGGGGAGCTGACTTGCCTTCGGTTTCTGTGCGCACTCGCCCCAGTTGGGGCGAGTCCATTCATTGGTCTGTATGAAGAAAGTAAAAGCGCCCCCCAGCAAACCGCAAAATGGGGCGGAAACTTACCGTCGTTTGCTCACTTATGCCCGCCCGCACCTGGCAATTTTCGGGGTTGCGGTATTGGGTTTCTTCCTGTTCTCGATAATGGGTGTCAGCCTGATTGCTGTGACCGAGTTGTTGCTCGATGCAGTGGGGGCCGGTATCCAGGAGAGTCGCGGGTTCCTCTCAAGGTTTGTGGCATCCCACTACCCAGATGGAGTTATGCCCCAGGATACCGCTCGCTGGCTGGTGCCGCTTGCGATGTTGCTGATTATTGTTCTCAGGGCAATCGGTAACTTTGTCGGTGGTTATGGTTTGGCCTATGTGGGCCGCGCAGTGATTCACGAGTTGCGAACCCAGCTATTTGAGAGAATTGGCCAGCTTCCCAGCTCCTATTTTGACCGCTTTACCGGCGCTTACCTGATCTCCAAAGTCTCCTACAACGTTGAGCAGGTCACCAACTCCATCACCAAGGCGGTGAAGGTACTCTTCCGTGAGTCATTTACGGTTATCGGTCTCTTGACCTATCTGTTATTGGTCAATTGGAAGCTGACTCTAACCTTCTTCCTGTTTGCTCCCTTGATCGCGTTTATTGTGCGCATTGTGGGCAAGCGTTTCCGCAAATTGAGCCACCGTATCCAAAACTCCATGGGGGATGTTACCCATGTCACCCAGGAGGCGATTAACGGCTATCAGGTGGTGCGTATGTACGGGGGGCAGGATTACGAGAAGTCCCGTTTCCTCTCTGCCAGCGATAATAACCGCCGGCAGTTTATGAAGTTGGTAGTGGCAAATAATGCCAGCGTTTCGGTTATTCAAATTCTCGTGGGGCTATCTACCGCAACCATCGTTTGGCTGGCGCTGGCACCGGGCATGGTTGAGTCCATGACTGCGGGTGTTTTTGCTGCTTATATTGGCGCGGCTGCATCCCTGGCTAAGCCGGTGCGCAGCCTCTCCGAAATATTTGCCGATATCCAGAAAGGTATTGCCGCTGCCGAGAGTATCTTTGAGGTTATGGATGCGCCGAGAGAGCCCCAGGGCGGTAAAGCGGAGTTGCCCAAGCCGGTGAAAGGCACCGTCGCGTTTGAGGCGCTTGAGTTTAGTTACGACCCGGCCGCGCCAAAAGTGCTTTCCGATATCAGTTTCTCTGTCAGCCCGGGTGAAACGGTGGCCCTGGTGGGGGCATCGGGCTCCGGTAAGAGTACCCTGGTTAGTCTGCTCGCGCGATTTTACGAGCCGACGGGGGGGCGTATCCTGATTGATGGCGAGGATATTGCCAAAGTCCCACTAAAAGAGTTGCGCCGCCATATCAGTATGGTCTCGCAAAATATCGTACTGTTTAACGACAGCGTGTATCGCAATATTGCCTACGGTGAGTTGGAAAACGCGCCACGGGAAAATGTTCTGCGCGCTATAGAGCAGGCCCATGCGGCCCAGTTTATCCAGGAGTTGCCCCAGGGGCAGGATACGATACTGGGGGATAATGCGCAGATGCTCTCCGGGGGTCAGCGGCAGCGTTTATCTATTGCTCGCGCCCTGCTGAAGGATGCCCCCATACTGATCTTGGATGAGGCCACCTCCGCACTGGATAATGAGTCGGAGCGCCACATTCAGGCTGCGCTGACAGAAGTCATGAAAAACCGCACTACGTTTGTCATTGCCCATCGCCTGAGTACGATTGAGAAGGCCGATCGCATTTTGGTGATGGAGAAAGGCCGAATTGTAGAGAGTGGAAATCACGCAGAGCTGCTTGCCCAAGGTGGGCGCTACGCATCTCTGTTACAGCAGCAAACAATGGGATAGGGCAGTTGAATGTCACTGGAAGACTGGTTTAACAAGCGCTGGTACCCGGAAACCGGTAAAAGCCGCTCGCTCTCCCTGCTCACCCCGCTGGAACTACTCTACGGTGGGGTCAGTAAGCGACGCCGGGTTATGAATTCGCGCACACCACCGGAACCCCTCTCTGTACCGGTTATTGTGGTTGGCAATATTACCGTCGGCGGTGCAGGCAAGACACCCGTGGTGGCGGAATTGGCCCGCTGGTTGAAAGAGCGCGGCCGCAATCCGGGTATTATCAGTCGTGGCTACGGTGGTCGCGCGGAAAAATACCCCTATCAGGTGACCGCTCAATCCCACCCGCTGGAGTCCGGTGACGAGCCGCTGATGCTCCACCTGATTACCGGCGTGCCGGTGATGGTCTCCCCCAATCGCACCGAAGCCGCACAAGCGCTGATCGATTACCACCAATGCGATGTCATTTTATCGGACGATGGCTTACAGCATTACAGTCTCTGGCGCAGCTATGAAATTTGTGTAGTCGATGGCCATCGCGGTTTGGGCAACGGCCACATGTTGCCCAGGGGACCGCTGAGGGAGCCGGCGACTCGCCTGCACAGTGTCGATATGTTGGTGAGCAATGGAGAGCCTGAGGCGCGGGTCAAGGATCAGTGCCACGGGCTGTTAGAGTTCGAAATGACACTGGAGCCTTCCTGCTGGCACCAGTTTAGTCTCGATCAAACATCCACATTACGTCTTCCCTCTGGGCCCGAAGTGGGGCCTTGCCACGGGGTTGCGGCGATCGGCAACCCCAAGCGGTTTTTCCACTCGCTAAAAGCGCTGGGCTTCGAGGTGACAGAGCAACCCTTTGATGACCACCATCAATTCAGCTCCCAAGAGTTGCATTTCGATGGGGAAACCCCGGTGATTATGACGATGAAAGATGCGGTGAAGTGCCGCGAATTTTGGCAGAGTCATTGGTGGGCCCTCGAAGTGCGGGCCAAACTGCCGGATCTTTTTTACCAAAAAGTGCACAAGCACCTGCAACAGTTTTGTGAAAATGAACAGTAATTCTTCTTTTGATGTCATTATCCCCGCGCGCTTCGGTTCCAGCCGGCTGCCAGGTAAACCCTTGGCGGATATCGCGGGCAAGCCAATGGTGCAGCATGTTTATTTGCGCGCTCGTGAAAGTGCTGCTGAAAGGGTGGTTATCGCCACTGATGATATGCGAGTCGCAGAAGTGGCGCACGGCTTTGGCGCTGAAGTATGTATGACATCGGCGGAGCATGCATCGGGTACCGATCGCTTGCAGGAAGTGGCCCAAAATCTAGGCCTTGCAGACGACCGTATCCTGGTGAATGTGCAGGGTGACGAGCCCTTGATACCCGCTGAGGTGATCAACCAGGTAGCCGAAAACCTGGCCGCGAGCGAGCGCGCCGGAGTGGCAACGCTGGCGGAGCCGATTCACTCCGTGGAGGATTTTCAGAACCCCAATATCGTTAAGGTGGTGACAACTGAATCCGGCTTGGCCCGGTATTTTTCCCGGGCGCCAATTCCCTGGCCTCGAGATGCCTTCGCGCTGGATAGCAGTGAACTCCCCAAGGGGCTGGAGCCCCGTCGCCATATTGGTATCTATGCTTATCGCGTTGCACTGCTGCGCCAGTTTGTCTCCTGGCCTATGGCCCCACTGGAGCAATTCGAAGCTTTGGAGCAGCTGCGTTTTCTGTATCACGATCAGGAAATTCATGTAGCGGATGCCTGCGCAGTAGTACCTGGAGGTGTGGATACTGAGCAAGACCTTCAGCGTATGCGCGAGACACTGGCCTGATGTAAAGCCCCATGATTGAAGCGAATATCGATTTACAGCCCCACAATACCCTGGCGATTCCGGCAAATACCGCATTTTTTGCCCGAGTAGAAACGTTGGATGAATTGCGCGAGGCCCTGAGCTTTGCGCAGCAGAAACGCCTGCCTATTCTGCCGCTGGGTGGGGGCAGTAATATTGTGCTGACAGGGGATTTCCCCGGGCTCGCTATTCAAGTTGGATTGCGCGGATTGACCATTGCCCCCAGTGGCCGTGGCGGCACTATTGAAGCGGCGGCCGGGGAGGGGTGGCACCGCTTGGTAATGTCCTCAGTTGAGCGGGGCATGGGAGGCCTGGAGAACCTCGCACTTATTCCCGGTAATGTGGGGGCTGCCCCGATCCAAAATATCGGAGCCTACGGTGTAGAGCTGTGTGACCGTTTTTGCAGCTTGCAGGCTATGGAAATTTCCACCGGCGAACTACATCAGTTTTCCGCATCAGATTGCGAATTTGCTTACCGGGATAGTGTGTTTAAAGGGCGCTTGCAAGACCAATATATTATCACCCAGGTTAACCTCCGCCTCGCAGAAAATTGGCAGCCCAAAGTTTCCTATCCCGCGCTGCAGCAATTTATTGAGCAGCAGGGCTGGGACTGTAACTCCCTGACGCCGGTACAAATTGCCGGTGCGGTAACCGATGTTCGCAATAGTAAACTGCCGCTGCCCGATCAAATCCCCAATGCCGGGAGCTTCTTTAAAAATCCTGTTGTAAATGCAGATATTTACCAAAGTCTTAAAGCGCAACACCCGGATTTGGTGGCCTATGCCAGCGGTGCAAGCTGGAAACTGGCAGCGGGCTGGCTGATTGATCGTGCCGGTTGGCGCGGCAGGCGGCATGAGGCCGTGGGTGTTCATCACCAGCAAGCGCTGGTCCTGGTCAACCCCGGTCGCGGCAGTGGTGATGCGGTGACAGGACTGGCCCGAGCCATAGCCTCAGATGTGCAGGATAAGTTTGGCGTTACTTTGGAGCCTGAACCACGCTATTACCCGTGAATTATTGTGTGCCGGGTTTAAATGGGCGCCAACACAAGGTTTTGCTGTTTTTGTACGGAGTGCCAAATAAGGGCTGCTTAGAAGCGTGATAGAGTCGGTCAGGGGCCCTGCGAATCCCGCAGGTTGGCCCCTGAAGGCCCTTATAGGTATTGTGGAGTTATGCAAAGGTTCGTCAGATATTGAGGATTACTTTGTTATAACAAATTTAATTTTTATTTATTTTTATATTTTGATTTCTTCCATAAAGATTTTCTGCGATAAAACGATTCTTCTGTCGCAAATTTTGCGGAACTGCTCATCTTGGGCAAAGAAAAAACAAGTTCTACGTTATTACGCTATAATTAAATGCTATAAAGGCAGAAAAATTCTGTGGTCAAATGTCTGATTGGTAGAATTTGAAACGGTTCTTGTGCTTTGCACTAGCGTTTTTGTCTGGTATGTTGCGGCTGGGTTCCGGGGGGACCTACACGGGGTAGTTTCACCGTGAGCTAAAAGAGGAACGCAGTTTTACAGAGCTCGCGCGTTGGGGATGTATACGCGGCGCAGCCACTGCACTTATCCGTAGTTGGGGATAGCTTGATCAAAGTCTTAGTGGTGGATGATCACGATCTTGTGCGAATGGGTATTTCGCGCATGCTGGGTGATGTTGATGATATAGAGGTCGCTGGAGAGGCAAATTGCGGTGAAGAGGCCTTGGAGTTTGTTCGCCGGTCTCATGTCGATGTTATTCTGATGGATGTAAAAATGCCGGGTATGGGCGGCCTGGAGGCGACAAGAAAACTACTCCAGCGGTGCCAACAGGCAAAGGTGATTGCCGTTAGTGCTCTCGATGATGATCTGTTTCCGGGTCGCTTGATGCAGGCTGGGGCCATGGGGTATGTCACCAAAGGGGCGGACTTGGAAGAAATGCTCCGCGCGATACGCACCGTTGTTTCAGGTGGTGTGTTTATCAGCAATTCCATGGCGACCAAAATGGCTATGCGCAGCGTCAGCGGCCAAGATGAACAGCAGTCTCCGTTTGAAAAGCTTTCTAAAAGGGAGCTACAGACTGCGGACATGATCGTCAATGGTGCCAAGGTTGCAGAGATCGCAAAATCCCTTTCGGTCAGCCCTAAAACGGTAAACAGTTACCGCTATAGAATTTTTGAGAAACTGGATATTAACAGCGATGTAGAGTTGACAATTCTCGCCGTTAAGCATCAGATTCTTGATCCAGAAGCTGCGCTTTAATTGAAAAGTGGCTGATCTTTCCAAAGTATTGAGACCGGTTGCCAGATGTTTGACAGCAAGCGTTTCCTCGCGACGGTAACTCGCAAGCCCGGCGTCTACCAAATGTTTGATGCCGAAAATAAAATTCTCTACGTAGGGAAGGCTAAGAACCTCCGCAATCGACTGTCGAGTTATTTTCGCAGCTCTGGGCTCACCACAAAAACAATGGCGCTGGTACAGCGTATAGACAATATTGAAGTCACGGTAACGCGCAGTGAAACCGAAGCTTTGGTACTTGAGCAAAGCCTGATCAAGTCTCAGCGCCCCCCTTACAACGTGATGTTAAAGGATGATAAAGGGTACCCCTATATCTTTCTTTCCAGCAGTGACACCTTTCCCCGCATAGCACTTCATCGCGGTGCCAAGCGCAAGAAGGGCCGTTACTTTGGCCCCTTTCCGAATGCATCCTCGGTTCGCGACAGCCTGAATTTTCTACAAAAAATATTTCGAATCCGCTCTTGTGAAGACAGTGTTTTCCGCAACCGCTCAAGGCCCTGCCTCCAGTACCAGATAGAGCGTTGCACCGCACCCTGTGTCGACTTTATCTCCCCGGAAGACTATCGCCAGGATGTGCGCCACGCAGAAATGTTTCTCACCGGCAAGAGCGATAAGATTATCCGGGAATTGGCCGATCAAATGGATAATGCATCCCGGGCGTTGGAGTTTGAAAAAGCGGCGAGGCTGCGGGATCAAATTTCTGCGCTGCGCCGTTTGCAGGCAGATCAAGTGGTGGAGGGCGCGAGTGGGGATGTCGATGTATTGGGAATTGCCAGCGAAGGCGGTAATTGCTGTGTGCATGTGCTGTTTGTCAGGCAGGGGCGAATCCTGGGTAGTCGCAGCTATTTCCCCAGTGAGCGCTTAGGACTGGCGTCGGCGGAATTACTTTCCGCATTTGTCCCGCAGTTTTACCTGGGCAGCCCGCGAGAAATCCCCCGGGAGATATTGCTCTCTGAGGCCTTGCAGGATATCGAGCCGCTGCAACAGGCGCTCAGTGAGCAGTGTGGCCGCGAAGTGGCCATCACCCATAAGTTGCGAGGTAAACGGGCAACCTGGGTTGAGATGGCGCAGCAAGCTGCACAACAAAATTTGAGTAGTCGCACAGCGGCTCAACAAAAGCTGTACAGCCGCTTTGAAAAGCTTCAGGAAGTGCTCGAACTGGAACAGCTTCCCGAGAGGTTGGAGTGCTTTGACATTAGCCACTCCTCCGGCGAGGCGACGGTTGCATCCTGTGTCGTATTTGACACCGGTGGCCCGGTGAAGTCGGACTATCGTCGATTCAATATCGAAGGCATCCAAGCGGGCGATGATTACGCTGCCATGGGGCAGGCACTCAAACGGCGCTACACCCGCCTTTCAGGTGGAGAGGGTAAGTTTCCCAACATCCTACTGATCGATGGGGGGAAGGGCCAGGTAACACAGGCGGTGGAAGCGCTGAATGAGCTGGGTGTTGTCGGTGTGCAAATTATCGGCGTTGCCAAAGGGACTACTCGCAAGGCTGGTTTTGAAACCTTACATGTGGTTTCCAGTAACAAAGAGCTTGTACTCTCCGCCGACTCATCCGCCTTGCACTTAATTCAACAGGTGCGAGATGAAGCGCACCGCTTCGCTATTGCTGGGCACCGGGCAAAGCGGGATAAGAAGCGAAGGGAATCCCCGCTGGAAGGTATTGCTGGAGTGGGGCCGGCTCGCAGAAGAGCGTTGCTGCGACACTTCGGGGGTTTGCAAGAGATAAAGCGTGCAACAGTAACGGAAATGGCCAGCGTGGATGGTATCAGCCGCAAGCTGGCTCAAGATATATACTCGGCACTACATCACGAGTAGGACAAGTAGCGACTGGTGAATAAATGACCAGTTTTTTTCAAAGCGTTTCATTTTGCGCGATGGCTTGATAACGTACGCCCTCCGCAAGAATAGAGAAAAGTATGACAATCGCCAATCAACTAACACTGTTACGGGTTGCATTGATCCCATTTTTTGTTTTGGTTTTCTATTTACCCTACAAGTGGAGTTACATTGCCTCTGCTGCAATTTTTGCCGTTGCCGCAATAACCGATTGGCTGGATGGGTATCTCGCCAGAAAATTAAACCAGAGTACCGCCCTGGGTGCCTTCCTTGATCCAGTGGCCGATAAGCTAATGGTGGCCACTGCACTGGTCTTGCTGGTGGGGCTGCATGACAGTGCGCTATTTGCGATTGCAGCGGCGGTGATTATTTGCCGCGAAATAGCTGTTTCCGGATTGCGGGAGTGGATGGCAGAGCTGGGGCAGCGCAGCAGTGTTGCCGTATCCTACGTCGGGAAAGTGAAAACCACCGCACAAATGGCTGCAATTCTGGTTCTGCTGGCCTTTGATGTTAGAGAGTTTCCAGTAATGGAAACTATAGGTTATCTGCTGCTCTATATTGCCGCAGGCCTCACCCTATGGACCATGGTGATGTATTTGCGTGCCGCTTGGCCGGCGCTGATAGCCGACAGCCAGGATAAATAAGGGGGCAACGGAGCTCTCGATAAACGGGGGCGCCCCCATCCCGTCTTCCCCGGCACCCGCAAAGTGGTAGCCGGGGACACTAAACAGCACCGGCAAAGCTGCCGGTGCCTCTGCTTAATGATAGGAAGGCTGATACTGGTTCAGCTGGATCTCACCACTGCGGCGCACCGTGATAGCGGGCGCTATTGACCTATCCAGGCCGATTTTTGCCTGCAGCTCATAGGGCACAGATTGCTGCCCCCCGTTGATCAACTTAGCTATAGCAAATAGCGACCCCATCCAGCTGGCCGTGGCGTCCACTGAGATATCCTCCTGACCAAAAGGCGCGATTGGTGATAGGCGATTTGAGGTTCCCGTTAACACCTTATGCCCGGCGAGATTGAGTTTATAGTAGAGACCAGAAAGAGCGAGCTCCTGATTGTTGGGGTTGAAAATACGCAAGTGGATTCTAAAGCGCAGGTCGCTGCCGCTGACGGGGGGAAGCGGTTCCAGGCCGATAATCTCAACTTCAGGTTGCTCAAAGTTAGGCGATAAAGCGGCGCAGCCGCCTATAAGTAAAGCGCATAGCGTGAGTAAGCTTAATCGTAAAAACTGGATCACTGGTTATCCTTGATATCTCTCTTTGGGGTGGCTTGGTGGTCCATACAGGACTGCCACCATAGCGTCTTTTCTTCTGCTTAGTCGTTGAGCGACTGCTCCATTTACTTCATTCTGTGACCCTGATGGATCAAAAAAAGCCCTCTCATCGGCCTTTCAGTAATAGAGGTAGAGCCTGAAAAAGTGGCTCATTCGTTTGACAGCAGCGGTAGTGATATTGTTCGCCGGCTGGAAATGGTTTTTTCTCCTGGTTGTTGAAAAAGTGATGCGTCGGGTTGAGTCGGACCAGATTGCAGCGCTGCCGTTCGAAGCTGGCGCCCCACACAAAACCTTGTTGATCAGAGATCTTCACGGGGATAGCTTTCTCTGGGGTCGAAGCTTAAGGGACCGAGCTGGCTATGGTCATTTGGGCACATTCTTGGGGAGTCATTTTAAAACTCTATAGGGCCCGCTTAACTTACTCTTCAAAACCCTTTTTCTCATAATTGATTCCCTATTTTGCTATTGCCAATATGCAACTTTTTAGAGGTTTTCAACTTGGAGTGTTCTGGGTTTTTGGTGGTGTAATTTTCACTTGGAATATCTTCAGCTATTTGTTGGCTGTTTGGGGTGGGGAAGGTGGCGTTTATCTGGTTGGGTGCTTAGCCTGGTCTATTTTTTTTGAGTGGGGGTATCCAGAGGTGCTGCATAACTCATAGGGATGTAGATATCATCCGGGACTAATTTTTGATGTGTAACAATACCTTTGACTTTTATTTGGTCGGAGAGGTTGAGTCAGAGTGATGTTTTTCAGGGTGGTGGTGAACATAATGATTATCATATAAATACTGGGCTAAATGGTATATGTATTTGTGCGGTTTATTTTGCGGGCAAACAAATGGAGAGGAAGGGATATGGATTTGGGTGACGTGGTGGCTGTGGTTAATCGTGAGCGCGTTGGCGTATTATGTTTAAGTCAAGGTGGATGGGAAGGTTGGTTACAATGTGAGATTTGGGCTTACCTAAATGCCGAAAAAAATCCAGCTGAATCTGTAGAGAGGGAGGTCCGTTATCCGGGTGCAGATATGTATTGCGATTTGGTTGCAAATGGCAACCTCTGGATCGAGCTTAAGGCTTTTGGTGCTTTCCGGGAGGGGGATGAGAAAAGATTTATGGATAGTATCGCAAAAGATGTATGGAAAATTGATCAAAGACCAGAAGGAACCAAGGGGCTTGTACTGGTTGTGGTTCCCAAAGCAATTGGGGAAGATTTAGTAAAGGGGTTCTATGAGCGGGGGTGGACTGGGTTTAATCGGCAAGATGAAGAATATGTAAGTTTATTCTATTTGGCTTGCTGACCTTGTAATTTAATTGGAGTCGTTTTTTTCGCTGCGAGTGATCTATATTCTATGGGGTATTGGTAGGCAGGAGGCAATCTTATCTTGGGTTGTAATAAGTTGGTCTTCCTGCACTGCAATATAAAGGGTGTCTTTAATTTTTACATTTAGGTGGGTTGAATGTAGTAATACAGCTCAAATTCATGCGGGTAGATTTACTATGCTGCTACAATAATGGCTCGCGTCTTCGCCTGGATTTTGCTGAGCGGACGCCGGATAACACCCCTTTATGTGGACAAGTAATACAGATCAATATACTTTCAGCGGAATCTTACGCACTGAGGATCGGGGCTGCTGAGCTGCGTTTAATGCATCCTGGTAATCAGAAGCTTGATCTCTACAAAAGGCTTTAATTATGGCTTCAGTGAATCAGTCACATACAGGGAGAATGAAAGAAATTCAAGGCAAGCTTAAGAAGCGCTCTGAGGAGATTTTCAAGAATGGCCCTGATTTTGATGAGCCTCAGTCTACGGGCGACCCTTCTCGGATTTTTGAGGAAGATGAACAGGGTAATGATACTGAAGATCCAGAACAATCCCCTTGAGCTTCTGTAGGGGGGCGTATTAAATTAGGTCGAGCTTTTAATGCTGATGGTAATCGAGGCGGAGGTTATTCATTTGTAACCCTAGATCGCAAAGAAAATGGTTTGGCAAAAATATATATTTCCACTGCTCAACTTCTATTCAGTGGCGGGCTAATTCAGATTTTTCAAGATATTGCCTCAAAAATACAATCCGATCAGCTGTAAGCAAGCTGAAAAACGGGTGGGCGGTAGTTTCTAGCTGCCGGCCCCCGCGCTACACATCGTGCGGGTCTGCAATAGGTGTATTCAGGTTTGATCTGACAGTTACCGGTTTTGCAGAGGGTGCTCTGTCAGATCAGATTTGGTTTGCAGAATTTCCCTTTCAGATCTTTTTGTTCTCTTCAAAGCGTTATGGCCAAGTCTATCTGTGGTGGCACACTACAGTAGTCGGCTATTTGCTACCTCTCATATCAACCAGTAGTTATTTGGCGGCGATACAGTCAATCTCAATTTGAGCATTTAGCGCTAGGGATTCCGCAGCAAAAGTAGTTCTCGCAGGGTAGGGGTAGGCGAAAGCCTCACGATAGATGCTGTTGAATTCTGGGAAGTTTTTGATGTCTGTTAAAATGACCGTGCACTTAACAACGTCTTTCATTTGGTAGTCGTAACGCGCTAAAGTCTGCTTTATATTCTCTAGAGTTTGTTTTGTCTCTGCGGAGAATCCGCCTTGAACTAACTTGTTCGTCTTCGGTGAAATGCCTATTTGTCCTGACAGAATCAATTGGTTTCCAATTTTTACAGCCTCTGAAAATGGCAGTTTTGAAGTTGTACCTGCTGGATTCAAAAACTCAATGCGCTGAGGCTCCTCGGCGTGGCCAGTATTGGCAAGGCAAAGAGCAAAGAGGGCGGGGAGAGCTGCTTTGCTGCGTGGCATTTTTATCATCATGGAAGTATATGGTTGTAAAGTGGTGGTAAATTAAGCCGTACTTGATAGGTTCCTGTCCGGCTGATTTTTGTTCTAATCGGGCGCGCTTTTAGGTGTTGCTGGCCTCTAGAAAGCGGTTTTAGCTGTAGCTCTCAAGCCGCAGTTTTCTTTTAAGGAGTATAACCTGCTACAAGGTGCCAGTTGAGCAAAAGCTTTTGCTGCGAGCGAGCCGCAAGGGTTTTGCCCATAATTTACTCATTGTAGCGTTCCTCTGTCTCCCTCTGGCAGTAAGACGTTATAGCCCTAAGAGGCTGTAGTCGGCCTTGGTTCTCAGGGGTGTGGCTTTATCATTACTGATAAGGTCGAGCGGGCCCTGGCAATTTAATGCTAGCGAGTTTTTAGGGGTATGAGGAGCAACGGCAAATAGCTTATGGCGCGCCTGTAGGCAAAAATCAGCATGTTTCATCGCTCCGCTTGATGTGGTCGATTCTACAATGATTGAGGATTGAGAAAGTCCTACCTGTATTCGGTTTCTGGCGATAAAGAAGTATTTCTGAGGGGGAACACCTTCGGGGTGTTCGGATACCCAGAGGCCGCCCGCCTCAAGTATTCGCATGGCCAGCTTATAGTTGCTTGGAGGGTTGGCGGTGTGTAGGCCGTGGGCAAGTACGGCGATAGTGTCGCCGCCGGCCGCCAAGGCACCCTCATGAGCTGCCGTATCAATTCCCAGGGCGAGCCCGCTGACTATGACATGCCCACGTGAAGCAACATACCCTGCGATTCTTTGCGCAATTTCCAGGCCGTTTTTAGAAGCGTCACGTGAGCCGACAATAGCTATACCTGCCCGGCTAAGCAGATCCGTATTACCTCGGGCGTACAGTATGGCCGGTGGGTTGGGGCAGTCTTCCAGGCCTGCGGGATACTCGGGGTCGGTGCGTCGGATTTCAACTATATCCATTGTCGATTGCTTTACCTGCGGATAAAACTAAAGCCATATCAGTGCTAGCTTTTGAGGCCACTCCAGCTGCATTCAGTGAGCCGTTTCTGGTAGTTGCATCACCTGGTGGCGCAACCGCTGCCCAGTATAATGTGGACGCCAATTTCATCATACAGCAAAAGACTGTATGTCCATATAGTGTTTTGACGGACTGTCTCTGCGCTGTAAAAATAAGAAGGGGGCTCGGCTCGGGTAAGCGGGGCTAAAGACAGCAGCCGGCATTGGGTGGCCAGCCCTTTGAAAGTAAGCTGCGCAACTTGGATGTTGGCCTGAAAAAAATATTAGTCTGCCGTCAGTAGCGGTGCTACGGCATCATGGTGACGCTAGTTGCATGTGCTTGAGGGGGCTATTTTCTTCGGTTAAGAAAAATATTTGCTAATGAGATTTATATTTTTTTGAGGGTAGCTTGTGCATGAAGGCTGCACAATAAGGTGTGTATTTTTTGATTTCAAAGGATCGTGTGGTGCCCGGGGCCGGACTTGAACCGGCACGGCCGTGAAGCCGGGAGATTTTAAGTCTCCTGTGTCTACCAATTCCACCACCCGGGCAGATCCTTTGCGAGAGAGGGGCGGTATTGAATATCTGCCCTTCATTCTCACTTTCATTGCCTTTAACAGGATATTGCAATGAAAAGGAAAATGGAGGCTAGGGTCGGAATCGAACCGGCGTACACGGAGTTGCAGTCCGCTGCATGACCACTCTGCCACCTAGCCTTTTTTGTCCGCCTTGGGCGGGCAATTAACGCTGCGAATTCTATCGGATAAATCTGAAAAATCCTAGCGTTTTCTTATACTTACGTGCGCTTTGCTGTGTAAGTGGGCGCCATTTTAGGGGCTCCTGAGGATTAGTCAAGCATTGTTTTCATTAAAGTTGCAAACAATTGAAAAAAAGTAGGAAAAGTTACCTTTTGAGGGTGGGGGAGAACTGTAATAACTTTTGGCTCTGTCACTAGAGAGCCTATTCCTATTTGTTCTAAATTAATTTTCAGGTGTGCTGGCAATCTGTGATCTGTGTTCGATACTGTCCTTATCTGGCTAACACATCTCTCCCCCCCAAAAATGTGTTTAGTAATGCTGGTAGGGTGGCTTACATGGCGGCCACCTGAAAGTAAGGATGAAATCCTCTAAGTTTCACTCCTAATGGTCTTGGCCCTGACGCTCTCCCCCCCCGTCGTCAGGGCTTTTTTTTGCCTGCTATTTACTGGGGGCTTGCGGTTGATCGGTCAGGTTTTCAATTGCTAATGCAGCTACAGGCCTGCCCGCTGCTTTTTCAGAGAGCAATCTAAAGCGTTTCAGTGTGACCTCCCCCCGTGTACGAGCCAGCTCCCGAGCGACATCATCTATGCTGGCTTTGCCGTTACTAGCCTCGCGAATTTCTCTGTCTAGCTGTTGCATTACACCGGCGGCGCGCGCAGTAATGGGGCCGGATGAGCGTTTTACTAGCAGAGACGGGGCCTTTTTGCCCCAATTCACCAGTTTATCCATGGCTTCCTGATAGCGGGTTTCACTGATGCCACCCGTCCGCCTAAGAATCTCCAATGAGTAGAATTCAGCCAGGCCCTCCACAATCCAATCGCTCTCGTCGTCGCCGTGAATCCCTGTGCCCACATGAACTAACTCATGGATCATGCTGCTGGTGCGGTTGCCGCTGATCAGCGGTCGATCGGCGTGCATATACAGGGAGCGGGTTCCAGACAGGCCGCCGCGCCACATGGGGTCATCGGCGGTCACGATCAGTAAGTGATCGGGAAAGAGCGGGAAGATTTTTTTTAGTTCCGGCAAGTTCCAGTTGAGAAAGGCCAGGGTGTCCTGCCGGCGAAGGTTTTCATCTTTAGGGCCGGCGACACGGGTTTCGGTGCCGGCGATCAAATCCTGTCGACTGCCTATTTTACCTACAATCATCCAGCCTTTAGGCCTTACAAATTTACGCTTGGGGTCAGATAGCTGGTATAGATTGTCTTCGGTTTTGGGGTAGGGGAGGGCCGCATACCATTCATCGGGCAGTAGCAGCTTAAGTTGCGCGGTAGAGCGGCCGCGACTGGTTGCCGATACTGGCGCAATCAGTTTATCACTGCGGAGAATGGCCCAATCTTTAGTGATGCGTGAGTCAAAGCCGCCATTGCTGCGTTGGTGGTTGATGACAAAGTGGTATTTGAGGGTGGGGTTTTTTCCCTCCGGCCGCCAGTTCGCCTTATCTCCCTCTATCTCCAGAGGGGAGCTGCTTTGCAGGTCCCGATAGCGGCCAGAGCTTAGGTTCAGCACCAATTTACTTGGCATATCTTCACCGCTGAGGGCTATTTCTACCTGGGCCAGTTGTGAATCTGGAGAGATTTCTGCGGTGTAAAGGATCTCATAGGCTCGAACGGCGGGAGATAGAAGGGTGAGCAATAGGGATAGGATCAGTAATCTTTTGAGCATCATTTATTCGGCAGGAGTTCTAAGGATCAGTCACTTTGACAAGACCTAAGCCTACAGGTGCCCTTGTGTCGCCTTCAAGCAAACCGGTCACAAGCTGCGCATCCCGCCGTTGGAGCTGCTCAGCCAGTACCATTAGGCGCGCAGAGGGCTATTTCTCCCTAATAAAAAGAATACACTTATAAAGTCATTATCAAGTGAGGTTGCCTATATTGGCACTTCCCGTATAGATAACCAAGACGGGGAAATGAAAAAGCCCTTCACTTTTGAGCCTTTGTGCGGGGTGGCTTGGGGGGGTTGCTTTTTAAGGAGTGCCGCAGCGCTGCTGCGGCGTTTATGAGTATTTTTAGAGGTTAAGGGCAGGGAATAGTTACCAGTATCCCATAGCGCGAGGATCAACGAATTGCATGCCGTAAGTCCTCGCCGCAAACCCATCTGGGAAATTACCGGTCACCGGTTGCTGTAGGTTGGCGGCCGCTAAATCTGCTGGGTAATAGCCTCTAGGCACGAACTGTCCCTGCCAGTGTGGGGCGGCATAAGGAGAAAAGCCCTGCAAGGCGTTCATTGGGCCCTGTGCCGTTGCCGTATGGATGCCTCCGGCTCTCGCCTGCTCTTTAGCGGACTCAAAGGCCGAGCCGATGCCAAACAGTTTGGGCACACCAGCCCCTACCTTTTCTGCACCGAGAGGCATGGGGGCGGCCAGTGAGCGGATAAGTTGGAATAGGCCTGTAACTCGCGATATATCTTTCTGCTGAAAAGTAGATTTAAACAGCGGGTGGTGGGCAAGCAGCAAGGCGGCCATACCAGTGATATGTGGGGCGGCCATCGATGTGCCCGATTGCACATCAAAGCCTTTATCTGGAACTGATGAGACTATGCCGACACCGGGGGCGGCAACGGAAATTTCCGGCCCAAAAGCACTGAATGTTGGCATAAACAGGCCATCAGTTGAGGCGGTAGAGGGGATGACAGTTTGAGCCTCCCAGGAGTCTTTGGGAAATTCGTTGAGCATCCCGAGCGCGCTCACCGCCATGGCATTGGGGGATCTGGCTGGATATTGAACCGCGCCCCCGTTATTACCCGCAGCGACGATACAGGCGATACCGTGCTGGGTGGCCTCTTCGATTTGCTGCTCAACCGCTTCGGAGGAATCTGAACTGCCGAGGCTCATATTTACCACATCGACGCCGAGCTCAATACAGTGGGTGAGGGCGTCGATCAAGCTGCTAAATTGTCCACCGGGAAAAACTTTGAATACGTAAATCTCGGCTTCTGGAGCGAAACCGCGAATAGCCTCTGAGCCTGAAGGCTGACCGGTGATAATACCTGCACAGTGGGTGCCGTGGCCGACGATATCTTCTGCCCAACTCTTGGTGTCGTAGTTGTTGGTAACATCAATGCCATTTTTCAGGTGGCCCAGTATCGGGTGCTGGTTGTCTGCGCCCGAATCAATGATCGCAATTTTGATGCCCTTGCCGGTATATTCATCGGGCAGTTGATCCAGTCCCATATATCGCTGTCCCCAGCCGTAGGAAGTATCGTTGGGGAAGTTGGGGATCGCCTCGCTGAGGGGTTGGAGCTTCACCAGGTTAACACCGGAAAGGGAGAGTGAAGGGCAGCGAATATATTTGTTCCAAAAATCTTTGGATGGACGGATCAGCAGTGATCTCACTTGGGCGCTGCCACTTTGCGCAAAAATATTGAGTGCGACCTCTCCTTTATTATTGGTGACGCCCTCCTGGGGAAAACCGGCGCTTTCAACAATTATCTGTGCGTCGCGTATGGGTTCACCTTTTGCGCCAATAACGCGAAAGTAGACCTGCTGGGCTTGGATATGATACTCGCGCAGTAGCCCCGGTTGTTGGGCAAATACAGCGGAAAAGGTCGGGGAGTAGCCTGCCTGTCCGTAGGAGAGCAAGGAGTCCAGTTCGACGGCGACATTCGGCGGGGCAGTCTGGTAGAGAGCGGCAGCAGCATCCACATCCATGCGGACTTTGTAGATATTGGTTGCCTCATCCGCCGAGGAGAGGGTTTTTAGTTTTCTACTGGGGTGTATTTCCCGAAGTACTTCGCAGCCTGCCTGTCTCGCAATTGTAGAGATTACAGAGTGCATTGAGCTGGCACTCATTGGCTGTACGCCCATGGATTTAGCCATCAGGCTGCGACGAGGCGAAATCAGTAATTCGACTTTCTCTGCAACCTCAACTGAAGCTTCTCCTGCGGTCTTTTCTTGACGGGATTTAGTCATATTCATAATCCTTCGCTGTCAGAGCGGTACTGGTTTGGCGCCCGTGCAAAATGCCTGAAAGAGGTGAATGAGCGGTCTCCAACCTTAATTGAGTGGGTGAATAGGTTGGTCTGGGTCGATAATTACCTTGCCCCCCAACTTTTTTCTCAGGTCGTTGACTGCATCGGGCGTGGCCACTAGCGTGACGTTGCTTTTGCGCAAAGTGATGTCTTTGACATCGGGGCAATTGGAGGCCTCTTTCACTAACTCCTCTAACTCCGGGGTGCTCGCCGCTGCTTTCCGATTGGGGACTGCGACATATTGTTCAAACTTTTTCATTGTTTCTCACTGTAGCTGCGCTGTTTGCGCAGGGGCGAAAGCACCCCCAGGCAAGGGGGCGAGGCCCCTTGCCGAGAACCTTTTAGTGTAAGTAGGCCTGCTGCTGTAAAGCGGAATTGGGTTGTGGCATTGCCTGGTAGGGCAGCGGCTGCCCAATAGCGCTCATATTCTGGAAGGGAAGCTGGGTGGTCTGTGGCATGGCTTGGAGCGGCATTACCGGGTTCAAAGGTGCGAATCCCTGAGGGGGAGCCATCCCCAACTGCTCAGGTACAACCGGAGCCACCGGATTGACTGGCTGACCGAAATATCCCTGGGGGACGAGATGAGGTGCGAATTGTGGTGCGGCTTGGAAGGGGAGTAAGTGAGCAGCCATACGTGCCGCATTGTTGAGAAGTTGTCCCTGGGGGCCGCCAATATAGTTGCCAATAACCGGTGCGGCGCGGCTTACCAGCTCACCGAGGAGACCTTGCGGTGCCAGTTGAGGTGCCGCCTGTAAGGGGAGGAGTTGCCCCAGCTGGGTGGCCGCATTGATCCACTGGGTTTGAGGGGTGTTGAGGTAGTTGGCGAGCATCGGAGCTGCGCGATTTATCAGCTCAGTGAGGTAACCCTGGGGGGTAAATTGATGCGCGAGTTGCGGCGGCATTTGCGGGGCGAGCTGCTGGGGCATATGGGGGGCAAACTGTTGTGGGAGTTGCTGTGTTGCCTGGAAAGGCAGCAACTGCCCTAAGCCACCGAGTGCATTGATCAGTTCCCCTTGAGGGCCACCTACAATGCCGCCAACAAGCGGCGCTGCGCGACTGACAAAATCCCCCACCACCCCTTGCGGTGCCAACTGTTGCAGCGGCAAGTGAGGTTGGGGCGGTGCGAGCCCGAAGACCGGATTGACTGTGGGCGCAGCATAGTTTTGTGGTTGTCCAAAGATCCCTTGGGCATATGTATAGGGTAGGTACATAAAGGTACTCCTAGAGTGGGCCTTTAACGGTAGGGATAGCTACTGTTTAGGCCATTTCATGATTTCCAGATAAGAATATTGAAGCCTGGTAGGGCTCCGCATTTAGGAACAGCCTGCTGAGAGTAAATCGGTAATGGACTTTCGGATGGTTGCATCTTGTGGCGGACATTCGGCCGGTTGCTCTGAGTATAGAGAAGCTTTTCAGGGGGACAGGGAAAGTCTGGCCGTTTTTAGAGCGGGCAATAAAAGGTTAATAGAAGCACGCGTGCAGTCACTAAAAGCTACAAACGGCTTGTGGATTCTCCTGCGCCCACCTAGTAAAAATCAGAGTTTCAGTAACTAGTGCGCCAATAGCGAATTGATATGTAACAGATATTTTTAATAGCCCTTTGAGGGGTGGGGCGGCCAGAGCAGTCTCCCTGCTGTGCTTTTCGAGTTCTGGCTTGTCAAAAACACCTGAGCAAGGTCTATCGGCTCCTCGATATTATTTTCCCGTGATTTCTTACAGCGCATTTCCCGCTGCTTCTAAATGCTCTTTTACTTCAAGAGCCGGGCGTAAAGGTGGCTTGCACTTCTTCCGAGTTTCGACCCACTTCTACAGGCTGAAACCCTAGGGGTAATAGGGTTGTGGGAGTTTTTGTGTGCATTGTGGTTGCAAAAGATACAGTGAAGATGTTCGCGCCAAAAAATACTTGATCTTTGAAAAACGGATGCGTACTATTCGCGTCCTCGGTGAGTAGCGCAGCCTGGTAGCGCACTTCGTTCGGGACGAAGGGGTCGGAGGTTCGAATCCTCTCTCACCGACCATATATAGAAAAAGCCCGCAAAAGCGGGCTTTTTTGTGTCTGAAATTTCACTTTTCACTAGTGGCTGGGATGGCTGTCCCCTTGGGGTTTAGGCGCTCAGTCGGCAGATCTGACTCCCAGGTTTTCTAGGACATTCAGCCCTTTCAGCTCCAACTCTTCGGCGAACCCCTTGAGCTGTTCGCCGCAATAAAGGTTGGTGTAGCGGCCAAATTGGGTCTTGAAGATTAATTTTGACGCGGCATCTTCATTGCTGAACCCGATGCTTTTACTCCCATCCGCAGATCATTTTGAATAAAAGAATTCCAGCGCCGCCCACCCTGTTGCCCATAGTGAACATGGGCTTCTTTATATTGATGCTGAGGCTTAAGAAGTCTGCATGATTAAAGCTTGGGGGTTGGGTAGGGTTGGGGTTTTAAAAGCTTCGATCGATAAGATTCCAGCGGGGTATCAACTGAAGCCTGAATCGAACGGCTAGGGGTATCTCACAGTAGGGCGGATAGGCCAAATTCAAGGCGCCCCATACCAGGCACCACCCGAACCGATTCTTGAGGGTGCTAACTTAAGGTAGTCAAAGCTGGTATTCAGGCATAAAAAAACCCGCTGTAAGCGGGTTTCTTAAATTTGGTCGGTGAGAGAGGATTCGAACCTCCGACCCCTTCGTCCCGAACGAAGTGCGCTACCAGGCTGCGCTACTCACCGATTTTTGCTTCGCTTCACCGCGAAGAGGGCGGCACTATAGCAGCGTTTTTTCTGCTGTAAACCCTTGATTTAACTTTTAATTTGCCGAATCAGCCCCTCTTGGCAGGTGGAGGCAACCAAAACCCCGTCACGGGTGAAAATTTGACCGCGGGTAAAACCTCTGGCACCCATAGCCGACGGGCTGTCGGTCACATATAAAAGCCACTGATCCAGGCGGAAATCCCGGTGGAACCACATGGCGTGATCAACACTTGCGGGCATCAACTTGGGATCAAACAGAGAGATATCGTGAGGCTGTAGAGAGGTGCCTAACAGCCCCATATCCGATGCGTAGCAAAGTGCGGCGCGGTGCTCCATCGGGTCGTCGGACATTTCGCCCTCTGCCCGCAGCCAGAACATGCATTGGGCTTCACGGGTTTCGGCGCCAAAGTAGCTCTGCGGATCGACTGGGCGAAAATCGATCATATAGCGCCGCTGGTCGTACTGCGGGCTCACCAGCCCGGCTTCCAGTGCCAGCTCCTGAGTATTTTTCAGGGTCTCGGGTTTGGGGATTTCGGCGACGGACATGTCAACTTGGTGGTCAAATCCGGGTTCCTTTATCTGGAAGGAGGCGGACATCGTAAATATGGCGCGGCCACGCTGCTTGGCAACGACGCGGCGAGTAGTGAAGCTGCCGCCGTCGCGGATAGGGTCTACTTCGTAGATCACGGGCAGCTCGCTGGAGCCGGGGCGGAGGAAGTAGGAGTGCAAAGAGTGGGGTAGGCGGTGCTCAACGGTGCGAGTTGCAGCCATCAGGGCCTGGCCCAAAACTTGCCCTCCAAAAAGTACCTTTCGATAGTTTTCAACATGATGACGGCTGCGGAAGAGGTTTTTATCCAGCTCTTCGACATCCAATAACTTACCTAATTTTTCCAACATAGAGGGGTTTGCCCGTTACCTATTCCACTTAACTCGATTTACAGAGAAAGAACTTTACGCCCTTAATCGAAAGAATAATAACAGTAAAACTCTGTGACCCCATTTATATTTTGAACGATAGAGCCATTTTGGTCACAGGCGTCAGTTTTTCCCGGTTTCCGCCTATCTAACCTGTAAAACCTACCATTTTTCACAGTTAACTTGAGTTTCTGGGTCATTGACTATTTCCGGGTGTCGAACTTTGTTCTACTAATGTGGTATAAAGCGCCAACCGAACTTGAGATGGTTGAGCTAGTGCGTTGAGCTATCTCACAAAAATTGAATAAGAAAAATAGGAGATGGCACCGGTGCCGCAAAGTAATATTGATATTCGTCCGCCGCTCAGTTTTGGCAAGGTCGTCAGTAGGCATCGCACCGCAAAAGCGGTGGCAGGGGGCGTGGGTTCCGCTGCTTATTATGGAGTGTGGGGGGCACAGACTGCGACTGGAGCGACTTTAACCGGGCTGGCCACCGGCGCCGCAGCGGCCACTTCAGCGACGGGCGTTGGTCTGGTGGTTGCGGGAACGGCACTTTCCGTCGGTTATGCGGGTTTGGCGGCTCGATCTGCCTATAAGACCCACCACCACCTGAAAGCTTTGAAAAAAATCTATGAGAATCGAAAGTCGTATGACTGCACTTGCAAGAGTTCAATAGCGCACGACTATGTTTCTGGTCAAATACTCCCCTATATCATTGAGCAGAAAAGCAAAAAACTGCATCGCAAGGTGGTCGAGGCCACACCGGGCGTCTCCACTGCCGAATATATGCGCAAGGCGGTGAAGAATCTGTACAAGCGCTCGCAGGGAACTCTGGGTGAGAAGCGCACCTTCGCTGCGGAGTGGTTGGCGCAGCACTTAATCTCTCATGATTGCGAACTGGCCAATGCGATTGTTGCTGAACTCTATTCGCAAGAGGAGATGCTCTGGATTCGCACTCAGGATAACGATGTCGTAGCCCCGCTACTGGAGTTGAAACTCAAATCTGTGTGATCGGCACCCGCTTTTTCCGCTGTAACTCTCAATAAAGGTCATTTCAAGGTAAGGGGTAATGGAGTACCCGCCTTCTCCTGTAGTTTAGGCTCGCCAAACGTCATCACATGCTAAACTCTGGGGTTATTTTTCTGCCCAAATTATGCTCATTTTAAATAAAAAATAAGCAAAATAGACTAAAATTTTCAATATTAGGCGGTCTAATTTCCCGATTCACTTTTCCAACCGACTTTAATTGCCTATCATTCATGAATGAATAGTCAATTTCAGTCCCCATTTTTAAGGGCAAAGAAGGTCGGAAGTATGGATAAGGCAAAAGAGAAGGTTCAGCGGTTCCGCGCGCGGGAGCAGCGTATCCTGGATGCGGCTCTGGAGCTTCTGTTGGAGCATGGTGAAGAGAAGGTCACGGTGGAGCAGATCGCCGAGCGTGTCGATATCGGCAAGGGCACCATCTACAAGCACTTCATTTCCAAAACAGAAATCTACATGCGCTTACTCATGGACTATGAAAAGTCCCTCGCCGAGCGCCTTAAGGTTGCCGTAGCCTCAGCAGAGAAGGGCGATATTACTGCGCCGGCCCGAGCTTACTTTGAGTCCCGCATGGCCGATCCGGGTAAAGACAGACTCTTCCAGCGTCTGGAGGAGAAGATTATCGCATTGAACCTGGCTCCTGAAATGATTGCGGAGTTGCATAATATTCGCAATTCCAATGCGACCTCTCTCAATCGGGTTTTTGAGCGCCGTATGGAAGAGGGGATGTTGAAGAATGTTCCCGCTTATTTCTATTACTCAACTTATTGGGCCCTGGTGCAGGGTGCAGTAGAGCTCTACCACTCCAAGTCCTTCGCCAATGTAATCGAGGATCGCGAGGGATTGATGGAGTTTATTATGGATGTGGGGGTGCATATCGGGGATATGTCTTCTCGCAAAGCGCCAGAGGGAAGCCAAACCAGCCACCACAGCGACTCGGCAGGGCCCGCCCTTGGCTGAGCCCCTGTTTCAGCAGCTGCAAAAGTTACAGGCCGAGTTTCCTGGAGTTCCACCGGTTGAGCGGTGGAACCCAGAACTTTGCGGGGATATGGATATGGTCATCAAGTCCGATGGCCGTTGGCTCCACGAGGGAACAGAAATCCGTCGCCAACCCTTGGTAAAGCTGTTTGCCAGTATTCTGAAGCGCGAGGGGGATGAGTATTTCCTGGTTACCCCGGCAGAAAAACTCCGCATCACCGTGGAGGATGTCCCATTTGTGGTGACTCAGGTAGCCCGTGCTCCCAAGGAGTCCCATCAGCAACTGCTATTCACCACAAGTGTGGGGGATGTTGTCGAGCTGAAGGAGGACAGGCAGTGGCTGTTGAGAGACTTTGGCGCTCCGCCACAGCCAATCCCTTACCTTGAGGTTCGCGCTGGATTGCAGGCGCGCGTCTCTCGGGATGTCTTTTACCAGTTGGTAGATTGGGCGCTGGAAGAGGGGAGCTATACGGATAAGCTTTTTGTTCAAAGCGAAGGTCAAAACTTCTTGCTGGGCTCTTGTAACTAATATCCCTTTCCTGCTGCTAGAACCCTTCGGTCCCGGCCATTTTAGAATGAGCTGGGGCTTTTATGGCTGAATCCGCTATTGTTTTTCTGGAGGTAGCTAACTATTCCTCAGTTTTGAGTTTGCGCCGAGCACACCGCTTTCAACTCATCCAGGCTAAATTGATTAAATCGTCTCTTGGGGTTAATCGTGCCTGCCGGTAGGGTTGAGTACTTATTTGTATCCCTATCTATCACTACCACTTGCCTTTCAATTCTTATTTTTGCATTTCACTATTGTTAAAAAAATGGCATTTGAAACAACCTGGAAATATAAGTGTATTTTCCCTGAAAAAAATCAAATATTAATTTGATAATTTGCGGAAATATTTAAATAGGTAACGAAACCGCAATACTGCATTTCTAAACTCCCTTTCGTCCAAATCTTCATGAAGAAAAAGCAATTTCATCTTTCTATTTTCTGGATCGTATTCACTTTTATTTGTGTTTTCAAAAGTAAGGGTGGTGCGATTGAGGTCGTTAAATTTTGGCTTGGGATTCCTATAGGGGGGAATATGAAGCGAGTGCAGAATAGGCTTTTACTGGCAGCCACCATTGCAGTATTGCTGGCAGGCTGCGAAGGGGGTGGTGTGAGTATCGAGCCGGAAACCGTCGATAACTCGGTCGATAATTCAGTAACTAACGCGGGTGGAGGCGGCTCTGATGAAAACCCGTGCGCCATTATAGAAAACTCTAACGTGCAGGGTGAATATAGTAGTGGTAACTGCTACTACACGACCGATTTTGTGTCTGCGGCAAATCCATTAACTGAAGATTTGTATCTAACTGCGCTGGATAATGACGGGGCGCATATCTTCAGTGGGAGTCTGTTTGTTGGCGAAAGTTATTCCAGTGATTCCGATCTGGCCGCCGCAGGTATTACTGAGGGCGGTGATGGCGTTAAGTTGGAGATTCAAGCCGGTGCCACTATCGCTTTTAAAGATAACTCGGCATTTATGGTTGTAAATCGTGGGTCGCAGGTCTTTGCGCGCGGTACAGAAACATCACCAATCACCTTTACCTCCGAAACTGATGTTCTCGGCACTGTAGGTCCTGAGGATGTTTCGCAGTGGGGAGGTATGGTAATTAATGGTTTTGGTGTAACCAATAAATGCCAATACACAGGCTCTATTGATGGTGCAGATTTGGCCCTTGCCGGTGAGTGTCACGTAGCTGCTGAAGGTTCCACCGATGATAATACCTCCTACTACGGCGGTGACAATAATGCGGATAGCTCCGGGGAACTTTTGTATGTTGTGGTTAAACATACTGGTGCAGAAGTTGCCAGTGGCGATGAGTTGAATGGGATCGCTTTTGATGCCGTAGGCAGTGGAACAACAATTCGCAATCTTCAAACTTATTCCACCTATGATGACGGTATCGAGTTCTTCGGTGGTGCGGTTGATGTAGAAAACTATGTTGCGCTATACGTTCGCGATGACTCTATTGATATTGATGAAGGTTATCGGGGAAGTATTACCAATGCCCTGGTAATTCAAAGTGAGACCGATGGCAATCACTGTATTGAGGCCGATGGTATCGGCTCTTACAGTGATGGGGCTGACTACGCTTCCCTGATTAGCCAGGGGCTAAACAGTCGCCCGGTAATTGACGGTCTGACTTGTATTATTTCCGCTCAGGAAGAGGGGACACATGATCCCGGCGCTGGCTGGCGTCTGCGTGAGGGGATTTACCCGATGATCACCAACTCCATAATCGTAGCCTCTTTCTTTGCCGATGAAACTGGGGTAGCCGCTGATAATTACTGCCTGCGCATGGAGAGTTCTCAAACCCGTAGCGAGGCATCCTCGGGTACAGAGGTGGCCCTGACTTCCAATATTTTTGCTTGTGAAGATCGCACCAAAACAGACGATGGCAGTTTCGACGTAGAGACTTGGGTCGTCGATAGCGGCAACCAATTCGCCAGCATTTCCGGTGAGGTCAACCCAATCTCCAATGCCGATACTGACTTTGTTTTGCTGGGGGGTTCTCCTGCCATCTTTACCGTTGATGCCGCAGCCCAAATGGTTGACGGCGCTGCACCTACCGTTTCTGCCGAGCTGGGGCGCGCCTATCTGGGCGCGCTTGAGCAGGGCGGCACCGACTGGACTCAGGGTTGGACTTATGGCCTCCACCAGGGTGATCGCGCTCAGCCGCTCTGGTTTGAGTAATAGGTTGAGGTAGCGGTTGGGGATACTGCTCCCAGTCAAGTAGGGCGCCGCCTTCGCTGATGGAGTCGGCGCCCTATTTGATTTTAGACCGCGATTCTTTGGAATAAAAAGAGGCCTGAATGATGGCTAAATACGCAAGGTTTCAAAGGGCGCCGCTGGTTTTGGCGATAGTTGCGGGCTCTATATTTTCACCTGTGGTGTCTGCACAAGACGCGGAATTCATTGAACCGGCTACACCTGAGGTTGAAGAGGTTATTGTCCTGGGGCGGCTGCAAGGCTCTGCTGAAGTCCTAATCCGTGAGCGCCTGGAGGAAGAGGTAATTACCGATATCCTGGGGGCTGAGATGATCGGTCGGGTGGGGGACTCTACAGTTGCTGCAGCGCTGCGGCGGGTGTCCGGGCTATCTCTGGTGGGCGATAAATTTATTTATGTGAGGGGGTTGGGGGAGCGCTATTCAAGTACAACCCTTAATGGCGCGACTGTGCCATCCCCGGATCTCACTAGAAATGTTATTCCACTGGATTTGTTTCCCACTTCCGTTGTGGACTCCCTGGCTGTACAAAAGAGTTACTCCGTCGATCAGTCAGCTTCGTTTGGTGGTGGCAATGTCGATATTCGCACCAAGGGAATACCCGATGAGCTGACTTACTCTATTGAGATTGGTACGGGCACCAACAGCGAGGTCAGCGGTGATGTGCTCAGCTATAGCGGCGGTGATGATGACATTTGGGGTACCGATGATGGTACCAGGGCGATGCCCGGTGAGATAGCTGCGGCCCTGCAACGCTTCAAGGGCAACCTTACGGTTGCGGGTATACGGGATACCCTGGTTGCTGAGGGCAATGTGTATTCCAGTGAACAAGAGGCACTAGAGGCGGCCCAAGTGTTAAATAGGCAGTTGGCCTTGGGTTTGAATCGCGATATTTCAATCACCGAGGCGTCTACTGATCCCGATCAAGACTACAAGGCCGGCGTGGGGAATCGCTTCTATTTTGGCGATGATTGGGCGTTGGGTTTCCTGGCTGGGGGCTCCTACAAGAGTCAGTGGCGGGAGAGTGAGCGCACTATCCGTGATTACGGTAATCCACAAGAGCAGATCGATCGCCGAAACGGGTCTACTTACTCTGTAGATATCAGTGGAAACTTAAATCTCGGTATTCGCTTCGCGGATGAGCATGCGGTTGAGAGTACCAGTTTGTACCTGAGAAATACGGACGATGAGACCTCAATCCGGGACTACTTTGACTCAAATCGCCTGTTATCTGATGGGGCCGGATCGAGAAATTATGAGCTGAAGTACGAAGAGCGGGAGCTGGAGCTTCATCAGATAAAGGGGAGTCACGCTCTTGGTCCGGAAACAAAAGGGCTGCTTCCCATCCGCTTTCTAAGTTGGGTGCCTGAGGCGTTGGTGCTTGATTGGTTCTATTCCGATGCGACAGCAATTACGGATATTCCCAATCAGGTCGAGGTGATTGCCAGCACGGAAACGGACCCTGAAACCGGTGAGGTTATCAGTTCAGTGGTGGATATTGCCTCGCGGAGCGCCAGCTTCCGCTTTACCGAATTGGAAGATGAGGTGCGCAACTACGGTTGGTCCGCAACGCTGCCGATTGAATTTTCCTCCTCTTCGCTGGAGCTGAGCGCTGGATTTGCACGGATCGAAAAGGGGCGCTCCTACAAGCAAACTGAATTCGGGCTGGATATTTTTAGTGTGGCTGATAGTGCCATCCTTGATGATCCTCTGAGCGAGGTATTTAGTGATAGCAATATTACTAATGATGACAATAATTTTGTTTTTGCCAAGTCGGGCAGTAACAAGCAAAGTTATTTGGCTGCCACTTCGACCGATGCGGTCTACGGTAAGTTCGATTGGACGCTTGAGGAAACCTGGCGTATTTCCGCCGGGGCCCGCTGGGAGGACTACAGTCAGGCTGCTTTAGAGTGGAACCCCTATAGCTTCTCGCAGAGCGAGCCGCAGATTACCAATGACCCCGAAGCGCTGGCCGAGGCGGTATATGCGGATGACGACATTTATCCCTCGCTATCCCTCACCTATATGGGGGCGCTCTGGGCGGAAACCTTCCAGTTGAGATTCGGTGCATCTAAGACCGCCGTGCGGCCGGACCTGCGTGAAATTACCGATGCTATTTATATTGACCCGCATACCGGCGATCAGATTAGGGGAAATTCCAATGTTCGACCATCGGAGATCGATAACTACGATCTGCGTGCAGAGTGGTTTTTTGATAGCGGCGATAGTTTGACTATTTCGGTTTTCTACAAGGATATTATCAAGCCGATTGAGTTCTTCGAGGCCGCCTCAAGTGATGACAATATTGCGCGAGAGATTATTAATGCTGAGTCCGGTGAGATTATCGGTGTTGAGCTGGAGGGGATGAAGAGCCTCGGTTTTATTGCGGAGCCGATGAACAGTTTCTTTTTGCAGGGCAATGTTACGCTGCAAGACTCGGAGATTGTTGCCGGTAATGAGGCGGATGCCCCTACAAATGCGGTCCGCGAGATGACAGGGGCATCCGATTATGTTGTCAATATGCTGTTAGGGTTTGATAGCCCTGACGGAAATCATTCTGCCAGCCTGGTTTACAACGTATTTGGTGAGCGCCTGTACAAAGCGGGGCGCGATCCGCATCCGGATTCCTTTGAGCAGCCATTCCACTCTCTGGATTTGACTTATGCCTGGTACCCAACAGATGAGGTAACGGTGAAAGCCAAGGTGCAAAACCTACTGGATGGGGCGGTTGAAATTAAGCAGCAGGGCGTTACTGTTTTTGAGGAGGAAGTTGGGCAGACCTTTGCACTGAGTGCCCAGTACAAGTTCTAGCGTGATTGCCCGGCTGTGCTCTATGTCAAATTCGAGCAAGGGGGCTTCTCGATCAATAAAAAATGGCGCCTGAGGCGCCATTTTTTTGGATCAACCAAATTACATATTTGGATAGTTGGGGCCGCCGGCACCTTCGGGGGTTACCCAGACAATATTCTGGGTTGGGTCCTTAATATCACAGGTCTTACAGTGTACGCAGTTCTGTGCGTTGATCTGGAAGCGCTTGCCGTTGGTGTCTTCAATTACCTCATAAACACCGGCAGGGCAGTAGCGCTGCGCGGGCTCATCGTAAATCGGCAGGTTGTGATTCAGCGGAACCTCCGGGTCCTTCAGGGTCAGGTGGCAAGGCTGATCTTCTTCGTGGTTCGTGTTGGAAATAAACACAGAAGACAGCTTGTCAAAGCTGAGAACACCGTCGGGCTTCGGATAGTCAATTTTTGCGCAGTCTGCCGCAGGTTTGAGCTGGGCGTGGTCCGCTTTGGTATCGCGCAGGGTCCAGGGCAGCTTGCCTTTGAAGATATTGATATCCACGAAGGCATAAGCGGAACCGAGGATATTGCCCCACTTGTGTTGCGCGGGACCGAAGTTACGCTGCATGTGGAGCTCTTTCCAGGCCCAGCTGTCGCGGTACTTGGTGGTGTAGTCGGTCAGCTCTTCACTGTTGCGCTCGGCGGCAAGGGCCTCAACTACGGATTCAGCGGCGATCATGCCGGACTTCATTGCAGTGTGGTTGCCTTTGATTTTGGCGAAGTTCAGGGTACCGGCGTTGTCGCCGATCAGCAGGCCGCCGGGGAAGGTCATCTTCGGCTGGGATTGCAGGCCGCCCTTAATAATGGCGCGGGCGCCGTAGGCAACGCGCTCGCCACCTTCCAGGTATTGCTTGATCACCGGGTGGTGCTTGTAGCGCTGGAACTCATCGAAGGGGCTCACGTGCGGGTTGCTGTAGGCCAGATCGGTAATTAGGCCGACAACCACTTGGTTGTCCTCCAGGTGGTAAAGGAAGCCACCGCCGTGGGTGGAGCTTTGCTCCAAAGGCCAGCCGGCAGTGTGAACAACCAGGCCCTGCTGGTGTTTGTCGGCGGGGACCTTCCAGATCTCTTTAATACCGATGCCGTAGTGCTGTGGGTCGGCATCTTCATCCAGCTTGAAGCGCTCGATCAGCTGCTTGCCCAGATGGCCGCGACAGCCCTCGGCGAACAGGGTGTACTTGGCGTGCAGCTCCATACCCGGCATATAGGAGTCTTTTTGCTCCCCATTCATGCCGATACCCATATCGCCGGTAGCGATGCCTTTTACGGAGCCGTCTTCGTTGTACAGAACTTCAGCAGCGGCGAAGCCCGGGAAGATTTCCACCCCCAGGTTTTCCGCTTGTTCCGCCAGCCAGCGGCACAGGTTGCCGAGACTGATAATGTAGTTGCCCTCGTTGTGCATGGTGCTGGGCACAAGCATATTGGGAACTTTGATTGAGTTCTCTTCGCTGCGCAGGACGTAGATGTCGTCGCCTTTAACCTCGGTGTTGAGCGGGGCGCCGCGCTCTTTCCAGTCGGGGAAGAGTTCATTTAGGGCGGTGGGCTCAAATACAGCGCCGGACAGGATATGAGCTCCCACTTCAGAGCCCTTCTCTACGACACACACAGAGACGTCTTCATTGAGCTGACGAATACGGCAGGCTGCTGCCAGTCCAGCGGGGCCGGCACCCACGATCACTACATCGTATTCCATTGATTCGCGTTCCACGGCACTCTCCTCAGCAGTTGTATTCAACTTTTCGCGGCCAATCCGGCCTTATCATTTATATTGCCGGCGGATTATATAGGCGTTTAATCAACCCTACCAATTGCATGACTATTCATTTGCTATGGCAAATACGCTGTATTTCAATGGCTTAATGGGGGTGGATCGGTGGTTCTTATTCCCGGAAATAGATTTTGTGAATGGCAGAAGGGTCTTCCATTTGGCTATTGATTTTGCGTTATAGAACCGCCACCATACACGCCGTTCAAACACTTGTTTGACCAGAACACCGTATCCGTTCGCGACGTGAATTATCAGTCGCGGCTGTTAAAAAGCATATTTGAGACGGGATTTCCATGAAAGTTCTTGTAGCTGTGAAACGCGTTGTTGACTACAACGTCAAGGTTCGCCCCAAGGCGGACGGCTCTGACGTTGATACAGCCAACGTCAAAATGTCTATCAACCCCTTCTGCGAAATCGCAGTAGAAGAGGCGGTGCGCTTGAAGGAAAAAGGCGTTGTCAGCGAGATAGTCGCCGTTTCCATGGGCTCCAAGCAATGCCAAGAGCAAATCCGCACTGCGCTGGCTCTGGGTGCCGATCGCGGCATCCTGGTTGAAACCGATGCTGAGCTTCAGCCTCTGGCAGTAGCTAAGTGCTTGAAAGCGATTGTTGATAAAGAAGAGCCAAAAATGGTCATTCTGGGCAAGCAGTCCATCGATGGCGACAACAACCAGACTGGCCAGATGCTGGGCGCATTGACCGGCATGGGGCAGGGCACCTTTGCTTCTGAGGTTGCTGTAGAGGACGACGCTGTTAAGGTGACTCGTGAGATCGACGGCGGCTTGCAGACTGTTGAGCTGAAACTGCCGGCTATCGTTACCACTGACCTGCGTTTGAATGAGCCGCGCTACGCGTCTCTGCCCAACATCATGAAGGCTAAGAGAAAGCCTCTGGATACCACTACCCCGGACGAGCTGGGTGTAGATATCACTCCCCGCACCAAGACCTTGAAAGTTGAGCCGCCGGCTGAGCGCCAAGCGGGCATCAAGGTTGCCGACGTTGCGGAACTGGTAGAGAAACTGAAAAACGAGGCGAAGGTAATCTGATGAGCATTCTGGTTATTGCTGAACACGACAACGCCGAACTGAAGGGCGCTACGCTCAACACTATCGCTGCGGCTAAAGCTATCGGTGGCGATGTTGCCGTACTGGTAGCCGGATCTGGTTGCGCTTCTGTAGCGGAAGCTGCCGCTAAGGTAGAGGGCGTTTCCAAAGTACTGCTGGCAGACAACGCTGCTTACGAGCACCAGTTGGCTGAGAACGTTGCCAAATTGGTAGCGGACCTGGGCAAAGACTACGGTCACATCCTGGCCCCGGCCACCACCACCGGTAAGAACATGCTGCCGCGCGCCGCTGCGCTGCTGGATGTCCAGCCTATCTCCGACATCGTTGCGGTTGAAAGTGCAGACACCTTCAAGCGTCCGATCTATGCCGGTAACGTAATTGCCACCGTACAGAGCTCCGACGCCATCAAGGTGATCTCTGTGCGTACTACTGCCTTCGACGCAGTGGCCGCTGAAGGTGGAAGTGCCGCAGTTGAGTCTGTAGATATCGCAGATGACGCTGGTGTTTCCTCTTTTGTTGGCGAAGAGCTGGCTGTATCCGACCGTCCCGAACTGACTGCGGCAAGCGTCGTGATCTCCGGTGGTCGCGGTATGCAGAACGGCGACAACTTCGAAATGCTGTACAAGCTGGCCGATAAGCTGGGTGCTGCCGTTGGTGCTTCCCGCGCCGCAGTGGACGCAGGTTTCGTACCCAACGACATGCAGGTTGGTCAAACTGGTAAGATCGTTGCTCCCGACCTGTACATCGCTGTGGGTATCTCCGGTGCCATCCAGCACTTGGCGGGTATGAAGGACTCCAAAGTGATCGTAGCCATCAACAAAGACGAAGAAGCTCCGATCTTCTCTGTTGCTGATTACGGCCTGGTAGCTGACCTGTTTGAAGCGGTTCCCGAGCTTGAAACCAAGCTGTAATCGCTGATTACAGTACTGGTTAGTATTAGAAAAGGCGGCGTAATGTCGCCTTTTCTTGTTTTTTGATGACGGTTTGCGGAACTAGTGTACAGTTTCAGGGACGAAAAGGAGGTTTACAGTGTTTAACTCGAAAGAGCGTTGCCTTTCCTGAGCTGAGGCAAGAGAATAGGCGTCAAAAACCAATAACCTCAAAAACTGAACTTGTATGTGGGTATGTACATGTCCCCTCTAGCACGAGCCGTCGGCTCTCTCGGCAGTAAGTTTGCCGAAGGAGAGTCCAGTAAAGGCCTTTCCCGTGGCACTATGGCAGCACTGGCTGTTGGCCTGTTGTGGGCGTCCGGTAATTTATTTGCTTATGGCTCTTTGCTAATCCCCAGTGATCCACAGGAATCTCTGTTGGCAGAGCGTAAAAACCCCCGAGGGGCTCCCTCTCCGCAAGCTGCCAGTCTTCCCAGCACCCCATTTTTTGGTCGCGCTGAACCGAAAAAGGCTGCATCAGTGCCTGATGTCGACCTCGAAAACATTCCTCTGACTCAGTTGAATATTGTTTTATCTGGGGTTTTTGACAGCTCCAATAAAACCAAAGCCAGTGCCCTGGTGTCTGAGAAAGGTAAACCTTCCAAGCGTTTATACGTAGGCGATCAGCTACCCGGTGGTGCTGAGCTCTACGCTGTTGAGGTGGACCATGTGGTCCTTCGCCGCAATGGCAAGATGGAAAAGCTCACATACCCAGAAGTGGATGGAAGACCAAACGTACCCTTGAAAGGTGTCAGTAGTTCCAGGCAGAGAACCACGAGTTCCAGCTCCTCCAGAAGAACTGCTCAACGAGGTGAACAGCAGCAGGACATTCGCGAGAGAATGGAGCAGCTGCGTGAATTGGCTCGCGAGCGCCGTGCTCAGCGTCAGCCTAAATAAAACTATCTACCTAGATTGTTTTGATTTTTTGAACACTTACTAGAGCCAGATAAATAATGATGAAGATGTTTTATCGACGGTTGCTTGCGGTCGGGTTGAGTTTTTTAATTTGTACTGCAGCGCTGGCTCAGGGCCCGGAGCGGGTAACTCTCTCCCTCGACAATGCAGATATTCGGGATCTGATTAATTGGGCCGCTGATTTCACTGGCAAAAACATTATTGTCCACCCAAATGTTAAAGGTAAGGTCACCGTCGTAGCGGGTGACCCCATGACACACAATGAAGCCTTCGATGTGTTTATGTCTGTACTCCAGGTTAACGGGTTTAGCCTGGTGGAGCAGGGCGGCACCTGGAAGGTGGTTCCGGATGCACTGGCCAAGCAGCAGGCGATACCTGTTGCCGATGAGAGCACTCGCGCCCCGGCAGAATCCCTGGTTGTACGCACGGTCAGGGTTGAAAATATTTCCGCTTCGCAGCTGATTGCCATGCTGCGCCCGCTGATTCCGCAAACTGGGCATTTGGCTGCCTATGCGGATACCAATACCCTGATTATTGCCGATCGCGCGGCCAATATTGATCAGATTATTCGCCTGGTTAAGCAGCTCGACCGAGCTGGCGCTATCGATATTGAAGTGGTACCACTGATGTTTGCTTCCGCCAAGGAAGTTCAACAGGTGCTCAACGATCTGCTGCAAACCAGCGGCAACAAAGCGGGCAAAGAAGTTCAGCCTCTGCGTATCTCTGTCGATGAGCGCTCCAATAGTATTCTTCTAACCGGAGACCCGGTCACCCGCCAACAGATCAAGACCGTTATCGGCCGCCTTGATGCGCCGCTGGATGGGGATGGCAACACCGCTGTTGTATATATTCAGTACTCCGATGCCGCAGATCTCAAGCCGATCCTCGAAGGCATGAGCGGTAGCATCCAGAACACCGAGAAAGACCAGCAGGCTGCAAATGTTGAAGTCAGCATTCAGGTTAACGAGTCCCTCAACGCTCTGGTTCTGACTGCACCTCCCGCACTCCTGGAGACTATGAAGGGAGTGATTGCCCGCTTGGATGTGCGCAGAGCGCAGGTTCTGATTGAGGCAATTATCGTAGAGGTAACAGAGGGTACGGGCAGTGAGCTGGGTATCAGCTGGATCGCCGGTGCCGGTGGTAATGCGGTTGCCGGTTGGAACAATTCTGGCTCTTACGATGACGACGATGAGTTCAACCCGTTCTCCCTGCCAGTAACCGATCTGCTCGGTGCCGGCTCCCTGAACCTAGGCTATCTCAGTGGCGATGATATTCGCGCGGCTATTAATGCGGTAGCGTCTGAGAGCAACACCAATATCCTGTCTACGCCGACCATTATGGCGCTGGATAATGAAGAGGCTGAGATTCTGGTTGGCCAGAACGTGCCCTTTATCACCGGTGAGCAATTACTGTCTGGTAGTAATGATGACCCCTTCACCACAATTCAGCGTGAGGATGTGGGTACCACCCTTAAAGTGACTCCCCGTGTTAACAACAACAACTCGGTGACACTGGAAATTGAACAGACAGTTGAGAATGTCCTCTCTTCGGCTACGGCATTGGCGGAAGGTGCATCTGACATTGTGACCAGTAAGCGCGAAATCCGCACGAAAGTGTTGATTGATGATGGTGCGATTCTGGTGCTGGGCGGTTTGATGGAGGATCAGGTGAGTGAAACTGTATCCAAAGTGCCCCTGCTTGGCGATATCCCCGGTATTGGCCGCCTGTTCAGAAATACTGAAAAGAGTGTTAGCAAGACCAACCTGATGGTGTTCCTGCGCCCGAAAATCCTCAGCTCCCAAGTGGCCGGTTACGAGGAGACGCGCAAGCGCTACATGGATATGCAACAGAAGCAAATGTTCCTGAAAGATCGCACCAGCCTGATTTGGGATTGGCACAGCGGAGATGTACTGCCCGATATGGTGCCGCCAACTGGCAGCTATAACGAGAGCCCCACCTCTGTAGATGACGCTGTAGTTGAATCCCTGGAAGAGGAAATGGATGTCGAGGTGCTGGAGGTCGAAGAAGCTAAATGACGGCTGATACAGGAATAGGGACTCCAACCATTCGCCGCCTTCCCTACGCTTTTGCAAAGCGTCATAAGGTTCTGCTAACGGAACAGGAAGGCAAACCTCTCTGCCAATATGTGGCGCCGCTGAGCCCTTCAGCGGTGGCCGAAGTGCAGCGCATCAGTGGCGGTGCCATCTCTTTGGAGGCCGTAGAGGAAGGTGTTTTTCAGGGCGCCTTGCAGCGCCTGTATGAAAACAGAGAGGGGGGTAACCTCTCTGAGGTTGAGGGACTCGGTGAAGATCTGGATCTGGCAGCGGTCGCCGACTCGCTGCCCGAGACTGAAGACTTGCTGGAGCAGGAAGACGATGCCCCCATCGTCAAGTTGATCAACGCAATTTTCGCGGAGTCCCTCAAGCAGGGCGCCTCGGATATTCATATTGAAACCTTTGAGAAGCGCCTGGTTGTGCGCTTCCGGGTGGACGGCGTGCTCCGCGAAGTGCTGCAACCCCGGCGCGCTTTAGCGCCACTGCTGGTATCCCGTATCAAGGTAATGGCCAAGCTGGATATCGCCGAGAAACGCGTTCCCCAGGACGGCCGCATCTCCCTGTTGATGGCTGGTCGCGAGGTGGACGTCCGTGTTTCCACTATGCCGTCATCGGCGGGGGAGCGGGTTGTGATGCGTCTGCTGGATAAGCAGGCGGGCAAAATGGACCTGAGCAAGCTGGGTATGGCGGATCGCGACTTGCGCGTGATGACAGACCTGTTGGCACACCCCCACGGCATTATTCTGGTAACCGGACCAACCGGTTCCGGTAAAACCACCACTTTGTATGCGGGCCTCGGCAGTATCAATAACCGTGAGAAGAACATTCTGACGGTAGAGGACCCGGTGGAATACAACCTGGAAGGTGTGGGGCAGACCCAGGTAAATACCAAGGCCGATATGACTTTCGCCCGAGGTCTCCGCGCGATTCTGCGCCAGGACCCGGATGTGGTGATGGTCGGTGAGATTCGCGACCTGGAAACCATGCAGATTGCGATCCAGGCGAGTTTGACCGGGCACTTGGTGCTCTCGACGCTGCACACCAATACCGCTTTGGGTTCGGTAACCCGTTTGGTGGATATGGGCATTGAGCCCTTCCTGCTGTCATCCAGCTTGATTGGGGTTCTGGCCCAGCGCCTGGTGCGGGTTCTGTGCCCCGAGTGTAAGCAACCCCACGTCGCCGATAGCGGCGAGCGTGAAGTGCTCGGCGTCGGGCCCGATGAAGAGACCGTTATCTATCGACCCGCTGGCTGTAAGGAATGCAATCACAGCGGCTATGTCGGCCGTATCGGTATCTATGAGTTGGTGCCGCTCAATGAGGTAATGCGCCAATTGATCCACGATCGCGCTTCAGAAAGTAAGCTGGTTGCCGAAGCCCGAAAACTCGGCCCCAGTATCCGCGACGATGGTCTTGAAAAAGTACTCGCGGGTAGGACCTCCCTCGAGGAAGTACTACGAGTTACGCAGGAGTCCTGATTGTGGCAGCTTTTGAGTATACAGCGCTGGCGGCATCCGGGCGCAAGAGTCGCGGTACGCTCGAGGCGGATAGCGCTCGCTCTGCCAGGCAGCAACTGCGCGCCAAGGGCATGGTACCGCTGGAAGTCAGTGCGGCCACTGAAAAAGAAGAGAAGGGCGGGGCCAGTTTTCTGTCAGGAAGCCCGGGGCTCAGTGTTAAAAACCTGGCCTTGCTAACCCGGCAGATGTCCACCCTGTTGCGAGCGGGTATTCCCCTGGAGGAAACTCTGGGGGCCATTGCCAACCAAACTCGCAACCAAAAAATCAAACGGGTGGTACTGGCAGTACGGGGCAAGATTCTGGAAGGGCACAGCTTTGCGCTGGCCCTGGGCAGCTTCCCCCGGGCATTCCCCAAACTCTACCGCGCCACGGTGGAAGCGGGGGAGCACTCCGGCCACCTGGATGCGGTTCTGGACCGCCTCGGTGACTACACCGAAGGGCAGCAACAGTTTCGACAGAAGGTCCAGCTCGCACTGATCTACCCTGTCGTTTTGGTATTTATCTGTGTGCTGGTGGTAACCGGTTTGATGGTGTACGTGGTGCCCGATGTGATCGAGGTATTCACCGGCACCGGGCAGGTCCTGCCGCTGGCCACCCGAATCCTGGTATCCATGAGTGACTTTATCGCTGCCTGGGGCTGGCTGGTGCCACCGGCAATCGGAGCGCTTATTTTTGGCATTGTAATGATGCTGCGGCGCCCGGCAATTCGATATCGTTTCCACCACCGTTTGCTGGAGCTGCCACTTATTGGCTGGATGATGCGCGGTACCCAGAGTGCCCGCTATGTGGGTACCCTGGCGATTCTCACCGGCAGTAGTGTGCCACTGGTTCAGGCCATGGGTATCGCCGGCGGGGTGATGACCAATACTTTCCTTAAAGATCGCCTCGATGCCGCGCAAAAAAGCGTGCGCGAGGGCGGCAGTCTGCGCAAAGCACTGGAAGATGTGGGTTATTTCCCGCCGATGATGATCTATATGATCGCCAGTGGCGAGTCCTCGGGCACGCTCGATGAAATGCTACAGCGCGCGGCGGATTCGCAAGAGCAGGATCTACAGGGTGCGGTCACGGCCTTTGTCAGTATCTTTGAGCCCCTGATGCTACTGATTATGGCGGCTATCGTACTCTTCATCGTAATGGCTATTATGATGCCGATTCTCAGCATGAACGAATTGGTTGTTTAACGCTCAAAGAGGTGTCAGTCGAAGAGCGATTGTGTCGCTGTTTTAGGTGGTCGATATGAAACCTTTATACAGCAGTGCCGGCTATACACTGCTTGAGGTGTTAAAGATTCTCGTTGGGCTGGGGGCTGTAATTTTGCTGGGCATATTACTGCTTTAGGCTGGGGAATCGTGTAATTTAGTGTTTTGGTGACTTTTAAATAATTGGGGTCACGAAGGGTATCGCGACCCTTGGGGTTCCCAGAGTTAGAGTGAATTAGGAGAGAAAAATGAAAACCCTGCGTAAAAGTGGCGGCTTTACCCTGATTGAAATTATGGTGGTAATCGTAATTCTCGGGGTCCTCGGTGCATTGGTTGTACCTAATGTCCTCGGTAAAACCGGGGAAGCGCGAATGAAAGCGGCCAGGGTTGACCTGAAAGCTATTGAGACCGCATTGGATCTCTACCGCATGGATAACTTTGTCTACCCCAGCTCCGATCAGGGCCTGATGGCACTGGTCTCCCGTCCCTCCGGCTTCCCCGAAGCTAAAAACTGGACCGAACCCTACCTGAAGAAAGCGCCGAAAGATCCCTGGGGCTACGAGTACCAATACATCAGCCCAGGCAGTGCCGGTGACTACGACCTGTTCACCTTAGGTGCCGACGGCAAAGCAGGTGGTGAAGGCGAAGCCGCTGATATCTACGTTACTGACCTGTAACACCTGAACCTTGTATTCAATGTACAGCATCGGTCGAAGCCGTGGTTTTACACTGATTGAGCTCTTGGTAGTGATCGTCATCATCGCCTCGCTGGCGGGGATGGCGACGCTGTCGATGGGGAATTCTGCTGGGCGCATGTGGCAAAAAGAGGCCCAGCGCCTGTCGGCCCTGATGCAGTTGGTGGCGGACCGAGCCCTGATCGACAAGATGCACTACGGTGTTGTTTTTAAGCAGGGCGCCTATAGCGTGGTGCATTTTGAACAGGAAACCATGAGCTGGCTGCCGCTGGATACCGTGATGTCCGGCAGGCGCGCTGCGCGCTTTGCCAACCATGAGTTGCCGGAAATTATCCGCCTTGAGGTTATTACAGAGGCGGAGTTGCCCGCCGCTGAGTCCACCGAGTTCGGCGAAGAGAACGATGAAGATCGGCTGGTTCCGCAATTTGTCGCCCTCTCTAGTGGCGAGGTGCTGCCGGTGGAAGTTGTCATGTACCTCGTTGAGAATGGCGATGATGTTAGAGGTGCGACTATTTCCTATACCAGCCTAAATGGATTGCAGCTAGAGTGGCAGACCGATGAATTTTAAGGGGACTCAGCGCGGTTTTACCTTGGTTGAGGTGCTGATCGCTCTGGTTATTTTTGGGGTTATTGCCGCCAGTGTCCTACAGGCAATGCAGCGCAGTGTGCGCCAGCAGCGGGTGATGGAAGATCGCCTCGCCGCAAACTGGGTGGCTCAACAAGTGCTTTCCCAAGTGCGGGTACAAAACCCTTGGCCCCCTGTGGGCGAACAAAAAGACCAGGTGTCATTGGGACAGCGGGAGTGGGAAGTCAGCGCGCGTGTGGAGGCCACCACTAATGAGCGGCTGCGCCATATCATTATTGAGGTCAGTCACTTGGATGCAGAGTTTCCAACCCTCACCCTGGATGCCTGGGCTGCGGAGGAGTGATGAATATGTCGACACGCCTTCCCAGTCAGTCGGGTTTTACCCTCGTTGAAGTTCTTATCGTTTTAGTTCTGGTCGCCATTATCAGTGTCGGCTCCTTTTCCCTGCTGGGGCTCTTTTTTGACACCGAAGAGATGGTCGATCAGCGTGCGGAGCAACTGCGCCGCTTTTCCATGGCGATGTACCGCATCGATAACGATTTTCGCCAAGTTACGGCCCGCGCCATCAAAAATGCTTACAGCGGCTATGAACCGGCGCTGCGCGGTGATGAGGATGAACTGGAATTCACCCGCCTCGGCGCGGCAAACCTGACCGGTGAACCCAGGGGGGAATTGTTGCGTCTGAGTTACGCGATCGGTTATGCCGAGGATCTGGAGAGTGACTCCCTTGTCAGCAATACTGGAGAGGATGAGGATATCGGCGGCTTGCTGTTGCGCAGTCGCTGGCAGATCCTGGACCGCTCTCCAGATTCAGAATCTATCGCCGAGCCCCTACTTACGGGGGTCGAAAGCCTGAGTTTTCAATACCTGGACCCGGACAGCGATGCCTGGGTTGCCCAGTGGCCGCCAGTTAGTTCCACCACTTCCACAACCAGTGCTGACACCCGTCTTCCTGAAGCCATAGAGCTTGTGCTTGTCACCCGGCAGTACGGGGAGATTCGCCGCGTCTTCCAGTTACCGGTAGAGGAAGGCACCTCTTCTGACGATAACGGCGACGACGATGACGATACCTAAGCAATGAAGAGTAGAAATATGCCAGCGTTGCTGGGGCGTCAAAGAGGGGTGGCTCTAATTGTTGTACTGCTGGTGATGGTGATCGCCATCGCGGCGGTATCCCACGCTATATTGCGCGATCAAATTGCGATTTCCCGCAGCGGTGCACTGCTGGCCAATACACAGCTCGCCGAGTTTGTCGAAGCTGCGGAGGCCTGGACGCGGGTATCTCTATTAGAGGATTTTGAGGACGATCAGGAAAATAGTGAAGTTGTAGACCACGCCCTGGAGAACTGGGCCTTCCCGGTGCTGCAATTCAACCCTGATAACGGCAAGATTCGCATGAATATCAAAGACTTACATTCATGCTTTAACGTCAATAATCTGTCTGATAGCAGCGCTACCGACCAATTTACAATCTTTCAGCGCCTGGTAAGTAATGTTACTGGCAAGTCTGACCTGGCAAATTCAGTTGCAGATTGGGTGGATGACGGCGATACCCCGCGAACATCGGGTACCGAGGACGACGGCTACCTGGGTAGGGAGCTCGCCCACAGAACGCCGGATATTATGATCACCGATATCTCTGAATTGGCATCGGTGATAGATATGGAGACTGAGGACTGGCAGAAACTGGTGCCTTTTCTCTGCGCTCTGCCGGAGACGGGCACCCTGGTAAATATCAATACGGCTCCGGAGGAGCTGATCGAAGCGATCGAGCCGGCGGCGAGCGTTTCCAAGCTGGTACAGTTTCGTGAGTCCGGCGGCTATATCAGTGACTCGAGTGAATACGCGGATTACGACATCGTCAATACGGGACCTTTTACTTTCCAAAGCCAGCACTTTCTGGCGCGTATTGCGGTCCAACTCGGAGATGGCGGTGAATACCGACAGTACTGGGAGTCCGCCCTGGTTCGGGATAGCACAGATGGCCAGGTTCGGGTGCGCCAGCGCCAGCGCCGGGCATTTTCTGGTCAAATGATGCAGGAGCTACTCGACTACGAAAGCACTGAATAGAGCGAATAGTTAGAAATTGTATGTTTAAAAAGAAAAGCATTAACGAGATTGAAGCCCCTGCTGCACCGCCACAGTCGTCTTTGCAGTTGTTGCGGTTGAGCGAAACCTCCGACCTGACTCTGCACCTGCATCAGTGGCAAGAGGGTAACTGGCAACAGGTGGCCCTGGATGTAGAGTTTGCTCGGGCATTTAATCCGGAATTTGTCGCTCCCGAAGAGGAGCCGGAATACCCGCAACCCCATCTCCCTGACGGCGCCAGGGCGCTGCTGATCGTGCCGGGTAATTGGGTGTGGAGCGGCCTCGAAACCATACCCAAGGCCGCTCGCCGCCAGGCCAGTGCCATTGGCTATATGGTTGAGGAGCACCTGGCTCAGGACGTCGAGGATCTGCACTTTGTATGTCGGCCCCGCTCCGGCGATCTCTGTAGCGTTTACGCCATTGATCTAGAAAAAATAGAGGCGCTTCACTCCCAGCTTGAACGCCTCCAGTGGCCCCTGGCCGCTGTGGTGCCGGAATACGAACTGCTCGACTTGGTTGAGGGTGATATCCGTCTGTGGCTGGATGGTGCCCAGGCCCATATCTGGAAAGGTGTGGGGCAGGGCCTGACCGTGAACCGCGACTTCCTACAGCCGTTATTGGGCTCACTGCTGGTGGACAGCGGTGATAATGACACGGAAGAAGATACCGAAAGTGACGAATCGACCGATAGTAAGCAGGTAGTGTTACTGGGAGCCGATGAGCGGGATGGGCTGATTGTCGCTGAACTGGAGTCCCAGTTTGGCGAAGGTTTACAGCTGAACCCGCAGCGGGCCGAGAGCGTATTTATCGAGCGGTTTAAGTCCGGGGCCCTGACAAATCTGTTAAGCGGAAATTACCAGTTATCCGGTAGCAAGAGTGCGGCGGTGTGGTGGATGCGCCCGGCCAAGGTGGCCGCCGCGTGTTTTGTTGCCCAATTACTGTTTTTCGTAGGGGCTGGAGCCTTTTACCAGTGGCAGGGCAATCAGGCGGAAGAGCAGGCTCGGGCGATGTTTTCTGAGCTGTTCCCCAATACGCGGCCATCTGCGCAGATGCGCCGGCAGCTTGAGGGTTTTCTGAAAGGTGCGGGAAGTCAGGGCGGTGCTTTTTCTACCCAGATGCAGCAGTTGAGTAAGATTTGGATAGCTCACAAAGGGGGCGCACTAAAATTGCAGTCCCTGCGTTTTGATGGCCAGCGTGGGGAGATGGTATTGCAGCTTCAGGCGGAAAACCTGTCTGATCTCGATGCATTTGTCAGCAAGCTGTCCGGCGGTGGAATTAAAGCGGACCTATTGGGTGCGAATGAATTGAAAAAGGGCGTTTCAGGCCGTATCCGCTTACGTTAAAGCCAGCGGTTTACATAAAGCAGCCAAGCGTGAGAAGAGATTGGTGGTAGCAACATAATGAAAGAACAGATCGAGCAATGGCGCCAAAAGTGGCAGGCACTTCCGCCCAGTGATCAGAGAGCCCTGGGCTTGCTGGGCATCTTCGGGGCGGTGATTTTTATTATTTATGGTTTGTACGCCCCGGCAAAAGGCTTTTTTGATGAGGCCCGCCTGCGCGCGGAAGAAAACCGTGAGCTGGTGAACTGGATGGAGAGCCAGCGTCCAACTCTGGAGCGAATTAAACCCGCCGGTGGCGGTTCTAGTGCTGCCTCAGGTACTTTGTTGCAACGCGTCACCAGTGTTGCCAAACAAAATCAGATTGTGATTAAGCGTTTTGAGCCCGAAGGTGACAATCGCATTCGCCTGTGGATTGAGGAAGTCCGCTATCAAGACTTACAGCCCTGGCTGAACCGCTTAATGGGAGATAAATTGGCGGTGCGCACGATCAACCTGGATGCCCTGGCTGAAGAGGGCATGGTCTCCGCCCGTTTGACGATTGAGGGCTAGTAAGTTCTCTCCCTGGCTGGCCCGAATACAGATTTTGGGTCAGCCCGCCATTCCATCACCGCTCCATCACCGCAGTCCCATCAATCCGAATATACTCACCGCCCCCTGTGTACCGCCCCGGAGAAAAGGGAAGGTTTTAGGCGTAAGTGTCATCTTTAGCCCTATACTGGATTAGCAGCGAGGAAAAAGGTGCCACTATGCTTTTCAAAGATATATCCACCAAGCATTTGGTCGAAGTGGCTGATATCGTCACACTTTCCAATCCTTATGAGCTTACCGTGGTCGGTCGATACCTTTGGGGAGAGGAGATACAGGACCCCGAGGTCTTCGATAAAACGGACTTATGCTTTTTATCGGGTGAACAGCTACCCAGGTGCTGGCATGATAGCCGCTACCGGGAGAAAGAGGTCCGCAGGCTCCGCTGCGGTACTCACGCCGCAGAAGATGGCGATTACTATCAGGGAGCCTGAATCTATAGTCACACCAAATAGTACGGTGGCCGACTAGATTCTGCCAATGACTTACCAGCTGTCCACAAGCACTGTACAATGCGCGCCAGTTTTTTGAGCGAATGCACGCATGACATTTCAGCAGTTTGAAGAATATTCCCTGTGGTTGGGAATCGGTGCACTAATTCTATTTATGGTGTTTATTGTTTGGAATCTGGCAAAGGACTCCGAGGCCGGACGATTTGGAACCTTTATCTTGTTCCTTGCCCTGGGTCTCGGGCTACTGGGGTTTCTTATAAAGACCGTTATGGTTGAAGTACTAGGGATAGGCTAGGGGGCTTCAATGGCACCGGATACCCAGTCTCCCAGGGAAGGTCACAATGTCCATATTTGATCGCCCTGAGCTTAAGGTACAAAAAGACAGACGTATTTGCCGCACAACGGATATGCGCATCGCCAAGTATACCCGGCGCGGCATGATGCTCTCCCTTTTTGCGTTTTTGATCGCCGCCTCCATCGGGGACATGCGCCTCGAAGCCCCGCGCCTATTATTGACAATGGGCATCGGCCTGGTGGTGTTGACCCTGATTCGGGGTTACTACGTTTTTCGCTTCGACCACCTGTATAGCTCCGGGCCGAACCGCTGGCGCAACCGCTACTTTCTGTTCTCGATTATCGGTTCAGTCTGGTGGGGGGGCACTTTATTTTATTTTGTCTACTTAATGGGGTTTGCGCCTGAGACCCACTTCCTGTGGATCTACTCCGTTATCTTTTGCTCCAGTGTTACCACCGTATTCTCTCCCTACCACCGCTTTCTGACCTGGTTCACCGCCACCTCGCTATTGCCCGCAGCGCTAATGGCGCTGTTTTCCGGTGTGATTTTGGGGACTATCTACGGGACCTTAACCCTCGCCTTTATCTGGTTGACGGCACACCAGGGGCGCCGCGAGTCGGAAAATTATTGGGAGCGCCTGTCGGCGATGCAGGAGTTGCAACAGCGGGCCAGCAGTCTGGCAGCCGCGCGCAAACATTCGGAAGCGGCTGTCGAGTTGACCAATGATTTTATTGCCAATATCGGCCAGGAGTTCCGCAGCCAACTGTCCGACTCCCTCGGTGCCCTGGCACTGCTGGAAGCGGAGCCCCTGAGTGATCGCCAGCGCGAGTGGGTGGAACTGGCCAAGGTTGCCAGCAGCCAACAGCTCAAGCTGGTTGATAATGTCGGCCTGTTTACCCGTGTGGCACGCAAGGATATCCGTTTGCGCCAGGGGCCCTTCAACCTGGTTAAAACGGTGGAAAAATCCTTTAAGTTCGCAGCGCGAGCGGCGCACGGCCAGGAGCTGGAGTTCAACTTCCAGATTGATGACAATCTCCCGGTGATGGTAACGGGAGATAACCGCAAGACGGCCCAGTTAATCCGCAATCTGGTGGACTCCGCTACCGGTATTGCTCAGCGCGGCGAACTCTGGGGTGAGGTGTCATACAACCCGATCACGACGGTAGAGGGGCAACTGTCCATTACTCTGATGGATGATGGTTGCGGTGAAATATTGCCGGATGAAAGCGAGCTGTTCGGCGCTTTCTCCCGTATGGACACCAACCAGGTCACTACAGGCCTGGGCCTGTCGATTGCCAAGGGCTTGGCCGAAGCGATGGGCGGCTATTTACAGCTGCACTCCACACCGGATGGCAATCGCTACCAGGTAGTGATCAAGTGTTCTACCGAGCCAAATCAGAGAACCTACCTCACCCCGGACCGCAGACTACAGGATTCAGAAGTTCTGCTGATCCACCAAAAAGGTCTGTTTATTTCCGGGTTGGTACAGGTACTGCGCTCTTTTGGGATGGAGGTTAAATCGATCCGCTGGTGCGAGGGCTGTGAGAGCGAAGTCCAGCAGTTGCTGGGCCAGGCGATAGAGCGCAAGCAGCTGGTAATGATGGCGCCGGCCATGGGGGACTCAACGCTTTTCGACTCCATGACCTCTTTCTTTGAAGCTTTCCAAGGGGTGAGCGATAAAGAGAGTCGCCTGGTCTGTCTCGGTGGTTTTGGACAAAAAAGTGAGTTCGACCGCTTACAGCAGCTTCTGCCATCGGCCCAATATTTGGGCCGCCCGGTAACGCATAAAGAGCTGCATGACTCACTGGTGGGTTTGCTGTTTGGCTGCGTGAAAAGAAGCTGCCGCAGGGTGATTACCGGTAGCGCGGATCAGCCGCGTCACTACTCACTGCTGTTAGTGGAGGAGTCGAGGCCCCACCAGTGGGTGACTGAGGAGATGCTTCAGGCGCTTGGCTATCAGGTGGATATTGCAGTGGATGCAGATGATGCGCAGGTTCGCTTGTCTGAAGGTCACTACGATCTGGTACTGGTGGACTGCCAGCAAAATACGGATCACAGCGCACAGATTATCGAGATGCTGCGCCGCTGGGAGGCCGAGCACCGACCGGATGATCGCCTGCCCATTGTTGCTGTAACGAGTACCACAGAAGAGCAGTTTGAGGGACGCTGTCTGGCGGCGGGCATGGATGACTATCTGACAAAACCGCTGAGTAAAGACCTGTTGCGAGAAACACTCGCGCGCTGGTTGGGAAGCACTTAAAAATTGAGTCGAAAAAAGCCGCAAGAAATTGCGGCTTTTTTGTTTCTTGATCAGGGGAATTTTAGAACTCGTAGCGAATCCCCATGCGGGCACTCCACAGGGAGGCATCGGCAACCCGGGTTTGTCCCGCCGGATCGAGGAACTCCTCGAACACATAGCGCCCCTGGTCATCGATACTGGCGGTTACCGCAGACTGGTAGCGGGGGAATCCACCTTCGTACATAACCCCCCACTCGTCATTGAGCAGGTTGCCCAGGTTTTCGATCACAAAATAGGCATTAACCCGGTCTTCTGTCCGCCAGCCGGGCAGCTGCTGGTCAATACGCAAATCGAACTTGGCCCACCAATCACTGTTGAGGGAATTGCGCTCCACAGTACCGCTGTCCAGGTCCTCAGAGTTGACCCAGGCAAAAAAGGCATCGGTGTCAAAATCATCGGCAAAGACAACCTTGGTATCGTCGCTGCCTGTGGGGACATAGAGCAGGCCGCGCCCCCAACCGGCATCGCCGAAGATCTGGTTGGCAAATGTGTAGCTGTAGGGGACGCCCTCGTTGGCTGCGCCAAACAGCGTGAAGCGGGTCTCGTAACCGGCAAAGAATTCCTGGGCGTAATCTAATTTCAATGTGAAGCGGTGGGGAACCACATAGTTTGATGGCGCAGTGCCTGGGTCCTGTGCATCAGCGGTAGCGATGGTGGTGTAATTGGAGTAGGCCACTGAGCTGGTCATGGGATTGACATCTTCAGCTTCAGTAAAGGCGTAACCAACGGCAACACTCAGGCCAAAATCAAAAGATTTACTGAGGCCGAGAGAGAGCACACTGGAGTAACCGGAATCGCCATTTACATTGGTCAACATAAAGTCTTCACTGCGACCATTGCTACTGCCGTAAATTGAACGGCCATCGGCAGTGGTGCCCATTTGCTCAAGGGCGATATCCTGAATAATTGCCGCATCCCGATAGTCGCTGTATAGATAGTCTATGGAGGCCAAGTAGCCGGATTCAAACTCATAGCTGCCACCGAGGGCATACTTCCAGATAGATGGCAGCTCAAAGTCTGGGTCCATCAGATTGACCCCACCCACAGAGCCATCACTATTGGCAACCCTATCGTAGAGGTCCTGGGGGACTGCATAGATGGGATTGCCGCTATCGGTCCAACTCATATCGAAGAGAGAGGTACCGCTTCTATCCTGGGCTTCGATTTGTAAGACGCCATTATTGGAGTAGTTGTTGGAGATCCACACATTGGGATTGCCACCGGAGTAGAGGCCAATACCACCGTGTAGCTCCAGGTTATCGCTAAGATTCCAGCTGAGTCCCAGGCGCGGCTGTAAGAGGTCCAGGCCGTCCATATTGTGCTGGTTAGAGAAACCGTAGGTAGACAAAAAGTCTGCATTGGCTACCGGCTTGTCATCACTGTTGTAGCGGTCGTAGCGCAGTCCGGCAACCACAGTCAGGTCCAGGTTGGCGAAGGTATATTCGTCCTGGGCGTAGAGCGTGTCGATGCTGTAGCTGAATTCCGTGGCAGCATCCAAAATATTGTTGCTGCCCGCCGCATTTTCGTAAGTGATTCGGTTGCTAATGCCCGCTTCAAAATCCTCAATGCTATCAAAGCGGTATTCGCCGGCAGCTTCCTGAATAAACAGGTTGTAGACTTCAAAATTCTCGTGTTCATAGCCCGCAGTGATATTGTGTTCACCCAGCAATAATTTACCGGCGAGCTTTAGCGTCAGGTTGTCGTAGCTCAGTTTATTGGCGTGGCGGGAGTCGTCTGCGCCCAGGTAGACGGTTGCACGGGAATCGCTGCCATCGCCGTCGTGATCGTGATATGTGGTGATTTGCACTTCACCAAAATCGGTTCCACCCAGAGAGTTCTGGCGGTTGTCCAGCTCGGAGTAGCCAATTTTTATCTCTGTAGAGAATATGTCACTCCAGTCGGAGAAAAGCTGTGCGACGTAAGCGTTTAACTCGGCACCGCGCTCGTAGTAGTGATTGGAGAGTTCCAGTTCATCGGGATCGCCATCGGCCTCGGCGATAGAGAAACCATCGTTATAGTTGTAAGTGAAGGCGGCGCGGTGATTGTCGGAGATATTCCAATCGAGTTTTACCAGCAACTTTTCGTCTTCTTCTGGCAGGCTGCTGGGTAGACCGCCCGGATTGTAGTCATAGACCTCGTTGGAGATGCGGATGATCTCCGCGAGTTGCTCCTGGGAAACCCCCTGGACCTGGGTGGCAGAGCTGCTCCCTGCGGGGCCTCGATCGAAAGTGGCAACACCCTCCAGTTTCTCATAGGCGGCAAAGAAGAACAGCTTGTCTTCAATAATAGCTCCACCCAAAGTGGCGTTGTAACGCTTTTCGTCAAAGCTAGCTACATCGATATCATCGCCCTCCAGGGAATCGCCACGGAAACCATCATCGGTATAATCGTAGAAAAATGAACCGTGCCATTCATTGGTGCCGGACTTGGTAACGGCATTGATATTACAGGCACTGAAGCCCCCATACTGAACATCGAAGGGGGCCAGCTCTACGGCGACGTGATCGATTGCATCGTATGAGAATGGCATTCTCTCAGTGGGGTAGCCATTACTGTTGAGGCCGAAGTTGTCATTCATACGCACGCCGTCAACTGTGAGGCTGTTGAAGCGCGGGTTGGCACCGGCACACTGGATAGCATCAACATTGGCTTCATCGACATACACGCGCGGGTCGAGACGCAGTACGTCTTTGATATCCCGGTTTACGGAGGGCGCGCTGCTGAGGTCGTCGCTGTTAAAGTGGGAAGATGGACCTAGCGCTAGTCGGGATGTGCTGAGTGCCTGCCCGAGAACGGTCACTTCTTCCAGATTGCTGGCGCCGAGGGTTAGGTTTAAGGGGAGAGTATCACCCACGGAGAGGTAGATATCCTCAATTACACGCTGACCTTCGTCGGATTCGATTGTAATAGTGTAGGGGCCACCCACTCGCAGGCCACTCAGATTAAATTGGCCAGCATTGCTAACGTCTACGGTGCGACGGCTATTGGAGGGGGTGTGAACCACTGTTACAGTCGCACTGTCAATGGCCTGGCCATTGCTGCCCGAAATAGAACCGCGAATGCCAGCTGCCGTTTCCTGAGCCTGGGATATCGGTACCATACTGGCAACAGAAATAATCGCCGCAGACAGTAATGCGCGCGGGAACAGAGAAGGTTTCATAGCTTTTTCCTGGTCAAAAAAATTGTCAACTCACATGGCCCAAATCATTGCCGAGTTCTGCTCTTACCGAGTTCTGTTCTTGCAAATTAGGTTCCAAGGAAGCCGCGCCCCGATTGAGGGTTGCTCTGCAAGCCGAAGGCATCACAGGGCTATTCAGGGGCTCCCCGGTTCCCATTAATGTGGTTTTTTATTTTTATGGGGGTGCTGGATAAGAGCGGAGGCGATTATGTCGTGCGTGTGTAAATGAATTATTACAACCGCGAACTTGTCACATAGTGGCGTTAAAGTAGGCGGAAAATTTATCCTGGGGGACTGACCTGATGAGTGTACGATTGATCCTTACCCGTATAGCCGTTGCACTATTAGGATTCACAGCTATGGCACAAGCGCACGCTTGGGGTGACGATGGCCACCGGGTAGTGGGGGAGATTGCCTGGCATTATCTGAGCCCTGAAGCGGCGGACGAAATTGAGCTGTTACTCGAAGAGGCTGGCGAGCGGCATCTCGCGGAATCTACAACTTGGGCTGATCGGATAAGAGTAGATGAAACTTATAGCTGGGCGGCACCGTTACACTATATAAATCTATCCCGCGATTGGCGCACCTATATTGAGCCCCGGGATTGTCCAGAGGCCGGGTGTATATTAAAGGCGATTCAAACTTATCGGGAAGTATTGGCGGATCGCACTCGTAGCAAAATGGAGCGTGCAGAAGCACTGATGTTTATTGCCCACTTTGTTGGTGATCTTCACCAGCCGCTACATACTGGACTTTTTTCGGATAGGGGTGGCAACGATGTACAGGTGCAGTTTTATGGGGTTGAAACGAACCTGCACGCACTTTGGGATATTCATCTGGTCTCCCGGCTGGTTTTAGATTGGCAAGACTATGCCCGGAAACAAACTGAAAAAATCAGCGTGGCTGAAAGGCAGCTCTGGCAATCCACATCGGCTGTAGTTTGGGCTCAGGAATCTCATAAGCTGGCTCACACTCTGGCTTACACCACAGAAACCCAATTGGGGGAAAAATATTTTCTGCGCTGCCAGGAATCGATTGAAATGCGTTTGCGGCAGGGTGGGGTTCGCTTGGCTGCCGTATTGAATCGCGCTCTGGCGAGTCCAGCGATTGATATCGCGAACAAGTAACTTTTGGGGACTTTGTTAGGCAATTTTCTTGCTGTGGTGAGCTTTATAAATGAGTAGCTCCAGGCACAGCTCCTATTTTTATATCTTTACTGTGATTGCCGGTAACTTGGTTGTGGTCTGCCTAATTGTCTTGAATGGTGGCTATCTTAAGCTTTTTAGGAAAAAAACCGGTAAAATTTGCAATTATTGTCTTTTTAGGGGTGGCCTTAGCCCGGGGCCATCGCTGTTATTAACAGCTGAATAACTCTCGCTAGATTGATGTGAACCTCTGCGTTACTCATCAGTACTTCTTTGGGGCTTTTGCCTAAGCCTATTCGACTTAAGTCGCCTTTCTCGTTGACACGATAGTTTCAATTTGATATCAAATATTTTCGAGTTGTACAGAGAGTCTACCCATTTATCCCTGGGCCTGTGAAAAAAATAATGATGCAGGGGCTGAGGCGAATTGGGGAGGTCCTTAAATTGTCAAAAATAAACATAAACACTGACGTAGTTTACTCGTAGTTGTTATAGAGGATGTGGCGATGAGCGGAAAAGGTTTTAACCCCAGGGCGTGCCAGGGGCACTTTGCGGGCATTTGTTTTGTATCCAGTTTGCGATCCTATGGTTCATTTTTTTCCCGGTTTTACTCGCAGTGGCAGAGTAACGGTGGCGTGGAGAGCTCAATGGGCAGAACCTGGAATGGGCACACTGCGCTAATGGCCGGCAAGGATGGTGTTGTCGATACCATCGTCGGCTGGGACCCCAATAGTTCCTGGGATGCGTTTAAAGGTTCCGCCTTTGGGCGCCACTATCAAATGGCACCTATCACTGGCTGCTGGCGTGATGATACAGGAATGAATGCCGATCCTACTACGCAATATTATGGCCTGCAAATCGATCAGGCTGAATACACCCGTTTCAGAAGGTTCCTGCGCGAAGAGCTTCGCGGGACCCAGGGTTTCGGTAGTCATCTCGCTAATAGCGGAGTCTCTTTTCGCTATGCATTTGCCCCTGGAAAGTGGATGGCGAGCGAAAGTTCTCTGGAAGGTAAGGCCAAAGGTGGAGACTTAAAGATTATATCGAATTGTGCCGATGCTGCATTTCATGTATTTGCGAGTTTCCTCTATGAATGGGATCAGAAAAATTTGATCACTGAAATGGCATCCTTTATCAATGCGGGGGATGAAAAAAATAGAAATCTGTCCCAGGGGCGTTTGATGCGTTGGTTGAGCCAAATGGAACAGCAGAATTAGGGACTGATTCAATAGGTGAGCGGTGCGGGGTTTGATGGTATTACGCCAGCTGAAACCCCGCTACAAACAGCTGCGCTGATAGGGTTCAGCTGAGCCTATGGCACCTCACGGCCTCTAGAGGCCGTCCAAATTTTATACCACTGTTCGTTGTTCAAATTAAACTTCAGGCTTTCAATGGCCGATTCAATCCGTTTAATATTTCCCGAGCCCACAATTGCCAGAGGCTTGGAGGGAAAACGCCTTACCCATGCATAGATAACTTGATCAATACTGTTTGCGCCAATTTCCTCTTTGACCATTTCCAAAGTAGTGCGCAGGCGCAGGATTTGAGCGTCTGAACCACTGAAAATTTTTCCGCCAGCCAAGCAAGACCAAGCCATAGGGCGGATTCTATATTGTTGCAATTGGTCCAGGGTCCCGTCTTCGGCCACATTAAAATTTATAGGATTGATTTCTACCTGATTTGTCACCAGTGAGGAGCTTAAGCGGGATTGTAGAAGTTCAAATTGCCGGGGAGTAAAATTGGAGACGCCAAGGTGTTTTACCTTGCCGGCTTTTTGTAGTTCTAGGAATACACTGGCGACTTCATCCGCATCCATTAAGGCATCAGGCCGGTGGAGAAGCAAGACCTCTATATGCTCGATACCCAGACGGGCTAGAGAGTTATCGACAGAATGCCGAATATGCTGCGCACTGGAATCATAGTGCTTGACGCTTCTGTTTGGATACTTTTCAGAAAGTAATTTGATATTGCATTTGGTGACAACTTCAATGCGGCTGCGGATAGATTTATCCAGCTTTAATGCCTCACCGAACAGCTGTTCGCAGCTGTAGTCGCCGTAGATATCCGCATGATCAACAGTGCTAATCTCCCTCTCTAAATGTTGTTTAAGCAGTGTCAGGCGCTGCTGAGGGGTTAAATCCCACTCGCTCACACGCCAATAGCCTTGAATTAACTCTGACAACTCCGGCCCACCGGGGGATACTAATACTCTCTCAACCATTAACGACCTACCTGATCGAAAAGTGCTAGGGTATGCCTGTTCTTATTGATTCTCAATGTTTAAAGCCCGCTGTAGGGTAAATTGTTTTCAGGTGTCAGCGATTGTCTTTATTTGGCGGCTCCCTGGCAGGGATATAGCCCTGATTCTTTTAATATATTTTAAAGTTTTTAGCGAAAGCACGTGGCGTTTTATAGCTTGGGTTGCAGCTTGCAAGGTGTAACCGGTTTACATTAAAGCTGAAAAAGCCAAACCCGTTTTTATATCGACTCTATTCCCGCTGAAGTAAAGACTGGTGGTTGCAGCGGGAAATTGTTGGGCTGCCGCTGTGGAAATGGTACGCAAATAAATTGCGCTAAAAATTTTATTCAGGCAAAACAGTTCCGATAGTTGTTTTAGAGGCCAGCATGATTAACAATAGTGCCAGCGATATGTACACAAGCTGAACATTGGCAAAAGCCAAAAAGATATAAACAACAATAATGTAGTAGGTGTACGCATATGGAACTGCTTGCCTTGCGCCGGAGCATTAAGCTCTTGTCTCTGTTTTTGGTATTAAATGTCATTCAAGGGTGCTCCGAGTCTCCGCAGGAGATGGAAAAGAAGCGGGCACTGTTGATCGAAAGGGCGCTTACCCTATCACCCGCTGACCCGGAAATCGCTGAAATATATACTCGCAGTTGCCGCAGTTGCCACAGTACTGGTGCCACCACCGCGCCTCTCACCGGGGATTTGGCCAGTTGGAAACCCCGTATGAATAAGGGGGTGGAGGTGCTGGTGGAGAATGCGATCAATGGTTTCCAGGGAATGCCGCCCCTGGGCCTTTGCTTTGAATGCTCTCCCGAGCAGTTCGAGCAGTTAATCGTCTTTATGGCTACTGCGGAGTAGGGGCTATGGGATGCAATCGCCGTCAGTTTATTAATGCCATCGCAGCAGGCTCCGCATCGCTGGCCGCTGCGCCTATCTCATCAGTGGCCCGCACGTTGTTGCAGACGGCAGCACCGCCAGCCAAGAAGAAGGGGCTGCGCTGGCGCAATTGGTCTGGTTCGCAGGAGTGCTCACCTGACCACCGTTTGGCCCCCAAGGATATTCCCGCCTTGCAGACGGCGATTGCGGAAGCGCAAGGCTCCGTCAGAGCCGTAGGCGCAGGTCATTCCTTTACTGCGCTGGTCCCCACTGATGACACAATAATCTCACTGGGGCGTATTACCGGTGTCGCCGACTACGATACCGATAGGGTGCAGGCAATAATCTACGCTGGCACCCGGGTCGCAGATATCGGCCAGCCGCTTGAGGATATTGGCCAGGCACTGATTAACCAACCGGATATCGATGAGCAAACTTTAGGTGGTTGCCTGGCAACCGCGACCCACGGTACGGGTGCCGGCTTGGGGTGTATGTCCAGCTATGCAACGGGCATGGAGTTGGTGACCGCAAGTGGCGATACACTTTGGTGTGATAGTGAGCAAAACCCTGAAGTGTTTGCCGCAGCGCAGGTATCCCTCGGCAGTCTGGGACTGGTGACTAAAGTGCGCATGCAGAATCAGCCCAGCTATCGCCTGCGCCGAGAGTCCTGGGTGGCGCCTCTCGAAGAGGTACTGGATCAGGCGCCGGCCCTGGCAGAGGCCAACCGCAATTTTGAGTTCTACTACATTCCATTTTCCGGGATGTGCATGGCGGATTCCCACCAGCCAACCACTGAGGCAATCTTCTCTACAGCGCGGGAAGATACCAATGAGGCGGTGATGACCCTGAAATCTGTGCGGGATTGGCTGGGTTGGTCGCCAAAGCTCCGCCAATTTGCCCTGCAAAGCGCGATGGAAGATATCGAGCGGGAAGTCGTGGTTGAATCTTCCTGGCGGAACTACGCCAGTGAGCGAAATGTGCGCTTCAATGAAATGGAATACCACTTGCCCCGCGAGGCCGGCTTAAAAGCTTTTGCGGAAATACGCCGCACGATTGAGGATAATAATCTGGATGTGTTCTTCCCCATCGAAGTGCGCTTCGTCAAGGGGGACAATATCTGGCTGAGCCCTTTCTTTCAGCAGGACTCAGTATCCATCGCTATACACCGCTACTTTGAAGAAGACCACCAGCCGCTGTTTCAGGCCATTGAACCCATTATGCGAAAGCATGGTGGTCGCCCGCATTGGGGTAAATTAAACAGGCTGCAAGGGCAAGACTTTGCTGAACTATACCCACAGTGGCGGGAGTTCCTGGCTGTTCGCCGGGAGCTGGACCCCAATGGGAAGTTTTTAAATCCCTATCTAAAAACGCTTTTTACTTGAGCAGGTTGGTATTGCTCCACGGTGGACCCTCAGAGAGGAAGGCACAATGGATATCAAGCGCCGCAAGTTAATACTGGGCGGGCTAGCGCTGGGAGCAGTGGCCGGTGTCACTGCACTGCGTCCCAAAGCGAAGGGGCAGGGCGGGCACAGTGATTACTTTGCCAGTGTTGCAAAAGCCCTGGATAGTGCCGGCTTTTCCGGTCCGACCCTAGTCGTCGACCGGGAAAATCTGCAAAAAAACGCCGATATCTTAACTGGCCATCTCAGCGGCCACTACGACTACCGGGTAGTGGCTAAATCATTGCCCTCACTCAACTTACTGGACGTTATATCTAAGCGTACAAACACTAACCGCATCATGGTGTTCCAGTTGCCATTTCTCCAGCAACTGGTCAATTCTTATCCCGCTAGCGATATTTTACTGGGCAAACCCCTGCCTATTGCTGCGGCTAAAGCTTTCTATGCCGCTCCACGGGTGGGGCACTTCGACCCCTCGCAGCAGTTGCAGTGGTTGGTCGACAGCCCCCGCCGCCTCACTCAATATGCCAGCTTGGCACAGTCTCTCACGCAAACTCTGCGTATCAATATTGAGATAGATGTGGGCCTGCACCGGGGTGGGGTTGCGAATGCGGAAGACCTTGCGGCAATGCTTAATCTTATCCAGCGGCAGCCCCAGCTAGAGTTTGCCGGCTTTATGGGCTACGACGCTCACGCCGCAAAGATGCCGGGTATTCTCGGCGGACCTGAAAAGGCGATCACCCGGGGGCTGGATATTTATCGGAGCAGGGTGGAACAAGCCAAAGCTCAGTTGGGAGAGGTATACCCTAAAGTCGTGACGATGAACGCAGCGGGAAGTCCTACTTACCAGCTATATAAGCCCCACGCCGGGAGTGCGCCCTGTAGTGAAATTGCAGCGGGCTCCTGCCTGGTTAAGCCGGCGGGCTTTGATATCCCTACCTTATCCGATCATAGACCAGCCGCCTACATCGCGAGCCCGGTACTGAAGAAGCTATCGCAAACACAGATACCTGGCATCGAAGGGCTCACCGCTCCCTTTAGTTGGTTAAACCCAAATCGTGAACAAAGTTTCTTTATCTCCGGCGGTTACTGGAAAGCGGAACCTGAATCACCAGCGGGACTGTCGATTAACCCCATTTATGGCCGCTCCAGTAACCAGGAAATGCTGAACGGCTCCCGCAAGGTGACTTTGAACGAAGATGACTGGGTTTTCCTCAGGCCCACACAGAGCGAGTCGGTGTTCCTGCAATTTGGTGATATCGCTGTTTACAGCAAAGGGGAGATTGTGGACCTATGGCCGGTATTGGCTAACACGTGATAACTCGGTGCCCTGGGGCAGTTGCAGCATCGACTAAATAATATGTCAGCCTTTGTGGCCGGCGAATAATAAGGCTAGGAGATATCGATGATTTTTGAAATAGTTTTGGTGTTAAACACAATTTGGTTTCTGATGGGGTTTAATGTCTTCTCTTTGCGAAATCATATTTTTGCTAAATTGCTGGTGCCGAGAGAGCAGAGAGATACCCCGGTGTTTGCGATTTTGGCAGAATCGGGAAAATTTCTGGGCGGTTTTAATCTCTCACTGGCCTTCCTTAATGTTTTAATACTGATCAGTCCCTCGGTTTTTGCTACAGATTTACAGCGAGCTACACTGCTATTAGCTTTTGCCGTTACTCACGGAACACAGTTTATCTATAATCTCCCTGTGGCCTTGAAGAATCGCAGTGGTGAAGGGCCGTGGCGGGTGAAGGGCGTAATGCGTTTTATCTTTGTTACTGACTTTATCATGATGCTACTAAACTTAATGGCTGCGCTTTGGTTCTATCAATAGCTAGGGAGCCTCTGAATAACTCCGTAATGCCTCTGTGGGTTTTGAAGGCTGTAGAGTTAGGTGCAGCTCGCCGTGAATGGCCATAGCTTTTGCAAGAACTGCAACACAGCAGCTGTGGCCTCAAGGCCCGCCCTTCGGGGCTTGCAGAGCGAATCACATTCCGTGTTGCGACTTCTTGAAAGGTCTAGACATTCCTGTGAAGCCGCGCCTTGATTGTGAACCGCTCTGCATGCCAGAGGTTCCCTGGGGTAAGAGTAGCGGCTGAGCGCCTGATTGTAATCGGGTATTATAGATAGTGGCTTTTGAGTGGTATAATTTGTATGTTTTATGTGTTTTATCGGCCTCACTTTTAGTGGTGTGGCTTGAATAAACTTAAAGATTGAGTGTAAAAACAGCAAAACTACTCGGTAATATAAAAGATGGATATTCTGATAACTGCGATAATTGCTTTTATAGCGGGTATTGTTGTAGCGGGTGCAAAGAAACCGAAAAAAACTGTATCGAAAAAACCAGTGCAGCAACCTCAGCCGGCACAAACATATGAAAAGCCTAAACCGAAGCCACTGGATGATCAATTCTTAGAGGCGTCACAAAGATGTCTGTATAGCAAGCAAAACCTGTTGAATAACTCAGAAAAAAATATTTACTGGGTTTTAGTTAAGTTTTTGAGTAAGAATTACTGTATAAACCCACAAGCATCACTAGGCGAAATACTTACTTGTGAGAATAAATTTGGTTATAGGGCGATCAATAGCAAGCGCAGTGATTTCGTTATAACGAATAAACAATTCCAACCGTTAGCGGTAATTGAGTATCAGGGTGCCGGGCACTTTCAGGGGAATTATCAGAAAAGGGACTTGACTAAGCGCAATGCCTTAAAGAGGGCAAGAGTGGCTTTTGTTCAGATTTCAGAGACTTCTGAAGAGCATATAAAGCAAACACTTGAGGAGTGTGGATTTACAATGAATTATCATGCCTAGTAAAACGGTCAGATATATTTCGATCACTAAGTTGGTGGCGTTTGCTTTGGTGGTTGGTATTTTGCCACTGCCATTGCTGGCGGTGGAGCACTCAGTGATAAGTACGGATAAAATTCAGTGGGGGTTGCTTAACCCTCTCAGAGGAGATGCCAGTCCTAGAGCGGCAGATCTATGGGGCGATCGCACAAAAGATATGGCTGCTGGCATGTTGGTGAAATTTCATAAAGGATTCTCTTCACCACCACATATTCACAATATTGCTTACCGGGGTGTAGTGATCAAAGGGTTAATACATAATGATGATCCTACAGCGAAAAATATGTGGTTGCCAGTCGGCTCGTTTTGGACTCAACCAGCCGGTGAGATTCATATCACCGCAGCAAAAGGCAAGGAAAGTCTCATTTACTTGGAGATTGATAGTGGTCCCTACCTTGTTCTTCCCGCCAAAAAGTCTTTCGATAGTGGAGAGCGTCCAATCAACGTGGATGAGAGCAATCTGGTTTGGCTCGATGCCAAAGATGCGAGTTGGTTAGGCCACAGCAAAGCACAAATAGCGTACCTATGGGGCAATCCAAGTCTTGCTCATGGTAGTTTTGTTAAGTTGTTGCCCGGTTTTAAGGGGGCGATTGAAAGTGGCAATGAATTGAAGGCTGTGGTGGTTAAGGGTAAAGCAACTTATCAGTGGGAGGATGATAAAGCTAAAACTGTATTGTCTCCGGGTAGCTTTTTTAGTTCTGAAGTAAAGGGTGAGCATAATCTTGCGGTTGATACGGAGATGATTCTCTATATCAATTCAAATGGCAGGTACAAGGTTGAGTGATTGACTTTGCCATAATAAGCTCGGCGATTTTCTGTTTTCTGTTTTCTGTTTTCTGTTTTCTGTATCGTTGAGGTGGATGTTTGTCGATGTTTAGGGGGTTTGGATAGAAGGTATTGATGGCTGTAAGATGATAAAAAGGGTCACTTTTACTGTTGTTTTATTTGTTCTGGTTTCGTGCAGTATGGCGAGAAGTGATTATGTGAGAATAACTGAGATGAGTGGTACTGCAAGTGGGGGCGAAGCGATACAATTCTGTTCCGATTTCAAGCTTACCAAGAGTCAGGCGCAGCAGTATTTTTCTCGGGCACAAATTGTATCTGTAAGAGAAATTCATGATGAATACGATGTGCTTCCCTGCTATGTATACGGTAGCGGCGAGTGGATGGGGGCGGTGTGTGAATGGGGGATAAGGGCCGGCGGTACCGGTTATGTGAGCTGTGAGGGCCAAACGCTCTTAATGGGGTGTAAGAACTGCTTGCCTAATTAGCTTATGTAAGTTTTTCTTTGTATTAGACAGCAGCCCCGGCTATTACGTTAAGATTTTTCTTGATGGCGCTCTTGGTATTTCTGGAACCAGGAATCTGCGGCATCCCTCCCAAGAAGCATAGAGGCAATTTCATATAGTCCATATACATCAGTTCCAATAGGCTGCTTTAGGGCGAGTGAAAGAAGAGATGAAATCTCTACCTCTTTGCGAAGCCATATCCCTATAGTTTCAAAACCATTGGGCCAGAATGCGAGTGACGATCCCCCTTGTGTTAGCTCATATGAATAGCTTGCTAGGAAGTCTACGATGCATCGTCGAGAGAGCGGGGTATCATCATTCCACCATTCGTCAAGATACCTGGAGACATCGAGCTCGGCACAAAAAAGAGAGGAAAGGCAGCTCATAGCACTATGAGCATCTTTCCGGCGCTCGGATTGCCACCACTGGTTCAAGAATAAATTGACAGCATTGCGTTCAGGTTCTGGCCATAACTGCCAATCGGCATAAACAAGCTTGCCCGCGATAGTTTCACAATCCATAGCTTTAGCATTGGTGGCAATTAGTTCAAGCATTCTGGGGAGAAAGTGCTTGAAGTCTTCGACTCCTCCCCAGGTGGTCATCGCTTTTCTGGAATACTTTTCTAGTTTTTCACTGGAAATCTCATGTAGAGGCACGCTAGTAAGAATTTTATTGTCTGCCTCTGAGACGCAACAGGGGCATCCCTCAATATGTGCCAACTGAGAATATCGCGCAAAAGTGTCGTATGCATTCTCGATTGCAGTTTGTAGTGCTAGAGGAAGCTTGCGATTTAAGCTCATAAGTTTTTCCGCTAGAAATCGTTATTTGATCACAGTGTAACGTAAAGTAGAAACAGAAACATACGTATAAGCCTGCGCTTGCATCTAGGGCTGCAATACAGCAATTGTGGCCTTCAGGGTCCGCTCTAGGGGTAAGGTAGAGGAAATGGGGATGACACAAATGATAATCAGGGTGAAAGTGATCAGGGTGATCGTGGTCAGAATAATTGATGTATAAGGGTTGTGAATAAGTTGTGCAAATGGAGGAGGGGGTTCATCAGATAGGGTTTGGAAAAGTCGGCTGGGTAGAGCTTCTTATTTTTAAGAGGTGTGTTACAGGCTAAGCGTTATAGCTGCCCTTGCTGGTAGTTGCCAATATGTTTTTATCATAACGCTGGAGGAATTGAGTATGCCTATTCTTAGTGATGATGTTCTCCTGACATTAGCGGGATATACCCCTACACGCGATGGGTATGATATAGCTGCGACAAATACAGGAACAATTTACGAATATGCCTGCTGGAATTGGACCTTGAGTGGAGGAGTGCTGGCGGTCAATGACCCGAAGAGTGCTCCATCTATCGTTGATGATTTGATTGTCTTTGATTGGCAGAATAATCAGGGCATTTATGCTCGTGGTGTTAATGGTGCACCTGCCGGTAATTATCCGGGCTCTGATCCTGATTTAACCATTATGAGGGATGGACTTGGGGCTGCACAAACTGTACGCGGCGGGCCCAATGTGCCATTCACTCCCGCTCAGAGTACGTTCGCCAGTGCTTTGGTCCGAGTAATGCTGCGTACTAACGGTATCACCCCGTCGGCAGTGGACGATGGACCTTATATCGTGGTCATGAAAAGTTCAGATTGGTGGAACACGGATCACTGGGCTATTGGTGTTAATGTACCGCCGAATAATCGCCGCATATATATTCAGACTGTTCCCAATGTGCCAGTGGCCCATAACTGTAATGTAGTGTGGGATGAAGACTTGCCAGATGTTACTGTCGGGGTTACCGGGCTTCTACAGGCGCATGTTGATGTTCTGAATCAAGTGCCTAAAGCGCCTTGCCGTACTTGTGGAGATATCCACGGGTGGACACCAAGTGTCATCAATAAGTGGCATCAGTGTACTCGATGCGGAGCTATCTATTGCCCTCAGCATGGAGCCGCTCTTGCAGGTAAAACGAGTACGTTAGATGAAACTCGCTCCTGTGGAGTGGAGGGGTGCGGGGGGCGTACTCGTCTTTGGTAAAAGGTAATTTAAGGCACTCAGTGTGTCGGGGTAAATTGACAAAAGGTAGGAGATGAAGCTCCTTTTATGCCGCCCTTATAAAGAGGGATGCTTTCAGCTGGAAGGGCAGGGAATTATATCGTTGGATAGGTCGCGATTACGGCGACCTATCCGTTTTTTTATTCTTCTATATGTATAGGATCTACACCCTTGTTCGCCAAAAGAGTCTGTAGGCGAGCATCCGGGAACTTCTCAGTTGGGGCATTCTCTGTGAAGTGTCCGGCTCCCCATAGCATCAAGCGGCCTGTCTCAACGTTGGTGCCAACTTTCAAGTAATTGGATATGGTGTCAGATGCAAATTCATCTCTTATTTCTATAGCGGTAGGTGAGGCAAGGGATAAGGCGCCACAATTCTTTTTGTTTAACTCCTCCTGAGTGTCCTGGTAGTCTTTGTCGCAGGCCAAGACTTGTACCCCCATTCCTATTGCTCTAGCGGTCAATTCCTTTAGGGAAGGTTCTGAATCTGTCGAGTTTAATAGTCTAAAGTAGCCACCTGTGTTTAAAATCTCTAATGCTTTTTCATAGGAAACTTTAAGGTCGAGCATTTCAGAGATTGCTGCATTTAGCTTTGCTCCGTACTCATTGGCAATGGCTCCATTATTTGAGTCGGCGCTGAACTGGTATTCAATAAAGAATATTTTCACTAGCCCACTATTAATGAGTTCCCGGGCATCTTCGCGAGCATTAGCTTGAGTATGGGTGTCTGCCAGTGCCACCAAGCAATTGGTTTGCAGCTTTTCTTTTAAGTCTGCTATTGACATTTTCTACCGGTTCTCCGTTGATATATGCAAAGTTATTAGACTACCTGAGGTTTATAAAACTCGTGAAATCAATATGATTTTGAGCGGATCGTGAAAGTAAAAACAGCCTTCCCTTCAGTGATCGCAGGCAATGAAAGCAAAAACTCCTGAGTATAATCATCATGAAAAATCTCCCCCGGTTTAGCGAGGGTGTAGCTTATAGGGCGCGCAGGGGTGAAAGTGGTGGAGATGTAAAGGGATGGGGTGCAAATTTTTTCAGAGGATTTTCAAAAACCAAGGTGGCGCGTGGCGTTAAATTTCTATGTTCTCCTGCACCTCGACCGTCCGATGAGCTGGGATGCGATAATAATTAATTGTACTGCTTGCATTTCGCACCATAGCGGCAAAAATGCGCTCTCGCCAATTTGCCATCTCACTATAGCCACGTTTAACGGGGAATATATTGTAGCGGCAAGTGAAAAAGGAGGCTTTATTGGGGTCTATATCTAACAAGTGCACCTTTTTAAGTTTGTTTAATGTTTTTTCAATATTGGGGCTTTCCATATAGCCATACCGCAATATCAACCTGAGGCACCCACCTCCCAAGTCACTCATAATTACACGATTTTTTAGCATGACTTTTGGTGTGTTAGCTGCTGTAACGGTAAGAAAAAGGTTGTTTTCATGTAGAACACTGTTGTGCCTTAAGTTATAAATCAAGGCGTGGGGAACATATAGCTGATTGGAACTGACAAAAATCGCTGTTCCCGGTACTCGCAGGGGAGGGTTTTCAAGTAGTGAGTGTAGGTAGGGTTCTAATTTGTAGTTTTTGCTTTCCATATAGCGGCCAATGGCTTTTTTGCCGTCGCGCCAGGTTACGATCAGCAAGGTAATAAACCCGGCAAGGCTAATAGAAAACCAACCGCCATGGCCTATCTTGGCCAAGTTGGAGAGCACAAAGGCAAAGTCAATAAGGGCGAAGCAAGATCCCGCGATAAGACAAATGGCCAGGTTGTATTTGAGGTGATGGCGATACACAACCGCAGCCATGCAGGAGGTGATGAGCATGGTACCACTGACTGAGACGCCATAGGCGCCGGCCAAGTGTGTGGAGCTGCCGAAGAGAACCGCTACGAGAATGACCGCTGACATTAACAAGTAGTTGACGCCAGGCATATAAACTTGCCCCGCTAGCGATGATGAGGTGTGGCGAACTGCGAAGCGGGGCATCATACCAAGCTGAGTGCCCTGTTTTACCAGAGAGAAAGTCCCGGAGATGCACGCCTGAGAGGCGATGCAGGTGGCTGCGGTTGCGAGAACAATCATCGGGTAGAGGGCCCACTCCGGGTACATCCGATAGAAGGGGTTATCTACCGCTGAAGTATCGCTTATCAGCAGTGCGCCCTGTCCCATGTAGTTCAGTACCAGGGCGGGGAATACTAGCCCTATCCAAACTATGCGTATAGGTGTGCGGCCGAAGTGGCCCATGTCGGTATACAGGGCCTCGCCCCCGGTAAATACGAGCAGTACGGCACCCAGAATCCAGAATGAGGCCATGCCGTGGTCACTGAGGAATCTCACGGCATGTAGGGGATTAATCGAGAGGAGGATAATGGGATTCTGTATCACCCAAAAAAGCCCTGTGATCAGTAAAATTAAAAACCAAATGGCGGTGATGGGGCCAAATAGTTTTCCCACGGTTTCGGTGCCAAAGCGCTGTACAAAAAACAATCCAAAGAGTACGCCGATAGAGATAGGAAGGATGAACGGTTTAAGTGTCCCGTTGACGATTTCCAGGCCTTCAATTGCGGAGAGAACGGAGATGGCCGGGGTAATAACCGCATCGCCAAAAAAAAGTGCGGCACCACAGATTCCGCTACCGATAATGAGCTTTCTCAGTGATTTCCGCCCCTCTGTTGCTTCGAGGGCTAGCGTCATCAGCGCCATGATTCCGCCTTCCCCCCGGTTGTCCAGGCGCATTACCAATATCACGTACTTAATAGTGACGATAAGGGTAAGTGCCCAGAACACCGCAGATACTCCACCGATAATGGTCTCGCTGTTGTGGGGGATTCCATATCTGGGGTGGAAGATCAGCTTGAAGGCATAGAGTGGACTGGTGCCGATATCACCAAAAACAACTCCGAGAGCCGCAAGTGAAAGAACCCAGTGTTTTTCAGCGCCTTCTGAGCGAGATTTCATTTGCAACTCTTATCATCCGGTGTCATACAACAGAGGCAGTGATTCACGGCTTACAAGGGCGCTCGCTGTCACGAAGTGAATAGGGGGTAGCGGTGCGCAAGCGATTGAATTTCCCTGAGGCTGATCTTAGCAATCCATAGCCAAGCCACCCTGTGAGCGGCGCTCCAGGGTGCAAACTGGCAGGCCTATAAGCTGGGTTGTGCGATAGAGGTGTCCGGGTAATTGAGCTTATAGCGCAAAGTCGTTACTAGAGCTGCGCTTTTAGCGCTAATCTGCACGCCAGAGGCGCGGAACTACAGGAACCTTTCCCCATGAAAGCATCAGACCTTTTTATTCGCGCCCTTGAGAGAGAGGGAGTGGAGTATATCTTCGCAATTCCGGGGGAGGAAAACCTGGATCTGTTGGAGTCTTTACGTGGTTCAAAAATTCAGTTGATAGTCACGCGCCATGAACAGGGTGCAGGCTTTATGGCTGCAACCTATGGCCGTCTTACCGGCAAGCCGGGTGTATGTATGTCGACACTGGGTCCCGGTGCCACGAACCTGGTGACCGCTGCGGCCTATGCCCAGCTCGGCGGCATGCCGATGGTGATGATTACCGGTCAAAAACCGATTAAGAGTTCCAAGCAGGGGCAGTTTCAGATTATTGATATCGTCGATATGATGCGACCGCTGACCAAATTTACCAAGACGATCGTGGGCGGTGATTATGTGCCAGCTCAGGTTCGCGAGGCCTTCCGACAATCGGAAGAGGAGCGGCCGGGAGCTACCCACTTGGAGTTCCCCGAGGATATTGCCCGCGAACAATCCAGTATGCCGGTATTGGAGCCCAGTTATATACGCCGACCGGTCGCAGAGGAAAAGGCGGTGCGCAAAGCCGCAGGGGCTATCGCCGCCGCGCGCAAGCCGCTGCTGTTGGTGGGAGCCGGTGCAAATCGCAAACTGACCGCTACGATGTTGCGCAAGTTTGTCGATAAGCTCGCTATTCCAGTAGTGACAACTCAGATGGGGAAGGGGGTGATTGATGAATCAGGCTCGCACTTTATCGGCAATACCGCACTTTCCGATGGGGACTTTGTACATCGGGCGATTGAGCAGGCCGATCTGATTATTAATGTGGGCCACGATGTTGTTGAAAAGCCCCCTTTCTTTATGCGCCCTGGTGGTCCGGAGGTTGTACATATCAACTTTAATTCCGCGCAGGTAGACCCGGTCTATTTTCCACAGATTGAGGTCGTGGGGGATATCGCCAACAGCTTATGGCAGCTCGACCAGCATCTGGAGCCCCAGGAACATTGGAGCTTTACCGACGCACGTCGCATCCGCACGGCACTTCAAAACCATATCCAGGAGAGTTCAAAGGACGCCACTTTCCCGATTTGCCCGCAGCGACTGGTGAAGGACTTGCGCGAGGTAATGCCGGAGAAGGGGATTATTGCCTTGGATAATGGCATGTTCAAAATATGGTTTGCCCGCAATTATCCCGCGTTGGCACCGAATACCGTACTGCTCGACAATGCTCTGGCAACTATGGGGGCGGGTTTGCCCTCGGCGATGGCCGCTAAGCTGGTGTATCCAGATCGGCGCGTTGTCGCTATTTGCGGGGATGGGGGCTTTATGATGAATTCCCAGGAGATTGAGACGGCGGTTCGTCTACAGCTCGATCTTATCGTACTTATTTTGCGCGATGATGCCTATGGAATGATCAAATGGAAGCAGGCGATGATGGAGTTTAATGATTTTGGCCTGGATTTTGGTAATCCCGATTTTGTCGATTATGCAAAATCCTATGGTGCCCATGGCCATAGGATCGCGGCCACCGACGAATTAAAACCGGTGATTGAAATGTGTTGCCGGACGGGGGGTGTCCACCTGGTCGATATCCCTATGGATTACAGTCAAAACGACCGTATTCTGAATCATGAAATCCGCGAGCTGTCGAGCAAGCTTTAAAGGTGTGAATTGAGACCGCAAGGCCCACAATTCACACGGTTAGCCAGAAGGGGAGGCGGTTGGTCAGCGAACCTCTAAATTGAGATTGTATTGCGCGACCACACGGCCTATATAGCCCAGCTTTAAAAATGTCGCACTGATTACCATAAAGATATGACCTGCGACCTGTATGGGAATGGAAAATAGGTGTGATAGTGGGTAGCAAATTACGATCGTTAGAATCAACAGCGGGACTGACAGCAGCAGGGTAAAGTTTCCGGCTTTTAGCAATAACTTGAAGCGCTTATGCAGGAGGGGATTTTCTGTATTCAGCATATCGGTCTCTAGTAGCAAACGGCGTCAAACTAACTAGAGCAACTGTTATGCCAACTATAAAAATCAATAAAAACAAAGGGTTATAAGCTGTTTGTAAGAATTGTATGTCAAATTGACCTATTTTTTATTCGTGTCATAATGACACAAAAAGAACTTTTTGACTGATACAGTTATGGTCGATACTAACGCAACTCTCTTACTTGAAGTGGCCCTGGATTTGGCCAACAGCCTTAACAACAGCGATCGCTTTGAGCGTTTGCTATCTACTATCCGCAAGGCGATCAAATGTGATGCGGTTGCCCTGCTCGGTCTCAACGGCGATACACTTAGCCCCCTTGCGGTACAGGGGCTTGCCCGGCGAACACTGGGGCGGCGGTTTGTGATTGAGGAGCACCCGCGACTTGCGCAGATTTGTGCCTCGGAACACCCCGTACGTTTCCCTTCAGACTGCCAGCTGCCAGACCCCTTTGACGGCCTGCTTTTAGATCGGGAGGGCGATCTTCCTGTGCACTCCTGCATGGGGCTGCCGCTCTATTCGGACAATCACCTGATTGGACTGGTAACAGTGGACAGTATGTCAGCAGATGCCTATGCCCGAATCAGTGATCGAACCCTGGAGTTAATAGCCGCATTGTCTGCGGCCACTTTGCGTACTGCCCTCGAACTCAAAGCGCTGTCGCACTCCGCTGAGCATGCTGAACAATTGGTGAGAGACCTAACCCAGCAGGCGCTGGAGCGCGATGGGGGTGAGTTGATTGGGGAGAGCACGGAAATGCAGGCGCTGCGCAGTGAAATAGAACTGGTCGCGGGGTCGGATTATAACGTGCTGATTCTCGGCGAGACGGGGGTGGGAAAGGAGTTGGTGGCCCGCACGGTTCACCGTTTATCGGCTCGTAAGGAAAAGCCGTTAGTCTATTTAAATTGCGCCTCCCTCACTGAAACCCTGGCGGAGGCGGAGCTCTTTGGCCATTCAAAAGGCGCCTTCACCGGTGCCGATCGCGAAAGGCCCGGTAAATTTTTACTGGCGAATGGGGGCACTATTTTCCTGGATGAGGTTGGTGAGCTGCCGCTTGTCGTACAGAGTAAATTGTTGCGGGTATTGCAAAGTGGTGAGATTCAGCCGGTGGGTAAGGATACGGTGCAACATGTGGATGTACGTATTGTAGCAGCGACCAATCGGGACCTGCGCAAGGGGATTGAAGGGGGGACTTTCCGCGCTGATCTTTACCACCGGCTCTCCGTATATCCTTTAGAGGTTCCGCCCCTGTGTCGCAGGGACAATGATGTTCTGCTGCTGGCCGATTATTTTTTGGAGCGCTCGCGCAGAAAACTGGGCTTTCGCCAGTTGCGCCTCAGTACAGAGGCCACCAACAAGCTAAAGCGGTACGCTTGGCCGGGTAATGTTCGCGAGCTGGAGCATATTATCAGCCGCGCAGCTCTTCGGGCCCGAAAAGGGAGTTCCCCAGAAGCTATCGTTGCAATTACCGCAACGCAAATTGAAATTCCGGATGATCAAGTTGTTCAAGTGGCGGCGAAAAAACCGGTAGCATTGCTGTCCGAGGCTATTGATCTCAGGGCGGAAACTGACAACTATCAGCGTGAACTTATTGGGCAAGCCCTGGCTGAGACCGATGGCAACTGGAGTAGAGCGGCAAAATTATTGTCAGCGGACCGGGGGAACCTGGTGCGTCTCGCCAAAAGGTTGGGAATTTACATTAAGAAAGAAGTTATTCGGGGCAAGCGGTCTATTTGAAGCAAGGAATGCAGTTTACACTCTAATTAGAGGGTTGTGCCCCTGGGCTACATCCATTCTATAACCCAAATGTTCTCATCGAGCTAAACGGGCAAGGTGGGCAGGTAAGAGCGATTTATATCGGAGATAATCAACCGGCAGAATTTATTAGTGCTGTGAATGATGCTGAGGATAGCTTGGCGACACCGCTCAGCAGCACTAATTAATACGTTGGGGTTAATTATTTTCTCATCACCCGGAGCCCATTAAAGACGACTAATAAACTGGTGCCCATATCGGCAAAAACAGCCATCCACATAGTTGCCTCCCCGGCAAAGGCAAGTGCGAGAAAGGCGGCTTTAATCCCCAGTGCCAGGATAATGTTTTGCCATAGGATATGAGCGGTGGAGCGGGATAGCTGAATAAAGGTGGCAATCTTGCCCAGATTGTCATCCATCAAGGCGACATCGGCGGTTTCTATTGCCGTATCGGTTCCTGTCGCGCCCATGGCAAAACCGATATCGGCGCGGGCTAGGGCGGGGGCATCGTTAATACCATCACCCACCATTCCAACCCGGCCCCTCCCTGCCAGAGCTTCGATTTCACGCAGTTTATCCTCCGGTAGTAGGTTGCCTTGGGCACGGTCGATGCCGACTTGCCCGGCAATAGCATCTGCGGTGTGCTGGTTGTCTCCGGTGAGCATCAGTGTTTTTACGCCCAGTCTGTGTAGGCTATCGATGGCCTGCCGGCTCGAGTCCTTTACGGTATCTGCAACGGCAAACATTGCCAGTACGGTGTGCTCTTGGATCAGCATTACGACCGTTTTTCCCTCTGCTTCGAGGGCTCGCAGCTGCTGTTCCAGATCAGCGGAGCAGGCGCCCAGCTCTTCAACAAGGCGGTGATTGCCCAGGTAGCAGGGCTCCCCGTGAATCCGACCCCTAACGCCGCGCCCGGCCAGGGCTTCAAAAGCCTCTATCTCCGCTAAGCGGTCGTGGGGGATCTGGGCGAACTCCAGCACGGCCTTGGATACCGGGTGATCTGAGCGCTCGGCGAGGCTGGCGGCTAATATTTGCACCTCCTCCGCAGGCATCGGCGCTATCATTTTGAAGTCTGTAACGGTAGGCCGGCCCTGAGTGAGGGTGCCGGTTTTATCTAGTGCCAGCCAGCGAAGGTGGCGTCCCTGCTCGAGATAGGCTCCGCCTTTTATCAAGATACCGTGGCGGGTTGCGGAGGCCAAGCCGCTGACAATGGTGACAGGTGTTGCGATCACCAGTGCGCAGGGGCAGGCGATAACCAGTAGTACGAGCGCGCGATAGACCCACTCCATCCAACTGCCGGCGAAAAACAGTGGTGGTATTAGCGCCGTTGCCAGGGCAACAGCAAATACCAGAGGCGTATACCAGCGGGCGAACTGATCGACAAAGCGCTGGGTGGGTGCGCGGCTGCCCTGTGCGGCCTCTACAGCGTGAATAATTCGGGCGAGTAGGGCATCGTTGGCTGCGGCGGTAGATTGGTACTCAAGTGCTCCGGACTCGTTGATACTGCCAGCGAAGAGTTCATCCCCGGGGCCTTTGTCGACGGGGAGGCTCTCCCCGGTAATTGGAGCTTGATTGACGGCTGAATTCCCGCGAGTGACCCTCCCATCCAAGGCGATTCGCTCCCCGGGGCGCACTCGGATCATTGCACCGAGGGGAACGGACTTGGCGGACATGGAAACCCACTCGCCATCTGGCCCCTGCACTGTGGCAGTCTCAGGGGCCAGGTTCATCAGTTCACGAATGGCATTGCGGGCGCGATCCAGGGATTTGGCTTCAATTAACTCCGCCAAAGTGAATAGCACCATCACCATTGCCGCTTCGGGCCAGTGGCCGATGAGGAGGGCGCCGGTAACCGCGATGGACATCAGCGCATTCATATTTAGGTTGCGATTGCTGAGTGCAATCCAGCCTTTTTTATAAGTCGTGAGTCCGCCGCCTGCGATAGCGGCCAAGGCCAGAACCATCACTAGCCAGTTGTGGCTCCCCAACAGCCAGGATGTGATCTCTGAAGCAATCGCTGCCAAGCCAGCGCCGCCCAGTAGCCACCAGTTCGCCTGGGTGCTGGGAGGGGCAGAATCTATATCTTTCTCGGTGGCCAGGCGCGCATCTAGATCTAGGGGACCAAGGGTGTTTAGGATTTTGCTTTCCAAGCCGGGGGCGTGGCGCACCTGTAAGATTCTCTGGACCAGATTAAAGTCCAGCTGGTAAATGCCCTGCATGCCGGAGAGCTTGGCGCGTATCAAGCCCTCTTCGGTGGGGCAGTCCATCTTGCTGATGGAGAACAGGGATAGATCCCCTTTGTCGCTGTTATTATTGATATTGTGAACCGGTGTTGTGGCTGCGGTTTGGGTAGCTCCGCCGCAGCCGCAACTGGAATCGCGCTTGACCATGATTCATTCTCGGATAGATCAGTCGGTGAGCCAGTATTACAGTCCCTACCTATAGTAACTATAGAGTCAAGTAGCCTCAATGTGAGAGCTGTGTCTTTATTGAGGCTCACTTTGGAGCGGGGTTCACACTCTGCGCGGCAAGGAGAGTATGGCTTGCAAAACTGATGAAATTGCCGGGATGCTCGCCTATAAGAATAGGTGGGGCTCCCTCTCAAACCTATCTGCCCTAAGAACAATTTTCGATTTTATTCCGGTACACCTCTAGAGCAGTTCCATGCTATTTGCCCGTGATATTCTTGCCTGCTGTAATCAAAGGAGCTCCTCGAAAACCACACAGATATCAATTGAAGACTTGATAAGTAGATCAAGCGGATAGACACGTAGTTGGAATCTCTAAAGTCATTGCGACAAAGCCTGCGATATTTCGCGAGCACTTATGGTTTTCTACTGTCATAATTGCCGCACAAACAGATGAAAATTACTAGAAACGCCCTGAGTAATTCTGTAATTATTCGGGGCCTTCCTAGCAGAGGTGGCTGTGGTAGCGTTAACAAAACTACGTATAACTTTTATCGTCTTATGTTGTATCGGCCTGTTGCTGGCCGCTTGGGCATTTTTTATCGAGCCGGCAAGCTTAAGAATTAAAGAAGATAGAGTTTTGGTGGAGACTTGGCCCGAGGCATGTAACGGGCTCAGGGTAGCCGTGCTTGCTGATCTGCATGTAGGGGCGCCTTATAAAGGCCGCAAGAGTTTGCGTGAATTAGTTATCGCCGTTAACAAAAGTAAGCCCGACCTTATTTTACTACCTGGAGACTTTGTTATTCAGGGAGTTGTTGGGGGCTCCTTTGTGACACCGGAAGATGCGGCACAAATCCTCAAAACACTCAGGGCGCCGATGGGGGTGTATGCGGTATTAGGCAATCACGACTGGTGGCTGGATGCCGCGCGTGTGGCCTCAGCATTTTCACAGCGCGGTATTCCCGTACTGGAGGATCGCTCCAGGTTGATCGCAGAGGGTAATTGCAAGCTCCGCCTTGTAGGTATCAGTGATTTTTGGGAGGGTCCCCACGATATTGCTAAGGCAATGAGCGATGTACAGGAGGGGGAGTCTGTGTTGGCTTTTACCCACAACCCGGACATATTCCCCCTGATTCCCGCCCGTGTTGCTCTAACCATTGCGGGGCACACCCATGGTGGACAGGTTTACTTGCCACTGATTGGGCGCCCAATTGTTCCCTCTCACTACGGAGAGCGTTTTGCCATCGGGCATAAAGTGGAGGAGGGAAAGCACCTCTATGTTAGCCCTGGGGTGGGAACCAGTATTTTACCGGTGCGCTTTCTGGTGCCACCAGAAGTGACGATACTGACGGTCTCCAAAGGCGTTCCCTAGCTGCTAGTGCCGCTAAAGCCTTTAGGCTGAAAAGGATTGTCACTACCTCGGCTTTGCTAAAAGTTGTCGTCTTGTTGTCAGTCAACGCTCTAGGTAGGCGGCTGTCGCCATGCCACCGGCAGTACAGACCCCAATGATCGCCCTGTGGGCGTCGCGCCGGCCCAATTCCAGTAGGGTTGAGCCTAAATAGCGGATACCCGACATGCCGTAGGGGTGTCCCAGTGCTATGGCGCCACCGTTGACATTGGTAATCTCCCAGGGGGTATTTAGTTCTGCTTGGTTGTAGAGGGTGGTTACGGCAAACGCCTCATGTAGCTCCCAAAGGTCGATCATGTCATGGCTCAGCTGGTGGTGTTTCATCAGCCGATTGACCGCTGGCGCTATCGCAATACTCATCTCTTTCGGCGCTATAGCCGCAAGTTGCATACCGCGAAATAGCCCCAGAATAGGCAGGTTTCTCTGTGCGGCCAATTCTGCATCCATCATTACTACAGCGGCGGCGCCATCGGACAGCTGTGATGCATTGCCGGCGGTCACCGTTCCTCCTGTGTTTACTGGCTCTAGGGCAGATAGAGCTTCCATTGTGGTGCTGGGGCGGGGACCTTCATCCTCTGCCAGGGTGACTTTCAGACGATTGATTTCGCCGCGCTCTCTATCTTTCACCGCCATCACGGTATCAAACGGTGTGATCTCCTCGGCAAACTTACCGGCCTTGCGAGCTTCCGCCACACGTTTTTGCGATTCAACAACATAGCGGTCTTGATCCTCCCGGCTGATATTGTATTGATCGGCGACATAGTCTGCCGTTTGAATCATGGTCCACCAAACTGCCGGTATTTTCTTTTGTAGCGGCTCATACACAAAGTGGTTCAGGTTCAAATTGAACTGTACCAGGCTGATACTCTCCACTCCCCCTGCGATCCCGATTTGCATTTCACCGGCGGCGATACGATTGGCCACAATGGAAGCGGCATTAAGCCCAGACCCGCAATACCGATTAATGGTAAAGCCCGGTATTTGAGAGCCAAATCCGGCAAATAGCGCCGCATTGCGGGCGATATTGTGCCCGGTAGCCCCCTCGGGTAAACCGCACCCCAATACAATATCCTCCACTTCTGGTGGCGTTAAACCCGCTTTATAGACCACCTCTCTCAACACGTGGGCAGCCATAGATATGCCGTGGGTTTCATTTAAGGCGCCCCGTCGGGCTTTGGCGATGGCGGTTCTACAATAGGCAATAATGGCGACATCTCTCATGGGTGTAGCTCACAGGGTCGGGTAGGGGATGTGTTTACATTAGATTAGATGAGAGCGCTTGCAGGGGCGGAGGCAGGTGTCCTATTTTTACGCCTGTCAGATTGATAGACCTTTAACTCAGTCCCTAAGTGCAATCGCGGTATGTTACCTTGATGTAGCATCCGTTTTACTGAGGTGTGTCCCTAAACTCCCTACTTTTGGCAGCTAAGATATTGAGAGTGCTAGCGCGATTCATATTGATCTGTCTAACTAAAGTCATCGTGTGACATCTCAGCACTCCCATGCGGAAACGCCCTTCTACTAATTTGCTCATCCCTTTTGGTGCGGCAGCCCTGTTGTGGTCAAGTCCAACCGGACACCTCTTTAAGCACATTTCTCAAATTCGATAGGGGTTACATCCCCCAATGTTGTGTGTATTCTGCATGAGTTGTAATAAGCAATATAGGCTCTCACATCTGCTGTCGCGTCCACCCTTGTTTCATAGAGATTTCCCGTTAGCCACTCTCGCTTCAGGCTGCTAAAAAACCGTTCTGTTGGTGCGTTGTCCCAGCAATTTCCTTTACGGCTCATTGAACATACCATTCCATGCTCCTTCAGCAACGCCTGATAGGTATGGCTGGCATACTGACTGCCTCGATCAGAGTGGTGTAGAAGGCCTTGCGGTGGTGTGCGTAAATTGACGGCCATCATCAGCGCACGACTCGCCAAAGCCGTTTCCATCTGGCGATCTAGGTGCCAACCAACTATCCGGCGTGAATAGAGATCAATTACTACCGCCAAGTACAACCATCCCTGTAGCGTCCAGATGTATGTAATATCCGTAGCCCAAACTTGATTTTTAGCACTCGGCGAAAAATCCCTATTCAGAAGATTCTCTGCAATGGGCAGTTGGTGTTTGCTATCTGTCGTCAACGCAAAACGCTTCTTGCGTTTTACTGCCAAACCTAGCTTTTTCATTAGCTTTCGGACTCGATAGCGCCCAATTTTAAAGCCCTCTCTGCGTAATAGCTTCATTAGTCGGCGGCTTCCCAAGCTCTGCCGAGATTCTGCAAATAAGGCCTTCAAGCGATGGCATAGTTGCCATGTTTGGCTATCTATTGAGCTATCACTGCGATGGCACCAATCGTAATAGCTGCTCTTTTTTACCTGCATTACTCGGCAAAGCATCCTAACTGGAAAGCTACTTTTCTGCTCTTTGATGAAGCTGTACTTTACTTCATTTCTTTCGCAAAGAAGGCGCTGGCCTTTTTTAGGATTTCCTTCTCCATCCGCAAGCGCTTGTTTTCACGTCGCAACCGATCCAATTCAGCGCGCTCGCCTGCATCCAACCTTACTCCGCTCTCTTCCTGCTTCAGCTCCTTTACCCAGCGTCGCAAGTTATTAGCAGTAGTCCCTACAGCCTCTGCGGCCTTAGAAATCGAATAGCCTTGTTCAGAGACAAGAGCTACAGCGTCTTTCTTGAACTCCGGCTTGAATTGCCGGCGTGTACCTTTTGTTGTCATACGTCACCTCACTTGGTAGTTTTACCATCTTAGCGAAGTGTCCGGAAGTATTAGACCACTACACCCCTCATCAGAGCTTTAAAAAAGCTGTGCAAGAACGTTTTGTAACGCCTTCATCCGTTGGTCACCAGATAAGGGTATTGGAGACTGAATTACAAACAAAGCTGTTTATTTGTCTGCACAGGACTATCGAGTTGACATCTATTGGTAGGGAATAGCACCAAAAAATTACCAGGGCATTACAGGAACTCTGCGAGGCAACAGCTGATTTGATGGCACAGGGTCGAGACGAGACACTTATCATTTACAGAGCTCCATTTCTGACGAATACGTTATTCGCACCCAGTATTAAAACCTTTAAAACACTGTACCTGAGACGGGAAATCAGTATTGAACCTGAATCAACTCGTGCTTGTATAAAATTGAGGCAGCTACAAATTACCATTCGACATGATAAGCAGCTGAACGATGACTTGTGTTATCGGGAAATCTGTAAAGTTCAGGTTTCGCTGGTTTGCGTGCCGGGCTATCTCAAAAAAGACCGGATAAGCCAGATTCAACTGCCAGGGGATAAACTGGGGTGCATAAGTGGCTAGAGGATTGGGGGGGCAACAGGGTTCAGCGAGACGTTAACTTGTGATGACTTGGAGCCTACATTTGAGATGACTAAACAGGGATTAGGCATCGTAATGGGGTACTTCTCCGCGCTTACTCCCAAGATCAGATCGGGAAAACTCGAATTTATAGTGTCCCGCGAGATAGGATGAACAGGGCAGGGCAAACGCACTACAAACGGGGTAAAATAGGCGATAATGACCACTAAATTGAAGTATTAGTAAAAAATGACCGAAAGTTACACCAATCTTGCCCAGTCACTGTCACAGTTGAAAGACCATCGTCGCCAGAATCGTAATATTCGGCATGAGTTTATCGATATCCTGATTATCGCCTTATGTGGCATGCTAAGTGGAGCTGATGATTGGGACGCTATCGAAGCTTTTGGGAAGGAAAGAATCAGTTGGCTCAAGCGCTTCCTGTCGTTGCCCAACGGCATCCCCTCTCACGATACCTTTGCACGCTTGTTTGCGCAGATTGATCCGGATGCTTTTTTGGATACTTTTATCCATTGGGTAAACACTCAGCGAACGTATCATAATAAAGAAATCATTGCGGTTGACGGAAAGACATTACGCCGCTCTCATGACCGTAAAAACGGTCAGTCAGCAATTCACATGGTCAGCGCTTGGGCGAGTGAGAATGGCCTAATACTTGGTCAGCGTAGCGTTGATGAGAAATCGAATGAGATCACTGCCATCCCGGAATTACTGGATACATTGGTACTGGATAATTGCCTGATTACCATTGATGCAATGGGTTGCCAGACAGCCATCGCCGATAAAATTATCGCAAAAAATGCTGATTACCTGCTCGCCGTTAAGGACAATCAATCAGTTTTAAAAGCAGGTATCGAAGCCACGCTAAGTAACCGCAAGCCCAAATCCTATCAATGCCCGGAGATTGATTTTCATCAGTGTGAAGGTTCAAATCGGGACCGCTATGAGGTTCGCCGATGCTGGACAACACAATCCTTGACCCAATTGGCAAACGCTGAAAAGTGGTCGTCATTAAAGACGATCGCGTTGGTCGAGACCGAGTGCCGACACCACGGCGAGTCTGTGATAGAGCGACGCTACTACATATCGAGTGATACTTTGAGTGCCCTGGCCTGTAGTGACTCTGTCCGAAAACACTGGTCAATTGAAAATAGTCTGCATTGGGTACTGGATATTGCTTTTAGGGCGGATGATTGCCGTGTGCGCAGTGGTAACGGTGCGGAGAATCTATCCAGACTTAGGCAGTTTGCCCTCAATTTACTGAAGCAGGATAAGTCCACAAAAATGGGGCTAAAAAATAAGCGTATGAAAGCGGCATGGAGCACCGACTATCTAGCCCAATTAATTGGTATTGAATTACCTGATTCGTAGTGCGATTGCCCTGACTACGGACAGCTTCAGGAAAGCTGGGGACGTGGGCCGCAAGCGGCAGAAGCGGTTGAGTCCAATAACGTGATCTCCGCTCGGGAGCAGGCTCTACTTGAGCAAAGAAATGCACAGCAGCACAACGGGCTGAATGGAGTCGTGAGTAGTATGTCGACGGGCCGGGAAGGTACTTTAGAGACGGTCGATCTCACCGTAGCGTCCATCAGTTCTGCAGAAAAACTTAATAGAAGTGATTACTGGTCCACCGGCCGTGTGATACAGCGTGAAACGAGTGTTATGATGCACTCGGCGCAATTTAATGCTGCTCTGGATGCGAAAACTGCTCAACGTAGTGCTCAGATAGCCGCTCAGCAAGACTACGCTGAGCTGAGTTTTGCAGAGCAATATCAACTGGCGACTCCTACAAATACATGGACCGATGCTGGTTTGATTGCACCTGGTGGGACTGATTTTTCTGATGAGATATCTAATTTAGAGAGTTACATAGGCTCAGTTGATACTTTTGGAGGGCAAGAGGTATTAATAGATGAGCCAAATATTTTTGGATATGTACATGGAAAGTTAGAGCAAAGTGTAACTGGACTTGAGAATTGGCTTGATGAATACAATCAGCCAGGCTCTATTTCTATGGGTGGATCAGCTGATTTTCAATTTTTGAAAATTGCTTCGAATGCTGAAGGAATGTTTGGGTTGGACTCAAATGGAAAATTCTTTGTTTCTTCGGGCTTTGAATTTGGTGTGGCATTAAATACTATTGGTTTTGCCGCTGGTGCAGAGACTAATATCGCCCTAGCTGATTTGGAATTCGAAGGTTATGCAGCAGAAGGTGGAGAGGCATTGATCACTAGTGCCGAATTGGGTGTTAAAGATGAGTTGGTCAAAAAAATCTTAGGGGAAAAAATTGGGAAGCTGCTTAAAGGAAAAGGATTAGATGCGGTGGTGGGGTATGAGAATAGTATTCTGCAGGGGAGGGATTATGAGGGCGGCCCTCTGAAAGCTATGAGGCGTGCTGATGCAATAACGGTTGGAGTATCCGGAGGATTCACTTTTGAAGATGATTCAAAAAGTAATGATGAGTTAAAAAATAGATTCGGCGATCTAGTTTCAGATATTGATATAACTAAGCAGTATGTACCATGGTCAGAAAATACTGATAATACATTGATTGGTAAGGCAGTCTACGCATTGGCTGTACAAACGCCTAAAAATATTATCAAAAATTAGACGATAAAAGATGCGGTTAAAAATATGATGGGAATTGATGGTGGAGAATGGGTGTGGAAGTAGGTGGTTACGAAAGTTACTTGGTTAGTCGTAATGTTTGGCTGATAGTAATGGCTGCAGTTGTAGCTATTACTCTATCGTGTTTTCTGTACTTTTTTTTTGTTCAGTCTAAATCGGATAAGCTTTGGAAGCTTTGGCCAGTAAAATTTTTAATCGGTGTTCTTGGGGCTTTAACTGCGCTGTTTTTTGTAATCCTGATCGTTGATTATTTTTCGGTAAATCATTACAGGGACCTACTCAAACTGAGAGCAGGTGAAGTTCGATACACAGAGGGTATTCCGCATTACAGTACAATTCCATTTTCTAGAAAGTCTCCTGACGGACCTCAGATGGTTGTTGCTAGTCTTGGTGGGGTATTCTTTTCCGTATACAGATCGCCCCCCCCTTGTATAAATAATAGGCTCAGTTCTAGAGGGAAATCCTCTCTCTTGTTGAAGGATACAACTATTTATAGAGCTTGGTACGTTGAACGAAAGAGAGATGGGCCCCTTAAAGACTTGCAAGGTTTTGAAGCATGTTTGATCAAGCTTGATATTATCCAAGCAACAGAATCTAGCAATCACCTAGGACACCCAGTGCAATCTAGGACATCCAGTGCGCCGAGATAAATCGGCAAAAGATTGGAGGTGAAAGCCCTCTACCCGGTAAGAGGGCACAAACTAGGACATCCATAGATTCGCAATCTAGGACACCCACAGATTAGCAGAGGGCTATCTGATTGATTAGCTATCTAGGACACCCACAGATTAGCAAAAGCAAGGTTGCCGCTGCAAAAGCTGCTCAACAGCAGAACTTGGCTAATGGATTGATCGCAGGAGAATACAAGCCAGGTAAATATGGGCAGATGGCTCTGAATATGATTTCGGAGATGCAGTCTGAGCATGATAATGCGATATTTTATCGCTCAGTCGCGCTCGCACGTGAAGGGAAGCGCTTAGATGGAACTAGTTTATATGGTCCGTGGCGGGATGGTTATATCACTGCTCCCCCTGCGCATTCTGAAGGGGTGGCTGATGCAATTTATAGCGCAGCTTCAGTTCAGACAGCGCTAGATAGTTCTATGAAATCTACAGAATTCGTTGCTAAAATCATCGGAAGTATCCCTGATAGAACGACTCTAAGCTTGAAGGGGAATGTATATCGAATGCCAAGTATCCCTACTTTATTTGAGATGCCAACAATAAGCTCAAGTTATGACGCTACTTTAAAGAACGTTCCTAGAGTGACACTTGATTTTACTGGAATTTCTGAAACTGTGACGGGGGCAAGAAAAGTTGCGAGTACCCTGGGGGCGGTTGGTGAAAGAGTAATTAAACCGATATCACTTGGTGTTGCTGGTGTGTCATTTTTTTATGATAGCTATGCATATTACCAAACTGGAAATGCAAAATATGCAGCAAGAGCTGCAAATACTGCCCTTTGGGTAAGTGCTGATGCTGCGGTTGGAGCGGCAATGGTTGCATTGGGCCCTATAGGCTGGATAGGAGGAGCGGCCTATTTTACATATCGAGCATATGACTCTTTCTCAAGTGATGGGTTAGATGATGCTAGTCAGCGGCTTATTCAGGAGGCCTGGAATAAGCGTCCTGAAAATGAATTTTCCGAAGCAGATCTACGTCTGAGAGATGAGGCTAGAGTGAGATATAATTTTATGGGGTATAAGTGATAGGTAGTTAATAGTGCTTGAATGGCTTTGTGTGCCCCGAAAAGTTGGGATGTATTGAAGTTTTATTTTTGTTGAGAGATTGGAAGTTTTTAAGGTTGAATGTGGAAATGAAGTTATTTTTATTGAGACTGCTGTGGATTACTCATGGTCCTCTGTTTAGGGTGGCTGAGTATCTGGGTGGGGTAATCTATCAGGTTCTCATTATTGTTGGGATTATCTATACTTCAATCATTTATCTTTTTTTGCATTGTTTATTGTTTATTGCTGGTATAGATTTGGGTTCGCTCGGCATTGAGGAGCCTTACGTTCTTATTGGTGTTTGGTTTTGTGTTTGGCTTTTTGAGGTATATATATTCAGGGGTGAGAGTCAGAGAAGGTTAAAAGATGGGGCTAAAAAAAATAAGAAGCTAAACCAATTGGCGGAGGAGTGTATGTCACGTGGGTATGCTCTTATGTGGTGGTCTTTAATTATAGTGCTATGTATCTCGGTGCCTGTGGGTATAATTTCAGCCCAGTAGGGGAGGTTCTGAGGAGAGGTTCTGGACACCCATAGATAGAAAATCTTGGGTGATCTAGCACAACAATCTAGGACGCCCACAGATTAGAGAGAGAGAACAATCTAGGACACCCACAGAACAATCTAGGAACAATCTAGGACACCCACAGAACAATCTAGGAACAATCTAGGACACCCACAGATTAGAGAGGGCTGCTGGTGATAGAGCTAGCGCCCATCTCTGACGGCTTGTTCTTTCTGCTTGAGGGAGTGGGGGCGATGAAACCTTGAGGAGTTGAGGTTGAAGCTCGAAAGTGGTGCTTGTAGATAGAAAGTGGGAGTAGCGGTATCGAGAGATTGGATAGGAATTAGCAGGAAGCTGAAGAGAGGAAGTGTTGACAGTCGCCTATACCGTGTACCCAGCGCTTGTTGAGCCGGATACAGGCCAGTCGAACAGTCTCTACTGAACCTACCAAGCCCTTAAAACGACTTTCAAAGTTTCGGTTGAGGTAAAGCCAGTGTTTGGGAGCGATACCTAATCGTTTCAGAATGGGTGGCGTTTCTTTGGTAATCAGGCCCCGTTTTCTGGGGTCCAAATGTCGACCGCTCCAGTCTACCAGTTCCAAATAGTGATCTAGCTGAAAAGGTAGGCCTTTAGGCATGTTTAGACGCTCACCACCTACCAGGGGCAGCAAGCTTTTGGGTTGTTCACCGGAGATTGCCGCACGAATACGCTGTTGAATTGATGTGTAATCAGAATCTTCAGGAGTCTTGGCAATATTGGCACGGATGGGGTTGAGGTCGATGTAGACCATGCAGGCGGCGAGGGCTCTTTCATCTAGTAAAGCTTGGGATTTGAAGCGCCCCTCCCAGAAGCGGCCGGTGCAATGGTCTTCGGCATTGGCCTGGCGAGCGACAGCCTCATTCAGGCAGCGCATAAACCAGCTGATATCCATAAGGCGCTCCCGCCATAATGTGACGACTTCATTGAGCTTGTTCGTCTCACTGTAATCGAGTGTATCACCTCGCAAGTAGCGTAGCGCGAGAGTGGAAACTTTGAAGAGCTTTTGCCAGCGGAGAATGACTTCAGTGTTAGGCCAGCTGAGAGCGGTCTCTCTGTCGATATAGAGTACGACATGGTAGTGATTGCTCATTACAGCATAAGCAGCGATATCAAGGGCAAAGATTTCACTCAGCTTATGCATCCGTGATTCAATCCACTCGCGGCGATATTCATAGTCAATGCCAGACTCTCTATCTCTACCACAGAGAAAAGCTCTGCGTACACAGCGGGACACACAATGGTAGTAGGGTGTGGCATCTAGGGAAATCTGGGTGCTACGAGGTAGGGTCATTAATCTGTTGCTGTGTGTATTTTTATACAGTATTTAGCTGCAGACTTTTAGTTGTGTCAATACGCATGGCGTATATAGCTACAGTTTTGCTGAGATGTGTCCCTAATTTCCCTACTTTTGGTAGCTAAGATATTGAGAGTGCTAGCGCGATTCATATTGATCGGTCTAACTAAAGTCATCGTATGACATCTCAGCACTCCCATGCGGAAACGCCCTTCTACTTTTTTGAAAGTGTCCCGCTAGACAGGATGAACTGGGCAAGAGCCGTATACACCTCACCCTGTTTTCCATATTGCCGTAGGCTCCGTACTCTGTGGTCCTGGAGTTCTTGTGCCTGAATATCGATGATAATGTCTGAAAATACAGCGGAGTGGGGCTTCACTTCGAAAGCGTGAAGTCATCACTAGCAAGAACAACTATAGAGGTGAACTAATAGGGGAAAACAGAACTTTATCGGGGAATGCGCCAGACTAAAACCAATTAGGAGAAATACTATGGAGTCAGCTATTAAAGTCCAGGCAGTGAATCGTTTTGCGATTTTTGCTAATCGAGTCCACTTAATGAATGGCGGTGTAGAGAGTTATAGAGGTAGTGCTGAAACCCAGGAAGAGGCGATAGAGTTAGCGATAGATATTGCTAAGAAATCAAGAAAATCTGAGTTTTTCTCCTGGTTGCAAATTTTTGACCGGGTTACAGAGAAGTATACGGTGTACTCTATAACGCTGGACGGATCATTGAAGGAAAGGGAGCGCTCGCAATAAATATAAGCGGCTCTCAGCCCCCACCTTTGGAGAACCCCTGTCAGAGAAGTCTGCTTCCCTGCGGGCTTTGTTTAAATACGATTAGAGAATAGAAGGCTAATATCTTGGTGGGGCCTTAGTGAAAATCGAGCAGTTTCCTCAAATGACCCCGCTGTTGTCGATAGGGATAGTTTTTGTAATACCATTGCAGCTGTCAGTGCAACTTCCATCATGCCAAATGATTGCCCAATACATATGCGCGGCCCGGCCCCAAAAGGGAAATAGGCATACTTTGGCCATGATTCGCCGCCAAGGAATCTCTCTGGACAAAATTGGTTGGCATCTTTAAACCAGCGGCTATCTCTTTGGGTTACATAGGGTAAGATTTGTACTAAGTCCCCCTTTTTGATCAAAGCTTCACCAATATCGACATCTTCTGTCGCCTGTCTGCAAAACAAGGCATAGGCCGCAGGGTGGAGACGTAGAGTCTCTTTAATTGCAGCATTTAAATAGGGCAGGTTTTTCAGATCCTGATAGCTGACTTGAGAGCTTCCCACTGCACGGTCCAGTTCATTGTGAACTTTATGCTGTATTTCTGGATGCTTGGCTAGCAGTATGAAAAGCCATGAGAGTGTCGCTCCGCTTGTTTCATGTCCTGCAATTAATAAAGAAATAACATCTTCCTCAATAGCCGTTGAGTTGTTGTCGTGATGTCTTATCAGGGTTGATAGTAAGTCTGGTTCTTCACTGGACCTTTGCTCTATCCGGTCTGAAACAATTTTTTGAATAAAGTTCGCCATAATTTCAATCACTTTTTTCTTTCGGCGATTTGCCGGAGTGGGAATGAAATTGGGTATTGTGAAGGGAGAGGTTGTCTCTCTGTAGGCGATTTCGGATAAACAGTTTACAGCTTCACTGATGGGCTGGGAGGTCGCGCCTAAACTTTTACCAAAAAGTGTCTTGCAAGCAATAGCCAAGGAAAAATTGGCCATTTCATTATCAATAAGGCACTTATGGCTTCCTTCTGTATCGACTTTAGAGATTAGGCTTTGGGTGAATTCCTGAGCAAGATTACAAACAACTTCGGCATAGTTAGGGATTCTTTGCTGGGCAAATGAGGGTAGTACTTTTCGCCTTCGGTTCTTCCATGATTTTCCTTCGGCAATCAATAGACTATTGCCATTCCATTGTTTTAGGATATTCATAATTTTTTCAAAACGAATAAATGAGTTTGCTTTTGTGGCTAATACACTCTCTATGTGGCTGGGATGAAATATAAACCAGCAGCGATATGGGCCTAGCCGAATCCTTACGGCATCACCGTAGCTGAGTTGCAGGTTCTGATAATAGGTAAGAGCATTGTTTTTGATATGGTAAAGGGTGTCAATGCCAAGAAAAAGAGAGCTGGGGTGCGTGTTTCGTATATCAAGAGGGGTCATTTTCTGCATAACTCTCAGTATTGCTTGGGGATTGATGTAGGGCGTTGAGTGGCAGTAAAAGAAGTAACAAGCCCGAGGCTAGTAGCGCATATATAAAATTTATATGGAATAATGGATATATAAATGCTTCTGCTGAGTTGAAACTTAATCCACTTCTTGAATCCTGGTATAGGGCGCCTGCATGTCTATGTTCAATAAGGCTGATCCCTATAGGCTTTCTCTTTTTGAGCCACCCTATATATGTAGAGTGCCAAGGGCATTCAGTATCCCAGTATAGTTTTGACTTACCCTTAAACCAGGGTTTCCACCTCGGTAGCCACTCTGGAACATTGCTCTTGTATTCTGGCCACCCATCAGGGAAGCGAACTAGTAGGTCATTCCTGTGGTGCCATCGTACTAAACCCATTACAAAAACTACAGCCATGCCTGCCGCTAATGCTATAAAAACATTCTGTAGAAAAATTCCAATAACTACCCAGGATGCCGCCGTGCAGAGTTGCATCGGGTTTGTAATATATGAGTACAGGCCGCTAGTGACAAGGTGCTTTGTTCTATCCAGTGGAATTGGTGTTCCCTCACCATAAACAACAAACATATGCACGGCACTTAATCCCAAAATGATACATGGAAGAAGCAAGGAAGCCATAGCTATTATTTTTGCTGTTGGCCAGTAATCCAGCCCCCAGCTTCCACCCATTGCATGCATAATTAGTGTCGGTACTATAAAAAAGGCTAAGGAACCGTATGCAAAAGCCAACAATATAGCTCTTTGTGCTAGGTTGATATCGGAACTGGTCCACCTTGCCAGGTACATTGCCGGGGTGTGTACGAAGAGGAAAACCAATATTACGCCTAGTATCCAATAGTCGCCGGCAATAACTAAAGGATCGAGGGATTTGAGTAGCAGTACTTGCAGCGATATAAAAATAGCGGTAAAAAACCAGGGGTTTACTTTGGGGAATGCTAAAAAGGTTGCTGGTCCAAATAGAAAAGATCCGGCAAACCATAGGTCGGCAGGCATTCCCAGTAGTTTTAGAGTTTCGCTTCCGTAACTCCACATCCCCAATCTAATCGCTAGCGTGTGCGCGGGTAGCAGTAAGGCAAGGCTGTATAGAAATGAAAATAAACTGCCTACGAGTATGCGGTTTTCACTTTTACGCCTCCAGAAAAAGTAGAATGTACATAGTAGCGGTAGCAAAAATAGGTTCGCCCTAAGTAAAATGAGTAAATCACCGTGAACTTCTATATCGATCATTTTATGAGCGCTTTTTCGATGGAGGCGGAAATATTGCTGGGTACTTTAGTTTTGAATAGCTCTACAACCAGGAAAACAACTGGAAATCCGAGAAGTAAGTGTAGAGATAGGGGAGGGATAGAGATAATAAGTAGCAGTTGAATCATACAGCCAAGACGCATGAGCAAACCTTCTTTGGTTTTGGCTTTGCTCATTAATGCTAAAGCAAGGATTAGTGTCGAGGGGAATATAACCATGAAAGGATATGATTCTAAACCAGAGCTGTTTCCTTCGCTCCAAAGCTCTAGGGCTAAATATAATCTAAGGATTAAAATGAATAGTGTGATAGCTAAAAGTGAAACAACTAGTTTGGGGTGAAGAGAATACTTCAATTTTACTCTTCCTTAAGTAATCGTGCGGATGGAATTTTACACTATTTTCGTATGAGGGTCACGTAACCCAGGCTTGGTGAGTAGTAGTTGATAGGTCTGCATATAATTTCAGGGCATATCTTGCAGCTTACTATTCATTGAGGGTGTTTCGACACCCTCTTGATCAATTAGTACCATTGTGCCTGCACGAAAAATAGAAGGCCTGCTTCTGCTGGGTAGGATCAGTTATCAGTTGTCCGTTTTCAAGTCGAGGGTTATTCTGGATGTGTCGCTTTAAGGGAAGGTAAGAAATGAAATTTTGATTGAACGCATTGTGAAGTGATACTGATAATTAAAGGGTCTCCCGGAAAACGGTTTTTTCAGCATGTTTTACTTGCCTGGATGCAGAAATGATTATAGATTTCAGCTAACTTTCCATTAGTCAAGCTCTGGCTCGAAGTGATAAATTTATTTTTAGGTTAATTTTATCTGTTAATGCCTTTCAAGCTATTTAGCATCTAAATCGCTGCAAATATAAAAGTCAAACTTCTTTATTGGTACGTTTTTCTATAGAATCCGCTTCCTTTCCGATTCTTCATACGTACAATAATAGGAAGTTGATTTATGACCATCTCCCGCCGCACGTTTGTCCAGGCTATGGGTGTTGCACTTCTAACCCCCTTTACCGTCCGCTCACTCGCTAATACGGATAGTGAAACCTATGCTCGGTTTGTCTTGGGGAGTAGCATATCTGCCGACCAAATCGATAATGATGGTACTGTTTTTGATTTGTCTGTGGCCTCGGGTGATCCCAGCCAAACAGGCGTGGTTCTGTGGACGCATATCAACCCCGATTCCTATGTAGCCGGGCAGACCCTGTATGTGGATGTTGCGTTGGATGAGGAATTCACTCAGACAATCCTCAGTGCGGAGGTCAATGCCAGTGATATCACGGCAGACCGGGATTACACCGTTAATATTGATCTAGAGGGTTATCTATCTTCTGATCAGCGTTACTACTATCGATTCAAATACGGTAGTTTGAGCAGTCGTACTGGCCGCTGCCATACACTTCCCAGCGGTAGCTTGGAGAATATCAAGATGGCGGTGGTTACCTGTCAGGATTACACCACAGGTTACTACAACGCCTACAACCATATAGCGGATGAAGATGTACATTGTGTACTGCACTTGGGGGATTTCATTTATGAATATGCCGAGTATGAAGGTTTTGAAAGCTCTGTAGTACATCCATTATCCTTGCCTTCTGGTGGCTCGGTTGCGATGGATCTTGAAGATTATCGCCATATCTATAAGGAGTATCGCAAGGATAAGAACCTGCAACGGGCAATGGAGATGCACTCATTTATCATCACCTGGGATGATCATGAAACTGCTGACAATGCCTATTGGGATTATGACCGGGATACCCTGGGTGTGCCGTCACACCCCTATCAGACTGGCGATAATGACCCTGACCAGTTGCGCCAGTTGCGTCGCGATGCTCAGCAAGCCTGGATTGAATACGTGCCTGCGCGGGTAAAAGTTGATGAATCTGCAAGCCACGCTTTTGACTACTTGCAGATATACCGGTCATTCCAGTTCGGGGACTTGGTCGATCTCTATATGACTGACAGCCGTACCTATAGAACCCAGGAGCCGTGTACAGACGGAACTAGCTGGGAAAATTACTGGTGCACCGATTACGAAAAAAGTAGCCAGACGATGTTGGGCACGACCCAGCGCGATTGGTTGATCGATGGGATTGTAAACTCTAATGCCCGCTGGAAAGTGTGGGGCAACCAAACTCTGCTGGCGCAACTGGCTGGGACTATTTTGGGGCGCTCACTTGTGTACGCCAACTACGATGCCTGGGATGGCTATCAGTGGGAGCGGGAAAAAATCCTATCATCGGTTAAAGACAGCAATGTCGATAACTTTGTGGTGCTGACAGGGGACCTGCACTCCAGTATCGCCTCGTACCTGAAGGTGGATTTCAGCAAAATTAGCAACTGGAACTACGATAACCTGGTTGGTGTTGAGCTGATGACACCATCTATATCTTCTCCCAATATGAACGATACGATTGAGAAAGGTATTGATGTTGGCAGTGTCTTTACGTCATTGCTAAACGGTGGGGTTCAGGTCAACAACCCGCATATCAAAGATTTTGTTAGCAATATCTATGGGTATGCTGTGATTGAGTTCAATGTCGATGAATTGAACTGGACCGTATACAACATCGATAAGAAAAGTGATGACCCGGATACTGAAAAGACCGTTTATAAGACGTTTAACTATGAGCCCGTCGGCATGTGGTTGACTGAGAAGTAATCAGTTTCGCTCGGTATAAGAAGTCGCGGGGCTCTAGCCCCCGACTTCACAAAGCTCCCTAAACCTCCCCCTTCGTCGTTTTCCCTGACTACTGCGGCCAGGGGAGTCATCCTCTGTCGATAGGGCTAAGGCCAGTCGCGACACCTGTAGCCTTTAAAGCTTGTAGAGATCTTTCGGTATTACTCACAGGCGTTCCTAATACGCCAGTGAATGCACAGTTGATATATGTCTGCGAGTTATCTATACCCGATGATAGATGCAAAGCAGTATCTGGCGTCAGGGCATTCTCGCTAGTCCCAGCCATCAAATAAAAGGATATTTCTGTGCTGCAAGAAACTTACCCTTACTACCTGGCTAATGAAGCTGTACATGCCAATGCTGATTTGGAAGTCACCGACAAGTACTCGGGCAGGGTGGCTGCCCGGGTCGCAATGGCTGATGCAACAGTTATCGATAGCGCGATTGATTGGGCGCTACTGGCTGAGAAACCTATGGCAAATTTGCCTGCTTATATTCGCCAGGAAGTGCTACAGCACTGCGTACTACGCTTTCGTGAAAGGTTTGAAGAGTTGGCTGAGGCGCTATGTATTGAAGCGGGCAAACCCATTCACGACTCACGGGGTGAAGTGCTGCGCTTAATCGATACATTCCAAGTGGCCGCTGAAGAGGCCGTGCGTATCAATGGTGAAATTATCAACCTTGAAATCTCCAAGCGCTCCCGGGGTTATCGCGGCTATATCCGGCGGGTACCGGTTGGAGCCTGCTCATTTATATCGCCGTTTAACTTTCCTTTGAACCTCGCCGCTCACAAGGTGGCACCGGCTATCGCCGCTGGATGCCCCTTTGTGCTTAAGCCCGCAAGCCGGACACCGATAGGAGCATTGATCATTGCCGAAGTACTGGCGGAAACGCGGTTACCCAAAGGGGCATTTTCGGTGTTGCCATGTCATCGTGCGGGGGCAGATCTGTTTACACTGGACGATCGATTCAAGCTACTCAGTTTTACCGGTTCTCCCTCTGTCGGTTGGGATCTAAAAGCTAGGGCAGGGCGTAAAAAAGTCATTTTGGAATTGGGCGGGAATGCGGCCTGTATTATTGACCGAGATACCGATCTCGATGATGCCGTAGAGCGCCTGATTTTTGGCGCCTTCTACCAGTCTGGTCAGAGCTGTATCGGTGTGCAGAGAATCTATGGCCACTGTAGCCTATATGAGGATTTAAAGTGCCGCTTAGTGGCGCGGACCAAAAAGTTGAAGAAGGGTGATCCCCGCCTGGAAGATACTTTTATCGGCCCGATGATTTCCGAGGGAGAGGCCACCCGTTTGCACAATTGGGTGGAGGAGGGGATTCAGGCTGGAGGAACCCTGCTGTGTGGAGGCTCGCGGGATGGCGCCATGCTCGATCCAACGCTATTGGAAAATGTGCCTCACGATTGCGCCATTGTGCAACAGGAAGCCTTTGGTCCTGTTGCTATCTTAGAGTCTTTCGACAGTTTTGATGATGTTTTGGAAAAGGTGAATGATAGCGCTTTTGGTCTCCAGGCAGGCATATTTACCCGCGATCTTTACAGAGCCCAGCAAGCTTGGGATACCTTGGAGGTCGGCGGCGTGGTTATTGGCGATGTTCCCAGCTGGCGGGTGGATAATATGCCCTATGGCGGTGTTAAGGACTCCGGCCTTGGTCGGGAGGGGGTGCGCTGGGCGATTGCAGATATGACCGAGGAGCGGCTGATGGTGGTGCGAACTCCAGGGTAAGAGGCGGGAGTTGTACGGCCGCCCGTTTCTACGCAATAACACTATCTAAGGGGTAGTCGGTTCAAATAGGTTTGCGGTGAAGATGGCTAGGGCTGTGGCAACGGCAATCACTCTTTTAGGTGCCGGTGAAGTTTTTCCATTGCCTAGGGGCCGGCGTTGGTCCCCTGAATAAAGACGATAGGGGTATTCAAAGCCGGCTCCTGGTTTTTAAGGCCTCGTTAGACCTTGGATGCGAGGATATCCGCAGTCATAATCTGGGGTTCTGAGGCGAGCAGCTCATCGGCTTTGCCAAGCAGTGCTGCCGCGATCTTGCCGTTTAAATGCGCAGTCAGGCCGTCTTCATCGCCAAACGTGTCAAAAATCGCGAAGCGCGTAGCGTTGATTTGTACGGCATACCAGCTGAGGGTTCCTTGCTCCTCTACAGCTAATGGAAGGGCTGAGGTAAGTAGTGCTTTTACCTCATCGGCTTTGTCTGCTTTGGCATCAATCAGAGCCACGATGGCCAGCTTAGCTTCAGTCATTGTTTTCTCTCACGTTGTTTGATGAAGGGTATCCTGGGGGAAGCATAGGCTTGACCATCAGTGTCCAAAAAGACAATGATCAGACAAAATTCGCCACTTTGAGGATTTATGGCTCAGATCGTTATCTTGTCTATGTCTGGGGTTTTGCCATCGGCTTTGGCTGGCGTTCAGGATATGTTTGCCCTGGGCAGCCTTCGCTTATCTGAAAGCCAACACTCCCTGGCCCCCGCCTATAAGCAACCCTGGTCCCCTGAAATCGTAGTTGCCAGCGCTGATGGCTCTGACATCACAGATGGGCAGGGCAGGCGCTTTGTGGTAAACCATGGGCTATCTCAGTTACCCAGTTGTGAAGCAGTGATAATCCCCGGGTTTATGCCCAATCAATTTGGTGTACCCCCTGAACAGTTGCTGGATAAATCGACACACGAATGGTTGTGAACACAGTATAGGCAGGGAGCGATCATCGCAGGTTCTTGTAGTGGTGTCTTGGCACTAGGTGAGGCGGGTTTGTTAAATGGACGGCAATGCACGACGACATGGTGGTTGCACAATGAGCTGAAATCTCGCTTTAGCAATGCCTGCCCGCTATGGGCCAGTGGATTACTGGTGGATCATAAAATTGTAACAGCGGGAGGCCCTTTATCTTGGGTAGATGTGACTCTGCAAGTGATCAAGATGCTAGCCGGTGATGAAGTTGCAACCAAAGTTGCTGATCTTGCCGTTGTGGACTCCCACCCGCGCTCGCAAACTTTACATGTACCAAAAGGCTATCAGGTATCCAAAGAACAGTTTTTAGTCGATGCTGAAAATGTGGTTCGGCAGTATTTTGGCCAGCAGTTAAATAGTCAACAATTGGCGGCAGAGCTGTCGGTTTCAGAGCGAACATTACACCGGCGCCTAAAGCAGTTGACGGGTTATGCTCCTAAACAATTTATCGATAGTGTACGAATGGAGTATGCAAAGAGCCTGTTATTACAGTCGGGGCAAAAAATTTCCGGCGTTGCCCAAATATTAGGCTATACGGATGATGCGGTTTTCCGGCGAGTGTTTAAATTTCATGTTGGTATGAGTCCGAGCCAGTTTAGGCAGAAATGCCACAAGTTATTAATGTAAAGGTTTTTAGGGTGCGGAGCTTTTGGGGGAATTTATTTTAGTTAATCTGCTGCTAAATGGTGGAAAATCTTTCTAAAACTTCATCACGTTTGGTGAGATAAACTTTCACAAGGTTCTATTTGATGTAGGAGAGATTTCAAATTTTAGCCAACTAAAAGTCTCGTGGCTCTATCAAATTATCTGGGTTGTATTCAGAGTATTGCGCCGACTGTATCAAGTTATACACTATCTTGATGGTTCTGCTCGCCTTTTTGGGGTCGAAATAGAAGTTAAGCCATGGTACTGGAATTCTCGCGCTGCTGAAAATGTAATTGCACAAAGTCAATAAACTTTCGAATTGGAACTGGCATAAAGCTTGTCTGAGCGTACTGTAGAATCACGTTCCCCTGATAATTTCCAGAAATATGCCAATCTGGCAGTATCTGGATTAACTCGCCTGACTCTATTTCAGATTGAACGGTAAAATCTGGGAAAGTGCTGATGCCCATGTCTCGTAAAACCGCAGCTTTTCGAATTTCTGTATGATTTACTGCAAAACGGCTTTGAGTATTTACTAAGATTTTCTGGTTGGATTTTGTGAATCGCCATTTAGTGTCATCAACTTGCTCTCCGAGTGATATGCATTGATGGGAGATTAATTCTTTTGGATGAGTTGGATGGCCGTGGTCTTCCAGATATTTCTGGCTTGCACATATGATCAAATTAGCGCGCGTTAGCGTTTTTGATATTAGTCCCTCCAGTGGTTGATCGGTCAACCTAAATATCACATCAATTTCTTCTCCGATTGGGTCGATAAAATGGTCTGCAACTCGGAGCTTTACGGATATTCCTGGATAGGAGTCTAAAAACTCCAGGATAATTGGGGAGAGCACTTGCTTTGAAAATGCTTTAGGTGCGGCAATCCGAATCACACCTGTTGCAGTATTTAACATGCTTTGAGCAGCATGTACGGCTGTCCGTGCAGAATCAAGCATTTCCTTGCACTGCACGTACACATCTGCCCCAACGGTACTTAGTTTTACCTTCCTGGTGGTTCGTTCAAGCAGCTTTGTTTGCAGCCTCCTTTCTAGTCGATTTATGGATCGACTAACCGATGATGCAGCCATTCCTAGCTTTATTCCGGCTTGAGAGAAGCTCTCTTCATCTGCCACCGTGACGAATACAGCCATTTCCGGCAATAGTGGTATTAGATCATTATTGTTCATAACGCAACAATCCTTTGCGTTTGGAGTGGATTGTGCCGGGGAAAATACAAGCTATGATGCGCCATGTCAATTTGTTGTCAGTAATCATTTGTGTACAGGGAATTTACACGTGAAGAAAATTAGAAGTATTGAGGATGTCAAGCAGCTATCGGGAGAAGTAGGCCACATCTTAACACTGTTTAGTGGTGGTCTGGATAGCACGTACATTTTAGAAATTCTCAAAGATATGGATGTTAAGGTCACTGCGTTGGCAATTGATATGGGGGATGGCATTGATGTCTCATTTCTAAACCATATTGCTGATCATTACGGTATTGATTTGATTATTGAAGATGGACGTCAGTCATTTATTGACCATTCCATTTTTACAGCAGTACAAGCGCAAGCCCTCTATATGGGTGATTACCCTGTAAGCTCTTCATTATCACGTCCAGTTATAGTGAAGCATGCTGTTTTGGTAGCCGAGCGCCTTCAGTGTGACGCTATCGTGCATACAGCAAACCAATCACAGAATAGTTTACGGCGACTTAATGGGGCGTTAGAGCGAAGTGGGTTTAATGGTTACTACGGGTCTCCATATGAATATTCGGCTATTTCCCGCGATAAAAAAATTGCCGGATTATCCATTTCCGGGCTGTTTGAATTTAAAGGTAGAAATGTAAGTGGCGATTCGAATTTGTGGTGTCGCGAATTTGAATCCGGTGTTTTAGATAACCCTGAAGATTTTAATTTGTGTGAATCACTATTCCATTGGTCACTGTGGAACCCGGAGCAACAGCTGACTGATCAAAATCATCGGTTATCAATAACTTTTCGTCGAGGAGTGCCGATAAAAGTAAATGGTGAAACTATGAGCCTACTGAAAATGATAATGTTCTTAAATCAGCATGTTGGAAGCTACCAGATTGGACGCTACATAGGCTTTGATCACCTTGAATATGACGAAAAAGTGTTGGAAGTTCGCGAGGCTCCAGCTGCACACGCTTTAATGGCAGCTTATCGCCACCTTGAAGTTACTATTTTAGAAACAGAAGTTTTAAGAGCTAAATCGGCCCAGAGTCTCGCTTGGACCAACGAGGCTGTAGAGGGTAGGTGGGGTAGTATGCTTCAACAGGCAGCCCGGGCATTTATTTGCCATACAGCAGAAGCGATAACTGGAACAGTAGTTTTCTCTTTGTCGAAAGGTCAAATGTTAATGAGCGGGATTTATGCAGATAATCCTCGATACCTTAAAGATCGTGACGCATGGGAGACTCAAATTGCGCATGAGCGCAGCCAGCGTTCTTTAGTGCTTGATGAGCAAAGAGTAGACGTCGCCGTTAGTGCGTAAGGATAAAAGAATGAGTGAATCTACAAAAAGAAAGTTAGCTTCTATTTTTGAAGAGGATATAAGGTCCCTGAAACATAATCATTTTACAATGATTGAGGGAGGCTACATGCGCTCAATGTTGGGTTGCTCTATAGAAGAGGAGCATAAATTCGCGGAACAATGGGATGAGCTTACTGTAGATAAGTATATGGGAGATGGTGGGAAATATCGATTTCGTCGATATGGACAATTTGTGAAGGCTGAGAAATCAAATTTCCTACAGTTGTTACCCCATGAGCCATATGTGCAGAGTAAGGAGATTAATTACTTAAATGGCGGTATAGAAAGAATATTTGATCCACTTACAGAATTCTTTGTCCAATCACCAGTATTAGAGCGAACGCTACTACTATTGGCTGATCTTTATGATAAAACCTTAGGCTGTAAAAATGGCTGGAATATACGTTTGCATCCTTACCGCGTTCGAACTACCCCAAATCAACTTGGACTGCCTGCTCCCGAAGGGTTGCATAGAGATGGCGTTACATTCATAGCGTCAATGATGCTGCAGCGTATCAATGCTATAGGGGGAGTGACTACATTAACTGACAATAAACGCAAGAGGTTGGCATCAATTGAGCTTAAAAACCGTTTCGATATTGTTCTTGCAAATGATGCTGAAACATTGCATGACGTAAGTTCAGTTATGCCGGCTAGTACCTCTGGCTCAGGTTACCGGGACGTATTAGTCATCGCATTTACTTTGCTGGACAGTCAACTATGAATACAACACGATTAACTTGGATTGCCCGTGTAGGTTTTCCTTGGACAGAGCTGTCACTATTGTTGGTGGCTGTGTTTTGGGGGACAAGCTATGGCCTTACAAAGAGTGCACTCGTGTTCACCAGTGTATTTATGTTCTTGGCAATCCGGTTTCTGCTGACTTTTTTGGTTCTGTTGATGCCAACTTTACAAGATTTCAAGAGCGGACGAAATCGTGATTGGAAAGCTGCGCTTCCAACAGGCACTATACTGTTATTGATTTTCTGTTGTGAGGTGTTTGGTGTTTCACAAACAACTGCAACTAACGCTGCTGTGCTTATCAGCTTGTCCGCGATCTTCACTGTTTTTGTGGAAGCTTGGGTTAATAAGAAGAGGGTCAGTGCTGTTTATTTGGGGTTTGCTTTAGTAAGTGTTGTGGGTGTTGCGCTATTAACACTTGAAGGGTCCTTTTCAGTGTTTTCAAATTTTGGTGATCTACTCATTCTGGCAGCAGCTCTATTGCGGGCTTTAATGGTAACAGCAACCAAGTATTTCACAGAGGGAAAGAAAATAACAACCCTGAGTTTAACTGCATTACAGTCATTAGTGGTCGGGCTTGGCGCATTATTTGTTGTGTTGGCTAGGCATAAAATGAACTTGACAGGCTTGCTACCAGCTTCAGTCAATTTTTGGTTGATCATTTGTTATCTGGTAATTTTTTGTACGCTATTTGCTTTTTTTGTGCAGAACTATGCAGTTAGAAGATTAGCTCCATCTAAGGTCTCTCTGTTAATGGGAAGTGAGCCATTATTTGGCGCTTTGTTTGCAGTTGTTTGGTTGGGAGAAGAGTTGACGTTGTTGCAGTGGGGGGGGGCTACAGTAATCTTGGTAAGTGTAATGCTAGTGACTTTAAAGAAGACTGAAGGTTCAGCGTAAGTCAGGCTAAATCCAGCTACAAGCACATCACCGCTTAGCAGTGTGTCCGCTGTTCATGAATAGGATTCAAATAGGTATTGAACGAGACTATTTGGGGGGAAGGCAAGCATTAACCGTATCCGCAATTGTCTGCGAACTTTCTTTCCCAAATAAGCATGTGACGAGTTCAGAAGCAAACTCTATAGCGGTACCTGGTGATTGGCTGGCAACTAAGTTCCGGTCGGTCACCACTCCCTGATCACTGATTTCCTTTACATATTGACCAAGTTCGCCACGAAATGTCTTATAGTAAGTAGCTGTAAAATTGGTTATTAACCCTTTCCGGCCAAGAACTATCACTGGAGCGGTACAGATCGCTCCTAACCAGCGGCCCGATTCAAGTTGCTCTCGGATGAGCTTTATTAGAGAGGCTGAGTTATGCATGCGCTCGGCACCTTCCTTTCCGCCAGGGAGGGCTATCAGATCCCAAGTAGTGCCGTTTAACGGACGATCGCCACCTTTAGGGCACCCACGATATCCTCAGGGTGGACCTTTTGCTTCTTATCACCATCGATTTGTAGGGTGGCAATCGGTGTCTGGAAAGGGGATGCTTAATTTGCTGGTCGGTGGCGTTGTATCTGGAGCGGATAGTGGGGCAGATTCACACGAAGCCGCTTGCTCAGCAGCGCAACCGCACTTAATAGCACGGCCGGTCCGGTTGGTATGTACTTCCGGACCTTTGGCGATATCCAGACCGCGAACTGTCACATCGGTGGCCACTAGAATTGAGGCGATCAGGCAATTGTGAGTCTCAGTGTTGCTCCCTTTCCCCTATTCATAATTCCAGCAGCCCAGCTAATGCCGTTTGCAATGATAGCCAATCCAAGAGAGTGGCTGCCCAGGGTAGTCGTAGGCGGAAAGACGCAGGCTAAATTTGTTAGTTGTGATTATTTATGATGTATTCTAGGTGCCTTGCATCAGTGCCGCAGCAGCCGCCCAATATATTGAACCCGCTATTCTGATTTAAGTGAAGCATAAGATTACCCCATTCCGATATGCTGTCGGAGTGCGTTGTTTTGCTGTTTTCTAGTTCATTGTGCGTTAGTGATGAAGCATTGGCTTGTATGCCGATTAGTCTGCCAGGTAATTGACTTGAAGCGTTTAGAAAAGAAGGATGAGAACAATTAATAAAGTACCCAGAAGGTTTAGGCGAAATCTGATGATCAATATGTGAAATTGCTTCTTGAATGGTATGGCCATCTAAAAGGCGACCATCTGAGCCAATGACAAAGCTAATAAAATATGGCTTAGAGTGCTTTGACATTAGAGATGCAATGCCAAGTGCCTCTGGTACAGCTGGTAGGGTTACTCCCATGAGGTAGTCAGCATTAGAGGCTCCGAGCTTATCAATTTGCCAACGATGATAAGAAATAGATTCTTTGTAAGTTAGGCCTTGTTCTGGTTTGTAGCAGTCATTTTTACAGCCGACTAGGCCTCCTACATATACATTTCCCTCTTTTGGCAAGATATTCGAAAGAAAATTAACAGCGTCTTCATTGATAGACGTAGGCGCCTTGGCTAGAGAAACTCTCTCTGAGCTGGCCCTCCATGTGGGAGTTGCAAGCAAAAGAGGGAGTTTTGCATCAATTGCAAGGTTTATGTATTCACTGTAGATTCGTTTAAGGCTTTCAGCACCAGTTTTGCTATAGATTAATTTAGCATGATCGACATGACAGCAAAGGCTTATATCTTTGATACGCCTGACTCTTTCGAGTATGGCCGCTTCAGTAAGAATCAACTTTTCTGAAAGAATTCCTTGCATGATGCTCTCCGGTGTAAGCTGTCGGACGCCGAAGGCGCGAAGTGACTTGTTATGAATTACCGCGCACCTTGCTTTTTACTCCAGTTAGCTCCAAGGGTGCGAGATACATTTTCGAGGTTTTTAATATAACTGAAGTGACTAAAAATGTCACCACTACAAAGCCAATTAGATTAAATCTTGCATCTTCTAGAAGCGTCAGAGCCGCTTGAAGTATCAAAAAATATAGGAAGCCCGCTCCAATAATATGCACAAATTTGAACTAGCCACGAACCTTAAAGATAGATACACAGTTCCGGCAGATAAAAGTTGTCGAGAACAATGGAATTTCCAGAGCCCTTCTCTTACACTCTGAGCAAGTTCGTTTAAGTACTCGTAATTTCAACGGATTCATAACAGTGCCAGCTTACCTTGTGCGCACTTTTTGTAAAAAGTGTACAAGATGAGCCGTCCCGCAAGGGACCAAAGGCCCGTAGTAACCTGCTTGTATTTGTTAAGCATGGTTTTCCTCGATCATTCTACGGAGTGAATGGCTACCAGGCTCTTCACCCCACTCTTTGAGTAAAAAACTATTACATTTATCCCATTCAGCCTGCACACCTTGCACCGAAAACGACTGGTTCTGATAAGAAGCTGACCCGATACTCAAAAGAGGGTGGCCAAAAATACTTGACCACTACAGGTGGTGTGGGGCCGGTAGTTAGAAGCTACCGGCTACCCGATTTATATGCTTGACTCACTAATCTCATAAAAACTACACACAACCCTCAAACGACCACCAAAAAAACTGATCTGATGGAGAGTTTTATTTTTAACTTTTTCTATTTTCATGTTTATTGAAGAATGAGGATCATCAAGATCCACCACACTCCAGTTATTTTCATTTTCTTTCACAAAGGCTATAAGGTCCTCTGGATTGTCAGTTGATCCAGAACCAGCTGTATTACTTGGAGCATTGTCCAGCAATATATCAAAGTCCATTTCAAAGATTATATTAGAACATTCCGAAAATTTTACTTCCTTGCGCTTCCCGGTATATCTATCTTCGAATCTCACTATGATTACTGACCCATCTTTACTGTCAGAGGCTAGCTTGGTTTCCACTCCCGCTAATGTATGTTCATAAAATTGATATGGCTCTAGCTTCATATTTAAATCCTAACCGCACTCATTTAACGTTGCATAAGGAGCATCTTTTAACTCTAGGTGAATATCATTATAAAGAGCAGCTGAGAACTCAACTATATCCTTTAACTTGTCATTGTATTCAGTGTGTTTCATGTGGCGCCGAGTATTCATAACATTTATACAGTAATGATTCTAACCGCAATTATCCTGATTGCTATCTCAGAATCAACTTTTCCGAAAAAATCAAAATATTATTTTAAAATTACTGGGTTTAACTTATTTGTTTCGACCGTGCAAACCGCAGAAAAGATCACTTTGACTACTATCCCATTTCTTATATCACCCTGTAACCCTCTGACTCGCAACCGATTTTTTATATTTCTGGTCGGCTCTCAAAATAACGGTCAGGGTGAACATAAAACCTGAAGATAGCGCAAAAAGGATGATCCCCTGGCGTTGCCAGGGGATACTCACTCAGCTTATCCTCGAATACGCCGCACCCGGAATTTGCGTCCTTTCAACTTCCCGTTCTCAATTTTCTTCAGTGCTTGTGATGCCATATTACGCTTAATCGCGACATAGGCCGTCATATCCAGTACGTTGATCTTGCCAACATCTTTCCCGTTAATCGGGCGCTCGCCGCCGGTCAGCGCGCCGAGGATATCGCCGGGGCGGACTTTCTGTTTCTTGCCGCCGTCGATCTGAAGGGTGGCCATCGGTGCCTGGAACGGGGGTTCGCTCAATATGCTGGCCGGTGGCGGTGTGTCTGGATCGGACAGGGGGTCCTGAGTCAGGTCCATACGCAGCAGTTTGTGGCCTTCCTTTTCGGCAAAGAAGGAGTAAGCACAACCGCGCTCACCGGCACGGCCAGTGCGTCCGATACGGTGGGTGTGAACCTCGGGGTCTTTGGCGATATGAAAGTTGATAACCGCATCCAGCTTGTCGATATCCAGCCCGCGTGCCGCTACATCAGTGGCCACCAGAATAGAGGCGCTGCCATTGGCGAAGCGAATCAGCGTTTCGTTGCGCTGGCGCTGCTCCATATCCCCATGCAGGGCAAGAACATTGAAACCTGCCTGCTTCAGGTCATCGGCGACCTCGTCGGTTTCGCGTTTGGTGTTACAGAAAATCAGGGTGTTGACGGGCTTATCATTTAGAAGAATACGCCGTGTCATCTCCAGGCGATCATCGAAACTCTCGGTTCGGTAGAAGCGCTGTTCGATCACCTCGTCGCTGTGGGCGGAATCCACTTTAACCATCACCGGTTTTTGCATCACTCGGGCACTGAGCTGCTCGATTTCATCGGGATAGGTGGCGCTAAATAGTAGCGACTGTCGCCCGGCTGGCACCTGCGCCAGAATGGTGTCGATAACGTCCTGAAACCCCATATCGAGCATCCGGTCGGCTTCGTCAAAGACCAGCGTATCGACATGCTCAAGGGACAGGGTTCCTTTGCGCAAGTGTTCCTCTATGCGCCCGGGGGTGCCAACGATGATATGGGCCCCATGTGCGAGGGAACCGATCTGTGGGCCAAAGGGCATACCGCCGCAGAGAGTCAAAATCTTTATGTTGTGAATTGCTCGTGCCAGTCGGCGCAGCTCCTGGGCAACCTGATCGGCCAGTTCCCGGGTCGGACACAAAATTAGCGATTGAATTCGAAATCGGCTGACATTGAGCCGGTGCAGCACCCCCAAACCGAAGGCTGCGGTTTTGCCGGAGCCGGTCTTGGCCTGGGCGATAACGTCCTTACCTTCAAGGATAATCGGGAGCGTCTTGGCCTGGACCTCGGTCATGGATTTGTAGTTGAGTGACGCCAGGTTTTTCAGCAGGGCGGGGTTTAGGGGCAGATCGGTAAAAGGTGTGGTCAAGGTGAATCCTGGAGTCGTTAAATGTCAAATACACGTATCACACAACTGACTAGCAAAATGGATTTCACCTTCGTAGCCGTTGTTATCACTGCAATTTTGCAATCTGGGTAATACAAATTTCGGCTGGAATTTTAACAGTTAACCCTTGAGAAGCCTATGAATCCGCTTTCCCAGCCCTAGGTGCTCTTACCTGGAGTGCTGTTTAATAAGAGGCACCGGGCAAAATATACCCAGTGCCCTCACTTTCTGATCTCAGCTCTGGTTACCTTCGCGAGCCTTCCACTGATAAAACACTCCGGGCATTACGAACAACACAAATAATAGTGTGGTTATGGTGCCGCCCACCATCGGGGCTGCAATCCGTTTCATCACGTCTGCGCCAGTGCCATCGGAAACCATCACGGGTATCAATGAAATTAATAGTGTCAGGCTGGTCATGAGCATTGGGCGAATACGGCCAGCTGCCGCTTGGGCAACGGTTACAGTATTGCCGTGCTCCGATTTACCTCCGGCGGCGGATAAGTAGTGCAGCATCAGCAGGCCCATCTCTGCGGCGAGGCCAGCCATGGCAATCATGCCGACCCAGACAGCGACGCTCAGTTTGTAGTCGAGCAGGTACAACAGCCAGAAGGCGCCGATCAGTGCCATTGGCATGGCGGTGAGTACAAATAGGGTGTCGGATAGCCTGCCTCGATGCAGATACAGCAGGAAGCACACAGCCAGCAAGGTTAGGGGGACTAACCATTGCAGGCGGGACTTGGCGCGCTCCAGATATTGGTATTGGCCGGCCCAGGCGATTCGCTGGCCTGGAACCAGATTAACCTGGTCGGCGACAACCTGTTTTGCACGGCTGACATAATCGGCAACGCCGACGTCGCCTTTCAAGTCGACAAATACCAAGCCCACTAACTGCCCATCTTCATTGCGAATCATCGGGGGACCGGTGCGAAAATCCAAATTGGCCAGCTGGTTGAGGGGCACCTGGGAGCCATCAGAGGCGGGGACCAGAATTTGTTCCAGCTGTTCGGGGGTGTCCCGATAGTCGCGGGCATAGCGCACCAGTACATCGTAGCGTTCGCGCCCTTCGATAGTTTGGGTGGCCGCCAGACCGCCGGCTGCTGCGGCAATCACATCCTCAATATCCTGTACATTTAAGCCGTGGCGGGAGGCCCGCGCGCGATCGATATCAAAGTCCAGGAAGTAGCCTCCGGTTAGGCGTTCGGCAAAGACGCTTCGGGTGTGCCCTGCGGTGCGTTGGTCACTGCGCAGTGCTTCTTCGATAGCCAAAGCCGTCTGTTCGATTTCTGCCAGGTTATCTCCAAACACTTTAATGCCGAGTTGGCTACGAATGCCGGTAGCGAGCATCTCGGTGCGGGTTTGGATGGGCATCCACCAAATATTCGGCATACCGGGATAGCGCAGTTGTTCATCCATTTCCGCTAGCAAGTCATCCCAAGTCATACCGGGGCGCCACTCACTTTTCGGCTTTAGAGTGATGACTGTTTCTACCATTGAGAGCGGTGCCGGATCGGTGGCGCTATTGGAGCGGCCAATCTTGCCAAATACCCGTTCCACTTCGGGAAAGCTCTTTAGCTCCGTATCCATTTGTTGCAGAACCTTACCCGCTTCGGTAACCGACATGCCGGGTAGGGCGGTGGGCATATACAGGATACTGCCCTCGTTGAGCGGCGGCATAAATTCACCGCCCAATTTGCTGATGGGGTAGGCTGCGGACACCAGGGCCATTATCGCGAGCGCGGCTACAACTTTACGTTGACGCACGCAGAAATGAATCACCGGTTGCAACGTATAGATTAAGGCGCGGGATATCGGGTTTTCCCCGCTGCGAATTTTGCTGCGCATCAATAGCACAGCGAGCGCGGGTATCAGGGTGATTGCCAGCAGGGCGGCAAAGGCCATGCTGTAGGTTTTGGTGTAGGCGAGGGGTTTAAATAGGCGGCCCTCGGTAGCTTCCAATGCGAACACCGGCAGGAAGGAAACCGTAATAATAATCAGGGAGAAGAAAATACTCGGCCCCACTTCCTGCATCGCCCGAACGATTAGTGTTCCCCTCTCGCTTGGAGATAGCGCTTTATCGCCACTGGCTGCCAGCCTTTTGTGGATGTTATCCACCATCACCACAGCCGCATCCACCATAGCGCCAATGGCTACGGCAATACCTCCCAAAGACATAATATTGGCAGTGAGTCCTTGTAGGGACAGTGGAATAAAGGCCAATAAGACGGCGATCGGTAGCGTGATTACCGCCACCAGTGCAGAGCGGGCGTGGAGCAGAAAAATAGCGATCACAGCGGCGACCACTAGCATCTCTTCAATCAGGGTATTTTTGAGATTGTCGATCGCGCTATTAATTAATTGTGAGCGATCGTAGGTTACTACCAGTTCGACGCCTTCCGGTAAGCCCGCGCGGATTTGCTCGATACGCTCCTTGACTCTCTCAATCACTTTGAGGGCATTTTCACCGTAGCGCATCACCACAATGCCACCTACGGTCTGGCCCTCACCGTCCAGTTCGGCAATGCCGCGCTGCATCGCGGGCCCGAGGGTAATATCGGCAACCTGATCCAACGTTACCGGGATCTTTGCCGCATTGACCCCGATCACCACCTCTTCGAGATCGTCAATGCTGCGGATATAGCCGCGACCCCGCACCATATGTTCGTGGCCTGCGATTTCCAGTACCCGCCCTCCGGTGTCGTTGTTGCTGCGACGGATAGCCTCGACCACTCTGCCCAGTGGAACCTTAAACATCTGCAAGCGATGGGGGTCGATTTGGACCTGGTACTCTTTTTCGTAGCCGCCAATGGAGGCGACTTCGGCAACGCCCTCGACAGAAGTGAGCCAATAGCGCAACTTGAAATCCTGTAACGCGCGCAGTTCTTGCAGGTCGTTGTTACCGCTTCGATCAATAAGTGCGTACTGGAATACCCAGCCGACTCCGGTGGCATCTGGGCCAAGCTTTGGTTGAACGCTTTCCGGGAGCTGGTCGGCTACCTGGTTGAGGTACTCCAGAACCCGTGAGCGGGCCCAGTAAATATCCGTGCCGTCTTCGAAGATGGCGTAGACAAAGCTGAGTCCGAAAAAGCTCTGCCCCCGCACATATTTGACTTTGGGCAGCCCTAACATTGCGGTGGAAAGCGGGTAGGTGATTTGATCTTCGACCAGGTCAGGGCTTCGCCCCGGCCAGTCTGTCATCACAATCACCTGGGCGTCAGACAGGTCCGGAATAGCATCCAGGGGGACACTGGTTAGCGCCCGGTATCCCGCCAGGGCGGCGATCGCCATAAGGATCAAAGTGATCCCCGGCTTACCGGCACAGGCCGCAATAATTCGGGCAATCAGCCCTTTGGGTTCGGAATTTACCACTGCTGCACCCCCGATTTTAGGCGGCTCTCTGCCGCGATCAGGAATACTCCAGAGGTGACAATTTTATCGCCGGCCTGGAGGCCAGAACGGATAACAATCCTGTCGCTGTCGCCATAACCGGTGCGTACCTGTACGGGCTCCAGACGGCCCTGGCCCAGGTCGCGGAAAACAATGCGCTTCTTGCCGGAAATCAGTACTGAATCCCTCGGCACTACCAAAAGGTTCCCGAGTTTGGCTCTTAACATAATGTCCGCAAACAGCCCCGGGCGCAGTTCACCATCGGTATTGGGCAGGGTGACACGCAGCCGTGCACTGCGGTTATTGTGATTAAGGAAGGGATCAATCTGGGTGAGGGTGGCTGGGATTTCCTCATGGTAGACGTTGGTTAAACGCACTTTGGCCGGCATGCCTTTTTCTATCAGTGGCAACTGATCTTCGTAGGCGTGGGCTTCAATCCAAACCTGGCTGAGGTCGGCTATACGCAGCAGGTTGTCGCCCTTTTCAAATGCAGAGCCCGCGACAATATTCTTCTCAATAATCACACCACTGGCGGGGGCAAAAATCGGGATATAGTCCTGCGCTTTTTGCTGTTCAACCAGCCAGTCGATTTGCTCTTCAGAGAGACCCCACAATAGTAGACGCCTACGGGCTGCTTTCTCCAGGGCATCGCCACGGCGGCGCGCTTTTAGATACTCGTCTTGGACTGCGAGCAACTCCGGGCTGTAAACAGAAAACAGTACTTCGCCACGTTTAACCTGCTTGCCTTCAAAGTCTGCATCCAGCTCACCAATCCAGCCGTCGAAGCGCAGGCTGATATCCCGCAAGCGGGTTTCGTCGTAGGTGACCTGGCCGTGTAGGTGAATAGGCAGGGTGAAAGGTTGCCGCTCGACGATACCGGTTTTGATACCAATGGCCTGGCGCCGGCTGCTATCCACGACGATGCTGCCACTTTGCAGCTCATCGTGGCTCACCGGTTGCAGATTCATACCGCAAATAGGGCAGCTACCAGCCTCGGCAGCTCTGACCGAGGGGTGCATCGAGCAGGTGTAGTAGGCGGTTTCAGAAGCCTCGGGGGCGGACTTCAGGCGCAGGCCTTTGCGATTGGTGCTCATATCAAAGGCCAAATCAACATGTTTATCGTGGCCTGTCGCTACGTCTACCACCATGGGCCAGGAGCCCACCATTGAAAGCTCAATTTCACCGATAAAAATACCGGGGCTGGATTCGCTGATATCCGCTACAGCACGCATAGCTGGCATGGCTCCCATGGCGGGCATCTCGGCGACTGCGCGAACTTCAGCTCCAGTTACCGGCTTATTCTCAGTATTGCGAACCTCAATCCGAATCTGGTTTACGCCGACTTGTGGTTGCTGTGGGTCGACGGAGACGGCGATTTGGAAGGGGCCCGTCTGCACAAAATCGGGATTTGAGACCTCTGCTTGCGCGGTGGTTTTTTTCCAGTAAAAGGCCGCCCCGGCAGTCGTCAACAACAGGGTAATAGCGATGAGGATCAATGTTTTTGGCTGGGTCATAGCGCGCGCTCCCGATAGAAGGTAAGGGGCGCTTGCACGCAATACGCATGATTTACGAGCTGGCTACCAATAGCAGCTGTAACTTGTTGGGTAGTCAAAAGGTTCACTCCTAGAACAATCTTTCTGAAGCCCGCCAGCAACGTTGGGCAGGGGGCATATTTCGCTAATCAGAGAGATGGGGAGTGATCAAATACGCAGGCGCAGGGTGGCAAGCCAGGTTCGGTTGCCGGGGTGGAAATCCGTTGTAGTGAGGGGAAGTTCGCGGGTATTGGCAGGTGGAGCCAGAATTTGTGGCCACTGGTAAGTGGGTGGCGGCGCCAACTGAAGAAGTTCCAGGTTCAGGTGTGCTGCGGTGAGGGCAACTTGATGGTCATCAAGGGAAGTCTTCAGGGAGACCTGGGCATCATAGCTACAGCAGTTTTCATCTTCAGGGTCCGTCCCCTTAGCCATATCATCGCAGCAACACTCCGTTGCTGGCTCAGGGGCCTCCATCATTTCGCAGGCGAGCACGGTCTGCACCTGCAATATCAGCAGGAGCAGGGCCGCCATGGCTATCAGCTTGGCGCGAAATGTAGAGGAGTAGCTTTTCATCACGATTAAATCATACACCAGAGGCCGCTTGTCCGACAAAGATTGCTTTTGCTATATGAGCCATGGAGCTGGGGCTTTCTTTGGTCGCAATTACGGCATCTGTTCACGTCAAGTTTGAGTAACAAAAGTCCTCTTGGTGTGAAATTCATCTGGGGGATCACCCTGAGAGAAGGGCGTCACTTAATCTGCTTAGGTACCTATTCTGTCGCCTATTGGTAAAGTTGTGGGTTGAGCTTTATGAACCTGGTATGGGGGTGGCTAAGGCCCAAAGCTGGATTTTCTACAAAAAGAAGAAAGTGACTGAGTAAGTAGGATTTTGCAGAGTGGTTAAGATGTCTCCATTATCTATACCCGGTTTAGAAATAGTACAGATACGCTTACCCATATAGTGGAAACTGATTGGACGATAGGTCTTTTCAGTCTATTCGTTAGTGATGATCAGGAAGCTTTACTGAGATATGGTTTATTCAAAGCTTCCACAGCGATAGGGTGCGATAGTTACAATCTGAGACGGGCAGTTAACGTATGGGTGGGGGAGCCTTTGCGGAAACAGCAATAGAACGGCTCCTTAACTCCCGGGTTGATTCAGCTGTAAATAAATGTAGCTATCCTTCCGATCAATGTGCCTACAATAATTCTTTATTATACTTATATTAAGGTATTTATCGTCATAATCGACCGCGTGGCATGGTCTTCACTTTAAATGGTGGGTGCAATGACTGTAACAAGGATTTGTTGTTGGCTTGTCGCGCTCTTCTATTCTTTATCCCTTGTGGCGGATGAATACATTATTCAGAGCGAGGACTATGACCCCTTTACCCAGATGACAGAACTCTGGCTGAAAGGTGATATTTCCAAGCTACAGATAAGAGATTTGGCACTACAAGGTCGCTATCAAAACGACTCCGTAGCCAACAGTGCTCATGTTTCCTTTTTTCTTGATGAAATGCATGTGGTTGCTAGGGGTAGTTCTGTATCGGGTCGCTCGGCTCAGGTATCAATTCAAGTTGACGAGTCAATTTTTGATTTGGATTATGATCTGGTGTCTATGCATATGATGATTAATGGACATGGACATGGCCTGTCGAGCAAACAGAAATTTCTTTTGGTGGCATTTATGTATCGCCTGGCAGCAGAGGGCTGGAGTAAGTCCTCCGGGGCCGATGAAATGGAGAAGCACCTTATTTACCGAACACTCAATTACTTATCTGAAATGCCGCCGAACTATAAAATGTGGGTGGTTGCCAAGGAAATACACTATCCCCTTCATTAGGTTTTTAAGTTTAAGCTTGAATGGCTACGGTAATTCTTCTTTGGATTTGACCACAATAGATCGTACCCACCAAGGCAAGAAATATTGTGGCCGAGCACCAATGGCAATCCTTAAAGAGGGTAAAATATCAGAAAGGGCATAAATAATTCAGTGTAAACGAAACTTAGCCTTACATAAATATTCCTGAAAACTGGTAGCTGTTAATTCAAATTTGAGTTACTACAGTTAAACACTCACAACTATTTTTCCCATGGCTTTCCCGCTTGCCAGCCGTTCATGCGCTTTGCCGATATCAGCCAAATCATATAAGGTTTCGTCAAGTACAGGCTTGAGATCCCCAGCTTCAGCAATGGTTTTTAGTGCGGTCAAAATACGCCCATGTTCCTCTCGGTGATAGTTGTGCAGCATTGGGATTAGCATAAATATGACATGTAGAGATAAGCCTTTGAAGTGAGCGGGTGTTAGGTCAAGCTCTATCATAGAGACCGTCGTAGCGACTTGGCCATTGAGCCGTGCAGCCTCAAAAGAGTTTGCCATATTTGCACCACCGACTGAGTCGAATACTATATCGAAGCCCGCTCCGTTGGTGTGTTTTTGCACATAGGATTCGACGGATTCAGTCCGGTAGTTAATAGGCGTTGCCCCCAGCCGTTCAATTAAAGCCATTTGCGGATCGCCAGAACCCGTTGAATAGACCTTCGCACCAAAGTGGTGTGCCAGTTGTATCGCCACATGGCCGACACCGCCTGAGCCACCATGGACAAGAACACTTTGTCCAGGTTTAACTCCTGCACGCTGGAGACCTTCGTAGGCTGTAATACCTACTAATGGCAAAGCTGCCGCTTCACGCATAGTCAGATTCTTGGGTTTCAGGGCAACCAGGTTGGCATCTGCAACAATATACTCGGCCAGTGTTCCCGGTAAATCAGCCAGCCCGCCTGCGCAGCCGTAGACTTCATCGCCGACTTGATAACCGGTCACATCTTCACCAACCTCTTCGACAACGCCGGCGAAATCCATACCCAATAATGCCGGTGCTTGGGGTGAAAGGGGGAGCTTAGCTCCCATTTGCCGAATCATGGTATCTACGATATTGACGCTGGTTGCAGAAATTTTTACCAGCAGATGCCCGGTTTTAATGGTCGGCTTGGGTAATTCAACGGCTTCGAATACGTCTGGATCACCAAAGGTATTTACGATCATTGCTCTCATTGTGATTCTCGCAAAAGTATATTTCTTACTCGGCTTGGCCGAACTGTTGAAGGTAGGCCGGGTGTCGCCGTCTATAAATTGAGCGATACCCGCCGGGACGTTTAGTTTATTTTTTGTACATCCATCACCAGTTCACTCCAGTTCCGCTGGTTTTTAATATCGTGCTCCAAGCCCTGTTCATCTGCGATAGAAAAGCGCTTCAGGGCAGGTGTTTTACTGGTTGCCTGATACAACCAATAGGCTTCTGCTTTTAGCGCTTCATCAATAGGTTTATCGATAGATTCATAGACCGCTTGCTTGCAGGCATTGATGGATTCTGCCGGGAACTGGGCAATTCTCTTTGCCAGATTATCGACATACTCGCCAATTTCATCTGGGTCGAGAGCCTTGTTGATGGTGCCGAGCCGTTCTGCTTCGTCCGCATCGAAGTCACGGGCGCTGAGAATAATTTCCAGTGCTTTGCCCAGTCCTGTCTGGCGAGCCATCCTTGACGCTCCACCACCACAGGGTAGGATGCCCATCCCCACTTCCATTTGCATAAATTTAAATTTGCCACGGGCGGCGAAGCGCATATCGAGCGCGAGAGCCAGTTCATGGCCACCGCCCCGGGCGAAGCCCTCTAATTTGGCGATGGTTGCCTGGGGCACCTTGCTCATACGCTCACAGATAGCCTGCAAATCCAGAAGCTGTGCTTCTTCGCGAGATACAGCTTCATCGGACATATCTTTTAATAGCTCAGTATCGTAATGGCACACCCAGATTTCTGGATTGGCTGACTGAAATACCACCACTTTGGTTTCCCGATCTCGCTCCAGCCGCATCGCCAGGCTGTTTAAGTCAGCTAACATTTCCTGCCCTTGAACATTCACCGGACCAAAGTCAAAGGTTACAGTTAGGATTCCATTGCCCTGTTTAGTCGTAAAGGTGGTAAAACCTTCGTATTTCATGGTGACTTCCTTTTAGTTGAGTGAAGTTAACCGCGCTAGCCTATTGGTAGGCTAAGACTGGTTTTAAGCGTTATTCTCAATACTGAACTTGTTGAGAATGTTTTCAATCTCAACGGTGAGTGCTTTTCTCTTTTTCTCGTCTAGTGCATCTGGGTGTGGTTGAGACCAGTTGCCTAAATCGTTGTCAAAATACTTGCCGCTAGCGTTTGAAAATTCATCATCGAGTGCCGCTCGAACCAATATATTGGCACCGATACGGAGGTCTTTTCCCTGTGTGCCGTAAGCATCTTTCACCATCTTGCTACCCAGAAATGATGCCGGGTTGATTGCAATAAATGACGGAGCTTTGTCCCCAAGTATCTGTGCGAGTTGAAAAGTCCACATAGTGAGAGCCAGCTTACTTTGCGCATAGGCGTCGCTGTCAGATAATGATTGGTGACCTTTGAATGCCTTAAGATTTACAGCTGCTTGCGCCGCAGAGGATAGGTTGATGATGCGGCCTTCGCTATTAAATAGTGGCAACAACTGTTTCGTTAACAAATAGGGAGCAATGACGTTTACGATAAATCGGACGTCGTAACCGCTATCGGTTGTTGAATTTTGCAGTTTAAATACACCGGCATTATTAATAAGGATATCAATATTGGAATGGCGCTCGCTTATTTGGGAGGCGAGCGCTATTACTTCAGATAAATCGGATAAATCTGCTCGAAATATCTCTATATGTGCTTCGGCAAAGTTTTTCTTTATGACCTCCCTTGCATTCTCAAGTTTCGTATCGCTGCGGCCATGCAAGAGTAAACTATGACCTTTTGCGGCAAGTAGCTTTGCGGTTTCTAGGCCGATACCGTCAGTACCGCCGGTCAATAAAATGGTTTTTGGCATTTGTTAGTCCTTTCCATGAAAATGTGGGAGAATTATGTCTGAAATTTTTCTCAGGGTTTTCTCGATATTTGCCTTATTAAATCGGAGATTCAGAGCAATATGGTTAACCCCAATCTCTTCTCGCGACTTTAGATATTCGTATAATTGATTAATACCGAGTCGATATCCCAGGTGTATGGGTTGCGGTAGGGCATCTGGATCATGGGTTATATCAATATAGAGAGGCTCCATAACCGGCTTACTCTCACTAGCGTTATTCCTCAAGTGGCTAATAAAGTGCTCTTGTATGGCAGCTGGCTGGGGGAAGGTAATCCAACCATCTCCGTTATTGGCTAACCAATCAGGTGACTGCTGAGAGGAACCGGTTATCAGTAGTGGTAGATGTGCCTCTGTCGGCTTGGGCAACATATCCAGGTCGCCGCAAACTGCTCCAAAGGCGTTTTGAAACTGAGGGTGGCTCTCTGCTAAATGGCGAATGTATTGATAACTCTCTCGAAATCGTTGTCCTCTCTCGGAGTATGAAATATTCATTGCGGGGTACTCTTCTGGACGATCCCCGCTGGCGATCCCAAGAATTAGACGCCCGCCACAGAGTTGGTCAACAGAAGCTGCCGCTTTTGCTGTGTGGGCTGGGTGGCGCAAGGGCAGAATAATACTGGCTACGCCGAGGGCGATTTTTGTTGTCTTACCTGCAAGGAGCCCGAGATAAACGAATGGATCAAAGATTTGGCCGGCATCGCCAAATGAAGGCACATTGAATGGAACGTCCCTTAGCCAAATCGCGCCAAACCCCAGCCTCTCTGCGAGTTGAACCCGCTCAATATGATTGAGCAATGTTGGGGCCGTGTTCATGCTGTAGTTTTCAATGGGAGCCACAAGACCAATGGAAAGTTGCTCCGCTTTGAATATGGCGTTGTAACCGTTATTGAGACGAGGGAAGCCGCTGTATCGATCTCTGTAGCTGGAGTGCAAGGCGATACCCCCTATACAGCGCTGGTAGAGGGTAATGGGTTGTCAAAATCGCTGTTAAGGCACTGTGACGGATATCTGTTTGCACCGCCGTTTAGCAATAGTCTTACACTCATCTTTAATCTCCGGCAAAGTCTAGGTTAGTCACTGACTGACCCTGGTTCTTTATGCGACTGAAGCCTAATGCATTGGAAATTGCATATAAATGACGTATAAAAGGAATTAGAATTCGGATTTTGGAGATAATGGATGGATACAGATGGAGTCAGGCTATTCGTACTAGCCGCTGAAATGCTCAATATAAGCGCTGCGGGGCGAAGGCTTGGACTAGCCCCCTCTGTAGCCAGCGCCCGCTTGTCCAAACTCGAAGTCCAGCTTGGGGCAGACCTTTTCCATCGATCTACCCGGAAGGTTGCATTATCCATTGAGGGTGAGGAGTTTCTCCCTTTTGCCAGAGAGATCATCGCCCAAGAGGATGCCGCCCTGGCTGCTCTGGGCCGTGGGAATTCCGCTGTGAGCGGAACATTAAGGTTTGCGGCCTCAAGCTCTTTCGTCCAACGCTTTATAGCGCCAATCCTGCCTGAATTTCTAGAAAGGTATCCAGACGTCAATGTAGAGTTGAAGTTGTCGGACGTACAAGTCGGCCTAATTGAGGGGGGCTTTGATTTGGCGCTGCGTAATTATGCCGTTGAAGACAGCAGTTTAATCGGGAGAAAGCTAGCGGATGACAAGAGAGTTCTGTGTGCGGCTCCCGCTTACTTAGATAAATATGGTGTTCCGGAAAAGCCCGAGGATCTTGCTGGGCATCAGCTTTTGGCTTTTATCAACTCAAAACCCAGAAAACTGATCTCTGCAAGTGATCAGAGTGTTTACGCATTTCCCCCTCCAAATAGTCAGTCCCGAGTGATTTGTGATGATGGTGCCAGTATGCGGATAGCTGCAAAGGCGGGAGTCGGTATCTGTATGAGTTCTATTTGGAATATTCAGCCAGAAATTGTACAGGGTTCATTAGTCAGGGTGTTACCTGAATACCATATAGAGGATCAATCGGCCATTTGGCTCGTATACCCCAAGTCCAATGTATTGACTGCAAAAGTACGAGTGTTTATTGACTATCTGATTGAAAAAATTGGAAGTCCTCCGGTTTGGGAGCGGTAGGTCGGTTGAGGTACAGGGATACCAAGAGAAATCGACTCTCTTTTTACAAATGTCTTCCCGATGAAATGCCCAGAGCTTACCTGATTATTGGTATTGCTGTTGGAGAACTGAATTTGTCTGATGGCCCGATAAACAGCCGAGGTGCCAGCCCCGGCTGTTTTCAATTTTATAAAGAGTTGAGGAATGCTTTGACTGTGCTTCTTTCTTCAGGAGTCAGAGATTCATAGTGATTTTTACTACTATTGGCCTCCCCGCCGTGCCATAGGATAGCTTCGTCCAGGCTTTTCGCTCTGCCATCGTGAAGATAGCTAACCTTTCCGGGGTTTCCATCTTCACCCTGTACATAAGTTAAGCTGCCTAGGCCCCATAGGGGAGGGGTTCGCCACATTGAGGAGGTGATTGCTCCCTCCTCAATGCTGTCAGCAAGTCCGGGGCCCATATCGTGGAGTAGGAGGTCGGTATAGGGGTGAATTGTTTGACTTCTCAGCTCGGCCAAAGGGTGGTTTTCACCGGTTTGCAGCGTTGGTAGGTGGCATGCTGAGCATTCCATTTGTTCAAAAATTGCTCTGCCTTGCTCAATTAAACTGGTATCTACGCTGTGCTCCGGGGATACACGAATACCTTCTGGGTAGCCGCTGGTTAGGCTCCGTTGGGCCGGTACACCCAGTAGCGATAGATATTGCGTAAGTCTTTCCAGTTCAGTTTCCGATACATCTATTTCAGAGCTGGTCGTATTACAGGGAGCGGGTGATTTTTGACAGTCGATAGATTGGAAGACAGGAGAGGTGACTCCCATATCCAGCAGCAAAGCTTCACTTACTTGGTGCCTCATACTACTCTTGCTGGCTTTCCAACCAAAGCGTCCCAGTCTGGTTTCTCCTGTTTCCGGGTCGTTGACCCAGTGGGCTACACCGCGAATGCCATCTCCGTTGACATCGTTAGGGTCTTGCCGGGCAAGAATGGTGGATTCTGGAACCGCTTCCAATAATCCCATACCAATTACCTGGGGTGCTTGGCGAACTGAGTAAGCCGCTGGAGTATTCCCGCTGAATTGATAAACCGGAGTGTGCAATTGGACTTGCTCTCCATCAGGAAATTGGTGAATACGGGTTTGATAGCCGGAAACAACGACAGTTTGTGACTCAACAGCGTCTGTGGATAGTTGTTGAATATTCAAGCCATAAACCGGATCGGGATTGCCGTCAGCTTGGCGGGTCAAAATCGCATAAGTGTTAAGAGGTTCTCCAATCACTGCTGTCTTACTACGTCCATTCTGGATGTGGCAGCCAATGCAGCGCTCCTCGTTATAACGCCCATCAATCTGGCCTGTGTGGGCTGCAAAAACTGGATTTTGGTCGGGAAACTCTGAGTGAATACCTGAAATAAAGGATGTGTGGAAAAGGCGGCGCCCTTCAACAAACCTCTGGGTGTTTTCAATACCGATATTGTTAGCCATTTGCTGGAACATTCGGTGGGGCTCTTCCGAGTAATTGTAAGAAATACTAGTGTCACCACCGAGTAGCGTGTGTTCCGGTAAGGGTTCGGAGTCAAGGTTTGGCTCTATACCATACCAAGGGCTCAGTCCTTCACCAACCACATATAGTTGTTCGAAAGAGTAGTAACGCTCTCCACCGCCATCGGTAACCGGAGCCAATAAACGCGGTGCCGGTGCCAGTTCAATTTTGTCGCCGATCTTTAGGGGACTGTGGGGGGCTGTTCTCCAGTTCGCAGTAATATTCATCATGCACTCGCGCCTCACAGAATGACAAAGCGGTTGGTCTCCCTCAAATGCATTGTTAAAGCCATAGTTCAGTGACCAGCCAAAGTCTCTGACATTCGGATCGAGGATATTTCGGAAAAGGCTAAAGGTTGTCCCGTAGAAACTCCCCTGATTTACGTGCAGCCAAAACTCTACTTTGTCCCCACCAGCGGGAATGTTATCCCGTATCTCCAGTCCAAAGGTACGGTTCTGGAAGTAAAAAGGAGGGAAGGTTAGATAGCGGCCGGGTCCGCTATCAGGCTCATCCCAAGCTTCGCCTCTTTCTCGGGCGTGGCGCTCGGTAGGCCTGGCCCCCATCAGTGTTACGAGGGTTCCATCGGGCTCCGTATATTGGGTCTGTTCGATCACCTCTGTATCGATGGCAAACAGCGGTGTGTAATCGGGAATAGGGTAGTCGGGATCAATAGGCTTATCCGTCACAGGGTCCTGCGGATCTGTAGGTGTTTCTGGCTCGGGATCAGGCTCAGAGCTCGAACCCCAAATTTCAATTTCAAAAATTGAGTAGCCGTAACCATTATTGTTGCTTAACTCTGTGCCTAAAATACGTACATAACGATAATCCCCGCTGATATCCAGCATGTCCGTTCTGCTGCCAAAAACGCCATCGGTATACTGTGTGAGGCTTGTCCAATTCTGGTTATCATTCGACCCCTGGACGGTATAATTCTTTGCGTTAGCAGCTTCCCAGTGAATTACCATTTGTTTTAGTGTACTTTGGGATTTTAAATCTACCGTGATCCAGCTGGGAGATATCTGATGCTGAGATTCCCACCGAGTGCCCATTTCTCCATCAGTGGCACCGCTGGCGCTGTGCAATTCGCTGCTGGCGAAAGTGTATTTTCCTATCGCGAGGTTTTGTTCACCGGGCAGTCCCGGATTTGGTGTTCCGATCTCTCCGAGTACTTGAATCTCTCGAATGGAGAACCCCCAGTGATTACCCTCGCTTCGCTTTATCGCCATTACTTTTAAGTAGCGATAACTTACCGCGATATTAATTGTGTCGCGGCGTTCACCAAAAACACCCGCAGAGTGCTGGGAGAGAAGGTCCCACTGAAGGTTATCATTCGACCCGTGAACCTCATAGATCGCGGGGTTGGCCGACTCCCAGTCAATGAGTAGCTGTTCAATAGTACTCACTGCCCCTAAGTCAACCACTATCCAGCTGGGCTCTATGTTGTGTGCAGATTCCCAGCGTGTTGCGTGAACGCCATCAACGGCAAAAGCTGCGGAACTTATTTGGCTGCTCGCATAGGTTTGCTTTTCAAACGCAATATTTTCGGCAGCTGTTGATAGCTCAGGAATTGTCGAAATTACCAATAGAAAAAGAAGTAAAATACTTCTTGAATAGAATTTAGGGCTGGCAGGGATCAAGTACATAATCATAATTCCATTCCTCTTATGTTGGAGTCTGGCCTCGCCGTGGCCACAGTGGCTATGGTATGTCAAATTAATCTTATGTAATCTTTTGCACTAAATAACCCGCTTGTACGATCAGCTTCTGGTTTCCTTTAAGCTGGAAAATGCGAACATACAGCGGATTCATAAAGGCCTTTGCCCCTGAAGCTCAATGAGTTGGAATTTTTTAGTAAGCACCCAGATAGTATTTTCGCAGTTTTTACGACCTTTATGGGGAAAATTGCTAAAATGGAATAATGGGCGGAAAAATATCTGCAAACTAAAGGGTGCTTTTCTTTTGCAATAACCTGAATTATTCCTTGGTTGGGATTTAGTTTAATAAATTCTCCTCTATTCTTTCGCATATTTCTTCCAGGTGAAATCCACCTTGTTGCTCAAGTCCTCGTGAAAGCTTCAATAATGAATCCGGATATTGCGCAATATAGTTTTGCTGGGTAATGCTATCTCTTTGCTTAAATCTTTCATACCAGGCGTTTAGCTTCTTGAAGCGACGGGGTAGCCTGACATCATAAAATTCATCCAGAAACATGATCAATGGAAATGTGACACAGTCGGCAATAGAGGGAGAGTTTCCGTAAATAAATTCGTGACTGCCATTGATTGCGGTCTCTAAAACATCTAGCCGTTTGATGAAATAGTAGGCTCCACTGTATCCGGCGTCTTTAAACTGTAGCTCTCTCTCTTGAAAAATCGGGCTAATATTATGGTTCCATATTGCCAGAATCGTATTTGCTTCATCTGCCATTGTGGTTAATCTAATAACTTTGGCATAGTCGATAGCAGTTTTCCCTATCATGCTTGGGTTTGGGAATACTTTCTCCAGGTAGTGAATGATCGCGAGAGATTCAGTAATTGCGTTTTCTTCATCGATTTTAAGAATTGGAAGTTTGCCATAAGGGTTGAGTTCTAATACCTCTGGCGGCGGCCACTTCTTCTCGACTTTGGGATCATACTCTCTGGACTTGATATTCAACCCTTTCTCTGCAAGGTAGATATGTATCCTGCGTGGATAGAGCGCCCAGGAAAAGTTATATATTTCTAAATTTTCTGTCATTTCCATCACCTTTATTGACATAAAGCGTCAAAGACTACTGTTGAAAACTCAATATCTGGCAACATTAGAAGTTACATGAGTGTGTGCAGTCATGCAACTTTTAATGTTACTTATGGCGTTTTTATACAGGAGAAGGTGTAGTAGCTAGGTGTTTGTGATTCACGATGGGGGCAGTGCAGAGCGTGTGTTATAGAGATCTTCGATCTCTAGTAGTTGCCTCAATCAATTAAATATTCCGGATTGGGAGGCCCTGAGTAATTCCGTAATACTTCTGCGGACCTGGAAGGCGCGTAGGTGGAGCGCATGGTCTTTAGCCCTTTGTAAGAGCTGCAATACGGCATTGTAGCCTTCAAGGTCCGCCCTATGGAACTGGTAGAACCGCATTGTGAATTTTTGGGAGACCTGGATATTCCTGCGAAGCTGCGCCTTGATTGAGAGCCGCTCTGAAAATCAGGGCATTATGTAATTATTCAAAGGCCCCTCAAATGACCAAAATCTAAAAAGGTTCGACCAGAAACTAAAGATTGAGATTTAAATTCCATATAAGTTACAGCTTTAGAGGGTGGGCGAGTTTGGGGTCTGCGCGGTATTTTAGCTGGCGCAGTCTACTTATATGATTTTTTGTTGCGTGTGAAATCAGAGAGTTGTCGATCCTGCGATTTTAAATCGCTTATTTATAGTCGCCGTAACCTCTTGGTTTAATAGTTTAACTAAAGATAAATTTTTCTGATTACTTACGTTTTCATCTACATATAAAGAACGTCAAAACAGGAAGTTGATATATGGAGCTGGTATTTAACAATGCCGTATTACGCCAAAACCTTATAGGTTGCCCTGCCAGCCATGCTGACGCCTTCAAAGAGACTGCTGCATCTCACCGTTGCGTTATTATTGTTCGTGCCACAGGACCAACCTGTACTCAATTGCTTGAGCAGGGATATGATACAAAAGGCTTTAGAATTCACGGGAAATCCTGCGACTGGGGACCGATGGCGGGCTTTGTTTTGCGGGACCCTCGTTTAAATAAGCACGGGATGAGAAAAGCCGCCTATAACCGAGGGCAGCACAGTGAGGCTTTTAGCGATGTAAACTCTGGCGCAGGCTGGACTGCATCGACAACACCTCTTTGCTTGCATCAAGAAAGGGTTGACTGGCTTATTCAGAGTGGAACGATCAATGTTACAAGAAAAACTCCAGATCGCTACGAAGGTGTAGCCAGCCATCTTAGCGGTATTACTTTTCATTATTCGCTTATCAGAGTGAATACATGTTTAGGAGATATGTGGGGTGTTTATATCGATAAGGAAAAGAGTCGGCAGGCGGGTTTTGTCCAGGAGCGCGGCAATATCGTTGTGCAGTATGACACCAAATACAAGGATATGTACGAACCTCTACTGGCGATGACCAATCCTGTGGAGCATCGCCATTTTCGCAATGAGCATCCGCTTAATGCGATTACTGGAGACTATGACTTATTTGCTATTTGGGCATTTAAGCAGGGGGCAAACAAATTTGATAGATATGGTGATGATCGCCGTGTTCTTGGTACTGCACAAGCTTGGTCACAGCGACAGCGTATCGAAACCCAACTGGAGAGAAATTTTACCACTCGGAGGCAAGGTACCAAGTTAGGCAATATCACTAACCGTATTTATGAAGTAAGCCAGACACTCAACGCCATTATTGGCAATGTGCGCAGTCCAGGGGGCGGGGCGGGCCAGTGGGGGCCATTCCCCAGAAGAAACGTACTGTGGCACAGCGATGAAGCCGCGCGTCCCTTTGTGAATGATGTGGACCTGCCTCTTATTGCATTTACTCCGGCACGCAGTGAAATAATCATCCAAAATTTGCAGGCTTTTAGAGAACTTATCGCAATGTGTACCATACATGGCGTCAAAGTCACTTTGGCTGAGGGCTGGGCAATGCCCCCCACCCATAACAAGCCCGATCGCCTTGGGCAGGGGTATAGCGCTCTTGTACCCCGCGATTGGCCCTTTGGGCAGAGACTGGTCCCACCTTGGTACAATGCTTAGTTGGCCGGCTAAGTGAAGTGAGGAGGGTTGGAAGAGGGGGCCCTTGTCTTCGCTTGCTGCAATTGCACTCTAGTATTTCCCGGCGGCCCTTCGGATCAAAGGAGAGTTCTGCGGTGGGCCCTAGTCGCGGGTGCCGCAGACCGATAGGGTCACCACTGATCTCGTAATAACCGTAACTACCCACTTAGCCTGCGGTGGGCACTCCCAGCAGCTCCTGCTTATTGTTCCGCAGCATTTCGTGAACCTTTAGTCATTTCAGTTAAACTGACTTGAATTCCTCTGTTTATGATATAACATATCTTAAGATTGATTGGAGCCTGCTTGGCCACCTTGAATACTCGAAGGTTAAAAGGGTTATTGTGAGAGATACTTTAGGAATTTTGGCTTCTGGACTTTGCCTGCTGCACTGTCTTCTAACGCCTTTGCTGCCGATTTTGGGTGGCGTGGGGATATTGGGCGCGTTGCAGGAGGACCAGTTTCTGCATCTACTTCTGCTTATACCAGTGGTGATCTTGGCCTTGACCAGCTTCCCGGCCTCCTGCCTACGCCACCAGCGCTATGCGGTAATGATTGTGGGATTCTCTGGGGCATTGCTATTGGTTGGCGCGCTTTACGTGGAGGGAATTTGGGAGCTGATTGCTAGCATTCTTGGTGCTGGTCTATTAATTGTTGCCCACTGGGTAAACCAGCGTTTGATATATCGGATCGCTCTTATCGACTAGGAGGGGCAATGCCGTTCAGCGGAACCCTACTGGTTGCGTTTGGCGGCCTAGTCACTAGAGGTATGGTGAGTCATGCTTGCGGTGAGGCCATGCACAGTTGGTCAGGCCTAATACCTGTAGCCCTCAAGGTCCGCAGAGAGGCTGCCTAATTACCCAGAGACTCCCTGGTTATGACTTCAAATGTGATAATCTGGCACGCTTCAACAGCGTCATTGTTACCCTGTTTGAGAGGCTTCCCGGTATTTATGGGGCGGCAATGCAGTGGATCAGCTCCGGCGATTGGAGTTGAGTTGCCTACTGTTAAAGATAACGAATTGCAAATGAAATAGGCTATGAAAGCATCCCAAATCAAACAGACACTGAGTGTGGCAGAACAAACCTGTCGCAGCTCAGGGGCTCGCCTCACGGAAAAGCGCAAGAATGTTCTTACCGTTTTGCTGCGCTCAAACACCCCGCTCTCTGCCTACGAAATAGCGGAGCACTACAATAGTGCTTTTGGTGACTCAATTCCCGCCATGTCAGTCTACCGAATGTTGGACTTTCTGGCCGCAGAGAACTTGGTTCACAAACTCAATTCAGAAAACAAGTACCTGGCCTGTGCGCATATTGCCTGTGACCACAGCCACCAAACACCGCAGTTTTTAATTTGCAACCGCTGTAGCAAAGTGCGGGAAATCGGTATCAAGCCGGAAGTTATCACCGCGCTGCGCGATACGGTTGAGAGTGCCGGATACCATCTCCAGACATCTCAGTTGGAGTTGGATTGTGTCTGTGATGAATGCAGCCGGGATGCAGCTTAGTGGCAGAGCATCAGTTGATACGCGGGGTGGCCGCCAACGTTATTACCGGTTTTCTGGGCGTTGGCAAGACGACAGCGATCCGCCACCTTCTGGAGGCTAAGCCTGAGAATGAGCGCTGGGCAGTACTGGTAAATGAGTTTGGAGAAGTGGGCGTTGACGGCGCACTTTTTGAACCGGATCAGGAGGGTAGCGTATATATCCGAGAGGTACCCGGCGGTTGTATGTGTTGTGCGGCCGGCTTACCAATGCAGGTTGCTTTAAACCAGTTACTGGTTAAAGCCAGGCCCCATCGATTATTGATCGAGCCCACAGGCCTGGGGCACCCCAGAGAGGTATTGGCAGCGCTGTCTGATGCTGTGCGCAGTGGTGTTTTGGACCTTCGCGGTACGCTTACTTTGGTCGATGCCCGCTGCATTGAGGACGACCGCTACTTGCGCAGTGAGACTTTTCGGCAGCAATTAGAGGTTGCTGACTTGGTGGTGGCTAATAAGTCTGACCTCTATGGCCCTGAGGACTTGCAAAACCTTCAGCGTTTTCTCGCATTCTTAGGTGAAGATACAGAAAAACCGCTGCAAGTGGTGGAGCAGGGGCGTATAGAGTTGGATTGGCTCCAGCTCCCCTGTAGCTTCCAAGTTTCTTCAGGAAGTGAGCACCACCACTCAGCTACTAAGGCGGTGGATGAAGTTGAGCTGTTGCCGGAGTGTGGTTATCTCCGTTCGGAGAATAGCGGAGAGGGTTACTACAGCTGTGGTTGGCGTTTTAGCCCTGAATTTGTATTTGACTATGATGCGCTCTTTTCACTGTTCAGCGGCGTTGAAGCTGAGCGAATCAAGGGGGTATTTATTACCGAGCAAGGTGTTTTCGGATTTAACAAGGCCGATCAAGTGCTCACCGTACTGGAGCTGGATGACACACTGGAAAGCCGTGTGGAGGTGATTAACCCGGCACCTTTACACTGGGAGGAGATGGAAAGGTCCTGGCTCCATGCCCTGGCAGATAATCCAGATGCCGAAACGAAAGCTTTTTATGAACCCTAAATAGCGGTTAGGCCTAAAACTTATCACAAACACTGGTAGAGACCCTGATCGCTCTTCTTGCGACCGAGCTCCTTTAGGAGCTCTCAGACAAAAAAGCCTTAAAGTTGTAACCCTGAAGTAACCCAATGACTATGAAACTACTTGGCCGCTTAGCAGTGGCGTTTCTTGCTGTATCCGGCATTTCGGATACCTTTGCCGCAGACCCCCTCAATGTTACCGGAGATAAGTTCCGCCAGCTGGAGGAGTTGTTGCCGACGCCTAATAGTTATCGTACGGCTTCGGGTGCTCCGGGTCATGCCTACTGGCAGCAGCAGGCGGATTACGATATCAAGGTTTCACTGGATGATAGCAAGCAACGGATAACTGCTTCAGAGACCATTACTTATACCAATAACTCGCCGGATACTCTGCGTTATTTGTGGGTGCAGCTGGATCAAAACCGCTTCAAGCCGGACTCCTCAGGCAATCTGGCGATGCCGGTTGATCTGGAAGCTATTGCTCCAGACACGATTCCATTTAAGAGCTTTCGCCGTGCTGTCGCCTCCAGTGAATTTCCCGGTGGATACCAGATCACCAAAGTCGCCGACTCTCAGGGAAGGGAGCTTCGCCATACTATTGTCGATACCGGTATGCGAATTGACCTGCCCCAGCCACTGGCCTCAGGCTCCAGTGTGAGCTTTCGGATTGACTGGGCTTACAAGGTGATTGAACAGAAAGCACTGGGCGGTCGTTCAGGCTATGAGTATTTTGAGCGCGACGATAACTATTTATACGAGATCGCTCAATGGTTCCCCCGTATGGCTGTCTATAACGATGTTAGCGGCTGGCAAAACAAGCAGTTTCTGGGGCGCGGCGAATTTGCGTTGGAATTCGGAAACTACCGCGTTGCTATCGAGGTGCCGGCGGACCATATCGTTGCCGCTACCGGGGTACTTCAGAATCCGAAGGATGTGTTGTCCTCCAAGCAGCGTGAGCGTTTGAAAAAGGCCCGCACTGCGAGTAGGCCAGTGATGATTGTTACTAAGGATGAGGCCCTGGAAAACGAAAAAAGCCGTTCCTCTAAACGCAAAACCTGGGTTTTTGAAGCGGAAAATGTCCGTGACTTCTCCTGGGCATCTTCGCGTAAGTTCTTGTGGGATGCGCAGGGTTACAAGAAGGGCGGAACTGATACTATGGCGATGTCCTTTTACCCGGAAGAGGGTACTCCGCTATGGGATAAGTACTCGACAGAGTCCATTATCCATACAATTGATGTCTACAACCGTTACAGTTTTGACTACCCCTACCCGGTATCCATTTCAGTCAACGGCCCTGTAGGGGGGATGGAATACCCCATGATCACCTTTAATGGCCCGCGACCGGAAATCGATGAGGCGGACCGCAGCAAGCGCACTTACTCCCGTCGCACCAAGTATGGACTTATCTCGGTTATCATCCATGAGGTGGGGCACAACTACTATCCGATGATTATCAATTCTGATGAACGTCAGTGGACCTGGATGGATGAAGGCCTAAACACCTTTGTACAGTTCCTGGCCGAACAGGAGTGGGAGGAAAAGTATCCATCTCGCCGTGGTGATGCACGAAAAATTGTCGAATACATGAAGAGTGAGAACCAAGTTCCGATTATGACGAACTCGGAATCAGTGCTTCAACTTGGTAACAATGCCTACGGCAAACCGGCAGCTGCGCTGAATATCCTGCGCGAGTCTATTATGGGACGTGAACTGTTTGATTTCGCTTTCCGGGAATACGCTCAGCGCTGGAAGTTCAAGCGCCCTATGCCAGCAGATTTTTTCCGCACTATGGAAGACGCGTCGGGTATGGATCTGGATTGGTTCTGGCGCGGCTGGTTCTACACCACGGATAACGTTGATATCAGCCTTGATGCCGTACACCACTATACAGTCGGTACAAAAAACCCTGATGTGGAAGGACCCTGGAAGCGTGCCCAGCATGAGCAGGAACCCGAGACTATTACTGTTATTGAAAATCGCGCGAAAAAGTTAACCCGCATCGTCGATGGTAAACCGGAGCTGGAAGATTTCTATAACCAGCACGATATGTTCGATGTCTCCAATGAGGATCGCAATAGCTACCAAGTTAAGCTGGCGGCACTGGATGATTGGGAAAAAGACTTACTTAAAGTTGAGAGTAATGTCTACGTGCTAGATTTTAGCAATATTGGCGGTCTGGTAATGCCCCTGTTTTTGCGACTTGAGTATGAAGATGGCAGTGTTGAGGATCTGCGCATCCCCGCTGAAATCTGGACTCGCAATGCCAAAAAGACTTCCAAGATGCTGGTAAGGGATAAGAGTAAAGTGCTCAAATCCGTAGTACTCGACCCCCACTGGGAGACAGCGGATGTCAATGTGGAGAATAACTTCTACCCACGTCGTATTATCAAATCGCGCCTGGAGCTGTTTAAGAACGAGAAGCAGCGCAACTTGATGAAGGACTGGGATGTAGAGCTTAAAGAGGCAGATTAAGTCTTGAAGAAGAGTGCAGCTCGCTGACAATTAGCGTGGGGGGCTGCACTTTGTGCTTTTGCCCCTCCCAAATATTCACCTGAAACACTCATAGTGTATTGGTAGTAGTTGATGAAAGTTTTATTTTCTTTGTTACTGACAGTAACGACCCTGGTATTTGCCTTACAGGCAAATGCACATCGCTATCATTTTGGTTTGACAGACCTTTCCGTAAACGAACGCACCCAAAGATTGGAAATTTCCCATCGTTTTTTTGTTGCCGATATTGAGAAGGCTCTGTCACTAAGTGCCAGTAAAGAATTGAGTGAGGCTCAAAAGCAGATGGAACACTATGTCAATTCAAGGTTCCAGCTCAGTCAGGAAGGCGATAGTGTGCTGAAGCCCAATTGGGTGGGCATGGAGGCTGATGTTCACGATATCTGGATATATCAGGAAGTGCCTTTGGCTGCTATTGTCAGTAAGAATTTGACGGTTAAGCAGTCAATGTTGATGGAGGTTGAGCGGGACCAAGTGAACACTGTCAATGTCAATAATGGCAGGGAAACCCAAAGCTATACCTTAAAGCCAGGAGAGAGTAGGGTCGAGTTCAGTTTATAAATTGGAAATTTATCGAAAGCGCGTAACCCCCCGTCCTTTAGGGCGGGGAGAATGTCAAATCCGGGGAGCCGGTTAGCCTTCGGCTGATCCAAAATCAAACGTGAGCAATAGTCGCAGTTGGCCGGACTCGACACTGGGCGAACGATGGATTAAGCCACCCCCTTCATTGCCTTCCCAAAGTTCGCCCTTGAGTAGAGCAACTGAGCCGTACGCCAGGCGATTGATGGAAGTTGCGGGGAATTCCTGCTGGGTCTTTAAATCGAGGTTGTCAGGGTCAATAGAGCCTGGTGCCAACCACTCGGTCCCAGCACCCAAATAAGTAGTAATCAGACGGCAGGGCACTCGGTCTACATGAAATTTGGGGCACATTGCACCGCTTAGGGTTGTTAACCGAATACCGATTCCACTTAACTCAAACAGGAAACTGAACATATCTGCCAGTAACTGAATATCAGCACGTAGATATGGATAGGGCTCAAGCTCTGGTAAGGCTTCAGCGAGATGATTTATCTTGGTAGTGGGTAATAGAATTCGGCGATTGGGGGGTATACGACTGCTCAAGAGAGACTGACAGTCATTAGCTATATCAGCGGATAGCTCTCTTTGCCAGATAGCCATATTGATATCGGCCTGGAAAATATCGGCGAAAACTTCTCCGCTATCCGCTGATATGGCCCGGCGGGTATTTGGTTGGTTTAGCGCGGATACGCCTTTGTCTGTGCGAATCAGCTCAGCATTGTTTACTTGTGCAGCAAGTGGCTTATAGCTTCTTTCGGTAGAGTAATTAAAACTCAAAACACTCTCCTTTTAGGTAATTTCGGCTAGTTCAGCCTTCTTCTTGGGGGTTTTACCTGTATTGCTTTCAATTTTCCGGGTAGAGCGGTAGCGCTACCCCTCATTGGCCGGTTCTCTTTCCTTTTGAGATATGATGCAACATATCATATTTGGCCTGCTGAAACTAGGCAATCTCCTGGCACTGAAGGGTAAGAGTGAGCTTGAAAGCAGAATCGCCAGGGTAATTTGGATAGCAAAATGGGGGTGGAAGGCCAGTGCCCACCGACACTAAGTTAGTCGGTACTACTTTGATGGGATGCAAAACAGCTTATCGCAGATTTCTTTCTTGCCGTCGACATAATCTATCTCTGCTCAAATTTGTTCGACTAAAAATGATACGGTATAACAATTGGGTTTTGATGGCTTACCCCATTTAGGTGGAAGAGACAGGGAAATATTGCCAATGATTAGCGGACTTGAAGTGGGGCCGTAGATTCGTGTCAGTTTAAAGCCAGGATTGGTGTGTTACCCTGTTGGTTTGCCGTGTTTACAGATAAATTTTCGGTGAATATGCTGTAAAAAGACAGGCTCAGTGCCGAGATGCATCCAATACTGAGCCGTTGTTAGGAAAATACTGTTGAGTAAATATGAAAATAAAAAAATCTATTGTTTACAGGTTCGCAACCACTGCATTACTTGCAGGAGTTAGTTACTCCAGCCTTGCTACTGGGAAAGAGAGTATTTCGACCGAGGGAATGTGGCAGCCGCACCAGTTGCCTGAGCTAGCCCAGGAGCTTCGCGGATATGGTCTTGAGCTAGATCCAGCCAGTATGACCAAGCTCACTGAATTCCCAATGAATGCAGTGATCAGTTTGGGGGGCTGTTCGGCCTCCTTTGTCTCTCCCAAAGGGCTGGTGATTACCAATCACCACTGCGCCTATGGCTCAATTTCTTATAACTCGACAGAATCCAAGGATTTACTGGCTGAAGGTTTCCTGGCCGGGGACTTATCTGAAGAGTTGCCCGCTGCACCGGGCTCCCGTGTCTATGTCACCGTGGCAATGAATGAAGTAACGGATAAGATCAACGGCCGTTTGACTGATGATATGGATGGTGCTGCACGTTTTGCCGCTATCGAAGACGCGGAGAAGGCACTGGTTTCCGAGTGTGAGAAAGATCCAGGGCACCGCTGTGAAGTCTATAGCTACTACGGCGGCTTGAACTACTACCTGGTTAAGCAGCTGGAAATTCGCGATGTACGTTTAGTCCATGCGCCGGCGTCCTCGATCGGAAAGTTCGGTGGTGATATTGATAACTGGATGTGGCCTCGCCATACCGGCGACTATGCTTTCTATCGAGCCTATGTTGGCAAAGATGGCAAACCGGCTGATTACTCCAAAGATAATGTTCCCTACGAGCCTAAATACTATCTGCCCGTAGCGGCAAAAGGCCCAGAGGAAGGTGATTTTGTGATGGTTGCCGGTTATCCGGGCCGCACAAACCGTTATCGCACGGCACAAGAAGTGGAAAGCAATTTCAATTGGTACTACCCAAATATGCAGCGGGTATTGCGAGAATGGTCCGAAACGATTGGTAGCGCTACCGCAGATAATAAAGATGCAGAGTTGAAGTATGCCAGTCTTGTGGCAGGCTTGAATAATTACTCTAAAAACTTTACCGGCATGATGGAAGGATACCGCCGCAGCGACCTGTTGCAGCGTAAGCAAAAGCTGGAAAAAGATTTGCAGGTGTGGGTGAATTCAGACAAGACCCGCCAGAAAAAATACCAATCGACGATCGATGACCTTGAAGCGCTGGTTGTTGAGCAAGAGTCAACTCGTGAACAGGACCTAGCTATCAATTACATGGATCGTTCTGCCATGTTGGGCGCTGCACGCAAGTTGTATCGCCTAGCAAAAGAGAACGAAAAACCTGATACCGAGCGCAAGCCGGGTTATCAGGAGCGCGATATGACTCGGTTTGCCGAGGGTATGCGTCGTATTGAACGCAGTTACGACCCATCGGTAGATAAGCAGATTTGGCTCTACTTCCTGGAGCGCTACCAGGCACTTCCGAAGGCACAGCGTGTAGCCAGCTTTGACCGTTTCTTAAATCTCGATAAAGGCAATACTGATTTAGCGGCAATGCTCGACAAGATGTATAAGGAAACAGAGCTTTCCGATGTCGAGGTGCGTGAAGCGTGGATCGGTAAAAAGCCTGAAGATTTCAAAGAGAGCAAAGATCCGTTTATCCAGTTGGCAGTGGCTATGTACGACGACATGCTTGCGCGAGAAGAGCACGAGGAGTCCATGAAAGGACGCTTTGCTCAGCTCCGCCCACAGTATATGGAGTTGCTGATCGACTATTACCATTCACTGGGCAAGCCGGTCTATCCCGATGCGAATAGTTCTCTTCGTGTGACCTATGGGCTGGTTAAAGGCTACCAGCCACCAGCTGGTACGATTAAAGAGGCTGCCGATGGCAATGACGGTAAGAACAGATTTGTACCTTTTACAACTTTGCGTGGTATTAAGGCGAAGTATACCGGTGAGGCTCCATTTGATGCCCCTAAAGGATTGATGGAGGCTATCGACAAGAAAAATTCTGGCCGCTACTACGATAAGCAGCTGGACTCAGTGCCGGTTAATTTCTTGAGTACTGTAGACATCACCGGCGGCAACTCCGGTTCTCCGACAATGAATGGTCGCGGTGAATTGGTGGGTGTTGTATTTGATGGTACCTACGATAGTATCAATGCTGATTGGGACTTCACCGATAATACTCGGGCTATCCATGTGGACATCGCTTATATTCTCTGGGTAATGGAGAATGTTGATGGTGCTGGCTATCTGGTTCGAGAGATGGGGCAGTAGTTAGGGTGTTCTATACGCTGGGAGCTGGCAATAGCTGAACAGCGCAAATAAGTATCCCCGGGGAGCAGGCCTCTCCGGGGATATTTGTCTTTATACGGGCGAATGCCCCTGGCCTTTATGCAGCTAACTGCAATTCTGAATTCTTTATCCTGTAGTCGTGCTCTGAGTAAAACCGCCATAATTTTTCGTTCAATGCGAAGCATTGAATCAAGAACCGCAGAGATACTAGGAAGTTATTCAAAGGCTCCCTAGTTATTGCTGGCAGGCAGATGGGCGGCGAACTAGTGTAGTGTATTAAATATATTGCTGATATATAATGTGAGCTTAATTTAGCGATTAAGTGAAGACCAATGCCAGCTCAAGTTGAAATCAATTTATCACCGGAAGAAAAAAAGCAGTTAGAAAAGAATATAAAAAGTCGAAAAATATCGGTGAGATTGGCTGAGCGGTCAAAGATTATTTTGCTCGCTGCCAAGCAGGTTCCCAACTACCAAATTGCGAAAAAGTTAAGCATTGATGTCAATACGGTGGGCCGATGGCGCAATCGTTTTGCAGAAAAGCGTCTGGCAGGTATAGAGAAGGATTTGCCCAGGGGGGCTAATCATGGCGGTAAGAATTCAGAAGAGCAGGCAAAACTCCGCTCGAAAATTATCAAGATGACGACAGGAAGTAAGCCAAAGGATGGGACACACTGGACAACGCGAGGCATGGCGAAAGTCTTAGGAATTAACCACTCTTTTGTCAGCAGGGTATGGCAGGAAGTGGGCCTTAAGCCTCATCTAACCGAAAAGTTCAAGGTGAGTAACGATCCTGCTTTTGAAGAAAAATTACGCGATGTTGTTGGCTTGTATATGTCACCGCCAGAAAATGCTGTTGTCTTTTGTGTGGATGAAAAAAGCTCGATTCAGGCCCTGGATCGGACACAGCCTGGACTACCCATGAAACCGGGGCGGTGTGGCACTATGACCCATGATTATAAACGTCACGGGACAAGCACTCTTTTTGCCGCCCTTAATACGCTGACTGGTGAGGTCATAGGTGAGTGTAGAAAGCGCCATCGTCATCAGGAGTTCTTAGGCTTTTTAAAGACCGTAGAAAAGCAAACACCTAAAGAACAGGATCTTCATCTTATCGTCGATAATTACGCGACTCACAAGCATGAAAATGTAAAGCGCTGGCTCAAGAGAAACAAACGAGTTCATCTTCATTTTATTCCGACCAGTTCATCCTGGCTAAATCTGGTAGAAAGATTTTTTGGATTACTCACAGAGAAGCAGTTGCGCCGAGGGGCATTCACCTCAGTCAAGGAGTTGGAAACGGCTATCGTGAAATTTATTGAAACACATAATGAAGCCAAGAAAGCTTTTGTGTGGACGAAATCTGCTGAGGAAATTTTATTGAAAGTGGAGCGTGCACGCCAAGCACTCTCAAATCAGCAATCTATTTAATACGGTACACTAGAATGCAGGTCATTGAATAATTTGCCTGACAGGGGGTATTGGAATGAGTCTTAGGAACCAGCCGGATAGTTATGGTTCTATAGCCAAATGGCTGCATTGGTTAACGGCCCTGTTATTCTTGGGCGCCTATGTTTCAGTATACTATCGGCATTGGTTTACTCAGGAAGAGACACCGGCGAACTGGACTGCCTTGCAGCTACATCTTTCCATCGGCATCACTATCGGAGTGCTTGTCATTCTTAGGATTGTTTGGCGCCTGACCAACCCAGTACCACGACCAGAGCCCGGGACGCCTCTGGAACACTTTGCGGCTCACGCCGGTCATTTCCTTCTCTACCTCATTATGATCATTGCCCCACTGACCGGCTATATCGGCACCGGTGCGGATACGGACTATTTTTTTCTGTTCGAGATTCCCAAGTTTGAGAGTACCCAAGCTTTTGTTGCAATAGTGCAGGAGCAGATGGGGCTAACGTTTGAAGAGTTTGAGAAGCCAGTCGACTTTATTCATAAAAAGGTTCTGGGAGAGTGGGTGGTGTGGATCTTGGTTTTGGGGCATGCCATGGCCGCCCTCTACCATCACTACGTGAAAAAAGATCGAACTTTACTTAAGATGACAGTGACTTCAAAGTCAAAAAAAAGAGAATAAATTTTGGCAGAAATTGTTGGCAAATAGTCATTGAGCGCCAAATCCAGACCTTTTACTCTCCAGTTTTGCAGGCTACCAGCAGCAGTTGGACTTGAGGTGAGAGTTATATGAGGTATTTGGCCCTTGCTTTGCCGCTATTTCTAATGGGGTGTATACCCGACTCCAAATTTTATCGAATCGCACAAGTTGAGATGACATCGCCGCTCGTCTGCCAGCAGTTGCTGGCAGACGAGCTGCAAATTGCTACAGAATTATTCAGAGGCTCCCTAGCTGCGACTTAAGCGGATGGCCTTCCGATCCCTGGTCTTATGCCTGGGTAGGGCCAGAGAAATAAGGGCAGTTAGCAGGAGAAATCCGCTGGAAATCAGCAGGCAAGCCACCAATCCCATTGTTTGAAATACCCATCCTGAAAGCAGTGTCCCCAGCAAGCGTCCAGCCGCATTTGCCATATAGTAGAAGCCGACATCCATAGAGACACCGTCTTCCCGTGCATAAGCGACAATCAAATAGCTATGCAGGGAGGAGTTTACAGCGAAGAGTACGGCAAAGAGCAAAAGCCCCCCCAAGACCGCAATCTGCGCGTCCATCCCTTTGTGTAGCGCGACTGCTATCGCGGCGGGCGCAATAGCAAGTACGGCTGCCCAGAGGAATGCAGCTCGGCCGTCTGGTGGTAGGGCTGAGCCTATTGAGGTGATTTTGGGGGCCTGAGTTTGCACAATACCGTAACCGATCACCCATAATGCCAAGAAGGCACCTACTTGCCAGTGACTCCAGCCGAATTGGCTGGCCAGGAAAATGGGCAGGGCGATAACAAACCAGACATCCCGGGAAGCAAACAGGAGTAGGCGTGCGGCCGATAGGATATTGACCGCAGGGCTCTTGGAAAAAATATCCCTAAAGCGGCTCTTTGCTTTAGCCTTGCCCAAGTCCTGCTTGAGGTATTTGAGGCTCAATAGCCAAACACCCCCAAGAGCGGCGGCCATTGTGGCAATTGCGCCATGAAAATCCAGTAAAGCGAGTAGGGCTCCACCAAGGAAAAAGCCCAGACCCTTTAAGGCGTTTTTCGAGCCGGTAAGCAGTGCGACCCATCGATACAAGGTACCACTGGCCCCGTCGGGTACCAGCAGCTTGATTGAGCTTTTCGCACTCATTTTATTTAAATCTTTGGCGATACCGGATAGGGCTTGGGCGGCCATGACCAGTGGGACGCTAAGATACTGACTGGGTACCAGCAGCATGGAAAGGGCTGCGACCTGTAAGGCCAATCCCAGATTCATGGTCCGATTGAGTCCAAATCGGGCCCCGAGCCAACCGCCGATAAGATTGGTGACGACACCAAAGAATTCGTAGAAAAGGAAGAGTAGGGCAATTTGTAAAGGACTGTAGCCGAGCTCGTGAAAGTGCAGCAGCACCAGCATGCGCAGGGCGCCGTCAGTCAGGGTAAACGCCCAGTAATTGCCCGTTACCAATAGGTATTGGCGCACCGGCGACGATAAGTTGTGAAGAAACTGCATGATCGTGTTCTGTATACTGCTACTCACTTGGGCTGCTTAGCCCATGGTGCCAATCATTCGGGCTAATTCTGCCGTGCGGTTGGCGTAGCCCCACTCATTGTCATACCAGGCATAAACTTTGACCTGGGTGCCGTTGACGACCATCGTGGAGAGGGCATCAATAACACTGGACCTGGGGTCGGTTTTGTAATCTACAGAAACGAGGGGCCTCTCTTCGTAGCCGAGGATATTTTTTAGTTCGCCCTCTGCCGCTTCTTTGAATAGCTGATTTACGGCCTCAGCGGAGGTGGCTGTTTCCACTTCAAAGACGCAGTCTGTCAGTGACGCATTGGCGAGCGGGACACGAACCGCGTGGCCGTTGAGGCGACCGGAAAGCTCGGGAAAGATAGTGGCAATCGCCGTAGCCGACCCCGTTGTTGTTGGGATCAGACTGGCTCCGCAGGCACGGGCTCTGCGCAGGTCTGCGTGGGGTGCATCAAGGATAGTCTGGGTGTTGGTGATATCGTGAATTGTAGTGATTGAGCCATGGCGAATACCCAGGTTTTCGTGAATCACCTTAACTACTGGGGCAAGGCAGTTGGTGGTACAGGAAGCGGCGGTAATAATCCGGTGCTGATCCGGCTGGTAAATATGCTGGTTTACCCCAAGGACAATATTGGGTACACCGGCTTCCTTAACCGGTGCAGAGACCAGTACTTTCTTTACGCCTTGATCGAGATAGGGCTGGAGCAGTTCGGTAGTTTTCATTTTCCCCGAAGCTTCTACCACCAGGTCACAGTTGCGCCAATCCGTATCTGCAATGGCAGTATTACGGCTATAGGCCATCGTTTTGCCATCAATTTGGATTGTATCGTCAACGGCTTTGGCCTCTCTATGCCAGCGCCCGTGGACAGAGTCGAAGTTGAGTAGGTGGGCGAGTGTGGCGGCATCGCCGGCGGGGTCATTGATCTGGATAAACTCCACTTCCGGCCAGTCCCAGGCCGCTCGCAATACCAGGCGGCCGATACGGCCAAAGCCGTTAATCCCAATTTTGATCGTCATTGTTACTTGTACTCCGTTTCCCTTTCGGTATATATGAAAAATCATATATGTTGAGTTAAATTGAATCTGTGATCGGCGGTAAATCTCAGCAGCACAGACTTGTGCGCTCAGGCCGGTCTCCCATTTGAATCAGGTTGTTAAGATCTTCGGTAATAAAATGCTGGTTGGCCTGCAAGGTGTCGAACAGTACAGATTTTGCCCAGGCACTCAGGTCTGGGTTAATTCGGTAAAATACCCACTGCCCCTGGCGGCGATCCTGAAGTAGATCAGAACTCCTTAGCAGCGCAAGGTGCCGGGAAATCTTGGGTTGGCTTAACTCGAGGGCTGTCGTTAATTCACACACGCAGAGCTCCTCCTCATGAGCGATAAGCAGCAAGGTGCGCAGGCGCGTATCATCGGCTAGGCATTTGTAAAACTGTACTGGGTTCATACCGCTCTTCTACGTCTATCCACCGTGGACAACTCCCTGCCCGAGTTAGGCCGAGCATCCACTTTCGCCCGCAATTATATATGGAAAACCATATATTCACATCCCTAAAAAAGCCCACTGGAGTAGTGGGCTTTAACGCCTGTTTAGAGCTTAAATTCGGCCCAAACCGGGGCATGGTCAGAGGGTCGCTCCATAGCGCGGATATCATAATCCACACCGGTGGCTACGCACTTTTCCAATAGCGGGTTGGTGGCGAGGATCAGGTCGATGCGCAGGCCGCGTCTGGGCTCGCGATCAAATCCACGGCTGCGGTAGTCAAACCAGCTGAATACGTCATCTGTTTCCGGGTTTTGTGCGCGGAAGGTGTCGGTGAGCCCCCAGCTTTCAATTTTTTGCAGCCATTCGCGCTCTTCTGGGAGAAAGCTGCATTTGCCGTCGCGCAACCAGCGCTTGCGATTGGGTTCGCCAATACCGATATCCTGGTCGCTGGGGGAGATATTCATATCGCCGATCACCAGTACCGGGGCTTCCGGTTTGCAGGTGGTTTGCAGATAGCTATCCAGATCGGCGTAGTACTTCTGCTTGGCGGGGAACTTCACCGGGTGCTCACGACTTTCACCCTGGGGGAAATAGCCGTTGATAACCGTGAGGGGTTCGGGGCCGCCGATATCAAACTTGCCAGCAACCATGCGGCGCTGGGCATCGCTGGGCTCACCGGGAAAGCCGTATTCACGGTCAATAAATGGCAGGCGTGAGAGCAGGGCAACACCGTAGTGTGTTTTTTGGCCAAAATAAATCAGCTCATAGCCCAGATCTTTAATCGCATCTACTGGGAAATCCTCGTCGGTAACCTTGGTTTCCTGTAAGCCGATAATGTCGGGTTGGTGGCTGTCCACCAAGGCCTGCATCTGGTGCAGACGGGTGCGGATACTGTTGACGTTAAAGGAAACTACTTTCATTGCTTCTGATCGGTCCTGTATGGTCGTGTTCACTAGACTCATTTAAAGTCAGTGTTATGTTTTTATTTGCTGTTTAGTGTCGCTACTGCCGGTTGCTGTCATGTTGTTTTCAGGTAGCCAAGAGGGCGAAATTGACTTCTTCAGTAAGGTATAAGTATGCCATAATTTGCTCGATACTTTGATTTCTAAGTATTCTTTGCAGTTGCGCGATCCGACAAACACTTTCCTGAGCCTGAACGCTGTCTTGTGGCCAAATACTCCCGGATATCTCGCCAAGATGGTAAAACTACCAAGTGAGGTGAAGTATGACAACTATCTTGAAAAATACCGGGGACAAGCTGGAGTTCAAGAAAGGTGCTGTAGCACTTGTCTCTGACAAGGATATTTGAGGCTGTAGGGCCATTGTCAACAGCTTGCGACGTTGGATAAAGGGGGGGAGTGGAGTAAGGTTGGGTGCAGGTGAGCGCGCTGAATTGGATTGATTCCGGTGTGAAAACAAGTAGTTGAGGGTGGAGAGGGAAATCCTAAAAAGGACCAACGCCTTGAAGCTTTTAAAATTGGGCGCTATCGAGTCCGCAAGCTAATGAAAAGCTAGGCTTGACGGCAAAACGTAAGAAGTATTTTACGTTGATGGCAGATGACAAACACCAAATATGGATATGTATATGAGTTTAAGCGACTTGATTGGTGAGCTTTTTAATTCAGATATTAATGATTTCTTTTTTAATACCAAGCATGTTTCTAGCATAAGGAAGATCGATGATGCTGTTGTATCGAGATATGTAAGGTTTACAACTCAATCTAACAGTTCTGACATTGATGTGTACACAACAAATCCAAATTTCAAAGTTGAATCATTAAGAAAAATCAAGGTTACCAACCCTACCAATACTCACCGGCTCCCTTGTAGAATAATAATCTGTTCAAATGTGGCGAGTTCTTGTGATTTGCTGGTTAATGGAGAGCCGCACAACATAGTGTTGTGCACGCCAGCTGTCAAATTAAGTCTTAAATTGAATAAAAGCTGCAACATTATTGTTGGACAAGGTACAACATCCGGAAATATAGCCATACATGGAGGTTTGTTCTCTTTATCTATAAAGAAAGATTGTCTCTTTTCAGACGGGATAAATTTTCAAATGAGAGATCAGCACCCTTTGTTTGATATCAAAACTGGACAAAATATAAATGATCATGACGCTTGGGGGGAGGTTAGTGTTGGGATACATTCGTGGATTGGGAGGAATGTTACAATCTTAAAGAATTCATCAATTGCGGATGGTGGGGTTGTTGGGACCAGCTCAGTTTTAACTAAAGATATAGTGCCTTTTTCAGTTTTTGCTGGTGTTCCAGCAAAATTAAAGAAAAGTGACGCAATTTGGCTTAGGTTTAATAAAATAAGCGCTGTAGAGAAGAAGATTTTTTCAGAGCTTGGAGAAAAGCATGATGTTGATTTTAGTAAGTTTTTATAAGAGCTAAAAAGTTTTGGAGAGTATTAAGGTGACCCCAAAACAGTAGATACAATCGGTGCTTTAGTGAAAGGTTGATAATACCAAAAAGATAAAAAGGCCGGGCTAGCCCGGCCTAAAAATTAGTTCGCGGACTGGGTGCATGCCGCGCACCCAGTACCTATCAATATTTAGAAATTGGCAACTTGGGGCGGGGCCTTGCTGGCCTTAGTGGCCAGGCCGATAAAGTCCGCCATTATATAGCCCGCTTCATTCAAAATAGGATCTTTTTCCAACTTGATTTCTACAGGGCCACCAACGCTGGCGACTTCCTCAGATTCGCTCTCCTCGTATGCCTCAAAGTTTTCGTAAACTTCCAGACCTTTAGCCTTGCGGCGACGATTTTCCATATCCAGCAGACGCTGATTAACAGATTTACGCTCTTGCTCGCGAGTTGATTCATTTAGGGAGACAAATTTTTTGTCTGCCCGCTCGGAATCAAACTTGAACTGGTCGCGCAGGAAGACGAAATCCGGGTCTACTTCTGTGCGCTTGGCATGCTTGTTGATCAAGCTTGGAATCAGCAATTTCAGGTTGAAGTACTTCGCGTGAGGTACTGCGTGGATACGATCCCAGGGTAGGGCGGTATCGTAGGCGCTCTCACCTACGTTCTCGGCATCGATCAGCTGTGGCATATCGATATCCGGCTTCACCCCTGCGTGCTGGGTGCTGTCACCGGAAACCCGGTAGAACTTGGATTGGGTGATTTTCAGCTGACCTTCCTTCAGTGGTGCCATCGTTTGCACGGTACCCTTACCGAAAGACTGGTTGCCTACCACCAGGCCACGATTGTAATCCTGGATTGCGCCGGCAAAGATCTCAGACGCAGAGGCCGATAGGCGGTTGATCAGCACCATCAGCGGCCCACGGTACATGGCGCGGGAGCGCGAGCGATTGTGGCGAGAAATTTGCTCGTTAGCGTGGCGAATCTGTACTACCGGACCCTGATCGATAAACAGATCGGTAAGCATTGTGGCTTCTTGCAGCGAACCGCCACCATTGTTGCGCAGATCCAGGATAATGCCATCGACATTTTCCTCTTTCAGCTCACTCAGCAGGCGAGCTACGTCCCGGGTGGTGCTTTTGTAGTTGGGGTCGCGACGGCGGTAGGCATCGAAATCGATATAGAAGGTCGGCAAGTTAATTACCCCGATCTTGTAGCTCTTGCTACCGTCGGAGAATTCAAATACCGCTTTCTTCGCCGCCTGATCTTCCAGCTTCACTTTACTGCGTTTGATCAGGATGGTCTTGTGGGTGCCGTCACCGCCTGTGGGAATGGTTTCGAGGCGCACATAGGTGCCCGCCTTGCCGCGAATCAGGTCTACGACGTCATCCAGGCGCCAGCCTACAACGTCGACCATTTCGCCTTCCTTATCCTGGCCAACACCTACAATTTTGTCGTTGGGTTTGATCTTGCCAGTGCGATCGGCAGGGCCGCCATGGACCAAGCGTGCAACTTTGGTGTACTCCTCATCCGCTTGCAGCACTGCACCGATCCCCTCCAGCGAGAGGGACATGCTCATATTAAAGTTTTCCAATGAGCGCGGTGACAGGTAGTTACTGTGTGGATCGTAGAGGCGAGTCAATGAGTTCATATAGAGTTCGAACACATCGTCACTCTTTTGCTGTTCAAGACGCTTCTTCTGGCCTTTGTAGCGGCGCACGAGCAGATCTTGGATTTCCTCATCAGTTTTGCCGGTAAGGCGAAGATTGAGGATGCTGCTCTTTAGGCGCTTGCGCCATAGCTCATCGGCAGCACTGATAGAGGTGGGCCACTGACTCTCTTCCCGGTCCAGCTCTAGGGTCTCATCCCGAGAGAAGTCAAACGCGGGAAGGCCTTTCTCCAGTTGGGACAGAATACTGTCGAGGCGATCCCCCATCCGCAGGCGGAAGCGGTTGTAGATACTGAATCCTGCGGTGACGTCACCAGCGCGAAGCTGATCATCCATCGTCGCCTGCCACTCGCGGAATTCGTTGATGTCAGAGGCGAGGAAGTAACTTTTGGTGGGGTCGAGTGCATCGATATACTCGCTCCATAAGTCCTCGGACATTTCATCGCCGATTTTAATTTTGTTGTAGTGCAGCATTTCCAACTTGCTGACTATTTCCTGTGCGGTACTACCCTGACCCTCTTCGGGGGCCAGTCGCTCTGGTTCTGCCAGAGCACTTGTGGAAAGAAGGCCAATGACCAATAAGCCGGAAAAGTAAGCGGCGATCCGATTGGTAAGCATAGGGAGTCTCTTTATACGTCCTACTTCATAGGCACCGAGCCCTTATGGCTTGGCGACTTATAGCTTAGGACAAGTATAAAGGCTGAAAGCTCCAAAGGGCATGAAATACATCTAATCAGAGATGAACCTTTCCCTTATTGCTGGGATTTAGCAAAATATCTTTTCTTCCTGGTCTGTTTCTTAGGGGTTTTTTCTGGTTTTTACAACTTTACTATGCATGGCCATCACTGTAGTTGTGTCACCTTGAAGGTAAAAAAACGTTAAATGCGAGCATTTTGACCTGATGGTCAGAACCATTTTGTGACTTTTGTAGCTTTTGAGGTCACAAGGGGCTGTGATCGAGTGCCGGTATGGGCGGGTCTTATAGAGCCTTCACACAGGCCTACGGGGGAAACTTTCTGGGCGCAGTCAAACCTTAGTCCGAGCAGGGGGCTCAAGTCATCAGTGTTATTGCCGGACCAATCAAGACAGATATGGCTGATGCAGCAGGCATGGGTGAGTCCCGCTTGATGGTATTTTGAAAGCGCTCAAAACCGGTGACTTCTCTGTTTACCTGGACGATATGGCGAAAGGCGTTGCGAAGATTTACGGCCCCTTTGCCAAAGCTGTACTTGAGGTCGATGCCTAAATTGAAGAGAGGACTTGGTAATGTTACTTGACACCCCACTGTGCGATTTCGGTTGGAAGGCGCCCGACTTCACTTTGAAAGATCCTGGCGGCAAGCGCTATCGGATGTCAGATCACCTGGGCGATAAAGGGCTCTTGATCGCATTTATTTGCAATCACTGTCCTTACGTTCAAGCGATAGCTGACCGTCTTGCAGAGGATGCTCGGGATTTGCAACGGGAAGGCATTAATGTTTTGGCTGTTATGTCGAATGACTATAGAGACTATAAGATCGATAGTCCTCCTTATATGGTGAAATTTGCCCGTGATCATGGATTTACTTTCCCCTATTTGGTCGATGAGGATCAGTCTGTAGGGCGGGGGTACAAGGCGGTCTGCACACCGGATTTCTTTGGACTCAACAAAAACGGCGAGCTTCAATATCGCGGTCGAATTGATGATGCAGATATGGGCAGCCCTATTGGGCGTACCAGGGAACTCGTCAACGCAATGAGGGAGATTGCAGAGACCGGGCAGGGTCCGAGAAAACAACAGGCAAGTATAGGGTGCTCTATTAAGTGGAGCGGCAGCTACGCCCAGTATTGATCTGCATACATCTTCCACCGCAACAGACTGAAGTTACTACTTATCTAATAAATTACATTATGTATATCTCGCAACTCATTGATATGTAAGTATTTTTTATTTGTTAAAGTGATTTGTAACCCACCCCCTGTGTCAGGATAGTTGCCGCCTTTGGACTTGCACGAGAGGGGGTTATCTCTGTGCCTGATCTCCGTGAGTTCGAGCATCATCTGGTTGTGGGGTGTAGCTCAACCGTGCCGCAAATGAGTTGCCCAATTTCGTGCCTGAGCTGAACTTCAAAGTGAACCGGAGCCTGAGAAGTTGACAGGATGGCAGCCTTTGCTTAAGTGGTGATAATTCAATTTTTGCTCCGGGGCAGGCTATGACTAAAGCGGTAGAGGTAGACATTCTGGTGCTGGGTGGTGGCATTCAGTCGGTCTCACTGTTGCGCGAGCTATCGACAGAGTTTTCTGTGGTCGCGATAGACCAGGGGTTGGACGACGCCGAGTCATTACATTTCCATGGTTACTTTTCGTCCGGTTGGAATGCCGCACACCCAAGTGCGGCAAAGGCTTACCGGCAGGCAGCACAATCTTGGCGCGCACAATTGGAGAGTGATGGTGTTAATAGTCGTGTGACGGACTTCTACGCCGCGCTTCCCAGGGAGTTTTTGGACGTTGTACAACCCAATTGGGCTGCGGCGGGCATTTCTGTTGAGGAGGTGCCAATACCCGCTCCGCTGATTACAACTAGCCTGCCATCCCATCAGTGCTTTCGGTTTGACGATGACCTTATGTTTGATGGTGCTGAAGCCTATCGGCGTTTTAGTGCCCCGGTAAATGAGCAGATCGCGAAGGGATATGTTCGCAGAATCAATAAAGAGGAGGGGGAGATCATTGAGGTCTCTGCGGATATCGGAGACACCTCTCACCGGATAAAGCCCAAGCTAGTGCTTTCAGCTTGTGGGGCGGGTAATGCCGCAATACTGGGGGGGCTGGGGGTGCCCAATCAAATTGTGCAGGATGCTCAAATTGTTCGCCCCCTGCATATGTTGCTGGCAAAGGGGACCAGTGTGCCTCCAGTTTCGGCATTCCTGATGGACCTGGTTGTGGCCTATCACCCGCTGGAAACGGGGGAGGGGCTTTGGATACTCACCTTAAACCCGCAACAGCCCAGATTTCGCCCCGGTGTCATTGATATGAGGGTGCCCCCGCCGGTAGAGAGAGGTCTTATTCGCGACACATTGGCGCGGTTGGCAAACTGCATGACCGGTTTTGAGGACTGGGCTGCCAGTTGCCACTGGAGTGTTTACGCAGGCTGGAAAACAGATGCGCCGGGGCCGAATGGTGAGGCTCTGGTTCAACTGAGCTACCCGTGCCCATACCATTTACACAGTTTTGATATCAGTAACTTTCTCTGTATCTGGCCCAATCACTGGGGGCTTGCTATGGGTGCCGCGCAAGAGGCCGGCCAGTGGGTGAGGGCGCGGATACAGTCTCTCAGTTCTCAGGACTCGGTGAAGCAAGCGTTGAAGCTGGAGGGGGAGAGCGGCCCGGCGGTCCAGAACAAGTGGCAGAGTTGCGACTTGCCCTGGTCCCCCTGGGAGATGTTTTGTCGGGAAATGGGTTGCGATCCCAAAAGCGGCGAGTCCGGCTAGTGAAGGACTCGTATATGTTCTCGCCCCCGGCGCATAGTGGGGGAGAAGCGGATCATATCAATTAGAGCGTCGATATAGCGCTCGCCCAATTCACCGATATCCTCAATTCTTGAGGATAACAGCCAGGTTTCAATCACCCCGAACAGGCCCCCGTGTAACATCTGCAGGGCGAGATCTACATCCAGGTCCTCAGGCAGCTGTTGCTCGGTGACCGCGAGGGCGATCAATTGGCTCATCCGCTCGAGCCCTCGAGTGCGCCCCTGCTTCATGCGCCGGTGAATTTCACTACTCTCTGTAATTTGTTCTTCACAGGGGTGGAAGATAATTTCTAGTACCTGCTGCCACTCCGGGTTGCAGGCAATCTCTTGGAACAGCCACACCCAGCGCGTCCGCAATGTCCCAAGTGGATTGATGTTGAGTTGATCACCGGCATTATTGCAAAGCTGCTCACCGGGTAGCACCATGCGTTCTGTCAGTGCTAGGAGCAAACCGGTTTTGCTGCGAAAGTGGTCGGTCACAGCCCCGTCACTGACCCCGGCCAGTTTTGCGACTTCAGAAAGGGATGGGCGGCACACGCCATATTCATGAAACACACTGAGTGCAGCGTTCAATATACGCTCACGAGTGGTTGAAATTTGCTCATTTCTGCGTTTGGTCATAGGGGAACAGCAGCTTCTTTAATCAATTATTAGTTTCGCTCTGGCTCATTTTTGCAGCGTCTAACCGCAAGCTGGCAAAGGGAGTTTATGTGCAAATCCTTGAATATACAGGGTGAAAGTGCATGTTAGATGAAAATTGCACGATTATGAACAGTTGATCCCGCCTCCTGCGAGCCCATAAAATGCCACGCCTCTTTATTTAGATTTTCCTGTCACTTAAAAATTCCATCACCTGCCAGTCTTTTGCCTGTGTAGTCATTTTCGAGGTAGTCATGTTAAAAGCCCGAGTCCTCACCAGTTTTTTGGTTGCTGCCGCATTGCTGGCGGGATGTAGTGAGGAGGCCTCGGCGCCACCGGGCATGGCTCCCCAAGTGACGGTGGTCACACTTCAGCCTGAATCAGTCACCCTGACCAGAGAGCTGCCCGGGCGCACCGCGCCGTTTAAGGTAGCCGAAGTGCGCCCGCAAGTTAGCGGCATCATCAAACGCCAATTGTTCCGTGAAGGCGGTCAAGTTGGTGCAAACCAGCCGCTTTATCAGCTGGATGACGCCCTTTACCGCGCTGATGTCGATAGTGCCAAAGCGAGCCTGCAAGGTGCCAAAGCGGCTATGAATATCGCGCGGTTAAAGGCCGAGCGCACCGCCAACCTGGTGAATAACGGCGCGGTCAGCAAACAGGAAAACGATGCTGCGGAAGCGGATCTACAGGAGGCCCGAGCCTCCGTAGCCAGCGCTCGGGCGGCGTTGCAGCGAGCGGAAATCCAATTGGAGTACGCCCAGGTCACCTCTCCGATTAGCGGTCGTATCGGTAAATCCACAGTCACTCAGGGCGCCTTGGTAACGGCCAATCAGGCCGGGACTTTGGCGACTGTGCAGCAGCTCGATCCTATCTATATCGAGGTCACCCAGTCGGCAGCAGAGCTTGTCAGCCTGCGCCGCGCTCTCCAGGCCGGCACCCTGGCAGATGCGACTCACCTGCCGGTGACCATTCTGCTGGAGGATGGCAGTGAATATGAGCACCCGGGCAAGCTGGAGTTTGCCGAAGCTAGTGTAGACCCCTCCACTGGCAGTGTGCTGCTGCGAGTAGTTGTGCCCAACCCGGATACCATGCTGTTACCGGGTATGTATGCGCGCGCCATTGTCGGCAGCGGCGTCCGTGAAAATGCCATTTTGGTGCCCCAGCAGGGGATCGCGCGGGACCCCAAGGGCAATACTTCTGCCATGGTGGTTAACGCAGAGAGTATCGTTGCCCAGCGTTCCGTACGAGTCAGCCGCACAGTGGGCAACCGCTGGCTGGTGGAAGAGGGGCTTGAAGCCGGAGACCGGGTAGTGATTGCCGGTTTGCAAAAAATTCGCCCGGGGGCCCCGGTGCAGGCCAGTGAGCGTGCAGACGAGCAACCGCCAGCGGCTGAAAGCGATCAACAAGCTGGCGCAGAGCCCGCTGAACAGGGTTCCTGAGGGTAGGGGTTATGGCGAGCTTTTTTATCAATCGGCCCATCTTTGCCTGGGTTCTGGCAATTATCACGATGCTGGCAGGTGTACTGTCCATCGGTGACCTGGCAGTGGAGCGCTATCCCAATATTGCCCCGCCCTCGGTCAATATTGAGGCCAATTATCCGGGCGCCTCGGCCAAGGTGGTTGAGGATTCGGTGACCCAAATTCTTGAGCGCAATATGAAAGGCCTCGACGGCCTTCTTTATATGTCCGCCACCAGCCAGTCCAACGGTGGTGTTTCCATCTCCCTGACTTTCGAGAACGGTACTGACCCGGATACAGCCCAGGTTCAAGTGCAAAACAAAGTGCAGCTGGCGATGCCACTGTTACCCCAGGAGGTTCAGCTACAGGGGGTCAGTGTCAGTAAGTCCCGGGGTGGTTTCCTGATGGTTGCCGGCTTTGTTTCTGAAGACGGCAGCATGAACCGCAATGATATTGCCGATTATATCAACTCGGCCATTGTGGACCCCATCAGTCGGGTGCCCGGCGTGGGCAACGTACAGGTGTTCGGCTCCAAGTACGCGATGCGGATTTGGCTCGACCCCAACAAACTCACCACCTACGCTCTTACCCCGGGCGATGTGGCCGCTGTAGTGCAGGCCCAAAATGCCCAGGTGACGGTGGGAAGCCTCGGTGCCGCACCGGCGATTCCAGGGCAGCAGTTGAATGCATCGATTACCTCCCAGGGGCGCCTGCAAACCCCAGAGCAGTTTAGGGATATTGTCGTCCGCGCCAATGATGACGGCTCCCTTTTACGCCTCGGCGATATTGCCCGCGTTGAACTGGGGGCGGAGAACTACGAGTTTATCTCCCGCTACAACCGCCAACCCGCTACAGGTATCGCGATTAACTTAGCGACCGGGGCCAATGCCCTGGAGACGGCTGAGGGAGTGAAGGCCAAGCTGAAAGAATTGGAGACCTACTTTCCCCGGGGCCTGACTTCGGTAGTGCCATTCGATACGACCCCCTTTGTCGAGGTTTCGATTAAAGGTGTTATCACCACCTTGGTCGAAGCGATTGTCCTGGTATTCCTGGTGATGTACCTGTTCCTTCAGAACTTCCGCGCCACTTTGATACCGACTATTGCCGTACCGGTAGTGCTGATGGGCACTTTTACCGTGCTCGCCTCACTGGGGTTCTCCATCAATATGCTCACGATGTTTGCCATGGTGCTGGCGATCGGCCTCCTTGTCGATGATGCCATTGTGGTAGTGGAAAACGTTGAGCGCGTGATGCGGGAAGAGGGGCTGTCGCCGAGAGAGGCCACTCAAAAATCCATGCATCAGATTACAGCGGCCCTAATCGGGATTGGTGTAGTGTTATCGGCTGTGTTTGTGCCTATGGCATTTATGGACGGTGCCACCGGTGTGATCTACCGTCAGTTTTCCGTAACCATTGTTGCGGCCATGGCGCTATCGGTACTGGTGGCCATTATCCTGACACCGGCGCTCTGTGCGACACTGCTAAAGCCCATTGCCAAAGGAGAGAACCACGCGGAGAAAGGCTTCTTTGGTTGGTTCAACCGAAGCTTTGAGCGGGGCAGTCAGCGCTACCAGGGTAGTGTGCAGGGAATTTTGAGCCGCAGTGGCCGCTTTATGCTGTTGTTTATCGCACTTTCCGCCGTGATGGCCTTCCTGTTTCTGCGCCTGCCGAGCTCTTTCCTGCCGGACGAAGATCAGGGTGTGCTGTTCTCCATGGTGCAAGCCCCCGTGGGAGCAACCCAAGAGCGCACTATGGAATCCATCCGCAAAGTGGAGGATCAATTCCTGAACAATGAACAGGGCACGGTAAAGTCGGTATTTGCCGTGCAGGGCTTCAGCTTTGCCGGTAGCGGACAGAATACCGGTATTGCTTTTGTAAACCTGGAAGACTGGTCTCAGCGGGAAGAGGAATCCCAGAGTGCCGGATCCGTTGCCATGCGGGCAATGGGTGCCTTGATGCAAATTAAAGATGCCATGGCTTTCGCCTTTGCGCCGCCACCACTGCCTGAACTGGGCTCATCTGGTGGTTTTAACTTCTACCTTCAAGACAATGGCAACTTGGGCCATGAAGCCCTAACCGCAGCCAGAAATCAGTTCTTGGGGATGGCGGGGCAGAGTGAACTTTTGCTCAATGTTCGCCCCAACGGCCAGGAGGACACCCCGCAATTTCGCGTAAAAATTGACAACGCAAAGGCCGCAGCCCTCGGTCTGTCTATTGACGATATCAACAGCACCCTGAGCACGGCGTGGGGTGGTTCCTATATTGATGACTTTATCGATCGCGGCCGGGTAAAGCGGGTATACATGCAGGCCGACGCTCCTTACCGGATGGTTCCAGAGGACTTTCAGCGGTGGTCGGTGCGCAATGATAAGGGCGATATGGTGCCGTTGTCCTCCTTTGCCAGCTTCGCATGGGAGTACGGCTCCCCCCGCCTGGAGCGCTACAACGGAGTTCCCTCCATGCAGGTTAACGGGCAGGCTGCACCGGGAGTCAGCTCTGGCGAGGCAATGGAAGAGGTGGAGCGCTTGGTGGCCCAGTTGCCTGCCGGTGTTGGTATGGAGTGGAGCGGCCTCTCTTACCAGGAGCGCTCAGCCGGAGCCCAAACGCCCTTGCTATACACCCTGTCTCTTTTAATCGTGTTCTTATGTCTGGCCGCGTTGTATGAAAGCTGGACAGTGCCGACAGCGGTACTGTTAATGGCACCTTTGGGTATTCTCGGTGCGGTACTGGCCAATAGTTTGCGAGGGATGGAGCGCGATATTTATTTCCAGGTGGCGATGCTGACAACGGTGGGGCTAACCAGTAAAAATGCCATTTTGATTGTGGAGTTCGCCAAGCAGAATCTTGAAGAAGGCATGGAGCTGGTGCAAGCCACAATGCGCGCTGTGCGCGATAGGCTGCGCCCCATCCTGATGACATCCCTCGCTTTCGGTCTGGGGGTGTTGCCTTTGGCCATAGCAACCGGTGCTGGTTCCGGTGCCCAGCGCGCTATTGGTACTGGTGTGTTAGGCGGTATGGTCGTCGGCACTCTGTTGGGGATTTTCTTTATCCCGCTGTTCTTTGTAGTGGTACAGCGATTGTTTGCTAAGAAGGTGCACAAGCAGGATGCGGAGCTTGTTGAAGGCGGTGGGCCCTCGGTAAAAAGCGCGCAAACGGAGACAGCTGAAGCGCTTTAATACCTTCTTCCTCAGTAGAGCAGTAAATAAAGCCAGGCCGGGCACACCGGCCTGGCTTTTTACTTTTTGGATATCCACTAGTCGCAAGCTCTTTTAATCGAGGGCTGCCTGAGACTATACGGCTAACCTCTTTGCTTTCAGTCAAGTGGGGCTGGGTTTTACTGTCAAGAAAAACAGAGTGGAACACAGGTACCTGATATGAAGGCTGTGTAAATTGGTACCTTTGAGGTGGTGCCAAGGACTCCAGTGTTGAATGGTTATTCCGGGGCTTATTGCTATATGTTTATCTGCTTTGAGTGATTGGTAAACTGGAGTTCTTAAGGGTGTATTTATTTCCAGTATATATTTTTGCAAATTCCCGTATAAATTGATGGGGTTGTTCCACCCCCCCTTTGTCCATTCAATTTTATCTTGGTTGGTTGGTGGGTTGTTGAGGAAGACTTCTTTGGGGCGAAGGTGTGAGGTCGGATATTAAACCCCCAGAAATACATTTTAAGTTATGAGACGCTGACCCCAACAAAAGGTGGGGATTTAAATATTATTTAATAGAGCTGTTTTTTTGTGAGATAAGTCACGTAGGGTTATCTTTAGAGAAAGGTTTAAGCCGGTGGGTTCTCCACCATTTATGATATTATCTTCTTCAATATTTTTTAGGTCGTTACTAAATATAGACGCTGCAAAGTATATTGCAGATGAGCTTCAAGGTTTCGATGATGGATGGAGTTCGGAGGCGAAGGGGTAATTATGGCTCATATAGATTCAGTAGATACAAATCGCCCCCTTATCGAGCAGCTTGAGGATATGTACTGGTTGCCTTTTAATATGGCGCCAGTGCATCACTACGACCTAGGCCTCTGGCACCTGTCATTGACTGGTGAACTAGAGGCACTAATGCCCTGGGACAATGGTAGTGACTATGCCTCATATGTCACGCCTATTGACAATGAGAATAGTTATCCAAGGTTCTATGGTGGTGAACCGCTTTGGGATAGTGAAAGCCCCTATATCTGGCTTGATTTTCACCCCATTATAGCTAGTTGTAGAGCCGAAGTGGGGCCGGATGAGACCTGGATTGTCGGGTGTGCATTCTTTAAGATAAGAGTGGTTCAGGTTCGGGAACCAAGCAAATCTGGAGTTTTTGATCTCGCTGACAGCAACCAGTTAAAGCAGTTTATCTTTAAAAAGCACAAAGATGTTTCGGATCGCCTTCTAGAGTTGGGATATAAAGATCGCTTTAGCGCCTGGAACCCCGACGAAATCCAGGAGTATAAGATTAAGGGAAGGTGCTGGTATGAACTTATTGATGGAAATCATGGTGTAGGCTGGTGCTTTAATCTATATACCCCCTTGTCCGATAAGCATCTCCTGCATATTGCATATGAGCCCAGCGAGTTCTGGCCTCTATACCACACCCCTAGTGAAAAGGCCCTACAGGTCAGCAAGTCCCCTTTATGGGATTTTTTGGATAATTTAGAGCTTTCTAAAATGGAGGAGGGAAGCGAAGTGATCACCGGTACCTTGAGGCGAGAAAATGATAGTTCAGAGGAAGATGAGTGTGGCTGGGGCGCCTGGGGCAGCGAGGGGTGGTAATCAGCTTTGATGAGTGGGCGGGGAGGTAGTTATGGCTCATATAGATTCAGTGGATACAAGCCGCCCCCTTATCGAGCAGCTTGAGGATATGTACTGGTTGCCTTTTAATATGGCGCCAGTGCATCACTACGACCTAGGCCTCTGGCACCTGTCATTGACTGGTGAACTAGAGGCACTAATGCCTTGGGACAATGGTAGTGACTATGCCTCATATGTCACGCCTATTGACAATGAGGATAGTTATCCAAGGTTCTATGGTGGTGAACCGCTTTGGGATAGTGAAAGCCCCTATATCTGGCTTGATTTTCACCCCATTATAGCTGGTTGTAGAGCCGAAGTGGGGCCGGATGAGACCTGGATTGTCGGGTGTGCATTCTTTAAGATAATAGTGGTTCAGGTTCGGGAACCAAGCAAATCTGGAGTTTTTGATCTCGCTGACAGCAACCAGTTAAAGCAGTTTATCTTTGAAAAGCACAAAGATGTTTCGGATCGCTTTCTAGAGTTGGGATATAAAGATCAATTTAGCGCCTGGAACCCCGACGAAATCCAGGAGTATAAGATTAAGGGAAGGTGCTGGTATGAACTTATTGATGGAAATCATGGTGTAGGCTGGTGCTTTAATCTATATACCCAGTTGTCCGATAAGCATCTCCTGCATATTGAATATGAGCCCAGAGAGTTCTGGCCTCTATACCACACCCCCAGTAAAAAAGCCCTACAGGTCAGCAAGTCCCCTTTATGGGATTTTTTGGATAATTTAGAGCTTTCTAAAATGGAGGAGGGAAGCGAAGTGATCACCGGTACCTTGAGGCGAGAAAATGATAGTTCAGAGGAAGATGAATGTGGCTGGGGCGCCTGGGGCAGCGAGGGGTGGTAATCAGCTTTGATGAGTGGGCGGGGAGGTAGTTATGGCTCATATAGATTCAGTAGATACAAATCGCCCCCTTATTGAGCAGCTTGAGGATATGGATTGGTTGCCTTTTAATATGGCACCAGTGCATCACTACGACCTGGGCCTCTGGCACCTGTCATTGACTGGTGAGCTAGAGGCACCGACGCCTTGGGGCAATGGTAGAGACTATGCTCCATATATCACGCCTATTGATAATGAAAATAGTTATCCTAGATTCTGTGGCCAAATGCCGCGCTGGGATAGTGAAAGCGCCTATATCTGGTTTGATTTTAAACCTATTCGCACTGGTTGTCGTGTGGATGTGGGGCCAGATGAGACCTGGGTTGTCGGGAGTGCGGTCTTTGCAGTAAGGGTGATCCAAATACAGGAGCCGGCTAAATTTGAAATCTTTGACGTCTCTGACGGCAATCAGTTAAAGCAGTTTATCTTTAAAAAGCACAAGGATTTATCAGACGAGTGGTTAGCGAGCGGAGATAAGGACCGTTTTAGCGCTTGGACTCCTGATGAAATTCAAGAGTATAAAATTAAAGGCAGAATTTGGTATGAGCTTATTGATGGAAGTCGAGCCTTAAACTGGTGCTTTAACCTATACACCCCCTTGTCTGACAAGCATCTCCTGCGTATTGCATACAAGCCCAGCGGGTTCTGGCCTCCAGACCACACCCCCAGTAAAAAAGCCCTACAGGTCAGCAAGTCCCCTTTATGGGATTTTATGGATAATTTAGAGCTTTCTAAAATGGAGGAGGGAAGCGAAGTGATCACCGGTACCTTGAGGCGAGAAAGTGATAGTTCAGAGGAAGATGAATGTGCCTGGAACGCCTGGAGCGGCGAGGGGTGGTAATCAGCTTTTAAATAGGTGCTTTAACCTATTTTAGTTAAGGAGCCTCTGAACAACTCCGTAATACCTCTGCGAGTTTTGAAGGCTACAGATATTAGGCGCAGTTCACCGCGAATGGCCCTAGTCCTTTGCAAGAGCTGCAATGCAGCAGCTGTGGGCCCTTCGGGCTCACAGAGCGATTCACACTCTGCGTTGCAACTTCTTGAGAGGTCTAGACATTCCTGCGAAGCCGCGCCTTGATTGTGACCGCTTTGTAAGCCAGAGGCAAATCATTAAGAGACTCAGTTCTACAGGCAAGTGCTGCCATGCAGTCGAGATCATCACGACAACTCCAATAGCGGCGAGAGATAATTATGGCCAATATAAACTCACTAGACTTAGATCACCCCATCATCGAGCAAATAGATGATATGTATTGGCTTCCATTTTGTAAGGCATCACAATTTCAATATTACCTGGGTGATTGGAGCCTCTCATTTTTTGGCGAGAGGCGGCAAAAAAATTTTGATAACAGAAAATATGTGTCAGATGTTATTCCTATCGATCAGGACTGTAGTTATTCAAAGCGTGATCAAATGAAACCCCTGTGGGGGAGGGAGTTTTCTTACATTTCGTTTCGCCTATGCCCGCTGTCAATGATCTGTAGTGCCAAATTAGGGTTGGCAGATTCCTTAATTGTTGGGGCTGCTTCCTTTGATCTTCGAGTAATTCAGGTGGAGGAATCATCTCAATCTAGGCTTTTCAATGTTTCCGATCATAATCAATTGAAACAGTTTGTCTTCAAAAAGCATAATGATAGTCGCGATGCATTGCTGAAAAAGGGGTATCAGGATTCCTTTACCGCATGGAGCTTGGATGAGATTCAAGAATATAAGATCAAGGGAGTGAGCTGGTATGAAATTGTTGATGGATGTCGAAATCTAAATTGGCATTTTAATCTATATACTCACCTATCAGATAAGCACCTTTTGCATATTGCCTACGAGCCAAGCCAGTTCTGGCCGCCTCACCATGTTCCCAGTAAAAAAGCTTTACAAATTAGCAAATCTCCCTTGTGGGATTTTATGCATAACCTGGAGCTTTTCAAGCTGAAGAAAGATTCCCCTGTAATAGAGTCGATACCCTAGGGTGAGGGCTTGGTGACCGTTAACTTGCTCAAGTGGATGGCGATATAAGTTATTCAGTGACTTTTCTTTAAAAGGGCACTGCTGATTAATAAAGCCTAACGCAACCCCATATGAATATAGTTATAGTAATCGCACTTGTGTGAGCAGGGCTAAATAAATTTAAAATTGGCTGGAGCTGACTATGCCTGATGTGAATTCTCTAGACTTAAGATACCCAATTATCGAACAAATATTTGATATATATTACTGTCCATTTGAATATTCCCAGAAGCACCAGTACGATTTAGGTGGCTGGCATCTATCATTTCATGGGGAATCAAGGGCGCAACCTGGTGAGGATTCTCAATATGCCTTATATTCTACGCCTATTCACAGTGAAAAAAGTTATTCAAAGCTCAATGGTGAGGAGCCTCAGTGGAATGATGAGAGCCCCTATATTTGGTTTAATCTCCATCCCCTGGCGGCGATTTGCAGCTTGGGAGAAGACTGGGATGATGCTTGGACAGTAGGGACCATTGCCTTGGATCTCCGAGTTATCCAGATACGAGAACCGGAAAAATCTGGGGTATCCGATATTTCAGATCATAACCAGTTAAAATCTTTTATTTTCAAGCAGCATAGTGATAACCGAGACTTGCTACTGAATATGGGGCATAAGGGTTGCGTTAGCACGGGCTGTTTGGATGGATTTAGCACGGGCTGTTTGGATGAATTTCAAGAGCATGAATTCAAAAAAAGGAAGTGGTATGAAATTGTTGATGGAAATCGAGGCTTAAATTACTGTTCTAACCTATACACGCCCTTGTCAGATAAGCATCTTCTCCATGTTGCATATATAGTTAACCAATTCTGGCCGCCACACCATATGCCCAGTGAGAGCGCTTTACGAGTAAGTAGGCAGCCCTTGTGGGACTTTATGCGATATTTGGAACTCTCTAGTACCGATAAAGATTTGCAAGTAGAAACCAACACCACACACAAAAAGGCGGTCAGGACTGAAAGTGAGTGGCCAAAGGGCGTGGCTAGCTTGGGTTCACTAGATTTAAATCGTCCAATTATATTGCAGGTTGATGATCTCTATTGGCCACCATTTGATAGAGCACCCATGCACCACTACGATTTGGGTGACTGGCATCTCTCATTTTCGGGGAAGAGGAATCTACAGGCTCAAGAGGGTATTAGTTATGCCCCCTATACTACGCCTATTCAAGATGATAAAAGTTATCCGAAGTTTTATGGTCGGGAGGATGAATATGCATACATATGGTTTGATTTTCATCCGATTATGGCTCAATGCAGCGTCGAGTTTGGGAGGGATGGCGCTTTTGCTGTTGGTAGCATTTTCCTTGATATACAAGTGATTCAGTTACGAGATCCAGGAATTGTTAACGTTCACTGTCTTTCTGACTCTCACCCATTCAGGCATTTTATACTTGACATGCTCATTCCCCACTCAAAAGGTGATGAAAGTCATGGTTTCAATATCAATGGAAGGACCTGGTACAAGGTTGGACGTGACGATTGTGGAACCATTAACCTTTATACCTGTTTGTCAGCCAGGCATTTCCTTCATATCACCTACAAAGATAGTCAGTTCAATATAGATGGGTCGGTTAATTGTCATACTAAAAAGTCTCAAAAGCTTGCTAAATCCCCCCTTTGGGACTTTATGGAAAACTTGACGCTGTCTAAAATTGAGGAACACAGCCAAGTTATAACCGGTACGATAGAGAGAAAGACGGTCAGTTCGTGGGAAGAAAATATAGATCACCAGGATACGGTAGACGGGCTGGACTTAAGTCGTCCTATTATCGAGCAGGTTGATGACATTTATTGGATACTATTTAATCGTGCGCCGCAGCATTATTACGATTTGGGTAGCTGGCGCCTATCATATTTTGGAGCGTCCAGGCGGAAAACCGAAAGGGATAATATGGGTAGCTGGAATAGTGAGAAGGTTCTTGATTGGGGGGAGTTGCATTCGGTCTCGGTAGATCTCTATGTGGAACTGGCGTCGAACCATGTATTAAAGGCAGGAGCTGCTTCCTTTTGTATAGACGTCGCTCAGCCACGTGGCTACAAAAATCTCGACCTCTTAGATGATTCCCAGTTTAAGAATTATCTATTTGATTGGCTTGGGGGATGGGGGGAATCGGGAGACATACTTCAAAAACATAGTATTAAAGGGAAGGTCTGGTATGGAATTTATAGTGGGGATAATGAGCGTTCAGAGCTTTTTACCAGTCTGTCAGATAAGCACTTCCTCCATATTACTTATAAGGAGGAACAGTTTACTCCTCGTGGTTACAAACCTGATGCCAGTGAAAAATCTTTAAAGCTTAGAAAATCCCCTCTGTGGGATTTCATAGACAACTTGGAGCTTTGCAAAATAGAAGAGGGCAGCCAAGTTATATCCGGTACTGTAGGGCACGAAGGCGCTAATACTGGGGTGGGTGCGCTAGAAGAGTTATCTAGTTACACCAAAATGAAGGCGGAGGGCAAGGTGATAGCTGGCACTATTGAAAAAGAAAGAGATTCAGTAGAGTTGACCAGATCACCTTGGTCTTCGTCTGAAGAGTCTTGGTCTTGGTCTGAAGGGTCAGAGTCAGGCTGGTGAAACATTGAGATCGCCTTATTCAATTCAACTTTGATACTGTAGCGGTCTGTAAAACCCAAGGGCCCATATGCTCTACTTGAGGTAGAAGGGGGGAGAAATTGCTCCCCCAAGCTAGGTTTCATATAAGCTCAGTTATGCGTTTTCTCGCCACAGCTTTTCCCTTCGCTAGGCCCTCCGCATAGACAAACTCGACAATAATCGCCAGGAACTGCCGGAGATAATTACTTTGAGAATGCTTATCGCCGTAGACACCACTCCGTGCAATAAGGGCAACGGCCCTCTTGTTCTTTAGCGGGCCACAGAGCCACTCTCGGTATATCGGAATGTCACCCCAGCACACGCAATACAGGCAGGTCCGGCAAAAAGATTTCCTCAATCAGCCGATTTGAAAATTCAGCAATTTCCTGCTGCTTTCTGAGTGATTATCGGCCGGCTCAAGGCGGGGGCAATTGAAAATTCAGATAAGCTTCTGCTGCAAACGCATTTTGGCGTATAGCGCGGGTTAAGTCGCTGATGAGCGCCCCCCAAGAATCTATTAGGCGCATTGTTATAGCTGCCGTTTTTCTATTTGAACGCTTGAATCGTGTTTTGACACCCCCTCCAAGCCATACTAAAAAGAGTGTGGTTAATAAGAATAGCCCGTTTGAAAGGATGACAATGGATACAAGAAACAAGCTCTCTCCTTGGACACTGTTATTACACTGGTTCATTGCAATTTATATCATCGGGATGCTGAGTTTTGGCTACTACATCGCAAGCCTGCCGGATGGCCCGGAGACGTTCAAACTGATACAGGTGCATAAGTCTTTTGGTGTGATCCTCCTGTTCTTGGCCTTGATTCGTTTGATCTGGCGATGGGCCAACGGGTGGCTGGAATACTTAAAACCTCAACCTGCCTGGCAGTTTTACCTGATGCGATCAGTTCAGGGCCTGTTGATCATTGCGTCCATTGTCATGCCTGTCAGCGGCATTCTGTCTTCATACGCTGGTGGCCACGATATTAAGGTCTTTGGATATCTTTTTATTACAGGTGCAGAGCCTGAGCTCAAAAATCTGGGGGATATTGCATGGCTGACGCATAAAATAACATCATATTTATTCGTTGCGCTTATTGCTATTCATATCTCGGCTGCAATCAAACACCACTTTTTTGATAAAGACACAGTTCTCAGGCGTATGCTGGGTATGAAGATAGAAGTTGATTGAGTAAAGTCTGCTGAAATCATTCTTTGAGTTCGTTACTATGGCATGAAAACACAGCAACTAACACGTTCAGCCAACAATGGCAGATTAGGCCGAAAAAACATCTTACAATGATAAAGACGTCAGCATCGCAAAACAGGCAGTCTGCAGCGGAGTAGGTCATTGTCAACCTCCACTTTGATCCCGACGAACCAATTTTCTCTAGAAGCGCAATTTGATAAACCATCTCAATTGCGCAACCTTGCCAACGGGGCTGTTTTCCCAGTGCCTGCCACGAGTCTGCGGGCCCAATATAGCTTCGGCGAGCATTATCTTGTGATCCTTCATGATTTCTCTTCCCTTGATGAAAGCGCCGTGATTTATTTTCTGTCTCCAACCACTGTGCTGGATAGTGCCAAGACAGTAGAAATCGGACTTTGGGGAGATATGGACGACATTGAAATCCTTCAGTCAGACACACTGCGTTTCTCGTATCCAAACCATATAAGCTGGCGATTGCGCTGCCACACCCGACCCCGATTTTGCCTTCACGTGTCAACCCCCTACATGCTCTGGATGTACCGTCATACGTTCCAGTCTTGGTTCACACTCAAGCGTGAAAAATGATGAATCATATGGTAATTCGCGATGGAAGCCGTCATCGACAATAAGTGACTCTCTGGTGGAATTGACACTGGATAAAGGAGCTGAAGCGGGAAGAGAGCGGAGTAAGATTGGATGCAGTAGAAGGGGGAGGAGCTGTCCCCCCAAGCCACGCTTCACACAAGCTCAGCAATGCGTTTTCTCGCCGCAGCCAGAGCCTTTTCTTTTACCTCCTCTCCTTTCGCCAAGCCCTCCGCATAGACAAGCTCGACATCGGTAATACCAATAAACTCCAGAAACTGCCGGAGGTAGTTGCTCTGAGAGTGCTCATCGCCGTAGACACCAGCCCGTGAAATAAAGGCAACGGCCCTCTTATCTTTTAGCAGGCCTACGGGGCCACTCTCGGTATATCGGAATGTCACCCCAGCACGCGCAATATAATCAAAGTAGGAATGTAAATTAGAGGGAATATTGAAGTTATACATGGGGACGCCCAATACAAGCAGGTCTGCCGAAAAGATCTCTTCAATCAGCTGATCTGAAAGTTCAGCAATCTCCTGCTGTTTTTCTGAGCGATTCTCGATAGATGTATTGTGAGCCTGAAAGTGCTCCAGGCTGAGATGCGGTACTGGTTCAGCCACCAAATCGCGATAGATAATCTCATCTTCTGGATTCTTGGCCTTCCAGCTTGCGATAAAACTGTCTGCAAGCTGGGATGACTGGCCGTTCTCTTGAAAGAGACTGGACTGGATGTAGAGTACCTTTGCCACGATGACTTCCTCACAACTAACTTCGTATAAAGTTATTGAAACATTCATTAAGCTGATTGAAAATTAGAATGAATTGCTTATATCTATCGAAAAATTCGATTATGGATCAACAGTCATCACAACTCTCAAACCCAAAGATCACGCTAGAACAGTGGCGCTGTCTAATAGCAGTGGTTGAAGGAGGAGGGTATGCCCAAGCGGCTGAGCTTCTGCACAAGAGCCAGTCTTCTGTCAGCTATTCGGTACAGAAATTAGAGTCCCTATTGGCGGTAGCGGTTTTCACCATTCGTGGGCGAAAGGCAGTTCTGACGGTAGCAGGAGAGATGCTCTACCGCCACGCAAAGCAGTTGCTGGAAGATGCCTCCGCACTAGAGCAGGCCGCCAGCCGGGTATCTGCTGGGTGGGAGTCCCAGATTGCAATTTCAGTAGAAGTGCTTTTTCCAATGTGGCTGCTGCTGGATTGCCTGGCTCTTTTTGGCGAGGAGAGTCCCCAGACTCGTGTTGATGTTCATGAAATGGTCATCAGTGGAACTTTAGAGGCTTTAAATGAAGGGCAGGTTGATTTTGCAATCAGCCCCAGAATCCCCCTGGGCTATAATGGTGAGCTACTACCGGCCCCCGCTCGCCTAGTCCCAGTGGCCCACCCGAGCCATCCCCTGCATAGCCTGGATCGCCCGCTGGCAATGAATGATCTCCGCAATCACCGGCACTTGGTGGTTCGGGATAGCAACCCCCAGAGTGGCAGTAAAACTCTCACGGTTGAAGTGGCCAAGCGCTGGACACTAAGCAGTATGTCTTCCTTGATCGAAGCGGCTTGCAAAGGCTACGGTTTTTCATGGTTACCGGAAGACAAAATCCTCAGGGAGCTGTCCGAGGGAAGCTTAAAGCCACTATCGCTGCAAGGGGGGAGCAAAAGAGAGGTTCCTATGTACCTGATTTTCCCCAATCGGGACGATACCGGCCCCGGTGTGCAGCGATTGGCGGACATTATTCGAGAGCGTTTGCAGGGGCTGGCTTCTTCAGGGGGGCCTTAAGTTAGCAATACCTTGGCCGACTGGAGCAACGTTTTTAGATCGGCGCTATACGTAGAAATACAGACCCTATATCTCTCTCAAGAGATAGTGATTGAAACTTGTTTTTCTATTTGAGATGGTAGCTGTTCGAAGGATTTGACCCTACCCAACAATAGGCACGGCGTTAAGTGGTTAGTCCTCAAACGCTTCAGGATTAAGATGTACTTTAAATGAAAGAATACGATGATCAGTTTAATCTGCGTAAGCGACACCCTCTTGGCAGAGTCCATATACTCGTTAATGAATTGCAAAGCTATATTGCTAGGAAGACCCTGGATAGATCGATAGATGTTAGCTACGGCAATAGTCCAGGTGAAAAATTAGATATATTTCCCGCCCAGCACCGGGATGCACCGGTATTTGTTTTTATTCACGGTGGATATTTTAGAGCGCTGGACAAAAAACAATACAGTTATATTGCGAAGCCTTTTGTCGAGGCGGGATGCGCGGTGGCTTTGGTCAACTATGATTTGGCGCCTGCGGTCAGTGTTAAAGATATTATTGAGCAGAATATAAAGGCATTCTTATGGATATATGAGAATATCGATCGCTGGAATGGCAATCCCAATAATATAGTTATTTGCGGCCACTCTGTTGGAGCGTTTCTAGTCGCTAAGATTTTGACGTTTGAATGGGCACCTGAGATTCGACAATCAATTAACGGCGCCATTATGCTGAGCGGCCTTTATGACCTGACTAAAATGAGGCTATCTTTCTTAAATGAATCTCTGCATTTGTCAGAAGATGATGTTGCTAGCTTGAGCCCAATCTTTGGTAATATTCAGTGTCTCCCAAAAGCGATTGTTGCTGTAGGTGAAGATGAGACAGAAGAATTCATCGATCAATCAAAAAGATACGCTGGGAAACTGCAGGAAGCGAATAGCCCATACGAATATCTACTGTTAAAAGATAAAAATCACTATACCGTATCGCGTATGTTAAGTAATCGGAACAATGATCTAATGCGCAAAATCTTGGATATCTGCGGTGTGGATTGAGGCCGGCCAAATCATATCAGCTGTGACTTGATTCCTCATTTATAGGCACTGAAGACGCCTCACCAGTGCCTATTGTAAAAGCCGGGAAGCCCCTAAAGCTTTTACAGGATGAGCTTTAAAGACCCTCAGACAACGCCACCGTTGGCACGTATCACTTGTCCATTGATCCAGCCTCCTTGCTCACTGGCTAAAAAAGCAACGGTATTCGCAATATCTTCAGGGGTGCCCAGTCGCTCAAGTGGCGACATCTTGGCAAAATTGTCCAGCATTTCTTCCGTCTTTCCAGACAGAAATAGCTCTGTAACGGTGGCCCCAGGGGCAACGGCATTCACAGTGATATCCCGTCCCCGCATTTCCTTGGAGACTACCCGGGTCATAACTTCTACGGCTGCCTTGGTCGCCGCATATACGCTGTAATTTGGCAGGCATAGACCGACGATACTTGAAGACAGGTTGATGATGCGGCCACCCTGGCGAAGTCGTTTAGCGGCTTCGCGCATAACATTGAAGACTCCTTTTAGATTTACGGCAACCTGGAGGTCAAAGTCAGCTTCTTCACTCTCCGCCAATGGGGCCAGCTTGGCTATGCCCGCGTTATTGATTACGGTATGGATGCCGCCAAAGGCGGCTTCTGCCGAGTTGAACAGGCGTAAAACTGCTTGTTGATCGCTAACATCAGCCTGGGCGGTAACCGCCTTACCACCTTTGGCTTCAATTTTCTTTACCAAATTCTCCGCAGCTGCAACATTGCTCACAAAGTTGACCATAACGGTGAACCCGTCCTCTGCCAGTCGAGAGGCAATTGCCGACCCAATACCACGGGAGGCGCCTGTTACCAGTGCCACTTTTTCCATAATGATTTCCATAGTGATGAGTGGAGCCACTCTTGCAGCTCTCTGATTTGGCCGTGCTGTCACACCGATTGTATTATTCAGATAAATAATCTAGCCAAAATGGGGGATATTGCTCTGCATAGATAAGTAATAGGGCGGCACGATGGCGGCGTTTGTGCAAGCAGGACTATGGAGTGCTCAGAGTTAGGTGGCCAAAAAAAGTTGAGTACAATATTCAAGATCGAACTAAATGGCTGTGTATACACCTTGTAACATCTGTCTTTGCCAAAAAAGTATGACTAAAAATCATTGCTTGGCGTCTGAATGGTTTTTCTGCCAGAAATCCTATAGAGTACTCCCCGCACTTTAGATCTCAATAAATATACCGGCTTGGTCTTTTGCAGGCTTTGCTAAACGGTGTATTTCCAGCTTGGGTGCTTCTTTTATAGGTTGATATTCTCAAATACAGATATAGGGAGTGTGTCTGTGAAAAGTTTTAAGTTATTGGTGCCTTTTGTTTTATTGTTTACTGCGTTAAACGCCTCCTCCAAAGAAGAATCCCATGCAATCTTCTTTGAGCCCGCCAAGGTTGAAACTAAAAAGCTTTTAGCTTCACGAGTACTCAAAAGAAAATTTAACCGAGAAATCCTTAGATTGAAGCCGGGGAGCACCCTTGAGGTCCCAGGGCAAGGCAAAAAACAAAAGTTTATCCTGCAAAATATTCGCTCAAGGCAGAACGAAACTTCATTGTCCGCGTTCTCCGAAGACGGCAATAGCTTTGTTACTTTGGCAGAAAACAACGGGAAGATCGTTGGTTCCATTCAATCCGAGGGGAGGCTCTATAAGGTCAGGCCCGCCGGGCATGGTGAAGTAACCATTAGCGAAGTTCCCAGCAGCTCTCTTATCGACCATGATGACGGTTATTTTGAAGACGTTAGCTCCACTCTCAATGCAAGGACGCTCGACACTACTTCTGTAGATACAGTGTCAGATTCTGGTGGGAAAATTACCGTTATTGTCACTTACACTGAAGCCTTTGAAACTGATGCCGGAGACGTTTCGGCCTATATGGATCTATTGGAAGAGGAAACCAACGTTTCTTTTGTCAATAGCGATATCGATACTTCGGTTGAAATTGTCCACGCTTATAAAACCAGTTATACCGAAAGTGGCAGTTTCTATACCGATCGGGAGTATTTTTCCAACAGTGAATACCCAGAAACTCAAGAACTGTACGAATTGAGAGATTTATATAGTGCTGATGTAATGATGGTTTTAACGGGTAATGAGTTATACAGCGGGTCTTGTGGCTTGGCTAAGGCTATCTATGCATCCGAATCAACAGCACTGGCTTTTGCTAGGGAAGGGTGCGCAACAGGGTATTTCAGCTTTGCCCATGAAATCGGCCACTTACTGGGAGCCCGCCATATTATCTACAGTGACTCAAGTACGACCCCTTTTCGATATGGCCACGGTTACTGTAATACCACCGCTTCAACCTGGAGAACCGTGATGGCCTACAACTGCCCCTCAAACCGAGGTGGGCCGAGGATTCAGCAGTGGTCCAATCCGGATATCACAATAGATGGCGATCCGACAGGTACCACCTATTTAGAGGACAATGCCCGGGTTATCCGTGAACGAGCCTGGGATGTGGCCAACTTCCGGGTCGATGGGGAGAGTTAAGGCCAGAGCAGAATAACCGCTAGTGACACTTGATCGCTAGCGGCCTCGGCTACTGATCTTCCTTTTCTGAAACACGTCAGGCGAACTATAAAAGAGCTCCTTCACCAGTGCAGAGGCTCTAGTTTGCAGGGGGTAAGGGTGGCATAAGCCACCTAACCCCTCTCCAATCCTGTGCAGATCCCTGTATTGCTGATAAATTGAACAGATTAACCCTGGGGGCAATACATATACAGGGTTTGAGTATAGCTTTAGGAGGTAGGATCGGCATGGAGCACAGCAAGTACGACATCATTGGCGATATTCATGGCCACGCCAGCGCATTGATTGAGCTGCTCGAAGTTCTGGGTTATCGGGACACCGGCAGCGGCTATGCGCACCCAACGCGGAAGGTCATCTTTCTTGGCGATTTTATCGATCGCGGTGAGCACCTGGTAGAGCACCGCAAGCTCCTAAAGATAGTAATGAGCATGGTGGAAAATGGTCATGCCAAAGCGATTATGGGTAATCACGAGTTTAACGCCCTGGCTTATCACACCGAAGTCAATGGCAAGCCCCTGCGTCTGCATACGGATAAAAACACCAAGCAGCACCAGGCTTTTCTAAATGAGTACCCCAGTAGCAACCCTGAGAAATTCCAGGTCCTGAACTTCTTTAGGTCATTGCCTCTATGGCTTGACCTGGGACCACTGCGAGTAGTACACGCTTGTTGGGATAAGGAGAGCGTTAACTTTTTGGCATCGAGAACTGATAGGGGCAAGCTAACCCCCGAGCTTTTGTTGGAGGCCAGCTCCCCGGGCAGTGATGCCTTTAAAGCGGTAGAAACCTTGCTCAAGGGGTGTGAAATTGAGTTGCCTCAGGGTGTAAGCTTTCTCGACAAGGATGGCAATTGCCGCTCTGCCGTTCGCGTTCAATGGTGGAGCTCTTGTGCAAAAACGCTCGGTGAGATTGCGCTGCCACTGGGGGTTGATATTGGCTCAGCCGCTAGATTACCGCTACCTTTTGGTATTCCTCACTACTCGAAAACGAATAAACCTTGTTTTATCGGTCACTATTGGTTGAGCGGCGAGCCTGCCCCCTTGACTGACAATGTGGCTTGCCTCGATTACTCGGTGGCGGGAAACGGCAAGCTTGTAGCTTACCGCTTTGACGGTGAGCGGGTATTGCAAAAAGACAAGTTTGTGTTTGCTGAATAGACGCTAGTCGGGTACAACAATATAGAGTCTTAGCTCTGGCCTGAGAGAGGTGCCCCCTTATATTGAGCGGGAGCCGTAGTGGTCACCATCTTATGGCAACCACTCTAAAGGGGAGTATTATGGGTGATCTCGCATCCTAAGAGTGCGAGGTGTTGGTCTTCTTAAACCAAAAATTATAGAAGTCTTCAGTCACCAGTTGCTCTATATGAGTGGCTTCCTCCCGGGGGCAGAAAACGGTTACGGTAATTACATCATGGCCGAACTCGTTCGTCGTGATGCAGACCTTGGCATCTGGGCCAGATAGTTCAACCCCCATACGATTCTCGATCAAGTTGCAGTAGCGCTCGGCCACTTCCCGGAAGGATTCACAGTGCTCCTTGAGTCGCTCAGAAATAAACTGCTTGGCTTCAAAAGGGTTTACGCCCTTGCTCTCCCGGGTAATCGAGAATGTGTGCTCGATATAGCGGCGCATAAAGTTCAGGTTCTTTACCGGTTGGGTAAAGAATGCGTTGTTGGGTATGTACAGTGTTGTGCCGGTATAACCATTGCCCAAGCCGTGGGGATCTATTTCCAAAAGAGTTGTGCTCAACCAGTCACTATCGGTGACCTCACCAAATTGATCGCCCACCTTAATCCAGTCGCCCACTGTAAATGAGCGCATATTGGCCTGGTACAAGCCGCCAACAAGGCATTGCACTCCCTCTCTCAGGGCCAGAACAATCGCTACAGAAAAAGCGGCAATGGATAAAGCAAACTCCCTGAGTTCACTTATCCAGATCACCATCAAACCGACAACCAGCAGGAGATTGCCAATATTATGTACGGTATTGATACGGCGGCGCTTATCCGCCTTCTGCCAGCGACTGCGCGCAATCGCCAGTGTGAGCAGGCCGCGCAACAGCATAACGGCACTGATAAGGCATACAGTGATAAACAGCTTGCTATCCAGGATATGCTCCAAGAACTCTGGCTTCATTCGGGGTAGGGACCTCGCAAAAGTAGTAGTGCCACCACACAAAACAGGTTCCCCCCGGGAGCCTCAGGAAAGAGCCGGGTATGTGAGGGGTGGGTGGCAGGGTTGACGAAAATCAAGAAGACGGGCAATGTATCCCTATGGGCCCAGGCTTGTAAATATCTTTAAGAAGATACAAATAAACCTAATAAAAATGCTATTTTTTAAGGCGCTTCTCATATGATTTGGGTATCTTGTTAGGATGGTTTTATCGGCACCCTGGCCCCGGGAGATTTGACCCCCGGTACGACAATCTTCTGAGGCCATACCTACGGATTGGCACAGGTGTCGAGGTGATGCAGCTCTCAGGTTAAGAAAGAGCTTCTGAATACGATTCAGGGGGATATCCTGCATTGCGCCAGGTGCCTACCCTTGTTTTTCAGTGCCTCTGGCCGCTCACTCTGAAATGACTAATAGGGGCAAAAATGGTCACAGTTGTCGAGTGAGATTGGAGCAATAAACACTTTTGATTCAACCTTTGCGAAAGGGCAAAACACTCGGTCTTGCCCTTCCAGGTTTGGCGGGGGGGGGCGGCTAGCAATTGTGCCCGTCTACATCAGCCCCATCTTCAACCGCATTGCAGTTTGGGCACTGAAATCCGCCACCGGGTATATTTTTGTAATTGACATATGTCCAGCCTTTGGGCGGATTATCCGGAGAGTACTTCCCGCTAACAGGCCCCGGGGCTGGGGTTTCGGGCTCTAAAGCGCCTTCACTGCTTGTGCTTTCAATTTCCATATTGCTATTCCTGAGTTAAATAAGACGGCATATTTTGGGAAGGTGTGAACTGCAATACTTGGATTTATTCCTCTGGAGGAATAAACATCGTCATTATATGGGTAAGCGCTCCAGGGTATTAAATTGATATTCTGACGCGCCCTTACAGTTGATATTCAGTACTTTGATTGGCCTGGCTCTCGGGGCAGACCGCAAACAAGAAGAGACTTTTTAGTCCTTTGGCTATGGGTGGTTTTGTCGATATTTTGATTAGTGATAAGGGGTCCACCTAGTGCGATTGATCCCCTTTTTGGTGAGGTGTTGTCGGCGCCGCTCGGCAATAGCCGCTCTTTTCGTGGGGCGCTTCCGATCATAGGGATACCCAGTGCGTCGAGCCGCAGTCAGCATTGCGCGATTGGCGCCATCGTGGCAGCTATTGAGCAAAGATCTGTGAACTGGGTACAGATATAAGCCAGTTCTTTGACGCTATCGACCACGGTTGGCTATTACACTTTCTCGTGCACCATATTTCTGACCGACGCCTGCTACACAGTTCGCTATGTGGATAACAGCGTGATGGGCTTCCAGTACAGCTCGGATGCTCAACACTTTCAGAAGGCACTATCCTAACGCCTGAAAAATTTGGCTTGAAACCCAATACAAATAAAATCCAGTTGCTGGAGTTTGGCCGCTTCGCAGTCTGGCGTAGTAGCTGCCGGAAACGACTCGGAATTATGCTCAAGGAAATCAACAGTAGCAGTTGAGTTGCCGGGCGCAGTAGGCTCAAGCCCCGCAACAGCCGCCCGCTCAGCTGGCTTAAAGTAGCTCGGCCACCTTTTTCATCAAGATAGCCGAGGCGTTATCTGTAAATTGCTGCCCCTCTTCAATGTACTCCCACACCGTGGCATCACTTTTCCAGCCACCTTGCTTCTTGATCAGCTCAAAGCCGACCTTCTCCCGCGCCGCAGAGGTGGATAAGCCTCGGCGGAAGCTGTGACTGCTAAGCTCGGCAACAAAGTCGAAACCGCAGGCATTGCCAAGACTCTTGAGTAGATCATTGACTGCCGTTGGATTCAGCTGTCGGGCCTGAACGGTATCCCAGCGGTTAACTGCACGAAATACCGGCCCAGCTGTAGTACCGCTTACTTCCAGCCAGGATTTTAGCGCCCGTGCGGGGCAGATTTCAGCGGCGCCGAAGGGGAGGGCGCGCATCATTCCCTCGCCGCTTTGATCTGTTTTTGATTTGGGGAGGCGGATAATCAAGCCTTCCTCCTCCCAAATCAGGTCTTCTACCTGAATTGCCACCAGCTCACTGCGCCGAAAGGCGCCAAAGAAGCCCACCAACACTAGCGCCAGGTCTCGCGCCTTCTTTTTTGAGTCCGCCTGGGAGCGCAGTTGGCGGGTGAGCGTCGCAATGTGTTCGAGGCTCAAGGCCTTGGCCTTTTGTTTGGGTTTGCCGTGGGTGCGGCGAATACCGCGCATGGTCTTTTGCACCAGCGGTTCAGCTACCGGATTGGGGATGCCCTGATATTGGTGCCACTGGCCTATAGCGGTTAGGTGTAGATCCAGGCTGCGGGGATTCAGCTGCTCGGCCCGGGCCAGTAGGTAACTCACCAATGAGTGACTGTCGGTGGGCAATCTCCCCCCCCACTTCTCAAACTGGCGGATAGCAGACCGGTAGGCCTTGCGGGTGCTGTCTGAGGTGGCCGCGCGCAGGTATTTCTGGATGTCATCTTCACTCAGCAGTGACCCGGCGCCATTGAGTGTACTGCTGGGTAGGGGCTGGGACTGTGTTGGGGTTGGGTTTGAGGGCTGTTTTCTCATGAGTTCCGTGTCGTCCAGAAACCGCTACTTGTACTGAGGGTACGCTAAATGCGGCTTTTCTTGTGTATATAACCTGCGATAAGAATCATTATCGAAGGTTATGCAGGTTAATTCAAGGATTGGTTTATTTTTCAATATTATGTATTATTACGTAATACGTAATTTGGTACAAAATAATCTGAGGAAGCACTAAATGGCGCGCACAGGAGTCACGTATCTGGATATCTTTGAGGCGGCAAAGGCGATTAAGGCCCGGGGGGAGGAACCCACGGTTGATAAGGTGCGCGCCCACTTGGGGACGGGAAGTAAAAGTACGATCGCACCACTCCTAAAACGCTGGAAGAATGAGGCTTCCAACAGCACCGATATCAGCGGCTTACCCAAGGATTTGGTGGAAGCATTGAAGGGGCTCCACCAGCGTATACAGGGCGATGCAGATCAGCGGGTTGAGCAGGTTCAACAGGAGTTTGAGGCTCGGGAGGAGGAGCTCAATAAGAGTCTGAGCGCAGCGCAAGAGACTAACAGTAAGCAGACAGCGTTGATTCGAGAGCTGGAGCAAAAGCTATCCGCTTCAGAAAGCGAGAAGCGTCGCCTCAAGATTGCGCTGGACGAGGCTCAGTCGGACTTGGACAAGAATGGATTCCAGCTGGAGCAGGCTGGGGCCCGAATTGAAGAGCAAAAGGCTTCAATTGAGGAGATGAAGGGGGAGAATCGCGATATACGCGAGCATTTCGAGCACTTCCAGCAACGCACCGCTACCGATCGTCAGCACGAGCGAGACCAATATCGGGCCTCTAGCGAGCAGCTTAAAGGGCAGGTGGCTACGCTGACTGAGCAGCTGGGGCTGGCCGAGCAAAAATTCTCTGAGCAGGGGTTGTTGTATAAGCAGGGCCAGGCCCTAGTTGTAGAACTCAACCGCGAGAAGCAGGAGTTGCGTGAGAGTATAGGCGCCGCGCAGGCTGAGGCGGCCAGCTACAAACAGCAAACTGAAGAGCAGTCGAAACAGTCTGAAACTCAGCGCCTGGAGCTTGATAAGCTGCTAAGGGAGCTTGCCCGCCTTCAGAGTGATGGCTCGGCAAGTGCCAAAGAGGTTCAGCTCCAGCAGCAGGCCCTTGAGAAGCTGGAATCGGAGCTGGTATCAGCAAAGAATCAAGTAGAGCGCCTATCGGATGAAAACCGTATCGTTCTACAGGAGAAAGCGATGCTTCAAGGGCAGTTTGCTCAGCTGGAGAGCGCTTTAAGCAAGCGGTAATCTGAGTTTGGCGAGAGCGGGCGCCACTCGATCACCGTTGGTTGGTGTACGTAACTGTGATCTCTGTCAAATTGAAATACTTTGGCTAGCTGATACTATGAAAGTAAGTAAAAGCAAATTTAGCAGTAGTTGAGAGACCCGGGATTAATTCCGCAATAGCCCTACAGGCCTTGAAAGCTGTGGGGGTTAGGCGTAGCCGCAACTGCGAGGCTGTGCAAGTTGCCGCTATAGCCCAAACCCCAGACGGTCCACGCTCTAAGTTGTGGTTGGGCTGCAACCTGATTGATGCCCTCTAGGCTGGGGGCATCAAGGAATTGAGCCAAGGCTTCTCAACTCTATCTATCCTTATATAAGCTCTATCACTAATACCGCATAACAAAGCTCCTTATATAAAGTCCCCCTTGCTTTTATTTGCCGCGGTTTACAAGGCATTTGGGAGGCAAGTGTTGTCTAGTCAATTCAGAGAGATCATCGATAAGCCCACTTTTTTTGGTTCATTGGCGCTACTACTGGCGGTGACAATACCCTTGGTACTGTTCCCCGAAGTGGGGGCCGCCTGGGTTTTAGCTGCCAAGAGTTTTGTTACCGACAAGCTGGGCGTTTTCTATCTGGCCCTCGGTGTTGGGGCGATTCTTTTTATGGTCTATATCGTATTTAGTGATATTGGCCAGATCAAGCTGGGGACACCGGAGGAAAACCCTGAGTTTTCCACGCTATCCTGGGCCTCCATGCTTTTTTGTGCTGGTATCGGCGCATCGATTCTCTACTGGTCCATGGTCGAGTGGATCTACTACTACCAGACCCCACCTTTTCAGGTTGAGGGCGGCACCCCTGAGGCGGCGCGCTGGGCGGTAGCCTACGGCATATTTCACTGGGGGCCACTGGCTTGGTCTATCTATCTGATACCCGCCCTGCCTATTGCCTACTTCTATTATGTTCGAAACCACAGTGTGCTGAAAATCAGCGAGGCACTGATGCCCGTTCTGGGAGAGCAGCGCGCTCAGGGTGGGCTCGGCAAGTTAATCGATGTGCTGTTTATCTTTGGTATGTTGGGTGGCGGCGCTACGACTTTAGGGATTGCTGCGCCACTGATCACTCAGGGCGCTCATGAGTTGATGGGTGTGCCTACGGGGCTGGCGACTCAGGTTGTGGTGCTAATGATATGCACGGCGATCTTTGGCTATAGTGCTTTTGTTGGCCTCAAGAAAGGCATCCGCGCACTGTCCAATCTGAATATGTCGCTGTCCATTTTGCTTCTTCTGTTCGTTTTCCTCGCTGGCCCTACCTTATTTATGCTGAATACAGGCTTAGATGCCTTGGGCCGCGTACTGGATAACATCTTCCATATGGCCGCCTGGACAGAGCCGTTTGCAGAGTTTGAGCAGTTCCCGAAGACCCATTTCCCGCAAGACTGGACCATCTTCTATTGGGCTTGGTGGTTGGTTTTTGCTCCCAGTGTCGGCTTATTTATTGCGCGTATCTCTCGGGGGCGAACTATCAAGACCATGGTGGTCGGCTCCATCTTCTACGGCACTCTCGGTTGCTTTTTGTTCTTTATGGTGCTTGGCAATTACGGCGTCTATCTACAGTTTTCTGGAGAGCTGGACCTGGTACAAGTACTGAATGAGCAGGGTGCTACCGCCGCAATTTTTGCCACGCTCAAGACGCTCCCTGGCAGTAAGCTGGTGATCCTGGTGTATACGGTGCTCGCCTTGATCTTTACTGCCACCACATTCGACTCCATCTCATACATACTGGCTGCTGTTGTACAAAAAGAAGTCGATGAAGAGCCTGCACGCTGGAATCGGCTGTTTTGGGCATTTGCGCTTTCAGTGATGCCGATAGCGCTGCTGTTCCTGGGGGGGCTGGAGACACTGCAAACCGCCAGCGTTATCGGTGGAGTTCCACTACTGATTGTCGCTCTGCTGCTATGTATATCGATTGTAAAAGCTGCGCACTATGATCTGCGCTACCAGCCGAGCTACGAACAGAAAGAAATCTATATTGAAGAATTTCCAGTGGATGACCCCTGGACGAAAGAGGGGGATTGGGAGATTCCCGTTCAGGGCGAACACAGAGTCTCCCACGATGACAAACCCCATATAGAGGGTGACCCGGGGAGTCATCCATCCCGGCTCTAATTGCTGAGCCCACTGGAGAGTAGCGCCTATTTCTGCTGCTCTCCAGCATTTCAAGGAATGATCATAATTTGATCTCCAGCTATACGCAGATTACAGAGGTATCGAGAGAGGAGAGGGTGGCCAGCGAAGTAGCAGCTTCGCTGTTTATGGCTTTCTTGCAGATACCACAAAGAAATAACCGAGAGCCTGCCCGCACTGAGGCTCTATAAATCCGGCTTTATCCAGCATTTTATACAGCTCATCTCTAGAGTAGAGCTGGGAGCCGTGATTCATAAATAGATGGAAACAAAACAAACTCGGGGTCAGGTGGGCTTCATCGCGGAGCATATCGTGAATAAAGAGCTGCCCCCCACTTGGCAAGAGCGCAAAGGTTTTGTCGATTAGCCGTTGGCAGGTGGCCGGGTGCCAATCATGCAAAACATTGCTCAGGCAAATTCCGTCACAACCTTCTGGCCACGGACCAGTGAAGAAGTCCCCAGCGACGACTTGAACCTGCTCTTTTTGACCAAAACTCTGCACATACTCGTCAGCTACCCTACACACGGGCGCCAAGTCAAATAGTATGGCCTTGCGCTTGGGGTAGGCATCACTAAACGCTAGGGCAATTGTCCCCGAGCCACCGCCGGCATCCAGCATGCATTGAACCTCTTCAAAAACCCCACTAGAGACCGCCGCAACCGCAGAGGCAAACCCTTGAGAGTGCATTAGATGGGTAAAGGCGGCCGCAGATTCTAAGTCCATATCGTTGTTTTGCCACATATCGGTTACTGAGCGGCCTTTGCACTCCAGCTCATATTCCCGCTTTAAGCTACCAAGTAGCTTTTTATCCAGGTGGTTGACGTTATAAATATGGAAGGGGTCGAGCAACACTTCTCCCCAGTAGTAGTCGCTGCCTTTTGCAAGGTAGCAGTGACTCAGCTCTGTGTTTTTTAACCTCCGGTTATCAAGATGGATATAGCCTAGATGGCTCATGACCAAGAGATAGAATTCCATCCCTTTGTTGCTGAGTTGTAACTTTTGGCTGAGTGATTCGCAGGTGTCATAGCCCTGATCAATAAGCCCGGTGATGTCCAGCTGTGCTGAAACCATTACACAGGCAAAATTATAGTTTCCCATCAAGCGGTCCCACATGGGGCCATCGGACACTGTCGGCGATGTTAGCTTGCGGGTTTTACTATTATTCATCAGTCGTTACCTAAGGAGCCTTGTTGATGCATGAAGTTCGCTTATTTTGGGCAAAGCCAAACGGCGGACTAATTAAGGCGCTCAGATCATCCTGAGAGAGCAAAGTCCTTTTCTGAGCGAGTGCGGCTCTCGCAATTGTAGTAACAGGGCCCCAGGGGGAGGTGCTATCGGCACAAATACGACGCACATTTAAGGAATTTTGCTAATATTTTTCCTAGTAAAAAAGTACCAAGCAGGTAGGTCTAAATCTACTTAAAGTTGGCACTAAAGTGTTAACGTTGTCACAGAATCGGTTTTTGCGTATCGTTGGCGCAGAATGTTGGGGCGTTCTGTAGGTGGCAGAATAGGATTTCTGAGCCAATCATCGACTGAGGCGCAGTATGGAAAATCACTTGTTGCCTATCTGCAATCTAGGGAGCCTCTATCCCCAAAAAGCGTAGTAATCACAAGGAGGATATTATGCGTTTTCAGTTTGCCGCAATTCTCGGCGCCAGCCTTATTTCCGTACAAGCTACTGCTGCCGGCTATAGTTATGAAAATAGCTCGTTAAGTTTTCACCCTTTTGTCTCTTTGAATGCGGGCTACAACAAGCTCGAAGTGAATCAGGATTATCGGGGAACCGCTATAACAGAAGACGGTGACCTTTACGGATTTAGCTACTACGAACTTTCTAGTTCTGACAGCGAGCTTTGGAGCAGCTTTGCTATTGGAGCTGACTTTGATAATTATCCCCTTGAGCTTCGTATCAGCTATGGCACCACCAGCTCAGAAGAACCCCACTCAATAGACACCTTTGATATTGATGCAGTCACTGATGTAGTGACAATTGTAGAGAGATACAATATCAACCAAAAGTATGATTTAGATGTGTTCTCTATTACTGGAGTTTTAGAGCTGTCCAAACATTGTGGCCGGGCCTGTATGTATTTACTGGGGGGGTATAGCTTCGGGCAGTTGGATTGGTCGTATACCATGAATGAATTATACGGAGGTGGGCGCTACCAGGGGTCGAAGAAGTTCAGCAAGAGCTACCTCCATGTGGGTGCAGGTGTTCGCTATAACCTTACTGACTCTCTGCGAATGAGCGCCGAATATATGTTGCACAATATTGGTAAGTTGGGTGATTACGATGTGAACGATTATGAGCACGTCGAATTCGATATGAAAAACTTGGATATTTGGCAGGCAGGGGTTTCTTACACTTTCTAACTTTAAGATTGCGTCCACGAGGGAGTGGCTTTTAATCCTCTCCCTCGTGGGCGAGCAGTTTAGCTTGTGTACGGCAACAGCTGTGGCTCTCAAGGCCCGCCCTGCGGATTTACGGAATTGTTCAGTGGCTCTTAGCTACTGACTTCAGTTTCCTTTTGTCCACTTTACCTACGGCGGTAAGTGGTAGGTGGGATAGCACTTTAAGTTGCTCTGGTAGTTTAAAGGTGGCCAAGCCTCTTTCACTCAAGAAATCACGCAATATCTGTAGAGAGGGCGCTTTATCTGCACATACGATAGCGGCTCCAACTTGCTCTCCCAGCTCTTTATCAGGCAGAGGAATAACAGCTGCTTGTTGGATACTGGGGTGGGCAAGTAGATGCTCTTCAATTTCATCACATGCAAAAGTTTCTCCACCCCGGTTCACAACATCTTTGAGTCGCCCGGTAACTACAATATTACCGTTGTCGAGAATGCGTACACGATCTCCGCTGCGATAGAAGCCATCGGGAGTAAAAGCACGGCGATTATGTTGATCCGCTCGGTAATAGCCTCGCAATGTATAGGGGCCACGAGTGAGAAGCTCTCCCTCCTCCCCGGTTTTCACTTCTTGTCCGCAATCATCGACCACTCGCAACTCATCGAGAGGGCTCATAGGACGGCCTTGAGTCTCAGTGATAACCTCGGCACTATCTTCGTGTCGGGTGCAGCAGATCAATCCTTCGGCCATACCGAACACTTGCTGTAGCGCACCGGGAAGTGCATTTATTGCAGCTTTAGCATCAGTTTGGCTCAGCTTTGAGCCACCAACTTGCAACAAGCGGAGGGAGCTTAAATCGGCATCTTCCCATTCTGTCGCAGCAGTCCAGACCTGAGCCAGTGCCGGAACTAGGGCTGTGGCGGTTACGCCGAAGCGCTCTATCAGCTCGAAGCTATAGTCTGGGCTTGCATCTTGGGTGAATATTACCTGTCCACCCACAGATAGCGTACCCAGGATGCCGGGGCAGCCCAATGGAAAATTATGGGCGGCGGGGAGTACCGCCAGGTAAATGTCATCTTTGCCTAGATGGCATGCAGCCGCAGCGCAGGCGATATTGTAGCGATAGTCGTTGTGGGTGCGTGGAATAAGTTTTGGCAGCCCCGTAGTGCCACCTGAAACGAGAAATAGAGCCGGAGTGTTCGGGTCTGCGAAGGCTGGAGTGAAGTCTTGGCTCTCTCCTCTGGGTAGCGGGGGAAACGAATCCTGTACATCGGCACTATATATGCCTCGCAGGCTTGTAGATTGCGAGGCAACTTGCTCTATCATGCAGTGACGGTTTTCATCTCCTTCAGTTCCTGAAGTGATGTAGATACTGGCATCTGAGACCTGTGCAAAATGACATATTTCATTTTGGCGATGTGCAGGTAAAGCTAATACAGGAACCAGTCCCGCTCGAAATAAACCGAGTAGGGTTGTAATAAAACTGACTTGGTTGCTCCACTGGAGTATTGCTCGCTCCCCAGCTTTGTAGCCTTGCTCCACCAAGCCTGCGGCAATGCTGTCGGCCTCATTAACCAGTTCAACGTAAGTTAATTGGCCTACTTGATCCCGAACTGCGCAGCGATTGGGGGAGTTTTTCGCATTGCGTGTAATCAGCTCCCAAATAGGTCGGTTATCCCAAGTCCCTTGTTGCTGGTAGAAAAGCTCTAGCTCTTCACGGTGGGGTATGTAACCGTTTAGTAAATTTTCTTCCATACTGGTTTCCTAAAATTTTAAATGGGAGCTGGTGTGTGCATCCGGTGAACCTGTTTAGATTTCTAAATTAAGAATTAACAGTTAGTATTCACGGCATTAAATTTCCGATTGAGATTAATTTATGTCCGGTGCTTGGCTACAAATTCCCGACCCTAAACCTAGTGCGGCCATCCGACTTTTGTGTTTGCCTCACGCGGGTGGTACGGCATCGCTTTACCGGCCCTGGGTGAAATTATTGCCTGATTCCATAGAATTGGTTCTCGTGTGCTTGCCGGGCAGGGAGCAGCGCTGTAATGAAGTCATGCCCGCAGATATGCAAACTTTAATTGCTTTATTGAGTCGGGCTGTCAAACCTATCCTCGATAAACCCTGGGCTGTATTTGGTCACAGTATGGGGGCGACAGTTGCACATGAATTAGCTCTCTTCTTGTATAGTGAAAACCTGTCTGGTCCTGAACATATATTCGTCTCTGCTCGTGAAGCCCCACAGTTTCAAAGAGGTGGGAGCGTACATAAACTGGATGACGAGTCTCTGTGCCGACAGCTCGTTAAGCTTGGCGGTACTGCTCCTGAATTATTGGAGATTCCCGAGCTGAGAGCCCTGTTGCTTCCCGCCATACGTCAGGACTACCACTTGATCGAAACCAGTAAGGTGTCTTCGGTTCAACCTTTAAATTGCCCGATCACCGCGCTGGTGGGGCGGGATGATCCTGAATTGAGTACCGATGACGCTCAAGGCTGGCAGCAATGGACCAATAGTGAATTTCACCTGAAAGAATACTCAGGTAACCACTTTTATCTATCAGATTGCCCTGATTTAGTGGTTGCTCATATTGTTCAGAAGCTCCACTTGGCTTATCCGCTTTAGTTTCTCTCTCCCGCAACATTATCGAAATCAATTGATGGGAGAATAGAGCACCTTAGAGGCCTATTCTCCTTCAGCTCGCAGCTTGCAAACCTTTGCCTTGCCTCATTTAAGTTTTTACTTTTCTGATCTTCGAATTATTTCATCTTTGTAGCAAACAGCAGGTTTCTTCAAGATGAAGTTCAAATCCAAAAGAAACATTCCGTTGATTTTCAAAATGATATGTTATAACGTTTCCTCATTGATGGAAAGACGAACTGCTTAGGTGATGGAGTTTCTATGCAAGCGACGAAGCTGCCAGTGGAGTGTGAAAACCTGGGTGAGATCCGCCAAGGTATTGATTCTATTGATCGCGAGATCATCAGGTTGTTGCAGCAGCGTATGGATTATGTCCTGTCCGCAGCCCAGTTTAAGCCGGATGAAACCAGTATCCCCGCTCCAGATCGAGTTGTAGCGATGTTGGTAGACCGCCGCCGCTGGGCTGAGGAGGAGCAGCTACCCGCAGATTACATAGAGAGCCTTTTTACTGACATCATCCAGTGGTTTATCAAGCAGCAAGTACTGCATTGGCGCACCGAGCGCGGTTTGCCCATTGAGGGCGATGCATGAAAGGTCGCTCTAAGTACACCGGCCTGGAAGCCTGTTTGCAGGAAGCCAAGTCCAGGCTAAGCCAAGGGCAGTCAGAGGTTTTGGCGTCATTCTCATTTCCGTGTCATAGGCGTAACCCAATTAGTTTGTTCGCCGCCAACTATCGGCATGAACGAATCGCCTCTCTGTGGGGTGCCCCTTGTGGTGATGATTTTTCTGCAAGCTTTGGTTCTGCCCGAGAGTTTAATTGTGCTCCTGGGGAGCCTTGGTCTGAAATCCAAGCCAATTGGCAAAAATTACTGGCCTCCGCTGTGATAAGTGGGGGGCATCGGCCGGTTTTATGCGGCGGATTTGCTTTTGATTGCCAAAAAGCTCCCTCATCGCTGTGGCAGGACTTCCCCTCAGGGGTACTTACGCTACCCGAATTGGCTCTTTACTGTGAAGGAGATCGCAGTTATCTGGTAATGAATTTTATTGTTACCGGTCAAACTGACTGCAACTATATTGCGAAGCGGGTGAAAGCGCGGTGGCAGCGTATTTTATCCCGTAGCTCCAACCTCTCTGCGAATGACAGTTTACTGTTGGTGGAATCTGACTTTAGCCAAAATTATGCAGACCAAATGGCTTGGCAGCAGCGTGTGGCTGATGTAGTTGAGTCAATCAAGCGCAACGAGTTTCAAAAATTAGTCCTCGCCCGGTCGGAGTCTCTGGCCGTAGATTGTTGCCCCGGAAGTATTCTCGGATATTTGCAAGAATCTTACCCCGATGCCTATTTATTTGCCTTTTCCCGCGGAAAAAGTTGCTTTCTTGGGGCTTCGCCTGAGCGCTTAGCGGCTGGTAAAGACGGGCGTATTAGCACAGTGGCTTTGGCCGGTAGCGCACCTCGGGGAAAAGACCCGGCAACTGATTATAAATTGGGGATATCTCTGCTTGACAGCGATAAGGACCGATTTGAACACGACCTGGTTGTCCAACACCTCCTTTCTATTTTGCGCAAATACTGCCACAACCTAGCGGAAGCAGAGCCACCCCAACTCTGTAAGTTAAAGCAAATTCAGCATTTGCTTACGCCGCTAGAAGGCTTGGTGAAAGATGGCGTAAATCTATTGGATATCTTATCGGATTTACACCCAAGTGCTGCGGTGGGAGGCCTGCCGAGGAAAAAAGCACTGAAGTATATCCGTGAAAATGAAGACCTGGATCGCGGTTGGTATGCCGGACCTGTTGGTTGGCTCAATGCCGAGGGGGAAGGGGAGTTTGCTGTTGCGCTGCGTTCTGCACTTATTACTCCGGGCAAGGTAACACTATTTGCCGGTTGTGGCCTGGTTGAGGCTTCCCTTCCTACCCACGAGTATCGTGAAAGTTGTATCAAAATGCGTGTTATCCGAGACGCAATAAGGAGCGTATCTCTTGTCGCCGAAGCCGCAGAATAAATCAGAGCCAATCAGTCCGGCCAGTTTGTTAAAGGATTTAGTTTGTCAGGCTATTGATGCCGATATTAATGGCATTCATCCGCAGGCTGACTTAATTGCACTGGGGCTCAACTCAGTACAAATCATGAAGATAGCTGGTCAATTAAGGCAGAAAAAGATCAAAGTAAAATTTGCTGATCTTATTGCAGTGCCTCAATTGGAAGTCTGGCTTTCTCTACCTCAGTTGGCTACTGGAACTGAAGAAAGTACCAGTGAATATTTGTCTGTGCCAGGAGCCTTTGATGAAGGCACTCCCTTTGATTTGGCACCGATGCAACATGCCTATTGGATTGGACGAGACCCGAATCAATATTTAGGGGGCGTTGCCGCACATTTTTATCATGAGTTTGATGGCCAGGATGTAGTACCTGATCGATTGGAACAGGCTGTGCGCTCCCTATTCGAGCGGCATGGGATGCTGCGTGTTCAAATCCTCGATGATGGTCGACAGCAGATTCCCGTAGAAGTGAGCTGGCCCGGTTTAAAGGTTCATGATTTCAGGCATCAGGCTGCCGCAGAAGCGGAGCAGAGTCTTATCGCTGTTAGGGAGCAACTCTCCCATCGGCAGCTGGATATATCGCAGGGCGAGGTTTTTGATGTACAGCTCTCATTGTTACCTGCGGAATTAAAAGCTGGCGGCACACGCCTACATATTAATCTGGATATGGTAGCTGCAGATGCCTTTAGTCTGCGCGTGTTATTGAATGACTTGGCCAAGCTCTACCTGGAACCAGAGCAGTCTCTGGTTCCGTTGAATTACAGTTATCCGCGCTACCAGGCCGACCGCAGCGCTCTTCACTCAAAGGAAGGGCGGCAGGCTGAGAAGCTGCGGGCTAAGGCGCACTGGCAGGATCGCCTGGCAGATTTGCCCGGCGCTCCTCAATTACCCACTGCAATAGGTATTGAGTCTAAGGACACTCGTCGCGTTGTTCGTCGCCACTATAGTCTGTCTGCTGATCGGAAAAACCAGCTAGCGGAATTTGCGAGTCGTCACCGTATTACTTTATCCATGACCCTGGCAGCGGCGCTTGCGGAAGTGCTTACGATCTATAGCGAAGAGTCAGATTTCCTGCTGAATCTCCCCCTGTTCGACCGGGAATCCCTGCACCGGGATGTCAACTCTCTGGTAGGAGACTTTACTTCTTCGATCTTGCTTGCCTGGCAGGGCAGCCAGAGTGGAACCTTTGTTGAGCGTGCACAGCGTTTACAACACAACTTCCGTCAGGATGTAGCGCACGGGAGTTATTCCGGCGTAGAGGTGCTGCGTGACCTCAGCAGGCAACAGGGACAAACGGTGTTTGCGCCGGTTGTCTTTACCAGTGCGCTTGGGTTGGGAGAATTATTTGGCGAGTCAGTTCGCAGTGCCTTTGGAGATGTCAATTGGATTATTTCCCAAGGGCCACAGGTTTGGCTGGACGTACAAGTTATGGAGCTAAAAGGCGGCCTGTCCGTGAATTGGGATGCGCGGGAAGCCGCTTTTGCGCCCGGTGTCCTGGATGGCATGTTTGCAGCCTTTACGCAGCTCCTGGAACGCCTGATCGACAACCCACAATTCTGGGATCAGCCAATACCTTCGCTACCGCCAGCTGAGCAAAAGCAGCAACGCCAGCGGGTAAATTCCACGGCTAAAAAAATTCAGTCTCACCAATTACACGAGCAGTTTTTTAACAATGCTGAAAGCCACCCGGAAGCCGTGGCTTTGTATTGGAACGATGAGCAAATTAGCTATGGGGACTTGGCCCACAGCGCCTTGGCAATGGCAGCTTACCTGCAACTTCAGGGGGTTGAACTCGGTGATATGGTCGGGATTTTATTGCCCAAAGGCGCGGAGCAGATTATAGCCGTTCTTGGGGTAATGGCCGCTGGAGCGGCTTACCTGCCGCTGGGAATAGACCAGCCACCGCTGCGCAGGGAGCGTGTGCTCAAGCTTGCCAGAGCCAAGTTGGTTATTGATGACTTGTCTGTGCTCTCGGGTGTTGCCCCTTTATCCCGGCCCGTAGTGGGTGAGACAAAAGACCTCGCTTATACCATTTTCACCTCTGGCTCTACCGGTGAGCCCAAGGGGGTTGAAATTAGCCACGGAAGTGCCTGGAACACCATAGCGGACATTAACGAGCGCTTTTCTGTTAACGAAAGTGATCGTGTGCTCGCAGTATCAGCCTTGGATTTTGACCTATCCGTTTACGATATTTTTGGGCTGCTGTCCGCAGGTGGTGCACTGGTATTGGTTGAAGAGGAATCTCGGCGGGATGCAGAGCGCTGGCACCAGCTGGTGTGTCAACATAACGTTACTGTTTGGAATACAGTACCGGCCCTTTTGGATATGCTGTTAACCACCGGTGGTGATACTCCAGCGGGAGAGCTGCGCCTGGTATTAAATTCCGGAGACTGGATCAGCCTGGACCTGCCGGAAAGGTTAAAACGTGTAAATCCGGATTGCCGCTTTATCGCTTTGGGGGGGGCCACCGAGGCTTCTATCTGGTCCAACAATTTTGAAGTAAAAGAAGTCGATCCCTCTTGGAGATCCGTCCCCTATGGTTACCCCTTAGCCAACCAGCAATTCAGGGTGGTGGATTCCCTGGGCCGAGATTGCCCTGACTGGGTGGTAGGGGAGTTGTGGATCGGTGGTGCGGGCGTTGCCCTTGGATACCGAGGTGCTGCTGAAATCACCGCAGCACGTTTTGTAACAGACGGAGGCGAACGTTGGTATCGCACCGGAGACCTGGGCCGCTATTGGCCAAATGGTTGCCTGGAATTTTTGGGCCGCGCCGATAACCAGATCAAAGTGCGTGGACACCGCATCGAACTCGGCGAGATCGAAGCCGCGCTGACTGCGCACAATGCGATTGCGCAAGCAGTCGCTCTGCTGACCCAGCGAGGTGTGGTTGCGGTTGTAGTTCCAGAGCCCAAAGTGGCGAAAACCAATACCGCTTCAGAAAAGTGCTTTGTTGATTTGCAGCAATTGCAGGAACCCTTGAGCGATCTGCGGGAATTCCTGACCCAGCGATTGACCAGCGCCATGCTTCCCAGTGAGCTTTGCTGTCTCACTGAGATCCCCCTTACCGCCAATGGCAAAATTGATCGCGGTAGTTTGCAACAGTTTGCCGATGAATCCCTAGCGCAGCATCAGGCAAAACAGAATCCGCCGCAAGGCAAGTTAGAGCAGCAGGTCGCTGCCGCCTGGAGTAAATTCCTCGATGTTGCTGATATCGCCCGGGACGACAACTTCTTCGCACTCGGTGGAGACTCCCTGTTAGCAACCCGTGTTGTGCGAGATCTGCGTGAGTCTGGCTTTGAAGGTGTCACACTGTCGGAATTGTTTAGCCAGCCAAGCCTGGCCGCCTTTGCTGCGACATTAGCTCAAGACCCTGCTGAGAATCCAGAGCAGAATAACAGCGCTACCGAAATTGCTACTACGCCTTGGCAATCGGATACGTCCACTCGCCACGAGCTTTTTGAACCTACTGAGGTTCAACGGGCCTATTGGCTGGGAAGGGACCCAGAATTTGTTTTGGGTGGCATTGGTTGTCATTTTTATCGCGAATATGACGTTGTTGATCTCGATCTGGAGCGTTTGGAATCTGCGCTAAACGCCATGATTGCCCGGCATGAGATGCTGCGGGCTGTATTCGATAGCGAAGGTCGACAGCGCATCCTTGCGGATGTGCCGAGATTTTCCATCAATGTTACAGAGATAGACAGTGATCCGACTTCTGCTTTAGCGCAACTGCGACAGGAATATGCGGAGCAGGTGTTTGAGCCAAGCCGATGGCCGCTGTTTGATGTCCGTGCGGTACGCTGTGGCCGCAATACCCGATTGGCCATCGGTTTGGATAACTTGATTCTCGACGCTTTCAGTATTCTGCTGTTTTATCGTGAGTTAAATATTCTCTACCAGAGCCCTGATACTGATCTACCTGCAATCGATCTATCTTTCCGCGACTATGTGCGCAATGTGTTACCGCAAACTACTGCGGTATTTGATAGTGATCTTGAAGAAGGTCCCCTGGCTGCCGCAAAAACATTTTGGCAGCACAAATTATCAGAGCTACCCCCCGCGCCCCAATTACCCATTGTTCGGGAGCCGGCATCCATTGAACGGCCGCATTTCGTGCGTCATCAACAGCATATCGACAAGAGTACCTGGCAAAGCCTGGTTGCACGTGCTGCTGAACAGGGAATCACGCCTTCGAGTCTGCTTCTAACCGCATTTGCCGAAGTGCTTAGCCGCTGGAGCAGTCGCCCTGATTTGAGCCTGAACCTTACCTTATTCGACCGCCGTGAGGTTCACCCGGATATTTATCGAGTGATGGGGGATTTCACCTCCTTGACCCTGGTGGGTTACCGGCCAGAGGCCGGTGACAGCTGGTTGGTGAGAGCGAAAAAAATACAAGGGGAAGTTGGCGCGGCCCTGGAACATCGCGATATTTCCAGTGTTAGCTTGATGCGGGAATTAGCCCGCCGACAGAGCGACGCGGAAGCCACAATGCCCGTGGTCTTCACCAGTGCACTGGGTATTCCCGGTGGCACAGCGGCACCGGAGGATGGGCCTCTGCGGGAACCCATCTGGGCCCTGACACAAACGCCGCAAGTCTGGTTGGATCACCAGGTGGTCGAAGTCGAGGGAGGCGTTTTCTTAAATTGGGATGTGGTCGAAGCGCTTTTCCCTGAGGGGATGTGCGCGGAAATGTTCCAGGCCTATATCGGCTTACTCCAATGGGCGGGTGACGCTGAATGGGATTCCACACCGCCTGATTTATTACCCAAGGCTCAACGGGAACTGAGAACCCAGCTTGAAAAGCGTACCGCAATTGACCCAACGGATAATTTGTCGCAGCGATTTTTCCAGCGGGCAAAAGCAAATCCCGACAATATCGCCTTATATTGGGGAGACGATAATTCTCTGAGTTATGGCGTTCTGGCAGAACGTGCTTTGCGCATCGCTGCCTGGTTATTGGAAAGCCAGGTTTCACCTGCCGAGGTGGTGGCCGTTAACCTGCCGAAAGGACCCGACCAGATTGCCGCTGTTTTGGGCGTACTCGCAGCGGGAGCCACTTATTTACCTGTCGGTATCGATCAACCGCAGGCGAGGCGTGAGTCAATGTTGCGCCGTGCCGATGTAAAAGTGGTACTCGACCAAAGTGCAATTCAACAGGCCGAACAGTTCGCTCCTATAGATGAGCCTATTGCAACAGAAGCTGAGCAACTGGCTTATATCATTTTCACTTCCGGCTCCACAGGTGAACCCAAGGGCGTCGAGATCAGTCATGGTGCCGCCTGGAATACCATTGCGGATATCAACGAACGTTTCTCTGTTGATGAAAATGATCGTGTACTGGCCATTTCAGCCCTGGATTTTGACCTCTCTGTTTACGATATTTTCGGACTGCTATCGGTCGGTGGTGCGCTGGTATTGATTGAAGAAGAGGACCGACGGGATGCCGAGCGCTGGCATCAATGGGTATGTCACTACGGCATCACCATCTGGAATACGGTACCGGCACTACTGGATATGTTACTCACTGTCGGTGCCGGTACACCGCCTGGCAATTTGCGTTTGGTATTAAATTCCGGCGATTGGATTGGCCTGGATTTACCCCAGCGATTAAAACAAGTACAGCCCGAATGCCGTTTTATCGCACTGGGTGGCGCCACTGAAGCTTCTATTTGGTCTAACAGTTTTGAAGTAGAAGAAGTTGACCCAAGCTGGCATTCGATTCCCTATGGATACCCACTGGCCAACCAGCAATTTAGGGTGGTGGATACCCAAGGGCGCGATTGCCCTGACTGGGTTACAGGTGAACTGTGGATTGGCGGTGACGGAGTCGCCATGGGCTATCGCGCAGCACCAGAGTTAACCGAAACGCGCTTTGTCACAGTTAATGGTGAGCGCTGGTATCGCACAGGGGATCTTGGGCGCTATTGGTCGAATGGCTGCCTGGAATTTTTGGGACGTGCCGATAGCCAGGTCAAAGTGCGTGGCCATCGTATTGAGTTGGGTGAAATCGAAAGCGTACTTACTCGCCAAGTGTTTGTGCAGCAGGCCCTGGTGCTGGCTAATGCGCAAAAGTTGGTTGCTACCGTTGTGCTCGGGCCCCAGTGCCCAACAGATTTTAATACTGACGACCTACGGGAATACCTTCGCTCCCAGCTGCCTTCTTATATGGTCCCGGATTTCGTTGTGACTTTGCCGGAAATGCCCCTGAGTGCAAATGGCAAAGTGGATCGCGCTTTGGTTTTAAAGCAGGTAAATGCAGCAGAAAAACCGGAAAAACAAAAAGCCCCTGAACTGGTAACAGACAACGAACGCTTGGTGGCGCAGATTTGGCAGGAGCTTCTCAGCTTGCCAAAGATTAACCGCGATCAAAGTTTCTTCGAACTCGGTGGCGATAGTTTATTGGCGACACGCTTTATTGACCGCCTAAAACAGCAGCACCGTTTGCTCCTTCCCCTCAGACGTTTATTTGCCTCTCCGAGACTGGCAGATGTTGCCGGTGCCCTAAGCACAATGGAACCGCCAGTGGATATTGATGCGGATATGGTGGAAGAGGGCGTGATATGAATTTGATAAGTAAATTATTTTTCAGCGATTGGACGGAGTTTTAACCCCATGACGGCTATGGAACTGATCGACGAACTACAAGGGCTTGGGGTTGAACTTTGGACCGAGTCTGAACAATTGCGTTTCCGCGCAGCCAAAGGCCTGCTGACCGAGCAGCACAAGCAAAGGTTACGGGAGCATAAGTTACAAATTATTGAAATATTAAACGCTGCTCAATCAGGCGCTGGCAATGACTCTGGTTTGGGGGTGGTGGTCGAGGCCGACACAGAAAATCGGCATGAGCCTTTCCCTTTAACCGATGTACAGACTGCCTATTTGTTGGGGCGGCAAAATGCATTTGGCTATGGTGGCGTTGCCTGTCACGGTTACCTGGAGCTGGAATATCCCGGATTAAACCCAAAAGGTTTGCAGGAAGCCTGGAACCAGCTGATTGAGCGTCACCCTATGTTGAGGGCGGTTATTGAGCAGGAGGGATATCAGCGGGTCCTCCAGGAAGTGCCGCACTACCAGATGATCAGTCAGGACCTCACCGGCATGGATGAGGAAGCCCTGGAGCTCGCCCTTAAATCGGTGAGAGATGAACTGGACCACCGTGTGTACACCATTGGTGAGTGGCCGATGTTCGAGCTGCGCCATACCCGCACGGATAAAGGACATATCGTACATTTCTCTATGGATGCACTGATCGCAGACTGGGCCAGTGCGGGCATACTGTTCAGCGAGCTTGATACTCTGCTAGCGAATCCCGGTGCCTCCCTACCTGCACTGGAAATTGATTTTCGCGATTACCTACTGGCCGAACGGAGTCTACTGGACAGCCAGGGCTACCAAAACGACCGCCGCTATTGGTTGGACCGCCTCGATCAACTGCCGGCCGCACCTGAGCTACCGGTATTGCCGCCAGCCTCAGAAGTGGAATCTGTACGCTTTAATCGCCATCACTACCGCTTGGACACGGCGCACTGGCAGACACTGAAGCAGCGAGCAGGAACTGCCGGCTTGACCGCGTCGGTTGCCGTGTTGGCTGCCTATGGAGCGGTATTGCAACGGTGGAGCCGTCAGCCACGCTTCAGCCTGAGTCTTACATTATTAAATCGATTGCCCTTACACCCTCAGGTCAATCAGCTGATCGGGGATTTTACTTCGGTCAGTGTACTGGCGATTGGTGATTCCACTGGAAAGTCCTTTCGCGATTGGGCGGCCAGCATCGGCGAGCAGCTGTTCAATGATATTGATCACCGCTTGTTCTCCGGCGTGGAAGTACTGCGGGAGCTATCCCGTGCACGAGGACCCGAGGCCGCATTGATGCCGGTGGTATTTACCAGTGCTATTGGCCTGGGAGATACAGAAAAACCTGCCAGCGGTAGAGAGTCTGGCAGAGGAATTACCCAGACACCGCAAGTCACCCTGGACTGCCAGGTGAGAGATGACGCCGATGGTCTGGAAATTAACTGGGATGTGCGCCAGGGCGTTTTTCCATCGGGCCTGGTGGAAGATATGTTCGCGGCATTTACCGGCTTGTTGAATGAGCTTTCCACGAGTGGCGATGGGCAATGGCTGAGTACATCTCCGGTTTCTTTACCCGAGTGGCAGCAACAGGAGAGACATCAGGTTAATCAAACCGATGGACCTGTTCCTTCAGCGTTATTGCATCAGGGCATTTTTGCCCAGGCAGCGGCGACGCCGGAAGCTATCGCCATTATTGATTGCAATGGCAGTGTGAGTTATGGCGACCTGGCAAAAAAAGCGGCGGGCATCGCCAAAGCCCTGGCCAAAGAAGGTTTCCAGCTGGGTGGCCGCGTTGCTATCGCAATGCCGAAAGGGCGAGAGCAAATAGCGGCGACCCTCGGTGTGCTTTTGGCCGGTGGAATCTATTTGCCACTTGACTCGGCACAACCGGAAATACGCCTCAATAAATTGTTGCTCAGTGCAGAGGCGGAATACGTCCTGACACTCAGTGACCTCGCCAGCCAAATTAAGTGGTCGCCAGAAGTGCAGGTCGTCAGTGTCGATAACCTGGCTCCTGAAACCGAGATCCCGGTAGCCAGTAATGGCGACCCGGAGCAGCTGGCTTATGTTATCTACACCTCCGGCTCTACCGGCGAGCCCAAGGGTGTGATGATTAATCATCGGGCCGCTTTAAATACGGTGCTGGATATTAATCGCCGCTTCGAAGTGGGCCCGGGCGATCGTATTTTGGGTTTGGCCCAACTCAGTTTTGATTTGTCGGTCTACGATATTTTTGGCCCCTTGGCAGCCGGTGCGATTTTGGTGCTGCCCGATCCGGCCCGCGGCGCAGACCCTTCACATTGGGCGGAGGTCATGGATGAGCACCGAGTGACATTGTGGAACTCTGTCCCCGCGCAGTTGCAAATGCTGGCCACCTATCTGGATACAGAGCCTCGGCCGCTGTCCGAATGGCGATTGGCAATGCTATCGGGAGATTGGATTCCGGTTACTTTACCGGAACATATCAGGCGCCATGTGCCAGCACTGGACCTGATCGGCATGGGTGGGGCTACAGAAGCTGCAATCTGGTCCAACTACCACCGTATTGATCGAGTCGATCCTGCCTGGAGCAGTATTCCCTATGGCGTGCCGCTGACGAACCAGGGCTTCCGGGTGCTGGATAGCCAGTTGCGCGATGCCCCTGTGTGGGTGGCGGGCGAGCTGATGATTACTGGCCTGGGGTTGGCCGATGGTTACCTCGGTGATGCGGCCCTCTCTGAGCAGAAGTTCTTCTCTCATCCGGTGGATGGCCAGCGCCTTTACCGCACTGGTGACTTGGGCCGCTATTTACCCGGTGGTGAACTCGAATTCCTGGGCCGTGAAGACGGACAGGTAAAAATTCGAGGACACCGTATCGAATTGGGAGAAGTGGAGTCTGCATTATTGGCCCACCCCGCAGTATCAACAGCAACGGCGGTGATTGAGAAGAAAGAGGGCGACTCGCGAGCGGACTTAAATCTGTTGGGCTTTGTAGAAAGCCGTCGCTTAGATGATGCAGAACCGGCGACTATTGATCCCGAGCTGGTGAATTCAGTGCGTCAGTTTGCGCACTATCAGGCTGGTGAGCCAGAAGCTGCCAGTGTCGGCGATTATGTGCAGGCACTTGAAAATGCATCCCTGTTATCGATGCTTCACGGTCTGATGGAATTAAGGGCGTTTACAAATTGTGAGCAGGGATATAGTGCAGAAGAAGTTCTCTCCTTAGCCAAAGTACATGAAAAGCATCACTGGTTAGTGCGTCGTTGGTTGGACCTTCTCGTTAACGCAAAGCTGCTCAGTTTCAGCAGCTCAAGTGGACAATATACGCTTGCTCAACAAATCGATGCTTCCATTGTTGATGTCGCCTGGAAGCGGGTTGAGCAGGGGATTAAAAGCAGCTTTTGTAATCGGGAATTCCTGCTATATCACCGGGATCATATCGAGTTATTACCGCAGTTATTAGCGAATCAACAAAACCCATTTGAGCTGTTGTTCCCCCAAGGTGACCAGCAGGTGGCTTTGGCTCTCTATCGGGATGATCTTATCGCCCGCTATAACAATGCCGCCGCTGCCGCATTAATTAACCGCATTGCCGCCCAGAGCGATAGAGGGTTAAGGGTTCTTGAGCTGGGTGCGGGCACAGGGGCTACCAGTGCTTCTGTTATTCCCATGTTAGATGGATATGACGTCGACTATCTATTTACTGACATGACCGCATTTTTCCTGACTGAGGCTCGCCGCCAATTTAAAGAGTGGCCTTGGGTGCGCTTTGGATTAATGGATCTCAATACCGACTATCGCGCCCAGGGTTTGGCTCCTAATAGCGCAGATGTCATTTTATGTGCAGGTATGCTCAACAGTACCCGAGATCCAGAGGCGGCTATTGCCAGTGTTGTGGAGTTACTGGCACCTGGAGGGTGGTTAATCCTGACTGAGCCAACGGTGGATCACGCCCATATCTTACTTACCCAGGGCTTTATGATGGACCCGGCGGGCGATGATCACGCTTGTGGTGCGACCAAGTTCCTGTCTATCGGGAAATGGCAGTCGCTGTTGAAAGCCAATGGCGCCGGACAAATTCTTTCCCTGCCTGAAGATGACCATCCTTTATCTGCCTTCGGCATGAATCTACTCGCCGCGCAGATGAAAACTGACAGACCGGATTTGAGTGCCAGGACACTGCGGGACTTTTTAGCGAATCGGTTGCCCGCGCATATGGTCCCCGCCCATTTACAAGTTATCGACCAGCTGCCGCTCACCGCCAATGGCAAAGTCGATCGCAAAAAACTGGCTGGTTGGCGACCTGCGACGGGTGATACGCAAGAGGCTGGGAACTCAGAGCAAATGGACCCACTGGAAACCGCTCTGTGCAAACTCTGGGCGAATGCGTTGAGTCTCGATAATGTCGGACGCCAGGATAGCTTTTTTGATCTCGGTGGTGATTCGCTGATTATGGCGCGGGTTGCAGGGCGATTGCTGGAAGAAATTCCGGAAGCGAAACCTTTCACTTACGACGCCTTGTTGCGCCACATGCTCAATGGACCAACGGTTGCGGCATTGGCCAGAGCACTGAGAGTTGAGCCGGGTGCCGTTGCAGATGAGCAGGCAGACACGGATAGCGACAACCTGGTGGCAACTACCCGCGAGGGCAGCAACTCCTTGATGGTTCCTTTCAGTCATATAGGCGAGGGTAAAGGGGCATCCAAAGAAGAGGCGCCGGTGCGGATTATGTTCCATGCGGCCCTGGGTACCCTGGATTATTTCCAGCACCTGGGTAAAGCGCTTGCGGCTCAAGATCTGGGCCCGGTCATTGGAATTGCTGTTGCCAATACAGAAACGTATCTGTCCATTGATGCCAAAGAGTTAATCGAGCGCACCGCCGATGATTACGCCCAAAGAATCATCGACGAGGGCTACCAGCGTTGCCAGTTAATTGGCTACTGCCTGGGCGGCCTGCTGGCCACAGAAGTTTCGCGGAGATTGCTGGAGCGCGGCATCGATGTGGTTGACCTGAGCCTGATAGACAGTATCCCAATGTTTGTCGATACCGATGAAGAGCTGGCTTTCGAAGCGATTTTTGCCCCCAACCTGAATCTCGACCCGGTAAAAGCGGTATTTGGTGAGCATATCGAGAGCGAGGATATTTCCCGCGCGATCGAGACCTTAATGCAGAAACACAACGGTCGTATTCCCGCCGGTGCGATGGCAGAACTCGACGGTGATACCGGGCTTAAAGCGGTAGCGGAAGCCGTGCGGCAACGCTCTCAACTCACCCAGGAACAGCGCCTGGCCGGTTATACCGAGATGGCCTCTGCCCAGGCGGGTGTGCCGGTTGAAGCTGCGATGATACCGGGGCTTTTCCGGGTGTGCCGACACAGTATGCGCGCTGCCTGTTTTGATCTGCCTCCCTATATTGGGAATATGACCTACTTGCGCTGCCAGGAAGAGCAATCCTTCGGTGTCACCGCCGGCGTAGGCCATATGGCTGCGCCTTATTGGCAGGATGTTTGTCTGGGTGATTTTGAATTAATTGATGTGCCGGGCAATCACTTCAGCGTGATGGAGCCGCCGCAGGTTGCGACTGTCGTTGAGCACTTGGCAAAACCCTTACAGCGCGGTAAAGCGGGCAAATAAATGGCTGAGTACATTTCGCCAAAGTTCAACTTGCCAAAGCCAAACCTGCGGGAACTGATGCGTCCATTTCGTGGCCTCGTATGGCTGGGGGTGGCGCTCGGTGCCTGCGGTGCGCTCACTTCGCTGATTCCTTTTATCGGTATTGTTGAGCTGGCTCGCCGGTTCCTGGCGCCCGATATCACTGGTATCGCCGAGGCGATTATTCCCGTTGTCTTCGCGATAGTTGTCGGGCTGGCGATGGGTTGGATCTGCACCGTGATCGGTTTGTGGTTAACCCATATTGCGGACCAGCGTATGCAGGCGGAACTGCGACGGGCCCTGGTGCGGAAATTGGGACAAGTGCCCCTGGGGTGGTACAACGAGCACACCTCCGGTGCGGTCCGTAAGGCAGTGCAAGACGATCTCGATGATCTCCACCATATGGTTGCGCACCATCAGGTGGAGTTGGCCGCTGCGTTTGCACTGCCGCTGGCGGGCTTGGGCTATTTGTTCTGGCTCGACTGGCGTTTGGCCCTGTTAGCAGTAGTTACCTTGCCAATTTACCTCGTGTCCTACGCCTGGATGATGCGTGGTTTCGGGGAAAAAATGCAGCAGCTGGATAAGGACTTTGGTCGGGTCAGTGCTGCAATTGTTGAATTTGTCCACGGTATTGCGGTGGTCAAGGTTTTCTCGCAAACCGGTCGCGCCCACGGGAATTACCAACAAGCCGTGGAAGATTTTAGTCGCCGTTATACAAGCTGGGTTACACCGCTTGTGCGTCTGGAGGCAGTCACCTCTCTGGCCCTATCGGTGCCGGTCATCATGTTGGTGAGTCTGGGAGGGGGCGCCTGGTTGGTAGTGAATACAGGCATTCAGCCAATCGATGTTCTTGCAACCACACTGATCGCGGTAATGATTCCTCAGACCATCCTGACTTTGAGCCAGGGATTAACCGCCCAACAAAAAGCCAAAGCAGCCGCAGCCAGGATTGACCAACTATTGGAGGTTGCGCCCTTGGCTGTGACTTCTGAACCCAAAGAGCCCAAAGATACAGGGCTGCTCTTTAAACAGGTCAGTTTTGCCTATACCCGGGATCGGCAGGTATTAAGCGATATTACTTTGCGTTGCCGGCCCGGCTCGATCACAGCTTTGGTGGGGAGTTCCGGTGCCGGTAAATCCACCCTGGCCAAGCTGGTGCCCCGATTTTATGACGTGACCCAAGGTGCTGTGCTCCTGGGAGATGTCGATATCCGTGATATCGCCCCAGACAATTTATATCGACATGTGGGCTTTGTACTTCAGGAGACCCAGCTGTTGGCCGGTACTGTGGCAGATAACCTACGCCTTGGGCGCCCGGATGCCAGTGACCAGGAGCTGGTAGATGCAGCGCGCAGTGCCTGCATCCATGAACACATTTTAAGTTTCCCCCAAGGATACCAGGCGGTTATTGGCAAGGATGCTTTTTTTTCTGGTGGAGAAGCACAGCGTTTAAGTATCGCGCGCACGCTTTTAGCAGATGCCCCTGTGTTGATTTTGGATGAGGCCACAGCTCACGCCGATCCGGAATCTGAAGCCCAGATTCAACAGGCATTATCTTGTTTGGTGCGCAATCGTACTGTGCTGGTGATTGCTCATAAGCTGCACACCATCGCCGGCGTTGACCAGATTGCGGTTCTGGACAATGGCCGCCTGGTTGAATGCGGAACTCATCGACAACTGTTGGCAGAGGGCAAGCACTACGCTGAATTATGGCGTTTGTACAACAGTGCTGAACAAAACGAAGAAGTAATTAATGTTGGGGCTCAGGTTATTAGCGGGGTCTCATCATGATTCGCAGTTTGCTTGCTATTCTTGGGCCTGCGCATCGCCGTGAAGTTGGTATTTATGCTGTATGGCTTCTCGCCTATGGGGTTTTGCAGGGAGTCGCGGTGACACTTCTGGTGCCTCTGCTCAGTGCACTGTTGGCCTCTGAGATGGAGGCGGTTGGGTTCTGGCTAATTGCTCTGTTCTCGGTCGTCGCAATTGCCTGTATTGCCCGTTACCAGCAAACCGTCAAAGGGGCGGCACTGGCCATTCTGATATTGAAAACCCTGCATAATCGCTTGGGTGAACACCTCTCTCAACTTCCTCTGGGTTGGTTTAACTCCGAAAGAGTCGGTCGTGTATCCCGCAGTGCAACTGGGGGCACCTTGATGGTGACCAATATATTTGCACATTTGCTACCCCCTGTTGTCAGCGGCGTTGTCACTCCGCTTACCGTGGGGGTGGCGATGTTGTGGTTTGACTGGCGCTTGGGGCTGACCGCTTTGTTGTTTGTGCCCCTGATTTATATCGGCCATCGCTGGTCCGCCCGGTGGATAGGCGCCATGGAAACGGAAGTGGATGCTGCCGGTGCCCGCGCCAGTAGTCGGGTAGTGGAGTTTGCCCGCAATCAAGCGGTACTCAGGTCATTTGGCAAAAATATCAGTGGTTACCCTCCACTGGAAGAGGCGATTGCCGAGCAAAACAGGGCGGCGGGTTCCATGTTGCGGCAGACCTTCCCCCGTTTGTTTGCCGGTGGCTTTATGGTACAGCTCGCCTTTGCCGCTATTATTGCAGTGGGCATTTGGCTCACACTCAATCAACAACTTCTCCCCGTTGAGCTGGTGGCTTTGCTAGCTTTAGCGGCCCGATTTACCGGTCCTCTGGCGGAACTCGCCGGGCGCAGTGGTCTGCTGCGTATGGCCGGTAATGATTTACGCAGACTGGCCGCTATTCTTTTTGAGCAGCCGCTACCTCAGCCATCCAAATCTCAGCCATTTACCGAGCAGATCGGATGGGTTGAATTTTCAAACGTGAGTTTTAGCTACAAGCCGGGACAACCGGTATTGAGCGATCTCTCTTTTAGGGTTTCTCCGGGTACCACCACAGCGATAGTCGGTGCATCAGGCTCGGGTAAAACCACCATCACCCGTTTGTTGCTGCGTTTTTTTGATACCGATCAGGGCCAGGTAAAAGTGGGCGGGGTGGATGTGCGGCAACTGCGCACAGAAGACCTGATGCAGCAGATTTCTATCGTTATACAGGACGTGTACCTGTTCAGCGACACCCTGGAAGCGAATATTCGCTTGAGCTGTCCCGAAGCCAGTCAGGAAGAGCTGGAACGTGTGGCGAAACTGGCTGGAGTGGATGAGATTATCGAGCGCTTGCCGCAGGGGTGGCAGACCCAGGTGGGTGAGGGAGGTGCTGCACTTTCCGGCGGCGAACGCCAGCGGGTTTCCATTGCCCGCGCCCTATTAAAAGCCGCACCGATCGTTGTGCTGGATGAAGCGACAGCGGCACTGGACCCGCGCAATGAAAAATACCTGAACAGCTCCCTGAGGCAGTTACAACAGGGTTCCACTCTTATTGTGATCGCCCATCAATTGTCCACCGTGATGAATGCAGACCAAATTATCGTACTTGAAGCAGGTGCGGTGGCTGAAGTTGGCAATCACCGGGAGTTGTTATCCCAGCAGCGCCGTTACGCACATTTTTGGCACCAGCGCAGCCGTGCAACTGGCTGGCAACTGGTTGAGACCGATACGGAGGTGAGCTTGTGACAATTGCGATTTTAGGTGGCTACGGCGATGTGGGCGCAGCCGTTACCGGTTATTTACATTCCCTGGAAGTGGGCCCTTTGCGTATCGGTGGTCGCAATGCACATAAACAGCCGCTATCCAGTAATTCAGTTATTTCCTATCAGGCGGTGGACTACCTGGATACAGGCTCACTGGATAAGTTTGTGTCCGGTTGCAAGGTTCTGATTAATTGCGCAGGACCTTCACATTTAATTGGCGACAGGGTTGCCAAGGCTGCGGCACAAGTGGGAGCAGCCTATATCGATGTTGCTGGCGATGAAGCTCTCTATAAGCAACTCGATTCATCCTATTACCAGAGCAGTGGATTGATCGCAGTCTTATCTGCTGGATTACAGCCGGGGCTTAGTAGCTTGTTACCACGCTGGCTGGCAGAGCAGGAGTTTTCGCAGGTAGAGAGCCTGACCAGTTATTTCGGTCTGCGCGATCGGTTTACCGATGTCGCCGCCGATGATTATTTACAAGGCGCCAACGAACAGCACAGCAAGCCTTTAGCGGCTTGGCGTAAAGGTTGCAGGGTGAATGGTGTGCTGAAGCGCCGCTCCGATGTGGAACTGCCGTTTTTTCCAGACACAGCCACTGTTCTCCCCTATTTAAACAGTGAAAGCGAGCGTTTGGCCCGGGACTTATCCCTCTCTGAAGGCGATTGGTATAACGCGGTTAGCGGCTCTTATATTTTATCCGCCTTTAATACTGCCCATGGTTTGAGCCGCGATAAAGCGCGTGCAGCCCTGTGTCGGGCCAGCGAATTGGATCTGGCGGGGCGCGATCCCTATGTGCTGATGCTTTTGCAACTTACCGGTAAATACAACGAGCAAGAGCGCACTCGCACAGCCGCGTTGCGGGGCACTGGCAATGCAGATCTAACAGCAGCGGTAGCCGCAGTCACCACTATGGCTGTACTTCGCGATGAAATCCCAGCGGGTTGTCACTACTGCGCCCAAGTATTGCCGCCGGCATTAGCGATGGAGCGTATGTCGAAGATTGGGGCATTGAGTTTTTTAACCACCCTGGAAACAAGTATTGAAGATATGGTGTGCCTTGAGGAGGGAGCCATTTGAAAAACCTAACACCTCCACCCGCCGATGCCGCCCATAAGGCTGGGCTGGCAGCTTTACCCGCTGAGCTTGCTACAGACAGTGGTTTGGCAAAACTGCCGGCTGCAATGCAGAGGCTTGAGTTTATCAGCCTGCGGGCGATTATGGAGTTATTTTCCTCCAGCGGAGCGCTGACTCCAGAGAGTGTTGGGCGCGGCAGTGAGGAAATTATTAATACACTAGGTACCGCCTGCCGACACCATTGGCTGGTTCGCCGCTGGCTGGTGGCCTTGGTTGAACGAGAGTTTTTGAAGCTCAGTAATGGCAACTACTCCTGGGAGCAAATTCCTGAGAGTGCAGTCGGAGCAGATAAATTACCGGAGGCCTACGGTGCGTTGGGATTTCCACCGGAAATGGCCGAGTCACACCAAAAGCTCCTGAGGCATTTGTCTGAACTGGTGCGGGATCAAGTTTCCATTAATCAACTGCTGTTCGGGAATGGAGAAATACTAACGGCACTGGCCGCTTACCAGAACAACTGGTTTACGACATATCTCAATTATGCCGCAGCGTACATCGTAAAACAGGCCGTCAAGCCAGGGCCTATGCTCAGGGTGCTTGAATTGGGGGGAGGTGCTGGCCTAACCACATCGGCAATTTTAGATACTTTAGCCGGCAGGCCGGTTAATTATCGCTTTACCGACGTATCACCGGTATTTACCACTGCGGCACAGAAAAAATTTCGCAATCACATCGGTTTGCGTTGCAGCCTGCTCGATATCAATGTCGATTTTTCTGCACAGTCAATTGCGCCGGCAAGTACCGATGTCGTTGTGGCTGGCAATGTTTTGCACAATGCTGCTCATATTGGCCAAACGCTACAGCGTATTCGCAGGTCGCTTGTCCCTGGTGGCTGGCTATTGTTTAGCGAATCCACTCGGGATAACCACGCCATGTTAACGGCAATGCAGTTTCTGCTTTCCCCTGCTGAATCCGGGACTCTTTTGGGCAGTGAAGATCGGCGAGGGGGCTCGGATCAGGTATTTATTGATAGCGCAGCCTGGCAGGAAGAGCTGGTTAGCGCTGGCTTTGAGATTAAGTATTTCCTGGCACCCTCGACATCGCCGCTATCAGTAGCGGGCCAAACCTTATTTGTTGCAAGGGCTGTTTAAGGGACTGTGATGAAAATAGAAGCAATAGCAGCAAATATTTTAAGTGGTTTGGAACAGTTGGGTGAAGATCCGGCATTATCACTTGATGGCAATGACTGGAGTGGCAGTCAGGTGCTGTCTTGGACTGGTTCCGTGGTTGCAAAGCTCAGTGAGCAGCTTGCAGAACAGGGCTCACAGCGAGGCCAAACACTACTCTGGCAAGCTGAAAATTCTGGGAATGGATTGCCTCTGCTGATGCACCTGGTGGCACTAAGGCTGGGCATCGGGTTTGAACTTGTGTCTGAGGCGAACCCAGAGAAGGATTGCTTGACCTTAGAGGTACAAATCCCGAATGGGCTAGAAGGCTATCGAGGTGAGTTTTCGGTATTGCTGGCAGAAAACATCCCCGTGGAGACAAACCTTACCTTAATCAAAGCGCAGCAAGAAGCTCTGGGGCCTATTCAGGGAAAGGTCGCCGTATTTTCTCCGCTCAATGAATTTGCTCGCTTTGGTATTTTCGCAGCATGGAGTTGTGGGCTGCCTGTGCGATTGCAGGACCCCGCTATCAACCCAGCTAAAGCGCTGGTTGCTCTGGAGCGCTCAGGGTTTTCCGGCGTGGTATTGACGGCAACTTTGCTAAAAGGCTTGGTCGCACACCCGGCATTGGCCCTGACCAATCTCAAAAGCCTGCAATGCCTATTGTATGAAACCGATGTCTTGCTATCACAATCGTTGTTGCGGGATATTCAACGCTTATTGGCAAACGATATTTCCGGTTGGGTCCGTACCGATAAAGGTATAGAACCCGTTGCAAAGGTCCAGCAAGCCCAGACCCAAAAGCTTGCGACTCTTGTCGAAAGTGTGGCGAAACACCCTGCGGTTGCCAGCTCCGTGACAATCCCCCTTGCTGGAGAGAATCGCTGGGCGGTCTTTGCGCAGCCCAAAATGCAGGCAGAGGCCAGTAACCTTGATATGGCGGGGTTGTTCGAGCGAATTAATACCGAGCTGGATGCGGAATTTGCCCATATTGATTTGGAACATGCGGTAAAGGTTACGGAACAACTTAACGCTACTGCTTTGCTATCCATGCTGAATGCTTTCAGCCACCTGGGATTGTTTTGCGATCGACATTCAGTACACAGCTTAGCGGAAATACTTGAAGCCCCTCCGGTGGCTCAGCAGCACCGAGCTTTGATCAAGCGCTGGATCAGGGTTTTGCAGGAGCAGCAGTTACTAAGTACTGATGGCGAGTATTGGTTGCTTGAGGTAGATCCAGACAGCTACAGTGATGCTGCCCTGGCTATGGCATGGACTCGGCTGGAACAGGAATGGCGGATGCTGTCTGGAGCCAGTAAAACGATTGATTACGCCCGCGCTAACGCGGAACAATTACCGGATCTGATTCGGGGTAAGGTTCAGGCTGTGCATCTGTTGTTTCCTCGTGGAAGCACTGAGCTGGCTAGTGCACTTTATCGGGAGGGTATAGCGGCCAGGTACCAGCAGCATTCAGTAAGAGCTTTATTGAAGTCCATCTTAAATAACTGGGAAGGGCAGCAACAGACTCTGAAAATATTGGAAGTTGGTGCTGGCACTGGGTCGACTACCCAGGCTCTACTGCCAGTGTTGGATGGTGTCAGTGGCCATATCAACTTTGAATACCAGTTTACGGATATCTCTGCGGCTTTTCTCGATAGCTTTTTCGCAAAACATGGGGATCAGGAGCAGCGCCCCTGGTTGCACCGTGGATTGTTTGATATTGATCGTTCACCGCGCAGCCAGGGATTTTCCCCCAATAGCTTCGATGTAATTATTGCCGGCGGTGTTTTTAACGCCGCCCGCGACACAGATGCATCATTGCGCAGGGCAGCCGAGTTATTGCGCCCTGGTGGCTGGTTCATTATGACGGAGCCAACCAGTGAGGAGTTTTGGGTGATGGCATCACAGGCGTTTATGTTGGTGGATGCCGTCGATGAGCGCACAGATACCGGTGCAACCTTCCTGTCACTTTCCCAGTGGCACAACGCCATGGATGCCGCCGGCTTACAGCTGGTCATGGATTTGCCTGCCTCCGAACACCCTTTGTCCAGACAGGGGCACCGCTTCTTTGCCTGTAGAGCCAAGCAACATCAAATGCGACTGTCAGCAGATTGCCTGGCCGAATATCTCGATCACTTTAAGTCAGAAATCTATATCGAAGTTTTGGACAAATTGCCTTTGACTCTTGAGGCGCAAATAGATAAGGACCAATTAGAGAAATGGGCCGTGTCCATGGCTGAAAACCGAGGAGAGTCAAATGGGAGTTGATAACCGCAAGCGGGTTGTCGTTGCAGGGACAGGTTTTGGTCGTATTTATCTCGAAGCCCTGACATCGTCCAGATTACCCGGCCGAGAACATTTTGAACTCTCTGGATTATTGGCTCGTGGCAGCGATTATTCCAGGAGCTGTGCCGAGCAATATGGAGTACCGCTCTATACCGAGGCAGAGCAGGTCCCCGATGATATCGATATTGTGTGTGTTGTTGTGCGTTCTGGTGCAACCGGGGGCGAGGGTTCTGAAATAGCACAATCGTTTCTTAAACGAGGCATTCATGTATTGCAGGAGCATCCGGTCCACACCAAGGAAATTACCGCCAGCCTGCTAGCTGCAAAGCAGGGGAATTCGGCCTATGCCGTTAACACCCTCTACCCCAATTTGCGCCCCACCAGGCAGTTCCTGGCTGCGGCAGAATACTTGCGTCGGCACCAGCGCCTGGAAATGATCGATGCTATTTGCAACAGCCAGATGGCCTATCCGCTATTGGATGTTATTGGTCGTGCAGTGGGAGGGCTTCGCCCCTGGTCTTTTAGCGAGCCGGTGCAACCAGAGGGCCATCCTTTTCAAAGTCTGTCGGCTACCTTTGGTGGTGTGCCCATGACTTTGCGTATTCAGAATCAGGTTCATCCACAGGACCCTGATAATCATTCCCTGCTATTACATCGGCTTGCTATAGGTGGCGAGGCTGGGGTTTTGACTTTGACTGATACTCACGGCCCCGTGCTCTGGAATCCCAGGTTGCATTCACCAAGGGACCAAACCGGCCGGCTTATTTTAAAGGGTGAGGGTACAGAGCGGCTGGCCGTTCCTAGCATGGTTACCCTGGGCGATACGGAAATGCGCAGTTACCACGATATTTTTGCCCTCACTTGGCCGGAGGCGGTTATTGAGGCTCTGCACTCCCTTTGTACTGATATCGCACAACCCGAGAAGCGCAAGCAAAGTGGTCAATGGGCATTGAGTGTCTCAATGGCGTGGAGTGATTTAACGGCCCGAATCGGTATGCCGACTTTGATCCAGCCAGGGGAACCGGAGCCGGTATCAATTCAGGCACTCGCGGATATTGTCGGTCAGGCTTGCGACTAGAGTTTTAAGAAAACACGAACAGCACAAAAAAGTGATTACGGAATTTTTACTTATAAAACGGGGTTAGGAGGAGAGATGCAAAATCAATCAGGGTTGATCATCGAAGGGCTCTTTAAGACATATAAAAATGGGGTGAAGGCGTTAAACGGCGTTAACTTGGAAGTTGGCCCCGGCATGTACGGATTACTTGGACCTAATGGTGCCGGGAAAAGTAGTTTGATGCGTACCTTGGCTACCCTGCAAACCCCGGACAGTGGTCGGATCATGCTGGATGGTGTGGATGTGCTGGCAAACCCGGACTTTATGCGCAGTAAACTGGGCTATTTGCCGCAACATATTGGCGCCTATCCTGGAATTGCAGCGCGGTCATTGCTGGAGCGTTTTGCCTGGCTCAAAGGCTTCACCGAAACAAGCGCAAGGCGCCATGAAGTGGATAGGCTATTGGAGCAGGTCAATTTGGCCGATGTAGCCGATCGAGCCGTATCAACCTATTCCGGCGGTATGCTGCGTCGTTTTGGTATTGCCATTGCATTGATTGGCGAGCCGCGCCTGATCATCGTTGACGAGCCAACCGCTGGCCTGGACCCGGCTGAACGCAATCGCTTTCACTGTGTTTTGGCGGATGTCGCGGCGGATGCCATTGTATTGCTCTCTACTCATATTGTTGAAGATATCGAAAACCTGTGCCAGCGCCTGGCCATATTGGCCTCTGGGCGTATTGTTGTTGAGGGCACAGCCCCGGAGGTCACAGGCCCTCATATAGGCAAGATGTGGCAAGCACTGATTCCCCGTGGCGAATCACTTCCCGCATCCCTGCACAATATTGCCAGACCCGATGGTACCCAGGTAATCGTACACGGGGAAAAACCCGCAGACTCTCGTTTTACTGCCCACACGCCTCGCCTGGAAGATATTTATCACTTGGCTATTGAGCAGGTAAAAGACCAGCGGGAGGCTGCATGAACAAGCTGGCGCTTATTGCCCATGAGGCAAAGCTGGAGATAAGAGCCGGATTTAGCAGCGGCATCGTGGCTTTAGCCTTCTGGGGGCTGGTGATCTACCTGCTTCTGAATTTGGTCAATGCCGACTACATGCAAAAAATGGGGGCCACAGATATTCCCCGGAACTCACCATCACTCATTTACCTGATGGGTGCGGGATGTATGTTCTTTCAGTTTTTTGCCTGGGCCTGGGTTTTCTCGCAGCCTATATTGCGGGACCGCAAAGCCAGTCTGCATGAAGTGATCTATACAACACCGAATTCCCTGAGCGTAATGCTCTGGGGGCGGTTTCTTGGCGCAGCGGTAATAGGAGCCATATTAAGTGCATCTGCGCTGGTAGGGTTTTTAGTCTCGCCGGTATTGGTGTGGATGGGCTTGCTGCCCGAAACAGCGATTGGCCCAGCGCCCTGGAAAGCCCTTGGCTTTGCATGGATCTGGTTACAGATTCCCGCGAGCATCGGTATTGGTGCTCTGTATTTTGTCGCTACGCTGCGAACCCGCAGCCTGGCCGGTCCTTTTGGGCTCGCAGCGGCTTTAATGATGTTGTGGATGTTTGCTGTGATCGTTCTTCGGGGTGGCAATATTAATCCGCAGCTGGCTGCGGTTATGGACCCCTCGCTGTTTACTTTCGTTTATACGGAGGTTACTTCCTGGACACCACTGCAAAAATCAACCTCCCTACTGCCGTTTACTTTGGGTTCGGTACTGAATCGAATTCTATGGTGTCTTGTTCCTTTGCTTGCCTTGGCGGCTTGCCTGAAATACTTGCGAAGGGAAACACTGGTACTGGAAGGGGCTGCCAAACCTGCCCGGGCGAAGGCCGCTAAAAAGGCAGCCACTCGCAAGGTTAAAGATTTCTCTCCATCTAAGCCCGATACCGCATCGGTTGGCCGCGCTTTGCGCCAACTCATGCTGGAAGCTCGCTGGAGATTACTTCACGTATGGAGTAGTCGTGCTTGGTGGGTCGGTGTTGCGGTCCTGGTAGTAATGGGGGTAGCCAGCTCGTTTACCCAGATCATCTGGCACGCTGAAGGGCCCATGGCACCGCGCTTGGAAATGCTGTTACCGCTTCTTAAGGATGTTATTTTCCTGGTTATTGCTTTTGTAATCGCCGCATTGACTGGCTTGGTGTGCCGTAGGGATCAGGTGCCCGGGTTTGACGACATGCTGTCTGCAACCCCCGCGCCCGACTACACACGATTATTTGGCGTTGCCCTTACCGTATTCGCCATGACCTTGCTGTTGGCCCTGTTGCCGGGTCTATCGGGCATTATTGCTGTGCTTCTCACCGCTCCGGCATCTGTCGATATCGTACAGGCGTTCACTTATCAATTGCTGATAGTGACAGCTCCTTTATTGGAGTTGTCGATGATGGTGCTTTTGGTGCATGCACTGTTCCGCCATGCGGGCTTTGCCTATTCCATGTCAATGTTTGTGACCTTTATCCTGGTCCTCAATCATGAGCTGGAGCTGGTGCATTACCCGCCCTATGAAGTGGGTATCACTGCTCATATTCAACTGTCAGCACTCAGTGGCTGGGAACCCTGGATCGGTTATTTATTGGCCTTGGATGGATTTAAAGTTGCGCTTGCCCTATTGATGATCGGCCTGGCTGCTCTTCTGATTCCCCGTGGACTGGATAGCCGCATGTCTCAGGGTTTTGCCCTGATACGTTCACGTCTTATGGCCCCTCAGGGTGCCCTGGTGGCTTGTTCTGCTTTATTTCTTCTCGGTCTCGGTTCTGTATTGGGAGATAGGCTGGTAGTGCAGGGCGGGTATCAATCACCAGAGCAACTCAAACAAGAAGATGCCCTCTGGGAATCTTATTGGCTGCCGAAAGCGAGTGGGTTTGAGGTGTCCGGTGGTGAATTGAATATCAATATCAACCCGGATAACCAAACAGTAGAAGGTGAGTGGTTATTGCATAAAGTTCATGTCGAAGGGCAGGGCTTGCAGTTTGAATTACCCCACGGATTTGTATTGGTTAAGGCCTTAGTGGGCGGGCGTGAAGTCACACCGGATCAGCGTTACGACCATATGTCGCTGCCAATATCAGGCTGCTCTGAACAGAGTTGTAACATCAAACTGTTGTGGCAAATGACGGCGCCGGGGTGGTCCGCAGAGGGAGAACCCTCAGGGCTGACTGCCAGTGGCGTCTGGTTACAAGCGAGCGATATTGTTCCGCGTATCGGTGTTGACCCCGAGCGTATCTTGCGTGTGTCAGCGGAACGTGAAGCGCTGGGCTTGAACCCTGAGTTCAGCCTGCCGGCTTCACAACTGGCCACAACCCTTGAGGGCGCGGCCCCATCGGGGGACTGGCGTTGGCAGATCCAAATCCAAAGGGATGATAAAAATGTCTTTAGTGAGCAGGGGAGCACTCATGGCCCCTTGGATTTCTCCATTCAATGGGCACCCAATACGAAACTAGCGGTATTCGATGGGTTTGATATTTCCCATGATTCCGATCGTTCAAATATGGTTTCCGCCATTGCTAAAGACGTTGGGCAGATGCAGGCCTGCGTGAGCCAGCGGCTGGGTACTGATATCGAAATTAAACGGATTGCCCAATGGCCAAGAGGACTTGGAGAGACACGGGCCAGCGGTAATTTGCTGCAACTGTCCGAGGGGCCTCATTGGGATATCGCCGATGAAGGTACAGGGCGCTGGCTGCGACGGGTCGATATCGCCCGAGCCTTGGCCCGCCAGCATTTACTGGAAAGTTCGGACTTACGACGTATTGCCGGCTCCGCGTGGCTCAGCGATGGAGTTTCTGGAGCGATTGGCCTGCTTTGTGTAGCGGAAATCGACGGCATCGAAGTGCTTGATGATGTGCTGGTTCGATACTCCGATAAGACGACCAGAGACTTGGCTGGCAGTGAGGTACCCGTTGAGCGCTTAAGCACCGCACCGATTTCCGGTTGGACTCGCTACTACGCGCCGGTGGCTGCACTGGATTGGACGCTTCTGCAATCTCCTGAGTCCCTGTCCGCGTTACTCGATGACATCAAGCAGCAGAAGAATATTGAAAATGTACTGAGCGCTTATGTCGGTGAGACACGGACACAAAATATGCTCGGGGCTCCTCTTTCGTCAGGTTTAACAGTCGAGTATTTGAAAACAGGTCAGATCCGTCTGGATGGACAGCGGTGGCGCTGGGAAAAAGGCGGGTGGCAATCTGTAACTGAAACTTCCAGTTATCGTTTGTTAGCCGATATTAATAAGTTGGATGCAAAGGTCATCGCTGGAAATGCACTGATTGATCGCTTGCTCTCCAAAAAAGTATTGGCCCTGGATATTTGGCCATCCTATCAGCGGGACCCTGCACAGAATTTACTGGCTGAGAGTTCTGAAGTTTTGAACAATGATTTATAGGTAGAAAGGAAATTAATTAATGCTCAGCTTTATCCGGGATAAAAAAGAACTCAGCAAACAGATTTCATTGTTGTCCGCAACTTTAATATACGCCTCTGGGGCCTATTCTGCGACGGAAAACGCAGATAATGAGACTGCTTCCGAGAATGCGATGGAAGTTGTCGAAGTCACTGCACGGCATACGAAAGAGAAAGCCAAGGATATACCCTTCAGCTTAAGTGTTATTGGTGAAGAGGAGTTAAAAAATCGACTGCACCTCAATATTGAGGATGCTTTGCGCAGTGCACCTGGGGTAGATGTCTACTCTTCCAGCGGTGCGGTGGATGCAAATATCCGCATCCGTGGTGTTGGCTCTCTCAACCAAGTAAACAAAGATGATGGCTCTGTGGTGGTGAACCTTGACGGTGTTTCTATGCCGGCAGGGAATGTATCCCTCGGGACCCTGGATATTGAACGCCTGGAAATATTAAAAGGCCCGCAAGGGACTTTGTTTGGGCGTAACAGTGAAGCAGGGGCGATCAATATTACCACCCAGAAACCGACTGAAGAATTTGAAGCTTATGGGCGCATTGAGCTGGGTGAAGACAACCAGAGCCTCTATGAAACTGTAATCAGCGGCCCGTTTTCTGAATCACTCCGTGGTCGCTTGGCAGTACGTCACACCAGTGAGGATCACTGGGTTGAAAATACCACTAACGGTGAGCCAATGACCGAGCCTGAAGATCTGGCTTTCCGGGGGAGCTTGCTATGGGATTTGGGCCCAGAGACCTCTGCTTTATTTATCGCAGAGAGGCAGCACCAGGAAGGCTTCCTGAACTTGCAGTTGTTGCAACCTTTTGGCGATGATCCGAGCAGTGAACATACCTTGGGGGCATTTGACGATAACGAGAAAACAGTTGAGCGTTTTTCTACAGAAATCAATCATCAACTGGGTAATAGTCAATTGACCTCAATCACCGCATTGGTCGACACAGATTTTAGTTACCTAACCGGATTTGATCAGGAGACAGCCACAGCTGTTTTTAATTTCCCGGTGGAGTATCTCCGTGGCGATAGCCAGGATGAACAAACTATCAGCCAGGATCTACGCCTGTCCTCACTGCCTGATGCATCTACTTTCTGGGTAGTTGGACTCAACTTGCAAGATAGTGAAAGAAGTTTCGATTCGATTGATTTGGTGTCCTACGCCAAGCAATACCGGGATTATGAAACTGATAGCCAGGCTATTTATGGTGAGACAACACTTCCTTTCACTGAGTCCCTGAAATTTACAGCAGGGTTACGTTACACCCAAGAAAGCAAGGGTTACACCGGTGAATACGCCAGCTATGGTATGGATGGCAATTACTACATCTCGCAAGATCAGAGAGATTTGGATGATAACTATATCACTGGACGATTAGCTCTCGGTTACTCCCTGAGCGAGTCCATAAATCTTTACGCAGTGGCTGCACGGGGCTATAAATCCGGTGGCTTCAATGACTTTGCTACTCAATCAGCGGATAGCTTGGCCTACCGACCGGCCACTGTCGACAGCATTGAGGTAGGCATTAAGAGTGAACTAGATAGTCTGAATCTCAGTGGTGCAGTGTTCTTTAACTCAATAGAAGATGATCATTTACTCGGTTTTGACTTCTCAACCTATTCATCTGCTGCTGTAAATGCAGATACAGAGACCTTTGGTGCGGAGTTTGAAGCCGATTGGTTTATTACTGAACGATTTAGTATTGCTGGAGGATTGAGTTTCCTGGAAACGGAAATTACCAATGATGTTTATGGCGTTTCTGGTGGAGATGTTATGGCGGGTAATGAAGTACCCGATGTACCCAGTTGGAGTGCAAGCCTGGCATTAAACTACTACCAGCCGTTACCAGACTTTATGGGTTTAAGCACACCAGCTCTCAATACTAACCTGACCGTTCGCCACGTAGATGAGCGCCCGGCAGATGCACAAAACCACTTCGACCTGGATGCTTATAGTAAACTGGATCTACGTGTAGCCTTGCAAACTGATTCGATGGAACTCTACCTGTTTGCCGATAACCTGCTGGATGAGCAGTATCAGCTATACGGTTACACTAATGCGATATTTGCCCCTGATGCCAGAATTGGAGCTCCGTCAAAAGGGCGTCGTGCAGGAATTGGAGCACTCTACCGCCTGTAATGAGGTTACGACAGCTTAGTTAATGGCTGTTATTTATAGCTCAGTGGATAGTGAATCAATCTCTTTATTAGATTGATTCACTAATTAGGGAGACTCGGAGCAGATCCGAGTCTTCCTAGCTTAGCTTACAGGGTTGATTTTACTTCCATGCAATAGAGTAGGGTCCAAGTTTTCTTTCAGCCCGCTAACTTCTATGCCTGTAACTTTGGTTGTGGAACCGGGTTTAATATTAAATATGGAATCTTGATTGGTTAAACATTGCACAGACTGCCAGTCCTGCTCACTGACTTCCATATGTACTTTCGCCAGACCTGTAGCACCATTTTTATGATGTGTTTCTTGTGGATACTGGGGCGGATTGTATGGGCTCACTAAAAATGGCAGTCGCTCAGAGCGAGGATAAACAAAGCGGAAACTGGTTTTTTCTCCGTTTGGCTTGGTGCGGCGCCAGGGAACCACTCGCCCAGTTTGAACCCCTTCACGTTTTACTCGTGAAAGATCATTATCAAAATCATCGCTAACTAAGGCAACATCACAAAAACCCTCTCCTTCTTGTGACCAACGTATCATCCTGCGTCCTGCGCCCCGGCCGGCAAAGATATCAATCAGCCACTTGAAGTAATGCGCATTGGCAGGGGAGGTCAACAATTCAATGATTGCTCCTTCACGAAACCAAATGTGGGCGTGCTGGGCGTTTTTTTCTTTTGTGGCATAATCCACGGAAAAGCCGAGCTGGCGGAAATCTCGTACAGCCTGATGTATATCCTTAACCCAGAGTAAAACGTGGCTACAGCGTGTTTTCATAAGAGTACCTACATTTAAAGATGGTGTTGCTTTTTTCTGTTTTTTTTATTTTAAATGGTGATTGTTAATTGAATGCGTTTCAGTTTCGCCTCGTTAATTTGGCAGCTATATGTTTCTTATAGTATCCAAAAGGATATTCTTGCCGCAAGAAAATTAACCACATCCACTCAGGGATAGAAGTTTCAACCTGTGATGCTGAATGCCTTTCTGGATGCCTGCCAGGAATAGGGTGAATTTATAAATGTTTTATGCGAGCTTCCCCTGTGATCTACACCACACTTTTTTCACAGGAAAATTTTCACCGCATTTCATCTTCTAAAAATCATAAAGTTGTCACCATAAGCCACCTTGCGCTCGGTTTTTTTTCTGAGGTTAATAATTGCCAAGTCGTTATACATTTGTATCGGAGTGAAACTCTGGTACCAGCCTCATCTCGTTCAAATAAGCAGTCTAAATTTCGACGTTTTTAGTTTTGCCTTTGGTCAACTTATTGGGCTGGAATGAGGTGATTCAGGAGTGGCCAGATATTAAAATATTATTTGATATCTGGATAAATACAACCTCGGAGAAATGACAATAATGAAATTATCATTGAAAGTTCTTTTGCAGAAGACAGCTCTGGCGAGTGTATTTTCTTTATTATGCACAACGCCTTTCTCTGTCTATGCAGAAGAGACGGACAACACACTGTTGACTGATCGCATCATTGTTAAATACAAGGAGAGCGCTAAGGTTGGGCAGGCCGCAATCATGACTGAGGAGATGGTTGAAAAAGCCTCTCATCAAGCGGGCTACAAGGTACACCACCTGCGTCGTATAGCAACTGGAGCCCAGGTCATGCGCCTGGAAGAGCGAAAAAGTAAAGCTGAATTAAATGCAATTATCGACCGCCTAAAACAGGACCCGGATGTGGAGTACGTAGAACCGGATCTGCTTATGCAAGCGATGGCTGTCCCCAATGATCCAAGCTACCTCAATCAATGGCACTACTATGAATCCACTGGCGGCTTGAACCTTCCGACCGCCTGGGATACTTCCCAGGGTAATGGAGCCGTGGTTGCTGTACTCGATACCGGTTATCTTCCCCACGCCGACCTAGCGAGCAATATTTTGCCTGGCTATGACATGATCGATGATACCTTCGTTTCTGTGGATGGCGACGGTCGCGATAGCGATGCCACCGACCCAGGGGATTGGTATAGCTCTGGCACCTGTGGTGGTAGCTCTTCAAGTAATAGCAGCTGGCACGGCACTCATGTTTCCGGCACTATCGCCGGGGTCACCAACAATAATATAGGCATCGCCGGTGTCGCCTATAGAGCCAAGATCGTTCCTGTCCGTGTACTTGGTCGTTGTGGTGGTTACACTTCAGATATTGCCGATGGCATCGTCTGGGCCGCAGGCGGTTCTGTCAGTGGTGTGCCGAATAACTCCAACCCTGCCGATGTACTCAACATGAGTCTCGGCGGCAGCGGCAGCTGTGGTAATACCACGCAAAGTGCCATCAATACCGCTCGCGGCCTCGGTGCGACAGTTGTTGTAGCTGCTGGAAATAGCTCTGCGAATGCAAGCCAATACACTCCCGCCAGCTGTGATGGAGTGATTGCTGTTGCTGCGACCAACCGCAGTGGAGGTCGCACTTACTACTCTAACTTTGGCAATGTGGTAGATGTTGCAGCGCCGGGTGGAGAGCAGAGCTTTGCAAATGATTCTGATGGTGTTCTCTCCACCTATAACAATGGCGCTACAGATCCCACCAGTGATAGTTACTATTATATCCAGGGTACCAGTATGGCAGCTCCTCATGTCGCTGGTGCTGCGGCATTACTCTATTCCGTAGATCCCAGTTTGACCCCGGATGAAGTTGAGTCAGTTCTCACCAGTACTGCAAGGAACTTTCCAGCTTCGTGCAACAGTTGTGGTGCCGGTATTGTGGACGCAGCAGCAGCTGTAGCAGCAGTTAACGGCGGTGGTGGTGGTGGCGGTGACGGCTGGACAGAGACGAACCTCTCAGGCAGTCAACGCAGCTGGAGTGACCTGTTTACTATCGAAGTCGCGGCGGGAACCTCCAGCCTCAGTATTGAGATGTCCGGTGGTACTGGGGACGCTGATGTCTATGTACGCCACGACAGCTCCCCTACACGGCGCAGATATGACTGCCGCCCCTACCTTTCCGGTAATAATGAGACCTGTACCTTTAACAACCCGGACACCGGCACCTGGTATATCAGAATCTATGGATATGAATCCTACAGTGGTGTAACCCTGGAGGCGGAAACAACTCCATAATTGGTTAGCCAGCACTAACAAAAAGACCGGCATATGCCGGTCTTTTTGTTAGTGCCAATTTTTTAGTCGCTACTTAGGGGAGAGATATTCCTGTTTAGGTTAAGAGGGGAGGGCTACACCGCCCAAGTGGTTCACTCTGCGGCTATTTATGCCGGTGGCAATTACGGGGTAATCGAAGAGCTTTATATTGAACCTGAATTCCATTACAAACGAATTGGCAGGGAGCTGCTGGAAAAAGTTGTCAGCCTTGCAGCAGAGGGGGATGGCCACGATTAGAGGTTAGTACCCCGGTCAAAGAAGCATAGATTTTTATTTAAGAGAGGATTTTTTTGGCGAACTCGGCAGGGGAATGATTGAAACTAGAACGGTAGCACTAAAAGTGAGCCATCTTGAAAGCTCTGTGAAACAGGTTTTGAAATTTACAGTTGCCGCCCCCTGAAAAGGTTGACTTATCTCCTACTCAAAGACAAGGTATTTCAGCCTTAAGTATTAACTCGACAGCGATTCTGAAAGACTATTCCCTCTATACTCTATAGAAATCCCTTAGAAGGCTAACCTGCAAACCGGGAGCTTAAACAGCTAGTTCAACGCATTTTCTCTTCACCCCACCGCATTATCTGCACATCCGAGGGCGATAGACCAGAACCTTGAGATTAAAATTAAACAGTGAGCTCTAGACCCAACCCCCCTTAATTTCCATAAGAAATAATAATGATCTTTCTTTATCTGAGGCTCCGCAAAACTTTTGTTGTAGCCCCGGCAAATCGCAGAAAACTTTTCTTCGAAAAAGCTATACCCTCCGAAATTTTTATTAAAAAAATAAACCTGTCGCCATATACTACACGACCTTCAACATCTCCACTGAGGGTAATAATTTCTAAGTCGTTATACATTTGTATCGGGTGGAACCCTGATGCCACTCTCGCCTCAACTGACTAAATGGCTTAAGTTTTGATCACTCTTTAGCTTTTACTTTTTTAGATTTATTTAGCCAAGGCGGGGTAGTTCAGAAGTAGCTGGATGTCAAAATCTTATTTTACATCTGGGTAAATACAACTTCGGAGAAACGACAATAATGAAATTTTCATTGAAAGTTCTTTTGCAGAAGACGGCCCTGGCAAGTGCATTTTCATTGTTATGCGCAACGCCTTTTTCTACTTATGCAGAAGAGGCGGGCAGCGCACGGCTAACGGATCGTATCATTGTTAAATACAAAGAGGGCGCTAAGGTTGGGCAGGCCTCAGTCATGGCTGAGGAGACAGTTGCAAAAGCCTCCCGACAAGCCGGCCACAAGATGCATCACCTTCGCCGTATAGCGACTGGTGCTCAGGTTATGCGCCTGGAAGAGCGGAAAAATAGAGCTGAATTGAATGAAATTATCGACCGTTTAAATCAGGACCCGGATGTCGAGTACGCAGAACTGGATCGGATTATGCAACCGATGGCTGTCCCCAATGATCCAAGCTACCTCGATCAATGGCATTACTATGAGTCTACCGGTGGCTTGAACCTTCCGACCGCCTGGGATACCACCCAGGGCAGTGGGGCGGTGGTCGCTGTAATCGATACCGGTTATCGTCCCCATGTCGATCTAGTGGGCAATATTTTGCCCGGCTATGACATGATCGATGACACCTTTGTTTCTGTGGATGGCGATGGTCGCGATAGCGATGCTACCGATCCTGGGGATTGGTATAGTGCCGGCACCTGTGGTGGTACCTCTGCAAGAAACAGCAGCTGGCACGGCACTCATGTTTCCGGCACAGTCGCCGGAATTACCAACAATAATATAGGCATTGCCGGTGTCGCCTATGAGGCCAAGATCGTTCCTGTGCGTGTACTTGGCCGTTGCGGTGGTTACCTTTCAGATGTTGCCGATGGCGTTATCTGGGGGGCGGGCGGTTCTGTCAGCGGCATACCGAATAACGCCAATCCTGCTCACGTACTCAATATGAGCCTCGGTGGTGGTGGCAGTTGTGGCACTACAATGCAAACTGCGGTTGATACCGCTCGCAGTCTCGGCGCCACAGTTGTGGTCTCCGCCGGCAATAGCAATGCGGATGCGAGCCTATTTACTCCTGCCAGCTGTAATGGTGTTATTACCGTTGCTGCAACCAATCGCAGCGGAGGCCGCACTTACTACTCTAACTACGGTAGTGTGGTAGACGTTGCAGCGCCGGGCGGGGAACAGAGCTTTGCAGGCGATCCTAATGGCGTCCTTTCCACTTATAATGCTGGCGCTACAGACCCCACCACTGACAGTTACAATTTTATCCAGGGTACCAGCATGTCTGCCCCCCATGTCGCTGGTGCAGCGGCATTGCTCTACTCCATAGACCCCAGTTTGACCCCGGATGATGTCGAATTGATTCTCACCAGCACGGCGAGGAGTTTTCCGGCTACGTGCAATAGTTGTGGTTCCGGTATTGTCGATGCAGCAGCAGCCGTAGCCGCAGTGGGTGGCGGTGGCGGTGGTGATGACGACCTGGAAGAAACCAACCTTTCCGGTTCCCGCAATGATTGGCATCACTTCGCCATCAACGTTGATAGCGGCGCTTCAATCCTAAGCGCCATGTCAGAAGATGGCACTGGAGATGCCGACCTCTATGTCCGCTTTGGCCAGCAACCCACCCGTACAGCGTACGACTGCCGTCCTTACCTGTGGGGCAATGATGAGAGCTGTACGATCAATAACCCAGCCGCCGGCACCTGGTACATCAGCATCCGCGGCTACTCTGCCTACTCTGGCGTTACCCTGAGAGCCAACTCTCAGTAATTAAGTGCCCCCGATTCTACAAATAGCTGCTTGTAGAACTGGGGGATAGCGCCAATCAGTCTGTTGATTGGCGCTATCCCTTATCAATTCCCCGGCACATAGCCGAGGCCCGCCAGCAGAATAGGGCGCTAGTATTACCGCTCCTCTTTAACCCGCTTACTTTTTCCGCTTTCATGCCGCTCTCGCATATCGGAATCAATATAGCGATCAGTAGTAGCCATACTGGCATGGCCCGCATCGTCGCGGACATGCTCGCGAGGACGGTACTTCACGTCTTCAGAAATACCCGTATGGCGTAGCCAGTGAACCGTGGCCGCCTTGAGGTCTTCAGCATCTTCGCCCAGACCTTCCTCAACCATACGCTGATGCGCGGCATCAAAGCAGTTTTGTACAATCAAGCGCACCTGCCGAGTACTGGTAACAGGGCCTTTGCCGCGGGACTTTTGCACTAGGGGTGTCTGCTCATTGATAGTGGGCAGAGTAGGGAGCTGCAAATAGTTTCTATATCGCTTCAAAGCCTTGAGCATTTCATCACAAACAGTGATTGCACGACCTTTGTTGCCCTTACCGGTAACGTGAAACCACCAGTTTCCGTCGCGATCTTTCTTAAAGTCCCCCATAACCGGTGCCGATCTTTCATCGGCAACCAGCTCAGAGATTCGCAAGTACATAGCGAATAGGGCGTTCATAATAAATAATGTTCGCTCGTGATCTGCCGGCGATGCTTCGGCCATAATTTCCGCAGTTTCCAGGACATAGTCCCACTGTAAGTTGCTGATACGGCGTACAACCTGGCTTTGTTGATCACGCCGTACAAACTTACTTTTCTGGCGAATCAGCGCCACAGGGTTTGCCTCTACGAGGCCTTCCTGGTAGAGGAAGTCAAAAAAGGACGACAAGGCAGTAAAGATGCACTTGATCGCGGCCTGGGATGGCCGAAACTCCTTAGGAGAAGCCGTCTTACCTGCGCGAAACTCAACCTTAGAGACACTGACCACAAACGGCCGCCAATCCGCATTCGCAACACGCTCGCCATTTTGCAGTTTAAACCGGGCAACATTTTTAGTCCCAATCCAGGCTATGGGCGGTTCGATACAGAACTGTACAAACTCTTCAATATGCTCCCGTTTGAGAGTCATGATTGAGGTTTCCTCAATGCGCCAGGCCCATTGCAGCAGCCGCTCGAGTTCACGGCGATAACTATTAAACGTTGCCTGGCTACCGTTGTAGCTATAAAGAAACTTAAGCGTGAACTCCAGATCGGTATCAGCACCAGGGATCGGCTTGTCGAGATAACGACTGGCGGAAAAGCTGATACAGCGAAACGGATTTTCAAGGTTGCTCAGGTTGTCGATGATTGGTGCTGGTGGTTGATTGGAGGCAGACATAGAGGTATGAAGTTGTTGTTGGAATGCGGCAAATTATACGGAAAATGGCTCATTTATAAAATATCCGATATTCACAAATATCGGAAATATCAGGGGTTCTGATGGGCCCTACATTTCAGCTTTTTTCTTGGTCAGCTTTTCCGATATCCATGTTTGTCCCTGCTCTGGTTATACCTGACTGCGGTATGGCGCCGGCTTATCCACCAGGGTTCCTGCGCCTGCCGAGTACTAAAATTCATTCATGCTTCAAGCTCTATATTGCCAAGCAGAGAAGGCTTAACGACTCTCTGAAGGCATAATTGCCTCACTCTTCTTGTGAGAATGGTGCCGCGCTCAAAACGCTGTGCTTGCTTGCGAATCCAGGCTCGGCAATCTGCCTCGCTACCAAAGTCCTTAAGCAAAATAAGATAAATATCTTCATCAATACTGATACTGGTAGCAAAGCCATCCAGTGTCCTTACTGGAATTATGTACGATGGCAAAGGCATATCCTCACACAAGTATTTATCTGGGTGTAGCAGCTTCTCAGATCACAGGGTTCTCACGGAGAACCACAGTATCACTGAGAGAATCAATATAGCAACTTCCGCAGTGCGCTATAGTGCTTAGACTACACAAGGTACAAACCTTATTTGCCATATCAGAGTTAGATTTTGGATATTACTTCAACGCCACATGATAAAGGTCTGCTGACATGGAATATCATCATATAAAATACGAACAAAATGGCCCAGTATCTATCATTACCTTTAACCGTCCAGAGGTTAAGAACTGCATTGGCACACGCGCTCACCGCGAGCTGGTGGACGCATTCGATCGCTTTCGTACCGATGAGGGAGCCAAAGTTGCAGTGATCACCGGTGCTGGGGACTCTGCCTTTTGTGCAGGTGGTGATTTGAAGAGTAACCTTGCTGCAACTGAACCCACTAATCACCCCGATCCTGACACTGCTGTTTTATGCCCTATGGAGCCTGCCGATATTGCCCGGCATGATCGAGGTGAAGCGCCAGGTATTATAGGGCCAACCCGCTGGACTGATATTTACAAGCCAATTATTGCAGCCGTTAACGGAATTGCCTATGCAGGCGGTTTCGAATGGGCATGTTATGCCGACATGCGTATTGTAGAAGAGCATGCATCCTTTGGTATGACCTGTCGCCGCTGGAACATCGGCTTAGCTGACGGTGGCACTCAGCGTCTACCACGCATTGTTGGTATGGGGCGAGCACTGGAATTAATCATTACCGGTAAAGTTATCAATGCAGAAGAAGCTTACCGCATTGGATTAGCCAACGAAGTAGTGCCAAAGGGAGCTGCTTTAGATCGAGCAATTGAGTTAGCACAATTTATCTCTGCCCTGCCCCAACCAGCAATTCACTCCGATAAAGAAGCTGCCATTCGCGGCTATGGACAAGATCTTAAAGAGGGCCTGCGTATTGAAGCTGAATGCTTTAACCGATTATTCAGCAATCCCGAGTCCAGAGCACAGGTATCGGAAGGTTTGCGACGCTTTAACGAGCGTGATCATCCAGACCGAATGCAAGGGCGCGCCAAAACGCCCGGCATTATTCGTAGCGAAATGCATACGCCAGACAATATAGTCGAGTAACTTGCGCACCGCCGATAGTACTAAGGCCAAATATCGAGCTTGAAAGAGCCGGTACGGCCCCTGCCCGCTTGCTTTTTATTCGCCTACATTCAACTCTGAAGTGCATCTCCAAGCAGCAGGAGTCTTATGAGATTCCATATTTCTCAGCCAGTCGATCAATATCCGCCTGGGATCTGGAATTATTCGGGCATTTAGCCCTAAACCATGAATTCAAATCACTATCTGTGCTTCCAGCGGAAGTCTCCTTAACATCAAAGCACCTATCTCCGATCTGAGTAAAAGTCCCTGTGGCAGTCTTGTATCTGGCCTCTACAGGCTCAAATCTGCGGATTTTGTTCCGCTCTCGGGCTAGCTTCTTCGCCAAAACAGAATCAAAAACAGTTGGTTGATGCTCTGCTCCAGGAGCTACTGGTGTATCTATAACTCTATGATTTACTGTCGAAGGCGCTGAGGTGCGCTTAGTCTCCTGAGGAGGGGGAGTGGAAATTGGCTCATCCTTTACCATCGTTGTTACAGTGTCGCGCACTGACTGGCCTTGCTTTCCCGAGCTGGGTGGAGGACGGGTTTTATCCTTATCTGTGTTCGCTGCTGCTGGGGCCTGAATATTCTTCCCCGCGAATAGCTTAAATCTGTGTGTGGCAGAGGGGCTGGGACCTACATCTGGAGTAAGTGATACCGGAATAGCAACTAATACTGCATGGACACCAATTGCAAGGGCTAATGAAATCGTTAAACGCCAAGAATCGATGATTTTACGATGGTTATATGGATAAATTGTTGTTTTGAGGTCCATCTACTTCCTAGCCTGAGCCCCTTGGAGGCTAGCCTAAATCCTTAATCTAAACTTGGAGCTGGTACTTATTGAATACCTCTATAGGACTGGCCAAAAGCTTGGAAGTTCCTGGCTCCGCTTGAGGGGCTATTTAGGAGATACAAGAGTAGGAGGCTATCTCCCCTACTCCAGCTTTACTTGCTCAATTCTCCTCTCGATATACGGTGCTGACAGCAGGGCCTCTTGCTACCCAGGAGGCCTCTGCCTTTCAGGGCGCGGCTTTGCAGGAATATCTAGACCTTTTAAAAATCGCAATGCATAGCCTGAATCGCTCTGAAAGCCCCCGCAGGGCGGCCTTGAAGGCCACAGCTGCTGCGCTGTAGCTATGCAAAGGTTTAGGACTATTCGCAACCCGCTACGCCTAACATCTGTAGCCTCCAAGACTCACAGGGTATTGCGGAATTGTTCAGCCCCTTAGTTTATCGAGTACGGGAAACAGATCAGCTGGTTCAGGGCGACGTGTATAGTCAGGATTCACTTCTGCATAAGCAATCGATCCATCGGTATCTATCACATATCTTGCGGGCATAGGCAAGTTCCACTCCCCGTCACGGTGAATTGTCGGAAGTTCAACTTTGAACATCTTGTGAAATTCAATCACATAGGGCTGTAATGTCCAGCGGATACCAAACTTGTTCGCAAGTTCACCGCCCTGATCAGTAAGGATTGGAAAGCTCAGCTTGTTATCTCGTTGAGATTTACGGCTCTCCGCAGGCCCTTGCATTGAAATCGCAACCAAAGTTGCTCCGCGAGCCCTGATTTCCTCAGCAACCTCTTCCAATGCTTGCAGCTCAATATTGCAATAAGGGCACCAGACTCCACGATAGAATGTCAGGATGACGGGACCTTTAGCAAGGAGTTCTTCCGAGACAACTTGATTACCATCAGAGTCCTGCAATGCAAAGTGCGGAGCTTTCTCCCCTACTTTAACCGATTGTTCAACTTGGCCACTCTCAGCCAGCTCCCGGGAGGACCGAGCAAAAGCTTCGAATGCACTTTCTGGAGCTTGTTTTTTGAACACCACTTTAAAAGCATCTAACTTCTCTTGAAGAGACATAATCCATTCCTTTAATCATTTAAAATTTGCAATTGCGGGCTATGGGTAAATTTTTAATTTGACCGGGCGGTCAACCATGTGAGTTTCGAACTGGTCGCTAATTAAGTTCTACGCCAAGCCACTGTTGACAAGATTATTTGCTTTGGTTTGCACTATAAACATGCTAATTTGAGACTCACTGTATCCACTAGGGACACAATCGATGTTTCAGCAGGCTCATTTGAACGAGATAGTTGTGTTTATTGCCGTAGCTGAGTACGGGAGCTTTACAAAGGCCGCAGTCGCATTAAATTCAACCAAGTCAGGCGCAGGCAAGGCAATTAAGAAGCTTGAAGAGGAGCTGGATCTCAAGTTATTCAATAGAACAACACGCAGCATTAGCTTGACAGAAGAAGGCAAGATATTTCTCGATGCCGCAAAACATGCGATTGAAACAATCAATGACGCTAGGTTACTGCTGAATGCCAGAAAGGATGAGCCAGCCGGACGCTTACGTGTCAATTTACCTCTAGGCATTGGTAGAAATATTGTCGTTGCTTTAAAAGATTTTACGCAATTACACCCTAAAGTTACGATGGAAGTCTCCCTCTCTGACAACCTAGAGGATGCCATCAAAGGGGAGTGGGATGTAGTTGTGAGGATTGGTGAGCTAGAGGATAGTTCTTTTATCGCCAAAACACTGTGCGAGTCTAAACGTATTCTGTGTGCCTCACCTAAATACCTAGCACAAAAAGGCACACCTAAGACTCTGGAAGAATTGAGAGAGCATGATGCCCTTGTCTTCCGTGCGCCCACAGGAAAAGTAAGAGATTGGTTGTTTCTAGAAAATGATGATTCAGTTACCAAGCTCTCCCCTTCCCCTCTGGCAATATTTAGAGATGGGCGAACTTTAGTAGATGCAGTGATGGCTGGTATGGGGATAGCGCAAGTGTATGATACTGCACTTGGTTCTGCCATCCAGAATGGCGAAGTTGTTGAGTTATTCCCAGAGAAAGTAATTCCAGGCCCACCTATTAGCGCATTAATTCCTAGCGGTAGAGTGATGCCAGCGAAAACAAGAGCTTTTATTAAATTTCTACAAAGTGAGCTGGGTTAGGCTTTTGTCAATTTGGGGATGGCCAAAAATATTTTTGAGGTGTCTACATTCACAGGTTTCGAGCGTCTGAACAGAGCAAAAGGGCTACCCTTTCAGCTGGATCATTATTTGGAGCTGGTGGAGTGGCCGAAACTTTGATCCAAGAAAACGGGGTGGTATTGCCGAAAACACTCCATCCACCCTCAAGCGGCTATGCGCTGCCTGAACGAGTCCATCGCCCGCCAGGCCAATGCCGAGGACAACTGCACCGGTCGTTTCTGGGAAGGGCGTTTCAAGTCTCAGGCCTTGCTGGATGAAAGAGCCCTTGCCGCCTGCCTCGCTTACGTGGACCTCAACCCTATCCGTGCCGGTATCGCTAAAACTCCAGAAGAATCCGATTACACTTCGATCCAGCAACGCATACACACAGCCATCTCAGGCCAGCAGCCCAAAAGCCTACTGCCACTGGTGGGCGGGGAGCGCCAGGATATGCCTAAAGGCTTGCCTTTTCAGCTGGATCACTATTTAGAGCTGGTAGACTGGAGTGGCCGGCAGCTTCATCCTAAAAAGCGCGGCGCTATTTCCGAGAACATCCCACCTATTTTAAATCGGCTGGGTATTTCGCCAAAACACTGGCTCTATCTAAACCGCAATTTTGAAAGCCGCTTTAAACGCTTGGTGGGCTCGGCGGAAGCGGTACGCCAGGTCTGTGCGCAGCAAAATAAACGCTGGGTACACGGGCTGCGCGATTGCCAGCGCTTTCTTAGCCCCACCCCCTGCTAAATTACAGAAATCCGCTTATCAGCTGCTCCTAGATTCCATCGCTCCCGACTCTACTTTCCCCTAATTCCCTACGGACTCCCCAAAAGATCTTTTAACGCCAAATTGCCATCTATTTTGAGACAGATATACCAGTCACCAAGTAGTGGCGCAAAAATTTTTTCCTAGATTCCGATTCTCCATTCTTTGGATGTCCTGTTTTGTTGTTCTCCAGAAGAGTGTCCAAGGATTGCCAATCTTTGGGGATTGCCAATCTTTGGGTGTCCAGTTTCGTGAGTTTCGTGAGTTTCGTGAGTTTCGTGAGTTTCGTGAGTTTCGTGATCCTTTCCAGTTTCGTGATCCTGATCTATGGGTATCCAGAAATGTTACTAGATTCCGGCTCTTTATTCTTTGGATGTCCAGGAATATTTCTCTGAATCGTCAATAGAATAAATTCTTCCGGCACATGAAAATCATTCATTATTATATCCTAATATCTTCGATAACAATCCCATTCATTTGGGTCAACAGAATTATCATCTTCATAATTTTCACATTCTACTAATATCTTATTTCCATCTGGATCGACAATAATCCCAGAGTAGCCCCCCGGTGTCATTGCAATCACCTTAAATACAACCCCCTTATCCATTAGCTCTTTACAATAACTAAGAAAACCATCTTTCAGTTCATACCTAAAATAACAATAGTTTTCAAGCGGGAGGATTTTCTTGATCTGTGGCCGTATTCTAACTTCATCATAGCCAGAGATATTCAGTTTAAAGCCATAATCATCTTCAGAAAAACCCATTTTATTCTCATAAAAATCCTTGGAGGCATCTATATCCCTGGTAGGAACATAAGAAATAAACATAGAATTCATCCTTTCTCTTTACAACCTTTTATTGATTTCGCAGGGGGCCTTTTACTTTCTGGGGCCGCCTCCCGCGCACCTGCAACTCTTTTTCCGGGCGCTCTATGCACCTTAGCTCCCAAACTTTCTATTCTTTCCTTTTCCGCCATATAAAACGGACTTCTATTAGCAGAAGAATCTTCTCCAATATCTATGAACTCATACCCCTCATCATGCATTTCCTCAATCCAGTCAGCATTACCTTGTACTGCTCTTCTCTCCCATTCTTCTGAGAATAATTCTACATCACCAGCTCCAGATTTCCTTAGAATTACATTCCAATCTTTTTTAATCGTTCGATATTCAATATTTGGGTAATCATTAGCTATTTTCTTTACATATGCTTCTATCGCAGCCTGGCCTTCACCAATAACTATATATTTTCCTCCCCCTCCCACGGGAACTTGATGTAATCCAAACGGATCTACCCACTCTATCGGATTATTTACATATTTATAACTATTTCCCCCCCCCAATAATCCAATCGGGTCCTGCTGAGTAAACTCCCCGGCTTCAGGATCATAGTACCTAAACCGATTGTAATGCAGGCCAGTTTCTTGATCGAAGTACTGCCCCTGAAAACGAATCGGCTGCTCTATCTGGTTTTTATGGGCTAAAGCGATATTGCCATAGCTCTTATAGGCGACACTCCATACTACTTCACCTTCCTGATTGGTAAGGGTATCCGGCGTGCCCAGATGATCCAGGTGGTAGTGGTAAACCTGCTCTTCCTCTTGGTTGCCTTCCTTTAACGCAACCGGCTTGAAAGTACCCGGTTCAAAGTAGTAGGTCCGAGTATTCAGGTCCTGCCGGGTGTGGATATCAGCTTTGTTTTCACGAAGCAGGACATCGCTATCCCAGAGGAAACTGGTTTGTTCACTGTTAGTTGCCTTGCCAACACGACGGCCCAGCGGGTCGTACTGGTAGTGGACCTCTTGCTGAAGCTGTTCTTCTCCTTCTTCCAGCTTAAGCTTTTCTACCCGCACCAACTGTTGGCGACAGTTATAGTGGTAGCGGGTTTGCAGCTTCTGCCCTTTGCCACGCAGTTCGGCGATGCGGTTGCCGTGAATATCGTAGCGGTAATGGGTATCGCCACGGAAGGCTAAGCGATTGCTCTTAACTTGAGTAGAGCTGGCCTGCTGTTTGGCTTCATCCTTTGAATTAGCGGCGGCGAGAATATTGTGTGCGGGATCGTGCACAAAATATTCGGGGTTGGGGCCATCTACCTGAGTCAAGCGGTCTAGGGCATCGTAGTGGTAGCTGCGCGTGCCACGCAGACTATCCTCAATCTTGGCGATCTGACCGGCTTTGTTGTACTGGTAGCTACGCTCCAGGATTGAGTGAGAGTTCTGAGTTGGGTCGGCGACTGGGCCATCAGCTTTGTTTAGACGTAACTTTTGCAGCCGTCCCTGAGGATCATAATCTCGCTGGCTTTCCAGGCCATTGCCATGCTGGCGCTGGCTCTCCCGGCCCAGTTCATCGTGACTGATACGGGTAATCAGCTGATTGGTATCACCACCGACTGGGCGGCGGTGTAGGCTTTGGAATTGGCCGGCGGGGTTAAAGGCGAAGTTAAGTGCTTCGCCATCGGGCAGGGTCGTGGTAATACGGTTGCCGGCGACATCGTATTGGTGGCTAAGCTTCTCCTTGCCCTGCCAGTCCGCAGTGACGCGGCCATTGGCATCATACTCCCAGCGCAGTTTGCGGTGGCTATTTTCCGCTTCAATTAGCTGACCGCTGCGGTTGTAACGGAAATTGGTAATCCCATCAGGAGTCACTTCTTCCAACATACGACCGAAAGGATCGCGTTCAAAAATCGTATCGATACCTTTGCCGGTATCAGGATCAGTTACCGCTCTTGAAGCGATAAGATGGCCGGCGCGGTTATAGGCGTAGCGGGTTACGCGGCCGTCAAAGCCCACTTCTTCGATGAGACGTTCGTTGAGGTCGTATTTAAGCTGGTAGCGCTCGCCATTTTCATTGGTGAGGCCAACCAAGTTGCGCTCGCCGTCGTAGTGGTATTCCAGGCGGCTGCCATCCGGATTGGTGCGCGCCCTAACCTGGCTGAGGCCGTCGTAGGCGTAGCAGGTGCTGCGGCCTTCGGAATCCATCACCTCCGAGAGTAGCCCTTGAGCGTTGTAGCTGTACTGGGTGCGGGCACCATTTGGGGTAATAACCGCGCGGATACGATCCTGGATGTCGTATTCATAGCGAGTGACTTGGCCGGGGGCGTGTTGTACTTCTTGCAGGCGGCGAGCCATATCATAGCGATAGTGCTGGCTGCGGCCCATAGGGTCTTGGATCGCAGCCAACCTGCCTTCCGGGTTCCACAGATAGCGGGTGGCATTGCCGAGGGGGTCGGTAACGCTGCCGATCAGACCGACCGGGTTATAGCTGTAGCGGGTGCTGTTGCCGAGGGCATCAGTGGTGGCGACGATCTGGCCGTTTTTGTTGTATTCGCGCTGCCAGGTGTTACCGGATGGGTCGGTGACTTTGCCTGGCAAGCCTTCGTTGTTGTATTCGATGCGGTGGCTATTGCCGGCGGCATCGGTCTTTTGTACTAAGCGGCCCTGATCGTCGTACTTATAGATCTCTTCGCGCAGGCTGCCATTATCGCTGGGCAATTGGACCTTGGTTACCTGACCCAGCTCGTTGTAGCTGTAGAGCGTCTCTGCACCCTCGGGGTCGCGGTGATAAATCGGTAGGGCGCGCTCATTAAAGCGGTAACGTTCCTGCCCACCACGGGTATCGGTCACGGTAACCCCGTGCCCATCCTCATCCCAGGCAAACGTGTAGTTGTAGGTGGCCTGCCCATCGATGGGGTCGCCCCACTGGCGTATACAGCGGGCCGAGGGGCCTTCTCTATCCCATTCGAAGTAAAAGCGGTAACCGGTTTTTAAGGTGCGCTTAGAGATGACATGTTGCTGGTATTCATAGTACTCACTGTAGCCATCCGCATCGGTGGCTTTTATCAGGTCGCCTTCATCACTGTATTCGTACTGAGCCAGTATTTTAATGTGGCCATCGCGGGTTTCTTTCTTTAACTCACCCATGCGCAGGCTATTGCGCTGCCCTTCCGGTGGGCTGATATGCAGGGCTTCGCCGAGACTGCTCTCGATACAAATCAGGCGTTCGCCGATATAGTGGAACAGGTAGTAGTTACCGTAACCATCGCGAATTTCGGAAAGTTTTAGAGTGCCACTCTCGCCTATCGCCTTGAAATGTTTTTGTACGCCATTTAAGGCGCCGTAGGGACTGATCACCCAGTGCTCATCATTGATACGAGTCAGTGATAGCTTTTCCACCACATTGTGGCTTCGCCCGCTATTGCCCGGTGTCGGTAAACTAATTACCCGACCCTCGGCATCGTAAAACTTTACGGTTTTATTACCCGGGATCAGGCGCTCGTTTAAGGTGTGCGCCCAGCCATGGCCTAATCCAAAATCTTCACTATTACTGCTGCGATAAGAGCGGGTTAGGGTTAATGGCAGCGGGCCATCCAATACCGCATCCACCAGGGATAAAAACTCCTCCCCGGTTTTTAAGTTAATTGGATCACCGCTGTAACAGGATTTTTTTGCACAGGGTACAACCTCACCTTTGGATGTCTGCCCGGCTGCATTAGAGCTATTGTCAGGCTCGTTAGTATTATTCGCTTGACTATTCTGATTACTATTTGAATTACTGCTAGCGCTACTGTCGGAATTACTATTGTTTTGATTACTGCTGGAACTACTGGAAGAGGGGCCGCCAGAGCTCTCGGGCACGGCAGCCTCAGTGGAGCTAAAGTCAGAAAAGCTGGCGCTGCCGCCCTTGGCCCCTTTTTCCTTGGAGTCCAGCAGTCGCTGTTTTTTCAGCTTGGCTAAATCCAACATTAGCTCGCCAACCTTTTCAAACGACTTCAGCAGGCGCGCATTTTTAACCATCGCCGCAGCCGCACCGACACCCCCGGTAACGGCGGCAAGAACAATCGTGAGAATAATCTCAAAGGCACCACCACCGGCCATTTCGGTCATTTCAAGGCTGTGCTGGGCTTTTACATAATCCTGGGCAAAGCGGAAAATAATATCGCGCAGAGCCGGGTCATCGTAAATAAGCTGGGTAACATCCAGAGCCAGTTCCAGCTGCTGCCGGGTGATTGAGGAGGGGTCAAAGCCGAGAACATCGACGATTTCCCGTTGCAAGGCAGTGACATTCTCCCGGTGAGACTCTTCGAAGCTCTTGTCATGTAGGAAGTAGTTCGCTGTGGCAACCCCCAGCTTATGGGATTGGCGTATGGGATTCAGCATCAGCGCTACTTCAAGCACATCTTTAGTCCACACCGCCAGGCCCCAGGCGGCATTGCCCAAACCTGTCGCTCCGCTTTCAATATAGGCGCCCACTTTTTCCAGAGTGGAGCGCTGTTCGTGTTGCCGCTGGATCTGGGCCGCTTCGGCGCGCTCTTGGGCGATAATTTGCTGTAACCCCAGGCGGATTTTAACGATTAAGTTCGTTTGCTGGTTTTCCTGCCCCGCCGCAGTAGCAGGTGCCTCTTCGATAATTAGGCGATTCTGTACCAGAGCGCGGTAAATTTCCCGCGCATGAATGGATAAATAGCTCGGGGGCTCGGATGCAGGCCCTGAAAACGGCGTGCCGAAGGTATTGGTTTGGAAACTGCTATTGAGTGGGAAGAAATGAGTGTAAATCTTCTCAAGAACGGCATCGTCGAACATAGAAAGTAAATGGCTGGCATCCACCTGCATCGGGAATGCAACCGCATCTCCCCCCGCTGTCCTGACTTCGTACTGGATACCCTGCTTATCTTCAACACGTAGCTTCATAATAATTCTTTAAATACTCACACCCAGGAAAGAGCTAATTCAGTTCATAGCGACCCGAGAGCTTGAGAAGCCCCCTTGGACAATGGTTTAATCGAATTTATTTGTCAGACTCAACACCAAGAGATGGACCTGGACCTGCCGGTCACCAATAGGCGGCAATTTCAAATACAGCTGGTATTAATTAAATTCGAAATTTACACATCTGCCAATCACACAGACTTACAGGAAGTGGCTGCCGAAAAATATTCTCAGTTAATTGAGAATATTTAGGGGTTGTCACACCAAATGGTACCTAGGTTTAGACTTTTATCTTATACCTATTCTGAAAATGCTTTTCTGTACCAAATGCAAGATGAGGTTTAAATTTTCCGGGCAATCTTATCGTAAATCCTATGAATATGGTAAGTAAGAAAGAAGGCCTGAATTACTGGTACAATTGTGCAAGTTAGCTTAAATTTACCATGATATTTTTCTCCACTTGGACTTAGGCCTCCACAAGCCGACACAGCAGATAATGATAAATCCAGGGGCCGACCATGAAAGAAATCGCATAACAGCCAATAAAATATGAGACCGAACTCTATTGGGTGAGGTTGCTAAAAATTACACAAAGACGGCAGGCAAGAAGAAAAGGTATCAAGAATAGAAATCAACAGCTCCTCTGCGCCACATCAATTTAGACTATTTATCACTTATCTTTCCGGTGCTTCACCACGGGATCACGAACCAACATAATACCGAATGGTGTATGGCCGGTTGCTACAATGCGACCATTATTGGGGATTCCGTGCTTATCAATATCGTAGATGGTAGTAAATTCTGAGCCTGTATTGCTATGTGTTACAAACAGTTTGTCATTATCTATTGTCACCATCAGGTTATGTGGATACGGCAGGACCGCTGCAACTGGTGAACCTTGTGCAATAGTGAAATCACTGATGTTGATCGTATAAAGTGCGGCTTGACCACTACTCGAGGTGATGTCACTCACATATAGATACTCTTCCTGTTCGTTAGCCCAAATACCATGTGCGCCTGGAATACTGAGTTCCGCTTCAATAGTTAGTGTGTCGGGATCAACTTTGAGAAGCTTGCCATCTGTTTGAGAAGCTACATACAGATAACTGAGCCCAAAACCCCAGTACATCAGGTGTGGATCACCGGGTACCTTAAGGCGATCTATTTCTTGAAAGGTGGACCCACTAAACTCAACCAGCCAGGAGTCCTCTCCAGCTGGGCCAAGCAGAGATACGATGGCGGAAGTTGCGGTTACCGTGATGTCATGTGGTTTAAAGTTACGGTGAAGATCTCTTGGGATTGCTACCGTTGCCAACACCTCTTTGGTATCCAGTGAGATAACCGTCATAGTTTTATCTATATCATTCACGACCCACATCTGACGTAAGATACCGTGATTCCACATATGGAATACGCCGTTGCCGGTAGGAATTTCTGCAATCCTACGGATACGTAGTGCATCATAAACCAACACACGACTATGACCGCGATCACCAATCCAGATCTCATCTGAGTAATAAGGGTTTTGCGCATACATCGGTTCAGAGCCGGGCTCCAATTCGATATGTAGTTTCTCTTCTGAGGCCACATCAATCAGCGTAATGGTGGTATCACTGCGGTTTGCTACAGCAATTTTACTACCGGATGGTGAAGGGGGAACTTTGTTAGAAGGCAGTGCCGAGGATACTGTTATCAGCGAACCAAGCAAAAGCGCGCCGCCAATTTGCAGTATTTTAGCGAAGGGAAAAAGTAAGGAAAACTCAGGCATCATATATAGTCCCATTATTATATTTATAGATCTATCCCATAATCGAACCCCCTAAAGACTTTGACCGAAGCAATACACCCTTTTATCTTGAAATTAAATGTTGGTAAAGTGACAAATCTTTCTTTGCATCTATATTAGAAAGTTTAACACTAAGTAGATATTAAAAAATCCTTGGCGAAAAGTAACTATTTTTAATATGAGCCACCCCTTAAATATCGTTTGATCACAAAGACTTGATGATCTCTTTACACCCGTTATAGTGGAGAGCTCCCTGCCGCTGGGTTATTTGTGCACCAGTGTAAAAACTAAAAGCTGTCTTACGTTAACTGAGTTATCAACACGGCCTTAGCCCGAATTGGATACCGGTATGCAAGACGATGATGCAGATTCACCTAAGTCAGGCCCCTTCAATTTACAAGGTGGCCTTTCCGAGCTGAAAACTGTTGAAATTCCTAAAATTGAGTTACCGCAAGCTGGCGGTGCTATTCGCGGTATTGATGAAAAACTATCGGTAAATGGGGCAAATGGAACAGCTTCATTTTCAGTACCTTTACCCGTCGCGGCAGCTCGTGGGGTAGCACCGCAGCTCCAGTTGAGTTACAGCTCTGGCTCGGGAAATAGCATTTTTGGCTTGGGCTGGGCTATTAGCTTAGAGTCGATTAAGCGTAAAACTAACCGTCAATTACCCCAATATAATGATCTGGAAGACTCAGATACCTATCTATTTGCCAGTGCAGAGGACCTGGTGCCAGAGTTTGCCAAGGGGCCAGGGGGCGATTTTCTACAAAACCCCGGTGGCGGCTACCAGTTAAGGGAGAGAGACTCTGCGGACGGCCAGTTTCAGATACGTTGCTACAGACCCAGAGTTGAAGGTTTATACAGCCGGATTGAGCGCTGGTTGCACAAAGACACCCTTGAGGTTCGCTGGCGGATACTTACTAAGGACAATATTACAATTCTTTTAGGCTGGAGTGACGCTACAAGGATTGCAGACCCAAATGATGTTCGAAAAGTATTTGAATGGCTGCCTGAATTTATCTTTGATGATTTGGGCAACTGTTGCCATTATGTTTACAAACAGGAAGATAGTATTGGGCTAGACAATAACTTACCCTGCAATAGTAATCGCCGCCAGGGGGATCAACTCCAGTATAGCAATTGTTACCTCACCGATATCTACTACGGAAATCGTACACCCTACTCTGCTTTAGAGGATATATTCCCAGAGCCTTTGGACTATATGTTTCATACCGCATTTGATTACGGTGAGTATGACCTCAGTCCACCCTACTCTAAAACGGCAAGCTGGGCTCAGCGGCAAGACCCCTTTTCCAATTACAAGCCAGGATTTGAACTGCGCACTAACCGCCTATGTCGGCGTGTTTTGTTGTTTCACCAATTCCAGGAGTTACCTGGCGGCGTAGCCCTGGTCCGCTCTCTCGATTTTGAACACGACGATAACGGTCAGCAGGGTTTTACCTTCCTGCGATCCATTACCTCTCGGGGCTATATCAAAGATGCCAATGGCGATTACTCCAGTAAATCGCTGCCACCGATGGTGTTCAACTACCAGCAACATGCCTGGAGCCGCCATGTTCAGGTAATTGACACAGATAATATTACCAATGCACCCGTTGGCCTTTCTTCCAGCTATCAGTTGGCAGACCTCTACAGCGAGGGGCTTTCCGGTATTCTGGTGGAGCGCTCTGGCAGCTGGTATTACAAGCGCAATTTGGGCAAAGGTCATTTTGAGGTAGCCAAGGCCGTTGCCCCCCAACCAGCGGTACAAAATACCAGTGGTCATTGGAAGTTGATGGACCTGGATGCGGATGGCGCCAAACAACTGGTTAATTTTCGCTCCAGCCCCCAGGGTTACTTTGAGTTTGGCGCAATTGGCGATGAGCCGCACTTTCACAGCTTCCAACAGCTGGCCAAAGTCGATCAGCGTAGCCCTCACGCCAAACTGCTGGATCTCACCGGAGATGGCAGAGCAGATATCCTGATTTCTGAAGATCATACTTTTACCTGGTATGAATCCAAGGGCCGGGATGGCTATAGCGGCGCCCGTCGGGTCGCGAAGTTATTTGATGAGGAGTCCGGCCCGGCCATCGTGTTCGCCGACAGCAAAGAGAGTATCTTTATTGCGGATATGAGCGGTGATGGCCTCAATGATATTGTGCGCATCCGCGCTTCAGAGGTGTGCTACTGGCCCAACCTGGGCTATGGCCGATTTGGCCGCAAAGTGGCGATGAACAGCCCTCCGCTCTTCGACGCGCCAGATTCGTTTAATCCCGCGTATTTACGCCTGGGGGATATTAGTGGTTCAGGAACTACAGATATTGTTTATCTGAGTAAGCAGAAGGCTTCCTGCTGGCTCAATCTGAGTGGCAATAGTCTGTCCTCCAGCCCCTTTGAAGTGGACTTCTTTGCAGAAATCCACAATTTGGCCGATGTCACTCTGGCTGATTTATTGGGCACGGGGACCCAGTGCTTGGTGTGGTCCAGCTTATTAGATAAGGATTCCGCAGCCCCGCTTCGCTATATCGACCTGATGAGCAGCCATAAGCCTCATTTAATGAAAGGCTATAGCAATAATATGGGCAAAGAGGTGAACCTGACATTCACCCCCTCGACACAGTTCTATATCGAAGATGAACAGGCAGGCCGCCCCTGGGTAACAAAACTACACTTCCCGGTACAGTGTCTCTCTGCCGTCGAGACTTTAGACCGGATTACCGGGCACCGTTTTGTGAGCCACTATCGCTATGCCCACGGTTATTTTGACCACGCGGAGCGAGAGTTTCGCGGGTTTGGCATGGTAGAACAAACCGATTCTGAGCAGTTTGAGCATTGGGTTATGGGGGAGTCCAGCAATGTTGTGGAGCAACCCCTACACCAGGCCCCAGTGCTAACCCGTCAGTGGTTTCATACCGGCGCATTTATTCAGGAGAGTGAAATTCTCGCTCAATTTGAGGGTTCCTATTGGTATGCGGAGCTTAAGCGACAGGGGTTTAGTGCCGAGCACAGTGAACAGCGCTTACCGGATGCCACTATTTCTGTAGCTGATGGTTTGCCAAGCTCCCTACTCGATCAGCTCAATGCCATTGAGCACCGCCAGGCCGCCCGCGCCTGTAAAAGTATGTCTTTGCGCTCCGAGGTCTTTGCCCTGGATGCTCCCGCTAGCAATCCGGGTTCCGAAGAACTGCGGTTACAACTGACCCCTTTCGCGGTGGAGGCCTCCAACTGCCACATTGAGCTAATCCAGCCCAAAGGGCAAAACCCCTATGCGGTATTTGCCGTGCGCAGCAGTGAATCCATCAGCTACGCCTATGAACGGGACATTCAAGATCCTCGTATCGCACACACAATAAACCTCGATTTTGATCAATACGGTAATTTGCTGGAATCCGTGAGCGTGATGTACCCCCGTGCGCAGGTAGATACAGATCTGCCGCTCGCGACTCAAGCAGCCCAGGGGCGTACATCCATCAGCTACAAGGTGATGGACTTTACCAACGCAGTCGAAACCGATGATACCAGGCAGCTGCCACTACCTTCAGAAGAGCGCACCTATGAGTTACGGGGCATAGCCGCTTCAGGTGACTATTTTATCCCCGCCGACTTTTACGGGGCATCCCTGGCTGCGGAGGTGCCCTACCCTCAAAAGCACAATGATCCCCCGCCCGGCATGCCGGAGCGACGCCTGATAGAGCATCTGCGCTCAACTTATTATCGCGACGATTTAAGTGGGCCTCTACCGCTGCATCAATTGGAATCGCGGGCTCTCCCTTTTGAGACCTATCAATTGGCCTACACCCCCGCACTGCTAACAGAGATCTTTGCCGGAAAGGTTGACAATGCAACCCTGCTGGCCGGGTCCTATGTACATAGCGAAGGCGATAGCAATTGGTGGATACGCTCAGGGCATGTGAACTACCTTCAGCAAGGCGAGATGGCCAGTGCCGCACAAAATCGGTTCTTTATGCCGGTGAGCTATACAAATCCTGTTGGGGCCCAGACAAAAGTCAGCTACCTCGCGGCATTTACCTTTATTGAATCCTCTGAAGATGCTCTCGGCAACCGCACCCTCGTCGAACAGTTTGATTTTCGCACACTGACCCCGCGCCGCCTGCGCGATCCCAATAACAACCTTTCAGAATCCCTCTCTGATGAATTGGGCTTTGTAAAAGTGAGAGCGGTACTGGGTAAAGGGGGGGAAGCGGATGACCTGATCGGACACGAAGCCCAAACCAGTGAGAGTGAGGCGGGCCACACCAGTGATTTTTTTGCAGCGGCGAACTCCAATGAACTGGTTGGTTTGGGGCAAACCCTCCTGGGCCATGCCAGTAGCCGTTATGTCTACGATTTGGAAGCATTTCAAACATCGGGGGCGCCGATAGCGGTCGCCACAATTATTCGGGAACAGCACTTTCAACAAAACGATAACTCACCGATACAAATCAATTTTCAATACCACGGCGGACTGGGTGAAGTGGTGATGGAGAAGAGTCAGGCCGAACCCGGCCTGGCCAAACGCCTCACTATGGGCCCAGATAACAGCGTGGTGATTGAAGAGGTGGATACATCGCCGCATTTACGCTGGGTGGGCACCGGCCGGGTAGCCGTTAATAACAAAGGTAACCCGGTCAAACGGTATGAACCTTACTTTTCCACCAGTCACGCTTATGAAGACCGGCGTGAACTGGTGGAAACCGGAGTCACCGCGATCTTTTATTACGACCCACTGGGGCGGGAGCAACGGATGCAGCTCCCGGACGGCACCTTCAGTAAAACTGAGTTTAGCTCCTGGAGCCACATTACTTATGACCCTGGCGATACTGTGTTGGAGTCCTCCTGGCATCACAATCGGGTTAACCAACTGATCAATGAGGAGCTAAGTAGCGAAGGTAAAGATCCATTGAAAGAGGCCGAAGCCGCTACAGCCTCAGAAATTTATCACGATACCCCCTCAATCAAACACCTAGACCCTCTCGGGCGCCCGGTCTTACAGGTTCAGCACAATCGCTTTAATGGCGGTGATGAATTTATGTTAGCGATTGGCGAGCTGGATATTGAGGGTAACCTGCTATCGGTTACTGATCCGCGCGGCAATCAAGTTGCCAGCTATCAGTACAGTTTGCTCGGCGTTGATGCCTATCAGCATCTATCGGACTCGGGACAGCGGTGGATACTCGAAGATGTGGATGGCAAACCACTGCGGACTTGGGATGAGCGCAACCACGAATTCCAATATCAATATGACTTACTAGGCAGGCCCACAGAGTCGCGAGTTATCGGTGGCGACGGCGTACAGCCACTGGATCATCTCTTTGAACGTATTTTCTACGGCGAAGCGGAGCCGGTCCCGGAAAACAACAATTTGCGCGGCCGGGTGGCCCGATACTATGACACCGGCGGCCTCTCTCTGGTGCAGTCTTATGACTTCAAAGGGAAGCCCCTGAATAATCACAGACAGCTGTTTGCTGACTATAAAGGCATACCTAACTGGACCGATCCCAATTTGATCGCCGATCTGGAAAATGAAGTCTTTATATCCACCACAGAGCGGGACGCCCTGGGCAGGCCCACCCAATCGACGGCACCAGACGGCTCTGTTGAGCTGACTTTCTACAATGAAGCAGGATTGCTCCAGCAGAAGCAGTTTCAGCCCGATGGCGGTCTGCTCCAAACGATCATCAATAATGTCGATTACAACTCGAAGGGGCAAAGAGTCCGGTTAGAGTTGGGCAATGGTGTGGTTACTGAATATCAATACGACAGTAAAAACTTTAACCTTCTGCGAGTCAGTTCCACCGCCGGAGGCAACCAGGTACTTCAGGACCTGAGATTTACCTACGATGCAACCGGTAACATTAGCCATACACTGGACGACGCAGTACCAGTGCAGTTTTTCAACAATCAGGTTACCAGTGGGCTGTCTACCTACATCTACGATGCCGCTTACCGTCTGCGCACGGCCACAGGCCGAGAAAACAATGCAGCGCTGGTATTCGCGGCCAACGATAACTGGAATGACCTGTCCTTTCGGCACGCTCTCAGCAATGGTGATCCTGCGGCGATACGGAATTATAGCCAGCTGTTTGACTACGACCTTGCCGGCAACCTGCTACAAGTTCAGCACCAGGCTTCAGGAAACAACTGGACACGGGATTACACTTACCAAGCCGCCAATAACCGGATGACCTCCACCAGCGTTGCCGGCGACAACTATCTTTACGGTTATCACCCAAACCACGGCTATATCAACTCCATGCCTCATCTGGAGGAGCTTGGCTGGAACTTTAAAGAGAAGCTGGTGCTTTCCATTCGCCAAAAAGTACTCAATGGAACACCCGAGACAACCTACTATCAGTATGCTGCGGACGGGGAGCGTATTCGAAAAATAACTGAGCTGGCAGCAGCGCCGGGCCAGCAAGCTCAGCAAAAAGAGCAGCGTATATATCTGGGCAACTACGAGCGCTATGAAAAGCTATCGGGGCAAAATAATGGCTTGGTCAGGCACAGCCTCTCTGTCACTGATGATCAGGGGCGAATAGCCCTGATTGACCGGCGCAACCATATCGACGACGGCACTCTGCCCAGCCTTATTCGCTATCAAATCAGCAACCATTTAAATAGTGCCTGCCTGGAAGTAGACGAAAATGCCCAGACTATTTCCTACGAGGAGTACCACCCTTTTGGAACAACCGCCTACCAGGCAACCAACAACAATATCCAGGCTGCAGCAAAACGCTATCGCTATGTGGGAATGGAGAGAGACGATGAAACCGGTCTCTCCTATCACTCCGCCCGCTTCTACATCGCCTGGCTCGGGCGATGGTTGAGCGCAGACCCCAGTGGCATTGAAGATGCTTTAAATGTTTATCAATACTCGAAAAATAACCCAGTCTCACTCACTGATACCAATGGCCATGAAAGTGATGAACAAAAGGCCTCCCGATTATTTGAGGAGTTCCTCGTCGATCAGGGCGTGAACTACCGTAAAGAGGTGCCGTTCCGGGTGAAGGTCAACGGTAACTGGGTCAAGGGTCGCGCAGATTTCTTTGTCGAGACCTCAACAGGCTGGGAGCCCGTAGAAATGAAAGGCAAGGCGAGCTCACCTTGGACTACGGCACAGAAAAAATATTTACCGGCCTTGCAATCAGGTGCCCAATGGGAAACTACGAATACGCGTAAATTTAAAACCAAGGTTTCGGGCTCTGGAGGCGGCAAGGTCTTTAACGTACACACTGTCGCTGCCGGCAAATATCAATTTCAAAAACTCTTTACTTCTTCTGTTATCCGCAGACCTGGGGGCGATGCCTCAAAGGGGGAGAAGGTTACGGTTACTAAAGACAAAGACGGCAATGTACTAGAGACCTCTTCCAAACCTCATACCAGCGAGGGAACACGCTCAACCCCCACTGACACAAAGACCAAGACTAAAACCAAGACCAGAGTACGAGCAAAAGCAAAAGGACCAAGAGTCAGGGGGCGAGGTCCACTTGGCCTGCTTGTCGGCGGTGCCGTTGCCGGCGGAACACTGCTGACTGGCGGGGATGCCTATGCGGCGGCTCAATCCGTCAACCCGGCAGCTGAGACAACCGATGCCTTGGTTGAGGGTGGAGATACAGGGGATGTGGGTAAAGGCATTGCTACCGATATCTTCTATTGGACTCCACCAGGTATCGTTGTAGGTACAGCAGAATTGGTGTGGGATCTGAATCAAATGGCCATGGATGCCTCCCACTTCCCAGTCCCCGAGGGCTTTACCGAACAGATGGTTGAAGAGGGGCGCAATCCTTTCTGTGCGATATGCCATGATTCCCGGGGGCCCGGCAGCGAAGCCTATCGCCAACAACAAATGCTTAATTCACAGTTACTCCAGAATACTGAACCAGCAACAAATGCCCTGACCGATGCAGAGCAAGAAGCCGTTCTAGAGTTTATTAACAACCTGGAAGAATAACGAAAAAGGACAAATAGGACGCGACCATGGCACAGAACAATATCATCATGGGAGCAGTCACCAGCAATTATGGTGATTCTACCGAAGGACTGTTGGTTAGAGCTTACGATATGGGGCTTCGTTCTTTACGCCCCCTGGGAGAGACGAGCGTTGGCGCTGATGGAAAGTACCTGCTCCAGTGGGTGTCTAAAAGTGATGTGGCAGGCGAAGAGAGTATTGCCCTGGGCTTGGAAATACTGGCGCCCATCAGCGAAACGCTACTTTTCCGCACCGCACCCGACAGCACCTTGTTTCCTGCGGGCAGCCGGGAGGTCATTAATGTCACCCTTAAGCAGCACATCACTCGGGAGAGCATTGAATACGATGCACTGAGACAGGATATCCAGCCCTTGATGGGCAACCTCAGAGCCGCAGAGCTGGAAGAGACCAGCGAGAATGGAGATGTATCACTCCTGGCAAAACGCACCGGGCAGTCACGCAGCAGTATCACTTACCTGGCACTGGCCGAGCGCCTGGAAGAAGCATCTGGTATTGAAGCGCCCTTCTTTTACGCTCTTTTACAGCAGGGCACACTACTCAGAAACGACTTTAGGCAGCCTTTACAGCTGCGCCTCTCTGTCGATATAGATAGCGACACTACAGCATTACTATATGAGGCGGCACTGACCGATAGTGCAGCAATTGAGCAGGGTATTCAGCAGGCGGTCGCTGAGAAAGTCATCACTTCAGAGACAGCAAACAATGTTGCCAAGCACCTGGACACTCTATCTACTTATAAAGATGAAGCGCAAAAATTTGCTGATACTGAGCGACAAGAGCGCATTCTCGGAGTTATCTCGCAGTTTGTGACTAAAGATAAACTCAATGAAGCCACAACCCTGCTCAATGAAAATCCTGGCAACCTCGATAGCGCCCTGGAGAAAATAGCTAACAAAGCATTTCTGGTGGATGCCAGCAGCGCGCCAAAGTTAAAAACCGAGCTGGCATTAGGGGAAATTCTTGGCTTTGACAAAGTGTTCATCGATCAAGTGGCCAAGCGCGAGAACATCTCAAGCACGGATGAAATTGGGCGATTGGCGAAACTGTCTAAGGAGGACTGGAGTAAGCTGCTCAAGCAAGCTGACAGTGAAATTAGACCAGGCAGCAAACCATTAGCCAGCGGCGCTATTGAAACCTATGCAAAATCGCTCACACTCCGCTTGGAAAGTGCCTATCCATCAGAGGCATTCCTTGCACAGCTGGAAAGAGACAAGCAGCCGCGTATAAAAAACCGCGCAGAGATTACGGCGCTTATCAATGAAACGGCAAAATTTGATCTAAAAAGCACAAATATTGATCAGCTTTTTGAGGAAAAGCAGCTAACAGGCGAGGAGCATCAGGCTTCCCGCGAAGAGTTGAAGAAAGTACAGCGTGTATACCGCCTGGCGCCGCAGTACGACAAGGTGACTGGGCTGCTGGACCGGGGAATCACCTCATCGCGGGATATTGTTGCCAAGGGAAAATCCCTCTTTCTCAAGGAAATAGCCCCTGCCGCTGGCATCAAGTCTGAAGAAGCGGGGCTGATATATGCCAAAGCGGAGAGCCTATCTAGCGCGGCAATGATGGTTGCGGGAGATTTACAGGATTTGGCCGCTGCCAATGTTATTCCCTCAATCAACACAAAGAAACTCGCGGTCAAGGCACAGCAAGTCGCAGAGGATTATCCAAATTTAAAGTCCCTGTTTAAGGGCACCGATACCTGTGCCTGCGAACACTGCCGCTCGGTTTATGGACCCGCCGCCTATTTGGTTGAACTACTGGAATTTGTCGATAACCGCAATGTTACAGACCTGACCGTTGCCCCGCCGGTAACAACGAATCACGCACGAGACCTGCTGTTTGAGCGCCGCCCAGATCTGGGGGAAATTGATCTCAATTGTGCTAACGCCGTTACCCCTGTTCCCTATATCGATTTAGTCTGTGAACAATTGGAGACATTGATCGCTCCAGATACCGGCATACCCTATAGCGGCGACCTCGCCAGTGGTAGTGACCCTCTGGTTGGGAGTATCTCGCACAATTTGCATACGGCTCTGCTCAACAATGGTATTCCCATCAGTGAAAATGCCCAGGTTTTCCCCTCGGAAACCCTCGGGGTATCGACAACCCTGCCCCACTATATCCGCGATACCAAAGCGGTAGTTAAGGCGGTCAATCAGGGCGGTAATAACTATACCCTGTTTCGGCTGCGGCAAACCCTTTCCCCAGCAGAAGAGCTGGCGGCTGCTCCCGAATATGTCAACCAGGCGGCCTACTCTGAACTGGCTTCAAGTAATTTCGCCTTCACACTGCCATTTGATCTTCACCATACCGAGGCAATAGCCTATTTCGATCGCTTTGATGTCGACCGCGCAGAGCTTATGCGCAGGTTCCAAGTAGGCAGCAACCCGCAAGAATATGTGATCGCAGCAGAGCGCCTGGGGCTTAACGACAGCGAACGGCAGCTGATCACCCAGGATGATATTGCCGGACAAAACGATTATTGGAATACCCCCCTGCCGGATTTGGCTGTTGTCAGCACTTTTCTAGATAAAACTGCACTGACTTACCTTGAGCTCAATCGCCTCTTGGCATTGAATTACATTGATCCCGACAGCAATTTATTTATCCGCCACCTGGATTTAACCTGCAACCTGGATCAAAAGGAGATTGCCAACCTCGACAATAGTGCCCTGGATAGAATCCATCGCTTCTTGCGACTACAGAAGGTAACCGGCTGGAAGCTGGAAACTCTGGACGCCATTATCAGTCAGCCCGCCCTAGGTGGAGGCCAGCTGGACAATGATACGATAAGCCTTCTCGGCGATTTGTCGGAACTGAGCCGCCTCAGTGAAATTGATATTGATGATCTCATTGCCTGCTATGGCGAAATTCCCCTGCAAAACTATCCACGAGTCTTCCAAAACAAGGCCAAAAACGGCGTTATCGATGAGGCTTTGGCTCGGGAAAATATTGACGGAACGGGTTTTCTTGCCGATGTTGCCGGCAGCCTGGCAACCTGCCTGCAAATTGACAGTGAGTCTTTTAACCGTTTGCTGACGTTGCTGGCAGACAATATTCTCAATATTGAAAATCTCAGCTCTCTGCTCCTGCTAACCCACTTGATGCATCGTCAAAAATTAAGTGCTGAAGATATCGATATCCTGATTGATCTCTGTGCGGTAGACCCTCTGCTGTCCCCTTTGGATACGCTCGAATTCGTCCACTATGCCCAAGTGACCCGTTCACTGCCCATCGGCTTGTCCACATTACGATTTTGGCTGTACCACCAAGCAGAGGATCTTGAAGTACTGGAGCTTAAGACGGCATCCATCGAAGAGATTCTGGGCCAACTCCAAGGCGCTTACCAGCAGGCATGGATCGATAATGCCTCGCCTTTTGATGCAAACCTGGAGTCTGCTGAACAACAAGAGGCCCTGCTAAAACTCTTGGGCCAATTCACCCAGGTTAGTGAAGATGATGGCAAAGCCATCCTGGGATTCCTGGAGCGGGACTGGGATTCTGCTGCTGCTGCAAAAGGGTTGATCGATAATCTGTTTGCAGCCACTTTCGATACTCTATCTATCAATGCCGCAATTGATACCCTCGATTTACTCGCACCAGATGCAGATATTAGCCAGGCCAGTAAAGATTTACTGCAAGTACTAATGAGCGCCCTGTCATCCCATCAGTTTTTTATTGCGAAACAGCAGATACTAACCACCAGTATCGCATCTGCATTTAAAGCCGACTCAGATATTATCGACACAATACTCAAGGCAGCAGAATTAAAACAGCCACTGCCGGGGCACGGTGTTTTGGCTGAACTACTACTGGCCGATGACCTGATTGACACTCTGAATCAACCCCCTGTGCCGCCGGTAATCTCAGCAGGCAATTTCCCGCTGCACTTTGCCGCTTTGCGGCTCCTGCACAAGCTGGTGCCGTTAGCTCTGTCCCTACAGGTGGATGCCGCGTTGCTCAACTGGTTGCTACAACACAGCGAAGCACTGGACTGGCTAGAGATTGACAAAATTCCCAATGAGAGTGGGCAGCAGGAACAGCGCCTGGATGATTACCTAAATATTATCCTAGCCCTGCAACTGGCTGAGGAACTGCCAGCGGTGGCTGACCCTGCCGACGCCGGCAACGCGATCAGTTTTTGGTCCGTATTGGCCATGACACTCCCGGGAAGCGCGGCGAGCCGGGAGGATTTTCTGGATAGGTTGGCACTTCTCAGCGCACACGATCTCGCCTTACTCGACGCCCTCGATACGCACTTCTTCCCTGCATTTGATCTCAGCGAATATCGCAAGCCAGCCACTTGGAGCCGTATTTTGGAAAGCGCTGAGCTTGCGCGACAGCTATCCAGTTCTGTCGAGCAAATCCAGCAATTCATCAAACCCGCACTTAACAGTGACGACACACAGCAACTGCGCCAGGCATTGAAATCCCGCTACGATGAGTCCACCTGGCTCGGGACCCTCAAGGAAGTGATGGACGCTATTCGCCCGCAAAAGCGGGATGCCCTGATTGCCTATCTGCTCGCAACGAGGCCAGAATTTAACCACACCAATGATCTCTACGATCACCTGCTGATCGATGTAGAGATGGAAGCCTGTATGCCCAGTTCAAGGATTGTGCAGGCACACAATGCTATCCAGCTATTCGTGCAAAGATGCCTATTGGGTTTAGAACCCAAAGCGGCTGCGGATAAAGACAATGACAGTGGCTGGGAGCACTGGAAATGGCTCAAGCTCTATCGCCTGCGCGAGGTCAACTACAAGATTTTCCTCTACCCAGAGAACTGGATCGAAGCCGAACTGCGCGACGACAAGTCCTCCCTTTTTGTCGAACTCGAGGACGAGCTACAGCAAAACGAGCTGACTGAATTTACTGCCGAGCAAGCCTTTATCGGCTATATGCAGCGACTGGATGATTTGGCTTTCCTGGAGGTGGTGGCCACTTGGTATCAAACCTCAACGCGTATAATGCATGTGTTTGCCCGCACCAAATCCGGTGATCCCGCCACTTACTACTACCGCAGGTTTGAGCAGGAACGCTACTGGACCCCGTGGGAGCTGGTGGACCTGGATATTACCAGTGACCAGCTGCTGGCCCTGGAGCGCAATAATCGGCTCACCCTGGCCTGGCCAATCTTTAGTGAGGAGCCCGACCCCAACCCCGAATCCACAGTGCCGGATTCCACCCCGGGCACTGTCGCCGCGACAGACAAACCCAAACGCAAACTAAAAATTCAGCTGGCCGTCAGCGAGTTTGCCGATGGCCGCTGGCAGCCCAAACGGGTATCGAAAGATGCGGTGTTGACCCCCTCCAGCTATACAACGGCAAACCTGCAACAGGAGCTCTACAACCTGATCTATTTGCAGGCTGTTGACCAGGTATTGTTACTAAAAGCCCTGGGCCAGGACGCCACTGAACTGCGAGGCTCCTTTTTACTCACTGGCTGCAAAGGCTATCCAGAGCTGGCGACCCAGGGGAACGCCCCCTTCCCAGATTTCTTCCCGGACTTCAAAGATACACTGCTTACCGTGCAGCGCTATAAAGAGTGGAATTGGGACCCGGCCGACCAAATGGCTGCGCGTACCGCTTTAACGCCCTTTGGCTTTTACGATATTTTGAATCGTACCCCGGGTAATTTCCGTATCACTTATCCCCATCAGATGACCATTATTGATTGGGCAATGATACTGATCCAATACCTATTTATCCTGGCTTACAGTAATAGCAATAGTACCGCCGCCAAGTATGACAAGGTGCTGAAATTCCCGCTTGGCACACTGCTGCCTTACTTTATGGAGGATAGTGAGCAGGGCTATGTGATCATCCCCGGCTTTTACGCCCGGGCTTCCGGAGATCCCAGCGGCGAACTGACCAGCGCAAGCTCTTCCACTACCGAAGTTCGCCGAACGGCATCTGACGTCATCCAGTTTATAGAGGATGCTCTGAACCTCTACCTGAAGGTGGTTGCCCGGGTACAGGCCGGGGAGAGTTTTGCGGATGTTGTGCAAGACTTACCCAATGATGATGACTATCAGAAATTGCTGTCAGAATTCCAGACCTACACAGAGCTTCAGTACGGTGAGCGCTTCGCCAATATGTACCACCCGCTGATGTGCGCCTTCCGCAAAATCCTCTATCAAGAAGGTATTCCCGCCCTGATGCGGCGCAGCACCCAAATGCAGCAAACCGCTTTCAGCTTTGCCAACTACTATGATCCCGCCCCCGTGGTGCCGGAAGAATACCCGATTGAGGATGTTGATTTTTCTTCGGATGGTAGCTACAGCGGTTACAACTGGGAAATCTTCTTCCACCTGCCCATGCTGATTGCCACCCAATTAACACGCAATCAGCGCTTTGAAGAGGCAATGGAGTGGCTGCACTTTATCTTTAACCCGACCGGGGCCCTGCCCGGTGAGGCCCCCAACAAATACTGGGTTACCAAGCCGTTCTTCCTCCGCAGTGAAGACGAGTATATCGAACAGCGTATTGATCAATTGTTATACCGGATTGCCGATCCCAATACGCCGGAAATTAAAGAGCTGGAATTTGCCATTCGGCAGTGGCGGGATAAGCCATTTAGCCCCCATGTGGTTGCACGCTTCCGTAGCGTCGCCTACCAAAAGGCGATCCTGATGAAGTACATCGATAACTTGGTTGAGTGGGGGGATTACCTGTTCCGCCAGGACACGATGGAGTCTATCGCCCAGGCCACCCAAATGTATATCCTCGCGGATAAACTGCTGGGGCCCAAGCCCCGCGTCGTCCCCCCTGTCGTAGAACCACCACCGCAAACTTACAACCAATTGCAGGGCAAGCTCGGGGCCCTCGGCAATGCGCTGGTAGAGCTGGAAAATATCCTACCGGACCTAGCCGCCCTTCCCGAGGGCGGAGCTGAATTGCCTCCGGCACCAATCACCTTATCCATGTTGTACTTTTGTATTCCGCAAAATGAGCAGATGGTGGCCTATTGGGATCGGATCGCCGACCGGCTGTTTAAAATTCGCCACTGCCAGAATATTGATGGCGTTGAAAGAAGTCTGGCCCTGTTTGCCCCCCCAATCGATCCGGCCATGCTGGTGAAAGCGGCGGCCTCGGGCCTGGATATATCCTCCGTGATTGCCGGACTCAACGCCCCTTTGCCCTACTATCGCTTCAGCTCTCTGTCCCAAAAGGCCAGTGAGTTCGCCGGTGAAGTCCGCAGCCTGGGAAGCTCATTGCTACAGGCACTGGAAAAGAGAGATGCTGAAGAGCTGGCCTTGTTGCGCAGCGAACTGGAAATCAAGCTGCTGGAAGCCAGCACCCAACAAAAAGAGTTGGCGATTGAGGAGACGACAGAGCAAATCGAAGTACTCCGCCGCACCCGAAAAGTTACCGAAGAGCGGCACCAGTTCTACGCAAATATCGAGAAAATCAGCGCCAAAGAACAGCTCAACCTGGATAAGCTGGCCAAAAGCCAGGATATGCAGCTGGGCTCACAGATCAGCCGCACCCTTGCGGGGGTTATGGCTATGGCGCCATCCCTTCTGGGCGGGGCCTCCGGTTTTGGTGGCAGCCCTCATATCACCTTGGAATGGGGCGGCAAAAATCTCGCCGCCGCAGCCAATTCCGCCGCAGATGTACTGGATATTCTCGCGGGCATTGCCGCCTATGAAGCCAATAGAGCATCGATTACCGGCGGTTACAATCGCCGTTTCGAGGACTGGAAACACCAGGAAAGCCAGGCACTGCTGGAGCTGGATTCAATCGACCAGCAGATTACCGCAGCGGAAATTCGCAAGGCGATGGCCGAAGAAGACCTGAAAAATCACCAGCGGCAAATTGATAATGCCCATCAGACCGAAGAGTACATGCACTCCAAGTTTACCAATCAGGAGCTGTATCAGTGGATGCTGAGCAAAATCAGCTCGGTCTATTTTAGTGCTTATAAACTCGCCCACGACCTGGCGAAAAAAGCTGAGCGCAACTATCAATTTGAACTGGGTCGCCAGGATAGCTTTATCGCCTATGGCTATTGGGACAGCTTAAAGAAAGGGCTACAGTGCGCGGATAAACTTATTTACGACATCAATCGAATGAGTGCGGCCTACCTGGACAACAACAAGCGCGAATACGAAGTTACCAAGCATATCTCCCTGGCCCAGCTCGACCCTCTCGCCCTGGCAAGGCTGAGAGCTACCGGCAGCTGTGATTTTGAAGTAGCGGAAGCCATCTTGGACTTGGATCACCCCGGCCACTATTTCCGCCGTATTCGGGCTGTGAGCCTAAGTATGCCCTGTGTTGCTGGCCCGCAGACGTCAGTGGGCGCCAAGCTCTCATTAGTTACCAATAAATACCGCCGGGACCTACACCCGGACAATCTCGCCGGAACCGGTTACGCCGAAGATCCCGGCAATGATGAGCGTTTTGCCTACAATATCGGCGCAATTCAATCTATTGCCACATCGGCGGCCCAGCAGGACAGCGGTATGTTTGAGCTGAATTTCCGTGACGATCGCTACCTGCCCTTCGAGGGAACGGGGGCTATTAGTAGCTGGCGCCTCGAACTCCCCAGCAAGACGCTGGCCCAGTTCAACTATGACACCATTGCCGACGTGGTACTCCATTTAAGCTATACCGCCCGCGATGGGGGCTCCGGGCTTCGCACCTTGGCAGAGTCCAGCATGACTGAGCGGCTGCAACTGATCAATCAGGAATTGAGCCAGTCTGGGTTGCATAGCGCTATTGACCTGAAGCATGAACTTCCCAACGAGTGGCACTTACTGAAAGGACAGGGTTCTACACAAATTACCCTAGAGCGAACCCGGCTGCCCTATCTGGCCCAATCGCTGGAGGCGAGTATTTCTCATATCGTCTTGCTCGCTCAAGTAGCGGATAACCCCGCCACATTCGCCTTGGATATTGATGATGCACCAGTCAACCTTGCGAGAATCGATGAGTGGGGACTGTGTCAAGGTGAGGTAAATACCATCGCCCTGGATACGCCATTCGAGCTCAGCGTGGCCGAGGTTGATCAGGACAAGCTGGAGAAGTTACTGCTGATCGTGAAATACACCTTTAATGGTTAGTTTGGCGTAATTTTCAGATTGCTGCTGTTACTTTGGAGGGGGGTTGCACTGGTTGGGGGCCCATCTGGCCCCTCCTCTATCGCATGTGTGCCGCTTGTTGCGGGAAGTTAGGGAGCTTCGCAATTTCTCTGGGCGCCTTAGATGGTGATAATGGCGGTGCTTAAAATTAGGCGCTATTGAGAAATGGATTGCCTCGAAGCTCCTGAATCGCAATATCAGCAAACGCCCGCACTTTACCCGGTACCCTGCCACTACCCCCAAAAACTATATGAATCGGCAAGGGTTCAGGAGCGAACTCAGGCAGTACCGCCTGTAGATTGCCCTGTTCCAAGTCTGGTGCTATCTGATAGGACAAAACACGTGTTAATCCTACCCCCATTTTTGCGGCATCAATGGCTGCTTGAACCGATGAAAATTCAAGCCTGGGTTTGATTCTTAGATTGTCATTGGCAAAGTGCCATGCTGTACGCAAGCCATCTGGCTTGAGTGCGATCAAAGTGTGATTATTGAGATCCTTCGGGGTTATCGGGACACCATACTTTGCAAGATAGGAAGGTGTACCACACACAATCTGCTGTACAGAGCCGATTTTTGTTGCAACCAGACTAGAATCGGGTAGGTGACCAATACGGATAGCGAGATCAATCCCCTCTTCAAACAGATTAACCACACGATCGAGATAGGCCGCATCTACAGTCGTATTCTCATAAAGGTTCAAGTACCGAGCAATGATAGGGGTAATGTAGATTTTCCCAAATAACGTGGGGGCTGTAATCCGTAATTGCCCGGTTGGTACCCGATGTGCACCTCGAACAGCATCGTTAGCGGCCTTATATTCATGGAGAATACGGCGGGTATCTTCTAAATAAATTTTACCTACGGCCGTCAGGGAAACTAGCCGAGTAGTGCGATTGAATAGTGTAACGCCTAATTCGGCCTCTAGGTCCCCAATAATTCTCGTCACCGAGGGTGCGCTGATTGACAGTGCCCTAGCCGCAGCCGCAAAACTGCCCGCATCAGCCACCGCAATAAAGACTTCCAGTGCGCGAAATCGATCCATAGTTAGCAGTATTTCCTACACTTTCATTGTTTTATATTTCAAAACAAAGAGTTTCCATATATGGATATTCTTTCATTTTGGGTAATTTGAAACAATAGCTTTAGGCCAGATACTGCTGAGTCAGTATCGAAAATAACCATTTCGGAGAGCAGCGATCAACAAATGCTGTGGTGATGTTAGTGAGCCGCCAGGAGCGCATTTAACAAACTACAGCAGCTGAGTGATCCACCTGGATTCATTCTAATTAACTGGAGAAGACAATGAGTAATATCATCAATAAAGCCGTAGCCCATCACACTATTCAGGTCGGTGATGTTAAGGTTTTCTATCGAGAAGCGGGAGATATCACGGCGCCTACCCTGTTATTACTGCATGGCTTCCCTAGCTCCAGTCATATGTATAGGAATATCATCCCCAAACTGGCAGAAAAGTATCACATTGTTGCGCCGGACCTTCCAGGTTTTGGCTGGACTGAGGCACCGAAGCGCGGCGTATTCGAATATACCTTCCATAACTTGTACAAAACCATTGAAGGGTTTGTTGGCGCGATATCCCTGGAACGTTTTGCCATCATGATTTTTGACTATGGAGCACCGGTAGGATTTCGTCTAGCGGCAAACAACCCTGATATGGTGTCTGCGATTATCACTCAGAACGGCAATATGTATGAAGAGGGGCTACTGGATGCCTGGGAGCCTACGAGGAAATATTGGGAAAACCCCAGCCAGGAGAACCGAGATAACTTACGTGTATTGCTCAAGCCCGAGTCTACTCAATATCAGTATCACCATGGCGTACCAGAGTCTCACCTGTTACTTATCAGCCCCGATTCTATTGCACACGACCAATCTATCCTCGATCGTGATTGCGATATACAGTTAGATCTATTTGGTGACTACAAATCCAACGTCGCACTTTACCCTGAATGGCAGCGCTATCTAAGAACCTACAAGCCCCCGGTGCTGGCTACTTGGGGCAAAAATGATCCTTTTTTTGGCCCCGCAGGAGCTGAAGCCTTCAAAAAGGATGTGCCCGATGCTGAAGTACACTTATTCGATACAGGACACTTTGCCCTTGAGACACATGGCGGAGAAATCTCAGATTTAATTATTAAATTTCTTGCCAGGAATATTGAGTAATTCAAGTCGAGCGCAAGGGCCTTATCATCTGTGATTGATAAGGCTCCTGCCTCCCAATATCGACTAGCGCCACCCCCAAAGATTGCCCTACAGCCTTCAGGCAATGAGCGCAGTAAATCTGACCCAACGCGACTCCACTATCATTTGGAGGGGCTTCGCGGTGGCTGTGAACGGCAAAGCCCCGGCTTTGTAACAGCGCTTTAACTACAGTTTAGTGACCATCAATCTCCTCAAACTTTAAGCTCTCCAGGATGATGTACCGGGCTTCCCTGTGATGAATATCGGTGAATTCATCTATCTCCAGCTTAAGCCCTTCAAGTGAGGTACCGAGTATCTCCCTGTCAAAATGCTCCCGTAAGTGCCTGGCTGAGATCTGTGCCAGGGCGCCCAAACGCAGGCGAACACCGATCAGCCTGCCCGGTTCATCGGAAGCGAGTTCGTGGATTTTATCAATCAGGTTTTTGATAAGGCTCTGTTCGCGCATGGCGATCTCCGCTGCTTAGTGACTAGTGCGTGATATGTCTACACCCCGCTCAACGCGCGGCTCTGACCTCTCTTGGCAGATAATCCCCACCCTTCTAGCGGGCTTCCTAGGCGAATCCCAAAAACAGTAGCGCAACAGAACCCAGGTGAGCGCTTCGATCAAGGCAAGTCTGTGATTCGATTTAGTCCACAGAGGTAGATTTTGCAAATATGTGCAGTGTGCCCGGAGCCCTCTACAGCCATCTTCCCTACGGAAGACCTCAAAGACTCCAAGAGCTCGAAAATTTCGATATGACGTGCTCCGCCTCCTTCAGACAGCGAATTACCCGCTCTTAAGGTAGATACGATTGAATCCAACTCGGAATTGATGGGGAGACTTCGTGAACCACTCCATCACGATAATCGCAAGCCCACTGGTAACCTTGGCTGTTATCGTAAATATGGGTGCTTGCAAATACCTGGATATGTGCTTTCAGATTCGCAACTAAGCGTGAATATCGCCGCGCAATGTCATTGGCTGGTATGGCGTGGCCACCCAAATCAATACGCTTTGCAATCCTCTCTGTACTTAAATTGGGGCTGTTTAAGCCAACATAAATGAATGTGGTACGAAAACCGTTTTGCCGAGCCTTATTGGCATACCGGATATACGTAGACCCAGAAATAGTTGACTCAGCGATAAAGGACTGACCCTTATCAATACAACTTTTTACTAGACCCAACGCCTTTCTGCCTGCGGAAACCTGTTTCAGATCGATCGTTGCGAATGAACCTGTCATGTCCTTAGCAATAGCATCAGGATCGATCACCTGAACGCTAGGAAACCTCCTTTTTATGGCTGCCGACATGGTGGACTTACCAGCCCCATTTGGGCCAGCGATAAGAAAGAATTGTGGCCTGGACAAACTGTATTCCTTAGTCCTTGGATGGTTTGGGATGGATTGACTTGCGCTTTTCCGCCGAAATGGCCTCCTTATAAGCCTCCTCTCCCAAGCGCTTTCTCCCTTCTTCTGTTTCAAGCTCTCTGGCCAGTTGCTCTAACTGAGTCTCTCCTGCAGATTTCAGCTTGTCCCCATACTTCTGTTTCATCTCAATATCTCATCGTAGATAGCTCATATGCCATGATCGATCGTATACCTGCATGTCAGGGGTATCAATTACAACTACAGCTTTGAGTAATGTGCCATCTATGTAGATATAAGCATCGATCACTCTGGTCGTATCCCGGGCGACAAATTAGTACAAACCACCCAGTTCTTGCCTCTGCTTTACCTCGCTATAAATCCCTTCTACGGACAGGAGGGGCAGTATAGATCGCATCTATAGATAGGTTTTGAGTTAATATTTCACTTCAGGAAAGATCTGCAACTTATTGAAATAAAAGAATTTTTTGAAAGTTAAAGCATTTTCTATAGTGATTCAGTGCCGGAGCTTTCCCTGGGGCTATAGCGCCCCCCAGTTGCCGTTGAGCGCGCAGTGCTTGGTACCGTTATTGGTGTACGTAGTGGGAGGGGCATAGGGGGATGACCCCGTTTTGCCTAGGCGATACCTGGAGCCATATCTCCAGGTCACTCTTGAGTGTTTTCAGGCTTAGTCGGAAGGCAGACTTTTGAGTTTTGCCATCATGAGGGCGAGCTGGGCTGAGACCAAAGCGCCAATAAAGGGTGGCCCTTTTCAAGGGACTTATTCAGGGGGCTTGGGTTAATTTCTAGCCAAAGTATTTCATGACTGTCTGATATTTATACACCACATACCAGCTCAGCAAAATAATTGATGCACTGGCTGCCATAGCGAGTCCTACGGCCCACCCAAACTGATAGAGGTTACTGGCGAGCAAAGAAAACTCAAAGATATCAATAAGCACGAGCACAGGGATAAAGAAGATCCAAAGTTGCTCGAACCCTATTCTTTTGGCAAATGCCAAGCCAAACAGGACCAGATAGAAGAGCGAAGACACTATCAAGCTGATTACCAGCCACCAGAAAGGGGGGCCAGAGGTGTTGTCGGTAAAAGCCGTGTACTGGGAATACAGCTCTAAGGGAAATAGGACAAAAAATACAATTTTCCAGCTTACATGGGGGCTGTAGGTAGGAGGAGTATTGTCGAGTTCACTCTCAGGTGCTTGATAGGGATTTTGCACGTTCTGCCCTTTTTAAGTCGCCCTGCATCCGCTGCTACTGGCGCTGACCTCAATCCTGTGAGTTAGTGTAACTCTGAACAATTCCTTTCGGCTACTGCCAGACGGCTTGAGGACCTGCACTCTGACACCTATATTTCGACTGACCAACACGGCACAGCAGCAGGCGATATTGTCACATTTAAGCAATGAGCCAACGCACACTATCGATAAACAGCTGTACCAACTATTGACTTTAGAACCGTAGACAATATCCTCGCTGTTCAAATTTTGATGGTCACAAACCTAGCTGGTAGCCAATAATCATCTCAATTTAGCTCAGGGAATGGTGAGAAGTAACTTTCGGATCGGTTATTGGTGCTTGTCCGACGCAGTGGTAAATAATAAGGAAGTTTTACGATGCAGAACATGTATCAGACACCAAACAACCCTCTTGCAGGCACCATTCCACATTACAAACCCAGAGCTGGTTGGAAAATACTCTTTTTTATACTGGCCCCGCTGGAAATTTACTCTCAATACCTTGGATTCTCTGCCGATGAGTGGGATCTCCCTATCTGGTGGATGATTTTTAGCCTATCGGTATATTTTGTATTTTTCATCGCATTGTTTGGGTTAGCCTTTGCCAAAAGAGTCGCCTTTCCAAAGGTATGGCGTTTCTATTTGCCTATCTTGATTTCTACGGACATATTTGAGTTCTTCTCAGTCATAGAGGGGCTTAATATGTCGATTTTGAGAAATCAAGTCATCACTATGATTTGGCTTTCGGTACTATTTTTTACTTGGTATACCGTTTATAAATATCAAAAGGTCATGCGATATTTTTAAAACAGCCACAATCTTAGTCCCTTGGCGCTGAGTTATTTATCCACCGCCCTAGCGACCAAAGGTGGTTTCTGCCAATAACGCCTCAGCCACTACCTTTCCAGAGTGCCGTGCTAGCCTCACGCTTAAGTCCAGGTGAAAACATGGGTCGGGGTTAGATGTTAATAGCCAGCGCCTTTATGTGCGTCTACTGTTTCGAAATTGAGTGGTGGCCCCTTGAGCCTGCCCAAGTCCCTGAGCCGTCCAGCCCTGGACAGGTTGTTGCAGGAAGCACCGGCCAACTCAAGTGATTGGCTGGATAAGCTTCTCTCTCAACATACCGTTGTTGCTCTACAGGGAGCCCAATGTTTTCAAACTTTCAAGTTGTGCTTCTTTGGTAACCTCAACCAGGATCTTACCGACTATGTATTGCGGGATCTGGGACTTTATCGGTATGAATCCTATACTCTGGACCGAGAGAAGCTCCCCTTTCAGAGCCACACACAAATTGATCAGCACCTACTTTATTACCGGTGCCTGGAGCAGAGGATACCGATGCTTGTGTTGTTTTCCCTGCACTCATCAGTGCGATAGGGGTAGCCTGGGACAAAGTCTCCGGTGCTTTCGAATATTGTGATCTCCTCGACCGGGTATTGGTCGACCAATGGGTAGAAGGCGCTGGTGCCGGTAAAGCCGTACCCCACGATGGCGATATGCTTCGGGGTCATGAGAGCGCCCCCAAGGCGATCCATCCGCCCCAGACCAAAAGAACCAGACCGGACCCAAGGTCCAGCCAACGCATGGCGCTTGGCGTGATACGCGCGCTTGCTTTAGACGCTGCCGTAACGAGCAATAGCCACCAAAGTGCCGAGCCTATAAAGACCCCCAAAACCAGCACATACGCAGCCCCGGGGGAAGACGAAGCAGATGTTCCGATACCTGCGACGAGCGCGACAAACGCGAGTATGGTCATCGGGTTGGAGATCGTCAGCGCGAATGTCGTCGCAAATGCGGGGATAACCCCCTTTCCGCTCTTGGCACCTGCTGGCTTTGTGTCGACCCTTGCGCCCATCAGGAACGCACGGATCGAAAGCGCGCCCAGGATCGCGATCAACAAACCTCCAAATAGCTCCAATGGCTCTGCGTAGCTTACCAGCATGCCCGTTGCCGCGAGACCGGCGGCAACCATGAACCCGTAGACCGCATCCGCACTGGCAGCGCCCAGCCCCGAGGCCATACCAGAGGCTCTCCCATCCACGAGTGTGCGCTTGATACACAAAAGACCGATAGGGCCAACCGGTGCTGCAACGGCCACACCGACGCCTACACCTTTTAACAAAACTTCTATCATCTCACGCTTCGTCGGCTCCAGGCGCAATGCGCACGGCAGCCGTCTCCTTCAGTGTTTTTAGAGCAAAGATCGTTTCCGTGTGGTGTATCGCAGTCAGCGGCTTCACTACCTCGGCAAGAAAGTCTTGTACTGCGCCCATATCCCGCACGCGCAGTTTCAGAAGGTAGGAATGCCCACCGGAGATATGGTGCAACTCCATCACTTCCGGCCGTACGCATAAGGCCTCTACCGCCTCCGCCTCGCCTTCATAGCCCATGTCGATCAAGATAAAGCCCGCAAGCCCCGCGCCGACACGATGCGGATCAAGTGCCGCGCGCCAGCCCTTGATTGTCCCGTTGGCTGCAAGCCTGCGTAGACGGTCATTGGCCGTCGAGGTTGGAACCCCCGCCGCTTCAGCAATCGCTGCGCACGACACGCGTCCATCAGATTGCACGATTTCGCAAATTTTCCGGTCAATAGCATCCATAGTCGGAATTCATCTGGATTGGAAAGAGGAAACCGTATTTCATACGCTACTGCATGTCAATGTCGGAAAGGTGGTGTGCTTCTCTCTGAATAATCGTACACAGTCCGACCATCCAGACGCTTGCCGTTCACTTCGCCCGTCCAAAACTGTCGGAAGATAAATGCCGGATATTCGAAAACTACCATTCGTCCCAATCGCAGCATTTTGCAGTTTGGGTGGTGAGATATGGGTTACTACAGCGGGAGCGGATGGGCTTGAGGCAGTTTCCCGAGCGGTACAAAAAATACTCTCAGTGGTAAGCGCTCTGTCACCTCCAGAGGAAATTGCCGATTGGCTAAGGTCGGTCTATCGCTATGCCTACATTGAGCAGGAACTCTCCGAGCAACACAAAATTATCACTCGTGTTAATGACCGAGATACCCCCTGGCAGGAACAGGAAATTAAGCTGCTTTGTCTCAATGCTGCCCAGTATTTGCAGCAATCCTATCGGCAAAGCCAAGCGACCCTGCTGTTTTCTGCGACGTTGCGCCCGGCTCGTTATATCTTTAGCCAGTTGGGTATAGAGGCTGGGTCTCCCTTTTTCGGCCTCAGCAGCAGGGAGTGTTCCTGTGTCCTTATATAGATACTCGCTACCAGGCCCGCGAGCATTCGATTGAGAGCCTTATCGAGATTATTGCCCACACCTTTCACTGTCGCGAAGGAAATTACCTGGTATTTTTTCCCTCCTACCGCTATCTGGAGCAGGTTGCAGAGGGGTTTAAAGCAAGGTTTCCCGAAATTCCGGTGTTGCAACAGCAGCCTGACCAGGGAGAGCGCACCGAATTTTTAGCCGAATTCAGTACCGGCAAAAGGAGCTTGGGGTTTGCCATTATGGGGGGCATTTTTGGCGAAGGGATCGACTATATCGGGGAAAAATTGGTTGGCACTATTATAGTGGGCACCGGGCTTCCGCAAATCAGCCTTGAGCGGGAGCTACAGCACAGCGCCGCTGAGGCTAGCGGCGTCCATGGGTTCGATAGCGCCTACCGCTATCCGGGAATGACCCGGGTACTGCAAACCGCCGGCAGAGTCATACGTTCAGAATCTGATAAAGGGGTGATCATTCTAATAGATAGCCGCTTTACCGCCCCTTTCTACCGACATCTATTTCCCGAGCACTGGCAACCGCTGGTATGCCACAACACCCCTCAGCTATGCGGTAGTTTGGAGCGATTTTGGGGCTCAAGCTGATCCAAAGTATTCATAAGCCCCCTAGGGCTTACCTCTTAATCCCAACCGTTCCACTCCCCAAGCGATCAGAGTGCCGCACAATATTCCCGCCGTATTAGCGGCAAAGTCCAACCACTCACAGGTGCGATTAACATAGGGTTGAAGCAGCTCAATACCACCACTCCACAGTACAAAAAATAACCCCAGCATCCACCAGTAGTTGGGCTTACGCAAAGCGGCGGGGAAAATCAGCGCGCCATAGGCAATTAAGTGGTGGGTTTTATCACTGCCGGGCACACTGGGCATTTCGGCGAGCGGGAACAGGGATAAGCTCGTAATAATACCCAGGAATATAACTGTTAGTAAAACCCAGTGGTTGTAGATCAGCTTTAGGGGAAGTTGAAATAGTATTGACATCGGTGTGTAAAAAGTCCTTCTAGAGAGCTTGCAAGCTTCTTCTCATATTAATCCTGGCTTGGGCATCAAATCGATCGTGAAAGTAATCGGTGTGATAGAGCCTTTCTTGAGACAAGAAATCCTTTAAGAGTTCCCTGCGTTTTTTCTTGTAGATCATTTGCGGTACCCGCCGGTACTCTTGGCGGACTTGCCCCTCATAAGCATCAAAGGTTGCTGCATTGGCCCCAAGTATAGTCAGATCAATATCTATAATGAGCTTTTCGTCGATATTTGTTGGAGTGTAATTGTGGCAAGTCGCCATAATCAATTGGTACACCCGATCCGCTCCTGCCTGACTATATCCGGAACTGGCCAGGAATTCTTTTGCCCAAAGTGCACTGTTTTCTTCATTTTTTGCAGAAAATGGCCTGTAAATCCCATCATGAAACCAGATAGCGAGTTCAACTTCGTGGGGGTGTTCACAAAGGTCTGCCACTTTATCAAAGTGAGCTAGCATGGCATCGATATGATGCCCCGTATGATACTGTCTATGCTTCTCTGCATAAGCAGAAATCAGTTTCTCGAAGCACTGAGGGGAATCTGGAAGATCCATTGCCCTCATTAGATTAAGCCATCTACCTTGATTCATTGATCCCCCTTGGCGTATCGCCTTTACAAGAGTGGTAGCTTGTAAAAATTTTCCCATCGATTAGCCAGCTACACAAACTGGATACCTCCCTTTTCTTTTTAGACGCAAGATTTGAAGTGGACACAACAATGATATCCGCCTGGGAAATTTCATCAATTCAAGCTCGGAAAAATACAATAAAAAGCTGGCCTCTCCCTTCAGGGAAGATCTACCTTTGAGCAACTGAGCAAGTAACTTTAAATGGCCTCTACGGCAACAAAACCCCATAAAATGTTATTGCAAGTGTGCTCTGTGACCGAAACTAATTTTCAAGTTTTGCCAAGCCGGCCTGTTAGCTTTTAACCCTTCAGTGCCTCGCATTGAATCAAATGATATTTACAGAAAAATATCAGATTAATAGCGCCCTGCTTGGCAATACTCAAAATAAAAATATAATCAGCTTTCACGACCCCAGTCATTTTTCAAAGCCTTTCAACCTCTCCCACTTCCCCTTCTGGCACCTAAAAGCTCAACTACTTCAGCGCCACTTAAGTTAATTTATTCGATCTATCTGTCATGGAAAGTCATGATATAAACCATAGAGAGGTTTAATTCACCCTAAATAAACAAATAAAGTTGACTAAGGATTGTTGAGGCTGCTTATAATATTTACGCCCAACAACAAATTAGAATAAGGATAAGTGGGGACCTTAATGAACAATAAAAATATATTTCGACTTTCGGCGATTCCAGCAGCTGTTCTATTAACCCTAACGGGCTGCGGTAGTGACAAGAACTCATCCTCTTCAACTTTTACTCCTGACTCTGTCGTGAGTTCTGATACACCACCAACGGCCGGCGATGTCACTCTAGGCGGCATAAAACAATGGATATCAGTATCTGGGCAACTACTGGGTAGTGATCAAGATGGCGACTCTTTAACCTATAGCTTCTCAGAAAATGGCCAGACCATTAACCCTGTTGACGGCATTTATACATTTAGTCACGGCCACCTGACATTGAGTGGTGATCAGTTTGAGTACACGTCAAGTACCGGACAAGATGCCTCTATCACCTATAGCGTAACCGCAAATGGTGCTTCAGCCTCTGCGATCATAGAGATTATTGCCGACCTTCCTCCCGTTGCCAGCGATGTCACTATCGATGGGGCGAAACAGTGGATACCAGCAGCCGGTGAGCTATTGGCTAGCGATCAGGATGGTGATGAATTAACGTATGGTTTCACTGAAAATAATGAAGCTATTAATTCAGTGGATGGTATCTATACGTTTAGTCACGGTCAGCTAACGTTAAATGGTGATCAATTTGAATACACTTCAATCTCCGGGCAGGACGCATCCATTACTTATACGGTAATGGCAAATGACGTATCGACATCTGCAACAATTACATTCACAAACGTCATCAATGATCCTTTGGCCTATCAACAGTGGCACCTGCTTAATTCAGGTCAAAAATCTTACGCACTGAGCGATGAAATGAAGCTGGGACTTGTCGATATCGGGGTTTACAGTACGGAAGAAATTGATCTTATATTCGCAGAGAATGAAGCTGAGGAACTTGTTGCTGGCGAAGATATGAATGTTGCCGCCGCTTATGCCCAAGGTGTCACTGGTGCTGGCGTGACGGCTATTGTTGTAGATACAGGGCTGGAAATCCGCCACGAAGACTTGATAGATAACGTCCTGCCCAATCGCTCTCTCAACTTAGAGGAGTCAGCAACCGACAAGACAGACCCAACGAGCCTTTCTGACAGTGGTGATCATGGCACTAGCGTAGCTGGTTTAATTGCCGCTAAAGGCTGGAACAATATAGGTAGTCGCGGAGTAGCCCCTGATACCGGGCTGATTGGCATGAACTATCTAGGCGATGAAACAATAGAACAGACAGAGCTATTAGTTCATGGCTTTCCTGGGAGCGGTATTTCTACAGATGAGGAAATTTCAGCATTTAACCGTAGCTACGGCATTACCTACCCGGGCTTTATTGCCTACTCCGCACTGGACGAAGCTATTGAATCTTACCCCAATCTTATGCTTCGAGGCGGTAAAGGCGCTTTGAACATGAAGTCAAGCGGTAACTCTTTTGAAGCTGGTTCCGGTGAAGGTTCTTTATGTGCAGATAATGGCGCTAATGATTTAGGCCTAACCTGCTACAACTCAGCATTCCAACCCAGTCACGGACACCCCTATTATTTGAATGTGGCAGCGGTCAATGCTAACGGCAAACATACCAGTTACTCAACAGCAGGAGCAAGTATCATGGTGTCAGCTCCTGCCGGAGAATATGGCCGCTATGCTCCCGCTATGGTAACAACCGACCAGATGACCTGTATTAATGGTTATTCTGGCTTTAATGGCGGTACGATAAGCGCCTGGAGTCAGGCCTATGGCGAAGCATTTGCAGCCAGTCAATTTCCGTTCAACTACCCTGGTCACCCCGAGAACGCGAGCTGTAACTACACCTCGACCTTCAACGGAACATCTTCTGCCGCACCCAATGCATCAGGTGTTGTATCTCTAATCTTATCTGCAAATCCGGAGTTGACTTGGCGTGATGTTCGGCACATTTTGGCTACGACCAGCTCTTTGATTGATGCTGAAAATCAAAAGGTCGAGCTCACTATTGGTGAAGGCTCTTTTATTGCCCATGATGGCTGGATTGAAAATGCAGCGGGTTATTCTTTCAATAACCTGTATGGATTTGGGCGAGTTGATGCCGGTACAGCGGTTGCTATGGCTTTAAACTACACAGAAAATCTTGGCGAGCCAATTATTACTGAATGGCAAGGTCTAGGATCAACCGCCGGTGAAGAAGCTATGGAGGCTATTATCCCAGATAATAGTGCTACTGGTGTCAGCCTACAAATCGAAGTGGCAGCAGACATTATTATTGAAGCCATGCAGTTTGAGTTCGATATCCGCAATGATCATATGGGCTACACCTTAAACGATAGTCTATTGAGCTCAGCTGGTAATGACTTAGCGCTTGAAGTGATTTCTCCTTCTGGTACTAGAAGTGTTTTACTTTCTTCTAAGCAGGCGCTATTGGATGCTTCCTATAGTTTTACCGATGGAACCAGCGCGGGGTATATTCTGGATGGTGCCGTATTCCTGTCTAATGCATTCTATGGAGAAAATGCCAAAGGCACCTGGACCATTAGAGCCCTGGATACCGGAGAGACCAATATTACTTTCTCAGATCCAGATAACTACTGGGATGCAACAGGCCTGATGAACAATTCGGTAGAGAGTGTCCTTGAAGGTGTATCACTAAGAACATTCGGCCGCTCTGCTCAATAAGAAGGATAATACGATGAAAGTTTACAAGTTAATCACCTTAACTACTGCAATATGTTTCTCTGGCGCGGTACAGGCAATCGCCACTGACAATATAGAAAAGAAAGAGATTGAGGTTAATAAATCTTCAACAAGAGCAAACTCGGCTGAATTCGGCATCTTTAAGATTGAGCACTCACTAATAGGTGTTCCGACATCGATTGCAGCACCGGAATATACGGTTACAACAAAAGGTGAAACGGCAATAGTGGATATTGGAGCTGATTCTGCAACAGATATTATTGGCAAAGGTACAATCGTCAGAAACACAATAACCCGTGAGCTGACAACTTTAACCGGCAACATAATAGCTTTATTAGACAAGAGTGCTGATGCTTATGAGCTGACATCAATTGCTGGCGTAGAGGTATTGTCAGTATTCCCCGGCACAGACATTGCCGTTTTAAAAGTTAAAGAGGGAAATGACTTATTAGAGGCGTTTAATTCAATCAGGCAGTCTGGACTGGTGATTGAAAGTCGAGTTGAAGTTACTGAGACCATAAATACAGCACAATAGAAAAATCCAACTGTGTAAATCCGTTTTACCTCAGCAAGTGTAGAACCAGCTCTGCCTCCCCCAAAAAAGGGGAGGCAGAGTGTGCCATATAGACCTATTTAAATATAAAATCTAACACTAACTACCACCGATATTAAGCCGGCAAAGCTAAGAGTGATTTAGCCCAAAAATGGAACCATAGAACCATTTACCATTTGTTGTAGTCACATAATTGGACCGATTTGAGTCATATACTGACAACTCGCAAAGTCAGTTTAGTTTGAATGAAAATTTAAGCTTAAGGAAGTTGACAGTGGAAACTTCAAAAGTAAGATTGAGAAAAACAGCACTCAGCATCCAATACAAAATAATAATCTCCTATGCCTATATTTGCTTATCAATCAATTAACTCAAACGCCAGTGCCAATTGTGGTATAGGGGCCTCTAACTGTCAGAATTTCACCCGAGCGACACATAATCACCAAGCCTCCAATCAAGATCGCTGGCACTTGGTCATGCCCACAGCAAATAGCGAAAAACCTCATATTCCAATCCATGGGCCCGCCCAATTAGTGGCGCAGGCCCCTCTCGGTTTTATGGGAAAAAACCGGCACACGAATGCTCAATTTCTGAGTATGGTTGAGGGAAAAGCCCGTCAAACCCATCAACACCTCTACCGCGCACTCGGTCAAACCTGTGACTTGCTGGTGTATGGCGAAATGAATGGTAACAATAGCGAGTGGAGCTCCATGCAACAACATGCAGGGAATCTGCTGGGGGCAAGCTCGACAGGAAAAGCCTGTAATAGCTTTAGTGTTCATGCCGCCAACACGGCCCAACACAAAATGTTGGGTTCAGGCATGGGCTGGATTGCCATAAAAACAGGGAATGTTAATGCCGTTTTCGTTCACGTTCCCAATAGCATCGCCAAAAAACAAGGTGAGGCAACCAATTTTTACCGCTCGATCAACAATCACTTGATACAGGGCGGTCATGGTCCTATAGACCTTGTGATGGGGGATACTAACCAGGGAACTAACAGTTTTACAGCGAGTATACTCAGCAAAGCTACAGACACGACCTTTTCAGATGCCCATAGTGGAACTAGCATTCAGCCCTCTGATTCCTATGGGCGCAGCTTTTCGGGTACCAACAGCACCGCGACTAAAAAATATGATGTGGCAGTTTACAATACTAAAACAGTCAAGGTCGCCAAGGTCGATTACCTTTCGCAAAGCACTCCGGTTTCTATTAATGGTGCCAACATGTCTGCTGCCATTACCGATCATATGGGTATATTTATTAATGTCACCAAGTAAACCGGGGCTAGGGTTACAGCCCCTACTCCTTTGATAAGTAGCTCGTGATTTGAGTGGGATCATATATTCACCGGGCTCCCAAAATGGGAGCCCGGTGAATTAACTAAAAGCGGCTGATCAATGCTGTTATCAGCTTTTTACCTTTCGCTAAGGCTCGGCTAACCGAGTCCCGATGCCTTTCATCGGCAAACTCCTGATACTCCGCATTGATTTCATAGAACTCCTCAACCCCCAAATAGTGGCTTAGGGTTTGGATATGCGGCCCTAGATGATTCATTTTCTCGCGGATTCCACCTTGAGAAAAGCCAAACTCCCCGGCAGACGTGATCAGAACCAGTGTTTTAGCCGACATAATTGGCTCTAAAGGATAGTCTCCACGAGCCAAATCAAAGGTAAAGGTTTTATCGATGCGGATAACTTGATCGAACCAGGCCTTGAGTGCAGCGGGCATACCGTAGTTATACATTGAGGTAGACATAATAATGATATCCGCCTGGGAAACCTCATCAATCAAGGTATCTGAAAGCGCCAGCAAAGACCGCTGCTCTTCAGAGCGATCGGCTTCAGGAGTGAAAACCGACGCAATCCACTCTTGATTGATAAAGCCCGGCGGATTTAACCCCACATCCCTATGGATAACTTTATCTTGGGGTCTCTTCTGTAGCCAAGCACTCACAAAGCCTGCCGCAATTGCCTTGGAGATCGAGGTGTGCCTGGGGATACTTGCACTGTCCTGAGTTATCGCTAAACCGCTCCACTTCTGGGCGCTAGCGTCAATATGCAATAGTGTTTTCATAGTTGGGAACCTTAACTCAACCGTCTGAAAGTTCCTCAATAGTGATGCCAGGGGGGATTGTTGACAAACGAGTTATTTCTCTCTATAGATGAGAAAAATTCATCCATAAGAGGCCCTACACTGTGTACCCCAGCCTACCCTCTCTCAACGCTCTTAAGGTATTCGATGCGGCCGCTAGGCTGGGCAGCTTTAAGAGGGCCGCAGAAGAGCTTTTTATAACACCAACAGCCGTATCACATCAGATAAAAAGCCTGGAGGAATCGCTGGGCCAGCTATTATTTGAGCGGAAAACCCGCGCTGTACTACTGACCAGTGAAGGGCGGCTACTGGCTCAAGCCACCTCCCAAATTTTTCAGCAGCTCGCGGAAACCGTGAATGAAATCACAAACTCAAAAAACACACTCACTATTAGTGCGACATCAAGCTTTGCGGCGATGTGGCTGGTACCCCATCTAGAAAGCTTTTATCGGAAGTTCCCGAATATCGATGTCTCTGTAATGACCGGAGAAGAAGTAAATGATATTGAACGGGACCGACGTATCGATCTCGCTATTCGATATGGGCAGTATGACAAAAACTTAAAAAACGCCCATCACTTGGTAACCGAAACAATAGGTATGTATGCAGCGCCCAGCTATTTAGCACAGATTGAAGATACCTCCGAGGTACAGCTTCTAGAGACCAGGTGGATCAACCCATCTCTTCCACCGCTCAATTGGCAAACCCTACTCAAGGGGAGGCTCGAAGACATGCCTGTACGGCAGTTTGATCAGGAACACCATGTGATCCAAGCCGCCTTAGCAGGCCAGGGGATTGCGCTGGTCAGTTCGCTTCTTGTACAAAGTGCCTTGCGCAATCAATGGCTGGTTCCCTATAGAGGTATCTGTGAAGATTTATCAGAGACTGGAGGCTTTAGCTATTCCGCATTAATACCCAATCGCCACTCAAGAAATGAAAATATCCTGGCTTTTGTCTCCTGGCTCAGGGAAGCGCTAAAGGTGCCCGCCCACGGCTAAATACCGCCCTCCGGGGCTTTCAGGGGCTCCGGGGCATATGCCTCTGCCTCCACATGGGTACACACTTCCCTATATATAGTGGCGTGAGTGTCTTTCGAAGGGGTGAAATTACGTGAAAAAATACAAATTGCTAGCGGCACAGCCCCTGCCTACACACCGAGTTTCGTACTCTGCCCCCCCTGCAAGCCCCCCTTATCCAGCTTCAAGCCTTATGACGGGATAGCAAATTGAGGCAGATTTGGCACCGAAAAGTTAAAGGTACCGGGATGTAATAGCAAGAAAGCTATTGATCAAACACAGAGATTTTTATCCTGCTAAGATAGGGCCCACCTAGGGAGCCACTACCTAAATACCCACTGAAAGACCGGGGCAAAGCCATTTGCCCGTTAAGTTTTTATTATGATTGCGGAGCTTACATAGCTATAGGTGGGTATACCAAGCCCCCAGATATTAGGCGAGGGATTTAGCCTTAAAATTCAGAACTCAGCACAGGGAGTGTTACCATGAGTACGAATGTAAAAGAGATTGTTGGTATTTGGGACAAGGGCTACTCCCTTGATAAGCATACTCAAAAAAGCACATTTACCGGCAATAATCAGTTTGGTCGGCCGACTTTCAACACCACGAGAACCCATGTTGGGGAGCTGCTGTATCAATTGAAATACAAGCAGGACTTTGCCAAAGTACACCCCATTGCACAGTTAATGCACGACCAAATTGTTACAAAATTCCCTGATATTGACTTTATTATCGGCATGCCTCCCTCTAAGGTGAGACTCAAACAGCCGGTTCATGAAATCGCGTATAGAGTTAGCAGGCTTGCAGACAAACCCTTGAGTACAAACCTTTTACTGAAGCCTCTCGCGACCTCTCAAGTAAAGAATATTGCGGTTAGAAGTGAGAGACTTAAAACATTGATGCATGCATTTACATTACATAATGACGTAATACAAAAATATCTCACCGATCCCAGCTACAACGTTTTACTGGTGGATGATTTATATGATACTGGGACCTCACTGGAAGCGGCAACGACAACGCTAAAGATGTGTAGTAAAATCAATAAGGTATATGTTGCTACAGTGACAAGAAAAAACTAGCATGACGAAAGTTTTCATATCAGGCTCTATAACAATTAAGGAAATTGATCCTGCCGCACAGGAAAGGATCAATCGGATTGTGGCCTCAACCTTTACTATTATTCTTGGTGATGCCAATGGTGCAGATAGCGCGGTTCAAAATTATGTGCAGCACCTTAACTACAAAAATGTAGTTGTTTATTGTAGTGGCAAAAAAGCGAGAAATAACCTGGGCCTCTGGAACACAGAGCATGTCAGCACACACCATCGTGTCGGCAGCAGAGAATTCTACCAGGCTAAAGACAAGGAAATGGCGAGCGACTGCGATTATGGGTTTATGATCTGGGATGGATCGAGCACAGGAACCTTATCTAATGTTATTGAGATTACAAGGCTGGGCAAATACTCCCTCGTCTTTATCAGCAAGACCAGAGAATTCATAAAGATTAAATGTGCCGACGATATCGACAAGCTTAAGTCCCTAATGACGGGGCCCGATATAGAAAAAGCCAACAAAAAGATAAAATTTGAAGACAGTTTAGCCCACCTTAAGAATTCTCAGTCCTCCCTGTTTGAATGAGTAGTCACAGGTTCAAATTCCGCCCCCTCAGCCTGGATTTCAGTAAGCCATTGCCAACTCCCAAACTGGCAGATTAATATCCCCCTCCCCTTACTTACTGATACCAATATGGTTTTAGCTCGCGAGTTCTACCGCAGTGGCCGCGCCAACACCCAGCGCCCACCCGTTTCATTTATGGATGTAAGACGGCGATTTGGGTTTCGCTCCATCGCTATTGGCCGGTGGGTCACTACTGAGGAGAGGGACCGTGCAGCGGGCCTTTTCTACGATGCTCTTGATGATTTAATGACCATTCTTCAGGGGCCCGAGACCCTGGTATCCCTTCGCGGGACCCTATCCTTCCAATATGGAATCGGAGGGCACCCCGGCATGGCTGCTTTTTATGACCCCTCCGCACAGAGTTTCTCTCTGGCCAAAAATGCCGGACCCGGCTCTATCGCCCACGAGTGGTTTCATGCACTTGATCACTATCTGGCCGCAAAAGCATTCAGTGATGTATCCGGTACTATGTATGCCTCAGAAGCTTGGTTGCGCGATGCGACTCCGGTCCCCCACCCTCTCAACGACTTGCTTTTCGCCTGCTTCCAGGCGGTGATGCTGGATGAAAGCGGTAATCATCCCAGCGATCTGGTAGCCGCTTCTGTCAATGCCGATAAAGACAACGGCTCTATCTACTACAGCGAGCCTGTGGAGCTGTGTGCCCGGGCTTTTGAAGCATTTATTCAGGATGCCAGTATCAGCAATAATTTTTTGGTTGCGGGCTCAAAGGCCAGTCGAGAGGCAAAGCTGGGGCTGTACCCCCAGGGGCGGCAGCGCAATAGAATTAATCAGGCTTTCACAGCCTACTTTTCTCTCTTAGGGCGCAGTCTCTGGGCTTCGATAAGGGCAAACCATGAAGTTAGCGGTTAGAAACACCTTTGCCCTGGGCATAGCTCTGCTCGCGGGCAGTATCGCTTGGGTATGGGTTGGGCTAAGCAAAAGCTATGCGTTAATTGCAGCGGCCAATAACCCCCTGCTGTCAGCCGAACGGGGCTTTATCGATGCGATGGATGACTTTTCCCGCAATCGGGCTACTTTTATAGAGATTTATACTCCAGGGCTCGGTGATGTGGCACCAGGCATTTCAGCCGAAGATTTACAAGGCCGGCTGGCGGAATATCGCCAGGGGGACTATTTCATCTGTGGAACAGGGCTCCATATCCAAGGCTATGTCCTGGATATCAAGAAGCACGAACACAATAAATTTTATGCCCAGGCATACAATGCCAAGTTACTGGAGCTTATCACCGTTTCAACCCCGGAACAGTAACCCCGCGTTGCGACTTCTTGAAAGGTCTAGATATTCCTGCGAAGCCGCGCCTTGATTGTGAACCGCTCTGTAAGCCAGAGGCATCACGAGGTTGTTCAGAGGCTCCTTAGACATGGCTCATTGTGTTAATTTTGCCTGCAACCAGATTGCATACAGCCGATGCCCCTATGAGCCAAAAACCACCCCCACAGTGCAATATCTTGATCGTTGAAGACGATCGCAGCCTTAACAGCCAGCTCTGTGAGATGATCGAAGGGGCTGGATACCAAGTAAATGCCTGCTATGAGGGTAATACTGCCCTGCTAGAAGCTACAAAACCGCACTATCAGTTGATTCTGCTCGATTTGATGCTGCCAGAAATGGACGGTATTTCCCTGCTCAGGATTTTGCGTAAAACCAGCCAGGTGCCGGTCATTATCCTCACAGCCAAGGGGGCTGAAGAGGAAAGGATTTCCGGCCTTCGCCACGGAGCAGACGACTATGTATCTAAACCCTTCAGCAAAACCGAACTATTACTGAGAATCGAGGCGCTATTGCGCCGCAGTCAGCCAGTCCAGGCCGAACCTGTCCACCATACAGAAATTGATCGTCTCCAACTCGACTTAAACACCCAGCAGGCTTTTGTCAGCGATCTTGCCATTGAATTCACAGCCACCCAGTTCAAGTTGCTGTGGGAGTTGGCGGTACATCGGGGTGAAGTTCTGAGTAAGGCATACCTCTCCCAACAGGTGCTCAACCGCACCCTCGGCGCCTATGATCGCAGCCTGGACATGCATCTAAGCCGGATCAGGCGCAAATTGACCGATGCAGGCTGGCGTGGTGATCGGTTACAGACAGTACATGGCCGGGGGTACTGTCTAAAATGAGCCGAAAACTTCTCTGGAAACTCTGCCTGCTCATTGCTGCCGGTATTGTCGCCCTGTTCTATTTGATCAACACCCTAACCCTCCGCACCGAGGAGCAGATGAGCCTACTGGAAGTCTCTCACCGAGAGGAGCTAAAGCGTTGGGGCGAGGAGGCAGAGAGGCTCTTTCTCTCTGGCGATAAAGTCCAATTGGAGCAGTGGTTGCAAGCGTTGCAGGAGCAGGAAAACACCTGGGCCACCGTTACCCAGTACGAGGTAACTCATATCGCCGGGGAGAGGGGCAACGAGGACCGCTACATAGGCTACAATCTCGGTCGCGATGTGGATTGGAAAGTCCACTTGTATTTTGAGGACAACCCAGTGATGGAAATCCCATTTACAACCGAGAAGACGAGTCTGCTGGTTTTACTGCCCGACAGGATGCGCCCCGGTAGTTACTGGCAGACAACTCGATTAGCACTGCAAATACTTCTGCCGATGGGTATTTTGGCGTTGTTTTCCCTGATGCTCTACCGCCACATTATGCATCCCCTGCGCAAGCTAGAGCAGGCAACACGGGAGTTCAGCCGAGGGAATTTCAGTGTTCGGGTTCACCGCCAGTTGGGTGGCCGCAATGATGAGATTTCCGAACTGGCAAAAACCTTCGACCAGATGGCTGCTCGTATCGGTGAGCAAATTGTCAACCAGCGGCAGTTGATCGCCGACCTTTCCCACGAACTAAGAACCCCACTCACCCGTTTGGATATTGCGATAGAGGGCGCCGGTACCCGCTATTCAGATGACAAAAATATTCAGAGAATTCAGCGGGAGTCCACTCATATTCGGCGCTTGGTTGAGGATACCCTGACCCTTGCCTGGCTGGATAATGAGCGGCCTTCTATAGGTACTGAAGACCTGGATTTAGTGGATCTTATTGATGTGATTGTTGAGGATGCCCGCTTTGAGTTCCCCAATCGCACTATCTGCACTCGCCTGCCGGATACCGCAGAGATAAGGCACTCCAATCACCAGGCTGTGGGACAGGCCCTGGAGAATATCTTGCGCAATGCGATGCGCTATACCCCGGTGGGGCAGGCTGTTCACGTGCTCCTGGAGGAAAGTGGGCAAGAGCGTGTTGTTATTGATATTGAGGACTCAGGGCCCGGGGTACCGGAAGCGCTGCTGGATAATATCTTTAAACCCTTTTTTAGAGCCGATCGATCGCGAGCTTCGGAGTCAAAGAACTTTGGGCTCGGCTTGGCCCTGGCACGGCGGCAATTAAATAGTGTGGGCGCAACTGTGGAAGCCTCCAACCGCTCCGCCGGAGGCTTGTGTATGAGAATTACGCTTCCAACTCGATTTTATAAGAGCACTGTGAGTGCTATAGGCTAAAGCCGCTATTAAATGTAACAAATGCAACACTGCTGTACTTTAAGATTCTTAATAGGAACAATTCGCATTTGCGAATAGATGATACTGAGAAGGACAGCTAAATGGCTCGCAACATTTCTCGCAGCAGATACGCGCTACTCCCCTTGATGGCATCCAGCGCTCTAGCCGCCGGCATCAGTCAGGCACAGGAGGCTCAAGAGCAAGCGAATCCCGCCGAAACCTCAATGGAGACCGTAGTCGTTGTCGGTGTGGCAACAGATACCGAGATCACACCTGAAGAACTCGATAAGCAGCAGGCAAACAATCTTAGCGATATTTTTCGCCAAGTACCCTCTGTATCTGTTGGCGGATCGCTGGGTATCGCCCAGAAAGTCTATATCCGGGGCATGGAAGACACACTCCTCAATGTTACCGTCGATGGCGCCCCGCAGACTGGCACCCTATTCCATCATATTGGTCGAGTATCCATAGAACCGGAGTTACTACAGAAAGTTGAAGTTCAGGCTGGAGCGGGCGAAGCGACCAGTGGAGCCGGTGCAATTGGGGGGGCTATCCGCTTTAAGACCAAAGATGCCGATGACCTACTTGATGAGGGCGAGCAGCTTGGCGCTATAGTAAAAGGAGCTTACTTTAGCAATGACGGCCAAAAAGCCAGTGCCTCAGTGTACGGGAAGCTCACTGATAACTGGGGGCTGCTGGGATCGTTTGTGACTATCGATCGCGACGATATGGAGGATGGCGACGGCAACACCATCTATGGCACAGCTGCCGATCAGGATCTCGCGTTTATAAAGTTGAGTGGCGACCTCGCTAAAAATCAAAAACTGAGTATCAGCTTTGAGCAGCGGGATGAATCTGGGGAGTTTGGTCGACGCCCCAACTGGCCCGCTCTTGAGGGGGATACGCTCTATCCAATGGATGCTGAACGCCAGACCTTTGTCATCAATCACCAGTATTCCCCCAGCGCACTGATCAACCTGGAGACAACGGTTTACCACACAAAATCGGAGATGGAGCAGGATGTATTTGATCTGTGGGGCAAGTACGGCGCATCCGTGGAATCCCTTGGTTTTGATTTGCGCAATACCAGCAGTATCGGTGTGCATACTATCACCTACGGCCTAGAGGCTCGTGAGGATGAAGTAGAAAGCGGTTCACTCTCAGGGCCCTATGTCGGCACCTCCTATCGCGAGGAAGGCCAGATTGTTGGGGCTTATATTCAAGATCACTGGCAGGCGACGGAGGCACTGCTGCTGAGTTTTGGACTGCGCTACGACGAATACCAGTTGGAGCAGATAACTCATAACGATGAGGCCGATAGCCAGGGCTTTAGCCCTAATATCGGTATGAGCTATGCACTTACGGATGCGCTCACCTTCACCGCAGGTTATGCAACAGCGATGCGAGGCAAGGAAGTTGGAGACGGATTCACATTGGAATCGGCATCACTTGCTCCCAACCTGGACGCTGAGACAGTCGACAATAGCGAACTGGGCCTGGAATATATCCAAGGTGACCTTGAACTAAAAGCGGCTATCTACCGCAGCACTATCGATGACGTTATTCTCGATCAGCTCGGAAGTGGCACCTACTACGAGAATGTGGGTGAGCTGGAAACTGAAGGGTTTGAGCTCAGCGCCTCTTACACTTGGAATAAGTTATCCCTCAGTGCGGCTTTCAGTCACAATGATTCAGAACTCAACGGGAATACCGTAGAGGGGTATGAACACAATGGCTTGGCAAATGCCCGTGGCGATACCTGGAACCTGACCGCCAACTACGCATTTACCCCTAAGTTAGAGCTGGGTTGGAACTACACCCTGGTACAGGACCTGAACAATATTGAGGTTTTACAGCGTGCTGTAGAGATTGGCTGGATCGATAGCACCCAAACCATCGACAAGCCCGGCTACCAGATACACGATCTCTACTTACACTGGGAGCCCTTGGCAAGTGATCGCCTAAATGTGAATTTGGCGATACAAAACCTGCTTAATGAGCACTACCGGGATCATTCCAGCGTTGCGGATTATAGTGTCATTGATGGTTGGGGTATTGTTGCCGGGCTGTACGAGGCAGGTCGAGATATCCGGCTATCGGTAGACTACCGCTTTTAATTTCCTCCTTTTAAGTTGTTTATGTCAGAGCGCGATGCATTTGCACCGCGCTCTTTGGTGCCTATGAAATCCAGAAACCGTTTACTGTGGATCAAACTCCACACCTACTTTTCCTGCTTTTTTTTGCCGATTGCTATTTTGTATATCGCCACTGGCGTGGTCTACCTTTTTGATATAGAGGGAGGGGTAGATGAACAAGTTGAGTACTCCATTTCTCTTCCCAAAGGCTTGCCCAGCAGTGAGCAAGAGACCCTGAAGGTTATATCTCCGATTGTTCAGCCCGAAGAGATAACCCTGCCAGCAGATTTCTACCTGGAAGATGAGTACATTGGTTGGTATGGCTACAAACGCCAAGTTTATTTGGAGCCAAGTGAAGATAAACAATCCGCAATACTCCATGTGAAAGAACACGACCTCTGGCACCAATTCTTATTGATACATAAAGGACATGCCGGGCCACTATTCTGGCTTTCAGCAATTATGCTTGGTACCAGCCTGCTATTTAGCCTGATTAGTGGATTAGTAGTGGCCTTTGCGGTCCCAAAATTCAGAAAGGCCTCTGTACAATTTACCTCCCTCGGGCTCATCGCCCTGGTAGCGGCCTTTTTTATGGGGGGCTAGCCGTGGGCTTGTCTATCCCAGCATTCACTATCTACAGGCGATATAGACATATAAATAGCGAACTTTCGCTTCCATACCAACAAACCAGAAACCTCACCGGAATCCGCACTCGCTAACTGATACTGAAAAAATGATACCCGGATAAACCTTCAGCGGGCAGAACAATTCAGCCCAATCTATCGCACTGCGACTTGACAGCCACAATAAACCCCTCTCTCGCGAGCTTACTCATTGCAGCCTTTACCGTGCTGAGTGCATCCACCACAAGGCACGGCAACGGCAGCTCTAAGCTCGCCGACACACAAGCTCGACCTCTCCATACAGACATTAATCGACTAGCAGTTCAACCATTGAGCACTGGATTAATCAACTCAACAGGAAGCCAGGCCTGATCATACACGGGCAGGTTCACAGCGGTCATTTGTGCATAATTTGCAAAAGTGATGTTCCCGCTTATAAGTTTTAAGGAGGATGCAACTGCCTATAATAACTTCCAGCTGCTACAGCGAAATATCAACTAGACAACCAGGAATATTAACTATGACTACCAAGTACGAAAATGCTGTTTTGGATGATCAGACATTGATCGAAGGGCTTAAGTCTATTAACCCGGTATGGGGAGATCTAGCTGTACGAGTCGCAGGCGAAGTATGGGGAAAACCGCTACTGGATCAGAAAACCAAGGCGCTAATCACTATTGCTATTGACCAAATGTCCCTCAATGTAAACAGTGAAGGTAACCCGTTCGGCGCTCATGTTGATATGGCACTCAAACAAGGGGCGACGTATGAAGAGATTGAGGAGTTGATCGTTTTTGCCTCAATGTATACAGGCTTCAATAAAGGGGCCACCACCATGGGGGCACTCAATAAGCTTCGCCATGACCGAGGTGATATCTAATGGCCATCCCCGGACTTAAGAAAGCAGATCATATTGGATTTACCGTCCCCGATGTTGATTTGGCCGTTGATTTTTTTAATAAACATTTTGGCTTCGAGCTGGCTTATACATTTGGGCCATTTGCCTCGGATGACACCTGGATGACGGATCATCTCAATGTGAATCCTCGCGCAGAGATTAAGAAAATTGCCGTTATGAGTGCCAATAGTATCAACCTGGAAATATTCGAGTATGCCGACAACATCGATCGAAATAAGGTGGCACCAAACAATGCTGATATTGGCGGGCACCATTTAGCTTTCTATGTTGAAGATATGGATACGGCGGTTGAATATCTCAAGGCGCAGAATATTAAAGTACTTGGCGCCCCTACCGTGATGACTGAAGGTCCCACCGAAGGAGAAACCTGGGTGTACTTTATGACTCCCTGGGGCATGCAACTTGAGCTTGTTTCATACCCCAATGGAAAGGCCTATGAGCATTTGACTAGCGTACGCCTATTTGACCCTCGATGAACATTATTGCCACAATTTTAGTTGTTGTTGCCGGCATGGGGCTCTCCGTCGAGGCGGGATTACTGGGCCCCCTAGGCATGCAGGTTGGTCACTTGTGGGCCGCCCTGAGTATATTTGGCGTTGGGACAGCCCTACTCTGGCTAATCAGTCTATTTGTCCCCAGCGCAAAATTTATAGGGTGGCGAGAGGTTCCAAAGTGGCAGCTTACCGGTGGCCTTTTAGGACCGGTTTACGTTGTGGTTCTCACTTTGGCCACTCCTATACTTGGAGTAGCTATGACCATGATCGGGATTCTTGTGGGGCAAACTGCCAAAAGCTTTCTAATTGATTCCCTCGGATGGTTTGGGGTGCGCAAACAGCCGATCAATCTCCTGAGAATATGTGGGGCAACCTTTTTATGCCTTGCATTATATTTTACCTACTTGGGAGCAAAATTATGATCGGACTGATGTTACTTGCCATACTATCCGGCGCAGCTTTGAGCACCCAGGCAGCAATTAACGGGAAGTTTGGGCAGAGCGTAGGGGTTGTGCAAAGTGCCCTCTTTACTTTTGGGATAGGCGCTGTGATTATGGGCTTGCTCGTGTTCTTCTTTGGCAAACACAGCGGCCCATCAATTCTGTCCGCCCCCAAGTGGCAGCTGATAGGGGCATTTTTTGGCATCTTCTACATACTTGTCGTCGTTGCTGTCATTCCCAGAATCGGAGTGGTATCAACAACAATTGCTACAATTTTTGGGCAGATGAGCATGAGCTTGGTCATTGACACCCAGGGGTGGTTTGAGAATCCATCGATCCCCTTAAACTCCTGGCGCATTGCAGCGATGGTCTGTGTGATTCTAGCTCTGATCTGTAATTACCTCGGCAACCGAAAAACGCTTGTTCGCAACACTGAGGGGTTGCAGCCCGCAAGCCACAGTTAGCTGTAGATACTGAAGTAAAGCCCTATTCAGATGTCCAACAGCAATCAAAAGTTGCTTACTATATTACTTGGGAAGTCCTGAAACTCTCGAGGAGCGGGCCTTGAAGGCTACAGCTATTGCAAAGGGCTACCGCAACTCGCGGCGATTTGCGCCCAACACCTGTAGTTTTCAAGGCCCGCAGAAGTATTACGGAATTATTCAAAGGTTCTCTAGGGATTTATTGCCTGCATACTCCCCGGATACTTACTACCGATAGCTAATGAATTACGATATATCAATACTAGAATTAAAACTGTTCTTAATGACAGCTCAATTGGGCAACTATTCTGAAGTCTCGAGAAAACAGGGAATGACGCCCTCCTCTGTGTCGAGAAAAATGGCCCAGCTAGAGGGAAAAGTGGGAACAAAACTTCTACACCGTCACACCAGGGCAATATCATTAACGGATGAAGGCACCGCCTTTGCGAAGTACTGTAGTGATATAGTCCGTCAGTACGAGCTAGTTTGCGGGCAAATCGAACAGAGAGCCAATACCCCGCGAGGAGTTGTAAAGATCAGCGCTCCCGTTGCGTTTGGGCGGCTTCATGTTGCTCCTTATATTCCAGATTTATTGAAACTCTATCCGCTGCTTAGGATAGAGATGCAGCAGACAGATAGCTTTATCGACCCCGCCAAAGAAGGCATTGATTTACTTATCAGAATCGGAGCACTCCAAGATTCAGGCCTGAAAATGAACAGCTTTGGCAATCAACATTTTATACTGGCAGCCAGCCCGGAATACCTAAGGGTAAATGGCACCCCGGAAACCCCGGAACAGTTAATTGCTCACAACTGCTTGGTGTTTAAGGGGCCCAACGGGCTACAGCGGTGGTTTATAGGCAGAGATAATTTGACACCATATGAAGTTAAGGGATCTCTGTATAGCAATAATGCAGAAACGCTGGTTTCCAGCGCTATAGGCGGAGCCGGAATTGTTATGTTCCCAAGCTGGCTAATAAATGAAGAGATTCGCCAGGGCAAGCTAGTCTCTATTTTGACCGATTATCGTGCATCTTCATCCGCAGAAGACCAAACTATCAACGCACTTTACTTACCCACTGACAACCTGGCCCCTAAAGTACGAGTGATTATTGATTTCCTTAAGGAGAAGTATGGCAACCCCTGCTATTGGGATGCGAAATAAAGAGTTTTTCACTCTGAGCGGATGATTATTGGGCGATGTAACATAGGCCCGCAGGTGTTGGCTATTCCGTAATATCTCTGCGGGCTTGCAGAGATATTCGACCTCCTGACAGCTCTAGCCCGCACCTTGATGCTGAATCACCTAAAACTCATTTTCGGCAATGATCGCCGCCAACTGTTTAAGCTTTGGCTGCTGCCCCTCGATATTAGTGAGCCCAATAATCAGATGATTTTCTTCGGGAAAGATCACAATCAGAGCACTAAAACCGTAGATACCTCCAGATTGGGTATATACCTTCTTACCAGCAATCGTGGAGCTGAGCCACCCAAAACCATAGCCCTCCTCGATAAAGATATCCTCTTTATCCGCAGCGGAAACCAAAGACTCTGCGGCAAAAGATTCAGACCAGACTTCTAGGTCAGCCAAGTTACTGGATAGGGCTCCCGCCGAATAGGGTATCGACATATCAATATAGCTTGCCCGTTCGGCCTGATCCTCTGTCGTATACCCCTGCGCATGGCCGGTATGGGATATTTTGCTCTCTCCGTAAACTGTATGATTAATGTCGAGCTCTCCCAGGATATGCTGAGACAAATACTGGGTATAGGTTTGTCCAGAGAGCAACTCGATAAGATACCCCAGTAAAATATAATTTGAGTTTGAATAGCTATATTCTTGGCCCGGCTCGAACTCAAGCGGCTTGTACTTAGTCAAGTTGACCAGTTCTATGGGACTGAAAGACCGGCTGTGGTCAATCCTGTGAAAAAACTCCGGGATACCTGAGCGATGAGTAAGTAGGTGCCTTAGGGTGATCTCATCTCCCCTAGGGTAGTCCACAACAAAGTGAGAGATAGGGGTATCGTAAGCGGGAATTTTTCCGGCTGCCTTAAGCTGCACAATCGCTAGTGCGGTTAAGGTTTTGGAGAGAGACCCTATTCGATACTGGGTATCGATCCGATTGGGTGTTTTTTGTGCAACGCTGGCGAAGCCAAAGCCTTTCCGCAGGATATCAACGCCCTGCTTTTTAACCAGGAATGACCCTATAAAGCCCTCAGATTCAAGCAGGTCCTCAGCGCTAGTGTAAAGTGGGTGACTGTAGGCGCTAGGAGAAAGTGGCACCAAAGTGGCGATCAGCAATATCGCCAGGTAAATCGTTTTCATTCTTATATCCGTGAAACTTGACATAAACTGGGAGCAGCCCCCAGCCAATTTATAAGGGCCGATCTAGTGCGGATACGATAAAAAGTTAACCTCAGGGCACTGCGGGGAGATGGCCATCAACAAGTATGGCTAGCTCAGGAGAGAGTAAGGTATCGAGGACTTGGGAATCCTGCCAGATCGCCTTTCGTGAACACAAAATCGACAATGTGCGAAGAGGCTGCTGGAATGCCAGGAGAAGTAGAGGGGGGGGGTAATTTGGGTTTCACATTTACCGTAAAAGGCACCCTCCCCACTCTGATCGTGCAGGGAGGGCACAGCGGTCACGCCCCTTTGGGGCGAGGCCTAAATATTACAGGCAGACAATATTTTCTGCTTGCGGGCCTTTTGCACCCTGGGTCACGGTAAATTCCACCTTTTGACCTTCGGTCAGTGTTTTGAAGCCACCACCAGAAATAGCACTGAAGTGGGCAAAAACGTCAGGACCGGATTCCTGGGCGATAAAGCCAAAACCTTTCCCCTCATCGAACCACTTAACGGTACCAGTAACAGTGTTAGACATAATAGATATCCTTTTATTAAACAAATACGCTCCAATTAGATGGAGGTGTGCGGGCAAAAAGTATTATTTTAAACGAGACCGAACGAAGGATTATGACTAAAACTACGAGGTAAACTGCAATAAAAAATGGCTTTTAAACCAGCGCGCGAAGAATAACACTTACCTGTCGCCTATGTCCACTCCTGCCTCAAGTCTCCCTTTTCGACAAAAGAGCAGCCCAAGCGCGATGGGTATCCCACCGGGGCCGACAATCACAGGGGCGATTATACCGAGAGGCTGCCAATCCTCCTATTGTACGCAAGAACCAATTGAGGGTCGGCACCCCCAACTGGAGAGTACTAACGGGTCACATCCTTTGAATGCCGGTCATCACTGGATATAACCCAAGCGCAAGCCCCCTCGGAAGCCTTTTGGTCATTTCCGGTCGAATTAACCGTTTTTATCCTTCTCAGTAGAGTCGGCAATATCGCTGTAACCCAGAGCCGCTGCGGACTTATCCATCGCGGCGCCCTGGCGATCCAGAATACCGATGTCCAGCACCGGCGAAGCGTCAATATGCTGGGCATCCATCATCTGGGCTACGCGCTGTAGTGACGCAATAATCATACTTTGCTCCCAGTCTTTCAGGTCGCCAAACTGACGAGCAAATTGATCCTGGAGGGGAATCGGGGCATCGCGCAAGGTTTCAGAGGCCTCCTCGGTTAGGTAGGCATGCACCTTGCGCTTGTCAGCTTGGGATCGCTGACGGTAAACCAGACCCCGCTTCTCCAGGCGATCCAGAATATTGGTGACAGTCGCCTGGCTCAGGCTAACTTCATTGGCCAGCTCGCCAATCGTCACCTCCCCCTTGTTGCGAATGGCCTGTAGCAACAGTACCTGAGGGGCGGTTAGGCCAGTAGTTTTTGCCAGGTGCCTGGAGTGCAAATCTGTGGCCCTTATTACTCGCCGCAGGGCTACTAGCACTTGTTCGATACTGTTCAAAGCTACCTCTTAATCTCGAAACTGGGGTGATTGAGAGGATTATATAGCTGCAAACCAGATTGCTAAACGCTTATAGACCCCAGAAAAGCCTTCACCATCGAATTGCTACCCCTCACCCCAGCTGCCCCAGTGCTTTCAAGGTGTATTTAGGTGCCTATCTGTAAGCCCCCTCCCCCAAAAGCCCGACCAACTCCAGGACAAATCGCACGATTAGATCTTCTGCGCCTAGACTTCACAATTAATTAGTGTACGATATTTAGTACTCTAAATATTTTTTGCCGCAAATCTCTTTTTTAGCGTCAAAAGCAACTAAAAAATGATTTTTAGCGGCGTTATAACCAAAAAAATACTTAGATATGAAAGTATATTTTTGTTAGTGGAATTATTTTGCCTAGATTAGAAAGTTTTATTTTGAGACCGCCTTCCCTGGAAGATGGCATGAAAGTCCATGGACTGATTGAAAATTGCCCGCCCCTGGACACCAACTCGAGTTACTGCAACCTCCTTCAGTGCAGCCATTTTGCCGGCACCTCAGTAATCGCAGAGGCTGATGGAGAGGCACTGGGTTTTATCTCTGGATACTTAATTCCAGACCGCAGGGACACTTTGTTCGTTTGGCAGGTTGCGGTGGCAGAGAAGACCAGAGGGCTAGGGCTGGCCTCCCGCATGCTTAAGGACATCATTGCTCGCCCCCAGTGCAAGCCTGTGAGATTTATCGAGACCACAATCACTGAGCACAACCTCTCCTCCTGGGCGCTCTTTCTAAGTGCGGCAGAGAAGCTCTCCACAGACCTTCAATCCTCCCCCTGGATGGACTCCGAGGCACACTTTAGCGGCCTGCATGACTCGGAGAGCCGCGTGCGCATCGGGCCCATCACCAAACCAATAGCAGCTTAAGAGAGAACCATGAAGATCTTTGATGAGATTGAATCCGAAGTACAAAGTTACGCCCGCTCCTTTCCGCGAGTATTCAACCGCGCAAAAGGCGAACTCATGTGGGATGAAGAGGGAAATCAATATCTGGATTTTCTAGCAGGTGCCGGCACCCTCAACTATGGCCACAACAACTCACTATTCAAGCAGGCTTTGCAAGATTACATCCAGAGTGACGGTATCACTCACGGCCTGGATATGCACACCAAAGCCAAGGGCGAGTTTCTGCAAGCGCTAAATGAAAAGGTTCTCAAGCCCCGCAACATGGAGTATATCGTTCAGTTTACCGGTCCGACGGGGACGAACGCGGTAGAGGCCGCCATGAAAATTGCCCGCAATGTCACCGGCCAGCAAAATATCGTGACATTTACCAATGGCTTTCACGGAGTCAGCCTGGGGTCTCTGGCCGCCACCGGCAACTCTCACCACAGGGATGCCGCCGGGGTTAGCTTAAACGGCACTCATCGAATGCCCTTTGATAGCTACCTGGGCAAGAATATCGATACTACAGAGTATCTCGATAAGGTACTTTCAGACTCCAGTAGCGGCATCAACTCTCCCGCAGCTGTTATCGTCGAAACTGTTCAGGGCGAAGGCGGAATCAATGCGGCCAGTGCCGAATGGCTAAGAAACCTTCAGGCAGTTTGCAAAAAGCATGGTCTGCTCTTTATTGTTGATGATATTCAGGCCGGCTGCGGCCGCACCGGAGACTTTTTCAGTTTCGAAGAGGCCGGTATAGAGCCTGACATTGTTACCCTTTCCAAGTCCCTCAGCGGCTACGGACTACCCTTCGCACTAGTCTTGATGAAGCCCGAGCTAGACCAGTGGAAGCCCGGCGAACACAACGGCACGTTCCGCGGCAATAACTTAGCTTTTGTCACGGCAAAAGCAGCAATTGACCACTACTGGTCTGACAATAAATTTTCACAGGAAGTTAAACGGAAAGGGGAATATATCTCTAAGCGACTGGAAAGCATTGTCAACCGATACGGTGAGGGCAACTTCACCACCAAAGGCCGCGGCATGTTCCGGGGCATTGACTGCGTGAGTGGCGAACTCGCAGAAAAAATTACCAAGCTCGCTTTCAAGAAGGGATTAATCATCGAAACAAGTGGCGCAGACGATCAGATTGTTAAACTGCTCTGCCCCCTGGTTATCACCGACCAGCATCTCAAGAAAGGTATCGATATTATTGAGTCAGCCATTCGGGAAGTCTGCGCCGGAGAGCGGGATATACCCGAAGAAAGAGTCTACTTCGAGGCCTGCTAGACCAACCCCAATAAAACTCAACGATATCACCAGAAAGCCAAGCCTGCCGACAGGCAAGGCCGGACTAGCTGCACGGGCAATATAAAAGGACACCCATGATTGTTAGAAACCTGCAAAAAGCCAACACATCCTCCCGCCGAATTGTTTCACCGGATGGCAACTGGGAGAGCACCCGCCTACTGCTAAAAGATGATGGTATGGGCTTCTCCTTCCATATTACCACCATATATCGCGGTGCTGACTTCCAAATGCATTATCAAAACCACTTGGAAGCCGTGTACTGCATCGCCGGCAAAGGAGAGGTCGAGGTATCGGACAGCGGAAAAAAATACTCCATTGAACCAGGAACTATCTACGTCCTCGATAAACATGACCGACACACCCTAAGAGCCTTTGAAGAGATGACCATGGCTTGCGTCTTTAACCCCCCTCTAAACGGGAAGGAGGTGCACAATGCGGAGGGGGCCTATGAGCTGGAAGCTGAATCCATTAGTGAATAGCCAGATAGCAGCTGACCACTAAAGCCCATCCGCCAAACAAGAGGGGGGGAGCACCCCCAGAGCAAGGAGTTATGGGTAAGTTAACGCTATGCAAAGCCCAATGGCTTAAGCAGGCCAAATTACCATCCGTAAAAACAGGGCCCTATAGCCCTCACGGTTCAATTTATCCAGAACCCCAGAGAAGGCAGCAGTGCCAGCAAAAGCGCAATGAGCAACAAACTGGAGGCCGTTTTACGCCCCCACCGCAGCCAGAATATGTCTGCACAAGGAAATCAATTTCTGTTATCTGATATGAAACACAACCCAGTGCCCCCACTGGAGAACGCCGCTATCAAGAGAAAGAAAGGACCAGTAAGAGACAATGCATACGATAGAAAAGATTGGTGGCACCTCCATGTCGGACTATGAGTCAGTCCGGGATAACATTATTAAAGGTGGCCCCAAAGGGCTCTACAATCGTGTTTTTGTAGTTTCAGCTTATGGTGGCATTACCGATCTGCTGCTAGAGTACAAAAAGAGTGGTCAACCGGGCATTTATGGTCTTTTTTCCAGCAGCATTGAGGATGACAGCTGGCTGGTGAAGTTTGGCGAACTCCGCACCCAATTGCGCCAGATCAATAGCCGCCTATTCGGTGATACCGACCTACTCAGGGAAGCTAACCTCTTCCTGGATGAACGCCTTGAGGGTGCCAAAAAGTGTCTTCGAGACCTGCAAAGCCTCTGCCAGCATGGCCACTTCTCCCTCGACGCCCACCTCGGCACAGTTAGAGAGATGCTCGCCAGCCTTGGCGAGGCACACAGTGCCTGGAACACCTCGAAGCTGCTACAGCGAGACGGTGTCAACGCCTGCTTTGTTGATCTAACAGGCTGGCGCACCAATAAACATATATCTCTGGATGAGCGCATTCGGGATGCATTTGCTAACATCGATCTAAACCAGCAGTTACCGATTGTCACTGGTTACGCTCACAGTGATAAGGGCCTGCTTATCTCCTTCGATCGAGGTTATAGCGAAATGACCTTTAGCCGCCTCGCGGTTCTCACTGGGGCCAAAGAGGCGGTGATCCATAAAGAGTTCCACTTAAGCAGTGCAGACCCCCGTCTTGTAGGACCAGATAACGCCGTACCTATCGGCCGCACAAACTATGACGTGGCTGATCAACTGGCCAACCTGGGCATGGAGGCAATTCACCCGAAGGCGGCCAAGGGCTTGCGCCAGAAGAATATCCCCCTCCGAGTAAAGAATACCTTTGAGCCAGAGCACACCGGCACATTAATTACTGGCGACTACGTAAGCGACTCACCCTGCGTGGAGATTATTGCAGGCTGTAAAGGTGTCTATGCATTGGAACTTTTTGACCAGGATATGGCCGGTGCGATCCACGATTATGACCGAGAGGTGCTCACGGTCATAAAAAGGTACAAGGCTCATATTGTCTCTAAAAATACTAATGCCAATACCCTAACCCACTTTTTATCCACCAACCTAAAAACTATCAAGCGGATACAGGCATCTCTAGAGGAGTGCTTCCCGGAAGCAGAACTAAACCAGAGGAAAGTCGCGATCGTCTCCGCCATTGGGAGCGATATGAAAATTCCCGACGCACTGGCAAAAGCCATTCAATCGCTGTCTAGCAACAAGGTTAGTATCCTCGCCATGCACCACTCGATGCGGCACGTCGACATGCAGTTTGTGGTCAACGAATCAGACTACGACCCTGCGGTCAGATCACTTCATAAGGCGCTGGTTGAGATCCACGATCACGGGACCGCAATATGCCTCGCATCCTAAATGTCTACACTCTAATTTTTCTGCTTCTCTCCCCCGGGGCCATTTCCCGGGAGGCGGAAGCGGAGGAGCGAGCTAAGGCACAGCAAGAGGTGGAATCCTTGCAGAAACCGCTTTACACACCTTTTGTGGAGCGATATATGCTGGACGAAATCAAACAATTGCGCATTGATCAGGCCAATGCCAAACAGGAGCTAATCCAACAGATAGTCGATCGCGAGCACAATTCTGTTGATCGCGCAGTAGCCTATGCAACTGATACCGTTACCTACTTCTTTTACCTGATAGCCGCCGCCACTTCGATACTGGTCCTGGTGGGGTGGCGATCCCTACAGGATATTAAAGAGCGAGTACACAACTTAGCCGATGAAGAAATCTCAAAACTGGTTCAGGAGTATGAAAAACGCCTGGGAATTATAGAGAAGCAATTGCAGCAGAAGACTCTACATATTGAAGAGAATCGCGAGGAAATCGAACTTACCCAGGAAGTTCAGTCTCTTTGGCTGCGGGCCCAGCAAGAATCCTCTATCGCCAACAAAATTGCGATCTATGATGAAATTCTGCGTCTCCGCCACGAAGATGTCGAGGCACTGACCTATAAAGCAGATGCAGTTCTAGAACTGAATGAACCCCAGTGGGCAGCCAATCTTTGCCACCAGGCCCTAAGTATTGACCCGGGTAATAGCCATGCTTTTTATCAGCTGGCCTGCGCTCACACCGCAATGGGTCAATTTGATGAAGCGTTGCGCTACCTCGCCGAGGCCATTAAACGAAGAGAAAGCTATCGCGATGAAATCTTGAGCGACAACGCCCTTCAACCCCTGGCGAAGAGCAAAGTCTTTAAGGATCTCGATAAGGTTATCGCTAAAACGCCGCCACTACAAAGCTCCGAGAAAGGCGCATAAGAAATAATAACATCTGATAATAAAGAGGCCCTGGTGGTTTATTCATTTATTGGTTTTCTACTCCTATTTACCCTGGTAGGGATATCCTCCGCACTATTTAGCCGCGCTACCAAGGCAGACTATTACCTTGCCAGTAGTGGCGTTTCCCCCTGGCTAGTTGGTCTATCGGCCGTGGCAACCAACAACAGCGGCTATATGTTTATTGGCGTAATTGGTTATACCTACCTAACCGGACTGGCCTCAGTCTGGTTGATGGTAGGGTGGATTGCCGGTGACTTCCTTGCGTCTCTTTATGTGCATAAGCGGTTGAGGTGTGCCACAAGTGCAAGTGGCGAGGTTAGCTATGCCGGCGCGCTCAGTAATTGGTATGGGCAAAAGCATTCCACTCTACAGCGCCTTATTGGCACCATCTCTCTACTATTTCTACTAATCTACGCATCGGCTCAGCTAGTTGCTGGTAGCAAGGCGCTACACGTCCTGCTCGACTGGCCTCTCTGGTCCGGAGCTGTAGTTGGCGCATTATTGGTTTGCCTCTACTGCTTGGCTGGGGGCATCCGCGCCTCCATATGGACTGATGCGGCACAGTCGATCGTTATGATCAGTGCCATGGGCACGCTTTTAGCCATTGCACTTGCCAACCTGGGGGGAATACCCAGTGCGATAGCACAGATGCAGGCCATTGAAGGATTTACTGACTGGCTTCCCAAGGGGTTGGCCTTTTCTGGCTGGAGTGGTGTTGCTGTATTTGTTATCAGCTGGGGGTTCGCCGGGCTATCTGTTATCGGCCAGCCCCACGTGATGATACGGTTTATGACCCTGAGCGACTCCAGCAAGATGCATCGCGCTCGAGGCTGGTATTATCTGTGGTTTATTCTGTTCTATTGCATGGCTACTGGAGTTGGCTTGCTGTCTAAGGTATTTATTGCGGACAGTGGAAATTTTGATGCTGAACTCGCACTGCCAACGATGGCTATAGAGCTACTACCCCCCACCCTGGTAGGCTTGATCCTAGCCGGTATTTTTGCTGCAACCATGTCGACTGCCGACTCACTACTTCTCAGCTGTTCTGCGGCCATTACCCACGACATCCTCCCCCGTAAAATTGAAAAGACCTGGCTCCTTAAGCTCGTTACGGTTGCCATTACTGGAGCGGCGCTATTGCTGGCACTCGCCAACAACCAAAGCGTCTTCAGCCTGGTGATTTTTGCCTGGTCCAGCCTGGCCAGCGCCTTCGCTCCCCTATTATTGGTATTGTGCTTTGGTGGCAGGCCTACACAAGCCACTGCTATTACAGCAGTAATCGTAGGCTTTACGACTGCAATTACCTGGCGAGCACTAGAACTCCACGGGATGATCTATGAAGGCTTACCCGGTATCGCTCTAGGGTTAATCGTATTCTATCTAGCCAGTTTTGCTCGCCGACCACTTACCCCACCAGGAATGAACAATCAAACCAACTAGCTTATTCCACCCCCGCCAATTGATTGGTGGGGGGTTTTAGCGCCCCACCCTCCCCACCCAAGGGCGCTGACCATCCAAAATCCAGGCTCAAAGGGGTGATTAGGCGCTACTTTTACCAGGCGTACTCTTATTACCCGCCAGCAGCCCCCAGCGGCAAGGCGCCTCCTACAACCCCTGATATCAACTTGATTAACGGCTGTTTTTCACTCAAAAATAATTTAGCTATTAAATTCACCTAAATATTTTTGATCTCAAAGTAATAAATAAGCCAAAATAAAGAATAAACGTCCTTTAAAATTTCATTTTTTAGGCCAAGGTATGCGGAGCATGTAGGCTGAAACCTGAATCAATCCCGTGTAGAGTGCTTAGCCCTCAAAGAAAACCTATAAGATAAATCGATACAAGAGCGCCAAAATTGATCCAAAAACACACTACACGATCTTAATTTGAACAGGCAGGTGTTTAGAGTTGAAATAATTAACTGTCGGTTGTAGAGGTTTTTACCTAATTTGGATGGCATTTCGCTGTAAGCCCACACCTAAAAGATGGCGCAGCTATTTGCCAGCCGACAGGATTCCCTTAGGCTGGCAAGTTACCTCAGCTAAACGGACCCGAAACCAGGGCTCACCCTTTTGGTCGCACCCAGAATCCACTCCTCACTGAAAAAATCTTATGGTAACGTTGAGTGCTGACAGTACTTGTACTTTTTCAACTCCTCACAAAATAGCAAGGGCCTCAAAGGTACGCCGGACCCAATGAGCCTCCATATTAAAAACCCCAAAAACAGTCGGTGGTAAAATTTGTGGATTAACTGTAAGGAAAGAATGCCCGAGGATATGGATGTTGTTATTGCCCTATATTTAGGGTTTTGGCCCGGGCGCGGCAATAGCGGCATTATAGATGCCTACGCTATCAATGGTGAATGGTTCAACCTTCCCGAAGGTGTTGTTATTGCCGGGTGGATGCCAATGCCGGATACGGAACACCTGCCAATTGCAGATTGCGCAGAACCGAAAACCTAACCCGCACCGAGAAATCTCCTTGGGCGCGCTGAAACAGGCATACCTTCAATATCCCTGTACGTTTTTGAGGGGACACAAAACGACCCGGGCGATTTTGCGCAAGGGATTGCAACCTAAATGGAGGCTCAAGGGCGAAACCATTCAGCCCCCGCTAATTCGGCCAGCCCACAAAACCAAGGCCGCACTAAGACCAGGCGAGCCCCAACGGGTAGCCCCCATCCTCCTTGATCGAAAAACAACCCTTTAAGAGACCTGACTCGCTAGCGCCCGGAGCCCTCTCCCGCAGTAATAGCGGCAGGCATAGAAAGCGACGCCAAGTACCCCTTCGAAATAGCATCCAACCTCCAATCGAGCCAACCCCACCCCAGCCGACCTCCCGCCCCACCAAAAGGCATTTATGACCAGAAAGTCCGATCATCAGAGCAGCCCCCATCGCAAAATTTTTATAGAGTTCAAACAAGATTTTTGCCCCAGTCCGGGGGCAATTTCGCCCTTAAAAAAGAGGGATAACGCTGTATACGCGGAAAAACAAATACCTCAAAGATCAATCGGTTTTTCTCCGCCAGGTGCCAACAGTTAGAGTTCAAATTAAAAATATGTTACATTCTGTGCCATATCGCCCGGTGATTAACCATCGGGCTCGGGCTGAAACCTGGCGATTTGAGACAAAAATCTTCGCTGGGCCGGCCTTTTTTTGTGATGAGAAAACCTCCACGAGCGGCCCATCGCGCCCTCCTGAACCCATCACCAACAAACAACCAACTGACCCTCTGTTAAAAAGCAGTATGGAGAGACAGATGTCACTGGACACACAACGGAATTTTGTAGACGGCCGCTACCTGGCGAATGAAAGCGGCGAGTGCTTTGATGTTTTTAACCCGGCGACTAACGAAGTCAGCTACCAGGTTGAGATTGCCGATGAGAAGGTGCTTGCGGAAACCATCGAGAGCGCCAAGCGCGGCTTTGCGCAGTGGTCTGCTATGGCTCCGATTGAGCGCAGCCGCATCCTGCTGAAAGCGGTAGCCCTGTTGCGCGAGCGCAACGATGAGCTGGCTGCGATTGAAGTGGCTGACACCGGCAAGCCCTGGCAGGAAGCCAGTGTTGTCGACGTGGTAACCGGAGCCGACTCCATCGAATTCTTTGCCGGCCTGGCCGCAGGTATTGAGGGCAATCAGCAACAAGTCGGCGAGGACTTCTATTACACCCGCCGCGAGCCTCTGGGTATCTGTGCCGGTATCGGCGCCTGGAACTACCCTCTGCAAATCGCCTGCTGGAAAGCCGCCCCGGCCCTGGCCTGCGGTAACGCCATGATTTTCAAACCTTCCGAAGAGACCCCCAAAGGCGCTCTGAAGTTGGCTGAAATCTTTATTGAAGCGGGCATGCCCCCGGGTGTCTTCAACGTAATCCAGGGCGATGGCGCCGTGGGTGCCTGGCTAACCAACCACCCGGATATCGCCAAAGTTTCCTTTACCGGCGAAGTGGGTACCGGTAAGAAAGTCATGGCCGCAGCGGCTGCCAACTTGAAAGAAGTCACTATGGAGCTGGGCGGCAAGTCGCCGCTGGTTATCTTTGATGATGCCGACCTGGAGCAGGCAGTCTCCGCTGCCATGCTGGGTAACTTTTACACCCAGGGCGAAATCTGCACCAACGGCACCCGCGTATTTGTCCATCGCAGCATCCACGATCAGTTCCTCGCACGCCTGAAAGAGCGTGTCGAGCAAAATATTATCGCTGGCGATCCGATGAATCCGGATACCAACTTCGGTGCGCTGATTTCTGCCAAGCACCAGCAGCTGGTGATGGACTACATCAACAAGGGTAAAGAGGAAGGCGCAACCCTGTTTTGCGGCGGCCACACCCTCTCCCCGGAGAATTCCCCCAACGGTTACTTCGTTGCTCCCACCGTATTTACCGACTGTCATGACGATATGACTATCTGCCGCGAAGAAATCTTCGGCCCGGTAATGTCGGTACTGGTCTTTGATGATGAAGACGAAGTGATTCGCCGCGCCAACGATACCCGCCTGGGCCTCGCCGCCGGCGTCTTTACCCGCGATATCACCCGCGCTCACCGCGTGATTCACCAGATGCAAGCGGGCATCTGCTGGATTAACGCCTATGGCGCCTCCCCAGCAGAAATGCCGGTGGGCGGATACAAATTATCCGGAATCGGACGCGAAAATGGACTTGCGACCCTAAACCACTACACCCAGCTGAAAGCGGTGTATGTGGGCCTGGCACCACTGGAAAGTCCATTTTAAGCGGTATCCTGCATGAGTGAGTTTGATTACATCATCGTCGGCGCCGGCTCTGCCGGTTGCGTTCTGGCCAACCGTCTGTCTGCCCAGGAAGATAAAAAAGTCCTCCTGGTAGAGACTGGCGGCAGCGATCGCAGCATCTTTATCCAGATGCCCACCGCGCTGTCCATCCCCATGAATACTGAGAAGTACGCCTGGCAGTTTACGACTGAACCGGAGCCCCACTTGGATAACCGCAGTATGCATTGCCCCAGGGGCAAAGTACTCGGCGGCTCCTCCTCGATTAACGGCATGGTTTACGTACGCGGGCACGCCAAAGACTTTGATGAGTGGGCGCAACACGGCGCCGAAGGCTGGGATTATGCCCACTGCCTGCCCTACTTTAAGCGCTCTGAAACCTGGGCTTTCGGCGGTGACGATTACCGTGGCGACGAGGGTCCACTGGGGGTCAACAACGGCAATGAAATGGCCAACCCCCTCTATGGAGCCTTTATCGAAGCAGGCAAAGAAGCCGGCTACGATTACACCGCAGACTATAACGGTGAGCAGCAAGAGGGCTTTGGCCCCATGCATATGACGGTCAAAGACGGGAAGCGCTGGTCTACCGCCAACGCCTACCTGAAACCGGCCATGCAGCGCCCCAACCTGACGGTATTGACCCACGCCACCGTACATAAGGTGATTCTGGAGGGTAAACGGGCAGTCGGAATCAAACTTGAACGCAAGGGCAAGACCCAGGAGTTCAAGGCGCGACAGGAGGTGATCCTCAGCGCAGGCCCCATCGGCTCCCCCCACCTTCTTCAGCTCTCCGGTATCGGAGACTCCGATACACTGGCAGAAGCCGGTATCGAACTCCAACACAAACTCCCCGGCGTCGGCCAAAACTTGCAGGACCACCTGGAGTTTTATTTCCAGTTCCGCTGCAACCAGCCGATTTCCCTAAACGGCAAGCTCGATCCCTGGAACAAGTTCCTGATCGGCGCGCGCTGGATATTGAAGAAGGACGGCCTCGGCGCCACCAACCACTTCGAGTCCTGCGGGTTTATCCGCTCCAAGAAGGATGTCGAGTGGCCGGATCTGCAATACCACTTCCTGCCGGCAGCGATGCGCTACGACGGCCGCGAGGCCTTCGATGGCCACGGTTTCCAAGTGCATATCGGGCACAACAAGCCCAAGAGTCGCGGCAGGGTCAAAGTGGTTAGCAGTGATCCCAAGCAATCCCCTTCAATCCTGTTCAACTATTTACAGGAGAAAGAGGATATCGAGGGCTTCCGCGCTTGCGTGCGCCTGACTCGCGAGATTATCAATCAGCCGGCTTTCGATGAGTTCCGTGGGGATGAGATTCAGCCCGGCACCGATATCCAAACTGATGAACAAATTGACGCTTTCGTGCGGGAATCCGTCGAGAGTGCTTACCACCCATCCTGCTCTTGCAAGATGGGTACCGATCCAATGGCAGTGGTAGACCCGGAAACCCGTGTACACGGTTTGCAGGGCTTGAGGGTTGTGGACTCCTCCATCTTCCCGACCATTCCCAACGGCAACCTGAACGCGCCCACCATTATGGTGGCGGAGCGGGCTGCCGACCTGATTTTAGGGCGCCCAGTATTGGCACCCTCCGAGGCATCGGTAGCAACCAAGGCTACCAGCACTCAGCGACCTGGCCGCCCCGCGCGTTCAGTGAGCTGATTTTACGCCGGCGCTCTGGCAGAGATTTGACTGCCCCCTTCACTTGTGACGGGGATAGTCAAATCTCGCACAGCAACGCCCTTTGGGGGCGCCGGCATATCAATAACTAGCTGGAGACTCAGCATGACAGCTTGGCTTTCTGCGGGATTATTATTTACCTTCACGGCAATAATTTTCTCGCTGATAAAATGGGGAAATGTGAAGATGGTCGGGGTAACCCCGGTAAAAACCTTCACTTTTATAGCGATCCTTTTCACCTCCGGCCTCGATGTAGGCCTCATCATGTTCCCCCTCACCGAGTTCGCTGGCTACGCAGATCTAGCCAACAACCCAGAATATGGCTTCACCAACGCACTCGCGATTGAATTTGGTTTTTGGGCCTTCCTGATCTGGGGCTTCTACTTCCTCACCTGCTTTTACTTCTGCATTATTGAACCCAAAGTTAAATTCTTTGAATTGGCCCCGGTCAAACTGATCAATAACGTAGTGATTATCGGCACCTGTGCCTTTACTGCCTATTTGCTGCTCAGCAACCTGCCCTGGTACCTGCCCCAGGTTGGCGATGGTGAAACCATTGTTGGCACCTTCTACCTGATCGTGTTTGCCGTTATCGCCGCTGCGGTCTACTCATCCACCAGCCTGCGCTACGTACGCTTCCTCAGCCTGGCAACCACCTGGATGTTTATTGGCCTAATTGCGGTAATGTGGCTGGGCGCCTTTACCGGTGAAAACGGCAGCATTGGCGACTTCGCCTCTACCTTCGCCCTGCTCGGCGGCTACTTCGGCAATATCCACCAGTTCGTGCTGCCGCTGAATGACTACCACGAGTTCTACCTGTTCTGGTGGTTTGCCTGGAGCATTATGATTGGCCAGTTTACCTCCCGCTTTGTGGGTGGCCTGCGCACCTACCAAGTGCTGGCGGCGATGCTGATCTTCCCATCCATCCCCATCGCGCTCTGGTTCACCGTGCTTTATTACTACTCCAGCCAGGGCCTGGATACCACCGGTTTCTACAACCTGGCCATGATCACTGTGGGCATTACCTTCGTGATCAACTCGCTGGACTCCCTGATTCGCCTGTACACCGACAACCTGGGTATGACCGTTGCGCGCCTGGGCAAGTGGAAATACTTCGTGCTGAACCTGGCCGCAATGAGCCTGCTCACCCTGCTGTTCAAACTGGACTTCCTGCAAATCCAGTGGATTGGCGCCCTGGTGATTGGCATTTTCTTCTGCTGCCTGGGTTACATCCTGGTGAAACGCTTCAGAGCGGTAGCAGCTATCGACTCCTCGCCTAAAGAAAACAAAATCGACTTTACCAAGATCGAACTGGCGAGCTAACTATTGAGATTCCCCCGCCACTCAGGCGGGGGCCACAAAAAAATATAAATACGCGGTAATTGAACAATGAAATCGACTTTAAAAGTTTCTGCACTGGCCTGCGCTTCCCTGCTGGTACTTGCCCAGCAATCCCAAGCGGAGCTGTCTTCCACGGTTAACCTGACTACTGACTACACCTTTAACGGTGTCAGCCAAACCCAAAACGACCCCGCACTACAGGCCAGCCTGGATTACGGCTTCGATAACGGATGGTATATCGGCACCTGGGCCTCCAACGTGGACTTCGGTGGCGATGACGATACGAACCTGGAGTGGGACTTCTACGCCGGTAAATTTATGCAGCTCACCGACAAAGTGAGCCTGGACACCGGTATTGCTTATTACACCTACCACGGCGATAGCGACTGGTCAAAAGAATATGCTTACCCGGAAGCTTACGCCAAGCTGGGCTATAGCTCTCCCCTTGGTGAATCAGAAGTCAATGGCTGGTACAGCTGGGACTACTTTGGCATGGGTGGCGGTCACTATATTATGATGCTGGCCCACACCTTTGAGTTTGCCGAGGGGCATAATATCCGCTTCAGCGCTGACCGCTCTACCAGTGTTAACAAAGACAACTGGACCTGGGAAGGCAAAAGCTCATACAACCACTTCCGCGTGGAATATATGACCTCTTTGGACGGCTTCGATTTCAATGTCGCCGCCGAGAACACAACGCTTGATTCAGAGAATGCTGACGAACGTATCGTCTTTTCTGTTGCCCGCACCTTTAGCCTTTAAGCTAGGGGGCAAACCGGAGCCCAAGTGGCTCCGGTATTTCATACTGGCCAACTCCTAGAACAACCCTCTCCTCCACCCTGTCTTTTTTACCACCACTTAATCTTGACCTGGGTTCCTCTGCAATTTCTTCAAGAAGATGAGCTTGGTTTTGTTGCGTAATCGCTGGATAGTCATTCATTACGGATAGGTAAGCGCCCATTGCGGACCTGCACAATGGGTGCTGTGGCCGGTAGTTAGACGCTACCAGCTATCCAATTTAGGTTTTTTTGTATTTATTAAAAAAGTACTTTGCTCGGTTTTTAGCCTGCTCAGTTTGATTTCTTGCCCAGTAGATATTCGGCTTGACCTTTGAAACAGCAGGCACACCTGAAGCGATAGAAAAGCGGGGGACATCTTTTGTAACTATGGCACCTAAAGATATGATTGAACACGCCCCTATATTGACTGACTTGAGAATACTAACTTGCTCACCAATCCAAACATGAGGTTCAATATGGACTATACCTTTAGGCTCATTAACTTGCTGATCACTAGATATATCAAATATTGGATGTGCGTCCGAGCTTCTAATAACTATATCATAGGAAAACATACAATCATCGCCAATAATTATTGCAGGATTTGCATTCCCAGCGCCATTGCCTGAAATCCAAGTATTAGTTGAAGTTGTGGACACCCGATTTCCAACAGCAATAAAATCATTATCTTGAAATGATCGAATCTGAACATTCCTTAAATCACACCCATTACCAATATATAGAAAAGAATTATCACCCTTAAAGAATACACTAAAAATACCCTTTACATTTCTTCCAATAAATACCCTGCACCCATTAGTATCCCCAAAATTAATATTGACTTTTGCAGAAACACCTCCCTCTCTGACAAATACTTGACCATTCCCATGAACATTCAAATTGTCAGGATGACCAGAGTAATCACTCTCATCAATTGAAAAGTCTTGTATTGATTTTTTAGCAAGTTCCAAATGACCAAAGTAGCCACCCTCATCACTTGAAAAATCTTGCATTGACTGTTTAGCAAGTTCTAAATGTGACATGTATATTTCTGACTCCCAACGCCCACAGAGGACGCACCATCTTTTGACATCGCTCTTACTGAGATTGCTATATTATCTACTATTTAAACTTCAATACTTCTATAAAATGCATACCCACCCAGAAAACACCAACGTTTTTGTAATTTCCCGGAGTCAAACTTCCATTAAAAATAAATACTTTTCATAAATTATCACGCCAGCAACCGCCTCCCAAAATACATCGCCTTGCCATCAGGTGAGGACAAAGGGGCACCTACCCTAGGCAAAAAAATTAGCTCACACTACCGATTATGGGTACCAACAAAAATTCTTGCTTTTCATCCCCCTGCTATTCCTAACCCCCCCCCTGAGACCAAGAATAAACACCCACCAACCTCCCAACACTCTATAGAAATAATACCTGATGCACTTCAGAGTTGAATGCAGGCTAATAAAAAAGACAAAGCCAAGAATTATTGCCTAGTGAGTTTTCTTGGATAAAGCCACAATATACAAGAATTCGTTTGACCAGTTTGACATAAGCTCTCCGTAACCATAGACATTTAACGCCAAGCTCACCCGTAGCGGCGCGATAGTACCAAGATCAGAGGCAGCCCTTGGTATGCCCTGTATAGGTATGGACTAATGGGTGAAAGTCCCCTGCAGGAAGACCACCGATTAATGATCTCCATTAAATGCTAACTACTAGTAAATGGCAACTGCAAGAATGCAAGATCTTATGGGGAGGAAGCCGCTAGCAACGCTGCGAGCTGACGAACAGAAACACTATATAAGGCTTAGACTGGAGTGTAATGGTCAAATATTTTTGGCCACCCTCTTTTGAGCATCTCGAAATTTTTCTTCTGCCATATTTGGCGGCAAGCCGTCGTTGTGTTGATGTAGCCGCACTTGGCTGTAGTAGCCAATAATGTAATCGTTGATTGACTGTTTTGCCGCAGGCAAACTTGAATAGCCTACTTCCGGCGCACCTCGAGACTCATAGGCCATTGTTAACGCCTTCTTTACCAGGCTCGTATCTGGAGACAGCGATAATGCCCAGCCTACGGGTTTTCGTGCAAACAAATCCAGCACTACCGCTAGATAGGCCCAGCAAGTTCCCACCCAAATATATGTGATATCACCAGCCCAAGCTGCATCTGGCTTCTCGACGTCAAACTTCCGATTCAGCCGATTTGGGATATCAAGATGCGCTTGCTCCGCCTTCCTGTACCTATGCGAAGGGGGCTGGGAGCTTTCCAAACCCAGCAATTTCATTCGCCGGCCAGCCCTGTAGCGACTTAGTGGAACTCCAGTTTGTGTCACTATTTTTGCGATAGAACGAGCGCCGGCAGAGCCGTTACTAGCCTTATGTGCAGCCTTAACCAGTGCCTGGAGCTTCAGTTCCTCTGGGGCCGGCTCTGTAGGCCTGTTACGCCAAGCCCGATAGCTACTGCGATGAATATCAAATACCAAGCAAAGGCGTTGAACAGGGTGGCTCTCCTGCAACCGCTGGACTATCGAGAATTTTTCAGCGAGTCCGACATCAAGAGAGCTGTAGCCTTTTTTAGGATTTCCTTCTCCTCCTCAACTAACCGCAGTTTCCGCTCCAGCTCCTGTATGCGCCGCTGCTCCGGCGTTAAGGCGTTGCCAGTTGGCGTCTTGCCTACCCTCTCCGCGCGAAGCTTCCGCACCCAAGATTCCATAGTCGACTTGCTGACCCCCATGGCCTCACATGCAGCCTTCAGTGTGTATCCTTGATCAACAACGAGTTGCGCTGCTTCCAGCTTGAACTCTGGGTTGAATTTTCTTTTTGAGCTAGCCATCTATCCACCTGATCTTCGTTGAAAGTGATAATATCACTCAAACTCAGGTGGCCAAATTTACTATGCCACTACACTTTATTATCGGAGCGATACCAGCACTTCAGGATCACCATAACCCCTATGGCCAATAGAATTCTCTGTGTACGCTTCACATAGTTTGTTCACAGTGAGAAAAAAATGAGTATATTTTTTTCCTTCTGCTCCGCCCTACGCGCAACACTCGATACGGGTGGCTGGTTAGGCTGTTGTGGTCAAGTCCAACCGGACACCTCTTTAAGCACATTTCTCAAATTCGATAGGGGTTACATCCCCCAATGTTGTGTGTATTCTGCATGAGTTGTAATAAGCAATATAGGCTCTCACATCTGCTGTCGCGTCCACCCTTGTTTCATAGAGATTTCCCGTTAGCCACTCTCGCTTCAGGCTGCTAAAAAACCGTTCTGTTGGTGCGTTGTCCCAGCAATTTCCTTTACGGCTCATTGAACATACCATTCCATGCTCCTTCAGCAACGCCTGATAGGTATGGCTGGCATACTGACTGCCTCGATCAGAGTGGTGTAGAAGGCCTTGCGGTGGTGTGCGTAAATTGACGGCCATCATCAGCGCACGACTCGCCAAAGCCGTTTCCATCTGGCGATCTAGGTGCCAACCAACTATCCGGCGTGAATAGAGATCAATTACTACCGCCAAGTACAACCATCCCTGTAGCGTCCAGATGTATGTAATATCCGTAGCCCAAACTTGATTTTTAGCACTCGGCGAAAAATCCCTATTCAGAAGATTCTCTGCAATGGGCAGTTGGTGTTTGCTATCTGTCGTCAACGCAAAACGCTTCTTGCGTTTTACTGCCAAACCTAGCTTTTTCATTAGCTTTCGGGCTCGATAGCGCCCAATTTTAAAGCCTTCTCTGCGTAATAGCTTCATTAGTCGGCGGCTTCCCAAGCTCTGCCGAGATTCTGCAAATAAGGCCTTCAAGCGATGGCATAGTTGCCATGTTTGGCTATCTATTGAGCTATCACTGCGATGGCACCAATCGTAATAGCTGCTCTTTTTTACCTGCATTACTCGGCAAAGCATCCTAACTGGAAAGCTACTTTTCTGCTCTTTGATGAAGCTGTACTTTACTTCATTTCTTTCGCAAAGAAGGCGCTGGCCTTTTTTAGGATTTCCTTCTCCATCCGCAAGCGCTTGTTTTCACGTCGCAACCGATCCAATTCAGCGCGCTCGCCTGCATCCAACCTTACTCCGCTCTCTTCCTGCTTCAGCTCCTTTACCCAGCGTCGCAAGTTATTAGCAGTGGTCCCTACAGCCTCTGCGGCCTTAGAAATCGAATAGCCTTGTTCAGAGACAAGAGCTACAGCGTCTTTCTTGAACTCCGGCTTGAATTGCCGGCGTGTACCTTTTGTTGTCATACGTCACCTCACTTGGTAGTTTTACCATCTTAGCGAAGTGTCCGGAAGTATTAGACCACTACAGGCCTTACCCGACAGGGACTTCCACCCTGCAAGAAGCATCAAGCTTAGCTTGACGCACCAACGCTTGCAGCTGCGGCGAGTGCTGAGGGCGCACATTTTTGCACAGCAAAAATCGCGGCATTAGTACGAATCCGACAGACTGCGCTTGTTATAACCATGTACGCAAAGGAAATAAGCCCATGCTATTAATATTAATTGAAGTGGCCCACGAATTAACAAGTACACAGGCCCCCACTGGTGGCCACCAAGGCCTATGTTATTTAATGCTGCATAAATATTAGCTGGAAAAAATACAACAAATATGATTATGGCAATCTTTGCAGCGGGCGATTGATACTTCGGCACAAAAAGTGCAACGCCAATTACTACCTCTAATAAGCCTGTGAGATAGACCAAAGCTAAGCGAAATGGGACCCAAGAGGGTAACATTTCAACCATTCCCTGCGTTTTTACAATATGGCCGATGGAAAAAAATATGAATGCAGCTCCCAACCCCCAGAAGGAATATTTAGCGATATCCAATTTTTGACCACTGAATTTGGAGCGGAGAAATGCGATAGTCAAAGGGCTAACTAGTAGTACCAGTATTATTATTGGGGTGACCATTATTTCCTCATTAAGTTATAACGATCGGTTCAGGTGACGCGCCGCAGGTGCGGTCACCTGAACCACTTTTTATGTGCGTGTTTTAGATTGTTAAAGAATATTTTTGCTCTGTTCTTTCTGAACCCCAAGTATTATGTATAACTTCTTCTGCAAGACTAAAGCCATTATTGAGATATATTTTCCTTGCTGCTTCCAGACCTTTTACAGTCCATAGATCAACTTTTGAGTAGGACTTTTCTTTGACGAAGGATAAAGCATCATCAATAAGCCTTTTACCAACACCCATTCCCCTAAGTTTAGGCTCAATGAGGAACCATCTTAACTGTGCTACTGATTCAGACACCTCACAAATGGCTATACATCCTGTGATTTGGCCTTTGTATTCGACAACCCAAAGACGTTCACGAGAGTTTTCCCTCTTTGCAAATTGTGAAAGCGGCTCTCCCACATATGCTTCAAATGTGAAATTATAACCAAACTCTTCTGAATAGAGCTTTCCATGAAGATAGGTAATATAACCAATATCACCAGGCTTAAGCTCACTTCTTATTATTACTTCGCTCATTGATATCCTATCTATTTGATGTTGGTAGGACAGCCGGTTACCCTAACTACCCCCACGCAGATCCGGACGTTCGGAACTACCGCATCCGGCTCTTCAATAATATATTCGCTCGTGTAAAGTACGAACCCTAAAACCAGTCCACAAGTATACTGCGTTTGTATACTCGCGGTGGCTTTAGCCCAAAAGTAACTATTCAGCACTAATTTCAAAAGCTTTGAATTTTTCCAGTAAAAATCCAGGCCACTCTCCATTAAATAGTTGTGTTAATGCTTCTCCAGGGGCAATGTCATTTTTCTGGCAGGTCAAAAGGTAAGAGCGGGTAAGACAGAAGGCTCTTGCGCCTTCTTCAGAGCGAAAGCAACCCGAAATCTTTTGCTGTACCTTAGTCATTCGAAGATCTCGCTCCCCCTGATCATTAGTGAACGGTACTTCAGCACGCTCCATAAAACGGAGTACATCTTCCTCATAGTCACGAAGCCGTTCCAGTAGATTACGAGATTTGCTGCGCTTAAGTCGCCCTCGGCGAGGTGACGTTGTATCCGGCACTGGCGCCGGGCATTCGGTGCTTCCACGGCCGAGGATTTTGCGATAACGGGTTCTCCAGCGCTTGGCTTGCTCTTCCGGTAGGAAACCACCAGCAAGCTCAACAGCATCGCGTAGCTCCAGCAGTAGATTGCGCATATTGCCAGCCCAACGTTGCCCATCTTCCTCATGCGCATAGGTTAGTTCACGCAAGTGGTGGGCGTTGCACAACGCATGAGTGCAAGCAAAAGTGTAATAAGGCTTCCAATGGTCATGCACCAGTGTGCCATTAAACTCGGGCAGCACACCTATCGCATTCATAGCTTCAGTCCCGCGCTTCGGCGATAAACCAAATAAAGTACACTTCTGAGCCGAAAGGACATGTAACCAGTGGCGCTTTCCATCCATGTTGAGGCTGGTTTCGTCAGCATGTACTACAGATTCGGTTTTGAGCCATTTTCTAGCAAGATTTTCAAAGGGAGCTAGGTGTTCACAGGTAGCTCGATTGAAATTGACCAAGCTTCCGGCACTGAGCGGAATACCATATTGCTCGGCAAACATCGATTGTATTCGCTCATAAGGCAGCAACTGGAACATTGAAAGGTAAACGGCATGTGCCTTAACCGAGCTGCCATATTGCGCTGGTCGAGTTACGCCCGCAGGGAACTCAGCCACATAGCGTTGACCATGTTCATTCTCCAGAATTTGAGCACGATACTCGGTGACATGGCGTTGGATTTGGAGGTTAATAACTTGGCGACGCTCGTACCCTACGTCCTTCCAATTGCCGCGTGGTAAAGTGCGGCGATTTAGTTTAAGAGTCTCAATATCGTCAGGGTTATCGATCGGCATTAGGGTGATGCCTTTACGCCCAGATTGGCCGCCAGCTTTGCGCTTGCCTACAGTTTTTTTCTCTCTTTTGCGGTTTTGATCTTGTGATGGCGGTATGCTGCTATTTTTACTATTCATACCATTTTTAGCCATCAGCAGCCTGATGACGACCAACAAAATGGATATCACTGCACGTATTGATGGCGTAACCTGTTGATCTTCTTTCAACAGATTTTCTGCATCAGTAATAGCTATGTTGATATCAACTTTTTCCAATGTCATTGACTACTAGACAAGAGGCTTAAGGATTACTCTATTATCTCATAAATATATTTTGTTGGGAATTGTGTATTTTAGTGCTGAATAGTTACGATTTCTTTACGTGACCGCTGGGTAGAGATTCATTACGGATAGGGAACCGCCCATTGCGGACCCGCACGATGGGTGGTGTGGGGGCCGGTAGCTAGAAACTACCGGCTACCCGATTTAAGTGTTTTGACTACGAAGCTCAATGAACTGCCTTGAAAACTCTTCAGCCAAATCTCTGCTCTCCGTAATTGTAATACTTTCATTGTTGTATTGAGCATTACTGGTCCAATTATAAGAACCATGTATAACTTTGCATAAATCGATAATACAGAACTTATTATGCATTAACTTTTTCCCCCATGGAGAGCTCGGAGAAACCTTCTTATATTCAACACCTCTCGAGCAAAAATCTAAACCATGCTTATCAGTAATATCATCGTCATTCACGATCACGCGAACATTAATCCCTTGCTGGTGTTTTATACGTAACTCATTTCCAATATCTCTATCTGTGAACCATGCGACCGCTATCCAGATGGTAAATTCCGCTGATTGAATTGACTCAATTATTTTGTTTTTTATTTCTTGAAAATGAGCAGCTATCTGTACGGGGTCATTCAGTTCATTACTAGTGACTTTGAAAATACCTAATTCATTTTTTTCGAAGAGGTAACCATCGTGCTTTATGATTTCACTTAGTTCGGAGGCCACATCATCAGGGTTACTGACCTTTCGGCTATCAGGGATTGCCTCTATTAAGCTCTTAAACTCTGGGGTTCCGTTAACCTTTTTTAACCGCTCATAGGCATATTCATTTCTAGACCATGCATTTGGCAGGCCCTCTCGGGTATATTCATCAGATAGCCCGAAAGCATTAAAAAATTTAATGAGTTCAGGTCCAGACATATATGGAGTGGGAGCACCGTCTCCGGTGATGTAAGGCTTTATTGCATTCAACGTAAGCTCTGAAACCTTCAACTCTGAATCTTCTCCGAACTATGAAACTTATGACACTTAACGCCGCTAGCAAGGGCAGCCGAAGCAACGCGTAGGCTGCCCAGCCCAGCCCCGAAGGGGTTGGGCGAGCTTGCCTAGCCTGGTTATGGCTGGCGCGCTCGGGACCGACTACTAGCACTTTGCCAGCCATAGTTTGGCTGGCCGCTGCCCAATATTTACGAGGGAAGAATACCGCACTTTCCCTAACCAATTCCTATCTTACTGGCAATCCGCGAAATTGCAGCGGACTGCCTCTTTTTACAACACCCGAGCGAACACTCTTGGAGCGAAACTGCCTGAATAGCAATCAGTAAAATTGCTCAATACCAGATGCTATTTAGTGGCACGAAACCTTCAGTTACCACGAAAAATCAATAAAACCGACCGCCACAATAACGTCGCCATCACGCGTTTATCGCGTGCATGGCATTGTTAGGCCTCGCTTATAATAATATTAATGGTCTTGTTCACACGGTCACCGGTATTACTCAACCCATTTTCTTTGTATTGATAAGCATTTTTTATTTGAAAGCCTGATGAACGCAGTAGCTCACACGCGTCCGCCTGATCATAGAGAGCAAAACCAAAAGGCACGAACGGAAGATCCTTCATAAAAGACCGATCTCCGAAGGCAATACAAAAAAGACCATCCGGCTTCATTACTCGCCGAATCTCGGCGAGATGGTCGCCGGGATTTTCCCAGAAGTACAGTGTATGAACTGCCAGCACTTTATCGAATAATTGTGGCTCAAATGGAAGCTGCTCAGAGTTACCCTGCTGAAACTGCGCGCGCCCCAGTCCCACCAAATGCTCATTAAGACGTTCAGCCTCGGCTACCATTTCAGAAGACCAATCGAGCCCCATATACGAGATGTTGTCCGCCACATTAATCATATCGGCAACAAATGCTCCATTGCCTGGACCAACCTCCAACACTGAATCGGATGCTCTTAGCTGCAGAAGATCAATGCATTTACGGTTGAGAACACTGTTTGCCTCATTCATTCCCTGTGCAATTTCAGACGCTTCCGCACCATTGGGACAGCGCAACTGGGACGCAAGTATGTGTGATTTCATGTGACTCCCTTGAATAGTTTAACGCCTCAAACACCGGCTTGGTGAAGTTGGCGGCTTTTTTTGCGTAAACAAAAAAGGTGACAGCTTTACCAAGTCCGCGTGCTTTGACTTGTTATGCCTATTCAGGATTTATAATTTTTTAGTAACTCGTATGCTTTAGGACTTATATTCCTAATGTCTCTAGAGCCGTTAGTGATATCTGTAAAATATTTCCCGCAATACTGTCTTTTAATTTCGGCTGTCATCGGCAAAAACATTGCGGCTATGCTTTTATCCTCGGCAACATCCAACTTTGCGAAGACTTCCGGCAATTCCATACGAGCCTTAGCCATCAATCCCTCAGCAACGGATATAACGTCTATATTCCTACCTCTCCAATCGGATTGCGCAGTAAGAATTTTCGTTTCACCCTCTGGAATAAACTCTATGCACCTTTCAACCATTTTATTCAAATGGCTCGACAGCTGGGAAGTAAGTCCAGCTGCTCCCATTGCTGTATCCGGTTCATTTGAGCTTACCGCACTTGAGTTCAGTATCAAGACACCCAAAATTGCAATTCTTAATTTCATAAACTACTCCTACTTAATTCTTATTAGTGGCATAACGCCAAGCTCACCTGCGGAGGCGCAATCGAGCCGGAGTCGGGTGCAGCGCCTGGTTATGCGCTTTACTTGATGTCAACAATTTTGGGCTCGTCATCATATATCAGCTCTATACGAGATGAAGACCATACACCGTTATTCTTGGTTACTTTCACAGAGTGAATCACATTTGGCTCAATGAAGCTCTGAACAACAAGCATCTCTGACGAATCAGGGTAAACCGTATGCTGTGTGATACTGCCACCTTCACCATGTTCAATTTTACTTGAATAGTTCGGAGTCTTGATACTTAAATAGGAAACCCTGTCATTATCGACTTTGATATATTCTCTGTGATCCAGATACCGTTCAACACCGTCTTTCTCGTATGTCTCGCCATTCTCTAGTTCGTCATAAAATCTATCAAAAGGGATTTTAACCGTCTTGCGTGTCGGATCTTGGAAAGTTTGGTAATTGATCTCAATCATTCGCTATATCCTGGCGCATAACACCTTTGTAACGGACAGCCTTGTGGCGAAGCCACGCTTAAGGCTGTCCAGCCCAAAGGGCGATCGTTGACAAACTTGTTATGTCTTTTCACGCACAAGTTCCTCTACTACCGTAAATGTGAATTCAGATTTTATACGGCCAGCCTCACTTAGCCAGAACTTATTAATGCCGACACGCTCAGTTGAAGGCATAAGTGATTTGAACACAAGAGTGTCACTCACCCACTGTATGTCGGAGATTACAAACTCTTCGTTGTCATTTATGTCATACCCAGAAACCAGAGGGCGATCTTCTGTGCCTGAAATTTCGTACACAGCTAAGTAATCGTCGCTATCCCATGGAGCGGCGTGTTTCCACTTACCAATTAATTCCTTAAATTTACTCATAATCTATGAACACATAACGCTTGGCCTACGTTTTATACACATATTTGAATCCTGTTCAAAGCCTCATACAGAGAAATAGCCTAACTTTCCGACTGTGGTGCATGAATTTTAACCACCTGCAAGACTGAAACCACTTAAGTCTTACAGTAAATCTAGCGCTTTCTCTGGAGTAGAGCACATATTGATTAGATAATCGCCAGTATCTCTCCCTACTTAGGTATCCGATCTTACCTGTAGTAAATAGAGTTGAAGTTCTCGATACTCTTGTAGAGCTTATCGGAGTAATAATTTTCACTGGTGCACTTGTGTATAAAACTTAGCGCTTGGCTCTGGGGCGTGGTGAAGGTTGGCTGCTTTTCAAGCCAAGCTTTACCACGTCCCTAGCAGCCACTTGGTACGCCCAGCATGGGCGTGAACTAATGGGGTGAAAGTCCCCTGTAGGAGGATCACCGTTTAATGGTCTCCATTAAATGCTAACTACTAGCAAATGGCAACTGCAAGACCGTGAGGTCTTGTGGGGAGGAAGCCACTAGCAAAGCTACGAGCTGACGAACAGAAACATCATATAAGGCTTAGCCTGGAGGCGAGGTAGCCAAGGATACCGAAGCCATGTGGTCTAACGGGTAGAGTAAATGATGCAGTTGTGTAGTGAAAGTTCACGCTCTTATCTGGGGAGATCTGTTCAACCTGCTGCTGTAAAGCTGTCAGCGTGGCCGCTGACTCATAAGTAGGCCCAGCCCGCTAGCCACCATCGCGGGTGTAAACAAAATTGGTGGAACACAGCAGCGCCTCGGCCAGTAATGGCCAAGGTGATTGAACAGAAGTCAGCCGACGGCATAGTAGCCTAATGCCAAGATTAATACCTTGGATACGGTGAAGGCCTGAACCCAAAATCCACGAGTTAAAAGACAGGGCTAGCCTACCGATGTGTTGCCAGCCGGATATAAAATTGACGTAGCGCACTGCCATGACACTCAACTCAAATGAAAATCTGCTTGAAATCATCCTCAGCAAAGAAAATCTTAATGCTGCATGGAAACACGTGCGAAGCAACAAAGGTGCCGCAGGCATTGACGGGATTACTGTCGATAACTTTGTGAAGCACTTCAAGGCAGTTGGCGACGACCTCATCGAGACTATTCGACAGGGTCATTACCAGCCGCTTCCCGTCAGGCGCGTCTACATTCGCAAGCCAGATGGTGGCCAGCGTGGGCTCGGGATACCTACGATCTTTGATCGTGTTATTCAGCAGGCTATCGCCCAAATCATCGGTCCCAGTTTCGATAAAACCTTTTCGGAGTTCAGCTATGGATTCCGCCCAAAGCGATCACAGCATCATGCGGTGAAAAAGCTACAGAAGTATATCGAAGGCGGGAAGCGAATAGCCGTATATGTCGATTTATCTAAGTTTTTCGACCGGGTCAACCATGACTTCCTCATGAGTTTACTTGGCCAAAGAATCAGCGATAAGCGTTTACTCAAGTTGATCGCAAGTTACTTGCGTGCAGGAAGTGTAGAAGATGGATGCTGGAAAGCCTGTCATGAGGGGGTGCCACAAGGGGGCCCTTTATCGCCGCTGCTCTCCAACATTGTACTCGGCCTGCTCGATAAAGAGCTGGAAAAACGCCGACATGATTTTGTTCGCTATGCGGATGATTTTGTGATTGTTGTTGCTTCTAAGCGCGCGGGTGAACGGGTTATGGCGAGTATTAAACGCTTTGTTGAACGCAAGCTTAAGCTCAAAGTTAACGATACTAAAAGCCAAGTAGTTCCTGTCAGCCGCTGTAAGTTTTTGGGATTCTCTTTTCGCGGTGCAAGGCTCGTCTGGCATGATAAGTCCCTGCTCCAATTTAAATACCGCATCCGCCAGATTACAGGGCGATCCCGTGGTATTTCTATGGAAAAGAAACTGAAAGAACTTACCGTGTTCCTCCGTGGTTGGATCAATTATTTTGGTATAGCGCAAGGCTATCAAAAATGTATCGATCTTGACTGCTGGATACGACGAAGATTGAGAATGAGCTACTGGAAAAACTGGCGTAAAGTGAGAACGAAAGCCCGAAACTTACTACGTATGGGTGTGAGTGAATCACTGGCTATCACTTGTGGATCGTCCGGTAAGAGTTACTGGCGAAATGCAAAGACCGAAGGTATTCATATTGCACTCAACAATGAGTTTTTCCAAAAGATGGGCTTGATTTCGTTACGTGACCGCTGGGTAGAGATTCATTACGGATAGGGAACCGCCCATTGCGGACCCGCACGATGGGTGGTGTGGGGGCCGGTAGCTAGAAACTACCGGCTACCCGATTTAAGCGCTTTCACGCTGCTCTCTTGTTATAAGACCAAAATTACATACTATATTCTTTAGTGTATAGATTTTGTCACCTGTTCCATACCATTCCAAACCATTTATCTCCCGTTCTCCTCGAGGTATATGTCTCCTAGCTTCGGTGAAATTTTCATCAATACTTGTTTCATATTCCAATAGCTTTGGAGTTAACATATTTAACTGATCTTCACTAAGCTTGCTTAACATTGAAAAGTATTGATCATGAAGCTTCAGTTCATTTGCGAATGTATATTGTTGTGCAGTTGGCCGATTAACAAATCTTTCTATTTCTGGGAGAATATCAAGCTTCTTAGAGATTTCTTCTCTTAATTTTGGATATGCATGAATTACAATAGTCTTCCTAACTATACGAAGCAAAGCACTTTCGACTTTGTTAAGAGCGGATATCTTTTGTGACATCTTTTCAGTTACGAATGATTTTATGGCGTTTTTTACGTGATCATCGTCAATGAGATTATGCAAATGGCACAGAGCAACGAAACAGTGCTCTTTTTTAAAGTAATTGAATAGTTCGTAGTCTTTAATGAGTCTTTCGTAAATATTAATAGGATCTTCTTCTTGTAAGAGTCTCTCTACATAGTGCTGCGATGGCTCTTTTCCTCTTCTGAGTGGATATTCCATAGAGATTTCTAAGTACCTCAATGGCTCTTGTTCAAGCTCTCGCTGCCACTGCTTCTGACTCTCATCCATGCTGGCAACACGCAATTTATTTAGATTTTTACCGATTTCCTGTTTTAGGGATAGTTTATTTTTTGTGATTTTGTGTGCGACTAAATTTGGGTAACCTTTATCCAAAGATGACAAGCAAAGCTTTTCGTATTGAACTTTTAAATACTCTTCTATTCTTGCTCTAAGTTTTTCAACACCAAGTAGATTGTATATTTCATCCCATTTTTTCAATACATCAGAGCTTTCGAACTCAAAGATTGGCTCGTACATATTGCCCTCATAGAAAACTGCTGACTGAGGATCATAAATCGCGGTGTTAACACCATTGCTTAGAACCAGATATTTGGCTTGTATCTCAGGATGAATACAATACTGAAGACCTTGAACAATATACTTATAATCGAAAGGATAAGTTACAGATTTCGGAGACTTCGCCTCAACAACCCAAAACATACCCTTCCTTATGGTTGGTATATAGTCAGGGTTATAATGCTTTACTTTAACCGCCCCTTTTTCAACTGGAGGGTAGCTTAACTTAAATGAGGAACCATCATCTCCATGACGTAGAACTTCATAATCGTTATGACTCTCGTACCCAAGATACTCTAGAAGTGGCGTAAGAAATTTAGATTCAACAAACGCCTCTCCCTTACCAGTAAAATCCAGTAAAGACAAAGTTTCTATTTTTTGTAGTGTATCCATAGTCTACTTTTCTAGTGCTAATTGACCGCTTAACGCCGCGAGCAGAGGCAGCTTACTTTGTGTGCTTAATGCGCAAATAGTGAGCGTAGCGAACTGCGCATAAAGTACACAAAGTAAGCAGTCCGGTGGAGGCCCCCAGGGCCGGAACGAACTGCCTTGCTTTGTTAAAACTCTACACCCAGGAGCCTTGCCATTTCCCGGTTGTATAGAGTTACAAAATAGGGGTTTCTGATATACGCCCCGACTATCAAACCAAATTCAGATGGTTCGTCGCCAGTAATGATATCATCCGGATACTTGTATTCTCCTAAAACACTACAGCACCGTAAACTCCAGTATCTATCTTGAACGAATACTTTGGCAATCTTTGAAACTTGTTTTTCATCTAAACCATAGACAGTTAACACACCGTCAATTTCAAAGACCCAGATAAAGCCAACTCTATTTTTCTGAAAGTCATCCCTCGCCGATTTCAGCGCATATCTTTGCGCAATATCCGGGCGGCTCACGTAGCTGACAATTTCGTGACTTTTTTCAAGCTCAGAGTATGCCAAGAAAATTACCATAAAAAGCAACGCCACACCTAGGATAGATATATTGAGGTAAGACTTACTCATAGTTTTAACTCCGCCGGCAGGGGCAGCTTACCTTGTGCGCTTTTTGCGCGAAAATGGGAGCGTAGCGACCCGCGCAAAACGTGCACAAGGTAAGCTGTCCCGTGGAGGGACGCAGGCCCGGAGCAAATTGCCCGGCTTTGTTAGGTACCATTTTGTGCGATGCAGCCCCAGCCATCAATTTCAATACCGTAGAGCTCTGCGATACAGGTCATAAAACCGGAAACACAAAGCAGAATATTCTGTGTTACCGGCATGTCGATCAGAACTTGCACCATGTACTGATCCTCTTCAAGGATGACGCTCGCTCTTCCATACTGGAAATCTTGCAGAAAGCCAGCGACCGTATCGGCTTTTTCCTTACTAGGGCACTTGAATGTGAAATCGACTTCTCTAAATTTGGTGAAGTCATCTCCATTACTATCCAAGCTCCGAAGCACATCTGTATCAGCTTCCGTAGCTTCTATTAGTTTTGATATTACTGACATGCTTGTGTACCTAACGCCTTTGTAACGGGCAGCTTTGCTGCGAAGCAGCGCTTAAAGCTGTCCAGCCCGAAGGGCGATCGTTGACAAACTTGTTATGTGTTTGCACTACGACCCCCAACTATTGCGAACCAAAAAAACGCTACTCCTGCTAATACAACCGAAAGTGCCGTGTGGTTTGGCTCTATGCTGCGTATATAAATCAAAGGCGAACCAGCCATCGCCAATGAAACAAATAGGTATGCAAGTTGCGGCCACCTTTTTGTACCGTTCATATTCTTCCGCCAGGCATTCAACAACAGAGTGCCAGCCAGAATGAAAACGATCATGAATACTTCAAATATTCCCATATATCTCTACTACACATAACGTTGCCAGCAAGGGCAGCCGAAGCGGAGCGTAGGCTGTCCAGCCCAGCCCAGCCCCCGGCGGGGCGATCTTGCCTGGCCTGGTTATAGCTGGCGCGCACTGAACGACCTACTCGCTCTCTGCCAGCCAACTTTGGCTGGCCACTGCCCGATAAATTTACGGGGAAAAGTAACATACTTTCCCCACCAATTAACTATCTGACTGGCACTCTACAATGCGGCAGCTAACTTGCAGAACTTGTTGACCTAAAACGAAGGCACTTGAACGAAACTGCAGTACCAGTTTGCAGGAGAGCTCTCTGGTGAAGTGTGTTCAGGTAGAGATTGTTACTTGCAGCAACTACAAACTATCTAAAAATTGACCGCCACAATAACGCTAAGCTTTGGGGCGGACTGCGCAGCAGGCCGTCCCAGCAGCCGAAGGCTGTGACAACAGCGCCTTGTTAAACGTTTCAGCTCTCATAATAGCGCCGCAACAATTAAGGTTGTAAATATAAATGCTATAGGCGCCACGCCCGCTAAACCCCAGCCATATTTTTGAGCGATAGAGTTGTTTTTGGCTGCTTGGCCTTTGCTAATGGCAATGCAACCTGCAATTAGTGAAACTGTAGAAAAACCCATAAGCCAAAACGGCCCAGTAACAACCGCCCAAAAGGCTGCGGTGTTTAGAGCAGGAATAATTGCATGCTCAGGAAGTTCTCCCCTACCTAAAACCACTGTTACCACTAAAAATAACATGGTGGCCCAGCTTATTGATACTACGGTTCTTTCCATATTTACGTTTAACGCCTCAAGAACCGGCGGCGTTTTCGCCGTCCGTGTTGCTTGATTTGTTAGGTTCTAGCTCGCTAATTCTTTCATTTATTTCAGCTATTTTTTCAGAAGGTGAAGCGCTTGTATCTATTGCCTGAACAACAGATAAACCTTTAAACATGTGATAGATACAACCCATAAAGCCAACGACACCCAAAACAGGAATTACTGATCCGAAACATAGACCAAGTGCAAGCCAAATAAGTCCTTTGTACAGCGAGCGTAGACTCTTATAAATAGATCCAGTAATAACATAGTTAGCAAATGGAATATTTTTGTCCTGATGTGCTTTTAGACCGATATACTTGTCACGGAGGGTTTTCAAATAGTGAATTTCATTTTTCTCAGACCTCTGCGAAATTATCCTGCTAGATAGAAATGTAATTTTTTGCCCCAACAAAAGCACAAGCCAAAATAAACCAGAGCCCAACGCTCCCTGAATAATTAATGGCCACTCTATAATTATAGTTAATATGTCACTCACATAAGACTCCATTTGGTGAACTTGGGAACCTAACGACTACAACAGGGGCGGCTGGAGCGTAGCGTAGGTCGTCCCGCGAAGGGCCAAGGGCCCGTAGCAGCCTGCTTGTAATTGTTATGTTTAACTTCCAAAGGCCGACCACCATTCACTAAATACGATCACACCACACAATAAAGTAAGCCAAACCCAAATTGGGAGCACTCTACTTAATTTTGCTTTCCTTAATTTCGGTGGATCTTTGTGAAACACGAAAATATATTTATCTCCTTCAGGGTATTGCTCTAGGTATTCACCTACTTCTTGAGCATATTTTTCCGGGATTAAACTTATATTTTCATACTCGACTCCGTTCAATTTGTATTTGGCTCTTTGAGCCTTAAATTCATCTACGCTCTCGTCCATATTTTCTATATTGAATCTGGGATCATCACCAGAGATACCATACTCGAATCTTCTATATTTTGGAGCCATAACTCTTTCTCAAAACATAACAGTGTATTCAAAAGCAGCTGCATTATATCACCTGTCAACATACCTCAGGAACAGGAAATCAAAAAACATATATAAATCAAACAGTTAACCGACTCTAGCATAAAAATACCCAAGTGGATATATTGCACCTGCACTATATCTTGTTATTTTGCTGATTTTGATCACAGGCGAAAACCATTCAAAATCAATAAGTTAACGCCTGTATTGGTGTGGATATGTGCAGCTGCTTTTGATCTTCGACATTAGTAATCCAGAAAACAGTAAAAGAAAGCGTTATGGATGACATTCCCTCTAACCTACCCTCTAAATCAGAGCATTTTCTGGATATTTTGCGTCAGCACACCCCCCAAACAGGCACTATCGCACCAGATGCAATAAACTTACACCATTGAACAAAGAGATTTGTTCGCTTTAATCGACTGAAGCATCCTGCTGATATGGGGCGACTGGAGTTGACTTGCTCCTCACTCATCTTACTGTTCAGGGGCTCTGCACAACCAATATACAAAGAGGGGGGTATTGAATCCGGGAGCACTTAATCGATATCAACCGGTTTAGACGCTGCTTAAATCAACCTATCGCTTACCAAGCCAATACTAAAAATAACTGTATAGGCAGATTTCGGGAAGGTCGATTTAAGCCTCAAGCTTTTGAAGGCTATCAACAGATAACGTAACTACTCACCCCTAACTGCCACCTCACCAAAAAAACTATCAAATTTTTTAAAGCAAAGAAATAAACAGCCTTACATAGCGATACTGAGCCTTCTAGAAGGTCCTCCCTCCCAACCCCTAAAGCAAAGAAACAGAAAAGCTGAGACAAATGCTCTAAGCAAACTCGCTTTATTGTTATCCGCAACGATCTGAGACACGCCAAAATTTGTGATATCCTACACCTTCGAGATAACGGGTTCACTTTTCGGTTATGGCCAACATTAACAAAACTTCTGTGCGCGAGGAAATGGATCGCCTAAAAGCCGAGTTCCAGCGCCAGTGTGCCGAGAAGTTGTTAAGCCAGGAAAGTCGTCTGCTGCTGCTGCAAAGCGTGTTTACTCTGCTAGAGTTGATACTCGCCATTTTTCTGGAGAAAAAAACGGCCAAGACGAATAAAAACTCCAGCAAGCCATCCTCCCAAACGGACAAAGATGAATCCGCATTGCCCCATAAAGGCAGTAAGGGGAAAGGGAAAACAGAAGCCGTTCAGGCCGCTGACAACCATCGCATCACAGAAACTATCTCCATCAGCGAAGTCCGCTACTGCAGTGACTGCGGCGAAGACCTAACAAGCGTCCCGTGCTTAAGTCATGAACGACGCACTCGTATTGATATTCAGTTTGAAAAAGTAGTCGAGCATGTCGATGCCGAAGTAAAAGCCTGCCCCACTTGCACCCATACCGTGAAAGGCGAGTTCCCTGCCGATATGGTGGGACCATTGCAATACGGCAATGGCCTGAAAGCCTACGCGATCAACCTGTTAGTCTGTCAAATGATCGCCTTAAATCGGGTGCAGAAGGCGGTTAAAGCCATGATCGGGCAAGTGATCTCAGAAGCTACTCTGTTGAAATTTGTACTGCGACTACATGAAGCCCTGGCGGACTGGGAGCAATCAGCTCTTGAGGAATTATTGCAAAATCCCTCGCTCAATGTAGATGAAACCTCCCTGAGGGTCGAGCAAAAGAATCATTGGATTCATGTGTATGCCTCCGGAGATATTACCCTCAAGTTTTTACACCGAAGTCGCGGTAAGGAAGCAATTGAACACATTGATATCATACCACGCTATGGGGGCGTCATTATTCATGACTGCTGGGCCTCGTATTTGTCTTATACCCACTGTGGGCATGGCCTGTGTGGCTCGCATTTGTTGCGTGAATTGACCTTTATCGTTGATGCCAATGGGTATGAGTGGGCGAATGATATGAAACGCTTACTGCAAGCCACCTGCAAAACAGTCTCGGTGAGAAAACGCAAAAAACTGATTAAAAAGGAATACGCTGTTCTGCAACAGCAGTATCGGGAAATTATTGCTAGAGGTGAGCAGGAATTACCCGAGATTCCAGCTAAACCCAAAGGCCAGCGCGGCAAAATGGCGAAGACCGATGCGCATAATCTATGGGAACGCTTGAAAAATTACGAAATGGCGGTTTTATTGTTTGCCAAAGAGAGCCACGTCTCCTTTACCAACAATCGTGCGGAAAGGGACCTGCGCATGTCAAAGGTTAAGCAAAAAGTATCTGGTTGTTTTCGATCGGCACACTATGCACGGGCCTATTGTCGCATTTCGAGCTATTTACAAACTATGGCTAACAAAGGCCACAACCCTTTGATTGCAATTCAGATGGCGCTTTCGGGCCGTATTTAAATCGGTAGGGGGTGAGTAGTTACCAGATAACTAACCTTTTCCTCGCACTCGATTCAAATCATCACAAACCATCTCCATGCCATCCAGCACCCGAAAAGTATGTCGCTGAATAATATCCGGTGGTATATGGAATAGATTTCCCTCTTTAACCGCATCAATCCTTGGGTAATCTTCCCAAGTGTCCAGCCAGTCTGGCCGCTCCTCTCCCATTCCGCTGGCGATAATAACTTTCGGGTCTCTATTGAGTACCGATTCAATACTAATCTTCGGGGCCAATACCAGTGCATCTGCAAATATATTACGGCCGCCGCAGGTCTCAATAACATCACTGATTAAATGATCGCCGTTAAGTGTTTGCAGTGGCTCGTTCCAAACCTGATAAAAAACACTTACCGAATCCAGATTTTTATGATTGACCTGGAGCTCAGTCAGGCGCTCAAGCCATGTCTCAGCAGACTTATCCGCATAGTCACTTGTACCGGCAAGTTTACCGAAACTCTGTACATTCGCGGCAATATCTTCAAGAGTGTGAGATTCAGATACAAAAACCGTAAAACCCAGGTCCTCCAGTTTACTAACCATCTGATTGCCATTCCCCGAGCCCCAGGCAACAATCAAGTCGGGATTTAACAACAATAAACGCTCGTAATTTACCGCTTTATAGTTACCTACCTCCGGTAACTGCTTGGCTTGTTCGGGGTAATCGCTATAGCTTACTGCGGCAATAAGCTTATCCCCCGCCCCGGCACTGTAAAAGTTCTCAACAATATTTGGTGCTAGCGCGACAATGCGCTCTGCCGGTGCGGAAAGCTCAACCCATTGGCCCCGGGCATCCTCTACCCGCACGGGTTCATCTGCCCAAATCTTAGTCGCCCATAACAAGCTTAAGGCTAAAACTACATGGATAATGCTGCTTCGAGACATCTCTTTAACTCAGCTATAACTAATTCACACTGGCAACCACTGCCACCCACAAAACCAATATCGACAGTTCACTTATCTCGACTAAGCCGCCCAAGCAATCGCCCGTATAACCGCCGATAGTTTTCTCCCACAAGTGCCGCCAGAATAAGATCAGCGTGAACAAAGTGCAGACAATACCTATGGCCACTGATAGTGGCACCACTATACAGCTAATAGCTACTACGACTGCAACTACCGGCAACAGGTCCCATCGGCGCTTTGTACCAGAGGGGGGCACATGGCCCTCCACACGTGCATATTCTGAAATTCCCATTAAAGCCAGTGCCGCAGCCCTGGCCAGCATAGGTGAGAGTAGCAAAGGTAAATAGACCCAAACATTTACTGTTACGGGGTTTATCGTCTCAAGTAGCGCTGCAACTGCAGCAAACTTGATCAGTAGAAAAACAACAACAGCAGCCACAGCAATAGAGCCACAGTGGGGATCGTGCATCACTCTCAAAATATGCTGACGTTGCTCTTCAGGATCGGCACATTTATGTCCAGCAAAGTAGGCATCAGTACAGTCAGCAAGGCCGTCGAGGTGCAGTGCACCTGTCAGGACAACCCAGAAACCTAACAGTATTGCGGCTTGCAACTGAGTACCTAAAGGAGTCAGAAGATAGGCGGCCCCGGATAACAGTACACCAATCACCACTCCAACCAGAGGGTAAAAATAAATCGACCTCTTCACCGTTTTCTTGTCCACTTGGCGCAGCAAGCCAGCCACCGGCAGCCGGGTAAGAAACACTAGCGCATACAGAAATGCCTGGGATAGGTCGTACAACTTACGGGCAATAAACATAAGCTGACTGCTCTGGGTAGGAAACGGTAAAGGTCTTATTGCCTAAGTCGTATCTCAGCGATGCAGCAAATCCGTAGCTGATTTGCAGAGAAATCATTTTAACTGGGAGCCAGTTATTCGCATACGCGAGTAACAACTTGATCACACCACCGTGAGTAACGAGTAGCAGGGTCTCTCCCGAATATTGCTTGGCCAGATTATCAATCGCTTGAAGAACTCTGGATCGAAATGCGGCAAAGGGCTCACCTCCTGGAGGTGCGTGCTTTTCTGGGTCACGCCCCCAGGCTTCGCACAGTGCTCGCTGCTCAGTCCAGATTTTATCAACTGACTGCCCTTCCCAATCCCCGAAACCAATTTCCCGGATACCAGGAGCTTCACTTATCGGCAATTTTTTCTCTCGGGCGAGCTGAGTGGCAAAGTGTTGGCAGCGCTGCAAAGGCGAAGTGACAACTCGGTCCCAGGAACCATCAAGCTCGGCAAGCCCCCGCAACATCTGCTCCCTACCCTCATAGGTTAAGGGCACATCGATCTGGCCGCGAAAGATATTTCCACCTTCACAGGCACCGTGTCGTAAAAGATCAATCCGCAACTGGCACCCCTGCCTCACTGAAAGTGAACATTTTGTTATGCAGGTTGAGCGCCTGCTTGATAATACTAATAGCCAATACCGCACCTGTGCCCTCGCCCAAGCGCATATTGAAACTCAGCAATGGCTTCACCCCCATGCACTCAAGGGCCAATTGGTGACCAGCCTCATCAGAGAGGTGGGCATAAAGTAACCAGGGTTTCACTGATGGATTAATCGCACCGGCAATAGCTGCGGCGGCAGTCGCCATAAACCCATCAACCAATACGGGGACACCGCGCTGGGCGCTGGCGATAAATGCTCCGGTTAGGGCTGCAATCTCAAAACCACCCAAAGTTTGCAGAATAGTGAGTGGCGAACGCAGCGCTGCCTGATGCTGTTCCAGGGCCGATTCAATCAGTTCCACCTTGCGGGCGAGTACTGCATCATCGATACCTGTACCGCGCCCTGTAATCTCAGCAACTTCCAATTCAAACAAGGCGGCAAAAATTGCAGCGGCGGAAGTGGTATTGCCTATTCCCATATCACCGCCGATAAAACAATCTGCATCGGTAGACTGACGACGCCCAGCATTAAGGGCAAGAGCCAGCTGCGTCTGGGTCATGGCTGGATTGCCTCGGGAGAAATCCGCAGTAGAGGGGGCTATAACTTCATCAATCAGGTCAGGGTGTTCTACCGGGACCACACACCCCAGATTAATTGCGGCAAAGTCTGCATTCTGCTCGCGGCTCAACACATTGATAGCCGCCCCACCCTCGCAAAATAGTTTCAGCATTACAGAAGTCACTGCCTGAGGAAATCGTGAGGTTCCCCGAGCTGCAATACCGTGATCCGCACCGAATACCCGCACAGACAAATTATCCAGCTGGGGGTTCTCCCGCCCCTGGAATCCGGCGAAATCTATCGCAATATTCTCAAGCCGGCCAAGCGCACCTTGCGGCTTGATCAATTGCTTCTGGCGAGCAATAGCGGCAGTGCGAGCACTTTGCTCCGGGATTGGTGCGGGCTTATCGAGCCAACTGAGTTCACCTGTCATAATCATAAGTCTCAGAGGCTCCTTTACTTTACAGTGAGTGGCAAACCGGCAATTGCCAAGGTAACGCTATCAGCTCGCTCGGCTAATGCCTGATGAAGCCAGCCCGCCGCATCTACAAATTCCCGCGACAACTGCCCAAGGGGCACAATGCCCGAGCCGACTTCATTACTGACAAAAATCCAAGGGGAGGCATTACTGCTGCCATCAGTACACCTTTCATCGATACAGCGCAATAGCGCGTCCCGCTCACACTCCCAGGCGCCCTGGTGCAGGCAGTTGCTCAACCACAAAGTGAGACAGTCCACCAGTACACAGTGGGATTTTGGCGTTGCGAGCAAAGCCTCTGCCAGTGCAATAGGCTCTTCCAGGGTCTGCCAGCGATGATCCCGGTCTTCCCGGTGGCGAGCAATACGGGTAGACATTTCTTTATCCCCTGCAGTGGCCGTCGCCAGGTAGGTAAGCCCACCATCGCTATTGCTGTTTAGCCACTGTTCCGCACGCTGCTGCGCGAGCCGACTCTTCCCGCTGCGCGCACCACCCAGTATCAGGTGTACATCACTGGCACTAGACATCAGCAATCACCAGAGACTTGCCTGTTATCGGGTGCGGCATCACGGTGACACTATAGCCGTAAAGCTGTTGCATATTTTCTGCAGTCAATACGGCCTCTGGGCTTCCGTAGGCCATACTGCGCCCCTGCTTTAAGGCGAGAATTCTGTCGCTATAGCCGCTGGCATGGGCCAGGTCGTGGACCGTCATTACCACGGATACGCCACTTCGCGCGAAGTCTCTTACCGCTCTCATCATTCCATATTGGTGGGCTATATCCAGACTGACTGCGGGCTCATCTAATAAAAGGAGCCGCTCCCCCCCGTCCTCTGCCCGCCAAATCTGCGCTATCACCCGAGCCAGTTGCAAGCGTTGCTGCTCACCGCCGGATAATGTTGGGTACAGGCGCTCAGAAAAATGACTGACATCCAGCGCTGCCATAGCTTCCAGGCAAATTTCCCGGTCCCGGTCAGTGCCGGTGGAATGCGGTGTTCGACTGAGAGCGACCAATTCCAGTCCAGTAAAGGCAAATGTCAGAGGGTTATTTTGCGGCAGGACGGCAACTTGCCTGGCTCGATTGCGGGCGGACAACTTTGAAAAAGGGTTGCCTTTAAAGTGGACCTGCCCGGAATCCATCTTGATTTCACCGCAAAGGGCACGCAGTAGAGTCGATTTACCCGCACCATTGGGGCCAATCACACAAACCAGCTCGCCGGCATTCACTTCCAGATTGATATCTCGCAGCAGCGGTCGATTATCAACGCTGACCGTAACTCCCTCCGCCTGTAGCAGGGCCATTAAATCGCCCCCCTACTTTTACGCAACAAGGACACAAAGAAAGGTACGCCAATCAGTGCGGTGATCAGCCCTACTGGGATCTCCACCGGGGCAATAATGGTTCGCGCCAGGGTATCGGAAACTAGCAATAAACTGGCTCCGGCCAAGGCAGAAAGCGGCAATAGTTGTCGGTGGTCAGGCCCTACCCATAAACGCACTATATGGGGCACTACCAGCCCCACAAAAGCAATACTGCCAGCCACAGCAACCGAAGTGCCCACCCCAGCTGCAACGAGCACTATCAGACGGGTTTTTACCCGCTCTACATCAATACCCAGGTGCCGCGCTTGGGACTCCCCCAACAAAAGAACATTTAGTGAGGTCCCGAAGCGGGACATACTGGCAAGCAAAGCGCCCAGCACGGCCAAAACCAGAAAAGCGCGAGGATAGCTCGCTGCATCCAGTCCCCCCATAAGCCACAGGCTCATACGGCGCAGGGTGTCATTATCGGCAAAGTACTCCATTAGCCCGATCAGACTTGCGGAAAAAGCGGTGACGGCAATCCCCATTAGCAACATGGTGGCCACGGAAGTGCCATTAATACTTTTCGCCACTTTGTAGACCAGTGTCACTGCCAACAGACCGCTGCAAAAAGCAGCTATGGATACAACGGGCAAACTTCCGAAGGCACTAGCGACTTCCACTCCTAGCAGGATGGCCAAACAAGCCCCGAGGGAAGCCCCTGCGGTAACACCAATTAGGGATGGGTCAGCTAGAGGGTTTCGAAATAAGCCCTGCAACATTGCCCCACAAATGGCGAGCACAGCGCCTACTCCAGCGGCCAACAGTGCCCTTGGCAATCGTATTGCCTGAACAATTTGTCCGGCGAGCCCACTGTCACTCTGGCCACTGATCGCGGCAAATAATTGTGAGGGTGAGAGGTACACCGCACCTATCGCTATAGCAGCAGAAAAACTAAGGGCAAGTACTGCGGGCAGTGACCACCAGGCAACACTTAAAGCTTTGATACGGGTGACCGTCACTGGCTGTCCCCTTGCGATACTGCCGCACCTTTAGCCCCCTCAAATTGCTTGAGCCAGTTTCCCTGTATATTTTCGCCAATAGTCTCCGCCAGCCGATCCAACTGTTGCTGGCGCTGCTCACCGACATCCAGCGGTGCAGAGTCTTTTAATCCACCCCAGGCAAGTAATTCACTCAGTGCCTCGGGTGAATCAAACAGTCCATGTACATAGGTAGCCAATATCTGCCTATCAGCACTAATCGCACCATCGGGCCTCAGGTTTCCGTTCTTATCGCGGATATACACGGCCGGATTTTGCAGAGCTGTACCCTCTGTTCTACCACAGTGAATTTCGTAACCTTGGACAGGAGCGCCTTCTTTTACTTCATTTCCCGAAGCCAAAAGGCCGGTAATATTTGTCAATGCTTTGACTGGCTGCAAGCGAGTTGTGTAGTCCAGATAGCCCAAGCCCAGTTCACTCCCGGGGGTATCTTCTATTCCATCCGGGTCTTGCACTTCTTTCCCCAGCATCTGCAAGCCACCGCAAATACCCATAAGCTTGCCACCGTAGCGCAGATGCCGGTCCAACTGTACGGGCCAATCGTTTTCTTTTAAATAGGCCAAATCTGCCCGCACATTCTTACTACCAGGAAGAATAATCCAGTCGCACTGAGGGATTGGTTCGCGCACACTGACAAATTGCAGGTCGATATCCGGGTGCAACCTCAACGCATCAAAATCTGTATGGTTGCTAATGCGCGGCAATACCGGTACGACCACTTTCAATCGGGCATCAACACCACTCTGCTGGGTGCTAATGGCATCCTCCGCATCAAGATAGAGATCGTGGAGATAGGGCAAGACTCCGAGAACTGGCTTGCCGGTATACTCCTCCAACCAATCGAGACCCGGCTGAAGTAATTGCAGATCGCCGCGAAACCGGTTGATCACAAAACCAACAACACGCTCGCGCTCTGAGGGCGATAGCAGTTCGAGGGTTCCCACCAAGTGGGCGAAAACACCTCCGCGATCGATATCGGCAATCAGTACAACCGGGCAATCAACGGCCTCGGCAAAGCCCATATTGGCGATATCATTTTCCCGCAGATTGATTTCTGCCGGGCTGCCAGCGCCTTCAACTAACACCAGCTCATATTGATCATCGAGCCGTGCGAAGGAATCCAGCACCGCAGTTTGTGCGGTAGATTTATAGTGGTGATAATCCAGAGCCTGCATGTTCCCCAGCACCTTGCCCTGAATAATGACCTGGGCTCCGATATCTGAGGCGGGCTTGAGTAGCACCGGATTCATATCGCTGTGGGGATCAATACCGCAAGCTTGGGCTTGCAGTGCCTGTGCCCGCCCTATTTCACCGCCATCCGCCGTTACCGCACTGTTGAGTGCCATATTTTGCGGTTTAAATGGTGCAACACTGACTCCGCGCTGAGCAAAGTAACGAGCGAGCCCCGCCACCAAAGTACTCTTGCCGGCATCGGAGGTGGTGCCCTGAATCATCAACACGGACATAGTGAAAACAACCTAGTAATCTACGCCTTTGCGGGCTTTGATGCCCACTTTATAAGCGTGCTTGATATCTTTAACCTCAGATACCGTATCGACGAGCGCTTGTAGTGCGCTGCCACCGCCGCGACCAGTCACCACCACACTCTGCTCCGGCGGACGCTGGGCAAGAGCCTCCAATACCATGGGCTCATCCAGATATTTATAAGCGAGCATATAAGTCAACTCATCCAATACCACCAAGTCATAGCTGGTATCGGTGAGCATTTTCTCTGCCTCTGCCCAGGTCCTCTCTGCGGCGGCAATATCGCTGGTGCGATCTTGGGTATTCCAGGTAAAACCGGTACCCATTTGGTAGAGGGTAACTTCCGGGCAGTGGTTTTTAAGAAAGAGTTCTTCCCCAGACTGCTGTGCGCCTTTAATAAATTGCACTACGCCCACTTTCTGACCGTACCCCAGTGCGCGTATGACCATGCCGAAAGCTGAGCTCGACTTACCTTTGCCATTACCGGTAAGCAGGACAGCAACACCACGCTGGATATCGGCTGCGGCAATACTGGCGTCAACCTTTTCCTTGTGTTTTTGCATTGCCTGCTTGTGCTTGGCATTTCGTTTTTGCTCATCTGCCGACATGGTCACCTCAGTTCAAAAATCTATTCAGGAGAGTGCTTTAGAAGCTAAATTCCACACCGGCATAACCAGCAAGGCCCGCCGTGTTATAGCCAGAGGCTTCCACATAGTCATCATCGGTGAGGTTTTCACCGCGAACAAATACCGTAGTGGAATCATTCAGTTGATAACGGACACTGGCATCCAGGACCTGATAATTATCCAGGGAGGAGCCATCACTATCTACAACATCTGCGCTGGCACGCAGGTTCACGGCAAGGCTTAGGGCACTGATGGGCTTGTAAGTGAAGCCGAGGTTAGCCAGGTGCTTGGGGCTGCGGGCACGGGGTGAGTCATCGGCTGTTTCAGCATCGGTGTAGGTGTAGTTGGCAGAAAGTAACAGGCTGTCGGACAACTGTGTTTCCGCGACAAACTCTACACCCTGAGACTCACTTTCCCCACTACTCTGCAGGTAACCCGTATAGCCGACCATATCGAAGCCGATTTCATTCTCGATAACTTGCTTGAACAGCACGAGCTCTAGATAGAGGGCATTTTCACCAAAGTACTCAACACCGAGATCCAGACCTCGGCTCTCTTCCGGCTTAAGGGATGGCAACTCCAACGGGGTAAAGGTCACCCAATCGAATGCATTGGTGTTGTAGTTAATTTCATACAAGCTGGGAGCCCGGAAGCCAGTACCATAACTGCTCTTTATCTTTACAGTACCGTTGGCAACCTCCTCAAACAGATAGGCCGAGCTGACGCGAAAGCTGTTGTAGCTGCCAAAATCTGAATTGTTGTCATGGCGAAGGCCAAGGGTAATATAGGCTTGGTCGGCATAGCTGCCCTGATATTCAGAGTAAACTGCCCACTGATCCCGCTCCTGCCCCCCCACAGTATCTTCGCGATGCTCCACCCCGTAAACTACCGCGTGTTCGCGACTAAACCCGTGAGAACCCGTGAAGTTCAGCTTTTCGATATCACCTTCCGCTTCATAGGAGACCACGCCTTCACTGATATAGGTGCGCTGCAAATCAGAGCGTGTATAAGCTAACTCCTGCTGACCCTCTTCTCCTTTACGAGCCAGGCTGACACGAGTACTTTCCTGGCTGAAATCAAAGTTACAATCATCCTGAGTGGGCCAGCCACAGCGGTCATACTCACCAGACGCGTCGATATCCCGCGCAACGGCCTCCAGTCGCCACTGCTCAGATATATTCCAACCTACACGGCCATGTAAGGTTTCATTGTCGTAACCATCGTCATCGTGCAAGTCCGTATCATAGCTGCTGGTATTAAAACCATCGGTTTCCACCGCCGCCGCAGAAACAAAGTAATCCAGCGTATCATTGGCTCCGCTGGCACTGGCATTGTAGCGCTCAGTATCGTAACTCCCCCCCTCGGCGGACAGCTCAAAGCGCTGTCCTTGATCTTCACGACGAGTTGAGATATCCAGTACGCCACCCGCATCGGCCCCGTAGAGCATCCCCTGCGGACCGCGCAGTAGTTCCACACGCTGCAAATTGCTGCTCATAATATGTTCAATATGAGCGCCGCCCTGGGTGCCGGTGGGGTCAGAAATATCAATACCGTCTATTCGCACCAGTGTTCTAAAGCCGGACTCCCCGCGCACTCTTAGCGAGGTTGCCTTGCCCATACCCCCGTTATTGCTAACAGATACAGACGGTACACTGCGTAGCACATCAGCCAGTGAGGCCAGCCCGCGTGCTTTCAGCTGCTCTTCATCCAATATCGTTACGGAAGTAGCTACTTGGCGCAGCGGCTCACCCTGGCGCGAGCTCACCACAACCACAGTTTCCAGGTCTGGAATTGATGATTCGGTATCGGTAGATTCGCCAAAAGCCGGCACGCTCGCGGCTGATAATACAGCCAAGCTCAATAAAGATTTTTTCAAGTTTCAACCCCTAAGACAAAAGCAGATGGGATCGAGGGAGGAATAGCAATACGGCACGCAAAAGCGCGAAAGGTCGTATTGCGAGATGGTAGCCCTCCGCTCCATCGTGTTTCGAAAAGAGGCCGGTATCGGGCTTACCACTCAAAATACAGGCGGATCACCGTTGCGGGGGCAGCGCCGGAATACCGGACTTCCCGTTTAACCTTCTCAGCCCATCCAGGGCAGAAGGCACCTCTTATCGTGGTCGCGAAACTAGTGGAAAGGTACCGGAAAGTCAACAGAAGCCAAAAAGCCCCCTATATCGCGTCATAAGTAATTAGACGCTAGGCTCTGGAGCCATTCTCCGAGGTAAGCCCCTTCCATTTCAAATACAAAAACTAATTCGGGTTAAGTGAAGATCAGTGAGTTTTTTAGACGAGATTCAACAACTATTTTTCTACGGAGAAAGAAAGCACTACCGATAATTAAAAATCACGCCAACCTATCCCCCGGTGGAACCGGGCATAGCAAATTTAATAAAAATTCATTTATCCCTCATCCTGCTAAAAATACAAAGCACAACTGTCACCCTAAGGCAAATTTTTACTTGACCGGCAAAAACTACAAGTGTAGTCTTTGTGGCTAACAGTGTAGTTAAAAGGTTATCAGTATGATTGTTTCAGCTTCAGAGCAGGTAATCCTTGAGGTTCTATGGAAGGACCACCCTCTTACAGTGGGGCAGATTATTGAACGGGTACAGGAAACTTCTGACTGGCACCCAAATACCATAAAAACCATGCTAAGCAGACTGGTAACAAAGGGGTCACTTGAGAGAAGCAAAGATGGCAAGCGCTATTTTTACTCTCCCGCTATTTCAAGGGATGATGTTGTTGAGGAGGAAACGAAGGGGCTCCTGTCACGTTTTTTCAATGGGAAAATGGCTCCTTTACTTGCACACTTCGCCCAGCATAAAAAGATATCGGCTCAAGATCTAAAAGAGATTGAAGAAATCTTAGATAAACTGAAGAATAAAAATGATTGAGTGGTTATATAGAACATCAGTTGAAATCACTCTACTCATTGGCTTGGTTCTACTGCTAAAGGGTTTGGTCCGACGTTATCTGGGTGCACAGATAGCATTTCTACTCTGGCTAATCCCTTTAGCTAGGTGCTTTATGTGGCAAAAACCTGAAGTCGAAATTGCACTAATAGAGTATCAAGCCTTTTCATCTGATCAAATCTCAATAACGATATTTCCCAATCCAAATGTTGCGGCCCTTTCTCCTGACCTTTATTTGATCTGGGTCTGGTTGGTCGGCCTCTCCATCTGGACGGGTTATAGACTCTTTTCTATATACGCGCTTAAAATTCATTTAAACCAAAATCGACAACCTACCCTCACCGAAGAGATTATCAATATATATAAACCCTTAGCACTGAAAGCCCATAACATATATAAAACACAGATACCATCTGCTCCATTTGTTACAGGGCTATTCAAGCCCACTGTATACTTACCGGATGACTTCCATTCACGATACAACAAAATTCAGCAACGCTGCATTCTAGCCCATGAACTCTCTCACATAGAACGTAAGGATTTATGGATCCAATTAATCTACGAAATTGTCCGCGCTGTATTTTGGTTCAACCCATTAATTCATATAGTCGGCCCAATAATCCGAGAAGACCAGGAGCTGGCATGTGACCACCGGACACTAAAAAATAGCAGTAACGACGAGCGCTTAGAATATGGTCGCGCGCTAACAGAACGTTTGCACGTGAACATCCTCCCCGCCACTATGGCATTCTTATTAAACCAAAAAGAGAGATTTATTATGCTTGAAAAACACCACAGCTCAACTGTAAAAACGACAGCGGGTGCCCTCCTTGTTCTTACAGTCGGATTTATTGCTCTAACCCAGACACCACATGTAGTTGCCGATGATTCATCCTGGCCAAAGGAAACCATGCAACTTAACTTTGAGGACATCCCACTAAGTGAAATGACCAGAATGATTTTCAACTTTGCCCAACAAGATGTCGTCGGCATTGAGCAGCTATCAAATCAAAAGGTTACACTCAGAATTGACTCTGTAAAGCCCTACCATGCCGCAAATACACTATTGAAGTGCTATGGGTTTAAAATGGAACAGCGCAATAACTACTATGCAATAATTCAAGATTATCCAGACAAAAATAATTACGATTCACCCAAAGACTGCATCAAGGCAAAACTTGACTAGAGCAAGCAACAACTTCTACCAGACAGAATAACTTAAGGTACCTCTGAGTATACTAACTCGCGAGTCAGGCGTACTTTTATCATACAAAGCACTAATTGTGCTTGACCAACTTGATGGTAGATATCCAACCCCCATAGGCAATATATCGATATATGCAGAGCAACCCACAACGTGGATTACCAGCAATATTCAATTGAAATTTTAGATAAGCGAACATATGAAAATAAGACCACCTAGAGAGATTCTGAGACATTACAGAATTCTCCAGAGACTTCCTAGCTATTATCAAATGACACAAGCCAATCTTTGTAATATTTATCTGCATATTGGCGAAAGAATGGAAACAGCCAAGATGCACTTCTATCATTGAGGTTAAACCCACTTTCATCATCAATAATTACATCATCATCAACTATTCCTGTAAGTGCATGATGTAAAGCTGAAGCGCACAGTAGAAATTGCCCGATGGAGTCTGCTATAGGCCTAAAGTCCCACTCTCCAGCCCCATGCATGGCACGGTATACCGTTGAATGTCTGCCACCTTCGGCCAAATCAACAATGATGGGATCTGCTCCCTCATCCGCAAATAAGAACCAGGTTTTATCCCAGTGAGATATCGGCTTATTTTCAACCGGGTTGTAGTTATATCCATTCATCAGCCATGACAAACGCCCTGCACTATATAGATCAAGGGGGTTTCCCACACACTCAAAAAATTGGCTATGGGCTGGTGCATAGCTGACAATGTACTCTTGAAATTCCTCAGGAAAAATCACATTCCCTTCCTGTTGCAATTTAGAGTATAGAGAACCCCCTCCCCCCTGAAAGCCAAAATCTGCTTTTGTAAAACTACCAATTAACTCGATATAGTCTTTAATATTCATATAGTGGAACTCCTATCACTACTTATCAACCCATTTAAAACCAGGCAACTACGCCAACAGTGTACTTAACTCCCTTACACACCCCTATCTATCTTGACGTACCAACTAAAGCACAGCCAGCACCCACAAAAGTTGAGCCGAGTAGTCGGCTAAAAAACCGGCTTGAAGTAAAGTTTCTCGACCTTATCTTGGCACCCCCGGCCAGCAACATATAGCAAAATAAACAACTAAAAGATAATGCCATAAAGCTGAAAACCAGCAGTATAAACTGAGGCAATAGCGGGCCTGACAATGAGATAAACTGTGGGAAAAGTGCGGTTGTGAAAATAATTGCCTTGGGGTTAGTTAAGGCAATGGAGACCCCTTGTATATAAAAGCTCAATAATCCACGTTGATTATTACAAGGGATCTGCGTGGATTCCATTCGCCCTATACCATTTCTCCAAAGCTTAACACCCATATAGATTAGATAGCCAGCGCCCAGGAGCTTTACTACTGTAAACGCTATTGAGGAATTTAGGACAATCGTACTCAACCCAATAACAGAGAGTCCGGACATTACCAACAGCCCAGAGATGTTGCCCAAAGCTGTAAGCACTCCCGCTCTGACACCGGCAGACAGGGTGTTGATAGAAACCAGTAGTGCCGCAGGCCCCGGAGTAGCGGTTGCCAAAAGAGCAATTGAACAAAAAGCCAGCCAATTTTCAAGCGTCATTAGATGCACCTTAAACAACCATTACTAAACCTGAAGAAAAACTACAACATCTCAGCCGATCAACCTTATTCTTCGCGCGCCATATAAACGGCCAGCCCATCCCGCCCAGGGAAGCACAAAAACCAAAACCCAAAAGAGTACGCCCAAAAACAAGTGGACTGTATCTTCAGCACTATTACAAACCTGTTTGGATGCACATAAATCCGACACTGAAATAACAGCAATCGCAGATATAGCCAAAGAAGAACTGATTACATACATAACCGCTACTATCAATCTCCGAGTCTTTCCAGGATATTCATACTCATATGATTCAGTACGTTCCTCAAGCACTTCATAGCTTGGCAACAAAGCCGGGGCCTTAACAACCACTAACGACATAGAAATAAAATCATGTAGCGCCTGATATTTTTTTGAGGTAAGAACAAAGATTAATGAAGGAACTCCCAAAAGCAATTTAAACAACGTTCTGATTATTGCCTGAACGATATTGATCCTTTTATCACTTGCTATTTTACGGATACGAACACCCACAAGATGATGCCCAACACTCCCTCCAGTTAAGGAGACCAATACCGGCTCAAATAATACAATCAACAGCAAAATTAAAACTGATTGATATACTTCATTTGTGAAGTCTATACTCGTACCAATAGCTATCGAGAGAACAGTAACGGCAATCAGCACTAAAGAATCAATCATCAACGCTCTAAATCTTCTGGAAAGTTTCGGGTACATATTAACTACAGTCTTTGTTTGCAGAATTTCTCGGGAATGCATCTCTATATATCAGATTTCTATATTCCCCTAAAGCTATTTCAGCATACCGATGCTTAAAAAATCACCTTTATGGAAGTTGTAACTCACTATCCGTACGATGGTACCTCTCGAACCTATCCCTATGATTTTGAGCCGCCACACAAAACTAATACAGGAGCTATACGACCAAGAAATACTCTTTCTTTTAAGCCGTGATAGCTCCCGAACATAGCTTACTATTCATCCAGAATGACACTAAACCCACCATAAATCATTCGCTTGCCATCAAATGGCATGGGATTATGTTCTGGATGCATCCTGGGGTCATCAACAATCGCTCGCTAGGCAGAGTTTCGGACTTTTTTAGATGGCCAGATAATCCAGGAGAAGACCACGGTTTCATCTTCAGCGCATTTTACAGCGATGGGAAAAGAGGTTATTTCACCTTGTGGGATATCATCACCCCAGGCTTCTACAACCCTTAGCGCACCCTGCTCTTTAAATACCTCCGCAGCAATTTTTGCATGCCTAATATAATCATCTATATTCGCTGTAGGCACAGCGGTGACAACCCCATCTACATAAGACATTATTATAACCCTCCAGATTGACCTTGAATTTAAATACCAACTCTAGATTAGGTGCGGGTAACGGCCTTTAACCCTCCAGTTTTCCTCTATGTAACACAACGTCAAAAGATATTCTTCTGCATTCTTTCAACACAATCCAAATCTAGACAATTTGACACAGACTTATCCAATAAACTTTCTATCAATACTCCTTCGCTCAGCTGAAGATCATATGGAACCCAGCTCATAATCACAGATAAAATCATATTGCTCTTGTGTATCAGGAACTGGAACACCTCTCGCAGCGCTTACTGTGTCAATGGCCTCCTGAGAGGCAACGCCCTCTTTAACCAAAAGGCAAGATGCAACCATCCCCGTACGACCAATGCCCGCGCGGCAGTGAACAGCAATCTTGCTACCCAGCGTCAGCAGACCATAGAGCTGATCAAGTAAAGCGCCAAATGGAACTGATGCAGGAAGTCCTCGGTCCCGAATACTATGGCGGATAAACTTTATTCCGTACTTTTTTAAAATCTCTCCCTCAGACTTCAATCCAAGCTCACTCTCCTCAGACTCCTCAAGGAGAGAGACAACCGTATCCACGCCCTCTGAAATAAAATGCCGAACATCATCCTCCAAATAATCACTCGATGGCTTTGGCATCACGTACAATTTTCCTGCTCCAATTGTGCAAACGGAATATATATTTGGAATCATAAAAAGGCCTCCAATATAGAGCTGACTGAGCACACTTGGAGTACCTCAATAGCTCGAAAATACCTGTGAAGATTCTGAGGGTTAAATATTAGACACAGATTATTATAAATGTCCACAGGACATAACAAAACCTGTAATTTGAAGGCTATAGAGCCCCTGAATAGCTCTTTGATGCCTCTGAGCCTCAGAGCAGTCACAAGCAAGGCGCGGCTTTGTAGGGATGCCTAGAGTAACACTGAGTGTGAACCACCCTGAAAGGTCCACAGATATATTATGGAATGATTCAGAGGTTCCCAATGCACCCTTCTTCAAAGATTCAAGTAAGCCTGACACTCCTGTTAGGCAGGCTGAGGCTCTCTTTGCGGGGATGACCGTTTTGCGACAGTAATGGATTTGTCCGGTATCGGTAGAGCAATCGATGGCTGTTGCTGTGCCTGACTAGCGGCCATTACCATAGTGTTACCATGGCGAGCAGCGGTGACAAGCGCATCATTATCTGCAATCGCACTTAAAAAACGCAATGCTTCATCGGCACTAGTACCGGCTTTGACCAGAACCTTAATGGCCTCGGCGGCACTTTCAGCGTACATCCGCCGCGCCTCCCCCATCATTTTCATACGAATCTTCACAGACTGGCCATCTGCCTTAGCTTTACCTGCTTCGCGCTCCCGAATTGCCTCAGCTTCATAAGCTGCGGCCTGCCTTTCACGCTGCATCTCTATAACTTTATTTGCCTGAATCTCTACTGATTTGGGTAGACGCGGTTCACCTGATAGCACATCGATAATCTGAACTCCAAAACAATGGAAGAAATGACGAAGCTGTTCTTTAGCCTTGTCAGCTATCTGGTCTTTGTTATTGTAGACATCTTCAAGCTTGATACTATTGGCAATTGGAATAGCGATATCTGTTACAATAGACTTTAGCTGTGCTTGATAATCTTCCAATTCATATAGTGCCTTATGCGCAAGATGCACATCGGTGGTTATCTGGTGCTGCACTTTGAGAACCAAACCAAAAGTGACATGATTACTCGTTTTAAGGGTAAGTTCTACAGGCACTTCATTCAAGGCTGTAGAGGCTTTCTTGTCAACCCAGGACAAAAAAGGCACAATCAGGTTGAGACCAGGAGTCGCCGTTTTCCAGTATGCACCCAAAAACAATACAAAGTGATATTGTCTAGGCTCTACAATAACGATGGCTTTGGCAAGTAAAACAACCACTACCACTGCAAATACAGGTGACCACACTAAAAAGCTTTCAAAATCTTGTCCAAACATACTCTAGCATTCCTAACCAGGAAGATTATTCCATAGCATAAAGTCAAACGCTCAAAAAATAAGGCTGAAATTATACCCTTAGAGTCACCGCCAAAAAGGTTCCAGAAATCCACTTAAAAAACCTTTTACCAACCAATTGTGAAAACAAATCCTGCCAGACAGCGCAACCAGTCTATAGCCATATTTTTTAGCCTATAATCACCGAAAAATCATATTACTCTTACACGTCAGAAACTGCCCCCTCCTTTTTAGCCTAAGGGCAAGTTGTAACCATACCCGCACGATCAGCAACCGTGTGATAATAAACGGCAATATTATTAGGCAATACAAGTAGACCATTCAGCCATTCAAGCAAAGAGGCAAGCTGAACTGACTCTAAAACTCTCGACTGAGGATACTAATGCCACAACTGTCTCGCTTAAGATATATCGCATTACCGATGCTTTCGGAATACTAGCTATAACAAGCCAAAAAATACAAACACCCGCCGATTCAACTCAGCTGTACGCAAAGGTGACTGAGGATCAAAGCCATAAAAAAGGACGACACCCTGTTCCATTAAAGCCTTAAGTTTGGCATCGCCCGCTTTGCGAAGTGAAGATTAATTATGCTGACAGCTAGAAAAGCATACTCTAAACGCTTCTGACCTGGTAGGAGGGCTGGCCTATAAAGATAAAGCTATCCAAAAGCCCCCCTCCCACAATAAGTATCTATAGAGCGCCGCCTACTATGTAGTCAGCCCCGCCTACTCCGTATCAAACAGGTTGTAGTTCTCTCTGAAGTCTCGGCTTTGTTATTGTAGTGGGTTTTTCTGACACCGGCAGCGCAACAGATACTTGCGGCTGAGTTTGACTGCTGGCCATCAAGGCCGCGCTGCCATGGCGCGCAGCAGTAACAATCGCATCATTATCTGCAATCGCGCTCAAAAAACGTAATGCTTCATCGGCGCTAGTACCGACACTGGTTAGTGTCTTGATAGCTTCAGCGGTACTTTCAGCGTATATCCGCCGAGCCTCCCCCGCCTTCTTCATCCGAATCCTTACCGACTCACCATCTGCCTTAGCTTTGCCCAGCTCTCGCTCCTGGATTGCCTTAGCCTCGTAAATCGCTGCCTGCTTCTCACGCTGCATTTCCATAACTCTATTCACCTGAGCCTCTACTGATATTGGCAGGCACGGTTCACCCGATAGTACATCGACCACCTGTATACCAAAATTATTGAAAACGTGACGAAGCCGCGTTTTAACCTTATTCGCTATTTGCTCTTTTTGGCTATAGACCTCTTCAAATTTAATACTGTTAGCAATTGGAATGGCGGCATCTGTCGCAAAGGACTTCAACTGGATTTGATAATTCTCCAGTTCGTACAGAGCCTTATACGCGCGCTTCACATCGGTAGTCACCTGGTGTTGCACCTTAAGGATCAACCCAAAAGTAACTTGATTACTTGTCTTAAGGGTGAGCTCTACAGGGGTCTCCTTTAAGGCCGTAGAGGTTTTTTTATCGACCCAGGAGAGAAAAGGAACAATCCAGTTAATCCCTGGCGTAGCTGTTTTCCAATATCTACCTAGAAATAGTACAAAGTGATACTGTTTGGGTTCTACAAGAACGACAGACTTGGCAAGCAATAAGACTATTACCAATGTAATCACAAATGGCCAAAACAATAAATCCTGAAAGAGCTGCTCAAACATTACTCATCCCCCCGATTAAACAAACCAATTAACAAGGCAAATTTAAGCCCCCAAAACCAGGATATAAGTCATACCCCGGCATCCCCAAAAAACCACATTGACATATAAAAACAAAACACTTTCCGATCATGAAAAATATATTCGATATTGAAGCGATCGCCCACACTACAACTCTTGCTTCACAAGCAAAAATCAAATCATACCGATCTTGCACATCAGGAACTGGAATATATATTGCCGTTCCTCCCCTCTCTCAACTGCTTCTAGAGATGAAACACCCCTTTTAGAGAAAACACAAGATACAACCTGCTCCTATAAGCGGCACCAATGCGACAATGAACGACCGGGCTTCACCTCGATATCAACAAGCTATAAAACCTATCAACCGGTCGAGCGAACCACTATATTCAAACACTAAGCGCTTTATTGAACCGTATCTTTTAGACTCAAAGTAAATTTTGATTATCCGAACTTTCTAAAATAGCAGACAAGATTTTACCCTCAGAATCAACGCTTTCTATCTTTGAACCTCCAAGATTGATGCTGTATTTCACACATCTTCAGACTATCCTGCACTACAGCTTAATCTTTAATAAGCACACTCAGAAATTACAGGCCAAAGGTTTTAACGGGAAATTTCGAGCGCTATTCAAAACCTTTGCGGTGGACTCAACTGGCATATAGCCCAGATAGTAGAAGTTAAGCTTCATATGGAAACTTCGGTCTAGCGGAACATATAAGCAATAAAGGAGGCGCCCCATAGAAAGAGGGCTCATCTAGCAATACGGGAAGCAACACAAGTAATAAAAATATTATTTATATTTCAGCGTTTGCTTACAAACCTAAACACGGCAGGTTAATAATACAAATTGCGGTAGAATTAGCCGCATAGGCTATCAGGGTATTTAGCCGCCCATTGAGCCACCTCTACAGCAACACAAATCACAATAACGACTCTTTCTGATCTGAGCCACCTGACTGCGTACCCTAGCGGAAAAAACTGCCTTGCCGTTTCAGGCCGTTCATTTAGTGCTGCAGATTATTGGCAGCTTTTACTACAACTCTGAAAACTGAATACTCAGAGATAGAGACTACGACGCCCATCTTAAGCGCCAACCATAAATCCCGCGCATATCTTTTATCCCCCTATACGCCATAACCTCACCTAGCAACCCCAAAACCTCAATAAAGCACCAGGAAGAATTAGAGCTTTACGCACCAGTTTATCAAGCCTCTCCCACACAACCCCGCTTCCACTCATCCATTAAATCTTTGGAATATTTAATTAATTGTTTTTTTATTTTTAAATTTTCCATTGAAGTCGTGATTGTCAGATAGAAATCATTATACCCTTCTGAAAATGAACAGTTACTTGCCTCTCCCTTGCGACCACCCGCACGACTACAATATGCAACATAGTATTCACTTAGTGATAAGGGAACCACAGCATTTGCTGCTGGGGGTCTATTGAGTACATGCCAAATAACATAAGGTGGGGGCTCCGAAGACCAGCTTACACTATAAAGGAGCCCCCCATCATCCTCCGATATGCTTGAAGAAGAAAAATCACCTTCGAGCCTTAAAACATCTGAATAAGAGGCGCCAGATAGCCAACGGTTAATATCAGAAGATGAAGCGACCTTAAGATTCAGAACTAAAACCGCCGGCAAACCATAGTCATCTATAACGTACTCATTGATATTTTCCTGCACCAAGCTGGGCGCTATTATAAACTGAACACTTCCGAAATTATGATCATGGTTACCAAAAAATTGAGAGGCACTCTGACTTTGATCTAGAACATCAATGTCCAGGTCATTTTCTGGCATGCAAAATTTAGTAGACCCAAGCTCTATTTCTTGAAAGTCATCTTGTGAAAATGAATAAGCAGTATAAATTATAAACACCAAAACGATAGTTGCAAGCATCATATTTGAAGTTCGCATTACCGTACCCCGACCTGAGGGCCAATGAAGTCACAAGCACTGCACCAAACTGGCCGATATGTACTGGCCGGCAAATTAAATAGAGTGCCTCCAAACAACCAAGCCCCATCCGACCCCAATAAAAATGAGACAACACCATGTCTTTTGAAAACAATATGGTGATATTCAGAAACCTGCTGAGGACTAAGAACGCCAGGTATATTACCAGCACACATCCTTAGGTCCTCCATGACATACTTAGCATGCTCCACCATAAGATCCACCCCTAACTGATTTAGCTTTTCAGGATTGTTACGCAGCCCAGTCAGCCAATTGGCAACTTTACCATTAACCCCACAATCTACCGGCCATAATCAGATCTCAAAATTTCAGCCTCTTTTAAATCGATATTCTATTACCCAAAATCAACATGATACCCTGCTAAAAAATCAATCATTTCTGAATCATTGCCACTATCGTAAAATCGAATCATCTTGGCATCAAACTCAAGTTTTGATTTTGCCGGCACTAAAACAGGGGAAATGCCCTCAGACAGTAGAACACCATTCATCATTAGACGACCGGTGCACTTATTCCCACTTCCAAAAAATTGGTTGCGAGCCATTTGTAAGAACAGGGAGTAAGCACGTACCTTAGTATCCCGGATCATTCCGAGCTTATCTATCATCTCGTGCCACTGGGCATCCAAGGCTTTAGCCTGTGATGGAATGTATTCAGCACCCGGTATGCGTGCATTATTTACGCTAAAACAGCACCTATCTCGGGGCTCTTTTTGGGTAGCAAAATTTTGTAGGCTACACGCGACCTCTTTTGTTACCTCAAAGCATTCGGTCTCGATCAGCCGAAATAGCATTTCCCAGCTCGCCTTCTGATTGAGCACCAGGTTCTGATCACTCAGGGTATACCCTCCAACAGCAATCCCTTCCAATAGCGTTTGAACCTCTGGGAATGTGAAAGGTGAATTTTCCAGGGCGGCACTATCAAATACAAGCTGAGCTATATAGTGCTTGCACTGGAAAAGCAATTTTTTATTCATATAAAAACCCATGACAATCGACCGATATAGACTGCCTACCTCACGCTATAAAACCCAAAGCAGGCAGCCAAAGGAAGTATCAGCTCTAAGAGGCCTCCTGCTCCCTCCCGTGCACAATCCGATAAAGCAGTGGCAGAACAAAAAGGGTTAACAGCGTTGAGGAGATAATCCCTCCAATCACTACAGTTGCCAAAGGCCTCTGCACTTCAGCGCCAGTACCCACATTTAAAGCCATGGGCACAAATCCCAGACTGGCAACCAGCGCGGTCATCAGTACTGGGCGCAGGCGGATCATCGCGCCGTCGATAATGGAGGTTAGCAGCTCACCGCCCTGCTGGCGCAGCTGCCGGATAAATGACAGCATTACCAGGCCATTTAGCACCGCCACACCGGAGAGGGCGATAAACCCTACCCCGGCAGAAATCGACAGCGGCATCCCCCGCAGCCACAGGGCCAGGACACCGCCAGTCAGTGCCAGAGGTACTCCGCTAAAGATAATCAAGGCATCCCTGAATGAGCCGAAGGCCATAATCAGCAGACTGAGAATTACCAGTAGCGTCAGTGGCACTACGATGGAAAGACGCGTACTGGCGGACTCCAGTTGCTCGAAAGTGCCGCCATAAACCAGCCAGTAACCTGCGGGCAGGGAAACTTGTTGCTCTATCCGCGCCCTCGCCTCCTCGACAAAAGAGCCCAAATCTCGATCGCGCACGTTGGCCGTCACCACCACTCGGCGCTTGCCGTTTTCACGACTGATTTGATTGGGGGCTGGGGTCATTTCCAGACTGGCCACCTCAGATAAAGGGACATAACGGCCCAATGGGCTGCCGGCCGGCAGGGGTACAGGAAGATCGCCCAGATTTTCGTAATCCCGACGCAGCTCTTCCGGTAGGCGTACAACCAATTGGAAACGGCGGTCGCCCTCGTAAATCAGCCCCGCTTCTTCACCCCCAATAGCGGTCGAGAGCAAATCCTGTAGGGTTTTGAGGTCGATGCCGTAGCGGGCCAGCGCGATACGCTTGGGAACAACCGAGAGAACCGGTAGGCCCTCCACTTGCTCTACTCGCGTGTCGGCAGCGCCTTCAATCCCATTCAGTACGCCGAGGATTTCATTGGCAGAGGCTACCAGCTGCTCCAAATCATCCCCGAATACTTTGATCCCCAGGTCTGCACGCACTCCAGAAATCAATTCATTAAAGCGCATTTGAATCGGCTGGGTGAACTCGTAGTTATTACCGGGCAACTGCCGAATAGCTTGTTCGATCTCTGCAACCAGTTGCTCTTGTGGCAACTTGGGGTCGGGCCACTGGTCTCTGGGTTTCAGGATCACAAAGTTATCGGCCACATTGGGCGGCATTGGATCTGTAGCCACTTCCGGGGTGCCTATTTTTGCAAACACTTTGTCTACTTGGGGAAACTCTTTAATACGCTGCTCCAGTAGACGCTGCATTTCCACCGATTGCTCCAGACCGGTTCCCGGAATACGCAATGCGTGCAGTGCGATATCGCCTTCGTCGAGTCGAGGTATAAATTCAGAACCCAACGTGGTGGCCAGCCAACTACACAACAGCACCAGTGCCAGCGCTGCGGAAAGCACCAGCCAGCGCACTTTCATCGCTGCGATTAGCAGCGGCTTGTACAGGGATTTGCTGACTGCGATTACCTTGTTTTCTTTCTCACTGATTTTTCCGCTGAGGAAAACGGCAACTGCGGCGGGAACCAGGGTCAGCGAAAGAATCAGCGCCGCTAACAGGGCTATAACCACGGTGGCGGCCATGGGGTGGAACATCTTGCCTTCCACACCGGTTAGGGTGAACAGCGGGATATACACCACAGTAATGATCAACACACCAAATAAGCTGGGGCGAATTACCTCATTGGTGGCTTGGAATACCAACTCTAAGCGCTCTTGCAAGGAGAGCTTAGAGCCGCTGCGCCGTTGATCTTCGGCGAGCCGGCGCACCGCGTTCTCCACGATAATCACGGCCCCATCGACGATCAGGCCGAAATCGAGGGCGCCGAGGCTCATCAGGTTGGCGGAAACACCGGTTTGCACCATGCCAAAAATAGTGGCGAGCATGGACAGTGGGATTACTGCGGCAGTGATAACAGCGGCTCGAATATTCCCCAGTAGCAGAAACAGCACCGCGATCACCAGCAGCGCTCCCTCAATAAGGTTTTTCTGCACTGTGGCAATGGCTTTATCGACCAGGGTGGTGCGATCGTAAACCGCTTCCACCTTGATACCCTCGGGTACGGTGGACTTTACCCGCTCCAAAGCCGCCGCCACATTGCCAGCCACTTCGCGGGAGTTCTCCCCCACCAGCATCATGGCAGTACCCAGCACAGTTTCTTCGCCATCGCGAGTGGCCGCGCCGGTGCGCAGCTCTTTACCGATAGCGACTTCGGCCACATCCGAAATTTTCACCGGTACCCCGGCGCGGCTGGTAATAACCACGCCCTCAATATCGGCGATACTTTGCAGCTGCCCCGGTGAACGCACCAGCAGCTGGCGGCCATTATTCTCCAGATAACCGGCGCCGCGACTCTCGTTGTTGCGGCGCAAAGCCTCGGCGATATCCTCCATGGATACATCAAAATTGAGCATCTGCCGGGGGTCTGGCGTTACGTGATACTGCTTGTTGTAGCCGCCAATGGTGTTCAATTCCGTTACACCGGATACCAGTGACAGCTGCGGTTTGATAATCCAGTCCTGGATTTCCCGCAGTGCAGTGGCATCGTAGGGCTGCCCGTTCGGCTGGGTAGCGCCGGGCAGCGCCTCCACGGTGTACATAAAAATCTCACCGAGCCCGGTGGCAATGGGCCCCATCTCGGGCTCCAGCCCCGGGGGCAGATTGCTTTTGATCGCACCGAGGCGATGGCCAATTAAGTTGCGGGCAAAATAGAGGTCTGTGCCCTCGTTAAACACGGCGGTGACCTGGGATAACCCATAGCGGGAAATTGAACGGGTGTATTCCAGGTTGGGAAGCCCGGCGAGCGCCGCCTCCACCGGGTAGGTAATCCGCTGCTCAGCCTCTAAAGGAGAGAAACCGGGGGCTTCCGTATTAATCTGAACCTGAACATTAGTGATGTCCGGGACGGCATCAATCGGGAGTTTCTGGTAACTCCAAAGCCCCAGCCCTATCAACACAAAGATCAGGGACAAAACGAAGTGGCGCCGCTCAATTGAGAAGCGCAGGATGCTTTCAATCATCTTGTGGCCTCAATTAATGGTGGTGGGCAGCGCCGGATTTTTCGATATCCGCTTTGATCAAGTAGCTGTTCTCGGTGACATAGCGATCACCCGGGTTGAGGCCACTCAGCACCTCTGTCACGCTGCCATCGCTGCGCCCCAGTTTTAACGGGCGAATTTCGTAGACATCCCCAACTTTGATAAACACCACGGTCCCGTTGCGAAATGGTTGCAGTGCGCGGTTCTCCACCACTAAAGGCGCGGGGGTCTCGCGGGTTACCACCCGGGCCTCAACCATCAAGTCTGTTGTCCAGAGATCGTTGGGGTTATCAATCACGGCCCTGGCTATCGCAAAGGGTTGACCATTACCGCCGGGAGCGAGGCTGGCAATCGTTGAGTCGAAAGTGCGATCCCCGGCCGTAATAGTCACTTTCTGACCCAGGTTGATCTGGTCGCGACGAGTGGGGAAAACCTGTAACTCAGCCCACAGCTGGCTGTAGTTGGCAATTGTAAACAACACCCGCTCGCCGCTGAACTCTCCCCCACTGGCCTGCTTATCGATAATGTGGCCGCTAATTGGCGCCACGAGTGGATAGGTTTGCAGGCTGTCATTGGATTCTATAGTCGCGAGCTTTTCCCCTTTTTCTACCCAGTCCCCGAGGGCTTTTTCGATAGTGACGAGGGTTCCCGGGTAACGGGCTCGCACATGACTGAGGCTGCGATGATCAACCGTCGTCTTGCCGTATAGGGTGACACTTTCTTTGATAGTACCGGGGCCAGCCACTGCGGTTTTAATTCCGGCCTTTTGCGCCATTGATTCGGGAATTTTTACCCGACCCTCATGGGATTCATATTTCCAGTCGGTGCGCTCACCGTTAAGAAAAACCGAAACCGAAACATCAAAGGAGTGCGGTTCGCCTCCAATACCCCCACCACGGAAAAACCCGGTATCGGCATCCCAGGTAAAAGGAATTTGATCTACTTGGCCGCCGAGTCTTTCCAGCTCTACCGCGAGGCGCGCATTTTCCAAGGGCTTACCATTGCGACTAATCCAGGCACGGAGCTCCGGCTGGACGCCCCGCTGGAAAGTCAGCAGCTCTACGGTGAGATCATCCGCTTTCAACAGGCGACCGCCATTGGGCCCCCGGGGCTCTTCGTGTTTATCGTGTCCGCCGTGGTTACCGCTGGCATAACTCTGCGGTGCGCACCAAACCCCTGACAACAACAGGGAGAAGGACAATATCGCCAGCCGAATCGCTTTAGTTGGTTTACTCATTATTTCAATCCAGAATTATTTACTGCTATCAACGCCCATAGGGCTGGCGGTCAGTTGTTCAATCTCTGCGCCAAACAGAAGTACCGATCGCGCGGCCTCGATTCGCTCGCGCTCGGCATTGAGCAATTCTTCTCTTGCGGAAATCAGATCCACGTAGGAATCCCGACCGCGTTGGTAAGCGCGATCCACCTCTGTTAACGCTTGGCGAAGTTTGGGAATAACTGAGCCCCCTAAGGTCTCGACAGTATTGAGGGCCTGCTCACGGCTGGTTACTGCCCAGTAAAGCTGCGGGTAGAGTCGGAGTAGTGCCGCTTCTCGGCGCAGCATCACTTCATCCAGTTCTGCCATGGCTGTTAACTCAGCACCGCGATTGCGTTTGGCAGTAAACAGGGGGGCATTAAAGCCCGCGAGGACTGCACTTTCATCGACAGCCCGATTCGTGCGAAGGCCGGCATACCAGCCGATATCCGCTCTGGCATTTGCCCGGGTTAAGCGCAATTGGGAGGCTTGCAAACGCTCCTCAGAGGCAAAGCGGGCTATGGCTGGATTGCCCTCGGCCCGAGCATAGAGCACCTCAAAACCCTCGCTCGGCTCAAAGCGATACAGCTCGGCGGAGTCCACCCGGTAATTTTGCCTCGGCTTTCCCCACAGGGCTGACAGCGCATGCTTGTAATACTCCAGCAGACTCCGATCGCGCTGTTGCGCGAGGGTTGCTTTGGCCAGCGCAGATTCCGCCCGCAGGCGCTCAGATACCGGGCTGGCCGCCGCGCGCACCCGCGCACTAACTGCCGCCAAAGTTTCGCGGGCAAGAGAGACTTTCTCTTGCGCCAAAACTACCAGCTCCTGAGCGGCGAGCACCTGGGTATAGCGGCGGATAACCTCTGCCAACAGGTCCAGCGCCTTGGCCTGCTCATCCGCAATTAACAGGTCGCGCTGCGCATTGACGATATCGATACGCGCCTGGCGCTTGTTACCCAGTTCGACGACTGACGACAGGGTTACGGTCAGTTCGAACTCGTTGTCCGCATTATCCTCCGGGTCCGGGAGGTTATCCTCACCGTAGTGCTTGTACTCCGTCTCAACGCCCAGCTCCACTGCCGGTTTTAATGCGGCAGTCTGCCCGGCACCCTCCAGCCCCTGCTTTCGCAATGGAAATACAGCGAGTTCCGGGTTCTGCGCGAGCGTAAGCTCAATCGCGTCCGGAAGTGTCAGCAAGTCCCCTTTCTGCGCCAGCGTTGCTTGCGCAGATAAACTCAAAATGGTCGCCACCAGGAGTTTGGCGGTTGCACGACCAGCCACGCTCTCGCAGAGCGCGCGATAAAAATCCATGGAATTCTCCCAAATCACATCCTATCGGCGCACACAACTACAGCGCTTTATTGCTATAGCGGCATACGCAGTAATTGACCAATCAGACTTGGGTTATAGGGGGGCGCAACAGAGGAGAGAAATAACCTGAAGGCACTGCTCCAGCAGCGACTTCACCATAGCTCAAAGAACCCCACAAAAGGGGTTGGTAGGACTGCCCCAGAAGCCCCGTTGCATTGATACCGTGGCAATGGCAACAGTGATTGCAAAAGTCTAATACCTGCGCAGATGGATCATCTCCGAGGCTGGAGACGGGGGCAGAGGGACTGGTTGGTTCATCGGGCGTATCCGCCACAGAGCCCTGCGAAGGGCCTGTATGGCTGGAGGAAAAGTGGATAGTGATATCTTCCAGCTCATCGTGACTGTCATAGAAAGCCCCTGCGGTCTGGAAGACCAGCAGCGCAATCAACAAAAATGACAGTCGAACCACATTCATAGAAACAGCGAAACTTGGAATGGTGAAGCGACTCTAGCAAACAAGTCCCCCTCACTCAATCCAATGATGACAACACTCCGCCAGAGAGGGAAACTTGGCGGGTCTTAGTAGCCCGACCTCACTGGTTTCGGGAAGCATAGCTTATCCCCTTTCAGCTCAGGAACCGCCGAACAGCGGGCGCGAAGGTTCTCCTCTACACTGATTTAAATGCCACAACTATGGCTACGCATTGGGAGGTACCGCTAAATGCTTGCTCTTCACACCTTCGGCGGCTTGGCTAGGACGCTGCTTCTTGCAGCGGCGGTGGTCATCCCCCCCACTGTCGCTGCCCAAGCCCCTGCCCCACAGACCGATAAAACCCAAGCGGGGACTGCATCGTCAGAGGAGTCCCTAGACCCGAAAGCGATGGCGGCACTGAAACGTATGGGGAATTACCTCGGCAATCTCAAAATGCTGACTTTCAATGCCGATATTTTCACTGAGGTAGTGCTGGAGAACCAGGAGAAGCTCCTGATTGGCGGTACCGTCGAGTACATCGCAATGCCGCCAAAACAGCTGCGCGTAGACTTAAAGACAGATTCAATTACCCGCCAGTTTATTCACAGTAGCGACAAGTTCACGGTTATTGCTCCCCGCGACGGTTATTTCGCCGAGATGGAGGCCCCCCAACCTACCGCGCAAATATTGACTAAAGCCGCCCAGGAATACGGTATTGAAATACCCTTTGCCGACCTTCTCGAGTGGGGCAGAAAGAAAAATGTTTGGTCCGGCATTAAAGAGGGCTTTCTGGTAAACCGCCCTATGATCAACGGTCACAAAACTGAGCACTGGGCATTCCGCTCAGAAAATCTGGACTGGGAAATCTGGATTAAGACCGGTGACAAGCCCCTGCCCCTGCGTATTTCCACGGTCAATACCCGCGATCCCGCCAAGCCCCGCTTTATCGCCACCTTGAACTGGCTGGAGGGTAAACCCGCTGTCAAGGCCCGATTTACCCCGTCTACCGGCAAACTCAAACAAATCAAGTTTAAGAGGGCAGAACCCAACAAGGAGGCGACACCATGATACCTCGCAACAGTCAAAAGAGAGGGCTTATTGCACAATGGCTTGCGCCCGCCCTGATATCGAGTGTGCTACTGGGGATACTGGCACCCCCTGCCGCCGAAGCGATGGGGCGGTTTGGCGGCGGCGGGGCCCACTTCAATATAGGGGGGCACTTTAATGGGCCGCGCCCAATGGGCGGCGGTTTTCACGGCGGCTATGGGCCGGGAGAGTTTGCCAGGCGCTTCCCCAATCATCCCCCGTTCCCGCCCCATCGCCCCCCCTATCCGCCCCCTCCCTGGCACCCGCACTACTGGCCCTATCCGGGCCCGGCATTTTGGGGGACAGCAGCAGTCGGTGGATGGCTGTATACACTGCCGAGCAGCTGTGTGGTGGTAACGATTGGCGAGGTCACTTATGAGCACTGCGGGTCCTACTGGTATGAACCGCATTTTGTCGGTGGCCATATTGCCTACCGCCCGGTTCCGCCTCCCCGCTAGGTATACTCAGGTGAAATAATCGGCCCCAGAGACGCGCGCCATACTATTTGTCGGCTTTCTCTGGGCCGCCCTGGGCGTAAGATTTGGTGATATGCCTGAGTGTCTTGAGCTGTTTGCCAAAATTGCGACAGGGAGTGCATATCGCCAAATGTAACTTAAGGCTCGCCTGCTCAGAAATAAGCAGGTCCCGCTCCTGGGATTCCGACATCAATCGCGTAGCTTCCCGACAAGTCTTCATCATGCTCACTTCTCCACACCGAACCAGTTATCTTCCAGGCACTCGCGCAGGCGAAGGCGCGCCCTGTGCAATGTGACATTTAAGTTGCTCACGGTGATATCCATGGCTGCACATATCTCGTGACTCTCCAGCTCAATAAACTCCCTCATCATAAAAATTTGCGCCTGGCGCGAAGGGAGATGACTGAGACACGCTTCAAAGATTCGCCAGAAATGCTTGTCGTGGATAGCAGATTCCGGATCGGCCCAGTGTTTGGGCTTTTCCGCCTTCTGCCAGTGTCCGGTTTGATCAAACAGCTCGTCGTGGTCGTGCTCTTCCCTATCGCCGCGTACCAACTGATCTGCATCCACAAAGCGTTGCCTCTGGCGCAATATATCGGCAATTTTGTTCTTGAGAATGGCAAAGACCCAGGTCTTTAAGGCAGAGCGCCCGGAGAAACTGCGGGAATTTTTTAACGCGCCTATCAGGGCCTCCTGAACAGCATCTTCCGCCAACTGCATATCCTGCAACTGCAAGCTGGCAAAGCGCAGCATCTGTTGGCGCAAATCCACCAGGAACTGCGAATTCCGCAGGGAATCCTCCGTATTGGACTCTGTCGAAACACTGGAAGCTAGGTGATCGCTCAATTACGTTCCCTCATAATATCAAAGCGGGGACGAACGATATTAACGAAAATAGCGCGATACTCTACTAACCAAATCCCACTGGCACCAAAGGGCAACTTTGCCAATTCTAAAATATCCAGTACATCATGCTAGAAATTTCGTGCCAATTGAGACGTTTATGCCTCTCTCCATACCCTGAGCCAGTGCGAAGAGAAACTCGGACTAGCAGTGGCCACCCTATAAGCTGCAAAAAATGGAAACCTTCTTCACTGGAGGCCTCTAATCAGGGAGTCTCTAAATAATTCCGCAATATCTCGGTGAGATCCCGGGCTTTTAGCACTGCAAACCACAGGCTTGTTACGCGCCCCAGACAAGGGTACAAAGAGCGCCTCTTGGATAACCCCGCAATAGGTAAAGAGCCAATGCACGATTTAGTACAGGACTACTACGGACGCCAACTGAAGAACTCTTCCGACCTGAAGACGGACGCCTGTTGTGACCCCACCGATATGCCCGAGTGGTTAAAACCCCTGCTATCCAATATTCACCCGGAAGTTCTCTCCCGCTACTACGGCTGCGGACTTGTCTGCCCACCACTTCTGGAGGGCTGCCGGATACTGGACCTCGGCTGTGGATCGGGCCGGGATATTTACCTGCTGTCACAGCTGGTAGGCCCAGAGGGTGAGGTCGTGGGGATCGATATGACAGAGGAGCAGCTGACAGTCGCCAGACAGCATCAGGCCCACCACGCCGATAAATTTGGCTATGACAATGTTCGCTTCCTGCACGGCTATATCGAGAAGCTGGAGGAACTGGAATTAGAGCCCGGCAGCTTTGATGTCATCATCTCCAACTGTGTGGTCAACCTCTCCACCGATAAAGATGCCGTGCTCAAAGGCTTGTTCCGACTGTTAAAAGAAGGGGGAGAATTTTACTTCTCCGATGTCTATGCAGACCGCCGCATCCCGCAGGCAGTGAGTTCTGACCCCGAACTGTTTGGCGAATGCCTCGGCGGTGCGCTCTATTGGAATGACTTCCTGGAGATTGCCCAAAACAGCGGTTTCCGTGATCCGCGCCTGGTGGAGAGCCGGCCCCTGCTAATCACTAACCCGGCCCTAGCCCAGCGCTGCGGTTCCATTCAATTTTTTTCCGCCACCTATCGCTTGTTCAAGCTGTCACAGCTGGAGAAAGACTGTGAAGATTACGGCCAAGCGGTGATTTACAAGGGAACACTCCCGGGCTCTGCCGAGCAGTTTACCCTCGATGGTCACCACACCATGGAAACCGGCAGGGTGTTCCCCGTGTGTGGCAATACCTGGAGGATGCTCGCGGAAACCCGGCTGGCCCCCCACTTTGAATTTATTGGCGATTTTTCTCGACACTTTGGTCTGTTTCCCGGCTGCGGCAAGGAAATGCCATTTGCCTCGGAAGCCTCGGGAACTGAGCAGTCTGGATCATCCTGCTGCTAACCTAGGGGACCTCTAAACAACTCCGCAATATCTCTGCCGAGCCCTCAGTGGCTTTCTAGCACCTGGGAAAGGGAGTCCTCCTGCTGGACTTCCTTCGGCAAGCCCACTACCGAGCCCAGGAAGTGCGGTATCTTTTTCTCCAGCCAGTAACTGGGATTCCATACGCTCCCGCCGATAAACCCCACATGCCCTCCCCGCTCGCTCACCGCCAACTCAACCGTGGAGCTCAGCTCACTGGAGGCGGGAATTGCCGATGGGCAAATAAAAGGGTCATCAATCGCATTGATAATTAATGTTGGCGTGCGAATATCCTTGAGTAGCGGCTTGCTGGATGCCCGGGTGTAATAGTCATCCACATCGCGAAAACCGTGCAGTGGCGCCGTAAACGCACTGTCGAAATGCCGGAAGTCGGCAAAATGGCTACGGTAATTGAGATCCGGTAGGGCCGCCGCTATCTGCGGGTCTTTAGCCTTATTCAGCAAACTCTGACGCAACTCACCAATCAGATGGCGCTCATACAAATGAGACAGGCCGGTATTGATATAACGGCTACAGGCGTGGAGGTCCATCGGTGCCGAAATGGCGACCCCGGCAGCCACCTGCCCGCAACCCCCATCCTCACCCAACATTTTAAGGACAACATTCCCTCCCAGGGAAAAACCCACCAGAGCAATTGGGGTTAGGGGAAACTCTTTTTTAAGCTCATTGACCAGCCAGCGGGGGTCCTCACTGTCGCCACTGTGATAAGCCCTCGGCAATCTATTGGGCACGCCTCCACAACCGCGAAAGTGCATTACCGCGACTTGAAAATGGTAATTTGGGAGAACCTCCATCAGCCCCTGTACATAGGGTGACTCAACCGACCCACCCAAACCGTGAAGTATCAATACCAAGGGGCAGCTTGGATCATCGCGCAGAGGGCTGGGAAAGTGCAGTGCCAGGCGGTCCCCATCCGGCATATTAAACCAGCGACAACCTGTCGCCACCCAGGGGCTAGCGCGGTGAAAGCGACTAAAAACCGTCTGGATATGCCGGTTGCCAAGGCCGGGGGCGGGAGAAAAAGAGTTAATCATAGATTTCTCTCAATAGTCGAGCGGCTGGGGCGCTCAAATTCCTGCCGATGGTTTGAGGGGAATCGCCCTCTCAGTTTTCGAGACCAAAACCAGAAAAATGTGCCGGCTCCCTAGATCTGGCCTGCCTACATATTGAACCATATACCCGGTAAAAAGTTGGTTACATGCCGAAGTAGTTCCCCGCCCCATTTTCTCAAAGACTGCTATGACCCCTTGGCCAAGGTTGAAACGACCGCTACTACACGAGCACCAAGATAATAATGACGCCAAATATACCACAGTTAAAGAGCGGGTTAGCTCTATTGCCAGCGCCCTATCTAATCTGTGGGGGGCTAGATTGGACTGGATAGAGGGCTTTCACCTCTAATCTTTTAGCGACTTTCTCGGTGCACTGGATTGTTTGTTTTTACCCTCAGCCTAATTGGTACATATCCACAATTACACAAGTAAGGGCAAATTTGATCACTAAGCATATAGTGATTAAAATCCATACCATCCACGTTTCGAGCCTTACTGAACCCAATTGGTAATGACTGAATATAAGCTTGGATGGTTTCTTTACCAGACAAGTAAGGGAAGACCTGCAACAATATTGGAGAAAAAACTATCTTTTCTCACAATGCAAACAGTGGGTGCTGCCTCACCCTAAAATGGGACTCTCATCTTCTGCACGCTGGCGACACCTAAAAGATAAATATAAACTAAAAAAGAAATGGTCCGCTGAAAACCCCGCTGATACCTTCTGGGTCATAGAAAATTGCCACGCATCAAAAGGATTAAAATTTTTTATAGATAAAAATGATTTCAGCTCAATTACGAGCGAAATCACTAGAACTTGCAGATTGTATACCTGTAATTAAAGAGGCCCAAGAAGTATTATGATTAAGTATCGATTTGAAAAGGAAAAAGAGATTGCCTTACATTATGCCAATCTATTTAGCAATGAAGAGATCGTAAACATTCTCAAAAAAGGGGAAGTTGCTAATTCAGAAGAAGCTGCTAATCTGGCAAAATTTTTCTGGAAAATGGTTGACGCACTAGTACAAGACTCAAAAAACTCCAATCAAGTCTGTGGAGAAGTACATCTGGAGGAGTGGAGCGAGCTTCTAATGGGATCTTTTAGATCTTATCTGAAGGCAAATGGATATGACACCGAATGGGAATCAGCATCAGATGACTAATATAGGCTAGTTCAGGTAAAGTCTGATACATCCCCTTTGAAAAAGAGGCGGTACCGGTTCTGATATAATAAATTAGAGCAGGCTAACTAATGCTTCCAAGAGTCTTCGGATAAATATGCCCACTTTGATTCTACTCCAGATAGCTACTGAAACGAGCCTATTGCCTGTCAGCCTAATACTGAAGTCAACTGTGCAAGCCAATTTCGGGTAGACCGCTTTAAATCCCAGACTTTACTAGGTGAACGAGTCCTGACCGCCTGCATGGCCTACGTCGACCCCATCAGTGCCAATGTTATCAAGACTCCTGAAGATAAGGTTTCATCGCCCCCACTCCCTCAAGCAGAAAGAATAAACTGTCAGAGATAGGAGACTAGCTCTATTACCACTCCCCTCCAATCTGTGGGTACCCTATATTACCTCACGCCAAAGAATAATAACAAAAGATAGACATTGAAACTCACTCCGCTAATGAGCCTGCTGAAAACTCTCTTCGTTATCTATCACGGCGATTGTTCTCTCTATGAATCTTTTGTAAGCCCTTTTAGGTACAAATACGGCTTTACCACTCACGTTGAATCTCTGCAAAATACTCTTTACCTGTGTGTCCGCCATTATCTTCTCTAGATCCGATCCTTTTTGATAAAGTTCTCGAACTCTATTTATCCACGCAAAAGTATTTTCTCTAAATTCAACCAAGGCTGATTTGCTGGCAGTAACACCATGCCCCGGTATGATCAAGCTTTGATCATCACCTAAATTTAAAATAGCATCAACTGCGTTATTGAAACCCTCAACTCCACCAGCATAGAATGTGGGATGCCAGCTAGTATCGAAAATATCGCCAACAAATATTGCATTACTCTTCTTATGATAATAGATATTATCGTCCGATGAATGTGACTTGACTCTAACATGAGCAAACCCTTCTATATTAAGGTTACCCTCTATAAGCTGCCCACCTTTACCCTCAAAATACTTATTGCCCCCAGTGTGATCAGAATGTACATGTGTATTTAAGATAAAAACAACAGGTTCATTATGAATCGATTGAATCACTTGATCCAATTCACTCAGGTGATTATCTCCCGGCATCGGATCAATTAATATCAAACCGCTCTCTACAGCTATCAAACCGATATTAGTACCATACTCTTTTCCACTTAAAATATATAGCTGCTCAGATATCTTCAGCTTACTTATACTTGATGAAGCAGTAGAGCTGGCGAGTATGAATGTAATTGAAAACAGAATTTTAAAAATATTCAAAACTAATCCTTTTGCATTTTACCAACACATTAAACACCGCTATAAATGACAATCAATTTTCTGCAATCTTTGACTCTAAAACTTAGTTGCCTGGCTTCCCTTGCGCAATTTAGATGCACCCCTGTGTTAGGCTAAAATCCCACTATACAGGGTGTATGCTAAATGTGGGAAGTCTTGAACTTAACGCCAAGCTAATGGACTGGCGCTGCGCAGCAGTGACCATCCAGCCCAAGGTTTATCTTGGGCGATCATTGAGCGTCTTGATACGCACAACATCAGCGTGAGCTTATGAGGTGAAAGCCCCCTGTAGAAAGATCACCGCTTAATGGACTCTATTAAATGCTAGCTACTAGTAAATAGCAACTGCAAAATCGTGAGGTTTTGTGGGAAGGAAGCCTTTTTGTTTCAGGATACCCATAAAAGAAAAAGATTTAAACGTTACATACATTGACACCTGCATTCAACTCTGAAGTGCATCACCCTTTAGGCTGCTGCGGCAGCCGTATATTCTCCCATAACTTGTTTCGGAGTTTTATAGCCCAGCATCTTTCTCGGGCGATTATTTAAACGCTCAACAGCTGCTTCGACATCTGCTTGGTCCACAAGTTTGAAATCAGTTTTTTTCGGAAAGTACTGACGCAGTAGGCCATTAGTATTCTCATTTAGGCCCCTCTCCCAAGATGAGTACGGATGTGCAAAATAGACCTTCGCATCCAGAGCCTCACCAATCTTCTCGTGCAGAGCAAACTCTTTGCCGTTATCGGCGGTAATCGTGTGTACGAAGTCCCTGTATGGCTCAAGTAATGCAATGGTAGCTTGAGCAACCAACTCTGCTGTCTTGCGTTCAACCTGCTGAGAAAGGTACAGGAAGGCGGAACAAGCGCATCTTGATATCCCAAATCGGCTGAATCGGAAGTTTGACGTCGAGAAGCCAGATGCAGCTTGGGCTGGTGATATTACATATATTTGGGTGGGGACTTGCTGGGCCTATCTAGCGGTAGTGCTGGATTTGTTTGCACGAAAACCCGTAGGCTGGGCATTATCGCTGTCTCCAGATACGAGCCTGGTAAAGAAGGCGTTAACAATGGCCTATGAGTCTCGAGGTGCGCCGGAAGGAGTAATGTTCCACTCAGACCAGGGTTGCCAGTACACCAGTCAGAGCTTTCAGCAGCTGCTGTGGCGCTACCACATGAAGCAGAGCCTGAGCCGTCGTGGCAACTGCTGGGATAACGCACCAACTGAACGCTTTTTCAGGAGCTTAAAGGGGGAGGCCAAAAATACTTGACCACTATAGCCCAACAACTGGATAGGATCGCGGCTACGCGCGATCTAGCCTTATTCTTTATACTTATTTTTCTAACTTACTGGATTTAAGCTAGGCCCCCGACCTTCACATTTTTGAATTTCGTATTCTGTTACTGCCAAAAGTCGCTGAAGATATTGAATATCGTCTTGAACCTCAGAATATTCATCATCATCGCAATCTTCGTATTCAATTTTTGTTAGCTTAGCCTCGTAGACCTGTAACGCTACTCTAATATATGTAAGATCTTTATACGTGTAGGACATCATTGAACCTTCTTCATGTACTGTTTTAGCGACTCTAATTCCTCCAAATACTCAGAAATTGGCATATCCCGTTCAGCCTCGATAGAGTAATGGGTATTCCCCTCTTTGTCTTTGCGAATATCTTTAGCAATAATTAAACCTTCTTCTAACTTAGCGTTTCTGGTTATAACCCACCAAGTGTCTTTTGGTCCAAGTTGCACCTTACTGCTGATACCATCAAAGAGCGACACTCCTCCAGATTTCGCAAGGACATAAACCTCGTTCTTGCCTGAAATTTTATATGTGACTATATCGTCTCTCTTACCGCCGCCAACACGGGGCGAAATGGAGCAGCGAAGCTGCGGAATGCAGGTCCAGCCAGATTTGCTGGTGATCGTGCTTGGCTTTGTTATGTACTCTTGCTTCAAAGGCCTCTAAATGCACCATCACATGCTCCACACTTACACGAAATGAACCAAGCAGAAGGTCTGCCATCAGGTGTTGTGCTTTTCGGCTCAACATTGATTGGCGACTCACATCTAGGACAAACTTGATCAATATTATCTCCGTATTGAGATTGCCCGAGAGCGATCATTGTAGGTCTCGCTACATCTGACATGTTGGAAAAATCTATTCCCTTTACGTATTTCTCATATTTGTTAGTCATATCAGGTTGGACACATAATATTTCGCACACGGGCCACAGTGTAGGCGCAAAGCGCCGAAACGAAGGTCCACCGCGAAGCAATTTCGTGATGCGACTTGTTATAATTAGCCATGCTCATAAATTGGGTAAGTTTTTTTGATTTTTAGAGAAGAAAGGTAAAACCCTATTGAAAACAACCCTAGAGTAGAGATAGGAACAACGTTAATAGGATTTAGAAAAAACAAGCAGAATAAAGCAGAAACAGCAGAAAAAATTGATAGGTTTATTAGCCATGTTTTTCTTGATGACACTTTTAACCAGACCCCGCAATCGGGACACCTAAAGTCGCAGGACCAAGCTCGATAACTCCTATCAATCAATGGTACTTGTGAAAACTTAAACTCATGAGAACAATGACCACATTCCATTTTTAAACTTCCCTTTTTTGCCTTATCATTCTTTGATGACTAAAAGATTATAACGAGGGTGCAGAAAAACTCAGCCCTCTTTTCGTATTGTACTTCTACATGAAAAATAGCCTACTCATCAGTGAAAGCTAAATCAGAATTTATGTAGAATCACCATGCACGGTCAATTTTTAAGCATACTTAAAGGGCCATAGATGTATATTAGTTTTTCTACAGCCTGAACGCCCAAAGCAGCGGACCGAAACCAGAGCGAAACGACGGTTTTTAGGTCCGCTGCCTTTGATTGTTAGCACTGACGCTGCCTATTTTCTTTGTTTAAGTCTTTAATGCCTGGAGCATTAGTTACAAGCTTTTTCCCTAAAACATCAGGCAATCCGATGAATAGGGTTGCGCTACTATCCCAGCATACGATTTCAAACAGGGAATCTTTAAGCTGCTTTTCTGGCTCCCCTTGCCAGAAATCAGGATTTCCATCGGCAAATGGTTTATCTGTGGTGAATGACTCAGTGCCTTTCGGGAACGCTGAAATGACAGACCATACAAACTGATAGTCAAATTCCTCAAGTTTTTCGACTAGCTTTTCACCCTCTACCCATGAGGGGTCATCTAGCTCTGGCCAAGCCCCTTCTATATCGGAAATATGCCAATCGTAATCCTTGAGGTTGATCCCAAGCCAATGAGCCACATCTTTCATGTTCGTATAGAATCCAACTTCCGATGTATTTTCCTGTATGTAGTTCATAGCTCGTTTTTAGTGCTAACAATGTGTTAATGGGCGCACGTTTTTCAGCGCCTCCCAGTGAGCGATAGCGGACGAATTAAACCGCTTGTTAATTGCCGTTATCTCCATGGCAATGTACCCCCCTGAGAGATAAATTCACTTTCTAGATTTTTCCAGCCTTCTCCGGAGGAAATATTTAGAGTTCTAAATGGGGTCTCGCATTTCTTTTTCTTTATGAAACCACTCCGTGGGTCTTTTAGTTTGAAAGGGGTTGCTTTAACATTTAGATAAACGCTATCTTCAGGCTTTAGAAAGCCATTAGTTATTTCAAAGTGCTCCCACTGAGCCCAAAGCCCTCTAGCAATAAATATTGTACAAACGGTAACACCGATAAATATTACACTAGCCTGAACTTTATCGCCGAAATTCAAATAAATAGCGCGTACAACATCAAATAATGACCAGACAAATATGAGCCCAAAGATATACGCAACCATATAGAATGGACTATATATCTGTTGTGGATAAGTCAACCAAAAATCTGAAATTTTATCGCATTGCATTATAGTGGTAATACTATAGATCTCTAGCCACTGGAAGAGAAAAAAGAAAATGGCCATGGTTGTCACAATGAACCATGAATCACTACACTCATCCTCTCTCAATGTTCTACGAACTCCTTTAGATAATTAACGCCCACCGCACAGGCGAGCAACTTGTTGCGAATCCAAAGTGCGAAGCGCGTATTTGTGCCGGTGCTTGTTAAATGTTTTTACCAAAATCGCTTCCTATCTCTTTGATAACACTTATAGGCGAGAACAAAAAATGATATGAGAGCGATAAACGCTACCTTATCATATCTCTTTGCGAATTTGTAAGCTATAACGTCCTGGACTCCTTGAGCTGGGCCATGTAACTCAAAGTTTTCTAGCATGTGCCCACCTAGGAGATGAATACCAATAAAGAAGATACAACCAAGAATAATTGCCCACTGCGTCTTCCTGGATAAAACCAAGACATACAGGAATTCATTTAACCAATTTGGCATAATTTCTCCATAGCTATGGATGTTTAACGCCAAGCTCACCCGCAGAGGCACGATAGCGCCGGAGTCGGGTGCAGCATCTTGTTAGCTGATTTTGAACCTTGATTCAACTATCGATGTGATCAACTCATGAAGCCCAAGTTGATTGCAGTAATATTCTTCAATTGTTCCCCATGACTTAAACATACTGATATTAAACCCATCTTCTATGTCATTGTAATAAATGCATCGATTTCCCATTACACCCACAACCCAGAAACCATTCCCTTCGTCACCCCAAGGATGCTGAGACCACTTCTCTGGGTGGTCCAATCTAATCAATTTCCAGAAGTCTTTAGGTATCCCTTCAAGTAGCCACCGTGCATTTTCAGTTTTTTGGAGGATTTCAACTTCGTCTATTGGTTTCCAAGTACTCATGGTTTAAATGCCTGTGGCCTAATCTTGATAGCAGCTAACAGTGTATTCAAAAGCAGCTGCATAATGTCACCTATCAACATATCTCAGGAGTAGGAAATCAAAAAATACATACAAATCAAATAGTTAATCGACTCTAGCACAAAAACACCCAGGTGGATATATTGCACCTGCAATATATCTTGTTATTTTACTGCTTTTGATCTTCGATATTGACAACCTAGAAAACAGAAAAAGAAAACGTAATGGATGATATTCGCCCTAAGCCACCCAAAAATCAGAGCGTTTTCTAGATATTTTGTGTCAGCATATTCACAAACAGGCACTATCGCACCAGGTGGCGCGACTGGAGTTGAGATATTCCTTATCCGTCTTACTGTTTACAGCCTCTGCGCAATCAATATACAGAGAGGGGTATTGAATCCGGGAGCGGTTACAAGTATTGGAAGATCTCATCCAGGGCGTTTCTGGACACCCATCAAAGGTAGAGATTAAGGCGTCACAGCTATTGACACAATACTAAAATCACAACAAAAATACTGGATATTAAAACAGTTAAACCCATACCCGATGACCCAGCCTCGCCGCTCACAGATCTCACTTGATGCGACTTCGTATTATCACTGTGTCTCCCGCTGTGTACGCAGGGCATTCCTTTGTGGAAGAGATACTCAATTAGGGAGAGATTATGAGCACCGGCGCCAGTGGATTGAGACTGGGATGCAAAAGCTAGTGTAGTGTATTAAATAGATCGCCAGATGGAAACAGCTTTGGCGAGTCGTGCGCTGATGATGGCCGTTAATTTACGCACACCACCGCAAGGCCTTCTACACCACTCTAATCGAGGCAGTCAGTATGCCAGCCATACCTATCAGGCGTTGCTGAAGGAGCATGGAATGGTATGTTCAATGAGCCGTAAAGGAAATTGCTGGGACAACGCACCAACAGAACGGTTTTTTAGCAGCCTGAAGCGAGAGTGGCTAACGGGAAATCTCTATGAAACAAGGGTGCACGCGACAGCAGATGTGAGAGCCTATATTGCTTATTACAACTCATGCAGAATACACACAACATTGGGGGATGTAACCCCTATCGAATTTGAGAAATGTGCTTAAAGAGGTGTCCGGTTGGACTTGACCACAACATACACAGCTTCAGGAACATAGATTTGATTAAATAGTGATTTTAAAAGGTGTATAGCGCCGACTCTTGAAAAATAAGTAATAGCGGTGGTGTCACTAACTACAATTTTACCCGATTCATTCATTTTAAAAATCCTTTAAATTATCCATGTCGATATCAAGGTCATCTTCGTTATAATTTATGAACTGACCGTACTTCTCAAGCAAACCATGAAACTCTATTTCAGACGTCCCAGCGAGCTTCCCTCCTTGCACTCCATTTATTTTTTCGAGCTTGTACAATGAAACAGCTAATACTTCAAGCAATTCACTTTCAGAAAGTCCAATCACACTAGCTACTTCATCATTCACTTCTAATTTCACAATTCACCTTTCTTCTATATTTCTCGAAACCCAACAAAGCCGTAGTGGTAGGACAGCCGGTTACCCGACTGCCCCCACGCAGATCCGGACGTGCGGAATTACCGCATCCGGCTCCTCAGTTATATTATTTACCACGCAGCTAAATCCTATCAAAGCTATTCACTCCTCCCATCTTCGCCTTTTCACCCAATGACTGAAGTGCATAAACTCAGATTCAACTGAATGTAATGCTTCCACTTTTGTTTTCATACAATATCCAGCCCTACATGTCCGGTGTATGTATCGACTGCAAGCTCAATATAACTGCCAGCCCCTTCGCCCTGTAGACGGCTTTCCCGCCCTCCGACTACTATGAGCTGGTCCGACTCCCAAGACACCATCGTTCGTCTCGCTTATTCAGCTACACTACCCTACCCATTCCTTTGGGAGTTACCTTGGGTCTCACAAGTTCTCATTACATCTCTGTATGCATGCCACGGCTTAAGAACTCCGCTAGGTCTCCACAATCTTGCCATTCAGGTAGCGAAAACAAATTCACTCCTGAGTCGATTGCTTTGTATGGACTTCGACCGCGTTACAAGCCTCGTCACCTAGAATTTGCATTTCGAAACGATACCAGCACTTCAGGAGCGCGCACTCCCTATGGCCTACATATTTCTCTGTCTACGCTTCACGTTGATTGTTCGCTCGTGCATCCTGCCTCTCAAATACTCCTAATTTAAAGCTCCGCACAACGCGCAAGACTCGATACTGGTGAGTGGCTAACTCTTACCAGGCTGGGACTTTCACCCAGCAAGATGCAACAAGCTTCGCTTGTCGCACTAGCGCCCGCATTTGCGGCTGGTTTGGAGCGCAGCGGAAAACCAGTCCGACAACATGCGTTTGTTAGGGCGATTCATTGCATGGCGCTAAAAAATTAGGATTAATGCCTGGAAAAGCTCGAGCGATACCATCGACCCAATAAGGCTTACCGTGCGCATAGCTAAATGAAGGTAGCTCAACTTCGATGCGACCTTCATTAATTAAGATATTGCCACGTACAACCCAGTACCTTCCGTCTGTACCCCAACCATGATGTACTAGCTTGTCTATATAAATCTTTGACCCGACTGCCAGTGGAAATAGCATCGATCGCTGCTTTTCAAAAGCTAGACGATCAAATAGTTGCCTATCAATAGATACTCGATTTTTTAGATAATCACCCCAGTTAGATGGGAAACCACCCATTCCTTGTGCTTGGATACCATTGCATAGCTCACTATTATTATTGAATCCTGTGAGGTCAGCACAACGCCCTTCAAAAACGAAAGCAGGTTGTTTTAACTCATAGCATTGACCGACTATATGTGAGTATTGAACATCTTTACTCAGATCAGCAGATGGTATGGTACATCCAGAAAACAAGAAAATACTGAAAAATATGTATATTGCTCGATACACCATCTGTTCATAGCCCTAACGCCTCAATAACCGGCAGCTGGAACGTAGCGAAGCGCAGTGTAAGCTGTCCGGCGCTGAAGGCGCGTAGTTAATTGACTTGGTACGCCCAGCATGGGCGTGAACTAATGGGGTGAAAGTCCCCTGTAGGAGGATCACCGTTTAATGGTCTCCATTAAATGCTAACTACTAGCAAATGGCAACTGCAAGACCGTGAGGTCTTGTGGGGAGGAAGCCGCTAGCAAAGCTACGAGCTGACGAACAGAAACATCATATAAGGCTTAGCCTGGAGGCGAGGTAGCCAAGGACACCGAAGCCGGGTGATCTATCCTTATTCGTTATGCATTTAGCTAGCCAATCACTGTATATTGACCTGGGGATACCTTGATAGGTTTAGGAAACCCCTTACCCAAAACTTTGAACCCATCGGCATTCAAACCTTCGCTATTATTGAAGCCTAGATTTACCACTTTTTCAAAGTGGCCGTACGACTCCCAGACTACGGTATTGATATATTTTATCGATCCGTCCTCTTCCCTATTTATGGACTTGAAGAATGTCGAACTTACAAAGCCGTCCTGCTTGCTAAAATAGGAAACGTATTCATTTCTGATTCTCTCAGCCGTTTCTTCCATTCCACTTGGAACAGTGATCGTATTAACTACGTGAACTTGATCCATTTTCTTTTATCCAGCGATGCATAACAGTGTACTCAAAAGCAGCTGCATTATATCTTATTATTTTGCCACTTTCGATCACAGGCATAAACCACTCGAAATCAAAAAACTAACGCCCCATATTAGTGTGGATATGCACACTTGCTTTTGATCTTCGATATTAACAATGTGATGAGCCAGCACCTGCTCAAGCTCCATAGTTCCAATTGGTTTTACCTGTTATTTCACCAATCACGTGGGGCTATCAACTCTTCTAGATCGACTTCAAATCCGTAAGCTTCTGCAACCTTTCCGAAACTCACAGCTATAGAATCGCGAGCTACGGTTTCTATTTCACTTCCTTCTTCTTCAAAGTCACTCTGTAAGTCATTTATTTTTTCGGTAGCACGGTGAGTAATCACATATAGTTCTTCTTCATTCTTGGGGTTGCCAGACTCAATCTTGCGGCAAATCTCAATCAGAACCCCCTTGACACGATCAACGAGGTGGTTTGGGAACCATCCATCTCGATACATCTCTTTAAGCAGATTTAATTGCTCAACTTCTTCCTCTGAAAGCCTTTTCATTTATCTTCTCCTTCGCATAACAGTATATTCAAAAGCAGCTGCATATATCACCTGTTAACATATCTCAGGAACAGGAAATCAAAAAATACATATAAATCAAGCAGTTAACCAACTCTAGCATAAAAATACCCAGGTGGATATATGCACTTGCTTTTGACCTTCAATATTAACCATCTAGAAAACAGCAAAAGAAAACGTCATAGATGATATTCGCCCTAAGCTACCCCCAAATCAGAGTGTTTTCTGGATATTTTTTATCAGCACACTCACAGATAGGTACCATCGAACCAGATGGCGCTGAATAATATCCGCTGGTACATGGAGTAGACTTCCCTCATTAACGCCCTACTTGTCAATATTTTGCGTTATCGCAGACGTGACCTTATTAATGGAGAGGAGCTCGGCGGTGCTGTTAGTCTAACAGCCGGATTTACCACCCGCAGTCCCACAACAGCCATGCTGTCCATCTGAGTGACAGGGTTGAGCGCGACCTCCGCGCCCCCACCTATCACATTCAATACAAGTGAGCCCAATAGACAGCCGCAACCACCATCACTACAAGCTACTTCAGGCCACCACCTCCACCTGTATCCACTAAGCGAAAGGTGTCACTGTAGTTGCTATGGGGACATTGGGAGAAACAAATACGCAAAGAGGAACTTCTTATTTAAATTTTCTAAGAAACGGCCTTGCTGGAGCTGTACGGAATAGTCTCCAATAAACAACCGCACTGAAACGCATCTAAATAAACAATGCTTTCATTGAGTTCTATTCGCTGTGATTTTTATTCTGCTGCAACCTTAGGCATTCGGCACAACAGTAGCTGCTTAGAAATTTATCCTTGTTATTCCGCCCTTATAATTTCCTATCGAATTATAAGGGCATCGTTTAATACGGATTCAGCAACACAACCGTTTTTTGTATTGGCTGGAAGAATAAGCTGGTTTATAGTTTTGGTTGTAGTAGCGGTATTTTTTGTTTCAATCTAATTTAGCTGGATAAAACAATAATAAATATAGGGTGCGACTAATGGCGATTGACGTCTGGTTCCCACTGGCGATTTACTACACTGACCTCACAAACCATTCAGAATATAAAAACGCTTTTCTAGACAGAATTCACACGCTGCGTGAACAATCGGGCAAGCAGCGCACTACGGAGAGCGCCAGCTGGACCGGCGACGTCCACAGGATAGACCAGATTCACAATGACCCGGCCTTCGCCTGGGTGACTGAACAGGTTGAACTTCACTCCTTGATCTATCTGAAAACTCTGGGCCACGATTTAAGCAAAATCGACATTTATATTCAGCGCTCCTGGCCCATTATTGCCACCAAGGGGCAGTATGTTGCCCGCCACGCTCACCATACCGCTAACCTCAGCGCCGTCTATTACATCTCTATACCCACAGAGGGTTATGCTGGGCAAACCCGCTTTTTTAATGAAACACGACAAAACGAACTGTCTAGTGGTATCGGCTCCAATATGACAGAGGGTTACAGCGAATTTAACCCGCTGAATTTCCAGCAGGCCAACTATGACCCCGTTGAAGGGCGGCTGCTGTTATTTCCTTCCAAGCAGATGCATGATGTTGCGGCCAATGAAACTGATGAAGAACGAGTCACCCTCTCTTTCGACCTGGTCCTGACCGCTAAAAATAGTGAAAACTGTGCCACCCCCGAATTCCTGATGCCCTCACCTGAGCACTGGAAAAGAGTCACCCAAATTTTGCCGGAAACTGACACTGAAACGGCTCTCGCCGGCTTAAACACATGATGGAACTAACTACCACCACCCGGTGCTATCAACCAACCGATAACTACACGCTGGTAAACCATCGCGGACACTGTCTCTGGCAAACCCAGCTCTTTGAGCACTGCTCCAGCCCAGCCGCTTGGCGACAGTATCAAGAGGCCCTAGGCCATTACCTGCCAGAAGATGGTTACCGGGATTTTACCGGTACGGTACAGTTGTGGTACGGCCTGGAGCAATGGCAGGGTTTTCTGGATTCAGTGGACAGGGTCTATTGCCACCTGAGGAATAATGATATTCCCATCAATGACTCAGCCATTGGCAATCTGGTACTTCAAGTGCGCGACGAGCACAGCGAAACCCCCTTCTTACGGGGGAAATCCGCTCTATGTGTCTATTTGAGATTGGATTTCGAGGCCGAGAAACCCTGCCAGTTAGAGTTTGATACTGGTGAAACGGCCCACCTAGCGGGAGGGACGCTGATCATCGCCAGCGGATATCGTCGCCACCGCCTTTCCGGCCAGGGCCATATTCTCCACTTTCAGCTGACTTTACCGGCACTGGCACGCCCTGAAGCGCTGATTACCCCGGAATTGCGCCAGCCGGATATCAGTGATGAAGTTGCCTTTGCCGCCGCAACCGCCCTGCCGCTGAATAAAGCCTTACCGTCGCCGACTGCGATTCTGGACAAACTGACCTGGCTACAGCGGCGAGCCTATCGGAGCCATCGCAATGGTCAAAGTCCATCAGTAAAACGCTTTTTACTCAACAATGCAGACCCAGCTTCAGCGACAGCTGAAGAGCTGGAACAAATTCGCAGCTATGGCACTAACAATAGCGCTCATGGAAACAGCCCTGTGGTTGTGGTTGACAACCTGCCCGTATTGACAGCGGATCAATGTACGGTATTGCGCAGGCATATTTGCGAGCATATTACTTCTGTCGTCCCGGACTCCGTCGACGACCAGCCCGAGTATCAAGTCAATATCACCTTGGAGCAACTGGCCGAACTACTCGACCAGTGCACCGTCGATAAGTTACTCGCCCTGCCGGATATACTCCACCAACATGCAGACCTGAACGGAGAGGAAGGCAACAGACAGACAACAATATTCCTCAGGATTTACTCACCCGACACCCGCCCCTATATCACCTTTCACTCCGATATCTGCCGCTATACCGCAGTACTGGCCCTGAATGATGAAAGTGAATTCCAGGGGGGCCGCTTTGTCATGTTGGGGGATAACCAATTGCAGACAGTGCCATGGCACTCGGGCAATGCCCTGCTCCACGCCGGCAATCTGGTTCACGGTGTGAGTCGGCTAACCGAAGGGGTGCGCTATTCGCTGGTGCTGTTTTACAGTGTTGCCCCATAGTCACTAGGGATGGGCGCCACTAACAGTGCCGGTAAGGCTGTGGTTTTTATGATTTTTAATTTCCTTCAATCTCGCCACCGACCTGCCCGATAAATTCGGATAGCTGGGCGATAGTCGGGTATTTATACAAGGTGAGTACCGACATATCCTGCCCCAGCTGTTGTTTGATCTGATTAATAATCTGCACTATCAGGAATGAGTTGGCATTCAGTTCAAAGAAATCATCGTGGATGCCGATTTTCTCAACACCCAGCCGCTCTTGCAGTATCTCGCACAACCTGATTTCCAGCGGGGTTTCGGCCCCGACAAAGGGGGTGGCCAGGTTCGGGCGGGCATAGCGCTTGATCGCCGCACTTTCCAACCCGGAAAGCTCGATCCACTGCTGCCTTCTTGTGGGCAGATCCCCTGTTGAATGGACCAGCACCTCGGTATCGCCGGCAGCAAGCGCCCGCTCAAACGCCAAAACAGCCTGCGCTGGGGTCATAAAGTAGTCGTCTTGTGCCACAGTAACAGGGCTACCCACTTGGGAAGCACTTTCTGTCTGCCAACCATCCCAGTTAACGCTGATCCAGGGGCTGAGCTGAGCCTGATTCTGTTCACGGACAAAAGCATCCATAAACTGATTGCCGGCGATATAGGCCGCGTGCCCCAGCCCGCCCAAGACATTGGAGATGGAGGACATGCACAGCACAAAGTCCACCGGTTTATCTGCCAAAACCGAAGCCAGAGCCTGAATTCCTTTTATCTTCGGCCACCACTGCTGTCGACAACCATCCGGATCGGTATTTACTACCGGTGAAAGCCACTCCATGCCCACCAGCCCGGCAGCATGAATCACGCCGTCGAGTGAACCGAAGTGTTCCTCCACCGTTATAATTGCAGACTTAAGGGCGCCCTCGTCGCCACAATCAGCAGCCAGGGCAATAAAGTCAGCCCCCATAACATCAAGCTGGGCGGTTTTATCTGCTGAAGGTTGCCTGGAGATCAAAGCCAATTTAGCCTGATACTCCCGCGCCAAATATTCTGCCAGGATCAATCCCACCCCACCCAGACCACCGGTAATCAGATAAACCCCTCCACGTTTCAATCGACTGGGAGCAAAGCATTCCGCCGGCATTGGCTCATAGCCCTCGGCCCAGCGCTGGTTACCCCGATAGGCCACTCTGGGTTTATCCCGGCTCTCATCCCCCAGCTCGCTCAGTAACTGCCGATTGATCAGTTGATAACCGCGCGCTGTAGTCATCGGGTTTATATCGATATGGCGACAGAGGATGTGCGGGTGCTCCTGTGGCAGTACCAAGGGCAACGCCAATATTGCAGTTTTTTCACACTGCACATCGGTCTCTCCGGCAACCTGCTGACTCCGATCGGATACCATCAGCCACTGAATTTTGCGCACCCCCGGGTGGACGGCCAGCACCCGGCTTAAATATATATTGCTGAAGAAGCCCCAATTCAGCGCTGATTGCCGCTCTAAAGGCAGGTGACCTGTCACTGTCCAAAGGTGCACCACATGTAACTCAACGGCCTCCAGTTCAGGCAGCGCCTGGAGCAGTTGCCGATAATCATCAGGGTTAGCCGGGTTGAGCACAAAGCGCAGCTCATCTATTTGGGAGAAAGCCTCCCCCCGACTCACCTGTACAACGAATTGGCCAGCGGCAATTAGCGAGTCGGCCAGTCTCTGCCCCACACCCAAGTCATCGACAAACAGCAATATCCGCTGTGGCTCCGGACCGATATGCGCACTTGTGGGCCGAGCTGGCGATGGCTGCCAAACAGGCTGATAGAACCACTGATCTATATCATCGATCATACCCTCTGAGTGGTGCTGACGACTGTCTGCCCGTGTTATTTCAGGTGGACTGAACAACTGCCGCTCGAAGGCATACAGTGGCAGTGGCAAGCGCAATCGACGCTCATTGGAATAATGGGCGGACCAGTCCGATAGCCCCCCATAAAGCCACAACTGCCCGAGACCGTTAAGCAAATAGGTAGTGTCATCTACCCGCTCATACTTAGTGCCGACCAGGTTCACCGCTTGCTGTGTTGAGGCTGTGGTAAGTTTCGAGCGCAGTAATACACTTAAGTCATTGCCTGGACCGACTTCCAACATAACGCCATCGCTGGTGGCGAGCAGGCTATCCAGGCAGTCTTCGAATTTGACCGTCTGCAACAGGTGCTGACACCAGAAAGCGCTGTCGGTGGCCTGCCCGGGCTCAACAATTCGGCCGGTCACGTTGCTGATATAGGGTATCCGGGGAGATCGCAGGTCAATTCGTTCGAGCGCCCGCTTGAACTCAGACTCTATGGCCTGCAATAGCGGGGAGTGGGCAAAGTGGGTCACGTCTACCGGGAAAGTAAAACAGCGTAACTGGCGCAGCTTTTGCTCCAGCTGCTCAATTTCACTTTTCAGGCCGGCAACAATACTGGTTCCAGGATTTTCTATGGCGATAGCCAGTGATCCAAATAACAGGGATTTGAGCTGTTCCCTGTCCAAGGAGGTGCTCAGCATGCGCCCCTCGGGCAGGGATTGCATAAGCCGCCCGCGGATATGTATCAGTTCCAGCCCCTGCCGCACGCTAAATACACCGGCGATGCAAGCTGCGGCATACTCGCCAAAACTGTACCCAACCATCAACTCCGGCACTATGCCTTTGCTAATCAGCATTCGGCTGAGAGCATATTCAAATATGAATAACAGTGGCTGGCTCACCCCGGTGTCGGTCAGGGTTTCCCTATTCTCATGATCGGGAAAAAGCACAACCTTTAGGTTATTGCCCGTTAAGTCCCGGTAGTCGTCAAAGCAGAGATCCATGATTTCGCGGAAGACCGGTTCCCGCTCATAGAGCCCGCGCCCCATATTAATGTACTGCCCCCCCTGCCCCGGGAACATAAACACCACTTGCCGCTTGTGCGCCGGACAGACACCACTCAGCACTCTGCCGGAGCGCTCTGAGCGCAGCTGCTCCAGCGCATCGCTGGCGCTGTTACAGACCAGGCTTCTGCGGTACTCAAATGCTTTTCTACCCAGCTGCAAGGTATAGGCAACATCCGCCATAGGAGCCGCTGGATTTTCATCCAGCCAGTTGCAAAAACGCTCTGTGGCCAGTGCCAGCGCCTGTTCTGATCTGGCCGACAGTGTGATCAGCCAGGGGCCAGCAGATGGCGTACCGGGCTGTATAGTCGGGCCTTGCTGCACAATAACATGCGCATTGGTGCCGCCAATTCCAAACGAGCTTACCCCCGCAATTTTCCTGTCCCCAGAACCGGGCCAGGGCTGTAACTCGCTATTAATCGTGAAGGGTGAACTTTCAAAATCAATGCTGGGGTTGGGGGTATCGAAATGCAGGGTTGCTGGCAGTTGGCGGTGCTTGAGTGCCAGCACAGTTTTAATCAGGCCCGCCGCACCAGAGGCACTGTTGCTGTGGCCGATATTGGTTTTTACCGCCCCAAGAACACATTTTTCCCGGGACTGGCTAAAAACGCTTTGCAAGGCTTCAACTTCAATCACATCCCCAAGGGCAGTCGCTGAGCCGTGAGTTTCGATATAGCCGACTTGTTCGGGACCGATCCCGGCAGCATTCATCGCAGAGCGGATCACATCCGCCTGCCCGGCCACACTCACGGCGGTATAGCCCAGTTTTCTGTCGCCATCGTTATTTAGTGCCGAGCCTTTGATCACCGCGTGTACGCTATCGCCATCCGCCAGTGCCTGCGACAGTTTTTTCACCACCACAACACCCACACCGTCACTGAACACCGAGCCACTGGCACAGGCATCAAAGCTGCGGTGATAGCCGTCCCCTGACAGAATCATCCCCTGCTCGTGCAGGTAACCGGTTTTTTGTGACAGCCATACCGATACACCACCCGCCAGGGCCATATCACACTCGCCCTGAAGCACGCTTTTACAGGCCATATGGACGGCCACCAGAGCGGTCGAACAAGCCGTAAAAAGGCTCAGGGTAGTGCCGGTTAAATTGAGTTTGTAGGCAATTCGCGAGGGGGAGAAATCTTTCTCGTAAAGCTGAACCCGGGCGTATTGATCAGAGGGTTTATCGGTTTCCATCACGGATGGCGTTGAGAGGTGTTCCCAGTACGGGTGTGGCCCGCCCCCGGCAAAAAAGCTAATTTTGCCGGGGTAATCTTGCGGGTTATAGCCGGCGTGCTCTAGTGCGTGCCAGGTACACTCATGCAACACCCTGGCCTGAGGGTCCATGGCTTCGGCTTCCCTGGGCGTATACCCGAAAAATTCCGCATCAAATGCCATGGCGTTTTCCAGCACACCGCGAGCCGCAACAAATGAAGGGTGATCAACTAACGAACCTGGCAGACCCGCTTCCAGCAGTTCTTCCCGGCCATATCGAGTCACAGAGTCGATACCGTCACGCAGGTTTTGCCAGAACTGCTCGATATTATCGGCACCGGGGAATTGCCCGGCCATGCCAATAATCGCCACATCATTTTCCCGCACTTCTAGCGGCTGTTGCGATACTACGCTTGGCGAGACCTTTCCAGCACTCTCTTTTGCAACTTCGCTGTTACCGGTTAAATAGCCCGCGAGCGACTGAATACTGGTGTAGGTTAGAAATTTGGCCAGGGGAACGGTTGTCGCGAACTGCCGGTTAACGAGTAAATTCAGCTGCACCAAATCTACCGAGCTGGCGCCAAGATCGAAGAAATTGTCGCAGACACTGATCTCGGCAAAACCAAAGTAATCGGCAAAAATCTCTGCCAGACGTTTTTCCAGCGCTCCCTGCGGGGCGATAAAAGGTGTCGCCAGACGATCGCGGCAAAGCGCTCCGGCAAAGCCCCCCTGGTGGCAGTGTGGCTTCAGCCTGGCCCATTGAGCCAGCTGTTCGGGCAAGTTACTCCCGGCCACCGCCAGCTGGGAGGGCACGGAGTGCTCAACAATACGCCTGAAGATGTCAAAGCCCTGCGCAGGCGTCAGCCCAATACTCCCCGTCACCTTGCGGAGGTAGGGGTTTTGACTGCTCCCGGGTGTCTCCCAGCGATCCCAGTTAACGCTAATCCAACGCTGATCGGAATTCGCCGCCACACTGTCCATATATTGATTTGCCGCCGCATAGGCGGCCAGCCCAAGCCCGCCAAGAGTGGCGGACAGGGAGGACATTAACAAACAAAAATCCAGTGAGCGGTCGGCGAACAGCTTGCCCAGCAATCGAGTCCCATGAACCTTGGCCTCAAAGTGCCGGGCGATGAAATCCGTATTTATCTCGGCCACCGGGCAGGCGGAATGCTCATCCGCCCAGCCAGCACAGTGAATTACCCCATGGATAACCCCAAACCTCTCCTCCGCCGCCTCAATCACTTGTCGCATCTGCCGTTCATCGGAACAGGAGGCGGCAAAGCAGAGCACATCGGCCCCCAGCGCCTTAACCCGGTCTTCGTCGTCACTGCCACGGCGCCCGAGCAGCACCAGCCTGGCTTGATATTGCCTGGCAAGCCCCTCGGCCAGAGCCAGGCCCACCTTGCCGAAGCCACCGGTAATAAGGTAGACGCCCCTCTTGCGCAGCCCCTGAGCCCTAGTCCTGTCAGTGAATAGCGCCCACTGTCGCTGCCAACACTGCCCTTCTCTCCATGCATAAATAACTTCATCACCGCTGTGGGACAGCGCCCGCGCCAGCACTGAGCCCGCAGCCTGCGTCAATTCCCGCCGATCAAAGTCCAGCAACTGACAGCTGATATTTCGGTACTCCTGATTGATCACCAGTGCCAGTCCCGCCAGCACCGTGTCCTCAGGTTGAACCTGTTCACCGGGGCGCACCGCATACAGGTTTTGGCTCAACAGGGTCAAACGTACCTGCGAGCCGTCCGCAAGTTGCTTGAGCAGAGCCACCACCCCCAGCATCCTGGCCGACATATCTGCCACTTGCGCACAACAATAAACAATATGGGCTATGGGTTCGGATGCCGAGGAAAGTGAGCCGAGCTCTTCGATAGAGCAGTAGCTTCCATAACCGTCTTCAGTCAGCTCCCGAGCCAACGCACGGTTATCGCCGACAATCAGTAACGTCTCCGGTAGATTCTGCTCAGGCAGATTTACGCGAGCCCAGCTTGGCTGATAGAGACAACTGTGCAGAGCTGGGGCTTCCGGCTGTGGCGGTTGCTGTGCGGAACAGGACAAACGGGCAAAAGAATAAGTGGGGAGCGGTAAAAAGCGGCGCAATTTCCCATCCAATAGATTCACTCTGATCGGTCTATTGCACTGCTGCTGGTATCGGTCCAAACACTGCTGTATGGGTTCAGCAGCGCCGTAAAAGATCGATACCCTGTCGCCCTTCCCTGAGATATGACACTGCCCATCCGACATATCAACACTAGCCGCAGGCGATTGCGCCAATAGATCTAGCGCCTCTTCCACACTGTCACAGATAAGCAGCCGCCGATAGTTAAACAGGCTCCGTCCAACCTGTAGGGTATAGGCGACATCAGCCAGGTTAACCCCGGGGTTTTGCGTGAAAAAGTTGGCGAGCTTGTCGACGCTGCCCTGCAAGGACTCAGCCGATTTCGCACTCAGCACAAGCAGGTGCGGTCCGCTACAGGGGCTGCTTTCAGTTTCAGGCGCCTGCTCCAGTATCAGGTGCGCATTGGTTCCGCCAATGCCAAACGAACTGACCCCGGCGCGGCGCTTTGCAAAGATTTCCGGCCAGGGTGTTAACTGCTGGCAAACAGTAAAAGGGCTATCACGGAAATCGAATTTAGTGGTGGGGTGATGAGCATGGAGGCTGGCGGGGATTTCTCCGTGACGGACAGCTAGAACGGTCTTGATCAGGCCGGCGATGCCCGAGGCAGTATTCAAGTGCCCCAGGTTGCTCTTAACGCTGCCAATATAACAGTACTGTTTGCGCTCAGTGGCAAAAGCCGCTTTCAGAGCCTCCAGCTCAATGGGGTCGCCCATAGACGTAGCGCTACCATGACCCTCCACATAGCCAATGGTGTCCGCAGAAACCGCCGCAGCCTTTTGCGCCATGCGAATAACCCTGGCCTGACCTGAGGCACTGGGCGCGGTATAACCCACTTTGCTGGCCCCATCATTATTGATGGCGCTGCCTTTGATTACGGCAACGATATTGTCACCGCTCTTTACGGCGCATCGCAAAGGTTTGAGCAACACGGCTCCGACACCGTCACCAAAACAGGAGCCGCTGGCTCCATTATCAAATGAGCGACAGTGACCGTCAGGTGAGAAAATCATCCCCTCCCGATAGAGATACCCACTTTGAAATGGCAACTCAACCGAGACGCCGCCGGCCACCGCCATATCGCACTCGCCGGCCAATAAACTCCGACAGGCCTGATGAACCGTAACCAAAGAGGTAGAGCAGCCGGTAAACTGCTGGGAAACCGGACCATTAAAGTTGAGCTTATGGGCCACTCTGGAAGCGAGAAATTCTTTGTGGCTGAGCAAGGTGGCTTCAAACTGCCCCAGAGTTGCCCCCTGGGAAGAATCCATCGCAGTCTTTTCCCAGGCAATATTGTGCGATGCACCAAAAAACAGGCCCACGGTCTGTTCGTGACTGTCCGGTGGATAGCCGCCGGCTTCCAATGCCTGCCAGATACATTCGTAACTCAAGCGCAATTGGGGAGAGCAAATCTGGGCCTCCCGAGGTGACAAACCAAAAAACTCGTAGTCAAAACGATCCAGATCGCGAACAACCCCCTTGGCCCGAACATAATGGGGGTCGGCCAGGGTCTCAGCATCAACTCCCGCGCTTAATAATTCATCCTCACTGAAAAAATGGATCGACTCCCGGCCCCCCTTAAGGTTCTGCCAGAACTCGTCAACATCCTTCGCCCCCGGGAAGCGGCAGGCCATACCAATAATGGCAATATCATCGCTGCCACTCTCTAAAGCCGGCATTGCAGCGGGCGGCGATACAACCTCTACAACGCTGCGCGCCAGATAGCCGGAATAGCTGTCAATGGTCGGATTGGCATAAAGAGCGGTCAGCGCCAGGGGGCGATTCAATCGCCGGCTCAGCTGCTGGTTCAGTTGGAACAGGTCCAGCGACTTCAGGCCAAGCTCAAAAAAGTTATCATAAATACCGACGTCAGCTATACCGACATACTGCTCGATCAGCGCAATGAGTAGCGCCTGATTCTCCGATTGCGCCGGGGCATAGGCTACCGACAAATTTGGCCTCGATTTCAGTGCAGCGGGCATAAACCCGGCCTGCTCAGGAATCTGCTCGATACGGTTTTGGCGCTCTGCAAACTCGGTGGCACAGACGATGACCTGCGCTTGCGACTGCCCCAGCGCCCAGGTCAGCGCCCTAATTCCCTGGGCCGGGCTGAGCCCCTCCTCCCCCATCAGAGAGGTCATAGAAGCCCGGGCAAAACTCGAATGGGCCAGGTTCAACCAGTGATCCCAGTTCACCGTGCGAACCCGGCACGGGAGTTTGTGGTGATGGGCAAACTCATCGAGGAAAGCATTGGCCGCACTATAGGCGGATTGCCCAGGAACATTTAACAGAGAGGCCACTGACGAACAGAGCAACAGAAAATCGCAGTTATGCCTGCACAGCAGTTCCGCCAATACCAGAGTGCCTTTAACTTTCGAATCAAATATCCGGGTATTCTGCTCCCGCTGGTCGGAGAGTATCAGCCCCCCGCCCGGTATCCCGGCACAGTGAATAGCCCCATCAATATGCCCAAATAACTCCTGGCCTTCGTTGAATATATCGGACATGGCCGCCGAGTTGGACACATCAGCCGTACGATAACTGACCCGACTGCCCAGGGATTGCAACTGTTTAATCTGGGACAGTTTGCCCGGCTGATCCGAGTCCAGGGCTGTCAGTCCAACAAGTATCAGATTGGCCTGAACTGTCTCGGCCAAATACTTGGCCAGAGCAAAACCGATACCGCCCAGGCCGCCGGTAATAACATAAGTCCCCAACCTCCTGAATCGATAGGAATCGTGAATATCGCTGGCTACTGGCTGGTACCTTGGCGCCAGGCGTCGCGATCCCTGTAGTTCAATAACATTCTCAGTCGGGTCTATAGCGGTGCTTAATTCCCGCACGAGCTGTTCAACCAGCAGGCAGCGCTCCTCTACACTGCCCTGTGGCCAGGTCACAGTTATAAGCGCACCGAAAATACTGCCCGTTTCACCCTGTATGGCCTTGAGTGGCCCAACAGCAGCGGCCTTGGAGAGGGTCGATCCGGCGCGGGCCAATACCCGGACATAACACCGCCGGGTATCCATATGTCTCATCAAACTTCTGAGCAAAGCGCAAATATCGAGATAGCTTTTATAAAACTGATCTATTTCAGTTGTGCCCTGCACCCCCATATGGAGAACGGCGGCGGGCAGGCAGCCGTTACGCTTTAGGCTATCCAGCACCGAGTCGTAGTCACCGGGACTGTGGACTGACACCGGTATACCCCGGTCTTGCAGAGCCTTTTGCAGGCAGGCGGCTAAACCACTGTCATTTTCAATCAGCAAAACTCCCGAGCTGAGGTCGACAGGGCCCCCCCTAGGGACATCAGCGGGAACTAAGCGGGGAATATAACTGTAAAAGTCGGCAGGCAGCGGGCTAGAGGAAAAGCACTGCCTCTCGAAGGGATAGGTTGGCAGGGCAACGCGATAACCATCGCCCTGCAAAGCCAGTTTGCACCAGTCAATGGGTGCGCCCGCAAGCCATAACCGGCCCACCTCCTCCAAACTGGCGGACTCTTCTGTGCCAATACCCTCAAACGGCTCCAATACCTGGGCGCGTTCGCACACCTTGTCACCGGTAAGGTAGGCCAGCGCATCTTGCAGACCTGAACAGACAAAATACAACCGGCAGTCAAAATGGTGCCTGCCCACTTGGAGGGTATGGCAAATAGCCCCCAGAGCGGGCGCTTGAGTTTGTTTTAGATACTCAGCCAGTTCCCTACAGCGAATATCAAGGGCTTTATCAGACCTGGCCGAAAGTACAAAAAGATAATCTTGTTGGGCTTCTCCGGCTGCGCTTCTGGGCGCAGGCGCCTCAAGTACAGCATGCACATTGGTACCGCCAATACCAAACGAGCTGACCCCAGCCAGAGCTGGCAGATTTTTATCCCAGGGGGTCAGATGAGTATTGATATAAAAGGGCCCCTCAGCAAAGTTGATGCGGGGGTTCGGATTACCAAAGTGAAGGCTGGGAGGCAATTGCCGGTGTATCAGCATTTTGACAACTTTTATCAACCCCGCGATACCGGCAGCGCTATTCAAATGGCCAATATTGGCCTTGACCGAACCCAGGGCGCACTGCCGGGCGCCGGGCATCGCCTGGCGGAGCGCTTCAACCTCAATCACATCCCCCAGTGCGGTAGCGCTGCCGTGGGCTTCGATATAACCGATATCCTGTGGCTGGGCCCCCGCCATCTGCTGTGCGCTGGAGATTACATCGGCCTGCCCGGCCACAGAGGGCGCGGTGTAACCCACCTTGCCTTTGCCATCATTATTTATGGCAATGCCTTTTATCACCGCCAGGATATTATCCCGATCCAACAGGGCTTTTTGCAGCGGCTTTAACAGCACAATACCCGCGCCGTCACTGAACACACTGCCGCTGGCATCCCGATCAAAACTGCGGTTCTGCCCATCCTTCGAAAACAGCATGCCCTCCTCGTACCGATAACCGCGCCGCACTGGCAGCATAATAGATACACCGCCGGCCAGCGCCATATCACACTGGCCCGCAGTCAGCGCCTGGCAAGCCGTAGCGACAGTAGCCAGCGAGGTGGAACAGGCGGTGTAGAGACTGACACTAGGCCCGCAGAGGTTGAGTTTGTATGACAGGCGAGTACTGAGAAAATCCTTGTCGGTCAACGGGGTGTCGACAAAGGCCTCGGCATCATTATCCCGACGCCAGCGGGATTCCCAGGCCTCGCTGGGGGAGGCTCCGACATAGCAACCGATTCTGCCGCTAAAAGTGTGGGGGTCATAACCGGCATGCTCCAGAGCGGTCCAGGCACACTCGTGCATGATTCGGGCCTGTGGATCGAGCTTGTGGGCCTCTATCGGTGCGTAGTTGAAGAATTCTGCATCAAAATCCTCTGCGCCGGCCAGCACCCCCTTGGCCCTGACATAGTCCGGGTGCTCCAGCTGCTCCCTGGCGACCCCCGCCTCCAACAGCTCCGCCACACTGAAATGGCTGATACTGTCCACACCATCCGTGAGGTTCTGCCAGAACTTATCGATATTGCTGGCCCCGGGAAAGCGCCCGGCCATACCGATAATGGCGATATCACAGCCGGGTCCGGCGCTTTTCTGCTGCGCTTCCGCAGCCTCGCCGGATAAATACTGAGCTAACTTTCTCAGCGTGGGATAGGAGAACAGTGTACTGTCGCCTACAGCGGCCCCAAATCTTTGCTGCAAAAGAGTTTGGACTTCCAGTATCTGTCTGGAGTCAGCGCCCAAATCAAAGAAGTTTTCATCCAGTCCCGGCTTCTCAATCGATAGAACCTGCTCAAATATCTGCACCAGTTCGACCAATACGCTGCTGCCTGGGTTAAATTCCCCCGCTTCGAAGCGCTGCTGCAAAAGTACCCGCTGTATTTTTCCACTGCTTGTTTTGGGTAATCGGGCCAGGGGAACCACTGCGGCAAGGGAGATGCCCGCTTCCCGAACCATATGCCGCTCCAGGCGCTGTTTCAGCGATATAAATTCGTCCTCCCCCCCTTTGCAGCGGACGAAAGCAACCACGGTTTCATCACCGCTCCCCGCCGGGTCACAGCCGACAAAAGCAGTCTGCTCAACACCTGGCAGTGTTTCAGCGATAGCCTCCAGATCGTAGGGGTAGAGGTTCTGGCCGTTGACAATCAGCATCTCCCTGGATCGTCCAACCAGGGTCAGCCTGCCATCGAGCAAAAAACCAATATCGCCGGTATCGAGCCAGCCATCGTCAGTGAATGTCTCCACAGCTGCTATCCCCAGATAACCGGAAGAGACATTTTCGCCTTTAATTTGCACATACCCTACGGTGCCCGCCGGGCATTCAAGACTGTTATCGCCGACAATCCGGATACGACAATTCGCTACAGGCTCGCCCAGATCAACCAGCTCCATGCCCTCCTTATCCAGCTGGACTGATTGACCGACGCTCAGAGAGGCGCGGTCAATACGCCGGGTTATTAATGCTTCACCGGCGGGGGGAAATGCCACGGCCAGACTGGCCTCGGCTAAACCATAAACCGGGAACATGGCGGCGGGAGCCAGTCCCAGTGGAGATAACCTTGCGGTAAATTCCCGGCACACTCCCGCATTAACCGGCTCGGCACCATTAAAAATCAAGCGGATAGACGATAAATCTATGTCAACGGAGGGGTTGGGCTTGAAGTGTTTTAGCAGATGTTTCAAACCAAAATTGGGCGACGCCGTTAAAGTCGCCCCTGTGGAACTGATCGCATCAAGCCAGATAGCCGGTCGCCTGACAAACAGTTCCGGGTCGATAAGCACCTGGGACCATCCGTGTACCAGGGGCACCAGATGAAAGCCAATCAGGCCCATATCGTGGGTGAGCGGCAGCCAGCTGAGTGTCTTTTCAAACGGTTGCGCATTTAGGGCCAAGCCGATGGCTTGAATATTAGTGAGCAGATTCTGATGGCTCAGTACTATCCCTTTCGGGTTGCCTGTAGAGCCGGAAGAGAACTGGATAAATGCAGTTGTTTCGGCCGCAATTTCCGCCACTAGCGGTACACCGCTCCCCTGGTTTAGCGCCTCTATAATTAGTATGCGCTCAATAATGGGGTGATCAACGGGCAAAGCTGCGGTCAGTTTTTCCAGATACTCCCCATCCCCGATCAGCAGCGCCCCATCGAGCCGCGCAAAAATCCGCAATACTCTATTGCGACTGTCAGCATTTAATCCGACCGCCAGTGGCACGGGGATATATTGCCCAATCAGGCAGGCCCAGAAAGCCACCAGAAAGTCTCTCTGGTTACTCAGCTGCAAAATAACCGTTTGTCCTTTCGGAAGATTCCGGGCCTGAAGAGAAGCCAGGGTCCGGCAGGCCTCGACATATAATTGCCGATAACCAAAAGATTGTCGCTTATTGCCGGAAAAATAGAAGACGATCCCCTGGTCTTTTTGGGCCTGTTCAGACAAGTGGGCAATCAAGTTGACTTTTAGCATTCCATGCTTCATTTTTTTAGTCAGGCCCTTGGAACAACACTAATAACGATTCCGCCGAACCATGAACGATAATATCAAGCCACAGATAAAGCGTTTCTTACTTCAGCATATTCGCGCCAATACCCTGGGTGATGACGACGATATTTTTAGCCGAGGGTTTGTCAATTCACTGTTTGCCATGAGGCTGGTCACTTTTATTGAAAATGTTTTTTCTCTGACCGTAGAAAACCATGAGCTGAGCATTGAGAATTTCAATACGGTCAATAATATCGCGGCGTATGTCGCGCAAAAAACTAACCAATAACAGAGTAACCGTCACTTCCAGCCAGCGGGCGGCCGTTGTCAAATATCCGCCCTGCCCTGCCGGGCTTGCCGTTTTTGCCAGGCTGCCCCGGGGTACCAGGACAGCCGCCGGGAGACCCGGCCATCCCCCCCAGGCCTGGCGCACCGCCACGGCCAACTCGCTGTTGATTTGGCGCTAGCAGCAAGCGGCTGTTCTCGCTGCGGTGCCAACAGGTGAGGTAAATATTGCGGCCATCCCCCATATTGCCCCCCACTCCGCCCGCCCCCCCGTTACCGCCATCGCCCCCTGAACCCCACGGTCCCGCAGGACAGTAGATTGAGCGCGCCCCCCCAGCGCCGCCGTCACCGCCGCAGCCGCCATTGCCCCCGCGTGCGCCATCGCCGCCACTGCCCCCATAATTTGCCAACAACACCGCCGCTCGCAGCTGCCCAACTTTTATTGTCAGGAAAAAAGCATCGCTCCCCCGACTGCCATTGCCGCCGCAGCTCCCGGGTTCACCTGCGCCCCCTGGATTGCCAGATCCCGCCTGTAAATAGCAACTCATATTACGGTCTCGCGCCGGGGTTCCGGGCAAACCGTGAGTACCGTCAGCGCCGGCAACGCCCGGAAGTGCAATTTCACCGTTTTCCCCCAGACTGTGTATCCGCACCGGCGCCGCTTGCGCCAGCATTGATTCACTTAGCGGTCGGCCCCTCTTATCTACCTGAATCAGAGCTCCCGTATAGATGGAGGTATCTGCGAGACAGTTAATTTCTGCTCCGCTCTCCATCAGAATTTGCTCAAAAAAAAGTACTATGGGTTCACCGTCGAAGCGGGCTTTGCTAATTACTGGGTGGTCCTTACGCACGTGCAGGGTTTTACCGGCATATACCGCCACATGAGTGGGGTAATGCAATTGATTAATCATCTCGCAGTAGCTGGCCACTGCTTTACTATCACCAAATAGAAAAGCCGAGTGGGCCTGACATATCTGGTTTTTCTGCTCATCGGTTAAATTCGCCGTAGCTGCAAAGCTGTTCAGATGGCAATCCCAAGAGGGCGGGATATCCAGATGCCTGGGAATCCCCCCCCTGTCATACAGCTCGTCGGCTATACCTCCCAGCGCCTTCTGTTCTGCTACTGTCGCCACAGTGATAAATTTGGCTTTAAGCGTGGCGGGGTACTGAGTGTCGCGGGAAAACCATGTCACACCGGGGTAGCTGCCGGTATCTATCACCCGCTCAGGAAAAGCACTAGCAGTCCAGCCCAGTTTTCGGGCGTACTCACTGAAAACCGTTTTCCAGTTATCTGGCCAGACAGTGCTGCGCGTCTCCACTACAGAATTATGCTGGGATTGCATGGTATTTATTCTTATTGATCTTGTTGGCAATAAAAACGGCTGGTACAACCGAGCGCCTATCCCGTCGGGATCCATTTACTGATGGAGGGCTCTGCTCTGCCGGCTGGCCCGTCGATGGCTTCATAGTTCAAGGTATAAACCACCCCCCTGGAATCCACTTCTATCCGCGCGCCGTTAACCCCCGCCGTGCGACTGATAAAATCGCCATCGGGCCGATACAAATCCAGGTAGTAGTCATTGACTTTGCTACCGTCACCGGTGTGGGACAGCACATAGATAATTCCCCCGGGGCTTACTGCCAGATCGAGGTAACAGGCACTGTCACTTTCTTGCAGGGGTAAGTACGGTGAGCCGCTAAACAGTGGGGTGGGATTTCCGTTTAAATCAAACGCTTGTAGACGCCTGCCCGCAGCTTCCAGCACCAAAATAAATCCGGATGGAGTGACGGCGGTTCCGATCGGCCCATTTAACAGGCCCTGCTCTGAACCCTCCCCACAAAGCAGTTGCGAGCGATTGGCATTGCTATCACTGGTCAGTGAGTCGGATAGCTGGACAATCTCCAGTTTACTGTTGGCCCAACTACAGGCTACGGCACAGCCTTCTGGGTGGATCGATAGCCCAGTGAGTCCATTTTCCAGAAAGCGCCCTGCGGTGGTGGATTCAGTGAGGTCAAACGGTCGGCCCGCGTGCAGATCGACCGGTCGCAAGGCGAACTGGCTGCTGCGCGGGTCCAGGTAAAAACTGCTGTTGTCCAGTACTGATTGAGCGGCTTGTGCATTCCAGTAAACCAGCCCCGGTTGCAGGGCAAAACCACAATCAATAACTTTGAGATTCTCTTCCGCCAGTACAGTACCCACATTCTGAAAAAAATAGGCCGTGCTCAATGTGTTGCCACTACTGCAATCGGTGACCGACAGGGAGGAAGCTCGCCAGCTATAACCCACCGACGCATTGGCCTGCTGAAGGGTAATATCTACCAGTCCAGACGGTTTCGAAGAGGCATCCAGATCCGTTTTTATTGCAGACGGTGCCGAAATATCGCTCTGCCAAAGATAGTGCCCGTCGGAGTAAGCCAGCTTGCAATAGTGTTTATACGCCGTGGATTCATCGATAGTAACGGGCATATTTTGAGCTGAAAAAATCAGGCTGCCCAGACGCTCGCTACAGTCTATAACCCCTTTATACTCTCCTGTGGCAACGACGCTGCCTCCGCTGTCGAAACAGCTCACACTGATGCTAACCGGGGCTTTATTGATGATGCTGCCAAAGTTCACCACGATGGGCTGAGCCAGGCTCATCAAATCAATATCAACGCTTTTTTTCTGGGTAAAACCTCCTGCATACTCGATATCGATTTCACATTGCTTAGTTTGCAAAGGCCATTGGCCATAGGTTTTATCCGCCTCAATGGTTACCTTGAGATCAATCAGGGAGGTCGGAGCCAGGGGCATATCGAAACTGGGAGGTCTGGCAAGTAGAGGCGCGGTGGTGGTAGCCAGGGCCCCACCATCGGGTTCCTCTCCACTATCCAACAGGGCTTTGAGGGTTTGTGCAGACCAACCGAGATATGGCAGAGCATTTTCTACGGTTTCCTGGCCGAAGCGGGTATTGATATTCTGCTTCAACGCGCTCAATTCCTCAGACAAGAATAAAGCTGCCAGTTGCCCGGACAGACAGCCCAGCGCCCCACTAACGCTATTGACCTGACTGCTATTCAGGAGAAAATCCCCGGCGTTGAGAATATCAGCCAGCAGTTCCTGATCGCTCAACAAATTGTCGTACCAGCTTTGTGTGGGCATCTGCTGGGCATTGGCCAGAATCATCGGCACGGAAATATCCAGTATGTACGACGTAATCAGGCCAGCGGCATCACTGCAAGCATCCCAGCCCCCTCTGCCAATACCGCCAAATACCAACTTTATCTGCTCCGCATTATCCGGCAGCGGAATATCAAAAGACTGACCCGTGCTGGCTACAGGAATGCCTGCAACTGCCGTCGTTGGCTTGAGCAGGCCGAGGTATTTCCGCGTTGCGCTTTCATAAGCCGAAGTTACTGAAGCGGGCAGTCGTGAAACCCAGTCCTTGGGTGTTACCTGTTTGCCACCTTGAAAAAACTCCACATAGACACCCAGGTGACAGGCCATATCGTTGGCCAGAAGCAGTTGAAAACTGTTGCTGTCACCGCTAAATCCAACCGACTGGAACAGCACTCCGCTCTGCGGGTTGAGACTGGTCTGTGTCCAGTTGGGAATTGATGAAGGGCCCTCCTGCGGCCCTGGTACAGTACCGTTTTGCACAGTCCACACCAGGTCTTTCAGGCGGGGATCATTGTTGGCCGGGGTTAATACGCTGGCAAGAAATGCCGGTACACCCTGTACGGTTTTATCGGATAGTTGCAGACGCTGGTAAGTGTTTTTTTCTCCATTGGGGGACGGAATATCCACCAACCGCGCCCAACCCGTATCGGTTGAGGGTGCCCCCTGGTCCATAATAACCTGTAGGAAATCCTGAAAATCTCCACTGTTTTCAACCAGCTTGCTGATCGTAGCGGCCGCATCACTTTGCAACATAATCAGCTGAGGAAAACTGCCGGCAATGGCACCCGGCACCTGATAAGGCGGCAATATTGTCATAGCGATATCCCCCTTGAACAGGAACAGGTCAGGCCCTTGGCATAACCTGTCCCGCTCCAGTCAGTTACGCGTCCGGCTCTCCTGGGGTCGACGGAATCCAGGTGCTGATTCCAGGCTCTGTGCGCTGGCCCGGGCCGAGCAGCGCGGTATAGTTCAAAGTGAACATATTGCGCCACTGGTCTACCGTTAGCTTGGCCGCATTGACCCCCGTTTGCGGCTCAGTGAGCAGGACACTGCCATCGGGGTTGTAGATATCCAGCATAAATTCCGGACTGCTGCCATTGGCTTTCATCAGCACGTAGATATAGCCCTTGTCCTCTACGGCAATATCCAAGTAACTGATGTCTTTACCCGTCTGCTGGCGCAGCGGCATTAAGGCCACCAATTGAGTCACCTGCAAGTTGCCACTTTGGGGTTTGACCACCCGGAAGTTCATAGCGTTAATGGTGTCGCTCACTTCCCACTGCAAACCTTTGGCATTGACCGTCACCCCGAGACTGAACGCGCGGTATATAAACAAATACGGAATCTGGTATTGATCCGGCAAAACACGCACGTCAAATACGGCACCGCTATCCTGGTCAGTAACCAGCCAAAGCTTGCCGGCCTCGGTGACCGTCACCGTGAAAACAGGATTGGCGTCTGCACCGCTGGCGTAGCCGTTGTTGACAAAGTCCGCACTGAGCGAGTCATCCACCTGCCCCTGGTCCAGGGCATCTACTGGCGAAGTGTCTGTGGTAAAACAGGGGGCCCTGGCTGGCAGTACATTTTTTTGGAACTCCTGCACCATATCAGTACCGGGTTCGCGGCTATCCAGCTCGGACACGAAGCTGAGCGGCATCTCCCAGGTTTCCTGTCCCACAGTAAAACAGGGCACAGCGTTACCCTTGACATCAAAGGCCTGTATGCGCTCATTGCCCTCTTCAAGAATCAGGATGCGACCGGCTGAGGTAATGGTCAATGCCACCGGCTTGTCCAGCAAACCTTCCCGCAAACCTTCACCGGACAGCGGCATGGCCACCGGCGACTCTTCATTGGCTACCGCCTCCCCCGGCAGGCGCAGCGCCAACAGTTTGTGGTTGTCGTAATCCACACCGATAACATACCCCTCCGGGTGTACCGCCATACCTTTGATGGTCACGTCCTGGAAGGAGCCCCAGGCTTTGGTCTGGTCGTAATCAAACGTGGAGACCCCGGGTTTAAACGAGACACCACGCAGGTAATAGAGCTGGTTTTCCTCGGTATAAGTGCGTGAGTCCAGATAGAAGTTATCCAGCTTGGGGACCGGGTAGGAGAAGACGCCGATAACGCTCACCCATTCGCCATCCCTGACCACCCGCTGGGTCACCAACTCGTACTCGGGTTCCTCGTCCGGGGCGCCAATGGTCCAATCCTGATCGCTGGTAACTACCGTGATGGTGGCATTATCCGGCAGCGGTAAACTGTAACCGGCAAACTCTTTGGCCAGTGCCTCCGGCACCGGCCCACCGCTATTGAGTGTTTCCCGATAGCTGTCGTAATCCAGTTCAAACAGGTCTGTTAATCCAAACTGGTCGTAGGCGATAAAACTGGGATTGGAGAAACCGCGACTGGGCTCAATGATGGCATCCTGTGGCTCCGCCAGGGTAGAGATGCTCTGGAAGCTGTACATCTGGCCATTCTCTTTGGCCGAGCCGTAGTCCCGGGGCAGGTTCTGGCCAGAGGCCCGCCAGGCATATCCCAGCTGATACTCTTTGTTATTGATGGTGATATCCATGCGGTCACATATACGGTGACCATCATTGGCACAGTCATTGAGAACCGCAGGCAGGCCGGGGGCGGGGTTGGTAGTGTTCTGCACTTCCAGCTCATAGTGGGTGGTGCCGTCGCCACTGTATATCTGTTTTTTATCAATGGCGAAATTCACCCCGGCGTCATTGTCCGCAAGCGTCCACTGGCTGCCGGCAGTGACCACTGTCACTAACGCATCGCTGGACAGATCATTACCATTTTCGGCAAAGGCCGCGCGCACGGCTTCATCTGGGTTACCGCCTTTATCCAGATCTGAAGCCAGGTCGGCACTGATAGAGAACTGAGTCACCTCCCAGTAGTGCTGGCGGCTGTCGGAATAGGCCAGTGTCTGCTTCTGGCTGTAAGAGGTATCTGCCGTCAGAGGCACTAACTTTTCCAAGATGGCACCAGTCACAGCCAGCTGATCATTGCGGTCCGGATCGGCATTTATCCAGCCGCTGTTATAAACCCCAGCCAGCCAATCATTGCTGGAATATACGCTGGCCACCACTTCAATCTTGCCGCCGGCAGGTATTTTCTCAAACGTGACTTCAATGGGGGCATCATGCTGACCCGGCATGGGGCCGGCCTTGGTAAAGGTTGTTCCCCCTTCCTTGCCGTCGCCTTTGGGATATTTGACCTGAATCACATAGTGGTCTGCTACCAGAGGCCAGATCGGCGCTTGTTCCTCGGTACCGTGGCGGGGATCGGGTTTTACTGTCACATTCAGATCAAGGGTATGCTGAACTTCCAGGGAATAAGTGGCCGGCGACAATACGCACTCCACCGTCGTGGCGCTCAGTGCGGCCAAGTCGGCAGCTATGCTAGCCACTTTCAACGCCCAGCCCGCTACGGGTATTTGTCCCAGGGCTTCCTCGGCAGTGATCTCGGCAACCGTTTCCGCAATGATCTTCTCAATGGCCTGCTTGTAGACTTGTTGAAGTATTTTCTGGACCGCGACACCAAAAATAATGCTGCTGGCGATATTGCCCAATTTGGACAGGATTGCTTTGCCGGCATTGGTTTTGTATTCCAGCCCCCCCAATATGGCCGCGACTGAGCCACCAAAGCCACAAACAATATAGAAGGCAATTTTGGCATCACCTTTCAGGCCACTGATAAATGGATTGACGATATAGACACTGAGTAAAGTACTCAAAACAGTGATGCCGTAGTTCACGATACCGGTACCCAGTACACCGACAATATCGACATCAGAGTCCCAGTCCTTGAAGCCATTGGCACAGCCCAGCCCCCCCAGCAGAACCCGCGCGGAAGAAGCCTCTTCCGGCCACTGGAATTCTACATCGGTCTTACCCGTCAGCGGCGGTACCGGCACCCCGAAAATAGCGTTGCCCGAGCTGATCCAATCCAGATAATTTTTACTGTCACTGGGCTCAAAAGCACTGCGCAAAAAGTCCGGCAAGGGGTCATCCCAGTCTTTGATATCCACCCGTTTAATGGGGGTGCCGTCCTGCTTGTAGAACTCCACATAAAGACTCAGATAGCGGCTGGGCCAGTTCTTGACCGGAAACGACAGCTTTTTGCTGTCATAGTCGTATTTGAGTTCGCTGTCGTATAGATAGAGTCCGTAGCTCGAAGTGATATTCTTGATACCGAAACCTGTGGCGTCAGCGCTGTCAGTCTCGACCGCCAATGCCACGGCATCTGCTGCCAGTGATGGTGGGTTGGGCGGCACCTCTGTTTCGGCTCTTTCTGTAGTACCGTTTTGTGCCGTCCATAACTGCCCGTTGAGCACCTCGTCGTTTTTAGTGAGTTTCAGTACCTGCTGCACCGCAGGCGTTGCCGCACCGATAACCCCGGTATCAGCGGCAGAGCCGGTACTGTATTCATCGGTTAATTCATAGTTGGGTATGGAGGGCTCGCCGGTATCGGGGTTGGTTGGCCAATCGGGTTTACTGCCGTCCTTGTAGTCCAGGTCCATATTGGCCGGAACCGGTTCTTCCTGATTGGTATCAGGATTGGTCCACATAACCCAGCTCTTTTTGTACCAGCAGGTTGGCGATCCGGGACCATTTATTTGTACATAGCTGATCAGGCTCTGAAAATCCTGGGTATTGTTGACGTGGTAATCAAACACATACTTGGTGACCGCCGGATTCACAGAGCCGATTTCCGGGTGCTGAAAGATAATTGCCCGGGCAGTTTCATAAGGCGGTTTGATATTATAGGCATCCGTGTGTAGCTGCTCGATTTCAGCCTCAGAAGCACTGGCTAGGTCAACCCCGTAGTGCTGAAAAACGGTATGGGGTTGAGCAGGACGTTTGGCCGCTTTATGGTGCAATGGTCTTCTATGAGCTATTTCCGGAATATGGATAAAACTCATGGCAATCTCGGGCAGCGGATGGTCATCCAGTGAATCGTAAACAACCTGCCGCATTGAGGACTGGTGCCTGGGCATGGGCACATCCTCAAGAAAATGGGTGATTTTATCGTGGTGGTGAGCGGGCAGCGCGGCCAGTGCCCTATTCTTCCCCTGATGCTGCTGGAACTTGCCCGGCGCGTCAGCATAGGCGGTCAGGTAGTGTTTCTTACCGTCGCCACCAATCAGGGAAAACTTGGCACTTTGGGGACAATGGCTCAGGTCAAAGTGCAGTAAGGTAGATTCCAGTGTTCTCATGCTCTTTCCTTATTTTTATCATTGTTATTCTGGTTTTAGACAAGCACTTCTCAATTCACAGGCGGGCTTGATGGGGGTTTTTGCGGGCAATAATAAATTCCATCCGCCGAAGGCACACAATAGGGAGACAGGGGCAGCTCTTTAGCTCGCATCCACTGGTTGTAATCAGTTCCGGCATGCTGGTTTACATCAAAGCGAACCGAATTGGGACAGATTGTCGATGCTTGCAGCACACTTTCCGGTAGCTCAGTAACACCACAAATAACATTCTCGTATTCAGTTTCCCCCTGGGCGGACAGCCGGATTACGCGAAACATATCACCGTAGATATTGAGCGTGTCACCAGCCTTGTCATTAACCAGATTGAACTTGATGTAATTGGTGATCGGGTTGAAGGGATTATTAGAATCATTGTCCACCCGCCAGCGCCCGGATTGGCTGCTACTGACGGTGGCCCGGTTGGTCAGGGGGCGGGAGTGCAGAGAAAACAGGGACAACAACATCGGCACCGCCGGCCTGGCAGTCAACGCCAGTTCATATAAATTCAGGCCGCGCCAGAGATTGTAAGACACCGACGTATCTGTCAGCAGCCAGTCGGTTTCCTGCTGTTTAGCTTCAACTGTGGCATCGCTACTCAGATCGATACCGTTCTGTTTGAACTGGGCGGCTATAGCGGCACTGACAGGGCCAGTTCCGAGCAGGCTCTCCAGATACAGCGGCATAAAGAACGCCGGTGTCTTGGTATCATCGGTACCCTCGGCAACGCCCAGAGCCGGCTGGTATTGGTCGCCGTCGACACTCTGGAAAATTACGTACTGACTGGTACCATCTGTTACTTGCCAATAGGTTCCATACTGCTGCACCGAGACAATAGCATCGTCGCTGATGGTGACACCATTGGCCGAGAAACCAGCCTGAATCTGTGGTGTTACCTTGCCCTGGTGTAAATAGGGCAGTAATTCTGTCGGCAGAGTGAAACTATTCTGAGCGTTAGTTAATTCTTCACTCAAACTAGCACTCTGCGCCGAGTCAAATAACCAGACACCATTGCGCACGCTGGTATCGGTTAAATCGCTCACTGACACCGCCGCATCGGTAAAAATAGCTTCATTCAGCTCGGTATCGGAAAAATTAGCACCCTGCAAATTGGCCCTGAGCAGGCTTGCCCCCCCGCCGCTCGCCGATTGAGTCAGTTTGGCGCCCTGAAACTCAGCATCCGTCAAGGTTGCATAATTGAAACTCACCCCATACAGCTGGGCCTGCTTCAAGTTGATGCCGCTCAGATTGGCATTGTCAAACTGGGCCCCTTCCAGAATCGCGCCGCCATCAAGCTTGGCACCACCGTAGAGTTGCACCCCGGATGCCCGAACATTGAACAGGTTGGCCGAGGTAAGGATGGTGCCCCGCATAAATGCATTGACCAAAATAGCCGCTGCCACAGTCTGATAAACGGCCAGAGAGTTACTGCCGCCCACGGATTCGAGTCGCACGGTATAAGTACCGGAAGAATCCTGTACCTCCCAGATTCTACCCGGTGCATAGGCGGCATCGGTGATGGAGACAGTACCGCTCAACGGATAACCGTTATCGCTAAAAATGGTTTTTACCGTATCGACATTGTCGTCCAGCAAAGCCTGTTTAAAGGTATCAAACTCGGCGGCATCCGTTACCCTAAAGCGCAGGCCAATAGAGCCCATTTGCGCTCCTGTCATATTGGCGTCGGTCAAGGTCGCGTTGGAAAAATTGGTGCCTACCATGGAGATGTTGCCGGTCAGCGAGGTAGCCGTCAGGTTGGCGTAGGCAAAATCTGCGCGATCCAGTTTACAGTTGTCCATCTTGCAGCCAGTCAAATCCGCATGACTGAATACCAGTCTGGTAAAATCATTATTCTGTAAATAGTTGTAGCGCAATTCCGTGCCGGTGAAATTGGTTTCCTCAGAGAAAATCATCTCCATCAGATCGATACTGCCACCGGCGGCACTGGGATTACTCAGGCGGGCATTTTTCAGATTGGCATCGGTGAAATCCGGCTGGCTAAGACTTGTGCCAGTCATATTGGTACCGGTGAGGTTGGCCCCGGTAAAATTTACCTTTATCAAAGTCGCATCGGTAAAATCCGTACCGGTAAAATCAGCTTGCAATAAGCTAGAACCACTTAAATCAGCACTGATCCCGGTCATCTTGGCATTTTTCACCAGCGCCCGGGTGAAAGTTACCGAGTTCATCGGTACATCTGAGAGGTTAACCCCGCACAGGTTCGCGTCTGTAGCATTGACGTTGGAGAAGTCAATAACGCTGGACAAGTCCGCATCCTCCAGATAAACCCAGCGCAAGTCTGGCTTGGGAGACTGGAAGCCTTCATTTTGAATCTGCTCCAGCCCAACGGTCACTACAGTTCGACTGAATACCGTTGTCGCCGCCGGCGTGCCGGATTTATCGACCCGTGTTAATTTACCGGAGCTGTTATCAAGGTAGTACTGGGTGCTGCCGCCCCCCTTTATTCCCCGGTCTACAATTCGAAAGTCGTTGCCATCGGTTTCCAGAGAAAAATAAGTCAGCTCCCCGTCGCGCTCAAGGCTGGCTTGATAGTGGTCTCCGCTCCAAGCGACATATTTACCATTGGGGCCCTGTAGGATAAACCCGCTGTCGCTGCCATAGGCATTGAATTTTTGTTCATCACCTTCGCTGGTACCACTGACATCTAGCTGTCCGTTATCGGAGCCGGTATCCAGAGTGATGTATTGGCTGTCCTGTCTGAAGGACCACTTCCCGTAAAAGTTCATAGACATTCAGCACCTGTCGTCCTTTCTGGATGCACGGGCCTATAGCCCCATCCCGATTTTATTTATTGTCCGGACGACTGACAGATACCGGACATTCTGGCTCAGCTGATATTAAGCACCAGCTTGTATTTTGGGTTTTCTTGGGGGGTGTACTTAGGTTGACCGCCCGTGCCGCCATCGCCCGACGGGCTGACATTACCGGGATCTCCTGAGCCGCCACTATCGGCGCGGGTCTTGCCATCGCTACCTAGCCCACCCTGGCCACCAGGGCCCGCTTTCCCGGCAGCGCCCGCAGAAGCCCCATTACCCCCATTGCTGGAGACGTCCGAAACGGGCAAGGGCAGCGTCTTGTCATAGGTAACTTCCACCTGTCCCCCATCCCCGCCCTTACCGCCGGAGCCCGCGTTAGCGCCATTACCACCCTGCCCCCCCATACCGCCCTCGGTTTCACCATGTTCGCTTTGGCAAACCTGCGGCTGCTTGCCACCGTTTCCACCATCGCCACCGCTGCCACCATCGCCGCCGTTACTGCCAGTGCCACCGTTGCCCCCCGAGGCCAGGACACTAAAAGTTCCGCTAAAGTCGACGCACTGCATTTTGACCGCACTCGGGCGCTGGCCGTCTCCGCCGTTTTGCGCATTAGGCGCCTTACCGCCGGGGTCGCCTGGTTGGCCGTCGCCCCCAGGTGTTTTACAGGTTTTGTGTTTTCCCTCGACACCATCGGTGCCTGGAGGCCCCGCTTTTCCGGTGTCACCATTGCCCTGAAACACTCCATTGGCACCGGCAGCCCCTCGGGATTGAATTGTATATATTTTCTCCATGACTATGCCTCACGGGTTAGAAGACAGCACCTTGCCGTTAACATACACTTGACCCCCCTTACCGGCACTGGCCTCACCACCGTTATCCCCAGTATCACCAGTACCACCGTCTGGATCACCCTTACCGCCTTCACCTCCGGCGCCGCCAACATTGCTGGAGCCGGCATTGCCCCCCTGGGTTGACGCATCGAAGGTAGGTTCCGGTGAACCTGCGTAATAAACGATATAGATCTCACCGGCATCACCGCCATCACCACCCTGGCCGCCCGGCCCACCCTGGCCGCCCTGACCTCCCGCACCCTGTTTACCACCGCTGCAATGCGAGGAGCTCTTGCCCCCCTTGCCGCCAATCTGACCGGGACCACCCTGCCCCCCCTGACTGGCGTCACCGCCGCTGCCGCCGGTAGTTGAAAAAGAGTAGTGACCTGTCATAACGTTGTTGGTGAACTTGATCACGGCGGCATCACCACCATTGCCGCCATTTTGCCCCGCTTGCCCGGTTTTTCCGGTAGTTCCAGCGTCGCCATCGGTGGCCTTGGTACCACAACTTTTACCGTCGTCTTTGGCATCTTTCCCTGAAGCCGCCTGCGGCGGGCTCACATCCCCCTGAGCCGGTGGCGCGGTGGTATTTTTACTGCCATCGCCGCCTTTAACGCTGATAGTGTACGGAACTGAATCACTGGCACTCATGGTCATCTCCCGAATAGGTTAAATTGAGAATAAGGCTGTAGCGGCTATTCGCTGACGAATTCTTGTACGGTCCAGGTAGCGTGGACTTCAAAATTGATACTCCCGCCCTCCTCTATGGTCAGCTTGCCAATATCAGCAACGGCGCCAGGAGTGGAGTCGGAAGTGACATTGAGTGTATCTCCCGATTTGACCGTAATATTCTCAGCGCTGAAAGCCATCAGGGTCATGGGAAAATGGTGTTTGTGAATAACGTCCTTATAGCTTTTGACATGGCTGGAGTGACCATAGACGTAGGTTTTCATCGCTTTGACGATATTGTTATTTTCCTCTGCCGACAGGGCTTCCGGGCCGTGGCTGTTTTTTGCCATATCCCAGTCGGGCAGGTTCTCGTGTAGGTGCCGCTCCATGGTGCCATTTTCGTAGTCTTGGTCGGCATTGCCGGCCAGTGCTTTTAAGTCATCCAAATTTTCAACTTCGATATACTGGGGTTTTATCAGCGACGCCTTACCTACACTATCGGTCAGATAGCATTCGCCACCACTGGTTTCGACATGCCCCGCAACACTGTCCTCACTCAGGCCCTTGTCCTTCACCCCCTGTAAGAGCCGCTTTTTCTGTTCCTTGGTCAACCCTTTGCTTTTTGACATCACTCGTCTCCTTTTTATGGTTTAGTGGGCAAAACCCAAACGGCCCAATATCAATGACACTGGAACCGCACTTCGACATAGTCCGGCAATGACTGGATATACTTAAATTCATGCTCCAATAGCAGCACTGCACCGAGCTGACTGACTTCACGGAAACCACCAAACTTGTATGTCACATACATCTGGCGGTTTCTGCCATTACAAATAAATTCAGCCTGTAAACGCACCGATTCTTTGCGGGCCTCATTCACAATGCTGTGCAACATGATGGTGCCGACCCCACGGGACATCACCCGGCAGGACATCAGCAACAACTTGATAATCCAGCATGCCTCCCGCAGCTCAACCAGTGCAAAACCGATAGTGCCGTAGCTGCCGAAATCATCGCTGAGCTTGGCGACTAAAACTAAATGATTATCGGACTGACAGAATGTTTTGAGTTGCTCGACGCTGTAGGTATAACCCGTAGTGTTCAACTGGTGGGTTCTCTGGATCAGCTCCTCAGTCCGCTCCAAATCCCGGGTAGTAGCGGGATGAATTTCAAAGACCATGTTGAGGGAAGCTAGAAAAGCTTCGCTTGGGCCAATAAAAGCCCGCTCGGCATAGCGGCGCTTTTCATCATTTTTATACAACTGTCTCCTAGCGATGCTTTCACCGGTGAGAAATTGCGGCTGCATAATGGGCCAGTCCAGTATTGACAGACTGTGTACGGCATCAATTACCGTCACCTGTGGGTGCTCAAACTGAACTTCTTTGCGCTCGAAGGATTGGTCGTCAACAAAAGCCAGTGCATCCAGTCCAATATTTAAGTCACTGGCAATCTGTTGCAGGGCTGAAGATTTGGTATTAAAGCTAATTTGTGGATAGAGAAAATACTCCCACAACCCCAGTGCCTTGAGCCGGGATCTGGCTAGAGTAAAATCATTTTTGCTGGCGATGGACTGTAAGATGCCACGGCTATCCAGAACTTTAATGACTCGGGTTATACCAGGCTTCAAATCAACCCTGTCGCTCTCCAGTAACACGCCCTGCCAGAGGGTATGATCCAGATCCCAGACCACACATTTAATCGGTTTGCTCTTGTTTTCTAGCATCGGTTCCTGAACTGGGCTGCCAGCAACTATCATATTGACGCCCCCAATATCAGTTGATGCATTTCATTACTGCCTTCGATGATTTCCATAACTTTGGCATCGCGATAAAACCTGGAGGCCAGATGGTCATCAATACATCCGCGCGCGCCATGAATCTGTACCGTATCCCGGGCCACATCTGCGGCTGTGGTCGCAGCAAAATATTTGGCCAGCATGATTTTTTCATCAGCTTCTGACAGCCCCGCATCCATAGCCAGCGCACCCTGGTAAGTTAACAGTCGCGCCGCTTCTAGCCGGGTTTTCATATTCGCCAGCATGCGCCGCACCAGCTGGAAGTCACCAATCGGTTGCGCAAACTGTTGGCGCTTGCCGGCGTGCTCGAAACTGGCTTCCATACAGGTCTGCCCCATACCCACACAGCCGCTGGCCACACTTAACCGTCCGATCGTAAGCGCTGACAGCGCTACGGCGCTGAATCCAAAACCGATACCACCGAGAACATGGCTTTTCGGAATTCGACAGTCGTCGAGGTAAATATTGGCAAGCAGGCTGGCACGGCAGCCACTTATGTTGTTGATAGGCTCAATGCAGATTCCCGGGCGACTGCTTTCCACAAGGCAGGCTAACGGTTTGCCGTCCTGCTGGGCGAAAACCAGCAAAAGATCGGCAATCTGGCCAAAAGAGATCCACTGTTTATGGCCATTAAGGGTATATTCTTGCCCCCTTGGCTCAGCAGATGCAGCCACACCTGCACCATTGCTACCGGTATCAGGCTCGCTGAGTGCAAAAGAGGCGATCTTCCGACCGAAGGCCAGGTCTTCCAGCCAGTCCAACTTTTGCTGCTGACTACCCCAGCGCTCAATTGCGTATGCCACCATACTGTGGACGGTAATAAGGCTGCGAGCTGAGCTACACCCCTGACCGACAGCTTCATTCAGAATGGCAAAATCAATCCATTGATACCCCGCACCGCCAAATTCAGAAGCAATAGTCGGCGCAAGGTAGCGCTCCCCAGCCATCAATCGCACCAAGCTATCGGGGAGCGATTGTTGGCGTTCAAACTCAGCGGCAAACGGCGAAATATACTCAGAAGTAAAAAGAGCAATTTTTTGCCGCAGCCGGTGTTGTTTTTCAGTGAATTGGAAATTCAAGCCTCACTCCATTATCCCGCAGAATTAGTAATTTTTATTGATTGCATTCACAGCCCAGGGGCTGGGCTGTGAATTACGGGTTGGCCAGTGCGCGCCTCTACCTATGATTTTTTACAGGTTATTATTGTTTTATAGAGGCCTTATTTGATGAAAAATTATTTACATATTATTTTTTTGAAGCTTATACCCCCAACTAGAGACACCCATAACCACTCTGTAAGTTTGGCAGCCATTTTCCGCCAGCGACTCGATTTGGGAATTGGTGCCTGCCAGTATTTTACAGGTAAAATGTAATCACCTTTTTCAAAGCGATACAAATGCTTATCCAGAATAAATAAGGCAGAGATGCTTAGCCAGAATTAATAAGCTACAGATACATCAACTTATGTCTGAACAAAACGGTGACAAGAGCCACGCTTGTGAGTGATTTTTAATAGCCGCTCTGAATATAATACAGCCAGAAAACTGCTGAATATTCGCCAGCAAAAATAGAGGTATACAAACTTCCGCAAGCCAATATTTTTAATTAGGACTATACAGAATGGAAAGCTCAGAGTTCAGTAATAATCGCTCTATTGCTGTCGTCGGAGTTGTAGGTGCCGGGGTGATGGGGCTCGGGGTCAGCCAGGCACTGCTTGAAACCGGGCATCAGGTTGTCCTGATTGAAAATAGCCATTCCACACTGAAACAAGCCAAAAACCGCCTTCACCAGCAGCTAAGAATGAGTATGATGATGGGCCGGATTAACCGCAACACGGATCTGGATAGTCTTCTTGGGCAGGTAGTGACCGATGGACAACTATCTGCCTTAGAGCCCGTCGACTTTGTCATTGAAAACGTGACCGAGCAATGGGCTGTAAAGGCACAAATCTACCCCGCGATAGATAAAATTTGCCGTCACAACTGTGTATTTGCTGCGAATACCTCCGCCATCCCAATCACTCGGATTGCCTCATTGACACAGCGGCCGGGGCAGATCATTGGCATCCATTTTATGAATCCGGTGGCACTGAAACACACAGTAGAGGTTATTAATGGTTACCACACAAGCGACCGGACCCTGGCCATCACTGCAACCCTGTTAAGACAGCTTGGCAAGGACAGCATAGTAGTCAAGGATGGTCCCGGTTTCGTGTCTAACCGCATCTCCCATTTATTTATGAATGAGGCCATTTGGGTAGTACAGGATAAACTGGCCAAAGCAAAAGATGTCGACGAGATTTTTATACAGTGCTACAACCATGAAATCGGCCCATTGGCCACAGCAGACCTGATAGGATTGGACACGGTCTTAAATACGCTGGAAGTGCTCTATGAGAACGCCCTTGACAGTAAGTTTCGCCCTGCCCCCCTGCTCCGGCAAATGGTCACAGCCGGACTGCTCGGTCAAAAATCAGGCCAGGGCTTTTATCAATACTAATACTCGACCGAAATACCCCTGTATATAGAGCGCGGTTTTTTTGTTTGCCAACTGCCAGCACACCCCCGCAAGCAGATCGCCAGACAGGCCCCATAGGTATATTCCCAATAAAGAGACTCGTAAAGAGAAGAGGTTTGTTTAAACTCTGATAAATAGCTTTGTGGGCATTCCGCCACAGGGGAAAGCATCTCAGAAATAGTAATTCGGGCTAGCGACACTGGAATAAGAATAGATGTCTATTAGCTTAACTATCTCGGCAATCATCTTTATCCTAATAGCCGCACGCCAATGGCTGCCACCAGCCATCCGTATCTGGCATATTATGACCCTTGGCGCAGCGGCACTGTTGGCCCTAGGGCAGATCACCTTTAAGGATGCCTTTTTTGCCGTTGACTGGGATTTAATCCTCTATTTATTCTCTGTATTTTCAATTGCAGCGGCTTTGTATGACACAGGAATTTCCGCACAAATCAGCAAACGAATACTTTCGCGGCAAACGCCCAATACCATGCTGGCAAGCTATGCCCTGATTATGGCGAGCTGTGCCGCCCTGCTTACCAATGATGCGGCAGCAGTTATTGGTGTACCTATCGCACTGCTAATGGCACGGGATTTAAACTGGAATGCTGTACCCCTACTTATTTTGCTCTGCGCTACCGTGACCGTCGGCAGTATGGTATCTCCGATTGGCAACCCCCAAAATATCTTGATTGCCAATGCAGGGCAGTTTGACAATATGTTTCTTGTATTTGTCCAGTGGATCTTTATCCCAGCAGCGATCACTATGCTATTTTCGATTCTCTGGTTAAAACGATTCCTGAAAGTTGACAAATCCAGTCACGAGGTGGGTATTCAGCCCAGTACAGACAATCAGATAACACAAAAGTGGCCACCCCTACTTTCGACAGCCCTCCTGATAGTCCTAATCGCTTTAAGGAATGTGTTACATGGTATAGAGGGTATCTACCTCCCAACCTTAGGCCAAATCGGTTTACTGGCGTGCTCTCCAATATATCTGGCAAGCGATAAGCGAAGAAGAGTCCTGCGAGAAGTGGATTGGACTACCCTCTTATTCTTTGTCTCGATGTTTATAGTAACTGGTTCACTGCTCGAATCCGGCTCGCTACAGCTGCTCCTCCACGGGAGCGAAATTAATTTGGCCGAGGCAAAAACTGTAACCTTTGTCAGCTTTTTTGCCAGCCAGCTGTTTTCCAATGTTCCCGTAGTAGAAATCTACCTGAACCTGCTGCATAAAAAAGAAACTCAAACACTAATGATGCTATCAGCCATATCCACAGCAGCAGGAAACCTCTTTATCATCAGCGCTGCCAGCAATGTGATAGTATTGCAACAGGCGGAAAAGTTTGGGGTAAAGCCATTTAACTTCTGGCAATTTTTTTTGTTAATGTTACCGGTAAGTCTTATCAGTGTAGCGGTTAGCTATTTCTATATCATTTACTTCGGCTCACTATAGATGTGATTTAGAGGCACCCTAAGGTTTCTCTATACGAGTGAAAGGGCGATAATCCCCACCCTCGAGTAGCAGGTAAATATAATAGGGCTCAAAGTTACCATCCACCTCCATCCCCGGACTGCCGACTGGCATCCCGGGCACTAACAAACCAATACCACCTTCCGGTGGGGCGTAAAGAAATTGCTGGATATAGACCGCTGGAACATGTCCTTCAAAGATATATTGGTTGTGCCATACCGCCGTATGGCAACCTTCCATTCCCCGGGGAATCCCCCATTGCTTGCGCACTTTTTCCATATTGACTTCAGCATGGGCAGTTACGGTAATATCGTTCTCCCGCAAATGATCAATCCAGCGGTTACAGCAAAAGCAAAGTGGGTGCTTATACACAACAAAGCTATCAGCATATTGCGCGACATCTTCCTCAGCAACAACCATTCCCACTGACACCCCAAGCGTAATCAGCGAGAGCAGCAAACCCAGTATTCCATTAGATCGCCTGGGCATAGTGGATAGCGTAGGATTCAGAGGAATCGGTCCAATAGCGAGCAGGCTCAAATCCGCCCTGCTTTAACAGCGCATTAAAATCACTAATTTTATACTTGTGACTATTCTCCGTATGAATGGTCTCCCCTTCTGCGAACACTATCTGCTCTCCAGCAACTGAAACACGCTGCTCCTTGAGACTGACCAGGTACATTTCTACACGCTGCCGCAACGGCTGGTAAAAGGCACGGTGGGAGAATAATGACAAATCAAAATTTCCGCCCAGTTCACTGTTGATTCGCTGTAACAGATTCTTGTTAAATTGCTCCGTGATATGTTCCCTATCGTGATAAGCTCTCTCAAGCACTATTGAATCTTTGACTAAATCGGTGGCGATCAGTAAGCCATCACCAGAACTCAGATTGGCGGCAAAGGTTTCCAGTAAAGCTTCCGCCCTACCCGCCTCAAAGTTTCCAATTGTCGAGCCCGGAAAAAAAACCACTCTTTTTCTTGAGTCAATAGTTGAAATGTTGCGCCAAACCGTTGCCTGGGTGAAGTCACCCACTTCCGGCCAGATGGAAAGATGCGGCAAACTCTTTTTAATACGCTGTCCGGCTTGATAGAGAATCTCTGGAGATATGTCGATCGGGTAGTAACCACTGGGGTCCTTCAGCAAGTGCAGTAAAGCCTCTACCTTTTCACAGTTGCCCGCACCCGGCTCAATCAATAGCGCCCCCGGCCCTATTTCCTCGGCAATATCCGGCAAATACTGCTTAAATATCCCAGCCTCTATACGAGTTAAATAATAATCCTCCACATCACATATTTTCTCGAATAACTGGGAGCCGATTTCATCATATAGATACTTACACGGCAGTGTTTTCTGCTCTCCTGCCAACCCCTGTAAAACATCTTCGCGAAATTTATAGTCCTGATATGAGCTTTCCTGCATCATTGATACGGCTACTTTCACACTTAGTCTCCTGCCAAACGGACACCAGTAAATTGCCACGATTGATGTGGGTAAAAGAAGTTGCGGTAACTGATCCGAATATGGTCAGCGGGAGTCGCAAAAGATCCACCGCGCAGAACCTTTTGGTTGCACATAAATTTTCCGTTGTACTCACCCACCGCATCCTCCCTCGCCTTGTAACCTCGATAAGGCAGGTAAGCACTGGAGGTCCACTCCCATAAATCTCCTAGAAACTGTGTTTGCCTCCGCTGTACCGGTAAAGGCTTGAAGAAACGCTTTTCCAGGAAGTTGGCCGCTGCCATCTGGTTGGGCTGGCGCAATTGACAAGCTGCGGCCTCCCATTCAAATTCGGTGGGCAATCGCTTTCCAGCCCAGGTGGCAAAGGCATCGGCCTCATAAAAAGAGAGGTGGCAGACCGGCTCGACAGGGTTTAGCGGCAGCAAACCATAGAGAGTGTACTGCTGCCAGCCACTACTATTCCGCCGCCAGTAAAACGGATGTTCTTGCTGCTGCTTTTGTACCAACGACCAGCCGTCTGACAGCCATAAGCGATGCTGTTGGTAGCCCCCATCCTCTATAAATTCAAGGTACTCAGCATTAGTTACCAGACGGGAGGCAATCACAAACTCATCGATAAACTGCTGGTGTTCTGGCCCCTCGTTATCAAAGCAGAAGGTGTCGCCATTACTGCCAATCCCATAGAATCCGCTGGGTATCTTGAGCCAGCGCAACGGCTCCAGCACCCCGTCCTCATCCTCGGGCAAGGCATCCCGGTAAGCCGGCATCATAGGATTAGCGGATAGCGCATGCTTGATATCGGTCAGTATCAATTCCTGATGCTGCTGCTCATGGTTCAGCCCCAACTGAACCAAGGCTGCCAAATTGTCACAAAGCGGCTGCTCATTGAGCAGCTGGCGCATAGCATCATCAATAAAGGCTCGATATTCGTAGATTTGGGAGCTATCCGGGCGCGAGATCACCCCCCTATTGGGGCGCGCAAAGGGGGTGCCCAGGCTATTGTAGTAAGAGTTGAACAGATGATTGAAATGCGGATTAAAGGCCTGATAACCTGATAATTGCGGCGCCAGGATAAAGGTTTCAAAGAACCAGCTGGTATGCGCCAGGTGCCATTTGGTGGGGCTGGCATCCGGCATGGATTGCAACTGCATATCCTCAGCAGACAACGGCGCTGCCAAATTTTCCGTCTCTGCGCGAACTTTCTGGTAATCCATCAGAAGCTGATATTGGATTTCCTCTAAAGTTACCTCACCGATATGTATTGCCATATTCCTAGTCAACCGGGATACATTGCCTCTCTATTGAAATCATCATACGCAGTTTTAGGCGTAAACCTACGGGCTCGCTATTTAACAGGGGGATATCTGTGCCAGTTTATTTTTCTTTTTATGCGGAAATAAAAAAAAGGGCCGGATAAACCGGCCCACTCTCTCGTCATGCTGACAGGAATACACTAATAAAATCAATCAAGAACCAAAACCAAGCGGGTTCGTTAACTTCTGTACACCCCATTTCAAACTATGGGTATTTTTCACCTCATACAGACCTTATCGGTTATCGTCTACTTGAGAAGCCCTGAATTATCTCACCATATCTGCATAAGATTTTCAGAAGCGTCTTTATTCGACAACAACACCTCCCTGTGCCGTATTAACCCACGGGTTAATTAAAATCGGACGGTCAAATCTGCACCGTACATTCTCGGCATAAAGCGCCAAGCGGGGCTGGCACCAATAGCAGCACCGGTACCACCGTAACCGCCGGCGATTTCTTCGTCGGTCAAATTCTGCACCCAAAGCGCCAGGGAGTAACTATCTGAAGGGCTGTTCCAAGCTCCTCGCAAGTTAAACAACTGGTAATCGTCTACAATCCGTGTGCGATCCGTAATTGAACCTATGCGTTCATCCGTCCAATTGTAATCGCCACGGAATAAAAGCTCTCCCCCAGAGGCCAGCGCTACAGTATATTCAGCCATAAGGTTGAGTTTGTGCTCCGGCGTTGATACCCGGGACTGGCCTACTTTCGAGTCCTCTTCTGTCTCACCAATCGCCTCAATGACCTGGTAATCGGTAAACTCTGTATCCAGATAGGAATAGTTACCGGCAATAAACAGGCTCTCTGTTACTGCCCACTGCACTTCAATCTCCGCCCCGGTACCCTCTGCATCTGAATTCCGCAGGTTATAACCGGGAATCGGGGTGCCGACTAAATCCAGCTCTTGCAGATTGCTGTATTCATAGGTGTAAACTGAGGTATTCAAGCGCACCCGGTTGTCGAACAAGCTGCTCTTAAGGCCAACCTCCAAGTTAACAACATCTTCCTGGTCGAATGATGACTCCACCCCGGGACCAAAGTTAAGACTGTTAAATCCGCCAGCTTTGAAGCCATCTGCCAGGGAGAGGTAGGTCATTACATCGTCATTCCAACGATAATCCAATACTATACGCCCAGATAAATCGCTCCAGCTATCGCTGAGTTTATCATCCAGAACGAGCTGGCCATTATTGTAAAACACAATGCCAAATAACTCAGACCCGAGGTCAAGTGTAGGCATATAGATAGAGCCTACAAAATTGCCATCTTCATCGACCAAGTTTACCGTTCCGCCGGAAAATGACAGGGGAATATAGTTGTTATAGGCCGTCTGGATGGTGAAATCTTTCTGATCGTAGGTATAGCGGGCACCGACAGTCAGATCCATCTTGTCGGTAAGACTCCAGGTCATATCGCCGTAGATGGCCGTTGACTTGTAATCACCGGTGTTGCGTACACTTTCCCCCCAAGGCGCATCCGAGGCTATCCAGGGATTAAAGCCCGCCATCATTTGTCCGATCATATCATCCGCGTGAAGCATTTCCGCACTAATTGAGTCCGGGTAGCCGAGCTCGCTGAGCAGTGCGGATATATCTCCCCTTTGCACCAATAAATCGTAAACAAAGGAGGCGCTGGCAATTCCCTCCAGACCCGCCTGCTGTAACTGCGTACGGGTGATAACCGCCAGCTCCTCCTGCTCGGTCTGGGTCAAATCTGGATAGGCAGCCTTGACCCCCTCATACACGGCAAAGGACTCCACCGAGCCGGTGGTAAAATTGGCGTAAGTGGTGTGATCCACCTCTTCTTCGGAATATGAAGCGCCCAGGGTCCATTTGATGGTGTCGGTAGTGCCGTTGAGGCGGAATTCCTGGGAGAACTGGCTTTGATCATCCGTATTCGCGGAGCCAAACATATAGTCCGGGTTGGCGGTGCCATCCTCATCCTGTTGCAGATGCGCATCGAACTCACGGTAAGCAGTAATCGAGGTAAAGGTGAAGTTATCGAAATCTTTGCTGATGGTCAGGGAGGTGCCAAAGGAATCCCGATCTTCAATCGTCGGCGTATCCAGGGCGTAATCACCAAAGACATCGGTTTCCCCTTTCAGGCTGGGGATAATTGTTGTCCGCAGAGCACTGCCCTGATCCATCACACCGTAATCGGCGCGCCACAAGACTTCGGTATCGCTAGATGGCTCCCATAACAAAGAGGCGCGATAGGTCTGAGTGTCCTGATCCCCGGCAGAAAAACCATTGGCCAAATTATCGGCGAAGGCATCGCGGCGATTGGTTGACGCAGAAAAACGCCCATACAGGTTGTCACTGATCTGACGATTGACCAATAAATCCGTTGACTGACGCCCATAGTTACCGGCTGTCAGGTTCAGTTCTGTAGAGTCATCCGCCTGGGGCTTGGTGGTAATAATATGAATCGCGCCACCGGTAGCATTGCGACCAAATAGCGTACCCTGTGGACCCTTGAGAACTTCGACCCGTTCAATATCGGTCAGTGGTATCTCTGCACCCGCACTGCGGCCGGTATAGACCCCATCCACATAAACGGCTACCGCAGGATCGGAGCCCACTGTCCAATCGTTAGTTTGCACCCCGCGAATACTGTAAGTCGGTTGCAGGGCGGTATCATTGTGCATTTCCACGCCCGGCGTATATTTCCCCAACTCGGTCAGATTTTTGACACCGGCTTCCTTTATATTTTCCCCGGTGAAAGCGGAAATCGCGATAGGTACTTCTTGCAGGTTTTCTGCTCGCTTCTGTGCGGTAACCACAACTTCTTCAATTTCTGCGGCGTGAACGTGAGAAGCCACAGCAGTGAGGAGAGCAATGGCCCCGGGGAGAATAGAAAAATTGAATTTACGGTTTATTACAGCTCTACCAACATCGTGCATCATCGCGTCCTCGCGTTTATTGTTATACCGCCTGATGTTTTCGACTGGTTGTTGTTTTTGTTATTGCACGCCATCTTACGGTTGCGTTTTCCTATTGAAAAGCCTGTAATGACTTTTTTCTTGTGACTGGTCAGTTCTTCGGTAGATAGCAGCGAAAGACAGGAAAATCCGGGGCTATAAGGCTGGAGTGTTGTCACCAAAAGTTACCCTCTGCTCCCCCACGGTAACTTTGTCGGTGAAACTCAAACTGCACGGCAAAGTATTATCGACATTAATCCAGAGATTTAGCGGCAATCACAATGGCAAAATTTCTATTTTCCAAGCGGTATCTACCGGTCCTTGCTATCAGTGTTTTAGCTCTGATTATTTTATTTTTAATGGGCTTCTGGATCTGGCTGCGGCAAAGTTTGCCGGCTCTCGACGGCACCATCGCCACGGGAGAATTAAAAAATTCAGTTACTATTGAACGGGATATACAGGGAGTTCCATTAATTCATTCGGAAAACCGAAATAGTTCGGCCTTCGCCCTGGGTTTTTTACATGCACAGGAGCGTTTTTTCCAAATGGATTTGTTGCGGAGAAGCTCCGCAGGAGAGTTATCAGAATTACTGGGACATGCAACAGTAAAGCACGACCAAAAAGTGCGCCAACATCAATTCCGCCAGCGAGCGGCGCGCAATATTTCCGCAATGCCTGCGCCACAGAAAATGCTACTAGAGCACTATGTCAACGGCGTTAATTTCGGTCTCAATCACCTCTCGGCAAAGCCCTGGGAGTACGCCTTACTCGGCCAGGAGCCCCGCCCCTGGAATTCTGCTGACAGCCTGTTAACTATCTACAGCATGTACCTGACACTGCAAAGTGAACGGGGTAGTTTTGAGTTGCGCGATACCGCTTTAGCCGAATTACTTCCAGCGGATCTATACGCGTTCTATTTTCCCAAAGGCGGGCCATGGGATGCACCATTATTTGGCAAGGCACGCAAAAAAGTCAGCATTCCCGAAACCCCAATTTCTACCCTCTTGGGGGATCGGGATTCTATCGTCTACCAGTCGATGGAAAGTGATGACAAAATTTATGGCAGTAACAATTGGGTCGTCGGCGGCAACTTGACCGCACACGGCGCTGCGATTCTTGCCAACGATATGCACCTCGGTCTCAATGTTCCCAATATCTGGTTTCGGGCCGGCTGGAGTATTCCCGGCAGCGACCGATTTGTTCGCGGTGTCACACTGCCCGGTGGCCCAATTACAGTTGCGGGTAGTAACGGCCTGGTTGCCTGGGGATTCACCAACACCGGTGGCGACTGGAGCGATCTGATCCCGCTGGAACTCAGCGAGGACGGAGATCAATATAAAACACCCGAGGGCTGGAGACGTTTTGGCCGCGAGACAGAATCTATTGCAATTAAAGACCGCGATGCAAAAATCATCGAAGTGCGCACCACTATCTGGGGGCCCGTGATCGGCACAAACCACCACGGAGTCCCCCTCGCGTTTCGCTGGGTTGCACACGATATCTCCGGCGCCAATATGAACCTGCTCAATATGGAGGAGGCCCGCAGTGCCGCAGAAGCGCTGAATCTTGCCGCCTCAATAGGCATTCCCCACCAGAACCTGGTGGTAGGCGACAGCGCGGGCAATATTGGCTGGTCTGTCGCCGGCGCTATCCCCAAGCGAGTGGGCTTTGATGGCAGTCGATCGGTCAGCTGGGCAGATGGCGGCGCCTACTGGGATGGCTATTTGCCTTCACAGCAGCAACCCCACCTGTACAACCCAAAGTCCGGCCGAATTTGGAGTGCCAATGCCCGCATTGTCGATGGAAACTACCTGGAACTGATGGGCAACCACGGTTATGCACTGGGCGCCCGCCAGCAACAGATTCGCGATCAGCTTTTCGCCCGGGAGCAATTCCATGAGCGCGATCTGCTGAATATCCAACTCGATGATCGGGCCCTATTCCTCGAACGCTGGCAACAGCACCTGCTCGCCCTGCTTGAGAAGCGGGAGGACTACCGCGAGATATATGAACAAATTCAAAACTGGGGGGCGCGAGCCAGTATCGACTCGGTGGGCTATCGCATTGTTCGCAACTATCGCCTCAAGTTGATGGAGCTGACAACAGCGCCAATTTTGACGTATATGCGCCGCTACCAGCCCAATTTTTCTTTTGGCCAACTCAAGCACCAATTTGAATACCCACTGTGGGAAATGGTTCAGCAGGAGCCCCCGCAACTTCTCAATCCAGACTTTGAATCCTGGAACGCAATAAAGCTCGCCGCCCTGGATCAAGTGCTGGAGAAAATGAGCTCCGATAACCTGCCCCTCAAGCGGCAGTCTTGGGGAGTCGAAAACAGGGCCAAGATTCAGCATCCACTGGGCAGGGCAATCCCGCTGCTCAACTGGTTTCTGGCCATGCCGGCCGACCCTCTCGCCGGGGATACCCATATGCCCCGCTTCCAGACCCCGACTCACGGCGCCTCCCAGCGTTTAGTCGTATCTCCAGGGCGGGATTCCAGTGGTATTTTCCATATGGCCACAGGCCAAAGTGCCCATCCACTGTCACCCTTTTTCGGCAATGGCCACCGGGATTGGGTTGAGGGAAATGCTTCACCATTTGTCGAGCGCGAGGCCCGCTACCGACTCACACTGAATTAGGCTCAACGGGCTATTGAGATCAGACACTCTCATCGAGAATGGCAAAAGATAAAAATGTAGTAAAGATGGCGAGAGTTAGAACAAAAGGCAGTATAGGAAAACACAGCATTAGCGTTATCGATACCAGCCAAAATTTTTTTACCCAACCTTTCTTTTGCTGGTAAGCATAGGTGTAGCGCCGAGTGTGGCTATCTTGCGCTGAAGGAATAACGATTTCACACACTGGCGGGAGGAAAAATCCCACGGCCTTGCTGCAATAGAAGCGAATAAATGCAAATAGCATTTTGAACACCCCCTGGGAGTACCTCCTGAGTATAGGTACTCCCAATCGGCGCAGGTGCCGGTGCTAACTCTCCCGGGTCGGCTGGTACCACTGAAGTTTTTCATGCAGGCTCACTACCCCGCCGATAATTGTGAGTGTTGGTGCGCGAACCTCACTATTTTCCGCAAGTGCCGGCAAACTGCTCAAATCACCGACAACCACTCGCTGATCTCGCGTCGTACCCTTTTCAACCAAGGCCGCCGGCGTACTCGCATCGAGTCCGTGCTTGATCAGTTCGGCACAAATCGTTGGCAAGCCCGTGAGCCCCATATAGAACACCAGGGTCTGTGCCGGACCCGCAAGCTCCTGCCAGGGAAGGTCCAGACCGCCCTCTTTCAGGTGCCCGGTAATAAAACGCACAGACTGCGCGTGATCCCGGTGGGTCAGCGGAATACCCGCATAGCTGGCACAACCGGAAGCGGCGGTAATTCCCGGCACTACCTGGAACGGAATACCCGCCTCTGACAGCTTATCTATTTCCTCGCCACCGCGGCCAAAAATAAAGGGATCACCCCCTTTAAGGCGCAATACTTTTTTGCCTTGGCTGGCCAAATCCACCAAGAGCTGGTTGATATCCTCCTGAGGCACCGCATGAAAAGCCTTGCGCTTGCCCACATAAATCCGCTCCGCATCCCGGCGCACCAACTCCATCACTTCCGCTGAGACCAGGCGATCGTAGAGCACCACATCGGCCTGCTGCATCAAGCGCAGCGCGCGAAAAGTGAGCAGGTCCGGATCTCCGGGGCCTCCGCCCACCAGGTAGACTTCACCTATCGGCTTGGGGCTCCCCTGCCAATCTCGAAGCGCATCCACAAATGCCCGCTCGGCATCTGCCGACTGCCCCGCTTCCATTCGGTTGGCAACGGGACCGGCAAATACCCACTCCCAAAAGTTTTTGCGGCGAGATTCAGGCAGTGCCGCTTTCACCCGGTCGCGCATCCGCGCCGCCAAAGCCACCAATGGACCCAGGCCCGGTGATAATAGCGCTTCGAGCTGAGCGCGAATTCTGCGGGCCAATACTGGCGCCGCGCCACCGCTGCTAATTCCAATAGACAGATCGCCGCGCTCCACAATGGCCGGGAAAGTAAAGGTGCACAACTCCGGGGCATCCACCGCATTGACCGGAAGGCGCTGGGCCTGGGCGTCGGCTGAAACCTGCGCATTAACCGATTCACTATCGGATGCGGCTACCACCAGCCCCACTTTCTGCAAATGCTCGCTCGAATAGGCCGCTTGAAACCACTCTCCAGCAGAATCCGCCACCATTTGCTGAAGCTCATCGGTGATTTGTGGGGATACCACCAATAAGCGTGCCCCAGCTTTGCGCAGTAAGCGGGCTTTACGCGTGGCGATGGAGCCACCGCCAACAATTAAACAGGGATAATCTTTGACATCAAATGCGAGGGGTAAATAACGCAACTTCTTATTCCATCAAATAGCGGGCAAAGTGAAACTCATTACTACAAACAAAAAAGGGCGAACTCTACGCTCGCCCTTTTGGAGTGCTACGCTCAGGAAGCTGAGATCACTTCCTGGCCTCGCATATAGGGCCGCAATACTTCCGGCACTTCAATACTGCCGTCCTCACGCTGGTAATTTTCCAGAACTGCGATAAGGGTACGACCCACGGCAAGGCCGGAGCCGTTCAGTGTGTGCACCAATTCGGGCTTGTTGGTTTCCGGGTTGCGCCAGCGCGCCTTCATTCGGCGCGCCTGGAAGTCACCTACCAGGGAGCAAGAGGATATCTCGCGGTACTTATCCTGGGACGGAATCCAAACTTCAATATCGTAGGTCTTGCGCGCGGAGAAACCGATATCGCCACCGCAGAGAATCACTGTGCGGTATGGCAGATTCAGCTTCTGCAAAATGGTCTCGGCATTTTGCGTGAGGGTTTCCAGGGCCTCTTCCGACTGATCCGGGCGCGCCACCCAAACCAATTCCACCTTTTCAAACTGGTGCTGGCGAATCATGCCGCGGGTATCGCGGCCGTGAGAGCCGGCTTCAGAGCGGAAGCAGGTAGTGTGGGCAACCAACTTATGCGGCAGACTCGCACCATCTTCAACAATATGATCGCGATACATATTGGTGAGGGGGACTTCCGCAGTCGGGATCAGGTAGAAACCGCGATCATCTTTCAGCTTGAACAGGTCTTCCCCAAATTTGGGCAGCTGGGAAGTGCCGTACAGGGAGTCACCGTTCACTACCACCGGTACATTGGTTTCCTGGTAGCCATGCTCTTCAGTATGCGTATCCAGCATAAACTGTGCCAGGGCGCGATGCAGGCGTGCAATATCACCACTCATAACCGCAAAGCGAGAGCCGGTGAGCTTCACCGCCATCTCAAAATCGAGGCCATTGAGCTGTGTACCCAGATCGACATGGTCTTTAACTTCAAAATCAAAAGTGCGCGGCTGACCCCAGCGGCGAATTTCTACGTTATCGTCTTCACTCTCGCCTTCGGGTACCGAGGCGTCCGGCAAATTGGGGATTGCGGACAAAATTGCATCCAACTCTTCCTGCAATTCAGTCAGTGCATGCTTGGCATCTTGCAATTCACCACCGAGGGACTCCACCTCTTTCAAAAGCGGAGCAATATCTTCACCATTTGCCTTGGCACGGCCGATATTTTTCGACTTGCTATTGCGCTCGTTTTGCAAACTCTCGGTGCGCACCTGCAATTCTTTGCGGCGCTCTTCAAGGGCTTCAAGTTTAGCAGTATCCAGTTCTACACCGCGCTTTTTCAGGGCGGTGGCCACCAGGTCCATATCCGTGCGAATCAGTTTGGGATCGAGCATCGTTTCCAGTTCGCCTGTTATCAGGCTCCTACAACAAAGAAGTTAAATTAAAAATACCGCGTCGCCAGAGCGACAGCAGCAGTGGTAGCCAACAGACAACTTACAAGGCTGCCGACAATATAGCCAAGGGCTACCAACGGTTGGCCATTGTGCCACAGTATCAGGCTTTCGAGGGAGAAAGTGGAGAAGGTTGTCAGCGCGCCAAGCATCCCCGTCATTAATAATAGGCGCCACTCCTCCCCCAACATGGCCCGCTGGGCGATCAGCACATACACGATGCCGATCAAAAAAGAACCCGCAATATTGACGATTAGCGTTCCCAGAGGAAAGCGGCCCTCGAATACCGGGTAACTCCAAATACTCACCAGGTGGCGAAGAACCGCCCCAAGTGCGCCACCCAAGGCGACTGCCAGCCACTGCATTGACCCGTTTCCTTCTATCTTGGCTCTCGGTAACGCTGCTTGTCACTCTCGCGATTTAAGCGGCGCAACATTTGCAGTTTTTCTGAAATCTTTAACTCCAACCCTCGGGAAACCGGCTGGTAGTACTCGCGCTCGGCAATCTCTTCGGGAAAGTAATTCTCCCCTGCCGCAAAAGCATCGGGCTCGTCGTGGGCGTAGCGATACTCCGCACCGTGGGACAGGCTTTTTGCCAGCTTGGTGGGTGCATTGCGCAAGTGCACCGGCACTTCGTAGCTGGGTTCGCGCCGGACATCCGCCACCGCGCGATTGTAAGCGGAGTACACCGCATTGCTCTTTGCCGCTACCGCCAGGTAGGTAATGGCCTGGGCGATAGCCAATTCACCCTCGGGGCTGCCGAGGCGCTCCTGCACGTCCCAGGCATTGAGTGACAGCTGCAACGCTCTTGGGTCCGCATTGCCAATATCTTCACTGGCCATACGCACCACACGACGGGCGATATACAGTGGGTCGCAGCCCCCGTCCAACATCCGTACAAACCAGTAGAGCGCCGCATCCGGGTCCGAGCCCCGCACGGATTTGTGCATGGCTGAAATTTGATCGTAGAAATAGTCACCGCCTTTATCAAAGCGGCGCACATCGGCACTGAGCACCTCGGCGAGCACGTCCTCATCGACGATCAGGCGCCCGCCCTCCTCTTTGGCCAAGTCGCAGGCCACCTCTAACAAGTTTAAGGCGCTGCGCGCATCCCCATCGGCAGCCCGGGCAATCTTACCCAGCACTTCCTCGGGAATCTTAACGCTCCGCTCTCGCAACTGCGGATCGGTTTGCAGGGCGTGGCGCAGTAACCCCAATAACTCAGCTTCGGGAATACTACGCAAGAGATAGACCCGGCACCGGGACAAAAGCGCATTGTTCAGTTCAAAAGACGGGTTCTCCGTCGTGGCGCCGACAAAGGTTACGGTGCCCTCTTCCACATAGGGAAGAAAGGCATCCTGTTGACCTTTATTAAATCGATGCACTTCATCGACAAATAAAATGGTGTGGCGGCCCGATTGTATGCGGTGCTGCTCCGCTTCGGCCACCGCCTGGCGAATATCTTTCACCCCGGCGAGTACCGCAGACAGCGTGGCAAAGCGGGCATCGCACTCCTCCGCCAGCAGTCGCGCAAAGGTGGTTTTACCGACGCCGGGAGGCCCCCACAAAATCATGGAGTGCAGCTGGCCGCGCTCTACCGCCTCGCGCAGAGGTTTGCCCTGCCCCAATAAATGCGACTGGCCCACATAGTGAGCCAGGGATGTTGGCCGCATACGGGCCGCGAGGGGTTGGTGGGTTCTGGGGGTATCGAACAGATCACTCATCTTTAATAATGTCAGTACCGGCTGGGGGCTCAAAATCAAATATAGAGGCAGCGAGTTTTGGGTTCGCCTCAATACCACTGAACTGGATTTCAGTGGTCTGGCCCATACCATCGCGCACAGTCATCGCTGACGGCAAGCCATTTTGGGCAAAGCGAATTTCCATGGCCTTAAATGGGGCCGATGGATTCTTGGGGGTCAAATGATAAACCCCGTCTTTGAGACTCACATTAAAAGAGCCTCGGATCTCCTCGACTTTGCCCCCCAGTAACAGCGCCGGAGTATCTTTAATGCGGGCATCTACCGGGCGGATTGTCACCTGCTCCAGGTCCGGGTCGTACAGCCAGAGGGTCTTATTGTTTGTCACCAGCAGTTGGGGGTAAGGCTCGCCGGTTTTCCAGCGCAATTTACCCGGGCGCTGCACCGAAAAGTTCCCATTGCTCTTTTGCGTCACTTCACCGCGCTCATCGATCAGCGTCTGGCTAAAATTGCCCGAAAGCGCCTCCAGCGGCTTGAGCAAACCGCTCAGATCATCGGTGGCATCAGCCCAGGCTGCGCTGGCGGTAACACTGATTGAAAGCAGCAGACCGTGCAGAATTCTTTTCATAGTAGGGTCTCAACATATTAATTTTTTAAAGATTAGCCCCGCCTAAGTGAACCGTGGCTTAACCCGCCAGCAGCCCCCGAGGGCTAACCTTCTATCAGGCTGGCGGCGGCGCCAGCACCTCTCGATTGCCGTTGTGGCCCGCTGGAGAGACCACCCCGGCCGCCTCCATGGCGTCAATAATTCGAGCCGCGCGATTGTAACCAATCCGCAACTGGCGCTGCACAGAAGAAATTGATGCCTTGCGCGACTTGGTAACGAAGGCGACCGCTTCATCGTAGAGCGCATCGGCTTCGGGGTCTTCGTCCTCACCGCCTTCAGACTGCAATCCCGGTACCGGGATGCTGTTGTTGCTGTCATCGACAATACCGTCGATATACTCGGGCTCACCGCGACGCCCCCAGTCGGCGACAACTTTATGCACTTCGTGATCATCGACAAAAGCGCCGTGGACACGCACCGGCACACCACTTCCCGGCGGCAGGTAGAGCATGTCACCGTGGCCCAACAACTGTTCCGCACCGCCCTGATCAAGAATTGTGCGGGAATCCACTTTGGAGGATACCTGGAACGCCATGCGAGTGGGTACGTTGGCTTTAATCAAGCCGGTAATAACATCCACCGATGGGCGCTGAGTTGCCAGCAACAGATGGATACCGGCAGCACGGGCCTTCTGGGCAATTCGCGCAATCAGCTGCTCGACCTTTTTACCGACAATCATCATCATGTCAGCAAACTCATCGATAACCACAACGATGGCCGGTAGCGCTTTCAGCGCTGGTGCGGTTTGTTCATCTTCCGGTACGCTGGAGGCGGGGTCTGGCTGCCAGATAGGATCAATCAGCGGTTCACCGGCCTCTTCCGCCTCTCTCACTTTGCGGTTAAAGCCCGCCAGGTTTCGCACCCCCATTGCCGCCATCAATTTATAGCGGCGTTCCATCTCACCAACACACCAGCGCAAACCGTTGGCCGCATCGTTCATATCGGTGATGACCGGGGTCAGCAAATGCGGAATGCCCTCGTACACCGAGAGCTCCAACATTTTCGGGTCTACCAGAATCAGGCGGACTTCATCGGGTGAGGATTTATACAGCAGGCTCAACAACATCACGTTGATACCGACGGATTTACCCGAGCCCGTGGTACCCGCTACCAACAAGTGGGGCATCTTGGCCAGGTCGGCGACTACCGGCTGGCCGGAAATATCGTGGCCCAGTGCCAGTGTCAGTGGCGACTTGGCATTGTCGTAGACATCCGCTGACAACACTTCACTGAGGCGCACCATCTGTCGGTTTTCGTTGGGAATCTCAATACCCACCACCGACTTGCCCGGAATTACCTCGACCACGCGCACACTGATCACCGCCAGTGAGCGGGCCAGGTCTTTTGCCAGGTTGGAAATCTTGCTCACTTTAACGCCGGGCGCCGGCTGAATTTCAAAGCGCGTTACCACCGGCCCGGGGAGTACAGAGACCACTTCGGCAACAACGCCAAAGTCCTTCAGCTTAAGCTCTAACAAACGGGACAGCGCTTCGAGGGACTCCCTGGAAAAGCCGGCCTTCTTGTTTTGATCTGCGGGATCGAGAAGACCCAGCGGCGGCAGGGTGCCGGTAACGGGCGTATTTTTGAAAAGCTCCTGCTGCTTTTTTTCTTTTGCCGCCCTGGGGCTCTGCTTGGGTTTGGGCGCAACCGGTTCGATCTTCGGGGGGATTCGCTTGGCCACGCGCTGCTTCTCCTCCTCGACAGCGGCCTTGCGCACGACGATCGCCTCCCGCGCAACTCTTTGCTCGTTGCGTTTTTGGCGCCAGCGCTGGTAGAGACTGCCCAGCAGGGCAAACAGGCCGAGGACATTTTTACCAATCGTTTCCGCCAGCTTGAGCCACGACAAGCCGGTAAATACCGTAACACCAATAGCAAATATGGCCAGCAGCAGAATGGTGGCGCCAACGTAACCGAGGCTTGATCCCAGCGCAGAAGACAGGGCATTGCCAATAATGCCCCCATTGGTAAACGGCAGAGGGGGATCGGCGGGATCAAAACACAGAGTCGCCATAGCCGCTCCAGTGATCAGCACCAGCAGCAGGCCAAAAACCCTCAAGGCAAATAGGGGCAGGTGGAAGCGCGCATTGCGATCGCGCAGAATATGGTAGGCCCGCAAACCAATCAGCAAGGGGAACAGGTAGGCCATCCACCCCAACAGAGACAGGCACACATCCGCCAGCCAAGCTCCGGCCGGACCGATGGCGTTGTGCACTTGCCGGGAACTCCCCGTCTGCGACCAGCCCGGGTCTTCTGCACTAAAACTTAACAGGCTGATGGCGAGCAGCAGAGCACCGGCCAGCAAACTGATCAGGGCCCCTTCGCGAACGAGTCGGGCGATCAGTGAGTCTGGCAATGCATTACTCTCCGCAGGGCTTTTTTCAGTTGCACTTTCGGCCTTCAATGGCTTACCTCAATAATTCTGTACTTTTTATATCCACATAGATTCGACAGGGTTTAGCGGAAAGCAAAATTTCCAAACCTTTCGACAAACTTCTGTACTACCTACAGAAGAAAATCACTCCATCAAACCATTTTACAATTTACGCTTTCAGATTGCGCCTTCCGGGCCCCAGTATCTAACGGTTTTTGTGATTTGGTGATAGCGCTGAAAAACGGGGAGCGCCCCCAGCCGGTATTCTCTTCTAAATTGATCGATTTGTACGTGTGGTAGATGCAATTTGGCATTATCGCCGAAGTATATTGCCCTCCACCTTTCCCGCACACGCCGCCGACAATCGCCTGGACCGCCCCCTCACAACCACTGTGGCGAACTGTGCGCAGGGTTATTTTGATTGCGACAGTATCCAATGATTCAGCGGGATAGCGCGAATCCGCCTACCTCTCCGCCCACCTCCTACCGAGAGAGGCCGACAACTCCTAGCTTAATATCGGAACTTTTCTATATTTTTCAATATCTTACAATCTATATCCAAAGTTAATCCAAAGCTTGAAGCAAGCTCTGGTGCCACTTGGATCGGGCTGGATAGGCGCGCTCAATCGAACAAATTAAAGCAAACTATTTCGCCGGATTGTAAATATCGCCTATTATATCGCCCAATTTAATAGTCTCGCCCGATCAAAAAGTGGACGGGCATACAGGCTCCCAGTCTATTGGGTAAACTTCACAAATTGGCTGTTTTTTTAAAGAGTACTTCATGAGCAATAACCATCATCGACTGATCATCCTCGGCTCAGGCCCCGCCGGTTATACTGCGGCGATCTACGCTGCCCGCGCAAACCTGAACCCGGTTGTTATCACTGGTATGCAGCAGGGTGGCCAGCTGACCACCACCACTGAAGTAGAGAACTGGCCGGGCGGCATTCCGGAACTTCAAGGTCCGGACCTGATGGTGCAAATGCAGCAGCACGCAGAGCGCTTCGAAACTGAAATCATCTTCGACCACATCGAATCTGTCGATCTGAAGCAGCGCCCTTTCACCCTGAAAGGCAATGAAACCTACACCTGCGACTCCCTGATTATCGCTACTGGCGCTTCCGCTCAGTACCTGGGCCTGCCCTCCGAAGAGGCGTTCCAGGGTCGCGGCGTCAGCGCCTGTGCAACCTGTGACGGTTTCTTCTACCGCGATCAGAAAGTCGCTGTTATCGGTGGTGGCAACACGGCAGTTGAAGAGGCCCTGTACCTCTCCAATATCGCCAGTGAAGTAACCCTGATCCACCGCCGCGACGAGTTGCGCGCAGAGAAAATCCTTCAGGATCGTCTGATGGATAAAGTGGAAAACGGCAATATCAAAGTCTGCTGGCACAACACCCTGGACGAGGTTTTGGGGGATGATAGCGGTGTTACTGGACTGCGCCTGCGCAACACCCAGGATGACACCACCCAGGAATTGGACGTTTCCGGTGTGTTTATTGCTATCGGCCACAAACCGAATACCGGTATCTTTGAAGGCCAGCTCGAGATGAATGGGGGTTACCTCATTGTGGAGAGCGGCCTGAATGGCAATGCCACCCAGACTTCTGTTCCCGGTGTATTTGCTGCAGGTGACGTATCCGACCACATCTACCGCCAGGCGGTAACTTCTGCGGGCACCGGCTGTATGGCCGCTCTGGACGCCGAGCGCTTCCTCGACGCCGAGAAGTAATTTGAACCTCCGGGCAGAAATCTTTCTGCCCGGCCCTCCCCCCTAGCGACAGGAGTCAGATCGTGGCAGGGAACACCCAAGGCCGCCTGATGTGGCTCGACCACAGCGTTGTCGGCTTTCCCCCTACCGAGCATGCACTGGACGACCCCAACGGCTTGCTGGCCGCCGGTGGCGACCTGACCCCCGAGTGGCTGAGTGAAGCCTATCAGCGGGGCATATTTCCCTGGTATTCAGAGGACCAGCCCATCCTGTGGTGGAGCCCCTCCCCCCGCTGCGTGGTCATCCCCGAGAAATTTCGTATAGGCCGCACGCTGCGCAAGGTATTGCGTCGGGGCACCTTTTCAGTCACCTTTGACCACGCCTTCGCCGACGTCATCGAGGCCTGCCGAGAGCCCCGGGCGAATGAAACCGGCACCTGGATCACCGATGAGATGTGCGATGCCTATATCGATATGCACCATCAAGGGCTCGCCCACTCTGTGGAGGTTTGGCGGGATGGCCAGCTGGTAGGTGGACTCTATGGTATTGCTTTGGGGCGGGTATTTTTTGGAGAGTCGATGTTCCACCGGGAGACAGATGCTTCAAAAGTCGCTTTTGCCCACCTCGTTCGGCAATTAGAATTGTGGGGCTGCCCACTGATTGACTGCCAGGTGAGCAATCCTCACCTCAGCAGCCTCGGCGCAGTGGAAATATGTCGTCAGGATTTCGAACAGCTGCTGGCGGACGGCGTTAAACAGCCGCCTTTCCCGCAGCCCTGGAAGCTTTCGTGGACTTATGGGTAAATATTCTCAGCTGGATTCGGTGCGCCTACTGGCCACCCTGCCCCACCCCTGCGGCTACCTGCCGGACCAGGAGGCGACGACGGTATTTGTCGATCCGCAAACCGATGTGGATCAACGGCTCTACAACCGTCTCTCCGAGCTGGGCTTCCGGCGCAGCGGCGCCTACCTCTATCGCCCGCAGTGCGCGACCTGCCACGCCTGTGTGCCGGCTCGTGTACCGGTAAGCCTGTTTGTCCCCGACCGCAACCAGCGCCGCTGTTGGAAGCGCAACAAGGATCTGGACATCTTTCATGTCGAGTCCATCGATACAGATGAACACTACGAACTCTACGCCCGCTATATCGAGCAGCGCCACGCCGACGGGGAGATGTACCCGCCCAGCCGCGAGCAGTATCGCAGCTTTCTCGGCCAGGCCTGGGGCGCCACGCGCTATATCGAGCTGAGGGCGCGGGGCAAGCTGATTGCCGTTGCGGTGACTGATATCCTGACTGCAGGGCTGTCAGCCATCTATACTTTTTTCGATCCCGAGGAGGACAAGCGGAGCCTGGGCAGCTACTGTATCCTCTACCAGATTGAGTGGGCCAGACGCCTGGGTCTATCCAATCTTTACCTGGGCTACTGGATCGAGCAGTGCCATAAAATGGCCTATAAAAGCCAGTTTCGCCCTATTGAAATGCTAAAAGAAAACCGCTGGAGCCTTAAATCGCTCTAGTTTAACCCACACGCCCTTTGCTCTATCTTGCCTTTTCGTGCAAAATGCTCGCCCGTCAAGCCGCGGCTAGGCCAAAGAGCCTCCGGGGTAAAGGTCTGATCACGTTATTGTAAGGTTGCTGCCGCATGGCAAAAGACGATTATATTGAAATGGAAGGCGAGGTGATCGACACCCTGCCGAACACTACTTTCCGCGTAAAGCTGGAAAACGGACACGTGGTAATTGCGCACATCTCTGGAAAGATGCGCAAGAACTACATCCGCATTCTCACCGGTGACAAGGTGAAGGTGGAGCTGACTCCATACGACCTGAGCAAGGGCCGCATTACGTACCGCGCGCGCTAATCTGCTCAGAGGCCAAAGCCGTGAGGCTGCTTGGCCAAAAACAAAAAAGCCACCTTGCGGTGGCTTTTTTGTTGCTTACCTGAAGCTAACTCACCTTAACCTCAGGCCGGCACCGCTGTCTTAATCGCCAGCTCATCGTTCTCAATGGTGACGCACACACGCCCGCCCTCTTCCGCCAGCTCGCCAAACAGCACGGCTTCCGCCAGGGGTTTGCGCAGCTTGTCGCGAATCAAGCGGGACATCGGCCTCGCGCCCATCTTCTCGTCATAACCCCGCACCGCCAGCCATTCGCGGGCCTCATCATCGACGATCAGTGTCACCTTGGAGTCATCCAGCTGCGCCTGCAACTCAACGATAAACTTATCTACCACCGTCTTCACCACCTCCAGAGGCAGGGAGCGGAACTGGATAATATTGTCGAGGCGGTTGCGGAACTCCGGGGTAAACATCTTCTTGATCTCCTCCATACCATCGCTGGAGTGATCTTGATGGGAGAAACCGATAGAGCGACGGCTCATCACCTCCGCCCCGGCATTGGTCGTCATAATCAAAATGACATTGCGGAAGTCCGCTTTGCGGCCGTTGTTATCGGTCAGAGTGCCGTGATCCATTACCTGTAATAACAGGTTGAATACTTCGGGGTGCGCCTTCTCAATTTCATCGAGCAGTACAACACTATGGGGGTGCTTGGTCACCGCATCGGTCAACAGGCCGCCCTGATCAAAGCCGACATATCCCGGCGGCGCGCCGATCAAGCGGGAAACCGTGTGGCGCTCCATATATTCAGACATATCGAAGCGAATCAGCTCGATACCCATCACTTTTGCCAGCTGACGACAGAGTTCTGTCTTGCCGACACCGGTGGGCCCCGAAAACAGGAAGGAGCCGATGGGCTTCTCTTCAGACCCCAACCCGGCGCGGCTTAACTTGATCGCCGTACCCAGCGCATCGATGGCACTATCCTGCCCAAACACCACCATTTTCAGGTTGTCGTCGAGGCGTGATAACTGCTCCTTATCGGAGGCAGAGACACTCTTGGCCGGTATCCTCGCCATTTTGGCGATCACCATCTCAATCTCACAAACCCCGATAACCTCTTTGCGCTCCTCGGCGGGCAGCAGAGATTGATAGGCTCCGGCCTCATCGATCACATCGATGGCCTTGTCCGGCAGGAAGCGCTCGGTGATATGGCGACTGGAGAGTTGCGCAGCGGCATCCAGAGCCCCGTCGGTAAAGCGAACCTTGTGGTGATCCTCAAAGCAGCTTCTGAGCCCCTGCAAAATCTGCACGGTCTCCTCGACCGAGGGCTCGCTGACATCGATCTTCTGGAAGCGGCGCGACAGCGCGCGGTCCTTTTCAAAGATGCCGCGATACTCAGTGAAGGTAGTGGAGCCGATACAGCGCAACTGGCCGCTGGAGAGCAGCGGTTTGAGCAGGTTGGAGGCATCCATCACTCCGCCAGAAGCGGCGCCGGCACCGATGATGGTATGAATCTCATCGATAAACAGCACCGCGTGCTCGCGCTTCTTAAGCTCCGCCAACAGCGCCTTAAAGCGCTTCTCAAAATCGCCCCGGTACTTGGTTCCCGCCAACAGGGAGCCGAGATCCAGCGAGTAAATTGTGCTCTCTTTAAGGGGCTCGGGAATATCCTCATCGACAATGCGGCGAGCCAGACCCTCTGCAATCGCCGTTTTACCGACGCCGGACTCCCCCACCAACAGCGGGTTATTCTTGCGGCGGCGGGCGAGCACCTGTGTGACGCGCTCTACCTCGGGCGCACGCCCCACGAGTGGATCAATACGGCCGAGAATTGCCTCCTGGTTAAGATTGGTGGCATAGCTCTCCAGCGGGTCGGAACCACCCGGTTCAGCCCCCCCACCAATTTCCTCATCGACCTGTTCGGGGGCCGCGTCGGAACTGTGATGGTGGTTATTGCTACTGGAGCCGACACGGGAAATTCCATGGGTGATGTAATTGACCACATCTATCCGCGCAACACTCTGCTGCTTCAGATAATAAACAGCCTGGCTCTCCTGCTCACAGAAAATGGCAACCAGAACATTAGCTCCGGTGACTTCCTTTTTACCCGATGACTGGACGTGAAAAACAGCCCTTTGCAGGACCCTCTGAAAGCCCAGTGTCGGCTGGGTTTCGCGATCTGTATCGGCCTCCGGGATCAACGGTGTTGTGGAGTCTACAAACTCCAGCAATTCACGGCGCAATGCACTTAAATCCGCCCCGCACGCATGTAATACATCTGCTGCGGATTCATTATCCAAGAGCGCCAGCAATAGGTGCTCGACGGTCATGAATTCATGCCGTTTCGCGCGAGCACCCTTGAACGCCAGATTAAGCGTTACCTCTAAGTCCTTGCTGAGCATCTAAACCTCAAACCCTAATCGCCAATATTTCCCGCCGACTCCACTGGTAGGCGCGCACCCTTCGCCGGCGTTTATACCCTGGCTGATTCCCTTCAGGTGACGGGACCCTTTGTTCAATGCAGCTTTTGTCAGAATCAATCCTCTTTGCTTTCGTCCGCTTCAATTTCACATAACAGGGGGTGCTCATTCTCTTGCGCGAACTGATTGACCTGTGCGGCCTTTGTCTCCGCTATATCCCGAGTATAGACACCGCACACCGCTTTTCCCCGTGTGTGAACCTGCAACATCAACTGTGTGGCGCGCTCCCGGTTTACTGAAAAAAATAACTCCAAAGTCTCAACAACAAAATCCATGGGGGTGTAATCATCATTGAGCATGATGACTTTATACATAGGTGGCCGCTTCAGTTGAGGCGGCGCCTCTTCAAGAGCCAACCCACCATCAAAATCATCGGAGTAAGGATTGCCCCCATCGGAGTCACTGGAGCTTAGTTTAATGATTTGCGAAGTACTCATAACAAATATCAGTGAATTCTATCGAGCCTGAAAATTGCACCCAATGCAACCCTCAATGACGTCACATTGTAACCTTATTTGACACTTGAAACAGCGATCAAGGGAAAACCCAAGCCCCAATTAACCCCGCAATACCACTAGCGACCTAGTGAGGGACTGACGCCAGACGCAACTTATCGCCAAAATAGCCACTGCGGCCAGCAAGAATTACACGTAGCGGCCACCCCCATCAAGACCCTTCACGAGCCAATCAGCGAGACCGCCTGAACGATTCACCCAATTAACCGGCGACTCCCTTGACATTCCACTAGCCGTTGACTACAAGAGGTAGTGATCGCTACATCAAACGTTAGTCGCAGATAGGATCGCAGCCGGCTAACCAGCAGGTCAAATAAATATAAAAACTCTGTAAGGTGGCCAGGGGCCACTCAGGCAATTAGAGGGAATCGTTATGCCTACCGGTACTGTAAAGTGGTTCAACAACGCTAAGGGATACGGGTTTATTCTTGCAGATGAGGGAGGGGAGGATCTGTTCGCGCACTATTCCGCTATTCAGATGGAAGGCTACCGAACCCTGAAGGCGGGCCAACAGGTCACTTTCGATATTATTCGAGGAGACAAGGGCTATCACGCCGCCAACATTTCTGCACTCACCTCCGAAACCACTTCGCACAAAAATGAAGCAGACGTAATACACGCAGAGAAGCCCAGGGAGAAGGAGGCCGAAGCCGTCGGCTAAAGCGCCTCAACCCACAGGCAATAAAAAAGCCCGTCACTAACGTGAAGGGCTTTTTTTATGGGACTCGGGCCAACTCAGAGCCGGCCCGGCCTCACGGGTGCGGCTTATGCCATGTGCTTGATAACTTCGTCACCAAACGCAGAACAGGACTTCAGCTCAGCACCGTCCATCAGACGCTCGAAATCGTAGGTTACGGTTTTGGCTTCGATAGCACCTTCCATACCCTTGATTACCAGGTCAGCGGCTTCGTTCCAGCCCAGGTGACGCAGCATCATCTCAGCGGAGAGGATCAGGGAGCCCGGGTTAACTTTGTCCTGACCAGCGTACTTAGGCGCAGTACCGTGAGTCGCTTCGAACAGAGCAACGTCGTCAGACAGGTTTGCACCCGGCGCGATACCGATACCGCCCACCTGCGCAGCCAGTGCGTCAGACAGGTAGTCACCGTTCAGGTTCAGGGTAGCAATTACGTCGTACTCAGCCGGACGCAGCAGGATCTGCTGCAGCATAGCGTCAGCAATTACGTCCTTAACAACGATTTCTTTGCCAGTCTTCGGGTTCTTGAAGCTGTGCCAGGGACCGCCGTCCAGCGGCTGAGCGCCAAACTCGTCGCGCGCCAGCTCGTAACCCCAATCGGCGAAGGCACCTTCGGTGAACTTCATGATGTTGCCTTTGTGTACCAGGGTTACGGAATCGCGATCCTGGTCCACAGCGTACTGGATAGCCTTGCGCACGAGACGCTTGGTGCCTTCAGAAGAAACCGGCTTAACGCCGATACCACAGTTCTCAGAGAAACGGATTTTCTTAACACCCATCTCGTCTTGCAGGAACTTGATAACTTTCTTAGCTTCGTCGGTGTCAGCTTTCCACTCGATACCCGCGTAGATATCTTCGGAGTTCTCACGGAAGATAACCATGTCTACCTTGTTCGGCTCTTTAACCGGAGAAGGTACACCGCTGAACCAGCGAACCGGACGCTGACATACGTACAGATCCAACTCCTGACGCAGAGCAACGTTCAGGGAGCGGAAGCCGCCACCAACTGGAGTGGTCAGAGGACCTTTGATGCTGACAACGTAGTCTTTGATCGCTTCCAGAGTTTCAGCCGGGAACCAGTCGCCAGCGTAAGTCTCTGCCGCTTTCTCACCACAGTAGATTTCCATCCACTCGATTTTCTTTTCGCCGCCGAAAGCTTTTTCTACAGACGCGTCGATCACCTTGCGCATTACCGGGGTGATATCCACACCGATGCCATCACCCTCGATGAAAGGAATAACCGGGCGATTCGGAACATTCAGCGAACCGTCGGAATTGACTGTAACTTTTTCGCCGTCTGCCGGCACTTGGATATGACCCATATTGCGTAAACTCCCAAAATTCTATGACTTTTTAGGTCCAGCGTTGCTTGCACCGCTCCCCCGGGACCTTGGGGCGGGGATAAAAAACGGCCGGATTATAGCAGCCTCGGCTAATTTTTGTAGTTGGATTACAATACTCAATTTTTGTTATGGCCAAGATTATTCTCCTCAACAAACCTTTTGGCGTGTTAAGCCAATTCACCGACGACCAGGATCGAGCCACTCTCGCCAACTATATTCCGCACAAAGGTTTCTATGCGGCGGGCCGTCTGGACTACGATTCTGAAGGTTTACTACTACTGACCGATGACGGAGCGCTACAACATCAAATTAGCCACCCCAAGCGCAAAATGCCCAAGACATACTGGGCTCAAGTGGAAGGTGAAGTCAGTATGGATGCCCTGTATATGCTCAGGCAGGGTGTCGATCTGAAAGATGGCCGCACCGCCCCCGCCAAAGCAAAGCGTCTGCCGGATATGGAGCCTTGGCCCCGCACGCCCCCCATTCGCGAGCGCAAGTCGATTCCAACCAGCTGGCTGGAGTTGACCATTTCCGAGGGGCGGAATCGCCAGGTCAGGCGGATGACCGCCGCTGTGGGCTTCCCCACCCTGCGATTGATCCGGGTATCCATTGGCAACTGGAAGCTCGACGCCCTGAAGCCCGGCGAATACCGCACAGAAGAGGTTTTCAGCCCCCCCAAACCCCGCACAAAGCCGCCACACAATCGCAATCGGCCGCGCCGAAAGCGATAATCTATAACGGAAGATCAAAGCGGTCTTGGTCAAAAGGGGCGATCACAGGTAAAATTCGCCCCCCTTTCATACCAGTGAAGTAGTGACTGTCCCTCTTATGCCTGATTCCACCCACAACAAACAGCCAAAGCGCGTTATCGTCGGCATGTCCGGCGGTGTAGATTCCTCTGTGGCCGCACACCTACTGATCCAGCAGGGCTATCAGGTAGAAGGCCTGTTTATGAAAAACTGGGATGAGGACGACGGCACGGAATACTGCACCGCCAAGGCGGACCTGGCCGATGCCCAGGCAGTTTGCGAGAAGCTGGGCATCAAGTTGCACACCGCCAACTTTGCCGCAGAGTACTGGGACCACGTCTTCGAGTACTTCCTGGCCGAGTATAAAGCCGGGCGCACTCCCAACCCGGACATCCTGTGTAACCGGGAAATCAAATTTAAGGTCTTCCTTGAGTACGCCGAAGTACTGGGTGCCGATGCGATCGCCACCGGACACTATACCCGCCGCCGCGATATCGACGGCCGCGCCTACCTATTGAAGGGGCTCGACGGCAACAAAGACCAGAGCTACTTCCTGCACGCGGTGGGAGAAGCTGAATTTGCCCGCTCCCTGTTTCCCCTTGGCGAGCTGGAAAAACCCGAGGTTCGCCGCATCGCCGAAGAAAACGGCTTTATCACCCACAACAAGAAAGACAGCACCGGCATCTGCTTTATCGGCGAGCGCCGCTTTAAGGATTTCCTTGAGCAATACCTGCCCGCCCAGCCCGGCAATATGGAAACGCCCGAGGGTGAAGTTATGGGGCGCCACGCGGGCCTGATGTACCACACCATCGGCCAGCGCCAGGGACTCGGTATTGGCGGGGTCAAAGGTGCCGGCGACCAACCCTGGTATGTGGTCGGAAAAGATCTGGAACGCAATGTGCTGATTGTGGCTCAGGGAGCCCACCACCACCTGCTTTATGCCACGGGACTGGAGGCGAGCCAGACCCACTGGATCAACGGCGCAGCACCGGGCAAAACTTTCCGCTGCCAGGCCAAGACCCGCTATCGCCAGCCGGACCAGGATTGCACCGTGCACCTGCGAGACAACGGCGATCTGGTAGTGAATTTTGATGAACCACAGCGTGCAATCACGCCAGGGCAATCCCTGGTGCTGTACGATGGGGAGACCTGTCTCGGTGGTGCGGTAATCGAGAGAGCCACCGGAGTTGGCACCGCAGTACCGGAAAAATACAAGAAAGATTAAGGAGTAATTTTGAATAACTGGCGGGATCAGGCACTGGCACTGGCAGGAATATTCCAATCCGCAACACTGGTGGAGCGCCTGGCCAAAACGGGCTCTGCACCGCAGGCACAGCTGGAAACCGGGGTGTACAGCCTCTTCCAGCTCAACCCCGATCGCACTGAAGAGATTTTCGCCGGTGCAGACAAACTGCTGCCCGGCTTAAAGGTATCGCAACAAATTCTGAAAACCCGGCAACACCCGGAATATACCGACGGTCTGCGCTACGCCCTCTCGGTGATCTACTTGCAGCGACAGCTCAGTAAAAATAATGACCTGCTGTCTATTATTGGCAACCGCCTGGATAAGGCCAAGGCACAAGCTGAGCACTTCGAGCTGACTCACGAGAATGTATTTTCCAATCTCGCCAGCATCTACAGCGATACTCTCGGCACCTTCCGTTTTCGCATTCAGGTACTGGGCGATTTCAACTACCTACAGCAGCAACGCATAGCCAATCAAATTCGCTCCATGTTGTTTGCCGGTGTTCGCTCGGCAACCCTGTGGCGACAGCTGGGTGGGCGCCGCCTGCACCTGCTGTTCCAGCGTAAAAAACTTTTGCGTGCGACCGACGAACTGATCGCACATATCGAATCTATAGAACACTAATCCCGGAGATTTACTATGACAGTTGAGCTTTCCGCACTCACAGCGGTATCCCCTATTGATGGTCGCTACGAGAGCAAGACTGCCCCCCTGCGTGAAATTTTCAGTGAATACGGCCTGATCCGCGCCCGCGTTGAAGTGGAAGTACGCTGGCTGCAAAAACTTTCCGCCCATACAAAGATCGCCGAAGTTGAGCAGTTTGATGGAGCGGCCAACCAATTGCTCGACAGCATTGTGGCTGATTTCTCCCTCGAAGATGCCGAGCGCATCAAGGAAATCGAGCGCACCACCAACCACGACGTCAAAGCGGTTGAATACTTCCTCAAAGAAAAAATCAGCAGCAACGCTCAGCTGGCGAAAGTGAGCGAATTCGTACACTTTGCCTGCACCTCTGAGGACATCAACAACCTGTCCCACGCCCTGATGCTGCGCGCCGGCCGCGACAGCGTTATGCTGCCGGCGATGGAAGCCCTGATTAAAGCCATCGCAGACCTGGCTCAGGAGTTCGCCGATGTCCCCATGCTGTCCCGCACCCACGGCCAGACAGCCAGCCCCTCTACTGTCGGTAAAGAGCTGGCCAATGTTGTAGCGCGCCTGCGCCGCCAGGTTGCTCAGATCAAAGCGGTACCACTGCTGGGTAAAATTAATGGCGCAGTGGGCAACTACAACGCCCACCTGTCTGCCTACCCCAATATTGACTGGGAGCAAAACGCCGAAGAGTTTATCTCTTCACTGGACCTTACCTGGAACCCCTACACCACCCAGATCGAACCCCACGACTACATTGCCGAACTGTTCGATGCCGCTGCCCGCTTCAACACCATCCTGATCGATTTCGATCGCGATGTGTGGGGTTATATTTCTCTCGGTTACTTCAAGCAGAAAGTGGTTGCCGGTGAAGTGGGCTCCTCCACCATGCCGCACAAAGTGAACCCCATTGACTTCGAAAACTCCGAGGGCAACCTGGGCCTCGCCAACGCCGTATTCCAGCACCTGGCCGCCAAACTGCCGGTATCCCGCTGGCAGCGCGATCTGACAGACTCCACTGTGCTGCGCAATATGGGGGTGGGTGCGGGTTACTCCGCCATTGCCTATGCCGCCACCATGAAAGGCCTGGGCAAACTGGAAATCAACCGCGAACGCCTGGCGGAAGACCTGGACAATTCATGGGAAGTATTGGCGGAGCCGATCCAAACGGTTATGCGCCGCTACAACATTGAAGAGCCTTACGAAAAACTGAAGGCCCTTACCCGTGGCCAGGGCATCACCCGCGATACCCTGAAAGTGTTTATCGAGAACCTGGAAATTCCCGCAGAAGCCAAGAGCGATCTGCTGGAAATGACCCCGGCATCCTATATCGGTAATGCCGTAGCGCAGGCTCGCAAAATTTAACCGAGCCCAGGGCTCAGCGGCACCCAGTGTGGCTGAGCCCAATTTGCAGAGACAAAAATACAGCGGATGATTTCGAGTAGCGAAATATCCTCAAGCGAACAAATTCCAGCCCATCTGACAGTGAGAGTTACCGTGGCCAGCCCCCTTACCCACCTTGGCGACATGCCCATCGAAGTTTTTATGCGTGACTATTGGCAGCAGAAACCCCTGCTGATACGCAACGCCTTCGCCGATTTTGAGTCGCCTATTTCCGGTGAAGAACTCGCGGGCATGGCCCTGGAAGAGGCGGTCGAGTCTCGCCTGGTATTGGAAAATGGTGAAAGCGGTCCCTGGGAGCTGCGCACGGGCCCATTCACTGAAGAGGATTTTCTCTCCCTGCCCAAAACCCACTGGACACTACTGGTACAGGCTGTCGATCAGTGGATGTCAGAAATCGCCGAACTGAAAGATTTCTTCCGCTTTATCCCCGACTGGCGCCTGGACGACGTAATGATCAGCTATGCCGCCGACAAGGGCAGCGTCGGCCCCCACTACGATCACTACGACGTATTTCTCCTTCAGGCCGAAGGCAAACGCCTGTGGCAACAAGGCCCCAAAGTGGATGAAAACGACCCTCGCCTGGAGGGCACCCCACTCAATATCCTGAGAGAGTTTGAAGCGGAAAACAGCTGGGTATTAGAACCCGGCGATATGCTTTACCTGCCGCCCCAGTACAGTCACTGGGGTATTGCCGAGGGCGGCTGCACCACGATTTCCATCGGCTTCCGCGCCCCCTCCGCCGCAGCGATCCTCGAAGACCTCGCCGCCGAAGTCGCCATGGATTTGCCGGACAGCCAGCGCTACACCGATGCCGGCGCCAAAGTGGCCGAGAACCCGGCAGAAATTGATCCCGCCTCTGTCGCCCGCCTGCAACAACAGCTCGGCGAATGGCTACAGCAGCCGGAAAAAATTGCCCAGTGGTTTGGCGCGGTTATGACAGAAGCGAAATACCCGGATACTGTCGCCCTGGATGCCGACGATGCCGCAGACTGGCGTGAGCAGATGCCCCAGGGCGTGCAGCTGGTATTGAACCCCGCCTCCAGAGCGGCCTTTTGCCGCGAACCCGCCACCTTATTTGTGGATGGTGAAGCCTTCCCCTGCCCCCTGGCATTTGCCGAGCAGTTTGCTGAATCCCATGAAATATCCTGGGATGATATCGAAGCCTTCCCGGAAATTGCCGAAGACAGCGGCCTCCTCGATCAACTGGTTGCCCAGGGTACCCTGATCTACCCCCCAGAGGATTTCTAATATGTCCATAGCCATACGCCCGGCCGACTGGAACACTGACCGAAAGGCTATTCGCTCAATACGCGAAGCGGTCTTTGTACAGGAACAGCAGGTCCCCGCAGATCTGGAGTGGGATGATCAAGAAGAGACATCCCAGCACTTTCTCGCCTACAGTGAAGCGCTCCCAGTGGCTACCGGGCGCCTGACTAAAGAGGGAAAGATCGGGCGTATGGCCGTCCAAAAATCCTCACGGGGTCTGGGCGTTGGGGCAAAGTTACTGCACGCTATTTGCGAGCACGCCCGCCAGCAGAACCACCAGCATCTCTATTTGCACGCACAGCAGCAGGCTCAAGGCTTCTACCTGAGAGCCGGATTTGAAGTTGAAGGCGAGGTTTTTTACGAGGCGGGAATTCCCCACGTGAAAATGGTGCGGACATTGATTTAACCCTTTTCGGGCCCGGCCTGCCGACAATTGTGGGCAGGCCTTTACTTCACCTCTTCCTGTCCCCTCCCCTATACGCCAAGCCGCGCTTATCAGCGCCGGCAACCCCTCCCCCCTACTGATTACGATTCGCGAGATGTTGCTATTGATAGAAAAAAACCATTTGATAACGACTTTATAAGTGTATTCTTTTTATTATTGAAATTGACTCGGTAATGGTGGACTTGAAACTCACTGCAGCCGCCTGAAAGGCCCTGCGCTCGCCCCTCAAAGGCATCCTTTTAACCCCGATGGAAACATGCCCGCGTCAATAACAGCGCCGCCAGCTACTTGCCGGTATCTTAACCGGCCCCGCTGGGCACAGGGTTGGGATTGCCAGAGTGAATTGAGCCTCAGCCCCCTCTTTCCCACAGTAGCCCCAAACAACCCCCGGCAATTGGCTACCATTGTCGCTGGGCGTTTTATGTCGCGGCCGGGGCAATGCTGGACTGCCCCCTACCTACAAAAGAATTTCAACTTGGCGATATCAACACTTCAAACCCTGCGATAACAACTTTTTCAAGCCCCCTCTCACACCCCCCGCAGGGTTTCTCAGCAGCCCGTTATTACTGGCAGCGACTCCCCTATTAGCCCGGCAGTTCTACTCCAGAACCTGAAAAGCGCTGTGCCAAAGCCCCCATACGGCGCCCCAGCTGTACGCCTGTCAAACGGTCCAGCTCGTGGATTTCACCGGCCCCCTCGGCAACCGCCACCAACCCCGACTGACAACCGCCCCGATTTCGGCCCTGCGGATCTTGGCTCGGCAGAATATCCAGCGGCACCCACAGCATCCCCATTTGGGCGGCAAAGACCTGTAAAGTCCTGATAGTAGCGAGTTGATCGCCACTAAAATGACTGCCCACAGTAAACCCGGTAGCCAGCTTATCCAGCCAGCTGCGATCCCCATAGCGCTCACTGGCCGCATCCATAAAGGCTTTGAACTGAGCCGAAACAGTTCCCATAAAGGTGGGAGATCCCAGTGCGATAGCTTCGCACTGATCCAACTGGCGCAACAGCGCCTGATCATCAAAGCGCCCCTGATGGATTTTTTCTCCCCGAATCTCAAGGGCGACGCCCTCGCAGCCATCCCGCGAGTGAATTCCCTCAACAATCGCTTCCGCTAAAGCTTTACTGCAACCAGATACCGAATGGTAAACAACACCTATTTTAATCATAAGCCCCTCCCCTACTCAGTCAGCGGCAAAAATCAGCTTTAATTTTTCATCAACTTCGGCACCAACTGGCACGTCAATATTGAAAATATCTCGCAGAGTGGTGCGCAGCGCCTCCACATCTGCCAACAGTGCAACACTCTTGGGCCCTGCCAGTGGCTGATAAGTGAACTGGCGATTGAGCAGTGCATGCCGCCCCCCAGGAAAGGCGCGGGCAACTATCAACTGCTCCACAAACTTGGAGTTGGGGTGTGTGGAGCAATACCAGTTGCCGATTTTATAATCGCCATCGGTTTTAGGACGCAAGTCAAAACTATACATAGGCTGCCAGCCCGTTCCGCTCGCAACTTCCAGCAAGTAATCCCCCTCTACGAAAGTAAAGCGGTATGTAGCGTGAGGTGTGCTCTGAAGAACACGGGAGTCGATATCCAGCGGCGCGGTTAAAGTATTGCTGCCAAAGCCCACATCAAGCAAAAACCGACGCCCCTCAAGCTCTACCATAAGGATCATATGGGATTGTGCAGCGGGATAACCCGCAGGCAATTGCCATAGCACTCGTGCGGCAAGATTCGTAACTTTAAAGCCGATTTTTCTCAGCACAGCCCCTAGTAAAGCATTTTGCTCATAGCAATAGCCCCCGCGCCGCTGCTCCACAAGCTTGGCCGCAATAGCGTCCAACGCAATATCGACCGCGTTTCCCAGAAAGGAGGTGATATTTTCGAAGGGAATATTGCGAACATGCTGGATTAGCAACTGCTCCAGGCACTTCAAACTGACCGCAGGCTCGCCCGCAAACTCTATACGGGCTAAATAACGCTCCAAGTTAATCGCTGGGGTATTCACTCAATTGCCTCCTCAAGATCTCGGCATAAAACGATATGGCGGGAGTCTATTACCTCAACCTAACTTTAGGTCAACAGCTATACTTCAAGTTTCTACCCTAATACCCGGCAAGGACAAGAACTTACGCCCGATAACCCTTGGCAACGAGTGCTCTCCTTTGAGTATGATTAGCGATTCATTTGACAGGCAGTAAAAAAATGGAATTACTTTTTCTTGGCACCTCTTCCGCTACCCCCACCAAGCAAAGGAACGTTAGCGGGATCGCACTTATCGAGAGCCAGGGCAAAGGCTGGTACTTAGTCGACTGTGGTGAAGCTACGCAGCACCAGGTCCTGCGTACCAATCTATCGCTAAATTCGCTGAGCACAGTTTTTATCACGCATATACATGGAGACCACTGCTATGGACTCCCCGGTTTACTGGCCAGTGCGGGAATGCAAGGGCGAACTAAGCCGCTCACGTTAATCGCACCCAAAGCGGTTTACGATTGGGTGGCCGCAACACAAACCCTCACCGAGCTGTATCTTCCTTTCGAGCTCAATTTTATCCCCCTGGAAGAGCTGCCCTCAGTAAATATCGGGCAGTTTACCGTTTGCTCTACGCAACTCTCTCACCGGGTGCCGTCTTACGCATACAGTTTTACCGAGAGAACCGTTGCCGCAGGGCTGGATACAGAGAAGCTCACCGCTATGGGGATTCCTCAGGGCCCTATGTGGGGCAAACTAAAAGCCGGTATCGATATCGCCTATAAGGGGCAGCAATACTCCGCTTCTGAGTTTATTTTACCGGCGAGGCGCCCTCGCAAGATCGTAATATGTGGAGATAATGACAAACCAGAATTACTCAAAAGCACCTGTGCTAACGGCGATATATTGGTACATGAGTCCACTTATACTGAAGACATGGCCGAGAAAGCGAGCCGTGTCGGCCATAGCTATGCCAAACAGGTTGCCTCCTTTGCTGAACAGCTTTCAATACCCAATCTAGTACTTACCCATTTCAGCTCTCGCTACCAAAGTAGCCCCGACGCAGATGCCTCAATTGAAGTTATTGAGCGGGAAGCCCATGCTGCTTATAGCGGAAACCTGTATTTAGCTGAAGATTTTATGCGGCTACATCTGGAGAAGTCTGGGGCACTTATTAAGCAGTGCTGAGTTACTGCTGACCCTATGGCGGGTATTGGGGTTAGCTTTTATTTGGAACAATCGCACCAATTATTGCCGCAATACCTGGATTGATATTTAGCTTTAGGGGCAGAGCCTCCGCAAAAGACACAACACCCAAAATAACTAGCCCCAAGCTGCCCAAAGTATTGACAATATAATTACTCAGTTACCTGTATACAGGCGGTTACCAGGACCATGGTATTAACTATCCGCATTGCACCAGCCCACTGAATCAGAAAAATTTTAACCCTAAAAAAAGTGATTACACCTCATTACATGAGGCCCTAAAACCAGGCAGAAACAAGAATATTTTTGTGATCTTGTTAACGTTTTAGCGGGAAAATATGGCTCAACTCCCTCAATCTAATATTTACATCAAATATTGTCGATCAGTGATAATTTTCGTAAATTTACACTTATAACAACAGCTGATAAATTACTAGAAATATGATTACTATTTGATTGGATAGATGCTTCCCACTCCAGGGAGCACTACCAATCTGATGCAATAACCCCAAACAGGACCAGGGATACTTAGCACTTATGGACCAGCGAACCGAGACTCATATTCTTTGTACTAGTGGTGGACGCAATCTTGTTGCCTCAAAAAAAACAGCTCAACTTTGGTCGCGTATCAGTTCAAGCGCAACGCACACTAAAGCACCTAACTATCACGCTGTGGGTGCTTATATGGCTATTCGGGGCTTACTGGCCAAACCCAATGATTTTGATACCCATTCAATGGTTGATAACCAGCGTATCAAAGTAAAAACCGAGCGAGGGTATCAGTTAAGCTACACTCTACTATCGGATGGTGATATTTATCTCAATGATATTCAAATTGATTTTGAGAATGAGTCTTTTGAGCAGAGTGAAAAAGGGGATACAATTTATAGGGTCTCAACAGAAAAAGAGAGTGACAATAATAACAAACTTATTTGGAAAGCTTCCGCAATCAAGCTAAGTCAGCTTAAAATTTCCCCCTCCTCAGTAACACATATATTAATCAGTGACTCTAACATGTTACAGCCCAAGGAGTGCGCAGCATATGGCCCCCCTGTCATTAATTCTGGCCATCCTGAACACACAATTGGCGAGGGCGATAAATTTTATATGTTCCATCGTCCCAAAGAAAAATTTATTAAGGGTTTTTTTAGATTACGCAGGCCTGACCCGGTTAACAAAGAAGCAAAGTTTATCAATGAAATTGTTAATGTGATCGCAGGCGCGGCCCGCATCAGTGCAAACGAATATCAACGCAGGCAAACGGCCTATGAAGGACCTATTCAAAAACTCAAAAAAAATGTAGACGCCAATAAAGCGTTAGGAAATCCTGACTTAGGCAATATAAGCACTCAAAACCAGCGTGAAATATTTAAAAAGAAAGGGGATAAGGTTCAAAAGGCAAAAGATATAAAATTTGGTGCCGCCGCAAAAATAGGGCTGCCTGACCCAGTAGTCTGCTGGACCACAACAGGGAATGGGGATAAAACTTTCAACCAGGCTGTAAAAAAAGCTGCTCAAATTGTTAATGTAGGTAATATTTATGGTGGCGAACTAAATAGCCACAAGCTACAGCACGTTTTCCTAAATAATTATACCGTTAACGATAATCGCTTAGACCGCTCCATGGCTAATATTGGCATGGAGTGGAGTTCGAAACGAGGAACTAGAAGTCCTGTTAGCCTCAAGAATCAACTTAAAGATAGTTTTTATTCTAGCGAATATAAGCTGCTAAAGCGTCGCTCTCAAGTAGCAATGAAAGACAGTGAATACGATAAACTGCACCCTGCATTTAGGGCTACTGATACCGATGAGCTGTATGACACCCTTAAGGCCGTAGCGCCAATAGGCAGCAAGCCCCGCCTTGGTGATGCAGCCGTTTCAGGCCTAGCTGCTGGGGGTACTGGAACTTACGCTGCGGTCTCAAAGGCCGGGGGAGTAAAGGAAGCTGAGGCTCTTCTAGCACAATCAGACGTACTTTTAGAGAAAACTACAGTAGCACTCAATCAAGGGCTAGGAACTGTGTATAAGCTATTAGATATAGTCGGTGACAGTATTGGCAGTGAGGCCTCTACATTTGGTATGTGGACTGCTGCTGGAATAGCTGTAACAACCATGACAGCGAAGTATATGAGAGGTGGCCCCATGAGAAAAGCAAAATTGCTTTATGGGCAAGCGCGCCATGGAAATTTGAGCTCTATGCCCACAAGTGAGCTGGCCAACGTGAAGAAAGCTCTGAGGTTTCATGCTAACCTAAGTGTTTCCAGCTCAGAAGTGTGAGATCTTGAATGTTATTTGGAACCACCAAAAATCCTAAAGGGCCTAAATTAGGTAAATCTAAGCGGGTAAGCTGCAACTTATCCGGCACAAGACTTAGTTTTCTTAAGCCCCCAAGTAATGCTTCGCTACCAGACTATGCTCCTACCCCCTCCAACGGCCCCCTAAATGTTGACCTCAATATCTATTCTTTGGCGGAGTTCGTTAAGACATCAGATAGAGCCAGGGCATACTTTCTTGGCGAGGAAAACTATCACTATTATGGCATCCCCCTATGGAACCCCCTTGTTGGCGGTATGAAATTTCATGTAGCTCTAAAAAGACCGAACAATCATCCTAATTTACTCGAAGCCAATAATTATGAAAGCTGGGTTGACAAAGACACAAAAGCTTTCTATAAACCTGGCAGAGGACCTTATTTTCAAGAATGGGAGCACCTATTTCCTCTTTTTTGGCAGACCTTTAAGTTACCCAAAACAGGGGATATTCAATGGATTGCCTATATCGTGCAAGATTTCTGCGGAAGAAATGGCGATCAGTTTATTTATTATGTAAGATCCGCCATTTCAAGTGAGCATGAATTAGTTTTTTCATTTAGGTCGGGTTGTGATCAATATGAGTCTGGCGCTTTTAATCTTTTTAAAAAGATTATTCGCTTTATTTTAAATAATGTTGAAATCACGCTTGTTGACTCTACGGAAAGGGAGATTAAAGAACTGGAGAAAGCGGGCTTGCGCAACTTCAGTACAGAAAAGCCAATCTGCCGTTATGATAACGCCCCTAAAAAGAGTTCCGGGGATTATCAACTCTTGGAGGATCCCTGCTTTTACTTTACCAGGATTGGCAAAACAATAGATCGCAGGCTATGGGTCGACTAGCTGTAATCTCAATTGCCGCTTAACCAAACCCGCCGGTCTATCTCCATAACGGATTTAGACCGGCAAATCTTCTATACAAGAACATAATCAGCAATAACTATTTAGATCGTACTATATAACCCCAAGTATCCCGACCGACCAGAAAGAACTATTGGCTTCTCGGTTTAATTCCGTCCTATTAATATGAAACCCTAGATGTTATTTGGAACCACAAAAAATCCTAAAGGGCCTAAATTAGGTAAGTCTAAGCGGGTAAGCTGCAACTTATCCGGCACAAGACTTAGCTTCCTCAAGCCCCCAAGTAACGCTTCACTACCAGGCTATGCTCCTACATCCTCAGACGGCCCCCTAAATGTTGACCTCAATATCTATTCTCTGGAGGGGTTCGTTAAGATATCAGATAGAGCCTGGGGATACTTTCTTGGTGAGGGAACCTATCACTATTATGGTATCCCCCTATGGAATCCCCTTATTGGTGGTATGGACTTTAATGTAGATCTAAAAAGATCGGACAATCACCCTAATTTACTCGAAGCCGTTCATTATGAAAGTTGGGTTGACAAAGATATAAAAGCTTTCTATGAACCTGGCAGAGCGCCGAATTTTCAAACATGGTTGCACCTATTTCCTCTTTTTTGGCAAAGCTTTAAGTTACCCAAAACAGGCGACATCCAATGGGTTGCCTATATTGTGCAAGATTTCTGCAGTAGAAGAGGTGATCGGTTTGCTTATTATGTAAGATCCGCCATTTCAAGTGAGCATGAATTAGTTTTTTCATTTAGGTCGCGTTGTGATCAATATGACTCTGGCGCCTTTAAGATTTTTAAAAAGATTGTTCGCTTTATTTTAAACCATATTGAAATCACACTTGTCGACTCTACAGAAAGGGAGATTAAAGAACTGGAGAAAGCGGGATTGCGCAACTTCAGTACAGAAAAGCCGATCTGCCGCTATGATAACGCCCCCAAAAACGATTTTGGAGACTATGAACTACTGGAAGACCCCTGCTTTTCCTTTACCAGGATTGGAAAAACGATAGATCGCAGGCTCTGGGTGGATTAGCCCATGCTTGAGAATGGTCAACTTAGTCAACGCCTGCTATTAAAGTGAACCTCTAGATGTTATTTGGAACCGTAAAAAATCCTAAAGGGCCTAACTTAAGTAAGTCCAAGCCGGCAAGCTACAATTTTTCCGGAACAAGACTTAATTTTATTAGGCCTCTTAGTAATACCTCAATCCCAGGCCTACATACTACAAAGCCTGACTCACCTTTGGAGCTGGATCTCAATATCTATTCTCTGGAGAAGTTTAAGAAACTTTCAGATAGAACCTGGGGGTTTCCTCTAGTCAGAGAGGCCTATATATACAATGGTATACCGCTATGGAGTCCCCATATTGGCGGAATGGTGTTTTCTTCTGAGTTGAGAAGAGCAACCAAATGGCCCAATTTACTCGAAGCCGCTCATTATGAGCATTTTGTCGAGAAAGAGATTAAAGGCTCCTACGAACCCAGTAATGGATCACCTTTTGACGATTGGCTATACCTATTCCCCCTTTTTTGGCAAACCTTCAAATTACCCAAAACAGGGGATATTCAGTGGGTTGCCTATATCGTTCAAGATCTCTGCAGTCGTAATGGTGATCAAATCACCTACTATGTTCGCGCCGCCATTTCAAGTGAGCATGACTTAGTTTTTTCATTTAGAGCAAACACAGATGAATATAATTCCGGCGCCTTCGCTCTTTTCAAGAAGATTGCTCGATTTATCCTAAATAATACTGAAATCACACTTGTCGATTCGACAGAAAAGGAGATTAAAGAGCTGGAGAAAGCGGGATTGCGCAACTTCAGTACAGAAAAGCCGATCTGCCGCTATGATAACGCCCCCAAAAACGATTTTGGAGACTATGAACTACTGGAAGACCCCTGCTTTTCCTTTACCAGGATTGGAAAAACGATAGATCGCAGGCTCTGGGTGGATTAGCCCATGCTTGAGAATGGTCAACTTAGTCAACGCCTGCTATTAAAGTGAACCTCTAGATGTTATTTGGAACCGTAAAAAATCCTAAAGGGCCTAACTTAAGTAAGTCCAAGCCGGCAAGCTACAATTTTTCCGGAACAAGACTTAATTTTATTAGGCCTCTTAGTAATACCTCAATCCCAGGCCTACATACTACAAAGCCTGACTCACCTTTGGAGCTGGATCTCAATATCTATTCTCTGGAGAAGTTTAAGAAACTTTCAGATAGAACCTGGGGGTTTCCTCTAGTCAGAGAGGCCTATATATACAATGGTATACCGCTATGGAGTCCCCATATTGGCGGAATGGTGTTTTCTTCTGAGTTGAGAAGAGCAACCAAATGGCCCAATTTACTCGAAGCCGCTCATTATGAGCATTTTGTCGAGAAAGAGATTAAAGGCTCCTACGAACCCAGTAATGGATCACCTTTTGACGATTGGCTATACCTATTCCCCCTTTTTTGGCAAACCTTCAAATTACCCAAAACAGGGGATATTCAGTGGGTTGCCTATATCGTTCAAGATCTCTGCAGTCGTAATGGTGATCAAATCACCTACTATGTTCGCGCCGCCATTTCAAGTGAGCATGACTTAGTTTTTTCATTTAGAGCAAACACAGATGAATATAATTCCGGCGCCTTCGCTCTTTTCAAGAAGATTGCTCGATTTATCCTAAATAATACTGAAATCACACTTGTCGATTCGACAGAAAAGGAGATTAAAGAGCTGGAGAAAGCGGGATTGCGCAACTTCAGCGCAGACAAGCCGATCTGCCGTTATGATGACGCCCCGAAAAATGAATTTGGAGACTATGAGCTAGTGGAAGATCCCTACTTTTACTTTACCAGGATTGGTAAAACCATAGATCGCAGGCTGTGGGTGGATTAGCCCGTTCTTGAGAATGGTCAACTTAGCCAACACCTGCTATTAAAGTGAATCTCTAGATGCTATTTGGAACCGTAAAAAACCCTAAAGGGCCTAACCTGGGCAAGTCCAAGTTGGTAAGCTACAACTTATCCGGCACAAGGCTTAACTTTGTCAAGCCCCCTACTAATTCCTCAATGCCAGGTATCGATACTATAAGGCCTGACTTGCCTTTGGAGCTGGATCTGAATATCTACTCTCTGGAGAAGTTTAAGAAACTTTCAGATATAGATTGGGGGTTTCCAATAGCCAGGGAGCACTATCAATACAACGGTATACCTCTATGGAGCCCCAGTATTGGCGGGATGGAGTTTTCTGCTGAATTGAGAAGAATATCCAAGCACCCCAATTTGCTCGAAGCCGCTCATTATGAAAGTTTTGTTGAGGAAGAGGTTAAATACTCCTATGCGCCAGGTGGATCAAAACCCTCTAAAAGGTGGCTATATCTATTCCCCCTTTTTTGGCAAACCTTCAAATTACCCAAAACAGGGAATATTCAATGGGTTGCCTATATCGTGCAAAAATTCTGCTGTTCGGATGGTGACCAATTCACTTACTATGTTCGCTCCGCTATTTCAAGTGAGCATGAGTTAATTTTTTCATTTAGAGCAAAAACGGATGAATATAATTCTGGTGCCTTCGCTCTTTTTAAAAAGATTATTCGCTTTATTTTAAACCATATTGAAATTGTGCTTGTCGAATCCACAGAAAGAAAGGTTAAAGAACTGGAGAAAGCGGGATTGCGTAACTTCAGCACAGACAAGCCGATCTGCCGCTATGATGATGCTCCCAAGAGCGAATTTGGGGACTATGAGCTATTGGAGGACCCCTGCTTTCACTTTACCAGGATTGGCAAAACGATAGATCGCAGGCTCTGGGTGGATTAGCCCATGCGTGAGAATGGTCAACTTAGTCAACGTCTGCTATTAAAGTGAATCTCTAGATGCTATTTGGAACCGTAAAAAACCCTAAAGGGCCTAACTTGGGCAAGTCCAAGCAGGTAAATTACAACCTATCCGGTACAAAGCTTAATTTTGTTAAGCCCCCAACCAATATGTCAGTGCCGGGTGTGGACCCTGCAGAGTTTGACTTACCTCTGGAGCTGGATCTGAATATCTATGCTCTGGAGAATTTTATCAACCTTGGAGGTGAGGGTGACGCCTGGGGATTTTCACTAGCTTGGGAGCACTATAGGTACAATGGTATCCCGCTATGGAGTCCCTATATTGGCAGAATGGAATTTTCTGTTGATCTGAGAAGGGCAACCAAGTATCCCAACTTACTCGAAGCCGCTCATTATGAAAACTGGATCGATAAAGATATAAAATCCTACTACGCACCAGGTAAAGCAAGCGGCTCTGAACGCTGGCTATACCTGTTCCCTCTTTTCTGGCAGACCTTTAAATTACCCAAAACAGGCAATGTTCAATGGGTTGCCTATATCGTGCAAAAATTCTGCTGTTCCGATGGCGACAAATTTACCTACTATGTTCGCTCCGCTATCTCAAGTGAACATGAGTTGATTTTTTCATTTAAGGCGGAGAGAGATGAGTATAATTCCGGTGCCTTCGTTCTTTTTAAGAAAATTATTCGCTTTGTTTTAAATAATATTGAAATCGCACTTGTTAACTCTACAGAGAGAGAGGTTAAAGAACTGGAGAAAGCGGGCTTACGCAACTTCAGTATAGAAAAACCGATCTGCCGCTATGATAATGCCCCCAAAAACAAATTTGGGAACTATGAATTACTGGAAGATCCCTACTTTCACTTTACCAGGATTGGCAAAACGATAGATCGCAGGCTATGGGTGGATTAGTCCATGCTTGAGAATGGTCAACTTAGTCAACGTCTGCTATTAAAGTGAATCTCTAGATGCTATTTGGAACCGTAAAAAACCCTAAAGGGCCTAACTTGGGCAAGTCCAAGCAGGTAAATTACAACCTATCCGGTACAAAGCTTAATTTTGTTAAGCCCCCAACCAATATATCAGTGCCGGGTGTGGACCCTGCAGAGTTTGACTTACCTCTGGAGCTGGATCTGAATATCTATGCTCTGGAGAATTTTATTAATCTTGGAGGTGAGGGTGACGCCTGGGGAAGGCTACTCGCCAAGGAGCACTATAGATACAACGGCATTCCCCTTTGGAGCCCTAAGATTGGCGGCATGGAATTCTATGCTGACCTCAGAAGGGCAACCAAGTACCCCAACTTACTCGAAGCCGCTCATTATGAAAACTGGATCGACAAAGATATAAAATCCTACTACGCACCAGGTAGAGCAAGCGGCTCTGAGCGCTGGCTATACCTATTCCCTCTTTTTTGGCAGACCTTTAAACTACCCCAAACAGGCAATGTTCAATGGGTTGCCTATATCGTGCAAGATTTCTGCAGTAGAAATGGCGACCAATTTGCATATCATGTAAGGTCCGCCATTTCAAGTGAGCATGAGTTAGTTTTTTCATTTAGAGCGACATCAGATGAATATGATTCCGGTGCCTTCGTTCTTTTTAAAAAGATTGTCCGCTTTATTTTAAATCATATTGAAATCACACTTGTCGAATCTACAGAAAGGGAGATTAAAGAACTGAAGAAAGCGGGATTGCGTAAATTTAGCACAGAAAAGCCAATCTGCCGCTATGATAACGCCCCTAAAAACGAACTTGGGAACTATGAACTGCTGGAAGATCCCTGCTTTTACTTTACCAGGATTGGCAAAACAATAGATCGCAGGCTATGGGTGGATTAGCCCATGCGTGAGAATGGTCAACTTAGTCAACGCCTGCTATTAAAGTGAATATCTAGATGCTATTTGGAACCGTAAAAAACCCTAAAGGGCCTAACTTGAGCAAATCCAAGTTGGTAAGCTACAACTTATCTGGCACAAGGCTTAACTTTGTCAAGCCTCCTACCAACTCCTCAATGCCAGGTATCGATACTATAAGACCTGACTTACCTTTAGAGCTGGATCTGAATATCTATTCCTTGGAGAAACTTAAGAAAATTTCAGATAGAGCCTGGGGGTTTCCGCTAGCCATGGAGTACTATCAATACAACGGTATACCGCTATGGAGCCCGGATATTGGTGGGATGGAGTTTTCTGCTGACTTAAGAAGAGCTATCAAGTGCCCCAATTTACTCGAAGCTACTCACTATGAAGATTTTGTCGATAGGGGGATTAAGCGCTCCTATGCGCCAGATAGATCAATCCACCCTAAAAGATGGCTACATCTATTCCCTCTTTTTTGGCAAACCTTCAAGCTACCCAAAACAGGGGATATTCAATGGGTTGCCTATATCGTGCAAGAGCTCAGTAGTGATGAAGGTGATCAATTTACCTACTATGTTCGTTCCGCAATTTCAAGTGAACATGAGTTGATTTTTTCATTTAGAGCGATGACAGATCGATATGATTCTGGCGCTTTCATTCTTTTCAAAAAAATTGTTCGCTTTATTTTAAACCATATTGAAATCACGCTTGTTGAGTCTACAGAAAGGGAGATTAAAGAGCTGGAGAAAGCCGGATTACGCAATTTCAGTACAGAAAAACCGATCTGTCGTTATGATGACGCTCCCAAGAGCGAATTTGGGAACTATGAACTGCTGGAAGATCCCTATTTTTACTTTACCAAGATTGGTAAAACGATAGATCGCAGGCTGTGGGTGGATTAGTCCATGCTTGAGAATGGTCAACTTAGTCAACGTCTGCTATTAAAGTGAATCTCTAGATGCTATTTGGAACCGTAAAAAACCCTAAAGGGCCTAACCTGAGCAAGTCCAACCGGGTAAGCTACAACTTATCTGGCACAAAGCTTAACTTTGTCAAGCCTCCTACTAACTCCTCAATGCTAGGCATCGATACTATAAGGCCTGACTTACCTTTAGAGCTAGATCTGAATATCTATTCTCTGGAGAAATTTAAGCAACTTTCAGATATAGATTGGGGCTTTCCAATAGCCAGCGAGTACTATCAATACAACGGTATACCTCTATGGAGCCCCAGTATTGGCGGGATGGAGTTTTCTGCTGAATTGAGAAGAATATCCAAGCACCCCAATTTGCTCGAAGCTGCTCATTATGAAAGTTTTGTTGAGGAAGAGGTTAAATACTCCTATGCACCAGGTGGATCAAAACCCTCTAAAAGGTGGCTATATCTATTCCCCCTTTTTTGGCAAACCTTCAAATTACCCAAAACAGGGGATATTCAATGGGTTGCCTATATCGTGCAAAATTTCTGCAGTGACGATGGTGACAAATTTACCTACTATGTTCGCTCTGCCATTTCAAGTGAACATGAGTTGATTTTTTCATTTAGAGCGATGACAGATCGATATGATTCTGGCGCTTTCATTCTTTTCAAAAAAATTGTTCGATTTATTTTAAATAATATTGAGGTCACGCTTGTTGATTCGATAGAAAAGGAGATTAAAGAGCTGGAGATAGCTGGATTGCGTAACTTCAGTACAGAAAAGCCAATCTGCCGCTATGATGACGCCCCTAAAAACGAATTTGGGAACTATGAACTGCTGGAAGATCCCTGCTTTTACTTTACCAGAATTGGTAAAACGATAGATCGCAGGCTCTGGGTGGATTAGCCCATGCTTGAGAATGGTCAACTTAGTCAACGCCTGCTATTAAAGTGAACCTCTAGATGCTATTTGGAACCGTAAAAAACCCTAAAGGGCCTAACTTGGGCAAGTCCAAGCCGGTAAGCTATAATTTGTCCGGCACAAGACTTAATTTTGTTAGCCCTTCTAGCAATGCTTCGCTACCAGGCAGAGTCCCTTCAGCTTCCCCCCCCCCACTGAAAGTTGATCTGAACATCTATTCTTTCGAGGAGTTTGTTAAACTTTCAGACAGGGCCTGGGGATACCCTCTTGCAAAAGAGCTCTATGATTATCATGGTATACCGTTATGGAGCCCTCATATTGGCGGCATGGATTTTTCTGCTGAACTGAGAAGACCAAGTAATCATCCCAATTTACTCAAAGCCACTCATTACGAAAACTGGGTTGACAAGGATATTAAAGGCTATTATGCGCCCAAGCCAGGATCAGTAATTGACGAATGGTCGTACCTATTTCCTCTTTTTTGGCAGACCTTTAAACTACCAAAAACAGGAAATATTCAATGGGTCGCCTATATCGTGCAAGATTTATGCGCTAGAAATGGCGATCAATTCACCTACTATGTAAGGTCCGCCATTTCAGCCGAGCATGAGTTAATTTTTTCATTTAGAGCGGCGACAGATGAATATAATTCTGGCGCTTTCACTCTCTTCAAAAGAATTGTTCGCTTTATTTTAAATAATATTGAAATCACACTTGTCGACTCTATAGAAAGGGAAATTGAAGAACTGAAGAAAGCAAAATTACGCAATTTTAGCACCGAAAAGCCAATTTGCCTCTATGATGACACACTCAAAAACCCTCTTGCTGACTATGAACTACTGGAAGATCCCTGCTTTTACTTTACCAGAATTGGTAAAACGATAGACCGCAGGCTATGGGTGGATTAGCCCATGCTTGAGAATAGTCAACTTAGTCAACGCCTGCTATTAAAGTGAATCTCTAAATGCTATTTGGAACCGTAAAAAACCCTAAAGGGCCTAACTTGAGCAAATCCAAGTTGGTAAGCTACAACTTATCTGGCACAAGGCTTAACTTTGTCAAGCCTCCGACCAACTCCTCAATGCTAGGCATCGATACTATAAGGCCTGACTTACCTTTAGAGCTAGATCTGAATATCTATTCTCTGGAGAAATTTAAGCAACTTTCAGATATAGATTGGGGCTTTCCAATAGCCAGCGAGTACTATCAATACAATGGTATACCACTATGGAGTCCCGATATTGGTGGAATGGAATTTTCGGCTGAGCTGAGAAGAGTAATCAAGTCTCCCAATTTACTCGAAGCCGCTCATTATGAGAATTTTGTCGGCAGGGATATTAAAAGCTACTACGAGCCCGGCACTGGATTACCTTTTGACAAATGGCTATACCTGTTTCCTCTTTTTTGGCAAACCTTTAGCCTACCTAAAACAGGGGATATTCAATGGGTTGCCTATATCGTGCAAAATTTCTGCAGTGACGATGGTGACAAATTTACCTACTATGTTCGCTCTGCCATTTCAAGTGAACATGAGTTGATTTTTTCATTTAGAGCGATGACAGATCGATATGATTCTGGTGCCTTCGCTCTTTTCAAGAAGATTGTTCGATTTATTTTAAATAATATTGAAATCACACTTGTTGAGTCTACAGAAAGGGAGATTAAAGAACTGAAGAAAGCAGGATTACGTAATTTCAGTACAGAAAAGTCGATCTGCCGCTATGATGACGCTCCCAAGAATAAATTTGGGGACTATGAGTTATTGGAAGATCCCTGCTTTTACTTTACCAAGATTGGTAAAACCATAGATCGCCGATTGTGGGTCGACTAGCCATAATCTCTATTGCCGTTTAACCAAGTCAGCCGATTTAATTTCGGCCTATTAATGTGAAAGCCTAGATGTTATTTGGAACCACAAAAAACCCTAAAGGACCCAACTTAGGTAAGTCTAAGCGGGTAAGCTGCAACTTATCCGGTACAAGACTTAATTTCCTTAAACCACCAAGTAATGCTTTGCTGCCAGGCCACGATCTTACATCCTCCGACGGCCCCCTAAATGTTGACCTTAATATCTATTCTCTGGAGGAGTTCGTTAAGACATCGGATAGAGCCTGGGGGTACTTTCTTGGCAAGGGAGCCTATTACTATTATGGCATCCCCCTATGGAACCCCCATATTGGCGCCATGAATTTTCGTGTAGACCTAAAAAGACCGAATAAGCATCCTAATTTGCTCGAAGCCGCTTATTATGAAAGCTGGGTTGAAAAGGACACAAAAGCTTTCTATGAACCGGGTAAAGAACCGAAGTTTCAAACCTGGGTATACCTATTTCCTCTTTTTTGGCAGACCTTTAAATTACCCAAAACAGGGAATGTTCAATGGGTTGCCTATATCGTTCAAAATTTCTGCAGTAGAAATGGCGATGAGTTTACTTATTATGTAAGGTCCGCCATTTCAAGTGAGCATGAATTAGTTTTTTCATTTGACGCGGGTATTGATCAATATGACTCTGGCGCCTTTAATCTTTTTAAAAAGATTGTTCGCTTTATTTTAAATCATATTGAAATCACACTTGTCGAATCTACAGAAAGGGAGATTAAAGAACTGAAGAAAGCGGGATTGCGTAACTTTAGCACAGAAAAGCCAATCTGCCGCTATGATAATGCCCCCAAAAACGCTTTTGGGGACTATCAACTATTGGAAGACCCCTACTTTTACTTTACAAAAATTGGCAAAACAATAGATCGCAGGCTCTGGGTGGATTAGCCCATGCGTGAGAATGGTCAACCTAGTCAACGCCTGCTATTAAAGTGAATATCTAGATGCTATTTGGAACCGTAAAAAACCCTAAAGGGCCTAACTTGAGCAAATCCAAGTTGGTAAGCTACAACTTATCTGGCACAAGGCTTAACTTTGTCAAGCCTCCTACCAACTCCTCAATGCCAGGTATCGATACTATAAGACCTGACTTACCTTTAGAGCTGGATCTGAATATCTATTCCTTGGAGAAACTTAAGAAAATTTCAGATAGAGCCTGGGGGTTTCCGCTAGCCATGGAGTACTATCAATACAACGGTATACCGCTATGGAGCCCGGATATTGGTGGGATGGAGTTTTCTGCTGACTTAAGAAGAGCTATCAAGCCCCCCAATTTACTCGAAGCTGCTCACTATGAAGATTTTGTCGATAAGGGGATTAAGCGCTGCTATGCGCCAGATAGATCAATCCACCCTAAAAGATGGCTATATCTATTTCCTCTTTTTTGGCAAACCTTCAAGCTACCCAAAACAGGGGATATTCAATGGGTTGCCTATATCGTGCAAAAGTTCAGTAGTAACGAGGGTGATCGACTTACCTACTATGTTCGCTCCGCAATTTCAAGTGAACATGAGTTAATTTTTTCGTTTAGAACGATGACGGATCTATATGATTCTGGCGCTTTCATTCTTTTCAAAAAAATTGTTCGATTTATTTTAAACCATATTGAAATCACGCTTATTGAGTCTACAGAAAGGGAGATTAAAGAGCTGGAGAAAGCCGGATTGCGCAATTTCAGTACAGAAAAGCCGATCTGTCGCTATGATGACGCTCCCAAGAGCGAATTTGGGAACTATGAGCTATTGGAAGATCCCTGCTTTTACTTTACTAAGATTGGCAAAACGATAGATCGCAGGCTATGGGTGGATTAGTCCATGCTTGAGAATGGTCAACTTAGTCAACGTCTGCTATTAAAGTGAATCTCTAGATGCTATTTGGAACCGTAAAAAACCCTAAAGGGCCTAACTTGGGCAAGTCCAAGCAGGTAAATTACAACCTATCCGGTACAAAGCTTAATTTTGTTAAGCCCCCAACCAATATGTCAGTTCCGGGTGTGGACCCTGCAGAGTTTGACTTACCTCTGGAGCTGGATCTGAATATCTATGCTCTGGAGAATTTTATTAACCTTGGAGGTGAGGGTGACGCCTGGGGGGGTTCACTAGCCTGGGAGTACTATAGGTACAACGGTATTCCCCTTTGGAGCCCTAGTATTGGCAACATGGAATTCTCCGCCGGCCTCAGAAGGGCAACCAAGTACCCCTGCTTACTCGAAGCCGCTCATTATGAAAACTGGATCATAAAGGATATTAAAAGCTATTACGAACCCAGCACTGGATCGGCTTTTGATGATTGGCTATACCTATTCCCTCTTTTCTGGCAGACCTTTAAACTACCCCAAACAGGCAATGTTCAATGGGTTGCCTATATCGTGCAAAATTTCTGCGGTAGAAAAGGCGATCAATTTACATATTATGTAAGGTCCGCCATTTCAAGTGAGCATGAATTAGTTTTTTCATTTAGGGCGGGTTGTGATCAATATGAGTCTGGCGCTTTTAATCTTTTTAAAAAGATTGTCCGCTTTATTTTAAATCATATTGAAATCACACTTGTTGACTCTACAGAGATGGAGATTAAAGAACTGGAGAAAGCGGGATTGCGCAACTTTAGCACAGAAAAGCCAATCTGCCGCTATGATGACGCCCCTAAAAACGAATTTGGGAACTATGAACTACTGGAAGATCCCTGCTTTTACTTTACCAAGATTGGTAAAACGATAGATCGTAGGCTGTGGGTGGATTAGCCCATGTTTGAGAATGGTCAACTTAGTCAACGCCTGCTATTAAAGTGAATCTCTAGATGCTATTTGGAACCGTAAAAAAACCTAAAGGGCCTAACTTGGGCAAGTCCAAGCAGGTAAATTACAACCTATCCGGTACAAGGCTTAATTTTGTTAAGCCCCCAACCAATACACCAGTGCCGGGTGTGGACACTGCAGATTTTGACTTACCTCTGGAGCTGGATCTAAATATCTATGCTCTGGATAACTTTATTAACCTTGGAGGTGAGGGTGACGCCTGGGGGTTTTCACTAGCTTGGGAGCACTATAGGTACAACGGTATTCCCCTTTGGAGCCCTAAGATTGGTGGCATGGAATTCTCTGTTGACCTCAGAAGGGCAACCAAGTACCCCAACTTACTCGAAGCCGCTCATTATGAAAGCTGGATCGACAAAGATATAAAGTCCTACTACGCACCAGGTAAAGCAACTGCCTCTGAGCGCTGGTTATACCTGTTCCCTCTTTTTTGGCAGACCTTTAAACTACCCAAAACAGGTAATGTCCAATGGGTTGCCTATATCGTACAAAAATTCTGCGGTAGAAATGGCGACCAATTTACATATTATGTAAGGTCCGCCATCTCAAGTGAACATGAGCTGATTTTTTCATTTAGAGCAAAAACAGATGAATATGATTCCGGTGCCTTCACTCTTTTTAAAAAGATTGTCCGCTTTATTTTAAATCATATTGAAATCACACTTGTCGACTCTACAGAAAGGGAGATTAAAGAACTGGAGAAAGCGGGATTGCGTAACTTTAGCACAGAAAAGCCAATCTGCCGCTATGATGACGCCCCTAAAAACGAATTTGGGAACTATGAACTGCTGGAAGATCCCTGCTTTTACTTTACCAGAATTGGTAAAACGATAGATCGCAGGCTCTGGGTGGATTAGCCCATGCTTGAGAATGGTCAACTTAGTCAACGCCTGCTATTAAAGTGAACCTCTAGATGTTATTTGGAACCGTAAAAAATCCTAAAGGGCCTAACTTAAGTAAGTCCAAGCCGGCAAGCTACAATTTTTCCGGAACAAGACTTAATTTTATTAGGCCCCCTAGTAATACCTCAGTGCCAGGCCTGCGTACTACAAAGCCTGACTCACCTCTGGAGTTGGATCTCAATATCTATTCTCTGGAGAAGTTTAAGAAACTTTCAGATAGAGCCTGGGGATTTCCTCTAATCAGAGAGGTCTATAAATACAATGGTATACCGCTATGGAGCCCCAATATTGGCGGAATGGTATTTTCTTCTGAGCTGAGAAGAGTAGCCAAACGTCCCAATTTACTCGAAGCCGCTCATTATGAAAGCTTTATCGAGGAGGATGTTAAATACTCCTATGCACCAGGTGAATCAACACACTCTAAAAGATGGCTATACCTATTCCCTCTTTTTTGGCAAACCTTTAAGTTACCCAAAACAGGCGATATTCAATGGATTGCCTATATCGTGCAAGATTTCTGCAGTGACGATGGAGACCAATTTACCTACTATATTCGCTCCGCCATCTCAAGCGAGCATGAGTTGTTTTTTTCATTTAGTGCAAGAACGGACAAATATGACTCCGGCGCCTTCGCTCTTTTTAAGAAGATTGCTCAATTTATTTTAAACAATATTGAAATCACGCTTGTCGATTCGATAGAAAAGGAGATTAAAGAGCTGGAGATAGCGGGATTGCGTAACTTCAGCACAGACAAGCCGATCTGCCGTTATGATGACGCCCCCAAAAACAAATTTGGGGACTATGAGCTAGTGGAAGATCCCTACTTTTACTTTACTAAGATTGGTAAAACGATAGATCGCCGATTGTGGGTAGACTAGCCCATGCTTGAGAATAATCAATTCAGTCAACACCTGCCATTAAAGTGAATCTCTAGATGTTATTTGGAACCACAAAAAATCCTAAAGGGCCTAACTTAGGTAAATCTAAGCGGGTAAGCTGCAACTTATCCGGTACAAGACTTAGTTTCCTTAAGCCCCCAAGTAATGCTTCGCTACCAGACTATGCTCCTACTCCCTCCAACGGCCCCCTAAATGTTGACCTCAATATCTATTCTTTGGCGGAGTTCGTTAAGACATCAGATAGAGCCAAGGCATACTTTCTTGGCGAGGAAAACTATCACTTTTATGGCATCCCCCTATGGAACCCCCTTATTGGCGGTATGAAATTTCATGTGGTTCTAAAAAGGCCGGACAATCCCCCTAATTTACTCGAAGCCGCTCATTATGAAAGCTGGGTTGAAAAAGATATAAAAGATTTCTATGAACCAGGCAGAGAGCCTAATTTTCAAACATGGTTGCACCTATTTCCTCTTTTTTGGCAGACCTTTAAGTTACCCAAAACAGGGGATATTCAATGGATTGCCTATATCGTGCAAGATTTCTGCGGAAGAAATGGCGATCAGTTTATTTATTATGTAAGATCCGCCATTTCAAGTGAGCATGAATTAGTTTTTTCATTTAGGTCGGGTTGTGATCAATATGAGTCTGGCGCTTTTAATCTTTTTAAAAAGATTATTCGCTTTATTTTAAATAATGTTGAAATCACGCTTGTTGACTCTACGGAAAGGGAGATTAAAGAACTGGAGAAAGCGGGCTTGCGCAACTTCAGTACAGAAAAGCCAATCTGCCGTTATGATAACGCCCCTAAAAACAGTTCCGGGGATTATCAACTCTTGGAAGATCCCTGCTTTTACTTTACCAAGATTGGTAAAACGATAGATCGCAGGCTCTGGGTGGATTAGCCCATACTTGAGAATGGTCAATTTAGTCAAATGTCTACTATTAAAGTGAATCTCTAGATGCTATTTGGAACCGTAAAAAACCCTAAAGGGCCTAACCTGAGCAAGTCCAACCGGGTAAGCTACAACTTATCTGGCACAAAGCTTAACTTTGTCAAGCCTCCTACCAACTCCTCAATGCTGGGCATCGGTACTATAAGACCTGACTTACCTTTGGACCTGGATCTGAATATCTATTCTCTGGAGAAATTTAAGCAACTTTCAGATATAGATTGGGGGTTTCTGTTAGCTAAAGAGTTCTATCAATACAACGGTATCCCCCTATGGAGTCCCGGTATTGGCGGAATGGCATTTTCGGCTGAGTTGAGAAGAGCAATCAAGTTCCCCAATTTACTCGAAGCCGCTCATTATGAGCATTTTATCGACAAGGATATTAAAGGCTACTACGAGCCCGGCACTGGATCATCTTTTGATGAATGGCTATACCTGTTTCCTCTTTTTTGGCAAACCTTTAGGCTGCCTAAAACAGGGGATCTTCAATGGGTTGCCTATATCGTGCAAAATTTCTGCTGTGATGAAGGTGACCGATTCACCTACTATGTTCGCTCCGCCATTTCAGCTGAACATGAATTGCTTTTTTCATTTAGTGCAGAGACAGATGAATATGATTCCGGCGCCTTCGCTCTTTTTAAGAAGATTGTTCGCTTTATTTTAAATAATATTGAAATCACGCTTGTCAACTCGATAGAGAAGGAAATTAAAGAACTGGAGAAAACCGGATTGCGCAACTTCAGTCAAGAAAAGCCGATCTGCCACTATGATAACGCCCCCAAGGATAAATTTGGGAGCTATGAGCTATTGAAAGATCCCTGCTTTTACTTTACTAAGATTGGTAAAACGATAGATCGCCGATTGTGGGTGGACTAAGCATGATCCATACTCTCTGACTAAGCTTACCTAAGGGGAGGCTTTTTAAAACTTTTCTCCCCTCCCCCAGCAATGAGAATATATACCCTAGATTCCCATAACAACTGACATTCTTGGCAATAGCAAAGGGAGCCCGCTGAGCTTAAAAGAACGATACCAGATAGAAGCAATCAATAGACAGGACGATTCAACCCGAGCCATTGCGCAGCAGCCAATCGTTCCAACAAAACCATCTCTCGTGAACTGTATCGTTGCAGCTCTTACTGTGCTAAAAGCACCCACCGCAAAGCCTACAGTTACGGTATGGGGGTAGGAAGCATACTAAGTTCGACTTCGCCATAAAGATGCAAATCGACCATCAACTGAAAAACACAAGTTCGGAGAAAGTCACTGAATTAATCAATTTAACTGAGGGCCGTGTCTACCAAGGTAAATCTTATCGTAACTGGATAGGCTTAGAATCAGGAGTAAAACTTATCCCAGATCGTATTGATATTGATGAGCGGCCGGTGATTGTTGATTAAAATAGCGAAGTCGGCCACAGGGAGGGCACCGGCAGCATTCCTGCTGCCGGGAGGGGATTGTTAGGGCTGGCAAGCCGCCTTAGTAAAGAAGTACTTCACCTCATAATCACTACAATCTCCCGTAGCGCAGGAAAAATGATAATCTGAGCCGGTATTCCCCACATGTATACTTTCACCAGTAAGAGTGTAATCCAACTTGGTGTCCACCAACCTGGCCTTAATACCTGCAATATCACTTACAGAACAGTTATCAGCAATATTTCCAGCTACCTTGTACTCATTAAAGGTTTCATGATCCATGTCATCTGAGGAAGGGTTATCCAGTTCCAACCATTCGCTGATATAGTAACCTGGATTGACCAAGGTATTGGACAGTTTATGTACCCCTAGTGCATCAATTTCATCACCGTGACGCCCATGAAAAGCAAAAATCTGCTGGGATGAGGTGGATGAATAAGTCTTACAAGATCCCTGCTGGCTTCCACCTGAAATAAATGAGTTATTGCTCGAAGTTAATTTGAGATAGTAAACACTACCACTTTCATGCTTTTCATCATCAATACAGATTTTAACATCATCGAGATATTCACCGCTGGCAGAATCAAAACTCAACACGCTACCCATTGAGCCCCCATCACCATCGCCATACTCAATACAATATTCATGGTCACTGGCTGTGGCATGGCTGAGTGATTGCTTGAATTCATAGCAAACCTTGAGCCCATCAATTCGGCTACCGGAACGAATCTGTACCGATTTTAGATTCATGGTTCCACTACCAAGTAATTTGCGTTTTACCAAATCGATCGAATCGAATTCATCACCACCAGTGCCTCCGAGTGCATCTTTTTTGATATACCCAAAATCCGAATAGCTCGTCTGGTTGGCAATCCAGAATCCTTCAAATGGTTCGTAGTAGTTTACCCAAACCGAAGTGGAAACCCCTTCTGAGTTTCTCTTAGCATAGAGCGCTGCATTCTCAAGTGCATTGTAGGGCATACCATAATGATAACCATCGGCCGCACAGATTGTATAACCTTCGCTCCAAGCCCCAGAAGTACGGCTAATATGCCAATTTCGCTCATCGTCTAGGCAGGCAAAAACCCGCTCTGTACTGCAGCTATAATCGCGAATTTCACCATCACTACTTAGCCAGGCGCAGCTATGGCTGCCACTGGGGGAATCATTACGCCAAGACCAGGTGAAATCTTCGATTTGTGGTGCTTTAGAGGCGCCTATAGTGGTCGCATTGGCCTCCACCAGTGCCAATTCAAGTATGTTATATCCGGCTTCGGCCTTCTCTTTAATGGCGCTGCCGGAATACTTGATATCATCCTTGCTGTACTCCGTTGTTGCATCCAGAGCCACACTAAGATTTCCATTGTGATAATGGGTGGCCGCAGAGGTATTGCCATCAATATCAGATGTAAGTTGACTGGAATTTTGTGCCAAAGGCTCATTGGGTGTGAGATTCCCCGATGCATCCATTTCATCCACACCGATCCAAACATTACGCCTGAATTTAGAAGTATTTGATTCGTCGTGATAGTCACAGAGATCATTATCACCGGTATGGGGATATTCCCTTGGCACCTGAATAAATAAGATAACGTTGCGCCCGGCATCTAACACATCCTGTTTCGTTAATGTCTGTACCGGTAGAGAGGCGCAATCATCTTCCGTATACCCCCAATCAGTGGGTTTAAATACCAAATCACCTAACCTACTTTCAATTTTTTCACCAATTTTATTGCGGAAATTTTGGTGGTAATCAGAGTCGTAGGCTTCAAATTTTAGAAAAATCACCTCATCAATATTCTCTACAAGAAAATCTTTAATTTCATCCAACCCATCTCCCAGTGTTGCAGCGGTGCCGAACATATAGATGCACATGGTGGCCTCTTCCAGGCCCATATGACATAGGTGTGGGGTAGAGCTGAGATTGGAAGCGGGGTACACATCGTATTCAACAAGACGAATACCGCGACTGAACAGTTTTTCCGGGGCATACCACTGGTTCACATCCGTATAAACTCCCTGATCCCATTGATAGGACGCATAGGCATTATGCGCCCCCGCCCATAGGGTCTTTGACAGTGGGGCCTTTGTATCGATCTGCCCCTGTAGGTCCAGACGCTTCACTTTATCATCACTAGAATCAATTTCGCCACTAACCTGCATCGAGAGTGACAAACTCAAGAATAAGCTCAAAACCAAACCAATCATTTTATTCATTATATTTTCCTGATAAGTATTTTTTATAGTTACTGCAAAATATAAACCCCCGCTAATTTCCCTCCCTATTGAACTGAATAAATGAAACAGGTGCGCCACCTATTGCGACCCGATAAGCTACAACAGTACCAAGTAGTCTAATCCGGTCATTTACCCTACTTTACACTTCCATAATTTATGCGTCTCTTGATCTAGATAAACGTTTACTCTCAGCTCAAAAACACACATTTAAAAAGGTACAAAACAATAAAATCGAAACATGACCGGTTAGTTACAAATCGAAGTTGACTTCATAAACATCCACTCTTTGCAATAGATCCAACATAAACATATGGTCATAAAATCACCTTGTGCTTTTATGATCCAAAAGTTCCCAAACAAGAGGTATAAAAGGCTTACATATCATAGAGAAGCCAGCATCTATTACACCCACAAAAAATACTCAATAGGCGAAACAAAAAACCAAAAGATAATAAAAAATGACAACAGAATCCTTTCCTTGATACAAAAGATAGGAAAAATAGTCAAAAATTAAGCTTCAAGGCGTGCAACCCAACTAAAAATCGGTCAAAATAAACCCTGAAGAATAAAGCAGAAATAGAACTTCAAACAGAGGGACTCAACAAGAAAATACATCTACCCCACAAGCCGAATTAAACAACAAATTGGAATATCAAAAGACTGCAAATTCACAAAGGGCATACTAAGAACAATTATGCGCACAAAAAAACAGGCCACCAGGGAGAGAGAATGAAAACCAAGATTTTTATCATACTAACCAGTATTATTGTGGCTTCATGCGGGTCTATACGACCACACGATGCAAGCAATTATCAACAAGACTTAATCGCCCCAGAAGAAACCAACAGCTTTGTACTCGCAAAAAGCAGTATTTTCGATGAACCCATGCTGGGAATTGCCCTAAAGTACGACAACAAGCAATACCCTACTGATATCATCAATATCTACATATATCCTATCGACACTATTTCATGGGAGGATACTGACGAAATTATCGCTATAGAGATGAAAGATATCCGAGATGAAATTGACCTGGCGGTAGAGCACGGCCACTATAAAGCCAGATCAGAGGAAAGTATTGAAGCGTTTAATTTCAAAACCGGTGATAAGTCCTACTCCGGCCAGAAGTCATCCTTCATGCTTACCGATAAAAATGATATAGAATATTTCTCAAATAGCTACGTATTTATCAACAAAGATAAATATATAAAATTCAGAACCAGCTTCGACAGCAGAGCTACCGTAAAATGGAATGGCGATACTGCGGTTAAAGAGATACTTCCTGAAATCACCGTTCCCGGCGAGTCTGAGTACATGAGGAACTTGAGAGCTGAACACCAGAAAGAAATTAATCAAGAGCTGATAGAATTACTATTTCAGGCCACGAAAGAGCCCCAACCCAGCCCTTAGTAACCCGTTCCTCTTATTAAAAGCGGAGCGACAGCACAAGCAGTAAATTCAATCTTCACTGCCATTAAAATCCGTAAAATTGATGTTAATGGCAGAATTACAGAATCTTAGACTGGCTTAGCATCAGACAAAACCCGCTGGAGTCAATATACGGGTTGCGGTCTAGATTTGAATATTTTGAGATAACTAAGGAGCCCTCACTCTACTTGAAGCACTAAAGCATACAGCCCCTATCTTCACCCGCGCTTGCCAGACGTTGGCTAGCTACCGCCTCATACCGTTAGCCGCCCTCCGCCATAGAACTCCATAAACTGCCTACAAATACTGGACAACGTAAATATTTACGCCTCTAATCAATGATCCACCATTAATAGCCTGTTTGAAGTTTCACGCCAAGATCAAGGGCCTTTTCTTTCTGGGCCTAGTCAACGATTTTTAGAAAAAAAAGGGGGAAAACCCATCCTACCGTACTGCCAGAATGATAACACGACTGAATCGTACTGAAAAAAATAGAGGAGTCATGAACTACCGACAGACCAATCAGGACTTGTAAGCTGCAAGTGGTGTCATCGAATCCTACTGTGAGTGCTGACATTTACCGGATAAGGGTCCACATTTAGGCGTGGACTCTTACAGGAAGGAACTCTGATAAAGGAACCTAACTATGGGCTTTTACCTAGACTCGGAATTTTCTACCGCCCTTGGCAAATATGCCAACTTACTAGATAGCTTGGCAGAGGCCCCTATTGGCGACATAGACACCCGTCGCAAAAATGGCGCGGTGCTTACCCAGGCACTCTTTCATGGGCATACCTTTCCCGCAGATGTTATCTTCCAGAATTTTGCCACTCGCGGTGCAGACCATGAAGAGGTGCAGCTGCGCTGGTACCGAAAAGCGGATAGTAATCCGGGCTCCGCTATCCTCTATATTCACGGGGGCGGTCTAATTTGCCACGATATCTCCCGCTACGACCTGGTACTTGCACAGTATGTCGCCGCCAGCGGAGTCCCACTCCTATCGGTAAACTATCGAAAGGCCCCTGAATTCCCCTACCCCACACCGATCGACGACTGCTATCGTGGACTTGTATGGCTGTTTCAGAATGCTCAGGAGCTCTCCATTGACCCCACACGAATTGGTGTAATGGGGGATAGTGCTGGAGGTGGGCTAGCTGCTGCCCTAACCATTATGGCCCGGGATAAGAAGGGGCCATCTCTCGCGCGGCAGCTATTGCTATACCCCATGTTAGATGACAGGACAGTCACTCCCGATCCCCAATTGTTGCCATTTATCACCTGGACCTACGAAGACAACCTTACTGGATGGACAGCTTACCTGGGTAATCAAGTAGGAAGTCCCAGTGTCAGCCCCCACGCAGCGCCGGCACGCCTACAGGATGCCCGAGATCTCCCTCCGGCATTTATCGATGTTGGCGAACTGGATATTTTCCGCGATGAAGATATGCAATATGCCCGCTTACTCACCGATGCTGGTGTCAGTACGGAACTCCATGTTCGTCCCGGTGTCATTCACTCCTGGGAACTTTTTGCCCCAGATATTTCCATCTCACAGCGGGCATTTGCAGATCGCGTGCGAGTTATGCAAGAAATCTAAGTGCGGTACGATTCAAACCAGAGCGCGCCCAGGCGTGGAAGAAACTGTAGCTTTCGGCGGCTTAATGTGTGTAGTAGCAACCGGGTAGCGCAACTATCAGACACCCCCTGACCCCTCTATGCTTTTAGTCCCAATGAAAGCAGCAGTGACAGAAGCCATTAGCGACATCTATCAAGCAGAGCCGAGCTATCTGATGTCGCCCCCTTCCCTACTCGCCTCAGTCCCCTCCTCTTGCAAGGAAATTGTTAATTCATGACAAGCCCGGTGAGATACGCACGAATGGGCCTTATCTGAAATACTTTACAAATAGATAGGAACTAGGCCCCTGTATCGATGTCATTCAATGGTCTGTAGTATTTCCAAGCAGACACGATACCATTCAGGTGCCCCTGGTTGACTCTGCGCTCTCGGCAAGCCTTACCAAGCCTGTCGCCTATAAAGTCCGCCAGCCTACTGTAATTCCGAGATATCAATTAGCCCAATCAAGTACTGGTAATTACAAGGTGCCGATTGTAGGATGCGCGCCACATATTCAGGTCATGGAAGATCTGAAGGACATAATGAGGAGGTAGTAGTGAAAGGACTAATAACAGTTATTTTTTCCCTATTGGTATTATCCGGGTGTAGTGGGATTGGCCCAAAGCCCCCAGAAGAAAATGAAGTCGTATTGGGTATCGACACCGAGAAAACGATTAAAGAGAAACTTGGCAAACCCTATGAAAAAGGGATGTTTATAAAAAACAATCAACAAATTGTAACAATTGCCTACGTATACCCCACTATAGGAAAAAAAACAGTTAAAGAAAATATTAACGGCACTCGTAACCAAGGGTTCTACTTTTTTAACGAAAAGCTTATCGGGCAAGATTTTGTCAGTTCTCTTGCCGAAGATTCTACTGACTTTGATGAATCAAAAGTACCACTAATCAAAGAAGGCCAAACCACCATTCAGGAAGCGCAGAAATTGCTAGGCAAACCTTCCGGAGAATATCAATATCCACTGATTAGTAACAAAGCAGAAAAGGCCAAAGTTTATATGTATAGCCAGACTAGCAAGGCTATATTCCAGCCAACATCCTACCAAAAAATTCTAATCCTCAACTACAACACTGACGGCATTATCACAAACGTCAAATTTTCTGAAATTGGTGATAAAACTTAAGCGCGGAATAGCGACCCCTTCGCCTGGGAAGTCCAACCTTTAGGCTTCCCAGAAATAAATAATAGGTAAACCCTAGCCTACCAACATAAGTGGTACATATCTACCCACCAGAAATTCAAGCAGACTCAGGTCATTTAATACTACCTTAAGCCCAGGGTTGATTCTAAATACTGCACCATCAATTCGGGCTTGGGGTATCTTGCCAGTTTCCAGTCATCTAAAATAAGCGCCTTAAACAACTATTAGCATTTTGTTCAGCCCTCGCCCCCAGGAGCGGCAAAGTTTCGCAAGCTATATTTTATACAGCCGACTGATATTTTTAAATCCAACCTCTAGCTGAGGAAACTTAAGCCCCCCTAAGAGTCTGTGTTATATAGTGAGGAGTTGACAGCAGTTGTGACTGCGATGAAAAAGCCCATAGGCAGTGTAGTCGACAGGATTTCCAACATAGATGACGAGTAAGACAGGGACTACTACAAGCAATATAAAGCACAATATTTTATTGATACCTTTATAGTCGAGGCCTATCTATGAAACCTGACAACCTAATTGCTCATCCTGAAGGCGGGAAATTTCTTGAGGTATTTAAATCGAGTGCGATTGTGACCAGAGAGGATGGGCAAAAACGAAGCGCCATAACACATATTTATTTCTCCTTGCAAAAAGGTGAAGTGTCACGATTTCACCGGGTAGAAGCGGATGAGGTTTGGAACCTATATCAAGGGGACGGTCTATATCTAACGATTTGGGATGAAGAACTTGGCCTTTTAGAGCGTATTGAGATATCAGAGAAGAGTAAGGTGTTTTGCCATGTGGTACAGGCTGGTGTTTGGCAGGCTGCGGAGCCTTTAGGAAATTACGTTCTAGCGGGGTGTTCAGTGGGGCCGGGGTTTGAATTTTCTGATTTTGAATTGGTTGTACCTGGGTCCAGGGTGGCTGAAGAAATATGTGCCGTAGATCCTTCTTTATCTCGGCTAATCGATTAAGTTTATTTCCCGCCTTCAACTCCGACTGGAAGGGAAAGCTTGAAAACTAAACCTGACCTGACAGCGCATCTTCTGAAAAATTGGCAACTGTCAGATCAAGCCTGAACCACTACAAGTTATCAGAAGCAGGGCTAAAGGCTAACCTCTTAGAAAATCCCTAGCTAGCAGCCACCTTTTTGCTATTTATTGCCACCCACTACAGTGCCTGAAATCTCTTTCTTGATGTATAGTGATTTGATGCCCATAAAATATCGCATCAATACACCTTCCTGTATCTCGACCTACTGCACAGCCAAACAGGTTTACGTAAAACGCTCTTGCCTTCCCTGGATCTGGAACAACGAACGATAAATAAAATGGCTTCATGCCGACCTCTTCTCTCGCAAATACCTATGATGTCCCAGTCAAGCATGCAGCAGGCACCTTCTGGGGTTTTCTATTAGCTCAAACCTACTTCAATTGAGATTTTGCAATTTGTATGCAGCCAGTCAAATCAGTCGAAAATTTAAGCCTCCTCGGCGCATTCGATTCAATAACACCCAGAAATAGAGAAAGCCTCGAAAATAACTAATCATGAAGAACACTAGCCAAATGCCGCACTTCCCGTAGAGCTAATCAATACAAAAGCAATCACGCAGGGCTCCTCACCGCTATTGACCCAATTGTGAACCGTGCCCCGCTGAACCAGCGTATCACCCGCTGACAATTGCACAACAACCTCATCGCCCATCTCCATTTCAATCTTTCCAGACATTACCACCGCATAATCGATACTATCGGTTTGGTGGGATCGTGGAGTCACTCCCGGCCCAAACTCTACCACCTTAAAAACTGACCCTCCTGGAATAGTAGTTCCAGCAATATTGCACCCTCCCCGGTCCTCGCCATCTTCACATAAATCCACAGGTAAATCCCGGGTGGTCCATAACTGCTGCTGGATCATATGTGGGCGCCAACTACTGGTATGCAAACCCCGGTCATCCATAAGCACCACCGGTTTACCCTGAGAATCACAGCCCGTTACTACGCGACGAATATTTATCGCCATACCCCCCTCCCGTACAGTAGTGACTAAAACACATGGGAATATAGTTCAGCTCAGGCCCTATTCCGTTGCGCCCTACAACCGTCAAGACCACAGAGTTTGAAAGGGCCGCGCTTTAACTTTTGGCCCTAGGCTTAACCTTTGAATAAGGTCCCAATACTGGTACCCCACACCTTGCGAAATCACTATAATCGCGCCCATGTCTGAGTTACCTATTCAAAGTACCCTTCCCAAGCTGCTCCAGACCCTAAGTGGGCATAGCAATGTCGTACTCCAGGCGCCACCCGGTGCCGGTAAAACAACCGCTGTGCCACTGGCCCTACTGGATGAGCCATGGTTGAACGGAAAGAAGATTATTATGCTGGAACCGCGCCGCTTAGCTGCGCGAACCGCAGCAGCACGAATGGCGGCCCAACTGGGCGAGAAAGTTGGCAATACCGTTGGGTTTCAGGTCCGAGGTGAGCGCCAGTCCAGCCAAAAAACCCGAATCCTGGTAGTGACCGAGGGCGTTCTTACACGCCTGCTACAAGCAGACCCAGAGCTGGCCTCATACGCCCTGGTGATATTTGATGAGTTCCACGAGCGCAGCTTACAGGCTGACCTCTCCCTCGCACTTTGCCTGGAATCCCAGGAGTACCTGCGAGAAGACCTCAAGTTACTGGTTATGTCGGCCACTCTGGATACCGATACAGTTTCCTCCCTGCTCAATAACGCTCCCATCATCACCAGCGAGGGACGGAGCTTCCCAGTAGATATCGAGTACCTGGAGCGGCGGGAAGAGCCTGAGGATCTGCGCCAAATGCCGTCATTAATGGCGAGAAAAATTGTACAGTCTTTGCACCGGGAGGATGGCAGCATCCTGGCATTCCTTCCTGGGGTTGCGGAGATTAAACAGGTAGAAGCCTTTCTGCATGAGCGATTCAGCGGGGATGATAATTACCGCGATATTATTATCGCCCCACTGTTTGGAGATTTGAGCCGCGAGCAACAAGATCAAGCCATAGCACCTGCGGCAAAGGGGCAGCGCAAAATTGTATTGGCCACCAATGTGGCAGAAACCAGCTTGACCATTGAAGGCATCCGGATTGTTATCGATTCCGGACTTATGCGTGAAGCGCGCTTCAACCCCAACTGCGCGATGAACCGATTGGTGACAAGCCATATTTCACAAGCTTCTGCCACCCAGCGTACCGGCCGGGCCGGGCGCTTAAGTGCCGGCTATTGCCTGCGGCTCTGGAGCGAGGGCCGCCAGCGCTCATTGAGTGCCAAAAATACCCCGGAAATCAAACGCAGTGACCTGGCCCCACTGGCCCTGGAGCTGGCAAAGTGGGGGGTGACCGATGTCAGTGAACTCAACTGGCTCGATACCCCACCCGCCGGTCCGATGGCCCAGGCGCAACAGCTATTACAGCAGCTGGGCGCTCTCGATAAGAAACTCCGAATCACCCCTCACGGCACCAACATGCTCACATTGGGTGCCCACCCCCGCCTGGCTCATATGCTGGTTGCCAGTGTTGCTTGGGGGTTGCAGGAACAGGCTTGCCTGCTCGCCGCCTTGCTGTCGGAAAGGGATATCTTTCGGGGAGAGGCGCGCTGGGACCGGGATATCAGCAAGCGTATGCATAGCCTGAAGTCTCAGGGCCATAACCCAAAGGCGGATCGCGGCACCATTCACCGGGTGCGCCAACAGTCCAAAACCTGGTTGGCTCAGCTGAAGGAATTTACAGCGGGAATGGAGAAACCTCAGCAGATTATCGATCGCTCAGATGAAATAGGCGTCCTGCTCGGGCTCGCCTATCCAGATCGAATTGCCAAGTCGCGCAGGGACAGTGCTCGCCGATATCTCCTCTCCAGTGGGAGCGGCGCCCACTTCTCCCACGACGACGCTCTCGCCCTAAGTGAATACCTGGTAATTGCTGACCTCGATGGCCAGGGCCGCGATGCCCGTATCCAACTGGCCGCAGAAATTTCCCTGTCCGCCTTAAAGGCAGTCTTTGCTCCCCAAATAAAGGAAGATATCTCTGTGCGCTGGGATCAAGCCTCTGGGCGCGCCGAAGCCCTTCAGCAAACGATGCTGGGAGCACTGGTGTTACACCAACAACCGGCCAAACAGGTTCCGGCTGAGGCTTTAAGTCGCGCGCTGCTCAACGCTATTCGCCAGAAAGGCCTGACCTCCCTACCCTGGACTCCAGAAGCCGATCAATTGCGCTTTCGCATCGAATTTTTACGCCAAAGCCCGGAGTCTGAGGACTTACTCGCAGGCACCCTAGTACCAGATTGGAGTGATACTGCGCTTCTCGATACCATGGAAGATTGGTTGCTCCCCCATTTACAGGGCTTCAATAAACTTGAGCAGCTCGCACAACTCGACCTGGCAAATATCTTGCGCGGCCAACTGGAATGGAACTTAGTGCAAAAACTTGACGAATTTGCCCCCAGCCACTATCTGGTTCCCAGCGGCTCCCGCATAAGTATCGACTATAAAGAAACCCCGCCGATTCTGGCTGTGCGACTGCAAGAGCTGTTTGGTCTAACGCAAACCCCCACCATCTTAAACAAGCGCTATCCACTGATGGTCCATTTGCTATCACCAGCGCGGCGGCCAGTACAAATTACCCGTGATCTTGCAAATTTTTGGGCCAATACTTACCAGGAGGTTAAGAAGGAGTTGCGGATTAAATATCAGAAACACTACTGGCCCGACGACCCCCTAACAGCTATTGCCACCACCAAGACCAAAAAAAGAATGGATATGGGACGTTAGTCTTTTAAATTTTGCTGCCCCAGTGGTGGCAAAGTGGTTTATCTGGGCAGCGGTTCAGTTATTATTTAGCAATAACTCGCAGTTTGTCACACGGGATAGGAACCCGTACCAATAAGGCAAACCTGAACCTGCTTGCCCCACAGTGAAGCTCTGAGAACGAATGCGTTCTCACTTATAGCAATGGAGATGTATTTTGCGCCGCACACTTTTATTATCTCTCAGCCCACTATTGATATCGGGCTGTAACCTCGATGATCTTCCCGAGGATTTGAATCAGTCACCCCTCGATTATGATCGGGAAATGCGTTACTTCGTAGAGGATATCAGCGCCTACGCGAAGGATATCAACCAGCAATTTATCATTGTCCCCCAGAATGGGGTTGAGTTGATTACCACAACAACGGCCACGACCGGCTCGATCAATGAGGCCTACCTGGACGCCACCGATGGCTTTGCCCAGGAGGCCCTATTCTTTGGTGAAAACAATATCGTTAACGAACCGGTTAGCACCTCTGAAACACAGCGCCTGCAAACTTACCTAGACTTGGCCAAAGATGAGGGCCATACAATCCTGATTACTGATTTCGCCAATATCCAACAAGATATTAATGACTCCTATCAGGATAATGAGGATGCTGAATATATTTCTTTTGCCGCAAATACAGAAACCCTGGACGATATACCGAGCCACCCCGATGAGCCATTCAATGTAAACTCACGGGATATCGACAGTCTCGATGAGGCCAGCAATTTTATCCACATCACAGATCCGCGCCTCTCTTCAACACCCGAGGAATTCGTCGATACTCTAAGTGAAACCGACTACGACATACTGATTATCGATTTCTTCTTTAACGACGAACCCTATACCGAAGAGCAAATTGAGCAGCTCAAACAAAAAGAAAATGGTGGACGCCGCCTGGTTTTAGCCTACATCAACATCGGCGAAGCACAAGACAGCCGGGACTATTGGAACTCCTACTGGTATAGCAGCCCACCCGACTGGCTACTGGAAGAGGTTCCCGGAGAATCGGGAAATTATTACGTGAATTACTGGCAGCAGGGCTGGCAAGATATTATTTACGGCAACAATGATTCTTACATATATAGGATTGTTGAAGCAGGGTTCGATGGGGCCTATATGGATGGAATCGAAGTATTTGAGCACTTCGATTCCAGCGAGTAATCACTCGGTCTCTATACTGTCAACTCAGCAGGCATCAAGCCTGCTGAACATCCTTATACTGAGTCACGTACTGGGAAAGGCGCCCAGACATCTCCTCAGCCAACTTTTGCAGGGCATTTAGGGGGCGGATCATCACTTCAAACTCAATGATCTTGCCCTCGTCATCAAAGCGAATAATATCCAGCCCCTTCAGGCTTTTATCGCCGATACTGGCGGTGAACTCCAGAGCCAGATCATACCCCGACTCAGTGGTAAACTTACGGTCGTACTCAAAGCTCTCAAACACCTGCATAACCGTATTGAGAATCAGACATACAGCGGCGGAGCTGTGGTAGGGCTTAAAGAATGCCGGTGAACGGAAAACCGCATCCTCCGCAACGATTGTTGGCAGACGACTCAGATCCTGCGCTGCGACCATTTCATGCCACAGAGCAATGGATTCCGCTATTTTTTTATTGGAGTTGTTCATTGGAAACTTTCCCTTCGTTCACTTGTTTTCGTAAAAATTCCTGCCCGTCAGCACAGCCCAGCTCGTAAGTTTGCTGTGCCAATTCAGGGTTGGTGTAATCCCAAACGCTGATAAATGGTGGCTTGGAGGGCTGAACATAAGTCCAGACCTGATCGCCTTTGCGCTGTGTAAACCGATCTGGATACCCGTCATAGCGCCGTGTCAGCAGTACCAGCACCCTGCCCTCGCCCCTATCCAGGCCCGCTACAGGGATATTGTCGACTACTCCTCCATCAAGGGCTGGGCGATCGTGCAACTGGAGTCTCGGGGTAAACGGCGGTGTGCAAGAGGAGCACAAAATCAAATCCACCAACTCCTCAACACTCGCGCAATCCCGCGCTCGATAAAACTGCTGCTTAAAGCCCAGGCGCTGGGCTATCTTGGGGTGGAGATTGCGCAAAAAGTGCTTATCTGCGTAGTAGGCCATAGCGCCCACCCCAAACGCTAAACCGCCGGCGAGCCCTTTGGGCGGGTGGACAACTGCAATACGCAACTCGGCGCCCTGCCGAAGGGTTTCCAGGCCATCGCGAAACAGCTCTAGCATCGCATGGCGATAGATACCGTACTGGGGGAATACGGGCTCCTTCGCAAACAGGTTACTCCAGTATGCATTTTTTTGATTGGCTGCAAATGCAGACCAAAAATACTCTCGCGCCTCCTCCGTCTTACCCATCAATACCAGGCTCGACATCAAGCCCCCGGCAGAGACTGCGGTAACGACTTTGGGAGAGAGGTCGATACTCTCGGCGATCGATTCCCAAAAACCAATCTGCCAGGTACACCGCCCGCCACCCCCAGCGAATACAACTTGGTCAAACATAACTTTACTTCCCTGTAACCACTTTTGGGGTAAAACACCAGAGTTTCCCCCGTGCTTTACGGCCTTCAGAGCCCCAGTCAAGTCCATCTCTCAAATCGCAGCCCCAAACCGTGACCAGTCAGTTTTGGCGCGCGGATCACAGACTTCTACCAAGCCCCATATGCAACTAATTGCATAAGCTAATGGAATTGTAAATATTGTGCAACCGCTACTATCGAGCCACAGCCCACCTGGGGCTCTAAATGACTCCACAATACCTCTGTCGGGCTTGAAGGCTACAGATGTTAAGACTCAGCTCGGCGCGCACAGCCCCAACGCTATGCCTTTTAGGGACCGCCCTAGATTTGCACTAAGCGCTCTTTGCCCGACAGGAGTACATCGACAAAGGCGCGGCCATCGGCCAAGCCAATTTTCAGGGTGCGCCTTAATGCGCAGGGGTTGGAAAAATTCCACATCCCTATAGGCAGGGGGCGGGATGGCTGCACATAGGTCCAAACCTGCTCCTTTTTGTGGACGCTAAAGCTATTTGGTAGATGTGGAAAGCGCCCCGTATCTAGAATCAACACCCGCCCCTTGATGGCATCCAACCCAGCTACCGGCGCATTGCCCACCAGAGCACCATCCAGCACCTCGGCGCCATAAAGGGATAATCGGGGGGAGATAGGCGGTGCGCAGCAGGAACTTAAAATAAGCTGTTCAAGCTCACTGCCGTCCTTGCAGTTACTCACCGGGTGAAACAACTGACGGAACCCCAGGTTCAGCGCGGTATTTGGGTGCAGGTCACGAAAGATATGCTTGTTGGAGTAGAAAATCGCCAATCCCAGTGTCAACGCCAAGGGCACAGGCAGCCATTCGGGGGGATAGGTCACTGCAATCCTGAGATCTGCCGATTGACGCAGAGACTCAAGGCTATCGTGAAACAGCTCGTGAACCCCTTTGCGATAAATATCAAACTGCGGAAAGACCGGCTCTTTGCGGAAAGAATTATTCCAATAAACATTCCTTTCATTTTTTTTACAGACAGAATGAAAGTAGTTAATTCCCTCCCGGCAGCGATCCGTCAACATAAGCGCCGCCACCATACTGCCCCCGGAGGCGGCGCATACCACTTCGGGGCGAACGGGCAGATCGCGACTTAATGACAGCAAAAAACCAATCTGCCAAGTACAGCGGCTCCCTCCACCACCAAACACCATTTGATTAAACATGTGGGCTCACTCCCCCCACTGGAAACATCACCTGATTAGGCTCCTCCCTTAAAAATAACAAAGCAGAAAAATATTGCCCCAAGCCTTCAGTGGGACCCCCGACTAATTCTGCGGTAGCGCTGCGGCCTATTAAAGAACAGCGGCCTCACCGAACTGGCCCGAGCCTACAAAACCAATCTAATTAAAGGCGCTCGGCAATAAGCCTCCCCTCGCCACTGAGGGCCGCCAGGAATTGGCGACCATCGGCAATTCCCATTCTGAAAGCCTCTTTCACCTCTTCCGGGCTGGCAAAATCCCACACATTCAGGGGGACATGTCCCGAGGGCTGAACGTATGTCCACTCCTGGTTAAATTTTTGTACGGTAAAACGATCCGGCAGTTGTGGAAAACGCCGAGTCAGCAAAATAAGTACCCGCCCCTCAGTAGCATCTAAGCCCCCGATAGGGACACTATCCACGACACCGCCATCCAGTACCTCCGCCCCGCCCAGCTTCAAGCGCGGCGTCAGTGGCGGGGTGCAAGACGAGGTTATCACCAAGTTTTCTAGCTGCGACGGTTCGGAGCAGTGGCGCACTTTGTGAAAAGATTGGCGGAAACCCAGCTTAACCGCCGTGCTCGGATGAAGATTGGGGAAAATATAGGTATCAGAGTAATCGATCGCAGCACCGACCATTAATGCGATCGGGCCGGGCAACCACCTGGGTGAGGTGCTGACGCCGATACGCAAATCCGCCGCCTCGCGCAGCTGATCAAAACCGCCGGAAAACAACTCACTTAATGCCCGGCGGTAAATTGTATAGTGTGGGAATACAGGGTCCTTGCGGAACATATTCTCCCAATAGACATTTTTGCCATTGGCTTTAAATGCTGAAATAAAGTGATCAACCCCATCCAGAGATCTGCCCATCAACACCAGGCTGGCCACCAAAGCTCCCGCAGATACCGCACTGACAACTCTCGGTGCCAGATCGATTTCCTTTGCAACCGACTCCCAAAACCCGATCTGCCAGGTACAGCGCACGCCGCCACCGGCAAACACCACTTGGTCAAACATAGATTTTCTTCCCTGGGATTGGCGCAGGCAGAATCAAAGTGTCAAGCTTGTCGCTCGATTGCTGCACCGGCGTTTTTCCTTACCTCAAAACTTCAAATTACTATTGAGGAATATTTCAAATATATACAGGAAGAGAGGAATTCGTGGGGAGGCTTTCGCGGGATCTAACCTAAGAGGGCCACGGCAATAAAAAAGGCGAACACTAGGTTCGCCTTTTTCTTTTGAGCCACTTGGCCGACTCAAGACAGTTGCAGGAACTCAATAGTAAGCCTGGGATTTATCGGTGTGATCCGTAATATCCTTCACCCCTGCGAGCTCGGGAATTTTCTCTTTGAGGGTTTTTTCCACACCCTCTTTCAGAGTCATATCCACCATGCCGCAACCCTGGCAACCACCGCCAAACTTCAGCACAGCAAACATATCCTCAGTCACCTCCACCAAACTTACCTGTCCACCGTGAGCGGCCAGACCGGGGTTTACTTCGTTGTATAAAACGTAGTTGATCCGGTCCTGGATGGGGCTGTCGTCGTTAATCTTGGGCATACGGGAGTTGGGCGCACGGATCGTGAGCTGCCCACCCATCTTGTCCGAGGAGTAGTCGACCCGGGCATCGTCCAGGTAGGGGACACTGCGCCCCTCAAAGTAGGCTTTGAGACCATTCATTTCCAACATCACATCACCCTCTTCCTCTTCTCCCGGGCGGCAGTAGGCGATGCAAGTCTCGGCATTGGGCGTACCGGGACTGGAAACAAACATGCGAATGGCAATACCCTCACAGTCCTGTTTGGCCAGTAGCTCTTTCAGGTACTCCTGAGCGGGTTCGGTAATAGTGACATTCAAATCAGACATATGGGCTCTCAAATAACCAAGCTTCTTTGTCGGGTATTCTACTCTCAGAAAGACTCAAGGGAAACCGGTCGCTTAGAAGCCTTTTGAGCGACCGGCTCCATCACTGACTCAGGCGGGGATAAACCCCAGCAGAGTCTGGGCCGTTTCCGCCGAAGATGCCGGGTTTTGGCCGGTCACCAGCTTGCCATCGACCACCACATAGGGTGTCCAATCATCACCCTTGGAGTAGTTTGCACCGCGCTCCTCAAGCATATCCTCAAGCAAAAACGGCACTACATCCACCAACCCAACTGCGGCCTCCTCCGAGTTAGTGAAGCCCGTCACGCCTTTCCCCGACACCAGGAAGGCACCGTCTTGACGGCGGGTATGGCGGAAAACACCCGGGGCATGACATACAGCACCGATCAGCTTGTCTGCGGCAAAGAAACGTTCAATCAGGGCAATTGAGGCTGGGTCCTCAGCCAGATCCCACAGAGGGCCATGTCCACCTGGGTAGAAGACTGCATCAAAATCGGCCTCGCTCATATCGGCCAACTCGTGGGTATTGGCCAAAATCTGTTGAGCATCCGCATCGGCCTGGAAGCGACGGGTATCATCCGTTTGGAAATCGGGTTCATCACTTTTAGGGTCCAGTGGTGGCTGCCCGCCTTTGGGTGAAGCCAAAGTCACTTCAGCCCCCGCATCCTTAAAAATGTAATAAGGTGCCACGAACTCCTCCAGCCAAAAACCGGTTTTCTCACCCGTATTACCCAGCGCATCGTGGGAAGTTAGCACCATCAAAATTTTCATATTTCTCTCCGCACAAGCTCGGACAACTTTGCTTTAATCATCGTTTCCGACACGCACAACCAACTTGCCGAAGTTCTTTCCTTCCAGCAGGCCGATAAAGGCTTCAGGTGCTTCTTCCAGCCCCTCAACCCTATCTTCAAGATATTTGATGCTGCCCTCAGCAACCCACTGATTTAATATACGCACTGCTTCATAGAAGCGCTCGTAGTAATCAAAAATAATAAAGCCCTGGATTTTTAAGCGCTTAACCAATATATCCCCCATCAGCATACTGGTGCGATCGGGCCCCTCCGGCAGAGAGGTTGCATTGTATTGTGAAATCAGCCCGCACACGGGAATCCGCGCGAAGTCATTAAGCAGCGGTTGCACAGAGTTGAACACCTTGCCACCGACACTTTCAAAGTAGATATCGATACCATCGGGACAGGCTGCGGCGAGCTGCTCGGCAAAATCTTCAGCGCGGTGGTCCAGGCACACATCGAAGCCCAATTTCTCTACGGCATAGCGACACTTTTCCTCGCCGCCCGCCACACCGACTACCCGGCACCCCTGCAACTTGCCAATTTGTCCAACCGTCGCCCCCACCGGGCCGGTCGCCGCCGCCACTACCAGGGTCTCCCCCTCTTTGGGTTCACCAATTTCCAGCAAACCAAAATAAGCTGTAATTCCCGGCATACCCAACACCCCCAGGGAGAAGGAGGGGTACTCGGGGCTCTTGCCCAGGTTTATCAGCCCGGTGCCATCAGAGAGGGCGTAATCCTGCCAGCCGCTATAGCCCAGGACCCAGTCGCCCTCCTCGAAACCGTCCAGTTGCGATTCGACAACGCGGCTCACAGTCCCCCCCACCATTGTGTCCCCCAGCGCTACCGGCTCGGCGTAAGACTTGGCATCATTCATTCGCCCCCTCATATAGGGATCGAGGGATAGGTAGATCGTGCGCAGCAACACCTCCCCAGCCTCCGGCTTGACCACAGGGGCCTGCTCCAGGCGGAAGTTCTCTATCGTCGGCGCGCCTTCTGGGCGCGATGCCAATACCAGGCGTCGGTTTATATCGCTCGATTGCATTTTTCAGTCTCCATAGCTCTATCAAATGGATTTCAGTACCGTTAAATTAGACCGGTCGTCTAATCCAACATTACAAAAAAACCCGCAGCGGTATTCCCTCTGCGGGCTCAGTTAAAATTTCAGTCTTTTCCCAGCATCTCCCGGGTCGCCTTCATCGCCTCTGCCATCGGCATATCGTTGCGGTTTAGCTTCTCCAGCAGGCTGGCGCCGAGCCACAATTGGTACAGGGCCGCCGCTTTTGCACGGGTATTTAATGAGACGGGCAGAGAACCGTCCTCTCCCGCCAATTCAATACAGCCCTGAAGCTTCTGAATAATCTGCTCCGTTCCATCCCGAAGGATAAGGCGCATCGACTCAGACAAATCCGCCACCTCTGCACCCAGCTTAACCGCTAGACAGCGGTGCGTATCGCAGCGCTCGCCACTACTTTTCTGCCAAGCCTCAAAGTAAGCCAATAGATTGTCGGCTGCCGACTGCTCCCGGGAGGAAAAGACAGCGTCCATCTGCTCAAGATAGCCGCGAAAATAATCCTCCAGCAGAGCCACGCCAAACTGCTCCTTGGACTTAAAGTAGTGATAAAAGGACCCCTTCGGCACACCGGCGGTCTTGAGGATTTCACTCAAGCCGACACCGGAAAAACCTTTTACGGCCATCACGGTGTAGCCCGTATCCAGAAGGTGTTGGCGAGTATCTTCATAGCTGCTTTTCATAAACCGCACCTTACACCCAACTAGACCGGTCGTCTAGAATTTTATCGTTAGAATAAGCCGTAAAGTACCCATAGATTGCTCAGCTTTAATTAAAACTACGCTGTTATTGTGGCGGAATAGTCAAAAAGCCATAAGTAGCGGCCAGTGGCAAGGTGTGACTATGGTACGATTGACGCCAGTTTCACCACAGGCAACCGAATAGACAACATAAGGATTGGTAAATGTCCCAGCAGTCCCGCGACCAACGTCTCGAGCAAATTAATGCCGCGCTCACACAGCGCATCCTGATTTTAGACGGCGCTATGGGGACCATGATCCAAAGGGAGAAGCTGGGAGAAGCCGATTATAGAGGCGGACGCTTCGCCGACTTTCCCCGTGACTTGAAGGGCAACAACGACCTGTTGAGCCTGACCCAGCCAGAGCTGATTGAGAAGATCCACCGGGAGTACCTGCAAGCCGGCGCCGATATTATTGAAACCAATACATTCAACGCGACCCAGCTGTCCCAGTCCGATTACGATATGGAGCATCTGGTCACAGAGATTAATCGCACCTCCGCAGAGATCGCGCGCCGCGCCGCAGATGCGTTCTCCACACCGGAGCGCCCGCGCTGGGTGGCCGGGGTAATCGGCCCCACGTCCCGCACTGCCAGTATCTCACCGGACGTCAATGATCCTGGTGCGCGCAATGTCACTTTCGATAAGCTGGTAGAAAATTATGTAGAAGCCGGCCGCGCCCTGATAGAGGGTGGCAGTGACCTGATCCTTATTGAAACGATTTTTGACACTCTCAATGCCAAGGCCGCTATCTATGCCATGCAGCAGCTGTTTGAGGAGTTGGGGTTCGAGCTGCCGATAATGATGTCCGGCACCATCACCGATGCCTCCGGGCGCACCCTTTCCGGCCAAACTACCGAGGCCTTTTACTACTCCATTGCACACGCCAAGCCGATTTCTGTCGGCCTGAACTGCGCCCTGGGCGCCACCGAATTGCGCCCCTATATAGAGGCCCTGTCCGGCACCTGCGCCTCTTATGTCTCGGCCCACCCCAACGCGGGACTGCCTAACGAATTTGGCGAGTACGACGAAACCCCAGAGCAAACCGCCGCAATCGTAGCGGAATTTGCCCGCAGCGGTTTTATCAATATCCTCGGCGGCTGCTGTGGCACCACCCCGGATCATATTCGCGCAATTGCCGAAGCGGTGGCCGACATGCCCCCGCGACAGCTGCCGGAAATTAAACCCGCGCTGCGCCTATCCGGTCTGGAGCCTTTTGTCTCTGCGGAGTCCTCCCTGTTTGTCAATGTGGGCGAGCGCTGTAATGTCACCGGTTCCGCCCGCTTTAAACGCCTCATCCTCGAGGAGGACTACGACACCGCCCTGCAAGTGGCTGCCGCCCAGGTGGAGGACGGTGCGCAGGTCATCGACTTTAATATGGATGAGGCGATGCTCGACGCGCTCGCCGCTATGCGCCGCTTCCTCAACCTTGCCGCGACCGAGCCGGATATCGCCAAGGTGCCATTTATGGTGGACTCCTCCAAGTGGGAGGTGATCGAAGCCGGCTTGCAGTGCATTCAAGGCAAGCCCATTGTGAACTCCATCAGCCTCAAGGAGGGCAAAGAGGAGTTTATCGACAAAGCCAAGCTGTGCCTGCGCTACGGTGCGGCGGTGGTGGTGATGGCCTTTGATGAAGATGGTCAGGCGGACACCCTCGAGCGCAAAATCGAAATCTGTCAGCGCAGCTACAACGTACTGGTCGATGAAGTCGGCTTTAATCCCACCGATATTATTTTCGACCCGAATATTTTTGCCGTCGCCACCGGTATTGAGGAGCACAACAATTACGCGGTGGACTTTATCGAGGCCTGCCGCTGGATTCGCGCAAACCTGCCCGGCGCACAGATCAGCGGCGGTGTATCCAACGTCTCTTTCTCCTTCCGCGGCAACAACCCGGTGCGCGAGGCTATCCACTCTGTATTTCTATTCCACGCCATCAAAGCCGGCCTCAATATGGGGATCGTCAACGCCGGCCAGCTGGCCGTTTACGACGACCTGCCGAAGGAACTGCGGGAAAAGGTTGAGGATGTCATTCTCAACCAAAGCCCCGATGCCACCGAGGCCCTGCTGGAAATCGCGCCCAAATACCAGGGCGGTGGCGGCGGTAGCGCGCGCAAAGAGGACCTGAGCTGGCGCCAGTTGCCGGTCAAAGAGCGCCTGGCGCACTCCCTGGTGAAAGGCATCAACCTCTATATCGAAGAGGATACCGAAGAGGCCCGCGCCAACTCCTCCCGCCCTCTAGACGTTATCGAGGGCCCGCTGATGGACGGTATGAATATCGTCGGCGACCTGTTTGGGGATGGAAAGATGTTCCTGCCCCAGGTTGTAAAGTCCGCCCGGGTTATGAAGCAGGCAGTCGCCTACTTGCAGCCATACATTGAAGCGGAGAAAACCGAGGACAGCCGCTCTAACGGCCGCATCCTGATGGCCACGGTAAAGGGTGACGTACACGATATCGGCAAAAATATCGTGGGCGTGGTACTGGCCTGTAACAATTACGAAGTAATCGACCTCGGCGTGATGGTGCCCGCAGAAACCATTCTGCAAACCGCCAAGGACAAGGCCTGCGATATTATCGGCCTGTCCGGCCTAATCACCCCATCCCTGGATGAAATGGTCCACGTGGCCGCCGAGATGGAGCGCCTGGAATTTGATATCCCCCTGCTGATCGGCGGCGCCACCACCTCCAAAGCCCACACCGCCGTAAAAATTGACCCCCAATTTAACCGCAACCAGGTGGTATACGTAGCCGACGCATCCCGCGCGGTAGGTGTCGCCAGTAGCCTGATATCCAATGAGCTGCGCCCGGCCTTTATAGAGAAAATTCAGGCCGAATACGAAAAAGTGCGTACCCGCACCGCCAACCGCAAGCGCAATGACACCCGCCTGACCTACGGTGACGCACAGAACACAGCGCCGGAATTTGACTGGGCCAACTACCAGCCCGCACGCCCCAACAAACTGGGCCTCACCGTCATCGACAATTTCCCCCTGGAGAAATTGCTCGACACCTTAGACTGGACCCCCTTCTTTATCTCCTGGGATCTGGCGGGTAAATTCCCGGCGATCCTAGAGGACGAAATTGTCGGGGAAGCGGCCACCGATCTGTACAACAATGCCCAGCGGATGCTGAAAGAGATTATCGATAAGAAACTGCTGCGCGCCCGCGCCGTATTCGGCCTCTGGCCCGCCAATAGCGTCGGCGACGATATTATTGTGTACAAGGACGAAAGCCGCAGCGAAGAGCTGGCCCGCCTGCACCATATGCGTCAGCAGGTACAGAAACGCGGCGGCGATGGCCTGTGCCGCTCCCTGGCAGACTTTGTCGCCCCCCTGGAATCGGGGCAAATCGACTATGTGGGCGGCTTTGCGGTAACGACGGGAATTGGTGCAGATGAACTGGCGGAGCACTACGAGGCCCAGCACGACGATTATAGTGCCATTATGGTAAAAGCCCTGGCGGACCGCATGGCGGAGTCCTTTGCCGAGACACTACACCGCCTGGTGCGCAAAGAGTACTGGGGCTATGCGGCAGACGAGGTGCTCAGCAATGAAGAGCTGATCAAGGAGGCCTACCAGGGCATCCGCCCTGCCCCCGGTTACCCGGCCTGCCCGGATCATTCGGAAAAAGCCACCCTGTTCAAATTGCTACAAGCGGAGCACAATGCTGGGGTCAGCCTCACCGAACATTTTGCGATGATGCCCGCAGCTGCAGTGAGCGGCTGGTACTTTGCCCACCCCCAGGCAAAATACTTTAATGTCGGCAAGATCGGCAGGGACCAGTTGCAGAGTCTGGCCGAACGAAAAGGGGTCAGCGAGCAGGAGTTGGAGCGCTGGCTACGTCCCAATCTTGAGGAATAATTTCATGGAAGAAAACAACAAGAAGGCGAAAAAACCCAATGTGGGCCAGGTGGTAATCAGCACCCTGGCCGCCGCGATCGGCGTACAGAGCAATAAAAATCGTGAACGGGATTTTCAGAGCGGCAGTATTATGACTTACATTATTGCCGGCGTTGTTTTTACCGCCATCTTTGTGATCGGCTTGGCGCTTCTGGTAAAAATCGTGCTCGGCAATATGGGCTAAAAGCGCTTAACAGCAATGCAAATAGCGGTAACTATATCTATTTGCATTGTTGTGAGCATGGTGCCCGGGACTACACAGCTCCGGGCCAGAAGCGGGCTAGCGCGTGGCCACCCAAAAAACACAAGTGGCTACGAAAATTGCAACTAATGCTACAGCCGCAATAGCATCTACCACATTATCATCTTCAGAAACTACAGCTACTTCATCGTCCATCGAATCTCTCCGATCATTCTTTATTGTTATTTAAAGTAGTTGGGCCGTCGACAACGGCCTCTCAAGTAGAGCAAATTGAGTCGGCGGTTGCAAGCTGGGTCCAGCCCAAACCCTCTATAGCGATGGCAGCCACCCTTACCATACTGAATTCGCCACGATTAACGACTCGTTATCACCAGGAAAATTTGGTGCCGTATATACTCGTGATATTTGGCGGTAACTGGAAACAGTTCCCCTTACAATTGCACATCAACTGCTACTGCAATTTTAAATATGAAAAAGCGGAAGAGCACTCTCGCCCCGCCACAGTAAAGTAACCCGTTACTTCCAGGTAACCTATGCACAAGCCACTAGTCTTAATTTTAGCCGCCCTATCGGGAGGCATCTCCGCTGAAAAAGCCAAAGCAGATTGCGATCTGCCAGAAAGCCTATGCAAACTACAAGCTCAATTCGAAGTGGCAGACAAAGCGCTCAACAATACCTATCGACAAATAATAACAGGAATAGATGCCGGCGGGCTGTCCGCCAGTTTAGTGGACAAAACTGTGCTAAAAAACAGCCTTATCAAAAGCCAGCGGTCTTGGATTAAATTTAAAAGCGCAAACTGCGATGCATTTTATACACTGCACAGTGGCGGCAGACAGCGGAATGAAGCCCAATTAGAGTGCGAAATTGAAATGACGAAATCGAGAACTCAATACTTAAACAAAACCTACTTACTTTGAGCGGGAAGTCACCGACGCACTAACAGAGATTTGTAGCGGCCGGTGTAGCGCTCAACTAGCCGCCTGTAAATTACCGACGTGAGGCGGGACAACCCGCCCGCCCAACCGTCTCTTTAGGCTTGCCCGGAGTAAAGGGCAATATGGAATCCTCCGCTGAGGGCCTGGCCAGTCTTGGCAACCTGTTTGCGACTGTCAACGTTGACATTCAGGTTACCCCACTTATTGGGTGAGACTGACATGATTCCGTTAACCCCCTTACCCTTGTTAGTGCTCGTCATATTACAAAATACCACGGCCCCACCACCATCTTTGTTGGTTGCCAGGGAGCCCGGACTCGGGCTTGAACCATCGGAGATTAGAATATGTACATCGACAGTTTTACCGTCCAGTGATTTTTTTAGCACTTTATTGTTGTGGTCCAAACAGATATCAATGCCAAACGTTAAGCCCTTGTGCGAGAAGGTACTTCCACTGACCTTAGACACAAAACTATCCTTGGTCTGATACTGATCGTTACCGACTTTATATTTCTTCAGCAGAAAATTGCCACCGGCCAGGATAGGCGCAATGCTCAGGTAAGAGGGTGAAGATAAGCATCCACCGCCTTTTGTATAAGCAATCGTCCCTGCCACAATCAAAATATTCGGGTATTGGCGAGAAACTGTGCGCAGACTGGAGTAAATATCGCTCTTGGAACCTTTACTCAGGGAGTCGATATGATTGGTAACGGCTTTAGAGGCATAGCCAGAGAAATAATACTCTGGTGCAACCAGCATCTTGATATATTTATCGTCAGGATAGTCCTGCATCATCGCCTTAGCGCGAGCTACTGCTCCTGTAAATACACTGAAGTTAGTATTGCTCACACCAGTGAACTTTGACGAGTCATCAAACTCAATCATCGCAGCAAGGATATCTTTAGCCATCCCGTTGACCTCTTGTAATTATGTTTAGCGCTCAACCACTCACCTGTCTTTTCGGGCAGATGATTCGTGACTGACAATTCGCGATTTATATCACTGTCGGCAAACGGAAAGATGGTACCAATTCACAGCTAGCCAAATTTGCTTGGCTATATCGAGCTATCGGCTAAAGTCACTACACTCAACTGACTGAGGCCCGATCAAAAATTGAGCAGCACACCTCAGCAACCCAGACCCCAACGCCCCGAGTAAACCTCCAACCGTTGGCAGGCAGAGGGTCCACTATCCCCTCTTATAACTGTTGGTTAGAGATATAGCGGAAAATATTGTTATTTATTGCATAAGAGCGCTGGTATGTTATGCGCCAGCGGAGAATTGTCCGGGGCCTGCCCCTTTCTCCACCATCAGCGCACAAAGGCAATGGAATCAAGCTGTTATGTATCGATACGACGACCGGGACCGCGCCATCATCAACGATCGCGTAGCCCAGTTCCGCGGCCAGACGGAACGTTACCTTGCCGGCGAGTTAAGCGAGGAACAATTCCTACCGCTGCGCCTGCAAAATGGCCTCTATATTCAGCGACTGGCCCCCATGTTGCGCATCGCCGTTCCCTACGGCCTGCTCAACAGCGTCCAGTTACGCCGTCTCGCGCGCGTTAGCCGCGACTACGATAAAGGTTACGCCCACTTCACTACGCGCCAGAACCTCCAGTTCAACTGGCCGCAGCTGGAAGATGTACCCGCCATTCTCGATGAATTGGCGGAAGTGGAGATGCACGCTGTACAGACCAGCGGCAACTGTATCCGAAACACCACCTCGGACCCCTACGCCGGCATCGCCCTCGACGAGATTGCCGACCCGCGCCCCTACTGCGAGCTGATTCGCCAGTGGTCTACCTTCCACCCGGAATTCGCCTTCCTGCCGCGCAAATTCAAAATTGCCGTCAGTGGCTCGGTACAGGATCGCGCAGCAATTCGCGTACACGATATCGGCGTACAAATCGTTAAGCGCGGTGAAGAGATCGGTTTTCAGGTATTAGTGGGCGGTGGCCAGGGCCGTACGCCGGTCATTGCCGAGACCATTCGCGACTTCCTGCCGGAAGAAGACCTGCTCTCCTACCTTGAGGCGATTGTTCGCGTCTACAACCAGCTGGGCCGCCGCGACAACAAGTACAAGGCGCGCATTAAAATTTTGGTGAAAGCTCTCGGCCCGGAAGAGTTTGGCCGCCGCGTGGAAGAAGAGTGGCAGCACATCAAAGATGGCGCTGAGAAACTGACCCAGGAAGCACTCAACTGGGCCAAGTCCTTCTTCACCGCCCCGGAATACCGCGAGTTTGACGGAGCGGCTAGCGAAGCTTCCCTGCAACAACAAGCCGACAGCGAAAAGGCCTTTGCCCGCTGGCTTGAGCGCAACACCTACCCCCATCGGGTACCCGGTTATCGCGCGATCAAGCTGTCCACCAAACCCACTGGTGTACCGCCAGGTGATGTCACTGATGCCCAACTGGAGGCCATCGCCAATCTCGCCGACACCTTTAGCTTTGGTGAAGCCCGTGTAACTCACGACCAAAACGTGGTGCTCGCCGACGTCGAACAGGACAAACTGTTCGAACTCTGGCAACAGGCCCGCAAGCACGGCTTCGCCACTCCCAATATCGGCACCCTCACCGATATGATCTGCTGCCCCGGCGGCGACTACTGCTCCCTGGCCAATGCCAAATCTATTCCCGTAGCGGAAGCCATCCAGCGCCGCTTCGACGATATGGACTACCTCTACGACCTGGGCGACCTCAACCTGAATATTTCCGGCTGTATGAATGCCTGTGGCCACCACCATGTGGGGCATATCGGTATTCTCGGGGTCGACAAAAAAGGCGAAGAGTTCTACCAGATCCAGCTCGGTGGCAGTGCATCTAACGACGCCAGCCTGGCCAAAGTATTGGGCCCCAGCTTCTCCCGCGCCGAAGTGCCGGAAGTAATCGGCAAAATCCTCGACCTCTATGTCGAGCAACGCCAAACGGAAGAGCCCTTTATCGACACCTACAATCGCATCGGCCTTCAGCCCTTCAAGGAGAGAGTTTATGCCAAAGCCAGCTAAACTGGGCCCGCAGCCGGGCAACCCCGCAGAACTGATTATCGATGGCGAAGTAAAGACCAATGAGTGGCAGCTGCTGCCCCAACTGGAAGCGGGAGAAGAGCTGGACCTCAGCACCCTGCCCTCCGGCAAAATTATCCTGCCGCTACGCCAGTGGCAGGCGCATCGCGATGCGCTGGCATCCCGCAGTGGCGAAATCGGTGTGTGGCTGGACAGCGAAGAAGGCGCAGAGCTGATTGCCGAAGAGGCCCCCAAGTTGCCAGTAATCGCTGTGCACTTCCCCGCGTTTGCCGATGGCCGAGGCTTTACCGCCGGCCGCATGCTGCGCGAGCGCTACAGCTTTACCGGTGAGCTGCGTGCAGTAGGCGGATTTATGCGCGACCAGCTGACCTATCTACAGCGCTGCGGCTTTAACGCCTACGCGTTTGAAGGCGAGCAGCCTTTGGCAAGCCTGAAAGACTCGATGAGCGATTTTGGTGACAGCTACCAAGCAGGGGTGGACCAACCGCTACCCATGTTCCGTCGACGCTTCTAAAGCTCAATTTAGACCTCTGAATACTCAGGGGTCTAAATTTCTACTTCCATCACGACTCCAACCCCAATCCATCGAGCGCAAACTCCAAAGAGGGTTCCACCTCCTTGAGTTCTCGCCCAGATCGCAATACCGATGCCGTGCCATGCAACAAGGTAATCAGGTACATAGCGCACTCCTCGGCACGCCGATCCAGCCCTAAAGCCTGGGACTCTTTATCAAAATGAAACAAATCAACCAGTTGCTTTACCGCCTCTGCGTCAGCAGCTTTTAAAGCGTCAATGGCATCAGAAGGCAAAGCGTCACCGGCAGTTTCCGATAGTCCAAACGCCAGGTAACAGCCCCTCGGGGTCCCCTCCCCGGCCTGCCCTTGAACGGTAGCCAGCAAATAACCATGCAATCGCTGCCGCAACGGCACTCCCTCTTCCGTCAGGAAGCGCATACGGTCTTTGGCATATCTATCCAGGTATTGCCCCAACGAAAGAACAAACAGTTTCTCCTTATTGCCAAAGGAAGAGTACAGACTTGGCTTATTAATCCCCATAGCCTTGGTCAGGTCCGCCATTGAGGCGCCCACATAGCCTTTTTTCCAAAAGACTTTCGTTGCTGATTCCAGCGCATGCGCCTTGTCAAACTCCGGCTTGCGTCCCGCCATTGGCAATCTCCCAAAAATTGTTTTGACAATATTGTACCGATCGGTAAGACTTAGCTCAAACCATACCGATCGGTACAATATTGACCCAACCCTTCACAGGAGAATGGAATTGAGCATTTCAATCGAAGGAAAAACCGCTCTTGTAACTGGAGCGAATCGCGGAATTGGCAAGGCAATTGTCGAGCGCTTTCTCGACGGTGGCGCAAAAAAAGTCTATCTGGCCGTGCGCAACCCAGAGGCAACGTCCGAACTGACAGAAAAATATGGCGACAAAGTGATCACATTGGAACTCGATGTGACAAAAGTCCAAAGTGTAGGAGCGGCGGCAAAGGCAATTCAGGAATTGGATATTCTGGTGAACAATGCCGGGGTACTTGCGCCCGCAGACCCGCTTAGCGACCATGTAGAGGACTCACTTAAGCAGGAACTGGAAGTGAATACCTTTGGGCTTGTCCGTGTAGCCAAGGCATTCGCCCCCCATTTGGAAAAGAGCAAAGGCGCCCTGGTACAAATGAATTCGGTCGCATCCTTGCGCACCTTCCCACACATTAGCACCTATTCCGCATCCAAAGCTGCCAGCTACGCAATTACCCAAGCACTTCGAGAAACCCTTCAGGAGCGAGGCGTACAAGTTTTGAGTGTTCACCCCGGCCCCATCAAAACAGATATGGCCAAACAGGCTGGGCTGGAGGACGGGGAATCCCCCAGCGCAGTGGCTGAGGAAATTGTTGCCGCGCTAGGAAACGGGGATTTCCACCTCTTCCCAGATGCCATGTCGCAGACTTTTGAAGCCGCTTACCAGAGCTTTTCTGATTCGGTGATCACCGCAGACCTTAGCGAATAACGTGGTCGAAGGTTGCCTGAGCAAGAAGTAACACAAGTATCGGAAGAACCCAATCTAGGGTTCTTTCAGTAAGCTGGAGAATTCCTCTGAAGCCATAACGGGGACAAACTCGGTAATCGTAAATGTCGACGCCCCATGTTTTGTGAAAGGGTCTTCTTCCAGGACCTTTCTCAGAACCTCCTCGGAGGGGTGGCGTGAAATAATTATCGCGCCAGTTCTAGGTTCTTTCGCTCCCCCAAAAAGCAGGTCTCCCGACTTATAGTGTCCTTCCAGGTAGCTCACATGCTCCGCCATTAACTCTGGGGTCAGCTTTTCTAGATCCGGGAAGTTCAAGTTCACTAAAAACATAACATCTCTCCCCTCCTTAGGGGCCATATATCAGCTGTTTACACCACTTTAAGCTTGCAGAAATAGCCTCCACCAATCTAATAGATAGCTACTCTTCCCACCTTGGCGGTAGAGGATAATCCCCAAGCAGTAGTTTAAATGGAAATCATCGGAGATTGGTGATCGGGCATCATTTAATTTAATGGTGCCATCACGTACCTTTCTTCAGGCAATAGTGCTAAATAGACGATACTTCAGATTGATCAAGTTACATGTGGCCTGGAGAGCTTCATCTGTCCTCCAGGCTATGGTATCCCCTTCAAAACGGTTGGGGATTAATGCGATGGCACTCCCTCTTTGAGCTTACTCTTAAGACTGTTAATGCGAACTCATCTTTAGAAGGTGTAAAAACTGTTCAGAGGCCATAACAGGCTCAAATTCGATTAGCGAATAAACTGCCACTCCACTTTTTATAAAGGGGTCCTCATCAAGTACTCTCCGCAAGGCTTCTTCACTGTTGTGACGAGAAACAATAACCCCACCAGTCCTGGGATTTTTCCTTCCCCCAAAGAGTAAACTTCCAGACTTGTACTCCTCTTCCAGATAAAGCCTATGCTCCGCAGTCAACTCTGGGGTTAGCTTTTCCATATCCTTAAAATGCATATCCACTAGAAACACAGCCATTCCCTCTTCTCTAAAAACACCATAAGATTGCTACTGATTTCGTAGCAACTGTAACGCTACTAATTTAGAAGCGCAAGAACCATGACAACTCCCCTACCCAAAAAAAATGTCAGAGGCTCGACTAGCGGTATAGCCATCATGGCTGTATTCGATCTGCTCGGGCGAAAATGGAATATGAGAATACTGTGGGAACTGAGGAACGCACCCCGGAGCTTCAGGGAACTCCAAGCCCAGTGTGATGCCATGTCCCCATCGGTACTAAATACAAGAATCAAACAGTTGAGCGAAGCTAAATTGATCAATAAGTGTACGAATGGATATCAACTGACAGATCTAGGGGTTTCGCTAATGGGGACCCTTGATCCGCTGAGAGAGTGGGCCAGCCTCTGGGAGGAATCCCTCAGCACCAGGGAAACCCGGTGCCGGCAAAGAGCCAAGGCAGATTAGCTCAGGTCACTCTTGGTAAGTCAGACCCAAGCCTGCCACCAAAGGCCTAATGACCATAATCTGGCTGCCGGACACAGCCAGATTATCGCGAACAGCGCTACTACTGCGACAAAACGGACTGAACAGCTGTAGCAACCTCATCATCGCTGGCATCCTGCGCCAATGAGAACGAATAATATTGATCGCCACGCAGACCGAACCTGCGATCAATCTCTGCCAAACAATGCACCTGATTGCCATCAACAATAAAGGAAAGCTCAATCTCTTTAGAGCTCAGCAGACCACTATTCTTAAACTCAATCTCCTGATAGCAGCCGGACTGGGAGGCGAAATTACCGCCGCGCAGATGCCCCTTCTCCACATCCGCTTTGACCATTGTAAAGCCGCTATCCTCAATCATGGAAAGGACCCTCTCCACAACCGGCAAAGGTCTTATCTGCAAGGGGTCCCGATCTTTGGGGTCTAGTGCAAAATCAATATCCAGCGAGGTTTCCAGCCACACATAGCACTTATTCTTACGCGTATTTAACACCGTTACCGGTGTCTCTTGGTGTAATGCCAGCTCGAAAGGCACCTCCTGGTTCTCACCAGCACCGATAGTAAAGGGCTCTTGCACCTGCAACTCGCCCAGCACAAAACGCTCATAGCTTACTCCCTCATCGGTTTCCACCTTCATTTCTGTGCACAACTTCAAGCAAATAGCATCAATCTGCTGGTCAATATCACCACCAGAGATATGGATAGCCCCTTTGATAACATCGCCCTGAACCAGCTCAGGATTTTGCACAACAGTGTCAACTTTAGCCGCACCAATACCTATCGATGCTTTTAATTTTTGGAACATAGACATAATCAAAAAACTACTTCAGCAAATAATATGGACCTTAATAACATAGAACCCAACTTACTTCACCGCCTTAGTCGACAGAAGCAACCCCCGGAGCCTCCGATCACAGCCCTCAGCACAGCGTACGCAGTCTGCGCCAGCCAATAGCACCCCAAAGAACTGAAACAAGCCTTACCGGCTTGTTAGCACGCTTATATCACCGGTTAATATAGAGGTAATTGCCATTAATCTCGTGGCCGGGCGAGTACATACTCTCCACCCAAGATTTCTGCGACTTTCCGCTATACGACCACACCCACTCTTCCCGCTGCCATTCTGACACATCAGTATCGTGACATTTAATGTAGCCCGATTTTTTGATTTTGTTATCAACCCTCATTTCTGGACCAAAGTTAGCGCAATGGAAATAACCCCATCCCCACCACCTATCAGGCATGATAACTTTTCCCTGCTCTATCGGAACCATATATGAATAGATTGAGCCATCCCAGTCTTTGATGATTAATACGCTTTCATCCCATGCACTAGCTCGATCAAAGCCCTCAAAAATAAAGTCTCCAGCCTCTAACCTTGAAATGTCGTGCTGCGATCGCCCCGCCTTCGCTTTTGCAGATGGTTTCATTGAATAAATGAAAGGTGAAGATGCCAGGCCTATCCCCCCAAATAACATTAATATCGTACAAGTTAAAATAATCTTCTTTTTCATCACCCATACTCCCTAGCATTCCAAATATCTCAACGACTATCAACTGTAGCTAAAAAAACTAACACGCAACAAGCCTGGTGCAGTCCAAAATTTTACAACTGGATAGAGATCGCATTTAAGCGGCCCATTAAATACTTTGCCTGAGTGCATCGATCGCCTCTTTATTACCAAGTAAACATGCAAGCTCTAACGGTGTGTCACCAGCATCATCTTGAACAATCGCAGCTCCCAACCTGCGCAGCAGAAGAATAGCATCCGCTTTATTTTGCTCTGCCGCACAGTGTAAAGGCGTAAATCCAGACTCTCCAACTGCATCTATATTAGCGCCGGCATTGACTAAAATTGATATAGCCTCACAATCACCCCAATTGGCAACAACATGCAAAGGCATATCTCCATATCCATTTGTGTAGGTTGCAGAATCAATATTGTGTCCGATAAAATCCGCTATACTCTCTACTTCTCTGAAGATCGTCTCAACATTTCTCATGGCACTAAATCGAGGTGGCGAAGTATCTCATTATCCCCCTACAGTGTAGGGCACACAAACTGCACACTACAACGATTCACCTCCTCATATATCATCACATTACCAATAATGGCAATCACAAGGTTACAAACTAGCCCTTCGGCAACGTCCTGTAAAGGCCGTTCTTTCGATATTGTGGGTCGACCTTTGTTATAGGCTCCAATCATTCAACCTCATAAAAATAAGTCTTTATGCCAAATGCTCTTTATAATAGGCTGAATTCTTTGGAAAACCTTAGGGAATTTCTTTTCGCTTAATGCACACTCATCAATACAAGCTACACCATTGTCCACATTGGTACTTTGAGCTAATAAGGGCTTCCATTTTTTGTTTTTATTACTTCCGACAGAGCCTTCCTCGTCCCATATTCTTTTTGCAGTCTGGTCTGAAACAGGGTCGCACGCTGAAATAGCTGTCATCCTGTTAACTTCTCCTGTTGCTATGTAAAACCCAATAAGGTTTGACACTAAATCTTCCTGACTATAACCGCTGTCAGTAATCCCCAACCAACCAGCAACCTTCTGAAGATTTTCAAACTTCATCGTCACTTCCATTAAAATACTAAGAGCCACCCGCTTTTTCTGCTCAACATTTAGCCCCTTTTTTACTAGATATCGACCTTCGCTGCCAGGCTTTCCTGGAATCCCCCCGTGATCTTGTCGGTAGTAGACTTGAAATCCAGCAGAACCATCAGAAAACTTGTCACTACAATTTCCATTATCCGTAGAACGGATGCCTCTTCGGGTTTGGACATGACAGTGAGATAAATTTGCACCCTCATTTTTAATGGTACGCCATAAATTTGCAGCACCAATTTCTTGTCTGGAGTTATTAGGATTTAAATGCCCCAAATCTAGCCAGCCAGCATTACAAGTATACATAAGTCCATAGTTCTTCATCCAGTTGCCCTGTATTCTTCCATCCAGTATATCTTCTCGCTTGCTCACTAATACTCTCCTATGATGTAAACCGTTACCTCGGTTCCTGCTTTTATTTTCTTAAAATTTATTTCATACCGCTCACTATACTCTCCATCTTTAAAGCAGATCACATTTTTTTCTGCCGGACCGGTACAGTTAAAATTGAGTTTTTTCACCTGTGAAATAAGACTGGGAAAATCTAAAGAACTTGTGTAGTAGACTTTTACCATACCCGGCTTTTCACCATCAGCTATTCTCAGGTCATACAGTGGCATTCCCTGTTCACCCCAAGTTGGGTAGTTTTTTACAATTTTTGGGATTTTTAACTGGTAAACAAATGAACCTCGCTCAACTCCGGATGGTTCCCAGAAGATATATTTGATAAATGCATAGCAGCACGCCATGAAGATTAATGCTCCTGAAATAGTAAACACCTTCGATCTGGGGATTCTCACCAGTTCTACTCCTATATGAATTGAGGAAATATACGCCCTTCTTGTCCTGTTCTAGTGGTAGTGTGCCGCCAGCGAACCCTCTGCGCAATCGACCAACCTGATTCTAAAACGGGATACCGAGGTATAACGCTAAGATAACCTGCACTGCAAGCGGTAAAAAAATGACTTGGCATTGAATGTAGGCCGAACCAAAGAGGCCCATTCCTGCAGTGCCTGGTTCATCGCCATGTTGTACATTCCCGTCGGCACTATTTGGCCGAGCCGCCCCCTTTATAAAGGAAATTCCTTTTTTTGCCTTAGACCACACTCTACCACCCAACTTTATAGATTCATGGCGCTGCCCACACTCTACTACCAGATTTTGGATTTGCAATCCTGCTGGGAGTGATTGATCTTTCATTAAACCCTCTTGGTTACTACATAGATCGTGCTTTTTCTCATTGTACCCAGCATATAATCCATAACTCCGTACAATGTGTTTACCTATCGGAGGTATGATCTGCAAGACACGCCTTAAGAACTCTTCAGGTTTTGATCGTAGTCGCTGGTCACGATGGTCACGATGGTCACGATGGTCAAAATAACGAAATCCGAGCCCCTTATGATCTACATTTAATATTTGCTTTGGCTTCAGCGGGCCACCTTTGATATATCGTGAAAAATATAGAAGCACTCCTTGTCCATGCTCATATCGATCTTGAGTACGAACTGACCATTCTTTGCTATAGCAAACTTTAAAGAGAATGTCAAACTGGCCAATTGACCAACTGGGAGACAGCTTAAGTAACCCAGCACGATACTGCTCTAGTAACAGCGCTTGAAACTTTCCCCTATAAAGACTCTTAACCACTCGCACAGGTAATAAATACTTACCTGTTTCTTTCCACTTCTCCCTTAAAGTCAAACCGCCAGTAGTTATCAAACAGTGTATATGAGGATGTAAAGTTAACTGTCTTCCCCAGGTATGCAGAGCCATAAGCATCCCGGGAGTTACTCCGTGATAGTCTTCACTCGCCATTAATTCAAGCAGAGTTTCTTTGCTCGACAAAAAGAGTATATCTGTAAGCTTCTCTTCGTTGTATTGCCATAATGACAGGTACTCATGAGGTACAGTAAAGACCACATAAAAATGTTCTGTATCAAATAATTTACGACGCTGCTGATCAACCCACTGGAGCTGTTTTCTATCTAAGCATAGGGGGCAACTTCTATACCCACAAGAATGATGCTATTCAGTGACATAATTGTGCTTACAAAGATAATGACTACTTCCCATCGCTTTTGTACGGCATTCTTGTATCGAGGAAATAGTCTTTAATTTTTTTAGCGGCTGCGCAGTTTTAGACAAACAACCACTATACGCAGAAAATATATTTTGTAATACCTCAACACTTCGGACAGTTTTAGCCCAGTAACCCTGCGGCTTACAGCCATACAGCTCAGTTATCGGCAACTCTAGAGCACCTTAGACCTTTGATAAAGTAGCCCTCGGTAAGCTATCCGAAGTGTTGACAAAAAATTGCCAACCTTGTTGGCGTCCATTTTGAAACCGTTGGAAAATGGTATCGAGCATATCTTGCTCATGGCACCCAAGGAATTTCAGCCAAAATGCTGGAGCGAAAGCCTGGGACCGACCGTCTACTCTCAGAAGAGCAAGAGAAAACCATCAAGCAATTGATTGTCAATAAACGCCCGGATCAAATGAAGCTGGCCTATACACTCTGGACGAGACAAGCTGTTCAGCTGCTGATCAAGCAAAAATTTATTAACCCGGCGGAAATATAGATTGGCCCACTACACCGCATAATTGATTTCTATGCTTAAAAAATACCGGTACGATTGCCCTGGCACCTAATAAGAGGACTTTTACCTCTCTAGCCAAATGCCATACCTAACATACACGCTTGATTCAGGTGCACCATAGGCGTCACCTAAACCACCTGTTAAAGCCTTGCTATGGGCTTGCACAATTGAGAAAATAAATTGAAAGAACTTGTCGTATTCCTCCGTGGCTGGATCAATTATTTGGTATAGCGCAAGGCTATCAAAAATGTATCGATCTTGACTGCTGGATATGACGAAGACTGAGAATGAGCTACTGGAAAAACTGGCGTAAAGTGAGAACGAAAGTCCGAAACTTACTACGCATGGGTATGAGTGAATCACTGGCTGTCACTTGTGGATCGTCCGGTAAGAGTTACTGGCAAAATGCAAAACCCGAAGGTATTCACATTGCAATCAACAATGATTTTTTTCAAAAGATAGGCTTAATTTCATTACGTAATCGCTGGGTAGAGATTCATTACGGATAGGGAACCGTCCATTGCGGACCCGCACGATGGGTGGTGTGGGGACCGGCAGTTAGAAACTACCGGCCACCCGATTTATAACCTGTTTACTTCAGGATTTTTTCTAGAGGTAGTCCTACCTCTGCTTCGACTTCCTTATATTCTTCTTTTAAAACCTCTAGGAGCTGGGATAATTGCAATACATACTCTTCATAATCAGTTTTATCCTTTATTGTCTCGCTCTTAAGAAACCCTTCCTGATAAATTATTGCATCTTGAACAGCAGACAATAATAAAGGGGCAAATGTATTTGAAATCTTCATTTATACAGCCTTTTCAAATAGTTCAGCAGCAAATGCAGCTAAAGCAGTTTTAAATTGTCTTAAAGACATATCATAGGCCGGAGCTATTGTATAGTGGATTGCGTCAAACTTTTTATTGTATCCATCACGTACGATAGCTAAACCATCAGGGATTATTGTTCCTGCCGGGATTTTATAATATTCCCAGCCTTTACCAGGAGGCACTCCTTCTTTATCAAAAGTGCTTACACCTCTTGGCCTATTTTCTACAGAAACCCACTTCTCACCATTTGAATGCTTATAGACTTTAATGTCAGCTATCCTAGAGCGGCCATTGGATAAAATTGTAGGCTCCTAAAAAAAATAAAAAATAGCTTGATTTGATTTTTTCTTTAAGGCTCTCCATAAATTAACTGGAACCTTCTCATCAAAATAGCAATCAACTTTTCCTTTTTGAATAAGAATGTCTTTTAATGCTTTTACTGTCATTACACGATCCTTATGACTATGTTGATGTGGGGGTAGTAGTGGTAGGGCAGCCGATTACCCGACTGCCCCCACGCAGATCCGGACGTGCGGAATTACCGCATCCGGCTCCTCAGTTATATTATTTACCGCGCAGCTAAATCCTATCAAAGCTATTCACTCCACCCATCTTCGCCTTTTCACCCAATGACTGAAGTGTATAGACTCAGATTCAACTGAATGTAATGCTTGCACTTTTGTTTTCATACAATATCCAGCCCTACATGTCCGGTGTATGTATCGACTGCAAGCTCAATATAACTGCCAGCCCCTTCGCCCTGTAGACGGCTTTCCCGCCCTCCGACTACTATGAGCTGGTCCGACTCCCAAGACACCATCGTTCGTCTCGCTTATTCAGCTACACTGCCCTACCCATTCCTTTGGGAGTTACCTTGGGTCTCACAAGTTCTCATTACATCTCTGTATGCATGCCACGGCTTAAGAACTCCGCTAGGTCTCCATAATCTTGCCATTCAGGTAGCGAAAAAAATTCACTCCTGAGTCGATTGCTTTGTATGGACTTCGACCACGTTACAAGCCTCGTCACCTAGAATTTGCTTTTCGAAGCGACACCAGCACTTCAGGAGCGCGCACTCCCTATGGCCTACATATTTCTCTGCCTACGCTTCACGTTGATTGTTCGCTCGTGCATCCTGCCTCTCAAATACTCCTAATTTAAAGCTCCGCACAACGCAGACCCGATACTGGTGAGTGGCTAACTCTTACCAGGCTGGGACTTTCACCCAGCAAGATACAACAAGCTTCGCTTGTCGCACTAACGCCGCCCACAGCGGCCGGAGGTCCGTTGCTGGCCCTTGGTACGCCCAGCATGGGCGTGAACTAATGGGGTGAAAGTCCCCTGTAGGAGGATCACCATTTAATGGTCTCCATTAAATGCTAACTACTAGCAAATGGCAACTGCAAGACCGTGAGGTCTTGTGGGGAGGAAGCCGCTAGCAAAGCTACGAGCTGACGAACAGAAACATCATATAAGGCTTAGCCTGGAGGCGAGGTAGCCAAGGATACCGAAGCCATGTGGTCTAACGGGTAGAGTAAATGATGCAGTTGTGTAGTAAAAGTTCACGCTCTTATCTGGGGAGATCTGTTCAACCTGCTGCTGTAAAGCTGTCAGCGTGGCCGCTGACTCATAAGTAGGCCCAGCCCGCTAGCCACCATCGCGGGGGGTAAACAAAATTGGTGGAACACAGCGAGCGGCGCCTCGGCCAGTAATGGCCAAGGTGATTGAACAGAAGTCAGCCGACGGCATAGTAGCCTAATGCCAAGATTAATACCTTGGATACGGTGAAGGCCTGAACCCAAAATCCACGAGTTAAAAGACAGGGCTAGCCTACCGATGTGTTGCCAGCCGGATATAAAATTGACGTAGCGCACTGCCATGACACTCAATTCAAATGAAAATCTGCTTGAAACCATCCTCAGCAAAGAAAATCTTAATGCTGCATGGAAACACGTGCGAAGCAACAAAGGTGCCGCAGGCATTGACGGGATTACTGTCGATAATTTTGTGCAGCACTTCAAGGCAGTTGGCGACGACCTCATCGAGACTATTCGACAGGGTCATTACCAGCCGCTTCCCGTCAGGCGCGTCTACATTCGCAAGCCAGATGGTGGCCAGCGTGGGCTCGGGATACCTACGATCTTTGATCGTGTTATTCAGCAGGCTATCGCCCAAATCATCGGTCCCAGTTTCGATAAAACCTTTTCGGAGTTCAGCTATGGATTCCGCCCAAAGCGATCACAGCATCATGCGGTGAAAAAACTACAGAAGTATATCGAAGGCGGGAAGCGAATAGCCGTAGATGTCGATTTACCTAAGTTCTTCGACCGGGTCAACCATGACTTCCTCATGAGTTTACTTGGCCAAAGAATCAGCGATAAGCGTTTACTCAAGTTCATCGCAAGTTACTTGCGTGCAGGAAGTGTAGAAGATGGATGCTGGAAAGCCTGTCATGAGGGGGTGCCACAAGGGGGCCCTTTATCGCCGCTGCTCTCCAACATTGTACTCGACCTGCTCGATAAAGAGCTGGAAAAACGCCGACATGATTCTGTTCGCTATGCGGATGATTTTGTGATTGTTGTTGCTTCTAAGCGCGCGGGTGAACGGGTTATGGCGAGTATTAAACGCCTTGTTGAGCGCAAGCTTAAGCTCAAAGTTAACGATACTAAAAGCCAAGTAGTTCCTGTCAGCCGCTGTAAGTTTTTGGGATTCTCTTTTCGCGGTGCAAGGCTCGTCTGGCATGATAAGTCCCTGCTCCAATTTAAATACCGCATCCGCCAGATTACAGGGCGATCCCGTGGTATTTCTATGGAAAAGAAACTGAAAGAACTTACCGTGTTCCTCCGTGGTTGGATCAATTATTTTGGTATAGCGCAAGGCTATCAAAAATGTATCGATCTTGACTGCTGGATACGACGAAGATTGAGAATGAGCTACTGGAAAACTGGCGTAAAGTGAGAACGAAAGCCCGAAACTTACTACGCATGGGTGTGAGTGAATCACTGGCTGTCACTTGTGGATCGTCCGGTAAGAGTTACTGGCGAAATGCAAAGACCGAAGGTATTCATATTGCACTCAACAATGAGCTTTTCCAAAAGATGGGCTTGATTTCGTTACGTGACCGCTGGGTAGAGATTCATTACGGATAGGGAACCGCCCATTGCGGACCCGCACGATGGGTGGTGTGGGGGCCGGTAGCTAGAAACTACCGCTACCGGCTACCGGCTACCGGCTACCGGCTACCGGCTACCCGATTTATAAATTTTCGTTACTCCAATTGTCAGCGACATTAGCGTAGATTAACTCTCTAATACTAATAATTAGTGTTGCTATACCCAAGGCCAGCGCAACCATGCCCAGCCTAAATGTGTAATCACACAAAGAGCTTGATATTTCAGCTAATCGAAAGCAATTTGACTCCATGCTTAGCACAGCTTCGTTCTGTGACACGGCGAATATCTCTGTGCAGAAACCCTTAATATCAAAATGAGCGCATGAAGGTACAGCACCAAGCGAGTACCACGCAACAAACCCAGATAATATGCCGAGCAACAGGAAGACCAATTGCCGTTTACTCACTTTCAATTACTGCCTCCATTCATAACGCCGCCTTAAGCGGTGAGTAATTGTTGGCTAAAATATGAAGCGAAGCGGAACCGAGCCAACTGTTACGAATCCGACTTTAAGGCTTTGTTAGCCACTTTATCTTTCAACACTTTGTTTTGAGCAACAATTTCACTAAGAAACAACGAGCTATTTCTTTTTGCGAGAAACAATGCCTTTTCAGATGCATCAACTGCTTTTTTAAACTCATTATTAAGTGAATATGCTGTCGCCAAACTATCCCAAAGAATTTCCGATGCTTCAAAGATCTTTACTCCTCGCTCCAATATCGCTACTCCCCAATTAACTTTACCCTCATAGACTGCTTTTAATCCGTATACATTAAATTGGTGAGCAGACATAGGAAATGTGTAGCCATACTCAGTTGATTTAGCTAAATAAAAATCTTCCAATTTCATTAGTGGCATCACGTCTACCTCTGGCACAGCATTCCACCCATCAAAAATAGATTTAAGTGCTTGGCTGTTACCTATCAAGGGTGTACTGTCATGAGTCTCATTCGGGAAAGTGGAATGAGCCCAAATTACATTATTTGGCGATTCTTTGCTGAGTGATTCTATCATTGCTTTAAATGCACCTTTCATTTCATCATGTGGTTCATTTGCTAAGCTCAAGAACCACTTTATAGGTTTTTTCCTCTTAAACTGTTGATATTTTGAGTACTCACTTATAAGAGTAGCCTCGTCCCACCACAAACTCGGACTTATTGAAATTGCAGCATTAAATTCCGAACCTTCACTTAAAGCTAAGTAACTAGTAAATAAGCCCGATAATGAGTGTCCAGAAATGATTTGATATGGTGCTAAACGATACTGTTTTCGTATCTTATTTAACAGTTCACCTTGTAAAAATTCCTTGTATAACTCAGCTTGCCCAGAACGGTTTCTATACTCTTCAGGCTCTGTGTGAGTATAGAACTTTAGTCGTTTATAAGGAGTGTTTACGCCAACAACAATCATCTCTGGAATGATTGCATAAGTACTTAAGAATCTCGCACTTGCCGCGACATGTTCAAATTGAGTCGAACCATCCAAAACTACCAATACTGGATATTTGAAAGTATCGGAATGTTTGTATGTGTCTGGCAAAGATACTTGAACTGTTATTTCTTCATTAATTGTCTCTGAAAAAAACATAAAGCTATTCGTACTCCCAAAAGAATACGAAGAAATAAATAGAAGCGTTAAATAAATTAGTCTCATACATTCCTCGGTGGCTAACGCCTTTGTAACGGGCAGTCTTGTGGCGAAGCCACGCTTAAAGCTGTCCAGCCCGAAGGGCGATCGTTGACAAACTTGTTATGTGTTTTTAGCACGAGTCCTCCCTAGATTTTTGTGAAGTGCTACTGCTGACAAGATCAACAAAAAAGCCAACGCCATGCCCCATGGAAACCAGAAAGCAACGTACTGGAAGCCATGATCATTAGCATACAAGTCTGGTGATGGGTTTTCAGTTAGGACTTCCATCATTTTTGTAGCGTAAAACTCGCCAAGGAGGTGAATAAAACAAGCCCCCAGCCCGAGATATGCCACTACTACAATAAGCTGTGATCTTCTTCATATCGATCTCAAACTACACATAACGCCGCGCCTGTGTTTTATACACATATTTGAATCCTATTCAAAGCCCATTGAACGAAGCCGCTTCGCGGCAGAATAAACGCCTCACAAGCTAAGCTCTTTTCAGTCCAATTCGGACTGAAGATTAAAGGAGCTTATCATGACACCTAAAGAGCAGCGCCGTTTCAACAGCCTTTATCAGCGCCATCTACGCACCCTAAAACTGCAAGGGCTCAGCCAGAGAACTATTGACGCTTACGCGCGAGCTGTGCGGCGCTTGTCTGGGCATTTTAATGCCTGCCCCGATAAAATCTCAACCGATAAACTCGAACAATATTTTTCTGAGCTGGTGGACTCCCATTCTTGGAGTACCGTTAAGGTTGATCGCAATGGCCTACAGTTCTTCTGGAAGCATATCCTCAAGCGCGAGTGTAGTGGCATAGTAAATTTGGCCACCTGAATTTGAGTGATATTATCACTTTCAATGAAGGTCAGGTGGATAGATGGCTAGCTCAAAAAGAAAATTCAACCCAGAGTTCAAGCTGGAAGCAGCGCGCGGAGAGGGTAGGCAAGACGCCAACTGGCAGCGCCTTAACGCCGGAGCAGCGGCGCATACAGGAGCTGGAGCGGAAACTGCGGTTAGTTGAGGAGGAGAAGGAAATCCTAAAAAAGGCTACAGCTCTCTTGATGTCGGACTCGCTGAAAAATTCTCGATAGTCCAGCGGTTGCAGGAGAGCCACCCTGTTCAACGCCTTTGCCTGGTATTTGATATTCATCGCAGTAGCTATCGGGCTTGGCGTAACAGGCCTACAGAGCCGGCCCCAGAGGAACTGAAGCTCCAGGCACTGGTTAAGGCTGCACATAAGGCTAGTAACGGCTCTGCCGGCGCTCGTTCTATCGCAAAAATAGTGACACAAACTGGAGTTCCACTAAGTCGCTACAGGGCTGGCCGGCGAATAAAATTGCTGGGTTTGGAAAGCTCCCAGCCCCCTTCGCATAGGTACAGGAAGGCGGAACAAGCGCATCTTGATATTCCAAATCGGCTGAATCGGAAGTTTGACGTCGAGAAACCAGATGCAGCTTGGGCTGGTGATATCACATATATTTGGGTGGGGACTTGCTGGGCCTATCTAGCGGTAGTGCTGGATTTGTTTGCACGAAAACCCGTAGGCTGGGCATTATCGCTGTCTCCAGATACGAGCCTGGTAAAGAAGGCGTTAACAATGGCCTATGAGTCTCGAGGTGCGCCGGAAGGAGTAATGTTCCACTCAGACCAGGGTTGTCAGTACACAAGCCAGAGTTTCCAGCAGCTGCTGTGGCGCTACCACATGAAGCAGAGCCTGAGCCGTCGTGGCAACTGCTGGGATAACGCACCAACTGAACGCTTTTTCAGGAGCTTAAAGGGGGAGTAGGTGCCGGAAGTAGGCTATTCAAGTTTGCCTGCGGCAAAACAGTCAATCAACGATTACATTATTGGCTACTACAGCCAAGTGCGGCCACATCAACATAACGACGGCTTGCCGCCAAATGTGGCAGAAGAAAAATTTCGATATACTCAAAAGAGGGTGACCAAAAATACTTGACCACTACAGTCCAACAACTGGATAAGATCGCGGCTACGCGCGTTCTGTCCTTATTCGTTAGGCTTCACGCCTGATACGCCATTTCTTGAGGCCACATACCACTCTTTGCCTGACGTAAAATCATAATGCAAGCCCGCTGGCAAAAAGTATCGTTAGAATCCCATTCCTGCCCTGATAACTGCGTAAATTTTTCCGTTTTCTTATCAAAGCTAATGCGACCGACCTGCCGGCTAGCAAGCTTCATTCTTTCTTTCGTGAACGCTGGCTTAGAGTAATCAGTTTCCCATTTCTCACGATAGTATTCGTAAATCACATGATCGGGATGATCTTCGATTAATGACATTGGGATATTAAATGCCATATATGCTTCCTTATAGCCGTAGTGGTAGGACAGCCGGTTACCCGATTTAGCTTTTTCCTGGCCAATAGAGTAACCAACTGTCTGGAACAATAAGTCTTTTACCACACCTTTTATGCCGATCACCTGACCAAACATTAGGGTCAGTGACTTTAAAGCGAAAATTGCATTTTGGGCATTTTGTCTTACCGTCTTCACTTACCTCAAGTGCTAAAGGTGCATCATCACCTTCATATTTTTTCTCTTTGAAACTGCCTTTTCCTTTGCAAAAGTCACACGGCTCTTTATACCAGCTATCTCCATCCCTGAAATAGATATAACCGTCCAGCTTACACTTGGAGCACATTTTCGTAACAACTGGGCTGAAGCCGTTTTCTTCAGCAGGCTGCTCATCGGAGAATTCAGGACGCCAATTGATTTCTCCAATATAACAATCGTTCATGCAGGTAATCATTGCACCTTTCAAATGCACAGGCGTATTGCACTTTTGGCATAGCTTCAAGCGGTTTCCAAACTTGTCTGTAATTACTTTTTCCGGAATTTCGTCCAAGACTCTCTCCATGAATCTAACGCCCGGCTCAACTGCCAGAAGCTGCTGGCGCCTTTTTTCGGTTCTTTGCAAAAAAATTGACAGTAGCCGGAGGTCAGATTGCAGCCGCTTGTTAAGGCTTGCCTGATATTTTAACCGTGTTGAATCCATTGCAACGCTTTGAAATCTAATTGATACGTTTCAAAAGGAATCCATGTTACACGATAAAATAACATTGGCCTTCCTTCATTTATTGAATAGTAAAGACCAATTTTCTTGTAACTATCAATCTCTAACGTTGTAACTGAAAGGCTATCTGGATATTTATCATTCTGATTGTAGAATTGAACAACTTCATTCTTTGCTCGATCAGCTATGGCTCTCGCATTATTATGTAGGTAAGCATGGTGGGCCAATATAAGAAACACCGATGCGAACCATATAGACATTCTCGTACATCGAAGCTTTATGCTCTTCGGATCTTTATAGATGTAAAATATATTTTGTAAAACTAAAGGAATAATGAAAAAGAAGGCAATTATTAAGACGACTGCTCCGTGCCGAGGCAACCCAATCATTAGGAGGATTGCACACGCGATCATGGTCTCTTTGTAATCTTTGAGTAAATGCACGATATTCATCCTATGCCTTAACGCCCAGCGTTGGCTATCGCTCTGCCACTGATTGTTATGGTTTGCGCACATAGCCGCGTTTGTCCCAGAACCTTATGTGCTGCTCCGCAATACTGTGCCCCATACCGAACTCACTCAAATCTAACGTGTATTCCCCTAATGCAGCCTCATTTACAAAGCAATACGGCAGAGCTGCAACGATTGCACCTTTAGACTTACTGGATGTCGTTGAGTCAGTTAGCAACTCCAAAAGAAATTTGCCGGACTCTCTTTTTCCAAGCATGGCAATTGCAACGATAAGCTGTGGGGAGACAAAACTTCCCCTAGATAGAGCGGCCTTAAACTGGTCGAGACCATTATTTCCATTTCTAGCTAGAGCAAAAGTATACGCAACAAGTTGTGGACGCCAATTTCTATCACTTAGCAGTGCATAGATGTCTCGAACCGGAAAGGCCTCACCAAGCGAGCAGTACAAATCTAGATCCACCCCATCCAAGCAATTTAAACTCTTGAGGTAGTAGGTATTATCACCACTTTTATCGGAAATATATTTAAAAATTTCTTCCATATTTCATGGACCCATAACGCCCTGCGCAGGTGTAGCCAGCGCGGAGCGCTTCTTGTGTTAATGTTTGAGCGCCAGCGAGTAACACAAAAAGTGCGTAGCGTTGGCTGTCGCTCTGCCGCTGTTTGTTAGATGTTCCCCCGCACAAATGCCAGGAACTCGCTATGTACATCGCCATTGGTGCCATGGCCTAGCCCCTTGAAAGTGCGAAAAGTTACGTTAGCTCCATACTTTTTGTAGATTTTTTGAGAATTATTCCAGCGCTCAGGATGAATTGATTTACCTGTAGTTTTGTAGATTACCGACCGCTCTTCTTCAGAATAGGCATCATCATATGCCACGGCATCATTAGTATCATTTTCACCCATGAATAAGAACTGCTTAATATTCAACCACTCATCCAGATCAAAATTTCTGCCAGTTATCTGACTGAAATCATTTATGCCTAAGGGATACTTTAAGCCATGACTATCAAGCGAGGCCGTAGGTAACATCAATGTACCGTTCAACCCTCCAGCAACAACTATTTCAATGATTTCAGGATGTAAAAGAGAAAAACGATTCGCAAATGTACCGGACGCAGAAAAGCCAGCTAGTATGACTCTATCTTCAGGCTCTAACGAGCGTTCACGCAATACATCCTGGGCATTTTCAATCATTGCCTTAAGCTGTAGATCCAGCCTTTCGAATGGGAGAGATTTCGCAAGTATGGAATCTCTATCAAGTGCGTGGGTGTAAATTTGCCATTCCGACTTAGGACGAGGAAAAACCGGCATTAATATTGGGTAGGACAATTTCTTAGACAACCACGGTCCAACAGCATTGCCCACTATTGCATTTTTGGCAGCTTCAAGATGAACATCATAATCATCAGAAACCTTTCCTGTGTTATTGGTTTCGACAATTAAAAAGGTTTTATCCTGCTTGGACACCATTTCTGGTAATTTGAGCAAATAAGGATAATTGAACCCTTTGTCTGGATTTGCAGGAATTTGTAGTAATTCAGCAGAATGACTTACGCCAGCGATAACAGTAAGAAAAATTCCAAATACTATTATTTTCAATTTTATTCCTCTCAGCATGCTCTTACATCTAACGCCTCAAACACCGGCTTGGTGAAGATGGCGGCTTTTTGGGGGCAAAAAAGGTGACAGCTTTACCAAGCCCGAGTGCTTTGACTTATTACGTGTTGACCGCACCAACTCCGATTGTTGAAAAATATAGACCTTCTTCATCGTTAGTATCATTTGACTGCCGCCAAAGCCACAAGCCGAGACCTGGAATCTCAAAGGTATAACCTTCATCTTCTGTTTTTGGCTTGAGACCAATTGCACTCTCTATTTTTAAAAGCACTTCAGAAACCGATAGATCAAGGATATTCTCGCCGGATAACGTGGCTTCGAAGCCGCAACCGCGAGATAGCTCGATACTCTCTACCTTTGGAGTTTCGCCCTCATAGAATATTTGAAAGCCTGCCTCATAAAATGAATCAGTTGGATGCTGACTCATTGGGGTTTTCATAAAGCTATCCGGCTCTAAGCCCATGCTTGCAATAGCAGAAGTACGATCCATACCTAGTTTAACTGGGCCAATTCCTATTTCTGGCTGTACTTCAAACTTTGGATTCATCTAAATTTCTCACTCTAACTCGATGACACGTAACGCCTCAAACACCGGCTTGGTGAAGTTGGCGGCTTTTTTTGCGTAAACAAAAAAGGTGACAGCTTTACCAAGTCCGCGTGCTTTGACTTGTTATGCCTATTCAGGATTTATAATTTTTTAGTAACTCGTATGCTTTAGGACTTATATTCCTAATGTCTCTAGAGCCGTTAGTGATATCTGTAAAATATTTTCCGCAATACTGTCTTTTAATTTCGGCTGTCATCGGCAAAAACATTGCGGCTATGCTTTTATCCTCGGCAACATCCAACTTTGCGAAGACTTCCGGCAATTCCATACGAGCCTTAGCCATCAATCCCTCAGCAACGGATATAACGTCTATATTCCTACCTCTCCAATCGGATTGCGCAGTAAGAATTTTCGTTTCACCCTCTGGAATAAACTCTATGCACCTTTCAACCATTTTATTCAAATGGCTCGACAGCTGGGAAGTAAGTCCAGCTGCTCCCATTGCTGTATCCGGTTCATTTGAGCTTACCGCACTTGAGTTCAGTATCAAGACACCCAAAATTGCAATTCTTAATTTCATAAACTACTCCTACTTAATTCTTATTAGTGGCATAACACTGTATTCAAAAGCAGCTACATTATATCACCTGTCAACATATCTCAGGAACAGGAACTCAAAAAACATATATAAATCAAAAAGTTAACCGACTTTAGCATAAAAATACCCAGGTGGATATATTGCACATGCATCATATCTTGTTATTTTGCTGCTTTTGATCACAGGCATAAATCATTCAAAATCAATAAGTTAGCACTCATATTAGCGTGGATATGTGCAGCTGCTTTTGATCTTCGATATTGACAACACAGAAAAAGAAACTGTCATGGATGGCATTCCCCCTAAGCTGCTGCCTAAACCAGAACATTTTCTGGATATTTTACGTCAGCACACTCGCAAACAGACACTATCGTACCGAATGAAGTAAACTTACATCCATTGGATAAAGGGATTTATTCACTTCCAAAAGGTAAGTCAGGTTTGGGAATAAGAGAGTGGATCCGCTCAGAGTGTGGGGCTGAGCACCACCTCGATATAAACGCGGCTAAAAATATTCTTACGGCGGAGCATCGCCGTCTAGCGGTAGGAATCTCCGCCCTTTAGGGCGAGGAGGATTTGTAGCTCAGAGTGCTGGATATCGATTTCACCGGTCAATACTTAATCGTGCGGGAATCCAAGGGGAAGAAGTGGCGAAGGACGCTACTGCCTAAATCTCTGCTTAAGCCACTCAAAATACAGATAACCCACTCTCTTTCTGTGTATCAAGCAGATCTGGCGGAAGACGATGGACAGGTTTACCTGCCTTTCGCACGCAAGATCCCCGCAGCAATAGGGTACGGAGATACCATATTGGCGAGCAACAAGTAAGGCGGGCAGTTTCAAAAGCGGTCTCGGCTCTCAATATTCGCATGTAGTGGTCAAGTATTTTTCGCCACTCTTTTGCGACTAGCCTTCTGCGTACAGGCATTGATATACGCAATATCCAGGAGCTACTTGGCCATAGCGATATCAGTACTGCCAAGATCTACACCCACGTTATTGGCATACATAAACGCAGTGTTTATAGCTCACTTAACTAATAGATTGTGGTCAACTACACCCGCCTAACCCTCACTAATACCCACCGCAGTGACTCTTTAGTTACTGCCACTTGCCCCATTCTCCAGTTGTTTTTGTATTTTCTCCAAATTAAAAGAACCGGGTACCTGGCTGGGGGGATACTCTTGCATAGTTTGCAAAAACTTAGCGGCGAGCTGCTGCATCGGAACTAGAACAAATGCCCGATCTATAAACCAGTCGCTATAAGTGTTAGAGCTGTGCTGGGCTTTCTCAAAAGGGTCTCGTCTTAAATTGAACAGTAGTGGCACTCTTAATTCGGTAAAGGGTTCTCGCCATACAGCAAAACCTTGCCCTCGATTCTCCAGAAAAATCGCTTTCCAGGGATCGTAGCGCATGGCCACAATTTGGCCGTCATCATTTACATAGATAAACTCCTTTCGCGGCGAGAGTTTTGTTTTTCCGCTGAAGTAATCCAGCATATTGTAGCCATCGACATAATTTCGATACTCACGCCCATTTAGCTCCACACCTTGTTTGAGCTGCTCCTTTATATTCGGATTTCCTCCAATAGCGGCGAGGGTCGGCAACCAGTCTTCGTGGGCAACAATCCCCGTCAGCGTGGTGCCCGCTGGGAATTTGCCCGGCCAGCGTACAAAGGCGGGCACCCGGTAGGCCCCTTCCCAGTTGGAATTTTTTTCACTGCGAAATGGTGTGGTTGCGGCATCTGGCCAGGTATTGAAGTGGGGGCCATTGTCGGTGGAGTAAAACACGATGGTGTTGTCGGTGATACCCAAACGATCAAGCGTATTTAACAACTTCCCCACCAAGATGTCATGCTCAACCATAGCATCCATATATTTATTGCTGTTCGGGCCGGCCAGATTGGTGTGCTCCTCTCGGACATGAGTGCGGAAGTGCATCCGGGTGGCATTCCACCAGACAAAGAAGGGAGTTTTCGCAGCGTGGGCACGCTCGATAAAGTCAATGGCCGCTGCCAGTGTTTCATCATCAATCGTTTCCATGCGCTTCTTGGTGAGGGGGCCGGTATCTTCAATGGGACCGCCGGCCTTGGCTTTAATCACCCCCCTGGGGCCAAACTTCTTGCGGAATTCAGGGTCTTTGGGGTAATCCCGGTTTTCCGGTTCTTCCTCAGCATTTAAGTGGTAGAGGTTGCCGAAAAACTCATCAAAGCCATGGTTGATCGGCAGATGCTCATCCCTATCCCCCTGGTGATTTTTACCAAATTGGCCGGTGACATAGCCCAGGCTTTTCATCACCGTGGCGATGGTGACATCACTCTTCTGCCAACCTTCCTCGGCGCCAGGCAGGCCCACTTTAGTCATACCGGTGCGCACGGGAACATTACCCGCTAAAAATGCCGCGCGGCCGGCGGTACATGACTGCTGACCATAGTAATCCGTAAAGGAGAGGCCCTCTACGGCCAAACGGTCGATGTTAGGTGTGGTGTAGCCCATCATGCCGCGATTGTTGACGCTGATATTCCAGATACCAATGTCATCCCCCCAGATCACCAAAATATTGGGTTTACTCTGGGCGAAGAGACTGCCGGGAGAGAGGGCTATAATCATCAGTCCGACTAAAAGGAACAGGCGCTGAAACGCAAGGGAAAGTGGGGGCATTACACACCTCGATATTGGCAGGCTCAATACAGCGCTTTAAGACTAGTCCCGATAGGCGGGGGCTTGAGGAATTACAGGTCCTTTACTCGATAACTTCTTGAGCTCTGGCGGAAATACCTGCTGCCAGTCCTTCGCCATATCGACCACCAACCAGCCATTTGCCTTTGCCGCTTGCAGTGCTTTGTCCAGCCGCCCTACTGCCGAATCCTTATCGTATGCCCACTCCCTCTTGGCATCCGTATGGTGAATAAGCATGGCCAAACGCGCTCCCTTGGCGCCAGTTGTCCATTCCAACATTTGTAAATCACCATCGGAATTGCCGACGGCAAATACTGGTCGGCGGCCAATAAAGTCATTGATCGCTATGGGCTTTCCCTGTTTATCGGTGAGAAAGGCCAGTTCATCTAATTTCACAATACGGGGATTCCCACCCCCATTCTCATAGCGCGACTTTAGGCGGCTGCCGATAACCTGCTCCGGGGGAATACCATACAACTCCCAGGAAAACACACGGATAAAATCGGTGCCGCCACCAGAAACAATATAAGTTTTAAAGCCTTTTGAGCGTAGGTAGGCCAGCAGCTCCAACATGGGCAGGAACACCATTGCGCGGTAGTGCTGTCCGGTTAGCGGATTCTTCGCGGTTTTGATCCATTGGGCAACAGAACTCTGGAAAGCCTCTGTACTCAACCCCGTATGGGTCGCCGTGAGCATGACCTCCAAACCCTCCCGCCCCTGCCCCAGCAGATCGGATAAGCTGTCCTTTAGAATCGAGGCGAAGGGTTCCTGTGTTTTCCACTCCGGATGTTGCGGCGCCAGCCTTTTAACCTCATCTGCGGCATAGAGCAGCTGGAAGTACGCTGGTTTCTCAGACCAGAGGGTGCCGTCATTATCAAATACCGCTATACGCTCATTGACGGGGATAAAGTCGGCGCTGCCTCTCTGGGTAACCCTGTCGACAAAGGCCACTATCCGAGCTTTAGCACCATGGTCCCGCCAGGATGGCAGGGGAGAGCTGAAGGCTGGCAAACTAATCGCCAGTACCAGTAATAGACAACATCTACCCAACACGATCCGATAAGTCCAATCCCACATTCTGGAAATCCTCGCAAAATGACATTTACGGCAGATGAACTAATATTTTGTCCTAGGGCGCCTCTAAATAACCCCGCAATGCCTCTGCGGGGCTTTCGATAATTATTCAGAGGCCCCCAGGATAAAAACTCAGCGCACAAAATAGGCCGTGATAAATATAGCTGGCATTAGCCGCCTTCAAATCGTTCTTATATGTCTCGCACTGATGGCCTGTAACGAGCAAAAGCCCGTTGATGCCCAGTCACAGGGGAGGCAAAGCGAGACTCCCCCTGTAAAAGCCGCCTATGTCGGCTCAGTACAATGCGCTGCATGCCATAAAGGCCAAGCCGATGCCTGGCAAGGCTCCCACCACCAGTTGGCGATGCAAGTCGCCGATAGCAACAGCGTTCTCGGTGATTTCTCCGGCGTCACATTTGAGCATCGGGGGCAGAAGTCTCTCTTCTATCGAAAGAACGGTAACTATTACGTGCGCACTGACGGGCCCGCCGGGCACCTCCGCGATTACCGGATCACCTATACATTTGGGCTCCACCCTTTACAGCAATACCTAATTGAGCTGGAGGGCGGGCGCCTGCAGGCATTGAGTATCGCCTGGGACAGCCGGGAGAACTCTGCCGGTGGCCAGCGCTGGTTCCACCTCTATGCCGACCAGACCATAGACCATCAACACCCTCTGCACTGGAGCGGGATCAACCAGAATTGGAACTTTATGTGTGCCGACTGCCATTCCAGCAATCTGCAAAAAGCCTATGACCTGAAAACCGATAGCTATCGGACATCCTGGTCAGAGATCAGTGTCGGCTGCGAGTCCTGTCACGGCCCCGGATCGAGGCACCTTCAGTGGGCCGCGACACAAGATAAGAAACTGCACAACAAGGGGCTCAATCTCCTTCTGACTGATCCAGCCCAGCAGGGCTGGGAAATGAATTTACAAACGGGCATTGCCCAGCTTGCACCGTCGGCAAACACCCAGCGGGAAATCCCCACTTGCGCCCAATGCCATTCTCGCCGGAGTACACATTTAGCCGGGGCGCAGGCTGACAGCGAATTGCTGGACCACTTCAATCTCACACTTCTGCAAGCGCCGCTCTACCATGCGGATGGCCAGGCCGATGGAGAGGTATTCGTGTATGGCTCTTTCCTGCAAAGCAAAATGTACGCGGCGGGTGTTACCTGTAGTCACTGCCACAACCCCCACAGCCTACAGATGAGAGCTTCCGGCGATGCAGTTTGTACCCAGTGCCATATGCCGGAGCGATTTGCCCGCACTGACCACCATCTGCACCCACCCCAGAGCCCCGGCGCTCGCTGTATCAATTGCCATATGCCGGAGAAAGATTTTATGCAGGTGGATGGGCGCCGAGATCACAGTTTCCGCATTCCCCGCCCCGATCTTTCCGAAGCGTTGAGCAGCCCCAATAGCTGCAATCACTGCCACCGAGACAAATCGAGCCAGTGGGCGGCAAAGGTACTGGAGGACAAGTACGGCCCCCCTCCCCCTCACTACGGGCAGGTGCTGCACGCCGCTATGCGCGGGGATAGCGAGGCCGGCAAGCAGTTGATGGCGCTTATTCAGGACAGCACGCAGCCAGCCATTGTCCGCGCCAGTGCTGCCCGCCTGTTGCCCCGTTACCTATCGATGGATAGCGCTCAATTGCTACAACAAATTGCCCAGGGCGATGAGCCCTTATTAAATCTAGCCCTGGCGCAATCCCTGGATGAACTACCGGAGCAACTGCGCCTGATGATCGGTGTGCCGCTACTTTTTAGCAAAATGACCGTGACCCGCTCGCTAGCGGCCAATGGCCTGGTCAATACACGCATCGAGACCATGCCTGCGCAGGTGCGGCAGCAGTTCGCAAAAGCCCTTAAGACCTATACCAGCTCAGAATTATTCAACAGTGACCGGCCGGAGTCCCTGGTAAATCTGGGCAACCTCCACTTTCAACGAGGAAATACACAACAGGCGGAAGCCTTTTATCGCCGGGCGATCAGCCAAGTCCCCTATTACACCCCCGCCTATATCAACTTGGCCGACCTGTATCGGGTCGATGGACGTGAAGCCGATGCAGAGTTGCTGCTCAGAGGGGCGCTGACAAAAAGTGAAGATATCGCCACCATCCAGCATGCTCTAGGCCTCGCCCTAGTTCGCCAGAAGCGCCACCGGGAGGCAGTGGGTTTTTTAAAGGCCGCCGCTGACGGTGAACAAGCTCAAGGCCGCTATCTCTATGTGTATGCCATCGCCGTTCACTCGGCAGGCAACAGCGCACTTGCCCTGGATATTCTCGAAGATGGCTATCACCGATTTCCGCAGGACTTGGATATTCTGCGGGCATTAATTGCTATTGGCAGGGAGTCCGGCAACCAGAAAATTGCACAAAAATATGCAGCCCTTTTAGCCAGCAAGCCCTAAAAATCGTAGTAGAGGCTTAATCTAAGGAGCCTTTCCGCAGGTAGCAGGCCAAACTCACAGGATTCACAGCCGCTGAAAAACTGGGCTTGTAATCGTGTACTAAAGTGCTCCGTCCAATTCTGAATCAATTCCAGGTTGTGGTACTGGCTTTTGTCATCAAGATTGTATTGAACACTCTGGCGATATTGGAATTTCTTATCTAGGCGGGTATTGCCCCACATAAAGAATAAATACTCCTGCCGCAACTGCCCGGTCGATAACAGGCTAAGGCTATCGGACAGGAAGGCAATTGCCTCATAGGTCCGCGCGCTGTTCAAACTGTTCTTAGCTTGATCGACCTGCGCCTGAATCCAGCGCCATTCGCCATCATCATAGCCATGCTGGTTATACAGATACTCCGCTGTAATATCCCAGCCCTGATTGAAACTGAGCTGAGTACCCAGCACCAGCTTCAAATAGCCCTCGTCCTCCGCTGGGGTATAGGTGAACTCGCCCGGCTGCGGTAGCTCCCGCTGATGTTCCCATGCCCCTTCCAGCCTGAGTGTGGCACTGTCTCCCGCCAAGGTACTCAGCCCTAGGGCCACATTCGTGGAGCCCCCCTCTAACTGGTGCAGTACCAAACGGCTATCCAAGTCACCTTCACGGTTAACCACCAGTGCGTACTGCCCCCCGCTCTCACTCCCGCCCCCCTCTAAATTGGCCTCAATCTGGGCCATATAAATACCGGCATTCCAGCGCCCATAGCGAACATCAAGGTGAGCCATATCCCAACCCAGTTGCTGGGTAAGTTCATCCGTATCCAGATTGGGACGGTCAAAAGTGGCTTTTAACAGATTGGCGGGGGACCAGTTATAACCGTTGCTCCACTGGGGCTTGATTCGCCCCAGGTTAATACCCAGACGGCGATTAGCGGTGTAAGAAGAAACATAACCCTCTAAGAGGTGAGACTCCGTCTCCTTTGCAGATACGTCGGCCTCATCAAAGCGGTAGTGCTCTATCGCTGCAAACCGGGAGTAGAGCGAGAAATGTGCCCCCAGAGAAAACTGGCTACTGAGGTCCAGTGCAAGCAGGGATTCCCGCTGATCAAAAACAAACAGACCCGGGTCGAAATAGGCATCATCCCGAACTGTATTCTGCTGGTGATACCCAAATAGTGAAGCATCAATATCCCATACAGCTTGAGAGGCGCCCATCTCAGTACCCTCTTCCGCAAAAAGCTCGGCACCGGTCTCGAAAGGGTCTTGGTAGTCCTCAGCGCTGACCACTCTGACAGTAAAAGCGAGGGGAAGAAATAGGAACGAAAAAACTGCTCTGAATCCGATAACCATCACCGACATCCGTTAATTCAACCTGCCCAAGGAGCCTTTTTGGAATATTGCCGGATCTAGGCTTTCGAGACGGTAGTCGTCGAATTTCATCCAGGTATAACTCTCCTCAATAAGCGCATCCACCAAGAGTAATTTGTGCAGTTTCAGTTCGCCTTCAAATTGCTTGAACTCTTTGTAGTGTGCAGTTTTAAGCAGTCGCCCGGAACGGGTATAGAACTCCCCTTTTAAGGGTATATTGCCCTCAGCTTCGGCCATCCATACTTTTACTTTGTCATAAGCAACACCGGAGGCCTTGGCCGACAAACTCAGAACCCAGTAATTGTCCCCGTCAATGGTTTCCTGCCCTTGCAGTTCCGCCGTGTAATCCCGGGAGAAATTTGCCCCTACCACATCGCCGTTACTGGTCTCCCCGATTAAACGCTGGGAGGGCGCAATCCGGATAACCCGACGCGTACCGGGAATATAGAGCCACATATTGGCACTCTCTTTTAGCATTGCCCTGCCCTTTTCCCGAGCCGGTGCTAAAAACTGAATCAGGGATTGATCGTTAAATACTTTGACACTGAGCTTATTGGTGCGGGGTTCCTTGTCCTTCTTATAGCTGATATTGGTAATATCAAAGCTAAAGCCCTGATCCCTGAAGCCGCGAAAGTCATCTAACTTGTTAACCAAAGACTCAGCCGAAACAGATGCATAAGTTGAGTGGCTAAGAAAAAGGCCGGCTAGCGCCAATACCCAGCCATAAAATGGGTTTAATCTATTCATAGGAGTTCCAACCTAAGTTCCATAACGCAAAATCAAGTAAACCTAAGCGCTTTCACCACCGGCAGCCGCGACGCTTTTATGGCAGGGTAAAGGCTGGAGACCAGTGAAATACAAAAGCCCAACAGGAATGTCTTCAGCAGAATAGCCGGTACCACAAATACGCGGATAGGGTAATCCTGAGTGCTACCCGGTGGTCGCGGCATCATCCACTCGGCATAGGTAATTCCCTTGGCTGCCAGGGCACCAATCAGCAATCCCAGCAGACTTCCGATCAAACCGAGAAGAAGTGATTCCAACAAAATCAGGTTTACAACCTGGCGGGGAGTCCCGCCCATAGCCCGAATAGTGCCCAGCTCGCGGGTGCGCTCCATTACGGCCATCAACATAGTATTGGAAATACTCAACGCGACGATAACCAGCACAATGACAGTAATAAAACCAAAAACTCCGTTAAACAGGCCGACTACCTGATGGTAGTAACCGGCCAGTTCTTCCCAGCTTTTTATTTCCAAATCCAGGTTATTCTGGGCAAATACATCGGTCAGAGTCGCAATTGAGCTAGATGTGAGTGCGGTCTCCTCTAATAAAACCACTAACCGGGTAATATCCGAGGTGTAGAGCAGCTCTTGGGCCAGAGGTAAATTCACCCTGAGCAGGCGATCATCCAGTTCCTTAACCCCGGTTGTGATTACCCCCATGACCTGTACATCTACGGCATTGATAGCCCCATCCTGGGTGCTGGCCAACAGGGTCAAGTAATCCCCAACCTGAACATTCAACGCATTGAACAGGCCTTCGCCAAGATGGGCAGCGGAAATATCCTCAGGAAACAGGTCATCCCCCTGAACAATCTGAATTGCGGAGGAAAGCATCACCTCTTTCTCAGCATCGATACCAATACCGGTAATGGCGATCGATTGCTTGCCATCGCTGAGCAGGCCATTGAAATTAAGGCGGGGCGCCACCACCAGTGTATCCGTCTCACTTTCTACCACACGGGAAATTTTCTTCAGATCCCGGTCAGCAATAAGGTATTTTTCCGGTTCCGCCTTGCCAAACTGGTTATAACCCCTGGCATAGATTTGTATATGGCCGAGCTGCGAACGAATCATACTCTCCCGCATCCCCTCGTACATCGACTGAACAAAACCGCCAAAAATAATCAAGCTGGTACAACCGAAAACGATCGCTGCCAAGGTAATCAGACTGCGGCGCCCGTTACGCATAATGTTCAGCAGTGCAACTTTCCACCCCAACCCCATGGCTAAATACTCCCCAGCGCCTGCTTGGCTTTAACGGACCATTCGGTATCCGACTCCGCCGCCACCTTCTCCCAGAGAAGCCTGGCCTTATCGGCTTGTTTATTGCGGTTGTAGGCCTGGGCCAGGTAGAACTCAACGAAACCGAGAAATTCTTTGCCGAACTGGCTGCCAACCTGCTCCCTTACCAGGGCCAAATCTTCGACAGCGTAGCGAGCTCTTTTAAGGAAGGCCGGCATATTGGCACAGTTGATCCCCCGCTGGAGGCGGGCGCCGAGATTGAACGGAGCTTGCTTAACCGCTCGATCCATTATGCGATTGCCCCGCCGGGAGAACAGCGATAGTTTTGCCAGTCGATCCAGATAGAAGCTGGATTTAAATGAAGTTGTCGACCCCAGTGCGGCATTGAGTTCAGGATCATCCGGTAGACTTTCTTGCAGCGACTGCATCAGGGTTTCCAACTCCTCGACCGCCTTCAACTCCGTATCTTCCATCGAAGTCAGACGTGCGAGCTGGGCCAGGTAGGCTTGCTTTTTCTGCTCGCTGCTCATTGCCTCATTAACGGCAGAAAACAGCGCTTCCCTCTCACTATTGGTAAACGGAATCGGCGTTGGGTAAATGTACTCTTCCGCCAGGGCCGCAGCAGAAATTAATAGCAGGACTGAGAAAACCGATAGCACTCTGGCTAACGGGCCCCGGACCAACAGGTTTTTTACCACTGTCTTCATGCAATAGCCTCCTGAATAAGGGCTTGAGCCGTGCCTGTGTCTTCTACCAGGTGGCCATCCCGTACGGTGATTACCCGGGATGCCAAGCTGGTTACATAGTCGTCATGGGTGGCCACGATAAAAGTGACACCCTGCTCCCGGTTGAGCTGCTGCATAAGGCTCATAATGCTCTCCGATGTACGCGAGTCCAGATTGGCTGTGGGTTCGTCAGCGAGTACCAGATCCGGTTTACTGACAATTGCCCGGGCAATCGCCACCCGCTGCATCTGCCCCCCGGAAAGCTGGGTGGGACGCTGATTAACCAGCTTGGCCAGTCCCACTGCCTCCAGCGCTGCCAGCGCTAGTTGCCTGGCGTTGGCGGCACCGCGCAATGTCAGGGGATACATAACGTTCTCTAGTGCTGTCAGCACCGGAATCAGGTTGAAAGACTGAAAGACAATACCAATATGCCGCCCCCGGAACAGGGAGCGCTGATGCTCCCCCAAACTGCCAAGATTGACACCGTCAATATGAACAGACCCGGAATCACACTGATCCAATGCCGATAGCAGATTCAGCAATGTGCTCTTACCGCTACCACTGGGCCCTTTCACTGCGAGAAATTCACCCCGATCAATAGCGAGGTCTATATCTAGCAGTGCATCGACCCAGAGATCACCCAAGCGATAACGCTTGGAAACACGCTTAAGCTCAACCAACATCAATTTTTACCCAAGGTCACGGCCATCTGACTCAACTGCTCACAAGAGGCCTGCATTGTGACGGGACAGGGAGCCATAGCCATGGCTTTTTGGTAATAGCCCATTGCTACGGCCAAATCCTCTCCCTTCTCACCCGCTTTAACCCAATAGGCATTGGCTAAAGACAAGTACACAATTTGTTCTATGGCGGTGGGGAGGCTATCCGGCTCCGAATCTATCAGCTCCATAAACCAAGCTTCATCTTCGAATACCCGCTCAAAATGGCCACTGACTTCCCCCACATAAGAAAAAGTAATCAGGCGTATCAGGCGTACATTGAAATCTGCACCGGCATTGAGACCCGCTTGATCCACCTCGTTCATGGCATGGCGCAAGCGGTAGAGCTTGTAAAGCCCCATGGCGGGATCGAACATCGCACCTGCGCGCTTACCCTCATTGGAGTAGTAGGCCGCACGTATCAGCATATCGTCTGGCTGTTGTTGATGCGCGGCGGCAAGCAAGTGTGCCGCTTTCTCAAGCTCGTTGTGGTAGCTAAATAGCTGTCCAAGCTCCAGCATTAAATCGGGATCAGTTCTATTTTTCGCAATCTCCTCGCGGAGAAATTCTACCTGCTCCCTCTCATCCTCTGAATAGGCAACTTTAGCAAACTCAATGGGAGCAGCACCTGAAAACCAGGCAATAATATTGCCAATAAAAAAACTACTGATAAGAATAGTAAGTACTTTTTTAAACATTGACCGCCCCCAAAGTACGTTAAACTTCTACTGAGTTTTCAAGTAATTGACCATCCATCTCGCTCAAAGTGGTGTGCTCATCGAAAACGAGGTTTTCGGGGCTCATCACTCCGGGGTACAGCTGCTCACAAATCAAGATCACCTCAACAATATTCAGGGAATCAACCCCGAGCTCTGCAATGGGTGTATCTGCATCGACAGCATCAACATTCAGCATAAGAGCTATTTGTTCACAAAGCTCTTGTACCTTGCTCTCTACAACTGCTGTAGACATATTTACTCTCCAGTAAAATTTCCTGTTTTTAGGTGGTTAAATCGCAGCAAGTAGTCCAACGTTAAGGTAAAGACACAGACATGCTGCTCGCTCTCTGAGTATTTCCGCTGCCGTTTTATAGCAGCGGCACTGATCATGGGTGGAATATAGAACCAGACTTTAGCAAGCCATGGGTTCCCATAAAAAAACACCCGCTGAAAAGATTCATAAATATTGCAGATAGGCTTATCGTCAATGGAAAACACAGACGCTGTAACCCCCTCGTCGCCGGCACCATCAACGATTTCTACAACTTTCCCGGCATTCATCGCCAATATATTGAGTAAAAACTGGACAAAGGGCAGATAAAACTCTTGATAGATATACGCTTCTCTATCCAGGCTTGATCCTGAGCCCTGCCATATCTGATCCAGCTCACCTTGAACCCGGGCGGCATACTTTTGCAGGTCGAGACCTTCTACTACCCTACTCTTATGAGCTGTATTGAAAATTTTTGCCCGTTTATCCTGGTAGCCAACGGTTAAAGGCAAGTTCTGCCTACCCACTTTAAGATTCGATTCTTCTATTTCCGCTAAACGATTAGCGATGTGGGCATAAAAGGTGGAGTCAACCGGCGAAAAAAGCTTCGAGGTTACCTTGGGTAAACTATTGAACAGTTTATCCGTAGTTTGCTCTGGCGTTATCAGTGCGGCATTCAACTTGCCGGCTGGATGGCCGCCAGCGGAGAGCCAAACAAGCTCTTTGCCTGACACAATAATATCATCCCCGGGAAAGAGCATTTTCACTTCCTGTAGAAGGCTCTTTCTCTCTATAGAAAAGCCAAAATACTCGATTTCTATCAAGTAATGGCAATCTATTGTATCGGCACCAATATGGGGGAAAAATGCTAAGTCCTGCCCAACAAATAAGCTTTCGCCCTTCAGGCAGTAATAAAGGGGAAACTGAAAACTGTTGCCAACCTGTAAATGAAAGTGACTTTCATCAGTCCTTTTAATCGAGCCCAGTGATATCCCGTCTTCACTCAGCACGCTCTTCCAAGCGGCATCTCCCAAAAATGAGTTCAGTGAAATTTCTGCACCAACGGGTAATCGCTGCACCTTCTTCAAAGGCGCTTTATTGCTGCTTGATTTCATACTACAACCCCCTCCGGCTGCCGCATCAATGTTGCCAACCAGCTGGAAATAGGTTTTGCCGAAGCTGAAATAGCCGACATATGGGTAGCTCTGGGCAATTCAGTGAGCCCCGCTTGAATATTCGGGGACAGATACCAGTTCAATACCGTATACAGAACCTGTGTATCCAGTACTTCATCCTTCTCCCCGACAAAAAAATGACAGGGCACCGTTAAGCTGGCAAAGAGTTCGGAGTAACGATCCACGTTATAGGCACTGAGCAGGTTAAACGTACAATCCAATACTCGTCCCTGATTCCCAGCAGCGGACCCCACCGGTGGAAAACTCAATACCGACAGTTTTCTCAATGGGGGAAACAGCAGTGCCAGCCAATATTTCAGTATCTTGATTTTAGGTAGGTTCTGGTCCCCGGCAGACGCCCTGGGGCGCGTATAGTGACGCCGCCTTGAGTAGCGAATGTAATACTCAAAACCAGACACGGGAATATCATATTTCCTGGTTTCCTCGGACTGAGTCAGTGGCGGCGCAATGGCAAAAAAACCGGCGATATCTTCACTGCTATAGAGATGCAGATACTTAAGTGCAACCAGCGACCCGGCACTATGCCCTCCCAGCACGAAAGCCTTTGCACCCCTCTTTTTCAGCTGCTTTATCAGATCGGCAAGATCATCCTGTAATTGATCGGAGTAATCGAGGTCACCCGGAACACCTTCGCTCTTGCCGTGGCCGCGCCAATCTGGTAAACAGACACTAATGCCACTGCGGTGTACCATCCGCCCAAACATTAGATACCACTGACTACTAAACGTACTCCCGTGTAAACAGATAAGTACCAAATCAGATTCATCCGATGGCAACCAGCGAAATGAGAGCTTTTTGCCATCCCGTGCTTGAAAGAACTCCTGGTTCACACAGCCTCCGAATCCACAAGTGCAGAGTCTATTTCCTCAGTCTGCATAGCTTCCCGCTGGTCTACCACCGATTCCATGATGCTATCCGGCTGACTGCGGGCAAAGGCGAGAAATACAGGAACCATACTGGGGATTGCGATATATTCCTGTGTCTGCATCCAAATTGATTTCGCTTTTTTATTAATCTGCGTGAGCTCTTCTTCGGAGTAACTAGCGGAAAAATCCACGATCTCAAGCATATCCGTATGAAAAGAGGCTTCCGATACAACAACACTCACTGGATGATCTATCTCTTCATTCACTAAGTCTGTCAGTTTGGAAGAGGTTTTCTCAAGCAACCAACTGAGGTCATCCCCATTCATATTTGGCCGTTGCAGTAAATCGGCAAAAGTAATCGCCTGCTGAACAACCATGCGATTTGCCAGTTTGGGGAGGTCGAGTCGCGCCTGCACAACACTCAAGAAAATCTCAGTCCAGAGTTTAACCCGCAAGTCAATGCGCCAACCATCTCGGCCCTGGGTTCCCATCAGGTACACAAAATACTTGTAGTGATCGGCACCCGATTCAAAGAACCCCTCATCATTTCTACGGAAATATCGATTCTGGGCCTTGAGCTCTTTTGCGGTCTCAATCAATAGGCGCTGCAAAATTAACTCTAAGGCCATATATCCACGACGCAGGTAGCTCTTGCGCAGCCAATACTCCTGGTCCAGATAATTCCCGGACATATAATCCCAGGCGCTCTCAAGAAAATAGGCTGCGGTATTGTAAGCCAGCAGTGAGGAGCACAATTCCGCAGAATCAATCACCGGGTACACATTCGCCACGTGGGCATAGAGCCCCTGGTAAAACTCTTTGACGACCTGATTGGCGATAGGTAATTGGTCCGCAAGGCGCTGTTGCGCTTGCTTGCGATCACTATCTGCAATATCGGCAATAATATATTTACAAATATGATCATTGAACAGTGCGATCATATCCCCACCGCCACTAAACAGTGGGTCAAGAAACATGGAGGAAAATCCAGAGGTCGCCCAGCGGTCGGCAAAGATAAACTCATCAGCCCTGTAGGCGAGCTGCCCCCAGGCCTCAAAATCCACAAGTTCAGCGCCATCTAACAGCTCTGAAATTGCTCTGTAGGCCATTAAAAACTCGAGAAAATCCTGTTGTTTTGTTGGCGGCTTATCAAATTTACTATTCTCACCAACAATCCCCACACTGGTATAACCACCACTTAACGGGATAAACCAAACCCAGTAGCCATCCCCAGAAAAATGATTGGTGGAAAGGAAGCGTCCAAACGCCTTCTTGCGCCAACTCTCATCTCCCATGGAGTCAATATCCCGGATGTTCTTGAATCGCCCCCAGGCAGAGAAGTGCTTCGGCACATTCTCTATGCGCGTGAGCTTCTTATGCTTTTTGGCAATGCGGTTTCGGCCACTGCAATCTACCAGCCAGCGGGTATTGACAAGGGTACTGGCACCGCTGTCAATAAGCTCGACAGAGTGAAGCTCATCCCCGGGTAGTATGCTAAGATTTTTCGCTTTTATACCCTGAACAACCTGTATGCCATTGTCCCGATTCATATCGACAAGGTCACACTCCAATCGCGCCCGGTCAATTTGAAAAGCGGGATGGGGCGGAATACTGGTGGTTCCATGCTCACTCATCTCAGTCAATGACAGTGTGTGCTCTGGATTGTCATAGAAAAAGCGAAGACCATTTTTCGGCAGGTGATTTCGATATAGGTAATTCACCAAACCCAGTTGCTTGATAAAGTAATGGCCAGTCATCTCCACTGTCGCTTCGCCGACTTTGGCCTTGAACTCGGTATTCGCCTCAACAACCAGGATGGTTAAATCATCTTTATTGAGCTTAAGCTGGCGGGCCAGTGTCAGACCGGCCCAGCCACCACCAATAATCACAACATCGTAATCGGACTGTAGCTGATCAAGCTTACTCATGAAACAGTCTCCATGTTTGACAACAATGAATTCCAAGCAGAAGCGTCCATTTCACAGAAGGAGTCATTATCCTGAAGAATGTCTAGAACAAGCTTGGTGCGGGGTAACTCGTTGCGAATAAAAAATTGGGCACTGGTGACTTTTGAGCGATAAAATGCTTTATCGGTCTCTTCTAATTCCTGACTCAACTTATCGGATGCAGCGCACGCAGCCTCCAGCAGCAGCCAAGCCAGAGTGATATCACCGAGCATATGCAGCATGCGCGTACTATAGGCCGGGATCTTAAACATCTCTTTGTTTTTTACCCAGCTATGCACCAACTTCAGCGCCGTTTCGAAATGCGTAAAAGAATCCTGTAAGCGCTCGAACTCGGCCTTAAACTGCGGGTAGTCCCCGGCCCGATTGAAGAAACTCTCTATTTCCGCCTGATAAAATTGGAATAACTTGCTGGAATTACCCAACCCCAACTTATCCCTGATCAAGTCCTGACTCTGGATATAGTTAGTTCCCTCCCAGATTGCCAGGACTTTAATGTCTCGCGCGTACTGTTCGATACCCAGATCTTGAAGATACCCCTGTCCACCACAGGTTTGGATGGCGAGCTCACAGATACGCCAAGCCTGATCACTGATATAGGCTTTAACTACCGGAGTTAACAGGTTCATTAAGCCCTGATAGTGGGCAATACGATCCTTTTTGTTGTCCTGCCCCTGGTAGATCTTCACCAAACTTTCTGACAGGGTCAGCTTAGCAATCAGCGCTCGACAGCCCTCCACCTTGGATTTCATTTCAAGCAGCATCCGCTGAACATCCGTGTGTTCAACGATATTGACCCGGCTTGCCGTAGAGCTAAAGCTCTCGTGAAATTTTTTGCCCTGTAGGCGCTTGGTCGCATAGGAAAGCGCATTGTAGTAGGCCGAAGAGGCCATACCCAGGGCGTAGACACCGGTGCTAATACGGGCTTGATTCATCAGGGTGAGGAACTGCAATAAACCTACATTCTCGCGATCCCCCAGTAAGTACGCCCTACACGGACCATTGTCACCAAAGCGTAGGTGAGTGTTTGCACACCCCTTAAAGCCCATTTTTTCCGCTAGGGAAACACATTCAATGTTATTAAACTCACCGAGACTGCCATCTTCTTCAACCCAGTACTTAGGCACTATAAAGCAGGATAAACCGTAGGTGCCCGACCCGCTTTTCTCTCCGCGCCCCATAACGAAGTAAACAGTATTTTCGGTTAGATCGTGCATACCGGCACTGATCAAATATTTTTCACCGGTTAACAGGTAAGTGCCATCCTCCTGGCGAACGGCACTGGTCTCGACAAGAGATACATCACTTCCCGCCTGGGGTTCGGTTAAACAAAGACAAGAGGTCCATTCCGAGGTGGCTAATTTATCCCTAAATAGGGATTTCTGCACATCGCTGCCGTATTTCTCCACCAGAGTGGAGGATGGCAGACAAAACCCACCATATGTCATAAAGCTTGGGTTTGCTCCCATAAACATTTCCAGGAGCATCTGCATTACCAAGGGGGGGATAGTGGTATTTTCCCCGTTTTGAAATGAGGAGATATCTCCCCAGTCACGCTTAAACTGCTGCCACATCTGCGGGAATGCGCTCGGAAGCTTTACTTCTCCGCCCTCTAAACGGCAACCCTCTCGATCTGAAGCCTGATACCCCGGGCCGAGAACTTCATAGGAGAACTTTTTTGCCCTAAGTAAAATTTCATCGAGAACCTCTGGCGAACACCCGCTAAACATTGGATCATTAAACAGGACTTTCGCTTCATGGAACTGCGCTTCAATAAGAAATTTAAACTCTCTTATGTCCGTTTTATAAATATTATTATCCATGCTTTGCTCCTTGATACTTCAACAGTGTGCGCCAACTACTTGCATTTAGTGCCCAATCAAATATCTGATTGTGTCTCCCCCGGTAAATCCGCTTTGGATACCTTAAGGCCTCGCGAATGAGTAGTAGGTGATCCTGCTCGACAGTCTCACCCATATGCTGGGCCGCATTAAAATCGATATAGGCATCTTCCAACACCAGCGTTTCAACATTAATCAACCTGGAAAGAAGCCCTTGAAATTTTGCCGAGGGGACATCTATTTTTAGACAACCGACCCTGCCACCACCTCCCAACGTAAGCAGCCATAGATCAGTCATTTTTTGCTCAACGTAGTAGCGAATCAGTTCGGCTAGAGGTTTAATACTCAGATAGTGCCAGCCATCTTCTTCAATACTGGGTAGCCAGGTAGATCTTTCCGTATCCGCGAAGCCTTTAAGCAAGCCCTTGGCCCATCTAGAGCGAATATCAAAAGAAACCACCTGCGTATCGCAGTTTGAGTTGGTAGCAATGATCTGCTTAATACTCTTTATCAGCTCTGGCCCGCCACTTAACGACGGCGCCTGTGAGAGGATGTCACAACTGGATATTTGGCAGAGGTGAGAGTCACAATACTCGCGACACACCCAGGTAGCAGATACTCCCACAAGAACATTAAGACCATCCTGATCGGGCCCGACACCAATCCCCAGGGAGTCCAGGCACTCTTGCTGCCTCTCTTTCCCCAGCTCAAGATTCAAAATCAAAGCGTCGCGCTCACTACACTTGGAGTAACTCAACACTGCCGCATGAAAGCTGGTACAAGCACTGCCAACAAAGCAGATCTTATGTCCATCGTCTTCAAGGTCTGCTATAAACTCAACAACCCGCTTATCCTGTAGAACATTCGCCTCCCCAGCAGAGACCACATAGATAAGCTCAGGCAAAAGATCAAACTTATCCAGGTGACACCTTAAGGCTTGGAGCAACTGATCGACCGCTCCATCACTTTCAACCCATAGGCTTTTGATAAACATCTCTATGCTGTCCCGTCTATGGTGTTTCTTGTTATATCACCGAAACCGCACTGGATAAGTAGCTTGGAAAGCTCCTCAATGAAAAAATTCTGACAATCACTCCTCATTGCCAGCCTGATTTTTAGCTGGTTGGTTCCCGCTTCAAAGGGGTGACGGACCAAGCTATCTTCGATTGCGATATAGGGCTTTCCCTCGCTAACCAATATTGCTTCTTCTCCGATGAGATCATGAAGCATTAGGACTGTATCCTTTAATAGTGCAGCTGGCATCCGCCCTCCGGCGGGCATCTGCATTCTGACCAGGACTATATCGATATCTAAATCCACAGATTCAAGGTGCTGTAGAATATCCAGTAGTAACTGGTAGTGCTCCGCATGATTAAGCAAAACGGGACTGGTATTAACCGGAAGATTAGATAAAGCGAGAAAGTCTCGCTCATTCCGCAATGGCAGCATTTGTGCTACACAGGGCTTCAATGAATCGGGATACGGATTGCGCTCAAGAGTGGCTGACAGTTCAAGAGTATTCATCACACCGCCTCCATAAGACAAAACTGGCTTTGCTGATCGACTGTAACCTCTACAGTGCAGTAATAACCATTAAGTGCGATTGAACAGGCCAGAAACTTCTCTGGTTCCTGAAATCCCTTTTCCACTCCCTGGCAGATAATGTTTAGCCAGGGGTCACTGCCAAAACAATGCCCCCAGCGATCGTGTAAGTCTGGCAATTTGACATTGGCCGCCAGTAATTTTGTGAAAATTTGCCGAATATTCTCCGGAAAGAAAGGCAAAGATAGGGTCAAGTCATTTCGCCCCATAACCATTTTGCGGATGACTGTGGCAAATTCCGGGGTTGTATTGTAAGTCAGCGTACAGGATGCATTAAGCTCTACATTGCCAGCATCTCTCACTTCGAACAACAATGTGCAGAGACCAAAACCACTATCTCCCCAGTTATCATTCTCTCGCCAAAAACTCAAATCCAGAACATTGGCATCGAGGATACTCACAAGTAAATAGCGAGCTTTAGGGCTTTGCTTTAAATAGTGCCGCAAGCTATAACCCCAAGAGGCGCACTCATAGGTATTAATAAAGCTGGTAATCGGTGCCCTTGCATCATCTCCATAATTGAAGTCCTGCTCACTAACCGCCGCAGAACTCAAAGGGAGTTCAATCATAGTTGAACATAAAAAGTGGCGATCTATTTGTGTATCTTTTACTTCCGGTGCGGCATCCAAAACACTATCGGTCTGCCTGCGGATAACCTTGGCAATATCAGCAAAGGCCGTAGACACATCACCACTGGTTAAAAATGTGATTCCTTCAATAGGAGTAAAAGCCGCAGAGCGCAGATACAAACTCATACCCGCAGCCCCTTAAATTTGCTGTATATCTCAAAGAAACAGCGATATGAACTGCCTTCCATTTTTGTAAATGCCAATAGATCGCGCTGGCGGTTCAGGGATTTGATTTTTCCTGACAAAACCAAATTCAATAAAATCTCATTACTGGTAAATTTTGTTGCCAGAACACGGTTTACACTGTGCATAGAGAAAGTAGTTGCAGCCACTTGCTCGTTACACAAGTGGATAAGGTATTCTATATGGGCCTGATCATCACTGCTCAACTGAGCTTCTTTGCAGTCGTGCAACCACAACACAAAGTGCATCAGTGATTTGACAAAGCGCGGGCGAACCAGTGTTAAAAATCGGTTTACACTGCCCAAGCCCCCTTTGCTTAGCAGCATATCCTTGGTAATTGGCACTTTACCTTTACAATTACCCAACTGTAATGCGCCATTTAAAAACGGCTCTCCCGCAGCACTCTGCCGCAGTTGGCCACAGAGTTCTGGCGGCAACATCACGGTCAGGGGGAAGGGCCTTCCCGGCTGCTTGGTAACCACCATGGCGAAACCTAGCTGCTGTGCCTCGATACCGTGGATCTTGTCGACGTTCAGGAACATCTCACCATCGGCTTCAACCAGCTCAGTTTTCCACCCCATAAGACTTGGACCGCCTGGATCTGTCATCAGGAAGTGGCCAAAGATCCCCTGCTCTACCCACTTATTGACTTGAGCCAGCTGATCTTCTGTGGCAGTTAGACTCAGCATAATTGAGCCAAACAAGCCGATCATATTGTGAAAGTGGTTATCCAAACCTTCATCACGTACAGAGTCAATTATCTGATCGATAACAAAAGTCTGCTCAAATTGTTCCAATGGCTGCTGCACCGAGGCCTCTCTAAGCGGTGCGAGTTCCGCCAGGGAGTCTTCAATAATCATTGAAGCATCGAATAGCCGAGTACAAGAGTTTTCTAGCAGTGATTTTAGCGTGCTGGGCACTGGCGAAATACTGGACAATTGGTTAACAATAAAGCTACCTAGCACCGATTGCATTTCCATGATTTACTCCACCAGATAAGAAGTTGGGGCCGGCAATTTAAGGAAGGGGGCAACGGTATAACTCGCATTGTAGGCACCGCAACCATCAAATAGGGCTAAATCCCCTACTTGAAGATCAATATTATTGACCTCTCCAATCACATCCTCCTTATTACACGAAGTACCCACAAGAAGGACTTTCTGGCCATCCCCACTCTCGTCGAGAGGGATAGCATTGCGCAATATCAGTGGTTGCTGGAATCGTTTAAAGGTACTTTCAGTTTTAGCCAATAGAAAGTTTTGCGCCATTCCGCCATCGCATACGGCATACTTATCACCATCAATGCTCTTTATATAGCGAACTTCAGTTACAAAATAACCCGCCGACCCCATAATTGCCCGGCCACTTTCGTGAACAATGCTGATATGCGCAGGAAATTCAGACATCAAATTTCTGTATTGCTCAAAATCAAAGCCCTGTTCCCGCCAATTGGGGTCAAATCCGCCACCTAAATTAACCAGTGACAGGGGGTATCCCAATTGTTCCTCAAACTCACCAACGACCTGTAAGGCTACTCTGGCAGTATCAAAAGCACCTTTAGTAAAGGAGTACGACCCCCTGAACAAGTGAAAGCCTGAAACCGGGATGTCATGCTTCTTGCAAAACGCCAAAGCTTCTAGGCACCCCTCCCAATCCAAACCGAAATGATCTTTCCTCAGCCCCTTTAATTGGCTATCAAAGTGAGCCAAGATCGTAGGGTTAAGCCGCAAAACAACAGGATTGACCGCACGCCTCGCCTTAACTTCCTCAATAAGCGGCAATTGGCTTAAGTTATCGATAATTAAATGACACTTACTGGCAATAGCCGCACGAATAAAACTTTTATCGGCCGATGGGTTATTGATAAACCGAGGGCTCTCTCCCTTAGGCAGTAGGTTTAATTCACCAATAGAGGCTATTTCAATACCGTCCGCAAAGATATGTCCACAACGGAGAATTAAATCAAGACAGCTATTGGCTTTCAGAGAGTATATCAGCCCCGTACCCAGCGCTTCCTTGAGATCCCTATAATTATCCTGAACAGCCTTAACGGAATAGATATAACACGGTGTAGATAACTGTTTCGATTTTTCACCCAACTGTCGAATCAGCGCATCTGACAGAGCACTCATAACTCCCCCAAGAGTCAAACATAGAGTTTTTTATTTTTAATAGATTAAATGTCTTATATTTCAGACAGCATCTCGTTTAAGCAAACCCAATCCACTAGGGGTGAACTTGTAAAGCTTGCTCAATATGCTTTCTATCGACCTTGCTATTCGCTGTTAGCTGAATACTATCAACGAACTTAATATCTCTCGGCATATAGTCAGCATCTATATTCGCCTTCAGCCAAGTACGAAATTGCTGCTGATTATCAGCTGTATTGTCATGTAGCTGCACTACGCAGGTAGCCACCTCATTTTCCAACTTATCTTTGGTGCCAACGACTGCATTGAGATGCACTAATGGACACAAGTCGATATGGTTTTCCAGCTCCTTTGGAAATAGGCAAAACCCGCCCTGTTTGATCAGGTCTTTTGAGCGCCCTTTAAAATAGAAGAATCCATCTTTATCACGGTTAAACAGGTCTCCCGTCGCCAGCCAGTTATCATCCCGGTATTGACCGGGGACCATTTCTGCGCCGCCTTGAGCTGCTTGATTAAAGTAGCCCTGCATCACTGCCGCACCCCTGACATAGAGCTCGCCCACTTCAGAAGCCTCAGCCTCTCTAAGCTTTGTGGCGTCTGAAGCAGGGACAAAGATACGAGCATCCAAGCCCGGGATCGGTTTTCCAACCGAGCCCATTTTTTCCTCCCAAAGCTCAGGCTCCAAGTACAGAGCTCGCTTGCATTCAGTCAAGCCGTACATGGAAAAAACATTGAGATCTGGGCAATACTCCTTCCAGGAGCGAATCATATACTCAGACAGGTGTCCGCCAGTATTGGTAATACTGCGCAAATCACTCAGGTTCGGCTTAACCAAGTTCACTAATTTCACCAGAGCCGCGCCCATTGCCGGTACAATTGGCAGAACAGATATACGCTGATCTGCAATCGCTTTTAGGGCCTGAATGGGATTAAACGGCTTGTCGTAGAGAATGGTGGTGCAATTAGCATATAGCGCAAATAGAACCTGGTAGAGACCATAGTCAAACGATAGGGGTGATAAACACAAAACTCTGTCTTGTACTTGTAGATCTAGATATTGACAAATTGATGCCAGGGAAACTAAGACATTTTGGTGGGTAAGCATAATTCCTTTCGGCTTACCCGTACTTCCAGAAGTATAAATAATCAGCGCCAGGTCAATCCCCGTAACCACTGGTGCCGTAGATATCTCAAATTGCCTCTGTTCCGCTTGAAAACTCTGTAAAAGTTCAACATTCCCAGCACGCCATAGTGCTTTGGCATTGCAATCGCGAGCGATCATTTCAATGGTGGAGGGTCCCAAATCCCCTTTTACAGGAACGACCACTAACCCCAACTGCCACGCGGCCAACATGATGGCAACCGCTTCTATTTCAGACTGGGTACAAACAACAATTCGATCACCTGCACGGAAACCAATTTCGCCACCACTAAGGGACAGCAAGGCATCCCTACAGTGAGTCGAGGTCAAAACTTCACCACTCAAACTTTCCAGGCGGCCTTGCCAACGATTTGCTACAACTCTTTCGAATAAGTCAGCAAGAGAAAACATTTTTAATCCATTTATTATTCTAAATTTTTCAATCTATCCCGGACAGAACGAAAAAAAACCATTCATATCGGCTACATGGGACGATCATTTTATAAAACGGATGACCCAATAATGACAAGCTTTTTTTGAAAATGCTCACGCCACACTGCCAACCTACTGAAAAAATATTCCACAAAAGCCAACTTCGATAGAAATTTCTCAACCTGTCTAAACATTACAAACATGACAAGCGTTAAATAATTAAAAAGATACACAAGCAGCCAATCAAACCTTCAACAAAAAACAAAAAGAGATCAAACAACAACTATCCCGCTAAAACAGCAACAACTGTCATATTTTCTTGGCGTGAAAATGATTTTATTGCAGCACTAAAAAAGGGAAGCCGCAGCCGCAAAGCCTATTTTTCAGGCCGCTATACCTACAAAAAATAAACACCCCAAATTTATTCACTTACCCCTAAAGCGAGGTTATAGAACGGGACAGAAAGCCTTTTCTCCAGCGAGAGGGTCACTTCCGGTGAGAGCCAGGTAAATATTTAGATTTACTAATGCAATAAATTTGAAAGTTGGGAACAGCTCCTACATAAGTGATCACTGCCCCCCAGACTAGCCAACTGGGCAAAATATCAACAAATCCTGCTTTAGCACACAAACCAGAGACTCCCAAGGCAAAGCAAAGAAACTGAAGTGAGTAGCAACTATGTCAGCTTATTTCCAATATAAAAATTGGCACGATATAACGCTAAGGGAGGAGGCAATACCACACACTTATCTATAACCAGCATCTTTTGTATCGGGGTCGCTATGTTGATTCGCTTGCTTCAATACGTATTTGGGCCGGCAAGCATCCTATTGCTTCTCATTTACACCCAGCCTATTTGCGCCGAGGTAAGTCCAGAAACCCTGAAATCTATCAGTACGCCAAATAAGGTTGAAAGCAGTCTCGGTGTTCTTGAGTTCCGCGATGGCGCCCCCTCCCCCCAAACCGCTGAGAAGCTGTATGACTATTTGGACCAAATGCGCGGAGTAGATAGCTTTCTCAAGGGAATTCAAGGCGCATCGGTACACGCGCTAATGAAAGGGGGCAGAGAACTTGGCGCCAAATCGGCCAATGAGGTTCTTATTTTCGATCGGCGGATCGACTCCGAACCTCTTCTTCTCACCGGCAGCACTTCAACAATTTATACCCTCGCATTTTTAGACTTAAAGCGGGATGGGCCAACCGTACTTCACTCACCGCCGGGGGTTATGGGCGCATTTAATGACGCCTGGTTCCGCTTTGTAGAGGGGATTGGTCCCTCGGGGCCGGATAAAGGACAGGGCGGGAAGTTCTTGGTACTGCCACCGGACTACAAGGGCAATATTCCATTTGGTCACTTCCCCCTCCACCCTCGCTCCTATCGCTTATGGGTGTTTATGCGCTCACCGGCCAACCAGCCGCTACAGGAGGCGGTGCAAAATATCAAGGATAACTTGAGAATCTACCCGCTCTCGCAACAGGGTAATGCTCCAAGAATGGTCTTTATCAGCGCTTCCGGGAAGGCATTCAACACTATCCACCCCAATGACTATAAATTCTATCAACACCTCAACGAGGTTATTCAGTACGAGTGGATTGGTATGCTCAATCCGGAAACGCGAGGCCTCTTCGCCTCTATAGGTATAGAGAAAGGAAAAGCCTTCAGTCCCGACAAAAGAATGACCAAAATTCTGACAGACGCAGTAGCGATCGGTAATGGTATTGCCCGCTCGATTGTCTGGTACCCACGGACAGACAAATCCCTTTCCGATATAAAAATCTACCCGGGCACAGATAGTGCCTGGGTGATGGCCTTTCCCGGTAAGAATATTTTCTTTAATGGCCCGGACGGCAAAACCATCAATAACGACGCAAGAGTCAGCTACTTTTACCCCTACTCCGGGGTCAGTCCCGCCATGGCGGCTATCGAGCCCGGCAAGGGGTCCGATTACGCCATTGCCTTTGTCGATGAGAATAAAGAGCCTTTTGACGGCGCAAAAAAATACAAGCTGCACCTGCCCCCCGAGGTGCCGGTCAATGCCTTTTGGGCCGTCAATATCTATGACAGCCAAACCCGCTCCCTGCTAAAGACCAGCCAGCCCTTCCCCGCAGTAAGCAGTCAATCAAAGGGGATTCAGCAAAATTCAGACGGCTCCTATGACATCTATTTCGGCCCCAAGGCTCCCAAGGGCTTCGAGAAGAATTGGCTGGAGACCCTCCCGCAGAAAGGCTTCTTTGTGATCCTGAGGTTGTATGGCCCCCTCAGCCCCTGGCTGGAAAAAACCTGGCGCCCCGGGGAAGTAAAGCCCACCGAATACTGAGGGAGCCTATCGGGCAGGATGACCGACCTTTACTGTGATCCCGAGCGCGCCCCGGATATAGCGCCGGTTAGACGCCTGCGATAATTTCTAGGGGTATCGGCAAACCAGCGGCGGCAGGCACGCTGGAATGTACTCTGCTCAGAGTACCCCAACAGGCCTGTAATCTGCCCTAAAGCCAAACTGGCATCAGACAAGTATCGAGTCGCGAGCTCCCTCCGCACAGCATCCAGCAACTCCTCAAACCTCAACCCCTCCGCAGCGAGACGACGCTGCAATGTCCTCGGGTGAAGCCTCAGAGACTCAGCCACTACACCCAGTTGTGATCGACCACTAGGCAATATTTCACTGAGCAGCTGCCGGATCTCTATAGCAAGGGCAACAGGCAGTGTCGCGCTCTCCTGCTCCAAGTGGTGAGCGGCCAGTCGCTCAACTACTGGATCGGCCGAAGGTAGTGACATATCCAGCAACCCAGCAGAGAAATCTATCGCGCAGTAACCCGAGCTAAACAGGACCTCACAGCCAAAGTAATTGCAGTAGTCTTCCCCCGCCATTTGCGGGCCATGGGGCAACAATACCTTCTGTGGACAACACTCAGACTCCACCAACATCCGTATCATTGTCAGTGTATTCCCCAAGACTTGCTCCTGAATCTGGCGGTAACGACCAAGCGCCGGGTCCAGCCAATCAAAGGCTATACGCAAAACCTTTCCAGCGCCAAGTGGCTGGAGATGCAAGCTCAGAGATGAACTGTGCAGAGAGAGAAAGCGCCTAACTGAGAGCAGCGCTTGTCGGGGAGTAGCAGCATTGCATGCCACAACCCCTATCCCACCCAGGCGATCTACCCCCTGCTGTAAAGCGAGGCGCAGCCCCAAGTCAGGACAACACAATCGAGCGGCGGAAATTTCCAGCAAGCGCGCAACGTCGACAAATGATAGAAAGCGACTATCTGCTGGGCCGATATCACAAGGCATACCGAATTCAGCCAGGTAAACCTCCCCTCTACCCCCAAGCTGCTCCAAGAGTTCACAGTAGCCAGACAGAATACTGGCCCGCACAAAGCTACTCACAACTTCCTCCCCATCCCTGCGGCGTGGAAAGACAATGATTTGTCGCAATCTAACAATAATTTATTGGCACATCTACCCAGTCTATAGAGCATGAAACCAGGCGAGGGAAAGGCATTGTGAAATCGACTCATTTCGATGTATTGATTATCGGCGCGGGACTATCTGGAGTGGGCATGGCCTGTCATTTAAATCGCGAATGCCCTGGGCGCAGCTTTGCCATTATTGAGCGCCGAGCACAGATGGGGGGCACCTGGGACCTATTTAAATACCCCGGCATTCGATCCGATTCGGATATGTACAGTTTCGGCTATGATTTCCGCCCCTGGTCTGGAGAAAAGATACTCGCAGACGGCCCAGCCATCCAAAAGTATATTGAGACCACTGCGGAGCAATTCGACGTTAAAAAGCGGATTCACTTTGGAGTCAATTTAACTGCGGCGAATTGGTGCAACCGCGAGCGCATATGGATACTGAAAGGCCATAAAACCGTATCCGGCACCCCACTGCGATACAGCTGCAACTTTTTGATTGCCTGCACTGGATACTACGATCACAAAGAGGGCTACTTACCCCAATACCCCGGCGTGGAGCGCTATCGAGGGGAATTGATACATCCTCAGCACTGGCCAGAAAAACTGGACTATTGCGATAAGCGCATTGCTGTGATCGGCAGCGGAGCTACCGCAATCACTCTAGTCCCCTCCCTCGCCACCACTGCCCAACATGTCACCATGTTGCAACGCTCTCCAAGTTATATCATTTCGATTCCATCAATCGACAAGATTTCACGCGCACTATCAAAATTACTCCCAGAGTCCTGGGTTCACAGACTCGGTCGCTGGCGCAATATCAAGCTGCAACGCTGGATATTTAAAGCCGCCAAGCGCTGGCCTAATTTTATTAGAAAATTACTATTGAAAGATGTGAAAAAAAGTCTCCCGGACAATTTTGACCTTAGTCACTTTGAACCCAGTTACAAACCCTGGGATCAACGCCTGTGCGCAGTTCCCGATGGAGACCTATTCTCTTCAATCTGCTCTGGAAAAGTCTCTGTTGTCACCGATGAAATACAAACCTTCACCCAACAAGGTATCCAGCTTAAGTCCGGGCAGCAATTAGATGCGGACATTATCATCAGTGCCACCGGCCTAAAATTACAAGTACTGGGTGGTATCAAGCTCTTTATTGATGGTAACCCCATAGCGGTCAACGAAAAACTCACCTACAAGGCCATACTTATGGAGGGAGTACCGAACATCTCATGGGTGTTCGGCTACACCAATGCCCCCTGGACACTCAAAGCGGACATTAGCGCCCGTTACATTTGCAGGCTGCTCAAACATATGGACACGCACAGCTACCAGGTGTGTACCGCCGTAGATAGTGAGGGCTGTGCCGAACAAGACTCCGTGATGAGCAGCCTCAATTCCGGCTATGTAAAGCGAGCTAATGGAGAGCTTCCCCGACAGGGAACACGCTACCCATGGCGCCTGTTAAATAACTATGAGGAAGACTGCAAGATCCTCCTTGACTCAGCCATTGAAGACGAATTTTTAACCTTTACCCCCAGCAATAAGAGCGATCTGACTTCTGGGGAAGTTGGCAGCGAAGTCACCGCAGCAGAAAGTGGCGTTTAATATTTTCACAAACAGTAAAATATCAAGGATACCGGCCTGCCTGCATTTCACCCGGCAGGCAGGCCGGTAAACTGAATATAAAGCCTTCCTACTTCGCAGCACTATACTGCCAACTTGAGAGCTACCTCAACATCCCACTGAGCAAACCCACCATTCAGGTACGAGAGTACTCTCTTCATATAGGCTAACAAGGACGTTTCTATCCGATGAATAGACTAGAGCGAATGTAGTGGGGTTACTTTCTTTGCGGTACGCTTAAATACGACAGTGTAGTGACACACTAAATTTTGGGGAATTGGGCTATTTCTCTTTATAAGGCTTTGAATAGGATTAAAAATGTGTGTATAACATATCGCCCTACAGCGGACTCCCTACGTATTACTTCCGCATCCATTTATAGCGACATCCGTTGGTTTGGGAAAATTAAGGAGTGGAGTTAGTTTGGAAGACAGGATAATCAGATCATTAGTGGGGCTTGTTTGTGGTGATGCAGCAGGTAATACCTTTGAGTTTACTTCGAATCGAAAACTTGACAAGACTCCAAAAATAGAACCACCCTTCCTACTCCCAGCAGGTCAGCAATTCAATTATAAAGCCCCATTACTTTACACTACATAAGTTGGCAAAAAATAGACAACACTTTAATCAAGCTGATGCCTAGTAGCGCAGCCCATTAGGCTACCATATAAACTTAGGAGATTAAGAAAATGTGCATTTTTACTGGTGAAGTTGAGTCGGTAGAAAACACGAGAATATTCTCTCGACAAGACGGTTCACGACAGCTGATTATTTATGATATGTACCTCTCCGCAAAAGATGAAACTGCGATGGTATTACCTATTCCAGTCTCTAATTTTACAAGTGGCGCCCCCGTAGAGTTTATCGATCTTTCCAGTTATTCGAATATTTTCGATGACATTGAGAGTTTATTTCTCCAATGGCCGGCAGTATACCTTCAGGACTGTTTAAGCGCAGACAGCCCAATAGAGGTACATGAAGTAGGAGCCTATGAAGCCTCTTTCGTACCAACCCCCAATGATTTTAGGCGTTTAGATTCCAGATTCAGCTTAAGTGATACTTTTTTTGAGCAAGCGCCAGAATATTCAAATTATGGGTTTGTAGTTTTCAAACTAAAAGCTGGGAAAGCAAAGGTACACCCCATGGCTTTTTGGTTTAGGAAAGATGATGATGGGCAATTATTTTTCCCAACAAAACATATGCACAAAGGAATTGTAAATAAAAATGATACATACCACCATACACTGTATGCACAAGGGAATTTTGAAAACAATCAAGGCCTGACATCGGTTAATCTTGAGGAGAAAGTGAACAACCTCAACAATATTGAAAAAAGATCACTAGGATTAGTATCCAATAAGGAAAACATTCATAAAAAATCAATATACGGCGAACATGAAAACAAAGATATCTGGATATCAATCAAGTAATGTATAGAAAAAAGTCAATCGGGCCCTGCTAAGCGGAGCCCTCTTCGCCCGCTATTGTAGCCCAGCATTCCTATGAATCATTAGACTACTACAGCTGCCGAGAAAGTTTCAGTGAGTACACCGCTAACTTTATCATAAAGCTCAAGAAATTTCAGACTTCAACCAGTCTAGCTGAGTAAATTTTACACACTCAAAAGGAGGCTGGACTATTTATCTATGCGGGACTTTGAATAGGATTCAAAGGCGTGTATAAAGCACAGAACAAACACTATATGGATAAAATAATTAGATGAACGATAAATTTAATAAGTTACGCAAGAAGCAGATTATAGGGAGTATTATCTTTACTCCTGCTCTCATTGGTATTTTTGCTTCACTTGAAGCAATGGAAGGTGGAGTCGAGACCTTTGGCGGCTTACCTATAGTATTCTGGATGGCCGGATGCTCCTTAGCTGTGGCCCTGTATTTAATTTTTTCTAAATTTAATTGGCGATGCCCAGGGTGTGAAAACTATCTAGGCAAAGGCTTAAGTCCTAAGTTTTGCAAGAGCTGCGGTTTTGAATTGAGCTGATCCACATAACAAACTGCAGCATGACCGCCATCAAAAAATCAGACCGAGCAGTCGACACCATATTTCGGCTACCAATGCACTAAACATCAAGCATAAATTCACTCTAGATCAAAGGTCTTCATATTTTCTCAATGGCGCTTTCTACTCAGACAACACTAAGCTATCACCATGCAAAGCATCTACTTGAGGAGAGATATTTTGAGCTTAGCTGTGTCTACCTTGGTTAAGTTTGACCTTCTAGGCTTGGCGACAATAGAGCGGTCATAAACAAAGTAAATAGCCCCGACAAAGTCAAGACCCCTCTTGAGCTAGAACTTCTAGCAAAACATGACTAAAGACAATAAACTCAATCACAGAAGTAAGATTTTCTCTTAAATCGACCTTATACCACATAAAATAAAAATATTCAGGGAGCTTACAAATGAAAAGGAAAGGTGTAGCGATACTTTTAGGGGTGTTAGCGATTACCCTATTGACATATGTGATAACTCCAACCTCAACGTTATTTAAATTCATGATTAGTGCAGAACGCAGTATCGCCGGACTTGAATTGAAGCAACTTGAAGTGGGAGACCTTCATATTGAGTATCTACATGGCGGAAGTGGGACACCATTAGTTTTACTTCATGGGTTTGGTGCTGATAAAGATAACTGGAATAGAGTCGCCGGGCATTTAAGTAAAAATTTCGAAATTATTGCAATTGACCTGCCAGGTTTTGGAAACAGCACGAGCAATATTGAACTTGATTATGATGTGTTTTCACAAGTAGCCAGAGTTGACAAGATATTAAAAGCACTCAAAATCGAAAAAGTTGACTTAGTGGGTAGTTCAATGGGAGGTTACATTGCGGGAAACTATGCAGCACAATTTCCGGAGAAAGTCGACAATTTGTGGCTAATCAGTCCCTTTGGCGTTGCAGGGACCGAAAGAAGTGAAATGTTTTCTTCCATTATAAACGGCCAGCACCCTGTAGTTTTACCTCGAACAGAGTCAGAATTTCTCCAACTGTTTGATTTCTTGTTTGTTGAGCCGCCTTTTGTACCTAAGCCAATTATACAGCATTTGGCGTCAAAGGCCGAAGCCAGAGTTGCGCTAAACACCAAAATCTTCGGGCAAATACATAGAATGAAAAATGGAGTTCCACAGCCAGACTCACCGCTTGAACAAACATTGAGCGCTTATAAAGGCTCAGTCCTTGTCACATGGGGTAACAAAGACAGAGTTTTGCATGTTTCAGGGGCCAATACCCTTAAGCAAGCTATTTCACATGCGGAAGTTGATCTGATGAATAACATTGGTCATTTACCAATGATAGAAAGCCCTAAAAAAACTGCTGAAGCCTTTCTATCTTTTTCAGCAGCGCCATAGCTCATCCCGCTGCTACACCGCTCCACTGGACACACCTAGCAGCGCAGCATTTATTTTAATGTTAAACTCCTCAAGGTAAATTTAAATGAATTCAATAATGATAATCCATCCGTATAAGGTAGAGGGAATATGGGTATTTGATGACCCCAATGTAGGTCTAGTGCGAGAGCCATTTATAGACGATGCTAATGGCCTGATTGACATCATGACAAAGGAAATCTCCGATGCAGAGAATGGGTTTAATTTGCTATTTTCTGGCGCCAAGTTCCCAGGCTACCAATTAGAGCTCACATGGGATCGAGAGGAATTTGGCGGCAATTGGTATTATTCCAAAGCCCTGGACAAAGAGGCCTGGCTTTGCCCTGCATTATTCAAATACTTTGACGAGACACCCCAAGAGCTATACGGGCAATTTAAGTCAAAATAAACACAGGAGGATGACTACTTAAGGAAAATATAAAATAGCATTTATTTTTGGGAGAACTTCCTGCACCGCGCTTCTCTCACCTGTGCAACCCATACTAAATTTTTAAACACGCAAGGAAGCGTAATGTTTAATAACTCAAGCGCAAACATCTTTACAGACTTCATATTATTTATATTGATCTGTGCTTGCTGACGGACTGCCTGAGCGCTCTAACCTTGAATTAGTTAAGCTCAATATAATTCAAAGATAGACTTGAGGCCCTGTTCACTTTCAACTCATAGAGAAATTTCAGGCGGTGGTTTAATGGCTTATACCGCCAGCCATTCTGACCCTCTTTTCCAATAAATTATTAACTCGAGAAGACAACATGTAAAAAATAAAAGCACCTAACATAAAAACAGTCACTTCAATATCATTTCCTTCAGGTGCTTTAGGCGTTAATTCCAAGTGAAAAATCAAGTACTACAATAGCTCTTGCCCAGCAGATCCTGAGGGGGGCGAAACGACTCACCTAACAGCGATCACTACACTTAACTTCCACATTGGCTTTCAGAGAATCTGCTTATTTCAGTCACACACAAATCCTACTGACTCTATCAGGCGCTCCGTAAAAAATAATAACCTCTTTGAGCCTTGAGGACGGAATTTAAAAGTACGAAAGTACTAAAAGTCACCCATCAGTACTATCGACTTTATTTGTGATCATCTTAACAGTCGATATAGAGCCCGATATGATAGTGATTACTCATCATTGTATAAGCTAAAAGCTCTAGGGAACCTCCAAATAGCCTTAAAGACTCGCTTTTTGGAACTTTCAGGGGCGCTACAAAATTATTCAGAAACGTTCTAGTATAAAGATGCCAACCATTTTTTGTACCCCAGTCTCAATCTACTGGTACCGGCGCTTATAACTCCCCAAAAGTCAAAGACCATTTCGCAAAAGAGTGCCTTATGCATACGGTGACGGTAAGGTGTCGATCAAGAGGTATTTGTGAACGGCTAGACTATATTGCAAGATAGAGATTCAATAATTTCAATATCCAGTGTTTTATTGTGGTCTCAGTATTGTATCCATGGGCATGACACCTTAAACTTTTTCTTTGCTGGGTATCCAAAATAGTTTTAAAGTATATAGAAGCTGCTTTACCCTCCCCCTCTATTTAAGCACCTGTACCAATTTGGGGGGCGTTGATTGCTCGACCTTATTAGGAGCTTCAGTTGAGCAGACCCTCGAAGTATAAACAGGCGTGATAAATAGATACCATTTTTGAAGAAAAATATCAGACGCAATGGAGTAAGACTAATGAACGGGTTACAAAAAATTCTCATAGTATTAACTGTACCGATGGGCTTGCTAAATCTTTTCGGTGGATTTATATCCGGCATTTGGCTTGCCATACTGGGAGAGTGGGCGCTAATTGGGTATGGGGCACTTGTCTTACTCCTTTCAGGAATCGGGTTATACTTAGCATTAATCCCTGGAGATATTTTCGGCGAAATTGGAAAGGGCTCTTTGGGGAAATATAAGAATTTTCCACTCTATATATTAAGCATCTTATCCGTACTATATATTTTCTTTATACTAAGCGCCTGGTGTATTACTGTACTTGCTTTTTGTATGGAGCAGACCAACCATTCCAGTATAATTCCTGCATTGATATGGTCGTATTCCGTATCTACAGGCCCAATAAAAAGGTGGTCTGATAAGAGTGCCGAATCTGGAAATCCTCTTCCAGCAATCATATGTTTTTTTATACAGATTGCATATATATCGTGCATAATTGGGGTAACTGTTTGGGGCGCCGAAATCACACAAATACTTACAACATTCATTTCCGTGATGTTTGTTGGCTTTTTTAGCCTTTATTATATTACATATCGATCAGTTAAATTAGTTGCAAATAAGGCCTAGCAAATACATGGTCGGGACGTCCTCGACGTCCCGCTCAGAGAGCTTCCTCTACAGGACAGGTGCTTACTTATTAAGAGAGGCAAGAAAATATTAAATCATAAATAGTCTATCGAGCACGCAGAGGCACTCGATTTTAGATCTCACCAAGCCGGCCTAGATAGATAGTTTTTTACGGCCGGCCATTTCCAGGTAGTAAGTTAAATTTTACCTACACTCTTGCTAACACTACTCCGTACCTGTATTGACCCAGTGTTTATTAACTAGGCGGACCTATAGCTCCGTATAATATCCAAATGAATATTATTGATATAAGAAAGTCAACCGCTTCCGCTCAGGAAGAAATCAGGGTCTATAGTAGAGTTAGCTCAGCATTTCTGATAAGCTTTTCTGTACTGATAATTATCGGTGCCACTCAAAATCTCATGCTAACAGAAATTGGCAAGCCTGCTTGGCTCTGGCTATCGTAGGTACAATTATTTGGGTTATGGCAACCTTCTTTATCATAACCAATCACTACAGGAGATGTCCTGCTCTGTACACCTTTCACGCAAAATTCGCCCACAGCAAAACACTTCTGAGCACGATGTTAAGCAGAAATCACAAGGCAGTGAAATGATAATAATTTTAAGGGTTTTGCGTGGGATTGTCGGTTTCATAGGTGCCAGCAACGCAGTTAACACACTCCTTTCAATCTTACCATCACCTGAAGGTACAGAAATGGAGGCTAGTTCAGAGGCAATCCTTATAAAACTATTGATATCAGCGGTGTGCTTATCAGTATTTCTATATTCGAGGCATTTTATCAATCAGCGTTATCTGCTACAAAACGATAGTGACAAATTATATATCACGTCCCCGTGGAGCCTGTAGTACTTAACAACACCAAGAACTATCACCAGAAAAACTGACTGGACCTATATTCCGCAGCTTCGCTGCTCCATATCGGACCGTATTGCCGGCATTCTGCATCAAGATGAATATTGAAGAACTTTACGAAAAACTAAAATGAGATGAAGGTGAGCCGGGAGACTTCGGAAAATGCACCGAAACATTGGGCTGTGAAATTTCAGAAGTATTTAACTCTGTGCCATAACTTTTCACAAAGAGGCTCGAAACTGACGAGGTATCATACGTCGATGCTGATGCAGCAATGAATAGTGTATAGCCAGCAATGCTCGACTTTGTTATAGAGAATAATCTAGAAATTATAGAACCCTGCTATTCAGCATATTGCGCATTTGATGAAAGCGAGCACGATCACAAAGATGGTAGTGACCCTGCGGAGAAGCACACAGTGCCAGCCATCAGGGAGCTGCTGAAAAATTGATAAACTGGGTGACCGGTAGTTTCTAGCTACCACCCCATAATGAATTCCTACCCAGCGGTCACGCAACGAAATCAAGTCCGCCCTTTGGGAAAGTTATTTTTAAATGCAGTATGAATACCCTCAACTTTTGCGTTTCGCCAGTAATTTTTACCGGGTGATCCGCAGGTGACAGTCAGTGATTCACTCGCATCCATACGTAGTAAGTTTCGGGCTTTCATACTAACTTTTTCAGTAGCTCAACTTTGATTTGTAATTGACAATGGTGTTAAATAGCAGGGCATGAATAGAGAAAATCTCAATAAACAATATGGCCACCTAAAAGCAAGCCTGAATTACCGTATTGCAAAGCCATTCAGAGACTATGACTATAACCCCTATGACGAGGGTGAAGTCATAAAATTTTATAGTTGCAGTTTCTTGCCGTATGAAAACGGTTTAACTTTGTTCTGTCTTCGCAAAGGCCAGGAAACACAAATAAGGCTTCAGATTCACCCTGAAGAGCAGCAAGAAATCGCTCATAATCTAGAGCACTATTTTGAGGAAACTTAACAAATCGCACAAGCAAGGCAAAGTGCTATACGCTTCGCCCCTATCTATTACAGGCTAGCTCAGATACATTAATAACAAGAGATACTGGGCTTACCGTAACACTCTAGGGATTTCAAGTTTGTAGGCGGCCTCACCGGGTGAATTTTTGCCCCCTTTGATGCCCCCCCCGCATAAACCACAGCCTCAGCGCTATAAAAATCAACATCGTATTTTGGTTGAAATGAAGATTGTAAAAATTGAAGACAAACCTTTTCATGACATTATGTATCGATCTTCGGGAAGAGGTGGAGAGGTTCGTTCATTAACCCTGCCTTTTTATAGGGTGCAAGTTGATGCCTTGCCCAAGGGTTACTCTGCAATTGTGGCCGTTTCGGATTTACAAGGGAGGGAAGCTGACATTAAGAGTAACCGGTTAGTCGGTGAAGCTGTAGCCGAAGAACTTCTGCTATTAATGGAGTTAGGTGAAATCCCAGAAGTTAATTTAGTGTTACTGGCAGGAGACCTGTATGACTATCCTGACAGTAAAAAGTTGGGCGGAACTGGTGATGTTACAGCTGTTTGGAATGCTTTTTCTGAAATAACAGAAAATGTTGTTGGAGTTCACGGGAACCATGATACAGTTCAAGAGGAAATTCTTGCGGCAAATGTGAGAGTTTTAGATGGCGAAATTCAGGCTATCAACGGATTAAATATAGGCGGCGTATCGGGGATAATTGGCCGCAGCGGTAGGAATCAAAGAAAATCAAGCACTGAGTTTAATAAGGCTTTACGTAAAGCGGTAAATAACAAGACAGAGATTACACTCTTACATCAGGGCCCTGATGATCCGCTTAACAGTCAAATTGGTGAGCCACTGGTTCGGGATTATTTAGAATCACAAGGTTCTTCCCTGGTGCTTTTTGGGCACTGTCATTGGGAAATACCGTATATTGATATAGGTAAGCATCAGGTATTAAACGTCGACAATCGTCTTTATGTATTTACGGATAGCTAGACTTTATAACAAGATAAGGCTATCGAGAGCTTAACGTATATTCAGCAAAGAGAGATCTTCAAGCATACCCCGAGCCAATCTCGTTATGACGATGTGGGCAGTAGAAAAAGAAAGAGCTACTAAGCAGACCGATATTTATACCTGTATCAGAGGTACAGCCACTAGATTTACAGGAAGAAAGAAATAAAAAGCCGGCTTACTTCGCCGGCTCAGGTCAATAAAGCTATCTCACATCCAGCAAGTGCCTGGCAATAATCAGGCGTTGGATCTCACTAGTGCCTTCGTAGATTGTGGTAATTCTCACATCCCGACTCATACGCTCAAGCGGATACTCACGGGTATAGCCCACACCACCGTGCATTTGCAGAGCTAAATAGCAGGCTTCATTCGCTTTCTCACTGGCAAATAACTTACCCATTGAGGCGGCGGGGCCAAAGGCCATACCCGCATCTTTCTGCCAGGCGGCTTGCAATAATAGCAGTCGCGCACCTTCCAACTCTGTATATTTATCAGCCAGCTGCCACTGCAACCCCTGGAACTCCGCCAGCTTTTTACCGAATTGCTCCCGCTCATGCAGGTAGGCCCGGGCACAGTCTAAAGCTTCAAGGCCGATACCCAGCGCCAGGGAACCAATGCCGATTCTACCGCCGGCAAGCTCGCCTGCTGCGATACGGAAGCCTCGATTCTCGTCACCCAGCAGGTGGGAGGCAGGAATACGGCAGTTGTCGAAGGAAACCTCATTGGTAACAGAGGCTTTCTGCCCCATTTTTTCTTCGGCCTTACCGATCACCAAACCGGGTGTACCAGCTTCGACCAAGAAGCAGGAAATGCCTTTGCCTTTTGGTGCGGCAGGATCTGTTACCGCCCAAACAACAAAAATACCGGCAAATTCTGCACTACTGATAAACAGCTTACTGCCGTTGAGAACGTATTCATCGCCCTGCTTGTCCGCGCGGGTACGCATGGCGGCGGCATCCGATCCAGAGCCCGGTTCGGTAAGGCAGAAAGAACCCGCCGGGTATTCACCGCTACAGATTTTGGGAAGGTATTTTTGGCGCTGCTCCTCTGAGCCCACGGCCTGAATAACTTCAGCCACCATATTGGTGACTGAGGTGGTTGTCGCCACAGAGGCACAGCCTCGCGCCAACTCGGCAATTGCCAGGGAGAATGCTATGGTGCCGGCGCCAGTGCCGCCATAATTGGGATCGATATTGATGCCCATAAAACCTAGCTCAGCCAACTGCTTGAGCCTCTGTAACAAGAGTTTCCTGTCACCAGTTTTATCGAGTTCGGCAGCAATCGGCTTCAGTTCGCTGTCGGCAAATTGCTTTGCCGCATCCTGAATCATCTGCTGTTCTTCGCTCAGTGAAAAATCCATACAGTACCTATTTATAGTTATTACGGACAAATCACACGGCACCCGCCTTGGTACCGCATCGCTATGCCGAGCATAATAAAAACTGCGCCGACAATGGTTGCCAATTCCACCTTTTCAGCTATGAAATCAGCAATCAATCTCTATGATCGTGGCCCGAGATGAGAATTCAGGCCCGCTAGAAACCAACCCTTGGTATCGCTACAGCTTTCCTGCTCCACACAGAATATTTGACGGGGCTCAATTAGCGCCGCGAACCTTTAACACCGGGCTCGGGGTCAGGTACCGCCACAGCAGTATCAGTCTTCACCTCTTCCATCACCACATAAGTGTGGGTTTCACGGACTCCCGGCACCGATGCCAGCTTTTCACCGAGGAAACGGCGATAACCCAGCATATCCTTGATCCGAATTTTCACCAGATAATCAAAACCTCCGGCAACCATATGGCACTCCTGGACCTCTTCCAGGCCAGCCACATGCTCGTTAAAAGCTTCCAGGGCCTCAGTTGCCGTATTGTTCAGGGTCACTTGGATATAGACCACCAACCCCGCATGAACTTTGAGTGGATCGAGCAACGCCACGTAGTCGCGGATAAACTCTTCTCTTTCTAGCCGCTTAACTCGCTCAAGGCAGGGAGTGGGACTAAGGTTAACTCGGCGCGCCAACTCCACGTTTGGCAGGCGGCCGTGACGCTGCAAAATTCGCAGTATTTGGCGATCAATACGATCTAGATCTTCCAACTGTCGAGACATTACAAAATACCCTACTGGTAATCACGCAATTAGGCGTGATATTTAACCACAACTGGCGACATTATGGCGATTAATTCTAAGGATTTTCGCACATAATCCGGTCTTTTATTCTGACCCTAGATATAGAGCTTGGGAGACGATATGTCGACAAACTTCGCCGGAGACCTCCAGAATGCCCGAGACCGGGCCCGTGAGTATTTGCACGCCGACGAAAACCTCTGCGTGAGCGAACTACTGGCCGCGCCACGCCCCAGCGACGAGATGCGCAAGAAGATCCTGAACACCTCGCGCGAACTGGTTCACCACTCGCGACAGCAGCGCAGCAAGCGCGGAACACTGGACGCTTTCCTCCAGCAGTTCGGCCTTTCTAACAAGGAAGGGGTGGCCCTGATGTGCCTGGCAGAGTCCCTGCTCCGGGTACCGGACGCCGATACTGCCGACAAACTTATCGCCGAGAAAGTGCATTCCGGCAACTGGTCCAGCCATCGTGGCCAGTCCGACTCCCTGTTTGTGAACGCCTCAACCTGGGGGCTGATGCTCACTGGCAGCGTGGTCGAGCTGGACCCAGATATTACTGAGCGCCCCTCTCACTGGATGAAACGCCTGGTGAGCCGTATCGGTGAGCCGATGGTGCGCACTTCCATGATGCAGGCCATGAAAATCATGGGCGGTCAATACGTACTCGGCCGCACCATCAAAGAAGCCCTGAAACGCGGTCCCAAGGAAAACCTCCCCGGCACCCGCTTCTCCTTCGATATGCTGGGCGAAGGTGCTCGCACCATGGCCGATGCCCACCGCTACTTCGATGCCTATATGATGGCGATCGAAGCCATCGGCAAGGACAACACCCAGCGGGATGTGGTTGAAGCCAACGGCATTTCGATCAAGCTATCCGCCCTGCACCCCCGCTACAGTGTGCTACAGCGGGATCGCGTAATGAGCGAGTTGCTGCCCCAGGTGAAGCGCCTGTGTGTCGCCGCCGCCCAATACGACATGGGCTTGAATATCGATGCCGAAGAGGCGGACCGCCTGGATATCTCTCTGGATATCTTCGAGGCGCTCGCCCGCGACCCCGAATTAAAAGACTGGCAGGGACTGGGCTTTGTGCTCCAGGCCTATCAAAAGCGCGCCCCCCATGTCGCCGACTGGCTGATTGCCCTGGGCCGCGATACCGGCCGCAAGCTAATGGTGCGCCTGGTAAAAGGCGCCTACTGGGATAGTGAAATCAAACACTCCCAGCAAATGGGCCTGCCGGACTACCCGGTGTACACGCGCAAATGCCACACCGACCTTTCTTACCAGGTTTGCGCGAAGAAACTGCTGGATGCTGGCGATGCGATCTACCCGCAATTTGCCACCCATAACGCCTACACCGTCGGCCTGATTTTGCAGCTGGCCAACGGCCGCACCGATTTTGAATTCCAGCGCCTGCACGGCATGGGCCACCTGCTATACGCGCAGATCGAAGCAGTTCATGGCAAGCGTGTACCCGTGCGCGTCTACGCACCGGTCGGTGCCCACCGCGACCTGCTGCCCTACCTGGTTCGTCGCCTACTGGAAAACGGGGCTAATAGCTCCTTTGTTAACCGCTTTATGGACGAGGATACGCCGGTTGAAGCCCTGGTTCAGGATACCCTGGAGCAAAGCGAAGCCTGCAATCCCTACCGTCACCCACAAATTCCTGTCCCGGAGAATATTTATATGGGCGCAGAAGCCCTGCCACGGAAAAACTCACACGGCATCGAACTGACCGACCCCCTCTCGGTTAACCCGCTGTTGGAAGAACTTGAGCAGCAGCGCGGAAAGCACTTCCTCGGTGGCCCCATTGTCAACGGCGCCATGGGTGAAGCCGAAGAGCCGGTTTACAACCCCGCAACCGGTGAAAAGATTGGCCACACTGCCAATACCGATAAACACCTAATTGAACAGGCCTATGCCGCTGCCACTGAAGCGCAGATCGATTGGGATCGCCAGGGCGGCAACCATCGCGCAGATATTCTCGATAAAGTCGCAGATCTCTACGAAGAAAAAGCCAATGAGCTGGCGGCAATTATTTGTATTGAAGCGGGCCGCACCCTGAACGACGGTATCAGTGAAGTGCGCGAAGCCATCGACTTCTGCCGCTACTACGCCAATGCCGCGCGCCAGCACTTCAGTGAACCCACCGAACTGCCCGGCCCCACTGGCGAGCAAAACCAGCTGTACCTGAGTGGCCGAGGCACCTTTGTGTGTATCAGCCCCTGGAACTTCCCCCTGGCAATCTTTACTGGCCAGGTGGTTGCCGCGCTCGCCGCCGGTAATGCCGTACTAGCCAAGCCCGCCGAGCAGACCCCGATCATCGCTGCACACGCAGTGCGCCTGATGCTCGACGCCGGCATACCGCCCAAGGTATTGCACCTGATCACCGGTACCGGTGCCGCAGTGGGTCAATTGCTGATCGAAGACCCGCGCCTGGGCGGCGTGGCCTTCACCGGCTCCACCGAAACTGCGCGCCTGATCAACCAACAGCTGGCGGCAAAAGAGGGCCCGATTGTACCGCTGATCGCCGAAACCGGCGGCCAGAACGTCATGATCGTAGACTCCACCGCCCTGCCCGAGCAGGTGGTGGACGATGTCATTCAGTCTGCCTTCCTCAGCGCCGGTCAACGCTGTTCCGCACTGCGCATCTTGTGCGTACAGGATGTCATTGCCGACAACCTGCTCAATATGCTGAAAGGGGCCTGTGAAGAGTTGACCCTCGGTGATCCCGGCAAGCTGGACACCGATATCGGCCCGGTTATCGATGAAAAAGCCCTCGGTATGCTGGAAGCGCACCGCGAGCGCATGGAGAAAGAAGCCAAGCCGCTATTTGCTTTCGAGGAAGCGAAAAAGCCCAGCGCAGGCACCTTCTTCGGCCCGCAAGTAGTAGAGATCGAAGACTTCTCCGTACTCAAGCGCGAAGTGTTTGGGCCCTTCCTACATGTAGTCCGCTTCAAGGCCGAGGAACTGGAAGATGTAATCCACCGCATTAACGCCACCGGCTACGGCCTCACCTTCGGGCTGCACTCCCGCATCGAAGGCCGCGCCCATGCCGTATTCAAGCGTATCAACGTCGGCAACTGCTACGTGAACCGCGATATGGTCGGTGCTGTCGTAGGCGTTAACCCCTTCGGCGGCCACGGCCTGTCCGGTACCGGCCCCAAAGCCGGCGGCCCGCACTACCTGTTCCGCTTTGCCAGTGAAAAAACCAAAACCATCAATACAGTTGCCACTGGCGGCAACACACAGCTGTTTACATTGGGGCAATAAGCTTCAGTAAAACAAAAAGAGCGGGCTTTTAGCCCGCTCTTTTTTTGCCGTATCTTTTCCCGCACCACCGACTACCTGGCAACTTATACGTCCCCCTGCCCCCTCAAGTTTTCCAGCTGTATCAGAGATATACAACCCAGTATTTTCAGTATTAATACTATAGTCCCTTGTAGCAATAAGGCTTTGACTTCTTTTGATACCCTCATTTAGGCTACAGTTACTCACTCTTTATAATGGATACAATTAGAAGGGAGCCAATGAAAAATATAATAGCTGGGATAATGATCGGTTTAGTCACTGGATACTTGGGCACTTTAATTATCGGGTATTCTGCCGCTATCGCCATGCCCAATTTTTTCAAAACGCTCCCCTCTGGAAGTTCACCTATCCTTTGGGATATTTTGGTTATTCAATCACTGAACTATGGATTGCTTATTTTTACATTTAGTTTTTTGGCATATAAACTAGTGAACCTTCACCCCTGGGCAACCTCAGCAATAGCTATTATTGCCTGCGAAGCCACTTTATATTTTTTTCACCCTAGCGAATATACTCTTTACGCCCCTCATATTTTAGCTCTGGTACTTTTTTCGCCTTTAAGCGCACTATTTTCCAAGAAAAACACAAGCACACCGCATGCCACTTAGTTAAGCAGCTTTATTTTAAAGCGAATAAACTGTGAAAAACCATTGAACGATAGTGACTAAAGCCTCCAAAAGGAGCTCGACTTCAATACTTGCGCTTAAAAAATAAAATCAACCTATCCCGGCAAGTATATATCACGATAAAACACCATAAATTTATCAAACACAAAAAATCAGCGAGCAAAAGAGGTAACCGTGGATCGGCGGAACTCTTCTTTTTGCTGGAGAAACGCAGACTCTTCACCTTATACATAGCGCCAGCAATCTTGGCGATATTGGTAGAAAATACAAAGCTCGGTGGAAAAATAGAACAGTCCATAGATTATGCTTGGACATGCCCTATACAGAAAGACTTTTGCGCCGCCAAACGGCGAGCTCCTGTCTTGACGCGCCACCACAGGTAAGAGAAGCTAGGCTCACTCTGGGTAAAGACAAACCTACTCCAGTATAAAAATGAAGTTTCATGTAAACCGATTTTGGGGAGTCTCGATGCGCTCGCTGATACTCATGTGGTTGTTGTCCTTCTTTTTAATTGCCTGTAGTAGTGAGCCAAAAACTCATACAGAACGCCTCAATACCGAGATCAAACCCGCCTCCAGGGCGACTATATCCCACAATAGATCCCTGGCCGAACAACTTCCCTTTAGTGATGAAACCGACTTCCAGCTAGCGAAGCGGGGCTTTATTGAGTCTATTCCCGGCGCACAGATAACAAATGCCCAGGGTCGGGAGGTCTACGGCCTATCCCAGATGCAATTTTTACAGGGCGATCCTCCCGATACCGTTAACCCTAGTCTCTGGCGCCAGGCCCAGCTCAATGTCCTGAATAACGGCCTGTTCAAAGTGGTAGACGGTATCTACCAAGTGCGCTCCCTGGACCTAGCCAATATGACTCTGATACAGGGGGAGAGCGGCTGGATTGTGATCGACCCGCTCACTTCCGCAGAGACCGCCGCTGCGGCTCTCGCCCTGGCCAATAAGGCCCTGGGAGAGCAACCGGTAAGCGCGGTGATCTTTACCCATAGCCACGCAGATCATTTCGCCGGGATAACTGGCGTTCTGTCCAAAGAGCAGCTCGCCAACGGCTCTATCGATATCATTGCTCCCGAGGGCTTCGCCGAGGAAGCGATCAGTGAAAATGTTCGCACTGGCAATGTGATGCAACGCCGTGCGCTATATCAATTTGGCAATTTACTTCCCTCCAGTCCGGAGGGTTTCGTCTCCTCCGGTTTGGGCAACCGGGTATCCGATGGTGAACATGGCATAGCCACGCCAACGATAGAGATCTCTGAGGGCGGTGCCGAGATGAGGGTTGATGGGGTAGACATAACCTTTGTCAGTACTCCCGGGGCCGAAGCCCCCACAGAGATGGTCTTTTTCTTCCCCCAATTTAACGCCCTCTGCATGAGTGAGATCGCCAATCATACACTGCACAATATTTATACCCTACGTGGCGCAAAAACCCGCGATGCCAAAGCCTGGAGTCGCTATATTGAGTACGCTATGGAGAAATTTGGCGACAGGACCGAGGTAGTATTCAGCAGTCACCACTGGCCCACCTGGGGTAAAGAGGCAGCGATGGATTACCTGATAAAACAAAGGGACCTCTATAAATACATTCACGACCAGACCCTACGCTTGGCCAACCACGGCTACGATATGATCGAAGTCGCAGAGCGCCTTGAGCTACCCGAAAACCTCTCCCAGGCTTGGGCCAATCGAGGCTACTACGGTACCGTCAATGTTGGCGCCAAGGCAGTTTACAACCGCTACCTGGGTTATTTTGATGGCAACCCGGCAAATCTCCACCCAATTCCTCAAGAACAAGCTGCGGAACATTACGTTGAGTATATGGGGGGAGAAGAAGCCATCATAGCCCGCGCCCGACAGGATTTCGCCCGGGGTAATTATCGCTGGGTGGCCATGGTATTAAAGCACTTAGTTTTTGCCGAACCGGAGAACGAACAGGCCCGCTATCTTTTGGCTGACAGCTTGGAGCAACTGGGCTACCAGGCAGAGTCGGGCATCTGGCGTAATTTTTACCTATCTGGCGCCAAGGAGTTACGCCACGGCATCGATTACCGCGCCGAAGTACTGCCCGACGAAGATATAGTGGCACGAATCCCCCTACAGTTGCTGTTCGATGCGATGGCAGTACGTCTAAATGGTAAAAAAGCAGCCGATGCAGATATCCACCTGAATATCGATATGACTGATACTGGGGAAAAGTACTTAGTCGTTGTACAAAATGGTGTACTACACGGCTACCCCGGCCGACACAGCAATGAACCCTCCGCCAGCCTCGCACTGAGCAGTGCCGACCTGCGTCTAATGTTTAGTGGTTTGGTCGGCGCCCCGACCCTAATCAAAGATGGCCGTCTCGAAGTGAGCGGCAATCCTCTGGCACTCATAAAATTTGGCAGACTATTTGATAAATTTGATCGCAATTTTAGTCTTGTTACCCCCTAAATAGACAGGGCAGCAGTAGTTAGTGCTCTAGGGAGGCAGCGCAGCGGCCTCCCTAGAGCAAGACTCAAAAGATAAATCCAAAAATAAGTATTCTTTACAGCATCTGGTTTTTTATTGGCAAAAACCCTTGCGGTAAAACCGATAAAAAGTGTGGGGCAAGGGCCAGCTTAGCAACTGTAATTAAAATTGTATAATCAAGCTTTTTAACCCGTTCCACTAGTTAATCCGCAAGCGGCAATAAAGCCCCCATCAAGGGTACGGTCTATCTCTCCTCCCGCCACCCAAAATTTATATTTGGAAACTGCCCCCCAATGATCTTAAATTCACTATGAAGGATTGCCCAAATGTGGCGCTGTAATGCCACTAAAGGGCTATTTAGTAGTGGATAAGTCCACAAAAGTGCCAGTTGACCAGGAGGTCCATCGTGAACACAAATAAGTGCCAGCAAGCGGAAAATCACTCACATACACACAACAGCGAATGTGGCCACACCGCCATACAGCACGGTGATCACGTTTGCTATCTTCACGACGGCCACCTGCATCACCCTCATAAGGACCATTACGACGAGCACGTCTTAGAAGTCAGTGCCAGCAATCCGGAGGGATGTCACCCAATCGCAGGAGGTTGCGATAGTGCTCATACCCACGACGAAAACTGTGGACATGAACAAGTGCCTCACGGAGATCATATTGACTATTTGGTAAATGGCCGCCTTCATCATGTCCATGGCGACCACTGTGATGACCACGGGCCAGTTGAGCTGGTAAGGGGGCAGTAGCTGGGTTATCCAGATTTAATCAGCCCTGTGGGTTTGTAAGAGCCTGACTCTCTTAGCTGAAACAGTATTAAGCACCTGCGGAAAAACCAAACTAAAGCGGTAATTTTAACGTCGGGTGCTTTTACTGTTGAACCCCGAATTCAACTCTGAAGTGCATACCTCAACAGTCTCGATCATACAATCGCTCAAATTTGTTAATACCTGTTCGCATAACTGATTTGAAAAACAAGTATAAAGAAGCACCACACAGCCCCCAAAGAAAGGCCTGAAATCAATTTTCTGTACTGATTCAACTGGAAAAATTCCCCTCACTTTAGATCATATTACACTGCCGAGCAGTCGCCGATCTGGAATGGAGCGCTTGATAACGGCGTAACGGCCATCACAAACGCTCAAAGAAAAATATCAGATAGATAATTCTTGGAGATATTTATAGCCATCAGTATCGAAGGTGTAATGAACACCAAAAGTTATCCCATTGCCATACACTACTTTTGTAGTAAGGATTTCAATACCCTTTGACTCCATTAATTTTTTAATCGCTTCTGCCCCATTTCTCAATGCCACTTCATCAGGAGAAAACATTGGCTTAGACATTATAAACACCACCTTCCCCTCTTCACCTCCTGCCACTCTCAAGGGGATACCTTCAATTTCAATTGCCCTTTTGGCTCCTGACATTTGCGAACAGTCTTGATTTAGTAATAGAGTTCCACAACCGGCTGCTGGACCGTAGGTTCCAACCACCTCCCCATTGAAAGACACCTGCTCTGGAGTAGACACACATCCAGACAGCAGTGTTATCATAAAAATTATGCATAATTTTTTCATTATATTCTTCCTTGTTACTGAGTTTATATATCTCACACCTCGACAATCAGCTGCCCCTGAGAGGCTGTAGAACTTTCGCGACAGATCACAGGGCCAGCGTGAAATTTATTACCATGCTAGGTGTTGAGCTGAGAGTATAAATTAAACTGCCGAATATTCTTAGTGCTGTCTACTTGATATACATCGTTACTACCCACGTCCAAAGCTGTAAGCCAGCCAGCACAATCTATACTCCATGCATCACCATACTGTTTTGGATAACCAGATCTTTCCGCAGAATGACCGCAAACGATACGCTTGCCTGAACGATGAGAAATTGGCGCTGCTAATCTATTCCAGAGTAACACCTCTTCGTTCTGCTCCGACATTGGAAAATTATATTCGAGACCCGCATGAACAAATATTTTATCTTCGAGCTCTACATAAGGCTCAAGGTCTCTAAGGAATTGCCAATGCCCTTTGGGTATGCCGTCAGGGTAGCTTTCCAAAGTCTTATCCCCGCCATAACTCATCCATAATCTAAAAACATCCTCATCAAACCTTGAATACAAGGCCATTTCCTCATGATTGCCCTTTATAAATCTGGAGTTTGGGTAAAGCTTTGATATTTCAAGCAATCGCTCAATAACCAAGTTAGACTTAGGGCCCCTATCGATAAAATCCCCAAGGAAAATTAATACATCTGTCTTATCTGGTGAAATCAGCATAAAGAGGTCATTCAGCTCTCTCAGCCTGCCATGTATATCAGAAATTGCAAATACTTTCATATTAACTCCTTAGAGTGCCTCCCAGCATCCAGCAGGGTAAATGTACCGCAACCCTGCCCTTTCAGACCCTGACTAAGAAGCGCCAAACTACCAAGTGAGGGGTAATATGGCAACAAAAAGAATACACCAACAATTTAAGTCAGAATTCAAAGAAGGCGAGCTCAGCAAGATTCGGCACGAGTGGCCACACTGAACTGAATCGATTGCGACATGTAAAAAAGCAATTGTAAATAGCCCCCTAAAGGGCTAACATCTCCTTCACAAAAAAACAAAACCACAATTTCACCAAGGAAAAGAAAACAGACTTTCAGCTAGAATACTCAGCCAACCGAGATAGATAAATAAGGGAAAATATCGAAACTATCACTCCAGCTGTTACAGGCCTCCATACAACTTTCAAATCTAGCTTAAGCATCCTCCCCTCAAATTAAAACCAGATTGAAATATACCCCATACACCCACCAGATATTTTTCAGCTCAATCAACGCCCCACCCCAAAAAAACCCTACCAACTCAAGAAATCTGAAAGAAAAAATAAATATATTTGTAAGAATAATATACAAGCATAGCAATAAAAATATCGACATTCCAGCGAAAGTAATATTGTGCATCACTAAGAACCGGATCGCTTCCGCTCCTGAGCTTTATACGGCTCACCACCCTCATTGACCTCAAATCCAGATCTTGAATATCAATATCTTTTATACGATCCTTACCAGTACTCTCAATAATTTTTTCAGCAATTTTTTTAGCCCCCCAGGATTTGAACAACTTATAAATCATAATTAACAAGGGTACAAACAAGATGAAAGCGTAACGCGAACCAAGTAGCGAATTGTACCTTGAAACACAAAAAAATAACTGCCGGCACAGACAGAGAAAGAAAATAATTAAGCCAAAACCCTCCCTCCCAATACTCCTTAAGGAGTGTAAAAACACCCTCAACGGACGAGAAACAATCACTCCATATCACATCCCAAACATTACGAGCAATGGCACCTGTCAGCATTAACGCACCAAAAACTGAAAAAAATAAAAGAACACCATCAAAAAACGATAAAATATACCCAATTACAATCATAATTTATTTTCATCAATACCACATAAAGCTGCTCTAACAGGGAAAGACGAAGTGCACAAACCCCAGCCCAACCCAACCCAACCCAGGAAGAGCTAGGCGAACCGGGTTATTGGCACACATAAACAACCTACCTGCCTTTTGTCCGCCACTCAGTAATTTTATCTGGGATTACACCCCATCTCCCAACCAATTAATTCCTTTGTTCGCCCACAACAGTGTAACAGATTAATCTTACTTAGCGGCTTGAGGTGAAGATACTTAAGCATCCATTAGTAAATAAACTTCTGATAACGCACCTCCAGCCAGGCAGCTATCTGATACATTGACAAAAATCCAGCAGTCAAAAATTCCGCATTATCGGCACTTGTTATATTTTGAGCACCGAAACTGTACCTGTATGAAATCTCACACTCCGTAGCGCCCCTTCTTATCCAAGTCTAAATATTTCAGCGACAGATCTATTTTACGAAACACCCCATCTTCCTCGATTCTTCGCAGTCTATATCCGCACTACCACAAATAGAAACGAGTATGAGCAAACAACTAGGAAACCCGCAAAAAAATAATTAACCGGAACTTTTAACCTAAACACTAAAAATATAACGAGACAACAAAAGGTCAGCCCGCATTGATTTTTCTTTTTAGGGTTCTCACTTAAAGAACACCATACATTCACTATACTCTCTTGAACCCAGGCCATTTTCCAGAAGAGCGCGATTCTCGCCTATCCACTGCCTCTTTGATTTTTTATTCTTACCTTCGAAACCAAAATACTCAGACAGGTAGTAACACGTAGAGGGAACCACAAAACTCAACTCAGACATAACCTCTATCAATATATTTTTATTGGCGTTAAATATAACTGTTAAATCACTAGAAAACGCCTCAGAAATAGCTGCATCTGAATTAGCCCGAGCTATAAAACCCATAAACAACAGCTTCTTAGCTTCATCTTGATTTAACTGCTTATCTTTTAAGTTATACTTTGACAATTTTATATACAGTGACTCCCACTCCTTATACTCAGCTAGTGAATCGTAGTACTTTTCACCCGAGTCAGTTTCTGAATAATACTTATCAGAATCTATTTGAAGGAGTCTGTTTATCATTAGCTCCACATCAGGAGAGGCTAATACAGGAAGCGACAACATTATAAATGTCAATGCAAGCAGGCTTTTATTTGCTAAGTTGGCGCTCATTGGTCTTTAACCACCACCGTTACATTGCGAGCTTCTTTTGGCTGTATTGAATTCCATATTTTTATAACTTCCTCCTCCTCTATAACTATACACCCATCAGACCAAGCAGGACTGCTACCCATATGTATAAATATGCCCCTTCTCTTAGTTTGCCCATCTGGGATATAAATTGCCTCTCTTTGCTTGCCTCTAGAATTTTTCTTTGTGGCCATTCGCGTAGCAGCACAACCAATATAGGTTTTAGCTGGAATGGGATCAGCTAATTCAAACCAACACTCGGTGCTTACCGACACAGATCCATAATCATACGTAAGCACACCCTTTCCTTTAGTTAACTCTCTAACCACTTCTATTTTATATGCCATAAAGTACCCTCCAAAATCCTAACCGTTAAGTCAAAAGTAGCACTTGTATATCATGATTCCATCCAATTCCAAAGTCCATTTCCCTCAAAAAAAGAAAAATTTAAAAACTTAATGGATTACCCGTATATGGTACCGATGTATAAAAACAGATATAGGTCAGCCAATTTACAATTTCGCACTCTATCGGCTATATATCTTTTGGGGAAGCCTTTACGAATCAATGGGTTAGCTGTTTTCTCGGTAACTTTCAGAGCTCTGTGTGATTTATTCATCACTAAAACCCCCGTACACATATTACCGAAACTCCAAGCTTGGCGTGAATGCACTCCAGAGTTGAATGCAGGAATCAAGGGGAATAGCCGTTACGCCAGCAAGGCTACTTATGCAATCCTTGGCCTCAATATTAAAGGTCAAAGGAACTATTAGGTATCAACCCACCTAGCCAAAAGGCCCTCATTATTGACTAAATTCGCTGGTTAACTTTCACAAACGTGGAGCCAAAGACACCCCAATTGTTTGGGCAAATAGCTTGCAGGGGGCCTCAACTGAAGTCCAGCACTGCATCATTCACTAAGGCAGGAACACTCAATACCGCCGAACATACCTCAGATAAGCTGAGGTGAAGCTGGGTCATTCGATGATGGTTAAATCGTAGTGCAATAAATCAAGGCTCTCATCTTACTTTAAATACCCAGAATATATCTATATGACAAATACCGTGAAGGCCGTACATTTACCCCTCGACCACAGTATAGGCTTGCCACGTCGTCTTATTCGGCTTTAGACCTGAGTAGTGCATACCTTCTAGGCAACTCGCAACTGTAAGTATGTTCCACGTAGTCGCTTTGAAAGCACACGCCTTTTAATATCACCGTTTCTTCTCGAACGTGCACTGAAGCCAAGGAATTTATCGAATAGTAATAATTTGATCCTGGTATAGGGCGAGCTACCACCCTATGAATAATGTCATAATCATTGAATTTTAGAACACCCTCCAGGATTTCAGGATGATCTGACAGCAATCTATCCAGATCGGGATAGCCAGCTCCTTTATAAGCAGCTAACTCAGCAAACTCCTCCACATCATTCTCTTCAATTTCATTGCGACGAAATTCAGCGAAGTACTCATTAACTTGAAAAATAAAGGTGCTCTTATCAACTTCCAGCTCATACTCTAAAGGCACAAAATCACTCCAGCGTTGCATCTGACCGTAATTCATATTTGCTATCTGAAGCAACTGAAACTCTACTTCTTTTTTATTTACGCGTGCTTTCATGTTTGTGCGACTAACGCTGCTAGCAGGATAGAACTGATACTTATTTGCAAAATGGATTGAGTGGCAATTTTGCCATGCCCGATTACTGCCACTGGTTATACGCTCTTATTCAACGATCTCAGTGCCCATACCGGCTACAGACACCTCAAATAGCACACTTCCCAAAACCATGAGAACAATTGAATACCTATAGTCTATAGGGAGCAACCCTACTTGATTAAATATTAGCAATATCAAACCAAGCAAAAACCCTATGATTCCACACACCCTGAAACTTTTAAATTTTTTATCTATCCGAAGCAATACTCCACATTCCGGGCATGGGAAGATAGCTGAGAATATACCGTAGCCCTTTTTTTCTTTAACCACTTCAGCGACTTCAAATTCGTTATCGCAACTATTACAATTCATTGAACTCCTCCATACACACAATGCATTACCTATATTTTATATACACCTTTCAATCCTGCTCAAAGCCTTACACAGAGGAGCAGTTTAATTCTCCAGTGAAAGTGTATAAGTTTCATGCTGACCAAGCTATTTGCAAGCCAGAAACATCTTGAACATTACGATAAGCCTTGTTTTAGCCTACCGCAAGCGGACATGCTTGGACACCCTACTTTCAAGTAGGCGGACTAACACTGCATCCATACGAGCATAATTATCAGGGATATCGAGGCAAACCAACTTCTTGCCTTTTAGGAGATCCTTGAATTTCTTTGAGACTTTATTCCGATGGGATTTCTCCATAACAAAAATAATATCAGCCCACTCAATTAGGTCGCCACTTACAGTTGTTTCGGCATCACTATTTGTGCCAGCGCCGATAGCATTGATACCTTCGTAAGCTGAAAAGACCTCCTCACCTGTAGGACTTCTCAATCTATTCTCACTACATACAAACAGTAAATTCATAACGCTTTCCCTGACACACCGATCGTTTCAATCCAAAAGTGAGAAACTTGCTGTAGTTCTCAAAATATATTATCCCTATAAAAAACTCACCACATTAAAAGAAATAGAAAATGCCATGTCTGGCACACGCACTAAGCCTGCATGCAAACGCGGTGGATATCATACATATCCTATTGTTCGCCGCCTTCTGACCAAGAGCAAAACTCGAAGCCATCTGAACAACACGACTCAGCACAGACCAACATAGAATCATCAGAAAAATAGAAGACTCCCCCATAGTCAAACAAAAAATCAAGCACCTGACCATTTCTTTTCAGAGTTCCATTTACAGTACAACCAACTGTTGAAACATGATCATGGATTTCCATACTTGTTTTATTTACACCTGTTTTCAGGATATGTGTCAGCTTTTCCCTGGATATCAAAGAGCAGCCGCACTGGTTGACATCCTCTAAATTTTCATAACGGATTTCAGTATATTCAAAAGGATAACTGCTACCCCTTATAGAGTCGCTCGAGCACCCTACAATTATGAAAAAAACAGTAAAAAACAACAGCACTCTACCCAATGACATACTATTGAGCCTTTTTCAACAGGTGTGCAGTTAAAGACGCAGTACCTTCTGTCTTTTTGGATCTTTATGGGCAATCTTTCCATGAGCGTAAAGATCTGTAAGTGTGAGACCGTACTTTTCGACAAGATTACCCAACAGCCAAATCAATGATTTTACTTGGGCTTCGCTAGGGGTTTCGTATACATTTTCTTTCGACATTAAACCAACTACCTCAATGCCAATGAAATCATGGTTATGAGGATAGCGAAGTGGATAATCCTTTTTTAGTTCATAATCTGTAACCAATTTAAACCTAGCTCCCCAAGAAGCATTTTTGGTTTTCAGTAGACCTTCAATATGCCTTGCCTCTTCAGCACTGCATGCCTTTAGAGTTCTGCATTTTGAGTACAACCTTCCAACATACCAACACATTGTGGTTAGACTGGCAGTCTGAAATATTTTTCCACTTTCATCTATCAGAAAATGCATTCCTTCCTGCTCTCTCAAGCAGTCAATACTGATTGGCCAATCTTAGTACCTGTTCGATGAAGCACCATGGTACTGACTCTAGACATGACGCCATGATTTATTATTGGGTTCTCAAGCTTTTTAACCTTTGGATCAGAAATCTACCCCCTTGTATCCACATCCAACATTCTTCCCCTCCTTGCTCTAAAGCATATTTCCTTTAAGGTGACTAACACAGAGCAGCAGAGGCCCATGCATTTGTTATGTTAACTCTCAGCAAATATGCAAAAGCACCCAGCACCTAAAAATCGTTAGAAAGGCAGCTTACCACACTTGAAGCCGAACAAGCACTTGCGACAAATTACAACACACTGAAACCCTAGCCCTGCTGGGCAACCGGAATTTGGAACGCATCGAGAGGAGATACCATATTCTGTCAACCTATTAACTCCCTTACCGACACTCTTCAATAATTCAGTGGAGCTTTAGTGCTCACCAACTTAACACAGGACTATCAAAAGAAACCCTGGTACTATTTTGCAGCACTCTCTTTAGTCGCATACTCGGCTAGAGGCTGGCTCTTTAAACATCCACAAGCCATCTGCAAGTTTTCTGACAGCTACATTTGGGTGTCGCAGTGAAGCACAGCATACCGGAAGCCTCAGCCTATAGAGACGAATAGCATACGCTTGTTATGTACTTCTACTTACCTCGTCAAATACAGCACAAAAATCTTGCTCCATTTGTGAGTTGATAATACCAGCTTTATACATAGCCCAAGTAAAATGTGCACCTAGCCAACATACCCTATCCAAGACATCACAATCCGAATCAGACCTGTACTCATAGACGATTTCACTATCAAAATCATTCTCGCAGCCTAGTTCTCCCGGTAGATTTTTAGCATATACATTTAATAGGGTATTAGAAGCTTCAGCTACATAATGAACCAATCATCTGGTTCTAGAATCATGAACATAAAACTGCAAACAAAAGCGAGTATCTCGGCACGAGCTTTCGCCCCACACCACTCCTTCATTTAAGCCAATTAACTCTATCAGTTTTGAGTAGGTAATATCCATTGGGAGACTTATTTATAACATCTCGAAAAACCGCGAGCGCTAGCGGGTCCGGCGGCATCAATCACATACTGCTTTGTTTGGCTATGCGATTTCAGGGTGGTACGCATATTTTTCATAGCGCTCTTTGTAGAAATTTAACGCCATCCATAGCGGAAAACTTGCTTTACTACTGGACTTTGTTATATGCCCCCCCAGGTCGAATAAGGCTCGTTAAGCAGAGATGAATTGAAGTAGCGAACTTGACCGGTAACTTCCTCAACCGCCCAAGCAGGGAGATCCACCGCCTCTGCTTCAGAGGTCAATTCCACCTCAGCGACAATTAACCCTTCATTCTCGCCGTGAAATACATCAACTTCCCACAAATGCTTACCATACTGGATCTCATATCTTGTTTTATCGACGGTATTACCTCGACATAACTCATCAATAATGGATCTAGCATCATCCATCGGGATCTCATACTCAAATTCTGAGCACGTCATCCCTCTACTTTCCCCTTTCAGAGTTAGATACGCCAAATCGCCTTTGACTCTAGCTCTGACAACGGTCTTATCCGCCGTATTGATATAACCCTGTGAGATTCGCACACCATCTGACAACTCGGCAACTATCTGCGGGTCTACCAGGAACTTTCTTTCTACTTCTTTAGCCATATCTATTTTCTTTAAAACGCATAACGTACTCTATCCGGCCTCGATAGCGGCGAGCAACATTGACTTGGCAGGCCCAGGATAGGCGTGAACCAAGGGGGTGCCCCCCTTTAGGAAGACCACCGTTAATGAACTCCATTAAATGCTAACTACTGGCAAATGGCAACTGCAACACCACAAGGTCTTATGGGAAGGAGGCTGCCAGCAAAACTACAATCTAGCAAAATGCAAAAATTGGGGATATTCACATTGCGGACACCGCTCGATGGCTGGTGTGGGGGGATGATAGCTAAAAACTACCGGCAGCCCGCCTTATGTGTGTCACTAGTACTTCGGCGCTTTGATAAGCGCTCCATCGGCCAATGATACCTGAAAATCTAGCCATCCGCCTGGAGGATCAACTTCAGCACTACCATAAATAGTATTCCCGGAAATGTCTTGAACATTCGTGCCATCGACAGCTAAGTGATCTAGCTGCCAAACAATATCAGCATTATCGTCAATTAAAGTTAGACCAGTTCCCGACGTAATTAATAGATGATTTTTCTCAAGTCCTAGCGGGTAATCTTCAGAGGTTAGAAACTCTTGGAAGTAGCCAAAGGAAGTGGCTCCCAGACTTAGTGACTTTATTTTCTTGAAGTCTTTTGAAATGAAATGTGCGTGACCACCACACCCAATCACAATCCAAGAATGCCATAAAGCGTAATTGTTATAAAGGAAATAGTCCTTATCTGTTCCTGCAATCTTTAAAGTTGTTTTGATCGAATTGCATTCTCGAATCGTCACAACAATGCCAGGATGCAGGATATCTTTCTTTGAACCATTCGGATGAATCGAAATGATTGAACTATTTCCATAGCAATCTAAAATTTCACCTCCAAACTCTATATCCACCTCAGAACCTCTCTATTTTTTACCCATGACACCGAAGGCATAGGCCGAGCGAAGCGAAGTGTAGCAGTCAACTCTTTTTGACCGCCTAATCTTGAAAACATCAAAGAGATATCACCTAGATTATCCATTACTTACTCTTGGCCTATAGCACAAAAATCAACAGTGGAAGCCTGTCAGTACCCGGTGCAGCGTATTGTTAATCCTTTTTACCTGAAACATGGTTTTGAATTTGATCGGCAATGTTTGCGTAAACTGACTTTAGCTGATTTGGATCCAGCGTTGATTGAAACTCAACAACCAACCCTTCGAAACCATTTTGTGTTGTGCTAATAACAAGCTCCATTGACGTGTTTTCTTGAAACTGATGCAAATCTATGCCGGCTTTAGCAAGCTCTGAGCTTAATTTTTTTTCATTGATAGAGAAGCCACTCAATTTTTCTTGTAACTCCTGAGCGCTAGAAACTGACAATTCGTTAGCAGGAATTGTGTAATCAAATCCTCGCGTTACAGCCGGCTCTATGATGCCACTCTTTATAGCGACATAGATAAGTAAGATAACGAGTACAGTACCATTAGCGAATTTGGAAAACTTTGATTTTCCAAGTGTGATGAATGCTTTCCTTTCTTGAGCCATTTCTTTCCTCATAGGCTTAACAGTTAATTCAAAAGCAGCATCTATATATCACACCGCTCTATAATTCCAAAGCCCATTCACTCCAATTCACCAGAAAAGTTCCAAGAATCAATACGTCACCCCTATATAGTACAAATGTATAAAAATAGATATAGAGCAGCTGCTCCTGAACTCTATAAAGAGCGAAGCTCAACTATCAAAATCGCCTTACTGTACAGATAGTAAGTAGTAGGTAGCTTAATCACAAAGTATGGGCCCAGCAGCATTCACTGAAGGGCCCGTAGCTTTATCTCTCAAGCCAATTAGCAAATAGTAAGCTCTTCACTAGCCTCAAATTTTTTGAAAACCTTGGAACCCCGCTTAAAGTCAATCATCCGTGCAATACACCAGATAAAAGGCTCCGCCTCGCCACTTAATACACAAGTGCCCGTGCAAATACTGTCAAGTAAAGTTTGTATATCAAATAAACGCAGGGCCGAAACTGTACACCTATTTTTAAGTACCATAGTACATGAAGAAACGCCAGATATTGAGTGGTCACTCAGGCTTACATGGCCGCCGTAGACTAACACTCTGACTGGTTCAAACTGCTCGGAGACACTGATAGACAACAACAAGTTAGGTGTGGGGCCGGGTACACTTTCCAGATAACATCTAAGATGGTTAGAAAAAGTAGTAGCCCACTCCCCAACTTCAGCGCGCGCCTGCCCCAAGTCCATAGGTTTATCATCTGCTGTCGCTAGATGAACATCCACCTCCCGCTCCGCTTCAATCAAAGCTTGCAGAGTTTTATCGACATCTTCTTTGGTATGAGCCGCCGAACAAATCAACCTCAGGCGACCACGCCCACTCTCCACGATTGGGTAGGTGACCGCCGAGGTTTGAATACCCCGCTGATATAAGGCCTGTACAATGGCAAACAGTTTATCTTTATCAGCAAAATGCGGAGTCACAATAGGGCCATCCCCGGTACCCAGGTCATATCCCGCTCGCTCAAACTGCTGGCGCATATACCGGGTCGTATCCCACAGTCGATCCCGGAGCCCATCATCAACCCTAAGCCGGCGCAGGGCTGCCAGGGCAGCAGCAATATCGGCGGGGCTCACTGAGGCCTGAAAAATATAGGCCCGCGCTGAGGACCTGAGCAGGTCCACATACTCTTTCTTTGCGGCAACAACACCCCCCAAGCTGCCGAGCGCCTTACTGAGCGTTGTCATAATAAAGTCGACCTGATCAGTGACACCTTGAGCCGCACAGATTCCCGCACCGCTTTCGCCGTAAAAGCCGAACGAGTGAGCCTCATCAACCAACACCAGGGCATTGTGCTTCTTGGCGATGGCGACAATGTCCGCTACCGGTGCTGCGCCCTCGCCCATACTGTAAACACCTTCAAGTACAACGAGGATAGTACGGTAAGGAGATGCTTCCGACTTTAATACGGCTTCCAAGTCGCTGGCGCTATTGTGCTGGAATGTCCTGATCTTTGCTCCACACAGACGGGCACCATCGACGATGGAGGCGTGACAGAGCTGGTCTATTACTACAACATCCTCTTTGCCCAGAAGGCCGGCAACTACGCCCACATTGGCCGTGTAGCCGGTCGGGAATAAACAGGCTCCCGGCTTTCCTACCAAGTTTGCAAACTCCGCTTCAAACTGGAGATGGAGATCTGTTAAGCCAGAGGCTGCCGCAGAGGTTCCCATTCCGCTGCCAAAACGCTGAACAGCCAATGATGCCTGCTCAATAACCTCCCGATCCCGATTTAGGCCCAGGTATAGGTTAGTTGTCCAAATAATCGCCTCTTGCGCATCATCGCTATAGACATCAGATACGGTGCCGCGAGTGCCACTCCCTGTGCGCAACACCTTGCTATAGGGGTTTCTGCGCTGGCTATTGGTCATGGATATCACCGCCTGGACCCACTTGCTTTTATCGGAAGCAGACCACGATGGGGCTTTTGCAGCCTGGAAGGTTGGGTGGCTGGACTGTAGCTGGAACTGAAGATTGGCGAGAGAATCGATACCTGAAGCAGCGGCCTCCTGTGCAGGCATGCTTTCAACCTGATCCCCCATTAAATGGATAAGGTAGCCCGCTAATAATTTTGGGGTCGGATAATCAACGAGTGCTTGAGCTGGTAAAGTTCGCCCTGCGCGGTGACTCAAGCGGCTGGTAAGCTCCAGTATTGTCAGTGAGTCCAACCCCTGCTTTTCAAATGGCAGCTCTGGCAAAACAATCTCTGGGTCAGGGTGATTGAGCAGCGAGGCCACCTCCTGCTGAATCATGCTAATGGTTGTCACCTCACTATAAGCTGCCGGATGAGTCGATAGCTCTAGCAACTTGCTACTTTGGCTAACCGCACCCCCTTTCATCGCCTGCGGATTGCCCTGCGGGGCAAACGGCATATTTTCCGCGAGAGAAAGCTTACTTCGGTCCAACTTGCCATTGGGCAAGCGCGGCAGGGCTGGCAAGTGCCGGACAAACTGGGGAACCATGTAGTGGGGGAGACGTTCACTCAGGAACTCTTTTACCTGCGCCTCAGTAATTGCTTTATCCGCGTTTGCGATATAGGCAACCAGTATCTTCTGCCCTACCCCGCCATCTATTACGGCAGTGGCCGCAGAATCAATACCTGGCATTGATTCAAGTATCGATTCAATTTCTTCAAGCTCAATGCGAAATCCCCGGATCTTTACCTGTTGATCAATGCGTCCCAGATACTCAATTTCTCCGCTATCTGTCCACCGACACAAATCTCCCGTTTTGTACAAACGCCGATCGGAAATTGTGCTATTAGAGGGGGGCTGAATAAATCGCTCTCGGGTCAAAGGTTCATCATTTAAGTAACCTCGGGCAAGCTTGCTACCGGCCAGATACAACTCCCCTGCCTCTCCGCTCGCAACCGCCTGTAACGAGTGATCTAAAATATATGCGCGAGTGTTGGCTATGGGTCTGCCAATGGTGATTTTATCAACGGCCGGCGTAATCTCTGCACAGGTCGAATAAACTGTATCCTCGGTGGGGCCATAGACATTGACTATGCGCGGGCTCACCGCTCCTGTATAAATTTGCTCAACTAAAGAGCGTTTGAGTACCTCACCGCCAAAAACCAGACAGCGAACCCCCTCAGGCAGTTTTTCCAGTGAAAGAAGTGCTTGAATTGCAGATGGGACAGTAATACAGGTGCGCACTTTATCCGAAGATGGCAGTCTGGGCAGTTCGAGAATATTCTCCGCCAGTATTACAGTCCCGCCGAGTGACAAGGTTCCCATAATTTCCATTACTGAAGGGTCAAAGCAGACCGAGGTCGAGGCAAGTACCCCCTCAATTTCTCTATCACTCAACAACTCGCTCATAGATTCACTGAGGGCAGTAACACTTCGGTGTTCAACCGCAACCCCCTTCGGCTTGCCCGTTGAACCCGATGTATAAATCACATAGGCGAGATCGTTGGCACTTGGCCCCGGTATTTTAACCAGTGAATCCAACTGCGATTCCGGTAGTTCATCGAGCCAGACTAACTCTTCAACACCGAAGCACAGGCCCACCGAATGCTCTCCATCAACTATTGCCGCTACTGCGCGGGAGTGCTCAAGCATATATTGCACTCGCTCTCGCGGGTAAGCTGGATCGAGGGGGACGTATGCGCAACCCGCACGCATCACCCCCAACAGCACAGCAATAAGCTCCCAGGAGCGCTGCATGCAAACGCCCACCAAAGAACCGGGCTTTACGCCGAGATTCCCCAGCTCTGCGGCAATCCCAGTGGCCCGCTGTATCAAGCGCGTGAAGCTTATTTCTGTATTGCCATCAATAATGGCGATCTGATCAGGATTTTTAAGCCTTTGCCTGTCGATTAAATCGCAAATGGTATCTCCTGTTGATACAGCACCCGATTCAACCGGCTCCATACTTTGGGGCTGGGTTTTATGTTTACTAATTGAGCTGCACACTGACACTTTCCTTTTATACTTATTAAAAGTCATAAACTACCGTTCAATTTCTTTCAGGGTCTTTCAAATTTGGGCAAAATTTTCTGTTATTTGAAAGTGGGTAGAATTAACTGACTAATTTCGAAGTATGCCGTGAATTAATTTCATAACCTTGAACTGGCGCAGCATTTTCGCTGCCGCAAAATCAAAACTTAAAATTAAAGCGGCGGGGCTGGTGTTCGAAGAACCCGTAGAGGCCTGGCAGCGAAGCCTGGAACCAGCAAGGAAGGTTTGGTCACAAAAGGCGGGGGTTTGAGAAAAAATGCCGCCGACACAGTTATGTCGGCGGCTGGACTTATTTCTGCTCGGCAGTATTCCCACCCCCAAGGTGGGCAATATTATTTCTCAGCCAAGCAAACAACTGCGGGATATCTCTACCCATCATCAGGTAGAGGCAGGGTACCAATAACAGCGAGATCGCTGTCGCGGCAAGTATTCCGTAGCCCAGTGAGATCGCCATTGGAATCATAAAACGCGCCTGTACCGAGCTTTCAAAGATCATCGGCATTAAACCGCAGAAAGTCGTTACGGTAGTCAACACGATCGGGCGAAAACGCCGCACTGCCGCGCCCTTAATAGCGCTTTCCAGATCGGCGCCGTCATTGCGCAGGCGATTGCTGTACTCAATCATAACCAGAGTATCGTTAATCACTACCCCGGCCAGTGCCACCATGCCCAACAGGCTCACCATACTGAGTCCATAGCCCATCCCCAAGTGGCCGAGCAATGCACCAATCACCCCAAAGGGTATCGCCACCATCACAATCAACGGCTGCATGTAACTCTTTAGGGGAATTGCCAATAGTAAATACAGTACTGCCATTGCCAGGGCAAAGGTCATCCCCAGACTCGCCAAGCCCTCGCGCTCTTCCGCCTGGCGCCCTTCGTAGGAAACGCTGAGACCGGGGAATTCCGCTTTCAGCTGGGGGACCACACTTTCATCTAATTCATTAATCACCAGGGTCGCTTGGTCACTGGGCTCCACATTGGCAGTCACCGTGGTAACCCTACGGCCCGCGCGGCGATTAATGGTGGCGTAGGCGCGCCCTTTATCAATTTTCACCAGATCTGGCAGGGGCATCCAGACGCCATTACTGGCGCGGATCATAATGCTGTTCACATCATTTATATTGGTCCGTTCATCTTCTGGCAGGCGCACCATCACCTTCACCTGATCCCGGCCACGCTGTTGGCGCAGAGCTTCGGCTCCGTATAGCGCCGCCCTCAACTGGCGACCAATCTCCTCGGCAGACATACCGAGGCTCTTGGCAGTTTCCGTCAGCGTGAGATCGAGCTGAGTTTTACCGAGAGAGATACCCGGGTCGATATCGCTGACATTGGGGAATTTCTCCAGTTCATCCCCCAGGCGTATGGCGGCTTGCTCCAGGGTATCCGTATCGGTATGGCGCAATTCCACAGTTAGCGAGGAACCCGCTCCGGGACCACCCCGGTCAGAGGCAGTTGTCGCGCTGAGGGCACCGGCAATGGGCCCGGTCTCCTGGCGCCAGGCGCGGATAAACTCACCAGTGGAAAAGGAGCGCTCGTCGGAGGGCACGAAGTAGGCATCCACCATAATCGCATCATCCCCCATCAAACCGCGAATCCCCAAAAAGACCTTGTCGCGATCGTATTGCTCGAGCACTTTATCAGCAGCAGAAATAATCTGTGAGCGCGCTTTTTCCAGTTGGGACTGGGCCGTGCCGGTGGGAAAGGTCACGGCAAAGCGGCCGGAATCCCGTTCAACTCTGGGCATCAGGGTAAAGCCCATACGGCCACTGGCCGCATAGCCGCCGACCACCAGCAGTGCCGCAACGGCCACGGCAATCGTGGTGTAGCGATGCTCGATACACAAATCCAGGAAGGGCCTAAAACGCTGCTGTATAAAGCGATCGAAACCCCGCGCGAGTATTTTTTGCCGCGCGGCAAAACGGCGCGCCCGACGACTCTTATAGCCGCGACGGGAGTGGGCCAGGTGTCCGGGCAAAATAAACAGGGCTTCCACCCAGGAAATAATGAAGACCGAGCCCACCACAAATGGAATTACACCGAAGACCTTACCCATAAAGCCGGGCAAGGCAATCAGAGGAAGGAAGGCGACAATATTGGTCAGAATCGCAAAGGTGAGCGGTACCGCCACCTGTCGGGCTCCGGCAATCGCCGCCTCCAGATTGCTGTAACCCTGCTGTCGCCACTCATGAATATTCTCACCGGCAATAATCGCATCATCCACCACGATTCCCAGGGCGATGATAAAGGCGAACATACTCACCATGCTGATAGAAATATCGAGCCCGGGCAGGAACAGCAGAGCCCCGAGGAAACTGGTGGGAATGCCCAGTGTTACCCAGAAAGCCAGGCGCAACTCCAGGAAGGCACCGAGCACAACAAACACCAGTAGCAGCCCGATAAAACCATTCTTCAGCAGCAGTGTCAGGCGCGCTTTGAAAATTTCCGAGTCGTCATCGCGAACGGTCAGGGTCACACCCGGGGGTAAACCCGCCCTAACCTCTCCAATCACTTCATGGGCGGCCTCGCTAACGCTCATCGGCGTCTGGTCACCCACCCGGTAGATCTTGATACTGATGGCCGGCTCGCCGTTAAACACCATATTGCGCGCCTCTTCCTCAAGGGCATCGCTGATGTTGGCGATATCTTTTAGGTACACTGCACCGCCACCGCTGCCCTGGGCAACCACAATATCGCCGAACTGGCGGGCCCAATCGCGGCGCTCAGTCACTCGGACCAGTATCTCCCCGGCATCGGACTTAACACTGCCGCTGGGAATGTCCACGGCCGCATTTTCCACAATACCCGCCACCTCCGGCAGGGTGAGCCCATAGCGTCGCAAATCGTCGCGGCGAATTTCAATCGCCACCTGCAAGTCTCGCATGCCCTGCGCTTCCAGCTGGGTGATACCGCTGTGCGCCTCAAGCTTGTCGTAAACCTGCATCGCCAGAGCGCGCAGGTTGTGTTCGCTGAGATCGCCGTGCAGCACCAGATCCAGCACATCCCGCTTGCGCTCGGCCAGACTGACCTGGGGCTGCTCAATATCCGTAGGGAAAGTCGTAACAGAATCGATGGCCTGCTGGATATTTTGGTAAACCAGTGCGGCATCGGCGTCACCTTCCAGCTCCAGGGTCAGAGAAGCGCTGCCTTCATTGGCCCTAGCGGTCATCTCCTTGATTCCCACCAGGCTCTGTACCGCTTGCTCAGCAGCTACCAGCACACCGCGCTCGACCTCCTCAGGACTGGCACCGGGGTAGGAGATGGATACGCTGACGGTATCCAAACTGAATTCCGGAAAGACTTCTTTCTTAACGATTATCGAAAAAATCAAACCGCCAATCAGGAAAACCAACATCAGCAAATTGGCGGTGACATGGTTGCGCGCCATCCAGGCAATGGCGCCAGTTCGGGTATCGACTGCCACTTTGGGGCTATTCTGTTCAGTCATCTGCGCCCCCGGAATTGAGGCCACCGGGACCGCGTCTCGGCGGGCGTTCTGCGGCAGCGGCCGCATCTATCGGTGGGCGCTGCCGGCGATTACTGTCCCCGGCAATGCGAACCGGCATGCCTTCGGTCACTGTCACCAACCGCGTCGTAACCAAGGTTTCGCCGCCACTGAGGCCCTGCTCCAGCACGGCGTAGTCGCCACTCATATAGGCCACATCTACCGGCAGCACGGTGGTGCGGTTATCCCGAACCACCCAGACATTGTTGCCGTCTTGCAAGGCGCTGAGAGGGATGCGCACACGCTCATCCTCACTCTGGGAAACAATCTCGACTCTCGCCAGGTCGTTGAGAAGCAGTTGCGGCTGGGAGGGGTCCAGGACAGAGAGCGGGTCCTCCAGTTCTACCAATACACTGGCGAGACGCCCCTGCTCTTCCAGTACCGGAATAACCCGGACAAACTCACCACGGCGATAAGCCCCTTCGGGCCACTGGCTGCCGTAGATACGAACTTCCACATCGCCGCGCCCAAGCCGATGCAGTTGCGACGCGGGCACCTCAACGGCAATCTGAAAACGATTGGCACTGGCAAGGCGGTAGAGGGTGTCTCCTGGGGACACGCGATCACCCACATCGGCATCGCGCTCTACCACCAGGGCATCAAAGGGGGCACGGACCTCGGTCAGGCGCAGATCGCGCTTGGCCAGGGCTACATCCGCCTCCGCAGATTGCACCGCCGCCTCGGCGGCCGCCCTCTGGGGTTCGCGCAAGACCAGGGCCCGGTCAGCGTCAGAGAGCGATGTCCCCAGAAGCTCATATTCCTCTTGGGCCACCTGCTGTTGCCCGCGCTCCTGCTGCAACTCGGCGCGGCGCTCGGCCAGGGCACTCTGAGCCGTCATCAGGGCCAATTGGTAGGGCTCGCGGTCAACCCGCAGCAGTATTTGCCCCTTCGGCATTACTGCACCGGGGCCCAGATCGTAGTCGAGCCATTGCACCTGTCCCTCTACCTGGGGCTCCAACTCCGCCAGCTCCCGGGCACTCACGGTACCCAGGGCACTCAAGGTCACCGGAAAACGGCCCTGCTCTGCAACGGCTATATCGACAGTCGGCGGCGGCGCCCTGCGCTCGCCGCGACTGACCGACGGTTTTTCCCGCATCATCCCGTTGAAGATCAACAGTGCCAATACCAGCAACACTACCGGTATCAGCAGGCGCCAATTGAGCTTCTGCAACATCAGCTATTTCCCTCCAGGTACAGCTCCAAATCCACGGGCTCGGGGGCTGGAAGATCCGCCTTGGGAATTCCACCGGAAAGCGCGCGGTAAAGTACAACTCGGTTTTCAATCAGTTCCCGTTCGGCGGACAGTATTTGTCTCGCCAGACTCTGTTGTTCATCCGTTGCGGTCAACACATTGAGGAAGTCGATGGTCCCTCGCGCATAGGCGCGGTTTTGACGCAACAGCAAAAGATCCGCAAGGCGCTTGCGCTCGCGCAAGTGGTTGAGCCTCTGCTCAATCAGGCTCTCTTGAATCAGTGCCTGCTCCACTTCAGACAGCGCTTCATTGACCTTACTGCGGTAGAGGGCCCAGCGCTCCTGCAAAACCGCATCCTGCTGATCCTGGGCAGATGCCAGGGCGCCACCATCGAAGATCACCCCTTCGATCGAAGCGGCAATAGCCAAAAGCCAGTTTTCAGTCACATTACTGATCAAACTGGTGCCATTACTGGCCACGGCGGACAGGCTGAATACTGGCAGTCGATCGGCCCAGGCCTCATCTGCCAGATGATACCCCTGCAAAAGGTCCCGCTGCGCCTCCACGACATCTGGGCGGCGCAACAATAACTGTGAGGGCACGCCGGTCTCAGGCAGGGCGGGCAGGATTGGGAGTCCGGACTGTTGATGAATCATGCCATCGAGTTCCGCGACATTGATGCCCAGAAGGGCCGCTAACTGCACCTTTAGGGTGTCGATATCGGCTCCCGCTTCATCTAGCTCCTGCTGTGACTGTTGCACCAGTTGCTTCTGCTGCAAAACATCCGCTGCACCTGAGACGCCGCGACCAAAGCGCAGTTCCAGAACTTTTAAGCTTTTGCGGTTGGTCTCCAGCTGCTGTTGCAGCAAATCCCGCTGGCCCCACTGCTCCCGCAGCGCCAGCCAGGTGGCGGATACCTCACTCGCCAGAGTCAGGGCGGCGGTGTGCAGGTTTTGCTCCTGGGCCAGGTAAGCCGCCTCAGCCGCACTGGCACCGGCGCGGACCCGCCCCCACAAGTCGACTTCATAGCTGGCGGCAATACGGGTACTCCAGCTATTTCCCTCGGCGGAGGAGTCTGTGAACTCACCGGATGAATAGCGCTGTTCGGTATTTTCCGTACTGGCGATAAGGCTCGGCCAGAGACTGGAACGCGCTCCCCGCGCGACAGCCGTCGCCTGCTGCAAGCGCCAATAAGTAGCCTGAAGGTCCGGGTTATCTTTTAGAGCTATTTGTACCAAATTGTCCAACTGCTCATCATTTAGATCTCGCCACCAGCGCAGACTCGGTGCAACAGTACCCGATGCACGAAAAAATTCTGGTAAGCCCATGTTTTTATCGGGCTCGATAGTCTCAATTGGCTGCGAACTACAGCTGGCAAGCAGCGGAACACAAATTGCCAAAATGCGGTAAAAGGACAAGGAATATCACCGAAATTAAACGTTTAATCGTAAAAAATAGAGATTTATTGCGTGCATTATCCGCCGCCCAAAATCGCCCGCAATGCGTTTTACTCTTGTTTACACAGGGTACAAAAAATCAGACAAAAAATTGCTGTCCGCAGGAGTGCCTGTGGCCGGCGACTTCGGTATGATGCGGCACACTAAACTGAACAGTCACCGGGGTTTGACGCGGAGCTTACCCAAAAAGTCTCCCCTATGTGCACGGGTGTGTGGCCTTCTTTAACCCGCCCCTTGGACACTCCGGTGAAATTAATAACGGAAGTAGAAGAGACAAACCATGAGTAAACATCAGCCACTCGCCCACTGGGACGATATTTTGCTGCTGGATCAACAGCTGAGCGACGAAGAGCGCATGGTGCGCGATACGGCACGTGAGTACTGCCAAAGCAAACTGATGCCCAGAGTTCTGGAAGCCAACCGTCACGAAATCTTCGATCGTGAAATCATGAACGAGATGGGTGAATTGGGTCTGCTCGGCTCTACCATCGAAGGCTACGGCTGCGCCGGTCTCAACTACGTTTCCTACGGCCTGGTGGCGCGCGAAGTCGAGCGCGTAGACTCCGGCTACCGCTCCGCCATGAGTGTTCAGTCCAGCCTGGTTATGCACCCGATTTACGCCTACGGCAGCGAAGAGCAGAAGCAAAAATACCTGCCTAAGCTGGCATCCGGTGAGTGGGTCGGCTGTTTCGGCCTGACCGAGCCCGACGCCGGTTCCGATCCCGGCGGCATGAAAACCCGCGCCAAGAAAGTCGATGGCGGCTACCGCATCAGCGGTTCCAAAATGTGGATCACCAACAGCCCGATTGCCGATGTTTTCGTTGTTTGGGCTAAAGATGACGACGATATTATTCGCGGTTTCGTACTGGATAAGGGTATGGAAGGTCTTTCCGCACCGAAAATCGAAGGCAAGTTCTCACTGCGCGCCTCTATTACCGGCGAGATTGTGATGGACAATGTGTTTGTTCCTGAGGAAAACAAGTTCCCCGAAATCGGCGGACTGCGCGGCCCCTTCGGCTGCCTGAACCGCGCCCGTTACGGTATTTCCTGGGGCTCCATGGGCGCCGGTGAATTCTGCTGGCACGCCGCCCGCCAGTACGGCCTGGACCGCACCCAGTTCAACCGTCCGCTGGCCCAAACCCAGCTGTTCCAGAAGAAACTGGCGGATATGCAGACTGAAATCACCCTGGGTCTACAAGCCTCCCTGCGCGTAGGCCGCATCATGGACGAAAACAAGCAGTTCGACCCCACCATGATTTCCCTGGTGAAGCGCAACAACTGCGGCAAAGCGCTGGATATCGCACGTATTGCCCGCGATATGCACGGCGGCAACGGTATTTCCGATGAATTCCACGTTATTCGCCACGTGATGAATCTCGAAGCCGTAAATACCTATGAAGGTACCCACGACGTACACGCTCTAATCCTCGGCCGCGCGCAAACCGGCCTACAGGCATTCGTGTAACGCATCTCCAGGGCGCAGCTGCCGGCAACTGCCGGCGGCGCGCCCGCCTCTGCTTAAATCCCACCGACTAATTTCAAGTCTTGCCCTCAATTGCCTTTACATTGATGACACAGAGTGCGATTCCGGCGAAAACCAATACCGAGGCTCCCCACTCCACCGCATCCATGGATTCATCCAAGAGCACCCGCGAACCCAGCAGGCCAAAAACCGGCACCAGTAATCCAAACGGCGCCACATAGGCGGAAGAGTAGCGCCGAATCAGGTCTCCCCAGCAGATAAAAGCAAGCAGAGTAATTAAAAAGCTCTGATAAAAAATGGCCACCCATGCCATAGGTGAAGCCCCCAGTAAAATCGCTATCGGCTTCTGCGTTTCCATATAGTAAGACATCACAAATAAAGGAATCGGCGGTACCAGTGAAGCCCAAACCATCAAGTGGAGCAGATTGACTCCCTTCATGGTCTTCAGCACCATATTACCGATTGCCCAACTCATCCCCGAGCCCACCAGAAGCACAAAGCCTTTTACGGTTGTCGCCCCATCTTCATCCGCATGAATAAAAAATAAAACAAACCCGCCAATAGCGATCAGCAAACCGATTAACTGCTGGCGACTCACCTTATCGGCAAAAAAACAGACGCTAAATATCAGCGTGAAAATGACTTGGCACTGCATTAAAAGGCTGGCGACACCCGCCTGCGCATCAGCGCGCAGTGCAAAGTACGCCAAACCAGTGGTTAAAAACTGAAGAAAAATGCCGATCAGCAGGACACTGAGAGCAGACGTTTTGGGAAAGGGAAAAAAAAATACCAGCGGCAGCCCCACCAAACTAAATCGAACCGCAGTTAACAGCAGCGGCGGAACATCCCCAAGCGCCAATTTGATAATCGGGTAAGCCATACCAATTATCAGGGCGCAAGCGAGCGCTTGTAGAACTCTAAGCAATGGCATAACTAAAATTACCCACCCCTATCGCTCCCCGGCTTCGACACTCGTTTCAGCCGGGCTTCGACCACCAAACTTCACCACACACAGTGCAACACCCAGCAGGACCAGTAAAGAGGCGAACCACTCAGCATAAGTAAGACTCTCATTGAGTATCACTGACGAACCGAGCATCCCAACAACAGGCACCAGTAATGCAAATGGCGCGACAAGGGCTGAGGGGTAGCGGCGTATTAATCCTCCCCACAAAACATAACCGATCAAAGTCACAAGAAATGCCTGGTAAAAAATAGAAAACCAAGTGATACCTTTTAAATGGGTGAAAAACACCCAGGGGGTGTGGCTCTCATAAACCAGCGACAGCAGTAACATAGGTATTGGCGGCACCAGTGAAGCCCAGACCAGTAAGTGTAATAAATTCACATCGGGCTTTATTCTGCGGAATAAAATATTCGCCACCGCCCAGGAAAGACCCGCTGCCAATACCAAGAAAAGCCCCTTTGCCGTTGTCGAGCCTCCCTTATCGGCGTAGTAAAAGAAAATAGCGAACCCCGCAATGGCAATCAGTAAACCCAAAAATTGCTGGCGGTTTAATCGGTCGTGAAAGAGCAACGCACACAGCAACAGAGTAAATAGCACCTGCGACTGCACTAAGAGCGAGGCCACACCGGACTGAATATCGGACTTTAAAGCGTAATACACAAATCCCAGTGCCAGAAACTCTTGAAAAAAACCAATCCCTATCACATTGGCAATCGATGTCTTCGGGAATGGGCAAAAAAAGACCAAAGAAACCGAAACCAGTGTAAAACGAACCGCAGCCAATAACAGTGGAGGTAAATCAGCCAAGGCCATCTTGGTCACAGGAAAGCTCAGCCCAATAATAGTGACCGCAAACAAAGCCAAAAGGACGCTCTTGAGGGGCATACTCCAGTCACCAGGGGTAGAAGGTGATAAATAAGAGTAGCAATAATCTACACCGGCCCCGCTACAAGGGGAGATCCCCTCCCCTGTGGCCCGTCGCTCAAGCGCCCCGGCCCGATTGCGGCAGCTCACACTTCTCGACCCGACTCGCGGTCCAATTCCCCTTATATTGACAGAAGTGCTATTCTCCCCTGCCCGCCAATCACTAGATGTAACAATGATATGGATGAGCTGCTGTATTGGTCTGAATTAATCGGTATCGCGGTCTTTGCCTTTAGTGGCGTACTCGCCGCCGGCCACAAGCAGATGGATCTATTTGGTGCGGTAGTACTCGCCTGTGTCACCGCCATTGGTGGCGGTACTGCCAGGGATATTATCCTCAATATCCCCGTATTCTGGCTTGATCACACCTATTACCTGTGGATCGCCTCAATTACCGGCGTAGTGAGCTTTTACCTGATACGCTATCTGAGGGTCCCTATGCGCCTGCTTATGGTTGCAGATGCCATTGGACTCGCCGTATTTGTGGTACTCGGCACCCAGAAAGTACTCGAGCTGGGCTACTCCGCCACCATCGCAATCGTGCTCGGTGTTATGACCGGCACCTTTGGCGGCCTCATTCGAGATGTACTGTCCGGTGATATTCCGCTGTTACTCCGGCGTGAAATCTATGCTACTGCCGCACTGACTGGTACAGCCATATTCGTTGCACTGGACCACCTCGGCTGGCCATCCCATGAACTGGTATTAGCCATCGCCGTTTTTGTAACACTGGCAATCCGCCTGGCGGCTCTGCGCTGGAATATCTCCGCGCCGGTAGCACGCTTTGGCAAGCAGTGACCCAGGCCCACAACCCCCTATTAGCAAATTACAGGAATCATCTAAGTGCGAAAAACCCGATTGCGCATCCTTCTTATCACGCTCTTTTCTGTAGTGATTGGAGCCTGTGAACGCGCAACCAACTCTGCTCAAACCGATCCAGCACCGCAAAAGCAATACGCTCGCCTGGTCGCGAAACCCTGCTGGTTTAAAATCGATGACTCCTGGCCCTTCACCCAGTGCTTTATGATGGAAGTACCGGAGAACTATGCCCACCCAGAAAAGCGCAAGATCCGCTTCCCGGTCGTGCGCTTTCGCGCTACAGATCCCGATCCAGAAAAAATCCCCCTCCTTCACCTGGGTGCCGGTGGCCCGGGCGCCAGCATGGGGCTGGAGCCAGAGAATGCCAGTGACTGGCTGTGGCTGAACTATGCGGCCATGACCGTAGAAGATGGCCGGGACCTGTTTGTTATTGACCCTCGCGGCACCGGCATGGCCCAACCGCGTCTCACCTGTAGCGAATTTATCGAAGATGCCGATACCGCCTTCCAGCGCAACCTGTCTCCCGAGGAGGAGTCCCGGGTTTTCTCCTTTAGCATGGAGCGCTGCTACAGCCGCCTGAGCAAGGACACCGATCTGGCCCAATACAACAGCTCGGTTATTGCCCGGGATGTAGACGAGCTAAGAAAGGCACTCAAACTGGAAAAGTTTGACCTCTACGGGGTGTCCTACTCCTCCCGCTACGCTCTCACCGTGGCTCGCGACTACCCCGAGTCGGTGCGCACCCTGGTACTTAACAGCGCCGTCTTTCCCAATATCGTCTACACTCAGCAACTGCCACAGGACTCCCTGGCCGCCTATGAACGCGGTCTCCAGCACTGCATCCAAGACGAAAAGTGCAATAGCCGCTACCCCAATCTGCGCCGCAGACTGGAAAATCTGGTGCAGACCCTGGATGAAGAGCCGCGCACTATCCCAATCAAGCACCGCTACGCCAGACAGAGCTATCCCTTTGTACTCACCGGACAGCGCTTGCTGAGGGTTCTGTTCCAGGCGCTATACGACGAGAATTTCTACAATAAACTGCCCAAGATGATCGAGGGGCTGGAAAGTGAAGGGGATGAAGGATTAGAGCCGGCTCAAGAGGCCATCGCGAGCTTTATGGAAATTGTGCTGGACCCCTACTTTGGCGATGCCGCCGGTGTCAGCCACTTCTGCTATGAAGAGGCCCCTTTTGTCGATTTCGATCAGGCCAGAGCCAACGCCGCCGACACCGGCATACTCGGCGGCGCTGTGCGTTCAGATTTGAACCTGTTACAGATACAGTGCCGTATCTGGGCAATCCCCTCTGCGCCACTGACCGAGTCAGAAGCGATCTCCACACCGGTTCCCGCGATAGTATTGCACGGCGGCCTGGACCCGGTGCTCGCAGCAGACGATGTGGATATCGCCCGCAGGGAACTGCCCAACCACCAGTGGCTGCTATTTCCCCAGCTGTCCCACGATATTATCTCCGCCAGCAACTGTGCAGAGCGGGCTGTCGCACGCTTTCTCGACAACCCCGCCGAAGATCAAACCGAGATCGCCATGACCTGCCGCAAGGCAGAATTAGCAGATCAGATCTCCACTGAGCAGACGTCGGAGTTACAACAGGAAGCCGAGCAACCGGCCATTGAGCCCCAAGCAGCGGAAGCCCCCGGCCCGGAGAGTACACCCTAGTCACTGACCCTGCGGGGAGCAAACCGCACAAATTTTGCCACAAGGATTGAGAGAAGGCCCATGGACAATAACCGCAGCCGCGCCCTGATCGAAGTGGCGGATTTGGTCGAACTTAAAAATACCGGCGCAGCGGTGATACTGGACTGTCGCTACAGTCTCGCGGACCGCGACAGCGGTGCGCGGGACTACCGGGCCGGCCATATTCCCGGCGCCTACTACGCCTGCCTACACCGGGATCTCTCTGCTCCCCTACAGCGCTACGGCGGCCGCCACCCGATGCCCACTGCCACGCAGTTCCAGGCATTCGCCCGCAAACTGGGAATCAATAGTGACACACCGGTCATCGCCTACGATGATAACCGCCTGGGCTTTGCCGCCCGCGCCTGGTTCCTATTTTTCTTCTTCGGCCACAAGAAAATCAGCATTCTGAATGGCGGCCTAAAGGCTTGGCTCGATGTTGGGGAGGCATTAGACACAAGCGAACCTATTCTATCCAGGCAGGGAAACTTCAGCGCACAAGCAAAAGAAAATCTTTTGGTTCATTACGAGACCATCAAGCAAAACCTGGGTAAAGCACCTTGGCAGCTCGTAGACGCCCGGGACAGTCAACGCTTTGAAGGGCTTGAGGAGCCCATCGACCCGATTGCCGGGCATATACCCACCGCCATCAACCGGCCCTGGCAAAATATTACTGACAAAAACAATGGGAAAGTGAAATCTATTGCCGAACTCAAAGCACAATTCGATAACTTAACCGACGGTAAACCACTTCTCAACTACTGCGGCTCAGGAGTTACTGCCTGCGTCAATTTCTATGCACAATACTTGGCTGGCCGCCACGACTCACTACTCTATCCTGGGAGCTGGAGTGACTGGTGCGCACATCAGTAACAGATAACAGTTAATCTTTACTATCGAGAGTCACTCTGCGAAATTAGAACACTTGACAAAGATATTGTATCAGGCAAGTGCCCTTAGGTTCATAGCTACATTTATATATAAAGAGCTATTAAAGCGGTCAAATAGGCATCTACCAATACCAACTTACTCCACACCATTTTTAACAGTGGCTGCTTCAAGAAAGTCTATCATTCTGTACCTTATCAATTATAAACATAAGTCCGCCATCCACTTGAAAGGCCGAGGGAACCAAATCCACTCGACAAAATTTTCCGCCGGTAATACTCACGAAAGAAATTAAGAAAATCCTGTTTTGTATTAAAGCTGTACTCCCCATGATTAGGGTCAAAAAATATGCATCGCTGAGCCGTCCCGGCGGGCCCAATATAGAGAGAAATTGCATGGGCTGCGCGAAAGCAACCGAAGGCTGTACCTGACACAACAATTATTGCGTAATTATCATTTAACTGCTCTAATGATGCCACCAAGAAATCAGTCATTGACAAAAGCTGAGCTCCAGGAACAGCTATTTGCATGTTGGAATCCTCGCCAAGCCCAGGCACTGCATGCACCCCACGCCCCCTCAGCCACCCTTCCAGATTTTTCATATATGAATTATTTTTATCGTGTGCCCAACCCCACTGAGATTTAGCAACTTTTCTCAATTCACCAATATTTAAAGAGCGAAGCCGAGTAAATGTAAATGGACTTGTTCCAATCTTCCATCTTTCATACAAACCCAATTTACTTGATAGAGATGCCCCCTCAGAAACCCTGCAATGTATCCAGTGCGCAGTCAAGGCCCCACAAATACCGAACTTACTGAATCCAGCATAGTGCACCCAAACTCTTAGTGAGCCCTGGGAAAAGCCCCAGACTTTTTGCCCGCGATGACGTCCAGCAATTGTACTAACGCGCATTTTTACAACCCTCCCAACAGATAATTACAACCAAAAATATACTTCCTGAATTAAACCAAACGAAAACCCACAACTAAAAAATGGCTAGGAATTTCAGAAACCCCTCCTCACGTTTGGCACCAAATTGATACTGACAGCCGAATTAGCCATATTTCGACTTACTGTAAACTAAAGCAAATCAGACCTTAGATCTTTAGGATTTGGTCGTATAATTTTAGATTCCAGAGAATAAGGCAGATTTTTTATTCTTAAGATAACCGCCTCCAACTCAAAGGTATATTTCAGCCAATTTAATGGTAACCCTGAGCGTCAATTACTCCCACCAAAGCAAGTCATCAAGACGTTGCTGCACTTTTAGAAAGATAAAGTAATTGGGAACTCTAGCAACGCAGCCAATTGCAGCATTAGTGTACTTGAGCAACGACACTTTTAACCATCGCCGGGTCCAAAAGCACAACCCACATGAGCTGAAGATCATGATCGATTCGCCTTAGGAAATGATTGCCATCGACAAGAAGGGAGGGACAATTCACTTCGTCGATCCAGACACCTTTGTGATACGAAGTACTCTGAGCGACTTTCCACCTGTACCCCATGAATTAACAATCTCACCAACCGTAAAGAGGCATATGTTCCAATCTATGGCTCTGGGATCTTTGGGAGTAATCCAAATCCCGGCCACTTGATCGCGCTCATCGACTTAGTGGCACGGCAACATCGCGGATACATCGACATCAATCCTTACCGAGGCCCCCATACAATGAAACTTGGGCCAAATGGTCTACTCTACTCGTGCGCGGAAGCGAGCGGCGTAGTCATGATAATCGATGTACGCTCCCGCGAAGTCATCAGCACGATTGATGCCCGTAGCGTAGGCTGTCAACACCCAATGGCGCAACTGGAATTGACCTCTCCCCTGGTGGGGAGCTATTGGTCATCACCGATGGCAAAGTACCTGGTTTGGTAATTTTTGATGCCATCGAATGCACTCAGATAACCCGCATTAGTTTGAATGGTCATCAGTGCCCTGCGCAGATTGTGCGGTTTAGTCCTGACGGCAAGTGGCTGATTGCCACAAATATGGATGGAAATGTTGCGACGATCATCGAGAACCCTCCCTATGGACGCAGCACCTAGTTCCAACAGGAAAGAGTCGATGGACATGGCCTTCCCCCCAAATGGCCAGACAGTTGTTATTGGAAGTCAAGAGGGTGGTACACTGTCCGTCATTAACTTACCTTCAAAACAAGAGAGCAAGCGGTCGAAAGTGGGGGGAGATGTGGAAGCCCTCGGTTTTTTCTAGCATGAAAAGCAGGCAATGGACGTTCTGCTATTTGAAATTAGGCTCCCTGGAGCACATTCATCGGTACACGGGGTCAACCTTCTTTTAAGCTTTCGCTCCTGTCAATAGACGGGTACCACTGCAAAGCCGCGAAGCCAAGCGTTTTCAAATGGAAAATCACTCTTCGCGGCCCGGTGATTGCGGTCGATAAAGATTGCCCCTAAAAATTATCGTTTGTTTCTTGGTTTACCCTGTACCGCTTTAAAACGAGGGTTTGATTTACAAATGACATAAACACGCCCTCTGCGCTTAACCACCTGGCAATCCGGATGCCGTGATTTAGCACTTTTTATAGAGCTGACCACTTGCATTCTTATTTACCCTTGCGATTGAAGCGCTTATTAAATTTGGCGATTCGACCATCGCTTTTAGAAACGTGCTGTTTCCCGGTGTAGAAAGGATGTGTAGCACTAGAAACATCTAAAGACATATAGGGGTATGTTTTACCCTCATATTCAGAAGTTTTTGTGGTCTTCACAGTGGAACCAACGACAAAATAAATATCTGCTGCTATATCGTGAAACAGTACATCGCGATATTCAGGGTGAATGCCCGGCTTCATATGATTCTCTCTTCAGTTAACACTAAGGTTATGATACATCACATCATCCTGTATGGCAATGACTATCATTAAGCCTGTATTTAGATGAGGTTTCAGTGCTTCTGTAAAAGTCTTTTATTGAAATAATGATCCAATAAATGATGTTTATTTGCACATGGTTCGCGCCATTTACGGGTCTGTAAGTCCGTTATTGCAAATGATTCAGTCATATCAGCTAAGATTGTTGCCTGAAATTTACCCCGGCTGCGATAGGTTCCACTCTCCAGTCAGGGCAGCATGCCTATCAGGATGCAAGCAGTTACAGCCCCAGATACCCAGAGAAAGGGGGCACACTATGCCTTTATAGGCGACGCTATGTATTAACATGGGTAGAGAAATGATTTCAGATACCACATTGAGAACAAACGATTTAGATAGGGCCGTGAAGTTCTTTGATGAATTTCTGCCTCTGCTAAATGTAAGGAGTTGATGAACACCGATCGTGTTATTTTTTATTCTTTTGAAGGGAGTAGCTCAAAACTGGCAATATTAAACCATTTGACCAGCAGCCTGCTTCACAAGGCAATGGCACCATGGTCGCCTTATCAGCTCCAAGCATTAACAGAGTAAAAGGACTCCATACAAAAGCAATTTCACTGGGTACCAAAAATGAGGGGGAGCCCGGTGAAAGATATAATGGCCTTTATTATGGTGCCTATTTTAGAGATCTGGATGGAAATAAATTTTCAATTTTTTGTTTATTGCGCACCCCAGCACATAGCAACTACTGTTGTTCAACAAGCTGCAAAGCTGAAGCGGTATATACTATTTTTTGGCTACACCTAAACAACGCATTATATAGTCTCACTTGATGCAGATTAAACTTACACCCCTGTCATATTCGCTTTTGCGAAGACAAGAATAATACCTTCACAGTTTGAGCAATGCGGCCTACCCTCTTAGGGCGCTTTATCGTATTACTATTGACGCCATCGAAGCAGCCACGCCCTGATCGAAGTAGCGGATTTGGTAGAACTTAAAAATACCGGCGCAGCGGTGCGCAGGACTACCTGGCCGGCCATATTCCCGGTGCCTACTACGCTTGCCTACACCGGGATCTCTCTGCTCCCCTACAGCGCTACGGCGGCCGCCACCCGATGCCCACTGCCCACTGCCCACTGCCCACTGCCCACTGCCCACTGCCCACTGCCACGCAGTTTCAGGCATTCGCCCTCAACCTGGGAATCAATAGCGACACACCGGTCATTGTCTACGGTGATAACCGCCTGAGCTTTGCCACCCGCGCCTGGTTCCTATTTTTCTTCTTCGGCCACCCATCTATCAGCGTGCTCAACGGCGACTTAAAAGCCTGGCTCAGCGCGAGAAAAGCACTGAGCACTCGCCCACCAGTGCCCTCGGGAAGAGGCAATTTCAGTGCAAAGCCACAAAAGAATCTTCTGGTGGATTACCAGGGCGTCAAAGAGAATCTCGGTAAAGCCCCCTGGCAGCTAGTAGATGCCCGGCTTTGCAGGGCTTCAGGAGCCCATCGACCCGATTGCCGGGCGTATACCCACTGCCATCAACCAGCCCTGGCAAAATGTGACGGATAAAAACAGTGAGAATGTGAAGTCCACTGCCGAACTCAAAGCACAGTTCGACACCCTGGGCAACGGCAAACCGCTGCTCAATTACTGCGGCTCCGGCGTTACCGCCTGCGTAAACTTCTACGGACAATATTTGGTAGGGCGCCGCGATGCTCCACTCTACCCCGGCAGCTGGAGTGACTGGTGTGCGCACCAGTAAGCAGAGGGGGTGCCAATCACTCACTGGCAATAAAAAATTCCGTGAATAGCACTTTATGTATCCAATCCATTAGCAAAAAGCGCTGAGACCACCCCTTTTCCCTCGCCATATTTTTTACCGCAATGCCAGGCAGCTCTATCTGTAGAGCTGCCTGGCCTATATGGTACGATCGCACAAATTAAAACTCTAAAATAAATCAGCAGCTAATTTTATCTCGGCTAGCACTAAGCTAAACATCAGAACGCAGGAACTGATATCACCTTTTATGCGGAATTAGTCGGCTACTTTACTTACACAAGCCGCCTATCGAATCGATGGAAAAACAGCCTACCTGGTACAAATTATTCATTTGAATAAATGTGGATAATAGAGTCCAGCTCAGCCGGCAACTTAAAAGCCCTGAGCACAAAATAACAATTCGCAGCCAAGCCTAAAATCAGTGATCAAATTCGAGAAGGGCCCAAGAACACTCCCAATAAAATAAAAAATGACTATCGCCACCAAACTATCACGGTATAATAGGATAATTGGACTAACTTTGGACTCCATACCGTCCCCCTTGAACAGCTTGAGCCATATTTTTAGGAAGTTTTTTCCGGGCAGCCCAGTCTCAGCAATTGGTTAAAGCTCCGTGGATAGATGAGATAAAAAATCAGGAAGTACACACATGAACCCAACTAAACATTGCCAAATTTCAGTGCGAAGATGGGGAGGACAGGAAGAGGATTACTTAGAAATCCACTCATTTATTGATCACACTAAATTTATTTGCTCCGATATGAGACATCGGATACTGCACAATATGTGGGCAGTCCACCATCTTGTCGTACCCATTTTCGGCCACACGATTACAAACTCCGACGGGAAGGAAGTTGACGTCAAGGACCTATGCGAAAGAGACCACCTGCTGGTTGACTACCACAATAAATTTATCCCGAGCCTGTCAGATTTTGTTGAAACTATTGATGAAAGTCAGCTGCCAAATAATTTTCGGAAAGATATTGAGGAGTTACACAGCCGACTTTCTAGCAACGAGGAAGTTTCCAGACTGCTTCTATCGCCTCTATCCGCATCAGGGAGATTTAAGTCCCTACTGATTACGCATAACAGCTGGTTTATCAATCATATACTACCGATGATTTTTGATACGAACCCTGTACTTGATGATTTTTCGATCAACCCTTCCACTTTTTTTAATGCAATGCAACCTGAGCTATGGATGGACAATGGGATATCTTATCCCCCCAGCTTCAAGAACCTAAGTAAGAAAATTATTTAAGGAGTTATATTTATGAGTAAATTTGTAATTCGCGGATATCATTGGGGCTACAATGACGAGACATTTTACCCCTGTGGCAGCTATATAAAAACAGTCTTTGACAGTGAAGATGCCGCGCGAGCAGAAAAGATAAAACTTGAACGAGCGCACTGGGCAGAAGTTAACCTGGGCGAGACCTATCAGTTTTTTGACGGTGATGAAGAATTAATTGACAAAGTCAATGGATTCGTAAAAGAAAAACTTGGTTTTGAACTTTTTACAGACGATGACTATCGAGACATCTTCGTGCCGAGCGCCCTTAATGACGATGATTTCGCAGAGTTTTTACAAATAGCCGATCTGACAGCTTACAAACTGACAAAGTTTGAAGATGAAGCCAGATTCTACGCTATCTGGTTTAACGAAGCTAACGAATATTTGATGGAGTATGACGAATGTTCAGAATCTCTGGTTTTTGGTGCATCCTTAGATGAGCTTAAAAAAGAATCAGAAAAGATGCTGAGTTATTATTTCGATGAACACCCGGAGATTCTTAAGGGAGACATCAACGAAATAACAGATTCTCCCAGTATCCTGAAAGAACTTTTAGACAAGTCAGCTGGCCTGACATACGACACTCAAGAAAAGTGCATCTCCATTAATACAAGCAGAGAAAGCGACCTGTTCGCCCTTAATGAACTGCTCAAAAAACCTGCTTTCACAGTAAAAGCGATGTCGGTAGAAGAACTGATAAAAATTCAAGATGAACTCATGCAAGAATATTATTAATCAGGCAAGCTAATAATCAAGCCTCGATGAGATAATATCTGGGCAGGCCATATACAGCCTGCCCTTGACAGAATTTTTCTCACTCTAAACTGCTGCGCACCTCTGGCGCCACAAAAAAACAAATCTCAAAATCAATATTTCAGGAGAAAGAAATTGTATATAGTTTCTCTTACTTACACCGCACATCTAGATAAAATAGAAAAACACCTGAATGAGCATATCCTATATTTAGACAATCAATACAAGCTGGGGAATTTTATAATTTCCGGAAGAAAAGTGCCGCGAACTGGCGGGGTGATAATAGCAACAGTTACGTCAAGAAGTGAACTAGACAAAATTTTAAGCCTAGACCCCTTCTATCGGGAGAACTTAGCAGAGTACGATATAACCCAAATAGTACCAACCAAGGCATCAGCAGAGCTTGAACATCTACTGGACACTTGACCATCACAATAAAGTTAAAAAAGTGCAACTGATCAACGATATGTCAGCTGGTCTACACACGTCTTCTCTGAGCATGCCCACTTTTAGAAACAGAAAAATTACAAACAAATAACCGAAAGACTCCTATGAGCAAAGACCTAAATAAAATTTCAAAGTACTTTAGCTACCTGCTGCGACACAAACCACAGGCTATTGGCCTCGAATTAGATGAAAATGGATGGACATCCATCGAAGAGCTGATCAAAAAAACCACAGACTTCACACTCAACCGGGATTTAGTTGAAGTGATTGTTGAAACCAACGATAAGAAGCGCTTCAGTATCAGCGAGGATGGGTTATTTATCAGGGCAAACCAGGGACATTCTATTGAGATAGACTTAGACCTTCAACCTCAAGAACCCCCAACTGTTCTAGTTCATGGAACAGCCGGTAAATTTCTCAACGCTATTCGAGAGGAGGGGTTAAAAAGGATGAAACGACATCACGTCCACCTCACTGAGTCACAGGCAGTTGCTCAAAATGTTGGTTCCAGATATGGGCAACCAATACTTTTATCTATAGCCACACAGAAAATGTATACGGATGGATTCAAATTTTTTAAATCGGCAAATAATGTTTGGCTGGTTGAGAGTGTACCTGCAAAGTATATCGAGGAAATATAGGCAAGCCCACTCAGGGGTGCCTCTAGGCTGCCTAGCATAAACCACCCATACACGATAGTGAGCCAAAAGATGGTTGAACAATATATCTACAGTGGCCGCCCCTCTAAAGTGCAAGATGCCGCTGGAGTTTCGGGAGTCATCATTAAATCGTTTGACGGCACTTTTCTCTTTCGTGTCTACAACGAAGATAAATCCTCCCACATAGATTACAGGCTAAATCATGATGATCTCGCGGTGACAATACAAGCAGATGAACTGGCGTCATTCTACTCGTATGGCGAGGACCACGCTCTAGATTACAGTCCCAAGGTACTCGGACTTAAAAAGCCGGTTGAATAGCCTGCACATTTATATATATGCGCAGCAAATTAAGTAACTTCAGCTCAATTAGCACACGGATATCTCAGGGCACCCACACTGCGTGTGGCACAACCGATCATCAAGAGGCATTAACCAGTGAAACTTGTACTGCTACCCGGAATGGATGGAACCGGAATGCTATTTGAAGCGATACTCACAGAGCTTCAAGCCGTGGATAGCATAGTTTTGCCCCTACCCCAAAGAGGGGAGCAGGACTATCTAACCCTATCTCAATATATCTACAAAAGACTCCCAAATGAGGATTTTATTTTAATAGCGGAGTCTTTTTCCGGAGGTATTGCCGCACAGTTGTCCGGCCAGCAGATCCCAAATTTAAAAGGAATCATTTTTGTTGCCTCATTTCTCTCATCACCTAAGCGGCTGCTCGCCAGCATAATGACACGACTACCAATCCATAAAATGGCAAGATTACCGGTGGCCAGTATTGTATATCGACTGTTCTGTTTGGGCTGGAGAGCTAGCCGCAGCACGCTAAATCAGTTCAAACTAGCGATCGAAGCAACGCCCAGCGGAGCGCTAAGATCTAGACTTAGGGTAATAGCCACCTCTAAATACCAAAATTTTAGCTCAACAGTACCAGCCGTATATATCCGCGCATTACAGGACACTCTCGTCCCAGAGAAAAAATCTAAAGAATTTAAAGTGGCATATTCAGATATCGTGTTTATCGAACTTGAAGGACCTCATTTTATCCTTCAATCTAAACCTCAAGCCGCAGCCCGTGCAATCACTCAGGCTGTAGATATTCTAACCGGCAAAGACACCGAGCAGATTGAGGTCCGCTCAGCGCCTTAGAAATCCAGCTGCAAACGATCACCAAACTTTGCGGGTATAGGCATCCACTGTCCAATCATTTGTAAACCGAATAAACCAACCGGACATGTAGGCATGGCGGTAATAGGCCTCAAAAAAGTTAAAGAAATCATTTCTATTCCAGAATAGGTACTCACCGTAATTGGGGTCAAAAAATAGAGCTCCAACGTCAGACTGCACCCGATCATCTGCTATCCAAACACCTACTGCATGCCCTGCTCTGCGACCTGAAAAAGTGATATAACCATAGGCATCTCTAAGTTGTCGCAATGCATTCACTAAGCGAACATTAATTGGTGGTGTAGGCGGTCTCGGTGGAGCAGCTTGTCCTGGCCGTAGCACCACCATGTTATTAAGATCCTCATCAATCTGGCTAGTGCTCCAGCGATCTTCTTGATGTAAACCTTGCTGTATAAGCCAATTTTCAATATTAGGCCCCTGCCCGCCACCACCATAAGTCCAGGTGTGAAAATCACGTGCCACCCTGATTAGCTGGTTAACATTCAAAGATCGGTAGCTACGGAAGCCAAATCGGCCCGCATTTGCTGTAGTTGGCGTTAGCCCAAGCTTGTCCGGAAGCCCCGTTTCATCTACGGCTCCGCATTTAATCCAGTGGGCAGCTAAAGCTGCACAAATACCAAATTTGCTAAACCTAAAATAATGAATATAAGTGCGTGGGGAGGATTGTGAAAACCCCCATGTTTTCACACCATTGTGATCCGCCGCAATGCGATTGACTCCCATAGCCTTCTCCTCCTTTCTATTTAAACTTCCTATTCTTTACAACTTAATCCTAAGCCACCTGCACACTACTAACTTTAGGTATTGGGCAAATATTTTTAGGTTTTAGGCGATTTCAGATATGGGACAACCTAAAGCTGAGGGGCCTGGAATCCAAGAGGCTTCAATAACCGAGGAGACCTTTAAACAATTTCGTAATATCTCTGCGCGCCGTGATGGCAATTAACGAACTTACAGCAGAGGCCACCCTGGCATCCAAGTTAACTTCTATAAACAACAGCGGGCAAGTTGCCATGCCCGCCTATCCCGACAGCTGGATCGGCCATTGTGCGCATCAGTGAAGCCACCTCCAACAAGCCGCGATTAGATCTGATTCATTTCAGACATTTTATCACCTGAAGTTCAACACCACTTACTCAAACTCCAAAACCATTACCAAGCGCTTACTTTATAAGCATTAATATTCCATCGGCCCGAATAATTTTGCCAACCAGATAAATAGGCATAGCGATAAAAAGCATCAAAAAAATTAAGAAAATCATTTTTTGACGGGAAGCGGAATTCACCATAGTTTGGATCAAAGAATAGAGCACCAACTTCAGAGGGAATACGCTCATCCGCGATCCAAACAGCGATCGCATGCCCGGAACGCCGTGAACTAATAGAAATATATCCATAGGTTTCACGAAAGCGGCTAAATGCATTCACAAGACATCTATTAACAGGTGGAATGGGGTTCGCAGGTGGCGGCGGGTTTCCCGGCACTATTGGTGCAAGGTTTTGTACGGCTAGATCTGCCCAACTGGTGCAATACTCATTCGCCTTAGTAAGACCGTTGTAAATTAACCAATTATCGATATTATCCCTCTGCCTGCCTCCCCCGTTAGTCCAAAAATGAAAATCCTTTGCCACCTTGACTAACTCACCGGTATTAAGTGATCGGTAAGTGGGATATCTTATTGGACCGAGAGTTATAGAACACGGTGTCAATCCAAGCTTGTTCGGCAGGCTTTTATCATCTACCGCATGAGTCTTAATCCAGTGTGCACTGAGTGCGGCACATATTCCACGTGGACCATACTTGGCATAGTGTACCCAACTCCGGAGTGAACTTTGCGAAAACCCCCAGGTTTTAACCCCATTATGTGCTCTCGCAATTCTATTTACACCCATTAATCCACCTTAAAGCTGCTATAGCATTTCATTATTCTGTCTCTTTGCCTAAATACGCGGCTAGAGTGAAACCTGTAACCGGTTCCTATTTTTAAGCCCCCGCCACATCAAGTAATGAGGTGCTCCAGGGTGCTCTCTACAGCAACCTAGAGGTGAGACTTTACGCGCCAGGGCCGCAGCAAACTTTAGCTTACGGGCTTAATTTTTTAGATTTTGGCCATAACTTGTCTGTATCCAAATACAGGAAAGCTAACTTGGTGAAGGTAGGTGGGGAAGGGAAAATGACGGGAGAGTAATTGTAGCCAGTGCCACAAAAACAGGCGGTACTCCCTGCACCGCCCGCTTCTGCTAACAGATAACGTCTAGTCGTACATGGGGTTGCGAAGAATCGGGCAAATCGCCTCTTGGTTCTTCGCCATATACTGCTGGTGGTACTCCTCGGCGTAGTAGAACGGTTGAACCATACTGATTTCGGTGGTGATTACCCCGCGATCTTTCCCATCCAGGGCCTCCTGCACCGCCGCTTTACTCGCTTCCGCCTCCTGTTTCTGCTCTTCGTTCAGGCAGAAGACACACGAGCGATACTGGGAACCGATATCGTTACCCTGGCGCATGCCCTGGGTTGGGTCGTGGTGATCCCAGAAAACACGCAACAACTCTGCATAGCTGACTTTGGCCGGATCAAATATAACCTTGACCACTTCGGCATGTCCGGTGCGTCCAGTACAGACTTCATCGTAGTTGGGGTTTTCAGTGGCGCCATCGGTGTAGCCAACCGCCGTGGCATAGACACCATTCAGCTCCCAAAACACGCGCTCTGCGCCCCAGAAGCAGCCCATACCAAAAATGGCAACGTCCAGATTGTCGGGGAATGGCTCTTTTATCGTGTTGCCATTTACAAAGTGTGTGCCACTAATCTCCATTGGCTGGGGCCGACCGGGCAGTACCTGATCCGCGTCGGGTATTTGAAATTTATCGTATTGCATACTGTCTTCTCGAGTACAGGAATTTTCTTTTGTCAGGATAGCGCTAAGGCGCTTATCCTCCCATATCATCTGCGAATCAAATAGTTATGATACGCAAAACCAACATCGGCAGTTCAACACTACAAGGAGTTGTCATTGGCGCGCTTAATCTTGCTGATTTTAATCGCCATCGCCGCCTGGTATCTCTGGCAAAAAATCAAATCTAGCTCACCGCAGAACCGACGCAAGCAAATTTTTATCGCCTGTATCGCCGGCGTCGCCGCGATTGTGGTTGCACTGACCCTAACCGGGCGCCTGCACTGGGTGGGGGCAGCCCTGGTATTAGTACTCCCCCTGCTGGGGCGTTTACTCAACCAAGTCATCCGCTTTTTACCCTGGCTGATGCCGCTGTTTGAAAAACATTCAAACCGGCGCTCAAATCCACAGGGTACGCAGAGCCCTCCTCCACATAATAGTGAGGGCCCGTCACTCTCCGAGCACGAGGCGCGCCAAATCCTTGGTGTCGGAACCGATGCCGATAGAGAGGAAATCATTAGTGCGCACCGCAAGTTAATCCAGAAACTCCATCCGGATCGGGGTGGCAACGATTACCTGGCATCGCGTATCAATGCCGCCAAACAGTTGTTGCTAAGGGGCCTATAAATAATTTCCGGTTAAACCTTACAAAGCAGGTGGATATACCTGGCCAACTGCCGATAGGGGTCCACCTGGGAGTATTCAAGCTCTTTTGCCACAATCGCCGATGCCGGCAACTTTTCCCGAATTGAGGGCGTCATAAAATCGTGAAAGCAGCGGATGCCGCTGTGACAAACCACAGAAAAACCCGCCTCAGTCAACCATTCGTCTACCCACTCCGGTAAAAGTGGGTTCTGCGGGGTCAAACTACCTGGGTGCCCTCCCCAGTAATCTCCGTCAATATTGCGCTCCAATTGGCGAAAGCTACCGCGCTGCAACAGGCGAAACTCCAGTGCGCGGCGGTTGTAGAAGGTCAGCGACAGGTGGCCACCGGGCTTTAGCAGCGCGCGCAGCTGTTGCAATGCCTGCTGTGGCTGCTCCAACCACTCCAGTACCGCGTGGCAAATAACCAAATCGGCATCGCGCAGCGCCTCCACCTGCGGCAGCTCTTGCAAAGGCTTGTGCAGCAGGGTCATCTGCTTGTGCAAATGGCGCTGGTGAATTTCCGCAGCGGCGTGCTCAAGCATTTGTGCGGAGATATCGGCGAGGAAAACCTCGTGCCCCGCCTCAGCCAAATCCATGGCAAAGTGCCCCTGACCACCCCCAGCATCAACGATTTTTAGGCTGCGCTGTTCGCTCTCCAACAAAGGGGCCAAGTCCCGGTTGAGGACCGCCAGGCGAATATCCCCCTTGAGGCCACCGTAGATACGCTTGCGAAAACGGTGGGCGAGATCATCAAAGTTGCGATCTTGATACGGACTGTCAGCCATTGGAATCCTCGCCTTGCAAAGCCTCTGCACAACGGCGGCGGTTCTCGGCAAATTTACGCTGCAACGCTACATCCATATCGACCCCGAGTACTGCGGCCAACTTGCTCAGGTACATCTGGATATCCGCCAGCTCGGCGGCGATCTGAGCGGCCTTATCGCCGGCCATCAAATCACAGATTTCCGTATCACTGCACCACTGAAAGTGTCGCCCCAGCTCAGCCACTTCCACTGATAGCGCCATAGTCAGATTTTTGGGTGTGTGCAGTGACTGCCAACTGCGAGCCTCAGCAACCCCATCAAAAGCCGCCAGGATTTCACGATGTTCCATCGGATTTCTTCCTCTGCTGGCGCTCCAAGTCCCCACCACGGGCGGCCAAAATTGAATTCAGTGCGCGGGACAAAAACTCCCGCCGGTATAAAACACAGACAACAAACAGGTAACCGGCAATAAACAGCAGTGGATGGATAAACCAACCCAACACTGACATTGAGAAGTAATAGGAGCGCAGGCCGTAGTTGTAGCTGTGGCCCGCATGGTCGATCACTTTGGCGGTGCTGATGGCAAAACGGCGCCGCTCCTCTTCCGATATCCCCTCAGCCTCCGGCGGTGGCGCGGCCCCAATCAGGACATTGGCGAAGGAGTACTGGCGCAACGACCAGGTAAAATTGAAAAAGGCAAAGATGAAAATCAGGACCAGTAACATCACCTTGAGTTCAAACTGCTCAACGGTGGTGGGCTCCGCAAAAGGCAAGCTGGTGAGTACTTCAATGGCGGCCTTGTTCGCCGTCAAAGCCGTTACCAGACCCGCCAGGATTAGAATGCTCGTGGAGGCGAAAAAACCAATCACCCGCTCCAGGTTGCTGAGAATAGCTGTGTCAGCCATGCGCATATCTCTATCGAGCATACGCATCATCCACTCAACTCGGTACCACTGAAGTGATGATGTTAGACACCAGGTTTCTTTGGCTTTTTTTCGCGCAAATACGGTGTAACCCACCCAGGTGATAAAAAAACCAGTAACACTGGCAATATCCAACCAGGACAACCTCTAAAATCTCCGTGTTCGTCTACATTTATGCCGTAGGTTCGGCAAGCGGAGTCTTCGCCCTACTGGCATCCTTGTCAACACTGTCTTTCCGGTGTGTGCAAGCGGTAGAATAGCGCCCTTTCGCCGGCAGCAGTGGCCGGCCAGAAAATTCATATAACTCCAGGGAGCTGTCTTTTGAGCAACTCACATCCTGCATTTGAACTGGTTACCAGCGCAGATATTGATTCTCTCGGCGTGCGCGTCGAGGAATACCGACACATTACTACCGGTGCCCAGCACCTGCACATCGCCGCAGACAACTCGGAAAATGTTTTCCTTGTCGCCCTGCGCACCGTGCCCGAAGACTCCACCGGTGTCGCCCATATTCTTGAACACACCGCCCTGTGTGGCAGTGACAAGTACCCGGTGCGCGACCCCTTCTTTATGATGATCCGGCGCTCACTCAACACCTTTATGAACGCCTTCACCAGTTCAGATTGGACTGCCTATCCGTTTGCCAGCCAGAATCGCAAGGATTTCGACAATCTGCTCGACGTCTACCTGGATGCGGTATTTTTTGCGCGCCTGGACCCGCTGGACTTTGCCCAGGAAGGCCATCGCCTGGAATTCGCCGAAGCGGATAATGTGAGCAGCGAACTCGTCTACAAAGGCGTAGTGTTCAACGAAATGAAGGGGGCCATGAGCTCTGTCACCTCACAATTGTGGCACACCCTGAGCAAGTACCTGTTCCCCACCACCACCTATCACTACAACTCCGGTGGCGAGCCCAGCGATATTCCCAAGCTGAGTTACGAGCAGTTGGTGGCCTTCTACCGCAGCCACTACCACCCCAGCAACGCCACCTTTATGACCTTCGGTGATATCCCCGCCGCAGAACACCAAGCCGCGTTTGAAGAAAAAGCGCTGCACAAGTTCGAGAAACTGGATAAAACCATTTCCGTCGGGCGCGAAGATCGCTACCAGGCACCGCTGAAAGTCGAAGAGCACTACCCGTTAAATGGCGAGCCCCTGAAGGCCAAGACCCATATCGTATTGAGCTGGCTGCTGGGTGATGTCACCGATCTTGAAGAAGCCCTGACCGCACACCTGCTCGCCGGCGTACTGCTGGACAACAGCGCCTCACCGCTGATGAAGCTGCTCGAAACCACCGACCTGGGCACCTCCCCCTCGCCGCTGGTGGGCCTGGACGATTCCCAGCGCGAGCTGGTGTTTGTCTGCGGTATTGAGGGCAGCGAGCGCGAGAGTGCCGACGAACTGGAACAGCAGGTTCTCGCTGTACTGAAGGACGTGGCAGAAAACGGCATCCCCTACGAGCAGGTGGAAGCCAGCTTGCACCAACTGGAATTACAGCAGCGGGAAATCGGTGGCGACGGTTACCCGTTCGGCTTACAGCTGATTCTCACCGCGCTGACCGGTGCCACCCACCGTGGCGATGCCATCGGCCTGCTGAATATCGATGCCACCCTGGAGCGCCTGCGCGAGCAGATCAAAGATCCAAAATTTATCGCCAACAAGGCCCGCGAACTCCTGCTGGAAAACCAGCACCGCGTGCGCCTGGTACTGAGCCCCGATGAGCAGCTGGCCGCACGCCGCGAGCAGGCGGAGAAAGACCAGCTGGCAGAAATCAAAGCTGCTCTCAGCGACAAAGAAAAAGCGCAAATTGTCGAAACCGCCAAAGCCCTGACCGACCGACAAAACCGCGAGGACGACGCCTCAATCCTGCCCAAAGTCGGCGTGGAAGATATTCCCGCAGAACTGCCGGATACCGAAGGCGAAGCAGTAGAGTTGGGCCCACAGAAGTTGACCCGCTACAGCGCGGGCACCAACGGCCTGGTCTACCAGCAAATGGTCTGCGCACTGCCGGAATTCAGCGAAACCGAAAAGCAACTGCTGCCCTACTACTGCCAGGTGCTGAGTGAAGTCGGCCTGGGTGAAAAAGACTACCTGGAAGTCCAGCAGTGGCAGACCAGCGTGGTGGGCGCCCTGCACGGCTTCACCAGCAGCCGCACTGCTATCGACAACCTGGATCACTTGTCCGGCCACTTTATCCTGTCTGGTAAAGCACTGGCTCGCAATCAGGGCGGCCTCACCGAACTGATGCAAGCCACCATGGAGCAGGTGCGTTTTGACGAACACGCCCGCATCAAGGAACTGCTCCTGCAAACCCTTGCCCGCCGCGAACAGGGCGTTGTCGGCAACGGCCACGCCCTCGCTATGGCTGCTGCCAGTGCCGGCTACAACCGCGCGGCCTGGGAGAGCCATGCCAGCGGTGGCCTGCTGGGTTTACGCAACCTACGCGCCCTGGTGGCCGGGCTGGAAAAAGAGGACGGCCTGCAAGACCTGTCCAACCACTTCCAGGCTATCCACCAGAAAATCCTCGCCGCACCGCGCCAGTTCCTGCTGATAGGTGAAGAGGAGAAAATTGGCGATTTCAGCCAGACACTGCTGCCGCTGACCTCCACTCCCAGCACTGCCCCTGCCGATCCCGCCGCGCCCTTCGAACGCAAGCAGATCGAGGAACTCTGGGTTGCCAACAGCCAGGTAAACTTCTGTGCCAAAGCCTATGCCACTGTGCCTATGTCCCACCCGGACGCGGCACCGCTATCGGTTTTGAGTGGTTTCCTGCGCAACGGCTTCCTGCATCGCACCATCCGAGAACAGGGCGGCGCCTACGGCGGCGGCGCTGGCCACGACAGCAATATCGGCGTATTCCGCTTCTACTCCTACCGCGATCCGCGTATGGGTGAAACCCTGGAAGACTTCGATGCATCCCTGAAGTGGCTGGCCGAAGAGAAGCACAAGGAAGAGCAAGTGGAAGAGGCAATTCTCGGTGTCGTCGGCGGCCTGGATAAGCCCGGCTCCCCCGCTGGTGAAGCCAAGAAGAACTTCCACTCGGGCCTGTACGGACGCACCCACGCGGCGCGCCAGCAATTCCGCAAACAGGTCACCGAAGTTACCCTGGCAGATCTGCAACGGGTGGGCGCCACCTACCTGGACCCGAGCAAGGCCAGCACCGCCATTGTTACCGGCCCCCAAGGTAGCGAAGCGGCAGCCAAACTCAACTTGAAGGAAGAAAAGCTCTAACCCGGGCCCATCTATTCCCCGGCAGTAACTCTTCCGGGGAAACTCTGCGGCGCCGGACAAAAACCGGCGCCGCTGTATCGCCGTTATCCTCTAGCGAAGTTCCAATGAGTAAACACGACAATATTTATGCAAACCCACTGGGCCAGGTAGCCGGCTTCGAGTTCGATCGCCAAGTGGTGCAAGTTTTCCCCGATATGATCAAGCGCTCAGTGCCCGGCTACACCACGATTGTGGCCATGATCGGCACCCTGGCAGAGCGCTACGCCCAAGCTGGAAGCCGCTGCTATGACCTGGGCAGTTCCCTGTGCGCGGCAACCCTGGCCATGCGCCATCGCATCCCCGCCGCCGACTGTGAGATCGTCGCCGTAGACAATTCGAAGGCCATGGTCGACCAGGCACGCACAGTGCTCGAAGCCGATAGCGGTGAAGTTCCCGTACAACTTATCTGCGACAACCTGCAAAACGTCACCATTGAAAACGCCTCGGTCGTGGTACTCAACTTCACCCTGCAATTTATTCCGGTGGAAGAGCGCGAGGAAATCCTACAGAAAATCCACGATGGCCTGCGTCCCGGCGGCATTCTGATTATTTCTGAAAAAGTGGACTTCGCCGATAAAGCCCACAACGAGCTGATGATCGAACTGCACCACTCCTTTAAAGCCGCCAACGGCTATAGCGCACTGGAAATCGCCCAGAAGCGTTCCGCGCTGGAAAATGTATTAATTCCGGAAACCCTGGATACCCACCGCGCACGGCTGAAAAACGTCGGCTTTACCAGTGTCGATGTCTGGTTCCAGTGTTTTAATTTTGCCTCTTTAATCGCCATCAAAGGCGCGCCGGAAAAGTAAGTACCCGTGATCGACTACACCCAACTCTACCAGGGCCTACAACACGTGCCCGCCCTGCGCACCTGGCTGGCCCAGTTGCCGACACAAGTCGCTGAAAACCTGAGTCCGCATCGCTGGGGCGATCTGCCCGACTGGCGCGCGGCAGTGGAAGCCCTACCGGAAATCACCCCCTCCTCTGTCGAATTTGCCAGCAAAGTTTGTGCGGGCAGTCCGGCCGACGCCAGCCCGGAACAACTTGAAGCCCTGGAACGGGAGCTGCGCAAGTTACACCCCTGGCGCAAAGGCCCCTGGGAGCTGTTCGGGCTGCATATCGACACCGAGTGGCGCTCCGACTGGAAGTGGGACAGGGTATTGCCGCACTTGGCGCCACTGGAAAATCGACTGGTGCTGGATGTGGGTTGTGGCAATGGCTACCACTGCTGGCGATCTTACGGCGCCGGCGCGCGCCGGGTCATCGGCATAGATCCCTCGGTCAAATTTGTCGCACAGTTTTACGCCCTGAAAAAATACCTGGGCCAGGAGGCGCCGGTAGACCTGCTGCCCCTGGGTATTGAAGCGCTGCCGGCCAACCTGCGCGCTTTCGACACCACTTTCTCCATGGGAGTCCTCTATCACCGCCGCTCGCCCATGGATCACCTGCGCGAACTACGCGAAACCCTGCGCCCCGGCGGCCAGCTGGTGCTGGAGACCCTGGTTATCGACGGCGGACTGGGCGACTGCCTGGTACCCGAAGACCGCTATGCAAAAATGCGCAATGTATGGTTCTTCCCCAGCTGTGCCACCCTGGAGAGCTGGCTGCGCAAATGCGGTTTCCGCAACCCCAGAACCGTAGACCTAAATGCCACCAATCTGGGGGAGCAGCGCCGTACCGACTGGATGCATTTCGAATCCCTGGCGGATTTTCTCGACCCAGAGTCGCCGGATAAAACCGTAGAGGGTCACCCTGCGCCCAAAAGGGCGGTTTTGGTCGCGGAAGCGCCGTAACTTCTCTTACACTTCTTGCCTGGGACCTCATAAATTCCGCAAAATTGATCTGCGATAGAATTTTGTACGGAATGGGGGCCACCATCTTGATTGTTGGGACTCATGAGGCAAAGTGCGCCCCTAAATAGTGCAACTATATCCTTTAGGGAGGGCTGCCGCAGGATGCAGCCCAGCGCAGAGAATATTTATGAGTATTAGCGTATTCGAGCTCTTCAAGATCGGGGTCGGCCCCTCCAGTTCCCACACTGTCGGCCCCATGGTCGCTGCCCGTCAATTCGTGCGGGATTTATTGGGCCGAGATCAACTTTCCCGCACAGATCGCGTACAGGTCCACCTGTACGGTTCACTGGCGCTAACCGGAGTCGGCCACGGCACCGATATGGCGGTACTGATGGGACTGCTAGGTCACTCCCCTGACACGATCGATGTGGATGCTATCGAAGAGAAAATGGCGCATATCCACAGCGCGCGTACCCTACTGTTGAGCGGTGACCACAACATAGAGTTTATTCGCGAGCGCGACCTGATTTTCCATATGGAAGAGTTCCTTCCCCAGCACTCCAACGGCATGACCTGCCAGGCCTATTCCGGCGAGGAATTGCTATTTGAACGCAGCTACTTCTCCATCGGCGGCGGCTTTGTGCTCTCCGAGGAGGACTTTGCCCACAAAGAGGAGATCGCCACCCTACTGCCGTATGACTTCAGCAACGGGGAACAGCTGATGCAGATCTGTGATCAGCACGATTGGAGCATCGCCGAGCTGGCCATGGAAAATGAAAAAGCTTTCCGCAGTGAGCAGGAAGTCAAAGACCGCCTGTGGAATATCTGGAAAGTGATGGACGCCTCCATTGAGCGGGGCTGCCAGCAGCACGGCATTTTACCCGGTGGCTTGAATGTGCGCCGCCGCGCCGCAGAACTCTACCGGGAGTTGAGCAAGCAGAGCCCGGAGGAGCGCAACCACGGCCTCGCGATTCTCGACTGGGTCAGCCTTTTTGCCCTGGCGGTAAATGAAGAAAATGCCGCGCGCGGGCGCATCGTCACCGCGCCTACCAACGGTGCTGCCGGGGTCATTCCCGCCGTTATCGCCTACTACGTAGAGTTTGTACACGACAGCAAAATCCACGGTGAACTGAAAGATCAGGTAGTGAAATTCCTGCTCACCGCCGGCGCTATCGGTATGCTGTTTAAAAAGAACGCCTCTATTTCTGCGGCTGAAGTGGGCTGCCAGGGAGAGATTGGCGTAGCCTGTTCCATGGCCTCCGCCGGTTTGGCAGCCGTAGAGGGGGGCACCAATCAGCAGATCGAAAACGCTGCGGAGATTGGTATGGAGCACAACCTCGGCCTAACCTGCGATCCCATCGGCGGACTGGTGCAGGTCCCCTGTATCGAGCGCAACACCATGGGTGCGGTAAAAGCCATTAACGGCGCGCGCCTGGCCCTGCGCGGTGATGGCGCCCATATCGTACCGCTGGACAGCGTGATCGAAACCATGCGCCAAACCGGTATCGATATGCAGAGCAAATACAAAGAGACCTCTCTCGGCGGACTGGCCGTAAACGCAGTGAACTGCTGATTGATTCGGCAGGAGCCAATGGTGCTCCTGCCACTTTAGCGGATCAGAGGAGAGGCGGTACTCGCTCAATACACCTCCGCAAGCTCGAATAGACCCCATGCCTTATAGGGCCAGGCACAATGGCATCGATGATATTGCACCAATTATTAAACCGTCAGCGCTTCGATATCAGCGAGCGATGAGCCCCAACCCCGGCCATGGCACCGGATACAATAGCTAAAGCCTCATCTTGCACCGAATTGGAGATATCGCCGGCTGCGAATACCCCCTTTACCGAGGTTTCCTTAAAACCATTAACTTTAACGACCTGCCCGTGGAATGACGCCTCCAACTCCAGCCCCAGCTGGCTGACAAAGGACTGTGCCAACCCCGCTTTAGGACTTACGTAGAGCCCCTCAAGTGTTAGCTTGCGGCCGTCATCTAAAATAACCCCTCCCAAACTATCCCCCTCGCCTTGCAAATAGGCAATCGGGGTTTCTTCCAGCCTCACCCCCCGAGCCAGCAAGTGATTGAGCACCTCTTCCTCCGGGCGAAACTGCCCCTGGGTAAATAAGGTCGTGGCCCCCCACTCTGGGATCATTACCGCTTGCTGGAAAGACAGATCACTGGTCGCCAACACCCCTAAAGGGTGCCCTTTCAACTCATAACCATGGCTATCGGGATAGAAAATCACACTCCTGCCCCAACGCTCCTTTATCCCGGGAATATCCGGCAGCCGGTCGGCAATATCGGTTGCAAGAATCAGCTTTTTTGCCATAAAAGTGGTATCACTCTGTGCACTGATAACCGCAAATCCCTCTTCCAGGACCTCAACACTATTGGCAACATCTTCAACGAGCTGAAAACTTGAATAAGAGTTCAGTTGGGATAACGCTGTTGTGTGGATCTCTTGCGGCGTATCCCCCCCCAAACCCAACACCCCATGGGACACTTGCGCAAAGCCATGCGAAGCTTTATTCGTCTCCAGCATAACAACCTTGCGGCACCCACAAACGAGCTGCATCGCCGCAGATAAACCGGCAAAGCTACCACCAATGATCAATACATCCGCATCCATAATCACCTCTCCGATATTGTGTAACTTTAATGGCTGTACAAAATACGAAGCCGGGCGCTCCATGCCCTGTTCCATTGAAATATGACCGATAGACCCGGGGGCCTCGGCAATAATGGCCGCGCTGCTCCCCTGCGATCACCCGCAGAGTCACGGCGCCATTAAGCACATACAGGCTAACAAAAGGCACAATGGTAGCCGGCCTTTAATGACATTTATGCTACTGGATATCCATAGAATCCCGGGAGATGACCCAGTTTTTACCACAGGTCTAACAGGCAAGTACACTCATGTATTGTTAAGCAAACAGTCACAGCCTACTCAAGGAGTAATAAATAGGATTAAAGTGTTTTGTTTGCACGATTTGGGGAGATTACTCTGGATCAAGGTGCCTCTAAAACCCCGCAGAGCGAGCCTCGAAGGCTACAGATATATTGTGCTAAGTGGGTACACTGACACTCCCCTCACCATTGATAGAAATAACTGACATTTATCGGCCAGGTAATTCATACTTCTAGTGCTGGGCATATAGGAAAAATTGCTGAGCGCTATTGATGGCCTCCTACCAGCAACTTTTAAACTATCAATATTTAAATATCAGCGAGCGATGGGCTCCAACTCCAGCCATAGTGCCGGATGCAATGGCAAAGGTTGCGCTTTGCAGCGGATTGGAAATATCCCCCGCAGCAAATACCCCCTTAACAGAGGTTTCCTTAAAGTCATCGACCTTCACAATCCGCCCGCTAAATGACTCTTCCAACTCAAGCCCCAACTGACTGACAAAAGGGGCCGTCAACTCCACTTTGGGGCTCACGTAGAGTCCCTCAAGTACTACCTTGCGCCCACTTTCCAGAACAACGCTCTCCAAACTATCCCCCTCCCCTTGCAAATAGGCAATTGGGGTTTCCTCCAGCACCACGCCTCGAGCCAGCAAGTGATCGAGCACCTCCCCTTCAGGATTAAATTGCCCCTGAGTAAATAAGGTGGTAGCGCCCCAGTCGGGGATCATCGCCGCTTGATGGAAAGACAGCTCACTAGTCGCCAACACCCCTAAAGGGCGATCACTCAGTTCATAGCCGTGGCAATAGGGACAGTGAATCACACTCCTACCCCAGCGCTCCTTCACCCCGGGAATATCTGGCAGCCGGTCGGCAATACCGGTTGCAAGAATCAGCTTTTTTGCCACAAAAGGGGTTTTGCTTTGCGCACTGATAACCGCAAATCCCTCTTCCAGGACCTCCACGCTATCGGCAGTATCTTCAACCAGCTGAAAACTCGAATAAGAATTTAGCTGGGATAACGCCGTTGTACGGATCTCTTCCGGCGTCTTCCCATCCAGACAGAACACGCCATGCGAAGTTTGCGCAAAGCGATTTCGAGGTTTATTCCCGTCCAGCACAACAACCTTACGGTGCCCGCGAACAAGTTGCATAGCGGCAGATAAACCGGCAAAGCTACCACCGATGATCAGTACATCCGTATCCATAGTCACCCCTCCGATATCATGTAACTATGATTGTTACATAAGGGTTTAAGGCTGCACAACCCACGTAACAGAAAAAATTTCATGATATGCTACATAATCAGAGACTAGGTGAATTATGCGTAAAGACAGCCGACTATCCCGGGCGCTTCATGTCCTTATCCACTTGAATATGAGCGACAGGCCAGTTACCTCAGAAAAAATGGCCACGATGCTACTCACCAATCCCGTGGTCGCTCGCAGAACTATGGCCCTACTGCGGGATCAGGGATACGTGCGATCCAGCAAAGGACATAATGGTGGCTGGTCTCTCGCAAAGCCCTTAAGTGCAATTACACTACTGGATATCCATAAAGCCCTGGGAGATAGCTCTGTTTTCACCATAGGCCTAACCGATGAGCACGCCAACTGCGTGATTGAGCGGGCCGTCAACCGCACCCTAAAAGATGCAATGAATCAGGCTGAAAGTATTTTGCTTGCGCGATTTGGGGAAATTACCCTGGACCAGCTCAGCGAGGACTTCACGCCCCCAGAGAATTCATAATAATCCTCCCGCGAGGCAAACTTAACTCTCTATACCAAGCTTCCAAACACCCAGTGCTATTTCACGATGGGACGCTACACTGGCATTATTCGCTCCGCTTATAGAAATGACTAATCTTTAGCGGCTTGGCGTGATTTTTCTGCACTGGGCGGCAAGCTAATATGAGGATTTCCAGCACGCTTGCGCGCCGCTTTTAGTGCTGCCTCTACGAAGCTATTACCCTCAGCCAGGGGAGGGCCACTCTTTGGGGGGCGGCATATGGGCAAAGTTCAGGATGCCTCTATTTCAGTACAAATATACAGATGAATAACTTCATTGCTGATTAAAAAGCGCCCTTCTCGCACTCCCTCTGACCATAAGCCGCCAACCCCAATCATTTTTCTTTAACGACAAAATCAAAACTCACAGAGAAAAATCTGCCTAATGACCATAATTAATCGTTGATTCGGTTTTCTTCAAAAGCTTTACCCCACATACCTCATCAATAGCCAGTTCGTATCTCAATATATCTTCCCTCCCCTCCTGAGCAATAGACACTTCATAGGTGTTTGTGAGCACTTCTTTTATAGAGGTTATACCGCCACCACCACTATCGGGATACTTGGCAACTAAGTCATTCAGTATAAAATTTATTAGAAGTTTAGATGTAACAATACTATTAGACTTGCAATTTTCATTTTGACTACTCACGACTGATGCCTCCCTCTTGTTCTCACGGATAATTTCCTGCTGCCCTAGCGCGTAGGAGAATGATGTCTGGAAAAAACAAAAGACGAAGAAAAAATTATTAACATATGGAATTATAATTTTCCTCATGGTAAATCTATCCACACTACGTCCTTGCAGGTTTCTGGGTAATATATCTTCTATCTCTCGTCTCTGTAAGAGTTCTGGGATAATGGCACTGCTACTTTTCCGCCCAGAGGAAGTTGGTATGTCCCCCTTATTCAATATACGAAGTATTGCATAAAAAATTTGGACTGCTCACAGTAAAGCCCACCCAATATCTGCTGATATTAGGTGGAATTTCCTCACCGCAAACCAAAATCTTCCAAGCACCTAACATTGCTCTGCGTCTGCAAAAATCACACTATATCTTGGCCAAGTATTCAGGGTGAATCCGGGACATCAATAATATATCCGTATAACGGCCCGCTTTGAAGGTGCTAAGCCGCTTAGTCCCCTCCACCTGAAAACCGGACTGCTCATAAAGAGCTATCGCCGAACTGTTGTCAACTTGAACTTCCAGCTCCAGGCGGATTAAATTTAACCAGTTGTCCGCCTGATTCAGTACTTCTTGCATTAGCCGCCGACCTACCCCCTTCCTATGAAACTCAGGATGCACAGAAATCGCCAGTACAGCGCTATGCCTATCCCTGACTTTTTGGCTTAGGAAAAGAGTGACATATCCAACGACCTTAGCATCCAGTTCTGCAACCAGGGTATAGTTTTTGGGGTCAGAAAAGAAGCCGGCCACTTTGCTCGGGCTTAGAAAGGGTAATTGCGAGGTATTCTCGTTAACAGAGGTAAAACTGTGTATCTCAAACAAATCCTTATGATCAGTTTCATCCTGGTGCCTGATTTTTATACTCAATGTACTACCTTACCAATCTATCGTGAAATATATTCTTGCTCCTATTCATCCATAATTTTCTGAAAAATTCAACTCTATGAATACTAAACTGCAACGATATAAATTCTTACCCGGATCATTACAGCTACACCCAACTTTGCCGGATTAACTTTGAGCCACTCAACACCAAGCGAGATAAATACTTTTAAATTTTACAACTTCCTGAGGCTCACTCATCCGGTAAAGCCCCTCTTGAGGAGGTTAATAAACACCCCCTGAAAATAGAGTCCCGCTTTAATTCCGCTAAGAGCAAAAATAAAGTGTGCAATCCATATATACGGCAAACCCAAGAGCAACCCGTACTATTTTGAAATAAAGCGACCTATCGGCACAGATAGACCATCAAGAACTATATAAGGCATCTTTCAAATCAAGCTGTGGAAGACAGAGAGGTAAAGATACGGAGAGCAAAGATAGAGCATCCATTCTGCTATGAGAAACTCCCTATCGAGACGTAAAGAAAACCAGCATTTACACCTACTACCCGATTTTAGCAACCTACTCAGCGGAAAAATATCTGCTGATCCAGGGTCAAGGTGTCTGAAATCTGTAACATGTGAGGATCAAATAGTGACAGTAGAGATAAAAACACATGAAAACCCGAGTCCCACTTGAAAAGCACTGTTTTTTGCTGTACGGCAGATCTAGGCACTCATTTATCGGAAACTTCTTAGCTATCCTCGCGAACCCCTGCCTATTGTGAATGATTCTAAAAGCTCGGCCACATGAAGTTTTTCACGGGCACTTTTCAAGCCCCATCCTGGTGCAGGATCAAAAAACCCTCTTAGCCCTACAACTCAAGGCTATTGTAAGCCTAACTATTTGATCTAATCTTTAAGATTGACTATGAGAATAAATAGCCGTGTGGCTAGCAAGTACTCACCCGCCTGCCAAACCTGTAAGTACAAATACAGTGCAGCACTGTAACCATAACTAACAACATTTCACGACGCCCCCTGCCAAAACAGTGATGGACTTCACTTTTTGGGTAGCAATGCCAAGTTATCGTCGTACCCAATCAAGCATTTTCATAGCTTGCTGCACTGACTAACACCCAAGGGCCGCAAGCCTATACATTTGCCAGGGTGATACCTTCACGGATCACTATTACGTCATAACTATCAAGTGACCATTGATAGGTGCCCCTTTGGCAACAGCATAATAAGTGTCTGCGAAAGCTTGACCTTTCTCAGGCCATAAAATTGACATCGCTGATTTAGCACTTTAGCAGTAGGGGGCTTATGACTGGAGGGGGCGCCACCTCCACCAACCAGCCTATTTTGTCTATTACACTTATTCTTGGAAATCAAGGCTGAGGAATACCTGGAACTTAAGGTTTTCAACCTCAGCAGAAAGATTTTCCAAAATCAGCCCGTCAAAAGTAACACACTTTGGCCTTAACGGCACATTCGTGAATTTTCTACACAACGAGTCACCTGAAATTTCCCACCGTACTTTTTAAGAAATTAAAATATTGCCCAAACCCTCGTTCTATTTATATGATTAAGTAACTGAAGTTGATTGAGACTCTTAGAATAAAAATTAGATTAGTCGACACTGAGAACAACAGCGATCCACCCTAGGAGAGCCCATAAATTTCACACCTATGTTTGAGCTGATGACTGTGAGAAGGAGATCAACATGCCTGGGAAAGAGCTCTATATCACCTACGAAGAACTTTTAAAGCTTGACAGCTTTAGAAATCCAAATTCAACCGTGAAAAGGCTACAGGACATTGATACCACCCACCTCGATGATAAACAGATAATCATAGCAAATGGAAAAGGGATTCAGGCCCTTGACAGAGAGGCTATTAACGAACTTCCCCTGACTGGCTGGGTATGTAGATTTTCTGCACATATTCGCCCGCCAAATGGCTTGAAGCTTGTCCAGGTGAGTGAGCACCTATTCAATATTGCTCCAGCAAGAAATATGCCAGTGACAAAATTTGAAGCTTTAGTCAAAGAACTTACGATTAGCGCGATTACTATATTTAAAAAACAAGGGCGAGCCGTTTAATTGACAGCCACAATAACGCCCAGCAAGACAATAGGCGATCTAGCCTGTCGCTTTGCCGGGCCTATACTTATCTTTCACTTTTTAGCCGATTGATTTTTGAAAATCAATCAACTTTCTGATATAGGCCCGCATCTGCGGGGTATCAAACTGTCCTTGGTAGCGCCTTGGATCATTAATCGACCTTCCTTGAATACCTGGACAACCCCCAAATCGAATTAATGTAGAAAAAGCAGCCATTGATTGCAACTCCTCCACCGCAGTCTTGAGCTTTAAATCCAAATGATCTGAATATTCTTTGACATATCGGGTAAGCATGCCCATACCCGATAAAGTCTGCGAGCAAACCATATTTCCTACAGTCCCAAATTTGGGAAAACGATGCACTGCTTCAAAATCCACCTCATCAAAGCTTGTTAGCAAATTTTTTTTCAATACCAACTGTGCAAATTCTACATGCTCACCCTTTTTAGGCTTTACTCCCGTCACTTGATAGTGGAGCGCTTCAAACGGAACAAACAGATTGCTCCAGCCTCTCTCTATTTTTGACAGGGCATACGTCTTATAGGCGGCCTTTTCTTGATACTTATCGACCGTCTGGAAGATAGACAGCGCAAGACCGACAACCGCTACACCGGCCGCTACCCCTCCTACCCTGGTTATTCTTCTCAGCCCCACCTGACTCTCATCCCACGTATTGCCATGTATTGCTAAAAGTGCTGCGATCGCAGTTAACGCGTGCCCCAAAATAGAAATTGTCAAATCCATAACCGCCTCCCTGTCAGCCACACCTCTAGGAAAAATCACTCACAGTGATCAATTAAAATCGGGCTCCAGCCTGCTCCCATCCGGTAAAATCCAGACTTTCTCGGCGCCTCCATGACTCGAAGCCAGACCTGTTAGCGAAAAGAAGATTCTGCCGGCAAGAAAATCAACCCAATAAACCTAAAAAATAAAAGAAAAATTGGCAAAGAATAATTTAACACCCAAAGAGATCTACAGCTCAAGCAACCTCAAATTATTTAAGCCAATGCGGGAAATGTCGCAGTGTTATTTTTCCAAAGCCCTAAAATTTATCAGGCACTCATACAAACCCACAAATCAAATTTTATTGTTTATTGGGTTAAGGCTAAGAAATGCAATTCGGCGACAGTTATACTGGAAAATAGTTTAACTTTTACCTAACCAACAATTAATCACTCCGTAAAATTATTATATCCCCTCTTGAAACTTCAAAAAGTTTCAAGGTCTTAAGAGGGGTTATTCGAATTTTTTCGTTATTTTTGCAAGCCGCACCCCAGCTGAAATTTTTTGCAGGTCAATAAAAAGTGCAGCGTATTGCCAAGGCGAGTTAGGTGGCGGGCGTTAGTGCCGCCGCAGCCCTTTGTAGAAAGGGCTTGGCGAAGCGTAAACACTCAGAGAAAGCTAAGATCAGCCCGGAACCCCGTGCTTGGTGTAGATATCGAAGCGGCCGGACTTGCCCTCCAGTGAAAGGTGGGGTTTCTTATCCGCCAGATAGGGGGCGAGCTTAGGGCGTTTTACCACTGTGCGGTAGTAGCAGGCAGCAAAGGCTGGTGCCAGCAGACTATCTGCATCCTCATCGGTGCCAACCAGGTGATGGAAGGCAACCATCTCTTTCTTAACCTTGGCAGCCTTTCCCCGAGCGGGAAACATTGGGTCCAGATACACAACGGGGATGGACGCCTCCGCTTGCTGGGCCAGCCAGTCCGAAGCCGCTGTACAACAATCCACCAAACTCATTCGCTCTGAAATCGCAGCCAGCTCAGCATCTCCCAAAGATGCCTGTTGCAGTCGGCGTATTCCATCTTGCAGCAACTGAAAAACAACCGGATTGCGCTCCAGCATCTGCACCTCGCATCCCAGTGCTGCCAGCACAAAAGCATCTCTTCCCAAGCCGGCAGTAGCATCGAGAACCCTTGGGTGAAAGCCTGAACGCAATCCAACCGCTTTCGCTACCGGCTGGGCTTTACCACCCCCATATTTGCGCCGGTGGGCGAGCGCCCCACTGACAAAATCGACCCATACCGGACCCGCAGCCTTGCGCCCGGTTGCACATAACTGTAACTGCTCCCCCAAACACAGCACCTGGGGATAATCGGTGACTTCAGCGGGAGAAATCGCTCCCAGGAAAGGGAAATCTAGCTGAACGGATAGTTCTTCCGCTGCGGAAATATATTCTGGTGCCGCAGCGACAATGGCCAACGATGGAATCACCTGTCCTCCAGGTACGCATAAAATAGGAAGGCGATGCTAACTCGGTTTTTGCAACCATTCCAGGGCTTGGCGGGACTCTTCTGCGGGAAAAGGGCGCACCTCGGCGCTGATAAAGTGACAGGCGAGGCTGGGCATAAAACGCAAAATAGGGTTATCAGAGACGACCGCAATTCGCCGGATATGCCGCTGATGATCGCGGATAAAGCGAAAATGAGAGATCATCGCGACGAAATTCTTCCAGCCAGCAAAGTCCCCCGCCTCCACCAGCAAGCCATCCACCCTCCCCTGCTCGCTAATCACAGGGTCAATTTGCGCGGCCAATAACTGGAAGTCCTCAACCGCCAGCTTTCCAATAGGTTTGATCTCCAGTATTCGCTCTTCTTGATACCAGACATGCTCGATCATACTTTAAGGAGCCTCTGAATAATTCCGTAATGCCTCTGGCTTTCAGAGCGGTTCTCATTTGCAGGACACTCAAGAAGTCACAAGGCAGAGTGCAGATCGCCCTGAAAGCCCCACAGGGCGGACCTTGAAGACCACAGCTGCTGCATTGCGGCACTTGTAAAGGACTGCGGCCATTCGCGGTGAGCTTGCGCCTAATATCTGCGGAATTATGCAGAGGCTCCTTAAGAATAAGATAAGGCCGCACCTCTGTGCGGCCTTAATTTTCTCTTTGCCCGCTCTCGCTGAATCATTGCTGCTGGTCGGTATTACTTTCCATACCCTCATCGGTACCGGTGTCAATCTCACCAGAGGTAGAAGCGTCGGGAGAATCACCAGCAGCCTCTGGGGCTGCTGGTTCCTGGGGCATTGGTACATCGGAGCTGCCCGTACCGTCAGTCGCACTATCGGAGGGAACCATTGAATCACTGCGGCCCTCCCCACCGGGAGGAGTAGAAGAATCCTTCATCTGCTCACCACTCTGCTCCTGCTCCATAGAGTTGTAAGCTTCCTGGGCTTTGCGCTCACCGCTGCGGGACATAAAGTAACCGATAATCAGCAGTAAAATGATCAGGGGGATAAGTAATCTCTTCATATTTGGACCTCTCGACCCCAGGCAAAATCAAAAGAAGGCATTCATCGCCAAGCCGACCCGGTTACACTGCACAGGCCAATGCGCTCTTGTCGATAATGATCCCAAACCCTGACACTCCAGCCTGTTTACAACGCTGCGCGGCTCAAAAACCCGCAGCGTAAGTAAAGGAAGGTCGCGCCAACATTGATAAGAATAACCCGCCTTCTGGGTTCTTCAAGGAAGAGTGCCGACTTATAGCAGTTTGGATTGCTGTAAAGAAAAGAGCGGTTAAAACCGAAAGTTCTAATACATAGGGTTAAAAGAGGCCTCTCCTTCAGCCCTGTTTTATAAATTCACTGAGTTGGGCGAGTATCGCAGAGGCATCGGACTCGGCAATAACCGCTTCACAGCTCCTCAGATGTAGTCTCCCGTAACTATCCAAACTGGCAAAGATCAGATAGTTTTCACCTTGCTCCAATTTTATATCACAGGACTCAAACCCCAGGCGGAAGGTAATCTCTCCTCCCACAGGCCCCTTCCACACCTGACTGGGAACCGCAGAATAGACATAGCCGGATACCGCCGTAATCCCCGCTTCAGATAATGCGCTATCTACGTCCCGATACACATTTGTCACCTCCACCTGCGCGACAACCTCAGCCTCGGCAAAGCGCAGCTCCAAATGGGCATTGGAACTCTCAGCCACCTCCTCGGTCGCACTCGCGAAGCTACTCACAAGAAGGAATAAAATACAGCGCACTATGCGGAGAAACATTTCACTAGAAATTATTTGTGCCACCGCCAGCTCCTTATTTATGCTCTTTCTGCAATAGACATAGCACAAGCCCCCGGGGGCAGCTTCTTCTTTTAAGGAAACAGCAACAGGAAACCTATCGGTGGCGCCCAAATTGATAGATTAGCTGTAACGATAGAGTGCCTGAGCCCCCTGACAGAAATTTACTTCTGCAGGGACGAGATAAAAGACTTTGCAATGCCTACTACCAGACCAGAAAGAAAGCCTGCTCTGCACTAGAGATACACTGTGAATACATTCCTACAGGCGCGCAAGCGGTATCCATACCTCGTCAGTACTTTCCCTGTCTAGCAACAACACAGGCTGCGCAAATGGCAGCCCGGACTCATTAGGAATGATCGATCAAAAGCCACTGTAGCTTAAACGGTAGATCTTATGGGCGAAGTCATCGGAAACCAGTATGCTGCCATCGGGCATTTCGAGAAAGGCCACGGGACGGCCGTAGGTGGTTTCATTCTGCATAAAACCTGTAATCAACGGCTGGTAATCAGTAATTTCATTATCTTCAACCGTTGCCAGCATCACCCGGTAACCAGATTTTTTACTTCGATTCCAGGAGCCGTGCTCGGCAACCAAAAGATTCTGCTGGTAATCCTTGGGAAATTGTTCACCGCGATAAAAATGTATTCCTAGAGGTGCAACATGAGCACCAAGATTTAACCTTGGCTTGGAATAGTCAGCGGCTTTCTTGCCCCGGCCAAATTCCGGGTCGGCAATATCATCTCCGTGAAAATAGGGATAGCCAAAATGCTCCCCGGCATAACTCACCTTATTGATTTCACAAGGGGGAATATCATCGCCCATCATGTCGCGACCATTGTCCGTAAACCACAGTTCATGGGTTTGTGGGTGGAAATCAAAGCCCACTGAATTTCTCACTCCGCTGGCAATAACCTTGGTCTCTTTGGCAGACAAATCCAGGGAAAATATTTTTGAGTAATTTTCATCGGCATCGCAGATATTACACGGGGCTCCGACGGGAACAATCAGCCGCCCCTCTTTATCAAAACGGAGAAATTTCCAACCGTGATGCCTGTCAGTCGGAAACTGATCGTAGACAATCTCAGATTTGGGTTTATCCAAATTTTTATCAATCTCGGGAAAACGAATAATTTTATCGACATCTGCGACATATAAGTCACCATTTCGATACGCGATACCCGTGGGTGCCTGTAGGTTTTCCATCAACAGCCAGCGCTTATCCGCTTTACCGTCCCCATCAGTATCTTTGAGGGCGTAGACTTTTTTCGCACTGAAAGAACCGGAAAAAACAGTTCCCCGCTCAGAGCGCGCCAACTGGCGGGCGGTCTCAACATTTTCAGCAAAATAGCTCAACTCAAAGCCCGCAGGCACTTTAAGTTGATCTAGGGTGATCTCCGCTTGAACAGCAGTACTGAAGAGCCAAATGGCGAGCAGTCTCTTTTTCATGGTTGTCAGCCGGCAGGTAAACACCCATGTTAACCCTACCCAACCACCTTGACTAATTTCGTGCAGGCAATAAGCGTTAAAAGACTGTCTGGAAGCGATAAATAGCTTGGTAGCACCCGCTCGGGCAGTATAGAGAGGCCTAAATTTAGACCGCTGAAGTTGACCCAGGGCAAAGACCCTGGGCCCTGTCGCTCACAGCTCAGAGGCTGTGTCGCCAGTGATTACATCGGCAGCAGTTCCAGCTCAACGCGGCGATTGGCCTGGCGTCCAGCTTCGGAGTCGTTGCTGGCAATAGGATAGCGCTCGCCATAGCCCACAGCCTGAACACGGCCGGCGGAAACCCCTTGACCGCTAAAGAAGCTGGCAACAGAGTTCGCGCGCTGCTCACTCAGCCCCTGGTTGTAAACATCGGAACCGGTGCTGTCGGTGTGGCCGCTAACTCGAATTGCCGTTTGGTCAAACTCCTGCAACACAACGATAACCGACTCCAGGGTGCTATAGAAATCGGTGCGAATATCGGTGCGATTGGAACCGAAAGTAATATTGCCAGGCATAATCAAGCGGATATTGTCACCCTCGCGCTCGACACGCACACCGGTGCCTTCCAGGCGCTGACGCAACAGCATTTCCTGTCGATCCATATAGTAGCCAACACCGCCACCGATCGCCGCACCACCCAGGGCACCTGTCAGGGCGCCTTTACTCCGGTCTTTCTTGCTGGCAGTCGCGACGCCAATGATCGCTCCAGTGACAGCGCCAATTCCAGCCCCCTTGGCGGCATTGCTGGTTTTACTTTCACCGGTGTAGGGGTCTAGGGTGGTACAACCAACCATTGAACCCAGTGCCAGGGCTGCTACCCAATATTTCATTACTGCCTCTCTATATAACGCATTTTTAAGTAATGGGCTTTGAGCTGCACAGGTGCTGTGCAATCTCGGCATTATTCAGCACGCTAGATGACTGGCGACTGAACCGACCCAATGAATTTTTCTTAAGATTAAGTCGAATTAATTATTCGTTCTACTGACTAGTCCCCATTACCTGGCACTCATCGACAAATAAGCGCTGACATTGAGCAGGCTGTCGAGCAAGAAACATCCAAGCCCCCAGTCTTCCACAACTTCTGTGGATAAAACTGTGTATTAATATGCAAGGCTCCGCGCCAGACGGCGTAAACTCTTACTTACAGCGTTTTGCACATTTTTTAAACTCTTCCGTTTTTTATTAAAAATCAATAAGTTGCAAATTGGCACGGATGTCATAGCGCAGTGGACAGCGCTTTCATTAGGGACAACTTTGAGTAACTACGCATGTGGAAAAGTTTGTCAATAGTACTTTCCCGCTTGAGGCAATTTTTTTAGATACTTTTGTTTCTAAAACTGTCCTCAAGTGACAACAACCAGCCGCAGGGCCTATTGGTGCGCCAGCGGCTGTGGACATCTACAGAAATCCCCATGGGGCTCCAGCGCTAGTAGTGCGGTGGTTTTTCATCCAGTTGCTTAGCCCCCCCCTGCATCTCAAAGGCAATGGTGCGATACTTTTCCCCCAGCTCACGCATATGCGCGAGCAGGGTGCGAATATCCGTATCCTGGCGAGCAATCACATCATTCAACTGGCTTATGGTGTCTTCCTGAAAGGCCAAACGGCTCTCCAGCTCATCAATCCGCTCTACCAGAGCCTGCATTTCTTCAGCCATTACAACAACCCATAAAGAACATCGACCAAACCGACTGCGCGGCGATCCATAAACAAGCTCTGCCCCAACCGAGTTGTGACATACCCCAGCCCCAAGCCTTTCTCCGGGTCGGCAAAGCCAACGCTACCACCCGCTCCCGGATGCCCGAAGCCCCGGCTGCCGCCAAAACGCAAATCTGCGGCAGTGCTGCTGCGAATAAAGCCACAACCAAAGCTGACCTCTGCCTGCAAGACTTTATCGCGGCCGCAACTCTGCTCCTTTGTCGCCTCATCGATCCAGGGCTTGGATAAAATAGTGGGCTCGTCACAGGAGAGATCGCCGTAAACGGCGGCCAGGTCTCTCGCACTAAAGTGGCCATTGGCAGCAGGAATCAAAGCGCCGCGCCACTCGGGGCTATTGGTCCCCATCATCAGGCTCACCGGGTTGCTAAATGCCATCGCCACAGGCCCTTTGCGATCTTCTTTAATCGCTCGGCCAATGGCATTTTCACGCAGTTCCGGCAGGGGCTGTTTCAGCGGGCTCACATCGGCAATTCTCTGTGAGCGGTGGCCGTTTGCTCCAAATCCCCCGTCAAGGTTGAGGGGTTTGGCTAACAATTCCCGATAAAGTTCCAATAGTGGTTTTTCCGCCACCCGCTCAATTAATCCCCCCAGGCTCCAGCCGTATAAAAATGGGGCATAGCCCTGGGCACTACCGGGCGCCCACCAGGGTTCACTGCCGGCAACCTGATCGCAGGCCCCCTGCCAGTCGTAAATCAAACTGTCTTTGACCCGCTCGCGGAAAGCGACGAGCCCACTGCGGTGACACAATAATTGGCGTGCAGTGACAACATCTTTGCCCGGAGCAAATTCAGGCCAGTAATCAGCCACCGGGCGATCCAAATCCAGTTTGCCCGCCGCGACCTGCTGCATCGCCAATACTGCGAGAACCCCTTTCGAGGAGGAGAATACGTTGGCCAAGGTGTCTTCGGTAAATGGCCTCTCTGCCCCCCGATCTGCACTTCCAGCCCATAAAGAACAGATTAATTCTCCGTGCTGGCGCACGGCAAAGGCCGCTCCTGTATCGCCGCACTCGCGAAAATTTCTGGCGAAAGCATCGTAAAGAGCCTCAAAACCAGGGGCACAAAAGCCGTATATTTCCATGTATTTACGTCCAGATAATTCGGGTAATTCTGTTGCAAGCCCGCAAGGGTAGTTTCTTCCACTCCACGGCGCAAATCGGTAGTATGGCGCGCTTATAACGAGGGATAAATATGACTCAGGAAAGCGCAATTCAAGATCAGATCCAGGGCAACCACTGCTTTGGTTGCGGCCCGGACAACGACCAGGGTCTGCGTATTAAAAGCTACTGGACCGAGAAGGATCAAACCCGCTGCGAGTTCCTTCCCAGCCGCCACCACAATGCCGGGCCTGCACAATATTTAAACGGCGGTATTATCGCAACCGTGATCGACTGCCATACGGTGTGTACCGCCATTGCCGACGGCTATCTACAGGCCGGGCGCGCTGTCGGCACCGGCGATAAGGTCTGGTACGCCACGGGCAAACTGGATATCAGCTACCTGGCGCCGGCCGCTATCGATAAACCGGTCATTCTCGAAGCAACCATCGTACAGCGATCCGCCAAAAAAACCGTTCTGCACTGCAATCTCACCAGCGATGGGCGCCTGTGTGCCAAAGCGGAGGTCATTGCTGTGCGCGTCCCAGATGAGTGGTAAGGTCAAGCTGAGGAAAAACTGCCGGATCAAGGAAGCTCTGCAAACCCCGCAGGGCGAGCCCTGAAAGCTACAGAGCTACTGCGAAATTATGCGGAGACGCCTTAACTTTGGCCGACAGCGACAGACTCCAACCTAGGACAGCTCGGACTTTTCGAGGTCCTCCAGACGGTGCCCACAGAACTTGCAGTATTCTGCATCCGGGTCATGGGCACTGCGGCTACAGTTATCGCAGCGCCGCTGTAGGCGCTCCCGGTTTATCTCCCCCGCCAACTCGGCAGTCAGAATGCCGGTAGGTACCGCAATAATCGAGTAACCAATCAACATTGTCATAGCGGCAATCCCCTGCCCCAGAGGGGTTTGCGGAGAAATATCGCCGTAACCGACAGTCGTGATCGTCACAATGGCCCAATACACACTGGTGGGAATACTGGTAAAACCATGGTCCGGCCCCTCCACCACAAACATCAGCGAGCCGAAAATGATACACATCACCAAAACACCGGAGTAAAACACCAGAATCTTGCGCCGGGCCAAGCCGAGGGAGCGCAACAGTACATTGGCATCACGCAAATAGCGCACCAACTTGAGAATTCGGAAGATCCGCAGCACCCGCAACAGGCGAATCACCAGCAGATAGGTGGCACCGGTATAGAGAAGAGCCAGATAGCTGGGCAGAATGGCGAGAAGGTCCACAATCCCATAGAAGCTGAAAATATATTTGCGGCGATTTACCGTGCAGTATATCCGCGCGATATATTCGATGGTGAAGAGGCCGGTGAATATCCACTCCAGGCCAATCAACACATGTTCATAGCGATCGCGCACTGAACCAATGGAGGCCACAAGCACCAGGACCACACTGATCAGGATCGCCCAGATCAAAAAAACGTCAAAATTCCGCCCCGCCCGGGTCTCAGTTCCGAAAATTACTTCATTGAGCAGTTTTCGACGCCCTGTCAACGCCATCTATATCACCTCGACTACGCTGCTGTTTTATCTTGCGACAAAATTCTAACCTCTCAGGCAGCAGGGGTCGCCCCATTTTCAATATCCCGAAGCGCAGCTTTGACATCCTGCGTACCTCGGGCACAATCGCCGGCAATTTCCACTAAACATCAACGGAGTACCCCAGCCATGGCCAAGGACCATCGTCTCGTCTATTCAACCGATCGCGGTCGCATCAAAGAAGAGCCCAAGGCCGAGCAGCGCCGCGAGGGCGATGGCATCGTTCGCATCCAGAGAGAAACCAAGGGGCGCAAAGGGAAAGGCGTAACCTGTGTTCGCGGGCTGCCCGGTACCGACAGCGAACTCAAACTGCTTCTGGCAGAACTGAAGAAACGCTGCGGCTGTGGTGGCGCCCTCAAAGAGGGGGTGATTGAGATTCAGGGCGACAAGCGCACAGAGATCAAAGCCTTCCTGGAATCACGTAATCACACCGTAAAGCTGGCCGGTGGTTAGCCGGCCTTAAGCAGTCGCAGTGGATTTAACTGCAACTGCTCTTCCCTCTCCAGGCACGGCCCAAGCAGGGCTGCAAGTTGGAGCTGGTAGTGCTCGAGAATCGCTGCGCGAACATGTTTGCAGTGGGACTCCATGATTTGCACGGCGTTCAATACCTCTTGGCGCCCGTGCGGCAGCTGCTTGAAAGCCCCGCGCTGAACCTTCAAATTCAGCACTGCGCCCAGCCCCTGCTCTTGCAGTAGCGGTGAAGCCTCCACCGCCGCAACAATGGCATCCATCTCCCGCGCAGACAGCGCCATATATTTCTGCAGCAGCTCTCTCTCATTCAACTCAAGGGATAAATGCTGGGCCAACATGGCCAGCGAGTGGCTGTAGCCAGCGAGCCGCTCCAGGTGCGCAGCCAAGCTATCGTAAGCGGCCAAATGGCGCAGTTGATTTCTGGCCCTCTTGCGCTGCTCAACCGGCATAGTCACCAGTGCCAGGCACAGGCGCTGATAGAAAACGCTATAAATCTGCTGTAGCTGCTGCTGAGCCTCCTCCAGCCCGGCGCGTTCAGTCGCAATCCGCTCTTGCGCAGTGGCGAGGCTGGGGCCCTTCAAGTAAAAATCATCGGCATTAAAGCGGACTTTTCCGCGTATCATGGCCGCGCCCAGCTGCATGGCAAAAATCCGGGTTTGCAAATCCTCCCGGCGCCCGCGCAGATCGCGCAACTCCACCAGCTTACTGCGCAGCCAGTCGATAGTGCCCTGTAGGTCCATTGCCTGCATTTCCGCAGAGGATGGCCTGCGCAATGGCATCAGCGCAGGGGGCGGCAAGCGGTTGAAATACCCTTCAAGCATCTCCGCAGATGCCTCTAACTCCTTGCTCACGCTGAGTAACAGGCGATTCTCGACCACCTCACAGCCCTGCTCGACTCTTCCAGCGGTAACAGAGATAGCCAAACTGTCAAAGTCGGCGAACAGAGGCTGCAAAGGCACTGCTGATCCAATCTGGGCAGTAAACGCCCGCTCAATCAAGACGGCGGCACACTCACTATCGATAGCCTGCTGGATATCCCAGGGGTCTCTCGCCTGCGCCATGGCGGCATCAACCGCATCACTGGTATCCCCATCCAGGTTCTCCTGCATCCAGCGCACCGCATCGGGGATATTGATACAGCTGCGCCCCAGGGCTTGAGCCTCCCGGTTAACCTCTGTCACCAAAAGGTCTGCATGCACAAGCCGGTGCCACTTTCTGGCAAAGTCTGCCAGAGCGTCGCTGCCGATCACCTGCGCGGCGACGCTATCGGCCCTCTCCTGTAGCAATACGGCACTGCCCGCCGTCAGCCGGCAATGCAGCGCCTCCAAGCGCTGGAGAATCGGCAGTAAAATATAACCGCTGGCCACAAATATGCGGTGAAACGGCTTTAGCAAACTCTCAGGGGCATTATCCGGGCTGACAGCACTGCGTTCATTTTCAAATGCCCACTGCATCAGTTCCAGTCGCTGCATAGCGCCGTAAGTCAACCAGCCGAGCGTGCCCTGCAAGCGGCCGCGATAAAAAGCGAGCCCTCTAGCCACCAGCGCCAAAACCTCTCTGCCCTCCATTGAGGCAACGCTGGCAAGCCCCAGCGTTAGTGGTAAACGCTGTCTAAGTACCGATAAAAAACCCGGCTGTGACACGATTTGGGCATCGGCACCGACAAAGACCTGGCTGATCTTGGGCAATCCCAATTTATCTGCCATTAACTCAATCAGTTGCCGCACATCCTCGCCCTCAGCGGGCAGTAATTGCCGAGGTGGCAATGGATCTCGCAGGCGGGGGGAAAAGCAGAAAAATGGCCAGGCCAGTAACAGGCCAACAAACAGGGCGGAAAGCACGGATAAAAAACTCAGCGCCAGCCCCACGCCCGTCAGGGTCCCCTGCCATACGGCCAAAGGGATTTGCCAGAGGCCATAACCTGCGAAAAAAATACAAGCGCACAGCGTCGACAAAAATAGCGACGGGACAACTGCCGCCTTGATCACTCCCCAGGCAACCCTGCCCTGACTGCTGGCACTCTCGATCTGTAGGGGACTGGCCGCCGATAAATACTGATGCAGCGAATGAGAGGGGGTCTCTAGCTTATCCGCAGATAAATCCGTGACTGGGCCTATTTCCCCGGATCTGCCCACGGCAGAGGGGGGCTGCTCGGCGGCCACAAAGGGATCTGTGCCGATACGGGATTTTTCAGTGACGGCTGCCGAAGTCGCATTCACCTGGGCCTTGCGCCGCTGAGCGACCTTAATTTTGGCAATCAGCTCGCGATTATCAAATCGTCCTGCCGGGCAGACTTCCACCCGCAAACCCATTTTCTGCAAACGGGTACGGAACTCCAGCGCCTGATCAGAAGCCAGCTGGTCTTTAATCACCCAGCCTTTCAGTAGCAGTCTGCGCGCCTGAGGCTCCGAGATAGAGAACAATTTCGCCACATCCCGAACCACCGGACCCGGCTCCTTGGCGTGCAGTGTCCTTCCTGTGGAAACCACCTGGTACAAATCCTGGCCAGCCATCTCCCCTCCTGTCACCAAGTGACATAAATTGTCACATTTATTGCATCTTGCGCGGAGAGTAAAAGATCCAGAAAAATTCAGTTGCGCACCAGTTCTCACACAGCCGGTTAAAGTACAAAATTGGCAGGAAAGCAGGCAAAGTTCACAGTTTTACTGGCACGCTTTGCCAATTTAGACGACATTTATGGGGTAAATATCGTCAGAATACGCGCCGCCAAGTCAGAAATGGATAGGCCCTTATCTCTCGGCTTAAACCAACTGTATGTGTGACTCAATGCACCTACCAGCAAGCGTCTTACCAGGGCCGGATCACCACCGGGGCACTGGGCCGCTTCAATAGCATCCCGCCATATCTGCTCGTACTCTTCCCGCAAGCGCAAAACTTCCTGCTGACTGTCCTCGGAAAGGCTGCGCCATTCAACCACCAGAATCGAAAAACCCGGTACTGCCAAACCGTGAATTGCCTCCAGTTCACACTGGATACAAGCCCTTAAGCGCTCTTGGGGTGAGCGGCTTCGCTCTGCGGCAGTGCGCATTCGCGCACCGGCAAAAATGGTCACCTCCCGCATAACCTCACAGAGGATCTGCTCCTTGCTGGAAAAGTGGTGAAAAATACTACCGGACAAAATGCCCACTTCAGCGGCCAGATCCCGCACCGTCGTACGCGCAAACCCTTTCTGCTCGAACAGGCGCGCAGCGGCATTGAGCAAACGCCCACGGGCCGAATCGGGATCGGTCAGCACACCCTCCGCCACCAGAGCGCTAATCAGTTCCTGCGGCGTTAACTCTTCGGCGACTCTCGCCAATACCAGCCCACTCTCAGCCACAAAACACTCCCCTATTCATCAATTTGAATCCAACATCTTAGCGGCCCAGGGAATTTTTAATCAAATAGGCGCCAAGTATTGAATACCAAGCGCTTGCTTGGTAGCGTTAAGCCATTCTGCGTTTTCCCACACGCAGGCGCAAGCGCCAACGAAAAGAATAAAGAACAGGCCTCACGAGCCCAGGAAAAGGAAACTTTCATGCGCTACCAAAGCCAGCTGCGTCCCGGCAGCTTTAGTGAACAAACCCATATTGTGACCGGTGGTGGCAGTGGTATCGGCCGCTGTATCGCCCACGAGTTAAGTAGCCTCGGCGCCCATGTGGTCTTGATTGGGCGCAAAACAGAGCGGCTGGAGAGAGTTGCCGGCGAGATTCATAGCGACGGGGGCGAGTGCAGCCTGTTCAGTCTGGATATTCGCGATGAAGCGGCGGTACAGGAAACCGTTGCGCAAATTATTCAGGCTCAGGGCCAAGTTCACGGATTGGTAAATAACGCCGGCGGCCAATTTCCCTCGCCTCTGGAGCAAATCAATGCCAAAGGCTTCTCTGCCGTCGTGCGCAGCAATCTGCTGGGTGGTTTCTTAATGTCCCGCGAGGTCTTTGTGCAGTCGATGAAGCAGCACGGCGGCAGCATCGTGAATATCACCGCAGATAATGCCGGCGGTATGCCGATGATGGGGCACTCCGGTGCCGCCCGCGCAGGTATGGAAAATATTAGCGAAACCGCCGCATTGGAGTGGGCGCCTTTTGGCGTTCGAGTAAACGCTGTAGCGCCCGGCTATATCCTCTCCAGCGGTTTCGACACCTACGATCCCGAATTCCTGCGCGAGCTGCTGCCGGGCTTCCGCGACAGTATCCCCCTCTATCGGCTCGGTGAAGAAGCCGAAATCAGTGGCGCCGTGTGCTTCCTTCTGTCCGATGTGGCCAGCTATATCACCGGGCAGACCCTGCGGATCGACGGTGGCTCCAGCCTCAAGCATCACTCGCCCCTGTGGCAACCACAGGTCGCCCGCAACACCAGACGCTTTAACGGATTCCACCGCAAACGCCGCCCCCAGGTGGTGGAAGAACTGGAAGCGGAGGGCAAGCTCTGATGCAGCCGATTGATTCCCAGCTCGACAACCGCTCGGCAGAATTCAATGACAACAAAGCTGCTATGTTGGAGCAGATCAACCAATTTCGCGCGGCCGAGCAGTGTCCGCTACAGGCGGAGAAAAGTAAGACCACCCGCTACCGTAAACGGGGCTGGCTGCTGCCACGGGAGCGCCTCAATTTACTCCTCGATCCCGGCGCCCCTTTTATCGAGTTGTGCGCCCTCGCCGGCTATAAACTTTTTGACGACCAGGATGGTAGCGGCGCCGGTGGCGGTGGTATTTGTGGTATCGGCCAGATCAGCGGGCGGCGCTGTATGGTGCGAGTGGATAACTATGCCGTGAAAGGCGGAACCATCTCTCCCGCCGGCATGGATAAGGCCCTGCGTATGCAGCAGATCGCGCTGGAAAACAACCTGCCGGTAGTGGCCCTGGCACAGAGTGGCGGCGCCAATCTGATGTATGCCAGCGATACTTTCGCCCCCGGCGGGCGCGGTTTTGCCAACCAGGCGCGCATGTCTGCCGCCGGTATTCCACAGATTACCGTGGTACATGGCGGCGCTACCGCCGGCGGCGCCTATCAGCCGGGCCTGTCGGATTATGTGGTTATGGTGCGCGGGCAAACCGGTATGTACCTGGCCGGTCCTCCCTTGCTAAAAGCGGCCACCGGTGAAGTTGCCGATGAAGAGAGCCTCGGCGGAGCAACCATGCACTGCGCCGAGTCCGGCAGTGGCGATTATCTGGCGGAGAACGATGCCGACGGTATTCGCATAGCAAGAGAGATTGTCGCCGCCCTGCCCTCCCCCATAAAAAGCACGGTAAAAGAAGATTACCAGGACCCGCTACACCCGATTAGCGACCTGCTCGGCCTAATACCCGCAGACAGTAAAAAGCCTTACGACGTGCGCGAAATTCTCGCGCGTATTGCCGACGGCTCCGCCATGCTGGACTTCAAACCGGAATTCGACCGGCAAACCGTGTGCGGCCATATCCGTATAGAAGGCTTCCCCCTGGGCATTATCGGCAATAACGGCCCCATCACCCCCAAGGGCGCCAACAAGGCCGCACAATTTATCCAGCTGTGCGAACAGAGTGGCACGCCCCTATTGTTTTTACACAACACCACCGGGTTTATGGTGGGCACCGAGGTAGAGCGCAGCGGCATTATCAAACACGGGGCCAAAATGATTCAGGCCGTGGCCAACGCCAGCGTGCCAAAACTCAGTATTGTTGTGGGCGGTTCCTACGGCGCCGGCAACTACGCCATGTGTGGGCGCGGATTCGACCCCCGTTTTATTTTTGCCTGGCCCAATTCCCGCACCGCAGTTATGGGCGCAGCCCAGGCCGGCAAAGTTATGCGCATCGTCACCGAACAAAAAATGCAGCGCAGCGGCAGTGTCGATGAAGCGGTACTAGACAAGTTGGAAAACGATACCAGCGCCTTTATGCAGGGCAGTTCCGACGCTCTCGCTTGCAGTGCCCGTCTGTGGGATGACGGCATTATTGATCCCCGCGACACACGCAAACTCTTGGGTATGCTGCTGGAAATTTGCAGCGAGGCAGAGCAGAGAAAATTGAACAAAAACACCTTCGGCGTAGCGAGGTTTTAGAGCAAAAGCCTGGGTAGCAAGGAGGTGCGGCTGCCCATTTGCACAATCACCGGGTCCACAATTTACGGTAGGGAAGATAATAATGATTTTGAGTGATCAACACCGGGAGTTGCAGCGCACCGTACAAAACTTTGTACAGCAGGAAATTAACCCCAATGTGGCAGAATGGGAAAAGGCCGGCCGTTTTCCTACCCGCGAAATATTCCAACAACTGGCTGGTCTCGGCCTACTCGGCATCAGTAAGTCCACAGATTTCGGCGGTCTCGGCCTCGACTTTAGTTATGAAGCGATTTTCCTTGAGGAGTTGGGCGCTGCCCACTGCGGCGGTGTGCCCCTGTCGATCTCAGTGCAAACTTCTATGTGCACCCCTGCCCTAGCCAATTTCGGCAGCCAGGATCTCAAACAGCAGTTTCTGATTCCCGCCGTCAGCGGAGAGATGATCGGTGCGATTGCCGTATCGGAACCGGGCGCCGGCTCCGATGTCGCTTCAATTAAGACCACGGCCAAAAGCGACGGCGATGACTATGTGATCAACGGCAGCAAAATGTGGATCACCAACGCCCCCAGCGCAGACTTTTTCTGCACTCTGGTTAATACCAGCGAGGGCAAATCCCACAGCAACAAATCCCTGGTAATTATTCCGGCAAAAACCCCCGGGCTGCGCATCGGTGAAAAGCTCGACAAGATGGGCATGCGCTCATCGGAAACCGCTCCCATCTTTTTTGACGATGTACGGGTGCCAAAACATTTCCGCATCGGCGACGAAGGTGCCGGCTTCCTATTACAGATGCTGCAATTCCAGGAGGAGCGCCTCGCCGGTGCCGCACTGAACCTGAAAGGCCTGGAAAACTGTGTAAGCAGCACCATCGACTATGTGCGCGAGCGCCACGCCTTTAAAGCGCCGCTGCTCGACAACCAAACTATCCATTTTGCCCTCGCGGAAATGCAGACCGAAGTGGAATGCCTGCGCTCATTAACTTGGCGTGCAGTGGAGGCCTATGTGGCCGGTGAAGATGTCACCACCCTCGCCTCTATGGCCAAACTCAAGGCCGGCCGCCTGTCCCGCTCTATTCCAGACCAGTGCCTACAGTTCTGGGGGGGCATGGGCTATATCGAGGAAACCGTAATCAACCGCGCCTACCGCGACAGTCGTCTCACCGCGATCGGCGGCGGTGCAGATGAAGTGATGCTCGGCATTATCTGCAAGCTGATGGGCATACTGCCCAGCAAACGCAAGCCCAAGGCGTGAGGTCAGGCCATGCAGATAATTATTGATAAGACCATCGGCATTGCCCGCCACCTCACCTTAAATCGCCCCCAGCAGCGCAACGCCATCAGTCTGCAAATGGTAGATGAACTTCTACAAAAACTCGCGGAAGCGGAGCAGGACCCACAGGTGCGAGCGCTCGTGCTGCGCGGCGCAGAACACAACTTCTGCGCCGGTGGCGATATTGCCGATATGCTCAGCGCGCAGCAGAGCGCGGGCGATGGCAACAGCGATGCATTCTTTCACCTCAACCGCCGTTTTGGCGAATTAATGCAGCGATTTAATCGCACCCCGCTCATCGTTATCGCCGTACTGGAAGGCGCGGTAATGGGCGGCGGTTTCGGACTCGCCTGTAGCGCCGATATCGCCATCGCCGATCACAGCTGTCGCTTTGCCCTACCGGAAACCCGCCTGGGTTTGCCCCCGGCACAAATTGCCCCCTTTGTCGTGGCGCGGGTCGGCCTCTCCCAGGCCCGGCGCCTCGCGCTCAGTGGCGCCAAGGTCAATGCGCAACAGGCCCTGGAACTCGGCTTGATCCACCAATTGCTCGATGGCCCCGAAGCCCTCGACGGCGCACTCCAGGAGCACCTGGGCGCGATCAATGCCTGTGCCCCCGGCGCCCTCGCCATCACAAAACAAATCCTGTTGGATGCGGCGCGAGTCGCGGACGAAACGGCCCTGGACCAACTGCTGGACGGTGCTGCACAGCAGTTTTCCCGCGCCATTCAGGGGCATGAGGGGCGCGAAGGCGCTCGGGCATTTTTGGAAAAACGATCACCGGAGTGGCAGCACTGATGTCGACAACAGAGACCCTGCTTATCGCCAACCGCAGCGAAATTGCACTGCGAATTATGCGCACCGCCCAGGCAGAGGGCTACCGCACCGTCGCCGTCTACAGTGAGGCAGACCGCGATGCACTACACGCGCAGAGCGCCGATATCGCCGTGGCCATTGGCGGACAAACTTCGGCGGAGTCCTATCTGGATATCCAAAAAATTCTCGACGCAGCTAAGCAATCTGTAGCCACCGCCGTTCATCCCGGTTACGGTTTCCTCGCAGAGAACGCCCAGTTCGCCAGCGCTTGCGAAGAGAGCGGATTGCGTTTTATCGGCCCCAGCGCAGAAGTCATAGAGCTGATGGGTAACAAACGCAAAGCCAAGGAATTTGTCGCCGCCGCCGGTGTAGCCTGTATTCCCGGCTTTCAGGGCGCCCAGGACGACGACACCCTGATCGCCGCAGCACAGCGCATCGGCTTTCCCCTGATGATCAAAGCTGCCGCCGGCGGTGGTGGGCGCGGTATGCGCCTGGCTCACGGAGATGCCGAGCTGACCTCCCAGTTGCGCGCTGCACGCAGTGAATCCATGAGCGCTTTCGGCAGTGACGAATTAATTCTGGAAAAAGCGCTGGTCAACGCCCGCCATATCGAAATTCAGGTCTTTGCAGATAGCCACGGCAACTGTATTCACTTGGGTGAGCGGGATTGCTCCGTGCAGAGACGCCACCAAAAAGTGGTCGAAGAGTGTCCATCGCCCGCAGTAGACGCTCAACTGCGGGAGGAGATGGGCCAAGCCGCCGTCACGGTGGCCCGCGCCTGCGGTTATCAGGGCGCGGGCACGGTAGAGTTCCTGCTCTGTCCCAGCGGTGAATTCTATTTCCTGGAAATGAATACCCGATTGCAGGTAGAACACCCGGTAACCGAAATGGTAAGCGGGTTTGACCTGGTTGCCTGGCAGCTGGCCGTCGCCCGTGGCGAAGCCCTTCCCGTCTCCCAAGCGCAGGTCACTCAGCAGGGGCACGCCATAGAAGTCCGCCTGTACGCCGAAGACCCGGAGCAACAGTTTCTACCCCAGGCTGGAAAAGTGCTTCACTGGAGCGCGCCAAAGGGGCAGGGAGTGCGCATTGACCACGCCCTAAAAAGTGGGGGCGAAATTACCCCGTTTTACGACCCCATGCTCGGAAAATTAATTACCTGGGGGCAGGATCGCGAAGAGGCTAGACGCAAGCTCGCCAGAGCCCTGACACAGCTCGAATTTATCGGCCCGAAAAATAATATCCATTTTCTGCAAGAGATCCTCGCCGAACCCCAGTTTATCGCCGGCGCTGCCGACACCAGTTTTCTCGACCAAAACCGCCTGCCGACTTCAGCACAATTGGTTCCAGCTGAGATCGCCGCGCAAGCACTACTGCTCTATCACCTGTACCAAATCCCCTCCCGGGATCAGCGCAATGGCCGCAGTGACTGGCGCAGTGGAGATAACAGCGTTGCACTTCATTACCGGCTGGATATTTCCGGGCAAACGCTGGACTGCGCACTGCTGGCGTTAGGGGAGAATCGCTATCAAATCAGTGTGGACAAACGGCAGTTCCAAATTCAGTGGCGCAATTTCAAAAAACCACAAGAGGCAGGCGAGCTCTGTAGCGCTGAACTCTTAATAGATGGCGTTAGACAAAAGAGAACCTTCCTGGCTGACAGGAACAATTTGCACCTCCTGTTAAGCGGCAGGCAGTTCCATTTTGTGGACATCACCCATGCCCCAGCCAAATCGAGCCTCAGTCAAGGTAGTGGCCGGATTACCGCTCCGATGGATGGCTGTCTGGTGCAGGTATTGGTAGAGCCCAGGCAGGAGGTGCAACGGGGCGATACTATCGCCTTAATGGAGGCCATGAAAATGGAGCACGCCCTGCGTGCAGACCGCGATGGCACCGTGATTAAACTGGGCGCCTGCGAAGGCGATCAGGTGCGCGGCGGCCAGTTACTGGTACAAATTGAAGCTGCCCCCGGTGAAACGGTCAAAATCCCCAGTGGCGCTATTTCCTAAAGGAGTTCAGCATGTACGATATTGATGCCTCCCGCATGGCAAGCCCCTATTACGACGCAGGCCATCAGGAGTGGCGCAGCCAGCTGCGCCGCTTTGTCGAGCGCGAAATTACCCCCCATATCACCCAGTGGGACGAGGCGGGCCAACTGCCCGCAGAGCTGTGGAAAAAAGCAGCAGAAGTCGGTCTTTTACAGATGAGCTACCCGGAAAACTACGGCGGCATCGAAACCGACGTTTTCCATATGATTGTGGCCGCAGAGGAGTTAGCTCGCCCCGGCGCCGGTGGCCTCTACGCCAGCCTGATGGTCCACGGCATTGCCCTGCCCCCTCTGTTGCACTATGGCAGTGAGGCGCTTAAGGATCGGGTGATTCCCGCCGTACTGCGCGGCGACAAACATATCTCCCTGGCAGTTACCGAGCCAGGCGCAGGCTCCGATGTCGCCAATATTCAATGCCGCGCAGTGCGCGATGGGGACGAATATATCGTCAGCGGCGAAAAGACCTATATCACCGGCGGTATGCGTGCCAACTGGTTTACCACTGCGGTACGCACTGGCGATGAGGGCTTCGGCGGTATCTCCCTACTCCTAATTCCTGCGGATGCCGAAGGAGTCAACCGGCAGCTACTCGATAAAAAACAGGGCTGGTGGTGCTCTGATACGGCCAGTATCTTTTTTGATCAAGTGCGCGTGCCCGCGAGTAATCTGATCGGCGGTGAGAACCAAGGTTTCTTGCCCATAGTGCACAACTTCAATCGCGAGCGCCTGGGCATTGCCGCTTCCTGTGTAGAATTCAGCCGGGCCTGTTTGCAGGATGCCATTGAGTGGGCTCAGGAGCGCCAAACTTTCGGCAAGCGTCTGGCCAATCACCAAGTGATCCGGCATAAGTTTGCCCAGATGCTTCAACGCATCAATGCCACCCAGGCCTATCTGGACCTCTGTGCCTGGGCAGAGCAACAACATCAGCTCAAAGTAGCCGATATCGCCCTACTCAAAGTGCAAGCCACAGAAACCCTTGAGTTCTGCGCTCGGGAGGCTATGCAGGTGTTGGGTGGCGCAGGCTATATGCGCGGCAGCCGGGTTGAGCGTATATATCGTGAAGTGCGGGTGAATGCGATTGGTGGCGGATCTGAAGAAATTATGCGGGATTTAGCTTCCAGGCAAATGGGGATTTAGTATCGGCTTATGGTTCAAGGTAAAAGTCTTTATAAAAGAGAGGGGCCTCTATTACTCAGTCCCGTATAAATACGGGACTGAGTAAGTAAAGATCTGGAGGCCTAACTTAAATTAACCCCGCTTTTTTTCTTCGATAAACTCCCTTACCTGCTCGCTCAAAATGGCCATAGGCACATTGCCATTTCTCAGAATGATTTCATGGAAGTCCTTGATGTCGAAGTCCTCGCCCAGTTCACTTTGCATTAGCTCGCGCAAGGCAAAAATTTCCAAAGCGCCGGAGTCATAAGAAGTCAGCTGGGCAGGCATAACCGCCATTCGGTCCATCAACGTCCTCGGGCCTTTGGCGAATGAAGCTCCTGAATCCTGTAAAAATTCCGCAACTTTTTCATCACTCCAACCGAGTATATGCATTGCGGTGTCCGCGACCATACCTCGCGCAGGCCATGCTCTCCTTAGGATCTTGGTTGACCCATAGTCATACATTCCCGCCTCTTCCGCTAGATGTTCAGAGTACCTGCCCCAACCTTCAGCAAAAGCAGAGTTAGACAAAGCATCTTCTATTTTGTGAAACTTTTCCTGCTCCTGTACGAGAGCAATTTGCATATGATGGCCCGGGTACCCTTCATGGATAGTAACCTTCTCTGCAGAAGCGTAAGACTCATCCTGGTAGGTTATCGGATCATATCCAAACCTTGCCTTGCGCTCCTTGGTACCCGGAATATAGTGTGCACTGCGACCTGAGCCCTGTTCATGCTCAGGGATGGCTTTTACTTCCATTTCGATCAAAGGCATTTCATGGAAGAAGTCAACGGTTAAATCCCTGGATTTATCTACCAAGCGCTCATAAAACTGATGCATTTCATCAGCGCTATTAAATTTCTGAGTTTTATCCTCACTGGCCTTTGCCACCGCCTCAGAATAGGAATCGACCTGGTAAAGTTCCTTACCTAAACGAACCACTTCACTCTTATTAGCGTTTACAGTGCTTAAGCCAAGTTCAAAGACCTCTTCTGGTGTTCTCTGCAATGTCGTATAAGAACGATACTGGGCCATATAACACTCGCGACCATTGGGTAACGCATGGATACCCAGCTCGCTTCTCGCTCCAGGTAAATAGGTCGATTGGAGAAAATTCCTATAATTCTCCATTGAGGGGATAACATGATCCGAAAGCACCTGTTTAAATGCAGCCTCGAATTCTGGATCTTCGGCCTTTTTCGCCAGGCCCAGGAAAGGGTGCTCATCAATGGGTACCTGGGTCAGGCCTTCAACTTGCTGAATGACTCGCTTCACCACACTTTGAGGTGCAGAGTAACCCTGCTCAAGGCCCCGGCTCAGATTAGCTATTTCCTGCTCATAGTAACGAGCCGCATCCAACCAGCGCTCAATCGCATCGGCTTTGTCTTGGTCAGTTTCAACAGGCTGAACCTCAGTTAAAAACCCGAGTATGATATGGGGACCGAACATATGGTCAACTGACCACAGCTCACTCTTGCAGATTCGCAAACCAACATTCGACTCCAACCTCTCTTTCAGCTTGAAGTAAAATACCTTTTCTTGGTCGTTTTTTAATCCGTTAAGGTCTATTTCAGCCAGTTTTTTGAGTATTTTGTCCTCAGATGCCGCTAAAAAAGCAGAACTCCCCGGGGTATTATTTAAGAAAAGATTGTGCCTCTCCAACTGCATATCTGAGAAGTAAGCATACGGCTGAAAGTTGTCTAAATAAGCCTCAGCATATTGATCTGCTAACTGCTGGAGCAATGCAGAATCATCAACTGCTGCCCCGCTAGCCATATCCGTTCTATTCTCGGTAACAGAGCACCCCATTAGAACGGATGAAACTACCAATATCCCTAAACCCACTCTCTTTACATTAATCATTCTGGTAAGACCGCAACATAAAACTCTCTAAATTGACCTTTATGAAAAATCAATTTGCTAGCCTACAGTAAGCCCCGTGAGAGAAAAGATTACAACCCAGCAAACACAAAGTATCGATAAAGCGAAAGTATTTATAGATAAGCTCCAGAACTACATTCAACGCCAGGGTACCCCTCTATTACAATAGTTAGATTACACCGGCACAAGGCACCCCCTAAACAAGCAGCAAATATTGCAAAAAAATAAACTTCCCTTACCTTGGCAAGGTTAGTTTTTGATCGGCTTTAGTGAATTCAATCCCCCTCGCAAAATAAGACCGTCGCGGAAATTTAGCAGCATTAAACCAAGATTTGTAGCGCCAATTAATAATTCCAGCCCTTGCACCAGGTAAAACTTAAAGTCAAAAAATCCAGCAGAACTCCAATATTCAAGTATAAAGGCGCAGGGAATTAAAAATATAAGGCCATTAATCGCAACTATGCGCATCCTTTTACTTTTAAGTGAAACCTGATCGCCTACCCGTCCTCTACTTAACAAGGAACCGGTAGCTCCAGTGATCGCTATCGCCGGCACCAGAACAATAAGCCCCGGCCACAAAATCATCTTTTTGACTAAAAGAATCGATTCTATTGAGCCTATGAACTCACTAACAACGGTTGCTGCAAGAAAAGATGTGATCAAAAGCATCGCTATCGTGGCAAAAACCCGATGGAAAATGGATAGCGTCCTCATCCTATCCTCCTTTGATTTAGATTGGTAACATGCTGTCATTATTATCCGCAACACCAGGATTGTCAACATGCTGTCATTATGTTTTAGGTGCTACTATGAATGAGTCACAGAAAGGCCCAATATTCACAGATATCGTTTTAGAGGTTTTCAAGGTTGGGGGGCTGCTCGTTAGCGAAGGAGATGAAATGGGCTCCGAATTTGGTATTACAAGTGCCCGATGGAAAGTACTTGGCGCCATCTTCCTGGCTGGAGAGGCGCAAACCGTCTCACAAATAGCTAGAAGTATGGGGTTAACACGCCAAGCTGTTCAGCGGCTAGTTGATACCATGCACAAAGACAACCTGGTACTCTTTCGCTCAAATCCTGAGCACAAACGCGCAAAGCTGGTGGAGCTTTCAGATCATGGCAAAGCCATATATTCAAAACTTGATCAAAAACAAACAGAGTGGGCAACTTACAATTCGAACGATATCGGCCACAAAGACCTCAAAGTAGCCCTATCTGTCCTAAAACGTATAGCAGAAAAGTTGGAGTCCTAAATCCATCCCAAGCAGGAAGTATTAGCTCTCTAACTACAGCAGCTTCAGCAAAACTCCCGTCAGTATTGCAGAGATTCATTGAGCTTGCGGCGGGAGTTCTGAACAACCACGTAATACCCTGTCTTACAGTGCCGTCGCAATTTGGATAATTTCGTAATGCCCCTGCGGATTTTAAAGGCCCAGGGGCTTTCAGAGATCGCCTAGAGAAAAATAAGATGGAAGATAAAAGCACTCTACCACACAGATTAATAAGGTTATCTTCCACCCCATTTACCTTCGCTAGTTGCCCTCTACTTTTGAGAGATAGAATTGATAGGCACGCTGTGCAACTTGATGACCTATTGCCCGGCCTGCCGGTACTGAAGGTTCAAAATGTACACCGCCCCAAACGCGACTATTGCCACAGTCCTCCTCAAATGCAGTCCAAGTAGGGAAAGTCAAAGACAAATCAACTTGCGGTGTTATACCCGGCTCAATCTGAGAGCTTCCTGCCGGCGCGAGTACGGTATATCCTAAAGCATCCTCTTGGGGCAAAAATAAACGGCTTGTTTCTGCATGTGCCGCACAAAAGCTGGCAGATGCCGACGGATACTCTGGATGATCAGCAACCGGTAAGTAGCTAGTCCATTGACTAGCCGGTAAATCATCCACCGTCCCCATTCCAACGCCCCCCCAAGCAGTAACAGGGTTATCCTTATAGATATAGCGAACCGCAGAGAAAGGCCTTACGGAATTATGGCGACGCTTTTCCTTCCAAATTGCAATGGCGGTATCAAAGGCAGCCATATTAGTAAGGAAGTCATAGTGAATGAACTCCATCAGCGACAAACCCTGAGATTCCGAAGCAAATACCGCAGCAAAGCCTAAGCTGAATATCTTCATATCAAACAGCTCGGCTTTCATTTTTTGCTCATCGGTCAAATTAGCGGATGTAGCCAGCACATCATTGACTTGCGCCACATAATTTGGGTAATTCCAAATCTGAGATTTTATCGGTATTGGCGAGGTAAATTCTTCTGGAGACTCATAACTGTATGGGGTGGTCAGCGCGATTTGCGGTGTAACGAATTGCTGGACTCGAAATACACCAGGGCGCTCCATTAAGATAGCTGGCTGCCACAGGGAGGGAAATAGTAATTTATACGCGGTATTGGCAGGCTTGAAGTCAGTATAGTCCGCATAAGGTAAACGATGATAGAGCTGATCACCCTCATTCCCCAGTTGATTCATGCCATCGTTAGCCCGCCCTTCCAGTACCTTTCTACCGGCATAGTTTCCTACACCAACCGGGGTACTGGTATCCTCCGAAAGGTTGTTAGGGTCTAAACCTAATTCAACTAATAGATTATCCCACTCCGGCACTAAGTGTGGAAACAATCCACTTAACACCTTATGAGAGGCATAAGAAAGTGCAATATTTAATTCGATGTTGTCGACTGGCTGTGGCAGCCTTGCAATATCCGAGTAAACTCCTTTCGCGGTAGGGTGATATGGCGCTGTTGCATCATACCAAGAATTTGTGATTAAAGTCGTAAAACGTAGGACTAGCGTTGCATCATTAGCCGCAGGAGATACTTCAAAAATTGCACATGCTGCGGCTGGAATTATGTTTTGCGCCGCGACATTACAGCTTTCCAGTTCCTCAGAGCCACACTTTGGCGGCAGTGAAACATCCTCCAATTGTGGGCACGTGAGAGCTTGCACCTGCCAACTCACCAAAACCCAAAATATACCAATAACACCCCTTAAAGCCTGCCTATAGATTATTTTTTCCAACATTAATCCTTCCTTTCTATTGAATCTGTACAATCAGAAAACTTACTAACTCACTAAACATCCCTCACAACTAAACTTTACCAATATTAAAAAAACTGATTCAGCACTATATACCCACCCCCTTCCACCTATTGAAAACAGCCACAATCGCCTACCCCACAGCCCCCACAGACATAACTCAAAAACAGAAAGACATGAATGATAAAAAAAAGGATTTATAAATATTTTATAAAGGAAACATCCACGCAAAGAGCGACATCACAACCCGCCCACTACCAATTAAAATATTCAGCCCTTGAGAAGCTCAAAAATCGTCTATCCAACAGATAAGTAAACGGGAGCATCAGAAGACAGACACTTAATAAAATTCAATCCACTTTAGAGCTAGCACAGTCTACACTTATCAAAACCTAATAGCAGATTAAATCACAGAAACAGCTAACAAACGCAAGAGCTTATTAGGTATAATTCGAACAGCTATAGGCCCCGCACCCGGATTGCAAGACCGAAATAGCTTATAGTATAAAACATCAGTAGATCAACACCCAAGCATTCAATAGCAGTGCCCAATCTTTCAAGCAAACGAATATCAGCTCATTTATCTCTACTATTAGACAAATGGTAATTTGACATCACAGAAAAGAAATAATCATCCCACACATTGCCACGAAACCCGAATTCTGGCAATTACCCCCTAAACTCTCCTCAGAGTTTTCTACAAGAAAAATACATCTAGCCTAAAAAAGGGACATACCAATATATCTTAAAAAAAACCAACAATCTATTTTCGGCATCGATATAGTAACAACAAAGATCAAAATTAAGCTCAATTTTCTAACCGATCAAGCTTCTCTCTTTTTTAACAGCATAATTTTTGCAAAGCTGCGCACACATATAGTCTCAATCAAATAAAAGGGGCTCTGGCTGAATAACTGACTCCATTCTCTCGCCGTTCGCTCCCGCCCTCGAGTCCCCATCAGCATCTGCATATCCATGGCGGCCAAATTTAGATCAGCGCCCATCTCCGGCAATACAGCATCAACTATAGCCAGCGCCGCATTACAATGCCCCATCGCAGAGTATATATTTTCAAGGAGTATTTTTGCCTTACAATCACTCAACACATGGAAAACAGCTATGCATAAATAAATATCCTTATCATTAACAGCTACTGGAAGATCATCTCTAATAATATCTGCGGGAAAGAAGCCCAAACGCCGCTTAACGGAGGCGTTCGGTAACTCCCCCCAGTACTCTCTTGCCGCCTCCTCCACATTACTCCTGTCAACTACGAGCGCTGTCATATGCTCATATAAAGATAGAACACTTGCACTCTTACTGCCTTTCGCCCCACCCAGATCAATAATCCTGTCAAAGCTTTCCCAATCAAAATCTTGTAGATATTTTAACCCCGTGAGGTTATCGACAGTATCCATAGCATCCGAAAACAAGGTACTAACAGCTTGATTATCATTCATATAATCGAACATTTCTTGAGCATAAATGCTTTCAAAAGGTACGCTACCTTCTTTAATACAATCTTCAAAATCGTTAAACCAAGGTTGACTAAACTCTGGGGAATTATGCATAAGCACCATATTTTTCACACTATCATTGGCATCACTACGCAGCACCTTAGAATTTCGATTATGTGAAAAACACCTGGGTCTCACCTCTTTAAAAATTCCCATTGCACAAAGCATTCTCATCAATCGATACAGATATTCTTGATTTGCATTACAATCATCCGCCAACTTTTCTATAGGAACGACGCCATCATCAATATAGTCAGCCACGCTTAACCGCACCACCGCATATAAGCATCGAGACTGCCAAAACAACGATCCAACTTGCATTATTCGAAATGGCGGAGGTATAAGAGCGTTAGGGATATTACAAATACGATAAATCACACTTGAAACACCCCGGAAAATCCAATTTGAAACTCTATTCCTCTGCATAGATTGGGACATAAAGGCTCCTCAGAAAAGCATCTGATTAAATATAAGTAAGAGGCAACCCCAGATTAGTGGGGTTTCAACAATTACAGATTCTGTAAACCTGACTTTAGAATTTGGCCATTAAACTCTGCAAGCTGCCTTAGAAAGGCTGGACCCATAACCTGACCCATTTGCTCTTCGAAGACAGGCTTGGCCAACATAGGAAACATTGCCAAGCTGACAAAGGCAATTCTGAGCAGGTCATATTTGGGGTCGTCAGGTTGTATGTTTTCACCTTGAATTTCTGCCAATCGGTAAGATCCCCGCTGACGCCCCCGCTCTAACAGCTGACGAATCACATTTTTTCCCGGTCCCTCATTAAGTGCCATTACCTTCAGAACCAGGGCTGGAAACTTAGGATTTCTTTGCATCGCGGCATAATAAAGCTCAAAGAAATCCCCAAAGTCCCAATCACCATTGAGACTGAGTTGATCTACAGCATCTATTAATGGTAGAAGAGTCTGACGAATCATATCTTCATAAAGGCCATCTTTACTACCAAAGTAATATCGAATCATCGATACCGCTACTCCGGCCTTAGCGGCAATCTGACGAGTTGTAACCCGATGGTAATCATCGTTCAAAAAACACTCTCGCGCCGCATCAATCAGCCGATTGGCCACATCCGACTCCGACATAGGCTACTCCTTTCTATCTACCATGTAAGGGAGGCTAGCAGGCTACTGCAATAGCCTCCAGGCTATTTGTTGTTCAATTTGGGCGGTTTGTACGATTAGCTTAACCCTCACGGCAAATACTGACAGAGGGTAATTGAGTCGATTTTTTACCAACAAACTACAAGAATCAAAATATTTATTAACTTGAAAAAATATGAATACCCACCTGGCACTATCGATCCAAGCAGCAATATGTAAAAGTAATATCTAACATCCATAATATTGGTATTGCGTATGACAACAAAATAAACATTTAAAAATTACGTTCATCCTATCTCAAATTCCCATATAGCCTTCAAGACCCACAGAGGTGTTACGAAGTTGTTCAGAGACTCCTTAAATCATCTATCGACCTAAAATCTAAACACCAGTATCCTCCCTCACCGCAGTATACCTATCCAGACTTGACTTTTTGCCAAAGTAAGTCAGATATACTGCTTTCCAACTATTTATGGATGAAAATTTGGCAGAAAACTCAAAAACATTTTCAAAGCAGGAATATGAAAATGAAACTATTTACCAGTAGAGCACTGGGAATATCAGCATCTTTAGCTTTAACCTTTCCCGCAGCAATAGCATATAGCCAAGCGCTAGATACAACGATACCAAGGTACACCACTGCTGAGTTTGCTCAATTGGAGGAGCAACCTACAGCGAGCCAAGTGATCATTGATGGCAAGCTATACCAGCTGACCGGGGATATGCTGGAGTTACCCCATGACGACTCAGGGCAAGTGAGCATAATGTCGGCTGTTGAAATTTCAGCCAACAAGTGGCCAGATGGAATTGTATATTACGATTTTTATGAAGATGTCAGCGAAGAAAATCAGCAGCACTTTATTGATGCTACCAAGGTTTGGGAAGAAGTTGCGGACTTGCAATTCTTAAAGCGCACCGACCAGTCTGATTATGTTTATGTAAGAAATGGAACTGAAAATCGATCCATGGTTGGAAAAACGGGGGGTGGACAGTTCTTTAGCATGAATAACTGGGACACCAAGTATATTATTGTCCACGAATTGGGCCATGTTATTGGCATGAGACATGAACATCAGCGCTCAGATCGTGATGAATATGTCGATATCTTTGAAGATAACATCAAGCCTGAATATATCCACAACTTTAATATCCGAGAGACTCACAACTACAGTAGCTATGATTTTTTGTCAGTAATGCACTACCCATCCCATGCATTTTCAGTTAACGGCGAAGCGACAATTGTCCCCAAGTCGGGCTATGAACTATTTACTAATATAATGGCGCAGCGTATTGACCTGGGAGGCGGAGATCAGGTTGGAGCAGCGTCTCACTACGGTAGTGTCAGTATCAACATCCCCGACCCTGCATTTAAATCCTATTTGGTTTCCTCTTTCGATACAAATCATGATGGTGAGATTGACAGCCTGGAAGCCGCCTACGTTGAAGAGATTCTCACTCCCGGCAACGGAGAGATCCAGTCACTGGAAGGGATTCACCTATTCCGATATTTGAAGTACTTAACCGCAGCAAATGAAAATCTAACAAAACTACCCGAACTGCCCAAACGCTTAGAAAGCTTGAATATTTCCGGAAACTATGTGGGCACTATAGAATTTGAGTCGGTAATAGATCGGCATTTTTTGACCGATATTGATATTACCGACAACATTCTGGATGTCTACTCCTGCGAAGAACTTGAATTAATTGATACCTTTCTTGACCAAGGAAGTCTTCATTTTAGCCCAATGAAAGGCGGCAATTCTTTGGTTTGTGATGAAGAGGCAAAACTCACTCTTATCTCATCAAAAACTCGAGAAAACTTAAGTAGCAAAAGTGAAAAAATATTCCATATCGACGTATCAGAAAACGCGCAGAGTCTAACCGTTATTTCTGAAGATGCAGAAGATCCACTGGGCGGCGAAATGAATATATATGTCGCATATAACCGTCAACCCACCTCAACCGACTTTGATTTCAGCTCTGAAAATAGCGGCAACCTTGAAAGCATTGAAATATTTTCTCCAGAGGCTGGTCGTTGGTACATATTGCTATCCCCCGTTGAACGCTCTTTTGAAGGCGTCGATTTAACAGCAACAGTAATCTTGGAGGATGAGTCCGACGATAGACTTGTTAACCAGGAACCCATCAGTGAATTAAATGCCAGCGCCGGTGAATCACTGTACTACACCATCACAGTACCAGAGAATGCCAGTGACCTTACTTTTGAGACCACAGGTGGTAGTGGAGATGCCGATCTTTATATTCGCTTCGGTAACAAACCAACCCTGTCGGTCTATGATTACCGCCCCTATTTAAGCGGCAATGAAGAGGCTGTTACCATTGCAAATCCAGCCTCTGGAATCTGGCATGTAATGCTGTACGGCTATACCGACTTTGAGCAGGTCTCTCTGCTCGGCTCTTTTACTGAGCTCTCTTCTAATGAGTTTTTGATACCCGGTGAAGTCATCTCTGACCTGAATGGCGGCGCAGGTGAACAATTACAGTTTAAGATCGAAGTTCCAGAAGGGGCCGCCCAGCTTTCCGTATTAACGGGTGCCGATTTCCTTAACTCAATTGGAGATGCTGATCTCTACATTAAGCTCGGCGAACCCGCCACTGAGTCAAACGCTGATTACTCCTCAGAAAACTGGGGCAACTATGAATCTATTGATTTGAATGCTCCACAAGCGGGCACTTGGTATATTACCCTCTATGGTTACACCGATTTTGAAAATGTTTGGCTGAGTGCTGATTATTAAGATATCAATAACTTACTAATCTTTGGGCGGTAGAGTTACTCAAACGGGGAAAACTCTACCGCCCTTATTATAAAAAAGGCATTGCAGAGGGTTTTACTAACGACTTAACCATCTGTAATATTGTAATACGTATTTAGAGGTTAAGTAATGACAGCCCCAACACGGCAAATCCGCGCTAGTTTTGACCAGCACACCATTCGCGTCTATCAAGCATACAATGTAGCAATTGCAAATTCCGCCCTACAAAATGGTACTTTTGCATCTCCCCCCTTCAAAATGGAGCGCATGACCTGGATCAAGCCCTCTTTTCTGTGGATGATGTACCGTGCAGGCTGGGGAGAAAAGGACAGCGGCCAAAGCCGCATTTTAGCCATAGATATCACCAGAGAGGGATTCGAGTGGGCCTTACAGAATAGCCTACTCAGCCATCAAACTGATCGATATGCGTCAAAAGAGGCTTGGCTGGAGGCAAAGAAAGCTACCCCAGTCCGTATTCAATGGGACCCCGAGCGGAATTTAAACTTAGAACCCCTCGCTCACAGAGCTATTCAGATAGGGCTATCAAACGAAGCCGTGGCACTTTATGTCAACGAATGGATTCAGAACATTACTGATATAACTGAGCAAGCTCACAGCATTCATCAGCTGGTCAAATCGGGAGATACTCAACAGGCGAGAAAACTTCTTCCCTTGGAAAATGAATACCCCGTAAGCGATCTGCTAAAAGAAAGGCTACAAATGTGAAATCAACTAAAAAAATCCCACCTGAAATTTATACACATCAGTAAGCACCCACACTGCGGGGTGATAAGAGAAGCCCCCCCCAGAGGGGCTGCCCGTATAGTTTATCTTCTATACCTAAAGCTAAATATTTTCAGAGCTCTAACAGCGCTGCTGATTATTATGAATAATTGGCGTTGGTCAACAATTTTTCCACACAGAGAGTTTATCCCTGTGAAGATCATTTATCAGTTCAACATTAATTATAAGGGATATACTACAACAAGCTTTCTTGGCACTTACAATACAGCGATAGAATCCCAAGGAGGTAAGCAACCATTCACAACCTTGTTAAATTCTGAATATAAGCCTGCCTTACAACTGGAAATGTTGCGATAAGCTTTGCCAGGGTGCGCACACATCCCTTACTGATCGATGAATTAGAAGTTATAATTCGCCGGGCAACCTCCGTCTTTCGGATAGTTGCCGCACCTATTTTATGTCTTTCGGTCGAATAGCTATCGACTCTTCCTGTAACAATTGTTTCAACCGCTGCTATCGCATCAGCAATACCCAGGTTCATACCTTTGCCACCTACCGGCGAATGGCAGTGAGCCGCATCTCCAGCTAAAAGAACACGCCGGAAGCGATAGCTTTCCGCTTGACGAATTGAGATTTGAAAACTACCAGAACGGCGAATTTCCCTGACTTTTAATGGTTGCCCCAAGGCCTCCAACGCGTCAGGTTGAGGGGCAACCACCCTTACACGCTGTCTACCTATGGGTAACACAATCGTAAATTGATTGCCGGGCCTCTGAATATCCACACTGATCAAATCAGAATCACAGCCCTCATCTATATCAATATCCGCAACCCCCCAGGGTTGCGGCAAATCTTCACCGGGAAATGGTATACCGAGCTGCTCACGAACGGTGGAATGAACGCCATCGGCAGCAATAAGCCAGTCGAAGTCTTCGACGCTACCGTCAGATAATACAACCGTCACCCCTCGCTCACCGGGGTCTACTTCAACAGCGGCAACACCATATTCAACTGAAACACCTTGCTCAAGCAAAAATCCCCGCAGAATCTCTTCAGTGCGATTTTGCGGCAATCCAAACCCCACATATTCTTTGTAAGCATCGCCCCGGTTATCCAAAAATAATAGCGGCCTACCCGCCTGAAGGTATTCAACCTTACAAAGCTTCATCGCCTCAGATGTCAAAATATCTGGAACACCAACTTTAAGCAGGCGCCTGATAGTACAGGGAAAAATTCCAACCGCCCGAGAAAGCTCACACGGCTTGGTACGGCGCTCAACTATTCGGCAGTGGATTCCATAAAAAGACAGAGCACAAGCTGCCGCCAAGCCCGTTGGGCCCGCACCCACAACCAGTACCTGATTTATATGTCTCACTTGTACCTGCACACACTCTCAAAGGGCTTATTTCTATTGTAGAAGCAGTGCGCCGGCTATGATAAAATCCCAATTTCAAGGCAAGCCCCCTATGATCGACCTCAGCATCTTACCCGCCTTCTTAATCGCAGCAACTGTTCTAGCAGCCTCCCCTGGACCAGACCTACTGTTAATATCTACTTACTCCTCAGCGCGTGGTTTGACTGCTGGAATAATGATATCAGTGGGTATTTTTGTTGCAGGCATGATACAAACCGTACTAGTTGCGCTCGGGCTCGGTCACATCATGCAGACAATGCCTCTGGTCGCACTGATGATAAAGGTGGTAGGCGCCCTATATTTAGCCTGGCTTGGCGTATCACTCCTACGCAGCTGGCGCTCAGGTAAAACGACACAAAATAGTCAACCACATACTCTAGCGCTGTCCGCAAGACAATTGATGACGCGGGGCTTACTCAACAATTTGATGAACCCTAAAGCCTTACTTTTCTTTAGCCTCTTCCTACCCCAATTTACCGTGTCGAATCAAGCAATCACACCCCAGATCCTGATTTTAGGTTCACTCTTAAGTATTACAGCACTGACTTTTAACACCCTAGTATCTCTATCGTTTAGCAAGCTGGGGAAATCCCTTGCGACACAACCCCATGTTCAGAGACACTTAGACGGTTTCCTCGGAGTCATTTTTCTCAGCTTAGCCGCGCGCCTGGCAACTGATCGCTAACTTTTACGAAAACAGTAGAAGGCATAAATACGGTGTACAGAGATGTATTCAGAGCGCGCCTTCTGTGTAGTGTACTCTTTATCCCCGACCCGGTAATATTTAGCAAATAGATGGGCGCCTAGGGAGACAAACCATTCAGTTGCCCAGTAGTGGAGGCCTCCATGCGAATAGCGATACTCTCAGATATCCACAGCAATATTTATGCTCTCGACGCCATTATTGATGATCTAAAAAGAGAGGCGCCGATCTAACGGTGAACCTGGGTGATATCCTATATGGCCCTATTGCACCGCAGCTCACCTATGAACGCTTAATGGAGCAGAATTATACGACTATCTGCGGCAATCAAGATCGGCAAATATATGAAGCCAGTACAAGTGAAATAAAGGACAACCCGACCCTGCAATTTATTTTGCGAGACTTAAGTGCCGAAGCACTACAATGGATGAAAGAGTTGCCGCCCAGCTTACAAGTCACCGATGATGTATTTCTCTGCCATGGAACACCCAATAGTGATCTTGTTTACCTGCTGGAAGATATCAGCAGTGGGCGCCCCCAGCTACGTCCTGAGCATGAAATCCTGAATCTACTTGCAAAGATACGCTCAAAGGTCATTCTATGCGGACATACCCATCAACCCCGCAGCATCTCTCTCAGTAGTGGTCAGCTAGTCGTTAATCCTGGTAGTGTTGGGCTACCGGCTTATGCCGACAGTGAACCACAACCCCATATTATGGAAACCTTCAGCCCCCATGCGAGTTACGCTTTAGTGGAAAAAGGCAAAGGCGGGGCCTGGGATGTAACGTTTTTCAAGGTAAGTTACGATACGGAAAATGCTGTCCGAGCCGCTATTGCACAAGGGCGAGAGGACTGGGGCTTCTATCTATCAACGGGACGAGCCGGCTAGCTAAAATAGCCTACACAAACGATTAAATAAAAGGAAAACTGCAAATGGAAGATTATCGCCCCTGGGATATGGAAACAAATACTTTTCTAATGCTACTCCACTTAAGCCAGCTAGCCTGGGTTGTTATCCCCGGCGCCGGCTTTGTTTTACCCATTATTATGTGGGCAACAACCAAGGATCGCTCTCAAGAAATTGATAAGCACGGCAAGATGATATTTAACTGGATGTTGAGCCTGCTGATCTACTCTATTATTTCCGTTATCCTTATTATTATTGGCATCGGCATACTCGGACTGATTGCACTGGCATTAATTAATGTAATATTTATTGTAGTGGGTGCAATTCGGGCCAATGAGGGCCAATTCTGGCGCTATCCGCTAAGCATTCGATTTTTTGGTTAAAAAAATTATTACTCCGGCTTTCGACACAGGAAAGCTGGAGATCCACTTCTGGAACTGGGACCCCGGGTCTTTAGGGCGGCCCACGATTAAAGCAAGCCGCAGCCAAAATCAACCGCAGCAATACATAACACTTAAACAGAAAATAGCGTTATTTACTGCTTTCTATTATTCACGCCTCAGAATACCCATCGGGCAGTGGAATAACCTTGTTAAACCAGTCAAAAAGGTGATTATTGAACAATCTCAGTCTGACAAACTTCCCCTGTACTTCATTAATCCAATTGTCACATTGAAAACAAAGTGAAGTTTTGAAATAGAGTAGATCACCACTATATAACTCTATCGCATACGGAGGGTAGTGACCACAGAGCATCCAATCTACATCCAGGAACAAATCCGTTTTTGCAATTTTTTTAAATTGATTTACCTGCTCACTATTGATTGCTTGCTTAGTAATAATTCGGTGAAGCTGATTACTCCAACCAACATTGTAATACCCCTCCTTTTCTCGAAGCTTAGTTTCTACCTCTTTTGACTCAGTCGGCCATAAGTTGAGATTGGAAAAATCTAGCTTTTCCTCTATGAAAGGCTTATCCAGGAGATACACTATACCCTTTTCATTACCAAAACCTATCATGCTCCACCTAAATCTATATTATGTATATTGACTGCTACAACCCGAACTTGCCTAACACTTCCAGACACTTCACCAAGACAGTAAAACTAGCAAGTGAGGAGAAGTATGACAACAAAAAGTACATATCGGAATTTAATAATAATACAACCTCAAGCAAAAAACCCCATACTAGATGGGGTTTTTACTCCTTCATAAATAAGGAGCATATAGAGCAATCGGCTACTCTAAATGGAAAGCTGAAAGGGTTCCTCTCAGCTTCCCACAGCCAGCAATCCCTACAATTACTCTAGCAGTTTAGCTGCCGATTAATAGTAACCAGAGAGGTCATCGGTAATAGGACCGAGAGCGCGATAAGCGTTAGATACATCTTCGCCGTTGGAGCGCTCACCACAGGCCAAACCGCCACACTCGTACCAATCTGGATCGGAGAACCAATCATACTGGGTGACGTTTTCGCCGTATTTCCAGGGGTAAGCCATAATGGTAGAGAACGCATCATCTACACCGTGGCCCATACCGTAGGTGTAAACACCGCCGGAGGTATCGCCCTGCTTGGTTGAGTGAACCAGCCCCATATTGTGGCCCAGCTCGTGCACGAAGGTGTTATAACCACAGTCAACGCCCGTTACACTGTAAGCGCGCTCTTGAGCACTGGAATACATGGTGCCATTGCTGCCCTGACCAACCCAGGCAATACCACAGGTAATATAAGTGCTGCCATCGATTACCGTCTCTTCGGCCTTACCCAGGAATACCACCATATCCGCCTTTTCAGAGGCGCGCCAGCTGTTCACTGTACTGTGGAAGGTGATCAGGTCCAGGGTGTCTTCGTTTACACGGTAGTCGGAGCTGGAGGCGTGCCAGCTATCCACCAGATTCAACTGAATATCAATACCATTTCTTGAGAAAGAATTATTGGCATAGCTGATATAGTTGTCGATCTTAGCCGAGATATCACCGGTGTATTCCGCCGCTTGAGTGGTATACATAATTGCAATATCGACGGTATCCGCACTAGCAGCGCCGGAAACAGTCAGCGCTGCAATAGCAGCAGCCAGGCTTTTTTTCAGGTTCATTGTAAGTCTCCTTTATTATGATAAGTAGTGCACACTCCTCCCTCAGCAATTAATTAAAATGCCGCCCAAAAGAGTTAACAATACACTTTTAATACCCTGACTCGATTAAAAGACCATCCCTAGCCTTTTAACCGCCTGAGGAGACAAGCCCCCGGTATTCGCAGGATTTACTTGGGCCTTCCCTTGCCTGACTATTAATTCAAAGCGCAATCACTTCAAATTAATTTCTTCTTATTTGAAGTCATTTAGCGGAACATCATCATCTGACCAGGTTTTTTCACGAGGCGCATCCGAGGACATATCTTTATCGTGCTTTTCTACGTGATTTTGAATTAGTGCACCATTAGGTGCTATCCACGCATAATTACCTTGAGCTTCCAGCGTATACGATCCGGATGGTAGGTTTAACTGCGCATAAACGGAGTTTTCTCCCAGTGTAAAAGTCGCACCGTGTAGGCGAGTCATGCCTGGGAAATTCAATTGTAAGCTTTTATTGCCGCTGGTATGCTGTTCAATACTAGCCACTTGCGCATCGTAATCCCCCTCAATACCCGGCAAGTCTATATCGACGTAATCGCCCACAGTGAGATTCCGCAGCATCTCAACGTCCAACTCAAGATAGGTTTCTCCATTGAGATCTACCGGCAGACGACCATTTTCATGCAGTACTTTTCTGGCCAGATCAGACTCTAGCCAAAGCGGTTTTTCTTCACTATTTTCAAGAGATTCCTCTTCAAAAACGTGAGCGTCCCCGGGTTGAAACGTCTCTACTTTTGGGGCCGCCTTGCTAATAGTCAGCTTGGATTTCCCCTGTTCGACAACTGGCTTCTCAGCTTCAGATTGGCTTTTAGCCCAGACAAAATAACCTACAGCCACAGTGATGGCGACGAGAGGAATTATTTTTTTCACAAGCGATTTCTCTCAAATATTGTGCTAAATGCAATGGAAAAGCACACCCTAGCGATAGCTTCACCAATCCTACCCTTTGTCAACACCCTTACAGTTCTTAACATTCGGTATGCTAGTTGAGACGATCGATCATAACTATCACTCAATTTTTTTTGGGGAATTTTTCACATAACCTTCATCAAAACTGCACAAACCCCAAACTCTCCGCAAAAAATGCGGAAAACTTCAAAATAAAAGCAGGCATATTTCACAAAACCCTCATTTGCACCAAAAGAGATCACTGCACCAACCCACAGAAAAAGTCACCAAAAGACAGAAAGCAATCACCTGGAAATAAAAATAAAGTTTCACAAGAAACCGTTTTGGCAGTTTTTTAAGCAGATTGAATAATTTAGACTCACAGGAAATAAAGTAAAAAGACAAGTGACGGCTTGTTACCCTGGGCAGCCCCCAACTCTACCATTGGCTAAACTTAAATATAGGGCAAGATAGCATTAAACGGGTGATTGGGATTATTTACACAGAAAAATTAGAAGAAAATAAAGCGGATACAACGGCTTATATATACAGTTACCAATTGTCGAAAGGCAATAAGATTGTTTAATACGGCAGCACAATAGGAGCAAGTTATCGGGCGCTATATTAGTTGACCAAAAAATCAAGCACTGCCACCATAAGGCTGCGCTCGAAAATTTATATATGCCCTTTTATTCCCCACACTTCTCTGTTGCTCCGTATACACCGCTGCATAAGGCCAGGATAGATAGCGACTATCAACTTGCCATTGATATATAACTCAAAATAAGTGAGCTGCAAAATATAACCGGTGACCATTGCACCATTTTTATCGATATTAACCACCGCCACCTTTGCAAGGCCGATATCTAAGATTTCTGAACTTGGTAAATTATTTCACCTCCGGGCAGAATTCTTTTGACGGTTCCTTTACCGGATACTCGCCCAATACAATACAAATGTGCTGTTGAGGGACGATCAAATCTCCATTGCCTGCCATAAGTAAATTGGGCCCATTGCCGTAAAAAACCGCAGCTTCCCACTTTTTTCCGCCGAAGGACGTACTTCCCCTACCCACATAGAGCCTGTTCGGGGCATTGCTCGTACCTTCAAAGTAGATTGGGTCATCTGAAGCAGAACTCTCATTATCTACCTTGAAGAGGAAGTCGGCATGGCTGGATGGGGCATCGGCACCCACCGGCTTGAAGTCTGTGGTAAAAACGTGAACTGAGTGGTGACAGTTGTATTCTCCAGCTTTAATGGAGAAGGACGTAAACCCATGGCCGTTAACATGGATCCATGCAGTACCCAGCCCCCTTCTGTCACGGTTTTGGTAAATGAAAGACGCTTTATGACCGGTACTATTGACCATGCACAGGGGAATTCTGTAGTCGGAGTTGCTCGGGCCATCACTCACGGTGTCGTTATTTTCTTGCGGGGTGGCAACTGCAAGGACACTGGAAAGAAGAAGTGCTGCACCAAAGGTAAGAGATCGCGTAAAAAAATTAGAAGGTGGTTGATTATAGATCATTCTAGTCATCCTTTTCTAAAGTAATATTGATCTGCTGTTTGATGCCTATGTAATTGCCTTTCACAGCGGGAATAAAATATGGATAGCGGCCAAACTCAGTTGTTACTTTGTAGTTCCCGAGTCTTTGGGTGGAGAAGGTGGTTTCAGCTCTACCGACTTTGATACCGGCGTAATATTCACCAGTTTTAAAGTAGATTGGGTCATGGCTAAACTTTGATTCATTTTTTATGGCAAAAGTGAAGTCTGCGTGGCCGCTTGGTGGATCATAGACATGAATACTGTGCTCACAGTTAGATGTATTCGGCGGAATTGTAAAACGTGTATTCCCTCTTCCATACACGTGGACCCAGCCGTAATAACTCTCTTCGCGGCCTTTATTTTTGAAATCGAAATAGGCCGTTTCATTCGTTTTATTTTGCATGCAAAGCTGAATTCTAAAATTCTTATAGGACGCATGGGCGGGTTCGAACAATGCGACGAACAGTGCTGCTACGCAACACAAAGAACTGACTTTGTAGCTCATAGATTCCCCTCCTATTCTTATTAGCTATTTAAGAATCGATCCGTAGTATAGGGAGATTTATTTACCGATCTCTTCAGTGCTAATTATATAATATTCCATGAGTGTCATTTTGCACTGGGCCGTAACAGACCCCAGTTTTGAGGTTAATCAACGTCGCGGTTCTTTTTCAATCAACCTATATAGAGTTAAAAAAGGACTAGCGCTTAAGAAATCTGATGATCTATTGTTTTTATTGGTTTTTTAAAATGGCCGCGCCCCAAGTGTCAATAAAAAGGCTTTAACGCCAATTGATCAGTAGTGATGGAAAGCCCCCCTCTATCGGCTCTTCTACTGTAACAAGTGCCAAAAATCGCGGGTAGCGAGTATGGAAAACCCCATCTGCACCGATCTTATTATGAAGATCCTCTACCGAGGAAGGTATAACCCTGAGCATTGGTTATACCGATCGGAGGTAAAGTATTGCCTGTGATAGTTCACCTCCGCCGGAAGCCCATACTCTTTAGCCCCCCACTGGTGACACCCGGGAGCGACCCACAGCACAGGAAAACCGTTTCTCCGTTACCACTTTGGCAGCCCCCTCAGCCACGGCCCCAGTACCCGAGTAGTGATTATTCAGAGACCAGGTATTTACCGTAATCGAAATAAGGCCCAGAAAGGCCGCTTAATATCCTTCTCCCATCTTTCCAGCCCCTTTCGGAAGAAAGCCCTATAGAAATGCTACAGGCCCAATGCACCGCGCAAACAATGAATACCGTGCACACTTCGGATTACAGCTAGAAAACCAGCATAGTAAGGCAATACTGAGCGACAACTCCCAACCCGGCGGCAAGATTATTTGTGCGCAGCGAAGGAAGGAGAGCAAGTGCTGGCCCCCGCCCCGAAATAGAGCGGGAGCCATTGAGGAGAGGTTAGGCGGGCTGGGTTCGCACCCACTTGTGATCAAAGAAACCACTGACAAAGCCTGCCAGCACAATAGCCATCAACAATAGCCATATCAGCTTTTCGGATTTATCGCTGGGTGTGGGCTCTGCCACCTGCTCCAGCTTCTGGCCGCTGACCTGCTGCGCAGCATTGACACTGCTGGCCTGTGGATTATCCAACGCCTGGGTGTTAGCCAGGGCTGCAAGGCCAAATCCCAGCGCCTGCTGATTGACGAATTCCTTGAACTTGTCATTGTCGGTAGCCACATCAAACTGATTTGCCAGCTCGGTGTAGGTCTCTACCATTTTCTCCAGGGTTTCAGGCTGCGCATCCCAATATCCCTTGCGCACCGCTTCCAGCATGCGCTCCAGCATCTGGGCCAGGGCCTCCGCATTGTGCTCCTCGAAGAACTCACGCATATCCATGTCATATTTGTCGTCTACATAGACTTCAAACATTTCCTGCCACTGGTCATCGCGAATGGTTTCCGGGGTCATCACCTCCCAGCCCCACATATTGTTAACGCGATCTAAGATAGCGGTAGCGCCCGCATAGCCGGAATCCTGCATCGCCTCGATCCAGCGGGGGTGGAAGTAACGGCTGCGCATTTCCTGGTTAACGAACTCCGCAAGGGTTTGCGCTTTTACGTTGTCTTTGCGGCGCAAATTGGATACATACATTTCCGGCGTTGCACCATCCAGGTTGCGCACAGCCAGTCCGATACCGCCAAAATACTGGAAGGGATCGTCATTGGTCATCATGGCGTAGAGATTGGTGGAGCGAGAAAAAATCACCCCGTCAGTGCCAGACAGCACCTTGCCGTACAGCTCGACGCTGCGCTGATCTTCGCTCCAGCGGGATTCATCTTTGCCGTAGGCAAAACCCATACGGCGCATATAGAGGTCGGCGAGCTTGTCATCGCTCTCCCAGCTATCTGAGGCCAAGCTGGCGGCAGCCAAGCCGGTGCCATAGTTGCCGCTTTCGTTAGAGAAAATACGCACCGACGACAGGTAGCGGGCATCCTCTTCGCTATTGCCCTCTTCCAGCAGCTGCTGTTGCAACACCTGGCTGTGACGGTAGACAAAATTATTATCTTCCTTCATCTGCGCCACTTTATCGATGGCCTCTGCCAGCCACAGCATCACGTTGGGGAAAGCATCCCGATAAAGGCCGGTCGCAGAGATTACGACATCAATACGCGGGCGCTTTAATTCCCCATAGGGAATAACTTCTGTGCCGGTAACATTGCCCTGCGGGTTCCATTTGGGTTTGAGGCCCAGCGCATGCAGAATCTGCGCTTCCAGGGCGCCCTGATGGCGCATGGTTTCAAGGGACCAGAGGGAGAAAGCCAACTTGTCCGGGAAGCGGCCGTGCTTTGCATGGTAATCAGCAATGGTCTGGTCCATCAGCTGTACACCGGCCTCATAGGCTTCCTTCGACGGCACCTTGGCCGGGTTAAAGCCAATCAGGTTGCGGCCGGTAGGCACCGCTTGCGGATTGCGAATCGGGTCACCCCCATGGCTCACGGGGATATAATTGCCATCGAGAGCCGACATCAGGTTTTCCAGCTCGGCTATTTTGGCGAAGTTATCAGAGTATTCCCGCGCCTGATCCAACTGCGCTTGCAGGGATTCCGGCAGCTGCTCCAGCTCGCCGCCCTCAAGGAAGGTATCCAGTAACTGGAAGCCCGCCTGTGCCTCCAGAGCAACCACATTGCGCTCATCCCGGCTTTGTTCTTCCGGCAGACGCAAGCCCTGCTCCGCCTCATACTCGCCCGCTACGCTAATAAACCCTTCACCCAACATTTGCAGCATGGTGCTGGTGAGGTGTTCAGTTTTTGGCAGCTGGCCAAAACGGTGGATGCCCAGTGGCTGGCTCATTTCTGCCAGTTGTCCCAAGTGATCCTGCAAGCGGCTCAGCTGGCCATTAAAATCCGCATTCAGGGCCTCGGCACTGATTTCCAAATCCTTGAGCATATTGAGCTCTTCGGCCAAACCGACAATACGCTCTTGAGTATTGGCCCGGGTCTGCCCTTCAGCCAACATCAGGTAATTGCCGATCAACTCTGACAGCTCAGCCACTTCCGCATACAGACCCGCTTTGGCAAAACCGGGGGTCAGGTGGCTGATCATGGTGGCGCGGCCGCGACGCTTGGCCTGCATGGCCTCTCCCACATTGTCGATAATGTAGGGATAAAACACCGGGATATTTCCCAGGGCCAGACTGGGTGCATCGTAAACCGACAGGCCCCGCTCTTTGCCACTGAGCCACTCCTGGGAGCCATGCGTCCCCAGGTGAATATAGGCATCGGCCCCGAAAGTTTCGCGCGCATAGAGGTAAACCGCCAGGTAGGCGTGATTCACCGGAGTTTTCATATCGTGGTAGAGGGCCGAGTGATCCTTGGCGTTATCTGCGCGAACACCTTGCGGCAACACAATTAAATTGCCCAGGGTCATGCGGGGAATAACAAAAGCAGGTGCGCCGTTGTGCTCCGCCAACATGGCATTGTCCTCCGGCTTACCCCAGCGTTCTACAATAGGATCGCGCACAGACGCAGGGAGCTGGTTAAACCAGTCCTGATAGGTGGACAACGGCATCCAGTCGGCCAGCCCTTTATCGATCAGAGCGGTGCTGTCTTCGCGGCGATAGTAGGGACGCAGTAACTGCCCAGCCCAGTCAATCAGGGTTTTTGAATCCCGGAGATGGACCTCATAACCTCTCTCGCGCATGGCCTGGGCAATGGATTCAATCGAGCTGGGTACATCCAAGAAAGCCGCACCGATATTCTTTTCCCCCGGCGGGTAGTTCCAAATAAAGGTTGCTACCTTTTTATTGGTGTTGCTCTGATAGGCGAGAGAGGCGTGATTCCAGGCTCGCTCAATCAAGGCCTGCATCTGCACATCCATCACCACTTTATTGCCGTCTTTATTCGCCGCAATAATCAACGGGTCGACACTGCCGGTGTCTTCAGGCAAGACCAGGAAGAAGGGGGTCAGGGAGGGAGATACACCGCTGTTATCGGCAAAGTACTCTTCTTCACTGCCCTCGGTATAATTGAGTGCGTGAATCACCGGAACACCCAGCTTCTCAAACTCAGCCCGGCGCTTGCTGACATAGTGCAGGGAGCGATAATTAATCATCAAATCGATGCGGGTATCGCCGCTGTCGGTTTGCAGCAAGTCGGGATAGGAAAGCGGCAGGTCTTCCCCTTCAAAGAAGAAGGCAAAAGCTTTGGCGCCTTTGTTTTCCAGACCGTTTAGCAGGGTGTCGACAACCTGCTGTTGCTCGTAATCCACCACGGAGCGATGAATCGCCACGGCGATTACCGGCTGCTGTTTGGCGGGCTTTAACCACTGGAAGAAAAACTCTTCGCTATCCGTTACCACCTGCTCCAGGCGGGGGTGATAAAACCCCACCTTGGGCACGATCACAGGTTCCGGCACTGCCCCGCTGGAGAGATCGAACACCTCTGCCGACAAAAACTGCATCATATGGCGATAGTTTTTGCGACCCGCATTATTAAAGTAAGCGGCGATCGCCCGCTGCTCAGACTCAGGCAACCCCTGGTTCATGGATGAATTATCCGCATCCCCCAGGGAGATCACCGGTACTTGCGGATACTTGGCCAGCATGGGCTGAAATTTGCCAAACATAAAGGCTGATAGCGCCGGGTTAATACCATCCAGCATGATCAGGGCAGCGGAAGACCAAGCCCGCTCAATATCCTCATCGCTCTTGCCTTTGCTGTTAAAAATTTCCAGTGCAAAAGGTTGGTCCGCCGCGAGATCGGTCAGTAAAGTGCCCTTCGCCTTGGCCGTGTGGCTCGACATCATCAGGAGCACTTTGGGCTTATCGCTGGCCTGGGCAAAGCTTGTCAATATCAGGCTGATCAGCAGGCACACACAACCTGTCCATAGTTTATTGCGCACTACTAGTTCCCCCCGAAGCTTTTTCACCGGCGGACGCATCTTTACCTTCCCCTTCCGGTACATAAACCAGGCTGCCATCGGCCATCTGGTAAGCCACTCCCGCACGAGTGCCCTCCCCTGAACCAATTTCCCCGGTGGATTTATATTGTTTGATTTCCTTACCGTCCTTGACGATCACTTCCATATTGGGTTCGCCGGCGTTTTTTATCACCGTGACCTTTTCATTGGCAAAGACATTTAAGGGGTTTTGTGCAATGGCAATCAGCAGTGCGGCTATAATAACCAAGAATACATCGATCAGATTCACCGCACTCAGAATAGGGTTCAACTCTTCGTCTTCATCGAGGAAGCGCATCAGGACGCCTCCTTCAGCTTGCGGATATTGATCAGCTCAGAGGCAAACCAGCGCTTCTTAACTGAAGCCGGCCAAAAGGTAATAGTGGAGATTACCAGGCCCCAAATCACTGCGGCAAAAGCAATAATCAGATTTTCACTGATGCCCTGGATATTGCCATCGGCCAGGGCGCGAAGTGCCGGGCCCATGGGTATCATGGTGGCAATCAAACCCAGCATCGGCGCGATACGGGTCGCCATACGCAACAGCTCCAGTTTTCTCAGCGCAAAAACTTCCAGTTCGTCGTCACATGCCAAAGGGTTGTTCACGTAATAGTTGTGCACCTGGTAGCCCGGCAGGGGCTCAAGCCGACCCTGCTTCAATGCCACCCGGTAGGCCCCGGCATTTTTACGGCGCAGTATCCACAGCGAAATAAAGCGCCCGGCGGCATACAGCGAATAGATAAAAAGGACCAGGATCGCCAGTAATACTGGGGCCATAAACAGGTCGGCCACATCCGCCATTAAGGTCTCAACTGATTGAATATTCACCGCAAGCCTCCTAAGCCAGGAAATTGATGCTGTTCACAAATTTGAGCGGAAAGTACCCAAAGAAACTTATTAGGTCAAATTTAATCTAATTGATATTGATTCGCATTTAGCTTTACATTTCGGTAAGTATCCATATAATCTCGCTCCGAGCTGGTCGACAAGGCCAAGCGAAAGGGCAGTACAGAGACCCTGAACGAGCAGACCGAATCAACGACACCAAGGAATTCACCATGAAACGTCGCCCACTAGCAGCGGCCATATTGGGCTTAGCCACCGCCTCAAGCCTGTACGCAGAGACCCCGACCTCTCCGTCCAGCAATGAACTCGAACTGATCGTCGTCAGCGGGCGCGCGGAAAAGCCTTTGAAAGACGTTGCGGGCAGCGTTTCCGTGGTGACCGATGAAGAAATTGAGCAGCTTCAGCTCAATGATATGAACCAGCTGTTCCAATACGAGCCCGGCGTTGAAGTAACTGGCGAAGTGGGCGGTGCACAGAATATCCTAGTGCGCGGCATGGGTGGCGACCGCGTACTGATTATTAAAGACGGAATGCGGGTGAACGAAGGCTATGGCGCCAACGGCCAAAACGACGTTATTGGTCGCGGCTTTATTGAAGTGGATACCCTAAAGCAGGTAGAAGTTGCCAAGGGCGCCGCCTCCTCCCTGTACGGTTCCGATGCGCTGGCTGGTATTGTGGTATTCACCACCAAAGATGCTTCCGACTACCTGGAAGATGGCGAACAATTTGGCGGCTCTATCAAGACCGGCTACAACGGCATCAGCAACCAGAAACACGTTTCCCCTACCCTGGCCCTTCGCACCGGCAACTTTGAACAGCTGCTGCACACCACTTTCCGCGACGGTGAAGAACAGCAGAACTACGACGAAACCCAGGACCCCTTTGAGATCGAATCCCAGAGTATCCTGTACAAGGCCAAGTACAACCTGGGTGGTGAAGACTTTATCAGCTTCAGTATCGACCACTGGAACCAGGAAACCGTCGGTGACAGTGCCGATGGCCTGCTGTATTACTTCCGTGGACTGGCCGACTATGGCTACAACATCGTCGCTGAACAATCTGTTTCCGACAAAGAGACTCTCGCCTATCAGCTCCGCTACCACAGCGAGACCCCAACGGCGATCTACGACCAGGTCAATATCAGCCTGTACAACAACAAGTCTGAACAGGAAGACGAGCAGTACGGGCAACTGGATATCAACGCACCTATGTTCGGTGTGATCGAGATCCGCGATATGTGGGAAACTGGCCTCTACCGCCAGGACACTGTCGGCCTGCTGTCCAACGCCAGTAAAACCCTCAATGACACCCACACTCTGGGTTACGGCCTGGATCTGGAGAAAACCGAGAGCGAGCGCACCGTTCACCAGTACCGTGAGGTGGAAGGCACCTCTACCCTAGACGCCACCACCGAGAAGTTTCCGGAAAACGAAGTGGCGCGCGCCGGCCTGTTTATCAATGACGAAATGTCCTTCGCCAATGGCCAGCTGACCGTTACCCCAGGCCTGCGCTACGACTGGTACGAAATGGACCCGAATGGCGCCCTGAAAACTGACGGCACCCCGTTTGCCTCCATTGAAGAAAGCAATGTTTCCTTCAACCTGGGCGCGCTGTACCGAATCAATCCGAAACTGTCCGCCTTTGCCCAATACGGACAGGGCTTTAAAGTGCCAGCCTACGATTTAGCCTATATCGAGCACTACCTGCAACCTACTTCCGAATACATCTACGAGGTTCTGCCCGCCGACGATCTGTCACCAGAAACCAGTGACACCTTCGAACTCGGCCTGCGCGGGCACCTGGGCCCGGTAGCTTTCAGTACTGCAGCGTTTTATACCGAATACGATGATTTCCTGGAAACCACTTTAATTCACCAAGAGTTTGTAAATGGTGCTGATGGCAGTTTCTCCCATGTATTTGAACAGTACCAGTACCAAAATATCGAATCTGTGACCATCAAAGGTATTGAGGCAAGCGCCAACTGGTATCTATCCCCGTCGATCGAACTGTTTGCCAATGCCAGCTACCAGCGCGGTGAAAACGACACTACCGGCGAGTATCTCACCAGCATCAGCCCACTCTCCGGTGTAGTTGGCGCTAGCTACAACGGCGCCAAGCTCTCCAGCCAGGTATTGCTGCGCTGGGCCGAGCGTATGGAAAAAGTGAACGACGGCGCTACTGAAACAGCCGGCTACGGCACCGTGGACTGGACCCTCGGTTATCAAGTCATGGACTCTATGTCCGTAAATCTGGCAGTAAACAACCTGCTGGACAAATACTACGTGCCCTACCTGAATGTTGCAGGTTGGGATGAAGGCAGCGACCTGTCTGTCAATGCGGCGCCGGGGCGTACCTTCTCCGCGTCAATAAGATACGATTTCTAGTTAAAAAGGTTTTTTCTCTCCTATCTCGCAAATAAGTCCCTTGATGGCCGTACTCCCATGCGGCCTTTTTTTATTTTGCCTCCTCAAAAAACTACAGTTAATTCATATAGATTTTCTCCATCATCTCTTTGACCTCCGCCTGATACAGGCGCAACGCTTTTAGTAGTTCCAGTCGAAACAGCGGCATATAGAGTAGATAGACCAACAGATAAAAGGGGTTAGTAGAGTGCATTTTAAAATAACAGCACCTCTCCCAACGGCTGGCTCCCCCTGCCTCCTCGGTGATGGTGTAACTAAAATGGCCGCTGACATAGCGGGTAATCGGTAAACACAAGAGCACCAGTGCCCCGCCATAAATAATCCTTCCCTCCCAGGCAATCTTGTTGGGCCGCTCATAATTCACCAATTGATGTTTCATAACGTGATAACCGGTAATACCCCAGTATTTTTCGATGGCCACACTCCCTACAGTGGCTTTATTTCCACCCATATTGTATTCGGCAAATAACGTGTTGGGATATTTACTCTCCCAGTTGCGCAGATCTACCACAAAATCAAACAGATCTTCTGAGGACACCTGAATAGTGACAGCGTTTTGATAGGAGTAGGACTTATCTTTAACGTAGAGCAGCAGGCATAGCAGTACATACAAAATCACTGCCGCGCATATGACGTCTAGTATCATCTACGGCCTCCACCAAAAAAATCAAATTTCAGCACTGAGAAAATGGATAAAATGGAGAACCGCCGAATCATAGCGCGATACCCAATTATGCAACGGCTCCCGGTGAGTCATACGCCTAATTATAGAGGAATTAAAAAATGCCACGGGCGCTATCACTGCGCCCGCAATAACTAAAGCGGCAAACGGGTCCCCTCCCGGTCACGGAGCCTCTGCGGTAAACCTTATGGCCAAGCGGTCTGCAAATGCCGCCACCCGGCGCGGCTGGGCCCGGCTCGGGGGAAACAACATTTGTAGCGGCGCCGGCGGTGGGGTGTACGCCTCTAACAGACGCACCAATCTGCCCGCCCGGATATCCCGCGCTACATCCAATTCCGATTTTAAAATAATGCCAGCGCCCTTCAGGCACCACTGGCGAGCCAGTTCCCCATCATTGGTCACCCGATCCCCCCGCACCACGACGGTCTGCTCGCGCTCCCTCACCCCATCGCAGTCATCGAGAAAACGCCAGTGGTTATCCAGGTTCTCACCGAAACGCATTATCAAGCAGTTGTGACTCTTCAGGTCCTCAGGTTTTCCCGGCACACCGCGTTTTTGCAAGTAACTGGGGGAAGCGCAGAGGATGCGCTGCTTTTGACTCAGGGTTCTAACCCGCAGCGAGCTGTCGGTAATAGCTCCGAAGCGCAAGGCGATATCAATGCCCTGCCCGACAATATCCACATAGCCGTCTGACAATAGCAATTCGATGGAAATCGCCGGGTGATCCAGCAAAAAGTGGTCAATTTCCGGGGCCACAATCGCCCGTCCCAAATCACAGGGGGCGCTGACCCGGATAGCCCCGGAGAGAGTCTGGGCCCCCGATCGAATACGGCCTTCCAGGTCCTCAACCTCATCGAGAAGCTGTCTGGCCCCCTCAACCAGGGCGCGCCCCTCCTCCGTCAGGCTGATTGCCCGGGTCGTGCGATTCAGCAAAACCACACCAAAGTGTGCCTCCAGTGCCGCAAGGCGCTCGGAGACTCGACTGGAAGATAAGCCCGAATCCCGCGCAGCGGCGACCAGACTACCTTTATCAACAATTTGTAAGAACAGCTTCAGATTGTCTATCAGCATTACTCGGTTTTACCGGATATTGATTTCTATACAAGGAAGTTTATCCGGCAAATCAGAGTAGCCACAATACCCCTATCAGCAACTAGCACAACACCACTAGACACCGACAGCAGGGCGTTTCACATGGATAACAGTATTCGCATCGGACATATCGCACTCTCCTTCCACGAGGCCAGTGCGCGAGAAGTCGCCAGGGTTCTTGAGGCCCACGGCCACCAAACCCACTTAAAATCTGCCCCCCACGAAGCGGCCTTCGAACTGCTCAAGAACGGTGAAATCGACCTGTTAACCTCTGCCTGGCTACCCTCCAGCCACGGGGTCTACCTAAAACCACTGCTCGATCAGGTAGAGAAAGTCTCCGTGCTGTACGAACCCTACTGTATCTGGGGAGTGCCGGATTATGTGCCCGTAGACGCCGTAGCCAGTGTCGACGACCTCCTCAAAGAGCCGGCACTCAGCCGTATGGATCGCCTGATCCAGGGAATCAACCCCGGTGCCGGCATCAGCCGTTTCTCCGCTGAGATGATCCACGCCTACAGTCTCGACCAAGCCGACTATAAATTCCGCCCGGGGACAGAGGAGGACTGCTTTAACCGTTTTGAAGCTGCCGTAGCTGAGAAGCGCTGGGTAGTCATTCCCCTGTGGCACCCGCAGTTTCTGCACAACCGCTATAACATTCGCGCACTCACTGAACCCAAGGGGCTTCTCGGCACACAGGATGAGGCCACCCTCATTGTGCGCAAAGCGGCCAAAGCCAAAATCGGCAGCGCCGCCTTGGCCGAACTGTCCCAGCTTTATATCGGCAATAAAAAACTCAGCGCTTTAGAAGATGCACTGCGTCAGCAAAGCAAAAACTAATACACCGGAAAATTGAAGGAAATCACAATGCAGTTTCCCAAAGTACTACTGGCCGCACTAGCCCTCGCAGGCGCGAGCAGCCTAACCGCCACGGCCACCTATGCCGCCAGCGCAGACTCCCTGCAAACCGTCACTGAGTTTAGTGAATCCCGCGCCGCCGGTGTCACCGTGACTCCCAATGGCCGGGTGCTGGTCAGTATGCACCCCCTGGACGCTCCCAAGCTAAAAGTCGTGGAGGTCATGGCCAACGGCTCCAAACAACCCTTCCCCAATCTCGATTGGGCGGACGGGCCCGAGCACGGTAAAGTGGGTTTTGCCTCGGTTATTGGTATCCACTCCGACAGCAAAGGCATTGTCTGGATCTTGGATATGGGGGATGAAAATACTCCCACCCAAATTGTGGCCTGGGACAGCGTTAAACATAAGTTGCACCAGAAAATTGAAATCCCCAAGTCCGCACTGCTTAAAAATTCATTCCCGCAGGATTTTGCCCTGGATGAAAAACGCCAAAAAATGTATATCGCCGATATGTCTTTCGGCAATTTTAACGGCGCGACCAAACCGGCCATTATTGTCGTCGATCTGAAGAGCGGGCGCGCCCGGCGCGTACTGGAGGGAGCTGAGGCACTTATGCCCCCGCAGCAAGATCTCGTGATTGGTGGCGTTTTACTCTCGGCAAAAACCGAAGGCGGCAAGAGTAAAAGCCTGCACTTTGGCTTGAATCCTATCGCTCTGGATGACAAGGGGCAGTGGCTCTACTTCGGCAGCCTCAGCGGTAATAAGATCTTCCGCCTACCTGCCGCACAACTGGCAGACCCCGCCATCTCGGAGAAGAAACTCGCCGCACAAATTGAAGTGTTTGGCCCCAAAAACCCCAGCGATGGTATTGCCATGGCCCCCGGCGGCGGTGTACTGGTTACCGACCTAAAAAATAACGCCGTTGGCCTGACCACACAGGGAAATTACCAGATACTGATACAAGACAAGCAACTGTCCTGGCCCGACAGTCTCGCCGTGAGCGATGGCTGGGTATATGTCACCCAGGATCAACTGCACCAGCATCCCGCTTTCAGTTCAGGGCGCGGCAATGCACAGCCACCCTATAAACTGATGCGCTTCCGTTACATTCCCTAATCTCTCGTACCGCCAGGTCTCCCCGGTCCTGGCGGTTCTTAACTATCGAAATCCATTCATATCGATTTAGGATTCATCCTTTTTCACGCCGACCATTTCCAGCGCATAGCGGTAACTTTCTCTCACATCGTCCTTTAGCGAATTGACACCAATACTGCTCAATATTTCCTGGTAACTCGTATCGGATGGATTTTGCAACCACTTTAGCATAACGTGATTTTTTAACATGATATTACTGAGCCGCTCATCCCGCAGCGAATCAGATTTACCCTGTAAGATATGAATCCCCTGCAGCTCAACTGCATTTCTGACTATTTGCTTGGAAATATTGGTGATATCAGGTTTATATACCGGTTCAGTTTGATCACTCATTTTCCTCTCCTTGTTCTTCTCCATCGCCGCTCGGTTCAAAACCAGTGCTCGATATATCTGAGAAAGATTTACTCAATGCATCGTTGATCTCACGGCAGGTGTCCAAAATCGATTTTTGCAGCGCCTTACCCAGTTCAGCATCCGTGCCCTGACTTTCGACCAACTTATCCAGTTGCTCCTGAAAATCCGGAGGAAGATAACTATCACCTAGGGGTTTGCTGTTAGACATGAGTCAGTGTCCTTAGCGCATAAACATTGAAAGCAACACCATCAAGAAGCCCTGGATCACAGCCACAATCAACTGTATATGTGCAACAATAATAATCAGTAGAAAGATGAGATTGAATGGTTGTGCCAGCCATTTTTCAAAAGCCTTACCCGCAACAGAAGAGGTTTGTAAAGCCGTATCTCTTACATGATCGGCCGCATTCTGGACCAAAAAAGAGGAAGACATCCGCTTCCCTTCTTTCGCAGCCCCCCCCTCGTCTTTCATAAAGATTACAAATCGACAATCTTATTCAACTGCTTAGTCATCAATAGCATACGCTGGTTTCGCGCATTCACTTGATCCTGCAGTGTGGTTTCCACAGCGCTATTGATAGAGCGCTGTAAGTAAGCACTCGACATTACGTCAATGAGCCTTCCTTTTCCTCCGGCAAGCTCCCGAAGTGTCGGTGTATCATCTTCCTTCTCCATCTATACATTCTCCCAGGCAGTAATTTACAGAGTTGCTTTAAGCGTACGAGCACTAACGGCGGACATTTGCAGGATAGAATTTGCCGTTGCCTGCATTTGTGTTGCACTGGTGTGAGTAAACTCACGTACCTGAAGTTTGGATAGCGCAGACAAGTCCCGCAGACCATCCAAATTGAGGGCCAGTGCAGAAGAAGTAGCCCGTTGATCAGCCACTTTAGTCGCGAGGCGATCCCGAAAAAAATCAGTCATAGCTTGCTCCTCTTTAACTAGGGGCAGCAATAAATCGCCGCCCCTTTAAGGTCAACGACCTTACTTACCACCATCCATAATATAATTCACAGCTTTAGCACCTGCCGCCGCCATTTGGGTCATGGCATTGGAAGTAGCTTGCATCTGTGTTGCACCGGTGTGGGTGAACTCGCGAACCTGCAACTTGGAAAGCGCTGACAGGTCACGCAGACCATCCAGATTCAGGCTTTGCGCCGAAGAGCTGGTAGTCTGGTCAGCCACTTTGGGGTCAACACGATCGCGATATGGAGAGGGTTCGATACCGTCGGTTGAGCTAGTGCTAGTACTAGTGCTAGTGTCATCAGCCATAGTCTTGTCCTATTAATCAGTTAGTTAAGTAACCCAGTGATTGGGTTCTGTTACTCTAGAGTGAATCCCACTCCCTAATAAGCGGGAAGGTTTTCACCAACACAAAATTTATAGCGGCAAATTATCTTGCTGCCCCTCCCCTTGACTGCTTTCCCCAAACACAGCATTTACCGCAGTGGCCCCTGCCGCTGCCATTTGGGTCATGGCATTGGACGTGGCCTGCATCTGGGTGGCGCTGGTATGGGTGAATTCCCGCACCTGTAATTTAGAAAGTGCGGATAGATCTCGCAGGCCATCAAGGTTTATGCTGGCCGCTGAACTTGAGGTTTTTTGATCAGAGACTTTGGGATCGAGCCGGTCGCGATATGGCGCGGGCTCGATCCCACCAGGTGTGCTATCAGTTTCGTTAGACATATTGTTTCCTTCTCTTAAAATGTTGCTAGGTTTGTAGCCCAATCACTCTAAACAGCAACTTGAGAAAGGTTAATCGGGAAATGTTTCCCACTTCCCTTATAGACGGGTATCAATAAGCTCCTGGGTTCGAGAAAAATTGAGGAGCGATCATGAACCCGTTGAGGAAAAATTGGCTTTTCTTTCTCTCTACAATCGCTCTGATTGGATTGATTATTGACACCTACAAGATACCCAAAAAGCGCCTGCACAGCTTGCGGGAATCCGGCACCTTAACGGTGGCCACGCGAATGAACGGGGTGGGTTGCTATTATCATCGTGATCAACCTGCCGGCTTGGAGTGTGATTTATTACAAGCTTTCGCAGAACATTTAAATGTAGCGATTACATTCAAGACCACCGCCTCAATTAATGAAACTTTAACCCTGCTAACCACCGGGGAGGCGGATATCGCCGCTTCAGACTTAACCCATACCCCCAATCGAGCGCAGCAAGTCACCTTTAGCAGGGCCCTGTTTGAAACCCGTGAAGTACTGGTACAACGTAAAAAAAATGCCTTAACACGGTTTGCCGGACTCAAGGGAAAAACACTCACCATTCACACCGACAGCACCTACCGGGAAGAAATTGAGGCTAAAGCCGCATCACAAAAAATCCCCCTGATCTCACCTGGCAGCGGCAAGAATCAATCCGCGATTACCATTGCCCCAGCGAAGGAAAAAATATCCATCCTTGAGCTGATTGATGCTGTCAGTTTGGGGGAAATCGACTTTACTATCGCTGACGAACATATAGTGAAGGGAGGTAACGGCTACAATAAAAATCTGGATACCTCACTGGTATTCGGCGAACAGCGCAGGATTGCTTTTGCTCTCAGCAAAGATGGCGATGACTCCCTTGTCAACTCCCTAAATCGCTGGCTGGCAAGTGAAGAGGCCCAGGCAATTATTCATCTATTCCTCGCTCGGCTAACAGAGCAGAGAGCAGACCGCCCGCAAAATAATGCCCCGCCCAAAGACACACTGAGCCCCTGGGATAAACTCTTTAAGCGCTACGCCTCCGAGCCCTTCGACTGGGTTTGGCTTGCGGCACAGACCTCAGCAGAGTCCAGCTTTAGGCCCGATGCGGTATCCCACGCGGGGGCCCAGGGCCTAATGCAGCTTATGCCGGAAACCGCCAGGGAGGTGGGGGTAACAGACAGCTTCAACCCGGCACAAAATATCCAGGGCGGGGTGAAATACAACTCAAAGCAATACCAGCGCTGGAAACATTTACCCCAGCGTACCGCCATAGCGTTTACCTTCGCATCTTATAATGCCGGCGCCGGACATGTACTGGATGCCCGGCGGCTAGCGCTACAAGATGGTAGCAACCCCGATCAATGGTTTTCGACAAATAGCCGAAAAGGTGTTGAAGATTATATTGTTTTATTGCGCAAGGCGGAATTTTACAATAATCCAGTGGTGAAATACGGCTACTGTCGCGGCAGCGAAACCCGCCAGTATGTGCGCAAAATATTTCAACAGGAGGCCAGCTACCGGCTTCTGCTAAAAGCAACTCAGGCCAACGGGGAAGCCATTCGCGCTGATAGTGCTACCGCCTCAATTACACCATACCGGTTCTAACTATCAGCAGAGGAAAACCCCATGAGGGATCAAACTTACCTGGATTTTTACTTTAACCCTGAGGGCACAGTAACACGGCAGCAGTTCTGGCTTTTATTCATCCTACCCCTACTCCTCATCCAAACTATCATTCTTTTTATCTTCCAATATGGCAACTTCAATTTTACCGACGGCCTATGGAAAGGCGGAGAGATACTGATGACGGTATTTGGCATACCACTGCAACTGGGATTCATCTGGGTTGTACTGGTCGTCTGCTGTAAACGCCTCTATAGTTCAGGCCTTCCCCGGCGCATGCTAATTGTCGCCCTGCCGGGCATCGGCATCCTATGGTTGTGCGCAGAATTACTTTTTGCCGGCAATAAAGAAAAAAACCTCAACCAGGATACCCCCCCAAAACCAGAAGACACACTATACAAGCACTCCGACATGCAATAAAAGTAGGCGTCCGGCCCAACAGTCGGGCGTTCTACCCGCAATACCAACCTATCCTTGAATTTAAGCCCGCAAAAACCATCAACTCTCAGTGCACGTCCTCTGCCCCTTTGTACAACCTACAGCTCCAATATAGACCACCTCTCTGTGAGACCCACTATCCCGACCGACCCTGCCACTGGTGATCAAAAAAATCTCAAAGAGCTTCGACCTATAGAGTCAGAATCTCCGCTACCAATACCTGAAGGAAACCTATCCCCATTAAAACCAACTTGGCTTATAGGGCAAAATCATTACTCACCCAAAAAAGGAGCTCTAAGCATGCCCGCCATTTATCCAGCAAAAGAAACAGATCCGGAGTCAGAAAAGATAAACAACGAAGAGAACACCATAAAAGCCGATCTAATTATAACAAGTGCCATACTGGGATTTGCCTTAACACGCCACTACCAGGGACAACCCTGTCAATTTGACTACGAACACCCTGAGGAGAGAAAATTTAACGAATGGTCAGAAATCCTCTCCAACAAAGAGGCAGCTGACAACATTGAACTATTTCATGAAATATTAGAGAAATATAAAGGCCCACAAAGTAAAATAGAAGATATCGAAATTTTACTCCCCTTCATGAACATGATGGCCGACAGTGAAAAAAGAAACATTCTAAAAAGCAGCCTCAACGACAAACAAAAAAATCTGGTGGAAAACCTCTCTAAAGATGAATTCAGGAATAAATTGAAGTCTCAAATGGGGTTATACCTAGAGTACCTCAAAGAAATCAAAGATCAGCAAAATTTCTGCCACATAATAAGCACTATATCTCACATAATTGACCACCATGAGCCAGATGCAAGTGACTCCATTCTTGACGGACAATCCCCTCAAGGCAAAGAGGGCGAGCTGATTACCGGAAGGAAAGGCTCGGAAACGAGCCAGGCCAAATTCAGACCCACCCCTATGAGCCTGAGTAAGGCTGCCATGCTGGAAAATGCTCTCGGGGAAAAAGATACAATTTATAGAGGGAGAGGCGCATACACCGGGGTGATAGATGATCCATCATGTGACCATACCAAGGTATACCCCACCGAGCGCATCGTCTACCCCTGCGAAAACGGACCAAAACTTCTAACCAAACCAACTTCCAGGACCCCACAAATTGACGACTCCGACCTGGAAGAACCCCCGCAGGGACTTCAGCTGGATAGTGCAGGACAACAGACCTTTAAAGGCAAACCACTTAACCCTACGCTGGAGGGTGGACTCTGGGGAGTTATCGCTTATCCCGCAACCCTAAATAATGACAACGAAAAAGGTATGGGTCCCATTAATTTGAGTATCCAGCAACTTGATGACTTTGGCACGCAGCACCTAAGAGTCGGTTATGTGCATGGCATGTGCAGCGCTATTGTTCAGTGCAAGCACCTCGGCCCATGGGCGACCCCCTACGAGATGGCCACCGGCACACAAACCACTAAAATGGCATCTTGCTTTGCCTGCACCACCTATATGTACGCGAATGGTTATCCCCCCTCCTCTATTCACCTGGGAAGAGGGGAGTCATGGGTACCACCAAAAGCGGATTATATCCGTATAGAAAAAGACCACAAAGATTCACAGTGTGAAGGCTACCTTTATAGCGGCACCTGCCTGAGTGAGTGGCAAAGAGAAATAGCCAGCTACATTCGCCTGGGAATTAAATGCATGGGAAATAGCAGTGTGGCGGAGCATATAGATAAAAATTACAAGGGTCTTCTCATCGAAGTCATACAGCAAATAAAAACTCTCACCCCATCAAATGGGGTTGACAAGGATACGGAAAATCATAAAGAAATAAGCGAACTATTCCTCGAAGCCCTAACAATGCATAAAAAGGATAGCGATAGAATCGTGGCCGTTTTCAAACCGCTATACGAAAAATATGTTTGCCAGGCAGAATACATGATTTAGTTTATAGTGATTCAGGTTTGATCTGGCAACTGCCCACCTTTAGCAAATATTTCTTAGCAAGCATTCTGCCAGATCCGGCCTGATCAGCTCCGCCAGTGAGGTTTACTCAATCATATCTTGAAATTTTCAGAACATAGAAAACTAGAGGCTAAATGCCCCAGTTACAAAACAAACACCAGACCCCTATGCTCCCCACTTAGGATTTCATCATTTTCACTGGCAAAATCTTGCAAAATCTTGCAAAATACAAGCCTGCGCGGTCCCTTTCAGTAGCTCAACTAAAATTACCACTACCACCCAATAATCGGCCGGTAAATTATTAGTATACGCAGCTATACCCACTTGCACCTTAGTATTAAAGCAAAACTCCAGAAGATAAACCAAATTATTCGATCATTGCCTATCCCCCTCACTTAACAAGCGGTAGCCTGCATAGCTAGGCTTTGCTCCTCTCGCCAAAAACAAGCCATGCTATTTACACCACCAGATACTGCCAGCTATCTGGTCATATTTGCAAGCCACTTCCGATGCATTATTTCCCCTGCCGTGTCAAGGAGATTTTTTTCACCATTGCTTTTCACCTCAAACAAAAAAATTAACAACACAGGCCTCTCACTTTACACACGGGGAAACGTTTCACTCTACGCCAAAAGAGAGAGTTAATCGTACTCTCGTTGCATGTCTTATCTGACAGGGACGACGATATGCAGCAAGAGAACCAAGACCGCTTTCAAAATGCGGATATTGACCACAAGAAGCTACCGGATCTGATGCAGGAACTTATCGATCTGATTGGCTATGCCGATATGTACCTTTTAATTTCCTCATTTGGGGGGCAGGATATTTACATTCCCAAATATCCAAGCAGAAGCAAGCTGGCTGATATGCTCCCCCTTGAGTCTCTACAAATCCTCAGCAACACCTACGGCGGGACTTATCTCACCCTGCCAACCTCACGGCAAATCGATATCCAGGCGCGCAACCATGAGATTTTACGAGCGTTGCAGAATGGGGAGTCTCGATCAGCGGTGGCCAAACGGTTTGGACTGGGCGTCAGGCAGGTAGCGAATATCAAGGCAACAGGCAAAAATAGCGATCACCACTAGAAAATCGCTATTAAAAGCTCTTGCCACGAATAAAGTACGCCAAAACAATGGGATGCCGCGTTATACGGGCTTCAATTTCAGCTGTTTTGTCACCCGGATAAATTGCAAAACTCTCCCACAGGCATGGAGCACCGCTGCCACTGGCCGTGATGCACCGCAGCTGCCGCCGTTAAGGTATACCCGGAGATTTCTGTAAGTAGGATAAAACTGCCCGAATACAACATAAGCACAAATGGCAGCCCCAACCTGACAAAAATGACTAGCGGGTGAAATAAACCCTATTGAAGGGGGGACAAATTAAGCAGCGCCCCAAGTAAAACATTATTTAATCGTCACCACCCTATCGTCAGCAAATTATTGTCACTACCTTTTGAGCTCCCTCTGTTCCACCCCTCGCCGATTTACAACACTCCCGAAATACAAATATTGATATCGATGCCCCTTGGCAACGGGCGGAAAGCCACCATAAAATGAGTTGCGACAAAAACAACAAGGCACTCCACTATGCGGCTAGCCCAGATTCTGGCGGCGACACTGCTCACCGCTACCTCGATTACCACCCAAGCGGTAACACTGATTCACAACTTCTCCGGTTACCAGACCACAGATAAGACCCTACTCCAGTTCAACGCTATGGCCTTTGACCAGGGCAGAGTTTTGGAAACCGGCCCTATGGCGGAACTAGATAAGAAGTACCCGGATGCCGAACGGCTGGATGCCCAAGGGCGAACCCTACTGCCCGGCCTGATTGATGCCCACGGGCATATGTTGGGGCTGGGGCAGCTCAACGGGGCATTGGATCTGCGCGACCAGCCCCTCGGAGCAGTCCTAGCGGCGATTAAACAGCGCGCAGAAGGGTTGGAACCCGGCCAGTGGCTTCTGGGTTGGGGCTGGAACCAGGTAATCTGGCCCGGCAAGCAGTTCCCCACCCGAGCGCAACTGGATGCCCTTGAGGTCGATCATCCCATCTGGCTGCGGCGGGTGGATGGCCACGCAGGCTGGGCCAACTCCAAGGCTCTGCGTCTCGCCGGTATCGACCGGCACACCCAGGCCCCCGAGGGCGGCGAAATTCTGCGAGATAGCGAGGGAGAGCCCTCTGGAGTCCTAATTGACAACGCCATGGGGCTACTACAGCGGGCGATCCCCCCCACCACCCTGACCCAGGAGAAAAAGTCCCTGCAAAACGCCTTTAGCACAGTACTCGCTCTGGGGCTGACCAGCGTGCACGATGCCGGCATCAACGAGCAGACCCTCAAGGCCTATCGGGAGCTGGCACAGGAGAATGCCATCCCCTTACGGATTTACCCCATGCTATCGGTGGACAGTCACAACTATGCCCAGTGGCTGGCGGCGGGCCCCATTGGCACCCCCGAAGCGCGCCTGTATATGCGCAGCATTAAGCTCTCCGCCGATGGCGCCCTGGGCAGCCGTGGTGCGGCCCTACTGGAACCCTATCACGACCGCCCTAGGGAGAAGGGGCTACTGCTCTATCCAGAGAGCAAAATGCTGGCGCTACTGGAGCTGGCCACCGAACATAATTTCCAGGTGAACGTGCATGCAATTGGCGATAGAGCCAACCATATCGTACTCAATCACCTCGAAACCCTGAATAAAAAGGAGAGTCAGAAAGGGCACCGCCACCGGGTCGAGCATGCGCAGGTAATCGGGGTAGAGGATATCCCCCGCTTTGCCCGCCTCAACCTAATCGCCTCTATGCAGCCTACTCACGCCACCAGCGATAAAAATATGGCCGGGGATCGCCTGGGAGAAAAGCGCCTGATCGGCGCCTACGCCTGGCAAACCCTGCTGGAGCAAGGTACCCCCATTGCCGCAGGCTCTGATTTCCCGGTAGAGCCCGCCAATCCCCTCTTCGGCCTACACGCCGCCGTCACCCGCCGCGACCGCCAGGGCAATCCCAGCGCAGGCTGGCGCACTGAAGAGGCCATGACCCTGGAGCAGGCCCTGCGCGCCTTTACCCTGGATGCCGCCTACGCCAGCCACCAGGAAAAAGTGATCGGCAACCTGGAGGCGGGAAAATTCGCCGATTTTATTTTGCTGGATCGGGATATTTTTCAGATAGACCCTCAGGAAATCTGGAAAGCGCAGGTGCTGGAGACCTGGGTTGAAGGCGAACAGGTTTATCGCAAACCCCTGTAGCGACATACCGACTTTAAGATTTATCGCAATCTCAAACCTGCGGATACCGACAAAAAACGGTATCCGCATAAAGCTCAACCGCTGAAACATTCAATATCCCCATAAAATAAGACGTCCATGAAATTGGGATCTCCATCTTTGAAAAAAGCTTCTCACAGCAAATCAAATCATACGGCACTTATCTCTTATATTTCACCTTAACAAAGGTGATTTAGCACACAATTTACCCCAGTCTTGATAGATATGATCAAACTGACCCGCAATTACTCAGGGATTTCCGGCTGAGAAAATCACCGCAAAAGGCCAAGCTCCTACCCGAAAAGTCAAGGACTGATAACGCAATGAAATCAAAGTGGATAATAACAACCTGTATTGCTTCTTTCCTAGGAACTATATTTTTAGCATTTCAACTCAAGTCCAAAGAGATCATCGTAAGTGCGCACTACGAAATGCAGGCCTGTGAGAACTGCGACCATATGACAATTGAGAAAGCAGTAATCCAGACTTTCCAGGAAAGACAATAGTTCCTATAGCAAATGATTTTGATATCGAAAAGGCGATCAATACTACCGACTTAAAAAATCAGAAATTCTGCCTGAGAGGGAGGGCACATATATTCAATTACAACCTATTCAAAATTAGCCCAGACGGAATACGATTCAGCATAACCGCTCAAGAACCCGAGAAGACTTGCGAAGCCATACGCAATTAAAATTATCGATATTTTGCCAGCACCAGCGTATAAAACCCAAGAAGAACCGAATATAAACGCTAAATATTGCATCTCTAAGACAGTTAAACCTTAGTTATCAGCAAACACCTAATACAAGTGTAAAGCAGCCTAAATAAATCAGACAAAAATAATTCCACCTCGACCAAACGACTTAATTAAAAAATAAACAAACCTATATACCCTCTACAACTTATTGGCAACCCAGCCATTCCGAATACCAAGCACTTCAACCACTTTTCCAATTAACCCCACCTACCCCCTCGACAAGCAAAACCCAGAAGGTATTTTGCAGCGCCTGATCATATACCCCAGCACGCATCTCAGTTATACTGAAAAAATAGAAACCCTGATTAGAGATATTTCAGTTGAAAATAAGAAGTAAAGAGGCGTTAGTCGCCCACACAAATCACGAAAACTCAGTAAAGTACCTGTTTTTCTGGGGGCACCAGAAATCTACCCGCGGGATCAGCAAGGGCTGTTTTAGCCAGTGGTATGACTCTCCCTACGAATGTAGCGGCCATCGCTTCATGACGGCCGAACACCATATGATGTACCAAAAAGCCATCTTATTTTCTGATAACGAAGCTGCAACAAAACTTCTCTCCGCAAGCAACCCTGGAGAAGCTAAAGCAATTGGCAGACAAGTGCGCGGGTTTGATCAAGCAAAATGGGACCAATTCAAAGTTGAAATTGTAGTTAGTGCAAATCTAGCCAAATTTGGCAGCAATCCTGAACTGAAGGAGTTCTTACTTAGCACAGGCGAACAGGTTCTTGTTGAGGCCAGCCCTGTAGACAGAATATGGGGTATCGGCCTAGCTGAAGATAATCCCGCCTGTAAAAACCCAAACCTATGGAAGGGCGAAAACCTGCTAGGTTTTGCATTAATGGAGGTGCGCGATCAGCTGGCCCAATAGGCCAGCTGTAATAAAGCCCTTTCAATAACTAGCGTATAACTTGCCAGCAACCTACTGTAGCAACTCTACGATTACAAATAGCGGTGGATGGGTCCAACCCCGTGCTTCTCTATAACAATATTTCGGACACTTTTATGCTGCAATTGCCCTGCAATCACTGTAGCGACCATAAACACAGCTGACTTTTTCACATTTTCGGTTCAGACCTGAGCCCCTAAAAACTCTACCCATCTGATGCTGATTAAACTTTCGGCGTTTCCGGCTGGTAATTGGGATAACTGTAGGTGCACTCTCCTGTGCCTCCTTGCGATCTTAAATTTTCAGTAAGTTTAGTGCTGTCAGTGAATCATTATCACAAAGATTGACAGATTTCTTTCGCACAGATTGACAGGGAGTTAGACCTTTGTGCTGCCTTGCATCTCTAAATAGAAATTCTATTTGAAATATTGACCTATAATACTAGACCATCTTTATAGTATCTAACTCTGTATCCGTAGAATACAGTTGTGCATTTCCTTTTTTATCATCACAGCACTTCGGACAGCTTGAGGGGAAAGCTGTCCGAAGTATAGTTGTTATAAGGCTTATAGCTTAATAGTACTAAAGCCATTTTCTACATACTTGTCTATTACTGCGTAAAGTAAAATTGAACCTACCGTGAGTGCCACCACTGACGGCTTACTATAGATGCCGTAGTTACAGTGACCCGCCATAAAATAGATAATGGCTAGCCCACCAATTAATATTGTTAACCATAACCCTAAAGGAAGTAACCAGTACCAAATTGGACGCTTAAGTTTGAACTTTGTATTACAAGCTGAACAACGAAACCGGCTAAATGGTGATGCAAAGTACCTATACCAGGTAAGAATATTTTCTTTATGGCATTCTGGACACCTCATACGGCCCTCCTTGACTTATACACCCACAGCAGAGGTGACTGAAGCGTAGCGTAGGCCGCCCCGTAGAACCCCGAAGGGGAGGAGCAACCTGCCTGTTTTTGTTAAGCATTTTGTGCAAGCTCTTTGATGTGGTCTAGCTTTACCAGAAAGAACCCGTAAATAGTAATGTCAGCTTCGTATTCTAGTTGATTTTCTGAGATAAACTCTAGTGTAGACATGAGATCACTCAAAATTGGCTTTATAAAATTTGGTTTGTCCATAAGCATTTGCTCCACAAGGTTAATAAAGCTGCTTACCGCATCTGGAGCATCAAACTGATTGAAATCACCTTTCTCAATAAATTGTTTAAAACCAAGCATATAGTATTGAAATGGCTTGATTGGCATAAACCTAAGCTCTGAGGCCCGCTCAATAACACACCGGCGAAAATCCAATTGAACTTGGTCGTTCGTTTTTCCAGCAAAGATTCTGTGCGCATATTCAGAATCGAGGTCATCCCGGTAATTTTCCCAATCACTTTCTGATGGTATATTCATAGTTCTGATACTTCACGTCAAACTCAGCGATACATACTACGGAGAGCGTTTTGCATAAAAACGGAGCGAAGCAGTATGTGTCCGCGTAGATCTTTTGTTAGGAATTTGCATCAGGTTCCACCAAATTTTTTATAACCCATTCCGCCACACACTCTTCTTTAGGAAGCTCAAATTCACAGATCGAACGTCTCCCCAAAAGTATTCTTCAACATTCAAAACATCATTACCTGATATTTCCAAGCCCCAGAATTCATCAAAAGCAGATTCAGATATTATTCCATTTTTAAATATATAGCTTAAAAATTCTGCCCCTTCCCATTGATTCTTAAATTCGGCTTGATGAGAATATTTCACTGCAATTGAATTACGCTTTCGGTGAACCTCTCTGTGATGAGCATGACATGAAGATTTGTAGACTGTTGCTATGGATAATTCGCCTTTCAAATAATCATCGTTTAATAGGTCAATCAATGCTGACTTTGACCGCACTATGTACAACTCACATACCCTAAAAGACATAGCTAACTCTCTTGATGCTTAACACTCAAAGCAGCGACACTCTTAGCGCTCGCTGTCTTTACTTATTAGGGCTCAAAGTTTCTCCGAAGCCCTTTTCCCTAACAACTTGCCAGGAATCATTCATTAGAACCCTCTATACCGCTTCAGTAATTTTACCATTGTATGCCAGTGCGTTCCTTACGGACTAACCTTCATCTTTTGTCAGTTGCGACATAAGCAATTTTGGAATTTTCTTTTTACGAGCAATCATATCTAGGAATTTTTGATCATTGTATACCGCTAGATTTTCTAGTATTTCGACTGGTATAGTTTTGTTCTGCGCTACCCAGAATTTCAGTTCTGGATATTTCTCGATAACATCCTCCCATATTTTTGTGGGAGGCTGGGCGACCTCGCCTAGCCTAGTTATAGCTGGCGTGTACTGAACGACCTACTTGCGCCCTGCCGGCCAACTTTGACTGGCGACTGGCGACTGGCGACTGGCCAATAAATTTAAGAGAAATATCATAGCTTCCCACCAATTAACCGCCTGACTGGCAATCCACAATGGTTCAACTGGCTTTCAGGGATTGCCGACTCAAAACGAAGGAACTTGAACGAAGCAACCATACCAATTCCCTGAAAACCCTCGGGAAAAGTCTGCTCAGATAGAAATTAATGCTTACCTAAACTATAAATCATCTAAAACTTGACCGCCACAATGACACCCTCAGCAAGCGGATGCTTTTTATTTCGCTTTGACTATGCTTATTAAGTGACAGCCACTCGACACAATCAGTTTTCTCACTTTAATTGACCTATCGAATATTTTGGACCTGAAAGTAATTCTTTTGCTTTATCGTTTTGCAAATATTCTTTTATTAACTCCCTAAATGACTCTCCACGTTCATTTATAAAATGATCAAAAGCTGTAAAAATCATATCATATTGCTCAGCGGCAGCATGAAAATCTAAAAAATCAGCCATTGCAGGAGCTAAAATTTCATTTCTTAATGAAGAGATGTAGGGGTATGTCACCCAACATACAGGGTCATTTGGGAAGCACGACCACGATATCAATTCAGGCAGAAAATCTGCATTCTCAGGGTAACCAATTATGACAATATGTTCCGCACTACCAGTATCAAACTTATCCTTTATCTTTGGCAAATCCATTTCTTTATCTTCATTCATACCTTGCTCACTTAACGCCTTACTCCCCGCAGTATGTGTCTGAGTGCGGCAATTTATTAGCTGCGTTTAGACTTAATCCATGCTTTAACAGGCTCAACCCAGTCAGGAAGAGGCCGATAAAACGCTCCGTGTTCTAGTCCAGTGTTAATCTCTAACTCAGAGAATGACTTTAACCCTTGGCTTTTCTTTTCAAGAGACTGACACGAACTTGCTTGATCAGACTTCTCATAAATTGAAAGTACATCGCCATACACTTTAATATCTGTATGGCTTTTAGATACTAAACGACCACAGCCAGCCAAGATAATAGTATCAATAGCCAAGTCTGAAAGCTTATCTGAAGTAAGGCCAGTAATAAAAGCCCCTCTCGAAAAGCCCATAATCACTATATTATTTGGTGAAACCCCATGCTCAACCAACTTTCTAACTTGGCTATTTAACTCATTAGCATATTTATAGGGGTCTGTATTTTTGGGCCTGTGATATGCAACCAAATGGTAGCTTTCATCTGATAGTGATTCTTTAATTTCCGGAAAATCATACAAACCCCAGCCAAACCTATCATTAATAGGTTTAGGATTGTCGCCCTCTACGATATAACCATGAGAATAAAACACATATGTCTCATTAGGATCAATTTTTTCTGGCAACTGGTTATAGATTTCACCTCCTGAGCAGCTCACCGAGATGGCCAGCCCAAGAATTGAAATTATTATAGATTTAATCATATTTACCTTAATCATTAGAGAACTAACGTTCGCAGAGGCCCAACGGGCCGGAGTAAACTGCCTGCATTTATTATTAGCCCAGAGGGCCAACACTTCTTTATATTGCACATTTAATTGACTCGCGCTAAAAATAGGAAGCTACGCGCGCAGGCTATATTCTATAGTATTCTCATGTGAGAAAGTACTTTATTTTTAACTCCTCCTTGGATCGTACTGGAATACCACTATGTACGCCCCTTAAGGTCTCAATTTAAATATTCACCCGGGTTCAATTCAGGTGTATCAACACTTCGGACACTTTTATGCCGCAATTGCCCCGTAATCGCTGTAGCGATCATAAATATAGCTGAATTTTTCACAGCTTCGGTCCAGGCCTAAGCTGCTAAAAACCCTATTCATCAGATACTGGTTGAACTTGCGGCGCTTCCAGCTGGCGATTGAGATAACTGTAGGTGCATCTGTCTGCGTCTCTCTGCGATCTTCAAATTTCAGCAAATTCAGCGCTGTCAGCGATGCATTAACATGAAGGTTTATGGCTTCCTTTCGTACGGATTGGCAGTGAGTTAATCCGGTGTATTGCTTCGCATCCCTGAATAAGAACTCTATTTGAAATCTTGATTTGTAGTACGAGACTAATTTCACTGCATCTAAATTCGTGTCTGTAGAATACAGTAGCGCACTTCCTTTTTTATCGTCATCGATAGGCTTGAGCAGCACCACACGTATGGCGCGCTTTAAAAATTTGGCGTGCACCACCTTCGTGTAAACTTTAACTTGAGCATCAAAAATTCTAGCAAAATCAAAACGGCATAAATCTTCAAGGTCAACTTTTCCGTCAAACCTTTTAGGGCATCCCTGACCGTTGTATTCCCCCTCGTATAGCCACTGCAAATTAGCATCAATCCGTAACTTTCCAACGATATGCATTCCTTCCTGAAGAACTGGGTTAACAAATGCCTTTTTGCTATAAAATGCGTCTGCTGCAAGGTATTTAATCCCAAGATTAAGCAACTTCGGTAGAACTTTGAGAGCATGGCTCACATATTGTTCAACCCTCGATTTTCCTTCTTCATCGATCGTTTGCTGGGAATCTATGGCATAGGCAGTATTTGTCTTCAAGTCGGTGACACTAATCGTAGAGACCTCAAGGCCGCGTTGTGATTCTCCAGCACTGCCGTTATAAAACCACCCTGGGCCATCAGTCTTTTTGCCGGATTTACTGATGAAACTGGCATTAGTAGCGGCAACACATTCACGATTTTCTTGGAATTCGCTGGCAAATAATGTGGTGTTAAACTGGATGAAGTCAAAGTATCTATGTGACCAGCGTCGATAACGCTTCTCACTTGAGGTGCTGAATCTGGCCATATTCAGATAGGTCGCCTTGCCTCGAAAGACCATCAGCACCGACAATAGAGTCATCATAAATTTCTGCTGGGGCTTACCAACACTGGACATTTTGGCAAAAACTGTTTTAATTGTATCTTCCATGGGCGGTTACTGCGTTAATCAGATTTCGTAAACCTTATTCTCGCAGTCTCCGCCCATGGATTCCAGCACCACGCCCCCAATTTGCCCCTCAAAAGTGTCCGAAGTGTTGTTTCATCAAACAGCTCAGAAAAGTGTGTCTCCACTCGCTCGTAGGGGATCAGCTGAAATATCGACATGTAAACCGCATTAGCTTTGACTCTGGCGCCATACTGCGTTGAACGCGTGACCTTTTGGGGAAAGTCTGCCACAAATCTTCGGCCGCTTTCATCAATTAAAACCTGCGCCCGATATTCTGTAACGCTTCGTGATATTCGAATATCAAATACCTGACGAGATTCATAACCGCCATCTGTGTAGGTGCCTTTCGGCAAAGTCCAGCGATCAAGCTTGATGAGGCAGGCTTTATCAGGATCTTCCACAGGTTCGAGATTTTTACCTGGATGTCCAGGCTGGCCACCACGAGGTTTATTGCTTTTTGTCTGTGGCTTTTTCTCTCGATTGGGATCGCTAGCGGGCGGTTTGTTACTATTGAGGCTATTTAAACCCAAACGATCCGAGAGCATCTTGACAACAATCAGCAGCATTTTTACAGACGCTTTTAGTGCGGGGGAAGCGCTGGCATCATTCGCTAGCAATTCCTCAGCTTCTTTTACGGCCTGATTAATGTCAACTGAATTTGTCATGGGCAACAGCATACCTTGGTAATATGGCAGTATTATCGCACAATTCATCTTTGCTGTATGACCTGTAGCTGTTTTTTTCTTGCCGGGCTAGGCGGGAGATTTCCTGAGGCGTGCTGGTTTATGGCAGAATTGCTCAGCTTGTTTGGCGGTGGCTGGCGGGGGAGTTGTGCTAATTTTCCCGAAAAGCTCGCTGAATAGTTACAAAAAATCAATCTCCGCCACAAGATTGTTAATCGAATGCAGTGGGGAGTAAAGCACCCCAAGACGGATGAGTTAGAAGATGATTGGGATCATGTTGCTGTTGTGATGCACCATTCTGGAAATAGGGGGGAGAAAGATCCAAAAAAGATCGAGTCGAGACACATGATAAGTAACTCATGGAGTGATGTTGGCTACCATTATCTGATACATCCGGATGGTAAAATTTATGAAGGAAGAAAAATATATCATAAGGGTGCACATGTTGCGGGAGCCAATACCGGAAAAATTGGCATTCTCCTTATGGGTGACTACAATGAGCAAATATGGGACCTTTTTGATGACAGCTTATCGGGAAAACATATTTCAGTCGCCAATGACTTGATAAAAACCTTGATATGTAACTTTCCTTGCATTAGAACATTGGGAGGTCATAAAGAATTTCTTCCAGGTAAAGGGTATTCATGTCCTGGTAATCTTATAATGGGAGAACTGGATACCATGAGGAAAAAGCATGGCCTCACTAAACCCTAGAATCGCCATATCTGTTATAGTTATTTCCATCCTTTTGTTATTAATAAAGCTCTTTACGACTGTTATAATTCTAGCTGACGACCCTACAAGCTTTCTGGTCCTTAGATTTGAACCATCTCTAGAAAGTAAGATACTACTCTCATCAATAGATACAGATGAGTATGTAGTCCTGCTCTCAGATGAAAATGGTTTTATTGGGCAGAACATTTACACCATTGTCACAAGCTATCTGTGGTGGATAGCCCTGATACTTTCAACTATATATGCTTTTTCCTGTATAAAATCACTAAAAAATCAGGTAAGCAGGGCGCCGTGACCGGCGCCTCTTTTTGCACGAGCATCAGGCATGACTCTTATTAACTCAGCGGACGAGCAGCTCTGCTATACTGCGTGCTCGGTTGACTCGCATCGGAATTAAATTGCTATGCGGGCGGGATTTTTTTGTAGTACTCTCACATGAGAAAGTGCTTTGTTTTTTAGATCCTCCTTTGGTCGGACTGGTATACCACTGCACCCATTTTTAAATGGTCATAATTCAAATACTCATCTGGCTTTAACTCAGATAAATATGGTGGTAAATAATATCTTTTTGTCTCATTTTCATGCTTTGCCAGTCAATTTTTAACGATTCGTGCATGATGCACCCTAAGATTACTCAGGATGAGGTAAGCTTTACAGCCCACTGTCTTGATCGGACTATCAGCGCTCTACCTCCTTCGCAATTTTGAAAGCACACTATTCCTTGATTGATAATCTCAGATATCCTGCATTCAACTCTGAAGTGCATCACTCTTTAGGCTGCTGCGGCAGCCGTATATTCTCCCATGACTTGTTTCGAGGCCTTATAGCCCGGCACCTTTCTCGGGCGATTATTTAAACGCTCAATAACTGCTTCGACATCTGCTTGGCCCACAAGCTTGAAATCAGTCTATTTCGGAAAGTGCTGACACAGTAGGCCATTAGTATTCTCATTTAGCCCCCCCCAAGATGAGTACGGATATGCAAAATAGGCCTTCGCATCCAGAGCCTCACTAATCTTCTCGTGCAGTGCAAACTCTTTGTCGTTATCGGCGGTAATCGTGTGTACGAAATCCCTGTATGGCTCAAGTAATGCAATGGTAGCTTGAGTAACCAACTCTGCTGTCTTACGTTTAACCTGCTGAGAGAGGGTAAATTTACTCTTACGATCTACAATGGTGACCAGAGCACTGCTATGGCCTTTACCTATAACGGTATCAACTTCCCAGTCTCCTATGCGCAATTTATCATCGACAACCTGTGGGCGCTCTTTGATACTGATGGCGTTCTTGATGTGTCCTCGAGTTGACTTTCCATTGGCCCGCTTGTTGTAGGGCCTATCCCGACGCCGTAAATTCTCGTAAAGGGTCCCTCCACGCTGCTTATCTGCCCAGATATACAAGTAGATAGTTTCATAGCTAATGGACTGGCCTTCTTCCCGGTCTAGCCAGCCGGAAATTTGCTCTGGGCCCCACTGTAGTTTCAGTTTTCTCTCTATCAGAGCAATAGCCTTGGGTAGTATCTTTGTTGATCTTCCTGCCTGCCTACGCCGCTCTTCAGTCGTCTGCTGAGCTTGCTTATAGAGGTAGCCTTTTCCGCCTCGATTACGAGCGAGCTCTCTGCTGATTGTAGGCCGGCTAACACCAACCTCCCTGGCAATTGCCCTCTGACTCCAATCACTTTTCTTTAGCGTCCAAATCTGACATCGTTGCTCTTCGGTCAGCTGTCGGTAACGTTTTGTCATCACTTAATCTCTTGACGGAGAAGAAGCGGCAGATGTTACCTTCAGCTGACCGTTCTTTTCCAGATGATTAACTGATGCACTTCAGAGTTGAATGCAGGTTATTATAAAAACCCCAAAATTAATCCATATGCCCAGGCCCCACGATGAAAAAGATTAAACTGATGCTTGCTGCTCTATCCCTCACAGGCTGTGCCCAGGGTCATATCGACATTCTAAAGCAAGATGGTGAAGTAATTGGGTCTTGCTCAGCAGAATTCTACCTTCACTGGCACGGCGCTCAAGATTCTGTGAATTATATCCTCAACCTTTGCGCACAAGAGGCCATGGCAAGGGGATTGAAGATTTCTGATGAATCAATCCTTGCAAATGATTACACCCTGCCAGAGTCACCTCAAGGTTACAACTGGAGTAAGAAACTAGCCAAAGAATATTTCTCCAACAGACAAATTACAGAAGAGAAGCTTGGATATATTTTAGCGGCTATTGAGCTCGACTATCAGGCAAAATTGGACTCCGCTCAAGAACGCAAATCGCGCTCGGAGATTACCCAAATCGAGTACGAAAAGCTTATAAGCGAAGCCAAACAGACATTTGAAGGTGAATAAGTATAGCGATACCCCTTGCCGAACAACTCCCTATTGTGCGGCAAAATACTTACTAAGGAGCCTCTGAACAACTCCGTGATGCCTCTGGCTTACAGAGCGGTTCACGCACAATCAAGGCGCTGGATAATCCTCCAACAATCCAGACAAAACCGCCTGCAAGGGCTTTAATTCAGTTTCAAAGCACTTCCACTGCTCTGTACCATTACGGTAAATAGGCTGGCGCACCTGCTCTGCACTAGGGGTGCGTACGGCACGTCCTGTGCGGTGAAATTGCAGGCACTCCTCTGCAAAAGGAAGACCGCAGTAATCCAGTAAGCGGCGCACCTGTCCCTCCAGGTCCTCTACTACCGATTCGTAGTGTACCCGCAGCACTTTACCGGGCAACACTTCATCCCAGTGAGCCATCAAGCGGACATAATCCCGATAGTACTCACCAATCGACTCCAGGCCATAGCTAAACTCCTGCCCCTCGGCAAACAGCTGCTTGAAACCACTAAAACAGCAGGCTACAGGATGGCGGCGAGCATCAATAATTTTTGCATTGGGAAGAGCCAGCTGGATTAAACCAATATGACGAAAATTGTTCGGCATTTTGTCAATAAAAAATGCCGCTTTACCACGATGTATTGCCGTCTCTTCAATATAACGCCGCCCCATTTGTTTCAACTGCTCGCCACTGAGATCTTGCAGTATCGCCGGGTAGCGGGGCTCGTCGTCAGTTCGACGGCGACCATCCAGGCGGCGCGCAGAGGCCATAATATTGTGCAGCTCAAAAGTACCATCTACTTGCGGGTGAGAGGCGAGAATCTGCTCCAGCAGTGTGGAACCCGCACGAGGCATCCCCACAATAAAAATGGGGTCCGGCGCATCAAAACCGGAGCCTCGGCTTTCAGCAAACAACTCTTTAGGGCAGTGGGCGATCTGTAGATCGATATCTCTTCGATTTTCCTCAATAGCGTAGCGACATTCCTGCTGCTTTAGCTCGTTACCTTTCTTATACCAAGAAAACGATTCCGCATACTGGGCGCGATCCTCAAATGCCTTACCCAAAGCAAAACAAAGGTGATAACGATCCTCCCGCGCAGTGGAGGTCAAGCCTTGCAATTCTTGCATTCGCTCAATTTCGGCATCACCAAAGCAGTAAGTTTTCATATTCGCCAGGCTCCAGTAGGCATCGCCAAAATCCGGTTTGACCCGGTAGGCCGTCCGGTAGGCCTCAATCGCCTCAGCGGGCTCACCGATGGTTTTTAGCGCGTGCCCCCGTTGCAACTGCACACCGTACAAATCCGCCGACTCAGCCAAAACCTGGTTATAAATCTGCAAAGCAGTCCGATAGTCTCCAACCATAGCGCTTTGGGTGGCGAAGAGAATATCGCTCTGCTGTCCGCCCTGCCCACTCCGCAGCAATCGAGCCTGCTCCAGGGCAGCAGCAAACTTCTGGCGCCGGCGCAATACGCCAATATAATCAAAGCGAGCCCGATGAAAATCGGGGTTCATCTCCAGACAACTCTCCAGCAGGAAGTCCGCATCATCGAGCACCCCCAACTCTGCACCGATCAGCGCCAACAGGCGCATGGCTTCCGGGTGATGCTTATTTTTTTGTAAGAAATTCCGACAGAGCTGCTCGGCCTTATGCAGCTTCTTCTCATACAATAGACTTGCCGCACTCAGCAGTACCGGAGGTAAATTTTGCAGGTGCTGGAATTGGCGCAGGGCCTGCTCGGCATCAGACGCCCTGCCCTGCGCACGCAGCCCCAAGGCCAACCCTCTCCAGCTAGCATGCAAGGCCGGGTTTAGCTCCAGCGCACGCCGATACGCCCCAACCTGCTCCGGCAGCTTTTTCTGCTGAGCGAAATTGTGCCCCTGCTCCTGATAAGCCCGGGCATAAGAGCTGTCCAGCTCAAGCAGCTTTTGAATTGCCTCTTGAGCGGCATCGACACATCCCAAATATCTGAGACTTACTGCCAACAAGTAAAAGCTCTCAACATCTTCTGGAAAATGCTCCAGCCGCTGCTTCGCCAACTCGACAGCACTGGAAAAATCCCGCCCCTTTAATGAGGCGCGCACTTTCTGCGTGAGGTCTGCCTGAAGTATTTCAGATGGGGAGTTGTTGGGCTTCACTGACAAGGGAAAACTCTCATTAACCGATAGATTACGACAGGGGCGCACTGGCGCCCCACTCAAACTGCCCCCTTCACCACTACATGATCAAGGGGGGCTACCCGTCAGAAATCGTAAGATACGCGCACCCCCACGGTGCGGGGGCGGTTGGTGGTAATTCGCTTTGAATTATCCAGAGTATTAATAAACAACTCCGCGCGCTCATCGGTGAGGTTTTCCACATAGAGCTCTGCGCCCCAGTGGGTTTCACTCAGACCAAAAGAGGCATCCGCTGTAGTGTAAGCACTCTGCTTGTAGCGATCATTTGGATCGATCACGATAGAGCTCCAAGCCTCATCACTATAGGCAATGCCCGCCTGCCAGTAAGCATCAAACCCAGCCAGCGCCCACTCGTAGCGAGCGCGCAGGTTAAATTGTAAAGGCGGAGACAGGGCCAGCTCACTGCCTTCCGGGGCCACATTGGCCGCGCTATCAGGAACCCTGGTGATTTCAGTATCGTTGTAAGACACAGCACCAATCAACTGCAAGTTGTCCGTCGGCAGCCAGGTAACATCCGCTTCAATACCGCGAATTTCCGCATCCAGGGCATTATCCAGGTAAAACAGGAAATAGACATCGGGGTCGAACACTGCGGTCTGGATATCACTCCACTCTACATAGTAAATACTGCCGTTAAATTGCAGGCTGTGGTCCAGCAGTGTAGTTTTCCAGCCCGCTTCGTAATTATCGACGGTATCTGTAGTAATCGTGTAGGGCACCGTAGTTACTTCATTACCGTTGCCACCGCCGCGATTGTAAGCGGGCGGACGGAAGCCCTCTGAATAGGTGGCATACAACAACATATCATCGGTGGGTATATAGCTCAGGGTAAACTTGCCAATAACACCGCTTTCATTCATCGGCACATCAATGCCCGCCTCTTCCCACTTGGAGTCGAGGTTATCGCCATACTTATCGACGTCGACTCCAGCAGCATTGCCAAATGAGGAATTGGCAGAGCCCAGCAATTTCACGTCGATATCATAATGACGCAGGCCGACAGTGGCGCTGAGCTGCTCGCTGATGTCATAAGTCAGCTCGCCAAAAAAGGCCAGCTGCTCTTCCCGACGGGTAATATCATTGAAAAATGCCACGCCCGCCGGGCGTGCGCTGGTATCGATCGCAGTAGATTTAACCGGATCAGTTGTATCTGGTGACCAGCCGCGCGGGTAGTTTTCCGGGAACCCCAAATCAATAATGGAGTTGTAGACGAAGTTACCCCGGTCAAGGATTTCAATATCTTCGTAGAAAACACCCGCAGTCAGGCGCAATGGATTTTCCTGGGGCGTGGAGAGGCGCAACTCGTGGCTAGTGCGGGTATTTTCTACCGTACCTACATAGCCTTTGGTGGGGTCGTAGCAGGTATCCACATAATTACAGGTGTAGTAGGCCACATAATTACCGACATCGTTATAACCGGTGTAATCCATAGACTGCTCTACCTCGCGATCGAGATAAGCACCGGTATAAACCACATCCAAAGCCGCAATACGCCCCTCCAGAGTCCAGCTTGTCAGGTCGAAGCTATCTTCCAGGGAGTCTTCGAAATAGCGGTGTACCTCCAGGTCCCCCACTTCATCGGGGTCGTGATCGAATACACCATCAGCCTCCAGGTCCTGATGGGTGTGCTGCACCAACAGTGACCAGTCATCGCTAATTACGTAGTTGATACCAAAGCGAACGCCTCTATAGCTGGAATCATTAAAATCTTCCTCCAGTAAATCTTCGTTGCTGGCACTCACAACCGGTAGGTCTTGCCACGCCGGGTTAACAGAAGCATCCGGGGTATAAGTGCCGGGCACATTATCGATATAGCCCCCCTCATTGGACTGATAGGCGGCCATACGCACGGCCAACTTATCCTCAATCAAAGGCAGATTGATCATAGCTTCCAGGCTGTCAGACAACTCACCACCTTTGGTGGTCGCCAGTCCCGCCTCAATACTGAGGTCAAACTGATCCAACTGCGGCTTGTTGGTGATCAGTCGCACAGTGCCCGCCTGGGAGCTTGCACCAAACAAAGTGCCCTGGGGACCTTTCAAGACTTCAACCCGCTCAATATCGGTCACATAAACATCCAGGTTTCTGCCACCGATACTCACCGGCGATTCATCCAGATAGAGGGCAACATTGGGGGCAGTGCCATTGGCTTGGGACAGCTGGGTAGCAATAGTTTCAGTGGCCATACCGCGAATATAAATGGAAGACTGCCCGGGGCCCCGCCCCCCGGCGGTCACATTGGGCATAAAGCGGATATAGTCATCAAAGTTGGAAACATTGAGATTCTCCAGACTCTCTTCGCCCAGAGCTTGAACTGCCACCGGAATATCCTGTGCACTCTCCGCACGCTTGGTGGCTGTAACCGTTACCTCCTCGATTTGCCTCGGCTCGGCAAATGTCGGCTGGCTACCCAATACGACTGCACCTGTGGCTACTATGGCGCTGTGCAACTTACTTTTATCAAACACAGAATTCTCCTTGTGTTCATTTTGATTCTGATTCCATCCGATGCCCCGGGGCTCTGGGCCCCTGCAGCAAACCACCCATTTACTTAGTGCTGTAATTATTTACCAGAGTCTATGACGCTTAAAAAACGCCAAAATAAACGGGGCTATCCAACTCAGAAGGGTAAAATCGCAGAAAAGTAAGCTGCTCGGTACAAATTTTGGACGGAATTCTATACAAAACTTATAGAAAGTAAAAGGTTGTGCACTTTTCCGTCAAAAAATATGCGAACTCATAGACGAAAAATATTGAGCCTAACTGGTTTATTAGAAGTGTAATGTTTTGAGATCAAAAAAATTATCTATAGAGAGGCTGGGACTCCTAGCCGGGAGCAAGCATTGAGGTAGACAGGCCAGCCAGACAAAAAAGGGGCAGAGAATTACGAGGTAGGCGCTTTTAGGAGAGCAATAAAAAAGGCCGCACCATTAGGTGCGGCCTTTTGGAAAAACTCGCGATGTTAACCGGTTAGTTTTTCACAGCGACAGTGGCCTTTTCCTTTTTCGGAATCGGGAAGCCGCGATCGCGCATCAGCGCCTCAATATTGGCATCGCGACCGCGGAAAGAGCGGTAAGCATCTGCCGGGTCCAAAGCGTTGCGCGGAGCAAACAGGTATTTCACCAGTCTCGCAGCCACTTCCTTATCGTAGAAGCCGCCTTTGGATTCAGCGAATGCCTCAGCCGCGTCCGAAGTCAGTACATCGGCCCACATATAGCCGTAGTAGCTGGCAGCGTAGCCTTCACCGGAGAAGATATGGCCGAAGTGCGGGGAACGGTGACGCATCACCAGCTCATCGGGCATACCCAGCTTCTTCAGGGTTTCGCGCTCAAACTTGTCCGGATCGATGCCTTCCGGGTCCGCAGTGTGGAACTTCATATCCACCAGCGCCGATGCCAGGTACTCGGTCGTGGCAAAGCCCGAGTTAAACTTGGCCGCCTTCTTGATCTTCTTCACCAAATCAGCGGGAATCGGCTCACCGGTCTTATAGTGCACCAGGTAGTTGTCGATCACTGCATCGGTAGACAGCCAGCGCTCCAGCAACTGGGACTGAAACTCGGTGTAGTCGCGCACACCGCCGTTCAGGCTCGGGTAGGTCACATTGGATGCGAGGAAGTGCAGCGCGTGGCCAAACTCGTGGAAGAAGGTCTCCGCATCATCCCAGCTTACCAGCACGGGCTCACCTGGGGCGCCTTTGATAAAGTTGGAGTTGTTGGAAGAGAGAACGTTCTTCTTGCCATCAAAAGTGGAGTGATCGCGATACATGGTGGCCCAGGCGCCGGAGCGCTTGCCCTCGCGAGCATAGGGGTCCAGGTACCAGAGACCGATGTGATCGCCGCTGGTTTTATCGGTCACTTCCCAGACTTTAACGTCTTCGTGGAAGACCGGCACGGAACCTTCTTTCACCGGGGAGAATTTGAAGTTAAACAGTTCGCCCGCCACGTAGAACATGGCTTCACGCAGGTTATCCAGCTGTAGGTACTGCTTAACTTCATCGGAGTTCAGGTCATACTTGGCCTTGCGAACTTTTTCTGCGTAGTAGCGATAGTCCCAGGGCTCAATGGTGATATTGGCTTTCTCGGCATCCGCCACCGCCTGCATATCGGCCACTTCTTCCTTAACGCGAGCTACCGCTGCCGGCCACACCGCCTCCATCAGCTCCATAGCGCGCTCTGGGGACTTGGCCATGCGGTCGCGCAGGCGCCACTGGGCGTAGTTATCAAAGCCCAGTAGGCCGACGCGCTCATCGCGCAGCTTCAGGATTTCAGCGATGATGGCGTTGTTATCGCGCTCATCACCGTTGTCGCCACGGCTGTAGTAGTTGGTCCACACCTGCTCGCGCAACTCGCGATTGTCCGAGTATGTCAGGAAGGGGTCCATAGAGGAGCGAGTGTTAACAATCGCATACTTCCCTTTTTCACCCTTCTGCTCCGCCAGTGCTGCGGCTGCGGCAACAAAGGAATCCGGCAGGCCATCCAGCTGATCTTTACTCAGGAAGATATCGTAACCTTCCTCATCTGCCAGGACGTTATTGGAGAAGCGGGTGTAGAGCTCAGCCAAGCGCTTGTTGATTTTTGCATAGCGCGCCTTCTTTTCCCCTTCCAGGGTCGCGCCATTGGTTGCAAACAGGATATAGACCAACTCGACTACGCGCTTCTGTTCAGTGTCCAGATCCATCGATTCACGCTGATCATAAATAGACTGGATACGCTTAAAGAGTGCCTTATTTTGGTAAATCCTGGACTCGTAGTCAGCCCATAGCGGTGCCAGTTCGCGCTGGATCTTGCGGAATTCTTGGGAGGACATATTGCCGGCCCAGATTCCGTAATAGGTCGATGCGCGGCTCAACGCTGCGCCACTGCGTTCCATCGCGGCAAAGGTGTTGGCAAAAGTGGGCTCAGCGGGGTCTGCAGCAATGGCTTCCAGCTCCACCAAGTTTAATTCAATCCCCTTTTCAATCGCGGGCTTGAGATCTTCCAGGCTCATCTTGTCAAACGCAGGAACACCACCAAAGGGGCCTGTCCACTCCGCCAGAAGCATATTGCTGGCGTGCTCGGGGCTAACGGCCATGGACTCCTCGGCTTTCACGGTATCTTTAGCCACTTCAGCCTGCTGTGCTTTTTCACCACAACCGCCCACTACCGCAAGCGCTGCGGCCACGGATAGTGCGATCATTGTTTGACGCATCGGTATCTCCTCTAGGATAGAGCTTTGTAATCATTTTAAGAGCGCGAGTTTAACCCCAGTTGGCCCGTGCCTGCCAACACTACCGCAATTCAAAGTCACCACTGCGGTAGAATGAGAGAAATACACGACAATCCCCACATTTCTGACTAAAAAGTCTACTGGGTTCATTTAAGAGCATGACCTACCGCGAACAGGAGAATATCGACTTGGGGACTGCACCCAGTAAAGCCCAACGCAACTGAGTAGCAACACCACACCCCCGCTCAAAGCTAACCCGCAAAACTACACGCTCGCTGGCGGTCACTACACCCCTGCCCCTTCTAATACATATCAACAATCAGAAGACAAATACCAAAGACTTCCGCCAGCAATTATGCTGGCCGTTCAATGAATTATGCGATGCCGCTAACGATCAAAACCATTCGCAATTAAGGCCTGATTCCCACAAATAGCTAGGCCTTTCAAGTAGTTGCAACACGACTCTGCGCGCCTCGCCGAGCGGATCGCAACATAATACGGCGCTAGTTAGAGACCCTTTATTCAACTTTTTATAATTATTCCCATTAAAAATTACTAGCAACACTTCAAAACGATATTTATCCGGCTGATACAAATTGGTCAATATTTAAACAAAAAAGCGGCCCCCTTTTGTAGGCGCAAATCTGACTTATTAACGTATTCAACATTCGATCCTCAGATTAAAAGTTAGGGATAGACTCATGCAAAAAAAATCCATTTTTCCTCTGAGCGCGGCGATCGCACTCTTATCAATGGGTATTGCCACAGGCTCACAAGCGCAGACCGTTAGCTGTGGTGACGTTATTACTACACCAACCACTCTCGATGGCGATTTAGTGTGCACTATCGCCGACCCAGATGATGTCGCTATTACTATTGAAGGCCCCGCCGGCAGCCTATCCATGGGAGAGCACAGCTTAACCTGCTCCACCAATGAGTATGGCCTTGGCATCCTTTTGGAGGAAAGCGGCGCGCGGCTTTCAGGGGGTGAAGTTATCGGTTGCCACGATGCCGTTACTTTGGCGGGAAACGGCTCCCATACGGTAGCAGATGTCAACGTCAGCGACTTTGGTGATGATGCGGTCACTGTCAAAAGTGACAACAACCTTGTCAGCGATATGGAAGTTATCGGCGATGCCTCAGACTCTGATAACGGCATTGTTATCCGTGGGGACTTTAATGTTATTTATAGCAATACGGTTGAGGCTGCCGGTGACGAAGGCATCCTGATTAACGGCTCGTTTAATTCAGTCATTGCCAACGAAACAGTATATTCCAAGTATGATGGCATTGAAGTCAATGGCACCTTTAGCAATGTGCACGGCAATATCTCGGCCTTCAATGGTGGTAGCGGTATCGAAATAGATGATGACCTCAACACCATCTCGGGAAATACTATTGTAGGTAATGGTAACGGTGGTATTGATCTGGACCGGGGGGATGGCAACTCTATCAATGGTAATTATGTAATTAGCAACGGCACTTATGGGATATTTATTCTAGACTCCAAGCCCACCAACAATACCATCTCGGGCAATACCGCAACCGGCCAGACCTACGATCTCTATGATGCCGTCGACCCAGATTGCACCGGCAGTAATATCTGGGAAAATAATATTGCCACTACTGCCTCTCCATCCTGTCTAAATTTAATTTTAAATTAAACTCCTGAGGCCAACAGCGCACAGCGCTGTGAAGCGCCCCAGTCTTAGAGCGGGCCTGAAAGGCCCGCAAGGATTTTTCAGAGGCTTACTAAATAGGTCAAGCCATGTTGTACTCCACCTCCTAAAACTTTATCTGCAACTCTATTAACTTTAGGAACCTCCCTGCCGCAGAGTATTAATGCGCTAGAATACGGCGATATCATTACCGAATTCACCACACTGACAGAAGACCTTACCTGCGAGAACAGCAACTCACTCCCATGATATAGCCCTCACAGGCTAAGCCGCTGGGTTATCTGCCGGAACAATCAATGGCTGTCACGATGCGGTACTGCTTATAGAAGCGGGACTCCACATTATTGATAATCTCCACATCCCTCTCCCGCAGGACAATGCCATTGTGGTAAACAGCGGCAACACAGTCACCGACAATTACACTCTCGGTGATGGAGCCAGCTAGGATGACGATATGGGTATTAATGATAATTACAACTTTATTTGCGAAAATATTGTGAATATTCCGGTAATGAGGGCATAGAACTAAATGGTATTGCTAATATCCTGATAGGAAACACCATCATCCACTCAAACGACGTTGGGACTGAAATGGATGGCAATTTCTCTATTTTTATTTCAAAAACACCCCAAGGCAACGACAATAGCAGCATAGAAATAGGTGGGAGCTTTAATATCATTTTGAACAATAAAGCAACAGAGAGTGGGCCCTCCGCTATTTATCTTTCCGGCTTTGGATCTACCAACAACAATATTGCCTCAAGAAATCAAATTTTAGATCTTTTCGATCTATTCGAAAGTGAAGATTGTAGTATCAATAGTAATTTCTGCTCAGGCAATGCCTTCGCGAACGCAGCCCCAAGCTGCCAGGAATAGCCCCCGAACAACTTCGGAGTATTAATTGGGGACCTCTATATTGCTTGCGCCTATTCCCGGCCTGATTTGTCTCACCCTGTGCGCCGCCAATACCGGAGAGCTTGCTGAGAATTAACTTTGCTCAGGGACTCTATAAGCCCACCTGGTGAATAACCGAGCTATTATCTGCCACTTTATTTCTGTCCAGTTCCAAGCGGGCACGCCTCATATTGGCATAACTGGTGGTCTGGGCCGAACTCAAAGCGCTGTTTAATACTCAATAAATAGTCCAGCAGTGCCGAAACCCTCTTTGGTTTACTGGCGCCGGGTCGATAAACCAGATAAATAGGCATATAAATCGCGTGCCAATCGGGAAATATCCGGATCAGCTCCAGCCTCTCCAGCTCACAGATCATACTGTTAACCGGAATTTGGGCGATGCCCACCCCTGCCGCCGCAGCCCTTTTAGCGGTTTCCGGATTGTCGCAATGGAAATTACTTCGTACCTCAACAGATTCGGTTCGCTCCTCGGAAACCAGAGTCCAAAAAGCGGCTTCCTGGCCTGTGCCGGCAGTAATGCAATTATGCTGGCTGAGATCCTCTGGTGATTCAGGTACGCCATGCTCTCTTAAATAATCCGGGCTGGCGACCAGCACCTGGGTTGTATAGCCAATCTCTCTCGCCACCAGGCGCTCGTCTGCGACCCTCCCGACACGAACTGCCAGGTCGATCCCCCGAACAAAGAGATCATCAAATACATTGGAAAGCTCCAGAGAGACCTGGGCTTTGGGCCACTGCTGTAGAAATGGAGGGAGGATATATTGGGCCAGGTAACTCCCCATCGCCGGAGGGGCCGATATCCGCAGCAGGCCCTGTACTTGCTGCTCTATATCCCGCACATCCTCGCGCAGGGACTTAAACTCCTCCACCAGCAGAGAGACCCGGCGCAGGGCGACCTTGCCCGCATCGGTAATCTCGATTTTCCGTGTGGAGCGCTCCAGCAGCTTGGCTTGCAGCTGCTCTTCCAGCTTGGAAATGGCCTTGCTCACTGTGGACTTAGGTAACCCCAGCTCATCGGCACACTGGGTTAGGCTCATCAACCGGCAAGTCGTTACAAAGATCGCCAAAGTTCGAAAGTCAATAGTTTCTAAATTACGAACAATCAATTTCAAAAGCCCCTATTGTTTCAATTTCGGCACAAGCATAGTCTGTACAGCATTGATGAACAACAGCATTTTGCCACCCTATTTAAGGTATACTAAGATGACTCCAATACAGGATTTGTTTTCAAGCATTCAACTAGGGGATGTGAAGCTCGCTAACCGCGCGGTAATGGCCCCTCTTACTCGCTCAAGGGCTAAAGATCACGTACCCACCCCTTTAATGGCGGAATATTACGCACAGCGGGCAGGCGCCGGCCTGATTATTGCCGAGGCCACCATGGTCGCCGAAGGCACCTCCGCGTTTATTTCCGAACCCGGTATCTATTCCCAAGAGCAAATTGAAGGCTGGCGGCAGGTGACCGACGCCGTTCACGCAAAGGGCGGCAAGATATTCCTGCAACTGTGGCATGGTGGACGAGCCAGTCATCCCGACTTGAACGGCGGTACAACCGCAGTAGCGGCCAGCCCAATCGCTATTGACGATACCGTTCACACACCGGATGGAAAAAAGCCCTACACCACCCCAAGATCTCTTGAAACCGAGGAGATTCCGGGGATTGTTGCCGCTTTCAGACAGGGCGCAATCCATGCGAAAGAGGCCGGCTTTGATGGCGTTGAGGTTCACGGTGCCAACGGTTATCTCTTGGACAGCTTTCTACGGGATGGCTCAAACCTGCGAACTGACCAGTATGGCGGGTCTTTAGAGAATCGCGCACGCCTGCTCTTTGAAGTCCTGGAGGCCGTTATCGAGGTCTGGGGTTCGGGCAGGGTCGGACTCAGAACATCCCCATTAAATGGGTTCAACAGTATGCGTGACAGCGACCCCGAGGGGCACACCCGCTGGCTCGCCACTGAGCTGAATGCTTACAACCTGGCCTACTGGCACCTGATGCGAGCAGACTTCCTGGGCGAGCAGCTAGGCGATGTACTCACCCCGGCGAGGGAAGAGTACAAGGGCAACCTGATAGGCAATATGGGCTATGGACGGGATGAGGCCAACGAGGCCATCGGCCAGCAGCAGGTGGACGCGGTAGCCTTCGGCGTTCCATACCTGGCAAATCCGGACCTACTCGAACGCTTTAAAGCAAATGCCCATTTGAATGAAGCAGACCCAACTACTTTCTACACCGGTGGGGCAAACGGCTATACCGATTACCCCACTATGTCCTAACATCGCAGAAGCGCGCAGGTCACTCGCCTTAAGCGGGCGGCCTGCGCCGCTCACGGAATCAGCTGTTCTCGCGGAGTGGATTTTTACATTATTGGTCGATGAGACCAATGCAGAACTCAACAACCCCAAACCCATATGGCACTTACAACCCCATTTTATGTGGCTTAAATTATTTGCCTACAAGTAAAGGCCTTAGCAGCACTCTGGTCACCATTGTAGATCGTAAGAGCAAAATTCATCTTGGGAGAGGGGCCTAAGTGAGAATACTAATGATCTACTGCGTCAGTACTTTCCTAAACAAACTAATTTCAAGCTTGTGGACCAAGCAGATGTCGAAGCAGCTATTGAGCGTTTAAATAATCGTCCGAGAAAGATGTTGGGCTATAAAACCCCGAAACAAGTCATGGGAGAATATACGACCTGTCGCAGCAGCCTAAAGAGTGATACACTTCAGAGTTGAATGCAGGTTTCATATTTCCCCCTAATTTATATATATTAACCTGGACACCCCTCATCCCAGCTCACCAAGCATATGGGGCCACGCACTATGATCACTCAATCCTTTCCCACTCTCTATTTCCAGGCTTAGAATATATCTGTATTTTCACATCACTGATCTTGCCGTATAAACCGGCCACAGGTGTAAAGCCCAGAAAAAATAAACCAACTGTCCGAAGTCTTGTTAGATGTGAGCGAAAGTTAAAGTGAGCATTTAAATGCTCACTTTTTACTTTACTGTAAAATAAGGCTGATTACGGGCACCAGCCAAGCATAATTTTCCTGCTCAGCAGAAACTCTGAAATTGGCTACTGTCAGAGAACGCTCATTAAGAACTCGAGCATTATCCTCAAGATCTACGGACCCTGTAACATCTCCATTTATAGAAACATCTGGATTAGACCAGTACTGAATTCTGTCACCACCAGAATCGGATGAGCAGCCATAGGCCATTACAGTTCTCCAGGTTCCCGGTGTTGTATTGCAGTAGCCATGGCCGTAGGGGAAGGGTTCTGTGCTAGGGTCGGTAGACACAATATGCCTCGCGCCCATCAAATGCCCAATTTCATGACCAAAACTGAAATAACCTGCTGCACACGCCTCTTTCGCAGCGGCTAGAGCGTTAGACTCTACGGCACTAATCACTGTGGCCTGCCCACAGCCACCGTAATCATTCCCCGTTAATATCATCATGATGTCCGCATTATACAGCTCTCTTAACTGTAATAGCTCAGCCGTTTCTGCATTGCTGGAATTAGAAAAGAAGCTCAGATCATCCGAAAAGCTGCCGCTATCCTCATAGCTGGTCTTGTAAGCATGGACTATTTTGACGGAAGTATTTATCTGGCTATTTGCATAAGACGTATTTGTCTCCTCCTCCAAAAGATCCATATAGGCCGAAACATCACCAGCATCCGCTTCAAATGCACTGGTATAGGCAACGAGAACTGTGATTTCACTGCCAGAATCTAAAGCACTTTCGGCTGACAAAGGGGGCGACACCTCTGAATTTAGGGAGCCATCAAAACTCTCATAATAGTTGCGGTCGTGATCTATAAAATTTGAAGTTGAGACCTCTGTAATTACAATCTCATTATCCAGGCCTGGTCTCACCTTATATAGCTTACCCTGCACCTGAATAGACCCTACAACTTTACCATTATTCTCCGCCATAGTGATAAAATCAGCAGCTCCAGCCCCAAACCCAGAGAAGGACAATTTTCCCTTACCCTTACGTACGCTGCGTATATTGAAGTGAAGCTTCTTTCCATTTAGAGATAGCTCAATACCATCTCCCTTTTTTACCCCTTTAAGCTCATCATTAAAGCGCCCCCGAGTAGCTGAAACGCCTTTAATTCGATCTATCTCTTCAAACTTTTCGATTAGCAGATTATATTTACTACCCTCTTCCGCAGAAGAAAGAGAGGCAATTATAGCCAGCAAACAGAAGGTTAATACTCGATATATCTTCATTAATATAACTCCCATTATTAGACCAATCTATCAATTGGCTAAGCAGTGATTTTAGGAGTGGATAGAAGTCTCACGAACATTAACGGAGACTACCACACCCATAAATAGTCAAAGTATAACTGACTTCACTTTGTATTATACGTCTTTAAATCCGGATTGGCTGGATGCCTTACTCACATAAATAGCGGCAGATATTTCCGCACAGCATGCAAATCACACCCAGCCAAGCAAATCAAAATTCACCTAAAATCATCGAATATAAACGGCGACAATCTTAGGCCTTCCCCCCAATGAACACTGACTTTCACTAATCACAACACTCACCTCCCTTTCCGCCAAGTGAGCACTTAACGCCATTGATAACATTTGGTCAAAATTTTCTGAAGTATCATCGGCCTGGGCCAGCTTACTATTACTATAATTACATCCAGCCGGATCAGGTGAATCGATAGAGCTCAGCACTAAATTAATTCGCTTATCAGACCAGCCACCCGTTAAGTAATCTATTTTTGTCCATCCACTGACCACTTCAGCTGCAGACTGACCCGAAAGAAAAAGTAACGTAGTAAAGAGCAATATTTTCTTCATAGTAATATCCATATTTCACTATCAATTGAGGGACCGCTGAAATAAGCCCGCACCCTAAAATAGGATTGAATAACAATCAACCGCAAGGAAAATAACGCAACACAAACCATATATCAAGCCAGCTCGTCAGAACAGAAGCTGAATGCAAAAGCAGGCGCCATAAAATTCATAAAGAGGATTTTATTTAGAAAACAGGTCTATCAACTCCCTAACTTCACCACCGGCTTAAGGCATACCCACTTGCTCATCAGCTCTAATTATCAGCGCACCCAACCCCAAAACAGAGAGAAAACTCATGGTCCAGATACACATCAGACCAAAACGGTGGGCAATGATACTTTGATATGAAAATGAATATTGGTACTGATGATGCAACAGGAATTGCACATAGCGCGGGGTAATTCTGGGCAGATCGGAGCGGGAAAAATAAAGGCACAGGTTAGAGCCAAGGCCGAGCACCCCTTCCGCCACATAAAAGGCTGGCGAAAACACTGAACACCTGTACTAACAGGCTTTACGAACTTATTAACAAGGAGAAAATATCTACCCACCTAACGGCTGTACGCTTAAAGCCCATTTTTTAAACCACTCAATCTAACTTCGGGAGAAGATCTGGCTCATCAGAGCCCCCACTTCGTCATTACTCTGTAAGCTCAAAAAATCTCAACTGCAAGCTTTCTTTACATAACAAATTTAATGTTACTAAAGGCGCATACTTTTATACCCCACCTCACAGCTTGACTTTACATTATTTAGCGATTACACGATGCAACTTGTAAGATTTAATACCTCCAATATCCAATTCCTCATTGTAGCAATGTACGGTGGCCGATTTCCCCGACATATACAACGAGATAATTAACGAGGTGAACTCTTTCTCCTCATAGGAAACGTGGCACCTAATAAATGCACCGCCATCCTGCTCAAATTTAGCGATTGAATAATCCCTATCGATCCCTGTGTTGAACTGAACAAACTCAGTAATCTTGGCATCCTCAACGCTTTCCCATGCGAAAACATTGAGGGATAAAGACAACAAAATAGGCGTCAGGGGACTTATTTTTAGCATATTCATTTTGTAATTAACTCCTTATGTATAAAGAGGATATCCCTCCCCCATCTCAACAATCAAGAAGAGACATGTAAATACATTGCCAGCAAATATAGGCTAGTCAAACACATCCACCCTCAAAACTTTCGGAGCCCAACCCCCAACTGGCAAGCACTCCTTATCACTATATTCAAATTTAACTTTTTTATTTGACATGAAAGCCAATAGCGTTACAGATAACACACTTCTTCCTGCCTCACCAGATGTATCAATCGCCACAACGGAAGTAGTTGCACATTCACTCTCAAACGAATCCCCCCAACTTGTCTCAGCCCAAACCACCGAAACTGAGGATGTCGATGAAGATATGCGCTTAATTTCATCTATTTCAGTTTCTAAAGCCCAAATATTAACTGAATAAACCAGCAATAATACCACTATTATTATTTTCACCCTTATTCCACCTTCAAATTATTAAATGATATTCCGCTAATTTTACTGCAACCCTGCTAGAGGGTACATTAAGACCTAGATTATCAATAACTCAACCCACCACTCAAATATTATTAAAAAATAAAATTGACATTCAAGACTGAACTAACACCTCCCCCCATCAACACTTAGCCCTGACTACTATCGGGCAGTGCTATGACTAGAGACTCCGGTGGAGTGCTATCCATTATCAAGCAGTGATTCAGTCTCCACATTTCTTCGTTTTATCTCGACACACAGGACATGCAGAACCACTCTGCCATAGCTCCATAATGGCTACCTTCTTATTATTTGTCGGGTTAAGCAGAAGGTTTACTATGAAACTTCCAGCATAGTCAAGCTGCTCGAATCTCTCAAATTGTCAATACGTCTCGTTCTATATGCCATGACCCGATAACCCCCGCCGATCCGCCGCGACCTCACCAATGCGGTTGCTTTACCTGAACTTCGATGGCCTTACGCATCTCGCAACCGGAACTCATTTTATTACCGGAGCGATGCCAGTACTTCAGGGCCACTATAATCCCTATGGTCCATAGTATTCTCTATGTACGCTTCACATAACTTATTCGCAGAGAAAAAATGATTTTTCTACTCCGCTCTAAACCCAACACTCGATATAGATGGCTGGTTAGATCTAATCCGACAAGGATTTTCACCTAGCAAGAAACACCAAGCTTTGCTTGGTGCACTAACGCCTCAAACAGCTGTCGCCATGAGCGAAGCGATATTTTTGACGGCCTAATCACGAAACGGCGTCGCTATTTTGGTTAGCCGGGCCTTTCACCATGCTGGGTAAATATTACGAATTAACACACCATTACCCATACATGTATCAGCGCTAGTTCCCTGAATTTTTACTGGTTTATTTGCCATTAACAATGCAAGAAGAGTGGAGTAAGATGCCTTATCAGCATCTGTATTCAGATAGCCCGTCCATTGATCCGCACCGCAATTATTTTCAGATATAGTAGCACCTGAAATTTTTAAAATAAAACGCTGAGCAGAGTCATCAGATCCATTAGGGTCTTGATGAATTTGCAGTGAGCCGATATCCCCTTGCTCTTCAGGCAATGCAAATGCTAAAGAGGAAGCAACTAGAGATAGCCCAATCATTACTTTTTTCAACCTTCAACTCCTTATTAACGTTTAATACTTTAACAATAGACTGGAAAAAGTTACACCGAGATCCTGTCCAAATTTTTAACAGAAAAACTGATTAATTCTTTATACTTCACCCAACTTTTCACTTCAATTCTTCCCACCAATGGGCGACCATCTCTGACACTACAATCAGAGTCAGAGTAAAAAATGTAAATTTATTTGTCATAACTACTGAAAAAGCTGTTGAATACAGGTTTTCAGGGCCACCATTAATAACAAAAAATGCCTAACTCTCATCATCTACCGCACGACCTAGGGCAGCAGAAAAATCATCTACTAGCTGAATTGATCCATATATAACACCACCATCTTTCATGATACCGACTTGCCCCCCAACGGGTTCAACGGTAGGGTACACATTAGATGTATGAGTTAAGATTGCAAGAAGACTTGCAAAACTCAAACATTTTTCATTACCATATCCATCACGATTTAAAAATCTATTGCCACCAACAAGAAGGTCTGGCGGTTCAGGCAGCGTCTTATCTGACGACTACGCTTGGTTTTGTTAGAGATTTATGGGCCAGCTCGAATACTTGAAATCATTTTAATATTGACGATATTACAAGAATCAGACTCATCGACCGCTATATCTTTTTTCCATTAGTGTTGCTAAATTTACGCTATATTGAGCATCATTAATTATTGTAAACCGGTTATATTGCTCCTACAACACTTCCGGGAGTTCTAGCCTAGCAGCCCCGGGGGTTTGTAGCTCTGTAAGTCGACTATAGATAGCTCTGGGCCACTCTAGACTTTCGATAAAGCAGGCCTCACTAAGCACTCCCTCCATCACTTTAAGGCTCCAGATTTTTAAAACCGCCCGAAGTATTGAGCATGGTAAAGCTACGCGAATCGCTTCCGCAAAGCTCTGGACTTAACCTCACCCAACTCTAAACTTTATTATTAAGCTAAAACTTATAGCTTAATTACACCAATACAAGGAATCACCTTAATACCCCAAAAGAAATATGTTCAATAGTCAGGAATATCAACAAAGCGATAATTAAAACCTTACAAATAAAATAAATCAAAAATGCGTCAACCATCAAAATATACGGCAACAATCAAGGGCCTATCCAGCTCGCAACCACCGCTATAAATAACTAAACTTATTGGTTTATCGGCAATATAGGAACTAAGCAGCATTGATTTCGTCATTTCAGGTGCGTTAGATGACAAAATATACTTATCAGTAGTCGAACATTTAGCGGGATTTGTTTTTTCAGGCTCATCTGTATTTACGAATATACTTCCCGAACTCCAACTTTCCAACTTATTTATAGAAACATTTTCCGTACTGGAGTTTGCCAAAACTTCAACCCCTACCACCAACAAAAACAGGGTTATGAATAGCTTGTAGCGCATGATTTCCCCTTAAAAATATTAGAAAAAAATAGAATACACCCTCACTAAAGACCTAATGATAAAACATAGCTAGATCCTTAACCCACCAAAAGCGCCTTTTTTTCGTATAGCCAATGCATACGAAACCTTCAAGTCAAAACTATCACTTTAAACCCATAGAATTCAACCCTGTATTTGGTTCCAAAGTGCACCCATTAATTATCTCAAAAAAAGAACGACCAACTAGAAGCAACCTCTAACCCTTCTTCTCCCCCAAGAGGTTAAGTAAGGATAAAACATTACCAAAATCTGACCGAAGAACAGCGATGCCAGATTTTGATACTAAAAAAATAGATTGGTGTTACCCAGCCAACAATCGGTAGAGAACTCATTCATAATCGTGGTGAAAAAGACTATCGCTATAATCAAGCTCAACGGGCAACGACAGACCAGAAGGGAAGCCTATCAATTAACCGTAAGGCTATTTACCTGAATGCCTGACTCGACAAGCAATGTAGCGGAGGATTTACATCGAAAAATATCAACAATTTACCGATAAAAATCTTTTTCGCACAGAAATATTAGTGAGACTTGAACACAAAGATCTATTTTGCACATTTGTATTCACCTTGGGAGAGGGGCCTGAACGAGAAGACTAATAGACCGCTGCGCCAGTACGCTCCGAGAACAAGCTGGAGCATAAAATTCCCAGACAGATAATGGGAAAATATACGGCTGCCACAGCGGCCTAAAGGGTGATACCAGCAAGACTCTTAATTCATATAAATATCTTTAATCACGGGCCAAGTTCCACCCCAATAAATACCTGATGTGCAACCATCAATCCAGAAAGAAATTGTCTTTTGAGCCGTATATGCAGCCAAAATAGATGACATGAATCGGCTGCTGCCAGGAGTATCGTCAAGCTCGACCATATAACCTCCATCATTGTCACAACCACTAGGATTTTGTATATCTCTACTGAAATATAACCTAATAAGATTACCAGACTTAGGGATGTACAACTGGGTAATCTCACCTGCTCCCGATCCCACACCTGCACCATTTACGTTGCCAGCCAAAACAAACAATAACAAAAATAAATATTTCACTTTCTTCTCCTTATCAATATCAATATCAAATATTTAAAATTTCGCACTATTAGCCCCACCAAACAGAAATCATTGCGCTAGTAACGAAGCCCGCATTCGACTCTGAACCTTAAGCTTTATAAACCCAGCCGCACTATAAGCAACAAGCCTCAAGGCAATAATTAACAAATATGGAGGTCATATTTTTACTCTACATACCGGAATGTCCTATCAAGCCTCACCAGTAAGAGAGGCGGCAATTTACCTACACATCCATTAACTCATAGATAGACGGCCCTTACGCAATACCATTCTTGACTATCATAGAAATTAATTATATTCAATGATATAAATTATGATCAGCCTGTATTTTCACCACTAAAAACACCTTCATTGGTGAATTCAGTTTCAGTTAGAAAGAAAAGCGAACCCAACCCACGGTCGAACGATTACCTTCGCAAACCTCTAAATCATGAAAATCAATTTTCTTACCAGTTGTGTATGCGGTTAAAACTATTGAAAATTTACGACTTTCTATAGACTCTGTTGGGTTTTTTACGCGATACCATGTACCACCACAACTATTACCTCCAGACACCTTAAATTCAAACTGGGTCTCATCATCCAGCTTATAAACCGTATCCAGCTCTTGATCAAATATATCTTGCCCAGCCAAACAAAACTAAGAAATAAGCAAGCCTACTACTACAACAATTATACCCATATTGAAACCCTCTAAGTTATCAGGCAATTAATTAACTGGTGTATAGTATGTTCTGCGAGATTAGCAGTTCACTGCCAGAGCCAAATTAAGTTCAATAAAGAAGTATGCTCGAATCAAAAACCCCAAAATAGCGTATATTATTAACGCTACGAGAATCAATGTCATACTGATATAAATGGCAGAATAATCCTTAAATTTACGATCCACTCACTGATTATTTAGTCATCTATGAAAGCAGGCACTCATCTCCAGCACAAAATGATGAAGACTTGCAAGCCGACCCACACTAAATTTTGTCACCTGACCCTGAATGGTGTTATCAAATTAAAAACCAGCTGTAATTTACTTAATTTTTTCGAAAAAGCCGAATATCACGCACAACCGGCCGGTGCAGATCTAATCCTTACGAAGAGATCTCCGCCTTTATTTACAAGCCTGGTATCTGTTAAATTAAAGACTAACGACAAATGGCTAACGCCACTTATGTAAAGAATGGAACAATCTTCTTGCAGCTATGGCAAAGTAGGCGAGCCAGTCATTCTGACCTGAACGACAGGAAAGCAACGGCAGCAACTGGCCCTATCATTATTGATGATGCGGTTCACACACCGGTGGGGCAAACGGCTATACCGATTACCCCGCCATGTCCTAACGGCGTAGAAGCGCACAGGTCGCTCGCCTTAAGCCGGCGACCTGCGCCGCTCCTGCACATCCCCATCACTCACGGAATCAGCAGTTCTCGCGGAATGGATTTTCACATTATTGATCAGTGAGACCAGCACAAAACTCAGCAGCATCAGCAGGTACCATGAACTGAGCTTTGCCAGTGAAACCATTTCCCACTGGTGGGACTGGTTAGGATAAACCCATATATTGGCAAAAGTGGCAATATTTTCCGCAAACCAAATAAACAGCGCCACCAGTAACCAGCCCAAGAGTAATGGCATATAGCGGTGTTTTTCAACGACCTTAAAATAAATATTGGTTCGATAAAACATCAGGATTGTCCCCGCCAGTAAAGCCCAGCGAAAATCCCAAATATAATGATGCGTAAAGAAGTTAATATAGATCAGCACCACCAGAACGACAGTCAGCGTTTTTGATGGGTAGTGAGAGTACTCAAACTCAAAGATTCGCCAAACCCTGGCGATATAACTGCCCACGGCACTATACATAAATCCGGTAAACAGGGGGACATTGCCAATACCAAAAATGTACTCTTCCGGATAACTCCAGGAACCAATGGCATCAGAGGTTTTAAATACCTCCATAACCGTGGCAACGAAGTGGAATACCACAATAACAATCGACTCTCTGAAAGTCTCCAACTTGGTCGCCAACAGGAAAAGCTGAAAGGCAATCGCGGCAAGAAAGATAAAGTCGTACCGGTGTATCGATTCCAGCGGGTACCAGTAGCTGGTTACAATCATAATACCCAGCAGAAAACCGCCGAACATACAAGCGTAAGCCTGCCTTAAACCAAACAACCAAAACTCATAGATATATCGCTTCACATCTACACTTGATAACACTGCAAACAACACCTAATCAGAAGAGAGAACCCTGTATTAGAAAACTGCTACAGGATACCACCAGCCTTTGAATGGCCGCCCCAACGGGAAGGCGACCGACGGCCAAACACTATATTCTTAAGCCCAACAAGCTAGCGGATCAGAACATTTTTGAAGCCAAACTCTTTGCTCCCAGACCTAAAGCCGAGATTCAAAACCTCCGTATACTGCTCGGGCACATCAAAAAATACGACTTCCAACTCGGCTTCTGCCCCCCGGGGCAGCTCCAGGTACACTATACCCCGCACTGCCTGCCCGCCTCTAAAGGCCTCATACTCCTTAAAAACTGCGCCGTCTTTCATAACCAAGCGCCAGGAAGAAAAGCGGATTTTTTGGGCGCTTCTGCGGTTAGTCACCGTCATACGACACTGCACGGTCCCCCCCTGGCGAGCGCAATGATCATGCTGAATTTCCACCCCTTGCAGATATACAACACCTCCCTCAGACGTTGTTTTCGGCAGCCCCGCAACAAAATCCGGGCTGTGGTACTCCTTACCCAGAAGAAAAAACGAGAAGCAAGAGATCGAATAAGCCAGAACTACCACTACAGCAAATAGATAGCGGTTTTTCAGATAACTCCAAATACAGAGAGATAAAGAGGTACACACAATGACAATTGCCATAAAGGCGACAAAATACTCAGGGCGCCATATACCGGAGAGATAGATCATGGGATCGGGAAACAAATACTGAATAAGCGCCCACAACAGCGCAATCAGTGCCGATAACACCCCCAGTATTTTTGCAGCCAATAGCCGCCTACGGCTTGCCGAGTAATAATCATCTACCCTATCTATCATTTTTCTCTGTCCCTATACATCCAGGTTTCAGCAGCTCTAATCAGCAGTACCGGCAGCAGCTTCAAACCCATATAAAATGGTACATGATACAGAATTAAAGGCTGAAATCGATTACACGCAATTGCTCTGCGGTAACTTGGTTGCCCCCCTACCACCCTAATACATGATTAGAAGCTCAAATAGACAAGCTAATCACCACCACAGGAGGAACCACTATCTGATCCGCTATCGAACCAGTCATCACTCCTGCCGCTACGCGATGAGCCGGACCATCCCGCCATGAAACCGACACCAAATACAATCAGCATTATCGCGTAAATATCCAGTTCTACAGCAATAGCCTGGTAGGCCCCCAGCCCGACAAGACACAACCCCAGTAAAAAACTCAGAACACGCCTCATATTACATTTCCTATATCAAAACTTATTCCACCACCAAAGATTTAAATATACCTTCGTTCGAGCAGTTTTAAAAACCGCCAAGCACTCAAGTATAAGGAAGTACAATTAGTAAAACCTAAAATATATTATAAATAAGTTGACTAATAGGGCTGCGAATAATTTATCAGGTGGGCCGCTCAAAAAATCAGCTACTCACAAGCGGGTGGCATAAAAAAACCCCTTACCAAGCAACACGCTTGCAGTAAGAGGTTTTTCTTCTTGCTGTACGGAGATAATCTTAGCTAAGCAATTCGTCCCGCACGCAACCACTCAGAAACACAAAACGCCAGCTCCAAAACTTGGTCAGCATTCAAACGCGGATCGCATTGGGTGCGGTAGCAGCTGGCGAGATCAGCTTCAGAAATCTTCCAGGCCCCGCCTGTACATTCCGTCACATGCTCACCGGTCATCTCCAGGTGAATACCACCCGGATGACTCCCCTCGGCCCAGTGTACCGAGAAGAAATCGCGAATTTCCCGCAGAATCTTATCAAAATCCCGGGTTTTATAGCCTGTTCCCGCTTTGACGGTATTGCCGTGCATGGGATCGGTACTCCACACCACTGAGCGCCCCTCGGCCTGTACCGCGCGCACCAGCGCCGGCAGCTTTTCTCCCAGGGTATCGGCCCCCATACGGGTGATCAGAGTAAGGCGCCCCGCGTCATTCTGCGGGTTAAGCTTGTCGATTAAACGCAGTAGCTCATCCGGCTGCATATTGGGGCCAACTTTCACTCCGATCGGGTTGCAGACACCGGAGAGAAATTCAACGTGGGCACCATCTAATTGGCGGGTACGCTCGCCAATCCACAGCATATGTGCCGAACAGTCATACCATTTTCCGGTCAGGCTATCGGTACGGGTCAGGGCCTGTTCGTATTCGAGCAAAAGTGCTTCGTGAGATGTGTAGAGCATCGTTTCACGAATAACCGGCGTATTATCTGAGGTAACACCACAGACCGCCATAAATTCCAGGGCCTCCTGGAGGCGCTCCGCCAATTGAGCGTACTTCTCCCGCTGCGGATTGTTTTTCAGGAAACTGAGATTCCACTTATGTACCTGGTGCAGATCCGCCAAACCACCTTGGGCAAAGGCCCGCAATAGGTTTAGAGTCGCGGCAGATTGGTTATAGGCGGTTACCATCCGCTGCGGGTCCGGTGTCCGCGCCTCAGCCGTAAAATCGATACCGTTAACAATATCGCCACGGTAGCTAGGTAATTCAACGCCACTCACCGTCTCGGTATTGGCCGAACGGGGCTTGGCGTACTGGCCCGCCATTCTCGCTACCTTCACTACCGGCAGATTACCGGCAAAGGTGAGCACCACGGCCATTTGCAGCAACACCTTGAAAGTATCGCGAATACGATTTGCATGGAAATCGGCAAAGGACTCCGCACAATCACCGCCCTGCAAGAGGAAAGCCTTACCCTCGGCAACTTGGGCCAACTGGCGGCGCAGTTCACGGGCCTCTGCGGCAAAGACTAGCGGTGGATGCCCGGCAAGCTGTTGCGCGACCCGGGTAACCTCTTCGCCAGAGGTGTATTGGGGCTGCTGATGTGCGGTGAAGTTTCGCCAGCTCTGGGGGGTCCAAATTTGGGATGGGGATTCGGGCGCAGGGGGATCTAGCTCAACTTCCATTTTCCACTCTTATCGGCTAACAAATAAATTTAAGGGTAAGCGTATCGCTCACCCTTAAATGTGCCGAATTTACAGCACGCTGGCAACAGCCTTGCAGAAGTATTCCATATTATTGGAGCTTAAACCGGCAATACTGATGCGGCTCGAGTCCACCATATAAATGGAATAGTCTTTTTGTAACTGCTGTACCTGTTCCGGATTAATACCCAGGAATGAGAACATGCCTTTCTGCTGGCGAATAAAGCCAAACTCACCTGCAGCACCAGCGGCAACCAGCCCCTCTACCAGGCCAGCACGCAAACTGTTGATGCGTTCACGCATCTCGGTAAGCTCTGCTTCCCAATTCGCCTTCAGCCCCGCATCCCCAAGAATAGATTCTACGATAGCGGCACCGTGGGAAGGCGGCATGGAGTAATTACCGCGAATGGCGCTCAGCATCTGGCTGTGACCTTTATCGGCAGCCTCGCCATTTGCATAAATCACCATCGCCAAGCCGACACGCTCGCGGTAAAGGCCAAAATTTTTCGAACAGGAAGCGGCAACCAGCATTTCCGGTACCGATTCGGCCATCAGGCGCAGACCGTAGGCGTCCTCTTCCAGGCTCTCTCCAAATCCCTGATAAGCCATATCAATAAACGGGGTAAAGCCCTGCTTTTGCGCCATCTCCGCCAACACCTTCCACTGCTCGCGGGACAGGTCCGCGCCACAGGGGTTGTGACAGCAGGCGTGGAACAACACTACATCGCCCTCACCCACATCTTTCAGGGTCTCGACCATCTTGTCGAATTGCAGGCTGCTGGTAGCGCGATCGTAATAGGGGTAGCTCTTGATTTGCAGGCCCGCATTGCCCAGCAGGGGTACGTGGTTGGCCCAAGTGGGATCACTCACCCACACGGTCGCTCCGGCTTTGGCCCGATTAATCAGCTCCGCCAACACCCTCAATGCACCACAGCCACCGGGGGTTTGTGCCGAGCGCACGCGCCCACCCACAAGCGCCGGGTGGCCAGCCCCCAGAACCAGCTCCTGCATCGCGGCATTAAAGCCCGGCGTACCCGCTGGACCGATATAGGCTTTGGTTTCCTCGCTCTGCAACAAGCGAGTCTCCGCTTCCTTTACCGCTTGCAGAACGGCGGTGTGCCCGGCTTCATCCTTGTAGACACCAACACCGAGGTCAATTTTGCTGGGGTTTTCATCCGCGCGGTAACTGGCCAAAAGGCCCAGGATCGGATCTGGCGGAAGACTGTTTAAATGCTCAAACATCTGAAAACTCCTCTTAGTTATGTCATTTATTCATTAACGAGGCCGCGCTCAGTCCACTCCTTTGCGCGCACCATCAACTTATCAATAATGCCGTCTAACTGCCCCCGCTCCTCATCGGACAGGGAGGCCATTAGGTCATTCTCGTACTGGTGAGCCAGCGGCACTATGCGAGCGTAAATATCGCGCCCCAACTCCGACAGGTTCAACACCTGGCGGCGCCTGTCCCCGGGATCTTCACTGCGGGTAATGTAATCATTCTTTAACAGGGAGGAGACAGCGCGGCTGATAGCCACTTTATCCATCGCAGTCTGCTCAACCAGCTCAGCGGCGGATAGGTCGGGAAAGCGACCCAAAATCGCCATCACCCGCCACGCGGGAATGGTGAGGTGGAAGCGCGCACCATAAGCTTGCGCAATAGCATTACTCACCCGGTTAGAGAGTACCGAAAGGCGATATGGTAAGAATTTCTCCAGGCGCAGCTCGTCGTTTTCAACAACAGTGGGTCGCGTGTTTTGATCAATATTCATGGCTGCCCTCAAACCTACCTGCTCGGGAATCCCGGTTGTACCTGATGTCCAATTTAACTAACATTGGTTTCAATTGTAACCACTTTTGGCACAAATACTTCTCTGACAGTGACCGGCCCCGATGAAAAAATGGCCGGACAGTATAGGTTTTTTTGCGCCATTTTTGCGAGCTAATTGGCTCTATAGCGCAAGAAATTTGCGTGTAGGGGCCATTGAGATGTGCAACTTTTCACCACCCTTGCAAAGCAGTTGCCCCAAAGCGAGGCCACACAATGAAACAGTGGATCAGCTTTCCCCGCACGGAAGGAAATACCAGCCGCCAAGCCCACGCGGATTTCCCGGCAAACAGCTATGAGCGAGAGATGGGCAAAGAGGGGTTCTTCGGCCCCTGCACCCATTTTTATCACCGCAACCCGCCGACGGGCTGGAGCCAGTTTGAAGGCCCACTGCGCCCCCACGCTTTCGATAGCACCCAAATGCAACACAGCGGCCAGAGCCCCTGGGACCAAAAACCCATTCTGCGCAATCAGGATAGTCAGGTTGCCCTCTGGTGCTGCCGGACCCCGATGGATCACCTAGTCCGCAATGCCGATGGCGACCAGTTGCTATTTGTACACAACGGCAGCGGGGCGCTGTTTTGCGATTTTGGCCACCTCTCCATTCGCGACGGCGACTATATACTACTGCCCCGAGGCACCCTGTGGCGCCTGACTCCCACCGAGGATGAGCCCCTGGAGCTATTGATGGTGGAGGCACTAGGTAGCCATTTCCAGCTCCCGGAAAAAGGGATTGTCGGGCCCAACGCAATTTTTGACCCGGCAATATTAGATGTGCCCCGTATGGATGCGGCGTTTCGCGATCAACAGGGTGAAGATGAGTGGCGAGTGGTGGTCAAGGCCCGGCAGCAGCTATCGATCATCACCTACCCCTTCAACCCATTGGATGCCTGTGGCTGGACCGGGGATAACCTGGCCGTACGCGTCAACTGGCGCGATATACGCCCACTGATGAGCCACCGCTACCATCTGCCGCCCTCAGCTCACACCACCTTTGTGGCACAGGGCTTTGTCGTGGCCACTTTTGTGCCGCGCCCGATTGAGAGTGACCCCGGCGCATTAAAGGTTCCCTTCTTCCACAACAATGATGACTTCGACGAACTTATCTTCTATCACCGGGGTAACTTTTTTAGCCGCGACAATATCCACCCCGGCATGCTCACCCTACACCCCATGGGATTTACCCACGGTCCCCACCCCAAGGCATTTGCCACCGGTGCCCGCCACGCGCGCAAGGAAACCGACGAGGTGGCCGTAATGATCGACAGCCGCACCCCTTGGGATATTCTCCCAGACGCCCATGCCGTGGAACTGGCAGATTATGTAAACTCCTGGAAACCCAAGTGAACAAGTCGTATCCAGACGGCAACTAAAGGCTGGCAAGCCAGCCCAACATTAAAACAAAGAAAAGGAAAAGCAATGGACCTTTACGGATACTTCCGCTCATCCGCCAGCTATCGGGTGCGCATCGCCCTTAACCTGAAGGGCCTGGAATATGAGTATCACCCGGTAAACCTGCTCAAGGGGGATCAACACGGTGAAAGCTATCGCGCGCTAAATCCCCAGGGACTGCTGCCAACGCTGAATGACGGTGACATCAGCCTCACCCAGTCCCTCGCCATTTTGGAGTGGCTGGATGAAACCCACCCCGAGCCGGCACTCCTGCCGAAGTCTCCTGAGGCCCGCGCACATATCCGCGCACTCGCACACAACATCGCCAGCGATATCCAGCCCATACAGAATCTCAGGGTTCTAAAGTATCTCCAAGCCGAACTCAAAGTGAGCGATGAACAAAAAATACAGTGGATTCAACACTGGATACACCTGGGTTTCTCCGCACTGGAGACACAGCTTAAACCGACCCCCTTCGCCGCTGGCGATACACCCGGTCTATTCGAATGCTGCCTGCTACCGCAGATATACAGTGCGGAGCGCTTTGGCCTGGATATGACCCAATATCCCAAAATCCAGGAAATTGCCGCAGCCTGTAGTGAACTGCCCGCCTTTATCGAGGCCCACCCCTCGAAACAACCAGACTGTATTGTATAACCTCACCTGCGGATGCCCGCTCCCACCGGGTATCCGCCCTATTCCCGCTTGCCACACTCCACCGCCTGTGGTTAATATCGCCCCTGGATTGAAACAATAATTTAAATAAAAAAGCTGGCTCCACTGCTGTGCCACTCAACCAAGGGGATCACTATGAATTCTCAAGATCAAACCTCCGATAAAGAGAGGGCCGTCATTGAGCATGTCAAAAAGCTCAAGAGTTTCTACCAGCACCTAATCACCTACCTGCTGGTTATTTCCGGGCTCGTCATAGTCAATTTAATATTCTCTCCCGAATACCTATGGTCACTATGGGCAGCTTTCGGCTGGGGTATCGGCCTCGCCTCCCACGCTATTGGCACTTTCAATCTCTTTGACTTCTTTGGCGAAGACTGGGAGAAAAAGCAGGTAGAAAAAAGAATGGGAAAAAAATAAAGGCTGGCTCAGCTACGATTAAACGCAGTCAGCACAAGCTTTACTACAGCTGCCTATTTTGGCTACGGGGGCGCATCTCACCCACGCGCTCTCTCACAAATCGACCCAGCACTGCGGCAGTGTTCAACTTTTTAACAAAAATACCCCTTAAATATCTGTACCTGAAAAATATCTGAGTGTCTTCCCCCCCAGCAAAGGACACAAACCCCAGCATAAAATCTCAGTAACAAATTATTAACACGCTTTTTATATAACAAACCACAACTACAGTACTCAACCCGACAACAGGAACCCTAATGCCCTCCCATAAAATCTCTGCCGGTATCTTATGCTTATCGATCCTTACCCCTCTGGCCACCAACAGTAATGCCAACTCACTTCACTGGCCCGATTATCGAGCAGAAACCATCAGCGAAGAGCATCGTATCGATGAAATTTATTATTTACAGCCCCATAACAGCTATGAGCGGCTAGAGAGTGGGGAAACCTTGACAGACTGGTTAGACAAAGGCTTCCGATCACTGGAGATTGATATTGTAGATCACGATTCCTGGCAGGGAAGCAGTCTCGGCCCCTATGTCTCCCACGGCCAATCAGATATTGGCAACCATATGTGCAACAGTAACGGGGATGATGACCGCCTGAAACACTGCCTAGACGATATTAAATCCTGGCTGTCCAGCAATACCATCGAAGCACCACTAATGCTATATATCGATATGAAAACCAATTTGGATTGGTTTAATGCTTGGTATGCCGATGAGATTTATTTACTAGACCAGTATATCCAACAAGAATTGGGAGATCTCCAGTATAGCTACCAGGATATGTTGACACACTTGCAGCAAAGCTCCCCCTCAACAAACTATCGCAACACACTAAAAAATATTGGCTGGCCCAGTGTTGACAGCTTGCTAAGCAACAATAAGAAAGTGATTGTTGTTTTCACCGGTGGGCAAACAGGCAATGTCAATGACCGAATGGAATCCACCCTGGACAGCTATGACATACATGCGTTCTTGTGCCCAGACATAGATACCGCAGATCCAGAGGAATTTTCTGGCAACATCGACTCAATAGACAGCGATAGCTCACAAAAAATATTCTGTGGTAATGTTCAAGCCGGTGACCACTACCAGATTACTGCCAATGCCGCTTCCGAGAGCAAACAACTGATGCACCTGTGGGATAGCTCTGGCGATTTTAGTAATACCGATTACGGCTATATATTTATCGCAATCGCACAGGGTGCGACTGCAATCGGTATGGACCCAGACACAGTAGCCACCACTCCAGACTATGCCGGCACGACAATTCCTTTTGTCGGGGTAAGAAGAAGCCTACCCGGATATATGCAACTTCGCTCCGCCTCAAACACTGATTTGTGCATGACTGTTTCCCAAGGTTATAGCAATGGCTCCAACCTAAATATGAACCGCTGTGATTCCAGTGATAAGCAGCAATTTGTTTACACTGCCGAGGGCCAGCTCCGCCCCAAGGGCAACAACAAGTACTGTGTTGACTACAATACCGGCTCCGCCGACAACGGCGATAAAATGCACCTGTGGGATTGCGATGGTGGCAACTCAGAGAAGTGGCAAATTCAGGAAAATGGCACTATTCAGAACCGTGATGAAGACTGGTCCTACTGCATAGATGCGCCGGGCAGTTCAACCGAGGAGGGGGAGCGTCTTCAGGTTTACAAGTGTGACGAAAATGATAAGAGTCAACAGTTTGTGTTAGAAGCAGTCGACGACTGGGAGCAAGATAGCTTTTAGAATTTTTAGGCCATATCCTACAGAACTTGCCCCCAAGCAAAGGGGGGGTAGCCTCTCGACATAAAAAGCCTATTCGACCGAATGGGCTTTTTATGAAAAAACGACACTTAAAAATAACAAGTATCAAGTTCTGAGCTTGAGAAACATACATATAGCGGTGTTCCTTCCAGTATTTCTAAATCACCAACTCACTGTTTATTGATCATCGACCATTTCCTTACTTCAAGCGCTTGAGCGCAATGACTTGAGCCATCTTGAAGCAAGTACCCCTGCCTGCACCTTGAGCGGCGGAGAGGCTATGCGTGTTGCACTATTAGGTGCAGGGCTCTCAGATGCAAATTCCCTGATTCTTGATGAGCCGAGTAGTTAACTACGTCTAATTCTGGGAATACCGCCATATGAGCCGTAGAGATAATCTTTTCTTATATCTTTGTCATATCTAGGATTAAAGTCTCTTTGCAGCGACTTAAGCTTAGATGACCCATCCCCTTTATCTATAAACCATATTTCATCTCTTCTTAATAAATCTACGTCTAACAATACAGAGTTGTGTGTAGAAATTACTATTTGGGCCATGTGGTCTTTTCGATGTCGCAAGAAAATATCCAGTAACCGTCTAGTCAACAAGGGGTGTAAACTTCTATCAAGCTCGTCTATAAATGCGACTACCACCTCTTCTGACCTCAATAGCTCAAAAAATAACGGAGCAAGTTCAATAAGCCTTCTTGTACCATCTGATTCTTCTTCTAAATCAAATGTGATCTTTTCTCCAGTATCTATACTTTCATGTTGCGTAAAAATCTTAAGCAGCTTCAATCCCCCATCCTTTTTCAAAACCACAGATCGGTTACCTTTGACAACATCAGCAACAAATACTGCTACACCGTTGTCTAGTTCATCCCCTAGATCTTCAAACAATCTAGGTGGAAAATCTAAAGCGGTTTCAGCGTCAACTAACTGAGACTCGATTCCTACAACTGATGGGTCAAATTCAGATAGCACTTCGGCCAGGAACTCTTTAAACTCCTCATCATTGCCCAGCCTAAACTCTACTCCATGACCAATACTCTGTGGTGTAAAGACTCTAATGTACTTGCTAAACCAGTCATACACTGGTTTAAAGAAGTCTAGATTCCTTTCTATACTCTCAGTTAAAAACAATTGATTCTTCCGTGTTCCTTCACCAACAAAATTTAACTTTTGTTTGCCTTCTTTGCTCAGTTTTTCTGCGAATCCACCAAACTCAAATTTATTCTCCTCGTTATTAAATGATCTTGAGAAAAGCAGCTTAGTCTTTGTCTTAGTAAGCTCACTAAGTGTTTCAGATATTACGGCTTCATTGGTAATTGAGAACTCATAAGAAAACATCTTGCTTTCCATTTGAATTTCGAAATAGAAGCAAGAAGGACGGCCCTTACAATCTTGATCTAATTTAAATGCACTAGTCCCAATCGCCCTTTGAGGCCTGACTCCCTTAGTTATAAATTTCTCGGCGAAAGAAAACGCCTTGATAAAGTTACTCTTACCAGAAGCATTGGCTCCATATATGACAGCTGCTCTAAGAAGATCACGCTCCTTCACTGAATGTGACTTGTATAGATGTAGGTCGCGATGAGCTTTTTCCCGTGTTGGAATCATCGAAAATTCAACGGGTTCACGAAAAGAGCTGAAATTGCCTACACGAAATTTAATTAGCATGTTTTTTTAACCAGTTAAGGAGAATCTCCCTCCAAGAACATATCCTTTCAGTCTATTTTGGCATATTTTGCGCGCCTAATGAGAAAAAATCTCTTAAATGGGTTGCACTGAAAATAATTGGTGATAATATAACCTACGACTTAAGGAGAAAAAATCTCTTAAAATGACCAAGAGTGGCATGAATACGATAAAAAGCCTCCAGGTATAGAGAAATAACGTTGATAACGTGGCATATGGAGGCTTGGTAAGTGAGTAATCTAGTAAAAATACAGTCCATTCATGGAATCTGCAGAGATATTCCGCAGTGTACAACAGCATTGATCAATCGCTTCTCCCCCTCCCTGTTCAGTAAACACAGCTTGTACAGAGATGGTTCTGCCATCTTGAGTGGTTACATACCCAGTTTGCTTGTTCATCCAGGTTGATTGTTTAAGGCACTAACTTTATGAATCCATTGGCAATTGTGGCCCTAGGAGCACTAGGGATTACAGCAGCGTACAAACTCTTAAGTAGAAGCGAGCAGAATAATATGGCTGATTTACAGAAACAATTTGACACCTTTCATGATGACATCAAACTCTCAAACGAAAAAGAGCTATTGAGAGAAAAGCGAGAGATCCTAAAGCAGAACCTTGAAGCAGCACTGAAAAACAACGATGACGCTCCAAGTGTTGATAAATACCTGCTTCAAGGCTCTTACGCTACCTATACAGGCATTAACCCGGCAAATGGTGACTACGACATTGATGTTGGTGTTTTATTTGACTGCACTAAGGATGACATTGGTGCAATGAAGCTTAAGAAGCTGGTGAAAGAAGCTCTTGAGCATACCAGCAGGTCTCCGGTAATCAAGAACCCCTGTATCACTACTCAGTACATGAAAAATGGGACGCCTGATTACCATGTTGATATGCCTGTCTATGTAAAGCGTGATGATTCAAATGGATATGATCTTGCCTGGGGTAAGAGCGCTTCCTCAGAGGTCTGGGTTCAATCTGATCCCGAGGGTTTGAACGAAGAGATTAACGGGAAATACTCAAATGATAGTGAGCGCTACCAATTTCGGCGTATCGTAAAGTATCTTAAAGCCTGGAAGAGCAAGAAATTTAGCAGTTATACCGTACCGAGTATCGGGCTATGTTTGGCGGCAATGGATCATTTTTCGCCTGAAATAGATACTTATGAAGATACCCCCAATGATCTGATAGCTTTACGTAAAACGATCTCGAACATCATTGGGTCATTTAACTGGGTTAGTATTGATGACAATGGCAAATCGCAATATCGACTGAAAGTTCTCTTACCAGTAACGCCAGGTAACGATGTATTTGAAAAGCTTACTGACCGTCAAATGACAGAGTTAAAAGAAAAACTTGAAGCTCTAAAAGAAGCTTTAGTTTTCGCAGAAAAAGAGGAAAGAATTGACAAGGGATGCAAAGAGATTAAAAAACATCTCCCCAATTTCCCTGTGCCGCCAGTATCGGAAACAGCAAAGGCTGCAACAATTAGTATTAATAACACAGGCTCTTCCTCTTAATGGATCTGGATGTTGCAGTTATAGAAGCGGCTTTTGAGTCGCTTCCCTATATCAATAGCTTTGAAGAGTTCAAGCCGAATCAAGCATTAGCCATACCGGGCAGCTCTCTACCTATCTATAAAGTTTCTGCCCAATACGAAGAAATGTATTGGGATTTAGCTATTAGTATCCCTGATGATTTTCCCTATGTTCTGCCTAATATATCCTTGCTAGTAGATCCACCATTTGCTCCTTTCGGACATCTGAATTGGAAGGGTAGTATTTGCTATAAAGACACTCAAGGATTAGCTGCAGACATAAGGGATCCTGTGAGTGTCCTGAAAGGATGTATAGTAGAAGCACTTGCTACATTAAAAGAGCACTCAGAAGACTCTTCAAGAATGGACCTGCACCAGGAATTTGAAGACTATTGGGAAAGCCTTCCTTCTGACTACTCAACGACTCTATGTTTCTTTGAATTGGGCAGTGAGTTTAAAACGCTTACTGCATTTGAAGATACTAAAAATTCCAGAAAGACAAATAACCCTAATATCTTAGCCGTTATCGATGAAAAGCTAAACGAGAAAACTTTATACGCACCGATAAACAGGATCAAGGGAGCAAAGCAGAGAAAAATACCGTATATACCTCTTATTGATAAAATAGAGCCACCACCCTTACTGTCTTTGTGGACTGCGGAAGATATCATTGATCTTATAAAAAATCATGCTAAACCTAATGTCCTTGAGAAGTACTTTCGTTGGATAGAAAGTGAAAAATGGGCGAACTTTTTTAGCATTGTTTTTTCACACCCCAAGCCTAATGGTGAACTTGCCCTATGGGGAGTGCGTTTTCACCGAAAAGAGAAAGCTCAACATCCAGCTAAGGCTTCAAGTGCAGGCTGGAGTGTTATGCCGCTACATCTACGAAATCAATCGCCTACGTATTTGAAAACACGAGGCGGTGCGAACACCGGCTTATCAGAAAAAAAAGTTCTTTTATTTGGGTGTGGATCAGTTGGATCGCATATTGCCATGAACTTGGCTAAGGCGGGTGTAGGTGAGATGTATCTTATTGATATTGATATATTGACGCCGGAAAATATCCATCGCCATGCACTAGGTGCAAATTTTATTGATTCTATTCAACAGGTCCCCAAGGTGGATGCGTTGAGATGGGAAATTGAGCTAAACATACCAGGAGTCAAGGTTTTAACTGCAAGAGCAAATATCCGCCAGTTCATTGAGGAAATTGATCTGAACAATTACGACGCTGTGATATCAGCAACAGGTGACTTTAGTTCAGAGTTAGCGCTGAATATCCATCACCATGAATCCGACATCAGTACTCCAGTAATTTATGCATGGCAGGACGGATTCGGTATTGGTGGGCATGTGATGCAAGTTGCCTGCCCGGGGGAAAGAGGTTGTTTGGAATGCCTTTACACCAGATCATCGGGGTTCAAGCCCCATCCACGAACTAGCTTCATAGCGCAGGGCCAAACAATAAGTAAGCATATTGGTGGATGTAGTGGTGTATTTACTCCGTATTCAAATTTAGACGCTTTACAAACATCAGTTTTAGCAACGCGTGCTGTGGTACGAGTTCTCGATGGGCATCGATCAAATACTATATACAGCTGGAGAGGTGCGTCTGAAGAGCTGGAAGAGAATGGCCACCAAGCATCGGTTTGGTATAAGAAAGCAGAAGATAAACAGTTACAAGATGAACATCGCTATATTGCCAACAACTGCAAAGCCTGTGGATCAGACCATTAGGTTCAGTAAGCCTGATGGGTGCCGGCTAATAATTGATGACCAGGTAGTTAAATCGCTTTTAGGATACCGACAGCTAAAATGCACATCGCTCGAGGGAGGTGGGCTGCTCCTCGGTAGACACCTGCTCGCTTCCACACATATTGCTGTTGATGATATTTCAAGGCCAATGCGAGGAGACCGGAGGACGCGCACAACATTTTATCGAGGCAAAGGACATGAAAAGTATGCTCATAGAAAGTGGCGTGAATCGAGTTCTACCTACGCTTATATTGGCAATTGGCACTCTCACCCAGAGCCCTACCCGACCCCCTCGAAAACAGACATAAGGGACTGGCTTAATGTACTAGAAAATGACACTTATGAGGGCAACAAGCTCTACTTCTTAATTCTAGGAACTAAAGAGCTAGCTTGCTGGGAAGGAGATGCAGGTAGCGGAAAATTAATTAAGCTGGAAAAATACAATCAAAAATGAAAGATATTATTAATTTTTTAAAATCATTCTCCTGGAAGATATTAACTTGGCTTACAAAGCCAGTTAATTTAGTAATGAAGGCAGGTATTTTTTTATGCATGACAGGTTTTGGCGGGGCTAATCTGGCTTCTGTTGAGGCAATGCATAGAACTGCGGATGGCGCGACAACCTTAGTGTCTATAGAAGCTAACAATAACAGCTCCTTCTTAGAATGGGCGTTAACAGGTGTAGGCATTATTGGTCTGTTGATGGTTATTGGGGAATCTATTTACATAATTAAAAAAAGAAGAAAAATACTCAATCTAACTATTGAGCATACGGCGTTAAGAGAAAAACTCGGCAGCCCTTTGGTAAATTCAGTCTCCCGATTGCCTGGTGGTAGTGATACTTTACCAATTGATTTGTATCCATATTATTCAAATAATGTTGTGAGTGATCCCGATGGGGCCACATCACTTACGAAGCATTCGCTTATAGACACGTTAAGGTCAAAAATACAGCAGGCAGGCAGTAGAGAAATTACAATTCACTACGGAGGCACCCCTCCAGTCCCTCTTGGTTTTCTGGCGGGTTATATTCTCGGAAATACTTATAAACTAGTTACATGGGATTATGATAGAGACGAGAGCTCTTGGTATCAGCTGGGAGGATATAGTGATAGCAATAAACCAATTGTTGACCTTAAGGATTATCAAGCTACATCTGAGGTAGTTTTAATCATGGAGATAAGCCATCCAGTTAGCATTGAGGACGTTCGAAAAGTTGCCCCAACATTTCCTTGTATTCGCGTAACAATGCCTGATATTAAATACGATAACATGAGGTCTCTGGAAAAAGTACAAGCTTTCCAATCAGAGTTTCGTGAATTATTAAAGCGCCTAAACAGTGATGGAGTAGAAAAGGTACACATCTTTTGTGCTGCTCAAGCCTCATTTAACTTCTCTATGGGACGGCAAATAAGTCGTAATCACCCTCAGTGTATCGTCTACGAGTACAACAGAACTGAACAAATAAAGTACCCATGGGGAGTCATGATCAACTGCTTTGAATCGAATGGGAAAATAGTGCATGTGAGTGGTGCTACTAGATAGATATGTACCTAAAGGACAAATATAGCTGATTTACCCCCCCAACAAAAAAGGGCATCCTTAACAGATGCCCTTTCTCGTAGAGATTGCTATCGTCATATAACTAACAAAATAGCACATCTAAATACAGCAGCATGTTCGGAAAAATTAATCTAATTCTCCCGCCTCACACTCTCTCCAGTCACCAAAGATGCCATCATCCGCCGCCACCCAGGTTTCATAGGTAAAGGTCAGCTCAGGGATCTCTTTGATGTTGAAAGAGAAGTGGAAACCTTCTGCTTTATCATCAGTGCGGATACAGGGAACAGCGGGCATCCAGGTCTTAAACTCAAGAGACTCCCCTTCACTAATTACCTGCCCCTCTGCCAACCCCTCAAACCAAGGTGTCAAACTATCCAGGTCACCATTGATATGCTGAACCTGAACATTCTCAATAGTGTAGTCGGCATCAGCTGCTGTCAGCGACCACTGCAAATACTCTTCTTCTGTAGCAGAAGTATCCCACTGCAAGCTAGACGGAGTGCCATAAGTCGGGATATTTTCATAGGGCATTGGCAGCCAGAGACTTTCATCCCAAGAGTTGATGTTACGCAAACGCACACCCTTGGCATCGCTTAGCGGCTCAACTTCAACAACAAAATCATATTCCGGAGCATCGTCAATCAAATCCGTGGCGTAGTAGCGGAATACATAGGTGCCCGCTTTGGAAAACACCGTGCCCGTTGTGTTTTCACAGTCATCACTGTCCGGGTAGCTAGTGTGCTCGCCACCCTCCGGAGCACTAATTAACTCGTCGTAGGTATAAACTTCATCGCCATCGGCATCAACCACCACCGGGCGATGCAGCAGAGACATACACGGCAAGATTTGATAGTAATCTTCCCCAGTCGATAAACTGCCCCAGTTACGGGTCCAAGTTACAGCGCGAATTTCCGGTGCGGTATTGGACTCTTTGGCAAGACCATCATCCTCAGAGTAAGTCTTGGCATACATACCGCGATCATCACTTACGATCAGGCGCGCCGTGTAGGAGCCGGGCACATCGGTAAGCACCTCTGCTCGACGAAGCTCTCCAGACTCCGATTCTTTAACCGGCTGAATCTCGGCATTACTGCCATCGGGCTTGTCTACCAACTCCCAGTGGAAAGTCATAGGGTCATCATTGGGGTCACTACTGGAAGCATCAAAGACCAATTTTTTACCAACTAGAACAGACTTGGACTGGGCCTCGACACTGCGAGTAGAAGGATAGCCATTTACGCCACCGATCTTGGCCTCCATGGTTGCCTCCAGGTCTATCTGGTTGGCTCCGTCAGAAACGGTCATGCTTACGCGATAGGTACCAACCACATCCAGCTCTTGGATTTTCTTACCCAGCGGCTTCCAGGAACCAATATCAACCAACTCAGCAACACTGCCTTCAGGCTTTTCGATCAGCTCTGCATCAATAATTTGCAGGGCGTCACCCTCGGGGTCATAGCCAACAAAAGTAAACTCCGCACGAAGACCCAGTTCTTGCTCACCAATACTATAGGATGGGAAGTAACCGGTAGCTTCAATCTCACCAATCGGAGCTTCATTCACTTCTGCTTCGGAGTCAGCTTCGACAACAATCGTAACTTCACGCTCTTCACTTTTTCTAGCGCCGTCAAAAACAAACAAAATCAAATTGTAAGTATCGGCTGCAATCGGAGTGAACTTGAGAGTAGAGGTTGTTTCGCCTTCCAATTCGGGAACTGGAACACCATCAGTTTCGACCGGGCTGGAATCCCACTTCCAGCGGTATTGCAGAGCATTACCTTCCGGGTCATAACTCTCGCTTGCATCCAGTACCACTTCCTCACCGAGAGTAATCGTCTGGTCTTCTGTTACCGCAACGGGGGGGGCGTCACCGGCTGAAACAGTTACCAATACTTCTGCAGGCTCACTGGCAACTCCGTTATAGGTAACAACCAACTCAAGCTTGTAGTCACCTTCGATATCCAGGTGTAAGGTAGCCTGAGTAGAGTCGCTATTAGTCAGGTAAGCAGCACTATCCAGAGGCTTTTCGACCAGGGTCCATAGGTATTCCAGGTCCCCTACCTCCCCTGTTGGAGGAGTACTTAAGCTACCATCGAGCCCCAGAGTACCAGTTCCCAGAATAATACTGTGTACAGGCTCAGTAATCGCCACAGGATTCGGGCTGGTCGCAGTCAAAGTCAGACGATCTGCTTCACTGGTCTCAGTACCATCATCCACAATCAGACTTACTACATAGTCGCCCGGCAGGTCAGCAGTAAATTCCGTGTAGGCATCTTCCGAGCTGGCCAGCTCTGCAAAACTGAGTTCAGGCCACTCGATCAATTCCCAGCGGTAGCTGAGGTTTGCATCCCTTGGGCTACTACTGTCAGTACCATTCAATTGAACAGTGACATCGCCATCAGCCAGGGAGAAGGTCGCGTCTACAGGAGACAACAAACTGATACTGGCGGTGGGTTTATTATTTGAGCTGCCACCCGATCCACCGCCACCACAGGCGGCCAGTACGAGAGACAGACATAGCATGCCGACAAGGGCTACTGCTCTTTTCATCTGTGGTACTCCAAACAATTAATATTGATAAGTCAGGCTGAGTCTCGCCGTGCGTCCCGGTGCGGGAACAAGGCCAAGGCTCAAGGCATCGATGTAATATTGATCGGTGATATTGTCGACAGTGAAATCTACCGAAAAACTATCGTTAAATTGGTAACTGGTATAAACATCCCAGAGCTGATAGCTCTGCCACAACACCGGCTCAGTAAATCCAGCGCTTGCGCTGTGATCGGAAACGGGATTTCGCTCACCCGTAAAAGTGCCGCGCAGCCCCAGCTCCAATTTTTCCTGGAGTAAACGCAAGCCAAGATGCGCGCTGGCATGCCAGTTGGGTGGGACCATATTATTGATATAACTATCTTCGATACCCCAATTAGCACAGTAATAGCGCACATAACTGCCGATATTACAGGCCTCAATATGGCTGTACTTGGTGCCACTCAGCTCAACTAGCCACCAGTGAGCATCGTATCCAAGATTCAACTCCACACCCTCAAGGTCGAGGCTCTCGATATTGCGCATACGGAAAAAGTCGAAGAGAGTATCCAGCTCTGTCTCCCAGGCATTGGTCTGAGTGCGAGTCAAATAGTCATCCACATGATTCTCAAAGTAGGCAACTTTCACTCGCAGCTGGTGGTTAGCCTCAAATAACTGGCCATTGAGATAATTAATCCCAACTTCATTATTTTTCGCATGCTCAGGCTTTAGGGAAATATCCAGTGCGGGACTCACAGAAAAACCGGTAGTATTTTCAAATAGGCTCGGCATACGCAAGGCTTGCGCATGACGGGCATAGAACTGCAAACCCTTACTCGGCTCCCAGGTCAGAACCACCATTGGTGTGGTACCGGAGTGACTATTGCTATAGTAAACATCCTCACAGCCCCCCTCACCATCGTCCACACAACCCTCGGAATCGGTACTCAGCGGAAGGGGATTATTGTCTTTTGAAGAGAAATGGGTGTAGCGAAGTCCCGACTCCAGAGTCCACTCCGGCCATGGCTGCCACTTCATACTAGTGAAGACGCTGTACTCATCGCGCCTACCACTGCGGGAGCCGGCATAAAAACCTTCAGTTTCAAGGGTATCAGTATCCAAGTCTTCCCACTGGGCTGTAATACCGTAATCCCAGCGCAGCTCACCCATGGGGTAGAAGTGCATACTGTTGGTAATATCCAAACCAAAACGCTGGTAATCATCAGTCCGTGCGGTATTGTCTTCCAGATCGATGGAGTTCACACTTGGAGTATTCAGGTCAGTGACCGAATCAGTATGCCAAAAATTAATACGTAAATCGGCCCAGTCATATTCCACCGGCTGCCAGCGGTAGCGCGCGGTGTAAGTTTGGTTGAGCACATCACTGTTTAGCCACTCCCGCGCCTGACCGAAAAGAGAAATAACCTGCGAGGGCATCATTTCGCCATAAGTACTGCTATAGCGGATATAGCCCAACTCCAGGCTTTGATCCTTGGGCAGGTGAAGACTGCTTTTTAGCAACCAGGAATCACTGGAAAAACTGGTGTTGGGAATGCGCTCTCCGGCACGGTAAGTGATCTCCCCCAGTTCACTCTCCAGTGAAACTGGGGTTTCGGTATACCAAGCCAATTCTTCAGGCTCACCAATGACAACCTCCGGTGTGGGGCCATCGGTGCCCGCATAGTAATTCCCCTGCTCGCGCTGAGCGTGAGCCACCACCAAATCGCCCCACTCAAAACGCTGGGCGCCGGCAAAGCTCGCTGCATAGCCCTCAAAATCCAACAAACTGGGCCTGTCCATACCGTAATCCGGGGCAAAACTGTCCGGCATTAGGTACTCATCGGTACAGTAGCTAGCAAAGCGGCAGTCGGAGCGGTATGCACTGCGCGGCAGGTGGTAACCAGCATAGGTGCCGGCCTCGGGGGCGGCGGTGTTATTGCCGACACCGCTGACACGAATGCGAAAGCCCGACAATTCGCCGGGTTTTACAACATCTTCAGCGCGCAAAGTACTTACACTGACAACACCGCCGGTAGCACCGGTGCCCTCGGCCCCCATTACCGGGCCCTTATCAATACGCAGTGACCCGATCAGATCCGGGTCGATATAGCTGCGACTGGAAACACCCGAGTAACCGCGATAAATCGTCGTTTCCTGACGGCTGCCATCAATTAAAACAGGCACCCTGCTCTGTCCCTGCATCCCGCGAATATTGACATCCAAGCCGCCCGAATTGCGGTTTTCACTAATCAAAACACCGGGGGTGCCCTGGAAAACATCACCGACACTGGTACCGCGAAAACGCTCAATATGCTCCTGGGTAAGGATATTTACTGAGCCCGCTTCACGAAATACCTGATCTTTTTCATCGCTATCGCGGGTCTCAATCTGGATGCTGTCCAGTACCATCAAACCCTGCTCGCCAGCAGGCTGAATCAACCAGGCACCGCTACCAACTGGAACCGCTTGCAGATTGGTACCGCGCAACAGACTCAACAGGGCCTCTTCTGCACGGTAGCTGCCAAACAATGCCGGAACGGAAATCGCTTCCACCTGACTCTCATCAAAAGAGAGCGTTACCCCAGCTTGGCGCGAGTACAGATTGAGCACGTCACCCAGGTTGCCAGCGGGCAAGCTGAATTCAATCAGTGCGGTATTACCCTGTTGAGCTTGGGCAAAACTCGACACGGGGACTACGGCCAACAACAGTGCCAACAGGGTGGGCAAAATGTGTTTGGGGGCGCGGGACTGCATTTAAGCGGCTTCCTATTCTCAGGTGTATAACTAGGAAGCCGAACGAAAATCAAAAACCCGTAATCTAAATGAGAATTATTTTGTTTTTTTCGCTTTAACGGGAAATCGGCCACTTTGGGCGTCGCGAAAAGGAAAAATAAGCACCAAAAGATAAATTTTGTCGGCACTATCCGAGGCAGAGGCTAAGAGCAACTGCCTCCAAAATTATCGGGCAAGCACGGAGCCAAAAAGGGAAGGATTGAGAGGTGGGCAACCTCCATCAGCTGGGAAGTTGGATAGCCGCCCACCAGCGAGTGACATAGCGCAGTTCAGCACCTGCGGAACGCGCCAGGGTCTTAAGAATCATATCGGTATCGTGCAGCTGGAAAACACCCGAGACCAAGTGATTGGCCAGTTTGGGATCGCAGCGCAAAAAGCCGCTGCGGTAACGGGACAGCTCCTCAAGCAGCTCGGCCAGCGGCATACGGCGGGCGGACAGTACGCCATCAATCCAGCCACTGTAATCAAACATCTTGCCATCCAAGGCCAGGGCCTCTCCGCCAGAAAGGCGGTAAGCCTGACCCGCTTTCGCGGCAAAAGACTGGCCACCCACCTTGGGAAATACCTGCACGGCGCCCTCCAAAATCTGCAAAATGGTGTGATCGCCACCATTGCGCAGGAAAAAGCGCGAGCCGGCAGAGACTATTTGGCTCTGAGACACAGATACTCGCATTGGGCGAGGGTCGGCAGCACTGGTGAGCTGCATCTCGCCCCGACTCAAAACCAGAGAGCGGTATTCAGCCCCCGATTTCCACTCGATAGCACTGTCAGCGTTTAGCCAGACCTGGCTACTGTCATTCAGGGTGTAGTGGGCCGACTCTGCGCCAGCGGAGAAATCCGCAGAAATACGCGCCACCAACCCCCTGTCATAGCCCACTAAACCGACGGCAAATAAGCCCAGGGCACCCCCACCCATCGTTTTAAGTGCCGCCCTGCGATTCAAGCGGCGAACCTCTGCATCAGTTTGCGCCAAAGTGGCATGCGCCAAACGAGGGGCTCGGCTCGCCGCTTTATTCAGAGGGGACTCCATCCGCTCGAACCGCTGCCAAGCCAGCTCGTGCAGTGGATTAGCCGAACGCCATTGCTGGCACGCATCCCGCTCAGAATCAAGCGCCTCTCCAGACCCCAATCGCACCCGCCAGCTAACCGCCTGGAGCAAAACCGCCTCGGGAATTTTTTCTTTGATTTGATCGGTGGAATCAGACATCAGCTGGCAAAGTCCGTGTGCGCAGGGAGTTATTCATTTTCATAAACAGCGGCATAGCATTTGAGCATGGCCTTGGCGATGTATTTTTCCACCGACGAAAGACTCAGCCCCTGCTGCTCTGCCACCTGGCGATAGGTCAGGCCATCCAGCCTCGCCATTAAAAATACGGTCTTTTCAATCGGGCGCAGACCGCCGAGTAGCTGGTCGATCTGCTCCAGAACCCCCAACAGCTCCCACTTATCCTCCGGGGAGGGCCACTCCGGCTCGGGCAAGCTCTCCAGCAATGCCAAATAATTTTTTTCCAACACTTGGCGGCGAGCCTGATCAATCAACAGGTTGCCCGCTACCTTGGTCAGCCAGGCTCTGGGGCTGCGGATGCCCGCCGGCAGGCTCGGGCGGTCCAGCAAACGCATAAAAGTGTCTTGGGCCAAATCCTGAGCGTTATCAACACCCGGGGTGCGGCGCGCTATCCAGCGAACAAGCCACTCGTGGTGCTCTTGGTAAAGCTCATTAAATCCTGGAGTTGAAGGGGTTTCAGGGGCCAAAACTCAGACCTTGCACTGTATTCTTTTGAGGGCGGGGACTGTAAATGATATCTATTCTCACTTAAAGTGGGCCGGCTAAAAATTTTATATCAATTTGGAATAACCAAGGGGAGTTTTAAAAAAATTTTGATTAAAAGGATGGGTTAATTTCAATTTGGTCCGTCACCCCATACAAAGCCACCGGATTAACCGGGCGGTTATTGTTTAATTTGTTTTGGAAAAAAACCGTGACCAATCCCGCTGAATGCCAAACCGTTGAACCGACAGAGCCCACCTTTTCCGCTTGGCTGAAGGAAGGCACCAACACAACGCACGAAAGCCTCGATAAACGCATTATGTCCCTGTCACCATTTTCCAACCGGGAGCGCTATGCACTGTTTGTTCGCACTCAATCGCGCCTGCACCAGGCGGTATCCGAGTGGTTTCAAAGCGACGAATTAAATAATTTTTTGCCGGGTTTGAAAGAGAGAGATCGCTCCGCAGCCGTACTCCAGGATTGTGCTGATTTTGAGATGCCCCAGAGCGATCTGGACGCTGATCAGCAGGCGGCAACAGAAGTTACGATTGCCGATTTCCACACCGCACTGGGCTGGCTCTACGTGGTCGAAGGCTCCAACCTGGGAGCAGCGTTCCTTCTCAAATATGCGCGCAAGCATCTGGATTTGTCGGAAACTTTCGGGGCGCGCCACTTAGCGGGACACGAAGATGGTCGCGGGTTACACTGGCGCCAATTTAAAACCGCGCTAGACGCGCTTGAACTGAGCGAAGAGCAAAAAGAAACCGCCCTCGAAGGGGCCAAACAAGCCTTTGCCTTTGCACGACAAAATGTCGAGCAGCTGCTAGCGCCCGCTACAGCCTAAATTTATTTTTACCAGAAGTCGGGAGTCGGTAATGAAGATCTGGACAATAATTTTTTTGTGTCTACTAGCTAGCACAACGGCCTCATTACCGGCGTTTTCTCAGGAAGATAATTCGCACTCGAGCGTCCTAAACCACTCAGAAATTGCGCCCGAAAAAAATACAGAAAACACTGTAGCACTGGCAAAAGATCAAACTAATTCACCTTCCCCCAGCGCCGCCAATATCGGCGAGACCGCTTTCAGCGCCCACGATTTATCACCGATGGGAATGTATCACGCCGCAGATATCGTAGTTAAAAGCGTGATGATCGGCCTGTTGCTGGCCTCTGTTTTGACCTGGGCAATTTGGCTGTTTAAAACCGTGCAGCTGGTAATAGCCCGCCGCAAAACCAAACAATTACTGGCAATTCTTATCCAAAGTAAGACATTTGCCAGCGCCGAATCAAAGCTGTCCGGCCAAGCCGGCGGCGCCCTGCTGCTGGTGGAAGCCAGCCGCCACGAACTGGCGCTCTCTGCCGACGGTCCGGTTTCTGATGACGGCCTAAAAGAGCGCGTATTAGCTCGCCTCGAGCGCGTGCAAGCCTCACTCGCCACCGATATGAACCGAGGTACCGGCATCCTGGCAACCATCGGTTCGGTTGCCCCCTTTGTCGGACTCTTCGGTACCGTGTGGGGAATCATGAACAGTTTTATCGGGATAGCAAAAACCCAAACCACCAACCTGGCGGTGGTCGCCCCGGGTATTGCAGAAGCCCTACTGGCTACAGCGATAGGTCTGGTTGCGGCAATTCCAGCCGTGGTGATTTACAACTACTTCTCCCGCGCTATTGGCAACTATCGAGCCCTGCTGGCCGATATCGTTACCGCATTAATGGTACTGATTAGTCGCGATCTAGACCGCCACCACCCCAATGCGCGCCCCCTCACCGAGCAGTTTGGCGAAACTAAAAAGCGCATAGCTCCCCTGACACAGGGTGTCAGCTAATGGCATTCAATCTACAAGGCGGCAGCGGCGAAGAGCTGCCGGAACAGCACGATATCAATGTCACACCGTTTATCGACGTGATGTTGGTATTGCTAATTATATTTATGGTTGCGGCTCCACTGGCTACGGTGAACGTGCCGGTCAATCTGCCCTCTGCTGCCGCTCCCCAGCAGCCCCCGGCAGATGACCCCAAGTACCTCACCCTACAAAAAGACCTCACCCTCACACTCGGTGAGGACCGAATTATTCAACGGGAGAATTTGGCTACAGAGCTTCAGGCTTATGAAATTGGTACCGAACAGCAAATCCTGCTGCGCGCCGATAGCAAAGTCGAGTATGGAGACCTAATGGATCTGATGAATCGGCTCGCAAACGCCGGGTATCATAAGATCGCCCTGGTGGGGCTGGATAAACCGGCGGCTGCAACCCCATGAGTCTCCTCGCTGGCCCGAAGGCAAGATCGACAAGGCGCCCGCGATTTCTATTATCGCTTATCGCCTTTTGCAGTGCTCTAGCCCTTCATGGGCTGGTCGCCGCCTATTTTTTGTGGCAACCCCAATCAGAGCTGGCGCTACCGCCTGCCGCAGCACCACAGGTATTTGAAGTCAGCATGGTAGCCGCGCCCGCCGCCTCCCCCACATCGCTACCTATCGGCCCACAACAGCAGGAATCCTCTCCCGCTACCCAGCAACGCAGTGAGCCGAAAAAAACTACCGCACAACCAGAGCCTGTTGTCCTACCGGAAGCCCCCTCTGAGTTCGCGGTCAAAAAGCCCGAAGAGGAACCTCCGGTAGAGGAGGAAGAAGAAACTCCAGAGCCCGCAGAAGAAAAGGAGATTGCACAGCAGCAGGACTCCACAGGAAATGCCACTGGTGAAACTGTTATTGAAGAGACCTCCGCCCCGCTTGCCGCAGAAGCACCGGAGGCTGAGCAGGCTGCCGCACCTGAGGTGGGGGCGCTTAACCAGCGAGAATCCCAGGCCAGACTAACCTGGCAGAGCCAACTGCAAGCTCACCTGGAACGGAGAAAACGCTACCCGCGCAGCGCACAAATACGGCGGCAGCAAGGCATTCCGTGGGTGCGCTTCACCATGGACCGCCAAGGCAAGGTGCTGGATGTCGAATTACATCGAGCCAGCGGCATCGCGGCCCTCGACCGAGAGGTCGTAGCCCTGGTACGCAGGGCAGAACCGCTGCCCAAACCACCGGAAGATGTCCCCGGCGATCCCCTGGTAATGGCAGTGCCAGTAGAGTTTTTTGTTCGCTAAGCTAAAAAATTCGCCTTGTGAAAGACAATGCACAATATTCAGCGATTGTTCCACAAGGCGATACAGCCAAGAAAGAGGAAATAGTCCACATAATCCGTTACCCTGCACTAGAGCCTCAACAACTCTACTTGCAAAGCCCAGGACCAGTTACTTGAAAACAAGCTAACTCAGTGGACACCTATTTTTATTTTGATGAAACAATGCTGCAACAAGCCAGAAATTAGAGGTACCGAATGAAAGAGCCCACTGAAGACAGTGCAGTGTCCTACACCCCGCCACTGGCAAAGGGCTGGATGCGCTGGCTGTGGGGTGCCGCCGCTTGCTTTTTTATCGCACTGGGCATTATTGGGGCCATTCTTCCCGGTCTCCCCTCCGCCATGTTCATCGTCCTCGGTGCCTGGGCCGCATCACGCAGCTCCCAGCGCCTGCACCAATGGATTGAGGAACACCACCTGTTTGGCCACCTATTGCGAACCTGGCGCAGCGGCTATGTGAGCCGCCGCACAAAGTTGCTGGCCAGCCTAACCATGGCCATATCCTTAGCTTTTGCCGCTTTCCATATCAGCAATATTTACCTGCTTTGCTTTACCATTGGCGGCATCAGCTGCGGCGCCTATTGGATCTGGTCGCGACCGGAGCCCAAGGCGTAGGGCCCACCCTATCTGCACCCATTTGGCAGCAGACACCCGTAGATTTTAGCGCTATAGTCCCCCGATAAGGATTTGTCTGGGGGACAGGATGTATAACGTAGTACTTTTTTTGCACTTGCTTGGTGCCACAGTTTGGACTGGTGGGCACTTGATACTGGCCTGCACAATATTGCCAAAAGTTTTACGGGATAAAGATATTGCCTTTATTTCCCGATTTGAAAACAGCTACGAGAAAATTGGTATTCCCGCCCTCATTATTCAAATACTATCTGGGCTCTACCTCTCATTTACCCTACTACCCGATCTATCCCAGTGGTTCAATTTTTCCAATCCCATTGCCCGCCTGTTAATCTTTAAGCTAACACTTCTGGCCTGCACTTTCTTACTGGCCATTGATGCGAGACTGCGAATCATCCCCAACCTTTCCGAGAGGAATCTGGTTTCACTGGCATACCATATTATTCCCGTTACAGTCCTATCGGTTTTGTTTGCTTTTGTCGGCATTTCATTTAGAACAGGGTGGCTGTTTTAGCCAATAGACTCAATGCGATTAGGGACTAAATAGCGATTCCTGGTAGAGGCCGGACATAATGGAGTACACAATTTGTCTCCGGGGACCGCCTCGACATTATACACCTATCCAGCGGTTTGATTTACAAAAGCCGCTTTACCCGGCTTTAGGGACCCCATAAACAGCTCTCTAAACTGTTTTTACCTCAAAATTCCATTTTATAAAGGATAAATATGTATACGGATGAAGACTTAAACTTTGCAGTAGATAAAAAGATCTTCACAGCTGAATCTGTCGCAAGTTTTAGAGCCGCAATAGCTTCTCACCAGCACTCACCCACAACAGATGAGGAAAACTTCAGACTGATTGGCGGCTTCAATGATATATTTATCGTGTTTGCCTGCTTTCTGGTTCTTTTCTCCTCCCTTTGGCTGCTAAATTCACTAACTAGCAGCAACAGCTTAGGCTTACTGGTATTCACCTTGCTATCCTGGGCTATAGCTGAATTTTTTGTGCGTAAAAGGCGTATGGCTTTACCGGCTATAGTGCTATTACTTGCATTTGTTGGTGGTGCATTTGCTCTTACCCTGTCGCTTTTCCCAAAATCTCAAAGCTTTGATTTTGCGTCTTTATCCACCGCCTCTGCTATCGCTAGTATCGCGGCCTATCTGCATTGGCTGCGCTTTAGGGTACCAATAACTATAGCCGTTGGTACTGCAGCACTGATTGCCCTGCTTGCATCTACAGCTATGCTGACTCTCCCCAGTAGCCAGAACTGGATTAGTGCAATTCTATTTTTCCTGGGGCTTCTCACCTTCGTTTTCGCCATGTACTGGGATGCCTCCGACACAAACAGAACAACACGCAGATCCGATACTGCTTTTTGGCTGCACCTTCTTTCCGCTCCGCTAATGATTCACCCCATTTTTTCAACTCTGGGAGTATTCGATGGGTATAAGAGCCTATTCAACACGGCTTTCGTCTTGGCTCTGTACTTGGTGATTACACTGTTTTCACTAGTGATTGATCGACGCGCCCTTATGGTTTCATCGCTAGTCTATGTACTTTATGCCCTTGCCAACCTGATTAATATCTATGGCAGCACAGGCTATAGCCTCGCCTTAACAGGCGTATTTATGGGGGCAGCACTTCTATTACTTTCAGCATATTGGCACCCGGCTAGAAGTCTCTTAGTAGCCAAACTCCCCACAACCTTAAGAAAGTTTGTCCCCGCAGGGAAAGTTACATAAGAGTTCAACCACACTAATTTCCCCCCTATAGACAAAAAAGAGCTTCCATCGATCAAGGATAAAGCCAATGGAACTAACAATTTATCAAGTAGATGCCTTTGCCTCTAAGGTATTCGAAGGTAACCCGGCAGCAGTATGCCCCCTGGAGAGCTGGCTTTCAGAGGGTACGCTGCAAAAAATCGCAGAGGAGAACAACCTCTCTGAAACTGCATTTTTTGTCCGCGAGGGAGACTCTTTTGCGTTGCGCTGGTTTACTCCAGAGGCCGAAGTAGATTTATGTGGGCACGCCACACTTGCAGCCGCCCACGTCCTCTTTACACACCTGAAATATCCACACCAAACCATCCAGTTTGCGAGTAAAAGCGGCCTTCTCTCGGTGCAGAAATCGGGAGCCGCCTATAGTATGGATTTCCCCGCTACCATTCCGGAGCCTACTGAAATACCAGAAGCCCTTGTGGAGGGGCTTGGTGTCTCCCCTCAAAAAGTCCTCTCCGCCTATGATTATATTGCAGTTCTAGAGAGCGAAACGACCCTAAGGTCAGTAACTCCAGATTTTGTAAAGCTCTCTCAGTTAGATAAGCGGGGGGTTGTGATTACTGCACCCGGGGATAGCGCCGAAGTAGACTTTGTTAGCCGATGTTTCTACCCAAAATTAAGAGTAAATGAAGATCCGGTAACGGGGTCTGCACACTGCCAACTCGCGCCATACTGGAGCGAGCAACTTAAAAAGGATGCACTTATAGCTCGCCAATTGTCCCGACGAACCGGGTTAATTCACTGCGAATTGAAAGGTGACAGGGTCACCCTAAAAGGAGGGGCTGTAGATTACCTCCAAGGGAAAATCAATCTAAAATAATTTGGAGTATAAATTTTAGAAAAATATTTAAGGGGGCGATCAAGGTTGCCAAGAAATTTTTCATGGCTATCTGACACCCCCTCACATTCTCATTATAAACAGACTTGTTTGTACTGCGACGGATAACATTTTACCGCAGATCTACCCTGTAGATATTAAACTAATGTTGAAACACTCCGAAGCACTTAGCTAAGCACCACTCGCTCAAAATTTTCTCAGCTATTTTATTCAGCAAAAGGAAGATAATCAGCGATGTAATCCAAGAAGCTATCCATTGGTATATATTTTTCAAAGCCACAATCGGCTTCTTTCTTTGTTGGTAAAACCCAATCACCCGCGATGCACTCCTGAACAGCGTATTGAGAAGCTAAAGAGACAATATAGCGCTGATCTGGATCACTGGGCTCCCCAATTGTCCAACCCAAAAATGTGCGGCTATTACCATCCACTAAACGCGGGTAGCCATCCGCTCCTGTGCCCCACCCCACAAGAGCAGTTAAAGGAGTATATCCAACAATTCGAGCCGGATTCACGCCCAAATCAACCCAGGAATAGGTGTCGGGGTGCCTTGTGTAACGCCTAAAAACAACGTCATAAGTTATTCTGCCCTCTCTTTCTATCGCGACTACAAGAAAGATATTTGACGCCTTACCGGGATTATTACCGGGAAACCAACTCGGCTTAGTCTTCATATAGCTCGCTCGGTCACATTGAAACCCTGATTTCATAAGTTAAAGATCACTGCCCGGTTATATTTTGAGCAAAATGAAACCTTACATTCTCTGACTACCTTGGCTTTCAGTCTCGCCGCAACCTCAACAGCACACACTTTTCGGCCCTACCTTGCATAGATGGGGCCAAAAAACAAGCGGCAAATGATTTACCCCCATCAAAAAGCCACCTGCAACTCTGCACTAAAAAAACCAGAGAGTTTCGGTAACATTTATGCAAATAAGTACACACTTACATCCAAGCTAGAGGGTTCAGATTCGCAAACTCCCTGTTAAGCCGATCAAAACTATTCTTTACAAAAAATTGCAGCACATTGCACAGAAATCTTTTAAGCCCCAAACCGAATAGATAGAAAACCCAATAACGATTAATGCCACGCCCAAAAGGTGCTTTGCGTCACACTTTTTTCGCGCAATTCGTGCTAAATTCAATACATTCAAGTCGAGGTCAGCTTGATTGATTGCCGGACTAAAACAAGATGGCAAGCTCGCTGTAGGTAGTAAAACTCCAATCATCTATTGATTTATGCCCAACCGGCTCAATACCCATCAGCAAACAATGAGAAGTATGCCCTCCGCAAAAGGAAGTAATTATTCACTTACAAGTTTTATCTTGAAGTAAATAGATAGAATACAGCGACAGCAAAAGCAATCGCCAAAATCAATCGTAGCTTAAGATCAAGAGAGGCCCCTCTTTTATCCTGGTGTGGTTTGCACAGACAAACCATATTAAAAACCTACGAAAGGGACAAAAAACGGCACAGAAGGGACAGGGAAAGTCGATCTTAAAATATGGGCACCACAGGGAAGGGGTAGATGCAAGGATATTTTAGGCGAAGAAAGCATTCACAGCCTAACCTTGCCTCAATTAAGCATTTACAGCGCAAAACTGCAAAATAAGTGCAAGGAATATTATTCTGATAAATTTGACTAACGCCCCGACAAGCAGAGCTTGAGATTAATAGTATTTAATCGCGCTTGAACACTGTATTTTTTTAGACTCAACAAAAACCCAACGCAGCGATAGCTCTTTAATTATGGCCATCAATGCAATCGACACAACAGCTGACTTTTCTACAACAGAGAGACTTATTTCTATGAGCACTGACAAAAGCAATGACTCCACTCCATTTTTAGCAGGCATGAGCGCTGTTGAGCAGCAATCATCTCTTTCGGGCTCAGGCTCCAAGTCAGTGCTGGGTGAAGGAATTAACTTTCGCGGCGAGCTGATCGGTACCGAGGATCTGCACGTAGAAGGCACTGTCGACGGCACCGTGATTATGGTTGGTCACAACCTTTCCGTAGGCACTGGCGGCGCTGTAACTGCCAATATTCACGCAAAAAATATTGTTGTGGAAGGCACTCTGGATGGTGACGCACTTGCTGATGAGCTGATCGAAATCCGCAACACTGCCCAAGTCAACGGCAACCTGATTGCACCGCGAATCAAGCTGGACGACGGCGGTAAATTCCGTGGCTCCATGGATATGGTAGATACCGACTCCGAAATGAAAGAGCGCCACAAGGAGTTCTCCGATCGTCTGGTACACCCTGATCTGCCCGCAGCAGAAGAGAAGCCCGCGAGCCGCGCCCGCAGCAGCGCGTCTTACACCAGCAGCTCCAGCGTAAATAACACCTCTCGCCTGTCCGATACCAGCGATTACCTCTTCGGCAGCAAAGAGACTGAAGAAGAAGCTGAGGAAAGCTGAGAAAACACTCTCAGATAACCCTCATATGAGCCCCGGTTGATGCTGGGGCTTTAGGGAGCCTCTGAATAATTCCGTGATACCTCTGGCTTGCAGAACGGTTTACAATCAAGGCGCGGCTTTAAAGGAAGGTCTAGTCCCTTCAAAAAGTCGCAACGCAGAGTGTGAACGCTCTGAGAGCCTGCCCTGAAGGCCACAGCTGCACCTAACATCTGCAAGCTTCAAGGTCCGCAGAGATATTACGGAATTGTTCAGGGGTTCCTTAGTTTTGGTATGGGAAATATGTTGCAGCATCATTCGTTTGGCATTGCCGCGTTGGTGGATGAAGTCATTCAGCCAGGTAGTAAAGTTTTAGATTTGGGATGCCTGTCGTTTGGCACTACACAGCCCCTATTGGAGCGTTCCTGCCAGACATTTATTGAAGATTTGCGCAGTCTACTATTGGATACTGCGGCCCTTGACAGAGAATCCAGAGCGGTCCAGCTTTCTGAATATCTCACCAAGAAGCCACCGCGCATCAAGCTTGATGTTGTACTCTGCTGGGACTTCTTCAACTTTATGGAGCCCGAGCTTATCACTAAGCTCATTGAGGAAATCCGCCCTCACCTGAAGCCGCGCACTATTTTTCATACGATGCTGTATACCGGCACTATGCCCAAAGCGCCCGCAGACTTTAAGCGGCTATCCGGCTTCACATTTAATACCGAGCCTCTCGACCTGGAGGAAGCACTGCCCACCTATCGTTACTCGTCACTAAATTTGATGAAAACAATGGGCAATTTCTCCCTGCGCTCCTCTCTCCTGCAAAGGGAGGGTATGCGCAAAGACCTTATCGAATTGATGTTTGAGTATGGCAATGTAAAATCACCAACTTCGATGATGGCCAGCGGTTCATCGGCAGCCGTATCGGCTTTTCAGAAAAATCGCTTAACTGAGATTCCTTTAACCGCTCTCAATACCGCCCTAACTCACGCCAAGCGCTCGCCCGTGAGCAAGGTTCTGGATATCGGTCAGAAAGCCGGCCGAAACATGGAGCACCTTCAGCGCGAGGTCGGCGAGCTATTTATCTCTGATTTTTATTCGTCGCTTGCCTGGCAACTCAGCCGCAAAGCGCCGTTTGCAGAGGCCGTTCAAGCCGCTTTGCGACAGGCAACCCTACCAAAGGATCTCGATTGTATCCTGTTGTGGGACCTGCTCAATTTCTTTTCCGCCGAGCAGATAAAATTTATCACTAAAGCCCTGTATCAACACCTGAGCGACGGTGGTGTGATGCACTTTCTGCTGTTTAAACAAAATAAGCTGCCCGTCAACTGTGGTGTGTTTGAAATCCAGAAGTCGGGCCAGGTCGGAACCTATATTCACCCACCGGGCAGCAAGCAAACCCAGCTTCGCACGATCACCGATGTTGTAAAGTCCCTGCCGGAAATGAAAGTACTTGGCCAGGGGACCGGGCGAATACCCAACGGACCTTTTTATCACGAAATAACAATGCAAAAAGTTGTAAAGGATAAATAATGACCCAGTTTTTTTACCACTGGTTAACCAAGTTGTCTGCGGAACAGGTAACCGACACCTTTCTTATGGTCATGCTTGCCCTTGGCGCCATTGCCATAATCCTCTACCCTTTAGGCAGGTTCCCCCGCTTCGTCAAGGAAACCCCCTCACTGCTAACTGCACTGGGGATTCTGGGTACTTTTATCGGTATCATTATCGGTATCTATGGTTTTGACCTGAACGATATTGACACCTCAATTTCAGAACTGATGCAGGGCCTGGAAACCGCCTTTATGACCAGTATCCTGGGACTGTTCCTATCCCTGGTGCTGCGCACTATCTTTCAAATATTCACCAAAGAGCAATCTTCGACGGCCACCGCAGATGATATCCTGCAAGCCATCAATGGCCAGCGCGAAGACTTGGCGAAATTCCAGCAGCAGATTAGTGACGAAGTCCTGCAATCACTCACCGCTGTCGTGGAGAAGTTTAATAGCGGCTTGAATGCCCAAATGGGGGAAAACCTACAGCAATTCACTCATCAGCTAGAAGCCGTATCCCCCACCCTGCAAGCCCTCATTGATCAGCACCAGCAGCACGCAGAACTGGCAACGGTTTACCGCGATCAAACTGCGACGCTGCTCAACGAGATTAATGGAGCCCAGGAAAACCTCCTGCTATTACACCAACGCATCACCGAACTGCCAGAAATCTTCAACGTGATCCCCACGCTGGTAGAGCAGCAGCGCAACCACGCAGAGCAAATATCCATTATGCTCAACGAACAGCAAGCTTCCATTGAGGTTCTACAGCAGTCGGTGCCGGATATTGCACCCAAGTTTGAGGCCCTCAGCCGGGGTATTGATCAGGCGCAGCAACAATTGAGCGCCCAGGTATCCAACCTGATCTCCCTAAGCAAGACCCAGGCGGAAGTCTTCGAGCAAAGAACCAGTAAAGTGGTGGCGCTGGCCGATGTAGTTACCAGCATGGACCCCAACCACTTCTCCAAAGCAATCCATGAAACGGCAAGCAGCCATCGCGAATCCATGGCCGAGCTTGCCCAGCTTATCGCCAAAACTCACCACCAGATGATCACCGAACTATCGCAGGTCATTACCCGCGACTTGAGTAACGCGGATGTCAGTATCAAGCGCCAGTACGAACTGCTGGATGAGCGCCTGCGCGATGAAGTGGAAAGTGTTATGGCTGCAATGGGCGATGCACTGGGTACATTGAGTGGCGAGTTCTCCCGCGACTTCCGCCAGCTAATTCAGCAAATGCAGCGTATCGACAGCCAAGCCCAGCGAGTTACTGGAGCTGCGCATGTTTGACAGCACACAGGCCAGTAGTGAGTCCAGCGATAGCCAGTGGATCAGCCTATCGGACATGATGGCTGGTCTGATGATGGTATTTCTCTGTATTGCTGTCTTTGTGATGCGCTCCCTTATCGACGAGCGCGCCAAGATTCGCGAGCTCGCTGAGTCTTATCGGGACACCCAGTTGGCCATCTACCAAACTTTGCAACAGGAGTTTGCCCAGGACTTAAACCGTTGGGGCGCCTCGCTGGACAAGCAAACTCTGGCCATCTCATTTAATAACAGTGATGCCCTGTTTAAGACCGGAGACTTTACCCTGAGCGACAATGCGCGTGAGATTATGTCTTCCTTTGTACCCCGCTACATCGAGGCCCTCACGCCCTATATGAATTCCATTGCCGCAATCCAGATTGAGGGGCACACCAGCTCCGAATGGGGCGATCAATCCGCACCGGAGGTGGGTTACTTCCACAACCTGAGACTCTCACAGCAGCGCTCCCGCGCGGTCATGCAATATGCCCACTCACTACTGCCGCCACAGCAAGCCGTCCTAGTTCGAGCCAAGGTCGCCGCCGTAGGCTACTCCTCTGCCCGTCCAGTACTGGACAAGCATGGTGTCGAGGACCCAGATCGCTCCCGCCGGGTTGCCTTCAGGGTCGTCAGGGATTCTGAAAGTCATATTCTGCAAATCCTTGAGGAGGCTCTGTGAACCTCACTAACTTTCAGCCCATCCAAAACCGGCAAACGCTTATTACAGCAGCAAGTGCCATACAGGTGCCCGTAGAACGCAGCGCAACTAACGATAGCACTTCATTTCCAGCCGGTAAGCGCCCATTGGCACAGCAGCTGGCTGAAATGCCTGACCAGAACAGCCTGGCCAGAGCGATCCGCACTGGAATACAACTCGATTTCAGCGACTTGGGCAGCGTCACTGTAGCCTGGCGCTATCGAGGTATTCCAGTTTTTCTATTTGGCCTGGAGCAAACGCCGGATTCTTTTGGCCTAGTCCATATTTACCCCAAGTGCCCAGTAGTAAACAACTATAAAGGTCCCGCTTGGATTAGCAGTGATTACAGTGCAGCCCGCAAAGCATTTCCCCAGGATCAACTAAAACCCTGCCCTCACTGTCTGCGCCATCTTTACAGTCACAATATCCCCGATGTGGTCCGCAAAGACCGTTTCGGCAATGTGATAGATATCGACTGGCTCACCTATACCCGTTACTTTGCCAGTAATATTTTTAACCGACACTCTCTTGTCTGGTTAAATGGTGAGCGCCCGCAGAAGGTAAGGTCGATATTCACTCCTGAAGCCCCAAAATACAATTGCTCTATTTGTCAGTGCGATATCAAGGCCGGTGGATGGGCACTGAAGCAAGAGCTTGCCGAACGCAGTAGTCTCCCAAAGGAAATCTGCCTACTCTGCGCAGAGAGACGGGCCCGCGCCATCATACTCGCCCCTCCCCAAGCCTCACTAAGGGCGGCAACTCTGCGCTATGAATCTCTGGCAAAACAACTAGGCAGTGAACCTCAAGCCTCCTGGATGATCGCAGAACAGGTAGTCCCCGCATCCTGGTTACCGCTTATACAAAGACTCAAATCCCTGATGGGCCCACCCAAAGTATTTCAGGTAATCGCCCCCAGAGTCTTAGCCGTCCTATGCTGGCCCAATCTGGGCCGCGCTATCATTGCCGATGGTACCAAGGAGGCAAAGATACCGGCGAGTTATTCCGTTTGGCGAAAGGCTCAGATTGAGCGGGAATTGGGACTCAGCAACTAGGGAGCCTCTGAATACTCCCCTGATGCCCCTGACCTTCAGAGCAGCTCTCGATCAAGGCTCGACTTCACAGGGCGGGCTAGATCTTTCAAGAAGTCGCAACGCAGAGTGTGATGCTCTGAAAGCCTGACAGGGCGAGCTCTGAAGGCCATAGCTGCCACCTGTAACAGCTTGCTTCTGCCACTTATCGGCTCATTTCCATCTTATAGCATTCCCAGGGCAAACGCCCTACAGCCCCCTCCTTACACAAGCGGTGCCTCTGGGAGGTATTAACCGCTCCTTTGTTTTGACCTGTTAACTATGATCTGTGTAGCGGAAGAGCCTACTAAGGTTGGTCATGCGGTACATTTGCAATGAACATGCAGAACTTTGCCAGGAATCTGATCCGTTTATAGTGCAATTACCCTGATAGCACTTCCCACCTATAAACCAGCCCAAATTAGACTCCACCCCTTATAAATTAAAAAACTCACCTATATTTATAGACGCATCAAGCCCACGCTAAAGGTACCCGACTTTTTGATCGCTATGCGACCACAAAGAAACTGCTCAAAAAATTCTTGAAGTTTTTTCACCTCAAAGCGCTAAAAGAATATCTACATTGGAGATAGCAACCATACTGATCACTTTTATACTTTTGCACACAAAATCTTTCAGTAATACGTTACCATTTTTCACAAACCTGTATCCAGCTAGAGCAGAATAATCATCATACAAGTATCAAGCGAATTAACCAACACTCCCATCACACAACCCCACTCGACACTATCATCCCTGAACCCAGGGATAAAAGTAAAGCTTCACAATGAATACAGAAAACATAAAAAGATGGATTTTTTGCACCCTGAGAAAGGCAACACCAAGGATGACAAAAAACCAATAATCGAAAAATTTTGAATTCAAGAAAAAATGTGAAGCTTGTAGAGTTTATTGCTTGAATCCAATTTTAATGCAGAGTACCTTAAATAAAACTATTCATCTTACGCAAACCAAACCATGATAACTTCTGTATTTATAGTTGCACCAAACTAAAAGGTACTACTCAAGGAAGAAAACATCGGGCATATCAAGGAAGAAAACACCGAGCTCACTCGACTCTAAGCTAGTCGTTTAATAGCAAGATGGAGACATAAAATGCCAGTAAATAATATAACACTACAAAACGCGAAAGACCGTGTTCGTGCTACATTACAAGCCGGTGGCCTAGTAATTTTACAAGAACCACATAACGATGTACCTCACGGGTTTTCCTTTGCCGCTGAAGCTATAGCAGACAATAGCGACCAACCTCACTCACTGTTCGTTGAGGCACCACATGAAATAAAGGCTGCGGGAACTCTGGCCGCCTATCCTCAAAGGATAAAGGACTATTTCGCAGGCGGTGTAACAGACACTGAAACGTCAACATTATTAATCAATATAGCCACGCGAAAAAGTTGGGATATCGCCTGCGTAGATTCATGGCGAGGCAATGGAGAATGGAAATCTTCCGAAAAACGTCAAAAGCAAATAGCCAGACGCCTTATCCACCACTTTAATATAGGCGGGCGCCCAGGAGGAATAATTCCCATAGGCTCTGCGCACGTCACAGGGTTAAGAATGGGAAGAAATATGATTGGAGGCCGACGTGTTGCCCGCACAATAAATACGCTTTCAAATCAAATCCCTGACGATCAGGCTATTAATTACCAGGGTTACTGGGGTTTAGGAAGATATATCGCCGGGCGCAACTTACCAATGTATAAATTCACTGCTAGCGGAGACTACTCGCACATCAGCGCACCAAATGCAACTCGAGATCTACACATACAGTTTGTTCCCCGTGATAGAATTTTTCGGGCTGCAAATCTTGCAATCTAGGGAACCATTCCTCCCTAGTGGTCCATGCGGAAAGTAATGAAACTAATGGTGGACTGTCCGTATAATGTATTTATTATACGGACACTAAACCCTTTCAGGTTTCTGGCTGTGAAGCGCCCATTCTGAACAAGTGGTGCCACTCAACACCCCTTCCATATGGGCAAGTTATACGAGCGAAGGAAATTCTTCCGCTCAACGAAGGTATGATTCCTATAGATGTAGCTATCATACAGCGAACGTCACCGATGACTGCTCATCGATGACGAAGCCATTTCGAGCAGGAAGATATTGAAGAACTACACGAGCCTGCTCGTAATGACCGGCCAACTGCTATCAAAAAGGATACTTTTAATCGAGCATTTTTTAGCAACAAAGCGTATACCCGAAAAAGCCTCACACTGGAATATTGAGTTAATAGCTAAATACGCAGAGGTGCGTCATGGCAGGTTCAGCAGATCTGGAAAGCAGTTGACCTAAGCCCCCACCATCTAAAACATTCAATATCAGCAGCGACCCTGTATTCCCTAAAAGGATGGCAAATAGAATAACCAGAAAGACTGATGCATCTTTGGGTCACGAGCTTTCTCTTTATTTTTGGTGGATCTGACGCACTGACAATTGTTGCACCTACGATACCGCTTTCTTTCAGCGGTACACCCTTTTCTTTGAAGCGCCTGTTAATCACCACAAAGCGCTGACTTCTTAGACCTCCATCTCCATACGCAATTGTTTAATTTTTTATTACAGCCGATCCAATTCAGCACTCTTATCAACGTCCAGCCTTACTTCTCCCCTTCTACTCATTTCCTTTATTCAATATCCCAGATTGTTGACGCTGACTCCTACAGCCTCTACGACCTTAGAAATAGAACACCTTTGTTCAGCAACTAGAGCTTCTGCGCCTCTCTTGTAAGCCGGTGTATACCTGGTATATACCTTTTGTTGTTATACTTCATCTCGCTTGGCAGTTTTACCTTATTAGCGAAGTGTCCGAAAGTATTAAACCACTTTACTCCCGATCTCTTTATCGAGAAGGTCACCTCGCCACCCACAGTACAACTCTTGGAACTCTTTAGGGCCAATGACTACAATTCAGCGTTAGAGTATATGATCTCACTGGGGACTCCCCGAGATCTAGCCCATGGTGCATGGTCAGACTTCAAAGTTCTGCTGGGGTCATGGGACTCAATTGTGTTTGAACATTCACCTGTAGTATATATCCACCACAGTGAAGGTGATGAAAATGCCCCCATAGATAGTATTCGCGACCTGGCAGAAAGATTACCCCAGTCTGAGATTCGTATTTCCTCCTATGCCAGCCATGTAGGACTAGCTGAAGACAAGGAGTTCGTTGAATTTACTCGTATCTTCAAAGAGATCGGAACCCTGTCAGGAACCGCAAGCCAATAAAGTGATGCAGCCACTTTTAGGCCATCAGTACCGCATTGATTGAAACAAGGACCCCTTCAACATCAAGAATTTGGAGATAATTGTCTAAAAACACTTTCCGCCTACTTTATTTGGTTACCTTTTTACTAGTTGCCACTGGGGCATATGCCGTGAAAACATATCAATATACTCTATACGGCATAGGGTTAATTTTGGGACTTGCACTCCACCTAGCCTTAGGTAAGGCTAGGCTAAAGAAATACCGCGCACCCCTTATTTCAATCTGATTTTTACCGAGCACATTAATCTGTGCTACAGAAACCTTAATTCCATGGCCGATTGCAGCCACTTCGTATCTGACAGGAATACAGGGCCCCATCTCTATTGCCAGCTTATCTACCACACTACTATTAAACATAATATTGATAATTTGCACATTAAAACTGCGGCAACTCTTTCTGAAGAGAAGAAAAATACAGAATGGATAAGGATATATTGAAAGGAGCTGGATTGCACTTGCAGGCTCATCTTTAACAAAACCATGTAAACCACCATACCCCAAGCTTAACTGAAAAACCTACACCCCCTACGATCGCCCAGTTAAATATCAAAGACATGCATAGCACACTAAAATTACACTTCAGATTGGTGAGAAGCTTAAAATGAAGAAGTTAATTTTTACAGCCGTCCTCCTATGGGGAACAGGTACCCTACCTGAAGACATACCCATCGCCGAAAACTCCCTTCATAGATTAACCCCAAACGGATATATTGTAACTGATAAAATTTATGGGGATTTAAACGGGGACAACAAAGAGGATGTCGTTTTACTAATAAAAGAATCTCATAAGGGAAAACTCCCCGACAATAAGCGCATCACTGAAGTGAGAAGCAATAGACGTGGTGTTATTGTGGCGTTCAGGAGCCAGCAGAAATATGAGACTGCAACAAAAAACCTCAACTGTTTTTCTTCTGAAAGCGAAGACGGGGGCACGTATTTTCCACCTGATCTTGATATTCGTATAGAGAAAGGAAATCTACACTTCCATTATCTGCACGGTCGCTATGGGTATTGGAGTTACAGCTTTCGCAATCGGGATAACGATTTTGAACTAATTGGCTATGAGCATAGTTTACACAGAGGCCCAACGGTGATCAGTGTAACCAGCATTAACTTTTTGACCCAAAAAAAGTTGTTGAAAGAGAACATCGGTGAGGGCCACGAAGAAAGATTTAAAGAAACCTGGAGCAGCTTCACACTTGACAAGAGAATAAGGCTCAGTGAAATTCACAGTTTCGACTCTCTAGACATTGAAGCCTTGATAAACAGCAACAACTAACGCATTCGTACTACTTCAAATGTTTAGCTCAAATACTTGAATATAACAACAATAGTGATTTGTCACCCCCAACCTGTAAACTGCCCCTGTTAACAATATAGGACTACTCGACAATTTATCACTATCAACCCCTCAAGCTGGAAGATATAAAAATATTATCGGATTATACTCACCATGAAGATTCTAAATTTAGCATTACTTATTGGTTACTTGTCATTTTTTATGGCTTCTACGGCAGCAGAAGAAGTCAAGCTCAATGACTCCCTCTCCCTCCATTACCAGCAAGCGGGCAGCGGTGATACAACGATTATCTTTATCCCCGGCTGGATGATGTCAACAGAGGTTTTTGAACATCAGCTCGCACATTTCAAGGATTCACACAAATACCGAGCCTTGGCCTATGATCCTCGGGGCCAGGGCAAGTCATCTAAACCGGTCGAGGGTCACACCTACCAACAACATGCGCGAGACTTGGCGCTACTGATCGAAAAGCTAGAGCTTGAGAATATAATTCTCGCAGGTTGGTCCTATGGCGTAACCGAGCAGCTGGCCTACCTGAATCAGTTTGGCTCTAACAACATCAAAGCCATGATTATGATCGATACTGGCCCGGACATTGCTGGGGCCAGTCGAGATGAGTGGGTTTGGTATCTAAACGATGATTCTGATGGATATTCACGCTGGTTTACGGAGGGCATTATTGAAGACCGCGACACTGTGATCTCAGAGTTCGTCAAGTGGATGCTTGAGAATCCCACTGCGGAAAATGTTACCTGGATCTCTAATATCGCCAATCAAACCTCTAGCAGCGTTGCCGCAATTACCAACGCTACTGGTTTTTATCTCGATTACAGTAAGGATCTCATAGCCCTTGAGGGAAAAATTCCCATGCTATATGTGGTACGTGATGAAGTGAAGGAAGTGGCTGACAAATGGATCAAAGCCAATACCCCCTCCGCCACTACCGCTTATATGGGGAAACATATGATGTTTTGGGAAAGGCCCGATGAGTTCAATGCAGTGATAGACCAATTTCTGAAAGATATGGAAACCAAGTAAGATCACAGTTATTTTTTCCGCTTAGCTCCGGTCTGACGGGGTTACTACTGTCAGACCGGGATTGTTGCGCAACAAGATGGCAACATCGACGCCTATCGATTCAAAGCCCCGCCCAGAACCCTACCCCACCAGACCCCACCTAAACCTCAAGAGATAAGCGGCCATCTTAAGCCCCCTCTACATCCCCTGCATTCCACTAAATCAGGTGCTTGACAGGCAACGGAGCAATAAAATAGATTGGAGTCATAAAATAATAAATTGGCAGTTATACCTAGCACTGATGTCCATATATGTCAGTTAAATCATCTTTCCGTTAAAAACACCCTATAACCAGGCAGACGCAGAAGCCACCACGCCATTCCCGGCCAATAAACTTAATTCTTATTTCAAGTTTTACCGAAAAAATAAAATCTACATGGAGGATAGAAAATGAGAAGCCTGTTGATAGCCCTGCTGATTTGTTTCCCGATAGCGGTCAATGCTTCAGAGTTTGTGCTTGCGAAAAAACTGAAAATCCATTCAAAATTTCTCGGTGAAGATAGAACTATTCTGGTAAAGCTGCCTGAGCAATATCACAAAAGCGACAAAAAGTATCCTGTACTCTATATACTCCACGCACAATGGGACATGCTTTCCAGCCTGTCTACGGTCGATTTATTAGAGGGACAAGTACCCAACTTTATTGTGATTGGCGTAGAGGGAATGGGAAAAGAACTGCGCCCAGATCAGGGTAAATCAACCGCTTTCTCAGAGTTTTTAGCCAATGAAGTGGTGCCCTATATCAACCACAACTATAACACCGCAAGTTTTAGTATTTTGTCCGGGCACTCCAATTCAGGCCGCTTCGTTTTGGACTATTGGTTAAATAACAAGGCCCCATTCTCACTGTACTACGCTTTCAGTCCATCATTGGAGGACGGCTATATTACCGGGCGCGTCTCCGATTTAGCACCGAAAAACCTACAGGCAATGCCCCCACTAACCGTTACCATTGCTAACGAGGGGGAACATATGCAAACTCCATTCAATCATTTGAAACAGACCCTCACGGATATCTCCGAAACCACCTTTACTTTCAAAAAGTTCCCGCAGCAATCCCACAGAACAACCAAACACCACTCCATGCAGTTTGCCCTGCAACATACCTTTGAGGGGTGGGAGCCCTCTTACGAACTAAAAATGAGCGGGTATGACAATCTGACAAAACACTATCGAGGCCTGTCTGAAAAGTTTGGTTTCCAAGCGCTGATCCCCACCAATACCCTACAGCGATTGATGGCCCACTATGCGATTTCCAACTCTGAAAATGCCGCCAGCGAACTGGAGCGGCATATTGCCTATACCGTCAAAGAAATCTCAACAGGGGTCGAGGCCACTATCGAGGTAGCGGATTATTTGCTCAATAATGGCCATGCGGAGGCCGGCAAAACCATACTAGAAGAGATGTGTCATCAGACGAAAGAGCATCCCCGCTGCCAGGGCTGACGGGGCTTCGCATAAATTTTCTTGGTCTGAAGTAGGTCGACTAAAGGTTGACGAGGAACTTACCCGCAAGGAGAGAAGGGTGCCCACTCCATCAAACTCCAGGAGTGGGCTCCGATAATAGCGAGATTCGCTAGCGACGTGCGGCGAAAATGCCCCCGGTCATAACTGCCAGGGAGGAGAGAAGCCCAACACCCACCAAGCTGTATAAGCTTATGGATTGCTTGGCCATTTCGGCAACCGCCTCAGTAAACGGGAACTGCCAGGCAACAATTAACAACGCCGCCGCCACGGCAATGTACTGGGAGTAACTGGCTCGACGCTTCGAGCGCTTAGGCTGCACAGGCAGAGCCGCCATTACACGGTCACAAAAGCCATCGTTATCCAAGTGGGGCTCATTGAACTGGAGCTGTTCACTCAGCCAGGCGTCAAATTCCTGGTCGCTGCCCTCTAATGCCATTTCACTCAAGGCATTACCCTTCGTGTTGTGCTGTTCAAAATTAACCATTTACCACCTCCTCACGCCAGGGCTGTAGCAAGCTGCGCAGCTTCGCCCTGGCACGATTGACATGGGATTTTACCGTACCAAGCGGCAATTTCATAATACCTGCCGCTTCCTCATGAGAAAACCCTCTATGCATACACAGATGGATGGCCTGGCGCTGGGCATCGCTCAGGCTATCCATCGCGGCAGTGAGGTCCCGAGCCATTCCCAGCTGGCGGGACTCCTCGATAGTTTCATCGGCCTGGGCCCGGTCTACCGCATCTTGATCCACATCGGGCATATTCTTGCGCTTGTGGCTCATGACGAGATTATAGGCGATACGGTACAGCCAAGTGCTGAAGCGGGCATCCCCCCTGAACGCCGGCAACGCCTTATAGGCCTTAATAAAGGCCTCCTGCGCCATATCGTCTGCCAGACCCAGGTCCCCATCACACAGCTGACGGAGCGAGTATCGCAGCTGTGACTGATAGCGACGAACCAGCTGGGCGTATGCCCGCTGGTCCCCGTCTTCGACGGCTCGTCTGATTAATTCCTCGTCATTGAGGTCCATACTCGCCTGTCCTATACCTGCTTGTTATCAAGCTTCCAGTTCACAAAGCGAGCCACACCGATAAACAGAGGGATCAAGCCGAGACTACCTACTCCAATATCCGCGATAGCTGTGAGGGAGAGGAATATTGCCGCACCCATGGCCATCAGATTGATACCGCGATCACTGGAGCTGCCGGCCTCTCGGTCTTCAAGCAGATCTATCAGTTCCGGGGGCACATCTCTGCCATCGGCGACCATTTGGTTGATATTGTTCATCACCAATTGCTTCTTGCGATAACTCGCGCGTGTCACCAGCCAGACGATAAGTACCGGCATGCCAAATACGCAGAGCAGCGCCACTACGGGAACAATGGTGGTGGCTCCAAGCACGCTGACAGTATCGCTATGATTTGAATCGTTGCTGTGCCAGTCGTAGCGCTCCCGGTGTCTGCCGCCCAAATCCAGGTCTCCAGAGAGGCTAATCTTGACGTTATTCGGTACCTTATCCAGGGTCTCATCGGTAACCTGGCCATCAATATCCAGGATGCCCTTGCTTTTCAGGCGCTCAATAATTTCCTTACTTAGAGGGCCGCCAAACTCCTGCCCCAAATCAACCCTTACCTCGCTTCGCTCACCGCCCTCTCCCTCGGATTTGATCGTAAGCACTCCATCTTCGCGCATAATGCGCACACGGGTTTCGGATTCGGCAGCTTCCACTCCGGGCGGCGCAGGGGGCTCGGGAATCAATGAGTCCTCCTCTTGAGCCCAACTAGCCGCACTTATGCTGGATGCCACTATGGCAAACCAACAGCAGATGGCTGCCTGGAAAGAAGATTTATTTCTCGCTCTCATTACATACTCTCTAATCATTTTCATTATCAGTGTTGTGAACCGTCGTTGGGGGGTAGTGATTTACATCACCATCATTCGAGCTTTAGAAAAGGGGTAAGCCATTCCACCTCGAGGTGGCTTCTCCTCAGCGATACGCACTGGAGGTAGCCGGTTAACCTCTCGACTCCTATCGGTACACTCACTAAGCCTCTCTAGCATTTGCCGATCAATTTTTTGGGTGAGCTCACGGTGAATCCCATCCTGGGAAATAGTTAGCTCAGAGGCTTTAACCTGCCCCACTTGCAGGACCGCCACTACCAGTGATAAGGCGGCGCAAAATTGTACCCTTTTAGTTGATCTCGCAGTAAACATTGTGATCTCCCTTTTTTCCCTTGTACGCCACTATGACGAGGCGGGGAGCGCACTTGGATGCAGCCGTATAATTTTTTTTACACGAACAATTAGAACCCTCTTCTAATAACACCTCTTAAACTGGAACAATTCAATAAACACTGACGACAGCGCGGAAGGAGAACTTCTATATGACAACCCCTGACGACATCCTTATTTTTTGGTTTGGCACTGCCGGGATTCGCGGCAACACCGTTACACCTGGGAAACAGGACCTGTGGTTTGCCGCCACTTCTGAGGTGGATGCCGATATCAAGACAAGATTTGGGGCGGTTACCGCATCGGCTCTACAGGGAGAATTGGACCACTGGCGGCACACTTTGGCTGGCGAGCTCGCTCTATTACTGGTCTGTGACCAGCTATCCAGAAATATTTATCGGGGTACCCGCCGGGCCTTCGCCGGAGATCCCCAGGCCCTGGCGATTACAGAGGCGCTGATTCAGCGCGGGGAAGCCCCCGGCCTTGGGCTCTACCAGCAGATATTCCTGGGTATGCCGCTGGAGCACAGCGAAGACCCGGAGATCCAGCAGCGCTCGGTAGACTACTTCAAACAGTTGCAGCAAACCTTCGCAGGCGACAAAATTGCCGCACCCTATCTCGACACTCACTATCGATACGCCCTCGCCCATCAGGAGGTTATCGAGCGATTTGGGCGCTTCCCTCACCGCAACGCGGCTTTGGGTCGCATTTCCACTCAAGCAGAAACAGAATGGCTGGCTCAAGGGGGCGGCTTTAAATAATGGATTTACTCAGTTGGTTATCTCTCGCGGGGATCTGTGCCCTCGGCGCTATGTCACCGGGACCGAGTCTTCTTATCGTATTGCGCAGCGCCTCCTCAGGCCTGCAACAAGGGCTGGCTAGCGCTATTGCCCACGGAGCGGGGGTGGCGATTTACGCAATCCTCACCGCATTCGGCCTGGCGGTGCTGATCACCAGCTCCCCTGTTCTGTTCAATATTCTACAGTGGGCCGGTGCGGCCATGCTGGTCTACCTGGGCTGGAAAGCCCTCAGTGCGCCCTCGCCTGACGCCAGTGCCGCTGTGGTGCCGCCCCCGCAACAGAGTCTGAAACGCTCTATCGCCCAGGGTTTTGGTGTCGCTTTTTTCAATCCCAAGATTGCGGTGTTCTTTACTGCCCTGTTCAGCCAATTTGTCTCGGAACAGCAGGCGTTGACCACCAAGCTGGGTATGGCTGCCCTGGTTTCAGGGGTGGACACCCTGTGGTATTGCATTGTGGCCCTAGCGGTACACGCCAGCCGCAAACGCCAGTTGGTCAGCAGGCATATTGGTCACCGCATCCAGCAGGTGTTTGGTGTCTTGTTGATCGGCCTGGCGGCCCGACTCGTGCTCAGCATCTAGTATCATCACCTCCCCGGCCTTGTCGCCTTGCGGCATTGTGTATCAGCCCATAAAAAAACAGGCCCGCAAGCGGGCCCGTCAAATGATGTGAAGACAGCCAGTCGCCCCGGGGGGAATGCGACTGGCTGTGTGCTTATTATGACAGCATTCACACTTGCTGGCGGGCCGATCATCGCGCCTGCCACTCTTTTGACCGCATTGCCCCTTTCTTTCTCTGATCGTTGACACTGAATATATATACAGTTACTGTACCCGCATACAAACTAAGTAGAAAGTCTAATAGACGATTGGGAGGCACACGATGGCCGTAGTAGCTGTTTGGAAATGCGATAGAGACGGAGCAATGTTCGACAACAAAAAAGACGCTGAAGAACACGATAAGATGCTGGAGCTCGCAGCTAATATCACTTCGCTGATTGAGCGCCACATCGATAGCATTGATGAGCAGGTGGGCGAAGAGATCGGTCTGCTTCTAGCCAAGCGCCGCGATGCTCTGGCAAAAGCCTGTAAAGGAAAGCCCGAAGCCCTGCTTGAAGAAGATGAGGGCATGGAGCAGGAAGGCGAAGACGATCGCGTAACCCCGCTCGCCGCCAACCAGTAAGCATCTGTAGATTTATCCCTGTACTCTTGCCCGGCTTGCCGGGCTTTTTTGCGTGGGGGCTCTCGATGAGCCCCTACTGCCCGCCTCAGCGAGCCTCAAAGCGTGATTAGCGTGTTAACAATGTTAATAAGCGCTAAAACAACAATAACTATCCAGCTGATCAGCGTGCCCCAAAAGCGTCCAAAGTGCATTCCGCCTTTGCCCTGGGTCAATCCATAGGCATGGAATACCCGCGAGATAAAAAAGAGCGCCCCAAAGAGATGCAGCCACAACGCGGGCAAGCCGCCCAGCTCAGCAGCCAATAACAGCAGCAATGCTATCGGGGTGTACTCGATCGCATTAGCGTGGACTCGCACCCGAATCTCATTGAAACGATCATCACCGGTTCCAATCCCCACCCGCTTGGTGCGACGGAACTGAACCACTCTGGCAGCCAGGTAAATAATCAGAAGTGCGCAAAGGCCGGTGTAGAGTGCTGTGATATTCGCCATGTTTTTATCCTTGTTCTTATCGATCTAGCCGGGGAATATATCCCCGAAAGTCAGTATTTCGCCACACAAATCCTACACAACCCAATGGACCTTTCGGATCAATAGACGGAAAAAGAAAAGCGGGCCTGAAGCCCGCTCTGTGCACTTTAGTGCTTGTAGCCAAATTCATGGCCCTTTGCGGGCTTGAGATGCCTATCTCTCAGACGTGTTGAGCGATTCACCAGGGACTGGTTCTCACCCTCAATCAGGACCTGCTCCGCATAGCTGGTAACCTCCAGCGGGTCACCGCTCCAGATCACGATATCCGCAACGGCGCCGGGCGCCAAAGTCCCCCCCTCAAGATTAAAGATCTCAGCAACATTGCTGCTGATCGCCTTTAGGGCTTCCTCATAGGCCAGACCGTTAGCCACAGCGTTACCCGCCGATTGGCGAGACAGGTAGACATTGTGAGTCGCCGCATAATCGGGCCCACTGATTGCCACTTTTACACCGGCCTTGGTCAGTAGTGCCGCGTTATCCAGGCGCGCCCCCAGGCTTGAAAATGAAGCCGGGATATTGTTGATCGCATCGATAACAACGGGCACTTGAGCCTGTGCCAGCTTATCTGCCACCATCCAACCTTCGGCTGCACCGATAATAACGAGCTTCACCTTGAAGGCTTTAGCCAGATCCAGTACCGCGAGGATATCGCTGGCCCGGTTGGCTGTTACCATCAGGGGCTCTTTACCACTGATCACCGGCTGCAAAGCTTCCAGGTCCGCCAGGCGGTAATCCAGCTCCCGCCACTCGCCCCGGCGAATGGCAGCGCGATGATTGCGGTACTCTTGGGCTTCGCGCAGTGCATTCTCCACCTTGGCATAAGCATTGGCGCGACTGCCACCGGCCAACTCGCCACCGGACTCTCCCAGGTAAGCTTTTTGCGCAACGTTCTTTGCTTCGACACTGTCAAATTCACCGTTCAATTTGATGGCAAAACTGCGCCCTGCAAATACCTGCTGCGCATCCACAGCGCCGCTATCCCAGGTGCTGATCGCCGGTGACACAACGGCGCTGGTCACGCCACCAGCTCGGTTGAACGGGATCAGGGTGGACTTTGGGTTGTAAGCGGGCAGCGGATTAAAGGCGCTGCCTATGCTGGCGCCGGTCACCTGATGATCATTGGTGGCACTGGCTGCACTGATCTCTACCAGTCCCAGCTCGGAAATAGGTGCTATCACCCCGGGCGTGACCACTTTGTTGCGCGCATCGATAACCCGATCAGCCGCGACATCCAGGGAGGGGGCCACCTGTGCAACTTTGCCATCCACAACCAGTACATCAGCAGCCTCCAAACTGCCCTGCCCGGCCAAGGTGTGCACCTTGCCACCCTTGATAAGAATCGTCTCAGCCTGGCCCGCCGCTGACATCAAGCCCAGGGCCAGCGCACAATAAACAGCTATTTTTTTCACAGTCGCTCTCCCTCTGCATCGAGAATTCCCAGTTCGAAATCGGTGTGTGGCTGACGCTTGTTATCCGCGCGATCGAACATCAATTCCCCATCAATAAATACCTGATCTACGTGGGTGTAGACACTGAAGGGGCTGCCGGACCAGACGACGATATCCGCCATCTTGCCGCTCTCAAGGCTGCCGGTTTGGTCGGCGATACCCAGGGCCTTAGCCGGGTTTAAAGTCATCCAGACCACCGCATCCTTGGGCTGGATATCGAAGCCTGCGCGCTGGCCCGCAGTCATCGCCTTGGCTGTTTCCTCGTGCAGGTGCTGAACCCCCACGCCGGAATCCGAGTGGATCATCGCACAGGCTTTGGCCTGGTCCACAATCGCGATATTGGCTTCGGTCATATCGTAGGCTTCGTGTTTAAAGCCCCACCAATCGGCCCACATCGCCGCACAAACATTGTTTTCCGCCAACAGATCGGCAACCTTGTAGGCTTCAACCGCATGGTGGAATGTAGAGATTTTGAAGTCGAACTCCTTGGCGATATCCATCATTACCGCCATTTCCTCACCGCGATAACAGTGGTTGTGAACCAGGATATCGCCATTGAGTACGCCTGCCAGGGTTTCCATTTGCAGATCGCGCTTGGGCTCATCCCCGCCGTTTTCGACGTAATCCTCCCACTCCTGCTTGTAAGCACTGGCCTGAATCCAGGCATTCCGATAGCCGGCAACGTTACCCATACGAGTGGAGGGAGAGCTTCCCTTGCCACCGTAAACCCGCTTGGGGTTCTCGCCACAGGCCATTTTCAAGCCATAGGGGGCGCCGGGGAACTTCATATCCTGAACACTGCGGCCGGGCACATTCTTCAGCGTGACACTGCGACCGCCAAATAAATTGGCCGAACCCGGTAAAATTTGCAGGGTTGTCACACCACCGGCGAGAGCCAGGGGAAATTGAGGGTCCTGGGTCCAAACCGAGTGCTCAGACCAAACCTGTGCAGTGTTTGGCGAGGTCATCTCATTGCCGTCCTGGCTGGACTCGATTCCTGGAGCCGGATAATCGCCCAGGTGAGAGTGCACATCAATAATACCGGGAGTAACCCACTTGCCTTTGCCATCGATAACCAGGGCATCTGCCGGGGCCTGCAAGCCCGCACCAATCGCCTTGATTTTGCCATTTTCAAACAGGAGGTCCGTATCGTCTCGCTGCTCCCCAGTACCAGTGAGCAGGGTTGCGCCCTGAATCAGTACCGGACGGGATTGAGTTACCAAGTAAGTAGAGGGGAAGGCATCCACGCGAGCGAAATCGAGCGACCTCGACTCACTGTCAACAGGCTTCTCACCGCAAGCGGACAACAGTAGCGAGGCACCCAACAGTGCCGCGATACCGCGCCCGAGAAATCGGGTTTGCAGCTGCATAGTCATTTCATCCAATCGTTTTGCATATGGCGGTGAATGCTACCAGTTTGTACAGATAGCGCCACCACCCAAATTGTCACAAACGACCGGTAAAAGACATGCAACTCCCAATCTAAGGGCTTATAGAGCGATTCGTATTGCGATATCTTGAGCCGCGCACCGTAGTGGGCCCCTCTACGAGCCAGAGGCGTCGCGGAATCCCCGGGGCCGCAAAAAAGAGAATGGCCAGTCAAGAAAGAATGTCTACACGGTCAAAATACATAGCCCTGCCTATATACTTTTTTACCTCTTCATGGTGGAATTTCTGGCGGAAAAACAGGCAGCCGCAACTCAGGAGGAAAAATAGGTGATCAAGGAAAATAATATGCCCATTTTTCCGCCCTCAGCATCGATAGCCGGCACCGAAGGGCAGGACTCGGCCCAGGTCTATGAAGCCCTGCGCAAAAGTGAGGAGCGCTATCGGGAGCTGGTAGAGCACGCCAACTCGATTATTATGCGCTGTGATCGACACGGTCGTATCACCTCCTTCAACGAATACGCACAACAGCTATTTGGCTATACCGAAGTCGAGATTATTGGCCGGCACTTAATTGGCACCATTGTCTCTGCCAACGAGACAAGTGGCCGGGATCTGCGGCAGTTGATGGACCATGTTTGCCGCTTCCCCGAGGAGCATCGCTACAATATCAACGAGAATGTTACCAAGTGCGGCAAGCGGATATGGATCGCCTGGACCAATAAAATTATTGCGGATGAGAGGGGCAATCCGACGGGGATTCTCAGTATTGGCTCCGATATCACTAAACAGCGATTACTGGAAGAGGAGCTTCGGCAAGCTCAAAAAATGCAAGCTATCGGTGAGCTGGCCGGCGGGATAGCCCATGACTTCAACAATATGATTCACGGGATCAATGGCTATGCGGAGGTTATTCGGCAAATATCCACCGATGCCAGAATTAACGAGTACAGCAACCAGATACTGACGACTGCCCGGCATGCATCAGAACTTACCAAACAGCTACTGACTTTTGCCCGCAAGGGAAATTACCAACTTAAGAACTGCAATACCCACGAAATCATTCGCGATGTGTGCGCGATGCTAACTCGCACTATTGATCGCAAAATCAATATTGAACAACAGCTAGAGGCAAACCGCCCACATATTGTCGGCGATCCCGCGCAACTCAAGAGCGCCCTGTTAAATATCGGGATCAATGCGAAAGACGCCATGCCCTCTGGAGGCTCGCTGAGTTTTGCCAGCGTCAATATCACGATTGAGAAATCGACTTCTATCTCCGACTTCGAACTCCAGCCGGGGCAGTACCTTTTAATTACCATTACCGATAACGGCAGCGGTATGTCTGACGAAGTGCGACGCCGTATTTTTGAGCCATTTTTCACCACCAAGGAAAGTGGCCGCGGCGCGGGCCTGGGACTTGCCGCAGTGCATGGCGCCATTCACCTACACAAAGGTGCAATACAGTGCCAGAGCCGCGAGGGAAGAGGCAGCTGTTTCAAACTGTACCTGCCAACCTCCAAGACTCCAATTAAAAAGCAGAGCTATCAGGCCAAGAAACTCGCCCGTGAACGCAAGTTGCGCATTATGGTTGTCGATGATGAAGCGATTGTCCGCACCTACTCTAAAGCGCTATTTGAAATGAACGGCTACAGCGTCGTTACCTTTGCAACCGCAGAGCAAGCCATCACTCACTATCGACAATATAGTGATGAGGTGGATCTGGTGCTTCTGGATATGATTATGCCGGGTATGGATGGCCAGGAATTGTTCGCGTTTTTAAAGCGAATTAATCCGCAAGTGAAAGCGATTCTTTCCACGGGTTACAGTGTGGATAGCAAGGTTCAGGAAGTTATTTCAGACGGCGTACTGGACTGTATTCAGAAACCATTTACGTTCGAACATCTCAGTAAAAAAATTGAAGAGATGATTACCAACGGCAAAATAACGCTGCCAAAGTAACAGAGAAACCCCGAGCAAAGAGCGCCTGCCCTTTACTCGGGGTCAACTCAATCACCTGTCTGACACAGGGAAACTGAGCCAGTCTCAATTACTGACAGGAGCTCTCATCCCAGTACTGGGGAGCCGCTGTTGGCGACCACCAGTTTGGCCCATAGGTTGAGATATATACCTGACCATCGAAAGTCACTCGGTCTCCAACCTCGTAGCTGCTGCCACCGGCATAGGGCTGCTGGAACTCAGGGCAGGAAACCGCCGAGCTGTCATCTCCACTATTGCTATCAGAGCTGTCATCGGAGCCGCTATCAGAACTATCGTCTGAATCACTGGCGGAGTCATCGCAGGTAGTTTCGCTCCAGAATTGCGGCGCCGCACTTGGGGACCACCAGTTAGGCTCATGGGTAGATTTGTAAGCGACACCGTCATAGACAACAACATCACCAATCGAGTAGCCGGGATCTCCACCATACTGCTGTACAAACGCTTCACAGCTGCTATTTCCGGAGTCGTCGGTGCTACCACTATCGCTCGAATCATCATCACTACCTGAATTGTCATCATCGGTAGTGCCATCATCCTGGTCTTCTAGGAGTTCATACCCGATCTCGACGCTTTGCAGGTTGCTGCCTTCTAACAAATAGATACTATTGATCCCATACAGGGGCTCAAAGCTGCTGCTGCCGTCATAGTCGCCAGCACGAATACTGCTTTGCTCCTGGTTAATCAGCTCAGCCAGATCGTGGGACCAGTTCTCCGCGATACCCTGCTCCTCTGAGGAGATTTCCAGAACAGTAGAATAAGAGGCGTTTTCACCAGAGCTGTCAAATACCCGGGTGTAAACTTTATCACCGACATCTAAATCTTGAGTTGGGTTAATGGTTCCGCCAACACTCCAGTCAGTGTTGACTACGTTATCACCATCAAACTCGACATCAATAACGTTATAAAAAGCATTGACCGTATCGCCCACATCCCAGACTGCAAGGATAACGTGGTAGCCCTCTCGCTCCGGCACCTGACAGTCATGCGTCGTATTGTAGGCCGGCTGCTCATAATTGCCGTCCACTTCACAGAAGGGGTCGAGGTCAAATTGATCGCGGGTCAAGACTGCATCTGGGTTCCAGTCTTCTTTGGTAATGTAGTATTTCCAGTCGCGAGTTACATGATTTGCCGTAAAGCGCCACTTAAACGTTTGCCAACCGGAGCTAATATAATTTTTAACCCAGCGATCAGAGGATTGTTCATTCAGCTCGGCCCAAGAACTATCTCCGGCACTGGCAATCTGTCCATCGGCCGGCCCGCTATCAGGAAAGCCCTCATCCCCTTCGATACTTTGCGGTTCCCACTGAACAGCACCGCAATTTACATTCATTTCGCCTGTATCGAGAGCGTATTTACACAGAGTGCCGCGAGCAGCCGCCACTCCACCATCAGCGGCCTCTACATAACCATGGCTAAGTGCATTCGCACTCATTCCGGCCAATACCATAGCCATCAGTGTGCGATTTAATAGCGGTTGCTTAATGGCAGATGCCAGCTTGGTCTTTGGTAAAAACATATCTATACCTGTTATTCAATTTTGTCCGAGCTCCCTTCCCCATCTGAACCAGGTCCCTATTCTGACTACACATACTCAATGTGCGATGTTGGTGACAGAGGTATGGACCGCTACTTAACAGCACGGTTCCTGACAATTATTGATATAAATTTACAAACCCAAAAGAGCACCAATAAACCAAACTTCTTTAAAAAAGCCTTTTAAAGGTATTTTATTTCATCTTCAGATAATTATTTAAAAAACAAAACGAGAAAAGATTGCTTTTACAGAAATAGTGAACAAACAAATCTTTGCAGGCATAAAAAACTTTAAACTCAAATCTCCACTGAATATAACTCCCCACACCTATTAGTTACCAATAGGTGACAACTCCCACCTCCCGCACACCCATTCATCCCATATCAACAAGAGGGGCGGATGTTGGCAGCTGAACCAATCTCACAAACACTTATTTCATCCTGAGAAGCTGCATTCTCCCCTGAAGCTCATCGCCCTTTAGGTTGCTGTCACAGCATTCTTTAACTTGTCACTGCAAATGCCTTTCGGGCAGCAACAATATCTGTAGGCAGGAAAATTATCCCTATTGATAAACCACCAATAGGCTAAAAGACCTATAGCTGCTCACCCCTGTCTACACTGGAAAAGAACCCAGATGATTTTGAGTTTTCCCAACCAATCACTTTCTTGTCGTCACCACTTGTAGTAGAAAAGGTAGGATCAGGGATGATGCTGTACTGGATTACCCGCAGGCTCAGCCTGTGTCTATTTTGTTCTTCTCTATTATTTCCAGCCTGGTCTCTAGCTGAAACGACAAAAAACCCGGATAAACTATGGGATACAGTTGTTGGCGCCGGTCCGGGATTTTCCAATCGCCGCAATGAACTCACCCAGTATCGCCTTGCCATATCCAAGGATTTGCCCTGGCAGTGGTCTCTTACCGGAAGATGGACACTCAGAACTCGATTGGAGACCAGCTACTTTGAGTGGCGCTCCAGCCTGGATGATGGTGATCCCGATGTTTCTAAGCGGGGAGAGGATTTAGTTCACGGTATCTCACTGAGCCCTGCATGGAGACTTGAGTACCTACCCCGCTGGGACTGGCCTATCTTTCCATACTTCGAGTTTTCCGTGGGAGCCAGCTACATTACCAAGTCCAATATTGTGAGCAAAAACACTCATCACACAACTTTGGGCTGCCATTTTCAATTTGAAGATCGAATTGGATTGGGCGCTGAGCTTGGCTATAAGCGCCACTGGGGGCTCACAACTTACGCACTGCACTATTCAAATGCTGGAATATGCTCCAAAAATTCCGGCGTGAATTTCTTTGAGTTGCGTTTGAACTATGATTTTTAATCGTTTAGACAGGTTCGCGCCGATTTATTATCGACGCGCACCTTAGGAAGCGAGTTCTACAGGATGATATGGGGTAGATAGCGGCTCATATCCTGGGTAATCAGATTTGAGTCCTCTCGGATAGACATCCCAGCGGCGAGATCATCGACGAGCCAACTGCCCACCAGGGTATGGTTTTTCCCAAATTTGGGGAGGGGGTGCAAAGCCTGGTAAATAAACCCCTCCTGGCCATAGGGACCGTCGGACAGCAAGGTGGTATCGGCTCCCTTAACCACCGAGATATTCGCCCCCTCTCTTGAAAAGATCGGTTTTTTCACTAACTCGGGAAAATCTGCTGCTTTATCCAGCTCATCTTCAAAAAATGAGGGCAACAGGTTGGGGTGCCCCGGGAAGAGTTTCCACAACATCGGCAGAAGTGCCTTATTGGAAATAATCGCCTTCCAGGGCGGCTCCAACCAGCGGACATTGCTCCCTGCCAGCAGGGCCCCAAACTCCTCGCGGAGCATAAATTCCCAGGGGTACAGCTTAAACATCCAGGTAATTACCTGATCGTTCAAATCTGTAAACTGACCCGCTTCATCCCGGCCAATATCTTCGATAAAAACGAAACGATTCTTGATCCCCGCTTCGGAGGCACAATCCTGTAAATATTGAACCGTGCCCCGGTCCTCTTCTGTCTCTTTACAGCAAGCAAAGTGCAGTTCCCGCCCTGGGGTTAAGAACTGTAGATCGTGAAAACGATTGACCAGCTTTTCCTGCAAGCTATTAAACTGATCAGACTGTAACGGCAGCGACCTTCGATCCACATTGTCCTGCAGCCACAACCATTGCCAGAAGCCGGTTTCATACAGCGAAGTGGGAGTATCGGCGTTGTTCTCGTAAAGCTTTGCCGGCCCCTTGCCGGAATAGGCAAAGTCCAGACGGGAATACAGACTGGGGTCACCGTTGCGCCAGGAGGTTCGCACAAAATCCCAGTGCTGCTCGGGAATACAGAAGCGCCTTAGCAGCTCCTCATCCTCGAGTACACGGGCGACGACGTCCAGGCACATCTGGTGAATTTCCTCGGTGGGATCTTCAATATGCTTTTCTATCTGCTCCAGGGAAAACTGATAGTAAGCACTCTCATCCCAGTAGGGCTCGCCATACATGGTATGGAAGTGAAACCCAAACTCCTGCGCCCGCTCCTGCCAGTGCGGGCGTTCACCAATCGGCAACCTCAGCACCAATCACCCCCCCCAGCCGCGCGAACCACCGCTGCTGGAGCGACCGCCGCCCCAATTGGATTTAGCCGATGCCACAGCACCAAAGCCTCCACGGGAAACGGTTTTGGTGACTTTCGGCTTGGGCTCCGTAGCGCTTTTGTCCACTTTATAGGACGAGCGGCCATAGTCGCCAATAATGCCACCATCAGCGGTCATCAGCTTGTCGCGGTAACGGGAGCCCGAGTAGTGGTAAACCGGGTTGTAGTAACCCTGGTGATAGTAGCGGTCCCTGTCATTGAGCATCGAGCCAACCATAAAGCCCGCCATCAGCGGCATCCAGATACCGCCACTGGTCTCCTGGCAGCTGCCGAACTCGGCCTCACACTGGGCTAGACGGGAGTACTTTGGCCCGGTGCGCTCGGCCTCCTCAAGCGCGCGCTGGTAAGCCGCTTTACATTGAGCTTCGTCCAACTGGGTGTTGGCCACACAGTCCTCTACTGAGGAGACAACTTTAACTTCTTCATCTGAGGAGCAACCCACGAGGGCTGCCGCTACACCCAGGGCGAGGGGGCGCAGTAAAAATTTAGAGCTACTGCCTTTGCGCATCCTTGCCAGGTTAATATTCTTGGTACGTTTCATTACCACCCCCAATCAGTAGCTCATGCAAGCCGCATTCAATACACCAACAGCAATGGTAGTCGCGGCCAACATAGTACCGGCACTCACCTCTCCGTCCTCAATACGCTCAACAATGCGCGGCATAAAGCCGAAACGGATAATGGCAAAGGCAATTAACTGAGCAATCAATGCGACCAGTGCCCAGATAGCAAAATCAATAATAGAAATGGAGTTGCTGGCTGCACCTCCAAGGGCGATCGCAAAACCCAAAACTGCACCACCAAAACCAATAGCCGCCGCAGTATTTTTTTCTTCGCGGATCAACTTCCACTCATCGTGAGGTGTCACCAGTGCGTATAAAAATTTAAACGCAATCAAAAGTACCAGTGACAGGCCAAAGTAGGCCGCAAAATGCAAAATACCAGTCAGCAAATCATAAGGCTGGTCCATTAAAAATCTCCTTATTATCCATGTATCGTCAGTTGTGAAGGGGTCAGAGTAATGCCGGTGCTAATCACCAGGCTGCGGCTTAAATAGCCTGCATCCTCTTCTTTCTCTTCGGCTGAGAGAAAAAGGGATTCGGTTTGCTGATCAGACAATTCGCGCTCGAAAAGCATGGTGAACTGATCAGTTATGGAGTAATCACCCGTTTCGTCGTAAGTCTTTTCAGACATATGCACCGGGTTGTGGTAGTCCCCTGCTGCTGTCCATACACGGTTATAGGAGCGATCCTGAAGTTGATAACTGGGCGCGCCAATATCATTCTTTAGCAATTTATTCCAGGCTTGTTCCGAGCCGACATCCAAAGTGTCGTAAAAGTGGAACAGCTTGACATCGACAACGTGCTCATCCCGCTGTCCACCCTCGGCAATCACTTGCAGCCAGGCATCATCATCGGTGTAAAAGCGGTAAATCCAAGTGCCATCCAGTTCGACAACGCCCGCCGCCTTAATAATCTGGGTCGGAGAACAGGACTCAATAGTCAACTCATCGAGTATCAGGCGAATGGCCAAAGGGTCCAGCTCAAAGCTCGCTCCCATGCGCAAGCCCATAATTTCTGGCGTCTTGACTTTAGGAGTGTCCTTTCCCGTTATTTTATTGATCAGTTTGGTAAACATGTACCAACACCTTCTTAATTACTTTTTACATCGAAACAGCTCTTTGCATCGAGCCGCTTGGCAGAAATATAATACAGCATATCACCGGTGCCGACGTGGTCGGCCAGCCCAGGATTTACATCAATTTTAACCATTCCCTTTCTGCGCACCGCAATTAAGGTGGCGGAAAGATCCCGCTTAAAATGGTCAAACAACTCACCCACCGGCAGAGACTTAGTGCCTCGGTATTCGATGCTGTACTGAGTCATACCGTAAGTGCTGTCGAGCAACTGCCGATGCAATCGGGCAGAACCGGGATCAAGTGAGGATTTTGCCAGCATTTCTACGGCAACTGATGGGATACATTCAATACTGGGACAGTGGGCACGGAGCAAATCACCCACATTTTCATCTTGGAAATAAGCCGTTTTATGGCTGTGTGGACTGAGCTTGTCGCAGAATAAAGCCGTCGTAAGAGTGACATCGTCCAGAGGGTTATCAATGATAATACGAGCGGCATCGGCCAGCCCTGCCCGCTGCATACTCTCCCTGTGAGAAAAGGACTCCACCCGCACAAAGTCAATTTTACCCGGCATCGGATTTTCGATATCGGCTTCGACACAGAGGACAATCTCTGTCGCACTGCCGTTCGTCTTGGAGAGCAACAACTCAATCAGGCGAAGTGTTCTGGTACCATTCCAGCCGATAATTACAGTGTGATTAATATGGTTTGTCATACGCAAGCCCTTCCTGCCGCGATGCACAAATTCTGAAATCGCAAAGCCAATCCTGGTCACAACCATGGCAAATAAGCTGAGACCCACCGGGATCACCCAGGCGGCAACCACGACTTTGCCTTCGTGACTTGCCGGGGAGAAGTCGCCATAGCCTACCGTCGATGCCGTAACGACCAACCAGTAGAAGAAATTCTCGCCCGCGACAATATCGGCTTCACCGGCGCTTTTGAGCAGCCAATAGGAAATAAAGACATAGCCGGCCACGGCTATGAGAATTGTGATTACATTGACCCGAATGAAAAGCGACGCCAGAAGGCGTCGCACTCGAAAAAGCAGCACTGCGTTAAGCCTTTTCGCGGCCCGCTAACAGTTGGGCCAGCTTATCACTACCACTTTTCTGACCACCGGGTTTGATACCCGCCGCTTTCAGCTTGGCATCCAAGCTGGAGCCGGTCTCTTCTGAGGCCAGCTCTTCCGCAGCTTCAAGCTCAGCAGCGCGCTGCTCCTGCTTGTCTTTGATGCGGTCCAGGCTGTCCAGTGCCGTTTTGATTTTGCTGTTCGCACCCATATGGCGGGAGGAAACCGCTACCTGTGCTTTTTGAACCGACTCAGTCGCTTTGATCTGATCGATCTGCTGCTCCATGCGGCGCACATTGGTTTTCGCCTGGCTAATATTGCCTTTCAGGGTGCGCTCGGAGCTCAGGAATCCATCCAGGATACTGCGCTCAGTCTCCAGCTGGCTTTCCAGCTCAGAAACGCGCTCCGCGCACTCAAGTGCAAGTTCGTTATCGCCCTTTTCACTCGCGTTGATAGCGTGAGTGCTATAGGTTTCAACATCGGCTTGCAGCGCCTGAACTTTACCTTCAGTCAATTTGCGCTTGGCCATGATTTTGGTCAGGTTTTCGTCGCAAGCTTTCAATTCTGCCTTTGCCTCCCGTAGTTCTTGGTCAAGAATACGAATCGATTGGCTATCCGCTACGGCTTCTGTTCCCTCGTTAACTGCGCCTTTCAATGCAGTCCAAATTCTTTTAAGGCTCATGCTACACCCTCCGTTTCAAAGTGATCGGCAAATAAATCCAGGAAGTCACCCACATTGGAGAACAGGGTTTCAACTTCCTCTATAACAACTTCGTCCTTACTGGAAACTGACAGAGCACCGAAAGCAACATAGTAGTTTTCACCACCAATATTCTTAATCGCAATGGCTGTCAATGGCACCAATTGATGTGTCTGTAGAACCATTTCATTGAGCGCTGCCACATCATCTACCTGGCTTACGGGAAACAGTATGCTTTCTACAACTATCTGCTTCTCGCCAACATAGACAAACGCATCGACGCCTTCATCGTTGGAAATGCTGAGGCAATCCCCCTCAGACTCAACCACCCAACCGGAGTGGTTGTCCGCCAACTGGCGCAGGTTCTCATTGTTCCAGGTCATCTCAACTCCCTCGCTGTGGAATATTGGTCACAAATATAGCACCAAAAAATCTGCGGTCAATAACTTATTACAAACTAATGTTGCAAATAATACACACAAAGATAATATTTACCACATTGGTGATAGTGAATAGGACGGAGTAGAGCCCATGGACCACAAGCAAAGCCTGAGCAACCAGCAAGCATTAACCCCCTACAAGCAGGCAATTGCTCGCTATGTGCGCGCATCAATGGCTTTAAAGGGTATGCGCTACGGGGATCTCGCCCAAGCACTGGCCGAGAGAGGAATTTCAATGACACCGGAAAACCTGCGCAGCAAAGTCAGCAAGTGCATGTTTTCAGCAGATCTATTGGCGGCCATCATCGATGCCATGTCGGTGGAAGACAGCGCCATGCTTGAAATCCTCAAGCAGGCCCGTGAGCTGCAAGATCGAGGACTCTATGCCGAGCAGGAGAAAAGCTAACACGCCACTCCGCTAGACTCCAGTACACGCGATCACACTTTGACTCAATCGTCAGAAGTAATGATGCCTATCCACCAATGGACGGGGGCACAGCGCCACCTGGGCTGCGCCATTACCGGTGAGTTAGTAGTGATACAATTTGACTACGGGCTCACCATTCCCGCATTTGCCAACAACTTCGGGCTCTGAGAGCTTAGCTCCTGCGGGAATTACCTTATTCGTTGGCCACCAGACAAAACAGGCGTACCTAAAATTGACTGCCCAGTTACAGTAGAGGCGCCCATCCTCCTCCTCATAGAAGCGCGCCTGACAGAAACTTAGCGTGGGACTCCGCACCCCCTGCGGGGGATCGGCCAGAGAGATTTGTACTCCAGTAATCACCGTCATACCGAGAGAGAGAATCAGCAACCAGGATTTCATCGATTTACTCTGGGACTTAACTCAAACCTCTTTGAAGATTAGCAGTTGCGGCGCAACTTTCATCTGCGAGTACTGCTAACTACTTAAAGTCTCAGGCAGCGCTACTTCCCCACCCCGGAGGATGGCCAACAACTGCCCGGTACAATCCTGACGATTTTTTAGCCAGCTGATATAAGGCAGAGGCAAAACTGGGACGCCCGCCCGGTACAGCGCCCTGTAAATCTTCACACTGAAGTATGACTCGTAATCGCCGGGGTAGCCTATCAGGTCAATACCTATACAGCGTCCACCCACTAAACACACCACATCCACAACCTGCCCAGCCACAGGAAAACCCACCCAGTGAGGAATTTCCTGTTGAGTTAATAGCTGACTGACCTCAGTGGCAAAGTGACACACCGCCTTTTCACCTGCCTGGTGGCCAGCAACGAAATGTGAGAACTCAGCATATCGGCGCAAAAGGTTGCTTGAAGGCAGAGCCTTAGGCTCAATCGACAGGGCGACCAACTGCTTTTCTTTTGCGCGGGTAATTGCAACGTTAAACATATCTGCGCGGTTGAGGTAGCTGGCCGCACGCAGTGACTGGCTATCAATGGCCATGGAAATAAGCATTAAATCCCGCTCTTCTCCTTGAAAGCCATAGGGTGTGGCAACCCGCACAGAGAAGCTCTGCAACTGCTGCGCGGAAAAGACCTTGCTCAACTCCCCCTCCAGGTAGTCAGCCTGATCCCGATAGGGAGACAAAACACCCACTGACGGCGGAATTGCAGCACCGGCATAGCGCTCGAAATGCACTTTCAACTGCGCAATAACCCAATCGCGCTCTACAGGGTTTCTGCCGTTTTTGCCCCGGCGCCCGGGTAGTTGATGGAACTCCAATGCCGATTGCGGCAATGGTTTGGGCCTGGCCCGCATAATCTTCAGGCGCTCGGAGTAAAAAGCATGATTACTAAATGCAATCAGCTCTGGATGACTGCGAAAATGCTCATCCAACATCACAACGGCCCGCTGAGTCGGAATCATATCGGACACCAAATCCAGCAGTGATTGATCCCTATAACCCAGCCTGGTCGGCAAATCGGTATCTCCCATCACCCCCTGCCAGATAGCCAGTTGCCGCTTGCGGGAGAGAAATGAGACGTGTCGCAACTGCTTACCATCACCGACAATCACTGCCCTCTCAGCCCGAAAAAGAGCCGGTAGTGAACTGGCAATATCGCACTGAGTGGCCTCATCAAAGATCACCAGATCAAACATTGCCGGCAATAGCGGCAGCACTTCACTGAGCTCATCGGCCTCCACTAACCATATAGGAAACGCCTGTAAAACCACCCCCATATCGGTCCGGGCAAAGCGCTCGGCCTGAACCTTGGAAGTTCGCGATCGCAAGGCCTGGTTAAACTGGCTCAGGGTGCCCCTGCTCTTTTCCAGAAGGCTGCGCAATTTCTCTCGACGGTAACTATTCAGATACTGACTCGCGAGACTCTCAAAGTGGCGCCGCTGGCTATCAATCGCGCCTTGCGACTCCCACAGGCTTTTAACGTTCAAGCGATTTGCAAAGAGCCTCCCGATATATCGCACCACCCACTGGGCAAGCCGGCCCGCGCCAATAAAGCGCGCCAGCCGCAGCGCTTTGGCAAAGCGCCTTTCCAAGCCCCCCAAATCACGATAGGCCCTCTTCACCGCCTTCCTAAGCTGGGAGGGATTTTCCCCGAGGGGCCCCACCCCCTCTTTCAACAAACTATCGAGGTGAGCTTTTAAACTGGGGATAAAGCCCCGCTCCCCCCGATGCACATAGCCCTGGGTAAGACCGTATTCATCGCGTAACTTATCCCGCACCACATCCAGCGCTTGCGGGGTTTTCGATACCACCAAAACGCTTTCACCGTGCAGCACTCGGTCGATCACCATAGCCGCGATCGTAAAACTCTTTCCCGTACCTGGCGGCCCAGAAACAAGGCTTAATGGAAAGCAGGCTGCATTCTCCAATGCACTCTCCTGAGCACTACTCAGCAGCCCCGGCAACATATCGGGCTCAGAATCCTTCTGCTGGGTTCCACTGGAACAACCCCCCAACAATGCCTGTAGCGGTGCGGGTAAGTTTTTCTCCCGATTTAAAAGCTGTAGCTCGTGTAATACTCCCCGGGAGCCCCTGGATCTATCCGCCAGAATTAGCGCACTCGCGGAAACCAGGGACAGCTGGGTACTCTTCACCGCGCTTTCAACAACGGCCTGTTCGCTCAGATTGGGCCAACGCCCCAGCTCCTCTACATTTTCCAACACGGTATAACGGGCTAACCAGCGACCAATGCCGGCTAACTGTGTCGTGGACAGCGGTAAAGAAAGTGTTGGGAAACTATCGGTTATTGAGGAATCGATATCCGGCTTTAAAAGCTGGCGCAAAACCGGGAGATTAACCTGAATATTTACCGAGTTAACCTCTGCGAAATAATCTTCGTCAAGATATAACTTGGCCGGGAAATAAAGTAGAGGTGCACAGAGCTTACGCCTTGCCGTCAACCCAGACTGCTGGGCGTAATTTCCACAGATAAACAAGCAGCCATAGATCAGGCGCCGCTCTTTGCGGTAAGTATCCACCTGTTCCAGAAGTTTTACTCCCGCAGTGTCGGCGACAGGTATACGCGGCAATTCATCACTGCCCAAGTAGTCTCGTTCATCTATAAATAGACGCCGACTGACCTTGAGACTCAGAATATTATTGAGGGAGAGGTCGTAACTGTCAGCCCGATAACAGCGCCGAAAGTACTCGATTAACTTCTTGGAGGGGTATGGCATAGCGGCCAACTGCTTGCTGGAGGACAACAAAATTCTAACGGAAGCTGGAATCTTGTTATACCCCCAGAGGCCGCTTACCCTCAGCTACCAGCCTTTAGCAATTGATACTTGCGGCGCTCGTGCTCACTCAGTTGCAGGCCGTATTTATTCACAATGGCCATAAATCGCTTGAGATAAACCTGCTTTACCGGCGCATAGGGCGGCATCCACTGGTCCGGCCCCTTATGACCTTTGCTCTGGTTGCGGCCATCATCGACCAACCATAAGTTTTCCACATCCTCTGCAAACCGCTGCTTTCGCTTGCGAGTCCAATTAGCCCCGCCGTGATCGTGAGCCCACTTTAGCGGCACAATATGCTCCACATCCAGGTCCGATGCCTTTACAAAGAAGCCGCCGGTATAAGGATCCAACCACAAGCCCGAATCCACCTTGCAGCGGTTGGAGCGAGTATAAGTTACCGGGGATAATGAATAGCGAATCAGCAATTCATGGCGCGTGTCCTGGCAATCCCGATCGGAATCAGACCACTTGGGCAACCACTCCTCCCGATCATAAGGCACCGCAAGAGCGGAACAACTGAAGAAAAACACAAAAACAAAAGAGAACAATCTAGAGACTGACCGAATACTCATACATCAACTACCCATCAAATTCTGAGTAGTAGATTACAAGAAATTACGCGCCAATTGTATGCGCGGGTTCAAATCAACAGAAAGTGGTCCACAGTGATAAAAAAACACCCCCAACAAAAATAAGGCTACAGAAAGAGAGACAAAGAGAAGCGCAGATCGGGGAAATGGTAAAATTTGAGATAAAAATACCCTGCCAGATGAGCGCCCGGCAGGGTACAAGTTTCCCGCTTAAGAAAATATTTTGTTACTTGTCCAGCCCCACCGCCTGAGGGATATAAATTGCATGCAACTGCCCTCCAGCCATCATTTCCTGTATCAATTGTGTGGAGGGGCCACCTTTTTGGTCGCGCACGTTAAAAGAGTTCAGATAGCTATCCACACGCCCTTCAAAGTCATAGTGAAACTGGGTTGAACTCAAAAACCAGCCATCACCCAGAATATCACCCACATAAATAACACCCGAGGCTTCAGCATCGGTAGAGAGCGCAGCCTCTATTCCAGTATCATCCAGGCCACTGCGAACCTTGGAAGATTGCGAGTAGTACTGCCGGTAGGGCTTATTGGCCACATGCTCTTCCAGCAGCGTCCGATACTCCCCATCTGTAGGCTCAGCATCCAACTCCCCGCTGGCCAACTGCTGCTCGATCTTCAGGTCGAGTTCATCTTGACTATCGCCGATAATTTCCCGGTTGAATTCAGCGACACGAATCATCTCCCCGGTTTCAGGGTCTAATACGTAAATTGGCGAGTAGTAATTGGATTTATCCAGCTGTAACACCAGGCGGGTTTTATTATCGACACCGGCAACCGCTGCCATATTGTCGAAATTTTCATAATTATCAGTGATATCACCATCGGATTTACTACTCACCACCCGCTTGATCAATCCCCCATCCGCCGGCTTGGCGATATCCGCAAACTCGAGTTGATAGATACCGTATTTGGCCCCGAAGTAAAAAGCATTGGGATCTAAGGGGTCCCAGTCACCATCTTCGGGAGAGCGCCACTGAGAAACTGCCATGCCAGTGGTGTGATTACGGAAGGCCTCCTGGCTCATATCGCGAATATCTTCAGGCTTTCCATCGCCGTCAGTATCCTGGCTGGAGAGTTGCACCAGCTCAAATACCAACTCGCCGTGGTCGAAGAGCGCCCGATTATCGCTATCACTAAAATCAATGACCGGCGCACCGTCGCTATCCAGAACTCTCACTGCGTACAGCTCACCATTGGTCAAGCCCGCTTTATCAACCTCACTACCCTCATTAGTTTTTTCGCCAATATAAACCGTGAGGAAGCCCCCATTGCGATAAGCGTCATCCTCACCACTGCGCGGGCGTTCATCATCGATAGATAGCAGTACCGTCTTATCCTGTGCTTTATAGTTAGGTACGATATTTTCAAAGCGAGGCTTACCCAGCAGTGGCAATTCATAAGCATCGCCAGCATTATCACCCGTGGTTAAGACGGCTATACCGCGACCGATATAAATTTCGGATTTATCGTACTCATAGACAGATTCGATCTCACTCTTGGCTTTTGCTTCACCACTGATACTGCCAAAGGCATCGAACCGAAGCCCTTCGTAACCCCGCTTCTCAACCAGGCCGTCGTAATAAGTTTTGAGACTCTCACCACCATCACTCTCTTCGCCAGTCAAGAACATCCGCACCTGGGTACCCTTGCCACTTGCGGCATTATAAAACGCTGTTGCAGCGGGTAGAGTCGCGGAGCAGAAACGCTCAAATGCCCCTGTATTCACAAGGTCCCCATCCGCATCGAAATAGGGTTTCATCTGTGTTACGTAGGTATAGCCCGGTGATTTGACCACCTCACCATCCGTGTCATACAGGGTGCGCCGCCAGGCGTAAACACCTTTAATCAGGTCTTCACCACCTTCGATTTCACCGGTAGTTTTATTGATTACCCATTTTGAAACAAAAGTGCCCGTTGATCGGAGGCTGCGATTTGAGTTTTCCAGCACAACCCCGTCACCCCCAACAAAGTTGTAGTGCTCCTGGTTCATAAATAGTGTAAATGTACCGTCATCATTATCCAGGTAACCCAGGCCATCTGGCTCTCCAGATAACACATAGAGACCGTCGGTATCTGCGGCATCGAGACTGGGGTGCTCTTCAAATATAGGTAGCAGGTCCGATTGGGGAACCTCTTCACGGGTGTAGTCAGTGGGGAGATAGCCATTGCTGAGCAGGTTGATCACCTTGACGTTTGCAGCCGTGGCGACAACGTGGGGTTGCTGCATAGTCGAAGGACCTATATGCGCAGCGGCCTCGGCGCCGGCCACAGACTCAAATAAACTGACCTCCTCGGGCACTTCCGGGACTGGAATTTCCACCAGCGGACCACTGTTACCATTATCGCCACCACAACCCGCCAAAATTGTCGGCATAGCGACAGCCAGCACTGCTCTTTTGAAAAACAGATAATTTTTCATTGCCACTCCAATGCGCTTATTCCCCACCCAAAGGTAGTTCTAGTTATAAAGGCGGCATAGAGTAGTAATGCTTAATGACAGACTGAATAAGGTTTTATTACAGGCAGTGAATAATCTAACTCAATAAATTTTCTTTTTTAAATAAAAATATTCACATTGTAAAAAGGAAAGCTGCCTACCGAGAAAAACTGAGGCATCAAAGAATTATTCAGAGAATTTCTGATACAAAAAAGCCCCGCAACAAGTTCGCTATCACTTGCTGCGGGGCCTTTAGAGTTAGCCTAAGTCAAGGCAAAGTATTTTAAGCCGATACCGGTTCGCTAATAGCCGTTTCTCTGCGCTTCGCTTTGGCTTCATCACCGATAACTTCACTGGGTTTAACCTTGTGGAATACGGCATAGAACACGGGAATTGCAATCAGCGTCAATACCGTAGCAAATCCGAGTCCTCCCATAATTGTCACCGCCATATCGGCAAAGAAAGCATCGAACAGAAGCGGTGACATACCCAAAATGGTAGTGACAGCAGCGAGGAACACCGGGCGTAAACGACTGACGCTCGCCTGCTGGATTGCCGTCAATCTGGGTAGGCCTGCATGGGTCTGCACCTCAATTTCATCCACCAATACCACGGCGTTTTTAATCAACATCCCAGATAAGCTGAGCACGCCGAGAAGTGACATAAATCCAAATGGCAGCCCCGTCGCCAATAGTCCGACAACCACACCCACCAGGCACATAGGCACAACCAGCCAGATAATCACCGGCTCCCGCACAGTACCAAACAGCAATATGGATACCAGGATCATAATCAGGAAGCCCAGGGGCAAGCCCTTACCCAGTGACTTCTGCGCATCGGAAGAACTTTCATACTCACCGCCAAACTCAACCTTAAAGCCCGGGGGTAACTTCATTTCCTCAACCCAGGGACGTATGCGGCCAAAGGCTGCCATCGCCGTCACTCCCTCAGGCGCATCTGCACTGATGGTAATGGTTGGCACCCTGTTGCGCCTCTGAATCAGCCCCTCATCTGCGGTCAATTCAAACTCGGTAATCAGCTGTCCCGCCGGAATATAGCCCTGCTCATTGGGGCTCCACACCAAGCGATCCTCCAGAGAACCCACTTGATTGCGGTCTCCCTCCGGCATACGGGCAACGATGGGGATAATACGGTCACCGCTTTCAAAGTCGCCCACGGTGTAACCCGCCGTGGCAAACTGAATCATACGACTGACATCGGCATTGGTAACCCCGGCTACCCGCGCCCGCTCATCATCTAAGTGTGCGTGGAGAGTGGCTTCACGGCTGCGCCAATTGTGACGGATATCCTCCAGCCCCTTCTCGCGGAACTGCTGCTCCACACTGACCGCCAAGGCACGCAGTGTCTGGTAATCCTGACCGGAGATGCGTACTTCAACGTCCGCTCCTCCGCCGGGACCAAATACCAGGCGCTTGAATGTAATCAGCGCTTCCGGCTGCGCTACTCGCAATTGCGCCCTGGCATCCTCAATCAGCTGGGGAATCTGCTCCCGATTTTCGGCGCGCACTATCAACTGGCCGTAGGAAGCATTGGGCGGCTCGGGCGCATAGGTCAGCATAAAGCGATCGGCACCGCGACCAGCCACCGCCGTTACAGAGACGACTTCATCGCGCTCCTTAAAGAAGGCCGTCGCTTCCTGGAGTGCCTTATCGGTACGATTAATATCACTGCCCTGAGGCATGTAGTAGTTCACGTAAAAAAGCGGGGCATTTGAATTGGGGAAGAAGCCCTGCTTTACAAAGCCAAAAGCAAAGTAGCTAGCCAGGGTCACCACCACAAGCACCGCAATTGTCAGGCCCCGACGCTTTAATGCCCCGGATAGAGCCGCAGAATACATATTGTAGAAGCGGCCATTGTAGGGATCTTCCGAGTCAGCTTGCTTGCCCGGCTTAAACAGGTGGTAGCCCAGATAAGGGGTAATGGTAATCGCCAAGATCCAGCTGAGCAGCAGGGAGATACCGATAACCGCAAACAGAGAGAAAAGGAACTCACCGGTAGCATCATCGGACAAACCGATACCGGAGAACGCCATAATACCGATAATCGTCGCACCCAGCAGTGGCCAGAAGGTCTGGCGCACTACACGCCTGGCAGCGCTCTGGGGCTCTTCTTTTCGCTGAACCCCCATCAACATGCCTTCCGCCACCACGATGGCATTATCCACCAACATACCCATGGCAATAATCAGGGCACCGAGAGAGATCCGCTGCAAATTCAACCCGAACAGGTTCATGATTAACACGGTACCCAACACGGTCAGGCCGAGGACTGTGCCAACCACAACACCGGAGCGCCAGCCCATAAATACACACAGTACAAGGGTTACGATCACGACGGAGGAGACCAGGTTAAACAGGAAGCCGTCGACGCTCTCCTCTACCACCTGGTGCTGCTCATAGACAGGGTGAATCTCTACACCCAGGGGCAGAGCCTGCTTAATCTGTTCAAACCTGGCCTCTACCGCCTTGCCGACATTCACGATATTGGTATTTTCCGCACCGGCCACACCGAGCAGGATGGCCTGCTTACCGTCAAAGCGGGCGATAAAACTGGGGCTATCATCGTAGCCGAGAGAAATATCCGCGATATCCCGCACTGCCAACATTGCGGTAGAACCGGGCACACCGACGAGAATATTGCGAATCGATTCCAGGTCGCTCGCCGGATTATCGACCAGTATGCGGGTGCGCAAGTCCCGGTCACCAATTTCACCGACTTTCTGGGTCGAGCTTTCTAATTGCAATACCTGCGCTAAATCATCCAGAGAGAAACCAAACTGAGCCAGACGCGATTCGTCGATATCCAGGTAGGCCACTTCATCGATAATGCCCGAGCGGGACACCTTGGCAACGCCCTCGACTCCCAACAGTTCCCGGCGAATGGCTTTGGTTATCTCACGCATTTCGCTCAGCGAGAACCCCTCGCCGGTAATCGCATAATAAATGCCGTAAACCTCACCGAAGTCGTCATTCACAATAGAGGGCAAAGCTCCGCTGGGCAGGCCGCTTTGCGCATCATTGACCTTGCGCCGCAGCTCATCCCAAACCTGGGCGAGTTCCTGCGAGGCATACTGGTCCTTGATTTCCACACGAATCTCGGACATTCCCGGGCTTGAAGTGGAAGTGACCTTATCGAGCTGCCCCATCTGCTGGATTGCCACCTCAAGTTTTTCGGTGACTTCCTCCTCTACACGCTGGGCACTGGCCCCTGGATAGAAGGTGTAAACACGGGCTTCCTTGATCGTAAACGCTGGATCTTCCAGGCGACCAATATCTGAAAGCCCCCAGAGACCACCGATCAGGCAAATTAGCATCAATAGCCAGCTATACACTGGCTTTTCTATAAATACGTCAGAAATTTTCACAACATTTTCCCTACTGTTAACAGGGCCAGAGCTGACACACTAATTAGTGCTGTGCGTAATTGCGAACTTTTGCACCGTCATAAAGGTGCTGGCCACCGGTAGCGACCAACTTCATAGCGGGGCTAATGCCATCTTTAATTTGTACAGACTCTCCATCGGTACGCCCGAGAGCCACTGGAGCCTTAGACACAGACTGATCTGCGTTAATCTGCCAAACATAGGGGTTGCCCTCAGGGCCAGTCTGTATTGCCGAGAGGGGAATCCACAGGTCAGCGCTCGTTTTGTTCAGTTTTACATTAACGCGAGCGGTCATTCCTGGAAGGATTTGTACATTCTCGGGACGGGGCATCCCAAACTCGACAACGTAAGTTTGGGTCACACTGTCGGCCTCAGCCTGGTGCTCACGATAGGTGAGCGGAAACTCTTTGCCCGGCAAAAATTCAAATTCGGCAGTCATCGAGTTGACCTGCTCCTCATTTACCGTGGCCAGCATTTTTTCAGGTACGGAAATTTGAATTCGAACTTCGGAAATATTCTGCAAGCGGACAATGGCTTGGCCTGGCTGGATATTGGTGTAATTCTCAACCAGCTGGCGAGTCGCCAGGGCGTCGAACGGAACCCTCAACTGGGTGTAGGCCAAATCCTGCTCAGCGCGCTCCAGAGTCACTTTAGCCAGGTCAAAATTACTCTTCGTTTCATCCAGCTGCTGCTGCGAGATAACTTTTGAGCCTGCGAGAGAGCGCTGTCGATTTAAAGTTTTTTCCAGCAACTCCACGTTTAGACGGGCTTCTTTTACCCTGCGCTGGTAATCCCGCTGATCCAGTTCCGCAATCAGGGTACCCTTTGGAATAATTTCCCCCTCACGAATGCTGAGTTTGTCCAGTTTACCCCCCACCTGGAAAGACAGGTCGACACTCTGTACTGCCCTGACACGGCCGGCAAACTGTCGATCTTTAACCTCGTCATTACTGGCAACAGTAGCCACTTTTACCGGCCACAGGCGCTCGGCCTGGGCCTGCTCTGTTTTCGGCTCAGAACACCCTGCAAGAACTGCAACGGCAGCCATCAAAATAGCCAGTGAGAAACGCGATCTTGGCGATATATTCATATTCATCATCCACAAACTGTATTAACTGGGCCCGACCTTCAGTTCAGATCGGCAGAGAGTGCCAGCAGGCGCCCCCGTAAACGTTCAATAATTGGGTCTTCAGGTTCAACCACACCGAGTACTCGCCCCAGAAACATCCCCTGAGCCGCCAAGATCAGCAATTCCGCCATCTCCGGGTCACGATACGCATCGCAGATGTCACGTCGTCGCTGCTCTTCTTTATCTTTTACCGGTCCCAACAACATGGGGTCTTCAGCTACGGCGGCAATCAGTGAGCGGGGCAGTCCCTCGTCGTCATCCATCAACTCAAAAATGCTCTTTAAGCGGGATACCAAAAGGCTGTCCCCGGAGGACACAAAAGTCGAAACACTGCTATCCTCACGGGCAATCGCCGCCTCCAGCATCGCCTGCAAGAGTGACTGCTTGGTTCTAAAGTGATGAATTAAGCCACCTTTACTCAGCCCACACTGTGCAGCCACCGCATCCAGGGTCAACTTACGCGCCCCGCGCTCCCGCACTACTTCTTCCGCTGCTCGCACAATGGCAGCTTTGTCGACTCTAGACACATGACCTCCTGGGCATTACCAAGCAAAACCAACCGGTTGGTCGGTATCTTAGCGGCAACGTTGGAAAGGTCAAGCTATGCTACGATCTCCCGCCACAAAACCTGGTTAAAAAGTGCTGCGAGCGCTTAAGCTCACACTGGAGAGACAATCTATGACGGATCGGTACTGCCCCTGCGGATCGGGCAAACCCCTTGAGGGATGCTGCGGGCTCTATCTATCGGGAAAGGCTTACCCCAATACCGCCGAAGCGGTTATGCGCAGCCGCTATACCGCCTTTGCAACGGGAAATTTTCGCCATTTAATCAAAACCTGGCATCCCGACACCTGCCCGGAACTACAAGCCGAGGATATTGAAACTCAGTGGACACGACTGGAAGTGATCAAAAGTAAGGCGGGACTGAAGAAATCGATCGTGGAGTTTAAGGCCTGGTATACCGAAAACGACCAAGAACACCTGATCCACGAAATCTCACTGTTTAAACTGCACAAAAAACGCTGGGTATATTTAGAGGCCCTACCCGACTGGCCCAAGGGGAAATAGGCTAGAGGAAAATTGTTGCCTATCGGAAAGATAACCACAAAGAAAGGACAGCGGCAAAAGCCTGGGGGCGGGAGTCCCTCAACTCCCGCACCTCTTTACGAAGTTTTTGCTTACTTGCGAAGCGACGCGAAGATTTCGCTTTTACATGGGGGCCACCCTTGCGCATAAGCGGATTTCGCGCGACGTAACTACGTATCTTGTCTTTCTTTTTCATATATATTTTACCTTTTTACTCTCAACCATTAATTCACATTCTTCGGGAATTTTTTACTTAATAGCCACATTAATACAGCCTCACTAACCCTTGATACAAATTACCTGACGCAGAGTGTGCACCACTTCCACCAGGTCAGACTGGTTTTCCATCACCTGATCAATATCCTTATAAGCCGCCGGGATCTCATCTAGAACACCGTTATCCTTGCGGCACTGCACGCCTCGGGTCTGATCTTCTAAATCCTTTCTGGAAAATCGCTGGCGAGCGGCCGAGCGACTCATTTTGCGCCCGGCCCCGTGGGAACAGGAGCAAAATGATTCTGTATTGCCGAGCCCCCGCACAATAAAAGACTTGGCCCCCATAGAGCCGGGAATAATTCCCAGCTGATCTTTCTGAGCACTAATTGCCCCCTTGCGAGTTACGAATACATCTTTATCAAAGTGACGCTCGCGAACAACGTAGTTGTGATGACAGTTGATCGCCTCGGTGGTCAAAGTGAACTTTGGCAAACTTGCCTTCAGACACCCAAGCACAAGCTTCATCATCTCCTGGCGATTCCAGCGCGCATATTCCTGCGCCCAGTTAACCGCCTCGATATAGTCATCAAAATTCTGGCAACCCTCGGAAAAATAGGCCAGATCCTTATCTGGAAGGTTGTGCATATGACCCGTCATATCCCGCCGGGCCAACTGAATAAAGTGCCGGCCAATAGCATTGCCAATCCCTCGACTGCCCGAGTGCAGCATCACCCATACAGCACCGCTCTCATCGAGACAAATTTCGATAAAGTGGTTGCCGCTTCCCAGAGTACCCATCTGGGTTACCCAGGTTTTTTGTGGCTGATGCAGTTTTTTCAGAAGTCCTGGATGCTTGGAAAACAATCTATCCACACCGGGAGCTAAATGTTTGCAGGCAGATTCCCTGGCGCTGATCAGTTTATGTCGTCCCTGACCAACCGGCACTTTCACCTCAATGGCGTCCCGCAATGCTTTAAGATTGTCTGGCAGCTGATGGGCCCGCAGCGAAGTACGTACCGCATTCATTCCACAACCAATATCCACCCCGACAGCAGCTGGAATTATCGCGCTTACTGTCGGGATTACCGATCCTACCGTTGCCCCCACCCCCAAATGCACATCCGGCATAGCCGCAACATGGGAATGTACAATAGGCAGCTGGGCAATATTTTTTAATTGTTGCATCGCCCTCGGCTCGACATCATCGGTATAGATCTTTACCGGCACCGTGCCGGGCGGTGCATTTCGATTTAGCACTGTTTTTACAGGCATATTTTATCCCTGGATTAATCCACTTAATTGAAAGGGCAATCCAAGCTAAAACAAAAAAGCCCCGGCATCTGCCAAGGCTTTTAGAAGGTCTGGCTTGGAAAGCAAAATCACTCTCCAAGCTCAAGCGCGTGAAAAGCAATTAAACAAATAAACTCTTGATATCTACATTTCGCATTTCACGGCTCCTTAGTGGTGCGACCCACTGAAAAAATACTATCAGTTAGAACGCCAACCCCAAAATGGGATCGGCAATGGAATTTACGTGCAGTTTATTCTCATTTGGTACCATGTCAAGCCTGTTTTTTTATTTATCGCTAAAAATTTATCCTGACACCACCAACCAATTTCCTCTCCTCAGCATAGCCTGGAACTCCGCTATACCATAAAATTGCGCTACCGCAGTAACAATCCAGCCGCCAGCGCAAAAAATGACCACTCAAGTACCAACCATTCTCTTTGAGGACGACTATCTTCTTGCCGCTTATAAACCTGAGGGGTGGCTTGTTCACAGGTCTGAAATAGACCGCCATGAACAGCGAGTGCTCTTACAGTACTTGAGAAACCTCTGTGGCAGCTTCCTCTATCCCGTACATCGACTGGATAAACCCACCTCGGGAGTGATTATTTTTGCCAAAAGTAGCGATATTGCCGCACGGCTACAACAGCAGTTAGAGAGCGATCTTTCTGCAAAAAAATATATTGCTGTCTGTAGAGGATATAGCCCCGAAGAGGGCGTTATTGACCATGCGCTGCCACCTGTTGCCGATTTTAAACACCAAAGGAGGCGTCCCAAAGCAGACCTGCCACGCCAGCAGGCTATTACGCTCTACCGGCGATTAGAAACCATTGAATTGCCCTACGAAGTGGATCGCTACCCCTCAAGCCGCTACTCCCTGGTGGAGATTCAACTAAAAACTGGACGGCGCCATCAAATAAGAAGGCATTTCAAGCATATCCACCACCCCCTGATTGGCTGCCCTAAATATGGAAAATCAACCCACAACCGTTTTTTTGCTAATGAACTGGAGTGCCCTCGCCTATTATTGCACGCATCAGAACTAGAGCTGGAGCACCCGGTAAGCGGCTCTCGATTAAAAATACAAAGTGCGATCCAGGGAAGCTTCTTACAATTAATTCAGCGATTTAAATGGGTATTTTGACTGTGGAGCTGCCACTCAGCGGAGGCGACAGCGCCCAACCCACAGCTGCGCAATTTAACAAAAGCTACTGGAAAGAAAACCCTGCGATCGAGATTCTACCAGGCGAGCTGACAGGGACCTGTTAACGGCGAGCCTTAAGTACTGTGTATTCTCCCCCTCTAATCCAGCAGCAATATAAAAAAAGCTCCATAAATTAGCAGCCATTTAACCAGTACTACCAGAGGACAAGTTCACTACTCTACACTCCCCTTGGGGGCCTCCTCTTGTGATCGGGCGCGAATCCCAAATAAACCCTTGCGCTCAACTTTACTTTCCGGTTCCGGCCGCAGAAAGCTGCGCAGCTTATCCCTCTCCCACATGGCATCCTGATAGCCAAGCTCAATAAGCTCTTCGATATAAGGCTTTTCAAACAGAAGGTAGCTGGCAGCAGAAACACCCCCACCAGGATTGGTGGCGCCGGTGGAGCGGAACAACCAGCGCAGCGCAGGGGGGAGATGGCGAAGTCTTCTGCCACTGAGACGCCCCAAACTTTGAGAGGGCTCAATAACAACCGACTCTACCGAGCGCAAAAGCTTTAAGTCTGCGTGATCCGATGGGTCGATATAATCCAGCAGCATATTGACCCGGTCCAAGTGCTCCAGGTCCGCTTCCAAGCTGTCAATAAATGCCGCATTAAATAGTTGCCCGGCTATTTGCGCCATTGAAGGAGAGCTCACCTGGGTGTGACTATTGCGGCTGCCCCAGTGGGCCGGAGAGCGATTATCCGACACCCCCACCACAAAAACACGCTTGGCACCGAGGTGCAGAGCGGGGCTGATCGGCGCCATCAGGCGAATAGCGCCGTCGCAAAAATAGGCCCCATTCAACTGTACAGCGGGAAAAATAGCGGGAATTGCCGCAGATGCCAGTAAATGATCTGAGGTCAACTGGGTCGGCACTCCAAAGCGACGAAATCGCTGCCAACCTTTAACGTCCTCCGCCCCCTGGAAAAAGCTGACCGACTGCCCTTCACTATATGAAAGTGCATTTACACTTGTGGCACGCAAGTGTCCATTGAGAATATTCTTTTGAATATTTTCAAAATTAATTTCACGCTCTACCAAACTGCGCAGCGGACTATTGTCCAACAGTGCCAGGGGCTTCTGCCTGCCAACCCCCCGATTAAACAGCGACCGACTAATGGAAAACAGGTTTCCAAGCAAACTGCGCCAACTGGTGAGATAAACCTGTTCAACGCTGAGCTGCATCCAGACCGAGCACATTCTATCGACCGCCTCTTTAAAAGTACCGGTATGGGAGGCGAGAAGCATGGCGTTCATAGCACCGGCTGAGGTGCCACAAATGACCTGAAAAGGACGGGGATTATCCTCGGGCACCAGCTCAGCGAGCGCCTTTAATACACCCGCCTGATAAGCTGCACGCGCTCCCCCCCCAGAAAGTACCAGAGCGTTACGCTGGCCTGATTTTGTAGTTTCGCTCTTAATTGTCGACAACGTTTTCTTCCAATACAACCAGCCCACAAACTATAGAGTTCGCCTAAAGGCTACTGAGAAAAATGCTCATGCACAAATAGATGCTAAGGAGCCACTATGTTTGGGTTATTTGATAGGGTAGTTAAGACCCTAAAGGGTCTCGGAGTAATTCCGCAATACCTTCGACTCTCGAGCAAGGCGCAGCTTTGCAGAGTGCTCAAGTCTTGTAAAAACCGCGATATAACCCTACAGGACCGACAGGGATATTACGGAATTACCCATCAAATTATTATTCTAAAATGATAGATATAAATTAAAGGGACATATCTACAACATAGCGGCCAATTCCATGCCCCCGATTTAAGCGGGCGAGAAATTCTGGAGCCTGGTCAAGCGCAATATTTTCCGCAATACTGTTGAGCTTATCACCGATATACCATTCTCTCGCCAACTTCTGCCACACCTCTGCCTTTCTTTCGATTGGCAAAACAGCACTGTCCACTCCCAGTAAACTGATACCGCGCAGAATAAAGGGGAATACATTGGCGTGAAATTGAGCCCCCGAGGCCATACCACAGGCAGCAACCCCGCCGCCATAGCGCAGGGATTTAATCACATTAAACAGTGTTTCTCCGCCTACAGTGTCAATGGCCCAAGCCCACAACGGCTTGGCCATCGCCTTGTTGGCAAACGGCGCCAGGGTATCCCGGTCGAGTACTTTCCAGGCCCCCAGCCCCGCCAGGTAATCGGCAGATTCCAGCTTACCGGTCACCGCAGCGACGCGAAAACCGAGCTTAGCGAGTAGGGCGACTGCAATGGAACCCACCCCGCCCGTTGACCCGGTAACCAGAATTTCACCATCTCTAGGGGATGCCCCCGACTCCAAAAGCTTTTCAACACAGAGGGCGGCAGTGAAACCTGCGGTACCGAGCGCCATAGATTCCCACGCAGTCAAACCATCCGGCAGCGGCACCGCCCACTGCGGCGGTACCGCAATACGCTCTGCAAGCCCACCGGCAGTATTCATCCCCAGATCATAACCGTTGACCAGCAATTCGGTACCTGGAGTAAAAGTATTACTCCGGTCCAATATCACTTTGCCCACCGCATCGATACCCGGGGTATGCGGGTAACAGTCGGTAATACTGCGGTTGCCAAATGCAGATAACGAATCTTTAAAATTCAAGGACGAATAACTTACCGCCAACAGCAGTGGGTGGTCGGGAAGCTCTGAAAGAGAGCGCTCAACCACAGACTGGTCAAACTTTCCCGAAGCCACCTCAACGACCTGAATTGCCCGAAAATTTTCGTCCCTATCTATTTCCATGGGGTATATCCCGCAGCACTATTAATATATGGCTATTACTCTTACTGAGCTTGGTGACGCAGCGCTGCCAAGCGTGAAAAGAGACGAGTGACTGCCGATTCCACACCAGCCTCCGCCGCTAAACCTATTTTTTTAGCAATATTCTTCCGCTCTTTAAACTCGATCTGATATAGATCGCTATCCTTTGCGCAGTTGGTCAAGTACTCGTCTGAAGTTTTCAGTTCGTCAACCAACCCCAGGGATAGGGCCTTTTGCCCAAACCAAACCTCACCGGTAGCCACCTTATCGATATCCAGTTTCGGACGATATTCACCAACAAAATGCTGAAACAGGAAGTGGATTTCATCCAGATCCTCTTGGAACTTCTGCTTGCCCTCTTCCGTATTCTCACCAAACATGGTTACGGTGCGCTTGTACTGACCGGCAGTAAACAGCTCGTAATCAATATCGTTGCGCTTGAGCAGGCGATTAAAGTTTGGCATCTGAGCCAAAACACCAATGGAGCCAAGCATCGCAAAGGGAGCTGCCAAAATGCGGTCGGCAACACAGGCCATCATATAACCACCACTGGCAGCCACTTTATCGACCGCAATGGTCAAATGGATACCCGCACTGCGAATTCGGGTTAACTGACTAGCGGCCAGGCCGTAATTCGCCACCATGCCCCCAGGGCTTTCCAGGCAGAGCAGAACCTCATCACCGGACTCGGCTACCTGCAGAATTGCCGTCACCTCTTCACGCAGATGAGAAAGTGCACTCGCTTTAATATCCCCATTAAACTGCATCACAAAGATACGTTTGCGCCCGGAGACAAGCTCACCCTCTCCTGTGTCAGCATCCTTTGAGGTGGCGGCATCACTTTTTTCTGACTGCTTTTTAGCCTCGGCCTTATGCTGCTTCGCCAGGGCTTTTTCCTCGGCTTTCTTCTCTTTCGCCAACTGCTTTTTACGCCGGGTAAACTCGTGTTTATCCATCACCGCCTCAAGCAGCGTTTCCTTAAACTGCTCGTAGCGGTCGTTCAAATGTGTCACGGTGATATGACCCTGAACACGCTCTTTTAGCTGTTCGCGATTTGCAAATATAAAACCTATCAATACCATCAAAGCCACGACAACCGTCACGATTTTGGCAAGAAACAGGCCGTACTCAATTAGAAATTCCACTTAAACTCCATTTGCCATTTTAACTATTTTTTATTTAATTCCAGTCATTTACTGCCAACCTTCCAGAGCGGAAGTTGCACGCTGATTGAGGGGGCGCGCCAGCAAACCCGTGTGACTGATCCGCACTTCATAAACAGCACCGTCCTCCATAGGGAGGAAAGTCGCGCTGCCATAAACTGCATCTACAAAAGGCAGCTGCCGATCAATGCCGCGTACAAATTGCCAGACATCAACACCGTAATTAACACCTTTAATTTCATAAACCGAGCGCTCACGGGCGCGCTCATCCTGAAGGGTAAGATAGCGGCCGCTCAGCCGATCCAAGCGGTAAGCCGGCTGAATTCCCCAGCGGGCCAGCGCCCCCTGCCACTTCAACATGCGGGCGTCCAGTTGCCACTGATCCCCAGACAGTTCAAATTTTTGTGCGATGCCGTCGGCATCGGCGAATTTTACTTCAAATTGCTGCTCGGCAATTTTACGAAAAGACACAACCCCCACACTGTGCTCTTCAGCCAGATTGCGATAGCTATAGACATCCGCTGCAATCAGAACAATCCAAAGGGCCGTGGCAAAAAGAAAAAGCCCCACAGAACCGCGTACAAACCCCAGGAGCCAGTTCCCCCCCAGAAGAATGCGCGCCCCCCAAAACACAAACAGCAGCGCCAGGATGGCAATGGTAAAAGTAATCGCTATATACATTATGATTTATACTCCCTGATACTTCGCAGCTCTATTCGGCCCACCCTCATTGGCGGTGCTTCGCAGCTGCCTTTTCGGCAAAAGTGTGAATCAAGCGGCCAGACAGGGTTTGTAGCGGTGGTACCGGCGGCAGAGCGCTGTAGTGAAACCAATGCGCTTCCTCTATTTCATTGGGGTCTAAACACAGGCCCCCACCCTGCCACTCCGCCAAATATCCAATCATCAACTGGCCGGGAAAGGGCCAGGGCTGACTGCCGACATACTCCAATGCGCCCACCTTCAGTCCCACCTCCTCATACACTTCGCGTACCAGCGCCTGCTCGGCACTCTCTCCGGGCTCAATAAAGCCGGCCAGGGCCGTGTAGGTCGCATTGCTGCGCGAAGCGTGGCGGGCCAACAGGCACTCCTCCCCCCGAGTTACCAGCATGATGACACAGGGGGAGATTCTCGGATAAACAGTGAGATCACAAGCGGGGCAGGTGCGAGCGCGATCGTTGGAGTGATAACTGGTAGCCGTGCCACAGCGGCCGCAAAACCGATGCTGGCTATCCCAGTGGGAGACCTGTAGTGCTCGCCCTGCCAGTGCAAACAGAGGCTCTTCAACCAGAGTGAGCAAGCTGCGCAAGTTTCGCCATTCATACCCGGCTATTTCTATCCGGCGGGACAGGATATGTACTGCGCAGGCGCGGCCACCCAATTCCCCCAGATAGTGACTGGACTGCACGGCATCCGCTGCCAGCACCTGGGTATCATGGATAAAAAGATCTCCTCGGCACAGAATCAGTTCATCGGCAATTAGGATATGCTGTGTAAACTCCGGGGCTGCCCACACATTCCCCGCCGGGACAAACTTACCACCAGCCAAAAAGACCTCCTTGATTATGCCGCCTCAACGGGGTAGCCCAGAGCTGCCAGGCTTTCGATCGCAAGACTCAGCGACTGAACATCTGCCTGCCGGTGCAATTTAACCTCGCCCAAGTAGTACTCAAGGCTGATAATGGCATCGGCAAAGATATCCAGGGACTGCTCTACTTCGGGGCCGGCGTCATGGCGATCGATAACCGTCTCGACAAAATTCAGCAGCCCCTCAACAACGCCCGCAGCCCGGCTCAGATTGAGAACGATCAAGCCGCCGCGCACCGAGTTCAAAGTAGTGGAAACGTTGCGGATATGCCCGTGATCAAAATCGGACTCGGCATAAGCCGCCAGCGCGCGCTTAATCAACGCCAAACCGGCCTCAGCTTCTTTAAGGACTGCCACTTCCGCCTCAGCCAGCTGACTGTGCTCAAAAGCGATATCTGCGTGGCCGTATTCGTCCAGGTCGATCGAGGTGCTCTGTTTGAGCGCCCGCACCGTGCTATCCACCATCAGCACCTGACCGGTCAGCTTTTGCAGTGCGTTATCCGCAATGGAGCCCCCGGCGCCGGAGGCGCTCTGGTATTCAGCGACCGCGCTGCGCAGGCTCTCCCCTACCCGCTTGAAGTTAAGCATTTGCAATGTGCCCGCGACTCTTTGCAGAGAGGCCGCGAGGCCGTCTTCGGCATCCAGGCTTGAGATACCGATTAATTCGGCGTCATCGAGCATCCGGCGCACACCGGACAGCTCCTCTTCTAAGGCGTTGGCTACTGCGGTAATGGCTGTGGCACCGGGACCGCCGAGGGTGGCGCGCTCCCGCTCCAACTCCTCTTCGCTGTAATCCAGAGGCTCTGCGGAGAAAGCCTCCAGCAACTCGCCGCCAAAGCCCTCGGGCTTGGATAGGGTCAACCAGTAGAGGCACTCTTTCAGCAAAATCGGCGGCGCAGGTTGATCCAGAGCGGTATCGCACTCTTTCTGCAACGCCCGCAGCCAGCGGTCAAACATGCTGAAGACCATTACGCGGGAGCGACTGATACGCATTTCCCGCACGGCCATACCCGCAAGGGCGGCGCCTGCAACCACCCACAGGCGCCCGTTAGGGCGCCCCATAGTGATACTCGCAATTCTCTCCAGGGCCCGCGACATCATCGTATAAGCCGGGCCCCGAGGTTTGCCGCGCAGCAGTGCCAACAAGCCAACCTGGTACATATGACGGAATCGGCGAACAAAGCTTTTTAAGTCTTCCGACATCACGGCGGAGGCGCCACTGCCGGGTACAGTGCCCTGCAAATCACAGTGGAAAAAGTGGCTTTCCGGCACCGGCGGCTGGGATCGGGCCGCGCGTAAATTATTGATATAGGGGATAAGTAATTCCGGGCGGGCAATCGCGCGGCTCTGCACAAAGTCCAGATAGCGCCCCATGACGTAGAAACCCGTGCCCAGCGCCTCCATCAACTCTTCGGAGGCTTTTTGGTCGCCCTCCAACAACTCGCTAAGCGCGGTAATCTTCTCTTGGGTAAGAAGCTCAGCGGCGCTGAGCTGCACCATCTGCAACACGCCACTGACCTGCTTGAGGGCTGTGAGACTCTGTTCCAGAGCCTGCTTTTGGGAAGTGTCCGCAGCAAACTTATCTAAATGCGAGGCGGCATTATCGATGGTCGCTACCAGCTCATCCTTCACTACATTGACAGAAGTGATATTGATCTTGTGCAATTCAGTCTTTGGCTGCACCGCTGCATTCTTCCTATAATCGAACAAAAAACAACCAGATCAGAATGATACTGGCCTAATTAAGGGCAATTTACCCCAATAAGCAAAAGAGTCCACCTTTCGCCAAAAAATTTCCAGCGAATAATCGACAAATCGCCCAGTGGCGGGGCCGAAGCCCCTAAATTACTTGAATTTTCCGGAAAACCCAGTAGCGTTTGCTACTTTCAAGTTTAAAGTTGTACGTTTTTTTGCGTTAAAGAACAAAAACCAATCAATCAGTACACAATAAACCCGGGGGCGCAGCGCAGCGATACTGAGTTCAGATATCTATTTCGCAGACACCGCCCCCCAAGATTCCATTTTGACCCACATTAATGGGTTAACCAGGGAAGTAAATGATGAACACTTACAATAATACCATTGCGGCATCCGGCAGCGGATTTGGTCGCGCCTTTGCCGAAAATTTTCTCGGTAAAGCGCCCGATTGGTACAAATTAACTATAGCCGCCTTTCTGCTCCTAAATCCGTTAATACTGTACGTATCGGGGCCCTTTGTAACCGGCTGGGTACTGATTGGAGAATTTATTTTTACCCTGGCAATGGCCCTTAAGTGCTACCCCCTTCAACCCGGCGGGCTACTGGCAATTGAAGCGGTATTAATGGGGATGACAAGCACCGATGCCGTATACCATGAAGTAGTAGAAAATATTGAAGTGATTCTACTACTTATGTTTATGGTGGCCGGCATTTACTTTATGAAGAGCCTACTGCTATTTGTATTCACTAAAATTTTGATTAATGTGAATTCAAAACCCCTGCTGTCACTACTCTTCTGCGCTGTTTCCGCAGTGCTCTCTGCATTCCTCGACGCGCTGACCGTAACCGCTGTCCTGATTGCCGTTGCGGTTGGCTTTTACTCGGTCTATCACCGAGTTGCCTCCCAGCAACCCCACCACCACCATGACCACGATCACTCCAATGATGAACATGTGGTGGAGTACCACCGCGAGGACCTGGACCAGTTCAGGTCCTATCTTCGCAGCCTGATTATGCACGGTGCAGTGGGCACCGCCCTCGGCGGCGTCTGCACCCTGGTGGGCGAACCCCAAAACCTGCTGATCGCGGAGAAAGCCGGCTGGGAGTTTATCCAGTTTTTCCTACAGATGGCCCCGGTAACCATTCCAACCTTCTTTGCCGGCCTGATCACCTGCCTGATACTGGAGAAGACAAAAGTATTTGGCTATGGTGCCCAGCTCCCCAGCGCCGTGCGTGAAGTACTGGTTAACTTCTCTAAAGAGGAAGAAAAGAAACGCACTTCTGCGCAGGTCGCCGAGCTGTGGGTTCAGGGTATTGTCGCTGTGGCCCTGGTATTTGCCCTGGCGTTTCATGTTGCCGAAGTGGGTATTATCGGCCTGATGATCATTGTGCTTCTGACCGCATTTAACGGCATCGTCGAAGAGCCTAGAATTGGTCACGCCTTTGAAGAGGCACTGCCCTTTACTGCACTGCTTGTAGTTTTCTTCGCAATCGTTGCCGTAATCCACCAGCAACACCTTTTTGAGCCGGTAACCAATTTCGTTCTTGCACAAAAGCCCGAACAGCAACCGGGGTTGCTGTTCCTCGCTAACGGTATTTTATCGATGATCAGCGATAACGTTTTTGTGGCAACAGTTTATATCAACGAAGTGAAAGCGGCGCTCACCGCAGGCGACATCACCCGCGAGCATTTTGACAAGCTGGCTATCGCCATCAATACCGGCACAAACCTGCCCAGTGTTGCCACCCCGAATGGACAAGCGGCATTTCTGTTCTTGCTGACTTCGGCCCTTGCCCCTCTGATACGCCTGTCTTACGGCCGCATGGTGATCATGGCTCTGCCCTACACCATCGTACTGACTATCGTCGCCTTAATTTGCGTGGTTTACACAATCTAAACAGAGATTGTAAAAGAGACAGTCTGGGTGGGAGCTGCGGGCTGCCACACCCATCCAGAAGAAGATTCAGGCCGGTGAGAACAACCTCTCACTGGCCTCCTACCAGAAGTGTTTGCCCGCTGATTTCTCCAGCAGCCCCAACATCGATTGATGGGCCTCGGCCTCCTGCGGCGTAGCGCGCGCGACCAATAGCGGAGCCCGATCGGCAGGCAGGCGACGAATGGCCTCCCCGGCCGTTTCGCTCTCCACCTTATTGCCACCTTCCCCCTCTTGGGAGTCCCCCTGGGCCAGGACCAAATCGGTCTGACCGCCGGTTATCATCAGGTAGACGTCGGCAAGAATTTCCGCATCCAGCAATGCGCCGTGCAAATCCCGCTGGGAGTTGTCGACAAAGTAGCGCTTACACAGGGCGTCCAGATTGTTCTTCTGCCCGGGGTGCTTTTCCCGCGCCAGCGTCAGGGTGTCCAAAACCCCGCAGTGCGCACTGACATTGCGCCAGCGCGGATTGCCCAACAAGCGCAGTTCCGCGTCGATAAAGCCGACGTCGAAGGGCGCATTGTGAATAACCAATTCCGCCCCTTCACAGAAGGTCATAAATTCATCGGCGATCTGGGCGAATACCGGTTTGTCGGCCAGGTATTCATTCGTAATGCCGTGAACCTCAATAGCGCCATCATCCACTTGCCGCTGAGGGTTGATGTACTGGTGGTAGTGGCGCCCCGTCAACTTCCGGTTAACCAGCTCCACACAACCAATTTCAATAATCCGGTGGCCGCTTTTAGGATCGAGACCGGTTGTCTCGGTATCGAGAACTACTTGACGCATCCGCTACTCTCCCTCAAGACTCCAACCCATCGACACCGCGATTTGCCAGCTGATCAGCCCGCTCATTACCCGGGTGCCCCGCATGGCCTTTAACCCAGTGCCACTGCACCTCGTGCTGGGCGACACTCTCATCCAACTGCCGCCACAAGTCCGCGTTCTTTACCGGCTTCTTGCTGGCGGTCTTCCAGCCATTCTTCTTCCAGTTGTTAATCCAACCGGTGATCCCCTGGCGCAGGTACTGCGAGTCGGTGTGCAAATCAACCTTGCACGGTTGTTTGAGCGCCTCCAGAGCCTTTATCGCCGCCAGCAACTCCATACGGTTGTTGGTGGTATGGGCTTCTCCCCCAAATAACTCCTTCTCCCGCTCACCGTAAACCAACAGGGCGCCCCAACCGCCGGGGCCCGGATTGCCGCGACAAGCGCCATCCGTATAGATAGTAATTTGTTTCAAAACTTACGCCAAAAGTAGAAATGGGGCCGATTTTTAGCGAAATCAGCGCTTTTGATGCTTCCCGCGTGCTGCGACGCGAGGGCTCGACGGGGTGGCAACCAGAGCGGGTTTTCTCTCGGCTCGCCAATCAATCTTGATAGCGCGAACACGTGCCACTTCTTTCCGCGCGACTATGATGTAAAAGCCCCCCCAAGGCAAGTGTAAGCGGGACCCGAACCGCTCCATCCAGGCAGTCCTGGACAGCAATTCCCGCTGCTGCAACGGCAGGCGGAAAAAGCCTCTATCCACGCGCTCCGCCTGCAAGTCGAGCAGGTTCATCCAGTCTGCAATCCGGGCGGCGCGCAATTGATTGCCGCGCTGATAGGCCCCTCTGGAAAAGAGAAAACGAGACAAGCCCAGCAGAGAGAAGGGGTTAAAGCCGATCAACAACAGGTGGCCACCCGGTATTAGCACCCGGGCCGCTTCCCGCAAAATCTGGTGGGGATGAGCGGAGAAATCCAGGAGATGGTGCAGAAGTACTACATCGATGGAGTCCGAGGGCAGGGGTAGCTGCTCAAACTCTACAATCGCCGCGCCGCCCTGCTCGAGTGCAGCGCCCAGGCGAAATCGATGATTGATTCGACTGGTGGCCGCAAAGTCTACAGACTGGGCAACACTGGCCTGGAGAAGGTGATAGCCGAAAAAGCCCTCTACCAAAGGCTGCGCTAGCGCCAATTGCTGAGAGAGAATCTCCTCCCCTAGCGCACTGGAAAACCAGTGGGACAATGCCGGACAGGCCTTGCCGAGCGAGGAGAGCTCCTCATTACTTGCAGACCTGAACTTTCCAGTCATTGCCTCTCCAGTACCCGCTCAAACAATCTTTTCCAATTCTATACTCAGCCGAGCCCACCCAGGTATCGCTCCCTTAGCCGCTTACAGCAACAGCTCCAAGATTTACCCTGAGGGCCTTGCAACCCAAAAATCGCAGGCGCCGCAGAATTAAGCAGAGGCTCTCAACATGGTATCGTTCTCCCAACAGGCTAGAAGACGACCCTATTATGCTATCTATTACGCCAATTTCGGCCTTCAATGACAACTATATCTGGCACCTTGAAAAAAGTGGTCAGCATTGGGTCGTCGATCCCGGCGACTCTACCCCTGTCGAAAACGCCCTGCAGGGAGCGCCTCTCAGCGGCATTCTGATAACCCACCACCACTTTGACCACACCGGTGGTATCGAGAGACTGTGCCGCCAATATCAATGCCCTGTTTATGGCCCCAGCACTATAGCGGGTGTTACTCACCCCATTGCCGACGGCGATTCCCTACAAATTTTGGGTATGCCCCTCAAGGTGTATGCCGTCCCGGGGCACACTCTAGATCACCTCGCTCTCATTTTTAATGAAATCACAAGTGATGACAGCGAACAATTACACCTTTTTTGCGGTGATACGCTCTTTTCTGCCGGCTGCGGCAGGCTCTTCGAAGGCAGCCCCGAACAGATGTATCACTCACTGCAAAAACTCAGCGAGCTACCCCCTTCAACCCTTGTGTACCCTGCACACGAGTACACACTCGCCAATCTGAAGTTTGCTCAAGCGGTAGAACCTCAAAACACGGCTATTGACACCAGAATCTCTCAATGTGAAAAATTGCGGGAAGACAACAGGCCAACCCTGCCCTCCACAATTGCCCTAGAGCAGAACACCAATCCGTTTCTCCGCTGCGGATATACCGAGGTCCGCCAAGCTGCTGTTGCCCACGCAAAATTAGAGCCCCTGGACAGCGGGGATAAGGTGAGTGTTTTTGCCGGCCTACGCGGCTGGAAGGATGGCTTCTAACGGCTCAAATTCACCTAAACTACACTCAAGCTGGGTGATAACATAGCAAATCGTATGCTTTTTGAGCGTCGATATTGACCGAAACTAATTTGTCTAATTAGAATCGAAACTAATTGATCAAATGCCCGGCGTTTTACCAATAATTGCTCTGATATACGCCGGGATGAATTACAAGAAATACTCGCGGATCTCACACATGGTTCACAAGAATTTTGCCGTAGCGCTATTAGCCGCTACGGTAGGAGCCTGCTCGCAATTACCGGAAAAGACCCCGGCGCCGGAAACTGACAATACCCCTGTAGAGGAAACCGCTACCGCGAGTGACCCCACTTTCAAACAGCAGCAACCCGTCAAGGCCGCCCTGCCCCCCGTGGATATCTGGGCCCGCTTGCGCCAGGGGTTTGCCCTAAATCACCACACCAGCAACCCCAAGGTAAAGGAATATATTGCTTATTTCGCTCGCAACGAGGGCTATATGGCCCGGGTAACCGAGCGTTCCCGCCGCTATATTTTCCATGTTGCCGAGCAATTGGAACAGGCAAACCTGCCCCTTGAGCTGGCATTGCTGCCTATTGTCGAGAGTGCCTACGACCCCTTCGCCTACTCCCACGCCCGCGCCTCCGGCATGTGGCAGTTTATACCGGCGACCGGACGCTCATTTGGCCTCGAACAAAACTGGTGGTACGACGGCCGCCGCGATGTCCACGAGTCCACCCAGGCCGCAGCAAAATACTTTAACTACCTTCACGATCGCTTTGATGGCGACTGGGAACTGGCACTGGCCGCATACAACGCCGGCGAAGGCACGGTGCGCAGAGCCGTAGAGCGCAATCGCCGCAAGGGGCTCGGCACCAGCTATTGGGACCTGAAACTCCCCCGGGAGACCAAGCGCTATGTACCGCAGCTGTTAGCCCTCGCGGAAGTGATATCCCGCCCCAGCCACTACAAAATACCGCTGCATGACGTCGCCAACGAGCCCTACTACGCCCGTGTCGATGTCGGCAGCCAGATCGACCTGGCCCAGGCGGCGGAACTCGCGGAAATTGAAATTGAGGAACTGTACCTGCTGAACCCCGGCTACAACCGCTGGGCAACCGACCCCAACGGCAATCACCAGCTACTGATTCCAATAGAGACCCAGGAAAAATTTGAAAGCGCACTGGCACAGCTCCCCAAGGATGAGCGAGTCAGCTGGCAGCGCTACACGATTGCCCGGGGCGATACCCTCTCCACTATTGCGCGCCGCTACCAGACCACAGTGGGGGCGATACGGGAGACCAACAAACTGCGCAACAACAATATCCGCGCCGGTAAAACCCTGTTAATTCCCAGCGCATCGGGTCCCGCCGGACAGTACGCCTACGCCCTCGATCAGCGGGTCCAACGCAAACAGTCTTCGGGTAAGGGCCAGAAGGTCAATTACACCGTGCGCCCCGGTGACAGCCTGTGGGGCATATCACGCAAGCTGGATGTGAGCGTTAAACAGTTGGCCAGCTGGAACAGCATGGCCCCTGGGGATACTCTGCGCCCCGGACGCACCCTGGTGGCTTACAACGGCTCTGCCACAGCTTCCGAGAGCAGCCGCACCACGCGCAAGGTTTCCTACCGGGTACGCAGTGGTGACTCCCTCTACCGGATCGCCAACAAGTTCAGCATCGAGATCGATGACATTCTGCGCTGGAATAAGATCAACAAGTCCAAGTACCTACAACCGGGGCAGCGTTTAACCCTATTTGTAGATAGCGCCAGCAACACTTAAAGTGCAGCTTCTGCCAGGGCAGAAAGCCAGCGATAAAAAAACCCGGCAATTGCCGGGTTTTTTTATTCGTCGCTAAAGGCTATTACTCAGCTGGCGAGGCCTCGTCGATCTTTGCCTGATCGGACAGGTAGCGCTGAATAGCTGCCAACTCGGCACCGCCATTCACAGAGGCCAATTGCTGCATCAACGCCTGACGCTGCTCTTTACTCTGCTTGGACAGCTCACCCGGGCGCACACTGCGCAGGTCGAGAACCACCAGATCGCCATTATTGGTAGCGAAACTGGTCACCTCTTCAGCGCCGGCCGCCGGCGCCGGCAGTGCAAATGCCTTGGCATTGATTTCACCGCGCTGGGCAAAGCCGCCGCGACGGGTCTTATCACTGGTCTCCAGAGTTAAACCCTGCGCTTCCGCCAGTTCCGCGAAGCCAGTACCTGCAGCCAGCTTTTCTTTCAACTCTTGCGCCTGCTTGGCCAGTTGCTCACTGGCTTTATCGCGCTTCAGGCGATCGACAATTTGCTGGCGAACCTCTTCCAGAGGATAGGTACCCGCCGGCTTGGAGTCTGTCACCCGCAGAACAACAGAGTGCTCATTGTTCAGATTGATCACATCTGAGGTATTGCCATCTTCCTTCACTTCCGCAGAGAAAGCAGCCTCGATTACCTGGCCGTTAGACAGCACACCCGATGCGCTCTCGCGAGAAAACAGAGCGGCGCTCTTCAGAGGAACACCCAACTCTTCGGCGGGCTCTGCCAGGCTATCCGCGTTGTAGGCCAGATCGGCCAGGCGAGACAGGGCATCGACAAATTCGCGCTCGGCAACAGATTCACGCAGTCGATTTTCGATCAGCATTTTGCGCTCTTCGAAGCTCGGCGGCTCGCTCTGCTCTACTTCCAGCAACTTGATGAAATGCGTTCCGCTATCGGTAGTCACCGGAGCCGAAACCTGCCCCACTTCGAGTTCCGCCAGGGCCTGCTCAAATGCCTCGGGGAAGACATCGCCGGTGGTGTAGCCCAATTCACCGCCTTCATCCGCAGAACCTACGTCCTGAGAGTAAGTCTTTGCCAACTCGGCAAAATCTTCGCCGGCATCCAGCTTGCTCTGAATCTCGGCAATTTTTTCTGCATCGGCTTCCTCAAGCAGGATATGTGCGGCGCGACGGCGCAGCTCCGATGCAAAGCCCTTGAGTTCCTGCTCGTACTGAGCGCGCACATCGCTTTCGGAAATATCGATATTACCGGCAAACACTTCAGGGGTAAGCTCGATATACTCGACTGCGACCTGTTCTGGGCGCTGGTATTGGCCCTGGTTCTCCTGGTAGTACTGCTCTACCTCAGCCTCAGAGACTTGAGTCTCAGCCAGCAGGCCTTCAACCGGCATCACTACATAGTCAAAATCGCGCTCTTCCATAGAGGCGGCAACGATTTGTTCGGCATCCGCCTGGGTGGTGAAAGCACTATCTACCACACTGTTGGCGTACTGCTCCAGCGCCATATCACTTTCCATAATCTGGCGGAAACCTGCCGGGCTGTAACCCATACGGCGCAAAGCGTCGCGGTACATTTGCGGGTCAAAGCTGCCGTTCACCTGAAATGCCGGAATTTGTACAATCGCTTTATCGACCGCTGTGGAGCTCATTACCATGCCGCTGTCCTGAGCCGCTTGGCGCATTACCGAGCTGGAAATCAGTTGGCGCAACATCGGCTCGCGCAGCTGCTCATCGCTGATTAAATCAGCGGGCACGTCTTCACCGTACTGACTAATGATCATATTGCGGCGATTTTGAATTGCGCGCTGCAAATCCAGGTTTGTTATTTTTTCGCCATTAACCTCGGCTACCGCATCGGCAGCACCTCCACTGGCACCGGTGAAGAAATCAATTCCCCCAATGACCATAATAAAACCGAAAAAGGCTGCGACAATAATCGCGGCTGTCCCTTTCAGGTTGTCACGCATGGACTGAAGCATGCTCAGCTCCGAAAATTATTAGTTGTCTTTAACTGCATCAGATACAAAAAAGGCGTATCCCAACTGACACGCCTCTCTGACATTCGGACTCTTTTTACAAAGTCTCAAAGTCTGCTGAAAACTTAGTTTACAGCGTCTTTCAGGGCTTTACCGGCCTTGAAGCTAGGGATTTTTGCCGCAGCAATTTCGATGGGATCGCCAGTGCGAGGGTTGCGGCCAGTACGGGCTGCACGCTCTTTAACCGCAAAAGTACCAAAGCCTACGAGGGCAACTTGATCACCTTTTTTCAGAGCATCAGTGATGCTATCCACCATTGCGTCCAAAGCGCGACCGGCTGCTGCTTTTGGAATATCTGCAGATGCGGCGATTGCTTCAATCAGTTCGGACTTATTCACACTTAATCCCTCTGTTCTTTTTAAATATGCTTCGGAGGGCTTGCGAAAGCCCCCACACTATAAATTGTTTAGCCTTCGGCAATTTACGCGCCGGGCAATAAGCCCCGTTTTATACCAACTGCCCAGTAGCGGGTCAAGGAACCATGCGGGTTTCCGAGCAGATGTATACTTTTTGAGCGGTATAGAGAGCCGATTGGCGAAGTTTTGGCCTTGCAAGTTGTAACGGGGCGACAAAAGTCACCCCGTCCAAGAGGCTAGTGGGTTTGAATTCCGCGCTGGGAGCGCTCCTCAGCCTTCTTCTGCAAGGCGGAGTACTCTTCATCAGACAGGGATTCAGGCTTGTGCTCAAGGGCCAACTCAAGCACCTGATCAATCCATTTAACCGGTTTAACTACCAAGTCCTGGAGAATATTATCGGGAATATCCTTCAGATCTCGCTCGTTATCGGCGGGAATCAGTACAGTTTTGATACCGCCCCGATGCGCTGCCAATAACTTTTCCTTTAGACCACCAATTCTTAAAACTTCTCCGCGAAGTGTAATTTCTCCGGTCATCGCCACATCTGAACGCACCGGAATATCGGTCAGTATAGATACCAGAGCCGTACACATAGCGATACCTGCCGACGGGCCATCCTTGGGAGTGGCGCCCTCTGGCACGTGGATATGAATATCGCGGGTCTCGTGAAAATCGGGGCCTATACCCAGTGCCTGGGAGCGTGAGCGCACCACGGTCAGTGCCGCCTGAATCGACTCCTGCATCACATCGCCGAGGGAGCCGGTTTTAATCATGCGCCCCTTACCCGGAACCGCCGACGCTTCGATATTGAGAAGCTCACCGCCCACCTCAGTCCAGGCGAGGCCGGTGACGATTCCGATTTTGTTCTCTTCCTCTGCGCGGCCAAAGTCAAATTTGCGCACACCGAGCAGCTCTTCCAACTGCTGCGGCTGCACTATCGCCTTCTTCTCCGAGGGATTGCGAACGCGTTCGGTGACCACCTTGCGGCAGATTTTAGCGATCTCCCGATCCAGGCCGCGCACGCCGGCTTCACGGGTGTAATAGCGGACGATATCGCGGATGCTGTCATCGGACAGTTCCAGCTCATTGTCTTTAAGACCGTTGGCTTTGCGCTGTTTCGGTACCAGGTAGCGCTGCGCAATATTCAACTTTTCATCCTCGGTATAACCGGGGATTCGAATCACTTCCATACGGTCCAGCAATGGACCCGGAATATTCATCGAGTTGGAGGTACAAACAAACATTACATCGGAAAGGTCGTAATCGACTTCGAGGTAGTGATCGTTAAAGGCTTTATTTTGCTCTGGGTCCAGGACCTCCAGCAGTGCGGAGGCGGGGTCGCCGCGCTGGTCCATCCCCATTTTGTCGACCTCATCGAGCAGGAACAGAGGGTTTTTGACCCCCACCTTGGAGATCTTTTGTACCAGCTTACCCGGTAGCGAACCAATATAAGTGCGTCGATGCCCGCGAATCTCGGCCTCATCGCGCACGCCGCCCAGCGCCATACGCACATACTGACGATTGGTTGCTCGAGCAATAGATTGGCCCAGTGAGGTTTTACCTACCCCGGGCGGACCAACCAGACATAAAATCGGCCCTTTGACTTTCTTCACGCGCTTCTGCACTGCGAGGTATTCCAGTATCCGCTCTTTAACCTCTTCCAAGCCGTAGTGTTCTTTCTCGAGAATTTCCTCGGCTTTTATCAGGTCATGCCTAACGCGGCTGGCCTTTTTCCAGGGCAGACTCAGCATCCAGTCGATATAACTGCGCAAAACCGAAGCTTCCGCAGACATGGGCGACATCATCTTTAGCTTGCCCAGCTCGGCGCGGGTTTTCTTTTCCGCTTCGGCACTCATGCCGGATTCGGCAATCTTGTTTTCCAGCTCTTCAATTTCATTGGGCTCTTCAGTGATTTCGCCCAACTCTTTTTGAATCGCCTTCATCTGCTCATTGAGATAGTACTCGCGCTGGCTTTTCTCCATCTGTTTTTTCACGCGCCCGCGAATACGCTTCTCCACCTGGATCAGGTCGATTTCAGCATCCATCAACCCCAGCAGCTGCTCCAGCCTCTCCTTGACGCTGACCGTCTCCAGAAGCTCCTGCTTCTGTGGCAATTCCAGAGACATATGTGCAGAAATAGTATCCGCCAAGCGGCCGGGCTCATCGATTCCCGACAGAGAGGTAATAACCTCATTGGGCACTTTTTTGCTGACAGAGACATACTGCTCGAACTGGGACATAACAGAACGCACCAGGGCATCCGCCTCCCCTTCTGACAGCTCCTGCGTCTCCATCGGCGCAACCGTTGCCTCGAAGTGATTTTCTCTCTCCATCACCTCGCGAATATTTACGCGCTCACCGCCTTCCACCAGCACCTTCACGGTGCCGTCGGGAAGCTTGAGTAGCTGCAAGACACTGGCAATCGTGCCCACACGATAGATATCGTCTGCACCGGGATCATCCTCAGATGCTTTTCGCTGGGCCACAAGCAATACCTGCTTATCCCTGCGCATAGCCTCTTCCAGGGCCTCAATGGACTTTTCCCTGCCCACAAAAAGCGGGATCACCATATGGGGGTAAACAACAACATCGCGCAATGGCAACAACGGATATTCAAGTGTGGTGTCGGATGACTGGTCCATAGAACTCCTCTCGGCCCTATCACTGGGTATTTGGCGCGGCATCATGCTGCTGTTGAAATTGACAGCTTAACCTGGGCCACCGCCCTTCAGATGCTAGTAATGGGGGGGAAGGGCCCGAAATACAAGTCTAATCTCACGACCAATTTGTGCCGAGTTCATCACAAGAATCCGGCCGGGAATGCCAAGACAAGCTGTCAGACGCTTAGGTAATTAGGAAATACTATAAAAAAGGCCCCTGTATTGGGGCCTTTTACCATGGGCTTGGGCTATTCTTCTGGCGCCGCCTTCTGCGGCTGGGATTCACTCTCGTAAACCAGCAGCGGGGCCGACTCGCCTTTAATGACGGCTTCGTCAATAACCACTTTCACCACATTATCCGTGGATGGAATATCGTACATGGTCTCCAGCAATACGGACTCCATGATTGAGCGCAGGCCGCGGGCACCGGTCTTGCGCTCCATTGCCTTGGTCGCAACGGCATCCAGTGCATCGGGGCGGAAATCCAGCTCCACATCCTCCATCTCAAACAGCTTTGCATACTGCTTGGTCAGGGCGTTACGCGGTTCGGTGAGAATCTGCACCAGGGCCTCGCGGTCCAACTCCTCCAGAGTGGCGGTCACCGGCAGGCGGCCGACAAACTCGGGGATCAAGCCGTAGCGAACCAGATCTTCCGGCTCCAGGTCCCGCAGGATCTCGCCAAAATTACTGGTACCATCCTTCGATTTAACCTCGGCGCTAAAGCCGATTCCGCCCTTCTCAGAGCGATCGCGGATAACCTTATCCAGACCCGCAAAAGCACCACCACAAATAAACAGGATATTAGAGGTATCAACCTGCAAAAACTCCTGCTGCGGGTGCTTGCGTCCACCTTGTGGCGGCACCGATGCGACAGTGCCCTCAATCAGTTTCAGCAGCGCCTGCTGCACACCCTCACCGGATACGTCGCGGGTAATTGAGGGGTTGTCTGATTTGCGCGAGATTTTGTCGATCTCATCGATATAGACGATGCCCTGCTGGGCTTTTTCTACATCGTAATCACACTTTTGCAGAAGCTTTTGAATGATGTTTTCAACATCCTCACCCACATAACCGGCCTCGGTCAGGGTGGTTGCATCGGCAATAGTAAAGGGAACATTGAGCAGGCGTGCCAGGGTCTCGGCGAGCAGGGTTTTACCACTACCGGTAGGGCCAACCAGCAAAATGTTGGATTTACTGAGTTCTACCTCATCCTTACTTTTCACGCCAGACTTGGTGCGCAAACGCTTGTAGTGATTGTAAACAGCAACCGCCAACACACGTTTGGCCCTCTCCTGTCCAATCACATACTGATCGAGGATCTCTGTAATCTCACGGGGTGTCGGCAGGCGCCCTTCGGGGCCCTCCGCAGTCTCTTGCACTTCTTCGCGAATGATGTCGGTACACAACTCGACACATTCATCGCAGATAAAGACTGACGGCCCAGCGATTAACTTCCGCACTTCCTGTTGGCTCTTGCCACAGAAAGAGCAGTACAGCAATTTTCCGCTGTCTTCTCCGCTGCTTTTGTCGGTCATCAAAATACTCCGTCGTCACTGGCCGGCCAGGGCCTTAAATTCAGCTTACCCAGCAAGATGCTGCCTTTTGGCGTAATTTTCAAGTCTCCGCGAAAGCCAGTCTATAAGAAAAAACCAACTTTCGCTGAAATCCGCCTCTAGTCAACTTTTTTCGCAGAAAATCTACTTGTCAAACGCCTGTCGACGAGACAGTACATCGTCGACCAAGCCATATTCCTTGGCTTCATCGGCACTCATAAAGTTATCGCGTTCGGTATCTCTCTCGATATCACTGACCGGGCGTCCAGAGTGGTGTGCCATCAGCTCATTCAAACGCCGGCGAATCTTGAGGATTTCCTGGGCGTGAATATGGATATCGCTCGCCTGCCCCTGGGCTCCACCGCTGGGCTGGTGAATCATCACCCGGGAGTTCGGTGTTGCGAAACGCTTGCCCTCGGCCCCTGCGGTCAGCAGAAACGCTCCCATGCTACAGGCCTGGCCGATACACATGGTGCTGACATCAGGCTTGATAAACTGCATGGTGTCATAAATAGACATACCGGCAGTTACCGAACCGCCCGGCGAATTAATATACAGGTGGATATCTTTGTCCGGATTCTCAGCCTCAAGAAACAGTAGCTGAGCAACCACCAGGTTGGCCATATGGTCTTCTACAGGTCCGACCAGGAAGATCACACGCTCTTTTAACAGGCGAGAATAAATATCAAATGAGCGCTCACCCCTGGCGGTTTGCTCCACCACCATAGGGACTAAGCCGGATGCTGAGGGCTCTATCGAAGCTTTTGGAAAATCAATTCGTGCCATAGGTACCATTGCTTCCTTTTGTGGCGTATTCGGCAGGCCAGCGAACAGGCATTATATGCCCATGCTGAAAATTTGGTTTTGAGAGCTTAACCGGTCAGGCGAGAGAAAGCCAGCCGGTAAAAAGGAAGGAGATGTAGGGGCGCCACGCTGGAGCGAGCGCCACACTACACCTAATTGAAGTGAGAGATTAGCTTTGCTTTTGCGGCTTAATCACTTCGTCGTAGCTGCTGTCAACTTCAGATACTTTGGCTGAAGCCAGTACGTGATCAACAACTTGATCTTCCAGTACCACAGACTCAACACCAGACAGAAGCTCGCGGTTGCTGTAGTAGTAGTCAACTACTTCTTGCGGTTGCTGGTAAGTAGAGGCCAGCTCTTCAACTTTCGCTTTTACGCGGTCTGCATCAACAGAAATTTCATTCTGCTTAACAATCTCACCCACTACCAGGCCGAGAACAACGCGGCGCTTGGCCTGCTCTTCAAACATGGTGTCGGGCAGCATACGCTCGGCATCTTCAGCTTTAATCTGACCGCCGAACTGCTGAACCATTTGTCCGCGCAGTGCAGTGACTTCGCTGGCAACCAGAGCAGCGGGCAGCTCTACAGGATGCTTCTCGAACAGCTGATCCATGATCTGGGTCTTAACCTTGTTCAAGGACGCATTCTTCAGCTCGCGCTGCATGTTATTGCGAACTTCTTCGCGGAACTTCTCTTCGCCACCTTCCTGAACACCGTAAGCCGCGAAGAACTCTTCGTTCAGCTCGGGAAGCTCGGGCTTCTCTGAGGAGGTGACTTTAATATTAAAGGTGACCGCAGCGCCGCGAAGCTCTTCTGCCTGGTAATCTTCCGGGAAGGTCAGATCCAGGTCTTTCTCTTCACCGGGCTTCATACCCAGAATGCCTTCTTCGAAGCCGGGGATCATCTGGCCGGAACCCAGTACCAACTGGTGACCTTCGGCCTTGCCGCCTTCAAACTCTTCACCGTCTTTGCGACCAACAAAGTTGATAACAACACGGTCACCCTTTTGCGCTTTGCGCTTGGTGTCTTTCCAGGAGGACTGCTGCTTGCGCAGAACATCGATCATGTTCTTTACGTCTGCGTCGGTAACTTCGGCAACAGGGCGCTCTACAGCGATCTCGGCCAGGTCGGCAAGCTCAACTTCGGGGTAAACTTCGAAAGTTGCAACGTACTCCAGGTTTTCACCGGCAGCCGTCTGCTTCGCTTCGATGCTGGGCTGACCAGCGGGCTTAACCTCTTCTTTCTGCACTGCTTCGTAGAAAGAACGGCTCATTACCTCGCCCAGAACTTCCTGACGAACACCGGCACCAAAGCGCTGACGAACGACTTTCATCGGCACCTTGCCTTTGCGGAAGCCGTTGATGCGGACAGTCTTAGCAGCCTGCTGGAGACGCTTGTCCACTTCTTTGTCGACGATTTCCGCCGGTAAATTAACCGTTAAACGACGCTCCAAACCGGAAGTAGTTTCGATGGAAACCTGCATGTTTATCCTCGTGAGACTATCTCTTTTTTTCGCGCCGCAGCGCCAACGAATACCGGGCGCCGGAGCTCAGCCGACGGCCTCGCTTGGCCGTGCCACACCAGCCACAGAGGCTGCGGACTCGCGCCAAATACAAGAAGCCCGCACTCACCCCGTCAGAGCAAGCCATGCGGACTCCTGAGCTTTTTGATTTGGTGGGGACGGGGAGACTCGAACTCCCACACCTTTCGGCACCAGAACCTAAATCTGGCGTGTCTACCAATTTCACCACGTCCCCAAATCGAACATGTCGCTAACTCTTTGATTTCTAAGCAGTTTTACCGCTTTCCCAGAGCCCATCGCGACAAGGGATGCAAATTGTGCCACAGCATTTTGCGGGCTTCAACACTTTACTGATACTTTCTTTAAAAAAATAAAAAAGGCGCCACACGGGCGCCTTTTTTTGGGGTCTAACCGAGTTAGACTCGCTCTACGACAGTGGTGATACCCTGCCCCAGACCGATACACATGGTAGATACACCCAGATCGCCACCTTCGTTTTGCATAACGCTCAACAGGGTGCCGGTAATACGCACACCGGAACAGCCGAAGGGGTGGCCCAGGGCGATAGCACCGCCGTACAGGTTGACCTTCTCATCCATCTGCTCAAGCAGGCCCAGATCCTTCAACACCGGCAGCGCCTGAGCTGCAAATGCTTCATTCAGCTCAAACTTGTCGATATCGCCGACAGTCAGGCCCGCTCTCTTGAGCGCTTTCTGGGTAGAAGGTACCGGACCGTAACCCATGATGGACGGATCCACGCCAGCCAGCGCCATTTCCTTCACGCGAGCGATCGGGGTCATACCCAGAGCCTGGGCGCGCTCAGCGGACATCACCAACATAACAGAGGCGCCGTCGGTGATCTGGGAGGAGGTACCGGCAGTTACCTGGCCGTGTTTCGGATCGAATGCAGGTCTCAGCTGAGCCAGACCTTCCACAGTGGTATCGGGGCGGATAGTTTGATCCGCCTCAACCAGGAAAGGTACGCCGTCATCGTCGTGACCTTCAATAGCGATAATCTCGCGATTGAACTTGCCAGCCTTGGTAGCTTCGGCAGCGCGGTGGTGAGAGCGAGCGCCGAACTCATCCATCTGCTGGCGCTGGATACCGTGCATCATCGCCAGGTATTCGGCCGTCATACCCATGGAGCCGGCAGCCTTTGCCATATAGCGACCCAGCATTGGGTTGGGGCTAACGTGCTCCATCATGTTCAGGTGGCCCATATGCTCAACGCCGCCCACAACATACACGTCGCCAACGCCAGCTTGAATGTTGGCAGCAGCAGTGTGCAGGGAGGACATAGAGGAGCCACACAGGCGGTTAACCGTCTGCGCCGGGATAGTGTGCGGCAGGCCCGCGCGCAGCAGGATAAAGCGGGCTACGTTAAAGCCCTGCTCGTCGCGCTGCATAACGCTGCCCCAGATGAGATCGTCGATCTCAGCGGGGTCGAGCTTGTCGTTGCGCTGCATGAATTTTTTCAGCAGCTCAGCAGACATATCGTCGGCGCGAACATGGCGGTATACACCATTCTTCGAGCGACCCATGGCCGTACGTGCGTAGTCGACGATTACGGCATCTCTAGGATTTAAACCCATCGCTATTCTCCTTACTTGTCGCCGTAGTAGGTTTTGCCACTTGCGGCCATTTCACGCATGCGATCGGTCGGCTTGTACAGCTCACCCAGATCGGCGTACTTATCGGCAATCTTCACGAACTCATCCAGACCAATGCTATCCAGCCACGCGAAGATTCCACCGCGGAACGGAGGGAATCCGATGCCGTAGATCAGCGCCATATCGGCCTCAGCCGGGGAGTCGACAATACCCTCTTCCAGGCAACGAGCCAGTTCGGTTGCCATGGGCACCATCATGCGCTCGATAATCTCGTCTTTTTCGAACTCGCGGCGCTCAGCTACGTGCGCCTTCAGCAGCTCATAGGACTCTTCGGTAGCCACTTTTTTCGGGCGACCCTTTTTGTCCTGCTCGTAGCTGTAGAAACCTTTGTTGTTCTTCTGGCCGTAGCGACCCGCCTCATACATAACGTCGGAAGCGGCAGTGAAGGTTTTACCCATACGCTCGGGGAAGCCTTCCGCCATAACGCTTTCTGCGTGAACGCCGGTATCAATACCGACAACGTCCATCAGGTAAGCGGGGCCCATCGGCCAACCCCAACGCTCCATCACCTTGTCAACGGCCTGGAAGTCAGCACCATCGCGCACCAGCATGGAGAAGCCGGCAAAGTAAGGGAAGAGAACGCGGTTAACCAGGAATCCCGGACAGTCGCGCACAACAATAGCTTTCTTGCCCATCTTGTTAGCGTAGGCAACAACGCGAGCTACGGCGGTGTCAGAGGTTTTCTCACCACGGATCACCTCAACCAGCGGCATTTTGTGCACCGGGTTGAAGAAGTGCATACCGAGGAAGTTTTCCGGACGGGAAAGCGGTTCGGCCAGGTGGTTGATGGAGATAGTGGAGGTGTTGGAAGCGATCACCGTGCTTTCGCCAACTTTGGTTTCCACCTCTTTCAGCACAGCGTGCTTCACCTTGGGGTTCTCAACCACAGCTTCCACAACAACGTCGATATCGTTGAAGCCGTCGTAGCTCAGGGTCGGCTCAATACGATTGAGTACTTCACCCATTTTTGCCGGAGTCAGGCGCTTGCGGTCAACCAGCTTGGACAGCAGCTTATTCGCCTCATTCAGACCGAGATCGATACCCTTCTGATCGATATCCTTCATCTTGATCGGAGTGCCTTTATAGGCAGACTGGTAGGCGATACCGCCACCCATAATGCCAGCGCCCAATACGGCAGCACGCTCAATCGGCTTATCAGCTTTCTTTTCCCAACCTTTGGCAACCTTGCCAATTGTTTGATCGGCCAGGAACAGACCTACCAGAGACTTGGCCGTGCCAGTCTGGGCGCAGAAAATAAACTTCTCCTGCTCGATCTTCAGCGCCTCATCGCGGGTCAGCTTGTAACCCTGCTCGATAGACTCAACCGCAGCGACCGGAGATGGGTAGTTTTTGCCCGCCTGCTGACCCACGAATGCCTTGGTGGTAAAGAAGGCCATCAGCGCTTCGGTATCATTCAGGGGGATCGGGGATTTTTTGAGCTCGCGGGTAGCCTTGTAGTCCAGCCCACCATTGATGGCGCGCTCGAGCAGCTTGATCGCCGCATCTTTAAGCTTGTCGGTAGGTACTACCGCATCAACGGCGTGAGCTTCCAGCGCCGCTGCCGGCTTCTGCTCTTTGCCCGCCGCAATCCACTCTGCGGCAACATCAACACCCACTACGCGCGGCAGGCGAACAGTGCCGCCCCAGCCCGGGATCAGGCCCAGCTTAACTTCGGGAAGACCAACTTTGGCTTCCTCGCCCATCAGGCGGTAGTCACAGCCCAGGCACACCTCAAAGCCGCCGCCGAGTGCGTAGCCATTAATTGCCACGGCAGTCGGTACCGGTAAATCTTCAAGGCGATTGATGTTTTCGTTGTTCTGATTCATCAGATCGGCAACACCCTCTGCACCCGCAGAGAAAGCATCGCCAAACTCAGTGATATCAGCACCAACAATAAAGACGCTTTTACCGCTGGTCAGCAGTACGCCTTTTACGCCATCCGCTGCTTCGATAGCATCCAGCGCTTGGGAGAATTCAGAAACCGTCTGGCGGTTAAATTTATTGACGGATTCGCCTTGCAGGTCGAATTTGAGCTCGGCGATGCCGTTGTCCAGCATCTGTACCGCGAGCGCTTTGCCACTAAATAACATTGATTGACCTCTTTTATTCTGGGCCGCGATCCTGGGCCCGGGGTCGGAATTTTTGTGCGACCATGGGCCGCCCCGCAAGGTGCGGTGACACTTGGGCCCAATATGGTCAGCGCTAGTATAGCCAGATTCAAACGATTGTTTGAATACTATTTCTTACAAATGGAGTGGCACCAAAGGTGCCGAAGTACAGAAAATCGCCAGTTTGGCGAGCGGTAAAGAAGGTAAAGCGGCGCTAGTCTATCCCGGTTTGCGCCAAGTTAGCAGCAACCCGGCACGAATTTCCTCATCTAGCTCACTCCCTAGAGCGAGGGGTCAAAAATTGCTGATCGGCCGCAAGCCGGCGTCATCGCGCTGACAACGACGCAATCACAATTGCCGGTATTTCGAAAGCGGTGCGGGCGCCGGGCGTCAAAATAGTAGCCGTCGCCAGTGCCCAGCAGGGCAGAGTCGGAGCCGACCGTCACCTCCAGGTTGCCGCTGACAACCACCCCGCCGACCTCTCCCTCGGTAGGGGTCAGAGAAAAACCGGTATCTCCCCCAGCGGGAAACACCTTCCACAAAAGCGACATGCCCGCGCTTGCCTCCGCCCCCCCAAACAAGCGGCAGGACACAGCCCCGCAGCCGATATCAGGCACCTCATTACCACGAAAGAAAACCTGCTTGGCACCCGATATTTCCAGGGAAAAAAAGTCCGTTAGCGACATGGGGATAGCGGCCAATATCTTTTTCAGAGAGCTTACCGAGGGGCTAACTTTGCCCAGCTCAATAAAAGAAATTGTCGCGTTGGTGACTCCGGCCCGTCTCGCCAACTCCCTCTGCGAAACACCGTAAATGTGGCGCACCATTTTCAAACGGGCGCCAACCTCTCCCTCAGGATCATCCATGCTCCCGACAGCTCCTATTGTGTCATTTTCCTCCAGGTAAAAATCACCCGTTTAGAGGTACCAACTGAAGCTTTATCACACCATATCTTCAAAGGGATTTCCATTTGGCAGTTTTACCGGGGGCAGCCCTGGCAAGCGGATTTCCTCTGCCGAAACCGCTATTTCACTTTCATCGATCATGCCTTCGCCAAATCGATAAATCACATCGAGCTCACCACGAGAGGCCTTGGCGTTGTACTTTTCAGCCCGCTCAACCACCTTCTCATTCAGCTGTTGAGACGCCGCAGTCGCGCGCACGCCGTGACGCTTTTCCATCATCGATTTGGTTATCTGGGGGGACAAGATGGTTGCCGTGGCATTATTGCCACCAAAACCTTTTGAGTTCAGGAATGCGAGATCCAATGCCCCCCGCCCCCTGTCGGTATGCTCAAGGGAAATATTCAGGTGCTCGCAGTGCACATCGTCAGCGATGCGATCGACAGTGGTTACCCCCGGGAGTATCCCCCGCTCAAACACGCCCAGCGCAGTCACCAATTGGTCGCCACTGGCCGAGGAGACTGTGTGCCCCAAGAAGGCCTTGACCGCACAAATAGGCCACGCCTCTATCCCGAAAGCGCCGGCTAAGCGATCGAAAATTGCGGACTCGGTAACCCTGTTTTGCGGTGTACTGGAGCCGTGCGCCTGCACAAAACTGCGCTGGCGCAAGCTGTCTTCACCGACAATTGCCCGGGCCTCGGCCATTGCTCGGCCCATGGTCAGGTAGTTCCCGGGCCCCGGCGCCGAAATAGACTTTTTAGTGCCATCGGCATTGGTAAACACACCGGCGACGGAACCATAGACCGAGGCGCCCAATTCGAGTGCGAGTGCATCATCCATCAAGATGACCCACTGGGTACCCTCGCCCAGGGTGAAACCACAATTCTCACCAAATGGGCGGCTGGTGCGCCGGTAATCAATCTCTCCGGGGAATAACTTGCGCAGATTCTCTGTGGTAGCGAGGGCCCCCATCGTCGAGTAGCCATCGACCACCTCCGGCACCAGCGGCGCCTCCGCCGCACCAATGACAGCCACCCGCGCCCTGCCAGAGCGAATATCCTCCACCCCGGCGCGCAGGTTATACAGGAAGGTGGCACAAGCGCCCGCCACAGCGCCAGTAGAGCCGACATTGCCGAGGACGTAGGCGTTGACAAAATCTGCCGGCATGCTGTTTAAGCCCAGGGCCAGCTGCTTCGAACTAACGCGGCCGCCGCGCAGGCGGGACTGCAACAAGCCGCCATTGCCAAATGGGTCCAGCTGACTCATGGCAGAGGCCGCATAAAGCGAAATATTTCCCGGCCCAACGGTGGAGACAACGGTATCCCAATCGATACCCATGGATTGAACTGCGTCTGAGGCGCCCAACAGCGCCAGCTGTAGCCCTCTGGGGTGAAAGCGAGAATTGTACCTCTCCCCGGGCTCAAATCCGGTTGGCAACTGCCCTGCGGCCGCCACAGCGATCTCGCGATGACTATCCAGCATGACCGACAACTCGGTCGCAGTAACTCGAACCCTCCCCCCCTGCACCGGCTCCAGCTGCCAGTGGCTGGGCACCGGCTGAGGCAGCTGGCGGGCGGAGATTTCAAACGTCAGCCCTGCGGGGTTTGCCAGCTGGGCGGCTTGATGGAAGTGGCACTTGCGGTAGTCGTAGTAGCGACCCTCAAGCTCGCGCACCAAGGTGCCGTTCAGCACCCGCTGCTCCAGGGCCGGATCTAGCGCTCCCCCGGCATCGCTCCCGGAGCGCAAACCCATCAGGGCCGCCAGATCGGAAAGGGTGCTTTGCCGCTCCTCCGCGCTCAACTTATCCAGAATGAGGCGGGAGTACCCCCGATGAAAAGAACTACGTCCAGCAGGGTTGAATCCACCGAATGCGGTGATTACGGGAAGGCGCTGCATCCTGACCTCCAGCCAAGCACTTAACACTATAAAAATAAGAGATGCGAGTGTAGGGGGTGGCGATTCTGTCCAGTTATGGGCATACTGGCCAGCAAAATTGAGTGTTTTGGCCAATAGCGCAAGTGCGCATAGATGTGTAATGCGAACAGTAACTTTCCTACTTATCGACCAGATGCTGGCAACCGGCACCGTTCTACCACTTGAAATGCTTCGCGGCGCTGAGAGTCGCGCCAGGGTAGAGGGCATCAAGGGCAGCCTGAAACTGGTGACCGCCAGCCTGGACGGGGCCGCAGTAAAAACCCGCTGCGGATTTACCCTTCAACCGGACGTCGCCCTCAGCGATGCGCCGGATAGCGACCTAATCTATATTCCAACCATGTGGCGCAACCCCCGCCCCGCCCTCAAGCGTAGCGGGAAAATATTGGAATGGCTGCGCCAGCAGGAAAAACAGGGGGCGAGCATTAGCGCCGTGGGCACCGGGGTCTGCTTCCTCGCCGAAGCGGGCCTTCTCGATGGCAAACCCGCCACCACCCACTGGCACTACTTTGATCGATTCAGCTCAGACTATCCCGAAGTTAAGTTAAAGCGCCAGTATTTTATTACCCAGGCGGACAAACTGTTTTGTGCCGCCAGCGTCAATGCTCTAGCCGACGTTACCGTTCACATGATTCGCCAGCTGTATGGCCCGGCCATTGCCAGCCATGTCGAGCGCAACTTCTCCCACGAGATTCGCCGCCCGTTTGAAGAGATCGCCTTTTCGGAAGGCTCTGTACAGTTACACCCGGATGAGGATATTGTCCAGGCCCAAGCCTGGCTCAAAGAGCACTGCAATAGCGAGGTACGCCTCAGTGAAGTGGCGCAACTTTTCGATATGAGTGTTCGATCATTTAACCGCCGCTTTAAACTCGCCACCGGGCAAACACCGTTGCAGTATCTGCAAAATGTCAGGGTTGATATGGCGCGCGAACTGTTACAGTCGAGCAATCTCTCCGTCAATGAAATTGCTGAAAAAGTTGGCTACCAGGATATGGGGCACTTTACCGCGCTATTTAAGAAATTCCTGGCAACCACCCCCAGCGAATACCGCACTACCGTGCGCGCCAAATTATTCAGGGTGAACGCTTAACTTTCTCAGGAAAATAACATCGCTGTGGACAAACTGAAGCTCGGCACCTAGTGACCGAGCCAGCCACTCAAATGTTTTTACACTGAAAAAGCAAATATGCGTCGGATCTCTAATGTAGTGCCAATTGGCAAAACGCTCCGCAGAAATCACCAACTTCGTCATCAGAGCCATCACACCCCCGGTGCGCAATCTCTGCCAAAGTTTATCGAGCTCCACCCCGGGTTGTACCAGGTGCTCGATCACTTCTGTGGCGACAATAAAATCGTAATTTCTATGAAGTGCCTCTTGCGCAGGCGCATAAAAGTGATCGTATAAATCCACCCGGTGTCCGCCCTCCTCCAGAATCCTGGCCAGTAAGGGCGCGGGGCCACAACCAAAGTCCAGACCATCGCAGGGGCCATTTAACGCCTTGAGCAGGGGTTGGGCACAGCGACTGAGAAATTGACGATACCCCTCATCCTCCATCGAATTTTCATGAAGGTCGTAGTAGGCACGCTCTTCATCTGGCGCCAAGTGAAATTGTGCCGGGACAAAAACGAGCGCGCAGTTATCACACTGGTGATAACTGCGAAACTTATCTTGGTGGTAAGGCTGTACCGTCGAATGACGGCACAGCGGGCAATAGAGTGACAATTTACGCTGCTGCTGTATTGGACTCGGCTTCACTCTTGTTGTGTTGCAGAGTATTACCTTCTGAAATGGAAATTTTTCGCGGCTTCATCGCCTCTGGAATCTCGCGCACCAACTCTATATGCAAAAGGCCATTCGCTAATTTTGCATCGGTCACTTTTACGTGATCGGCGAGTTGAAAACGCCGTTCAAAATTCCTTGCCGCGATACCCCGGTGCAAGTAATTTCCCTGACTATTATTTTCAGGCTTAACACCGCTAATGACTAGGCGATTTTGTTCCACCTGAATATCGAGCTCCGACTGTTCAAAACCGGCAACTGCCATGGTAATCCGATAGCTATCCTCGCCGGTCAATTCGATATCGTAAGGGGGGTAAGAGGGCTGCTTTTGCTCGCTGGTGGTCATCGCGTCGAGCAAACTGGCCATACGGTCAAAACCAATGGCAGAACGGTACAGTGGAGAAAAATCAAAATTACGCATTATCATATCCTCAATTCAGAGCAATATTTAAGACTGTGTCCGTCAAATGACCGGACTCTTTTCAGGGACACTTCCGCGTGAAGCTGCCACCTGTATTACAGAGATATGGGCGGGGGTTTTATATTCAAGGGTTGCAACAAAACTTTATGTCAAAAACTTCCAGAATCTTTATTGGCATCGGACTCGATGAGGCGGCGCAGAATTTTCTAGACCAGCTGACGCAGCAAATTAAAGTTGAACAGCCGCAGACTATCCATGCCAATACTCGCTGGACACTTCGAGAGAACAGGCACATAACACTTTGTTTTCTTGGAGAGGTCGCAAACAAATTACTCCCATCATTAAAGACAGGACTAACCGCCATCAGTCAGTCGGTAGGCAAATCAAAAACGGAAATATTTAGCATAAACACCTTCCCGGGCAACGAATCCCATTTGATTGCCGCAGAGCTCGTTGCGACTGAGGCGCTGGAGAAATTACAACTCGCAGTACAAAGAATGGTTGGGGCACAGGGCCTGCCGACAGAGCAACGCCGCTATCGTCCACATATCACCCTGTGCAGGAACAGGCTGGGATTTAAAGGATTTGCTCCCATCGAAATAAAATACCCCATCACACTCGACAATATTATTCTCTACCACAGCAAGCCCAAACAAACTGGTAGCCAGTATATTGCCCTGCAAACAACCCCGCTGACTTCACTGTAGAGGCTCTGTTTGTAGCTCCCAATTTTCAGGCCGCAGGTTTAGCTGTGCCGAAAAACTGCGGCACAAAGTGTCAATCGCCCCAACAGCCCGGCAGAGATATTGCGCGACTCTTTTATATGCCGTAAAAGTAAAAAAGCGAGCCTAAGGCTCGCTTTTTATGGCGGATCGACCGTGAAGTCAGTTCAATTCTGCCAGTACGTACTCTGGATACATAACCAGCCTCGGTCTGGAGAGGCGTCGCGCATCAAAGATAAAGACGTAGCGAACCCCATCGTCTTCGGCGGGAATCGTGCGACGGAACTTCCAGGTGTTAATCCTATAAGTTTCTCGACCCGATTCAACGGTAGTTACTAGGCGGTACTGATTTTCCCCGAGGAATTCAAAGGGTATCCTCTCCCCACCGACAGGTCGCAACTCAAGGCTGCGGAAGGTCTGCCTGTCATTGCCCTCCTTGTCCGCCAGCAGCGTATCCAGGCGCTGCTTCTCCTCCCTTACATAATCCAGCAGGTCAGGATCAATCGCACGCTTGACCACAACCTCCTCTTTAACCGGTTTTTTGACCGGCTCTTTAGGCTTCGGCGGCTCTACCTGCGCCCGAACGACAGGGGGCTTAGGCTTCTCGGTCGCGGCCGCTGCGCGCGCCAGCGCCGCTCGCCGCTCAGAGGCCTCCGCTTTCGCCAGCATATCCTCTACCATTCTGCTGATTCTATCCTGCTGAACAGAGATTTTGAGCTTGGTATCGGCAACGGCCTGCTTTTCCTCAACCAGCTTTTGCTGCAACTGCTGATAGTTCTCCCGAATGAAGTCAAGGCGGCGAGAGCGGCTATCCACCCCCCTCTCCGCCATGGCAAATGCGTGCTTGGCCTTTTTCAGGCGACGCTCAGAATCGGAGTTGGAGCTTGACTCATGGGCGCGAGTCGCCTGATTGAGCTCCTGACGACTCGCCTCGTACTCCAGGCGCAACTCGTCGAGAGATTTTTGGGCCTGCTCGAGCTTATACTCATAGGAGAGCAGCTCATTCTCGACATCTTCTAAGCCAACACTCCGATTCTCAAGTGACTGCTCCAGCCGCGCAAGACGGTTCTTCTCCGCCGTGAGGGGCGTCTGCGCTTGCGCTACCGCCCCACCCATAACTACTAAGCCCGCCAAAAGAAGCGAGCAACACCGCTTTACCGCCATCGTCCAGAACCCATTTCTCGAATTGATATGTTTCGTATTTGCAAGCGCAACCGCTCTAGTACTATTTCAGCGTGAAGCGACTTCGCAATATGGTCAATTTTACGCAGGGAGCCGCCTGTCGGCAATGACCTTGCGTCCACCTGAGTCGACCCACTGATCAATAAAGCTGCAAATACACAGTTTTAAGTCACAACCGTGCTACCTCTCGTAAATTTATATGAAGTTTTTTAGTAATAGCGCTTGATTTTTTTTTTAACGAACGCATTATGGATACCAGGGAGTAGATCGCTGGATTCAGCGGAAACCCGACCCGGACGTAAAACACTCTAAGCTGCTTTGTCAGCAAGCAATCGTTGCGATTCCGGCAGTTCGGCGTTTCAACTGCAGCCTCGAACCCTCCCACTAGGGCGCCCTACCTTCTTTACAGCAAACCGCAACAGCGGCCTGCATGGTTTCTTTTAACCGGAGGTATTTGCCCATGAAATCAGCGCCTAACGATAACATTGTGTTCCGCGACATCGACAAGTCAGCCGCCCTGGCGACCACCGTATCTAAAAAGTTACATAAGCTGGAACGTTATTGTGGCGACATCATACACAGTCGCGTTGTCCTCGAAGCCCCCCACCACCACAAAAGTAAAGGCAGACATTTCAAGGCCTCCCTAGAACTTGCAATTACTGGCAACCCAGTGACCATTAGCAGTGAAAATGAATCCATACATCGAGCGGTAAACGACACATTTGCCTCCGCCGAACGCTGCCTGAAAGAGCGCAGTGAACGCAAGAAGGCTCGGCGACACCAGGTCCTGCAAGAGGTCATAGAAGAGCCCAGCTAAAACTGCTTGATGCAAAAAAGGCGGCAACGAGTGCCGCCTTTTTTTATTTCGACAACTATAGCCGACAACAGCCAGATAACAGAAAGGCCTAACCCGCAACCGGAGTCCTCATTGTCACAAACTCCTCAGCGGCCGTAGGGTGAATCCCAATCGTGGAGTCGAAGGTACTCTTGGTTGCCCCCGCCTTTAGGGCAACCGCCATTCCCTGAATAATCTCCCCCGCATCATCGCCAACCATATGTACACCTATCACCTTGTCATTGGAGGCGTCCACCACCAACTTCATCAGTGTCCGCTCTGTATTGCCGCTCACGGTGTGGCGCATCGGTCTAAATTCAGACTTGTAAATGGTGACATCGAGTCCAGAATTCCGCGCCTCTTCTTCAGACAGCCCCACAGTGCCGATATTCGGCTGGCAAAATACCGCTGTTGGTATGTTGTTATAATCGATTTCAGCCGTATCCCCTGTGCGCCAGTGCTTCACTAAGGCCATAGCCTCCGCCAGAGCAACTGGGGTCAACTGGGGCTCACCAGTCACATCCCCCAATGCATAGATTGATTGCACACTGGTCCTAAAATTATCATCGACAGAGATTGTTCCATCCTTGTGCAAGACAACCCCCTGCTCCTCCAGCCCCAAACCTTCGGTGTTGGCGACACGCCCCGTGGCGTAGAGCACCATATCCACATTAATACTGGAACCGTCGTCGGCATGGGCGAGCAAACTGCCATCCTGGAGTTTCTCAATAGACACTATCTGGTGGTTAAACTTCAGGTCGATATTTTTCTTCTGCATCTCATCGCGAACAAAAGAGCGAATATCGCGATCGAACCCGCGCAAAAATAAATCCCGCCGGTAAGACAGGTGCACGCTCGCCCCCAGACCGGCGAAGATGCCTGCAAATTCGACAGCAATATAGCCCCCACCAACAACCAAAACACGCTTGGGGAAGGTCTCCATTGAGAAGACTTCATTCGAAGTCAGGGCAAATTCCCGGCCGGGAATTTGCGGAATAAATGGCCAGCCACCCGTCGCTACCAATATACGCTCCGCAGTAATTTCTTTACCGTTGACGACAACACAGTGGGGGCTCTTAATGCTGGCTCGACCGTTCAGAGTTTCCACACCGGAATTTTCCAGCAGATTGCGATAAATTCCATTGAGCCGAGCGACTTCTTTTGCATTGTTGTCCCGCAGGGTCGGCCAATCAAATTCAACCCCCGAACTACTCCAGCCGTAGGCCTGAGCATCTGAGAAACCTGCGGAGTAACCGCTCGCATACACAAATAATTTTTTCGGCACGCAGCCTACATTGACGCAGGTCCCACCCATATAGCGATCTTCGGCAACGGCAACCTTCATACCTTGCGCAGCAGCCATCCTGCTTGCTCGCACACCACCAGAACCTGCACCAATAACAAACAAATCAAAATCGTACTCAGCCAAAATGCACTCCTATTCAGCTATGTTTCGAATAGTTTTTAAACAGCCCAATACTGCGCTTGCAATGAACAGTTATTTCAAGCTGACAATTGTTACTTAATAATCATTGACACTTGACTTCGCTTTGGATATTCATGTGACTAGTGTCACAGATATCGGCCCGTCTAAGGAAATTGCACAACAAAAAAGCCTTAGGCGGATAAAATAACAGCCACTAATAAGAGCAAAACCTATGGGCAATAATATGAAATTCCCACATGCAGTGATGCAGCGCGCCCTATTGCTTACCTGTCTACTGCTCATCAGTAATTTAAGCAGCGCAAAGTCTCACCCATCCTATCTGTCAGAAAAGTACTGCAACGATCTGGTAGAACAGTTTGTCGGCTCGGGCATGCGCAGTCTCGACAAGTATATCAATCATAACTTCAACCCCGAGTACACTGGGGGAATTCGCAATACCATACAGTTTCTGGAGCAGAGGCTCGACTGGCTGAGCGAATGCAATGACTACCTGACGGACACCACCAAAAGCTCAGTATTTCACAGTAAAGATGACACACAGAAAATCTTTACTGCCATCAAGGAATTGGCCAAGGAGCTCCAACACGTCCGCTCCGGTGTTGAATACCGGGATGAGTCGGGAAATAACAACCCCGCGCCCTTCATAAAGCGCCGCTATGAAACCCTGGCTCAACTGGTTGACCGGCATCACACTCGCATGCTGATGAAAAAACAGTTTCAGTAGGCCCCAGGCGAGGGAGAGCAGCTGCTGCCTCCCCAACACCAAACAGGTAGCGCTGATAATTCAGGCGCTACTCGGCATCTATCTTTTGAGCTTTCACCTCTTTGCGCCGCCCCAGCCCAACCATAGAGAATAGCTCCGGCATTCTCTCCTTGAGCCCGCCACCAATCCGAGCCATAACCGCTCTCAAGCGGGGACGCTGCTTTTCAGTAAAGGGGATAGGCCGGCAACTCTGCATCGTTGCCAGACCGATACGCGCAACAAATAGACTGGCCCCAACACCCTGTCCCAAGCGCACAGAAACCGTGCTGAGCATACTGTCGCCAACGAGTTCCGGCCACATTTCACTGATCGCATACTCACTGGCGCCACTGTAGGCCACCAGTGACAAAACCCTCTTGAACAAGCGCCAGCGCACTACGAATGAGGGCCGCACACCATAGATCTGCGCCACATCATCAATCATTCGCAGCGACTGCCGCAAAGCGACCAAAATATCGATACTGGCAAAAGGGCTCAGCCCCACCAGGGCACCGGTACTTGTTGAATGTCGCACCACTCTCCTCAGGGCCTCCTGGTCGAGGGCGTCTAAGAACGTCACCTCCAAGTGCTGCAACAGTTCACTGCTATCGTAATAGTCCGCCGCCTCATCCAGGACCCGATTGAGCAGTACTCCCTGGGGCTTTGCGGAAAAATGCTCCTGTAAATTGCGCTTGAATAATTGCGCCCCTTGGTGGCTGCGGCAATCCCGGGCCTCCGCAGCCATTGCCTGGGTTTTTTCCAGTTTGCTCAGGGGGCGCCCCGCACGGAAAAATTCCCACACGGAAGTGCCGATGACTCCAACAAAGCCCACCAGCAAAATACCCACAAAGGCACCCAGTCCCCAGTGCTTGTCCACCGCCCACTGATAGAGCCCGTAAAACTCCCACGCCAACACCGCTACTACAACCGCGAGCGCAGAGAGCAGGCCCGGCTTCAGCCACTTAAAGCGGAAGGCGGGCAGGCGCAACTCGGAGAACGCAGTGCGGTCTGGCAGTGACTCTCCCGTAGTAATTGATCTGGGTATCTCTGCCGACTCATCCGCCAGGGATTCCACTCGGGTAGTATCTCGGTGAAGCGCCTCCCGCTCCGGCTCCTCCAGAGACTCGATACGGGTTTCTCGTCGATAATCAGTGCTTTTCTCGCGGTTAATCAAACCTTATCTCCCAACAGAAGGTTCAAAAGAGCATCCACTCGGATATGTGGAATATGTCCGGCCTGCATGCCCATTGGCGGCCTGAGCTGCGGTGGTGCCGCACCGGCATAGTGACTCCAGCCCTGATCCTCATAGGGCGCCTGGGCAAAGATCTCCGCATTCTCAAAGCCCAAATACTGGCCCTGCAAGTCGTGCCCCATCAGCATTCTCCTTCCCCCCTTCTGCCCCTCTCTAGAGCAGCGCACCGCTGCAATCGCCTCGCTAAATACCGGCAGTCCCCGGTGGCGGGCGTCGGAAAACGTCTGCTGCAATTGCTGCCCCAGTAGTTGCCTCAACGCATCGTGATCAGCGGCGAGCACCTGATCCACTTTTGTGGCGGCAAACAGGAGTCGGTTAACCTTCGGGCGCCACAGCTTGCTGATCAGCCCCGACTCACCGTAGCGAAATGTATCGGCAATATGAGTGAATGCCAGACGCATATCTTCCAGGGACTGCTCTCCCGAAAACAGAGTGCCAATCACATCAACCAGGACCAGCTGTCGATCGATATGTCGAAAATGACTGTCGACAAAGGGCTTTACCTGCTGCTGTACGTAGTGGTCGTAACGCCCCTGTAGGACCTTAAATACACTGGTTTCCGGCAGCGCAGATAATTGCATTGGGTCTAACCCACGCAAATCCAACAGCGGTATTACGCCATAGGCCTCATCGTCCAGCAGTGCTCTACCCGGCTGCAGGTAACTGAGATTCAGCCTGGCTCGACAATTCAGGAGAAAATTTCGGTACTCCAGCCACAGGCTGTCCAAGTCCACTTCATCCGCATTCGCCTGGGGCGACAGTAGCGCCAACCGAGCGGGCAATTGCGGGGCCAGTGTTGAGCGCGCATCGGTGGAGAGCAAATGCGCTTGATGGCGACACCACTCCGCATAATCCATACGCAACAGTGGCAGATCCATTAGCCACTCTCCGGGGTAGTCACGCAGCTCTACGACCAGTGTCTTGCGACCTGCGCCCCGGAAACGGCGTCGACTGCGCAGATGGATATGCAGCTCCATTGCCGAAGCGTGCCTTGTGCTCTGAGGCCAGCTGGGTGGATCGGCCATCAGCGCCGAAAGGCAGGTGCCATAGTCAAACGGCTGCAAACCGGAATCCAGTGCAGGTTTCAGCTCAGCGCCCAATAAATCGCCATTCAGTGCCGGGGCAAAGCCCGGCAGTTGAGACTTTTCCGGGTTGCAGAGTTGGTAAATAAGACTGGTGAGAAATGTGGATTTACCGGCACCACTGAGTCCGGTAATACCGATGCAGATGCGTCGATCCAACAAGCGCTCCGCAGCCCAGTGCGATTTATCCTGAGCTTCCCGCCCCCAGCGGCGCAACTTTTCTTTTAAAGGTGGACGGGATTCGCCCTTGGCGTACGCAGAGCCTTCGTGGTCCGATGACACACACTCCGTCAATTTGGATTCCATATCAAAACGACTTCCGGAAGTGGGGATAGAGGCGATAAAGGAGGTGTAACCGCCCTCCCAAAACGCAACAGGCGCACCGCTTTATAAACGGTGCGCCATAGGTACTGGCGGTCTACAATAGCGCAACTCAGTCGATTAGCACCACATCTCCCGATCCCATTACCGAAAAGGAATCTCTGCCCGGGCGTTTCAACACGATGTCTCCAGAGCCCATAATTGAGCCCTCGGCGCGATCGGTGCGCAAGCTGCGCCCAACAAAGTCCCCGGAGCCCATCACCCGAACACTCACATCCGCTGTGCGCCCGTCAACTAATATGTCACCAGAGCCTTGGATTTCTGCCGCTAAAGTCTCGCCGGTGATACGGCCTATTTTCATATCACCAGAGCCTCTCACTGAGATATCCCCTTTCACCGTCAGCGCTCTATTGAGCAATAAATCGCCAGAACCTGTGATATAGGCCGTTAAGTTTTCCGTCGCCGCTTTATCGATATTAATCAATCCCGATCCCGTCACTCCCAGGGTGAGATTTTCACTCTCTATGCTAGAGGACCTGGCTTTACCGGACCCTGTCACCTTAAGCGCCTCAACTTTAGGCATTGTCACGGTAAAGTTAACCTTGTCTCCCTGCCCATGGGAAATGGTGACAAAGCCAAAAAGATTTCGAGTATTCTCTTCAACTGACAGCTCCAACCTCTCCCCTTTTACCTCAACTTTGACGTAAGGCATGGTGCTAGCGGGCCCATCAGCGACCACTTCAAAACTGTCGCCCTGAATCAGCTTCAAGTGAGAACTCCCCTTGAGAGACACCTGGGTGAATCCCTCCACATCAAAGTGCTTGGTCTCCATTTCATCAGCCTGGGCATTGGCGCAGTACGTAGCAACGGTGGCGAGCACAGCCAGCAGCGGGGCGAAAAGTGTCTTCTTCAAAATCATCATTAAAGGAATCTCATCGTTATTACCAGTTCATACCTACATGACGATATGAACTGGTGTTCTAGATGCAGTGCCCCACAAAAATTTTCAGGGCATTTTGTGACCTTTCAGTCTACACTCTGCGCGACCTAGGCACATCCCGCTTCATCAAAACCCATTTCCTGTAAGGATTGGCGAATTTTCTCCGCCTCTTGTGCCAACTGCTCTGCAGGGGCGGACTGCTGCTTGGAAAAGTCAAAATCTGACAATTCATTCACGGGAATCAGGTGGATATGTGTATGCGGCACTTCAATGCCTGCGATCATCACCCCCACACGCTTGGGGGAGTAGGTTGCTTTTAGCCCTTTTGCCACTTTTTGCGCAACCAACATTAAGTGAGCCGCCAGATCCTCTGGCACGTCATCCCAATGATTAATTTCCTCAACAGGAATGACCAAACAATGACCAGCTTTGATCGGGGAGATGGTCAAAATAGCTACGACTTTTTCATCCCGCCAAATAAAATTGCCGGGTAAATCGCCATTAATTATCTGAGTAAAAATACTTGCCATAAATTATCTCAAAAGGTTGAATTTTATTATTTGGTGCAAACGTGCAGTCTAACACCAACAAGAAAAATAAAGTGTAAAGGTTTAGAAAATACTTGCGCAAATGCCGATATTCCTTTTTGGCGAAATAAACCCCCAATATATGACAACCTGTCGAACAGAATGACAATTTTCTTAAACCAAGTTGGCATACCGAAAGAATATGTCTTAGGCTCCTCACCAGTTAATGTTGTACCGCCATTGAGCCATTGCACATTGTGCATCTCGTTACCAAAATACTTTTTCGGCTCTGCGGGTAAACTTTAAATCAGTGCCAACTGCGCACCGGGGGGAAAACATGGAAAGCCTGTTAGATCAGGTCGGTGGTGCTAAATTTGTCAACCGTATAGTCAGTGAATTTTACGGTGCTCTCAGCCACCACCTTTCAGCCTACGAGACTTGTGATTTTCGCAAACAGTTAAGCCGCCAAACCCAATTCCTTAGTCATGCTTTATCCTTCACGCCGGAGCCGGATCGCAGTAGTCGCGCACGCTTCCTCGCCAGGGGCTTAAACCCCGAGCTGTTCGATGCAATGCTCGAATATTTCGAGGGGCGCCTATTGGAGCTGGGCTACCACCCGGATCTCAGTACGCAACTGGTTGCGACTGTAACTAACCTCTATGGCGGTTGTGAGCAAGACCTCTCCATCGCTTGTTAATCTTTATCGACGGCGCGAACGCATAAGTTGCGGCGCGCCGGCCCTGTCAATACAATTGCACCTCACAGCCTTTACCCCCCCGTTTTATTGCGCAGCGGTAAGCGCTCATTCACAGACTCTTTTTAGATCAGAGATTATTCATGAAGATTGCCAACCACACAGTTGTGGAGATCCACTACACCCTGAAAGACGCTGACGGAACAGTCATTGACTCCTCAGCCAACGGAGAGCCGCTCAAATATCTACAGGGGGTCGGCAATATTATTCCTGGGCTTGAGCGCGAAATGCTGGAAAAGGCACCTGGTGACAAATTTACCGCAGTCATCACCCCGGAAGACGGTTATGGCGAGCAAAACCCCGAGCTGATCCAGACTATGCCCCGCAGCGCCTTTGGTGGTGTTGAGGAACTGTCTGTAGGCATGGCATTCCGTGCCGAGAGCACTGAAGGTCACCCGATTGAAGTCGAAATTATCGATATCGATGGTGATGAAGTCACAATCAACGGCAACCATCCCCTCGCCGGCGTCGAGCTACACTTCGAAGTCGAAGTAGTTTCAGTACGCGAAGCGACTGCCGAAGAGGTTGATCACGGTCACGTGCACTAACCGCTATGATATAAAACGCCGCCGCCAGCCGTGCGGCGTTTTCAGCCCCCCCTCAATGTCACTGCCAAATAACATCATCCTGTTTGACAGCATCTGCAACCTCTGCAATTGCTGGAGCCAGCTAATTCTCAGGCGCGATAGCGAGCAGTGCTTTACCCTGTGCCGAGTACAGTCCGATGCTGGCCAGTATTTCCTTAAGCAACTGAACCTGCCGCTGGACACCTACCAGAGCATGATCCTGCTGGAGCGGCACGGTGACAGCTACCACTCCTTTAGGAGAAGTGAAGCCGCACTGAGAATTATCAGCCACTTACCCCAGCCCTGGCATTCACTCACCCTTTTGCGCTACATTCCCCGCCCGGCCAGGGACTGGCTCTACGACTTGGTTGCTCGCAACCGCTACCGCTGGTTTGGTCGACAGGAAAGTTGCCTGCTGCCGAGTGGAGCTGACCAGCAGCGCTTTTTGGAAGATGTACCTGAAGAGACCCCAGATGAGCTTATCTGACCCATATTTACAGCGATTTGGTGGCATCGCTCGCCTGTATGGCGATAAAGCCCTCGAAATTTTATCCTCTGCACACATACTGGTTATCGGCATCGGTGGCGTGGGCAGTTGGACCGCAGAGGCCCTGGCGCGCAGTGGCATCGGCAAATTGACACTGATCGACTTGGACGATATCTGCATCACCAACACCAACCGCCAAAGCCATGCGCTCACCGACACCGTCGGCCGCATCAAGATTGAGGTTATGGCTGAGCGCCTCCGGCAGATTAACCCGGAGATTGAAGTTCATACTGAAGAGGATTTTATCGCTACCGACAATCTGGCTGAACTGATCAATCCCGATACCCGCCCAATCGATGTGGTCGTTGATGCCATCGATGCCGCCCGGGTAAAGGCGGCCCTGATCGCCTACTGCAAAGCGCGTAAAATACGTCTGGTAACAGTTGGATCAGCGGGGGGGAAGCGATCCCCGGAGCGCATTGAGTGCGCCGACCTCGGCCGCACTGTCAATGATCCGATGCTGGCAAAAGTCCGCCAACACCTCTACCGTTTTCACAATTTCCAAAAGAGCCGCAAGCGCCAATTTGGTATCGATGCCATCTTCTCCAGCGAAGCGATGGTATACCCGCAGCCAGATGGGCAGGTATGCCAACAGAAGAGTGCCATGCAGGATGGTGTCAAGTTGGATTGCAGCGGCGGCTTTGGCGCGGCAACCATGGTCACCGGCACCTTTGGCTTCGCTGCCGCCAACCGAGCCATTGAGCGACTACTGCAGGCAAAAAGCTAAGCCGGCATTAGTTGCGCTCGCAGCAGGTCCCGATAGCGCCTGCTGACAGGGACCTGCTGACCACAGATCAAATGAATACGTGCATCGCCGCTCTCTAGGGGCTCAATCTCCGCAATGGAGTCCAAACGAACAATATAGGAGCGGTGAGTGCGCGCGAACGATGCCGGATCTAGACGATCCAGCAGCTTGGTCATGGTTTCCCGCAGGGGGTAAATCCTATCGCCCAAATGCAGGTTTACATAATTACCGGCAGCTTCCACCCACTCGATATCCCGCACATTTACCAGAAACTCTTTCCCCAGTTTTTTCACCAGAAGTCGCTCCGGTCTATCTACAGGTTCCACTGCCTCCCCTTCATCTGGCTCGGTCAAAATACGTGCCTCTCCCTGCAAGCGTACCAATAGAAAACGGTATAAATAGACGGAAGCTAGAAGCGCGGCATAAGTTTGAAGGTCTTTGAGGTACTCGTAGAAAAGCTCCACCGGCCAGTTACCGAAGTTATAGGAAGCTCCATTCAGGTGGTAAATGGCTGCCCTCATAGCCACCATGGCAGAAACGTGGATCAGGGACCAAGGCAAAGTAAACAGCAAGTGTATAGCCAGGTTCCGTCGAACCTTCCCCCTGCGCAGGGGGAAGTAGTGCTCAAGGAGCAATATCAGCGGAAACAATATTGCAACCATCAGGATACTGGTTCCTTCCCACACCAGGAACTCCCATGGCTGAAAGGGAGAACCCCAGCGGCGGTGATCAAAGTAAGCCAAGGCGAACTGCACAGCCCACTGAGCGACAAAAAATACTCCCCAGAAGCCCACCTCAAATTGTCGCCGGCGCGCCAAATACTCCTGAACCGTCATTGATCCCGAACCAGTATAAAAATTCACCGGCAGTCTACCCGCTATTCACCCCCAAAAACCACCACTGGGCCCTAATACCGTGCAAGTCAGCACTGTGAGGTAGCCGCCAGCTATTACCAACAGGAGCATAGCGGCCATCTAAATCAACCTCGCACAATGGAATCTATACAAAATATGACACAGAGACGCCACGATATTGACGCCCTTCGCGTACTCGCCTTCGGCCTACTTATTCTCTATCACCTGGGCATGGCCTATGTCGCGGAATGGGGGTGGCATGTAAAAAGCAGCTACCGAAGCGAGCCTCTTCAGCTGGTGATGCTCGCGGTCAACCAGTGGCGAATGCCGCTGCTGTTCCTGATCTCTGGTGCAGCCAGCTACTTTCTCTTGAATAAACTGGGCACTGGGGGCTACCTGCGGAGAAGACTTCAACAATTGTTTGTTCCCCTGGCTTTTGGGATGCTGGCAGTAGTCCCACCCCAGGCTTACTATGAAGCACTCAGCAACGGTATCATTGAACCCGGCTACTTATCGTTCCTGCAACAGTACTTTTCCTTTGCCCCCTGGCCAGAGAATGCCTTTGCCGGAAGCGAATTTGGCCTAACCTGGAACCATCTCTGGTATCTGCCATATCTGGGCTGTTACGCCCTCGCCCTTATCCCTCTAGCTCTGTGCGGCAAACACCAGCGCTGGCCGGAGCGAATAATGGCGAATATCAAAGCTTGGCAGTTACTGATCCTGCCACTTGTACCGATGATGGTTTACGGCCTATACCTGTTTCCGCATTTTGGGGGAATTAACCATGCCGTTGTCGGCGACTGGTACACCCATGCCAGGTTTTTTACTTATTTTCTCTGCGGCTACTTGCTGGTCAGCAGTAGCGCCCCCTGGGAGCTACTAGCGCGATTGCGCAATCGATTGATTATTGCCGCACCGCTTACTTTTACCCTGTATTTATTCTTTGACCGGGTATTGCCCGATAGCAGTATTCCCGCTCAGGAAACGCTGCATTTAATGGTTATCTATATCAACCGGTGGATCTGGCTCCTGGCTGTTTTAGCCTGCGGCTACCGATTCTTGAACAGGCCGTTCCGCTGGCTGCCCTATGCCACAGAAGCGATCTACCCCTGGTATATCCTTCACCAAACCATTACCGTCATAGCCGTGTATCAATTCGGACAATTCGCTTTGGGGCCCATCCTTGAGCCCCTGTTAGTTCTGTCAATCACCGTCATCGGCTGCTGGGTTTTACATGAATTTATTATTCGCAGAAATCCAGTTTTGCGCGTGCTATTTGGTTTAAAACCCGCGTCCACTCCCCGGGCTCCTGCGCTAGACACCCCCATACGCAGCTGCAGCTAAGTTAGCGGGTGCTCCACCAGACTCAACGCGCGGCGCAGCAAGGCATAAAAACCATTGCTGCGCGACTCACTCAAGTGTTTGGCCAGGCCCAGTTCTGTAAATAGCTGGGACAGGTCCTGTGCTTGAATTTCAGAAGTTGTGCGGCCATCAATCTGCGAAAGCAGTAGCGCACCCAGGCCTTTAACTACCCGGCTGTCACTTTCCAAACCAAAATAGTGTCTGCCACCCTCCTGCCGATGCACCAACCAAGCTGCGGACTCACAACCGCGTACCAAATTGTCCTCGGTGCGTATCTCAGGTTTTTCGGCAATTGTTTTGCTCCACAGCAGCAGCTCCTTATAGCGCCCCTGCCAATTGCGCTGGGCAAGTAAACGCTCGATCGGCAAGCGGGAAAAGTCATCTCTAACCCACGCCTCACCAGGCGTAATATCCGCCTGCGCGATAGAGTTTTGGATATCACAATACTCCTCCAGTGCCTGTAAAAAAGCCTGGGTATCCCTATCGGTGTTATAAGCCGCAACCGATGCGCGCACCGTCACCGACTCACCGCTTGTTTTACTCAGCAATTGCGCACAGTGATGGCCAACTCTGACCGCGATATCGCGCTCATCCAACCAGTGCATTAAATCTGCTGCACTACCGTGCACCGGTACAAAAGCGACTATGCCTAAATTGTGCGAGGCCTGGCTGACAACCCGAAAGTGAGGCGAGGCCATCAACTCGCGGTGTATCCAGCACACCAGCCTCTGCTCATGTGCCGCCATTGCCGCCCTATCCTGCTGCTCGAGAAACTCCAGCGCCGCCCCAAGACCGGCTATTGCCGCCAGTGGAGAGGTGCCCGCCTCAAATTTGTGTGGCAATCCGGCATACTGACTGCTTTCCAAATCAACCTCAGAGATCATCTCTCCACCGCCGAGCCATGGGGGCATGGACTCCAGTAGCGCTTCTCGCCCGTAGAGAAAACCTATACCGGAGGGCCCATAAAATTTATGCGCGGAGGCAACAAAAAAATCACAGCCGATCTTTTGCACATCAACAGTTTCGTGAGCCGCCAGCTGGGCGCCATCGACAATCCAGATAAGATTCCGTTTTCGCAGTATTTCTCTCAGCGCAGCGAGATCTGGACGCAGTCCAAGTGCATTGGAACCACCGGTCAAGGAGACAATTTTGGTGCGCTCACTGAGCACTTCATCCAAACGATCAAATTCGGGCACGCCCGCGCTATGGGGCACATAGCGCAACTCCAGGTTGAATCGTTTGGCCGCCATCTGCCAGGGGACAATATTTGCATGGTGCTCCGCCGTTGAGATAACAATTTCATCACCAGCGTCCAAGCTAGCGCACAGGCTGTGCGCCAATAAATTCAGAGCTTCAGTGGCACCGCGACAAAATACAATTTCCCGGCTACTGGCGGCATGCACAAATTGAGCAGTTTGCCCGCGCACTCGCTCCACCATTTCGGTGGCCCTGCGCGCGAGACGGTGACTGGAGCGGTGAGTATTGGCATTGCTGTGCATATAGTAGTCGCGCACAGCATTGATCACAGACTCCGGCTTCTGTGTTGTGGCAGCATTATCCAGGTAAACCAGCCCTTTATTTTCCTCTTGATTAAAAAGAGGAAATGCCTTCCTGAACGATTCAGCGGAAAAACTCATAGGGAAAATAATTTCTCAGTATTTCGACATGTAGCATCGGCAATTTCCCGTACGGAAATTCCCCGTAGGTCGGCCAGTGCTTGTGCAATTTTAGAAAGGTTTTCAGGGCTGTTGCGCATACCCTGCTGCCCTGAAAGGGGCATATCCGGGGCATCCGACTCAAGTAACAAACTCTCCAGTGGCATATTTGCTACCGCCCGCCGGGTTTTCGCCGCGCGAGGATAAGTAATGGTACCGCCAATGCCAAGATAAAAGCCGCGCTTCCAATACGCTTGTGCCATCTGCTCACTGCCACTAAAAGCGTGGATAACGCCTCCGCGCGGAAGCCGGAATTGTTTTAACAGCCGCAGGAGCTCATTGTGGGCCCGGTGTACATGCAGGATTACCGGAAGATCCTGGTTACAAGCAATCTCCAACTGAATTTTGAGAATTTCTTCCTGCTTATCCAAAGGGGTCTCGATCGAAGCGTCCAAGCCGCACTCACCGACAGCGACACAAGCGTATTTCTCAAGACTTTCACCAAGCCGCGCCCCCAGCTCAGCCAGATTTTCCCGCCAGTGAACATCCGGTGAGATTTTTTCCACCCACCAGGGGTGGATACCGGCGGCCATTCTCCAGGCGGGCTGCCCCGCTACCAGAGCCCCCAGTGTCTGCCACTGCGCTTCGCACACACCGGGGATAATGATCCGATCTATTCCAGCACTGATACATCTTTGCCACACCCGGTTGCGGTCCGGCGAAAAAGCCTCAAAATCAAAGTGGCAATGGCTGTCTATAAATTTCACTTGTGATACTCATTAATCGCGCGCATATTAGCATGAAGTCGCCCTTTCCCTCCGGTACAGCTGTGCTTGAATCTCTTTTGCCCATCGCTCTTTTCGCTTTTTCAGCCAGTATTACCCCGGGCCCTAATAACCTCATGATTATGTCCTCGGGCCTCAATCACGGCATCAACCACTCAACACCTCACCTGCTGGGGATTTGGCTGGGGTTTCCCGCCATGGTAGTTGCTATTGGCTTAGGCTTGGGCACCGCCTTCAATCACTTCCCGTTATTGCACGAAGTGATTCGTTGGGCAGGCATTATCTATTTGCTGTACCTGGCCTGGGTCATTGGATCGACCCGGGAAATGAGTTCTGGCCACTCTAGCCAGCCCCTGAGCTTTACCCAGGCTGTGGCTTTTCAATGGGTCAATCCCAAGGGCTGGATTATGGCCACCGGAGCACTGGCTGCGTTCACCAGTCCCGGGACAGAAATATGGTTGGGTGTCGCCAAGGTTGCACTGGCATTTATCGCGATTGGCGGGCCCTGCGTTGCCATTTGGCTATTTTTTGGCGTTGGGCTCAAACAGTTTCTCACTGAGCCCCGCTACCTGCAGGGTTTCAATATTGCTATGGGGCTGTTGCTTGCGGCAAGCGTCATCCCCCTGGCACTGGAGGGCCTTACCCAGCTTGGTGCGGCCACCTGAGAGGCCGCTTTTGCACCTAAAGCTAGGACACCCTCCAGCCCGCAGAGCTAAGGAGAAGCTAGCGAAGCGCAGCCTGGAAGCGGCTTACCGCGCGAAGCTCGACGGAGTCCTGCAACCAAACGATATCTTCCGCGTCTACCTGCTGTCCCGTGATCTCCGATAGCTGATCACCGAGGACTTCGAGTCGGGTATTCTTATCGACACCGTCCACCGGCAATCGAAGCCAGACCTGCCCCTCTTCATCAGTAACCTCCTCTGGCGCCCCCTGCCCAGTAGCGGTTAAATGGCGATCAAACACGGAGCCATGCCCCGGCGGCAGGTAAATGGTGCCATTGGTGATATCGACAGCGAAGGCCACTATTCCCGGCAGCAGGCCAAATAGCAGGCCCGCGCCATCCAGGATTACTACCGCAGGATCGACTCGGCCACCCCCCTGCCCTTTGCGCTCCGGGTACAGGAAGTAGCCACAAGCACTCAAATTCATCACCGTCACCAGTACTGCGGATATCGCAATACTCCGTTTAACCACTCTAGTCATACTGTCACCTCTTACAACAGCTCCCCCAGTCGGGGCTATTACCTGTTTTCTCCGTCCACAAAGACGATGGGATCTATTCGTTATCTGTGCAATTTCACGCCAGATAGTCTTCAGACCAAAAGATCGGCAAATTTACGCCGATTAAAACCTTCGTACAACATCGAATAGACCTTATTGGCTAAACTTTAACCAGCACCTGCTGTGGAATGTGATGGAGATTAAGTAATTTCTGACAGTGTGGAGTGACGCACTTGTGATCTGACCGGGTAGTAAGCAGTCGCCTGGGGTCCGACACCGGAAATCTCAGGGAGCAGTAGTCGCAGCAGGTGCCGCCAGGGATTGGCTAAAGCGCGGTATCTTTATCGATACCGCGCTTTTCTCTTCCTCCGAATAGAGGGCGCGCGCTTCAATCCCACCTAAAAGTGGCGAGATTCCCTCGCTGCCCCCCTGAAAAATTCCCGCTTCCGCTGTATCCTGCGCGCGAAAACAAGAGTGGAGCTCTCTACATGTATATCAGCAGCGCGTTTGACAGCGGCAATATCGAAGTTATCAATACCGACAGCAACCCTATTGAGCTGGCCATCCGCCAGGACAACCAATCTGACTTCTATCAGTGGTTTCACTTTCGCCTGGAAGGTGATATTGGCACCAGCTACCCTTTGCGTATCGTCAACGCCGGCAAATCAGCCTATCCGGAAGGCTGGGAAAACTACCGGGTTTGCGCCTCTTATGACCGCCAAAACTGGTTCAGAATCGGTGCCAACTACGACGGCAACACCCTCGACTTCACCGTAACCCTGGATGAGCCCAGCATTTACCTGGCTTATTTCGCCCCCTATTCCTGGGAGCGCCATCTGGACCTACTCGCCTGGGCACAGAGCCACGACCTGGTCAAACTGCAAACCCTCGGTAAAACCCTCGATGAGCGCGATATGACCCTGCTCACCATCGGCAATGCCGATACTGCCAAGCACCGGGTTTGGATGATTGCCCGTCAGCACCCCGGAGAAACCATGGCGGAGTGGTTTGTAGAAGGCTTCCTTGATGCCCTTCTCGACGATGCCAATCCAGCCGCACAAAGTTTGCTGGCAGATACTGTATTTTATGTCGTACCCAATATGAATCCCGACGGCAGTGTTCGCGGACACCTGCGCACCAATGCAGCCGGCGCCAACCTGAACCGCGAATGGCTCAACCCCACCATGGAGCGCAGCCCGGAAGTCTTCCTGGTAAGAGAGAAAATGCTGGAACTGGGCGGGGATATTTTCCTGGATATTCACGGCGATGAAGCCCTGCCCTACAACTTTGTCGCCGCTTGTGAAGGCATTCCCGGCTATGACGAGCGCCACGCCAAGCTGGAAGAGACCTTTAAACAAGCTTATACCGCCATCAGCCCTGACTTCCAAACAGAGCACGGTTATGAGTTGGATAAGCCCGGTGAAGCAAACCTCACTATCGGCACTGCCTGGGCCGGGCACCAGTTCCGCACCCTGGCCCTGACCCTGGAAATGCCGTTTAAAGATAATGACGACCTACCCGACCTGATCGAAGGTTGGTCACCGGCACGCAGTCAGCAGCTCGCTCGCGATATTCTTTTCCCGATTCGCGAAACATTAAAAACGATGGCGTAACCGCCTGACCCCACTTCCCCTAGCCAGCCCGGCCAGGGGAAGTTCCGCCTATTAAAATTCAGCCAATATTCAGCGACTGAACGGCTAGCGCTGCACCGCCCTACTCCCTGTATCCAAGCAAGTCACCTACAACGCTTCAGAAGTACTCAATATCATTTTCCATATCACACGGTTATTGATTAGCCGGGTAATCGCGCGATCACTTCCCTCTATTCTGGAATAGAAAAAAACAACCGAGCCATTTTGTGCAATACAACCTTGCATACAAATCATCTTTTAATCGGTTCAACTGTTAATTTATCAACAACTCAGGACTCCCGCCGAGCTTAAAAGCGGAAAAAACCACACTTTGCCACACCGAGCCACCTAAACTTCAACACCACAAAAACAATAAGCCGAAAAATTCTAAAAATAAAATGCACACCACGCCACACCCCCAGAAAAATTAAAACGCCTCACCGGCAAGCGCCACTACTCACCCCGGAGAAAAATAATGAAACACACCGCCAAACTATTCATACAATCGATCACTATCGCGCTACTTCTTACACCCTTCCCCCTCTGGGCCGACAATATCTCAGACTTCCAAAATAGCTGGAGCGGTGTTGCCCTAGACCTACAGCGCCAAATAGATAACCACACACCCATGAGTGAAAACAATATTCTCGGCACCCACAATTCTTACAATTCAGAGGTGTATCGCGCCTGCAATTTTTCAGTGGGATGCCGCTACCTGGACCCTCAGCAGGAGTACTCGATAAAAGATCAACTGCGCATGGGCGCGCGATTTATAGAGTTAGACATACACTGGACAACCAAAATGGAGAGCCTGTTCTCCTATCCGAAAAGACTGCTTCTGTGCCATGGGCTTTGCAGTATCAACGATAAATATGCAACAGAAGGATTTAATGAAATCAAGGATTGGCTAAATGACAGCTCCAATCGGGACGAGGTGATTATTTTATATATCGAGGACCATTCCGATGAACACCATCAAGATCTGTACGACCAGATAACCGATAGATTCGGCGAGAAAATTTTCTACAGCGGCGGCTGTCAGAGCATCCCCAGCGCCCTGACAAAAAATGATGTGCTCGCTGCAGGCAAGCAGGTTGTCCTGTGGAAGGACAATGGCTGCTCCGCAAACGGCGATATGAAAAATATGGCATTCACCGGTTTAGGGGACATAGGCCGCGTTTGGGAGGACAGGACCGCAACGGGCACCATCGGAGAAATTTTTAATGGTGGAATTGAGCGAATCACTACCGATGATGTACGCGATGGCTTTGCTATAGGGCACAATATTATCAATCTCGATGATATGAATATCAGCGATGGGCGGATTGCCGCAGCCATTTGGTCCTGGGACCAGGGTGAACCCAACAACCTGAACAACGAAGACTGTGCCATGCAATGGAGCAACGGACGCTGGAATGATGCCAACTGTAGCAACCAGTACAGCTTCGCCTGTAAAAATACCGCAGATGGCAGCTGGCTGGTCAGCGCCTCCACAGGTCCATTCTCTTATGGGCCGGGGGTATGCCAAGCGTTTGGCAGCGACTACCTGTTTGCCACCCCCACCAACAGTCAAGACAACCAGGCCCTTAAAGCGGCAAAGGAAGCTACCGGCTACGACAATGTATGGATAAATTACCAAGACCAAATTAACGAGGGGCAGTGGCAACACCATTAAACATCCAGATCAGCAGATAGAGAGTCTCTGAAGCAGCAGATTAAGCAGGGGGATTTGCCCCCTGCCCACAGACAAACCCGTAGATTCCGTCAAAGAAAAACCCACACCTCAAGTAAACCCAGGCAGCAGAGAGGGGATGTTATTTAGCGTCTGGTCACACTCTCCCCTCTGCTAATCGCTGGCATATCGTTAGTTAAGATAAGATCAGGCATAATCAGCCCCCTAACAAGACTGTCAGGATAAAATTATGCGAATTCCTACCACCTGGCGCCGCCTTGGCTTAGCTATAGCCATCGGCAGTGTTATCAGCGGTTGTAGCAAGGGCAACGAAGAAGTCAGCTCACAAGCCCACAGCCATAAAGAGCACCTCGAACACGGCACTGAAAAACTCAGCCTAAACGCGGCGGAAAAAGCGCAGATCGATCTTGTCGCCGCCGACCTGCACAAGCATATCGCCGTACTGGCCTCCGATGAATTTGAAGGCCGCGCCCCCGCCAGCAAGGGCGAGGAGCTCACCGTCAACTATTTGGCGGAGCAATTTAAAGCGCTCGGACTGACCCCGGGTGCAGTGGACTCCGAGGGCAACCCCAGCTGGTTCCAGGAAGTCCCCATCGTAGAGATGGATATTCAATCCACCGCGCTGACCATCCGCGGAGAGGGAGTGGGCCAGGAGCTGCAACCAATTGACGATATGGTGGCGTTTACCCAGCGCCAAACCCGTGCCTCCAGCCTCAAAGACAGCGAGTTGGTTTTTGTTGGCTACGGTATCGTCGCCCCGGAAAATAACTGGAACGATTACGCAGGCCTGGATATGGCAGGCAAAACTGCGGTCATTTTGGTAAATGACCCCGGTTATGCCACCCAGGACAAGGCGCTATTTAACGGCAATGCCATGACCTACTACGGTCGCTGGAGCTACAAGTTTGAAGAAGCTGCCCGCCAGGGCGCCGCAGGGGCCATTGTCATCCATGAAACTGGCGCAGCCGGTTATCCCTGGGAAGTCGTAAGCGGCTCCTGGTCCGGAGCCCAGGTCAGCCTCGAAGCGGAAAACCAGAATGTTGACCGCGTGGCAATTGAAGCCTGGATCACCAACCAAGCCGCCAAAGACCTGTTCCAGGCCGCCGGCCTCGATCTGGGTGAAGAGATGGCAGCGGCGAAAACTCCCGGTTTCACCCCCAAACCCCTGGAGTTAAACGCCAGCATCGAACTCAGCAACCACCTTGAGAAATCCAACTCCCGCAATGTGGTTGCCAAGTTACCCGGCAAAAAATATGCAGATGAAACGATTGTTTACACTGCCCACTGGGATCACTTGGGGGTTAATAGAAACGCTTCCGGTGAAGACCATATCTTTAATGGCGCCGTAGACAACGCTACCGGCACCGCCGGACTGCTGGCCCTGGCCGCCCAGGCCGTTAAAGAAGAGCAAGCCGATCGCTCCCTGGTATTTGTTGCCGTCACCGCCGAGGAATCCGGACTACTCGGTTCCAAATACTATGCCGCCAACCCCGTTGCACCACTGGAAAAGACGGTAGCCGGCTTTAACTTCGACGCGATGAATGTCCTTGGCCCAACCAAAGATATCACCGTGATAGGTTACGGTAGCAGCGAACTGGAGCAGCTCTTGGAGAGTGCGGCAAAAGGGCAGGATCGCTACCTGGCCGCTGAAGAGCACCCTGAGCGCGGCTACTTCTACCGCTCAGATCACTTCAGCCTGGCAAAAGAAGGCGTGCCAATGCTGTATTTTGATTCCGGCAGCGAAAACCATGAGCACGGCCGCGAGTGGGCCCAATCCAAAGACAAGGAGTACCTCAGCCAGCACTACCACAAGCCCGGCGATGAGTACGACCCCAACTGGAACCTGAAAGGCGCCGCAATGAATCTGCAACTGGGCCTGCAATTGGGGCTGAAGCTGGCAAATAGCCGCGACTGGCCCAACTGGTACCAAGGCAACGAGTTCCGCGCTATTCGCGATGCCAGTGCCGATAGCCGCAAATAAATAGGCAACGCTTCCCCGTGGTGACACCTCCCCGGTGTCACCACCTCTTTCCCTCCGTCAGACGACGCCTTTCCTACAGCGTTTTTTAAGCCAATAAAAAAGCCCCGCTGTCTCCAACGGGGCTCTTATGCGATTTAACGCTTCAGCTAAATATCGGCTTAAGCGGCGCTCGCAGCCTCAAGCTTTTTCAGCTCCTCATCGCGAAGCTCACGGCGCAAGATTTTGCCAACATTGGTTTTCGGCAAGTCCTCGCGGAACTCCACTTGCTTTGGCACTTTATAAGCGGTCAGATGCTCACGACAGTAAGCCACCACCTCATCTTCAGTTAAAGATGGGTCAGCCTTCACCAGGAACAGCTTAACCTGTTCACCGCTCTTCTCATCCGGAATACCGATCGCCGCCGCTTCAGTCACCTTCGGGTGTGCGCTGATCACGTCTTCAATCTCATTGGGGTACACGTTGAAGCCGGACACAATAATCATGTCCTTCTTGCGGTCCACGATCTTGATGTAACCATCATCCTGGACAACCGCCATATCACCGGTGTTCAGCCAACCTTCGCTATCGATGGTGTCCGCAGTGGCTTCCGGACGCTGCCAGTACCCTTTCATCACCTGGGGGCCGCGTACACACAGCTCACCGGGAGAGTTGTTCGGCAGGTCATTGCCGTTTTCATCGACAATCTTAATCTCGGTACCGGGAACCGGCACACCCACAGTACCCAACTGCACACCGTCTGTGGGGTTAAATGAAACAACCGGCGAGGTTTCGGTCATGCCGTAACCTTCCATAATCATACAGCCGGTCATCTCTTCCCAGCGCTTGGCGGTATCGCGGGTTAACGCCATGCCACCGGAGGCCGTGGAGTGGAGTTTGCTGAAATCCAGTTCGGCAAAATCCTTGTTGCGCATCAGGCCATTAAACAGGGTGTTAAGACCAACAAACCCAGTGAAGCGCAGGCCCTTCAACATTTTCACAAAACCTGGGATATCGCGCGGGTTCGGCACCAACAGCGAGTGGTTACCCGTGGAGAAAAGGCACATGCAATGGATGGTAAATGCGTAGATATGGTAGAGCGGCAAAGGCGCTACGTAGAACTCCTCGCCCTCCTTCATGCCAGAGGCAAATGCAATGCGTACCTGCTCCATATTGGCAACCAGGTTGCCATTAGTCAGCATTGCCCCTTTGGCAACGCCAGTAGTACCGCCGGTATACTGTAAGACCGCGATATCTTCTTTAGTGCGCTGAACATCCTCATGGGGGCGTTCAGCGCCTTTTACCATGGCATCGCGGAAGCGAACTTCATTGGCAAAAGAAAATTCAGGCACCATTTTCTTAACGTACTTCGCCACACTATTGATCAAGGTACGTTTCAGCGGGCTGTGCAGATCCGCAATTTCGGTAACAATAACTTGTTTTACATCGGTTTCAGCAACCACGGCAGCAGCGGTATCGGCAATATTCGCCAGTACAACCAGCGCTTTGGCTCCCGAGTCATTCAACTGGTGTTTAAGCTCGCGCTGTGTGTACAGCGGATTGGTATTTACGACAACCAGACCTGCGCGCAGTGCACCAAAAACAACGACCGGGTACTGCAACACGTTGGGCAGCTGGACAGCGATGCGATCACCGGGCTTCAAGTCGGTATGATTTTGTAAATAGGAGGCGAATTTTCCACTCAGTGCGTCGATATCACTGATTGAAAGTGTGCGCCCCAGGCATGTGAAAGCCGGCCGGTCACCGAATTTGGCGCAAGCGCCTTTAAAGACATCAAGTATGCTGCGATCAATGTCCAACTCTCTTCTCCCATTCCTGATTGTTGTTGTCGTCGCTTGCCCACATCTTCCGTCTCCATAGACGAAAGTTGCCATATCTCTGAGCGAGCGAGAATTTATTTATTGTTTGTAGTATCTTTGAGACAGTGAAAAAGAAGGCTTGAAAACCTCTCTTTACCGATCTCCCTCTTCAGTATTCGCAGGAAACAAACCTGCCAATGCTGCGGCCATTTCGCGATTTCCAGAGTATTGAACATCCCCCAAAAGAAAGGCGTGACGTCCACTTAATTGACCGCCCAATATAGCACTGAGGGTACTATTTTCCATTTCCAATGTTAGTTCTGGATTGTCCGCCTGACCAAATTCGGAAATCACTTCGTTGTCTTTAGATGCCCCGGTGACATAAACATAGAAATCACAGGCATCCGGCAGCCGGAACTGTACCCGAGCCTGCGGGTAGGAACAAGCCAAGCGACACAGGCGCTCCTGAACTGAATCCGGCAATTGCATCGGAAATTCTCCGTTTTTAGCCGCCTAAATACTCACAAAAAAACCGCCGGCATTGCCGGCGGTTTTTTTTACTAGAGCGGGATTAGAATGCAAAATGCTCAGCATCCAGTTCCATCAAGTTGTCCGCTCCACTCAACATCGCAGTTGCGTGGCTGGAAGTGCGGGGGAGGATACGCTCGAAGAAGAAGCGCGCGGTGGTAATTTTCGCTTTGTAGAAATCTTCTTCGCCGGTGCCCGCTGCCAGTTTTTCATTGGCAACTTTAGCCGCCTGCGCCCACAGGAAGGCCAGTACGGTGTAACCGGAGAACATTAGGTAATCGACGGAAGCGGCACCCACTTCGTCAGGGTTTTCCATCGCTTTGCCGCCAACGTGCAAGGTCAGGTCGCCCCACTGCTTATTCAGCTCCTGCAACTTGGCCACAAACGGAGCCAGCGCTTCGTTGTCAATTTCTGCCTGGCAGAACTTGTGCACCTGCTTGGTGAAGCCGCGCAGCAGTTCGCCCTGGGTCATCAGAACCTTACGGCCCAGCAGGTCCAGAGCCTGAATACCGGTGGTGCCTTCGTAGATTGTGGAGATACGCGCATCGCGTACGTTCTGCTCCATGCCCCACTCGGCAATATAACCGTGACCGCCAAAGCACTGCATGCCCAGGTTGGCAGATTCGCAGCCCGCTTCGGTCAAGAAGGCTTTTGCAATCGGCGTGAGGAAGGCCAGCATATCGTCGGCGGCTTTCTTCGCGTCGGCATCACCTTTGTGAGTGATATCAACCAGCTGCGCACACTTAACCACCAGCATACGACCACCTTCGGAGAAGGCTTTCTGGGTCATCAGCATGCGGCGCACGTCGGGGTGAACAATAATCGGGTCAGCCGGGCCTTCCGGGTTTTTCACGCCGGACAGAGAACGCATTTGCAGGCGATCTTTTGCGTAGGCCAGGGACTTCTGGAAACCGATCTCGGAGTGAGCCAGGCCTTGCAGAGCAGTGCCCAGGCGCGCAGTGTTCATAAAGGTGAACATATAGCTCAGGCCTTTATTCTGCTCGCCGATCAGGAAGCCTTTAGCGCCGTCAAAGTTCAACACTGCAGTGGCGTTGCCGTGGATACCCATTTTGTGCTCAAGGGAGCCACATACCACACCGTTGCGCTCGCCGGCAGAGCCATCGGCATTCGGCAGGAACTTGGGTACGATAAACAGGGAGATACCCTTGGTACCGGCAGGTGCATCTGGCAGGCGGGCGAGAACGATATGAACGATGTTGTCGGTCATGTCGTGCTCACCGGCAGAGATAAAGATCTTGGTGCCAGTAATCGCGTAGGAGCCATCGTCGTTGGGCTCAGCCTTGGTGCGCAAAATGCCCAGGTCGGTGCCGCAGTGGGGCTCAGTCAGGCACATGGTGCCAGTCCAGCTACCTTCAACCAGCTTGGTCAGGTAAACCTGCTTCTGCTCTTCGGTGCCGTGCTCGTCCAGAGTGTTCATGGCGCCGTGGGACAGGCCGGGGTACATGCCCCAGGACCAGTTGGCGGTGCCAACCATCTCGCTCATGATGGTGCCGAGGGAGGGCGGCAGACCCTGACCACCGTACTCCGGGTCGTGAGCCAACGCAGCCCAACCACCCTCTACAAACTGTTGGTAAGCTTCTTTAAAGCCTTCAGGGGTAGTGACTTCACCGTCTTTCCAGGTGCAGCCCTGCTGGTCGCCAATTTGATTCAGCGGCGCAATGATGTTTTCACAAAACTTTGCACCCTCTTCCAGGATGGCATCCACGACATCAGGAGTAGCCTCCTCATATCCAAGTGACTCATAATGCTTTTCTGAGTCCAGCATCTCACGCATTACGAAACGCAAGTCACGCAGTGGCATTTTGATATCGGTCATCCTGATACCCTCAATTCGCTTATGTTCGAGACCGGTGGTAAAACCATCCAGTCATAGTTATGACTAATTTCTAAGGTTGGTTCATCATAGTAGTAAGCGAGTAACCCTCTCTATGGCCAAACCCGTCCAAAGCGGTGACAAATCGAGGCGAGAGGGTAGAAAGAAGTGGCTGGCCCGGTCAAATATCCAGGCCAGCTGCGGCGCGACCGCCCCGGCGGTACTCGCCTGGCGTGATTCCCGTCCACTTTTTGAAGGCGCGAAAAAAGGCACTGGATTCATCGAATCCCAGCATCTCCGCAATCTGCCCATTGGAGAGATCCGGGCAACTCAGGTAGTGAAAAGCGGCCTCCATCCGACATTCGTCTTTGAGTTTTTGGTAGGAGGTGCCCTCCTGCTGCAAGCGACGGCGCAGTGTCGTGACCGACATATTGAGCCTGTCCGCCACCGCTTCTGCCGCCGGCATAGACTCGCTCACATCCCGGTTCAGAATGGTCTTCACCTTGGTCTTGATGCTGTTGGCGCTGCCGTCACTGATCACTAGATGGTAGGGCGCGGTGCGAATAAAGTCCTCGACCATCTGCGGGCTCTGCACCACCGGATATTCCAGGTAGCGGGTATCGTATTCGAGCGCATTAAACGGCTGCTCAAAGAGCAACTCGTTGGCCTCGCTCTGGGCGAGACTGCGAAATTCTTCCGGGCAGGCAAATGAGAAGTGCAACCTGGCCAGCGGAATTTCCCGCCCGGCCAACCAGCAGTAAAAGCGGTGCCAAACCGCCAGGGTTGTGCGCACCACACTGGGACTTGTGGCGCCCAGCAACTGCTCAAATTCGCCGTTAGCCAGCGAGCTGATACCGCGAATTTCAACCCGCTCGCGCCCGTGCGCGCCCTCCTCCAGGACCGGTTTAACCTTAAAGCCCCGACAGATTTCCATAAATTCGGCACACAGCGTAATCGCCTGCCTGAGGGTCGCACAATTGACCACCGCCAGGCACAACAGGCGAAAAGAGCCCGAACGGACCCGGCCGCCGCTCAGCATGCCAAACCACTCGTTTTGCGCCAGCCACATCACGCGCTGGTACAAACGACCGTACTTCACTGCTGAAAATGCAGAGACACCCTGCAATTCAGTTTCAGCAATATCGACAGAAGCCAAAAGCTCCTTGCGATCACATCCGTGCCTGGTCGCCTCCTCGAGCAAGCGCTCAAGGTAGGCAATGGGGATGCGAATATCCTCTTCTGTTGACGCCATCTATTATTTACGCCTGCGCAACCAGTTCAACAAAGCCCCGCACCCAAATGCCAGAGCGATGATGGCGAGCAGCGCCACCAGGAGAAGAGAGAAATAGGTAACAACATCCTTAACAGGCAGGTCCCAGCTGTAAACTGCCGCCACTACAAAGGCGACACAGGCGAGAACACTGGTAATAAAGGAGCGGCGACTTCTTTTAGCCATGGTGATCTGGGTATATTGGTTTTCAAAACAGGGGAGTCCGCCACATTGTGCGGCGCTACCATTATATTGTCGGCACCCTGTACCGACGCGGCGTCGAATCGTGAGGGATTGGCAGGTTCCTGTCAACGCCGCAGGAGGCACCAATGAGCAGAAGGATGCTGCAACCAGAGGATCGAGCCACGCTACTGAGGCTGTTGCGCTGGTTTATGTGCCTGACCGGTATTATATCGATAATAGTGTTGGGAATCGCCCTCTTTGCCCCTAACTGATCAGGCCGCCCCTGGCCAGGTGAGCGGGATCCAACAGTTCCTCAAGTGTTTCTCTGTCCAAATCCGTCATTTCAACGGCAACATCCAGCACCGGCCGGCAACTGGCATAGGCCTCTTTGGCGATCTCCGCCGCTTTCAAGTAACCGATTACCGGGTTGAGCGAAGTCACCAAAATAGGGTTGCGCCCCAGGGTTGCATCGATATGCACCCGGTTGACCGCAAAGCTGGCCAGCGCTCGATCCACCAGCAGAGTCGATGCATTGGCGAGCAGGTTGATACTTTCCAACAGCGTGCTGCCCACCAGGGGCAACATCACATTCAATTGGAAATTGCCGCTCTGCCCCGCCACGGTCATGGTGGTGTCATTGCCCATCACCCGGGCACACACCATGGTGACGGACTCGGCAATTACCGGGTTGACCTTGCCCGGCATAATACTGCTGCCCGGCTGCTGGGCCTCCAGGGCGATTTCGGACAGGCCCGCAAGGGGGCCGCTGTTCATCCAGCGCAGGTCATTGGCAATTTTCATCAGCGCAACCGCCAGCACCTTGAGCTGCCCGGATAATTCCACGGCAGTATCCTGACTCGAAATCGCGGTAAAAAAATTCTCTGCCGGACAAAACTGCTGGGATGTGTGTGCGCTGATTTTTTGTGCGAATAATTCGGCAAAGTCCGGGTGCGCATTGAGTCCGGTACCAATCGCCGTACCGCCCTGGGCCAGCTGAGCCAGTCGCGGCATTACCGCGCGAATCCTCTCCCGGCACGCCTCTATTTGCGCCGCCCAACCGCCCACCTCTTGTGCCATCGTCATAGGCACCGCGTCCATTAAATGGGTGCGGCCGGTCTTTACAATGCTCTCGAGTTCCGCGGACTTATCACATAAACCACTGTGCAAATGGCGCAAAGCGGGCAGCAGGGTATCGCGCACAGCGAGCAGCGCCGACACGTGGATTGCTGTGGGCACCACATCGTTACTGCTCTGGCTCATATTCACGTGATCATTGGGGCTAACGATCTGATCACTGTGCTTTTCTGCAAGGTGAGCGAGCACCTCGTTGACATTCATATTTGAGCTGGTACCAGAACCTGTCTGGTAAATATCGACGGGGAAATGAGTGGCAAGCTCCGCATCGTTGAGTTTGTCGCAGGCGCCGATAATGGCCTCTGCCTGCGCCTTATCCAACAATCCCAGATCCCGGTTGGCCTCTGCGGCAGATTTTTTTATCAGCACAATTGCGCGGATAAACTCTGCGGGCAAACCCTGGCCACTGATCGGGAAATTCTCTACGGCACGCTGGGTTTGCGCGCCGTACATCGCCTCAACCGGCACCTGAACTTCGCCCAGGCTATCCTTTTCAGTGCGGAAGTTACCACCCATCTCAATCTCTCCGGGTGCAGTCAGTGCACCGATAGAAAGTTATTTGGCCGCTGCGGTCTTACTCGACCACAACGGTGATTTTCTTAGACATCACGGGCTTTTTATGAGGTACGTGCAGGTAGTTGCCCAGCACCAATTGCAGCGTATGCTTGCCCGGCGGCAAGGTAAGCTGGGTTTCGGTTTGTCCACCGCCAAAGTGGATAAGGTGGTCACTCGCCGGCAAGGGCTTGGTCATATCCGGCATTTTGTCCACGTCGATCAACAGGTGATGGTGGCCCGTGTTGTCCCGGTCAACTCCCGCAGGCGCCACCCCCATACCGGACAAACCAAACCTTACAGTAAAAGTCCGGGGTACCTTTTCTCCATCCTTCGGCGAAATAATATAGACCTTCGCATCCGCAGGAGCCTTGCTGCTGATATCCATTTTGCTTTCGTGCCCGGCCGCATGCAGTAGCGGCGACAGCATTAATGCGCTGGCAAACAGCAGAGAACTGGTTTTAGTCATGTGTATTTCTTCCTGATAGGGCGCCCAGATCGCGCCAATTCTTATAGTCTGGCTTTACAGCTTGTCAGCCACGGCACCGCAGTACCGTTAGGCCAAGACACTTTAACAGACCAAATTTTCAGTTCCAGAGACTATCAGGGAATATAGTTGCGGAGAGGGAAAGGGAGATAGGATTTGTGACAGGGCTGCCGATTTGGGGCAACCCTGCCACAGGCCGGTGGCGGAGAGGCCCCCAGCCGGATCTAAAAATCAGATACTTACCCGCCCCTCCTGGGTCCACTCACAGCGCACTTGCATATCGCCGCTGCCGGGCTCGTGGTAGAGACCCGCCGACTCCCAGCTGAAAGAGTGAACCCCCGAGAGTTCGGTTTCCAAATGTACCGTTGCCGAAACCCAGTACATGCTCTTTAGAAGCTCTTCAAACTTTTGTATCCACAAATCCCATTCGTACTCTACCGCTCGGTAGGAAGCGCCAAAGTGAATAACATCCGTTTGATATTGGGACTGCTTTACCTTGATGGTGGGAATGGCAAACATATCCCGACACAAGAATGGCCATTCATCGGCACTGGGCAGAGCGAGCACCGCATTGCGGTTTACCCTGCGCCGATCACTACCGCCGGAGAGGCTATTGCTGTCTTTAATACAGCCGTAAACGATGGATTCCTGATCGCCCTGAAGCATTAATTCCATTCCTTACCACAGTGCCGCCGGACATCAGGTACCCAGGGCAAAATAGATCTAAGGTGTCAACTGTAACGGCGAAGCGACCAGAAAGCCACAAAACAAAGCGCGAACCTGCCAAGTGCGCAAAAGTTCGACAACTCAAGCCATCCAATGGCGCTTCACCCCCACTGTGAAAAACTAGATCTCAAAACCCCTTTCGCGCAGCATGTCGAGAAGCCCCTCTTCATCCATCACCGCAATACCCAGCTCCTGCGCCTTGGTCAATTTAGAACCGGCGCCGGGCCCCGCAACCAGGGTGCCGGTCTTGGCAGAAACACTTCCCGCCACCTTCGCGCCCAGCTGCTGCAAGTAATCTTTTGCCTCACTGCGCGATAGGGTTTCCAGCTTGCCCGTTAGTACCCAGGTCTGCCCCGCCAGGGGCTGGTTCTGCTCGTCACGCTCCTCTGCCTGCCAGCGCACACCCGCCTGCTGCAACGCTTCGACCTCTTCCTGAGCATGGGGCTGCTGGAAAAATTCAGCGACAAAGTGGGCAACGACCGGGCCCACATCTTCAACTTCCTGCAACGCCTGGACATCTGCCGCCATCAGTGGGGTTAACTCGCCAAAGTGCCGCGCCAGATTGCGCGCCGTGGCCTCACCCACTTCGCGAACCCCCAGGGCATAGAGGAATTTCGGCAGCGTGGTTTCCTTGCTGCGCTCCAGTGCATCGAGGAGATTCTGCGCGGATTTTTGCCCCATTCGTTCAAGCCCCGCCACCTGCTCCAGCGTCAGGTGATACAACCCGGATACCGAGTGCAACAAGCCCTCGTCCACCAGTTGCTCCACCAGTTTGTCGCCGAGCCCATCGATATCCATGGCCTTGCGCGAGGCGAAATGCTTGATCGCCTGCTTGCGCTGGGCACTGCAAATTAAACCGCCGCTACAGCGGACCACCGCCTCACCGGGGGTGGATTCCACCGGCGAACTGCACACCGGGCAGTGGCTGGGAAACTCTATCGAGCGACCTCCCGGCTTGCGCTTGCTCTCCACCACAGAGACCACCTGCGGGATAACATCCCCGGCGCGGCGGATAATTACGGTGTCCCCCACCTGCACCCCGAGGCGCTCAATCTCATCGCGATTGTGCAAAGTGGCATTGGAAACGGTAACGCCACCGACGAATACCGGCTGTAGACGAGCAACCGGCGTTACCGCTCCGGTGCGCCCCACCTGAAATTCTACGTCCAACAGCTCTGTCATTTCCTCCTGAGCGGGAAACTTATACGCCATGGCCCAGCGCGGCGCGCGGGCGACAAAACCGAGGCGGCGCTGCAGGGGAATACTGTTGACCTTAAAAACAATGCCGTCGATATCGTAGGCGAGGCTGTCGCGCTTCTCGCCGATTTCGCGGTAGTAATCGATACAGCCCTGGATATCTTTAGCGACACGCATTTCCCGGTTTGTGCGAAAGCCCCACTGCCCGAGTAATTGCAGGGTCTCGACGTGCTCTTCCGGCAGAACACCGCCCTCCACCAGACCTGCGCCGTATACACACAACTCCAGCGGTCTCTGTGCCGTTATGCGGGAGTCCAGCTGGCGCAGACTGCCAGCAGCCGCGTTGCGAGGGTTAACAAAAAGCTTATCGCCCGCCTCGGCGGCCTTGCGATTCAGCTCGGCAAAGCCCGCCTTGGGCATATAGATTTCACCGCGCACTTCCAATACCTGCGGGTATTTTTCGACACCATCGAGCTGGCGCAAGCGCAGGGGCACCGATCCCACGGTGCGCACATTCTGGGTGATATCCTCACCGGTCGTGCCATCGCCGCGGGTCGCCGCTCGCTCGAGCACGCCATCGCGGTATAAAAGACTGATAGCAATACCGTCTAACTTGGGTTCACAGGCGTACTCTACCGGCCCCTTGCTGTTGAGGCGCTCGCACACCCGGCGATCAAACTCCAACAACTCTTCATCGTTAAAAGCGTTATCCAGTGACAGCATCGCCACTTCGTGGCGAACCTCTTGAAAAGAGGAAAGCGGCTCCGCCCCCACCCGCTGGGTGGGAGAGTCTGCGGTTAATAACTGGGGATATTCACTTTCGAGCGCCTGTAGTTCGCGCAGGCGCCGGTCGTACTCGGCATCGGGCAACTCGGGATCATCAAGTACATAATATTGGTGATTCGCACGCTGGAGAATTTCGTGTAATTCCTGCACGCGCTCGCGCACTTGGGGGGCAATAGTTTGATGAGTCATCGGCAATTCGAGTGAATAAAATAATAGTTAGAAAATTTTTTTCGATTCTACATGCAAATACGGCCCGAGCTTACGGCTAATTTCCACAGGAAAAATCAACCGGCATCGGGCCGCATTAAAATGGCAACAATTTATTAAAGGCCGCGCTTAGCCCTGCGCCATAGCCAAGGTTCGGCGACGCTGGTACTCCACGACCCGCTGGCGGTAATGCTCCGCTGTCTGCGCGGTAAAGACACTGCGATTTTCGTCTTTCAATTCGCCGCCGAGTAATTTGGCAATTCGATATGAAGTGGAGAGCAGTTGATCGAAAGCCTTGATTGCCTCCCCCTCCACCGGCAGTGTCAGGAACAGGCTCACCCCCGGTGTAGCGAACTCTTCCATTTGCGCCAAATCAAAAATACCGGGTACGACAATATTGGCGAGACTAAAGATCACCGCCCCGTCGGCACCGCCGTGCTCGTGGTAGTGAAAAATATTCATTTCACCAAAGCGCATACCACAGGCCACCATCACCCGAAGCAAATCATTGCCCTCAAAGTAATCCCCCTCCGGCGCCATCACGTTAATAACCAGCACCTCGCGCGCCGGGGCGGCTTCATTGGCACTGTCGGAACTCGGGGAACGGGCCGGCTGCTCGATATGGGAGCTCTCAGGTACCGCTTCGGGTTCAGGAACATGAGCGCCATCCATCGCGCTGAGACTTTCGGCCTCGTCCAGCGCCGGTTCGTAGCGCTGCTCCTCTCCCACTGACTCCATCAGCGTGGGGACCTGCTCTTCCAGATCGAAAACACTCGACTCCTCACCCCCTCTCTGCGGGCTGCTGCCGGCGAGGGGTTTGCGCGAGGAAATAAAGCTCTCCTGCACCTGGCGATTCACATGCAGGGCATCCTCCGGTGGGCGGCGATGCACTACCCGCGCCTGCCCGGGCAATTCACTATTCGCGGACTTGGGCTCTCCCCGCTCGCGGGGTTTGCGCACCGAGGCTTCAGCCTCTGCCTTTTCAGTCAGCGGGTCCACTTCGTTTTTCACTTCAGATTGCATGGCCCGCGACAGGTTGCGAGAGACTTTCACTGCCGCGCGCTGTCGCAAGATCGCCCGGCGTACGCCGTCGACCACAATAACCAACAAAACGACAACCAGGATTGTAACCAGCCAGTTATCCATTTTTTAGCGCCTCTCCCTTTACGCCTTATGCAGAAGCCAGCTCGGCCGCTTCTTCCACATTTACCGACACCAATCGGGAAACACCCGGCTCGTGCATGGTCACCCCTAGTAGCTGATCCGCCATCTCCATTGCGATCTTGTTGTGGGTAATATAAATGAACTGAACGTGTTCTGACATTTCTTTAACCATTCGTGCGTAACGACCAACGTTAGCATCGTCAAGGGGGGCATCCACCTCATCCAGCATACAGAACGGTGCTGGATTCAGACGGAAAATCGAGAATACCAAAGCGATCGCTGTCAGCGCTTTTTCACCACCCGAGAGCAGGTGGATAGTGCTGTTGCGCTTACCCGGCGGCCGGGCCATGATCGCGATACCAGTGTCGAGCAGATCTTCGCCAGTGAGCTCCAGGTAGGCGTTACCGCCACCGAACACTTTCGGGAAGAGTTCCTGCAAGCCCGCATTTACCTGATCAAAAGTTTCCTTGAAGCGGGTTCTCGTTTCCTTGTCGATTTTCTTAATTGCATTTTCCAGAGTCTCCAGCGCCTCCATCAGATCCCCGTGCTGGCGATCCAGATAGTTCTTGCGCTCGGACTCCTGCTTGTATTCATCGATAGCGGCGAGGTTGATCGGCCCAAGGCGCGAGATACGCGCAGCTACCAATTCCAAATCTTCCTGTACCTGTTTGATCGTCAGATCATCAGGCAATTGTTCGAGCAGCTGATCGATATCGTGCTCACTTTCGCGCAACTGCTCTACCAAGCCGTTACGCTGCACTTCCAGGGTCTGCGCAGCGAGGCGCTCCTGCTCGAGCTGGGCGCGCACCCCCTGCAGGGCCGCCTCAACTTTATGGCGCTCCTGTTCCTGCTCGCGCAGGCCGGTCTCCACCTCTTCCAGCTTTTTGCGCGCATCGGTGAGTTCGGTTTCCACCTCAATGCGCTCGCCGAGCTTTTCCTCCAGCTCAGCCTGAAAATCTTGTGAGGGGTCCTGGGTCTCCTCCATTTGCTCCTGCAATTGCTCGCGACGACTGCGCAAACGCTCCAGCTGCTCACTCATCACCTGCAAAGTGCGCTCGAGAGACACCATCTGGGTGCGCACGGACTGTTCGCGCATAGCCAGTTCGTGGGCGCGGTCCTTGTCCTCGCGTGCGCGCTGGCGCACGGCATCGAGAGCTTCGCGCAATTCTTCCCGGCGCGCCATTAGCGTTTCGCGACGATCGGTATCATCACTCATCGCCTCAACGGCCTCTTGCAACAGCAGGCGCGCTTCCGATAGGGATTCCCCCTCCAGCGCCTGCTGCTCACGCACCTCTTCAATTTCCTGCTCGATTCGGATACGGCGCTCATTCATCTGCTCGGCACGCGCTCGGCGGGCGGACAGCTGACTGCGCAGCTCCCCCTCGCGCCGCCCGAGCTGCTCGGACTCAGTGCGAGCTTGCTCGATCGAGCGCTCGAGATCGAGGGTCTGCGTACGCAGGGACTCCCTTCGCTCGGCAATACTCTCTATCTGCTCTTCACACAGGGCCAGTTCCTGCCCCAGGATTTCGAGATCCTGCTTGCGTGCCAGAACCCCGGCCTCCGCATCGCTGGCGCGATTTACCCGCAACCAGTTGGGGCCGAGCCAGAGCCCGTCGCGAGTCACAATAGACTCGTGGGCCTGCAAACTTGCACGCTGACACAGCGCCTCCGTTAAATCCTCTGCGATGTAAATCCCCGCGAGGATACCGGAGAGAGAAGCCGGCCCCTGAACTCTATCCTGTAGTGCGGGAAGTCCCCCCGCAATACCGCTACTGACTGCGCTGTTATCGATCAGTACTGCCTGGCCGCTCTCCAGTGCCGCCAAACCTTCAGCTACAGACTCAATCTGCTCAACACACACCGCCTGTAATTGCGGGCCGAGGATGGTCTCCACCGCAGTTTCCCAACCGGACTCGGCCTTAATCTGATCGGCGAGCCGAGGTCTGTCTGTCAGAGCCTGCTGTTGCAGCCAATTTTCAACGGCCTTGCCCTGCCCTAGAGCGGCTTGCTGCAAGGCCTCCAGGGACGCTTGGCGGCCGCGCCCAGTCTGCAACTGCAAGCGCAATTGATCGAGCTCAGTAGCCAGCTCCCGCTCCTGTAGGCGGAGACGATCCAGAGACTCGCGTCGCTCCGCCGCTTCCTCGCGGCGCTCTTCAGCCTGCATTTCCAGCTCGACCAGCTGCTCATTCAGCTGCTGTGCCTCTTCGTCATCGTCGGAGATCTGGAGGCCGGACTGCTCCGCCACTAGCTTGTTGATTCGCTCCAGCAGGCGCTGGCCAGAAGTCTCCAGATGCTGGATGCGGGATTGCTGCACCTCTGCTTTCTGGCGGGAGCCGGAGGCCCCCTGGTTAAACTGATCCCATTCGTTCTGCCAGTTGCGCATCTGCTCTTCAGATTCGAGCAGTGCCGCAGCGGACTCCTCCTCTGCCGCCAGAACCATCTCCAGGTCCGGCAGAATAATCTCAAGCTCCTCTTCAAACTGGGCCGCTTTTTCGCGATCCACTTCGAGATTGGTCTCCGCCTCGCGATACTCCTGCTCGGTTTGCGCCATATCGGAGTGCAGGCGAGTAGAGCGCTCCCGGGCGTGGGCAATACTCTGCTCCAGGCGGGCAATATCCCCGCCGACGGCGTAGAAGCGCCCCTGCACTTCGTTAAAGCTGTCGGAGAGTTCGTGGTAACCCACGCGCTTTTGCTCGATACCGGTGTCACAAGTCACCTGGCGGGTAACCAACTCTTCAACCGTGAGTTCAAGCTCACCTATTTGCTGCTGCTTGGCCTTGGACTGGCCATCCAGCTCACGGTATTTGAGCGCCTGTAAGTTGGCCTTATAACTGCGCTCTTCCTCTTTAAAACGACTGTATTTTTCCGCCGCCGCCGACTGCCGCTCCAGGCGGGATAACTGGCGGTCCAGCTCATCGCGGATATCCGTGAGGCGCTCCAGGTTTTCAGAGGTGCGTCGCATCCGGTTTTCTGTATCCCGGCGGCGCTCCTTGTATTTGGAAATGCCGGCGGCCTCTTCGATATAGACGCGCAGTTCCTCGGGCTTCGCCTCGATCAACTTGGAGATCATGCCCTGCTCAATAATGGCGTAGCTGCGCGGCCCCAAACCGGTGCCCAAGAAGAGATCGGTGACATCGCGGCGGCGACACTTTTCACCATTCAGGTAGTAGGTATTCTGCGCTTCCCGCGTCACCTTGCGTTTTACCGAGATTTCCGCGAAGGAGGCATAGGCGCCAGAGAGCTTGCCCTCAGAGTTGTCGAACACCAACTCGATTGAGGCCTGCCCCACGGGCTTGCGGCCACTGGAACCATTAAAAATTACGTCCGTCATGGAATCGCCGCGCAGGTTTTTTGCGGAGGATTCCCCCATTACCCAGCGCACGGCATCGATGGTGTTGGATTTACCACAGCCATTGGGGCCCACCACCGAGTTGAGGTTTGTCGGGAAATAGACGGTGGTAGGGTCAACAAAAGACTTAAAGCCCGCAAGCTTGATGCACTTCAGACGCATGTATTTATAAACTCGATATTCTTCTCTGCCGGGCGGGACACCAAACCTTCAATTTTACTTGGTGCCGCCGGAGCATTCCGCGCTATTCTTCACAGTAATTCAGCCGGGATTATCAACCCAGCTACGCAGGGGTCAAGCCAAATATGGCGACCGCTGCTCTATGCCAATTTATCCCAACAGGGCTCATCAACGTTGGGGCTATCCAGGCCTGCGGCCCATTAGACGCAAGATTGCGACCGAACCGCAAATAAAAATGAGGCCACAGCTTACACTGTGACCTCATTTTCGACAGTCACAGCCGGTTACAGCTGACTATCGATCACTATTGATTGAGCCTCACCCCAGCGCGCTTTAGGCAGCTCGCCGATGATTCCCTGCCAATCTCCCGGCGCCGGACGCGCATCCCCCTTAATCGCCAAGCGCGCCACCAACTGCACAGTGTCAACTGTCGCAATGGAGCTGCCCGGCATCATTGCACGGGATTCATCCAGCACAACCTCAGCCGGCAACTGCCCGGCGGTGAGGCGCACGATCGCCAGCGGCATGGGGCTCGCAGCACTGCGCGCATAAATAAACACCGGCGTAGATGCCGGGGCTTTAACGCCCTCAGCCAAAGTAACTTTCAGGCGAATCTGCGGGCCCTTGTCCTTGCTATCGACCTCAGCCGGCACCGCTACAATCTCACCACTATCTGCCAGAGCACTTTCAGCCCGCGCCACGCCAGCCTGAAGCGCCTCTGCGGCGGCAGAGTTCGGCGGCAGCTGGGCGAGAGCCAACTGCCAGTGTTGGCGGGCCTTGCGGTAGTCACCATCCTCAAAGGCGGCAATACCTGCAAGCCCCAGCACGGTGCCATTCGACGGCTGTACCTGTAGGACCTCTTCCACCAGGGTACGGATCTCTACAGTTATCTTGGAGCCGCCAGCAAAAAATAGTGCCTGCGCCAACTCGGCTTTAACATTGGCCGCCTGGGGCTCTCGGGCAACAACATAGCGGTACGAATCTACCGCGCCGGCGAGATCTCCACTCACCAACAGGCGCTGCGCCAAAACATAGCGACTGCTCAAGTCATCGGGATGGCTCTTAATTCGCGCCTGTAGCTTGCGAGTAATCTCCGCCTCCTGCTCCGGGGTCGTCTGCCCGCTCCGACTGGTCAGCATATCCCGATACAGATCCACTTCAGCTGGGCGCTCGGAATATGTATAGATTGCCGCCGCCACAAGGGGCACTAGAAAGGCCAGGACAATCAGCAGCCGTCCGCCGCCCCGCTTAGTCTCAGAGGACTCATCGCCCTGCTCGGCTGCCAGTAACTCCCGGGCAAGATCCGCCTCCAGCTGAGCATACTGTTTCTCATCCATAGCGCCGCTCTGCACTGCCGCGCGGAGTTCCTTGCTGCGCTCCCGATAAAGCGCAGCCATAGCCTCGCGTTTGCTCTCACCGCCGCGACGTCTCCCTGCGGCCCTGAGAGCGGGGAGCAAAAATACAAATGCCACCAACAGCAGCAACAGAGCTATGCCAAACCAGATATCAATCATTTACTTTCCTTCCCGCCTTTGCCTTCATCTACCGCTTCCTCTCCCAGCAACTGCTTTAATCGACGCCGCTCTTCGTCGCTGAGTTCCCCGCTGGCATCATCCTGCCGGGCCCCAGTACCACTCCTCGAGCGCATCACAATTACAATCAAAGCCAACAGCCCGATAACGGCAAAAACCCCGGGAGCCAACCACAAAACCAGCGTATTTTTCTGTACAGGCGGCCTATAGAGCACAAAATCCCCATAGCGGGCCACCATGTAGTCAACAATTTCCTGGTCCGTAAAGCCCTCTTCCAGCAAGCGGCGGATTTCACGGCGTAAATCCGAGGAAATAGAAGCGTCAGAGCCCGCCAGGTTTTGGTTTTGGCACTTGGGGCAACGCATCTCCTCAATAAATACGCGATATCTTGCATCCAGCTCGGGGGAGGACAGCTTTTCGGTCTCCACCACCGCTTGTGCGGCAATAGACAGACAAAACACACCGAATGCCAGTGCGAGTTGGGCCAGCCAGGTCTTCTGTGTCACAGTTTCTCTCACGCTCTATCCAACGGGAATTAGGGCGATTATAACAGCGTCGCCCCCTGCGGACACGCCCACACATTCACACAAAAGCGCGTTAACTTATTGAAAGATAAAAAAAAATCAAAAAAGGCATTGACCCGGCGGAGAATATCATTAAGATACGCAGCTCCTGACACGGGGTGGTTAGCTCAGTTGGGAGAGCGACGGCCTTACAAGCCGTAGGTCACAGGTTCGACCCCTGTACCACCCACCACTTCTCTTACTCTTGCCCGGCAAGAGCAATAAAGAGAAACAGGAATGCGGACCGGTAGTTCAGTTGGTTAGAATGCCGGCCTGTCACGCCGGAGGTCGCGGGTTCGAGTCCCGTCCGGTCCGCCATATACAAAAAGCCCTGCTCGCAAGAGCGGGGCTTTTTTGTATGCGCTCCCAACTCAAAATCATCGCATACCAATTTAGGCACCCTCTACAGGTTAAGCCGCATCCTCCTCACCCCGAAGCCGCTCAAGGCGCTCCCACACTAAACCCCTAAACCCTTCCGGAAAACTGCAAAGCAAAAAACAAAGCTGGCCCGCCCCCGCAAACGCAAGACCGCCACAAGAAACTCCTGCAATCATTTTTATCCCGCTCTCGGCTTTTATTTTTCAACCCTCAACTTTCTGCGCACCCCAAAAAAACAACTGGCCGCACTCAATGCGACCCCCTATTAACTATTTTTGAACAATTTGCGACCATTTTTTATTCTAAATAATTTTTTGAGAATTTTTTCTCAGGAAATAGTTGACCGCAAAAGAAATATCATTAAGATGCGCAGCTCCTGACGCGGGGTGGTTAGCTCAGTTGGGAGAGCGACGGCCTTACAAGCCGTAGGTCACAGGTTCGACCCCTGTACCACCCACCACTTCTCTTACTCTTGCCAGGCAAGAGCAATAAAGAGAAGCAGGAATGCGGACCGGTAGTTCAGTTGGTTAGAATGCCGGCCTGTCACGCCGGAGGTCGCGGGTTCGAGTCCCGTCCGGTCCGCCATATACAAAAAAGCCCTGCTCGCAAGAGCGGGGCTTTTTTGTATATGCCCTCCTCAACTCAAAATTATCGCACAACAATTTAGACGCCCCCTACAGGTTGAGCCACACCTTCGCCGCCACCCAAAAGATACCCCCACATCAAACCCTTCCGGAAAGTTGCGAAGTAAAAAACAAAGTTATTTCGGGCTCCAGCAATCCCCCCTATTTAACCTTCGACTTTTTGTAGCCCTCAGTTTTCTGCACACCCAAAAAACAACCAACCACACTCAATGCGGGCTCTCACTGATTATTTTTGAACAATTTACGACCATTTTTTTATTCTGAAGAACTTTTGGGAATTTTTTCTCAGAAAACAGTTGACCAAAAAATAAATATCATTAAGATGCGCAGCTCCTGACGCGGGGTGGTTAGCTCAGTTGGGAGAGCGACGGCCTTACAAGCCGTAGGTCACAGGTTCGACCCCTGTACCACCCACCACTCTCTTACTCTTGCCCGGCAAGAGCAACAAAGAGAGACAGGAATGCGGACCGGTAGTTCAGTTGGTTAGAATGCCGGCCTGTCACGCCGGAGGTCGCGGGTTCGAGTCCCGTCCGGTCCGCCATATACAAAAAAGCCCTGCTCGCAAGAGCGGGGCTTTTTTGTATATGGGAAATATAGCCCACCGGACACCGGGCCTATTGCGGGCCGCTCCCGCACTACCAATCGACCCACCAATTCACCCGCCAAGAAAAGCAGCAGAAAAATCTGAAAGACTGATGCCAAACTGAATTGCGCAGTATCGGCGCTAAAGCACCGCCCCCCTCCCAAACCCCAACGACTTATCGCTGCCAATTTTTCAGAAAAACTTCCGTAAGTTGTTGACCTAACTGAAAAAATCATTATTATACGCAGCTCCTGACGCGGGGTGGTTAGCTCAGTTGGGAGAGCGACGGCCTTACAAGCCGTAGGTCACAGGTTCGACCCCTGTACCACCCACCACTCTCTTACTCTTGCCCGGCAAGAGCAACAAAGAGAGACAGGAATGCGGACCGGTAGTTCAGTTGGTTAGAATGCCGGCCTGTCACGCCGGAGGTCGCGGGTTCGAGTCCCGTCCGGTCCGCCATATACAAAAAAGCCCTGCTCGCAAGAGCGGGGCTTTTTTGTATACGCCAGGCTAAACTGGGGCCAAGTTCCAGATTGCAATCCAGAGATATCTACCCCTCGACCAAATCCCTCTCCACTTTTTCTTCGCTCTCGTGCAGCAGCCGCACCAGCTCATCCATTTCCGGCATCTCTTTGAACCATTCAGCCTCTCCAGAAATTTCATCCCAGGATGCTCGGGATTCTGTACACAAATGGGCAACCACCCGCCCCTCGATATCCCCCTCAAGCAACCCCGCCGGCACCCAGAAGTGCGTGGTATTGCTCATCAAGTGGGGAACCGTACTACCGCACCCGCCACAAAAATCGGAGCGATATCCAGTTGGAGTTCGGTAAGAGGAAATTTTGTCCAGCCCCCGCACCCAACGAAACTGGTTACGACTAACAAACATGGCACTGTCCGAAGCAGAGCCGCTCAGCTTGCGGCAAAGTGAGCAGTGGCACTGGTAGAGATTCGGTATTGGCTTTTCCAGATGAAACTCAACCGCACCGCACAGGCACTTCCCATTCATACCCTTCTCCCTTTGCAAAAACTGTTATTCATAATCTTCCATGAAATCGCAATAGATTAGCAACAATCTGCCAGCCTAGCCCAAGACTCCTACAAGCAGGGGCCGAAGTAAATGCTATTTGGCGCGTAAATTAACGCCCAGCGTCAAATCTCTACGAAACTGGGGTTCAGCTTGGCTGTGAGAATATGGTCCTCCCAGCGGCCGTTAATCTTCAGATATTTTACCGCCCTACCTTCAACCACAAACCCCAGGGATTCCAGCAGGACTGCCGAGCGGTTATTGCAGGGCATATAATTTGCCATCACCCGATTTAACCTTAAGACATCGAAAGCATAATCAACAACATGACGGCACAGGTTGCCCATTATTCCCCGCCCTTCATGGGGGCGGTCAACAGCATACCCCATGGTACAAGCCTGAAATGGGCCACGGATGATATTCGTCAAGGAGCACACCCCCAGCAATTGATCACCTCCAGGCTCCAAAGCGGCAAACTTTAGCAGCTCCCTAGAGCCCATCCGCCGCCGCCAAGATTCAGGGCTGTGAAAGCCCGATTCTCGAATAGGCTCCCAGCGCCGCAAATGCGCTTCATTGCGCAAGTAAAAGGCCGATATCGCGGGCACATCGGCAATGCCGAGCAAGCGCACTTCCACTAGTCCATTACCTCATCATTAAAATCTCTAACAAGAATCCACCGACAGGGATTGCTTGCCGATAATTCTCGGGCTATTTTCCTGTAGACGCAGGAGTCTCCGGGGTAGCAAGCCGCTTGAGAAAACCTCTGCCGCAGGCCCGGCCACACTCATACCCCTCCTCTAACAGCTCTATCTCCTGAGTAAAGCGCCGGACTGGGAAATTATCTGGCGGCGCAATAACTGAAACCCGACACCCTTGCGGTGGCCTTTCAATAAATTCCAGCGCCCGGTTATATTTCTTCCCCCGCTCCAGCACCGCCTCAAACAGATGGGCGTGATCGCGAAAGAACGGCTTAATAAATTTTGGCGCGGCCCCCTCTAGCTTCCGATATCCCAGCGGGCGGGAGAGGATAACAGTAATATCTCGCGCTCCCTGCTGGTAAGCTCGAATCACCGGAATGGAGTCCGCCAGGCCCCCATCGGTCATCCGCTCACCATCCACCAGGGGAAACTCTCGATAAACAACAGGAATAGCACAAGAAGCCGGGAAAACCTGATGCATATTTTTCGGGGTCACCTCCAGGTATCGAGCCTCTCCAGTATCAATACTGGTGGTTACCGCATAGAGCGGAACCCCCCTCTCAATATAACGATCAACATTCAATGGCACATCCTGATACGACGCGTGCCACAGCCAACTGATATCACAAAAATGGCCGCCGCGAAGGTAGCGACGCCAATCTATAAAATCCGCCCTGCGCGCATGGTCCAACAGTATTTGTCGGCTTCTCCCGTGATTCCCCGCCAGATAGCTAATTAAATTTGTGGAGCCCGCCGACACACCGATCGCGAAGTCAAACGGCTGGTAATTCTCCTCCAAAAAAGCATCCAATACGCCCGCAGCAAAAATCCCCCGCATAGCGCCCCCCTCTACAACAAGGGCCGACTGGGTACTCCCGTTAACTCCAATACACTCATCCATACCAACTAACCGTTAAACCCAAATCTAAGGGCCTTTGCCAAGCGGATTCCAATAGCACTATGATTGAGGCATTCAGGTCATCCGTTGAGTTAAACCAAACATGCCAACAATTGCATTTAAAGCGCCGTGGAGCCGCCAGCTTCAAATCATCAGTGCGATTTGCACACTATTCCTGCTGGGGCTACCCTTCTTTCTTGCATCGAGAGCGCCGGCCTTTCCATCGACCCTGTATAGCATTGCCATAGCGCTCCCACCGGCGATACTGGCCCTCAGCGCCTTCTTTGCCATACGCGGCTATGCGATCAAGAATGGCAACCTCTTAATATTGCGCCCGGGCTGGAAAACGACAATCCCCCTGCAAGGGCTATCAGAGGTAGCCCCCGACCCCGAGGCCATGCAGGGATCAGTGCGCATCTTTGGCAACTCGGGGTTGTTCGGCTATATAGGCCTGTTCCACAACCAGAAGTTAGGGCGCTACCGCGCATTTGCAACCGACCCGCAAAAGGCTGTCGTATTGCGCCTGACGGCTCAGACCATCGTTATCAGCCCCGACAGCCCCGAGCGGGCAGCTGACATCCTGCGCCAGCACTGCCAACCACAATCCAACCCCCATTAAACCACTGCAGCAGCAGCTATACCCAAACAGACTCTAGAAATCGACAGGAAGTTAAAGCCGATGAGAAAGTTCCCCCTGATAATCGCCGCTCTATTAACCCTACTATCAGCAAGCGCTCACTCCGCCTGTGTGATCTTATTGCACGGGCTGGCCAAGTCAGACAGCTCAATGGAAAAGCTGGCAAAGACTATAGAGGCCGAGGGCTTCAAAACGGTCAATATCGACTACCCCTCGACTAAGCACCCCATTGAGACACTGGCCAATATGGCTATAGCACCCGCTGTCGAGCAGTGCGGTGACAGCGAGGCGGTGAACTTTGTCACTCACTCCATGGGCGGCATTCTCGTGCGGCAATATCTGCACGCCGCCGAAATAAAAAACCTACACCGCGTTGTCATGCTCGGCCCACCCAACAAGGGCAGTGAAGTCGTGGACAAGCTGGGGGCATTTCCGGGGTTTAAATTCGCTTTTGGCGATGCCGGGCTACAGCTCGGTACCGGTGCAATGAGTGTGCCCAACAAGCTCGGCAGGGCAAATTTTGATGTGGGCATTATTGCCGGTACGCGCAGTATGAACCTTATCCTGTCCCGCCTTATTCCGGAGACCGACGATGGCAAAGTCTCTGTAGCCAGCACCAAGCTGGACGGAATGAACGATCACCTACAAATGCCTGTCACCCATGTATTTATGATGAAAGACAAGAAAGTGATTGCCCAGGTTATTCACTACCTGAAACACGGAGTCTTTCAGCGGGCCGACGATCAGGCGCCCAATTAAAATCTATTATTAAGCTAAAACAAACTGGAATTCGTCTTTATGCAGTGGCAATGGTGCAGTTTTAATGAGCTTACGCTCAACCAACTCTACGAAGTTCTTCGGGTACGACAGGAGGTTTTTACGGTCGAGCAGGATTGTCCCTATCAGGATGCGGATGGGAAAGACCAGCAGTCCTGGCACCTTATCTGCTGGGAGGGTAACGCGCAGGCACCCCAGGTGATGGCCTACCTACGCGTGGTTTTTCCGGGGCTCAAGTACCGGGAGCCCTCTATAGGAAGGGTGCTCACCGCAGAGGCCAGTCGCGGCACCGGCCTTGGCAAAGAGCTTATTCGCCGCGCGATTGAGCACACCTGCAAAGAGTATCCCAGTGCCGGCATTCGCATTTCGGCCCAGCAGCACCTGGAGAAGTTCTACGGAGAGTTTGGATTTGAGCAGGTATCGGCGCCCTACCAGGAAGACGGCATACCCCATATAGAAATGTTGCGCCCAGCCTGCAAATAAGGAGGGCACAGGGAATCCGGCACGGCAAATGCCGGATTCCCTATTGGACCGGTGGTTTAGTGACTAACTACCGGGCCCGCATTGAGTGATGCCGGTTCGCTGCTGTGCTCACGCGCCCTGCTGTAAATGCACGAGGCCGCAATACCAGCGGCAATCAGCAGCCACACCGCGTTTACGACCAGGGAAGCGCGCACAAAGGAGTCCTCGCCAAACTGCGCCACATGCACCGCAACGGCGGCCACACAGGCGAGAATGGTGGCAATACGCAGAGACATAGACCATTTTGCCACCGTGCCGGTAAAGGCCGCCGCCACGCTGAGAAGCAAGGTCACCAACCAGAATACCTGTGCGGCATTTAGTTTAAACGCCAGATAAGTCACCGCGCTCAACGCAATGGCAAATGGTATTCCCCATACCTGGGCAGTCCAGACGCGCTCCAGGCGCACGGCGGGATTACCCCGCTGACGCTTGTGCACCAGCCAAATATTGATACCGGATACCACCAACAGACACATGCCCACCCCCAGCAGGAAGTAAGCAATTTTTACCGGGAAACCGGAAAAATGACCGAAATGCAAACGGAAGGTGGAGAGATAAACCTGTTTGGCCCCATCGCCCTCGGACCATCCCTCTTTCTCAATCAGGCTGCCATCGGGATTGAAGTGGTAGCGCTCGCCCCAAACCAGGCGCTCGGGAACCCGCGTCCACACCTCAACCACCTGCCCCGCACGCCCCGGGAACGCCACCTCAATACGGGTGCGCTCTTCTTGCGGTGCGATACGATCCATTGCGGCAAGGATTGCCCCATAGTCTGGGTAATCAGCCTCAGGGGCGTTTTCCTCCATCACCGGGTGCTCTGCATAGAGCATATGCTCGACCTTCTCCGTATCCCCGCCGAAGAATACGCCGGCAATTGCGAAAGAGGCCACCTGGGACAGGCCGATAAAAGCTCCCGTAATCGCGATTGCCAGATGGAAAGGAGCGGCCCAAACCCCCAGGCGGTTATGCAGATCCACTTGCTGCAAGCGCTTGGAGCCAGAGAGGCGGAAGGAGAAAGCATCCTTGATAATTTTGGGGTGGGCCAACAAGCCTGAAACAATCAGTGCTGACATCACCACACCAATCAGGCCAACCAATATTACTCCATAGCCAACCGGCAGATTGAGTGCAAAATGCAAGTAGGCCAGAAAGTGTGTCCACTCGTGCTCCACTTTACCCTGTAGGGAACCATCTTCTGCGACGTATCGCTCTATATCCCCAACTTCAACCACCAATCTGGGCTTATCCTGATTGGGGATGGTAAAGGTAATTGACTTGAGATCCTCTTTTTCTTGTTTGGCTAACGCAATGGCGTTCTCGGTAGCCGTCTGATACACAGAGGCCTCAACATTGAGGTTTTCCAGCTCGGAGGCCTGCTCCCAGCGCTCGAACTCATTGTAAAAAACCGCCAGTGTTCCGCTAACACAGACAATATACAAAAGAGTGGATACCGCTAGGCCGAGAACCGAGTGCCCATTGGTCATATCGCGGACAAAGCCAGGGGTGGGTTTAAAGGAAAATTTCACGCTCAATTCCTACTCAAGTCCGTGTATCTACGCCGCCGAAGCGGGCAGTGCAAAGGCTAACAGTAAGCCGCTGATTGCTGAGAAGCCCAGTAGGGCTGCGGAGGGGCGCCGCAACTTTTTATCGGCACAACACCAAATCATCGCCAAAGTCCAAATCGTCACCGCCAAGAATGCACCGCCGACCAAGCGGACAGTTTCAGAGAATCCGGTAAAGCCAAAAAACAGCAAAGCGGCAATCAATGCGCTGGCAGTGGGTAAAAGAAAGGTGGCCAGAAAACGCAAAAAGCCCCGCAACCACAATAGGTGCAGGGCTTGAGATTCGGGAGTTCCCGAGCGCTGTTTTTCAAGGGGTCTCGGACCACTGGGCCAATCACTTTTAAGAGCCAAAAGCCCAAAGACACCCAGCATTACTATCAGCGTGGCAATACTGATTCCATATTCCACCCCAACGATCGAGCTCCAACCACAGGCCGATAGCACCATAGCGCCCCAGCCACTCCAGCGGCGTACAGGTTCTGCCCCTCTGCGGGACCATGCGGAATAAAGGAGCAAAATACCAGCCAACGCAAAGGCGCTGGAGGCGGCGGCAACCATATAAAAAGACATTGGCATAACCATCACAGCGAGAAACTCGACTCCCGTCGGTTGCTAAAACGTAAAAAAGGGAGCCTGCCCGCAGACTCCCCCTGCGTGCAGACTCCCAGCCTACACTAACTTAGAAAATGTAACGCGCCTCGGCAGTCACGTAACGGCGCTCACCGTAGAAGCAGTCACCACGGCTCAGACAAGCGGTGGTATGAACCTCGTCGGTCAGGTTTTTGGCATTCAGCTGGAACTTCCAGCTTTCCAGGGTGTAGCCGATAGACGCATCATACAGAGTGTATGACGGGTTATAGGACGGGAAGGTTCCGGTTGAATCATTAACACCTGTGGAGCTCTCACCTACATAGCGAACACCGATACCAGCATTCAAACCAGGCAGTAGCTTGCTGAAGTCATAGTTCCCCCATACGGAAAACTGCTCTTCAGGGACAGCTTCAATGCTATCTTCAACATTGAGATTATTATAGTTAGCCACCAAACTTAAATCGCCAAGCTGGCCCACAGCCTCTAACTCAAACCCATCAAAGGTAGCTTCACCAACCTGTGCTAGATAACCCACAGTACCAGAGTTCACTAGCAAATTCTTTTGCTTGATCTCGAAAGCGGAGGCTGTAACCAGCAGATTAGTGCCTTCCGGCTGATATTTAATACCAGCTTCAACCTGCTCACCCTCAACCGGCTTGTAAGGGGTTCCGTTTTCGTCAGCGTCATTCACTGGCTCAAAAGACTCAGAATAACTAACGTAAGGTGTAATGCCATTATCGAAAGCATACATTACACCAAAACGCATAGTTGTGGCATCGTCATCAAACGATACACCACCAGACTCGGACTTCGCATTATCTCGACGAATACCAGTGGTAATGATCCAGTTTTGAATAGATATTTGATCCTGGAAATAGAAACCCAGTTGCTCGGTATTTGTTTCGGAGGCATACCAATAATCAGTTAAGCCCTCCAAATCATTCAAACTACTCAGACCTGTAGGTACATAACCGTAAACAGGCTCAAAGATATCAATAGTGCCACCGAGCCCATTTAAGTACAGGCGATCGTTTGTCGTCGTAGCATCCTGGCTATCCAGACCAAAAGAAACTTGGTGCTCGAATGGGCCCGTAGCAAATTCCCCAGACATACGTAGATCGAAGATGAGCAAGTCGCTGGTAGCATCGCTCATATAGATCGTACGTGTCACTTCACTGATATCTGGGTTGAGACGGGTAAGATCAAAGTTGGCCCACATAGAGTTGTAGTCAACCTCCCCTTCGGAATAGCGCAATCCGGCATTTAATGCCCAGCTATCACTAAAGCGGTGATCAACCCAAACACTGTAAGATGTTTGCTCAGTATCGTATTTATCCCAGCCCGGCTCGCTCAAGAAAGTATCGGTAGGAATATCGCCGTTAACATTATCAATCCGGGTGCCGCCCCAGGGTAGAAATGCGGTGGTAGTGCCGGTCTCATCTTTCTGATAAGAGGTCAGGAAAGTGACTTCTGTATTAGCGCTCGGGCGCCAGGAAACTGAAGGCATAAACAGGGTACTGTTGTCATCTACATGATCAACTTGCGCATCTGCATCGCGGTTGTAGCCAACTACTCGGTATAACCACTGCTCGGAGCTATCTATTGCTCCGGTCACATCGCCAGCTACAACCATACGGTCGTAGTCACCAGCCTGAACCATCACTTCACCACCAAACTCGCTTTTGGGGCGCTTAGAGACCAGATTTACAATACCACCTGTAGAGCCCTGTCCATAAAGAACAGAAGATGGGCCTTTCAGAATTTCAACACGCTCGAAAGCATATGCATTGGCACGAGAGCTGGTGTAGCTACCAAAGATAGACTGAAGGCCATCGATAAACATAACCGGGTCTACGCCACGAACTGATGACCAGTCACCACGCGCATCTACACCGTAAGTCCCACCATTAACACCAGCAACATACTGCAATGCGTCCTGTACAGACTTCGCACCAATAGAGTCTAAGAAATCTTTATCCCGCAAGGAGATAGAAAAGGGAGTCTCATCAACCGGAATATCCAGCTTACCAATGGAGGTCTGGCGAGATAAATTCAGCTCACCAGTAACATTCACCTCTTCGATGCGCTCATCTTTTCCGTCCGCAGCAAACGCCGCAGAACCGCCCGCAGCAATAGCCAGCGCCAATAAAGAGCGGCTGATTCCAGAAATTACAGGAGAAGCTTTTTGCATACTTTTTGTTCGAGCGGTACTCATGAGGTCCCTCAATGCCAACTAAATTTGGGTGGATCACAATAGGACTGTGACCCCGGTAACTGGTCGCGAATCCTAATAGGAATCGTTATCATCTACAACATTATTGGAACATTTTTTTACTAAAAGTGTCCTCGCGGCAGTGAATGCCAAAAATAACGGTATAAAAAATGATCTGACAGCAGTTAAATTGCACGAGTGTGCAATTAATTTCTGGCCAATAGATAAAAAAAGGGGGAGCTAAGACCTCACTTTGAGTGAGCAGAGAGGGCTGGACAGCTGCTCGACAGCGGCCATCCAGCTTGGGATTTTATTTCAGTCAGATTGCGCGTTAAGGGTAGGTATAGCTAGCCTGCACCCCCAGAGGCATTCCCAGCGTCCAGTAGGCCACCAGGAACAGCGACCAACAAATCAGGAATACAACAGAGTAAGGCAACATAATAGAAACCAGGGTACCAATACCTGTTCCTTTCACGTAGCGCTGACAGTAAACCACCACCAAAGGGAAGTAAGGCATCAGCGGGGTAATAATATTGGTGGAGGAATCACCCACCCGGTAAGCTGCCTGGGTAAGGTCTGGTGAGAAGCCGATTTGCATCAACATGGGAACAAATATGGGAGACAACAGCGCCCACTTGGCCGATGCAGAACCCACAAACAAGTTGATAAAGGCCACCAGTACAATAATACCCATCAGAGTAATCGGACCCGGCAACTCCATCGCCGCAAGCAAGCTCCCCCCCTCGACAGAGAGCAGCGTGCCCAAGCCAGAGCGGGCAAACTCCGAGATAAACAGCGCACAGAAAAATGCCATCACGATGTAATAAGCCATGGAGCCCATGGTTTTAGACATCGCATCGATAACATCCTTGCTCTGGCGGAAGGTGCCAGCGGCGTAGCCAAAGACAATCCCGGGAATCACAAACAGCAGGAAAATCAGCGGTACAATCGACTTCATCACCGGCGCAGCAAAGGAGGCCAACTGGCCTTCGGCATCGCGCAGTGCCGAGGTCTCCGGCAGCATCCAGGCCACAAGCCCGACAATACCGGCGAGCATTACCGTCACTGCCAGGTACATCGCTTTTCTCTCGCGGGCACCCAGTTCCTGCATTACCGGCATATCCGCTTCATCGCCATCAATCTCAACACTCTTGAGACGCGGCTCGATCACTTTATCCGTCAGCCACCAACCCAACAGGGTCACCAGCAGGCAGGAGGCCGAGGTGAAGAACCAGTTATTGAGCGGGTTTAACTGCATCTCCGGATTGGCAATCTGCGCAGCGGTCTGCGTAAAGCCCTGCAACAGAGGGTCGATTGCCGAGGGCACAAAGTTAGCAGAGAAGCCGCCGGAAACACCGGCAAATGCCGCCGCGATACCCGCCAATGGGTGGCGACCCGCCGCGTAGAAAATCACTCCGCCGAGAGGGATTACCAACACATAGCCCGCATCCACAGCGGTATGGCTGACAATCGCCACCAGAATCAGCATCGGTGTCAGTAACATCTGCGGGGTTACCGCCAATAGCTTTTTCAGTACCGCATTGATAAAGCCACTCTGCTCCGCCACGCCAACACCTAACATAGCCACCAATACAACGCCCAGAGGCGCAAAACTGGTGAAGGTGGTCACCATACTGGATAGAAAGCGGGCTATCTCACTGCTCGATAGCAGATTGGTTACCTGTATGGCCTCTCCCGTCGCCGGGTGTAAAGCCTCGAAATTAACACCGGCGAGAAGCCAGGAGAGCACCCAGATTCCCACCATCAAGATTAAAAACAGAACTGCGGGATCTGGCAGCTTATTACCGACCACCTCAATAAAATTGAGTGCCCGGTTGAGCCAACCAGTTTTATTCTCGGCACTATTGCCGACATTAGGATTTGCTTGAACATTTTCCATGTTTGCCCCCTACATTTATTATTTTTTCTTCAAGGGAGGCCACGACTCCATGACCTCCCACTTTTTTAGGAATAGTTTTAACCGATCTTGCGGATACCCACCGCATGACGCAACTTCTCGATAAAGGGCGCCGAGTAAGCGCGAGCTTTAAGCGCCCCCTTCTCCAGCTCCGCTTCAATTTCGCCCGGATTGGCCAGTAGCTCATTGTAGCGCTCACGGGCCTCGCTAATCTGTCCGTTCACCAGCTCAAACAACTGCTTCTTCGCCTCGCCCCAGGCAATCCCCTCCTCAAAGGCCTTGCGCATCTCCGCAGTCTGCTCTTCTGTCGCAAACGCCTGCCAAACCTGAAATACGGTGGACGTATCTGGATCTTTTGGCTCGCCCGGCTCCAGCAGATTGGTTTTGATTTTGTTGATATGCTTTTTCAGCTTCTTCTCGGGCAGGAACAAGGGGATGGTATTGCCATAACTCTTGCTCATCTTGCGCCCATCCAGGCCCTGCAACACCGCTACATGGTCATCGACCACCGCCTCTGGCAGAGAGAAGTGCTCGCCGTAGTGGTGGTTGAAGCGCTGGGCAATATCCCGGGCCATTTCGATATGCTGTACCTGATCTTTACCCACGGGGACTTTGTTGGCATTGAACATCAACATGTCCGCCGCCATCAGAACCGGGTAGCTGTACAGCCCCATAGTGACACCAAAGTCCGAATCCTCACCATCGGCGCGGTTGGCATCGACTGCCGCCTTATAAGCGTGGGCCCGGTTCATCAGGCCCTTGCCTGTCATACAGGTAAGCAGCCAGGTCAGTTCAGGAATTTCAGGAACGTCGGACTGGCGATAGAACACCACATTATCGGTATTCAGTCCCAGGGCCAGCCAAGTTGCAGCGATCTCCAGGGTGGACTGGTGGACCTGCTCAGGGTCCTGGCACTTAATCAGTGCGTGGTAGTCCGCCAGAAAGTAGAAAGATTGGTTGTTTTCATCCTGACTCGCGGCGATCGCCGGACGGATTGCACCCACATAATTCCCCAGGTGTGGGGTACCGGTTGTTGTAATACCGGTTAATACGCGCTGTTTCGTCATAGTTCCTTCGTAGTCTGTACTGTCATCAGGCCATAAAGATCGAATCATACCCCTTTAGCGCCCGGGGGTGTATCAACCAAAGGTACCGACACCCCATAGCTGTACCAACACGCCGACAAACCTAAGCTTCGACGCCCCCCTTGGCGGAAACTTGAAATTGACGCTGATACTCACTGGGTGAAACACCAAATACCCGGCGAAAGTGGTGGCGCAAGGTCGCACTATTCTCAAAGCCCGCCACTTGGGCCGCCCTATCGACAGACTCTTTGCCGGACTCCAGCGCCTTCTGCGCCGCCCGCAAGCGCTGCTGAATCAACCACTCCTTAGGAGCTATGCCCATCGATTGGCGAAACTTTCGATCAAAGCTGCGGCGGGACAAATGGGCCTGCTGCGCCATATCATCAATTTTGATAGCGCCATCCAAATTGCCAATCGCCCAATCCAGCGCAGCGGAGAAGTGATCCGGCCGCTTGGTAACCGGCATCTCCACATATTGGGCCTGACCACCCTGCCGGTGGGGTGCCATCACCAACCTCCGCGCTACTGAATTGGCCACTTTATAACCGTGGTTGCGCCGCAGGAACTCAATCCCCAGATCGATAGCGGCGGTACTGCCCGCAGCACAGGCCAGTGAGCCCTCCCAAACATAGAGAACATCCCCCACGTACATCACTGCGGGAAAGCGCTCACGAAAACGCTCCGCAAACAACCAGTGAGTAGTCGCCTGGCGGCCATCAAACAGCCCCAGTTCTGCAGGTAGAAAAGCACCGGAGCAAAAAGTGAGAATCTGACGGCCGGCAGCGGCAAATTCGGTTACACCTCTATATACCCGCTCTAAGTAGCTATCCCGTGGCTGCACAGTGGTCGACCAACAGGGGATCACCAGCAGATCGTAATCCATCAAGCTCTCTATTTGCCGACAGGACAGAGCTAGACCACCGGTCGCCAAAGGGGGTTCCTCCGCGAAAGTCACAACCTCCCCTGTATAGAGCTCACTGAGTTCCGGGCGGGGCAAGCAGAAAAGTTCGGTAGCGCAGCCGAGCTCGAAGAGAGACACCTGGCGGTGGGCGAGGATAGCCACTTTCTGGCTGTTATAAAGCTTTTGTGCCAACGTCGACATAGGTACCCCTAACCCTCAGCAGTTAATTAAATTAGGTTAACGAATAAATCCAACCCAGCATACCCAGTTGAGCAGTTATTGAAAGCAATGCTGGGAATAAAACCCTCAACCTTTGAAGCATTATTTAATCGGTAAATCACCATCACCCTCAAATAAGTAAAGCCGAATCCCACTAGCCAAAACCGACCCACAAGTTTGCACGCAGAATTGGCGCAAAATTAATGCTATCTGGCTCAGAGGTAGATCGCCCGGCAGCAACCAAAAAGGGACACTATCGCCACTTGGAAACCTGACGAACCACCGAGAAATCACCGGGAGTAATTTATGAGTTCAGCCGTAAGTAGAGTGCCCGCTGCCAACAGCCAAGATGCGCTAAACCACTTCCAAAACCTCCTATCTTTTGAAACAGACTGCTGGGATGTACACCACGCAATCAGCCAAAATCGTAAGGATTTCGTACTTTTAGATGTGCGAGGTGAAGAGGCCTATAAAAACGGACATATACAAACAGCTGAATCCTTGCCATACAGCCGTATCAATAAAGACAGGCTGAGCGAATACCCTTCAGATACATTATTTGTCGTCTATTGTGCAGGCCCACACTGTAATGCGACAGAAAAAGCAGCTATCAGACTGGCAACACTTAACAGGCCGGTCAAGAAAATGATCGGCGGCATCACCGGATGGCTAGATGAAGGATTCACCCTCATCCAAGAAACAGCCAAATCAATTTAATTCCTATTGTTAGCCTCTTACAGGATGACATAGCTTGGCATAAGGCTGTACCAAGCTATCAAACGTCGACTCAAAGAAATACTGATTAAATGGTACTGATATGTTTGTTCGCCATGCCCACCCCACCGACTGTTTTTATCTCTACAATATGATGCGCTGCTTAGCCAAGCATAATAATTCAACTGACACCTTCCATATAACCCAGATTGAATTGCAAAATAGGTTGTTTCAGAGGAAAGAGCATCAAGTGCTGGTTGTGGAACAAGACCACAACCTTGAGGGGTATATCAGCTTTAATATTATTCCAGAAAGTGAAAGCTCGGCGGCCTGGGCTATTATCAGTGAGCTATATATCGGGGATTGCGATACAAACCGAAAAGAAGAGATTACCCAAGCCCTATTGGGTGCAATTGCGAAAGAAGCTCGGAAATATCACTGCATCGAGATAAGGTGGAAGGTATCTTCAAAGGGGCATAAATAAAAACGGGCTTTTTAGCAAGGATTGCAAGTTCAACTTGTAATACAAAAGAAATGGAGAATTCTAAATTTCACCTAACAGAAAACAATTAGCCCTTTCGCCACCTAACTAGCTTTGATATTCAAAAGAGCCTTTTGGCAGCAAAGAGACACTCGAACCCGAGTGCATACACCGCCTGCCAGCCAAAGGCTAAAACTTTATGTTTGGAGTCTAGCTTCTTAATCGCCTGCCTCCCGGAATTGTCTCCTTACGACATATTCAAGCCTCCACTTTCTGTTTCTTTTTGATCCTCACATAGACTTCTTCACGATGGATAGGCAGTGACTTGGGTGCGCTTATACCCATCTTAACTTGATTACCTTTTACCTCCAGCACTGTGACTGAGACATTTGCTCCAATTCGTAGATACTCACCTGTCCGTCGCTTTAAAATCAACATTCTCATTTCCTTCAATAATCAAAGTTTGGGCACTTCCGGGATGGGGGAACTTGTGATTCAACGTTTGGAGGAAATGTGGGGTGGTGCGCGAGGGCGGTAGGCACAGAAGAGGAAAAGGCGGGCGCTAGACTTCCAGAGCCTGGGAATCGGTCCCAAACTACTGAATGTACTCCACTTTATTGAAGACGAGTGGGTTTCTAGCGTATTATCCATATAGCCATTTTGATAGTCAGATTATCAACTTGGTTAGCTGGCCCCGGGTGTTGGTAGCACCTTGGGTCAGCGCCTTTTACTTACTCTTATGTCACGCTACCGTTCTCCTTTTAGGGAATGGATCTTTTAGAAAATTCTCGGTTCTCTCGAAACCTTCAAGTCTGTAAAGCCTTTTTAATCGGCTCGCTCAATTACGATCAAAATACTAAAAATATCTACCGATTCTACGCAGCTTTGACATTAAAACAAACTTAATAAATTCCAATAAGATCATTTTTGTGCCTATATTTTTTATGTGCAGGGCTTGGGGAACATCAGATAACAACTAATAACTGCTGTTTAGGTTGGAACCTCCGTAAGCGATCAAGTAACCCCATCTAAAATACCAGTCAGATTTTCTCTACTCCCCTGATTTTTAATGATCAGGAATTCTCAATGGACAACCAGAGCAAATCCGATTTCTGGCAGGAGCATATCACTGCCTGGAACAGCAGCGATCTTTCCCAAACGGCATACTGCCAGCATCACCAGTTAAAGCTCAGCACCTTTACTTATTGGCACAACAAGCAGAAAAAACAACGACCCAAGCTAATGCCGGTGACTATACCTGCTTTGCAGGCTTCTGTTGATCGGAAATATCGTTGCATGGATATAAGGTAAGGAAAGCCTTCATGAAAAGGACGACGAACCAGAGAAACTGATGTGCACTTGCGCCCGGAAATTAAGGGCAAAAAACAAACTGGCTTAGAGTCAAAATAAAACAACTCCACCGTAGCCCCCATGCAGACCCTGAAGTGTACCTATTTAAGACTACCTGAAGTATAGATAAATACCTAAAAACTAATAGAGGCTGTTTCATAACTTTAAATCGGCTATTCTCACGCAATTACATAGAAAAAAGTCCAGCAATAGTGAGCCGATTCAAGTCTGAGTTAACCGATGATCAATGGAAATTGATTGAACCTTGTCTTCCTGAGTTAAAACGAGGAAAGGGAGGCCCAAAACCGATTGATAATCGAGCCTGTTTTGAAGGCACCCTGTGGATTTTGCGTTCTGGAGCGCGATGAAAAGATCTTCCCTCACACTATCCATCACCGAGTACATGCTGGAGAAGACTTCAATTTTGGGAAGAGCAAGGAGCTTGGTTACAGGCATGGAGAAGATTCCTGGAGCTGTTGGATCAGCAGTCTTTGCTTAACTGGGAGGAGGCTTTTTCTGATGGCAGCTTTGCGCCCGCAAAAAAAGGGGCTTCGAAATCGGGAAAACCAAGCGGGGCAAGGGTTCAAAGTGGATGGTGGTGGTCGATGGCGAAGGTATTCCACTGGGAGGCACCATTACTTCGGCCTCACCAGCAGAAGTGAAGTTATTACACCCATTACTTGATGTTACGTATAAAAATACAAAGATTCATCGCTTAGTTTATGATAAAGCGGCGAACTCAGATCCTCTTAGAGATAGCCTGTTGAGTCGTGGAATCGACCTTATCTGTCCACATAGGAGAAATAGGAAAAAAGCCTCAAGACAGGATGGCAGAAAGCTCAGAAGGTACGCTCGCCGTTGGAAAGTTGAGCGGACTTTTGCGTGGCTGGGAAATTACCGCCGTTTAGTTGTTAGATGGGAGCGATATTTGTCCAATTATCGTGCTTTTTCTATATTGCATACATGTTAATTACGTTAAAGAAGTTATGAAGCAGCTTCTAGTCTGGATACTCACATTAAGAACATGAGCATCCATATCTCCCTCTAAGAGTTACTTGTTTTTAATATTTTCTTCAAGCGTAATCAACCCATTCAGCAAACTCTTAGCTCTAGAGAGCCGGCGCTCATTACGCAATAGGTGTGACTCCTTATCAATAAAGATCTTCAACCGTTCTTTAAAGGCTTCCGGGCAATCACTCAAAATCAATTTTTGGAATTCAACTTGATTCGAACTATGAAATCCCAAATGCCAAAATACTGATAACAGAAAATCAACACGAATATTCTCTGGAAGGTGCCTTATAGCTTTTTCAAATTCTTTTTCAAACTCAAAGTAGACTTTATCAGTACCAAAGGGATTCGTACCACCATCTTTATAGCTAACAAGCTGATCATGATAAAAAATCAAACGCCCCAAGCTATATTCTGCTATATACCTATCTTCTTCAGCAGTGGAAGCGCATACTGTTTCGATAAAAACCAACCAAAAGAATAAAACAAAGAACTTATTTTTATCGAGAACCATAACCTTCCCCCGTAATTGTCACATCTCCATAGTTAGGATACACCTCTCCATCAATAGTGATTGGATCTCCTAGCTTTGTATTTTTTAATATTTGTTCTATTGCATTCCATTCTGGAGAATCACCACACTCACCTGGTACTGTTACACAGCCATGGCTTGCGTATCCACTGTGAAATCTTAAATTTTGCATATCCTCTGAATCATCATAGTTGCTTGGGATACCTTCAAGAATATCGTTAATGCGCCTATCCTTCCGAACCATTGCATAATAACATTTCTTCAACCAAGGAAAATGCGAAAGAAAATACTTCCCGTTTGGAGCAGGATCATATAATTGACTCGAATCTCCAGAAAATGCTCCAGTGGTAGCTGTCGCACCAGTATCTCTATCAGTTACCGTAACAACTCCTCGTGTCTTATCATATTCAACATCCACAAGCAGCCCAAGTTTATCTGTAAATGACAACGGGCGCCCTTTCACATAAATATAAGTGTTAATTCCACCTCGTAAGCCAATAGGATCGCTCTCAAGGTAACGTCCACTAAGCGAATCGTAATCTCGAAAGTAATTATAGTAGTGAGGAGCCTCACCACCCTTGATCTGCCCAGGGAACCGAAGATTGACCAACGTCCGGTTAGTATCACCATCCGGGTCAGCATTAGGCTCAGACCTACCAAAGGCATCACTATCCCAGCGCCAGACAATCGTTTCACTTTGATTAGTAGCAATACGCGGAGTATTTAGGTGATCGGTATGCAGGTAGGTCAATGTCCTAGCCTGTACCTCACCTTCACTATAGCTAATCTCAAACTGCGCCACCGGCATATTGTCGAGATAGATATAATCGATCTGACTCTGGATTTCACTGCCATCAGCAGCAATATTACTCTCCGCCAGATATTGGCCACTCAAGTCATAGTGCAACAGATTGTCTTCTGTTTTATCTGTGCGCACCCGCTGGCCAAGGGCGTTGTAATAATAGGTGCCCTTTAGGATGCTGTCTTCGCTATAGGTTTTAAGGCGGTTGGCATGATTGTAGGTATACTGCTTGGCACCATCACCCGTATTGATGGTGTTGCCCACCTCATCGGTCACCCAGGCCTCATCACCTTTGCTGGTCAGGCGGTTGGAGCTGGCTTCATAGCTGTAAACAGTACTGCTCTCAATATCATCAGTGCTGATAGCATCCTGCTGGGTACGATTGCCCACCGAGTCGTAGTGATAGCTGTTTTCTCCCTCAATGTAGCCTTCATCCGTAAGCCGATTTAATTTATCGTAGATAAATCCCCGGTCCTTGGCGTTATCCAGGTTATCCGCAATACCGGTGATATTATTTGCAAAGTCATAGGTGTAAAACTCAGAGCGGATATTACCGATCCCCGAGGCGCTCACAGTTTCCAGGCGGCCATCCAGATCGTAACCGTAACTCTGGCTGATGCCATTGCCGTAATCCATAGAACTAATACCGCCAAAGGGCTGGTATTGGATATTGCTGACGATAGTGCGTGCACTGGCTTCTGCGTCATCCTGGGTACTTACCGCAGTAATACGCCCCAAGGCATCTCGACTGTAGCTGACTATACGGCCGGAGGGATAAGTGATACTGCTAATACGGCCAAGGCTATCGTAGCTATATTGAGTGCTAAAGCTCCAGCTATCGATAGTATCATCCTGCTGGATAATACGGCCCAAGTCATCATACATTAAAGCCGTAGAGCCCGCATCATTGCTGTAGCCCGTAAGTTGGCCAACCCCTTTGTTATCCTCCTCTATACTGTCATAACTGAACAGTGCATCCTCACTGTTATTACCGGGATAGCTGATCGCAGTAAGGCGATTCAGCACGTCATAGCTATAGTTGGCAACAATTCCACGGGCATCGGTGCGAACTTTTAAATTGCCCGCTTCATCATAATCGTAAGTAGTAATCCCCGTATCCGGGCTGGTGAGCTTGATCAGGTTACCGGCGAAGTCGTATTCATAGCTAGTAATATTGCCGCGCTGGTCGGTTACAGACGTAATACGATCGGCACTATCGTAGGTATATTGGATATCATTGCCATCAGCATCGGTCACCGTTTCAACGCGGCCCAAAGCATCCCGCGCCTCGCCGGTGCTATTTAAATTACCGTCCGTAGTGGAAACCCGCTTGCCATTTTTATCGTAGGCAATAGAAGTGTTCTGGCCGTTATTACCATCGACATCAATCAAGCGGCTCAGCTCGTCGTAACTGCGACTAACAGAGCGAACCAAGGTTGTACCATCCGCAGCAAAAACTTTTTCTTCTTTAATATTACCGGCGGCATCCAGGGTATATTCAACCCGCTCTCCCAGGGAGTTTTCGATAGCCGTCAACCGGCGTGCAGCATCATGCTCGAATGTAACGCTGGAATCATCTGGGTAAGCAATATTAGTCACCTGCCCTACCGCATCATAGGTATAGGTAGTCAGCAAATCACCGGATGCAGCTTTTACCGTAGTGGTTTCCAACCAACCCCGCGCGGTATAGGTAAAGTGTGTTTGCACCCCATTGGAATTCTCAGCCTTAAGCGGACGACCCGCCCCATCATACTCAAGAATAGATTCCAAATGCCCCAACGCATTGGTCGTGGTGGTTAGACGGTTATTGCTATCGTAAGTATAGGTTGTGATATCAGAGACATCCGTACGCGGGCCATCCGCCGTCTCCATCTTACCCGCTTCATTATAGGTATAGGACCAGTTCTGCTCAGTAATCGCCGCCTGGGTGCCATGAGCCACCAACAAGCTAAGCGCCCCCGCAAGAATAGACTTGCTAAAATACATATCAAATCCTTCGAATTTTTGTTCGTTCACTTTACTTAAATTTGTTCACTTTTATTAAGAATCTTCTACCGGCACGACTTTTTTATCTAGCAATCGTCCCTCTGAATCATAATTGTATTCAGTAATACTCTCAGCTGTTGTCACCTTTCTAGGTAGATTGTAGGTCTCATGCCACTCGGTAGTGATTAGCTTGGCCTCAGAGGTGCCAGCCGCTTCGGTACGGGTTAATTCTCGCCCCAAAGAGTCGCGAGTATAAGTAGTAATATTTCCCTCCCAATCTGTCTTACTACTAATAAAAGCATCCTCACCATAAGTTCTAGATTTTGAAGACGCAGCACAATTATCCGACTGAACACCTTCGATATAAGTGACCCGATTTATTCCGCCAACATTCTCTAAATAGTAAGTGGTTTTTTTACCTAGCGCATTGGTCGTTGTCACCTGATTAGCAACACTATAGTCAAAGGAGGTTTTATCCGTATCTTCAGAGTGGAGGGAATAAATAGTACGTCCGAGATCATCATACTCCCACTCTGCATAAACTACACCATTGATAGATCGAGACGTCAAGAATGTATTCCTTGCCTCGTCATACCCATACTCCTCATAGTCACCATTCATCCAGGTAACTTTAGAAAGCATTCCATCATTATTGTATTCGTAGTCTACAGATTCAACACCAGACGAAACAGAAGTGATACGCTTATAGGTGCTATAGTTGGCATCTTGCAATTCCTCAAAAAACACCTCTACCACCTGACCATCAGATGTTATGACAATACTATCCTCTCCATGACTATAATACACATCAGATCCACCCACTTCTTTTGTTGCAATTAGGCTACCGTCAGAATTAAAAACTTTGATCAACCTACCGTAAGTAAATTCAATATTTCCATCTACCACATCTATTTGATGGCAACGTTTTAATGATGTGGACCAACAATTATTATTTAAAAAAATAGATTCATGGCCATTTTCATAGTGGCGATATGCCTCCTCATTCCCAACCGTCATTGACTCGAGAGTTTCAAGCGGGGAAAAACTCCATGCAGCACGACCATCACTTTGGAAATACCCTCTGGTAAAGGTGATGCCAAGATTAGACAGATCCCGAAACTGTTGAACTTTTGCTCCTGTTGTTATATTAACCGGATTACCTTCTGTATCACTAGGGCAAACATCATCACTTTCGCAGCCCCCTGTTGTAGAGTTGTACTCAGAACCATTACTGCAATCGGACCATTTAGAAGCCCACGAATGCCACCCGTAAGAATAAGTTGCACTCACATGCCTCATATACTTACATTTGGCCGAGCTCCCAGTATAATTTAACTCAAAACCCACAAATGTATTGTAAATATCCTCATATTCCGCCCGATTATATGATTCCATATGCAGTATACATGCTGCTGCGGCACTGCTGGGAAATATTCTTGTTGGCGAGTTGTAGACCCCGGCCGGATCATGTGGGTGCCCAGTCCAATTCCACTCAATCTCCGCCACTCCTCTCTGCACAGAAATAGATAAAGATATCAATAAAGTGCAAACTAACAACTTAAAAATTTTAAAATTCATCTAACCCCCCAAATATACAAACCAAATGGAACCTTCATCGCGAACACCTCACTCTCAGCACAAATTATTACTTTCACTAAAACCTACTCAACGTTCTCTGCTGATGTAACGACCCTATTAAGCAACCGCCCCGCAGAGTCATAACTGTATTCTGTAATATTATTTGATGTGGTGACCTTTTTAGGCAAACTATAGGTATTATGCAATTCAGTAGTGATTAATTTTTCTTCAGAAGTACCGGCAGCTTCTGTACGAGTTAGTTCGCGCCCCAAATTATCACGGGTATAAGTGGTAGTATTTCCTTCCCAGTCGGTCTCACTTGCTACAAAACCATTGGCATCGTAAGAGTAGGCTTTATTAGCTGCGGCGCAATTAGTACTTGTATGCCCCTTCACATGGGTGATTTTTCTGACCCCATGAAGCGTTGTGTAGTGATAGGTGGTATCCTTCCCTAAAGCATTAGTGACCTTTACTCTTGGGTCCGTGGAATCCTCAAGGTGAGTATAATCTAACTGTATCCGATCTGCGTTTAGTGCCAATTCACTTTGGATAGCTCGCCCCTCACTATCGTACTTAACAGCAGAAAGTACATCACCCAACTCATCGGTAATGCTGGTTATATAGTTAGAAAAACGAGAGTCTGCATAAGAATAACTACGATACGGATTATCCTCCCCAAACGGGTTGCTTCCAGCAACACCCGGGGTCTTATCTGGATAAGCCACATGAACTAAGCGACCTTCAGAATCATATCCATATCTGTAGATTTCCGATTCAGAAACCTCGACTTCAATAAGCCGACCGCTGGTATCATGCTTAAAGATCAATGATTGGCCGTTAACGTGTGTGGCCGTCAGATTATTCTCGCTTCTTGAGAAGGTAATCTGTACCCCTGAAGGTGTAGATATCGATTCGAGGACACCATAAGTATTACTGTAAGATTCAACCGTGTCATCTGAATCTATCAGGTGGTAGACTGGCGGCACCCATTTCAGCTCTAAAGTTACACCTGGATCAGGCTTCCACAGGCCGTTGCCAAGATAGGCAAACTCAATCACCTTACCATCTGGCCGATAGGCCAAAGCCCTGTTACCCAGCATAAATAGTGTACGATCGTATTTATGTCGCCATTGGCCCAATTCGCTATTGTAGTAGCGGCTAATTTCTAAAGGAAACTCATCGGAACCAGAGTAATCAACCTCATGATAGAACTTATTTCCTGTTAGCATATTAACAGGATGACTTGTCATTGGTGACGGCCCTTGATCACAAGAGAACCCACCAAAGTTTTTTGAAGATGAGCATGGTTTATCAAGCCAATCGTAATAACAGGGGCTTAACGAATAAAAACTACTTCCACCACTTTGTCTCCAGTCATCATAACCTATCTGTACAGTTTCACAGAGAACAGTGTAATGCCTAACATTATCCGTATCACTCGCCATGTAAACATCTTTAACCCTATGAACGAAAAGATAGTCAGGATTATCAGGTTGATTATAGCTATCACACCAGTATTCTGCAGCCTCTTCCTTTGTCGCAAAGGGGTGCTGTATCACATATTCATAAGGAGATTCAAAACCACCATCAAAAGTATAGCGCCAAAATTCTGCACCTACACTAGGCGCAAAAAAAATAGACTCCAACATCAGCAAGCCAAGAAGTATTTTATTCCTCTCAACATTGAAAGCAGACTTCACTTTGAAACTCATTTTCTATTCCACTCCTGAAAACCAACACTAGTTCTAATTTTTAGAAATAGGCGATCTGAATTCTATTTTTCACCGAGAAACGCTGAGAACTACCCCCACCCCAATCACATAACATATAGAGGCAATTTTACTCGGCAATTACGCTTAATTTCCGCAAACCACCAACCAACTAGAGGGCCACAAAATATACCCTATAAAACACACATCAAACTCTTCGAATTTGCTTACTCATTAAGCTGTTTTATTGATTTTGGTAAACCATTTATTCAGAACTCTATTTGGGGGGTAATTTTTTTTGATAGCAAGTGACCACTGGAGTCATAGGCAAATTCAACAACATCTTCAGATGTAGAGATTTTCACAGGCACATTAAAAGAATCATGCCACTCAGTGACAACTACCTTTGACTCAGCAGCTCCCAAACCCTCTGTCCGAGTCAGCTCACGCCCCAAATTATCACGGGTATAAGTGGTAGTATTTCCTTCCCAATCAGTCTCACTAGCAACAAACCCGTTAGCATCGTACGTATAACCTTTATTAGCCGCAGCGCAATTAGCCGATGCCTCACCGTCTACAGAGGTGATACGCTTTACGCCATCTATTTCGGTATAGTTATAGGTGGTTTGCTTATCCAGCGCATTGGTCGTACGACGCGTATAGTCATCGATATATTCTACATCGATAGATTCCGCACCATCGCTGTGCTCCGTGCGAATGGCTCGCCCTTGATCATCATAGGTGAAGGTACTGTAAACCTTACCTGCCTCATCAGTAACTCCGGTTAGGGCATTGGGGAAACGATCATCTTCATAACGGAAGGTACGTTGAGGGTTTTCATCGCCGGGGAAAGTAATGGTCTTGAGCAAATCGTCGTCAGCGTAGGCAAATTTGTACACAGAGCCATCATTGCGAGTAATTTGGATAAGTTTCCCATCACTCCAGGTTAAATCAACACTATTGCCGTTATCATCAGCAATCGCTGACTGATAAACACCGCTATCGTCATAGGTATAGCTAATCCCTTCACCCTGCTGGTTCTCCACTCGCAAAACGCGACCAGCGGTATCGTAGGTTTCTATTCGGCCACCAATTTCCAGCTTCCAACCAGACAGCTCGCCGCTCTCATCCAGCTCTTTCGCAATACGCCAATCCCGATTGGCCTCCCCTATAAAAGTACCATCTTCATCAGAAAAATGGAGATCGCTACCATCCGGGCGATAGGCAATTACCCGCTCGGTTTCACCATCGGGCAAGATATAATAGGCAAGGAAGTAACTGTGATTGTGCCGCCAGTTATCTGTAGCACTACCGGTATATTCGGAAACGGAGTCTTCATCCAGTGGCAAACTAAAGGTATATTCACTCTCCTCAACCGGCGCTTCAGCATAGGTTACTGTTTCTCCAGGGTAAACAAAATTAATCGTATACCCCGCCCCAGATTTCTCCAAATTGCCAAAACTGTTATATAGCCAAGAGAATGTTAATGGGAAATCGCCACTTGCAGTAAATACCGGCTCCCGTTGTAGCTTATGACCATTAAAGAAGTTGATAGGATTGCCGGCCAAATTAGAGGGGCCGCCCGTTTGGTTAGAGCAACTTTGGGGTTCAGCTGGAGCTATGCAATCGCGAGCCTCATTAGACCAAGGCTTATCTATTGGGCATTCTTTCTCGCAAACCTCTCCATTCCAAACTGTCGGAGAAATACAGACTTTCTGCTCATACGTATTGTAGCACTCACCCGTTTCGCCGTTATAAACGTCACTCTCGCCCTCACATTCATCACCATATCTATTAACCCTTACAGATAATCCTTCAAATGTTCCCCAGGCCCTTTCAACAGAATAATAACATCCAAAATATTTGCCTGAATCGTAGCTGGTGAGCTTTTTATCAAATACACTATCAGTCGACTGAAAGTAAACATTTTGCTCCACCCAGTCCCAATAGAACTGACAAAGAGGCATCGGTGTTGAATCAGTTGGAGTATGCGGCCCCCCCCTGAAACGAGGCCTGAAGCTCAAAATAATAAACCTCACCATAAGATTCGCTAGAAACGAAAAAAAACAACAAAAAACACTTAAAAGAACTTTGTATTCGCTTCACACCTAAATTTAACATCTTCCATACCCAATGAATTTCCGAGATAAATCTTGTCTTTCGAGCAAGCATGCCTCACGACCATGATTACTATAAAGCGATCTTATTTTACAAGGTGAGATTTATCGAAAAGCCAAAATAATAACCCCACCCGGCAACCAGCGCCTCCCCCTTGGAACCCTGACTATGCGAGCCGTCTCACGCCAAGTTATCACGAACGTAAGTGGTAGCAATCCCTTCTCGACCCAACTAACTGGTAACAAGTCCATTGACACCCTAGATACAAACTTTATCAGTTAAAATACAAACAGCACCCACCCCATAATTAATCGATACATTAACAAGAAGAAAAAAAGAGCAAACTGCGATCAAGACTATTTGAGACATAAGTACCAATTACAAGCTTGCAGGGATGTATTCAAAGCACACCTTGAATACAGAGTATTCCTTTTTTCTGACTCGACAGAAATCTATTTTACATTATCTATACCGATATAATTATAAATTTCTCGATCCTAAAACGTATTGGTGATGTGGCGCACACTTTCGTATTCTACACCTACAGATTCAGCGCCATTACAGCTGGTACAATCGAACCGTTTTTGGGAGTTTTATACTCTTAACTGTCGAACAATTCAGTAAGGTAATGGTAACTACTCACCCCCTACCGATTTAAATACGGCCCGAAAGCGCCATCTGAATTGCAATCAAAGGGTTGTGGCCTTTGTTAGCCATAGTTTGTAAATAGCTCGAAATGCGACAATAGGCCTGTGCATAGTGTGCCGATCGAAAACAACCAGATACTTTTTGCTTAACCTTTGACATGCGCAGGTCCCTTTCCGCACGATTGTTGGTAAAGGAGACGTGGCTCTCTTTGGCAAACAATAAAACCGCTATTTCGTAATTTTTCAAGCGTTCCCATAGATTATGCGCATCGGTCTTCGCCATTTTGCCGCGCTGGCCTTTGGGTTTAGCTGGAATCTCGGGTAATTCCTGCTCACCTCTAGCAATAATTTCCCGATACTGCTGTTGCAGAACAGCGTATTCCTTTTTAATCAGTTTTTTGCGTTTTCTCACCGAGACTGTTTTGCAGGTGGCTTGCAGTAAGCTTTTCATATCATTCGCCCACTCATACCCATTGGCATCAACGACAAAGGTCAATTCACGCAACAAATGCGAGCCACACAGGCCATGCCCACAGTGGGTATAAGACAAATACGAGGCCCAGCAGTCATGAATAATGACGCCCCCATAGCGTGGTATGATATCAATGTGTTCAATTGCTTCCTTACCGCGACTTCGGTGTAAAAACTTGAGGGTAATATCGCCGGAGGCATACACATGAATCCAATGATTCTTTTGCTCGACCCTCAGGGAGGTTTCATCTACGTTGAGCGAGGGATTTTGCAATAATTCCTCAAGAGCTGATTGCTCCCAGTCCGCCAGGGCTTCATGTAGTCGCAGTACAAATTTCAACAGAGTAGCTTCTGAGATCATTTGCCCGATCATGGCTTTAACCGCCTTCTGCACCCGATTTAAGGCGATCATTTGACAGACTAACAGGTTGATCGCGTAGGCTTTCAGGCCATTGCCGTATTGCAATGGTCCCGCCATATCGGCAGGGAACTCGCCTTTCACGGTATGAGTGCAAGTGGGGCAGGCTTTTACTTCGGCATCGACATGCTCGACTACTTTTTCAAACTGAATATCAATACGAGTGCGTCGTTCATGACTTAAGCACGGGACGCTTGTTAGCTCTTCGCCGCAGTCACTGCAGTAGCGGACTTCGCTGATGGAGGTAGTTTCTGTGATGCGATGGTTGTCAGCGGCCTGAACGGCTTCTGTTTTCCCTTTCCCCTTACTGCCTTTATGGGGCAATGCGGATTCATCTTTGTCCGTTTGGGAGGATGGCTTGCTGGAGTTTTTATTCGTCTTGGCCGTTTTTTTCTCCAGAAAAATGGCGAGTATCAACTCTAGCAGAGTAAACACGCTTTGCAGCAGCAGCAGACGACTTTCCTGGCTTAACAACTTCTCGGCACACTGGCGCTGGAACTCGGCTTTTAGGCGATCCATTTCCTCGCGCACAGAAGTTTTGTTAATGTTGGCCATAACCGAAAAGTGAACCCGTTATCTCGAAGGTGTAGGATATCACAAATTTTGGCGTGTCTCAGATCGTTGCGGATAACAATAAAGCGAGTTTGCTTAGAGCATTTGTCTCAGCTTTTCTGTTTCTTTGCTTTAGGGGTTGGGAGGGAGGACCTTCTAGAAGGCTCAGTATCGCTATGTAAGGCTGTTTATTTCTTTGCTTTAAAAAAAGTAACTATTCAGCGAGCCTTTCGGGAGTATTAGCACAACTCCCCCGCCAGCCACCGCCAAGCAAGCTGAGCAAGTCTGCCATAAACCAGCACGCCTCAGGAAATCTCCCACCTAGCCCGGCAAGAAAAAAACAGCTACAGGTCATACAGCAAAGATGAATTGTGCGATAATACTGCCATATTACTAAGGTATGCTGTTGCCCATGACAAATTCAGTTGACATTAATCAGGCCGTAAAAGAAGCTGAGGAATTGCTAGCGAATGATGCCAGCGCTTCCCCCGCACTAAAAGCGTCTGTAAAAATGCTGCTGATTGTTGTCAAGATGCTCTCGGATCATTTGGGTTTAAATAGCCTCAATAGTAACAAACCGCCCGCTAGCGATCCCAATCGAGAGAAAAGGCCACAGACAAAAAGCAATAAACCTCGTGGTGGCCAGCCTGGACATCCAGGTAAAAATCTCGAACCTGTGGAAGATCCTGATAAAGTCTGCTTCATTAAGCTTGATCGCCGGACTTTGCCGAAAGGCACCTACACAGATGGCGGTTATGAATCTCGTCAGGTATTTGATATTCGAATATCACGAAGCGTTACAGAATATCGGGCGCAGGTTTTAATTGATGAAAGCGGCCGAAGATTTGTGGCAGACTTTCCCCAAAAGGTCACGCGTTCAACGCAGTATGGCGCCAGCGTCAAAGCTAATGCGGTTTACATGTCGATATTTCAGCTGATCCCCTACGAGCGAGTGGAGACACACTTTTCTGAACTGTTTGATACCCCCATCAGTGCTGGCAGTGTTTATAACTTCAATCTGGAAGCCTTTGAGCGCTTGGCGTTGTTTGAGCAAACAGCTAAAGCTGTGCTGCGCCAGGAAAAAACCTTGCATGTTGATGAAACCAGTATCAATGTAAATGGCAGCCGTCTGTGGTTGCACAACGCTTCCAGTGCCTCCTGGACATTGATTGCTCCACATGCAAAACGCGGCAATGAAGCTGTAGAAGAAATGGACATACTGCCTCACTATAAAGGCGTTTTAGTTCATGATCATTGGAAGCCTTACTACCGTTATACAATGTGTCTGCACGCTCTTTGTAATGCTCACCATCAGCGTGAACTAACCAGGGCTTTTGAGCAGGATGGACAGGAATGGGCCAGAAAAATGGCGCTACTGTTGCAGAAAATCAACACAGCAGTCAAGCAATCAGATGGCCGCCTAACAGAAGAGGAATGCCGAAATTGGCGTAGACAATATAGAAGCCTACTTAAAAAAGCTGAGCTGGAGTGCCCGCCACCAGAAATTAACAAATCAGAACAAAAAAAGCGTGGCAGATTAGCTCGAAGCAAATCTCGGAACCTCTTGGAACGTCTACAAAAATACGAACAAGATGTTTTACGCTTTATGGAAAATCCGGAAGCGCCTTATACCAATAATCAGGGTGAAAGAGATATTCGCATGGCCAAGGTGCAGCAAAAAATATCAGGTTGCTTTAGGTCTACGGCTGGAGCTGAGATTTTTTGTCGTATCCGTAGCTATTTGTCCACTTGCAGAAAGCATGGTATTGGCGTGGGGGAAGCCCTTGAAAACCTATTTTCAGGCGAGTGGCCAGAATTTCTTCAAAAGAAAATGACAACACTCAAAATATCCGCTGAATAGTTACTAAAAAAATTTGATAGTTTTTTTGGTGAGGTGGCAGTTAGGGGTGAGTAGTTACAGGTAATGAAACATAACAACCGTCTATTTTTTAAGCTGAAATTTAAGAAAGACACTGTAACCTCACCTCCAGAAAGAGATCTTGAGCTCTAAGCCCACAGAAACCAGAACCACCAACAACTTGCATGCCAGATAAAAAGCTGAATGCGGGGAGTCATTAGAATATTAAAATATCAGAAAAGAAAAGCTCACAAACTAAACGCAACCTAACAGAGCGGCTTCTAAAAAACAGCAACTGTTCGATCAATTCTTAACTACTACATTTTATGGTCCAGTATAGTGGACCCAATTAATTTCAGTAGCCAGCGCCAACAAAGAATATTTTCTAACTAGTAGATATAAACAGCTTCCGCAGCATCTGTGCCATTTAAATCTGGATCAGCCATAAGCCCAGTTGGTTGGGAAAAATATCTGCTGCACTAGGGTCAGTGTCCCTGAAATCTGCAAAACACAGATTTCAGGGAATGGAAATGGGGATAAACACGTATGAGAATATGACTTTTTGGCTGTGCGATACCGAATAGATAGCTATGGAATTATTTTTCAGAGGTTCCTTAGCTTCCCAGGGTTGCCCCACCATCAACAACAATATCCTGCATGGTGATATGTGCAGCCATATCAGAGGCTAAAAAAAGAACTGTATTTGCTATATCAGAGGTTGTCGCAAGCTTATTTAAAGGGATTCCCAGCTTGTACCCCTCTGGATTACCAGCAATGGTAGCCTTTTCACTCCCCTCGCTCCCCCACAGTTCACGCAACATCTCAGTATCCGTAGATCCCGGCGAGACTAAGTTACAACGAACACCATATTCAGCCAGCTCAAGGGCTACGCAATGACTGAGACTAACCAATGCTGCTTTTGAAGCGCAGTATGCGGTCATACCCAACCTTGGAACATGAGCCGCATTAGAGGCCAAGTTTACGATAGCTCCACTGCCTTGATTCTTAAAGTGGTGAGTCAACTCTTTGATTAAATTAAAAGGGCCCGTCACATTGACCGATAGGCAGTCCTGCCAATCAGAGACAGTTAATTCTGAGATACCCCCAAGACGCAGGATGCCCGCTGCATTGACCAGAATATCCGGCCCCTGGCCATCGCTGAGCAACCATTTACAAACCTGCGCAATCTGCTCAGGGCTGGTAATATCCAGAGGAATGGTCTGGTAAGTATATTCAGTGCCGGGGAAGGCTATATCAAAACCCCAAACGATAGCGCCATTCTGACAAAATAAATCCGCTATATTCGCCCCGATACCGCGCCCAGCACCGGTAACCCAGACACGCTTCCCTGAAAAGTCCATAACCCAGTTACCCTTTTAATTCAGGGTATTTCCCCTGAATAAGCCGCCACCAGCCATTCAGTGATGGTGCAACAGCCAACTCTTCAAAGGTCATGTGTACGCCGAGTTTTTGCCATTCCGTAATCAACCCCATCAGTTGCGCCGAGTCCAACCCGTAATCAATAAGGTTTTCATCTGCATCAAACAAATCGGGCTCTTCATCAATCAACTCCAGCAATTGCTCCTTGAGGAGAGCTTGGGTCAGCACCATTTCAGAAGTAGTGCCCAAAGATACGACATCCTCTGTTGCTACAACACTTCCACAGCGGTTGGCTACATAGTTAAGCGCCATATGCTGCTCTTCTTCAGAAAAATCAGCAACGGCATCGGCGATCATAAAAGGCTGAATATCTCGCATAAATGCATCCAGTGCGGTGGTCAAACAGCCGATATGCGCGTAGATACCACAAATTAACAGTTGGTCCCTCCCCGCTTCTTTTAAGATTTCCTGGAGTTCAGATCGGTAAAAAGCACTGTATCTCCATTTAACCAGTACTATGTCATCCTCATCTGGAGCCAAGGCAGAGACCACTTTTTGTAGGCTCGGGTCAGCCTTGGTAAGCCCTGGCCCCCACATATCATTCAATAGCGCCCGATCTTGATCACTCTGTTCAGTGGGTTGTGCGGTATAAATTACCGGTATCTGCTGCTGCTTAGCCCAAGAGCGCAGTGCGACAATATTATTCTCAATATTGCGAATCAGTTCGCTTCCCTCACCAAAGAAGCGCACGAAGTATTCCTGCATATCATGAATAAGCAAAGCGCTTCTGGAAGGGTCAACTTCCCAGTCCACCTTATTTTTAGGGAGAGCATCAATTGCGGGTAGACTATAATTGTCCAATGATGGAATTGACATAAATCTTGATACCTTAAATCCTGGAAACCGCTATCTTCTTAAGCAGCTCTTTACGCAAAACTTTCTTGTCTATTTTTCCGACCGGAGTTAGCGGCAAACTCTGAACAAATTCAAACTTGTCTGGCAGTTTGAACTGGGCCACCCCAAGACTTCGCAAGTACTTTCGCAAAGCGACAGGGCGTAAGCTTGCATCACTTGACACCAGAAAAGCGCAGCTTTTCTCCCCCATTAAATCATCCGGCATTGCTACCAGTGCGGCCTGAGTAATGGTGTCATGGCGCAGCAACAAATTTTCAACCTCTTCCGCCGCTATCTTTTCTCCACCGCGATTAATCTGATCCTTCTGGCGGCCCACAACCCTTAAATAGCCGCGTTCATCACGTTGTACCAAATCTCCAGTGCGATAAAAGCCCTCATCATCGAATGCCGCTTTATTGTGCTCAGGGCTATTGTAGTAACCGCGAATAGTATAGGGACCTCGGGTTGCCAGCATGCCGGCCTCCCCCGGAGGTACAAGGGCTCCATACTCATCAATAACCCGAATCTCATCGTCAGGACACATAGGACGACCTTGGGTACAAAAAATCAAAGCGCCTTCGTCATCCAGCCGGGTATAGTTAACCAGACCCTCGGCCATACCAAAGACCTGTTGCAGTTGGCAGCCCAACTCTTCAGGCACTCTGCGGGCGACACTCTCGGCAAAATTAGCTCCACCCACCTGTATTAAAGAAAGCGTGGCTAACTTTTCCCGATTCTGCGGCGCGGCCTTAAGCCAAAGAGAAACCGCCGGTGGGACCAGGGCAACCATATTGACTTCATGTTGGGCAATCAAAGAGAAACAATTTAAAGGCTCCGGATCTAAGGCGGTAATCACAGTACCGCCTCTGTCAAACACCCCCAGAGCACCGGGTGAACTTAAAGAAAAATTATGTCCCGCAGGAAGTGCACACAAAAAGCGGGTTTGCGGACTCAGATCGCATATCTCTGCACTTCTGCGTACACTGTAGAGATAGTCATTATGGGTGCGAGGTATCAGCTTTGGCGTACCGGTACTACCACCTGAAAGCTGGAAAAAGGCGACCTCTTCGGCAGGTGTCGGCTCTAACTCTGCTGCAATTTCCGTTGTATTGATATAGCTATCAAGTGAGTCTGCTGATCTATTTTCTCCCCACAACAAAACATGTTCTACCGAGGGAGTTTTCTGCTTTAGCTCATCCAGAAAAGTGGTATCAGAAAAAAGTGCATGAGAAGCAGAGGCGATAACAAGGCTTGGGTGAAGCTGCTCTGCGTAGGCCAGTAGCTCCAGGCGCTGGTGACTGTACAACGCATTGACCGGGACCACGCCCGCTTTTAATAACCCAAAGAATACGATATAAAACTCAGCAATATTCGGTAACTGAACCAGAGCCGTATCGTAAGGTTTAAGCCCCCTGAGCCGCAGGGATCGAGCCAGATTATCAGAAAGCTGGTCTAATTCGGCATAGGAGAAGTGTCGGCCACCACAAATAATTGCTGTCGCATTGGCATCCCTTGCACAGGACCCCCGCAAGATATCTGTCAGTGGCTTATCTTGCCAATAACCAAGATCTCGATAACGCCGAGCCATCGATTCTGGCCAGGGTGTAAATTCAATACTCATTAAAGCGCACCCTGCTGCGTGATCCCCAGTGCATTGAGCATAGTGCCCAGCTTTGCACCGGTTTCCTGCCACTCCGACTCAGGGCAAGAGTCCTCAACAATACCCGCCCCTGCAAACAGCTGAATATGATTGCCACTCACCGTACCACAGCGAATAGTCACTACCCACTCACCATTACCCTCGGCATCACACCAACCCACCATACCGGTGAAAACCCCTCTCTCAAAAGACTCCACCAAACGGATTAAATTGCGGGCATCTTTGGTCGGAAAACCACACACTGCCGGTGTCGGGTGTAGCTGGCAAGCAAGCTCTAACGCTGAGATCTCTGGGTTTTTCAGCTGCCCGTGGATTAAGGTTGATAGATGCCACATAGCCGGGGTACTAATCAGTGCGGGGGCTACTGGAATATCGAGTGAATCGCATAATGGCGTAAGCACCTGGCGAATTTCGTCAATGACCAACCGATGTTCGTAGCTGTCCTTTGCCGAGGTCAATAACGATTCACTTACGGCCTTGTCTTTTTCCAAATTTTCCTGCCGCTTAGCCGAACCTGCCAGGGGGTTGGAAACAAGTTCACTACCCACTTTACGCACTAGTAGCTCGGGACTTGAGCCGATAAGGTCCCGATCGCCTTCAATCGGTATACGGAAGTGGTAACCAGAAGGGTTCTGCACAATTAATCGAGACAGAACTTCATCGACTGAAACTTTATCGGCCAACTCAACATTTAGTACTCTGGACAATACCGCTTTGCGTAAATCACTGTGCTGAAAATTGGCGATCGCCTGCTCTACTGACTGCTTGAAGCGCCACTCGCCGGGGACACTCTGCATCTTTTCAACTTGAGGAGCGGAAGCGCTTCCCCCATCTAGGGTTGAGATCATCTCACTGCGATCAAAAAACTCACACTCCGCAGGAATAAACAGTCGTGATGGTTGGCTCAGGTCAAAAGGAACCGCACCAATAACAACAGGGTTGCGGAGCCCCGCCTTCTTCGCATTGGCAAAAGCCCCCTGTACCGAGTTATGAAACAACTGACTACTGCCACCAGGCTCCGGCATCACTGGCTGGTTAATTTCTGTAAAAACCCCCTTACCCCGCAAGCTTCTGTAAGAGGAGGTGAACAAAAAATCAGCGGAATCAAGAACAGGCGATAGGCCAGATTCCAAACCCTGGGTCGGGAAGAGCATAAACTTTTCACTCCATTGAAAACGCAAATGAGAATGAATATCATTATATTTCAAATGTTGGTGTATTTGTCAATTGATGTATTCAATATTTGGAAAATATTTACATGGATATCATGTCGGGAAGCGACTACAGAGAAAAAAATAAAATCAGGCCAGGACTCAAGAGAAGTAAAAATGAGCACTCTATTTTTTTATTTTCTCTGTAAACACCATTTTCGCAAAGAAATTGGTCCAGCCTCACCAACCTTTGGATTTTTGCACCGATTACCGCCATCAAGCCTGAAACACAAATTAAATATTTTTTATTAACGTTTGAGATGCCCCTCACAACTACAAATGATAATAATTTGTATTTACATTTGGCACCGTATTAGGGTAGCCTATTCGCAAGTTGTTACTGCTTTTTGAAAAATAGCGCTGAGAACACAACCTCCCACAAGCCTCGTGGAAAGCCCAATTACTCAAGACAAGGAATGTCATGACCGCTGCCATGCAAATAGATTTATTATTTTTTTCGCAGCCTCATTCTTGTGGGGTTGGCAGCGCACCTTGGTGGTCTGAGGTGAAGGGACATGGACTGCCGTTCGTGGATGAAAACCCTTTAGATAAAGAAAAATTAATTCTTACTTTCTTGTGGCAAGATCCAAATGGCTGTGAAATGCACTCGCCTATCAAGCGAGTTTATATCGATATAAATTGTGTAACCGATCACCATACCTTTTCGCCACCCTCTCTAGAAAGGCGACCTGAAACTGATGTTTGGTATTGGCAAGTGGAGATAGAAAAGCATTGGAGAGGTAGTTATCGCTTAATTCCCGTCACAGAAGAATGGATCGGCTGTAACTGGGAAAAGACACTTCAGCCCAACGATGATAAACGCCAAGTACAGCGCCATTGGTGGCGCAGCCTGCTGAAATCAGCAATACCAGATCCTTTGAATCGGCAAGCACCGAATACAGGATTGTGGAGCAAAAAATTTTCCGCAATTCACTTGCCAGGTCTTGCAGAGCAAAGTCTGTGGCAAAAAAATGATCAGCAATCCGAGCCTATAGAACACGGTTTAGATAAAGTGGCAACGCTGTGCTGGAAAAGCCCCTCTCTCGGTATCAATCGCCAAGTCTGGACCTATGCCTGTGGCGAGACAGCCAAACCTGAGTCACGTCCGCTTGTCATTCTTCTCGACGGAGAGCGCTGGGCAAAAGAAATGCCCATTTTTTCACTTCTAGAAGAGCAGACACAATCCGGAAGTTTGCCAGCGGCACTCTACCTACTGGTTGATTCAATTAATGGGCATCAGCGGGAGCAAGATCTAACTTGCAGTAAAAAATTTTGGCTGGCCATACAGGAAGAGCTTATTCCCCAGATAAAAGCCCAGCTACCCCACACAGAAAGTCCGGCACATACCGTGGTTGCAGGGCAAAGCTATGGTGGCCTGGCTGCAATGTTTGCAGGTCTAAATTGGCCGGCACGATTTGGCTGTATCCTGAGTCAATCGGGCTCCTTCTGGTGGCCAAATAATGAGCTGATGAGAAAGGGCCATAATAGCGATAAAAAGGGTTGGCTCACCGAACAGGTAGATCTTGGAGCCTACGCCCCAAGCGGATTAAAAATTTTTCAGGAAGTGGGTACTCGGGAACATGCCCTCAATAGGGTAAATGATCAGCTCAACAAAGCCCTAAGCAGCAAAAATTTTGAGGTTAGATATCAGAAGTTTTTTGGGGGGCACGACACCCTGTGCTGGCGCGAGGGGCTGATCACAGGGCTCTCGTACTTATTACAAAGTTTTAACTATCAGGGTTAAATTTGTTATGCAATCAGAATATCAAAATCCGTTTGATGATGAGAGCCACCAATTTTTGGTGCTAACCAATGAGCTTGGCCAGCATAGTCTGTGGCCAGAATTCGCCGGTGTTCCAGAAGGATGGAAAACCGTTTACGGCCCTCAAGATCGGGGCTCGTGCATTGAATATGTTGAAGAGAACTGGAAAAGCCTAAACCACTGATAGTTGTCAGCCACAGAGGTTAGGCTGTTTCCCTTGAAAATAAGTGCAGGCAATAGCATTTGCTATTTCCCGCACATTATTTACCGGCGGTTAAGGGATTAACCGCAGCTGGAAAGTACCAGCAACTCCCACTTGAAAATATGGCTAAGGTCTGTGCCACACTATTTTCATACACCCGTGGGCCGTGGCCAAATAGATCAGGAAGAGCTATTTGGCCACACTTTTTCTCCCACCTAGGCATTGTGCCAACTCAATATGTTGAAAAAGGATTGTTACTGTGCAAGAAGAAAGCGCACCCATTTCTGCAAGTAAACTTAGTGATAACACTTACCCTTTGGTGGGCCCCCAGGTGGGAATCTGGTTAGCAGATCAACTGTCAGAAAGTAGCAATGCTTTCGCCGTCGCTCAATACGTTGAAATTCGGGGGGCGATCAATGTGACACTGTTGACCCAGGCGATTCATATCGGGCTGAGTGAAGCCGATACAATTCATGCCGTCTATCGCCAGGAGGATGACAACCCAATCCAGCAATTCCTGCCAACGCCGGAACCTGAATCTCTAAACGCTGTAGATTTCATTCAAATTGAAGATTCAGCTGATCCAATAACTGCGGCAAAAGCCGTGATGCTGGATGATCTTCAACGTGATTTGAGCGCAGATAGCGGAACTTGCCTGTATCGGCATATTATTTTTCAGTTATCGCAAGGTTCCAGTGAACAGTCCTTCCTCTGGTATCAGCGTTATCACCATTTGATGGTAGACGGCTTCAGTTTTACCGCCCTGACTAAAAGAATTGAATCCATCTATAACGCACTTATCAATGGTGCATCCCCGAGCAGCTCTCCCTTTACTAAATTCTCTGCTGTTGTTGATGAGTACCTGAATTACGTCGGATCAGAAAAATACAAGCAAGACCAAACCTTTTGGCTGGACTATGCCAAAAACCTGGCAGCACCACTGATACTATCGAATAAGAATACCGGTTCACTGGACAATGCCAATAGCCTTGTGCACCGGCAGAGTATTTCGATGGACCGCAGCCTGATCGAAGATCTAACCCAGCAAGCGGACGCAAAAAAGCTGTCGGTTATCGACCTCACCACGGCAATAATCTTTGTTTACTTATCCAGAATGTGCGACAGCGACAAGGTTGCTGTAGGCTATCCCTTTATGCGTCGCATGGGGTCTGCCGCACTTCGCTCTACGGGTCCCGTCGCCAACGTGCTGCCTGTACAGCTTGAGGTCAGTGCCGAGCACACTATTTTTGACACTGGCCGCATCCTATCCAGAGAATTGCGCAAAATTCGCAAGCATCAGCGCTACGAGGCTGAGCAACTGCAAAGGGACCTCGGACTGGTCGGATCACACAGCCGCCTGTATGGCCCCACTATCAATTGCAAAATCTTTGACTACGCACTCAATTTTGACGCGGCCCCCGCTACAACCCATCAAATAGCAACAGGTCCGATTGAGGATATAGAGTTTTCCATTTATCTCGGTAAAGAAGCGATAACTATTGAACTGGCTGCCAACGCCCAGCGCTACGATGAACAGGAACTGGAACTCCACAGGCACAGAATTAGCGACCTCTTTATTCAAGTTCACCACAATAGTCACTGCCTATCCAGTGAACTCTCTCTAATTCCCACCGCTGAGAAAGAGCTTATCGACAGTTGGGCTAAAGGGATAGAGGTCGCCAATACTGAGAGTCATATCAGCGCCCTGGATATTTTCTTACAACAGGTGCGCACGCGCGGCAGTGCTACGGCCCTGGTTTTTGAAGGCCGCGCCGTTTCATTTAGTGAGCTTTCACAGCAGGCCCTACAGATTTGTGCTGCCTTACAGAACAAAGGGGTAACGCCACAGGATATTATCGCGGTAGCTCTGCCAAGAAGTATTGATTCCATTGCTGCCATCCTGGCAATTTTCTACTCTGGTGCCACATACCTCCCCCTCGATCTGACACATCCCGACGAGCGCATTGCGGTGATGTGTGAAGATGCACAACCGGCACAGGTGATTACTCTATCCAAGCAAGCCCATCGACTACCATCGCAAGTTGAGCAACTGTACTTGGATACCGCAACACTGCCCGCAGCCGCAGAACCGATTGATAAAACACACATAAACTCCGGGGAACAGAGAGCCTATATATTTTATACCTCCGGCTCTACCGGAAAACCCAAAGGGGTGATGGTGCCTCATGGGGCACTCCTTAATTTGGCACTGGCCCTACAAGAGGAGATCTTTAACAAGGCTATTTCGTGCTGCGCTAACGAGCGCTTGAAGGTAGCTCTGACGGGTTCATTTTCATTCGATACTTCCTGGGACCCCATTCTCCTGATGATGCTCGGCCACGAGCTACACCTGTTTGGTGACGACGCCAAAAGGGACGTCTACGCTCTGATCGATTCTATCCGCACCCTAAAAATAGATACTCTCGCCGTTGCCCCCTCATTGGCCACACAATTAATGGAAGCGGGGCTGATGGATGAGGGCCATCACCATCCCACTTTAATGGATATTTGCGGGGAAGCCGTATCTCCAGCTCTGTGGTCTGAATTACAGCGACACCCCAAACTACAAGCACACAATATTTACGGCCCCACAGAATTTACCGTCTATGCAACCAGTGCGCAGGTCTCCACAGACCTGGCAGAACCGGTTATTGGCGGCCCGCTGGCCAACACTGAAGTCTATGTGTTGGATAAACGCCTGCGGCCAGTCCCCATTGGCGTGGCCGGCGAGCTCTATCTCGCTGGAGACAATATGACTATCGGCTACCTGCGTCGCCCGGAGACCACTGCCAGCCGTTTTGTCGCAAACCCATACCGCCCTGGTAAAGTGATGTATTTAACTGGGGACCTGGTTCGCTGGGGTAGCCACGGGGAATTAGAATTTATCGGCCGCTGTGACAACCAAGTCAAAGTTCGCGGATTCAGGGTTGAACTCGGCGATGTGGAAGCCGCCTTTTCATCGCTCGCAGAAACCAAAGAAGTCGCAGTGATTGCCAAACCTATTGCCACAGGTAATCAATTACTCGCCTACTGCACGCTGAAGACACCAGCAAAAGAGAATAAACAGGCGATTGAAAGCCGCCTTATGCAGCAACTCAGCGAGCAACTACCAGATTATATGGTGCCTGCTAGTCTGAGTATTCTCGAAGAATTCCCACTGACAGTAAGCGGCAAGCTCGATAAAAAAGCTCTGCCAATGCCCTCTGCCTCTATACAGAAAACATCGAGAGCGGCAAAAGATAGCGCTGAGCAACTTGTCTGCAATGCTATCGCCAGCACCCTGGAGCTGGACAATATCGGCGCAGAAGATGATTTCTTTCAACTGGGGGGAGACAGTATTTCCGCGATGCGCCTTTGTACTGCGATGCGCAAAACGGGTTACGATCTGCGCCCCAAAGAAATTTTCAAACTGCGCTCAGCCGAGCAAATCGCCCTCAACCTGACGCCTTTACAGGAGCAGACCAAAACAAACTCCACAGCAACGCAGCAATTACCCCTCGCTGAAGCCGAGAACAAATATGGTCCGCTAGCCGCAGTACTTCCCGTACTGCCCTTGCAGGAAGGCCTACTGTTTCAGACGCAATTGGATAGCGAGGAGAACTCCTACAGCTTTACCACAAAATTATCACTCGATGGCGAGCTGGATACTGCCCGGTGGTGCCGCGCGCTCAATGTCACTTTAGCCAAGCACCCACAACTAGGAGCACTGTTCGACTGTGAGTCTTGGGATGCCCCCCTACAACTCATCCCGCAAATCAGTGGCGATGCGGATACCGCTGCACAGTGGCCCCTGACAGAAGTGGACCTGAGCCAGCAGCCCGAACAACAGCAACAGGAAACGCTACACAAGCTGGAGTTGCAGCAGGCTGGATTGCATTTCGATATTCGCAAACACGCAGAGACTCGCACGCCCCTGTTACACGCACACATTGTAAAAATCTCCGCAGAAAACCACGCGCTGCTTATCACTGCGCATCATTTGGTTATCGATGGCTGGTCTACCCCAATTCTGCTGCAAGACCTGCTGGAAGCTTATCGAGATGATACTGAAGCGCGTTTATCAGTACCCAATCACTACAGCTCGGTAGTCATGGCACTGTCTGATAGGAAAAAACAAGCCACTATCGAACACTGGAGAAGCCTGCTCAAAGGTGTCACCCCCACCATTGCCTTTACTGAGAGTCGCGATAAAGAAACCGTTCATGAAATAGAAGCTCCCCTGTGTGAGCACTTACACAAACGTCTGAATAACCTCTGCCAACAGGAAGGTCTCACCTTTAACACACTTATTCAGGGTGTTTGGGCGGCACTGCTGGGCTCATTCACCGGCCGCAATGATGTGGTATTCGGCAGCCCTGTTTCCGGGCGATCCAGTGCCGTGGACGGGATTGATGAGGCCATTGGTTTATTCAGCAATACGTTGCCCGTTCGCGTACAGTTGCAACCTCAACAGCCGCTGATCAAGCAACTTCAATCACTGCAAGAGCAGCAAATTGCCCTGTTTGACCACGACGGTATTGGCCTCGGGGAAATCCAGCGCACTGCCGGCACAGATACCCTGTTCGACACCCTTTTGGTGGTGGAAAACTACCCGGCAGACCAAGCCCTTTTGCAGCAAAATCACGCAGGAATTCATTTAACTGCGGTTCAAAATCGCGGCTTTACCCACTACCCGCTGACTCTATTAGTATTGCCTGGGGACAAACCGAGAATACTGTTCGAATATCGCGACGCTGTCGTCAATGCTGAACACCTTGTCCAGCGTTTTATCCATATGCTCACTCAGCTTGCCGAAAGCCCAGAACAACCGCTGCTTGCCATGTCCCAGCAGACAGATGGTGAACGCGAGCTTCTCGAAAGTGTGAATGACACCAAGAAGATATTTAAGCCTGCCACTTTGCAGGACTTGCTGGCCAAGCAGGCGCAAGCCAGCCCCAATAACAAAGCACTCACTGACGAACAGGGCTCCTTTGACTATCAAAGTATGCGTCAACACGTTGGCAATATTGCCGCACAGCTCAGTGCTAACGGTGTTGGGCCCGGGGATGTTGTCGCCGTCGCTATAGAGCGCAGTGTTGGACTCAGTCTCTCTTTACAAGCCGTAATCGAAGCTGGGGCCGCTTACCTGCCGTTGGATATTAGCTATCCAGATGAACGCCTGGCTCTGATGCTAGAGGATGCCAATCCCAAATTGATTGTCGCCGGTGAAAATCAGGTTTGCCGATTTGGCGATCACTCTCCGGTGCCCAGCCCTGTACCCGTACTGGCTATTGAACATCTTCTCCAACAGCCATCTCCCAGTGGGGGCATCACTGCGGAAGTTCGCCCAGAAGATCCCGCCTATCTGATTTATACCTCAGGTTCCACCGGCCGCCCCAAAGGGGTTCTGGTTTCCCATGAAGCCATTGTGAATCGGCTGCTTTGGATGCAGGACGAATACAAACTCACAGAAGGTGATGTCGTACTGCAAAAAACACCATCGAGCTTTGATGTCTCTGTATGGGAGTTCTTTTGGCCTCTGATCCAGGGGGCCGAATTGGTCATGGCGCCACCGGAAGCACACAGAGACCCGGAACAACTGCTACAGATTATTTCCCAGTATCAGGTAACAACCATGCATTTTGTCCCTTCTATGCTTGCCGCTATGGTGGACTACCTGGATAGTCAGCTATCGGCTGCGCCTCTGGCACAGTCCCTGCGCCGGGTATTTTGCAGTGGTGAAGCCCTGTCAAAAGAACTCGCCTCAGCCTATGCAAATTACTTTAAGGCGCCCTTGCACAATTTGTACGGCCCCACCGAGGCCGCTGTCGATGTTACTTACTGCCCGGCTGATCTGGGAAAAAAACTGGGAGAGGGTACTGGAATTCCGATCGGCAAACCGGTTTGGAATACCCAGCTCAGAATACTCGATCAATTTTTACGCCCGGTAGGTATCGGCGTTCCGGGAGAACTCTACCTGAGCGGCACACAGCTCGCTCTCGGTTATCTCAACAGGCACAGCCTGACCGCCGAACGATTTGTGGCCGACCCCTATGCCGTAGGCGAAAGAATGTACCGTACCGGTGATGTGGTTCGCTGGCTGCCCGATGGCAATGTTGAATACCTGGGCCGCAGTGATGATCAAGTTAAGATTCGCGGTCTACGAATTGAAATTGGCGAGATTGAAAAAGCCCTGTCTTCCCTGGAGGGGGTAAGACAGGCAGCGGTTCACGCCCGTGTTTTGAATCGAAGCAAAGCCACAGGCGATAACCGTCAACTGGTCGGTTACGTAATTCTGGATAACCCTGTAGAGTCCCCAGAAATACTTCGCGCACTGCTTGAGCAGCTGGCGCAAACCCTGCCGGTGCATATGGTGCCCTCAGCATTGGTCGCGGTGGATACATTCCCTCTCAGCGCCAATGGCAAGCTCGATAGAAAGGCTCTGCCAGACCCTGAAAATAATAAAACGGTTTCTGGCCGTCCGCCCCGTGAAGGCGCCGAGCAAATTATTGCCAATGCCTTCTGCAAAATACTGAATCTGGAATCGGTCACAGCGGAAGCCAGTTTCTTTGAGCTTGGGGGCCATTCACTATTGGCTATGCGACTGGCCGCAGAACTCCGCCAATCCCTATCCCTTCCCGTCACAGTCGGGCAGATTATGGTATCCCCCACAGTAGAGGGGCTTGCCGCAGTACTGACTGATGAGAATTTACGTAAAGATCCTGAAAAAGCCGGCTTTGGCAATATTCTTCCGATCCGGATGGGAACTGGTACGCCGCTATTCTGTATTAACCCGGGCTCAGGCTTTTCCTGGCAGTACACCGGCTTCCCCAAATACCTGCAAGGAAACTGGCCGATTATCGGCCTGCAATCTCCCAGACCTAACGGCCCTGTGGCGATTAGTGAAGCCATGGATGAAGCCGTAGAGCGCTATTTACAGACCCTCCTCAGCGCACAAGCCAAGGGTCCCTATCATTTAATGGGGTACTCTTTCGGCGGTACTGTTGCCCTAGCCCTGGCAGCCAAGCTGACGGCCCTCGGTCACGAAGTAGCATTTGTCGGCTTGTTCGATACCTACCCACCTGAGGGCCAGGAGTGGAAACGCCCCAGTGAAGATGAAGCCCGGGAAGAAGTAGAGAGAGAGAAACGGCAATTCCTCAGTGCAGCTGAAGGCGAGTTTTCCGATGAAGCCACCCTGGCAGAGCAGACAAAAATGTTTAACGACATAGTGGCAAATTACGATGACACTGTGCGCCTGTTATCCAATGCCTGTAGCCAGCCCTACTCCGGCAATGTGCAATTATTTGTTGCAGAAAAAACACTGCCCGAAGGTTGGGATGTGGACAAGTGCTGGGCCCCATTCCTAAACGATATGCAACAACACCGCTTGCCTTTTGCCCATGACGATATTCTCTCGCCGACTTCCCTCGAAGTACTCGGCCCCCTGCTCAACGGCATATTGGCAAAGGTTCCAACTTTAACCAAACAGACAGAGAAAGCAGATCCCCAAGAGGCGGTAACCTCCCTATGAATCATTCATTTTTTATGAGATTTGACTTGCTCAAAAGCAATGTCAACTTCCGCATGATCTTTATTGCCAGGATGATCTCAATCATCTCCCTGGGAATGCTTACAGTCGCGGTACCTATACAAGTCCATGCAATGACAGGCTCCACCATCCAGGTGGGGATCATTATGGCGCTTGAAGGTGCAGCTATGTTTATTGGTTTGCTGTGGGGAGGGGTACTCGCCGACCGCTACAACCGGCGCACGCTGATTTTAATCGGTCGCTCCGGCTGCGCTCTGGGTTTTGCCGCACTAGCAGTCAATTGCTTCTTTACTTCACCCTCACTCATAGCCCTGTACGCCCTTTCTATTTGGAGTGGTTTATTTGGTGCAATCGGCATCACCGCGTTAATGGCCTCCATTCCCTCTATTGTCGGCAGAGAGAATCTTGCCTCGGCCAATGCACTGGGCATGCTCACCGTACGTATCGGTACCGTGATTTCCCCAGCTATTGGAGGACTGATTATTGCCGCCACTGATATCAGCTGGAACTACACCGCAGCATCGGTGGGCACTTTTGTCACCCTGATTCCCCTAACCCGACTACCTTCCATGGCCCCGGGCAAGCAGCCGGGCAAACAACCACTAAAGGCGCTAGCCGAAGGGTTTTCGTTTTTATTCCGTCATAAAATTGTCGGCAGTGCCATCGCTGTGGGCACACTGGACTCACTGGGCAAAGGAATTCGCGTTCTATTTCCCGCGATGGTTACTATTACCCTTGGTGGCGGTGCGTTTGAAATCGGGCTGATGTATTCAGCAGTGCCCCTCGGCGCAATGCTGGGTGCCTTAACCAGTGGCTGGGCCCCTCAGTTACAGCGTCCCGGTACCGTTTTACTACTTACATGTACGCTTTCTTTCGTTGCCCTAGGCGGTCTCACCTTGGCCAGCCACCTTTATATCGCACTATTTGCCTTGGTGGCTTACGGCTATTTGGGGGCTATCAGTTCACTGATCCAGATGACTTTGGTACAGAGCCATACTCCCAACCAGTTGCAGGGAAGAGTCAATAGCCTGTGGGCAGCCCAGAATGTGACCGGCGATACCTTTGGTGCAATGGGATTTGGTATCCTCGGTAAACTGTTTGCCCCTATGGCCGGCACTCTCTACTTTGCCGCAGCGGCTGTTGGTATTACTGTCGCCATGTCTCTGGGGTTCAGCAGTTTGAAGAGCGCTGCTTTTGTAAGAAATAAGCCACAACAAGCAGCTCCTTCGCCGAGCCCCGCTCCGCAAAAAGACAAAATGGATGCTGAAGCTACAACATCATGAATCAGGAATCGATTTGTATAGATAACAAGGCGCTATCCGCCTTTCTAGGTGGATATCGCATGGTTGAGTCCGATCACTTTTCCGGCTTTCTGGTAGAGACCACCTTTAGCCCAGAAAACTATCTCGACCGCTTTTTTTCCCAGCTTAATATTCCTTTCCCAAGTACCTTGGAGAAAGCTGTCCCCTCCCGGCGGGCTGAATTTCTCGCCGGAAGGGGGTGTGCTCACTTTGCACTAAGCAAACTGGGGATGCCGGTAGCAGAAATCCCTGTAGGCGAAAACCGCCAGCCCGTATTGCCTGAGGGTGTACAGGCTTCTATTACCCATGCCAACAACCGGGCAATCTGTGCAGCCACCACAAACTCACGGGGACTGGGGATTGATTATGAAACAAATATCGCAGAGAAAACTGCCGCTGAAATCAAACGTAATATAGTCAACCAGGCAGAGGAAAGCCTGCTCGCAGATAGCGGTTTAGCAATGGAAAACTGGCTGACTTTGGCTTTCTCAATCAAGGAAAGCCTGTTTAAAGCACTGTATCCCCAAGTTGGAAAGTACTTTGATTTTTTAGATGCTGAAATTATTGCACTGTCACCCCAGCAACAAACACTAGAACTGAGAATTTTGCGGGATCTTTCCTCTGGAGTTCCCAGTGGCAGTACCTATACCGGTGCATATCAGCCACATCAAGACGGTATATTGACTATCGTTGAGTACTAATCAACCTCAACCATGCCAACGCTAGCTCAGTGATAAAGAAAAGGACCATTTTATGTCTGACGTTCCTGCTATTTTGAGCGCACGGACTCATATGCAACTGCCGGGTAATGACGAGCTAATCCGTAAAATGCCCTGCCCGTCTAGTACCGCTTTAACGATCGAACAAACCCGCAATGAGGTTTCCAAAATACTCAGCGGAGATGATGACCGCCTTTTGGTTGTCGTGGGGCCCTGCTCAATTCACGATCCCATAGCCGCACTGGACTATGCGCAAAAGCTGTCGGAGATTAAAGCCCAATTTGAAGATAGTCTCTGTCTAATTATGCGCACCTACTTTGAAAAACCACGCACCACCATCGGCTGGAAAGGCTTTATTTACGACCCCAATTTAGATGGTAGCGCCGATATGCATACCGGGCTCACCAAGGCCCGAGAACTATTGCTCAATATCAATGCCCTGGGCCTAGGTACTGCCACTGAATTCCTGTGCCCATTGAATGCGCTCTATATCGCAGACCTGATCTCCTGGGGGGCCATCGGCGCCCGCACCACAGAGTCACAAACACACCGGGAGTTGGCCTCAGCACTCCCCTGCCCTATCGGATTTAAAAATAGTACCGACGGTAATATTAAAGTTGCAATGAATGCCATTCAGGCAGCGCAATCCCAGCAGATTTTCTGCACAACCATCCGCAACGGCAAGTTTGAAGCAATTCAATCTTCGGGCAACCCCGACTGTCATTTGATACTACGCGGTGGAAAAAAACCCAACTACCATCCAGAAGATATAGAGCAAGCGACCTGCCAACTTGAATCCGCATCGCTACCCGGCGGTATTATGGTTGACTGTAGTCACGGTAACAGCCAAAAGATACACAGTAACCAAATAGTGGTTGCAGAATCACTCTGTGAGCAAATGGTTTCCGGGCAGAAAAATATTTCAGCAGTAATGATTGAAAGCTTCCTCGAAGAAGGCAATCAAAAAATCTGTGCAGTAGAAAATATGCGCTACGGGCAATCCGTTACCGACGCCTGTATAAGCTGGAAAGATACTTGCCAAACTCTAGAAATGCTTTCAGAGGCAGTTATCAGGCGTCGTCACCTGTTCACTGCCCCACAAAATATGGAGATAGCGTTAAGCCGAAGTGTTGTATAACAACACTTCGGCACTTTTATACGCCCATCATCCCGCAGTAAAGATTTTAGATTTTTTGTGAGAATTAGGCAGTTCACGCTCTGTACTGTTAATTTTTTGGGCTGTGTCATACACACCGTAACTATCTATAGATATATAATCTCTGGAGTAAGAGCGTCAACAGAGACAACCCAAAAGATGAAGATATACGACCTTGGAACTTAATTCTCAACCGGCATATCTCAACAATTATAATAAACCAAACAACAACATGAAATAGGCATAGCAAACGCAACTGACAATGATACCCACGCAACCCACGGAGACACACCCCTAAACCAACATAATAAACCAGTGTAAATATCCCGAAGACCTAAAAGAAACTATGAACCGCAAACTCACATTACAAACCTAAAAAATATTCATAGCCGTAACCGGGACACTTAGCAGTTGAACATTCAACTATCATTATCTCAGAAATAGCTTTGGATCTGAATCTTGGATATTCTATTACCAAGCTTGTAACCCTTAGAGTATACAGTTTCGTAGAAGAGCAAAGAGGCTTACTCCATCGCATGGCCTAACCTAGTTATATCTTATAATTTGCAGATGCGTCCACTTTTAAAGCCAGAAAATGCCCATGATTTTCATGCATCCTTCTCATGAAGTCTAAATCCAGTACCAGGCTCAAAGATACAGGCACTAATTCTAGCCGTGGAGCATGCCCACCTAAATTCACGCTCCACAGGTAGAGCCTTCCTGTTTCACAGCTTTTATTTAGACTCATAGAGCACATACCGCAAGATTTAGCCAGACCTATATATGGCTCAAAATTCAGCTCATATTCAGGCATTTCCTTCAAATGTTTTCCCGAACCATATATTCCAACACTTGATACTTCATCGGCAGCACCAAAAAGATCTTCATAAAATAGTTTTTCTAGGCCCGCTCTATCTTTTAGCAAATAGCGATTTTCTTTCATAAGCAAATATAATATCCCAAGCAACTATTAAGCCCATACTGTACTCAGACCCGTTAGGCTAACTTGCCAAACCCAAATAAAGATCACCCAACAATACGCCCTACCATTAAATTTTACTTCTATAGACCCCCGTGTTTTTATAGACACTTAAGTATTCCCACCCCACAAAGGCAACCTATTGCTAGGGGACCTTAAAATCTCTTTTGAAAAATAGACCTCATAGGATTTTGTATTTCAACACAGAAGTATAGTTCTGGTTCAATCCTTTATACCCCCATAGAAACCAACCCCACCGACATCAATTGAGCATCAATAAGGCCCAGTGTATGCAGTACGCATACCGTTAAATTTTTAGGCTTCTTCATTGCATGATATCTCAATCTTTCGTGGGCCTTTGATAGTTTCGAGCTGTAAATACAGATTGCCATCAATAGAAAGGTACTCTACATTGCCGCCTCCTTTCAACCAAAGCTCGTGCGAGACAGTTTTCTGTAGTTTATCTCCAACAGCAAAATAAGAACCATTTTTCAGAATTTTGCACTCCTCACGATATATCTTCACAACTGGACTGTATGGGTAATACCAGGCCTCGACATAAGAAAAAGTAGAGCCATCATTTGATAGATACCCACCAGAATAGCCACTAGGATTATATTTGGTAGTCCATACCGGCTTCACATTTGGCGCGGGATAAGAAAAATGAAAACCTTTGTATATATTTAGTACCCAACTATCTTTCCAAGGTGTATCTGCGACACCCTCAGGATGAACTGTTGCACTCCATCCCTTGTTCTCAGACTGAACAATAAACGCACTCCAATCTGGGGGTTGATCGGCAAACAAATCTGCCGCAAGGAAAACTAATAGAAGTAGGAATTTATTCATATGCAAACCCAATGTGCAAGAATTAATCACCCGCGACCAAACTATATATTTTTTAGGGTTTGACACAATCAAAACCTCAATCATCACTGTACCATCGCAACTTACGTAGCTCAACACCGTACTCCGAAACCTTACCCGACAAGATAATACGCGAATCCACATTAACTTTTTTATATACCTCCTTCCCCGGACAAATATAATCCTCTCCGAGCCACGTAAATTCCTTAATGATTAATCTAGGGTGACATCTTCCATTCATATAATTATCCTCCTTACCTACAACCGTAACTGTAATCTCTCCATCCTTGGCGGTAAAATGATGCAGAAAAACAGGAGCCCCCCACAGGATGGCATAAGTAGGCAACATAAATAAAGCAAGCAAAAGAGCTAGACAGCTCCCCACCTTCATAAACAGCCGACCTTCAAAAGGTATTACCTCTTTTTTCATTATATATGGAGTGGAAATCAAACCTAAAAAAACAAATGCTGCAAAAGCCCAAGCCGAAACCCAAGCTGTATTGAGCTTAATTGTAATATTTACGTCGCTAAAAACTGGCAAGCATGCGAGCCCCACAAACCCTATTGTCACACCAAGGAGGGTGTATATAAATATCCTGCTTCCAAGCGTTAGAACTTGACCATCAGTAGGCAATTGACTAACGAACCTTGCCACCTTCTCGAACTCCTCTCGATAAATTTTTTTATCTTCATCAGAAAGCTCTTCAAACTCATAAAACACACCATCTATTTCTTTTTTTATTATCGTTTTATCAGAGTTTTTTTCACAACCATAGTATATACAATCTTTTTCTTTTTTAATTGCCTTCATAGAAGTTGAACCTAATTGTTATTAATATCACAATGACGGACAGAACATTGCAGAGCAAACCTAACTCTCGATTGTATGTGACGACCTTTAACTAGCTTGTTAGCCCCGCAACATCCAACAGGGCTCTTTTGGGGTGGACCGGTACCGTTTTGTTATCACTTAATCTCTTGACGAAGAAGAAGCGGCATATACTACTTTCAGCTGACTGTTCTTTCCCAGACAATTAACTGATGCACTTCAGAGTTAAATGCAGACCCCATTATCCTGATTACCACCTCATAATCAATTTTTCTGACAAGGTCAAAATGCTATTTTAAAAAAATTGATTTAAGACCACCTGGCTCGACTATAAAAACTGCAAAACGATTATCCTGCCTGCTGCCCCATTCTTATATCAACCTACAACTCCTTGATATACCAGTTATTTTTCTTATGACCTCTCATACTTCTATAAATAACGGCCAAGATGGCCACAAATCCACAAGCTAGCGCTCACAAGTCTTTGTGGGGCTGCTAGGATTTCGGAGCTGGGTGTACTAGAGAGAAAGGAGGGAAGGTTTAGATGGCCGCTCGAAAATTGATACTTGATAATGAATAGCAAATTATATCCAAAGAGCTAATTTTCAGCTGGATTACTATCTCGGACTCTTCCCCAATTCGATAGACACCAAGAATAATCTTGTTTTTGTGTGAAACCGCAGCAAAAGCTATAGTAAACTCCCTAGGAGTATTAAGCCTTATCAGCTAAAACTCCCTGTTATTCACCCTCTATAATACGTATCACATTTGGATACCTTTCAGTTGCCCACTCATGGCAAAGATCTGATAGATACTGGGTTAACTCATTTTTAGTTATGTCAGGGGGCACAAATATTCCGGCATTCCGACGCTTACCTTCAGGGCCCTGATAGAAAGTTGCCCACCCATTATCTCTTTCTTCAATGAGAACCTCTCTACCAAAAACATTATATTTGTACAAACCCATAATTTTGAGCAACTAGTCTTTCATCACACAAAACCACACCTGGATATAACACAGGTTATTCTGACTATTTAGCCCAAGAACCATAATGCCAAGAACTGAATTTGCTATGCAAATTCAAAGCATTAACGTTTAAACCAAAATTCAATTTCATCGGTTTCAACCTCAAACTGTGCAGAGTGCTCAACATTCGCAGGAACATAATACCATTGGCCCACACCAATTCTTTTAGTCATCCCATCCATTGTAAGGATAAGCTCCCCCTTCGTGATAACTCCATGATTCTCTGTATCATGCACATGCGGAGGGATAATTGTTCCCGCTGGATAAGAAGCAAATAGAACATCACTATCTTTGGCTTCCAACTTGTACGCATCGAAACGGCCATCATAAGAAGGTAGATTTTTTATTTTATCGGGATAGCTTCCTGGCATTGACTCTTCCTTTATGTGAGTACATATAACACCCGTAATACAAGCAAACTGAAACGCTTTGATAACTTTTCGGCCCGCCTCACTAGCTACCTGTATACCTCACCACCAACTCAAGAGTCAAGGGGTTAAGTCTCACTCCAGAAAATAACGTGGATGCGAAAGTAATTTCACCGTAGAGTTCTGCTAATTTTTTTCACTCTTCCTCTGTCGGCTGGTAAGAGAGCATCTCACAGACCCATATACCCATACCGCCGAATATACGGATTACGTGTTCCGGCAGTTCACCTCTTACCTTTTTGCCAATGATGGCAGCTCCTAGTCCGCAGAGTGCTGGTTTGGCAAAATCCTCCTCTGATTTCTACACCGCAGTCACGACAAGTTGCTTTACCATCAGCCACTCTCTCAGCATGGTACAAATGTACTAAAGCAAGGCGCCAGACCTCTCCGTATAAAGATCGCTATAAAGTATACCCTCACTATAAATGGTCATACCAAATAAAACCATATAATATACCGTTAAACAGCTGAGATAAGTCGTGCTATATTCTTGAGCTCAACTTAGGGTTTTTCAGCCTCCTTTATTATGTGTACCGCACTCATCCGCCCTATTTAATAGGGTAAAACTCAATGCAATTAATGGTAAATTGGTAGTGACCGGATTAAATGCCTCAATAAGCAAACTCGGCATTTGAAGCATCACAAATAGCAACAGCATTGTAAGCCCAGCTATATTTAAATAGACAATGCTTTTCATTCGATAAAACACCAGGAACAACAACCCAAAGATGACCTCTAAGATTCCAGCTGCCTTCGTTATTAAATAGGATGCTTCAACTGAAAACCCTACAGTTGAAGTCATAGCTAATTCAAGAGGTGCCACATGAATCAATTTCGGAAATATCCCATGATAAATCCAGCTAAATCCAATAGTAATTCTTGCTATTTGTATTGAGTTCAACTTATTACCCCATATCAAACCTAATGTTGATAGCAAGAACCAGACGGAGCTGCTCCGCCTAATTCAAGCTATTGTAAACGGCACTAGCCAGCTATCCTCTAGCGATCGCCGTTAGCTAACCACTACCCGATAAATTTACGGGAAAAACACCATATTTTCCACGTTAATTAACACTACTATCGGTTTTACGCAATAACACAAAGATTTTTAGAGCTATCAGCTTAAAGTGAAGCCCTGCAAATGGAACCATGACACCAAGTTGAAGAGTGGCGTTCTGCTAACACGTACAAATAGAGGCTTTTGTATTTGACATCTACAAATATTCTAAAACTGATCACAACCATAACTGGGACAGAAATATACTTCCCGCCCCCTTTCCACACCACCGAGTATAGGGGGTACACACTGCGGCGATTTACCTTCTCCCTTTTTGTGACACTAAAAAGGGAGTCTACAATATATCTTTTCGACAACAACCGATAAAGGGCCGAGCTTTTGTTTGATCGCTATAGATTATGGGCAGGTTTTGTCATATTCCACTCAACCCGCACAGAAAACTTAGCCTCAAAAATCAATGCCTCGTCATCGACCTCACAACAAATAACGATCGCACTTACGCTTATAGATATGGCAAGCAGCATACAAAATAGAATCAAAATATTTAGATTTTTTTCTGCGTCCACGGCTGCTTATACCACCGCACGTAGGCGAGATTGGGTACTGGGGACAACCCCCAGAAAGAAGTGAAAGCACTGATTTGCTTTTTCGCCCTACCAGACATAGTAGATCATTGCAAATGACCAGCTTACATACAAATACATTGCAAGAATAAATGAAATATTAGCAGCTTTTATTTCCCAGCTTGCCTCAGGCTTTCCCATCTTAATTAAGTTAACGATTGCCTGGCCACCATTTAGCACAGTTAGCGGCAACAAATTAAAGGCGACCAACTTAATCTGCACAGTTGCTATGATAGAAATTATCGAGCTTTGTTGAATAAAATCCCGCGATCTTTGGATAAGATCTTGTCCAGTTGATAGGGGGTTAAGCCCACCTAAAATAATCTCTTGAAAAGCCGAAACGAATAAATTCAGACTATCCCTCCCCAAGACTAAATATGATATAAAAAATACCACAATACAACCTGATAAAGGTAAGAACACCTGAATCCCAAGCGGCTGGCCGTCCAATGTATATCTCTTCTCTTCCTCGTTTAATGTATCTTCTCTAGAATCTAAAGCTCTGACATATCCACTAATGGGTATTGGTTGAATTTTGAGCTTACCTATACTCAACAGGGTCGGTTCTACACCATATGAAAGCTCTTTAATCTTGACACCAAAAAGTACCAAGAACGCCGCGATCGTTGATATATGGAGGATCATGAAAATTTTTATAGATATTAATAATTCGATCATAGATATCAGTTAACGTTTCCAACAGGCCTAACCGGAACACTTAGCAAGTGAAGCGCGCTGTACAGGCTAACTTGCTTGCATATTATCAACCCGCCTTGACCGGCAATTAATCAATTATTTTATAGTAATTTTATCCTGCCGCCTATCAATACCCCGCAGCCCCATAGGGACCAAAGCCCTTGCGATACACTAACAGGGTCCGTTTGTAAGAGCAGACCTGCTCTCCGTGCTGATTTTGGGCGCGGGAATAGATACTGAGCAGACCTCGGTCCGAGCGCGACTTTGACTCCCGCTTTGAGAGTATTTCAGATTCAAAATACAAGGTATCCCCCACATAAACCGGCTGTAACTCACAATCAATCATCTCTAAATTGGCCAAAACCTTACCAAAGGTTTTTGTGGTCTGCGCCATAGCGCTAAGGACGAAGGTTTCTAAAACACGCGCTCTATTACCGTATACTCGATGCGCATAGATCTGATCGGGGATAAATGGAGTTAGATCAAAGGAGTGCAATGCATAGTTGGTGCAACTGGCCTGGGTAAATGTGCGACCCGGGCGATGCTCAAAAATCTGGCCCACCTCAAAATCTTCAAAATCTATACCGAAAGTTTCTATATAGACGTTATCTTCGACTTCCCGTAAGAAGCTAAACGATTCTTTCATTAAGACCACCTAAATTGTGAAGCTGAACTTTATCAATAGCCGTTAGCAGAGAAAGGCAGATGATTGCGTTTATAAACCAATATATCGCAACGCATTTCACAGATGGTTTTTCTATCCTGATTTTTGCCGTAAACAGCTATATTTACCAAACCGGCGTCGGAGTGTTGCCGGACTGCCTGCACCTCTAAAACCTCAGTTTCTGCATACAGGGTATTCCCGCCGTAGACTGGAGCAACCATGGTTATGCTACCCCAGCCAATAATTTTCTTGCGGCGATTGTAGGTCTTCCAAGTCAACCCCATTAACTTTTGCACAATTAATGTGGTATCCACCAGCGGCCGAGCAAATTCGGTCTGGGCGGTATAGCATTCGTCAAAGTGTAGCATTGCTTGGTTTAAGGTATTAATACACTCCTCTTTATTGTCCTGTTGGCTGATAGTCACTCCCGGCCGGTGTCGGAATACCTGCCCTACTTTGAAGTCTTCAAAATCGAGACCATAACGCTCCCGGTAGCGGTTTTTTCCAGTGCGGATATAAGCCGGGAAGTGATAATGGGGCATAAGAACCTCTAAGCCGGTAAAGACAGAAGGTAAACGCCTGGATAGGCTTGAAATGGCCTGCTGTAATCAGACTCCTTTGGCGGCCGCGACAATTTTCAGGGCCCGCTCCACCACCGGCATATCCACCATTTGGCCATCGACAACCAATACTCCACCGCAGTTTTGCTCGTAAGCTTGTACAACGCGCCGCGCGTGGGATAGGGCTTCACTTGACGGGGCCAATCCCCGGTGAATCGCGACAACTTGTCTGGGGTGGATAGCCACTTTTCCAGAGAAACCCAGCGCGGAAACTCGTCGGGTTTCATTCAACAAGCCCTCGTTATCCTCAATATCCAGCCAGGGGCCGTCCACTGCATGTATGCCGGCAAAAGCTGCGGCTTGTACCAGCCTACCTCTACCGTAGTGGAGCGCGTCCCAGCCCATGTCCGAGCCCACCGCTGCGCTGTAGTCGGCAGTGCCAAAGGCCAGACAAACGACTCCGTCCGCCTGGGCAATACTCAAGGCATTTTCCAGACCTTTCGGCGACTCAAGCAAAGCCATAATTCGAATAGTTTTATGGGAGGGGGCCATTACCTGGCAGAATCCAACAACCTCTTCTGCCGACTGTACCTTGGGTATAATAATAATGTCCGGCAAGCGGTCCAGGGCTAATAGCATTAGCATATCTTTAATGCCGTGATCACTTTCGAGTTCATTAATTCTCAGCGCTCGCTGAATTTTTGAATCACTCTCCATAGTAAAGAATCTGATCACCTGCTCCCTGGCCATATCTTTATCCCCCAGCGCGACAGCATTTTCCAAGTCTACGCAGGCGATATCAGCTCCACTCTGGATGGCCTTTTTATAGCGGTCAGGCCGGGTGGCGGGAACAAATAGAACACTTCGGAACAGCTGAGTTTGATTGGTGATACTGCCCATATAGTTAAACTCTCACACTAAATCAAGTAATGACCACCTGAAATCATTTGTTTCCAACTCTAGGGAGCGGCCTTTCACCAAGACTAGCAACTCTGGTCTGGAAAATATCGCGCAGCCATAACCCCTGTAATCGACTGGCCATCCCCACCAAAAATAGGTTTACATGGAGCCATCCGGGAATACCGGATAATTCGCAGGCTCCGCAACCCTATAGGGCAAAGGCCTTTGTTCTATGCTAGGGGATAGAGCAAACCCTTTTTAGTGGGATATCCCAGCATGTTACCTCTGTCTGGATTGCGGATTGTGGCGGTAGAGCAGTACGGTGCAGGTCCTTTTGGCACACTCTATCTGGCCAATTTGGGAGCTGAAATCATTAAAGTTGAAGATATCTCCCGTGGAGGGGACGTAGCCCGCACTGTGGGCCCCTATTTTGTGGAGGGTGAATCCGGGGATAATAGCAGTCTTTTTTTCCAGGCTTTTAATCACAATAAGCGCAGCCTGTCCCTCAATCTCTCTTCGCCCGAGGGTCAGGAAATTTTACACAAACTGATCCTCAGCGCGGATGCTCTCACCGATAATTTACGCGGAGACGTGCCGGACAAGCTGGGGATTACCTACAAGCAGCTGGGAAAAATAAATCCGAAACTTGTTTGTGCCCACCTGACCGCTTACGGTCGCGATGGCGACAGGGCCAAGTGGCCGGGCTACGATTATCCTGTGCAGGCGGAAGTGGGCTATTTCAAACTGACTGGCGAACCCGATGGCCCGCCAACCCGCTGCGGCCTATCCCTAGTGGATTTATCCACCGGTGTGGCCCTCGCGCTGGCGGTTGTTTCTGGAATACTGAATGCCAGGGAAACCGGTAGGGGGCGAGATATCGATGTCAGCCTGTTTGACAACGCTTTGTACAATTTAAGCTACGTCGCCATGTGGCAATTGAATGCGGGGCACAACCAAAAGCGGGTGCCGCGATCTGCGCACTTCTCCCTAAACCCCTGCCAATTGTATAAAACCCAGGACGATTGGATTTACGTGATGTGCAATAAGGAAAAATTCTGGGCGGCTCTCTGTCAATGTATCGAACACCCAGAGTTAACCGAAGCAGCGCAGTTTGCCAACTTTAAGGCGCGCAGGGAAAATTTGCAGGAATTGACTCGAACACTCGATGACATACTATCCAGAAAAACTACCGCAGAGTGGTTAAGTATTTTTTCCGGTCAAGTGCCGGCGGCCCCGGTATACGATGTGGCGCAGGCGCTGACAAACCCTTTTGTTTCTGCAACTGACCGTATTCAGTCCATCCCCTGTGATCACGGCGGGGATATTAAAGTCCTGGCACCGCCAATTCGCTGTGATGGAGAGAGGGTCAAATTCAGGCGGGCACCCACCCTGGGGGAAGATACCAAGGCAATTCTGACTGAACTGGGTTACTCCGATGCGGAAATAACCCAGCTGGCCAACTGCGGAATTATTTGAAAGCAGCCATTCTCAATCGTCGAGAATCTGAAAACTCTCCGCCAATAACTGCGCCTGCAATGACGACCACTGATCCTGGGGAAGTGAAATAGGTACGGTAACCCTGCTGGCGTACTCCGCCTGGCCACACTGCCCCTGGTGTCGCCCCACTAAAAAACGCAGGCGCGCCTCCTGGGCAAAATCACAGCAAATCGACATATGGACTAAAGGGATAAAGGGCTGCAAGGGGATATCTTGCAAAGCGGCACCCACCGCACCGCGATAAGCCCGCATCAAGCCGCCAACCCCGAGCTTGGTGCCACCAAAATAGCGGGTCACAATAGCTCCCACGTTGCCAACCCCCTGCTTCAGCAGTAACTCCAACATCGGCCGCCCGGCACTGCCCCCCGGCTCACCGTCGTCATCTGCTTGCATAGCGTCGGGATTGGAGGGGTTGCCGATTACCAGTGCGGTACAGTGGTGGCTGGCATCGGGGTATTGAGCGCGGACAGTATCCAGCTGTTGCTGAAAAGCCGCTTTATCTTCTACTGGCCCCAGCCAGCAGATAAAACGGCTCTTCTTTTCTTCCGTCTCACTGACAACGGGAGATGAGGGAATCTGATAACTCACCGACAATATCGTCCCAGCGCTGGTTTTTTAATTTCTCATACAGGGGCTGGAGCTTGGTCTGCCAGACTTTGTTGTCGACAACACCCACGTGCTTGCAGCGAATTGTTCCCTCGGCGTCCACCAGGAAGGTTTCCGGTGCACCGAAAACCCCCAGGTCCAGGGCCAAACGGCCATCCCGATCAGCCAGGCTATACAGGTAGGGGTTGTGGAATTTCTCCAACCACTTGATCGCCGCCTCGTCCTCATCTTTGAGGTTAACGCCAACAATCGGCACACCCTGCTCAGCCAGAGCGTTCAGGTAGGGGTGTTCAACCCGGCAGGCCACACACCAAGTCGCCCACACATTCAACAAATGTGGGCCACTGGGAAGGTCTTTCTTCTCTACAACCTGGCTGTTATCCGCCACTTTTTGCAAGGAAAATTCCGGCACGGGCTTATTCAGCAGTGCCGATGGCATTTCCTGTGGGTTCAGGAAGAGGCCCCGCCAAAATAACAGGGCCAGTACGGCAAAAATCACCAGGGGCAAAAAGAGTTTGAGTCTCGACATTATCCTTTCCAACTATTATGCCGTAGCAACATTGCCTGAAACGTCTAGCGCCTTAGCGACTTTCGCTTTGCGGTAGCGCTTATCCGCCACCGCAATAGCTCCACCGATCGCCATCAGCAGTGAGCCCAGCCAAATCCAAACCACAAAGGCTTTGTACTGGAGGCGCACGGCCCAATCGCCACTGGGATTGGACCTGTCCAGCGGCTCACCGAGGGCCACATAGATATCGCGGAAGAGGCCAGTATCGATCGCCGCCTCTGTCATGGTGTTGCCACCAGACAGATAATTGCGCTTCTGCGGGTGCAGCTCCGCAACCGGCTCGCCATCCTTGCTGACATGCAAGACACCTTCAAAGGCCCGGTAATTGGGCCCCTGGGCCATACGCACACCATCAAATTTGAACTCGTAACCGGAAACTTGGAAGCTGTCCCCTGCCCCCATACGCACATCTTCCTCGACGCTGTAGACGGTGGTCAGCACCACCCCCAGTACCGAAACCGCAAGGCCGATATGCGCGATATGCATACCGTAGTAACTGGCTCTCTGGCGCTTGAGACCGGCAAAGAATGAGCTGGAATTGCGGGTCTTGGCCACGATATCAGCGAGACTGGAGGCAAAGACCCAGAGACCAATAAAGATACCCAGTGCCGCTCCCCAGTGGAAATCTCCCAGGGCCAGGGTCCACAGCAAGGCAACTACCAGCGAAGCGACAAATGGCAAACGCCATGCGCTCAGCAGCTTATCCCAGCGGCTGTCTTTCCAGTTGGCGCGCACCCCCATTCCCAGCAACAGACACAGAACAACCGTCAGCGGCACAAAGAACAGATTGAAGAAGGGCGGGCCCACACTGACCTTACCCCAGTTCATGGCGTCGGCCAGCAGCGGATACAGAGTGCCGGTCAGAACCATCCCCATAATCAACATCAACAGAATATTATTGCCGAGCAGGAAGGTCTCCAGTGAGCGGAAAGAGAAAACACTGCGCGCGCTGACAGTCGGTGCGCGCAGAGCGAACAACAACAGAGAGCTGCCAATAACCACAGCCAGGAAGCCCAGGATAAAGCTTCCGCGCAGCGGGTCTGTGGCAAAGGCATGCACCGAGGTAATAACCCCGGAGCGCACCAGGAAGGTTCCGAGCAGGCTAAGGCTGAAGGCGAAAATCGCCAGCAGGATAGTCCAACTCTTAAACAGGCCACGCTTCTCAGTCACCGCCAGGGAGTGCATCAAGGCCGTGCCCACCAGCCAGGGCATCAGGGACGCGTTCTCAACCGGGTCCCAGAACCACCAGCCGCCCCAGCCCAATTCGTAATAGGCCCACCAGCTGCCCAGGGCAATACCCAGGGTTAGGAAGCCCCAGGCCACCGCAGTCCAGGGTCTGGCCCAGCGAGCCCACACCGCATCCAGCTGGCCGCCGAGCAGCGCGGCAATGGCAAAGGCGAAGGCCACCGAGAAGCCCACATACCCCATATACAGCAGGGGCGGATGGAAAATCATACCCGGGTCCTGCAACAGCGGGTTCAGGTCTGAACCCTCCATCGGCGGAAATGGCAGGGTGCGATCAAACGGGTTGGAGGTGAATAGGATAAACAGGAAGAAGCCGATCAAGACAAAACCGAGCACGGATAAAACCCGCGCAGACAGCTCTTCGGGCAACTGTTTACCAAACAGCGCTACGGCCGCAGCCCAGCCCGCCTGAATCAAAAGCCACAACAGGATCGAGCCCTCGTGCCCGCCCCAAACAGCAGTGACTTTGTAATAAACCGGCAGAATACTGTTGGAGTTCTGCGCAACGTAATTAACCGTAAAATCACTCTGCACAAAGGAAGTCGTCAGGCAGGCAAACGCGATCAATACAAAAGCAAAAATACCCAGGGCCAGCGGGCGTCCCGCCTCCATCCACACCGGACGCGATGAGTAGCTGCCGGCCATCGGCACTGTCGCGAGAGCAATAGAAAGCAGCAAGCCAATAATTAATGCAAAATGGCCCAGCTCAGGGATCATATTTTCGCTCCATCGGTGCAACCTTCGTGGGAGACCATGGTATCGGCAACCTCCGGCGGGGTATAAGTTTCATCGTGTTTGGCCAGTACCTGGTCCGCACGCAGAACACCGTTGGGCATCAGCTGACCGGTAATAACTGCCGCTTCTCCCTCGGCAAAAAGGTCCGGTAAGATTTTGTCGAAAACAACGGAGAGTTGGGCCTCGCCATCGGTAATCACAAACTGTACATCAAGGCTATCTACAGCGCGCTGCACACTGCCCGGGACGACACATCCACCCGCACGAATTCGCTTCTCCATAGGGACTTCACCCGCTGCAAAAGCCTTGGGGGCATAGAAATAATCGATATTGCCGCGCATCGCATAGGCTACAAAGCCCACAGCTGCACTGGACAAAACCACCAAAACAAGTACGAGTATTAGGCGTTGCTTGCGTACAGGGTGCATTGTCTTAGTCCTACTCCATAACTATTTAATTCTGTTCGCGGATAGGTTCTCCAGCACCCTACCCACTAGAATCCGGCAAATTAAAATTAAGCCGGCTCCTCTGCTGTTTCTTTTTCTTTGGCTTGTGTGCGCTCACTGACTACCTGACGGCGGCGCTGGGCCAGTTTTTGCTGGCGCGCCAGCTCTGCCTGTAGCCCCCGGCGGGCAATAAACGGATAGAAGGCCATTGCCGCGAGACACAGGAAAGTCACCGCATAAGACACCCACACGTAAGCGCCATGGCCATTCATCGCCAGGAACTCGGCCAAGTTGGCAAATTGAAATTCCACTCTATCGACCTCCCGCTAGCTCTTCCTGTACCCACTTGGTGCGCATCTCACGCTTCAACAGCAGAGTGCGGGTGTGGGTCAGCAGGGTCCAGGCGTACAGACAGTAAAAACCGATAATCATGGTCAGCAGTGGGTAAAACATACTCGGATCAATACTGCTGGACTCGGTCAGGCGAATTGTCGCGGGCTGGTGCAGGGTAAACCACCAGTCCACAGACTTATAAATAATGGGGATATTAACTGTGCCCACTAAAGCCAATAGTGCGGAGGCTTTATCGGCAACCTGCTCTCGGCTCACCGCGCGGGAAAGGGCCATAACCCCGATATAGAGAAACAGGAGGATCAGCATTGAAGTAATGCGAGCATCCCACACCCAGTAGGCTCCCCAGGTAGGCTTGCCCCACACAGCGCCGGTAAACAATGAGATAAACGTCAACACCGCGCCGATCGGCGCCGCAGCGCGCATCACGGCAAAGGAGAGTTTCATCTTCCAGATCAGGCCGATAGCGCCGCTGATCGCCATAATGTAATAACCGGCCAGGGCCAGGAAAGCGGCGGGTACATGGATAAAGATAATCCGGTAGCTATTGCCCTGTTTGGCATCCTCCGGGGCAAAACCCAGGCCCCAGACACTGCCAACAGCGAGCAATAAAACACTAGCCAGCGCCAGCCAGGGCAACCAGGCTTCAGATTTTTGATAGAACCAGCGGGGCGAACCCAGGCGGTGAAACCATTGCCAAGCCAAGAAAGACCTCCGAATCAATTATCCAGGCTAATACGTATTGCACCCGCAGCAGCGAGTGGCGCCAGTGCCGCAGCCGCTGCGAGAAGTGCGGCCAAAATCGCCAGTTGAGCGCTGTAGGTATAGCCGTCAATTGCCGCCTGTACCGCGCCAGTGCCGAAGATTAGCACGGGCACATACAGCGGCATAACAATTAGTGCCAGGAGCAAACCGGGGCGGCGCAAGGCGACGGTGAGCGCCGCTCCAATAGCCCCAATCAAGCTCAAGCTCGCGGTTCCCAACAGCAGGGAAACCAGCAAACAAACGTAACCATCCACGGGCAAGTTCAGCATCAGGGCGAGCAATGGCGACAGCAGTGCCAGCGGCAGGCCTGTGGCAATCCAGTGCACCAGGGATTTGGCAAGCACCGCAAAATAGAGCGGTTGCGGTAACAGGGTGAGCTGCTCCAGGGTGCCATCTTCAAAATCACCCCGAAATAGACTCTCCTGAGAGAGCATGGTGGCCAGCAGGGCCATTACCCAGATCATGCCCGGGGCCATCTTTGCCAGAAGTTCGGGCTCAGGTCCCACCCCTAAAGGCAAAAGTGCTAAAACCGTCACAAAAAATAATAACGGATTGGCAATATCTGCTCGCTTTCGCAATGCCAGGAGCATTTCAATCCGAAACAGCGCCATAAAACCGGGGCCGCCACGCACTTCGCCCGCCGGCGCTTTGACATCAGCAGGCAACATCCGCTCCCCCAAAATCATCAAAAGATTCAGCAACCGAGTAGTCAGACAAATTGACCGCACTGAGTCCGGTCAGCGACAGGGGCTGGTGGGAAGTCAGCAGGATCGCCCCCCCACTGTGAAGGTGAGCGGCCATCTGCGTTTCCAGAGCGGCAACTCCCACTACGTCGAGGGCGGTGAGGGGCTCATCGAGTATCCACAAACGGGGGGAGTTGGGCAGGAACAATCGGGCCAGGGCGACCCGTCGATTCTGCCCAGCGGAAAGCGAGTGACACAGGCTGTCTTCAAAGCCTGTCAGGTCGACTTTATCCAACGCAGTGAGCGCGTCCTCCTGGTGAGCCCCATACCAGCTGAGGTTTTCCAGCGGCGTCAGACCACTGCGCACCCCGCCCCGGTGGCCTATATACAACAGGGACTCCCGCAGGGCCGGCAGCGACTGCGGATAGGGGGAGCCACACCAGAGGATCTCTCCAGTGAAATCACTGCTGCTGCCAATCAAAGTGCGCAGCAGGGTGGTCTTACCCGCACCATTGCTTCCTTTGATCTGAATCGCAGTACCGGCCTTTAAAGAGAACCGCAGGCCCTCAAACAAGCGCCGACCATCCCTTTCGCAGGCGAGATCACTCACTTGCAGCACAACTTGGGACTTGGGAGTCACAGACATTTCAGGATAAAACCGCTCTGACAAAATCTGGCCGGCATTATACCGGGACCAGCGCTAATTGCATTGCCTCAGCCGATAACAATTCAGTCACTCTTGATCTTTCGCAAGAATGCCCACTTATTCACATCGGAAAACGCTATTTACGTTGGCAGGGAATGACCGTTTTGATACTTTCCCAGCGTCGTGAAACTCCGTACCTATTTCTCGCTGTACCCCAAGGAAGTGGGTGTTCTCAGCAGTCGACATAAGACTGGAACCCGAAAGGGCCAATACTTTCGTTCGTAAGGATGCGTGTCTATGACCAACCTCGCCACCCCTATCGCCCCCTGGCTCGATGCCAATACGATAACCGGCCGGGAAAGCCAGATTTACCAGCGGCCATTTCCCTTCTTCATCGCCGAGAACTTATTGGCAGAGGAGCTTATGGCATCCTTTATTAAAGATTTCCCCCAGCTCAAAGGAGCCGGCTACCTTCCCTACGATAGAAGTAGCTGTGGCACCACAATCAATGAACTTATTGAACAATTTAGAGCGCCGGCGTTTGCCGATGCTATCGGCAACAACTTAGGTATTGAGAATCTCTCTCAATACCCAACCTATGTTTCTATTAGCCGCACACTCAAGAAACGTCACGGCCGCATCCATACCGACGGCCAATCAAAAATTGCCACCGCCCTACTCTACCTCAACCCAGAGTGGTCTCTGGATGGCACCGGGTGTCTGCGCTTCTTAAACAGTGGCGACAATTTTGAGGATACCGCAGCTCCGGAAGTTAGACCCACCTATGGCACCCTGGCCGCATTTAAGCGAGCGGACAACTCCTTCCACGGACACTTGCCCTTCGAGGGCAAGAGACTGGTTATCCAAGTGGCCTGGCTGGTCAGTGACGCCGACAAAAACAGGAAGGCCAAGCGCGGCAAGTTCGCTTCAAAGCTTAAACGCTTGCTGGGCGGGTTTAAGGATAACTCAGCAATCGCATAAAACCTGTAAACTGCGGCCATTTCTAACCAATAACACAAAGCCCGCTTACCAAGCGGGCCCAAGGCCCTGAAAGATTCACTTCTCAATATACCCCTGATAAGTTCCAGCTCCCACTTTCAAGAAGCAATAAACCCGGGAGCCTGGGAGTAATTCCGTAATATCCCTGTGGGCTTTGACGGCTACAGATGCTAGGCGCAACTCGCCGCGAGTACTCACCGCCACTGATGAGAGCTGCAACACAGCAGCTTGGGAGAGCTAATTAATAAATGAGATAAGAAGGGAAGATAGCGGGCCGGCGTTTTCTAACTACAACAAAATCTTTACCGGAAAATACAAGGGCGTGACGGACAGGAAAGGCAAGTTTTTAATTAACTACGCAGGGTACAGTTCAAACAATCAGCTTTTGCAATTACTTTTATTGCCTCTCCGCACCCTGCATAGATTACTGAAGCCCTTAATACCTCAGCATACTTTATTAGTCGAAGTCATAATCCATTAATTCACGTCTTAAACGCTTCTCCTCCAGTTTATCTTCTACCATTCGACGGGCGTCGCGTGGTGGCTGGGAGGTGGCCTCCTTCAGCACTTCAGTGGCAATTTGTGGAATACCCACACTATCAAAATCTAGGTGTCTTTCGTTAACGTGGCCGCTCATACGAAACTCCATAATCTTGACTAGAGAATGCAAAAATTTCCTTATTGCACCGAGGGTGCGATTGCAGATTAGCCAGCCCGATCAATTGTGGTCAAGCAATAATTCATCAAGTGGAAACACACTTAACACGGGAAAATTACCCGACAAATCACTGTGCAAAGCCATCCGCAAAAATTACGTTTTCCAAGTCAAAGTAACGAACAAAAAAGGCAGATTGATGAAGTTTTTTCGAAAATTTTAAGAATTGTGAATGACGGGAATAGGGGTAACCGAGTGGCTCTAATGTTACCCTGAGTGACACAATACAGACCACCGTTTGAGATTCGATACACTAACGGGCAAAGGATGACATGACACGAGGGCTTTCACAGGCTAGAATGGCGCCCTCTTCAGTAGCGGCCCCCGTCGGTTAACAGGATAAACCACGGACCTCCTAAGTCCGGACTGGTGGTTCGAGTCCACCCGGGGGCGCCATACTTACCCGTGTGAACCAGCGCACAAACACCTTAGCCGACACACAAGCAGCAGCAAGGTTAATCCATCCCGAAAAAGCCCAGTACAGCGAGCAGTCGCTTCCCCCCCCTTTACTATCTTGTTGACGACAGCATCTTTCCTGGGTGTTTTTTACTCAACGCCTCACAGTCACTGTTCAAAATTATTCCATCTTGAAAAGAGGCCCAACATGCTTCTGCAATACCTAAATCAGTAGCTACCAGGCACGAACCTGTGCGAATAGAATCTCTTCAGCCCCATACACTCGGATATAACCGCGCCCTGACAGTAAAACCACCTGAAGCCCGAAGTATCACGGAGTAGCCCCTTTATCGCTATCCCCAAATCGGCAAGCCCGACACAAGCCGGGCCCGGGGAAATATCACGGCAACTATTGGTGAATACCCCGACTAACAGGGCCCACTTGCGCGATTAGCACCACCGCCATTGTTCGTCTAATTGCCGCCCTGCATCTTCATCATCTGCTTCTCAGCTTTCTTTTCCTCGTGATGCATCTTCACCTTGTGCCACTCTTCTTTGAATTTACCCCAGAAGGATTCTTTAGGGGCTCTTGTACAAGCGGTAATCACCATCGGCGTTACTTTTTCTGTGCCATCGATATCCAGCACATCCCCCTCTTCTTTACCTTTCCCGGAGTAAGCCGCAGCCCAATAGACCGCCTTAGGCTTAAATTCATCATCAATCGCCAGAAAATCTGCACAGGTCCAGTCTTTTGCCGCCTTCTTGGGATGCTTGTCGGCAAAGGCCGCAGAAGCAGCCAGGCTGACAATAACCAAAGGAAGGATGTACTGCTTACTTTTCACAATTCGATCTCCAATATATCCAGGGGAATCACCCTGTGAATCAATTGCAGCTAATATGCAATCCGTTCGCTATCCACGGATTGGACAACAAGTCACCGAAGTGGCCGCGATAGATAGCGAGACAAAGGAAGGGCCCGGTTGACCGGCCTTACGACAGCGGAAACGCAAGCCAAGACGCAAAATCACCCAATGCCTGATCCTTTAACAGAATAGACGTATTTTTCATTTTAGGGGCAGTGAAACACACTTGATGACCTCGTCAACCTGCATACCACTCTAGCCACAGAAGGCAGGACCAATGGAGGGGACAACCTGCCTGCAGCAAAGCACTTCTCTCAATTGGATTTAGGTCTATCACTGATCAGATCAGAAATTATTGGCAGGGGCCCCCAGCAGCGAGCAGTCATTTACCCCTGCAGGGGGTACCGCTATCTAGCTTAACGGTCGAGCCCGTACTTGCGGGCAACAGCCTTAAATTGGCGAATATAAATAGTCTGGGCGGGCTCATAGGGCGGCAGCCACTGGTCGGGCCCCTTATCCCCCTTACTTCGATTGTGACTATCGTCCACCAGCCACAGGTTTGCCGGATCTTCCGCAAAAGCCTTGCGCCGCTCGCGGCTCCATTCAGCTCCACCATATTGATGCGCCCAAAATAGCGGCACTATATGCTCCACCTCCAAATCTGACGCCTGCTCAAAAAACTGCCCGGTGTAAGGGTCCATCCACAAACCGGATACTACGGTGCACCCTTTCTCATTGCCAAAGGTAACTGGTGCCAACGAAAGTCGGATCAATAGCTCCTGGCGAGTATTCTGGCAATCGCCGTCAACATCAGACCAACGCGGCAACCACTCATTGCGATCGTAAGACTGAGGCGCGGGTTCATAGCATCCGCTGAGCGTTAACAAAGCGATTAATAACGAAGATTTGACTCGCATAAATCTAAACTGCGACTAATTACTGCTGGAGGGGCATTTTGCTTATCGCTACCTGCCCCGTCAATAAGTCAAACTATTTTGACATACAATCTAGCTGGCACGAGTGTACGACACTCCCTGACCTTACAAAAAACACACTTAAATTACTGCCTTACTGCAAACTGTTTTTCAACTTTCCACTTCCACCTGCCGATAGACCCAGCATTCTCAGGCAGAGTAAAACCTACTCCCTCTAAAAGAGTACTTTAGTCCCGACCTCAATAATGAAATAAAATTCGGTTATGTATTTCTATACATTTATCGCCACGACATCCCCAAAACCAAATAGCAAACCGACCGCTTTATTAAAAACTCTAGATTCTAGTCAGCTCCCAATTTTCAAAAACACCAGAAATAATATTGGCGGCAGCCTAGAATGGAAGCAGCATTGACCCTTGCTGACAGGATTTTAAAAATGAAACCGCCTAAAGAAGATGTTAAAGATCGAATGCCGTTATGGGATAGCATGCAGCACCTCTATATGGATACAGACCACGACTGCTTGTATGAGCATATCGCCAGGTGTTGCGCCAAATCAAAATACACGCTAAATGAATCAGAGGAAATACTATTCAACGAAGTACTACCCGCCTTGAGATTTAATATTTTTTGCAACCCACTACCCGAGTGGACAGGCTTCAACACCCTAACCTTATTAAGGCTTATATTAACAAGGCACCGCTATGGAAAACGCAGGCCGTGGATTCTCAGGCGGACTACAAACGAGCACTGAAAAAAATAAAACCATTAATTGCGCTTAAGAGAAAACACAGCTGCTGATACAACTCGTTAAACTTTGTGTGTTTGCGTACCACGAGCTTTATCGTACGAACGCATTGCACCTATCCCAAGCATAGCCGTTATCATTGAAAATAACGCACCGGTTTCCAGCACCGGGGGCGGGGTCATTTCCAAGGGTATTAGGCCCTTAGCACTGTAGATTGCCCAGCACCAGCAGAGCAATGGATACAGAACAAACTGATAGGCCAGCGCCAAACCTCCCACCCAACCAATCCAAGGGCGCCAACCTGCAACAAATAAGCTTTTGTGTTGAGCTTCGACCTTATTAATTTCCAGCTGCCCGAGCAGCAACTGCACCTGAACATTCAGCTCTGCCAAACTACCCTTCTGCTTGAGCTCTTCTAACTTTCGAACCTCCTCAGCACGCTTTGCCGGGTCGGGCCAGATACGTTCAATAGCCATCTTGCCGGCCTGTAAAAGTGCCGTTAGGGGATCAAAACTCATGAGGACTCCAATATAAAGTGATTGATATTTAGCCCAGGCCTTACTGGCAGTATAATCGTGAGACTTCGGCATAAACTTACGCGCCTAGACTACCCGTCAGACATCTGAGCCACTTTGATGCCCATACTGAACACCAAGGGAGAGTTAACTAGATAAATCAGGGCTTTTGAACGACCTTAAACGTCCTGTATGTTCCCCAAGTGAAAACGCACATTGCAAAGATCGCACAGGGTGACAGATCAACAGGGTTCAAGAGAAGTAAGTAATGAATGCCAATATTAACACCGCTGGGAGAAAGCCATCACCCGCCCATCTCCAGACGGAAAACTTATCTTTTTAATCCACCAATCAAAATACAAAATTGACGCCCAAGATAAACCGGAAGCTAAAGGCTTAAAAAGTGCTTAAATTTAAAGAGTCTGAATCTGAGGCTAGAATTCTCGCCTTACACTATGCCAGAAAAATGGATGATCAACTTCTCGTAGATTTTGTTATGTCAAAAATACAAATTGACTCAATTGAGATGGCATCTTCACTAACAAAATCATTTTGGCAAATGACAGAGTTAGCGATAAAAGACAGTGGCGAAAATAAAGTAATTGAAGGTATATCCGACATAGAATTCTGGATGTATAAACTTTTCAACAAAATTTCGGGTTACATGTTTATTCATGGCTTCGAAGAAATCTGGGAAAGTGCATCGAGTAAAGACTAGGGTTAGCCTCAATATGACCCTATAGATATCTAGGGGAGCAAGCTGACTCTATGTCAGAGTGCCAACAACCAAGAGCGCACCAAAGAGGGAAAGCCTCAAAAACAAAAATCCCGGCACAAGCCGGGCTCTTGGAAGATGGCGGTGAGGGAGGGATTCGAGCCCGTTACAACCTGCAAGATAGTGAAAAATAGTGTTTTATTTCAATGCCTTAAGACATTTACAACCACTATTGAGCACTTTAAAGCACTACTATGTAGTCGAAATGTAGCCACTATTCGGTAATCATGGGGCGCTACCGCCCCCATACCCCCGGTGAACGCTCAATCGCCGCGAGGCTGGTTAACAGGGGATTAATTTTTAGACAGCACCACGAGAATAGAACTGTAATTTGGCATTTCAATAATGCTCTGATGCATGTCCTGATCAAACTCCCTCATCCCCCAATCTGAGGCCGACGCAAGTACACCTGAACCAAGGCTTATTTCCTTCCCTTTCCTCAGATAAAAGCTATTGAAATATGAATTCTTATAGCTCCAAATCACCTTGCATGAGCTATCAAGCATTATGACTGCCGCTGCCTGGTTGTGTTTTTCCACCGCTCTACAAGCCGTTGCAGTCATACTCGTTTCATAAAGATCATGTAATTCTTCAAGTAATAGCTTTGACAAAGGCTTTTGATGAATTCTTTGTCTTATATCAGTTCCAGGCATTAAAAGATTTGCAGCAAAAACATTAGCCTCTCGCTCAATATCATTCCCATGCGGAGCCAAATCACCGAAATTATTTAAGTCTTCAATGCTACATCTGAGATTCAGATTATCTTTGTGCAAGAAATAGTGGCCTAACTCGTGGGCCAAAGTGAAATTTACACGCCCTTGTTCTTTGATAGATGAGTTATAAATTATAGCTTTTAGCTCATCCTCAATAACTAAACAGGCCTGAAAGTCATCCTCAAAGACCTGGCTTGCAACCTGAATACCACATTCTTTTGCTATTTCTTCGCATTTGACAGGGAATGGTGAATCTGGATGCGTGGCTATCCAGACCTTACTTAACTGAATGGCCGACTTTTTACATTCAGGTATCTGTGTCATCCGATTTAGCTCCCTGCCTTAATACTTCCAACATTCCCTGGAGTTGCTTCTTTGTTGGGTCACTTAACGTTTTATACTCTCTGAAAAATACCATGTCACTATCGTTCTGTTCAGCTCCCATCATATACTCAACGGTGCTCCCTAGCTCTCTTGCCAGCCTGTTGACCAAATCAGCCGATGGTTTCTTGTCATTATTATTCTCAAGCTCCCAGATGTAGCTCTTAGTTGAATCGACTCTCTTTGCCAAAGCCTCAAGTGTAAGCCCCTTTTCATTTCGCAGATTCTTTAACCGTTCAGAAAACATATATAGGTATCCAGCAGACCATTTTCAATAGTTCATTATAGCAAAACTTTTTTTGACGCTGTAGAGAAAAAAAGGCTTGACCGGGTTCTTAGTCGCGGGTATGTTTGGTATCGCAGTAACGAACTTATTGCATAAAGTTAACTTTCATATGAGGTATTTGGCATGGCCGATACATACAAACCGGGGCAAACGGCTCCAGCATCTGGGCAATATGGCATTGTGGGTCCGCGTGGTGGTAACACCGGAGAGGAGAGAACTGTTGTCAGAGGGGAGCCTCTGCCACCAACTCCGCAGGCTGGGCAATCTTACATATTGGTTGATCCAACAAAGAATGGGAGCGGGAAGATAAAGCGATAGGTAGATAAGGAAATAATCTACCTATCGCATCGCGAGTACAGGAAGCTGCATTCACGTTGGGGAACGAGATTCTGCAGCTTCCCTGTACTTCAGTCAAGTTTTAAGCACATCTAAATTAACAAGCGACTTAAAGGTACTCTATGTCAGCAGGTCACTATATTTATTTCCCTTTAAGTGGCAAATATCTTAGAAGCGAGTTAGAAGATAACAAATCGCTAGCACAAGAAATATTCAAAAAACATCATAAGCCCAAGGATGAGCATAGACCTGTTTGTCTTTGTTCCGAAGAAAAGCCCAAAATGCAGGTTTATTTGCATGCAAATGGTTTTTATCACCTCAAAAGAAATCCTGGAACAGGTTTGCAGCACGCTACCTGGTGCGGCAGTCACGGGGAAACGGTTGAAAGCTATGGAGGCACCGATTTTGAGTCCGCAGTTTCGTTAGAAATTGATTCATCCAAAAAAATCCGCGTTGCCTCCAGCTTGACCATTGCGGAAACAGGCGAGGTTGCAAGTGGTGATCCCGGCGGAGTAAAAAATTCCTCAAGACAGCATAAGCGAACTTCGCTAAAAGGTTTTTTCGAATTTATTTGGAGTGAGCTGAATTTCCTAGATCAACATGAAGGTGATGACAGGCTCCATTATCGAAAGATTAGAAAGGAAATCATCTCCCTAAGCGAAAGTCTAAAATACAATAAAACGCCTGTGCATCAAGTGCTTATTATGCCGGGTGGGCTTTCCGATGAGATGCAAAAAAAACAGCTGAATGATCTTTCATTGTCTGAAAACGGGTTCAGCCCTAAAACACGAGTTCTGTTACTTGGATTGCTTAATAGCGTAACGATAGAAGATTCAGGAAAATGTACAATTCGACTGTGGAATGACCCAAACTTTGATGCCGAGTACTATAGCCCAGAGAAAACAGTTAAATTTTTTGTTAATGAAAAATTAGTAAAAAAAGCCCTAAGAGCCATTAACATCAAGGGCAAGCACTACGAATTTGAACGAAAGAAAATGGAAGGCTTCGTTTGGGTTGTCGCCACAGCTCAGCCATATCCATCAAAAGATTCAACATATACCTATCCGATAATAAAAGACATTGCGATTATCCCTGTTTCTAGCGAACACGTCCCGTTCAGTCTCGGAAATACTTTAGTCCAATGACGCTCGCCGCTGGGCAGGGGTTCCAGCGAACTGGAACCCTTTAACTAGGCTGCTTTGTTGGTGAGTGTCAAGGGGCCGTGTCCTCGCTTAAAACACGCCTATGGCGCTGCTGCGGGCCGCACCAACCCCTTGACACCAGCGTCCTCGTCATATGAGCTTGCAGGTATCGCGACTGCTACAGGGCGTCCAGAGCGTCCAGAGCGTACAACAATTATCTTTTCGAGAGGATCTGTGTCAGACGCTAGCTTTTTCATCAAACCGTTAAATCGGCGCTTGAATTGAGATAGAGGAAAGACCTTGAGAATATCGGGTCTGCTGCTCTGAATCATATGGTTTAGATGAGGGAAATCTTCGGATAATACTCGATCATCAATAATCATAGAGATACTGCCTTAATCTGATTTTACCCCTGCTGCCACAAAATAAGGCCTGTTGATATGAATTTCGCATGCGAAATCGCAAAAGAGGTGATGACCCAGAGCGCGCCCGGCACGTCCGCAAGCGGCCGTCCCGGCCTCGCTCATGGTAGTAGTTTAAGTAGATCACGATTGCGCACCCGGTAAGCATACTCACTGGATTCGTTCGCAATATAAAAAACCACATCAACGCCTTCTTTCCGGTAACCGGTAAAATCAGGTAAGTCAAAATATTCACCCGACTCTGCGTCTTCCAAGAATAAGTGGAGTTCGCTATCTACATAGTGATGACCACGATAGAACATGACACCAGCTAAAGGAGCTAACTGATTTTTGGATCCGGCATAGTCAGAGCTATCTATACGAGCTACGTCACTAACAGTATTATCTGCTGGTTCAGCTATTTCTGTATCGGACATGGCAGCACTGATCTTGGGAACCACCACTGATGCAAATGCCCCAACGGCGAACAGCATAGCGCCCGCAGCTAAAGCAAACTTACGCCAGGGTAAACGCTTCTTATGTGTATGTACCGTTGCTGATTTGTAATACTTAAACGTAACTACTCACCCCTAACTGCCACCTCATCAAAAAAACTATCAGATTTTTTAAAGCAAAGAAACAGAAAAGCTGAGACAAATGCTATAAGCAAACTCGCTTTATTGTTATCCGCAACGATCTGAGATACGCCAAAATTTGTGATATCCTACACCTTCGAGATAACGGGTTCACTTTTCGGTTATGGCCAACATTAACAAAACTTCTGTGCGCGAGGAAATGGATCGTCTAAAAGCCGAGTTCCAGCGCCAGTGTGCCGAGAAGTTGTTAAGCCAGGAAAGTCGCCTGCTACTGCAAAGCGTGTTTACTCTGCTAGAGTTGATACTCGCCATTTTTCTGGAGAAAAAAACGGCCAAGACGAATAAAAACTCCAGCAAGCCATCCTCCCAAACGGACAAAGATGAATCCGCATTGCCCCAGGGGAAAGGGAAAACAGAAGTCGTTCAGGCCGCTGACAACCATCGCATCACAGAAACTACCTCCATCAGCGAAGTCCGCTACTGCAGTGACTGCGGCGAAGACCTAACAAGCGTCCCGTGCTTAAGTCATGAACGACGCACTCGTATTGATATTCAGTTTGAAAAAGTAGTCGAGCATGTCGATGCCGAAGTAAAAGCCTGCCCCACTTGCACTCATACCGTGAAAGGCGAGTTCCCTGCCGATATGGCGGGACCATTGCAATACGGCAATGGCCTGAAAGCCTACGCGATCAACCTGTTGGTCTGTCAAATGATCGCCTTAAATCGGGTGCAGAAGGCGGTTAAAGCCATGATCGGGCAAATGATCTCAGAAGCTACTCTATTGAAATTTGTACTGCGACTACATGAAGCCCTGGCGGACTGGGAGCAATCAGCTCTTGAGGAATTATTGCAAAATCCCTCGCTCAACGTAGATGAAACCTCCCTGAGGGTCGAGCAAAAGAATCATTGGATTCATGTGTATGCCTCCGGCGATATTACCCTCAAGTTTTTACACCGAAGTCGCGGTAAGGAAGCAATTGAACACATTGATATCATACCACGCTATGGGGGCGTCATTATTCATGACTGCTGGGCCTCGTATTTGTCTTATACCCACTGTGGGCATGGCCTGTGTGGCTCGCATTTGTTGCGTGAATTGACCTTTGTCGTTGATGCCAATGGGTATGAGTGGGCGAATGATATGAAAAGCTTACTGCAAGCCACCTGCAAAACAGTCTCGGTGAGAAAACGCAAAAAACTGATTAAAAAGGAATACGCTGTTCTGCAACAGCAGTATCGGGAAATTATTGCTAGAGGTGAGCAGGAATTACCCGAGATTCCAGCTAAACCCAAAGGCCAGCGCGGCAAAATGGCGAAGACCGATGCGCATAATCTATGGGAACACTTGAAAAATTACGAAATGGCGGTTTTATTGTTTGCCAAAGAGAGCCACGTCTCCTTTACCAACAATCGTGCGGAAAGGGACCTGCGCATGTCAAAGGTTAAGCAAAAAGTATCTGGTTGTTTTCGATCGGCACACTATGCACAGGCCTATTGTCGCATTTCGAGCTATTTACAAACTATGGCTAACAAAGGCCACAACCCTTTGATTGCAATTCAGATGGCGCTTTCGGGCCGTATTTAAATCGGTAGGGGGTGAGTAGTTACCATTATTTCTATGAAAAAGCATGCAAAGAGCTGGCTGACCTGAACGAGCAATATGGTGAGACTCACCGAATTGCTGTAATGCTCAGCAGAATGTTCGGAGAAATCTTGCTTCCTGGTGCTTCATCAAATGTACTTTCGCCATTGGCTCAGGAGCAAGATCCAGAAAACGGGGTAGATAAAGCCTTCTTCGGAAAGTGAGTTAATGGGATATGACCGTCAAGAAGGATGGAAGTAAATGGCTCGTGGATGTCTATCCCAACGGGAGGGAAGGAAAACGTGTCCGAAAGAGATTTCCAACGAAGCTTGAAGCTCAGCGCTTTGAAAAATATGTATTAAACAAAGCGTTCGAAGACAAGGATTGGAATACTGGCAAAAAAGACTCGTGCCGCCTATCCGAACTCATCGCAACTTGGTATCAAGTTCACGGCCAACATTTAAACTACTCAAAGCGCCGACTAAATCTGCTCAACTACGCTTGCGAAGCAATGGGAGACCCTGTTACTCAAAAGCTAACCCCTGAGACGTTTCTCAAGTACCGAGAGCAAAGAATAAACAGCGGTATCAGCGCAAAAGCAGTAAACAACCTACTCGGATACCTCAACGCAGTTTTCAACGAGCTACACCGTAATAAAATTATTTCATACGAAAACCCGATACAAAAAGTACGCCCTATAAAGATTAAGGAACGGGAGCTGTCCTATCTGGACAAAGAGCAAATTGTCGAGATGTTAGACATATTAAGCTCAGTTTGTGTAAATCCACATGTCACGTTGATTGCCAAAATATGCCTATCGACTGGCTGTCGCTGGGGCGAAGCTCAAAGCCTTCACGCTCGCCATATAAAAAACCAAAGAATAACATTCACCGACACAAAAAGTGGAAAAAACAGAACGGTACCCCATTAATAAGGAGCTTGAGCAAGAGATTCGTAATCATGGTTCTGGTCAACTCTTTACCAATCCAGAAGAGACCTTCCGCAGAACTTTGAGAATGTGCAGCTTTGAAGTATCCAAAGGGCAAGCAACTCATATTCTCAGGCATACATTTGCATCGCATTTCATGATTAACGGCGGAAATATTTTGTCTCTTCAACGAATACTCGGTCACAGTTCAATTACGATGACCATGCGGTATACCCATCTGTCACCAGAGCACCTTGTCGAAGCAATAACCTTGAACCCTCTGGCAAAAAGTCTTCTCGAAAGAGCAGATGTAGCTTCAAGTTAATTTACAGATTTATAAATCAGATCTCCATAACCCCATATAAATGAGGATACAGCGATACAGATGATGCCAGATGCTGAAATGGCCCGATTAATCTTTGGAATCACACCTCTCAAATTGTCCATGTTCTCGGAATAAACAACTTGGTGATGAGCTGGAAGAGTAATATTTACAGAGCCGTCGTATGGCTGCCCCAATAGCAAAGCTTCGACCTTTGCTTCAAGTACCTGAAATTTATTTCTCAATGTAATGAGTAAGTCTTTCGAATCGGTAATTTTTTCAACATCATTGCTGTAAGCGGTATGCTTAAACAACAACAATTCACCCAAAGCGCCAAGCATACAGCCTATTGATCCTGACCGGGAAAACCAATCCCATGGATCATCTAGCTGAAAATTGAAGGCCTGAAACCAGCCAAGAAAGAGACTGAGAGCCGAGAAAAATATAAAAAGTATTGCAAGCGATGGTATGGATTCTTTTCTATAAAGCCAAACAAGCTCTAATTTAGATAGCTTTTTCTGATTTGCTTTTTTATCGGCTTCAGAAACCACATTAAATCCTTTAGCGTGGCCAATTTAACACCTGAGAGTTAGGTGTGTAGGCAGTCTGTAGTCATCAATGCCCTTTAATATCTATAACTTATTGATTTTAAAGGAAATTAATGGCGGTGAGGGAGGGATTCGAACCCTCGATGCCTTTCGACATACACACTTTCCAGGCGTGCTCCTTCGACCACTCGGACACCTCACCAGATTGTCACCCTTTGTCGGGGTCACCCGCCTTTCAGCGGTCTCGCCTCAGAGAAATCTTCAGGAAAATCAAGAAGATAGCTACTATATCGTCGAGAGAGTGCGCACTTTACCCAAATACCGGGGAAAGTTCCAGCTGAATCTCAAATGTTTATGCCCGCGCCCACTCTTAGAGGCTCATATTGATGAAAAAGGTTAAATTTTATACAACTCACATGCAATATAAGCTCAAAATTTAAACATTCCAGGCCGACCCAGGAGCGACAACTAACTTGAAAATACCGCAACCACCGCAGAGCATGGCCGTAAGTAGGTAGAGATAAAGATAGGCGGGTAAAGTGTACTAGTTCAGACTAAATTTGGCAGTTGCCGGTTTTTCAGAAAGCACTCTGCCGGGGCAAGCTTAGCTTACAAACTTTTCCTTCCACTTCCGCAGGGGTTGGCATCGTTATCTAGTACCTCCTACAGTCTTAGGAATCGACCCCATCTCAGAAGCCAAGGCGATAACGCCTTCCCCGAGTTCCTATTTGAAATGCCGATCTATACACTTTATTGTTATATCTCATCACGCTTAGTAGTTTTAGCACCTTAGCCAAGTACTTGGGAGTATTAGGCTACTATACGTCAGGGATGAATACAGGATTCAAGGATCAAAAATCAAGGAAGTAACATGTCTTTAACTTGGGTGATTATAGGATCATTCTTTCAGCTAGCTTTTTCCGGCTTTCTCTTTATGATGGCCGTCTTTGCCTGGGGCGGCATTGCCAACGGAAAAGATTTATCAACCTTTTCATCCGCGATACTCGCGATTTCTCTATATTTTTTACCTTTTCTTGGGTTACTTTCCACCGGTATTGTTATATATCAATACACCCACAACGGAACAGCCTCCTCTTACTGGTGGTACCTTATGCCTATCGTAGCGGCTATTCTATATGTACTTTATATCAGTGTGATATGGAAAAACTAAAGCGCTATCTAGTGGTCAAATATTTTTGACCACCTTCTTTTGAGCATCTCGAAGTTTTTCTTCTGCCACAGTTTGGCGGTAAGCCGTCGGTGTGCTGATGTGGCCCCATTTGGCGATAGTAGCCAATAATGTAATCGTTGATCGTCTGTTTTGCTGCAGGCAAACTGGAATAGCCTACTTCCAGCACCCACTCCGCCCTTAAGCTGCTGAAAAAGCGTTCAGTTGGCGCACTACCCCAGCAGTTGCCACGACAACCCAGGCTCTACTGCATGTGGTAGCTCCGGTGTTAAGGCGCCGCCAGTTAGCGTCTTACCTGCCCTCTCCGCACGAAGCTTCCGCACCCAAGGTTTCATTGTCGACTTACCCCCCCATAGCCTCATATGCAGCCTTCAGTGTGTGACCAATAACAAGTTGCGCCGCTTCCTGCTTGGACTCTGGGTTGAATTTTCTTTTTGAGCTAGCCACCTATCCACCTGGCCTTCTTTGAAAGTGACAATATCACTCAAACTCAGGTGACCAAATTCACTATGCCACTACACACCTACTACCAAACAAAATCGCTTACTTCCGGAGTCGAAATTGGCCTTAGCTGTAGGGCCAGGATCTTGATCAGCCTGATAAAGGAGTTTTAAATGGGATATATTAATTTTGATTTGTCCAATGCAGGGAGCCTGCATACTTTGGCCTCGCCAGGACCAAATATTGCCGGCACACTCCCAGCAGGCATACCTGCTGCGGGCGGTTTATATCTGATTCACCACTCGACTAATGACAATAGATATATAGGTAAGTCCGGCAATCTTCGCCAAAGGTTCGAAGGTAGGATGCTCACAGTGAATGAGTTTGGGCTAAGTCAAGCAAATCTTGCGAATCTCGGCGTATTTTGGGGTGAGGTAGATTCCTGGAATACACCCGCCCCGGTTATGGGTGTGGCAGCGCCACTCGTGAATACCTTGATTCCACCTGTCGCTCCGGCTGCCTTAGGTTTCCAAGTTATCAGGAATGGTAACGGCGCAGCTCCACCAATGCCAAACGCCGTAATCGGTACACCCGGCGGCCCCATCGATTATGGTGCGGCACAGGTAACTACAACGATAGATGGAATAGACGTTAACGTCGAAGCACTGCTTATTCGTTTTTTCCGCCAAGCGATCGGTGTCGGCGGCTCGATCACAAACGGTGTCTATATGGGGCCCTTTACTAACCCAACCAATCATGAATTGATTGTTCAGGTCGAATGGGCTGCATGTCCAGTAGTCAACATTCCTGCGGCCCATTACTGTATTTCTATCCCAGCGCATGGGCAATTCTAGGAAGAAAAAAGCTGGCGTTACCTGTTTTGAAGAATGTTTTTTATAGTGGTCTGTAGTGGTCTAATACTTCCGGACACTACAGAAAGCAACAAGAAGGTTTGTGCGCCATGAGTAATTTTACTAAAGAACAAAAGCTAACATTCTTAGCCCTAGCAGAAGCATACGACAAGAAGATTTACGATATAGCATCTCAGGGAGACTCTTGCTGCATAGAGATTACATCAAAAGGTGAAGCTGAGAGCCTTGCTTTTTTTTCCTCCAAGATATGCGCCTTAGTGTTCAAGGACTATCCAGACATAACCGGGAAAGATGAAGATATTAATGCTGATGCTGAAATGGTGGTTCACATGATCTCTGACATATTGAGCGAATCGGAATTTGATACCTGACACCCAGCCTTATCCTATCCCGCATTCAACTCTGAAGCGCATCACTCTTTAGGCTGCTGCGGCAGCCGTATATTCTCCCATTACTTGCTTCTAGGTTTATAGCCCAACATCTTTCTTGAACGATTATTTAAACGCTCAATAGCTACTTCGACATCGGCCCGGCCTACAAACCTAAAATCAGTTTATTGCGGAAAGTATTGACACAGCAGACCATTAGTATTCTCATTTAGGCTCATCTCCCAAGATGAATAGGGATGTGCAAAGTAGGCCTTCGCATCCAGAGTCTCACCAATCTTCTCACACGGAGAAAAAGCGGCAGATGTTACCTTCAGCCGACCGTTCTTTTCCAGGTAATTAACTGATGTGCTTCAAACTTGAATACGGGAAACTTTACTGTTCAGACACATTCCACGTAAAAAAGGAGTCTTTACCAATAGACACCTTTAGCCATTAGCGCTCGAAATAGAGTTTGCTGCCTCCCATTTTTCACTTGACCCACCCTGCTTTAACAGAGAGATACCCACCCAAATAAACCAGACAATTTGGGAAATACCGAATATTTCTGTGAAGATATCATCTGGATAGATAGTCGCAATTCCCGCCACCCCCACTAGCACACCGATAAAGTTTAATGGCCGAGAAAAAAGCCCAGTTTGCAATGCAGCAATGCTAATTAACAGAACCCAAAGTCCACCCACTAACTCAATGCCACCACCGAGACCTTCAACCATCAAGTATATTATTCCCCAGGTATCGAAAGCCTTCTGAATACTGACTTCCATTATCCCCAAAGCGTAAGCAAGCCCTATATTTGCAATCATACCACTCGCCATGACAAGACCCACCCAAACTGCTCCAAACAAGGATGCCAATGCAGCAATCTCCCGCCTATTATTTTTTAGTTTTTCATATAAACTAACTACCACACAGCCCAACAAGATCGCAAAGACCAAGTACATAAGGGTATAGGCAATGTTAAAAATCAGCTGGTTTTCCACCAGGAACGTCATTTTTTCTGTAGGGCTCCCATCCGATGGGAATGACCAAAAAGCGCCAAAGAATACAAAAGCGCTAATATAAATTAGCCCCATGCCAAACGCCGAAACACCAGCAATTCTATCCATAGCTCTCCACCTATCATTTTCGAACTCAATTCAAGGCCCATAAACATCTCTTCAATTATGCAACCCAAATAAGCCAAACTCTTAACACCCCAACCTATCTAAACGGCAGGTAATCGCAAAAATGAGATCTCAGGAACAGAAGAAAATCACAAGATTTAAACAAAATCGAGCATTAATGCCATTTCTGACTAGCATTCCCTCAAACCTAAAAGAAGACTGCTACGTCTCGCTATTGTCTATTAAAGCAAAGTGAATAAGATGAAGGGGGCAAACTAAAGAAAGGGGGTAAAAAATCTCAAAGCATCCAGTAATCAGTGATTACATCGAGAGCCGACCTACTTAACAACCAGTTCACAGCCAGCTCTAGCGGCAGATAGTGTCCTATTCAGTCGCCAAAACAGCCTCGATCTGACGCATGCAAATGGCTTGAGCCCAACTGCTGTTTTTAATACACAGACAATGCCCGTCCCGGCAACAAAGACCCCTCAGGATATATGTAAATTATCGCTTTAAATCTACAGCCCAATTGGCTCCCCCTCTCTTCAGTAAAATATATAGCGCAACCATGAGAAGCTGAAATAGCAAGTAGATAAAGGGCGTACCTTCGAGTCAAAACCAGTAGCAGCAAAATACATTCGCCGCTAGAAGCTTAAGGAAACACCAGGACAGATACCCAGAAAAGGTAACGAGAAAACCAAGAAGAGAAAAGCACAAACAAAAAAGCCCGGCATAAGCCGGGCTTTTAGAAGATGGCGGTGAGGGAGGGATTCGAACCCTCGATGCCTTTCGACATACACACTTTCCAGGCGTGCTCCTTCGGCCACTCGGACACCTCACCAAATTGTCACCCTCTACGAGGGCAATCCGCCTTTCGGCGGGCCTCTCTCTTCAGCGAAATCTTCAAGTAAATCAGGAAGATAGCTGCTGTGTCTTCGAGAGAGCGCGCACTTTACCCAAATGCTTGGGGTTGTGCAAGCACTAATGTAAAAAAAATTCTCAGGCCGCCAATAGCGGGCTTCCCTGCGCCCCTCTTCGGGGGAACCACAATGGTCGGAGCGGCGCAGTGGCCTTTACCGACGAACCCCGTGCTCAGCGCGGCCTGGTATCGCGACCAAGCCACCCCGCGCGGCAATAATAGATCCAGACCGTCACTATATAACCACTAGCTATCAATTTCTGCCACAGGCGCCTATCGCTGTAAATAAGACATCCAAATTCTCCTACAGGTATATGGCGGCAACAGGAACAGCACAATGTTATCTGCTGAGCTTTCACGGTAAGGCGCCCTGGACGCTCCCTGCTCTTTTTGGAGGGAATAGAGAGTCGCCCTCGCCGCGCCTTCACCCTGTGGGAATAGCCAGTCACTCAGCCATCTCGGGAAGCGGCGAGCATTCTGGCTCGGGCATTTGCACCCCCGGCCCAGAGTCTGCTGAAGATACCCGCAGTCACAATAAAAAAATCACTTGCGCATACAGTTTTTTCGCATTCTGTTCCTCGGAGGAGTAAACTGCGCTGTTGAGGTCACAGCGTGGCTATACGGCGGACGGGGAAATCGGAGCCAACCTGTCGCCAACACGCAAGGTGTTCACTTTCTGCTCAAATGGATAAAGAACAATACAAATGCAGGATCAGCTTGAGGAGTGCCCGGGGCGAAATATCAATCCCCGCTACTCCACTTATTTCCGCACCCTGATTTTATTTGCCGCCGCCGGCACCCTGGCATATTCGGTGAATTGGTCGGCGCCCTGGCAATTGGACAAGCTGATTATCCTCGGATCTGCGGCCTTTATCGTAGCTTACAGCGCCCTCGCCCAGTTTATTCTGTATAAGACCCGCAACAAGAAGGCGTCAAATACCCGCCGCTGCCTGTCTTTCCTCGATACCGTGCTGATCGGCATCACCATCTCCCTAACCAACTTCACCATGCTGCCCTCACTGCTCTTGGTGACCATGGTGCAATTGAACGCCCTCACCGGGGGCGGCGGTCGCAGTTGGTTTGAGCACAATACCGGGCTGTTGGTAGGGGTCGTTATCGGTTACCTGATGTACGAGCCCTCCCTGCTAGTCAGCGCTGACCTCACCATCAGTACCGTGAGTCTGATCTGTATCCTCGCCTACCTCTGCGCTTACGCCTTCTTTACGCACCGCCAGATTGGCCAGCTGAAAGAAGAGAACCACGCCCTGATGATGGAGCAGCGCGTCAGCAAGGTCCGCTCCTACAAGCTGTCCAAGTACCTGCCACAAAAGCTGTGGCGCTCTGTGACCACCGGGGACGAAGAGGCCCTGGTGACCCAGCGCAAGCTCCTGACCGTGTTCTTTTCAGATATCAAAGATTTCAGCCAGCTCACCGAGGAGTTGGAGGCGGAGACTTTTACCCACCTGCTCAACAACTACCTGTCCGAAATGGCGCGCATAGCCGGGCAGTACGGCGGCACCATCGATAAGTTTATCGGCGATGCGGTAATGGTTGTATTTGGGGATGATGAGAGCAAGGGGCCAAAATCCGATGCCCTGCGTTGTGTGGCGATGGCGCTAGCTATGCGCAAGCGCGTACGCGAAATGAAGCAGGAGTGGTACAACAAGGGAATCTCCCGGCCGCTACAAGTGCGGATGGGTATCAATACCGGCTACTGCACCGTGGGCATTTTTGGCACCGCCAACTACCAGTCCTATACGGTGATGGGCACCCACGTTAATCTTGCCGCCCGCTTGGAGGGCGCAGCCCAGCCGGGAGAGATCCTGATCAGCCACGAGACCTGGGCGATGATCAAGCACACGGTGATGTGCCGGGACAAGGGGCATATTACCGTGAAAGGTATCAGCACCCCGGTGAAGGTCTACCAGGTATCTGATCTACGCAAGAACCTCGGTGGTCAGCAGAGCTACCTGGAGGAGCACGCACCCGGCTTCTCTATGCATTTAGACCTGGATAAGATCCGCAACTACGACAAGGAAAAAGTCTTACAGTCCCTGCAAAAAGCGGCATCCAACCTAAAGAGCAAAGTGATTATCTGATCCGATCAAGGTGCGTAGGCGCAACGGGCTACATTGTCGTATGCATACGCACCGCCAGATTCCCCATAATCCACACCGTCCCCAAAACAATAATCGCCAGAATTAAGCTGGAGAAAAGGATTAACGCCAGGTTATCCCACTGTTCCCGCTGGGTGGTGACATGCAAGAAATATTTCAACTGCACCAACAGCTGCGCAATCCCCAGTAGGGCAACGAGAATCAAAACACCTTTCTGCTCCCGCCCAATCGTCAGCACGGCGGCGAACGCGGCCAAGGTGAGCACAATCGAAAGAATATAACCGGTGAGATACAGGCGCAGCTGCTGCGCAAAAGTCAGTTCTTTAGCCATAAACCCACCCGCCGAAATACACCACAGAGAAGATTCCGATCCAGATCACATCGAGGAAGTGCCAAAACAGCGCCAGGCGCAGGAAACGCAGCTTTACAATATGGCCCAACCCCATCGTAAATACCTGGACGATCAAGACGACCATCCACAGGCAGCCGAACGCAACATGGAGCCCGTGTAGGGGCACTAAAGAAAAAAAGGCCGACAGGTAGCCGCTGCGCTGCGGCACGCCACCCTTCGCAGCCATACTGGCAAAGTCATGGAGTTCCAGCGCCAGAAAGCCCATCCCCAGCAGCAGGGTTATCAGCACCCAGAAGAGAAAGCTGGCGCGACTGCGTTCATACTTTAGGGCAACTGTCGCGATACCAACGGTCAGACTGCTGGTGAGAAGCAGCAGGGTCTGGGCGAGCAGGCTGGCAAAATCAAACAGCGCCCTCGGGCCCGGCCCGCCCGCAGTGGCGCCCACCATGGTGATATAAATCGCGAATACCACCCCAAAGAAAATCAGGTCACTCATCAGAAATACCCAGAAACCAAAGAGCACCCTGTCCGGGGTTTTGTCACTGGCTTCTTGCGGGGGGCTCGCGCCCACACTTTTCGCTGAGGGGGGCGGGGGCATTTAAAGGTCCAACCTCGCATAGCCCAGGTTGCGCGGGGAGTCCTCCAGGTCCCGGGCCACGGGTTCAGTCTTATCAATCAGGGCCAGCCAGGCTTCCATCTCCTGCTCCAATTGGCCGGCGGGAATCCGATACTCCGTTTCTTTGCGGAAAGTGGACGCGATCACCGCAATCAATAGGGTCAGCGCCGAGATCAGGGCGAGCCACCAGATATACCAGACCAGGGCAAACATCAAAATGCCACTGGCAACACACACAATAAATCCGAGGGGATTATTTTTAGGCAGCTCGATATCCCGGTAAAATTTAGGTCGCTTGTAGGCCTCGCCGTGCTCTTTGGCCTCAGTAAAAGCATCCCGGTCGGTCACCCTGGGTATCTCAACAAAGTTGTAAGCCGGCACCGGAGCCGGTGTAGCCCACTCCAGCGAGCGGCCATCCCAGGGATCGCCAATGGGGACCCTGCTCTTATCCCTATCCCGAATACTCACCCAGCACTGCACGATCAATGCAATCAGCGCGGCCAGCACGATCATTGCACCGATAAAGGCGATAACCATATAGGGCTTAAAGGTGAGGTCGGCGTAGCTGAAAGAGCGCCGTGGCATACCCAGTAAGCCGGCGCCATAAAGCGGGAAAAATGTCAGCATAAACCCGGCAAACCAGAGGTAGGCCGAACGCTTACCCCACTTATCGTTGAGGCGAAAGCCAAATGCCTTGGGGAACCAATAGTTATACCCGGCCAAAATGCCAAACAGCACGCCGGGAATCAGGACATTGTGGAAGTGAGCCACCAGAAACAGGGTGTTGTGTACCTGGAAATCCACGGTGGGGTTGGCGAGGATAACCCCGGAAAGACCACCGATAACAAATAAAATCAAAAAGCCGATAGCGTAGACCATCGGGGTGGTAAAGCGTATTCGACCGCGATACAGGGTCGCCATCCAGTCGTACACCTTGACCCCGGTCGGCACCGCAATCAGCATTGTCGCGATCCCAAAGGCGATATTGATTGTCGGGCTCTGCCCCATGGTAAAAAAGTGGTGCAGCCACACGGTAAAAGACAGAATGGCGATACACATAGTGGCCACCACCAGGGATTTATAGCCGTATAGGGTTTTTGCCGAGTAAGTGGAAAAAACCTCGGAAAAAATACCATAGGCCGGCAGCACCAGCAGATAGACCTCGGGGTGGCCAAAAAGCCAAAATAAATTGGCATAGTTCATCATATTACCGCCGAGATCATTGGTGAACAGATGGAAATCCAGATAGCGGTCCAGGGCCAGCATAAGGGCAGCCACGCTGAGAGGCGGCATTGCAAAAATCATTAGGGTCGACGCACAGAGTACTGTCCAGCAAAACAGCGGCATGCGGAACAAGTGCATACCCGGGGCGCGGCATTTATACAGGGTGACGGTAAAATTAATCCCCGTTAACGTCGTCCCCGCCCCGGAAAATACAATGGCCCATATCCAGTAATCCGGCCCGACCCCAGGGCTGAAATCCGCCCCCGTATAGGGTGGGTAAGCCGACCAGCCGCCAGTAGAAAACTCCCCCACCACCAGCGAGACCATCATAAGCATTCCCGAGGAAACAGTTACCGCCAGGCTGATCTGGTTGAGGAGCGGAAAGGCCACATCGCGGGCGCCAATTTGCAGTGGCATGGCAAAATTAATCAGGCCCACCAAAAAGGGAACTGCGACGAAAAACACCATAATCGTGCCGTGGGTACTGAAAAGCTGGGCAAAGTGGTCCGCATGCAGAAACCCCTCCGGGGCGGCCGCCTGCTGGGCCCGCATAACCATGCCTTCCAGTAGCCCCCGCAGCAGCATCACCACGGCAAAAACAATGTACATAATGCCGATTTTCTTATGGTCGGTACTGCTCAACCAATCCCGCCAGAGGGTTCCCCAGAACTGGTAGCGGGTTATTAACAGCGGGATTACCACCATAGCCAAAATCACAATTGAACCCGCCGCACTGGCGACGGCTTCACTGATCGAGGGCTGCTCCAGAAATTTACTAAATACCAGCGAATCTCCACTGAGCTTGCCCAACCAGCCGTAATCCAGATTGTTCATGGGCGCGCACCCTCAGCATCACTGTCATCGCGTCCAAACGCCCTGGTGCCGGGCTGTTCTTCGGTACTCAGCGGTTGACCAGAGTGATAGCGCATCACTATTTGCTGAAAAATCCCGCTATCCGGCAAGTTAAAGTACAGTGTATTCGCCGGCATCTGGCGATTGCCAAGGGCCTTGTAGGCCTGCTTTTTCGTGCCCCGCTGCGCCAGGCGGTTATAATTGTCACTGTTGAGCTCAATCCCCGCCAATCGCACTGTCTGCACCCAGGTGTCAAAGCGATCCTCGGTCACAACCTCGACAGCAAAATTCTGTTCTACAAATCCCTCGCCGCTATATTGAGTATTTTCCCCTCGGGTAGCGCCAGTTTGCGTGCCGATAAAATTGAGTTTTGTGGTCATACCCGGCATCACATAAATTTGCCCAACCAGCGCAGAAATAAGAAATGACTGCATTACCGTATCACTGGTCAGAGTCATCGATATCGGTGTGTGTACCGGCACCACTAATTCGCCCACCGTCGCAATATCCAGTTCCGGGTAAATAAATAACCATTTCCAGTCCAGACCGACCACTTGTATTTTGAGCGGGGGGACAACCCCCTGAATTTCCTCGTAGGGGTCGAGACGCGCTGTCGCGCGCCAGAGCATAATTGACAGCACCGTAATGATAAGAAAGGGGATGCCCCACATAATCACTTCCAATGGGCCATAGGTCTCCCACTTTGGCGCGTAAAATCCACGGCTTTTCTTTCTGCGGTACTTGATTAGAATCACCGGCACCAAAATAAAAACGGGCAGCACCGCGACCATGGTGAGCGCCATAGCCCAAAAAAAATGCACCTTTTGCTCTTCTGCCACCGGACCCAGTGGCATCAAAAAGGTTTCAGTGGCAAGGGCCGAAGGGGGGATAAATAGTATTGAGAGAAAAATGGGCAGGGGCAACAGCCTGCGCAGAGACACTCGCCAAAAAACCACAGGCCTTTTACAGTACAATCCATGGTAAAGCCTACCGACAAAAGTCATGAGCCGGCCCCTATTCCAACTAAAGCTGCAAATTCCATTGCGAAGCACTGGCGCGCACGAATACCCCGTCAATAACTTGTCTCAGCAGGGCCGTGAAATATCAAGTTTCTATTGTTTTAATAGCAGTAAAAACGGCACTCAATTATAAAACATCACTGCCGGACATGGTGTTAATCATAACCTCTACAAATTCGTGCAAGTCTTTTGCGCTGGGATGGCGCAGCTCGTTTCCGGAATATTTATATAAGAAAGTGTCCGACTGGGCAGACCAGTACACTTCATCACTGGGCACTGAGTACAAGCGTGTTTCCACTACTGCCACGGGGGTATTGCGATTATTGGGGTGGATGTGCTTCAACGCCAACAGCTGGGTAACCAGTAAAGTATTAAATCCCCTCTCTCTGAGTAACGGCATAATGTCACTCATCGAAGGAATGCCGTCGATAGAGCCCAGGCCGCCCCAGGAGTGGGCGTCGATACCGGACGCCTGCAATTGCGCGACCCATTCGTTTTCAACCCGCCCACCCAGCAGTGGTCTGGGCACCAGGGTGTAGGCGAGCACCAGGGTTTTGCCTAAATGCTGCCCACTGATATACGGCGATTGCCAAACTCGATTGACAACCGTGCTGGCGGCAGTCCAGCCCCACAAAAAAGAGATAACTGAAAGACAGAAAAACAAACGGGTCAGTCGAGAAAGCGAAGTTTTCGCTGGGAGGCCTTGCATCAATTCCTGCTCCTCTAATAAAACCAAACTTTAATCAGGAGAGATTAAAAGGTCATTCGTGTCGTCCACTGAGTGCGTATCAGCGATCCTCGATCGCCATTTTTGTCCTCTCTGGAGCCGTATAAAACTTCAATACCCGTCAACCAGCGCGGAAATGGTGCCCAAACCAAATTAATACTCCGATATTGGGTTTCTTTGTAAGCAATACCGGGCTGGAAATCCAAATTGTCCTGTCGCACCCTGCCGTAAGTGGCCACGCTGTATAAACAGGGGGTCCACCAATGCTGGTAGCCGACATACCAAGCCGAGGTCTTGAGGGCCTCCAATGAGTTGTCCGCAACATTGTAGGCAGCATCGGGCGGTGCATCGTTTAACAGGCCGCTGTAGCCCTCGCCAAAGGAGAAAGAATAGGTGAGCAGGTCCTTGGACAGCGCCCCCGGCATATCAAATGTGCCGCTCAGGTTGAGCCCCCAGCCGGTGGTGGATACCGCTGAGTCCGGATCACCACTCGCGCGCAAATCTCGCAGTAACAGGCCGGTCTGGAAGTGGTATTTTTCCGTTTCGGACACCAGGACAAAAACCGCATCAGGCCACTTGCCCACCTCGACAACATCTATCGTCTCCCCGTCCACTATCTCATCTTCAAAAATCTGCGAGTCCGGTGCCTCCAGGGCTACCTTGAACTGATATTGAGGCCCGTATTTTTTGTGCCAACGCACCATCGGGTGACGCAACCCGATAACGGAATTGGGCCCCTGGAAATCCAGGGTGTTGGGGATTGCCACCACGTCCGCAAAGGTGGACCAGTCCTGCCCTGCCAGCACACTGCCCCCCCACAGGAAATTACTGACCTGGCCGTAGGCCTTGCGCATACGCGGATTGGGGGTAGTGACACTGGCATCCTGTACAAAATCCATCGAGATCAGGGTGGTAAATTCACGCCCCTCCCAGGGCTGCCTGGTCTCAAATATCAAGCGCGATGTCTGCACGGTAAATTCAGTCTGCCCCTCATCCCCCTCGGCAGCGGTTTTGTCGAAGGCCACAATATCTGCGGGGATAAACTGAGCGGGGCTGATAATGGCATCGGTATCGTAATTAATATCCAGATTGGCATAGCCGCTGATCTTCGCCTTTATCGTCGTCCCCAGCAAAGGAATAGAACCGGGCCACTCCGTTGCCGCATTGGAGATCACATCTTCAATATCGCTTAGCTCACTGACTGCCGGATCGGCGACAGCTCTGGGGGGCGGTAGGGAATGGGGGGGGACCCCCTTGCGAATTTCGTCGATCTGCTGCTGTAAATTGTCGAGATCCTGTGCGGGGACAGGCGCATCAACCGGTTGCTCAGAGATTCTTCCGGAAGAGGCTGGCAGCGCCCGCTGCAACTGTTCAATTTGCCGGCGCAAAACATCGAGGTCTTGCTGCTGGCGTCGGATCTGGGCTTCCTGTTCCTTGAGCTGCTTCTGTTGGGCCTCTATCACCGGCATCAGCTTGTCAGATTCCACATAGACTTCGGCACTAGAGAGCTGGGAGAAAAAGAGCTGAGTTAAACCGATCACCACAGCAGGGATCACTGGTGATTGCGCATTAGTATCCATCTAACATCCTTAACGCTACATCCTGTAGGGTCAGCCAACCAAACCGTGTTGAGGCCCTAGGCGGTCCCTGCCAGCCCCGCAGGGCGGACTTGTGCAGAGACTCCCTAGAAAGCGTAGCTTAAGAGAGGGGGATACCAGCTCGGGAATAAAGGGAAACGCCACTAGCAGACCTCCAGTGGCGTTCTATTGAGAGAGTTTTACTGGCGCGCGAAGCGGGGCGGTAGGGGCTGTTCGATAAGGGTCGATCGCAGCGGGTTAATATCCAGGCCACCGCGCCGTGTATAGCGGGCACACACTGTCAATTCGGTAAACTCCGCGAGCTTTTGCAGGTCACAAAAAATTCGCTCCACACAGTGTTCGTGAAAGTCCTGATGCTCGCGGAAAGAAACGATATAAGCCAGCAGCGCCTCGCGCTTTAGTGCCGGGCCCTTGTACGCTATGACAACGGTAGCCCAGTCCGGCTGGCCAGTTACCGGACAATTGCTGCGCAGCAAGTGGCTGTAAAGTGTTTCGCTGACATCCTCCTCTGCCTTTTCGAGCGCTAGCAGTGCCGGGGCCGGCTGGTACTCACTCACCTCGATATCGAGATGGTCGAGACAATGCCCCTCCGGCTTTCCAATTGCCAGGGCTCCATCTTCCACATTCATCAAGGTGACGCCAACACTCGCGCCCACCGCCGCACCCAGGTCGCGGGCCAGGGTATCCTGCACAAGGCGCCAGGACTCAAACTTGCTCTGATTAAAAGAGTTTAAATACAACTTGAAAGACTTGGACTCCACCATACAGGGGCTCTCCGCAGGAAAGCTAAAGCGCACGACCGCGACCTGTGGCTTGCCCTTGGGATTGAGCCAGGAGAGTTCAAAACCCCACCATTCGTCCTCGCCAAAAAAAGGCAGTGCGCCGGCGGAGAGCCCCAGTTGCGCGCGGGATACCGAGCGCTGGATCGGGTGGAGTAACTCGGGGTTGTAAGTGGATTCATAGGTGGTTTCCTGCCCCAGGGGCAGGTTTTGCCAGTCTTCTCTAGTCATAAATTTCTCAGTGTCTGAGGCGCTTGCCGTGGCTCATCAGGTATAGCCCCCAAGATGCCAGAAGCGCAATAAATACCAGGACGCCGAAAAATGCCCCGGTAACATCAATATCGGAAACACCTAAAATGCCGTAGCGAAAGGAGTTCACCATATAAAGTATTGGGTTGAGTTTCGATAGTCCCTGCCAAAATGGCGACAGCAGCTCGATAGAGTAAAACACTCCGCCCAGATAAGTGAGGGGTGTTAATACAAACGTCGGAATAATGGAGATCGCATCAAAACTATTGGCAAAGATCGCATTGATAAAACCCGCCAGGGAAAATAGTGTCGCGGTCAGGAATACGATCGCTACGGTCACAAAAATATGCTCAACCGTAAGCGAGGTAAAAAACATCGCCACCAGAGTGACAATCAACCCCACCATCAATCCCCGCGATACGCCCCCGAGAACGTAGCCCGCCATAATCACCCAGTTGGGTGTCGGTGAAACCAGCAGCTCCTCAACGCTGCGCTGGAATTTCGCACTGTAAAAAGAGGAGACCACATTGGCATAGGAGTTGGTAATCACCGACATCATAATCAAGCCCGGCACCACGAACTCGATATAGGGGTAGCCGCCCATCTCCCCGATGCGCCGGCCGATCAGCGAGCCAAAAATTACAAAGTACAGCGACATAGTGATGACCGGCGGCACCAGGGTCTGGGGCCAGATACGCATAAAGCGGCGGATTTCCCGCCGGTAGATGGTGCTAAACGATATCCAGATTAATCTGCCCTTCACTCTTCAAGCCCCGACATTTTTTCTTCCGACAACATGGATAGGAACAGCTCTTCCAGGCGGTTGGCGCGGTTGCGCATGCTGGTCACTGTAACACCCTGGCGCTGTAGTGCAGCAAACAGCTCGGTGAGGGACTGCCCCTTTTCGATCGTCACTTCCAGAGAGTGGCTGTCCCGCAGGGTCCCCTCCCAAGCGGACAGGTCCGGGCACTCGGTGAGATATTCTGCACAGTCCAGGATAAAGGTTTCCCGGTTGAGGGTTTTCAGCAGAGATTTTATCGAAGTGTTCTCGACAATCGTGCCCTTGTCGATAATGGCAATATTGCGACAGAGACTCTCCGCCTCCTCCAGGTAGTGGGTGGTGAGAATAATCGTGGTGCCCTGCTGATTAATTTTTTCCAGAAAGCTCCACATTGAGCGGCGCAACTCAATGTCCACCCCGGCTGTGGGCTCATCCAGAATCAGCAATTTCGGCTCGTGAATCAGCGCGCGGGCAATCATCAGCCTGCGCTTCATACCGCCGGAAAGCATTCGCGCTTGAGTGGCGCGCTTGTCCCACAAGCCCAGCTGCTTTAAATACTTTTCTGTACGCTCTTCCGCCAGTTTGCGCGGTAAGCCATAAAACCCACCCTGGGTAACGACAATGTCGAACACTTTTTCAAACTGGCTAAAGTTAAACTCTTGCGGCACGACCCCTAGCAGGCGCTTGGCCGCAGCAAAATCCGCATCGACATCCTCACCAAAAATCGATACTGAGCCGCCGCTTTTGCGCACCAGGGAGCAGATAATACCGATGGTGGTAGATTTCCCCGCGCCATTGGGCCCCAGCAGCGCAAAGAAGTCGCCCGGCTGAACATCAAAGCTGATGCCCTTCAGGGCCTGAAAACTATTGTCATAGGTTTTTTGTAAGTTGTGGATCGATAGCGCAGCGCTCATATCGCACTCCTATTTTGGGGAGCGTTATTCAACGCGCTTGCCCGGGTAATTTCAAGCCGAGGGGGAACTGGGAGTTTCGCACACACGCCACTCGGCGGGGCACAGCGCCACTTGAGAAGCTCCCGAGTGGGAGTCACAGTGTAGACAGTAACAATGACTATACCGGAAAAACAAAAAGCCGCTCGATTGAGCGGCTTTTTATTTTGGAGCGGGAAACCGGGTTCGAACCGGCGACCTCAACCTTGGCAAGGTTGCGCTCTACCAACTGAGCTATTCCCGCTTTTTTTGATTGGCCCGCTAGCACTGCTAGCGGGCCGTATTGGCATCCCCAAGGGGAGTCGAACCCCTGTTACCGCCGTGAAAGGGCGGTGTCCTAGGCCTCTAGACGATGGGGACAGAAACTTGCACTTCGACCTTACAGGTCCGGTGCTGCCATGCTGTCCATGGCAATGCCACTGATTTCTCGGTGGCGATGTTGTGCGAGTTGACTAGAGATCATCTCATACAACAAAACTGGAGCGGGAAACCGGGTTCGAACCGGCGACCTCAACCTTGGCAAGGTTGCGCTCTACCAACTGAGCTATTCCCGCAATTGACCCGGCAGCATCGCTACCGGGTCGTATTGGCATCCCCAAGGGGAGTCGAACCCCTGTTACCGCCGTGAAAGGGCGGTGTCCTAGGCCTCTAGACGATGGGGACAGAAACTTGCACTTCGACCTTAAAGGTCCGGTGCTGCCATGCTGTCCATGGCAATGCCACTGATTTCTCGGTGGCGATGTTGTGCGAGTTGACTAGAGATCATCTCATACAACAAAACTGGAGCGGGAAACCGGGTTCGAACCGGCGACCTCAACCTTGGCAAGGTTGCGCTCTACCAACTGAGCTATTCCCGCAATTGACCCGGTAGCATCGCTACCGGGTCGTATTGGCATCCCCAAGGGGAGTCGAACCCCTGTTACCGCCGTGAAAGGGCGGTGTCCTAGGCCTCTAGACGATGGGGACAGAAACTTGCACTTCGACCTTACAGGTCCGGTGCTACCATGCTGTCCATGGCAATGCCACTGATTTCTCGGTGGCGTGCTCTCCGAGCTGACTAGAGATCATCTCGCAAAGCGGAAAACTTGGAGCGGGAAACCGGGTTCGAACCGGCGACCTCAACCTTGGCAAGGTTGCGCTCTACCAACTGAGCTATTCCCGCGTGGCATCCCCAAGGGGAGTCGAACCCCTGTTACCGCCGTGAAAGGGCGGTGTCCTAGGCCTCTAGACGATGGGGACCCAGAAACCTTCTGTCGTTTCGCTGTGTCTTAAAACGTTGCTCTGCGTCAGAAGTGGGGCGCATTCTATGGAGCGTGGCCGGACCTGTCAACACTCTTTTGGAATTTTTTTCTTTTATTGTCAGGCACTTACAAAACCCGGCCATTTGAGACAAGCATTTTAGTGTCGCCCCGTACCAATTTCTTCCAGCCCCCGCGCCTCTCTGTGCAGCGCCTCCAGGAAGCGGCGGATACGTTTGCCGTTGGCGCCCAGGTCACTCACCCCCACACGGGAGCTAGAGCGCACATCGACCCGGGAACCGCCCCCGCGCTCCGCACTGACCCGCACAACAATATCGTCACTAAAGCCGAGTAGCGGTGTTTTCGCCACCGCCTCCAGGTGGCCCTGCCCGGGCTTATAGGCAACCACCTGCCAGTCCAGGTCTTTGGCCACCTCAGCTGCGGCCTCGGTGGCGCGGGGCACCGAAAGGTGCAGATATAAGGGGGTAATATCCGCGTATACATCCGCTTCCCGCTGCAATCGCGCCACCCGCTCCCCGCCGTACTCGGCGCTGTTGTCACCTTTCTGGCGCAGCGCCAATACCGCCTGGTACTGGGGCGGGTTGCGGGTGTCGGTGGTGATATCGTGGATTTTCGGCACCGCAAAATTGCCCTTGCCCACAGTTACCAGGGGAATCGCCAGCGGTATTAACCCGAGCAGCGCCGCCCACAGCGCATTGCTGCGCACCAGCGGCTTGCGCTTGCTCGCCCCCCAGACAAAGACCAGCAGACTCAGCAACGCCAGTGCCAGTGCCGCGCCGCCGGCAAACACAAAGACTTTAAACACCACAGAAAAGTGCAGCAGCCCAAAACGCAGGGCAGCGGCGGCCAGCGCGAGCAGCGCCAACAAGACCCACTGCACCCGCAGCAGCCACTGACTCCCGTGGGACTCGCTCACTCAGCAGCCCCCTCCGCGCCCTCGCCCTCCGCTTCCAACTTCACCGACAGGGAGTTAACGCAGTAGCGCAGCCCCGTATTCGTGGGGCCGTCCTCAAAAACATGGCCGAGATGGGAGTCGCACTTATTGCAGCGAATCTCCACGCGCTGCATACCGTAGCTGTTATCGGGCAGCTCCCTCACCACACCGTCGCTATGCTCCGCGTCGAAACTGGGCCAGCCGCAGCCGCTCTCAAATTTTGCCCCCGAGTCGAACAGCGCCTCGCCACAGCAGCGACAGCGGTAGACGCCATCGTCAAAAACATCCCAATATTCGCCGCTAAACGGCGCCTCTGTCCCACCTTCACGGCAGACCTCAAACTCCTTGTCTGTAAGCTTGTTGCGCCAGTAGTTCTCATCCATCTGTTTTGACATACTCTAGTGTTCCCGTAATCGATAGGGGTTTCCGGTCAGGCATGGCCCAGTGACAATGCCCCTGTTGATCGGCCCCCAGTTTCCCGCAGGAGTGGTACCTACCACTGGTGGACATTACCCGGTTTGCGCGCACTGAACTCGCGGCCCTGGGCCGCTCCTGCTCTGCAATAGAGCGGTCAGGTCACCATGAAGGACATCAATAAATCAGAAAAACTGCACGGCGTCTGCTACGAGATTCGCGGCCCCGTGATGGAGCAAGCCCAGCGTATGGAGGAGGAGGGCCACCGCATCCTCAAGCTGAATATTGGCAACCCCGCCCCCTTCGGCTTTAACGCCCCCGATGAAATTATCCAGGATGTCATTCACAACCTGTCCCAGGCACAGGGCTACGTCGAGTCCAAAGGGCTATTCGCTGCGCGCAAGGCCATTATGCAAGAGTGTCAGACCCTGGGTATTCCGGGCGTTGATATTAACGACATTTACCTCGGCAATGGCGTCTCCGAACTGATTTCCATGAGCACCCAGGCCCTTCTCAACAATGGCGACGAAATGCTGTTGCCAATGCCCAACTACCCCCTGTGGATGGCCGCCACCAATCTCACCGGTGCCAAGCCGGTTCTCTACCGCTGCGATGAGGGGGCCGGTTGGCTGCCGGATATCGAGGATATCAAAGCCAAAATCACCCCCAAAACGCGCGGTATCGTGGTCATCAACCCCAATAATCCCACCGGCGCCGTCTACCCCCGGGAACTGCTTGAGGACATTATCGAAGTGGCGCGCAGCCACAACCTGGTTATCTTTGCCGATGAAATTTATAGCAAGATTCTCTACGACGATGCGGAATTTACCCCGATGGCCAAGCTGGCCCCGGACGTGCTCTGCCTGAGCTTTAACGGTCTGTCCAAATCCTATCGCCTGGCCGGCTTCCGCTCCGGCTGGATGGTGATCAGCGGTACCAAACACCGCGCCAAAGGCTTTGTCGAGGGGATGGAGATACTCGCCTCCATGCGTCTGTGCGGCAATGTGCCGGCCATGTTCGCGGTGCAAACCGCACTCGGCGGCTACCAGAGTATCAACGACCTGGTCCTGCCCGGCGGGCGCCTGCGCCAGCAGCGCGATATGGCCCACCGCATGCTCAATGACATCCCCGGTGTGAGCTGCGTCAAACCCCAGGGCTCTATCTACTTGTTTCCCAAGCTGCACCTGGATCATCATAAGGTCGAAAATGACGAGCAACTGGTGCTGGACTTCCTGCGCCAGGAAAAAATCCTGTTGGTACAGGGCAGTGCCTTCCACTGGGATGCACCGGACCATCTGCGCATTGTCTTCCTGCCCCGCGCCGACGACCTATCTCACGCAGTCGAACGCCTGGGATACTTTTTGGAGCAATATGCCCGCTGATGTTGGACGATTTACATATTCACGATTTTTACCGGGATGCCGGCAGGGTACTGCTGGCGATGTTTAACCAGTTCCCGGTACCGGCAACCGTCTATGTGGAGGATATTTCCGGCCCCGATTCACCGGATGAATACGGGCTGCACTCCCCCCGCCATTTAGCCTGCCTGGGCTCTATGAGCTGGCTTAAACAGAGCGGCTATATCAGCTTTTCCCAGCTGGTGCGCCAGGAGGCCATGGAGGAGGCGGTACTAACCCACAAGGGCTTTCTGCTCATGATTAACGCCGGTGCCGAATCCGGGCAGAGCAATGCCCAGCTGCTCAACAGCGCCGTGCGCGAGGGATCATCGGGCCAGTTGCAGGCACTGATGGAGCGCCTGATGCGGGAGTTTGCCGCGCTTTAATGCGCGGCTCTGGCCGGCGCCGCTAGCGGGATTGGCGGCGATATTTAACGTGCAGCATTTTCAGCGCCGCATCCGGGTCCCGATCGGGAAAATCCGGATTTTGTTGCAGCCGCGCGACCACTTCATAACCGCTGTCAGACCCGAGTATTAAATCGCGGAAGTGGGCTTCGCTGTGCCGGGGCGAGTTGATCACCATCAACAGGTCCGCCTCATCGGCGAGACAGGCGGGCAGCTGCCGCAACAGTTTTTCATAGTTCTGACTGACATCGAAGCGGCCTTTTTGTCGTGTCGGCGGATCGACAATGGCCAGATCGAAAGGGCCACGGCGATCGAAGCGCTTAAATTGACGCAGCGCATCAAATTGCAGGAACTGAACCCCCTTGAGTGACAACCCATTGATCTCGTGATTTTCCCGCCCGCGATTTAACACACCGCGATTGACGTCCACATTCACAATTTCAATATCGCCCGCCGCCCGCGCCACCGCAGAAAAGGCGCAGGTAAAGGCGAAAAGATTGAGCATCTTCGCGGATGTTCCATCGCCCCGGGCGCGCACCTGCTGCTCGAGCCAGGCCCTACCCGGCTCAATATCCAGGAAGAAGCCGACATTCTGCCGATCGAACGTGAGAGGGAACTGAAGATCCCCGCGCCGCGCCACCGGGGCGCTAACCGCCTCGCCGCAGTGCCACTGTAAGGGCGCCCCGGGGAGGTAGCGCCGCTGCGCCGCAACTCCCTGATAACCCCGAGCCTGGGCCATCTGCCAGAGTTTTTCACACAGCTCTATTTCGCCGTCGTACTCCTCAAAAAAGGTGACTAATAGAGCGGGAAAAAAACTGTCGACACAGACCTGTTCCAAGCCCGCATAACTGCGACCGCGACCGTGAAAAAAACGGCGGCTGTCACCAGTATTTTGCGCTAATTTATTTTCTACCTGCTCCAGCAGTAACTGCCAATCTGCACTCATCGTTTATTGAATATCCCCGTTACTCAGTGGATAGAGAATGGCATCGCGGTAGCCGGTCACCACTCGAATAAAACCACTCCAGTGTTTATCAAGCTCGGGATCGCCACTGTCGATCAACAGCGGACGCCCCTGTAATTCTGTAATTTTTGTTTTGGTCGCAACCGCGATTAAATGATCGCGCCCGACCTGCCGCAGCACACCGGCGGATAATTGTTGGTTGCCCCGGCCAATTAAATGCCCCTGGCCACCGATAGCCGTAAGAATAATTTTCACCGGCCCGCAGTGTTCGGCTATTGCCTGTTCAATTTGCGGCGCACTGACATCCACCTGCAACAACTGTCCATCCAGCAACAGGTCCACCCCCAACAGCGTTCCCGCGCAAGCCAGTTCGCTGAGAATTGCCAGGGTGGTAGAGCCGGGGCCGACGATATACAGGGTCTGCGGGTCCAGCTCTTCCGTAATCTCAGCGGCGATATCTGCAACCGCCAGCTCTTCCACTTCGCGACCGGCATTTTTTACCGCCTGCAAGAAATGGCCCTCCTGGGGCACCAGCAGCTCGCCGTAGTAGCGAGTGGTCACCCGCCCGCTGCGGAAAGACTCCTCGTTAATATCCCGCACTTCGCGCTCGGCGAGATCCACCAGCTGCCCCGCCATCAGGCGCCGCAACACCTCACCGCCGGCTTTAGGGGAAATCGCAAAGCAGGCGGAGTGCATTTTCACTCCGGCGGGAATACCCAGCACCGGGAAGTTGTCCCCCAGGGCGTTGACGATATTCCGCGCGGTGCCGTCACCGCCAATAAAGACGATCAGGTCGGCGCCGCTATCGCGGATAGCGACCGCCGCCCGTTCGGTGTCTTCCGGCGAGGAGGGCGAGCGCTCTGCCGCGCCCACTTCACGCACAGAGAAGCCGAGTTTAGCCGCGATAGCGGCGCCCATATCGCCGGCAAAACACAGGATTTCCAGCGCCTCGGCGTAGGGTTTTAACGCCTCGATGGCCAGTGCCGCGCGCTGGTTTGCCTGGGGTTCAATGCCCGCCGCCAGTGCTCGCTGCACGGTTTCGGCACCATCGCTGCCCTTGAGCCCCGCCGGGCCACCGATACCGGCCCAGGGGTTGATAATCAGTCCGAGTTTTTTTACCTGCTTACCTAACTGCACGCCAACCCCAGTACTGCCAAATGCTGTTTTTCAATCTCACTCAGAGCCTCTGCGGCGGCGCGGTAGTGATTAAACTCCAGGCGCTCGGGGTATTCCTTGCGCAGCAAATCAAAGGCCTTTTTCATCGGCACCTCGCTCGCTGCGGCCGCGCGCAGGCGGCGATCGTCCGCGCGGGGATCGTATATCTGCAACAGCAAATCCTCGGCCGAATCCGCCGCGATCTCTCTCGGGGTTTCAGTCGGCCGATATTCCGAGGACAGGGGGGCAATGCCCAGCTCCCGGCACAGGGCCTCGCGGATCATACGGGTACCGGCCAGCTTTCCATCCAGGCTGTAACCGGCGATATGCGGCGTACCCAGATCTACCTGTTCGAGTAACTCGGTATCGATATCCGGTTCGTTTTCCCACACATCCAACACCGTGGTAAAACGCTTATTGCGCTGGATTTCCGCCAACAGGGCGCGGTTGTCCACCACCCCACCCCGGCCGGCGCTGATCAGCACACTGCCGTCGCGCAGCTGCTGCAGCTGCTCTGCACCAATCATATGGAAACTGGGATAGGTACCCCCCTTAACCAGCGGCGCGTGCAGGCAGACGATATCCTGGCTCAGCACCTTTTCCAGAGTGCTCGCATCCGGGTTTTCCGGCAGCCAGGGATCGTAGACGGCGCAGGAAACCCCGAGGGCGTGCAGGCGCTGCTGCAACAGTCCACCGACATTGCCGCAACCCACTATGCCGAAGCTGCGCCCCTGCCAGTCGATATTCAGAGCCGCCAGGGTGCAAAACACATACTCCACCACGGAGTTGGCATTGCAGCCCGGTGCGGCGCTCCAAAAGATCTCATTGCGCTGCAACCACTGGGTGTCCAGGTGATCGGTCCCGATCGTGCAGCTGCCCACAAAGCGCACCCGGGTTCCCTCCAGCAGGCTTTGATCGACCTGGGTGACCGAACGCACCAGCAGGATATCCGCATCGATTAATTGTTCCCGGCTCAGGGTGCGGCCGTGGTAGCGCTCCAGCGTCCCCAGATCGCCGAAATACTCCTCCAGTGCGGGGATATTTTCATCGGCGACGATTTTTAATCCCGCACTCTGTACAGCGCTATCGCTCATGTCAGTTCTCCATCGGCACCGGCGAAGGTGCGTTCAATCTTTTTACTCAGGCCACCGATGCCAAACTCCTCAGCCAGGGCGCGGGCCAGATAGACATCTACCGGTTGCGGGCGCAGATCCGCCAGTTTCACATCCAGGGGCACCCGCTCCTCCAGGCTCGCCAGGCGCTTGGCGAGGCGCAGTTGGTCTGCATATTCCTCTATCCGCGCCACCAGCCCCTTGGCACCGCGAATGGGCAGTGTGACCAGGGTGTCCAGCTGTGTCAGTAGAGTCTCTATAGAATCGAATGTCTCCAGCAGACGCTCGGCCGTCTTAGGGCCAACCCCGGGGATACCGGGGATATCGTCGCTGGTGTCCCCCACCAGGGCCAGGTAGTCGGGTATCTGCTCCGGGCGCACCCCGAACTTTGCCTCCAGGGCACCGCTATCCAGGTGCCGATCGCCGGCGAAGTCCCACAGGGATACCGCGCCCCGGGCCAGCAGTTGCCCCAGATCCTTGTCCCGGCTCACCACCACCGGAGCCTGCCGGCGCAGCTTTCGGGTCAGGGTGGCCAATATGTCATCGGCTTCATAGCGCTCGCTGGAGAAACTGGCAATCCCCAGCACCTCGGCCATTTCCCGACACGCCGCCAGCTGAAAAGCCAGGGCCTCATCGGGCAGTGCACGGCTGCATTTATAGTCCGGGTAAATCTCATTGCGAAAACAGCTACCCAGTGATTCGTCGAAGGCGCAGGCAATATAACTGGGTTGCCGCGCCAACATATCCAGCAGGAAGTTGGTAAAACCGTAGACCGCCTCGGTGGCATAGCCACTGCGACTCTGCCAGTTGGGCGGCAGCGCAAAGTAGTATCGAAAGATATATACCGATGCGTCTATGAGGTAGCTTTTCACGAGAGATCCGCCAGGGGAAAATTGTCCCGGTTAAACGGATTGGGGCCACTGAACTCCCGGGCTAGGGCTTCGGCGAACGCACAGGCCCGGGGGTTGGGCCGGGTTTCACAATAGTCCAGAACCTGCTGCCAGATAGCCTGTTTAAACGAATCACTGGGGCCCAAACCACTCTCCAGATTATCGGCACTCACCCGGAACTTAAGACCGCAGGCGCGGGCAAAGATCCACTCCAGGGCCTGGGGTTTAACTTCCACCTGCTCAAACTCCGCCTGCTGCTCGGCGCTGCGGCCATCCGGGGCATACCAGTAGCCGTAATCCGGCAACCGCCGGCGGGCCTCTCCGGCCACGCACCAGTGCGCCACTTCGTGCAGGGCGCTGGCGGCATAGTCCAGGGTAAACTCCACCTGGTGATAGGCTTGGCCCTCTCCGCAAGGTCGGTAATAGGGCTCGCAAAAGCCCCCGCGAAGTCGGGTATTCAGCCCATTGGGGTCTGAAAAACAGTGATCGAAGACTCTGGCGATACGATCAGCCATGGGCTGTTTGGTGGAAACAGGAGCCATTTCTGCAATTGCGATAGGCAAGGCGTTCTCCGGGATACCTCAAAGGCGGGGACTATATCAACGCCGGCGCCCGGATCAAAGCAAAGGCGCCGAGGGGGGTAAAAGGCGCTAGTTGTATTTCCGCAAATCAACATATACCTTTAGGAACAGGGATGCCGCCGAGGGCATGTCCTTCAAGCGTCTCCCCGAGGAGGGAATTAAAGCAATCAAACCCCCTCCTGCCCCAGTCTTCCTTCAGAGGTAGGGCATTCGCTGTCGCACCTTCATCTGAGTGGAGACGGTATACAACCGGCCCTGCAAGGAGGTGCTCCATGACAGACCACAGTACCAATAATGTGGTTGACCTCTTCACCGGCGAGCCTATCGAAACTTCTGCTGACAGGCGCTTTATTCGCCTTTCGCCGGAGCTAGATGGCTTGGAAATGCTCTACTCCAACAACTCCAGCGGCACAGATCTGTATAGCCTGAAAATTTTATGCTGGGGTCTTAAAGCCAATGGCGAGGTCGTAGGCCTCGTTCCCTGGCTCAACACCATAGTGGCCTGTCCCGCTATCAAGGACCCTCTCGACGGGCGCTTTGAGGGCTACTATGACCCCGGCATCGAGGAAATCTTCCATCAACCCCCTATTCACAAGATCGTCGAGTTGGAGACTGCGGCCGAGTACTTTGAATACGAGAGTAATAAAGCTGAGGAAGTGCTCCAGGAAATTCCCGACACCATCGGTACCCACGCGGTGTTTATGGACAAACCACGTGAAAACCTGACGCTGATAGAGGTTATCAGCTGGCGGTTGCACGCCGACGGGGAGATTCACGGCATGCTTATTGACCACGATATCGTTGAAACCACCCCGGTGTTACCGGGAGACCACTGCCTGTACCCCGCACAGGAGAGCGAGGGATTCCGCTACTTTTTCCAACACCATATCGCCAACAAAATTAAATCCGAGGACCCCGAGGCCCTGGCCGCGATCGCAGCTCTGGTGACAGCACCCTGATCCACAGGGCCCGCCAGGCTTTTCATGCAAAAAACTCCCAGCCCCGCCAGCGGCGGGGGCTGGAGCGTTTATGACCCGCTATTCCGCTTTTTTAATCCAGTAGACGAACTCATCGTTTTCCTCTGCGTGCTGTACCAGTTCATAGCCCAGAAATTGACAGAACTTGGGTACATCCCGCTGAGTGGAGGGGTCGGTGGCAACCATTTTCAACACTTCACCCTCGGCGACTTTACGCACCGCTGAGTGCAGCATCATGACGGGTTCCGGGCACAAGAGGCCGCGGGCATCTAGGGTGTGATCTGACTTCATAAGCGCCATTGTGCGCAATTTTGCCGCTGCCGTCATCACTGGGTACAGCAGCGCTGCCCGGTAATTCACCGCCACCCGCACTAAAATCCTCTGAGACTAAGGCAATTTGAGCAGGCAATGATTTACGTGCTGATTGAGCGGGAAATCGCCGCAGAGATGCAGGGCAGCTATGAAGAGGCCGCCCGCAAGATTCTCACCCACGCCTACCGCACCGTGGGTTTTATCGAGGGGCAGACCTATATCGAGAAGGGCAACCCCCTGCGGCGCTTCACCCTCTCCAAGTGGCAATCGGAGCTGCACTGGCAACACTGGTATACCAGCGAGGAGCGCCGCGCACAGATGGCGCTCCTCAACCCGCTGATGATGCGGGAGGAGCGCATTACTATTCTGGAGACCGCAGCATAAACCGGGCGGCCAACTCCACTGCCGTTTGCCAGTGCTGAAGCTGGCTAAAGCCACTGGCGCGACGGGGCTTGAAGTCGTGATCGCCGTCCTCCAGCCACTCGATTCCGACCCTATCCGACAGGCCGTAGCCCTCCACTTCGGCCCGGTTGCCCAATGGGTCCCGGTCCCCCTGAATCACCAGGGTCGGGCAGCGTATATCCAGCAAGTGTGCAGTTCGCAGTTTTTCCGGCTTGCCCTGGGGGTGGAATGGATACCCCAGACATACGGCACCGGCAATCGCCTTCTGCCCCCAATATTCATCCGCCAATAGACTCGCCACTCGCCCGCCCATGGACTTACCACCGATAAACAGGGGTAGCCCGGGGCCGAACTGATCAATTTGCTCGCGGAACGACTCTTGCAGCTGGGGCATGGTATTGGGTGGGCGCTTACTGCCACCAGTGCGCCGCTGCGCCATATAGGGGAACTCAAAGCGCGCGACCTCGACGCCCCGCTCACACAACCCCTGCGCCAGAAACTGCATAAACTCACTGTCCATCGGCGCCCCGGCGCCGTGGGCAAACAGAAAGCGCGCGCGGGGTTTATCCGGGCGATCGATTAAACATTCAGACATCGGCCGGCAGGTCCTCAGCCAGGACCAAGTTGACGGTCTCTTCATCGGGCTCAAACCAGATCACCACCTGCCCGGATTGCAGCTGGCGGCGCAGGCTGGCGACCTTGTCCACCAGCTCCACCTCGCGCTCACCGTACTCGGTGCCCTCGCGGGTGGCGTATTCCTCCAGCAGGTTTTGCAGGGTCTCGGTATCCAGTTGTTCGAAGGGAATAATCATACAGCGAAAAATTCAGATAGGTCGGGAGCGGCAATCGCCACTCCCGATATATTACAGTCAATCGAAATCGATCAGGCGTTGGGCTTGCGGAAACGCAGGGTCATACGGTCGCTCTCACCGATGGCGAGGTACTTTTCGCGGTCCTCATCTCCCAGGCGCAGGACCGGCGGCAGAGTCCAAACCCCCTTGGGGTGCTTGGCGGTATCTTTGGGGTTGGCGTTGACTTCGCTGGCCTCTTCGAACTCAAAGCCGGCTTTTTTCGCCAGCTCGATCACGTGCTCCTGAGTCACATAGCCGCTGGACACCATATCCTCCAGGCTGGTACCTGGTTTGGCGCGATGCTCGACAATTCCTAGAACACCGCCGGGTTTCAGCGCGGCAAAAAAGCTGGCGAAAGCTTCATCGGCATAATCGCGATACATCCAGTTGTGTACGTTGCGGAAAGTTACTACGGCATCGGCACTGCCTGCCGGAGCAATCTCGCGACCGGTTTGCGGGGCAAACTCAGTCACAATCACATTTTTATAGGCCTTATCATTGGCAGCCAGCTTCGCTTTGAAGTTCTTCAGAGAGCGTTTGTAGTAGTCGGACTCACTATTCTCAGGGAAGTGCGCCGCGTACAGAGTGCCCTTTTCCTTCAGGTAGGGGCCCAGGATTTCGGTATACCAACCGCCGCCGGGGGTAATTTCCACCACCGTCATATCCGGCTCAATACCCATAAAGGTCAGGGTCTTCACCGGGTTGCGATACTGGTCCCGCGCAACGTAATTCTTGCTGCGGTGATCCCCTTTAATAACGGCAGAAAAATCGGCAGCCTGGGCAGTGCCGGCCAAAGCCAGGGCTCCGGCCAGAGCCAGCAGGGATTTCTTAAAATTGCTCGTCATAGTTCTTCCTGTGTTGTTATCGTTGGTCCAACTTGGTTTGCACACTATCGATCTTATCCTGTATGGATTGCTCGCGGTCGATACGGGTTCCCAGTTTCAGGCTGGAACTGATCCGCTCGGCGCCCATTTGATGTACCCGCTCGTGGCACTCTTTAACCGCCGCCATCACCTTATCCCAGTCCCCCTCGATATTGGTACCGTAGGCGTGCAGGCGATAGGAGAGTCCGGCGGCCTCCAGCACCCGCTCGCATTCGGCAACGTATTTACTGACGGAGACACCCACGCCGATAGGGATCACACACAAGTCCGCAATCACGTTCATCAACAGTTCCTCGTTAAAATACCGACAAGTAAGCTTCAAAATAACGCTTTTGAGATTGGCCGATAGAGTTATCCGACGAGATCCTATTACAATGTCAGCTCAACGTCTCTCGTGAAGCAAAGGAACTTTATATGCAACAGCACTTCGTTATCTCCATGATCTCTGATGATAAGCCCGGTGTCGTGGAAAAGCTTTCAGCAGTTATCGCAGATAACGGCGGCAACTGGGAAGACAGCCATATGGCCCACTTCGCCGGTAAGTTTGCCGGAATCCTGCGCGTAGTAGCGCCCGCAGATAAAAGCCAAGCACTGAAAGAGGCGCTACTGGCCCTGGCTGACGCCGGCTACAATCTGATGATCGAAGATGCCATCGCCGTATCCGCCAAACCCCAACAAACACTGACCCTAAAACTGGTGGGCAACGACCGCCCCGGTATAGTGCGCGAGATATCCCGCGCCCTCACCGCCCACCATATCAATATGGAGCAGCTGGAAACCTCCTACGGCAGCACCCCCTGGAGCGGTGAGCCCCTGTTCAACGCCGAGTGTACGATCAGCGTGGCCGAGGATATGGATCTGGATGGCCTGCGCGATGACCTCGATCAAATCGCCAATGAACTGGGGGTCGAAATCGATTGCGAGGAGATCGCCACCCCCATCTAATTGTGGAATAATCCGCAGCCGTACCGGGTCGGGCGCCACTGCCCGACCCGACTAGAAGTCTCTCCAGCGCAAACGCCACTCCATGTTCAAAATTGTTTTATACCAACCCGAAATAGCGCCAAATACCGGCAATATTATTCGACTTTGCGCCAATACTGGCGCCGAGCTGCACCTTATCGAACCCCTGGGTTTCGATATGGACGACAAGCGCCTGCGCCGCGCCGGCCTCGACTACAGCGAGTACAGCCGCGTGGTGCGCCACAGGGACTGGCAGTCCTTTATCGATAGCGAGCAGCCCGCCCGGGTACTGGCCCTCTCCACCAAGGGGAGCAAAAGCCATACCGAGATCGAGTATCAGGCGGACGACGCCATTGTGTTTGGCCCGGAGACCCGGGGACTGCCCGCAGAGTTCCTGCAAGCCGTCGGGGCCGATAACACCCTGCGTATTCCCATGCGTGCCGAGAGCCGCAGTATCAACCTGTCCAATGCCGCCGCCATCGTGATCTACGAGGCCTGGCGACAGCTGGATTTTAGTGGCGCCCTGTCGCAGCAGTAAGAAGTTCACCCGCTATGCAAAGTTCCCAAGCCCCCATAGGACTCTTTTACGGTTCCAGCACCTGCTATACCGAAATGGCTGCGGAAAAAATCCGCCAGTGTATCGGCCCCCAGTGGATTGATATCCACAATGTTGCGGAGGCCGATATTGGCCTCGCAGAAGACTACGACTTCTTGCTATTCGGTATTCCCACCTGGGACTACGGCGAGCTGCAAGAGGACTGGGAAAATATCTGGGACGATCTGGCCGCACTGGATCTACACGGCAAAAAGGTCGCACTGTTTGGCCTCGGGGACCAGGAGGGCTACCCCCAGTGGTTCCAGGATGCCCTGGGCTACCTGCACTCGCAGCTGCTGGCCTGCGGCGCCCGCGCTGTGGGCTACTGGCCCGCCGATGGCTATGAGTTTGAAGAGTCCAAAGGGCTGACCGACGATGGCAGCCAATTTGTCGGGCTGGCCCTGGATGAAGAGAGCGAATTCGACCTGAGTGAAGAGCGCATCCAGCGCTGGTGCGCCCAGGTAATGCGCGAGTTTGGCTTGCGGGATGAGGGCTGACGGAAGTCTTATTGTGAGCGAACCGGACAAGAAGTACGCAGAGATCGAATGGCGTGAAGATGGCCAGCCGCTGTCCCGCGCCTACGACGATATCTATTTCTCCTGCGCCTCCGGCCTGGAGGAGACCCGCTACGTTTTCCTACAGCAAAACGCCCTGGCGGAGCGCTGGCAGCAGCTCGCGGAAAACGATACATTTACCATCGCCGAAACGGGCTTCGGCACCGGCCTGAACTTCCTCGCCGCCGCCGAACTGTGGCAGAAAACGGCTCCCCAAAGTGCCCGCCTGCACTTTATCTCAGTAGAGAAATTTCCCCTGCGCCCCGACGACCTGCGCAGAGCACTGGATCTCTGGCCACAACTGGCAGAACTCGCACAAGCGCTGATCGATAACTACCCGCCCCTGCTGGCCAGCGGCATTCACCGGCTGCACTTTGGCCAGATCAGCCTGACCCTGATTATCGGGGAGGCCAGCGAGGCGCTGGAGAGCCTGCGCCTGCACAGGGACGGCGATCGGCAAGTCGATGCCTGGTTTCTGGACGGGTTTGCCCCGGCCAAAAACCCGGATATGTGGACGCCAGAGCTGTTTAACTGCATGGCCGCCCTCAGCCGTGCCAGCGCCACCTTCGCCACGTTTACCTGTGCCGGACTGGTTAAGCGCGGGCTCCGCGATGCCGGCTTTTCCCTGCACAAGGTTCCCGGCTTCGGGCGCAAGCGCGAGATGCTGTGCGGCACTCTAGAGAGCCCGCAGGTAAATGAGGTGCGGGAAACTCCGTGGCACCTGCCCCAGCAAGAGAGCCCCCTCCCTAAAACTGTCGCTATTGTCGGCGCCGGTATTGCCAGCGCCACCACGGCCCGGGCACTGGCAGAGCGCGGCGTTAAAGTACAGGTATTTGAGCGGGGAGAGGAACCCGGCTCCGGTGGCTCCGGGAATGAGCAGGGAATCCTCTACGCCAAACTTTCGCCCAAGCCCGGCCCCAATGGGGACTTCAATCTCCACGCCCTGATGTTTGCCCAGCGCTACTACCGCAACCGCTGCGCCAAAGTGAGCCACTTCAGCGGCCTGCTGCAATTGGCACAAACTGAACGGGAGCAGCTGTTGCAGAGCCAGGTCGCCGCCACACTGGCAGAGAGCGACGGGCAGCAACTGGCAGAGCCCGTCGATGCGCGGACCGCCAGCTCCCTGGCGGGTATCGATCTAACTGTGGGCGGCCTGCACTTCCCCCGCGCCGGGTGGATTGAGCCCCGCAAAGTCTGCGCCACTTTATTGCAGCACCCCAATATCACCTTGCACAGGCACTGCTCCGTGCTGGAGTTGCAGCGCAATGCCGCAAACTGGCGGGTACACACCGCTGGGGAGGCGTTTACGGTCGATGCCGTTGTCCTCTGTGGCGCCAATGATATTCGCCAGTTTGCACCGGCGGCGACCCTCCCCTTGAGGCCGATTCGCGGCCAGGTGTCCCGAGCTAGCGCCACTGAGAACTCCTCGCGCTTGCAAATGGCACTGTGCGGTGAGGGCTATATCACTCCCGCCCACCGGGGCCGTCAGAGTTTTGGTGCCACCTTTAAACTCAAAGAGACTGCAACAGAACTGCGGGATAGCGAGCACAATGAGAACCTACAGACCCTGGCGGGGCTGCTGCCGGAAGTAGCGGCAGAGTTTTCACAGCAGGCCCTCGCCGGTCGCGCCGCCCTGCGCGCCGCAACCCCCGACTACCTGCCCCTGGCCGGTCCCATACCCCACTGGGACTCTATCGGCACCACCTACGTCGCCCTGCGCAAGAACCGCAAGCAGTACATTGCCGCACGGGCCGACTATCAGGCGGGACTCTATGTGATGGGAGGTCTGGGCTCCCGGGGCTTTACCTACGCGCCACTGACCGCCGAGGTGCTGGCATCCTGGATGCTTAACGAACCCCTGCCGGTCAGCGCTACCCTCGCCAAAGCCCTGCACCCAGCGCGCTTTGCCATTCGCGATCTGGGGCGAAACCGGGATATCAGCTAGGGGGCGTTTCAGGCTCCCCCTTTGCTGACAGCAGGCTGGCACTGCCGGAACCACAGGCGACGATCGTCTTCATCGCCGCCTCAACACTCACCCCGGGCAGTATTTCCACACACTCCGCCGGCACGTGAAAAACAAACCCGGAGGTGGGTACCGGCGCTGTGGGCACATAGACGGTCATATCCCCGTTGGGGTGCTGAGAGGTGACAATCGCCGTCACCGTCAGGGGGTTGTCGGCACCGTGGATGCGGACCTTGGCCACCGGTCCCGCCAGCACTCCCTCACCACCACCGCCAATAAATTGGATCACCACGTCTTTAATCGTGCTGTAACCCGGTGCCAGACGCCCCAGCCAGTGGTCCACATGGCGGTGCAGCCAGCTGCCCACACTGGTTTTCACCAGCAAACCGATGGCGAAACAGCCCCCGAGAATCAGGGCTATCACCACGAGCCGGGCGAGGGTATCCTTGAACTCCGTATGCGCTTCCAGCCAAATGACAGCGGGAGCAACGAGGTCGCTGACCTGACCGAACAGCCACTGGAATAGCAGAACAAAGATAGCGATAGGCAGTACCACCGCTAGGCCACCTAACAGCGTCAATGTGATAAATGTTTTAATTCTGGTCATAGGTTATTGATGAATCGACTTCTCTTGAACAACTGGATACGGCTATTGCTTGTCGCCCTGCTGGCGCACAGTGCAGCCGCAGAGACACCACTCCAAACAACGCCTTTTTCCATCCTGGAGGAGCGCCAGCGCAATGGGAATCATTTCACCCAGGGGCTTTTCTACGACGGTCAGCGCTGGTGGGAAAGCAGTGGGCTCTACCGCCGCTCCTGGCTCGCGGAGTATACCGACCCCGGTGCCAACCCGGTAAGACGCAAGTGGCTGGCCAGGAATCGCTTCGCCGAGGGGCTCACCGTTCTCGACAATAAGCTCTACTTGCTCACCTACAAAGCGGGAGAAGTTCATGTCTACCAGGCGGACAATCTCCAACACCTGAAGGTTATGCACTATCGGGGCGAAGGCTGGGGCCTCACCAGTAACGGTGAGCAGCTCATTATGAGCAATGGCAGCGGCGAACTGGTTTTCCGCAACCCCGAGACGTTCGAGGCAGTGCGGTATCTCAAAGTTCAAGGCGGCGGCGAGACCTGGTCCAACCTCAATGAATTGGAGTTCGCCGAGGGGCTAATTTGGGCCAATATCTGGCAGGACAAGCGGGTTATCGCCATAGACCCGGAAACTGGCCAAGTGCGCGGTCTTATTGACCTCAGCGCCCTCAACCCCAGCGGCAGAGACCACCCGGATACGGTGGCCAACGGTATCGCCTGGGACAGAGCCAGGAACGGGCTCTGGGTCACCGGCAAATACTGGCAGCAGCTCTACCTTATCCGCCCCGAGGGATTGGGTTTCGCGCCATAACTAATGCCGGTGGGTCACCGTCAGTACACCGCCATCGCGAATATACTCCATTGCAGATAACTGCAATTGCAGGCGGTAACCGTGCCCCCGGCTCTGCAGGCTCACGCCCTCCAGACCCGCTTCGCCGTCGTACAGAATGGTGGATTCCCCGTGTTCATTTTCCCACTGGACATACTCCACTTCCCGCATCCCCGGCAATTCCAGAGTCACAACCGTCAACGCCTCCGGCAGCGGCTGCAACTCGACCTGGGCGACCCCAGAAGCCGTAGCCAGGGAAAATGCCAGCTGGTTTTCCGGCGCGGTCTGCCAGCCCAGATGGGTATCAGCCACTACAGACTGAACCAGTTTGTGCGGTGGGGTGGCCATACACCCCAGAAGCCCTGTGGGAACCGTCAACGACAACACAGTTGACAAAATCAATGTGCGCATAGCCCTATCCTTAGCTTGTCGCCGTGATGGCCTGGGATTATAACCCCTGAAATATGTCACGGGCATAAAGCGGCCTATTTCATTCAATTTCAGTGCTCCGCCCTTCAATAACATACCGCACAGCGCCGGGTCGCAAGGTATACTCCGCGCCATGAACTCTCCACAGCATATTCTCGAACACGTCTTCGGCTACACGGATTTCCGCGACCCACAGCAAGCGGTGATCGACACTTTAGTCGCAGGCAATGATGCCCTGGTACTGATGCCCACCGGCGGTGGTAAATCTCTGTGCTACCAGATTCCCGCTCTGGCGCGCCCCGGCTGCGGCGTTGTTATCTCCCCCCTGATCGCCCTGATGCAGGATCAGGTCGAGGCCTTACAGGAAGCCGGCATCCGCGCCGCCTACCTGAATTCATCGCTGGCCTACGACGAAATCCAGGCGATCGAAAGCCAGTTATTGCACGGTGAACTGGACCTTCTGTACCTGGCCCCGGAGCGGCTGTTGCAAGCGCGCACCCTGTCGCTCCTCCAGCGGGTGGAACTCTCGCTATTTGCCATTGATGAAGCCCACTGCGTCTCCCAGTGGGGCCACGATTTTCGCGCCGATTACCTGCAACTCAACTGCCTGCACGAACAGTTCCCCCGGGTGCCTCGTATCGCCCTGACCGCGACGGCGGACAAGCGCACCCGCGCAGAAATTGCCCAGCGCCTGGACCTGGAGGAAGCGCGCCACTTTGTCAGCAGCTTCGACCGCCCCAATATCCAGTACCGCATTGAACCCAAGGACAACCAGCGCCGCCAACTGCTGCAATTTTTACAGAGCGGGCAGCAGGGCAATGCCGGGGTTATTTACTGTCTGTCCCGGGCCAAGGTGGAGAACACCGCCGAGTGGCTGAACCAACAGGGGTTCACCGCCCTGCCCTATCACGCCGGCCTGCCCGCCGAGACCCGCGCCGAAAACCAGCGCCGCTTTCTGCGGGAAGAGGGGGTGATTGTTGTCGCCACCATCGCCTTTGGCATGGGGATCGACAAGCCGGATGTGCGCTTCGTGGTTCACCTGGACCTGCCCAAGAGTATCGAGGCCTATTATCAGGAAACCGGCCGCGCCGGCCGCGATGGCGAGGCTTCGGTGGCGCTGCTGCTCTACGGTCTCGAGGATGTGGTCAAGATCGGTCAGATGGTGGAGTCCTCCGAGGGCAGCGAGGAGCACAAGCGCCAGGAGCGCAGCCGCCTGAATGCCATGCTCGGCCTGTGTGAAATTACCAGCTGCCGCCGCCAGGCTCTGCTGGACTACTTTGCCGAACCCCTGGACCAGCCCTGCGGCAACTGCGACACCTGCCTGGAGCCACCTGCCACCTGGGATGCCAGTGAGGCAGCGGTGAAACTGCTCTCCTGCGTCTATCGCACCGGGCAGCGCTTTGGTGCCAGCCATGTCATCGATGTGCTGCGCGGCTCCGAGAACGAAAAAGTGCGCAAGTTCGCCCACGATCAGCTCTCCACTCACGGTATTGGCAAAGATCTGAGCACTGCCGAGTGGCGGCTGATCGTGCGCCAGCTGATTGTGCGCGGCTACCTCGAAGTGGAGGGGGAATTCCAGGGCCTGAGGCTGACGGAGATCTGTCGGCCACTGCTGCGCCGGGAAGAGACCCTCAGCCTGCGCAAGCTCCCCGCCAAAGCGGCGCGCGCCCAGGGGCGCGACAATCGCAACCTGGATGACCTCACCCCGGAAAACCAGGTGCTCTGGGAGGCCCTGCGCGACTGTCGCAAACAGCTGGCAGAGGAGCGCGGGGTACCGCCCTATGTCGTCTTCCACGATGCAACCCTGCGCGGCATGGTGCAAGCGCACCCTCAAACCCGCAGTGAACTGCTGGCGGTCTCCGGGGTTGGCGACAGCAAGCTCGAGCGTTTCGGCGATGCGTTTTTGGCCGTGCTGAGGGATTTCCCCAAACACGAATAACCCCAAGCGGTCGGGAGCTTTTCCCCAAAACACCGAGCTGTGTTACAAAGGGCGCAAAGCAGTAAAACAATAATTGATAAACCCGACTGAGAGAGCACTATGAAAGTTATCGGCCACCTGATTAATGGCACTCTGGTTAACCACACCAGTGCCGCAGGTAACTCCGAGTTCCAGGAAGTGAGCAATCCCTCCACTAACGAGGTTATCGGCCGAGTTGCGCTGGCCTCCAAAGCCACTGTCGAAGAGGCCATTAGCGCAGCTGAAGCCGCCTTTCCCGCCTGGCGCAATCTGCCCACCGCCAAGCGGGTGCGCATTATGTACCGCCTGAGAGACCTCCTACAGGAGAATGCGGCAAAGATTTGCGAACTGATCACCCTGGAGCACGGTAAGGTGCTCGACGATGCCATGGGAGAGTTACAGCGGGGCATCGAAAATATCGAATACGTGTGCTCCGCCCCGGAAATGCTCAAGGGCGAGCACAGCAAAAATGTCGGGCCGGCAATAGATTCCTGGAGTGAATTCCAGCCCTTGGGTGTCTGCGCAGGCATTACCCCCTTTAACTTCCCCGCCATGGTTCCCCTGTGGATGTGGCCCATGGCGATTGCCTGCGGCAACACCTTTGTTCTCAAGCCCTCTGAGCGCACCCCCTCCTCGGCCCTGTTTATCGCAGAACTGGGTATCGAAGCGGGCATCCCCGCTGGCGTTTTAAATGTAGTTAACGGCGGCAAGGAAGCGGTCGACACACTCCTGACCGATAAACGTATCCAAGCGGTCAGCTTTGTCGGCTCCACCCCGGTCGCCGAGTATGTCTACACCACCGGCACCACCCACGGGAAACGGGTACAGGCGTTTGGCGGGGCGAAAAACCACGCGATCGTTATGCCCGATGCCGACCTGGACAATGCCGTCGCCGCCCTGATGGGCGCCGCCTACGGCTCCTGTGGCGAGCGCTGCATGGCCATCTCGGTCGCGGTTGCGGTGGGCGATGACACGGCCAATGCCCTGGTTGAGAAGCTCAAAGGGCAAATCGCTGATCTCAGGGTCGGCGACGGTATGGATAGCCAAAGCGATATGGGGCCACTGGTTACCCGGCAACACCTGCAAAAAGTAGAGCGCTATATTACCGCCGGTATCAATGAAGGTGCCGAGCTGGTAATCGACGGGCGCAACCAGACCGTTTCCGGCTTTGAGAATGGCAACTACCTGGGCCCCTGCCTATTCGATCGTGTTACCCCGGAAATGTCGATTCACAGCGGGGAAATTTTTGGCCCGGTTCTCTGCGTGATGCGCGTCGAAACCATGCAGGAGGCCATGGATATTATCGATGCCCATGAATACGGCAACGGCACCTGTCTATTCACCCGCGACGGTGAGGCGGCGCGCTATTTCAGCGATAATATTAAAGTCGGTATGGTGGGTATCAACGTGCCCCTGCCGGTACCGGTGGCACACCACAGTTTTGGTGGCTGGAAGCGCTCTCTGTTTGGCGACCTGCACGCCTACGGCCCCGACTCAGTGCGCTTTTATACCAAACGCAAAACCATTACCCAGCGCTGGCCGGCCAGCGGGGTAAGGGAAGGTATTCAGTTCAGCTTTCCCTCTAATCAATAAAGGGCCGGGGCAACCCCAGGCTCAAAGTCAGCAATCCCTCAGAGAGGGCCCACAGCTCAGCGGGCCCTCTTTTAGCGCCCAGGCCATTAACTCAAAACACTTCCAGCCCGGCTTTCGCCCGCCAATATAATTACCTTTCCAACTCGCTTATAGAAAACATAACCTCCCCCTATAGTCACAAAAACCTATAGGTTTATTTTTTGCGACTCGTCACATTTACTTTATAAAAACAAGGTGAGATTATTTGTTTAGCAATACCTGGAATAATTATTATGAAAAGCACCCTTCTCACCATCGCCCTGGCTTCTGCTCTTGCAGCCAGCAATCCCGCAGCGGCACAGGAAGACGCCTCCTTTAAGCAGTGTAAAAAGTGGCAGCAAAAGGTTGAGAAATTTCGTGAGAAACGAAAAGATGGCGGCTCTGGAGAGCAGATGGAAAAGTGGAAGGACAAGATAAAAAAACTTAGAGAAAAGTTTGAAGATTACAACTGTGAAAAATATAAATACCAACTGTAATCAATAGGTGATCAGTGCAACCGCCCAAAAGCAGTAAATAACTCTCTCCCGGCCCCTGCCAACATTAAAAAACCCCTAAATAAGAAAGGGCGCCGAAGCGCCCTTTCTAGTTGTACGCCCAATTACCAGTGGAAGTTAAACTTGTAGCCTACACCGATGTTGAACGACCAGGGATCAAAGAGATAATCACCACCAAATCTGTGACGATACAGCTCGTTGTCATTGTCGCTGTCATACCATAAAGTATTCACTTCAACATCGGTATCAACGCTATAGTAGATAGCGGCAAGGTTAACCAGCCAGCTGCTATCATGTCCGAAGTTAAAGTCGACACCCACTTGCCAGGTATAACCCCAGCTGTCATTGAGGTTTACACGGCCTCGCTCCCAGGGTACGAATTCGAAATCGTCATCATACCAGCCCCAGTTTCTCAGGCGCTCATCGGTAAAATCAGCGTAGTTAATACCAGCGCCGATATAGGGCTGAACTAAGCAGGAGGGATCCAGGGGATAATAATTCAGATAGAGCGCCGTGAGGTGTGGCTTCCATCTGGCAAAATCATCCCGACTGTATTGATTCCTAAATTCAGGGTTAAAGCGATATAACCAGGGTCTGCGATCACCTCCCGTATGGCGGTCACCCTGCGTGTAACTCAGGGATACGCTCATATGGTCAGTGGCTCGCCACTCCGCATTAATAAACCAACCCCACTCATCGCTGGGATCAATATTAGTGCGGAATGCACCCCAGTCCTCAATAAACTCATCAGGCCCGGTCAGCCATCTGTCAGCAAAAGTGACATTGTCCGAGTTGGGGGAGACATAGGCTCCGCCAATGCGAACCTTAAACTCCTGAGTTTTGGCTGGGGGTGGAGGGGCATAGCCAGCAGGTCCTGCCGAAGCGACACTAGAGATTGCTAAGGCGAGGGGCGTCATAACGGGGATCAGAATACGCGTCATCTTCATTTGTAGTAACTCCATTGATATTCAGCAGATCAAACAGCAATCAGCCCAATCAATGCTCAGTCTAGTCGCACGAAGTAACGGCCGTATAAAAAACCATCAAATGTTGGCGTATAAAAAAGGATATGTTGTTTTCTGGCAGAAAAATCGCCTTTTGGCGGTTAGTTTTTCCGAAAAAAGTATGATTTTAAAAGTGGCAAGGCGCCTGTTGAAATTCTAGCGGCCAGCAGGGCCACAGTGGCAGGAAAAAATCTAAATTTTTTAGTAAAAATAGACGACAAGTTACCGCAAAAATTACCGGCGGGGGAAATCTCTATAGATCTCAAATGGCGTAAAAAGAAAGCGGAATAATCCCTCGATAGAGTATTGCTGGAAACAGCGCGACAGGCCCCAGCAGCGGGGCCTCACAAAGGCAAATTACCGTTACTTTTTTCCACCCTGGCATTCAGGGCTTTGCGGTGCCTGCCCCTGCCACTCTTGCGGGTTGTAAGTGTGAAGTGCCAGCGCGTGAATAGGGCCGGCCATCTCCTCAGCGAGAGCGGCGTAGACTTTCTGGTGGCGCTGAACTTTCCTTGCCGAATTGAAAGCTTCACTCACCAAAACGACCCGGAAGTGCATTTCAGAGCCGGCGGGCACATTGTGCATATGGCTCTCACACTCCACTTCAATATGCAGGGGGGAAAATTCTGCGGTCAGTTTTTCTTTTATTGTCTCGGCAAGACTCATCTATTAACTCCTCTATTTACACTACAGCAAGGCGAGCGGCCTAACTGACAACCTTTGCCCGCTGCTTGCGCGCCTCAACAATCGCTTCATAGGCGACCGTAATACTTTTCATCTGATCGTCCGCATGGCGCATAAACTCTTCCGGCAATCCTTTGGAGGCAATTTTATCCGGGTGGTATTCGGCGGCTTTTCTGCGGTAGGCCAGTTTGAGCTCTCTATCGCTGGTCTCCGGAGTGCACCCCAACACGGCGTAATGCCGTTCGAGATCTAGCGCGCTATGCCGCCCTCCCCCTGCGAACTCATTTTGCATCGCGGCAAACAGGGATTCATGCAAGCCCAAATCGATGGGGATACGCCTTAGAATTTCCTCTTCGGCGCTGTGCAACTCGCCATCGACATGGGCAACCGCAAATAAAAGACGGTACACCATCTCCCGCATTGCCTGGTCGCGAACCAATTGGCGATACTGTTTCGCATAGTCGTAAATACTGTACTTGTCCGTCTTGGCATTTTCAAAAATACGGATCGCGTGCTTGCGTTCCTCGCTACCCAGGCGGAGGTTATTGCGAATAAACTCTTCAATAAAATCGACTTCCGCTTTGGAAACCCGCCCATCGGCCTTGGCCATTTTTGCCAACATTGAAAACAGTGTGACAATAAAGACGGTCTGCGCTCCATCCCGGCTCAGCGCCTGGGCGGCCTTCCCCAGGCGCTGCTGTAAACTGGAACCAAATGAACTGCCCACCCAGGCCCCCAGCGCCGCACCGATGGGGCCGCCAAACATAAAGCCAAAACCGGCACCTAACCCCGCCCCTAACCAGGACATATTCTCTCCTAGGCGCTGAAAACTGCGCCCGCTATATCAATATCAAATAAGTAAAACGCGCCTATCATACCACGGACCCCGGCGCCTAAACTTTCCCCTGTGAACAGGTAGTCAAAAGTTTGTAAGGCTGCTGAAATCCCCAATCGATCTTTTGGCACCCCAATTTATCTCGAAACTATCGCTAGCCCCCGGGCCCAATTATGTTTTGACAGGACAACTCCAATTTAAAGGCAAGCCGGATGACAAGACGGCCAAACGTATTTCTCATAGGCTCCACCTTGGCCCTAGGCGCTATCGCCCTTCTTTTGAGTGGCTGCGAGCAGCGCCAAGGGGATGACCGCAAAAGCTCCGACGCCAACGGGCTACAGCACCGGGACTGGGAAACCATCGTAGAGGTGCTGCTGCATCCCCGCTGCCTCAATTGCCATCAATTGGAGAGGCCGCTAATAAATGAAGGGTTACCCCATGTGCCCCTGGTAGAGCGCGGCCCAGATAATATGGGGGTCGGGGCTATGCGTTGCAACAACTGCCACTCACATAAAAATAATCCGGTCACCGGCGCCCCCGGAGCACCGGGGTGGGTTATGGCACCCATTGAGCTTAACTGGTCACAAAAACCCTCAGCGGAGATCTGCCAGTTGCTGAGCAGCCCCCGGGAAAACGGCGGGCGGTCTCCCGTTAGCCAGTTAGAATTTGTGAGTCACAGCGCTTTGGTATTGTGGGGATGGCACCCAGGAGACAGCCGACAACCGGTCAACATTTCCCACAGTCAGTTTATCGAGGCTATGAAGGGGTGGATCGCGGCGGGAACCCCCTGCCCGACACTGGAACCTTAAAATATATCAGCGCTTCCCGTGCTATTTGCCAGTGGAAAGGGGTCTGATGGCGGCGGCACTAACCCAAAGCCGGAAACTTGTGCAGCCAATCGCCCCCCCGCCCAACGACATAGAGATCTTCATCGGATGCGGCAACAGCGCCCTCAACCCCAACAACAACCCCCCCTATTTCACGCACCAAGGTTTCGGGCAAGAAGGCAAGTAGAGCCCCATTCATCACTAGGCGGCAGAGAACCCCGTAATCATTGACAACCACCTGTACCTGGCGGGAGAAATCACTCTCCGGCCAGCCATCGCTGCCGATTCCCCGCTCCTCTCCACAAAAGGGCGATATCCTCGGAGCGGCAAAGGGGAAGCGCAACACCTCCGCCAGTGCAACCCCCTCGCGCACAGATTTAGCGGCTAAGGGGTGATGGGGCCCGGCGGCGATACACATCGCGATAGAGCCGAGTGGACGAACCTCCATTGCCGGGGACAGCTGCCCGAGAACTGCCCCGGTAATCAGGGCCAAGTCTACCTCCCCCCTGGCCAGCATCTTTACGGCCAGGGTCTCATAGGCCGAGGTAAATGACAGTCGCACTCCCGCATATTCACTGGACAACTCGCGATGGATAAACCCACCCCAGGCCAGTTGCAGCATAGTGGGCGCAGCGATTCGACACTCCAGCAGCGCACCCGCTCCGCGCACTTCAGTGCGCACTTGCCGGGCAATCGCCACCATCTCAACCGCCCGACTTTGCAGCCGGCGCCCCGCATCATTGATTTTTAACTGCTTGCCAATCCGGTCAAATAGGCGGACACCCAGCTCTTCCTCAAGGCGCTTCAAGACCTTACTCAGCCCACCCGGCGTGGCATCCAGCCTATCTGCGGCGCGTTGCAAGTTCTCCGTTGCGGCAATCACCAGAAATTTTTCCAGGGCCTCTATTTCCATAATGGAATCAGTTATCTCTATTATCGAATCGATTGGTCACTAATGTACGCTTAGAATTCCCCGCATCCAAGATCTTAAGTGATGCAAAATCTATGAAAACCATTCTTCTCAGCTGGGCACTGATTATCAGCACGAGCCTGTGCTTTGCCCAGGCGCCCGCCGTACAGAGCGACGATTCCATTGGTACCCACGGCATGGCCCTGCTTGCCGTTGACGGGCAAATAATCGCCTCACATATGCCACTCCACGGTGGGCGACACAGCCATCAGGTTATTTTGGGACTGGAAGTGACAGACCGCAAAGACGTGAACAAGCTTCTACAGCAACATAAGTTAGTCACGCTGCTACCGGAAACATTTTCCCTGAACGCATTGCGCAGTGGAACACTGAATGCCTTTAGCGCCCAGCTATTTAACGGGCATTTTGAGCGGGGGGGAAAACCTGCACTGCAAACTGCTTTCCAGGTCACTACCCGGTTGATGGACAGCCCGTTGGTGCAAAAAGAAAACGGCCACTACCGCTTAATTACCCTTAAAAATATTTCTCTGCTAGTCCACGAAATAGCCTCCACCCCCAGCTTCGACCAGATACTGCTGGTTAGTGCCGAGCAAGGCGCACCCGGTAAAATTTACAGCGATAGCAGCAAGCCGCTCTCTGAAGACAACTGGCCGCAAAGCCTAACTGCGGCAGGTATTCACCTGAAAAAAGAATTGTATTTTGAGCACCAGGATTTCCAGTAAATGAGTAAGCCAATTCTGGTTATCCAGCACGAAGCAACTGAGGGACCGGGATATATCGGTGACTGGGCTGAACAGCAGCAAATACCGCTCTCTATCCTCAACCCACAGCAGTCACCGCTCCCGCAAAGTGGTTTTAGCGGTGTTATTCTTCTGGGGGGATTGATGAATGTCTGTGATCGCGACAAATACTCCTGGCTTGCCGATGAAATTGCCTGGGTGAAAAACTGTATCGAACAACCGATCCCAATATTGGGTATCTGCCTCGGCGCTCAGATTTTGGCCCATGCTCTGGGAGCAGAAATTCGCCCACTCCCCCGAGAGGAGATGGGCTGGCTGCCGATAAGATCGACTGCGGGCGCAGATTTTAATTTAGGCCATGTATTCCACGCACACAGCTACTACTTTGCCATCCCAGAGGGGGCAAAGTGCCTGGCGGAATCTGACCTATGCCCCCACCAGGCATTTCTGTTCGGCAAAAATGTGCTGGGATTACAATTTCATCTCGAGTGGTCGCCAACAGATATTGCCCGGTTATTCCCCCAACACCTTAAAATCCACGGCACCCCAGAGGCGCTGCATCGCAAAGGGCGCGATTCGCTATTTAAGCTGCTTGACGCGCACTTCACCCGGCCAGCGCTTGCTTGAGGAGAAAGTGGGAGAAGATCAACAGGCTTTATCGCCGGCCGCCGGCCAATAAAGCGGCTGGCTTACTCAGAGCATTTGATCCCACTTTCAAAGCAAACACCGCCGCGCTGGGTGCAGGTTTCAAGCAGTTTTCCCTTCGCCTCGATACGGCTAAAGCCATTTACATGTATGCCTCCCGCCCTTGCATCCTTCATATAACAAGTCCACTTAGGCCGCTCCACCACTGGCAGCGGCTGTACCACCTGGGACTGGGCTTCAATGCTCGCCTGCAACTCCAGAATCACATCCTGTAACTGGTGAATATTTTTTCGCAACCTAGCCACCTCTCTCTCTAAGTCGCGGACATTTTCCGCGCTAGCACTCTGCTTGTGGTCAACGCGCATCTCTTTGCGCAACTGAATCACTTCTTTCTTCAACAGGCGAATTTCTTCCGCTGCTGGATAGTGCTCATGTGCGGAAACTGTAGCGGAGAGGAGGGTAAAAAACAGGATAATCGAGAGACTGCGCATAGACTTACTTCCGGGTAAAGTTCTAATTCAACTGACAAGTTGATGGAGAATATAGCGCAAACAACCTTAACTCAAAATGAATCTTATCGGCCCTCTTATCCAGCACTTCTGTACCAGAAGAAAACCTGACAAGCCTCAAACAGCCCTGCCCCGGACCAATAAAAAAGGGCGAACACTGTTCGCCCTTTACTCGCAGCTGAGAGTTGCCGATTAGCCGCCGGTAAGGCTGCGCACCATACTGATCATCACCCCGGCCGCCACCGCAGAGCCGATAACACCGGCTACGTTGGGACCCATAGCATGCATCAGCAGGAAGTTGTGCGGATTGGATTCCAGCCCCACTTTGTTGGACACCCGCGCCGCCATCGGGACCGCAGAGACGCCGGCAGAGCCAATCAGTGGATTGATTTTATGCTTGCTGAATACATTGATCAGCTTCGCCATCAACACACCTGTCGCAGTGCCAATGGCAAATGCCACAATGCCCAGGGCCAGGATGCCCAGAGTTTTGGGGTCGAGGAACTTGTCTGCCGCCAACTTTGAACCGACCGACAAACCCAGGAAAATCGTGGTGATATTGATCAGGGCATTCTGCGCGGTATCCGATAAGCGCGATACTACACCGCACTCGCGCATTAAGTTACCGAAACAGAACATTCCCAACAGCGGTGCCGCAGCGGGCAGACACAGGGCGACCAAAATAAGCAGCAGCAGCGGGAATGCAATTTTTTCCCGCTTGCTCACATGGCGCAGCTGTACCATTTCAATTTTACGCTCCTGCTCAGTGGTCAGAGCGCGCATAATCGGCGGCTGGATCATAGGGACCAGCGCCATATAGGAATAGGCCGCGACCGCAATAGCCCCCAACAAATCCGGGGCCAACAAACTGGAAACGTAAATTGCCGTGGGGCCGTCGGCGCCACCGATAATACCGATCGCTGCGGCATCGGCGATAGAGAAGTCCATTATTCCCGCTACCGATAGACCCACCGCACCGAGCACCGTGGCAAAAATCCCAAACTGAGCTGCCGCACCGAGAAACAGGGTGCGCGGGTTGGCGAGCAGCGGACCAAAGTCTGTCATCGCGCCCACCCCCATAAAGATCACCAGCGGGGCAACACCGGAAGCAATAGCCACGGAATAGAAGTTATACAGCATACCGTTGCTGAAACCGGCATCCCGGGCAAACTCCGCCACCTGCACCTGCACCGCTGCCGGCGCACTGGCCAGGGCCTCTTTCAGGGCGGGCAGACCGGAATTGCTCTCGAGCCCCAGGATCTGGGCCATCTGCGCCCAAATCGCCGTATCCCCCTGGACCAGAGCAGCCTCGGCGGCTGACAGGGCCAGATCGGCGCCGGGAATATTGGCCAGGATTCCGCCAAAGCCGATAGGCACCAATAGCAGGGGCTCAAAATTTTTGCGAATCGCCAGAAACAGCAGGCCCAAGCCTACCAGGATCATAATAAACTGGCCCGATGCCATCTGTGCGACACCGGAGGATTGCCATAGCGTAATTAGATTATCCACGTGTGACTCCTACCTTTGGCTACGCAATGGACAGCAGGACATCACCCACCGCCACGGAATCGCCCTCTTTCACCGCCACACTGGTGACGCTACCGGCTCGGGGGGCACTGACGACGGTTTCCATTTTCATCGCCTCCAGCACCAACACGGCCTGCCCCTCAGTCACCCGATCCCCGGGTTTCACCATAACCTTGAAGATATTCCCGGCGAGGGGGGCATTCACCGGCTCACCGCCGCTGGCGGGTGCGGAGACGGCACCCGCAGCAACTGCTGGCGCACCGCCGGATAGCGGGGCAACACTGGTCAGGTCGCCGCCATCGGCTACCGTAACGGTATAGCTCTGCCCCTCCACAGTCACGGTATAGACTTCTTCACCTTTGTCGTTCTTAACCGCAGCGCCCTCGTTACCCGTGGGCACGGGTTCAAATGCCTCGGGATTGCCCCGGTTTTGCAGAAATTTCAGGCCGATTTGTGGGAACAACGCATAGGTGAGTACGTCATCGATCTGTCCCTCGCCATCGGTGAGGGCCACATCTTGCTCGCCGGCCTTCTCCTGAAGCTCCAGGCTTAACTTGTCCAATTCAGGGGCCAACAGGTCCGCCGGGCGACAAGTCACCGGGTTGGCGCCATCGAGTACCCGAACTTGCAGCTCCTGATTTACCTCTGCGGGAGTCGCCCCATACTCGCCCTTCAAAACAGCAGCTGTCTCTTTGGAGATCGATTTATAGCGCTCTCCGGTCAGCACATTGAGTACCGCCTGGGTGCCTACAATCTGGGAGGTGGGGGTCACCAGTGGGATAAAGCCCAGGTCTTCACGCACCCGGGGGATTTCCTCCAGCACCTCATCCAGGCGGTCTCCCGCGCCCTGCTCGCGCAGCTGGTTTTCCATATTGGTGAGCATGCCACCGGGTACCTGGGCCACCAGAATGCGGGAATCCACGCCTCTCAGGGAGCCTTCAAACTTCGCGTACTTCTTGCGCACATCACGGAAGTAGGCGGCAATCTCCTCAAGCAGATTGATATCCAACCCGGTATCCCGCTCGGTGCCCTCTAAAATCGCCACCAGTGCCTCTGTGGGGCTGTGGCCATAGGTCATGGACATAGAGCTAATCGCCGTATCCACATTGTCGATACCCGCTTCAATGCACTTCAGCGCCGTCGCGGTAGACAGGCCGGTAGTGGCGTGGCACTGCATATGGATAGGAATGTCGACGGCGGCCTTAAGGCGTTTTACCAGCTCATAACCTTCATAGGGGCGCAGCAGGCCGGCCATATCTTTGATCGCAATGGAGTCCGCGCCCATATCCTCAATCTGGCGCCCCAAGTCCACCCACAAATCCATCGTGTGTACCGGGCTTACGGTATAGGAGATGGTGCCCTGGGCGTGCTTGTCCTGTTTTTTAACCGCTGCCAGCGCCGTTTTCAGATTGCGCATATCGTTCATCGCATCGAACACGCGGAAAACATCCACCCCATTCACTGCGGCGCGCTCGACAAACTTCTCTACGACATCGTCCGCATAGTGGCGGTAGCCGAGAATATTCTGGCCCCGAAACAGCATCTGCTGGGGTGTATTCGGCATGACCTTTTTCAGCTCGCGGATGCGCTCCCAGGGGTCTTCGCCGAGATAGCGAATGCAGGAATCAAAGGTAGCGCCTCCCCAGGACTCCAGAGACCAGAAACCGACTTTGTCGAGTTTCTCCGCGATCGGCAACATATCGTCTAGTCGCAGTCGGGTAGCAAACAGTGACTGGTGGGCATCGCGCAGAACGACATCGGTAATCCCCAGCGGCTTTTTAACCTCAGTCATGGGTTATCTCTCTCGGCAGAATTATTGAAAATAGTTTGGAAACGATTTTGCGGTTAGCGTCTTTTGCGATGCTGTTCGATCGCTGCTTTTATCACCGCATGTAAACGGGCGTTTTCATCCCCGGCACTGGAGGAAGGCGTGTGGGAGGCGGGCTCCGCTTCGGGAAAATAGCGGGAAATAACTCTGGACATAATGCCGGTGCCGATCACCAGCAACAGCAAAAAAGTAAAAACAATCCCCATACCAAACAGGGTGATATCTAAGCCCTGCTGAAAAAGTGTTTCTTGCACTGTTTGTTCCCCCTAGTACCAGGCAATAAAACCAACCACCCTGGACGGTTTCACCTGTGCCGGCAACACTGTGAATTTACATACCCAATTATTCGGGACTGGCGAAATACCCCCATTGACACTTTGCAGCGCTGTATAAGCCGCCTTTGCACAGTAATCAATTATTTTGCAGATTGAATAAATTCGCCTTGCGCGGCCTCAGTTAACCCCGCCGCCCCAATTTCTGCACACTGGAATCTTATTCCCTAAACCAGCAATTTCAACCGCGTCTGCATCGACCCCATCCCCACAAAAAGCGGATACAGAAGAATAAATTCGACAGTTCCAGAATGCTGATAATTTTCTATTATCAATACAAGTTGCTTTTAAAATCAAATACTTATTGGTTTCAGCAGCAACTGAGGGAAATAAATTTAGCCGCCCAATTTTGCCGTGGGACACCGGTAGAACGAGTTTATTTCTCCTACTTTTCTATCCTGAAGAATGATCGATTTTGCGCCATTACAATAACTTGCTGATAGAATATGCGTTTTCTGGATCAAGATTTACCGCCTAGCTGACTTATGACCAACAAGACACCGACTCCACAACCCAAGATCTACCAGGCACCCATGGAGGGGGTAATCGACCATCATGTGCGCGCACTGCTCTCTGCCATCGGGGGAATCGATGTCTGTGTCACCGAATTTGTGCGCGTCACCCACACCCGCCTACCCCGCAAGGTATTCACCCGCTTGTGCCCCGAAATTGATGAGGGGGCCTGCACTCCGAGCGGCACCCCGGTGCGGCTCCAGCTACTGGGGGGAAACCCCGAAGCCATGGCCATCAATGCAAGTAGGGCTGTTGAGTTTGGCGCCAAAGCCATTGACCTCAATTTTGGCTGCCCCGCCAAGTCGGTCAATAACAGCGACGGCGGTGCCTGCTTGCTACAGAGCCCTCACCGAGTGGAGGCTATTGTCTGGGCGGTTCGCCGCGCTGTCCCGGAAAACATCCCCGTCACCGCAAAAATCCGCCTGGGTTTCAATGATCGCTCTTCCTACCTGGATAACGCCCTGGCCGCAGCGACTGGCGGCGCCAACGAATTGGCGGTGCATGCACGCTCCAAGGTCGATGGTTATAAGCCCCCGGCCTACTGGGAATATATCGGTGAAATCCGCCAGCAGTTGCAAATTCCCATCGTTGCCAACGGAGATATCTGGACACTCGATGAGTTTCGACGCTGCCGGGAAGTCACTGGATGCGAAGCATTTATGTTTGGTCGCAGCCTGTTGGCCAGGCCCGACCTGGGCAGGCAAATAAAAGCCTACTGCGCAGGCGAGCACTATACCGCCATGGGCTGGCGGGAAATTATTGAGATTCTCTGGGGCTACTATCAAACCACTCGAGAGGTTTACCCTTCCAAATACCTCGGCAATCGCATTAAACAATGGCTCGCTTACTTGAAATTAGCGTTCCCCGAGGCTCAATTATTTTTTGACAAAATAAAACGCCTCAGGGAAGCCGAAGAGCTGGATAGCGCATTTTCCGAGGAGCGGAAAATTCAAGCATCGGCCATTGAAGCCGCCTAACGCTTAACATTTGCCCCTCCGCCAGTATCCGGATTGATACTGGCGGAGGCAGGGCCTCAAAGGTCCATTTTGGACTGCCGGCTCAAGTAAGCGGGATTGTAAAACTTCTCTGGCAATTGATGCGCAGTGCTACTTTCGTAGCGCACCCGGGTTTCAGTCGCCGCCTCAATGCTATCCACCAAAACCATCTCCTCCACAAACAGCATTTGATCTCTCAAGCCAGGGACAAAGTGGGCAACTTTGGCCAGTTTGCCAGATTTCAGATAAAGCTCTGCCCGGACAGGAAAGTGGCTTTCAGCATCGAGCCACAGGGTTATTTTTTGGTAACTGGCCCCTTTAGTTTTCGCTTGTAACTGCAACTTATGCGCCAGTTTATCCTGTAGAAACTCACTTGCTACAAACTGCCCCCGATAATCCTGGCTCCAGGTGAGGGTGGCGACATCACCAATGGACGCTCCCCCAAGTAGCCTCTGCATTGGAGTAATACGGATGGGGCGACGGCTGCGAGGCATCAGCAACCAGTAGTTATCTTGCAGCATCAACATCTTTTGCCCTTCCTGCCCTGCGCCTTTAAATACTACCAGGGACTTTCTCTCCGGGCGGGTATAAACATGATAGTAATCCTCACTGTCCAACTGGCCTTTTTTATAGACCTGGATATTGGTAACGACTTTAGCAAAGGCCTCTCCGAGACGGTATGAATCGGCTTTAGCCAGCATACTCTCTATCTGCACAGAGGAAAATTCATGTTTACTTTCACTCGCCATCACCTCGGCAGAGACAAAGGGAGCAAATATCAGCAACAAACCAACAAGCAAACTATTTTTATATACTTTTAATTTACACATAAACCAACGCCTCGGTAATCGGCTTATTGATTCCCTTCCGCGCGGCCAGAAAGGAGGAAAAAACACATATCGCCGCTACCGCTACAGAAATCATCCAAGCCAAATGAATCGAGAAATAAACGGTCAACGGATACCCGGTTGTTTTTCCCGGGGGTGGCGGCATAGTGACATCAAAAACCATCAATCCAGCACTAACCAAGCCCGCCAAAATAATACCCATTACAGCCCCCACCACAGCTAAAACCAACGCCTCCAATATAAAGCCGCTAATCAACTCCGCCTTTGATGCCCCCAATGCCGACAGCGTACCGATTTCCCGGGTTCTCTCCGTAACCGACATGGTCAAGGTATTGAAGAGCGAGACAAAGATAACCAATGCCATTATGACGCCCATCAAACCAAAAATACGGTCATAGAGATTCTTCACTCCCCGGTAGAAAAAAGCGCGCTCTTCCCAAGTCGTAATTTGCAAATCTGGAACTAACGCACTCAGCTTTTCCTGCAAAATTTCGCTCAGATCCAGCTCATAGCCATAAATTGCCATAGTCGAAACCCGCTCGCTATCCAGCAAAAACTGTGCAGACTTAACCGAGATATAGACCTGGCGCTTATCCATATCAGGAACACCTGTTCCAAAGACACCGCTTACCTTAAAGTCCATTGCATTAAGGGCGCCGCTCACGGTAGAGGACATTAAAGTGATGTAGTCCCCTGGTTGTACATTGAGATTCCTGGCGAGATCCTTACCCAGCATAATCTCAGGCTCACTAATCTCCTCACGGCCCGACAAAATACGGCCCTCTGTAACATTTAGAAAAGGCCCCTTAACCCGGAATTCACTCGACAGTATTCCCTGCCCTAAAAAGATAGAGGACTTCTCACCATTGGAGATTAACCCTTGTAGATAAACCCTGGGCTGCACGGCCTTTACCTTATCCTCCAGCAACAGGCGTTTGCGCAACTCGCTCGCATTATCCAAACCATACTGAAGCGGGAAATCCTCATCGGCAGAGAAATATCCCGGCTGAGTCAAGACCAAATGCCCCTCACTCCGCGCAGCATTTTCTTTAAGGGATTGATAGGTAAACAGACCGAACCCCCCAGAGACCATCAAGGCTGTCACTACGATGGACACAATAGCAACCGTCAGCAGGCTTCTACGGCGGTTGCGCAATAAATTTAATATGGCGATTTTCACGCGACGCATAAAGCACTCTCCTCCTGAATCATACCGTCTTGCAGCTCAATAACCCTATCGCAGTGGCGGGTCATACGGTCATCGTGACTGGCCACAATAAAAGCCGTTTCGTGTTCCCGCCCCAGGGTTTTCATTAAGTCAATAATTTGTTGTGCCGTAACACTATCCAAACTGGCAGTGGGCTCATCGGCAATCACCATCTTAGGTCGATGCACCAGTGCTCGGGCAATTGCCACTCTCTGCTGCTGTCCACCAGAGAGGCGATCCGGCCGATATTTGGCAAACCGGGACAATCCCACACAATCCAACATAGCCATGACCCGCCGCCTTACCTCTGCTTCTTTAATGCCATTTAAAAGCAGGGGATAGGCCACATTTTCAAAGGCTGTCATTACTGGCACTAGGTTGAATTTTTGGAATACAAAGCCCAGGTGCGTACGGCGGATTTTCATTGCCTGCTGATAATCTCTAGTCATTACATCACCAGCAAAACACACCTCTCCACGATAATCTTGATCCAATAGTCCACAGATATTTAACAAAGTACTTTTGCCCGAGCCCGATGGCCCGCACAGCGCCACCATGGTGCCCGCATGGATATGTAGATTCACATCTTTTAGAGCTTGGAGCTGAACCTCTCCGCTGGTGTACGTCTTTTCAATATGGGCGAGTTGTAACATAGATCCTCCCGTCCGCAACTATTGATCGGAACTCAAATCATCAGCACAGGGGTTTGATATCCCCCGGTCTTGCCCCTCGGTTTTCCAGGCACTGGCCAGCTTTGTATTACCCTCAAGCTCTGCTGCCTGCTGTGCAGCACAATAAATCCAACGGGTAGCATTCGCTGGCATATGTCCCATACGGGAATCACTCATCAACTCGCGATACAGTTCCATTCCCCGATCAAAGGCATTAAAAAATTTAGGGACTGAGGTAAAAGTTTTCGCTGCAATCCCCTTCAACAGTAAATCTTGAGGCATCCCCTGGGAGGAGCGTCCAGGATTTTCCATTTTCTCAAGCATACTGAGTGCCTTATCCATGCGAGCGATACCATTTTCTGCATAGCCCACCTTCTTCCAGGGCAGCCAAGCTTCTTTCGCCATCAATGTCTCACTGGCACCCAAATAAAAAAGTGCGATGGGATCAGCGGGGACTTCTGCCTGTGCCAGTTTAAATGCCTCATAAGACGCTTCCACCGCATCCCCGCCCGACCTGACCGCTTTTTGGTACAAACTTTCCATTTCTGCATCGACTGCGGCAAAGGAGGAAAGGCTCACTCCCAGGTTCACAACTAACGCGCCTATCAACTTCTTCATTAGATCTCTCCTTGCGTTTAAGTTAGGAGCAGATTAGCGAGAGTGAAGCTTGTGGTCCTGGCAATGCGATAAATAGTCATTACGTTCGATAGACGGGAATAAGCTGCGCTGAATGGTGTAAAAGTAGAAGTCGATAACAAAAAAGGGGGAAATAGTGTGAGACAAGCTAAAAATAGAACAATCGTACAATTTAATTGCTGCAGAGAGCGGGAGAGCTGGCGCCGGGCACTTTGCCACCCCTCAAGCCAGGCTTTCAAGTACTATGGAGGAGCTTGTCAGTGCAAGAGAAAAAGCTCCCACACTGACAAGTTTAAGTAGAGGTATACAACTATTAGGCAGCCTTTTTGATATGGCTCAGTGCCTCTCCTACTGCCTCACCACGATTATTGGTGGCAATACTGCGCACAATAAATACGTCTCCCTCAACAGCATCAAGGGATACCTTAATATCTACTGACTGGCCAACCAAAGCCAGATTGGCTGCACTTAAGCTGGTTGACGTCAGAACAAAGCGAGCCTCATCCTCTCCAAGCAGGTGCCGCAAAAACAGGCAGCAGGACTTCAGTAGGCATTGAGAGGCAATAGCCACAGGCAGCGCCTTTACCCGATCGAAGTGTCCGAGACACATTTCAGGTGTTACCTGCCCAATAGTTGCGCTTAAACTTTGTTCATCGACACTTAAGACCTGTACATCAATACTCTCTTTATAGGGGTTAACCCCCTCAGTCACTGGAGAGATATCCTGGATGCCGCCACTGTAAATCCTGTGGAAGGATTTCTCCTTCATTACGTGATAGGTGACATCAAGTCGAGCTACAACGTCACCAGTAGTGTCTATCAGCTCGGCTTCGGCGACGAGTTCTCTTTTGCTGGTAAATACCGCTTTAGCGCGAGCATAAAGATATTCAGGGCGAACTTCTGATACAAAATTATCAAAGGTGATGAGATCTGCCTTGCCAGCCAAGTAGTAGTGTTTTGATCTCACCGGGTTCGCCAAGGCGCCGAAACAGGACCCCAAAATAGCTAGATGCCGGCCTATTTCAGAAACATCCATTAGGGTCTTTTCGAAAGTACTCTGACATTGAACCGGCACCTTGGCAATCAGCCAGCCATCAACATCGAAGTGCAAGGACTCTAGTGCAAAGTAAGGCGCTTTAACCTCAATCAGATCCTCAACGCCCTCAACAGAAAGAGCATAAGATTCCAAGTTAAAAGTATCTAGCATAATTAATCCATTAATAGTAGATATAGAGACTTATGCACGAGCATCTCCATTACAGTAAACAGTGACTTATTACCGCAAGAAGAATTTGATACCAAAGTCAAAGGCTCAATTGCCAACGGTTAAAGCGCTCAAAATATCAAATAATTGACACAGATACCCCCCTACCGATAAGGCACTGACGCGCCTTTACGAACCGGGAAATTAGTGTGTTATCTATACCTAAAATCTATATCAATCATTTAAGTGAACTATTGCTATATGCAAGTGCGTATTGCCAGTAATTATCCCGACCGCAACTAGAAAAGTAAATTACTACCAATTACACAGGAAAAAGTGTCAATCCGAAGTCAAATTGCAGGTTTACCCTTAGGCGACAACACCTCCCTCTAGACTGATAAACTTGCAGCATTACAATCTAAAGAATAATCTTATGGCTAATCAACGATAAAGCCTTGATCTTCAAGAATGCCCCACCTCAAACTATTCAATGGCTAACAACTCAACTACGCAAGCCATAGAATTTATTTCTAGGTATTAAACTTTAGTTTTACACCATCATAAGACAAGCTCCCCCAACAACCGGAAAAGCTCCTGCATTACAATATTTTTTAACGTAGAAACGCAAAAGTCACCGTTAAGTTTTTCTATTTCCTGCAAACAAGGTCGTCCATTCGGCGGCGCATAGTTGAACTGCTGTCTATTTTGTTGCAACATCCGAATTAAGCATCGCAGCACTTTTTTCAGGCGGTTATTATGATGCATTGGCAGTGCATCGCTCTGCATCTGTAACACCAACTGACAACCCCTCTCAGACAACAGCACTTTAGTTGGTAGAGTACAAATCGTGAAAACTGTTGGGATGTTCGGGAGTTATCAAAACATATCTATAATTTTCTGCTCTAGATTTCAAAGAGTGAACGACTCATGATTCAGCTAGCACCAGGTGCAAACACCACATTAGGAGCACCCCAGTGTTCCTGGACACTGAAATGCGAAAACTCCGCATCACTAGGAGAGTACGCAGCTATTGCCCTCTTACCTCTTGATGAGAGACGCAAGTCACAAGGGAAAGCCGCTCTATTTCAAGTATCGCAAGACTGGATGAACTGGAGCGGCAGCCAAGAGCAGATTTGCTGCGATTTACGCCTCGACCAGCTCCCAACCGGTGCCGATAGATTACTTATTGTTGCCTACACATTTTCTGCGGCTGGGCCTATCAGTGCGCTTCAATCTATTCACCTCCAGGTAAACGGGCAAATTGAGCTGCATTTAAACCTCTCGCAAAATGGCGAGTCCGCACTGGTCATTGGTGAATTCTACAGCCGGAATCAGGAGTGGAAGTTCCGCGCTCTCGCGGAGGGATCAGCCTACGGTCTCTCTGCGCTCGGACGCAGAATTGGCCTGGATATCGATGACTCTCACCCTTGTCGGGATTCCCTCTCTCCTCAAACCTCTCCAAGAGCTGGATCAACAGGGACTGGATTTGCGGTAACAAGCACACATATCCTCACCTGTGCACATATTATAGAGGGCTGCAGCGAGATTCATATCGCATCTTTTGAGGGGAAATACCCTGCAGAGGTAGTCGTTGTCGATCAGCGCAATGATTTAGCACTCCTCAGAGTGTCGGAAGCACCTGAATTTAAACCAACCACATTCAGAGAAGAAAAATACTGCAACTTGGGTGAAAGTGTAGTCGCTCTTGGATTTCCCCTCGCCGGCCTAGCCGGTGGTGGTGTACATGCTACTCAAGGGGGCATTTCAGCTCTGTTTGGTCTTCACAATGACACACGATTGCTGCAATTCACCGCCGCTATTCAACCTGGATCAAGTGGCAGCCCCCTCTTTGATTCTGCAGGGCTGGTGCTGGGAATGGTCACCTCAACCGTTCCTGACGCTCAGAATATGAATTTTGCAGTTAAGGCAAGTCTGGCCTTAGAGTTTCTGAGTGCTTGCGACATAAAACCACCCAGCTCTACCCCCGATAAAAATATTTCAACTGCGGAAGTGGCTCGCAAAGCCCAGCAATCACTATGGAGAATTGAGTGCGTGTAATCTAATGTAATGGCCAGAGGTCACTCTAGCTTGAAACTCAAAGTTAGAGACGTTAATTTCCCGGCTGGAAGTACAAAAGAAACATTTCATGGATTGTAATCTAGCCCCCAAAACTCTCTGCGCAAAACTTAAGCGGGGAAATCTCGAGCTTAAAATTGAAGAGGCTGTTCTGCCGCCTGAAAACCTCTTTGGGTTTGCAGAACGCCGAAATCCTAAACGAGCTTTTCTTTTCGTATCAAAAGTACTGGGGCGTCATATACCCGTGCGCCCTTCGGTAATGGCCGCCAGTTTTAACAGTCTGGCAGACAAAATTCCCGCTGACCTCCCTGGGCCCGTTCTATTTATCGGCATGGCTGAAACCGCCGTGGGCCTTGGCGCGGGTGTTCACCGTGCATTTAGTGCTTCCCGCTCTGACAGCGTTTATCTTACGAGTACCCGCCACCCCCTCGGTACTGAGCTGTTTACCCGTTTTGAAGAAGAACACAGCCATGCGAGCGCTCACTTACTCCACCTACCCGTAGACCCCAGCATTCGGGAAATGATGCTTCAGGCTCAATCTTTGGTGATGGTAGATGATGAGGCATCTACCGGTAAGACCTTTATTAATCTACATAAAGCCCTAAAAAATGCAGGGCTTAAAAATCTCAAACGGGTAGTTACATGTGTTCTCACCGACTGGTCTAACGGTGCAGTTCGCAAGGCGATCGGTGAGTCTGCTGAAACGGCTGCATTAATTAGCGGCTCCTATAAGTTCCATGAGAACCTGGATTCCCCCCTGCCCGAGATGCCTGATGTAGGTTCAGTTTCAACCGGTAAGTGGCCTCTCTCCGCCCACAGAGACTGGGGTCGCCTTGGTGTTCAACATGTCGAAGACACCCTGGGCTTGAACCTTCAATTTCAGCCGGGGGAGAAGGTTATTGTTATAGGCACCGGTGAATTCGTATGGCGACCCTTTCTGCTCGCTGAGCGCCTGGAGCGCGCGGGAGTCGATGTGCACTTTAGCTCTACGACCCGCTCTCCTATAGCATTAGGTCACACTATCGAACACGCAATGTCATTTTCCGACAACTACGGACTTGGTATCCCCAATTTTCTCTATAACGTAGAAGCCGGCCAATTTGATAGAGTTTTAATCTGCACAGAAACACCCGCGCAAGCTCTTTCCTCCGAATTAATTAAACCTCTAAATGCGGAGGTAATTTGCGATGAAAAATAATAGACCACTTGTGCTAGTCGATCTCGACGATACTCTATTCCAAACAGCCCGCAAAATGACCACGGGTGGACAGCGCACTGTCGCCTCTCTAGACATCAGTGGCCAGCCAAGTGGATATATGGACCCGGTCCAAGATATGTTTATCAACTGGCTGCTGGATTCAGCCGATGTTGTGCCCGTGACCGCTCGCAGTACCGAAGCCTATAACCGTGTCAAACTCCCATTTACCAAGGGGGCAATTTGTTCCCACGGGGGCAGCATACTCCACCCTGACGGCTCACTAGATAACAATTGGCACTCTCAAATATCAGAAACCTTACGGGAGTTTCAACAGCGCCTCCCTATTCTGACTGAGACCACATTACAAATTGGAAAAGAACTGGGGCACTCTCTGCGCGGCTGGGTGGTCGAGGAAAAGGGCTTACACCTTTACACGGTTATCAAACAGAACGAATCTGATGATACAGTTCTCGCCAATGTCCTGGCTGAGGTTCAAGCCAGGGGTGTGCTTGATGGGATGCATATCCACGCTAACGGAAACAATCTCGCCTTTCTTCCCAATGGCCTCGCCAAGCGCTTTGCCGTAGAGGAGTGGCTGCGCAATGACCGTGACACTCACGGAACTCGGCCAGTCCTGGGCTTTGGAGACAGCATAACAGACTTAGGATTTATGCAGCTCTGTCACATGTGGGGCACTCCCACCCGAAGCCAACTCGCCAAAATTATAGGGGAGCTTGCCCATGGGTAGCCTCCTCGCCAGTTTAAATACCGTAGGAAGCGGCAGCTATGCCGCAGAGGATGTTCATTTCCTTCTCCAGCATACATTGATCGATGTTACGGATGTCGAAGAAAAAGAACGATTGATTCAAAGTAATCAAAAGCATTACTCGGAAATGATTAGCCGGGAGCACCCACCTACGGATATGCACAAGTCTCTTTACTCTAAGGCACTTGTGCAAAATGGTACTCGCATGGCTGCGGAGGTACAGTCTTTAGCCCTGGCCCTGAGCAGTGCCTACTCGGGTTCAGAGATTGTTTTAATCTCCTTTGTTCGTGCCGGCCTCCCCCTCGGTGTCCTTCTGCGTCGCGCGCTGATTGATATCGGGCATAGGGCCCACCACTATGGAATTAGTATTGTCCGCGATCGCGGGATCGATATGGTCGCGCTCGAAGCCATCATCCAGGAACACGGCGCTGAAAATATCGTCTTTGTCGATGGCTGGACCGGTAAGGGGGCGATCTCCAATGAACTCAAGCGAGCGCTTAAGCACGACAAGCGTTTTCCAGAAGATCCTCGCCTTGTTGTTTTGGCAGACCCCTGTGGCCGCGCCTGGCTCGCAGCCTCCGCTGAGGATTGGATTATCCCTAGCGGCATTTTGGGCGCAACCATCTCCGGATTGATATCGCGCTCTATCTGGCCCGGGGAAGGTGGCCTACACGGTTGTATCGTTTACGAACAACTTAAAGAACACGACGTTACGCGTGAGTTTATCGACAAAATTGAAGCTATACGTAAACGTCTGGGCGAAGTCTCCCCAGCACAACCATGGAGTCAAGAACAGCGCTCACAATTGCAATCTGCCGCCGATGGGGTGATCACCTCTTTAGCTCAGCAATTCAATATCACCAACTTAAATAGGGTAAAACCCGGTATTGCAGAAGCCACCCGAGCGGTGCTTCGCCGAGTGCCCGATCAAGTACTCGTCCGCGACTGCAATGATGAAGACGTACAGCTGCTACTTTACCTTACCAAACGCGCTAATGTTAAAGTTGACGAGGTGGGCGATACCCTTGGGCCCTACCGTGCAACAACAATTATACGGAGTGCCAACCAGTGAGAGAGATATCACCTTTTGCTCTCGGTGCCACCCTGTATATGCCTGCAACCCGAGGGGACATTCTGGATCTGGTATTTGGAGAAAAACTTCCGTACCTCCGCTCACTGGTCCTTTGCTTAGAAGATGCTATTGCAGCATCCGACGTCGACAGCGCTCTCGCAAAGTTGCACGCTTTTCTAATACAGGTTGAACAAAGAGGCGGACGTCCCGACTCCGCCCCCCTGCTATTTGTCCGGCCGCGAGATGCAGAAATGGCAGCGATGCTCAATGAGTGGCCGCTGATTGAGCATGTTGATGGTTTTGTTGTACCCAAGCTGACACTGAAATCTCTTCCCTCGTGGGAGTATGCTGTTAGCAATCCACACTTATATTTAATGCCAACCCTGGAAACCAGCGATGTCTATGACCCCAGCGCAATGGTTGAGCTAGGTCAGGCCTTAAAAGCTAATTTAGGCCAGCGCGTGCTTGCACTGCGCATTGGTGGTAACGACTTAATGGGCTGCCTCGGCCTTCGCCGCAACCCAGCAACCACCATTTACAAAACGCCGATGAATTATGCTATCTCTATGCTCACTGGGGTGATGGGAGCCCAGGGCTTTGCTTTGACAGCTCCGGTCTTCGAACAACTTGCCTCCCCAGACTTACTTAAGGAAGAAATTGAGCTTGATATTAGTCACGGTCTCGTAGGCAAGACTGCCGTCCATCCAAGCCAAATAAACATCATACAAAATGCTCTTCGTGTAAGTCTCCAAGACCTGAATAGTGCCAAGTTAATCGTTAACGATAACGCTCCGGCTGTTTTTAAGCATGACAATGCCATGTGTGAACCCGCCACTCACTACAACTGGGCTGTACGTATTCTTGAAAGAGCGAAGTGGCAAGGCGTAATGCTCTGTGAGACCGCCAAAGGAGAGCCCGGGGTACGCCTCGCAGAAGTCAATCAATAGATAGAAGCTCCAAGGGAAGAGAGTACCGAGCTGAGAAAGGAAGCAAATCACCCCGATTTAATAAGGGGTTAGGGACTAAATACCGCTCAGCCAGCAACAACTGAAAGCTTTGGCTAACAGCTTTTCTGACTGTAAAACATTAGCTGCTAAGCGAGAGTCATACTGACAGTAGTCTCGCGAAAGAAATCAGCCAATTTTCTGTTAAGAAAAATAGTGAGTACAGCGAGAACACCCTCGCAAATTCACACTTAAACTAAAACACTCATTAGAGAATCAAATATGGCAATCACCCTAAGCAAAAATCAAAATATTTCACTAGAAAAAACTGCGGGGAGCAATCTGACCTCAGTAAATCTTGGCCTGGGTTGGGATCCAGCTAAATCCACCGGTTTCTTCGCCAAGCTCCTCGGCGGTGGCAATGATTCAATCGACCTCGATGCATCCTGCATTATGCTAGATCGCGACTTTCAAGCTATGGACCTGGTTTGGTTTCGTCAATTAAACTCAAAAGATGGTTCCATCAAGCATTCCGGTGACAACCGAACAGGTGAAGGCGATGGCGACGATGAAACCATACAGGTTAACCTGCAAAATTTACCCGAGGCAGTACAACACTTAATTTTTACTGTTAACAGTTTTACTGGGCAAAATTTCGATCAGGTAGAAAACGCCTATTGCCGTATTGTAAATAACTCCAACAATCAAGAGATCGCACGCTTCCACCTCGCAGAAAAAGGCCAGCACACCGGCGTAGTAATGGCCAGCCTTAGCCGCCAGGGCAGCAATTGGGACTTCAAAGCCATTGGTCAGTCCACCAGTGGCAGAACTGTTGAAGATCTCGTGAGTTTAGCTGTTAGAGCCGTGCGTGTATGACAGTACTGATACCCGGTGGTAATACACCCGTAGCCACAGGCCAACTTCGCGCCAGTATTAACTATACTCCTATCTCAGGTGTAGACCTCGATATCTCCGCATTTGCTCTGACGGCAAATAAGAAGGTTCGTGGCGACGGAGATATGTGTTTCTATGGTCAGACTGCTATTTTGGATGGTGCAATTCAATTAGTCGATAACTCTGCCGGCCGGGCAGAGTTTATGATTAATCTCAATCAGATTGATCCTGCACTAGAAAAAATTGCCTTCACTGCCACCATCCATGAAAATCGGGCCACTTTCCACCAGGTATCAACTCTCAGCCTAGCTCTAAGCGAAGGTATCGAAGCTCAAATTCCCACCCATGGAATGAGCGAAACAGCTTTAATCTTAGGTGAATTTTATTTTCGCCAGGGAGCCTGGAAATTCCGCAATGTTTCGCAGGGATTTACCGGCGGTTTGCAGCCGTTAGCTGAACATTTCGGTGTTGAAATAGCTAAACCAGCCAGCTCCCCCACGCAAGGTGCCACAGCTCCCGTAGCACCGAGCAATACCCCCAGTATCAATCTCAGCAAAGTAACACTGGATAAGACTCGCCCCAGTATTAGCCTGGAGAAGAACGTTAAGGGGTTTGGTGAAATCAAAATCAACTTAAACTGGAATCAAGGAAAACCTGGTTTCTTTGATAGCCTGCTGGGGAGAAGTGGTGCCATTGATTTAGATTTAGGCTGTTTATTCGAACTGCAAGATGGTCAGAAAGGCGCCGTACAAGCACTGGGCCGGAGCTTTGGCAAATTACAGCAGAAGCCTTACATTCAGCTAATGGGCGATGACCGAACGGGCTCTGTCAGCACGGGAGAATGGCTCCACATTAATGGCCAACAATGGACTAAATTAAAGCGCGTATTGATCTACGCATTTATTTATGATGGCGCGGCAAATTGGCGTGCCACAGATGGGGTCGTTACTATTTTCGTGCCCGGCCAGCCGGAAATTGAAGTGCGCATGGATGAGGAGGGTGAGCGCCACGGAATGTGCGCAATCGCCCTGCTTGAAAATGTAAACGGAACTGTTAAGGTCTCTCGCACCGTTGATTTTTACCCCGGACATAAAGATATGGATAGAGCCTATAACTGGGGGATGCACTGGAGTCCCGGCTCTAAATAAAACTAAACCTGTAGACAGAATCAATCCAGTAGTCTTCTACAAATCTATTATTAATGGAGAATTTATGCTTGGCTGGCTTAAAACCAATACATTGAAAGCTCGTGAAACATTAGCCACCGAGGTGGGAAAATATAAAAACCGAAGCTTTATGGAAGCTGTAGCCAATGGCTGCGCACTGATGTCCGCCGCAGATGGCGAGATCACATCAGATGAAAAAATGAAAATGGCGGGTTTTATTAATAACTCGTCAGAATTGAAAATCTTCAATATGAAGGACGTAATCAAGGTTTTCAACGATGCTTGTGAAAAGATTGACTTTGATTTCCAGATAGGCCAGGCCGAAGCCTTAAAGATCATTAGCAAGGTTAAAGATAACGAAACACAGGCACGTTTACTTGTTCGAGTTGTCTGTGCTGTCGGGGGCTCCGATGGTGACTTTGACAATGATGAGAAAGCGGTAGCTCGTCTAATTTGCCTAGAACTGGGCCTCAATCCAGTAGACTTTGAGCTGTAAGGAACTATTAAGTGGAAACAATCCAACTTGGCTTTCCGCCACTGACTACAGCGGTATTCATCGGCCTGGCACTTGCCGCGCTTCTGCTGGATATGGTCACTCACCAAGATGACAAGCCGATAACGCTTGCCAACGCTTCTATCTGGTCTATTTTCTGGATAGCAATCTCATTAGCTTTTGCCGGCTTCCTCTATTTCCAACATGGCTCAGAGGTTGCCAGCCTCTTCGTTACCGGTTATACCCTGGAAAAAGTTCTGTCGATTGACAATCTATTTGTCTTTATGGCTATTTTCGCCTGGTTTAAAGTGCCTGACAATCTTCGTCACCGCGTACTTTACTGGGGCATTATCGGTGCTATTGTCTTCCGCGGTATATTTGTCGCAATCGGCACAGGCTTACTTGCGTTTGGTCCCTGGGTTGAAATTGTCTTTGCTCTGATCGTAGCATGGACTGCTGTCATGATGCTCAAAGGCGGAGAAGAGGATACTGACGAAGATTACTCTCAGCATATCGCCTATCGATTCGCTAAAAAGCTATTTCCTGTATGGCCCAAGCTTTACGGGCACAACTTCTTCGTAAAACGCGATAAATTGGAAGCTGAAGTTCAGAAGAGTGAAAATAAAGGCATGAGCCTGCCGGTCAAAGGCGCCCTCTTCGCTACACCATTGTTCCTTTGTCTTGTGGTCGTAGAAGTATCCGATATCTTATTTGCTTTTGATTCGGTTCCAGCAGTTATCGCCGTTAGCCGGGAACCTCTGATTGTGTATTCAGCAATGCTGTTTGCAATCCTGGGCCTTCGTACGCTTTATTTTGTGCTCGAAGCACTGAAACGCTACCTGGTACACCTGGAAAAATCGGTCATTGTCCTGCTGTTCTTCATCTCAGCAAAACTCACCTTAAATGCTACCGATCATCTTTTCCATCACGGTATCAGCATACAGCCGAATACCAGCCTACTTATTGTACTGACAGTTTTAACCATCGGTATTTTAGCCAGCGTACTCTTTCCCGAAAGAGAAGATACGCAAGCTGTAAATCAATAGTCCATAGAAGTTAAAAGGAACTGAACAAATGGCATTATCCTTACAAAAAGGCGGCAACCTATCCTTATCGAAAGAAGCACCCGGCCTGGTTAAAATCTTAATCGGCCTGGGTTGGGATCCACGCTCAACGGATGGCGCAGAATTTGACTTGGACGCCAGCGCATTCCTATTGAGCGCCTCCGGTAAAGTCCGCAACGATGCCGACTTCATCTTCTACAACCAATTAAAAAGCCCAGATGGTTCAGTTGAGCACACTGGTGACAACCGCGATGGAAGCGGTGATGGTGATGATGAAGCGATCAAAGTGGATCTTAGCCTCATTCCCGCCGACATCGATAAAATCGCTTTTACTGTCACTATCCACGATGCAGAATCTCGCCGACAGAACTTTGGCCAAGTTGGCAACTCCTTTATTCGGATTGTTAACGAAGTTAACGGATCTGAGATCGTCCGCTATGACCTGGCCGAAGACGCTGCAACTGAAACCGCAATGATCTTTGCCGAGCTGTATCGCTATAACAGCGAGTGGAAATTCCGTGCGGTTGGCCAAGGCTTTACTGGTGGTCTAAAGGCTCTCGCTAACAATTATGGTTTAACGGTTAACTAACCCTAGCTCCCCTCAAACTAACTTAAGGAGTCATATCATGGCAGTATCTCTCTCTAAAGGCGGTAACGTCAGCCTAACTAAAGAAGCACCTGGGCTCAGTGAAGTTGTCGTAGGCCTGGGTTGGGACCCACGCATTACCGATGGCACTGAGTTTGACCTTGATGCATCAGTATTTATTACCGGTGAGAACGGTAAGGTCCTGAGCGATGCCAGCTTCATCTTCTATAACAACAAGAAATCTACCGATGGCTCTGTTGAACATATGGGAGATAATCGCACCGGTGAAGGCGAAGGTGACGATGAGAAGGTGAACGTTAAATTGACCAGCCTCGACGCCGAAGTAAAGAAGCTGGTCTTTTCAGTCACCATCCACGATGCCGAAGCACGCAAACAGTCTTTTGGGCAGGTAGGAAACGCTTATATTCGCGTGGTGAATAAAGCTGACGGCAAAGAAATTGCCCGCTACGACCTCTCCGAAGATGCCTCTACCGAAACCGCCATGATATTTGGCGAACTGTATCGCCACAACGATGAGTTCAAATTCAAGGCGGTGGGTCAAGGTTTCACCGGTGGCCTGAAGCCCCTGGCAGAAGCTCACGGTGTGAATATCGGCTAAGCCATATTCCAGCCAGGTTGTGAAATAGCTTGACAGCCAATCACAACCTGGCCCCACCGCCCCATGTTCGCGAGCCTAAATTTTTCTACCCCAACGATCGAAGCACTACTACACGTTTCAAGCTTTAAGAAAGTCGCAAAACCGAATATGAATCGCTCCAAAAGCGCACACTATAAATATTAAAGAGCGTAGAGGCAGGATGGAATTATCCCCCTTTAGATCTCAGTAGAAAAACACTCGATAAGAACCAAACACTTACATAGACTTAAACATAGATGCCGCCCGACGGCTCACCGCATATTGTCGCCCATCATCCATCACTACCGTGACCGTCCCCGTCAAGCTCCGGCTAATTTTTTGAATGCGTTTTGCACAAACAATCGTAGAACGGTGAATTTGCCAGAACAAATCTGGCGGTAATTGAGGCAACAGTTCCTTTAACGGCATCCTGATAATGTGCTGCCCTTGATCCGAGTAAACGCTGGTGTATTTATCTTCGGCTACGAATGCTGAAATCTCATCACAGGCGATAAGGTAGACATCCTCCCCCTTACTCGCCCGAATCCAACGCAAATATTCCGGTTCGCTTACAGAGAGCTGCTTAAGTATCGCTTCTATATCGGGAGCTGCCGCAACGCTAGTTTCTTCCCGCTCTTTTAAGCGCTGACGAATGCGCTCACAGGCCTGCTCTAAGCGCTTATCATCAAGCGGTTTAAGCAGGTAATCTACAGCCTCATGCTCAAAAGCTCTCACTGCATATTCGTCATAAGCGGTGACAAACACGACTATCGGCTGCTTTTCTACATTTTTGAGGGCCTCAGCAACCGCCAAACCATCCAAACCCGGCATACGAATATCCAGAAAAACAATATCCGGCTCCGCTTTTAGACATAAGCTCAGCGCCTCATCCCCATTAGCGGCTTTACCAACAACCTCAAGTTCGGGAAAAACATCCGCAAGCATTTGATCGAGATGGTAACGCAGCAGCGGCTCATCATCTGCAATTATGGCGCGCATGGAAACTCCAAACGGGCAGTAACACCACCCTGTTGATTACTTTGAATCAGTAGCTTACCACGCTCTTGGTAAAGGGTAGAAAGGCGCTCGCGAATATTGCTTAGTGCAATTCCATTGTGTTTGTTACAGCTCAATTTTCCGACGCCAGCAGCAAGCCCGACACCATTGTCTGCGACTTCAATTATCCACTGATCCTCCTTTTGCTGTACTCTCAAGTGGATCAGTCCACCTTTAGCCGCCGGTTCAATACCATGAAAAATTGCATTCTCAACCAGAGGCTGCACTAACAAAGGCGGAACAAGGGTCTCCAAAGGAATATCCCTGGATAAATCGATCTCATACTCTAACCTTTCTCCCAGGCGTATCTTTTGAATCTCCAAATAACACTCCAAACTACTAATTTCATCTTTTAGCGATACTTGATCAGAGCGAGATTTTTTCAGGCTAAAGCGCAACAACTCACTAAAGTTGTCCAAGAGGCTTTCTGCCTTTTGCGGATCATGGCGAATAAGTACTTTCAGGTTAGCCAGCGTATTAAATAGGAAATGAGGTTCAATTTGGCTTTGCAGCACTTTCAACTGGCTCTGAGCCAGCGTCTTTTGTTGTTCAACCTGTTTTAATTTGGCCTCTTGGCGCTCCTTCTCCAGCTGGAGCGACTGCTCCCGATTGAGGTAAACTTGATAGAGAAAAATAAAAAGAAGCGTGGAAACAATGATAAAATCAAGCGCGCGAAAGGTTCCAAAGCCTGATACCCACCACCAGGCGTGTAGAGTTCCTATTACAATCGCCACCAAACAAGCCACTGCATACTTTAATCTAGAAGACCAAGCCGGTTTAAAAAACCAGACTAATTTCCCCGTAGATGTCGCCACAAATCCGTACGCAAAAGAAATGACAGCATGAATACTATAGCTGCCCCCCCAAATAGCCCAGGTTATTATTGATACCACAGTACAGATTAGTAGAGAGCGAGAATACTCTTTTAATAGATTCACCATTAGTTCCACTCAAAAAACAATAGTACTGCGCAAAGTAAAGACCCACTGAGTTTGGAGCTGCGCAAAAGCGGATTGTTCACGGCCACCAAAATATCTTAGCGATGCATGAAGCCCCCAATCCTCTGTTATCTCCCGCTCTCCACCGACAGTTAAAATCAATCCGCTGTCTTCCGGTGTATAAATTATATCTAATTTTGGGTGGTATTCATTATCGGAAAGTGTCCAGTGTAAAAGCAGGTTGTGTCTCAAGGTACTATCATTTAAAAAAACCATCGCAGAGGACTGACGAAGACTATCCCACTGTACACCCTGACTTTGATACCAGTGGCTGTTATCAAACACCTGATCCCACTCACTCTTACCGAGAGTGCGGCTATCAAACCAATACTCAAAAATAACTGAATGCCCTTCACTGTTTGCCCAGGTCATCCCGATAAGGGCCTGCCAACCATCATTACCTCGTTTTTGTTGTGGTGCAGCCATCAATTCTGCGGGCTGCCAGCGCCAATACTTTTGCTGATAACGCCACTCTGTATGGACCTCCCACTGCTCTCCATAAATGTCAACCCAACTCCCGCCTAGATTCACACCGCGCTGATCATCGATATAACCCAATAATTGCCACTCGGCGCTTGCACCGAGCTGATACCAGCGCGCAGCAAGGCCCTTTGGGAGGTCACCTGTAGAAACCTGGCTAATGCCAGCATCCACCAGCATTACACTGAATTCCCCACTACCGGTAAAGCGACTGGCAGATGCAACCCCAACGCCCTCATTCACCTGAAGCGCAATCGCATTTCTCTCTATGGGTAAAAACCAGTCCAGCGGACGCTGTCCATAGCCAACACCAAAATCCAAGCGGCGCTTGCCCAATAGCCAATCCCAATTCTGCCAGCTGCCCTGCCAAAAAAACTCATCAACCACGAGTTGTGAGTCTTCACTAGCCCCCCTCTCGGCCTGGTGAAATACGGACACCTGCCCCTCCCAGTCTTGATACTGGAAAGCCCCCTGAAGTAAAGCTTGCCGAGACACGCCTGATGCGCCATCAAAGAGCACGCTATCGGAGGCGCGATCATAAGCAGTTGCCATCGCCAGCTCCCACTGCGATTCGAAAGGCGCAGCCTGGCTAGTAGCGTTAGCAAGTATCAAAGGTAAGACCAGGAGAGTGTAAAGTTTCATCGTTGCCTCCATTCAATGGAGACACACTATCAACCTGACAAGCCCAGACCAGTAGATAAGACCAGCGGTGCCCCACCTAGATAAATGGCTGTTGGCAGGGATTAATGGCAGAAGTCATCTAGGAAGCTGTTGATCACTCTTTTCGCAGCCAGCCAAGAATCCGCGTATTATCTACAGACCAACTTGCCGGTGGCTCGAAAATAAGGGCGTAGCGCTCCCGGGACGGAGAAAATGGGCCCGCATTTTGCTGGATAATCTCCAGAGTTCCACTCTCTATATCCACCATAGCGACAATGGCTACATGGCCATAAGGGTTAAATAGCGAAGGGCTATACACGACGATATCACCAATATCTGGAGGAGTATCGCCTTCATTGTGAAACTGCAATAACCCTCTTTTTGTATTTATACTGCCCTGGTGAAGTGTCGAATCAAAAAAGTCTTTAGCGTGGCCGTAGGTATCCGGCATCCGGTGCCCAAAGCGCTCATAATAATAACGTTTAACAAACTCAACACACTGGTATTTTAAGCCAATATTATAACCATCTTCTGATGTGTTGCGCTCCTCGACGTTATTCACTCCACCGTTGTAATAGACCGCCACACCATGAAGTGAGTCAATTAATTCCCCAACAGAATGAGCGGAATTAAGATTTAAACGGGTCGCAAGCTGGTAAATCGTCAATACCAATAATCCAATACCGGCAAGCACCGCCATAAACCTAACCTTACTCACAGCCCCTTTAATTTTCACTGCGACAGACAACATCCTTATTCCCCACCAATTAATGTCAATCATTAAAATCCTATTATAGTCCCCGATCTGTACGCAAAACCTATCGCTATTGAACTCCAGCGGCAATCAAATATCAGTCCAATTCCTTTATCCTAGCCACTGGCAACTGGCCGTTTAATCGCTACGAACCCTGTCACCAATTGCGTAAATTTGATCGGCACCACCAAGGACAAGTACCACCAATACTCCAACGCCGTCACAATTGGCCAAAAAACCGATGGTTGTTTTGCCCAGGCTCATCCAGAATTCGGCTTCGATTATCTAAGGCTAGCAGGAACTGGACCTTTGCCCGGCGGTCCATAAAATACCAATTCCCAGCTCATTTGCATCCAGAAATACGTTGAGTTTGTCATGCCCGATACCTTAAAACTCCTTACAGCATTTAGCTTATCCATTCTCCTTAGCGCCTGTGGAGGCGGCTCCAGTAGTAGCTCCAGCGATGAGTCTACAGAAACGGAAACCAGTACCGACAGCGGAGATACTGACGGCGCCGAAGGCGATACCGGCGGTTACACCTTTAATCCCAGCAGCCCCCTGGCAACGCTTATTGTAGGAGCCCAGGAGTATGCCAGTGGCACCCTCACCCTCGAAGACACAGATAGTGCCAGCCCCTCCTTTCAGTCCAGTAATGTTGCCGGTGACTACGGTGATTTTATTCTCTACGAAAGCGGGAACTGGGAGTATCAATTAAACACTAACGCTCAAAATTTAAACAATGGCGAATCCGCAGAGGACACCATTTCCTTCCAGCTCACGGATAGCAGCACCCTCTCTGTCGTATTCTCCGTACAAACCATCGAAGCGAGCGAAAGCAGCATCGTGTTTATCTTTATGAACTTCTCGGACGCCTCTGTAGAGGACGACCTGAGTATTTCACAAATCGCCGATATGGCCTTTAATGACACGGACTCCCTCGATAATGCCTACCATGAGAACTCCCTGGGCCAACTAAAATTCAGCCGTCACCTGAGCAATGACACCTCACTGGACCAGTACTGTTACGGCGAAAATAACGATGAGAGTAGCTCTATCGACTGCTTTAGTTACAGTATCGCCGACAGTCAGAATGGTGGTGTATTGAGCATTGAGGATGCAGAGTCCCGCTCAGGCACGGAGTACAGCGATAGCGGCTACACCTGGAGAGATAACGCCACCCTCTGGATTGAGAGCAACTATGTCGACTCAAATACCCAACCGGTAGACCTCAGCGACTGGCGCCACCGAGTTTATATCTTCCCCGAAGCTGCTGCCAGAGCTGGGCTGGTTGGCACTGGGGTAGCCTCCGTCGGCGGCCGCTGGAGCATGATTACTGCCGATAGCGACCAGCTGATTATGGGCCACGAATTAGGCCATAACATCGGTCTCGGCCACGCCGGCAACGACAACAATAATGATGGGGACACCAATGATAGCGGTGAGAATGAATATGGCAGTGATGGCTCTCTAATGGGTAACGCCTGGCAGTCGCGGCTCTTCGGAAGTGGTCACCGTGATTATATGGGTTGGTATGATGCCTTTCCCGGGTACACCGAAAGCCTGGAAGCCGTTTCCGGTACCACCACGAATATTGAGCTTCAAGCTATAGAGCTGACAGCAGGGGAGCTCAGTAGCAGCCTTCCCCAACTGTTAAAAGTTGAGAGCGCGGGTAGTAGAAATGGCGAGAGTCACTATTACATCGAATACCATATTGAGCACAGTATCTTAAACCCCCGCCCACACCATGAAAATTCGGTGACAATTCACTACCTGATTGACAGTAGTAACAATGCCACTGCCAACCAGGTGGCAACCTTGTCTAGTGCTGGGGAGAGTTTTACTGACTCCTCAGCAGGAGTCACCATTGAACTCCTGTCCACTGACAACAGTAATAACTCTGCTACTGTGTCTATAACCTACGATGAGTAACCTCAAGAGGAGTATGTCTGCAATGAAAAATTTACCCTTAGCCCTGCTTCTCGCCCTTTCCCCCTCCGCAATGGCTGGGGAAACTATAACTGGCGTTTTAGAGGAAGAGATTTCCGAGAACTTTCAAACAGGGGAGATCGATCATCGCTTCTCGGTAAAAGACGAAACCACCGGTGAGTATTACTTTATCGACGCACAGGAAGCGAAAAAAAAGGGCATGATATCTGGTGAGCGGGTACGCCTCTACGGTGAAAGGGAAAACAAGCGGCGCTTTCGTATTCGGGAGTCCCAGCGCTTGGAGTTAAGGCGGGAGGAGTAAGCCTCCCCAGCATCCCGGGGATAAATAGCTTTAACCCAGGAAGCCTCTGAATAATCCTGTAGTACCGCCGCTTTACCCCCCAAGGTATTCGGGATTATTCAGCCCCCCACATTACCGTCATAATGCACCAAAAACGGGCAGATCAAGCCAGTCGAGCTAAATTAAAAACATTATCAGACAAAAGCTGGCCTCAGCAGTGGCTCTCAAATAGCCACTTAAATTACAGCAATAAAAATTATCGCGCTATTAAAACGCCCAAGCAACTTCAACAGAAACTCAGTTCAACCCCCAGCAGGAACAACTCACCCCCTACAAATTTCACCTTGCCGCACAGCGATTGTAGGGAACCGCTCTCCAATATACCTTTTAGTCAAATAAGGCAATATAGCCCCTTTAAAGCCTTCCAGCTCACTCACACCAACAATCAATTCGAAAATAATATTAGCAAGAGTCTCAACATGAGAAACCATAAAATTAGAAAGCTCTTTGCGATCAGTATTTCTTTTTTTACACTACTTATTAGCTGCAACGCTCTTGCCAATACTGGCCGCACGGTACTAGTGGAAGCTGCACACCCTTGGGAGCAGGCCATCAGGGCAAAACTTTTTTGTTCTGTATCATCACCACCACTGTACCAAATATCCAGTCATACTGAAGCAGAATTAACACAAATAAAGCCGATCGGCTCCATTGTTAAAGCCGGCGAACTAGTAGCTGCCCAAGATGATTTCTACCTCTCCCAGGAAATCAAGATTATTCGCACAGATATAGAAATCACCCAGAGCCAGCTGACTTATGCAGAAGAAGAGCTGGGTAGACTAGAAAAACTTCGCTCAGCCGACATGGTATCTTCATCTCATTTAAATAATCTTAAATTGGACGTAGATACCTATCGCTTAACTAAGCAAAGACTTGAGCAGCAGTTACATACAGCCGAATATCGTTCAAAGCGCCTGCAACACTTTGCAAAAAACGATAGCCAGGTTTTAAGTATAGATGCCAACCCGGGGGAGAGACTTAATTCAGGGCAAAGAATTATGCAACTGCTTCCACTTATTGAAAATCAAATTGAATGCAGCCTACCCGAGGAACATCTAAATAAAGAGAACTTGTTAAGTCAAAGTATCTTTAAACTTCACGAGCAAGATATCGCCCTCAGAAATATTAGCCATACCGTTAACCCGGAAACACAAAATTTGCGACTTTTCTTTGAAGCCAGCAGACAAAACTTTAATTCCCTGCTAGTTGGGCAACGATTTGAAATCACAATGTTGACGCCCTTCAGCAGCAAAGATAATCAAGAGTTTATCACTAAAGTTCCAAGTGACGCAGTTATACTCGAAAGCGGCCAACAATATAAAGTTTGGACTCTAAATAGTGACCAAAGAGCAGTTAGCGCAAAAGTGCAAATAATAGATACACTCCAGGATTATTTTGTTGTGCGCTCAACCATTGCACCGGGTGATCTTCTCGTGGTGTTGGGCCATGAAGGATTGCAACTCAATGAAGCTGTTACTCCCACCGAGAGGGAAAGCACATGAAAGCGCTAGAAAAATACAGTTCCATCATTATAAGTTGCACCTTTACGCTGATCATTGCCGGCATTATAGCCGGCTTAAATTTACCCAATGCCCTACTCCCCTCGATTAATCGCCCGCAAATTGCTCTGGCAACAGCCTGGCCAGGGAAGACAGCGGAAGAAATAGAGCAAATACTTATTGCTCCACTGGAGCAAACACTCTCCAATTTAAGTCATTTGAAAGAAGTGCAGACCAATATCAATAGCGGTATAGCCTGGACCACCATTGACTTTCATACAGAAGCAGATATGGAGAAGATGTATATTGAAGTCCTCTCCAGAATCAACCAAGTGCCTAACTGGCCAACCCAGGTCAGCACACCACGTGTATTTAACTTCTCCAATGGCGCAGGCGCCACACTGGCAACATTTTTTCTATATTCAAAGCAGCCGGCCAGTGAATTGGATTTAATTGATGCATTCACAAACCATGTAAAACCCGCCATCAGCAAAATTCCTGGGGTATCATCCATTGAAGAGGCCGGCACACCCACCGCCCAGCGAGTTGACATTGAATTCGATTCAGAAAGAATGATTCAGAACTCTTTAAGTATTGCTGAAGTCACTGAGCATCTCAATAACCTTGTAGACCGTTCGGGCGGCAATCTTAAAATTGGCTCCAAAGATTATGCCTTACACTTTAAGGGGCAGGTTCCCATAGGCGAACTTTCACAGCTACCCATCGCCACGAGAGGGAATCAGATTATCCAGCTCTCGGATATCGCCTCAGTAACACCACGCATAGCATCGGACTGGTCATATTTTGCCCTCGAAGGTAACCGGTCACTCTATTTTTATCTGCTTCCCAGCCAAAATGTCAATGTTCTAGAAACTATTGCACAGCTGAAATCAACCATGGAAGGGCTAAACAGTGGAGAGTTGAAACGGCTCGGGATGGAGCTTGCTATAAGCCGTGATGACTCCAAGGGCATTCGAGACTCCCTCAATCTGGTATACGGCAGCCTGCTGCTAGGATCTTTACTTGCCTGCCTGGTACTCTATTGGTTTCTGCGCAACTTTAGAACCTTAACCCTAATATTTTTAAGTATCCCTGTCTGTGTCTCCCTCGTTATTCTCGGTATGTACCTCGGCGGTAGGAGTATGAACGTTATCTCTATAGCGGGAATTGCACTGTCTATTGGATTAATGGTTGATGCCGCAATTATTGTTATAGAAAATATCCAAGGATTGCGACAACAAGGGGTCAACACTCAAGAAAGCATTATACGGGGCACTAGGGAAGTCACCGGACCCTTGATCTCATCTACAGTATCCAGTGTTATTGTTTTTCTACCGATTATTGCTATGAAGTCCGCAACCGGACAGTTATTTCAGGATTTAGCTTTCACAATTTCAAGCGCCCTACTCGCCTCCCTATTATTTGCCCTGCTAATACTACCTTCACTGGCGAGGCACTTGCTGGGAAAATCTACCCCGGTGAAAAAAGAGGCTGCCAATACAACGATTAACACTGCACTAAAGAAATTTGTCAATCGCTCAATTCAAGTCGCAAGCAACCCTAAGAGAGCAATGGCTATCCTAACTTTGGGTTTACCAATTGCGCTGATCGCCACTTATTATTCGTCACCTCCCATAGATGTCCTTCCCGATCCCAAACAGAATATGATCTCTGTTTTTATCAATTTCGAAACCCCTCTAGCCGCAGACGTGATTAAAACCAATATTGCAGAGCGGGTAGTCAACAGAATTACCGCCAATAAACAAGAAATAGAAGAGCAACTCTCAACCTATGGAATCATTTGCAGCCCAAATAACTGCCACCTGTATTTATACACCAAGGGTGACTGGGAGTTTGACAAACTACAAGAGTGGCTCAATGAGAAGGCACTCTATGGGTTAATCGGTACTCAAATTCATTTTAGACACGGCGGCCTGTTAAGATTTGCAATGCCTAACAACCGCATTAGCCAACTGGATATTAAAGGCGCGGAACTATCTAGATTGCAGCTGGCCGGCACAGCACTTATAAACCACTTGCGCTCAGAATTTCCAGAAGCGCAAATTCGAGAAGGCAGTGCGCTGCAAAATCGAGCGGTCCGAATAGAGTTTCAGCCTCGCCTAGTGCAGCTGACTCATTTAGGTATTACAGTATCAGAGTTAAACCGTCATTTAATGGCCCTAACCGATGGAATCTATATTGGACACTTCTATACAGGAACCAACACTCTTCCATTCTATTTCAAGGCAAAGGCCCCACAAAACCTACAGACACTTCTAGATACTGAAATATTAATTAATGGTCATGGATTTATCCCACTGCGCGAACTTACTGACGCCAAAATCACTCAGGCCCCCGCCAGTATACTTCGCGTTGGCCAGGAAGTAAGCGCATCGATCAATTTAACGCCGGCAGAGGGCGTGGCGATGAAGTCTTTTGTCGAGAATGTCGATAAATCCGTAAAAGCTTTTCTGTCAGAGAGTCCCTACAGGGATCTTCATACCCAGTTTCGGGGTAGCGCCAATGAGCTCAACTTATTTCTCAATGAGTTTATGAAGATATTTTTAGCCGCCCTGGTAGTCCTGGCCCTGCTAATGTACTTCGCGCTGAAATCGGTAAAACTCGCTGCCGCTGTTCTCTGCGCGATACCCCTCTCATTCGCTGGCGGAATGTTGAGCTTACAGGTTTTAAACCTTTTCACCCCGCAAAGCCTTGATGTGATAACCATGATTGGATTTGTAATCCTGATGGGCCTTGTGGTTAATAATGCAATACTACTGGTTAATCAGTTTCAAAAGTCTCTGCAAAGCGGAGCCAGCCAACTAGATGCCATATATGCAGCAGCCAGCTTGCGCGTCCGCCCCATTATGCTCACCACAATCACCTGTATCTTTGGCAACCTCCCCCTAGTGCTCAATCCAGGAAATAGTGCCACCATTTACCGGGGGCTAGCCACAGTGATTACCGGCGGAATGCTATTTAGCGCCCTATTTATCTTGGCCTTTATGTCTGCGCTGCTCTCCCAAAAAGCATTTAGCCCCCAAGTATCGCCTCATGAGCCAAAGAATGACCTGAAACTACCGCAACCTAGCAGCACCTAGCCCCCTATAAGGGGCTTCAGCCTAATAGGCCTGTGCTGGCAACTACAATAAAGGTGCCAGCACAGGTGTTACTCATAGCTACTTTAAATCGATTACAGCCCCCAACCCCAAAGAGAAGCCCCCTGTATCTCCCCCAAACCCATAATTTGTGATCACAGTCTCTTATCAAGAGAAGCATCACCTATCGTAATTTATAGAACTGCTAGCGACCGCCCATATCTATCTGGTAGGCTTCCAGGCAAATATCCCCTCCCTTGGTGGATAACCAAGGCCCCACGAGGATAATAATGAAGATGATTAGACTATTGGCGATATTCGCCCTTGCCGCCTACTGCCAGTTGGCTGCGGCCGGCAATGCCGAGCCCACAACCTTTAGCCGCCCGGGCATACTGTCTTATAACTTTTACTCTGATCTACTGGAGCGCAAATACGTTATCGACGTTATGCTCCCGCTCTCTTACAGCCCAGAAAATGCTGATCGCTACCCGGTCATCTATATGACCGACGGCTTTCTACATTTCCCCATGACTGCTCCCAACCTGATTCAGGAGCAGGTTCCCGATGAGTTTGGCAATGTCAAAGTTCCTGCGGTGATTCTGGTAGGTATTTCCCATGCTTTCGACCACCGAAATCTCTCCCAGCGAGTGGTGGACTTTACCCCTGTATCCGGCGTGATCAAAGGCGCCAAACTCGGTGGTGGTGCCGATCATTTTCTCGAATTTATTGAAGAGGAACTTAAACCCTTTATTAATAATAATTTTAAAGGCAACGAAGAAGATGAAACTCTGGTCGGCCACTCCCTGGGAGGGCTCCTCGCCCTACATGCACTGTTCAACCACACCAATAACTTTGATCGATATGTTATTGGAAGCCCCAGTATATGGTGGGCCGACAAACAAATTTTGGACAGCGAACTGGCCTATGCAGAGCGCAATACCGACTTGGGGAAGAGTGTGTATTTATTTATTGGCAGTGAAGAGGTTTGCAATGAGGTTAATTCAGTTTGCGGGATTGAAGATTTTTCTTTTTTAACCCAACAGCTTAAATCCCGTCAATATGAAAACTTAACCTTAAAACAACATATGTTTGATCATGAGAATCACAGCACAGTTGTCGCCCCTGGATATGACCAAGGGATTGAAAAGGTATTTAGTAGCCAGATCCTACCTAGAAAGTACTCTTTCTAACAAAAAATCCTGCTAAATTTTAAACTATTAACCCGGCGGCCCAATAGTTCGCTTATGCTGCATATTTAATTTACTTATCCTAAAAGCAGGAAGCTACTCGCACGAGCTTTTTCTGCAGCATCCTCATGTGAGAAAGTATTTTGTTTTCAATTTTTTCTTGGATCGTGCTGAAATCCCACTATGTACGCCCCCCCTTTAAGGTCGCAGTTTAAATATTTATCCAGATTCAATTCAGGTGAATACGATGGCAAGCAAAATATTTCTATCTCATTCTCATGTTCTGACAGCCAGGCTTTAACCACTCGAGCATGATGCACTCTAAGTGCTGTCCAGAATGAGGGGAACTTTGCGACCTACTGTATTGATTAATCGCTTAAGAAAGCCAATTAACCTGTCGACATCCATACTTCCTTCGTAAACTTGAAAGCGTACTGCTCCTTGATTTGTAATCGCTGAAATCATATTGAGTGAAGCTCGCTTTGCATTTAGCTTCGCAATGGGCGTTTTTCCTTTTGGCGCATAGCCCCGCTCATACTGACAATCACTGCGAATGTCCGTTTTATCGCCCCGGTAAATTTCTGCACCCTCCTGTTTCGCACGCTGTTTAATATCTAGATAGTCTTCTTCCATCAATTTTTAACGGATTTAGGATTTTTCTCATAGGCCCGTCCGGCGGGCTTCTGCGCTGTAAAACCTCAGCATTTCAGATAATCACCTACGGTGCGAATTAGCATTTTTATGCCATATTCATGTTTAATTAGCTCCATGACAGTCTTGTACGCCCATAGAGCGTAGTTAAGCTTGAGCTGATCCGGCTGTTCATCTACGATTTTTTTGAAGTTGCGTTGCCTGCTATGTGGTTAGGCTACGATTCATCCCTTCCGGATAGCCACGTTTTTTGGCGGCTAATACCTCGAAACCGCCAAATTTGTAGTGTGATTACCCTGGAGCAGCAGCCACTTCCTGATTTTGTATAGAAGGGACCATTAGGACTTCAAGACGCTCCCAGGGGATTAACGAATCCATTTACTCAAGAAGTTTCTCTTTACGAGTTTTACAGTGCCTATCCAGTGTTCGGCTTCTAAAAAGCTGGCTTGACACATGGTTTGCGTTACATTATTTTCTTTGCGGCAAATTGTTATCCTAACCTATTTTAGGGCGCAAACTTATTCAGAGGCTCCCTAGCTCCCTGAGAGACTTAATCTAGCATACCCAATTTAAATCGGAGACCCCAATGAAACTTAAACTCCTAATTACATTAATTGCAATAGGCTTATCAAAAAACGCCTTATCTGCGGGGTCATCTGGCGATGTGACCATCAATAAGATAGGCTGCCACATGAATGACGCTACCTGCTATGCCTATCTAGACCAAACTGTTGGTCCCGATAGCTGCAACAGTAATTCTATTCGATGGAGCCGTGATGCCGATAGCGGCCAAGAAACTTTAACCTTATTAACCGCAGCATTTCTTGCAGGGAAAAAAGCTAATTTTAACGTTTTAGACACTTGCTTTCAAAATGGGATCTACCCAACATTTAGTTACTTCAATGTAAACAACAATTAATAGTAAATACCCCGGTAAAACCGGGGCATTTAACTTCTTAAACTAGTCGAGCCGATAGCGGCTTATTTGCAGATAAAACAGGGGGAACCTATCCGCCCATCCACTCTACTTATCATTCAAACGCCGCAAATGCTCCTCGCGGGTTCTGCGCATATTAACCACATGACTCCGGCTAAGGCGATCATGCATCAAGTTGCCGCCGAGAAAACAGTTGATAAACCAACCGATTTTCCCCAGCACCAGGGTTAGAGTAAAGCTAACTACTCGCCAGAGGCCATGTCCATATCCAATACGTTCAAACTTTTGGTTAGTTACGCGATATCCCATTAAGTATTTTCCCGGCGTAGCCTGGAAGCGGGAGCTTTCCAACAGCCATGCAAGTAATAGATATGCTAACAAACAGATTCCAGCCGCTTCAAAGGTTGCAGTATCTTCTGGCTTATCAAAAGCCTTTATCAATACAATAGAGGCTGGGAAGCCAACCGCGACAAAAAGCAGAAATAGATCCAGCAGTACAGCTACCCCTCTCGCCAACAAGTGGCCAAAGTAATACTGCTCGTAGTTCTCACTCTGCTCCTCTCGATGACCGCTTATCACTTCCCGTCCGCCGCGAAGCCCCCGCAAAGGGTCTACCACAGACTCATGATTTTCCAGAGCGCCAAACAGGCTATTACACAAATTGTCATCCAGCGCTTGATACAGGTAGGGGGCATTGCCCCTCCAATCAAACAACTCATCGCAGTATTGCAAAATATCTGAGCTAATCTGAGAGCCTTCGGTTTTCTCTCCCTGCTCAATACTTTGATTAAAGAGGGCAAAGCGTTCGAAGAGCGACAGCCCCAAGTTCCAGTTATACTCTTCATCAAGCATATGGGGGCTTTGGGCAAGAAAATGCCAATTTTGCACACTATTGAGTTCAAGTTCACGACTGAGAAGATCGTCTACCTGCTTGAGAACACGGTGGTACCCCTCAACGCGCAGATCTCTTTCGGGGCTTGATTCGGCTTGTGAGTCTGATTCCGATAAAGCAACCTCAACCTGATCACTTAATTTGGGCCCTGCCTCTTCGGGCTCTACCGTCAGCTTTGGCGGCTCTGACTCTGGCTCTGGCTCTGGCTCTGGCTCTGGCTCTGGCTCTGGCTCTGGCTCTGAGGCAGTGTCAGTGGTTGTAGGCGCTATGGCAACCTCAGGCGAAACGAGCTCATCTATCACCCGCTTCACGGGGGTTGCAGCAATCGCCTGCCCTTCACTCTCAGTAATGAGCGGTTCTTCTACGGAGCTGGCCAGCGGGAGCTCGGAGGGCCTATCGTCCCCCTTACCAGAATGTGCTTCCTCTTGCAGCTCCTCAGCAAGCTGTAGCGCCTGCTTGTACGCAGAGTGCAGGAGTTGAAATTCCTTGGGTTTTTCATCCGGGCGAGTCTGCCTTAACTTTTTTGCATAGGCACGCTTAATCGCCCGGGCATCATCGGTAGGCTTGATTTCGAGGGTGTCCCAAGGGGCCATCAAATCCAGTCCTCACTATCCAGGCGATCCAGTATTTCACCAATTTCAGAGCGAGCCTTGATGATTTCCGCAGGGTTTTGCCGCTCAAGCACACCTTCGAAGGAAGCCAACAACTTAGCGATATATTCCCGCTGCTCTCCCAGGCTCGATTCATACAAACGCTCACCGCGCGCAATGATAGCCTGATTTTTCTCATCTTCCCGCGGGTGGAACTTTAACTTTTCCAGCTTTTGTAAAGCTTCCGCTTTTTGTATATCTGTAAGTGCTCCCGGGGTAAATTCAATTAATTTATTAAACGTTTTACCGGTGGAGACAACGGTGACATCCACCTCCAGCAAGCCATTCATATCGTAGGTATAGCGAATATCAGCAGCCTCTTCACCCTTTGGCTTTTTAGGGACGGGAACCGTCAGCTCACCCAGGTAAACATTTTTGCTTACCAGGCGGTTTTCCCCCTGATAGACATCGATGCAAAGCTGTGTTTGATCATCGCCCGCTGTCCACACGCGCCTTACTACGCTAACCGGCACTACCGTATTGCGCTCAATAATTGGCATAAAGTAACTGCCAAGCTGCGAATTATCTTCATTGATCACGCCCGTACCCAGGGTGTAGGGGCACACATCCGTCAACACGATATCATCCAGGGCTGAATTTTTTTCCTTCAGGCCTGCCTGAATTGCGGCGCCCATAGCCACAACGGTATCCGGGTCTAAATGACAGGCCGGCAGGCGTCCAAACATTCGCCCTACCATTGAGCGGAAATGGGCTAAACGTGTCGAACCGCCGACCAATACCACTTCATCAATTTTCTGCGGCGGCAGGTTGGCATCGCGCATCGCGCGCTCTATTGGGCGTTTAGCCCTAAGCAGTAGTGGCGTACTAAGCTTCTCAAACCATTCGGGGGTCACGCGGTATTCCATAGAGCGGCCATCGATTTGCAATTCAAGCTGCTGCTCTGGTAATTGGCTCACTCTGCGTTTCGCTGTCTCCAACTGCATATATAAATTTTGCAGTTCGCGCGGCTCTAGCGCTTCTTTTTTTAGATTGAATTCATCCAGGATGCTTTCAATCATAGCTTCAACAAAATCCTCTCCTCCGAGGAAGTTGTCTCCCGCACTGGCATGAACTTCCATAATGCCATCAAAGAATTCCAGGATGGACACATCAAATGTACCACCCCCAAGATCCAGGATCAGGAAGTGCCCTTCGCGTTTATCATGTAGACCATAGGCAATGGCTGCAGAAGTTGGTTCGTTAATCAGGCGCTCAACTTTCAGTCCGGCTAACTCACCAGCCAGTTTGGTCGCATGTCGCTGGTTATCATTAAAATAGGCCGGGACGCTGATCACAGCTTCTGTGACTTCCTCATTGAGGTAAGTTTCAGCATCTTCTTTTAGAGCCCTTAAAATCAGGGAGGATAATTCGGTCGCGGTAAACTGCTGCTTACCAAGAGAGATTTTATGATCGGTGCCCATTAATCGCTTAAATGCCGCCACCGTGGTGCCGCTATGATTAATCAGGCGTTCTTTTGCCGTCTTTCCGACGACCAGCTTCCCGCTATCATCAAGCCCCACAACAGAGGGGGTCAGAGTCTCCCCCAAACGATTGGGAATTAATTTTACTCCGTCTTCGGTCAATACACCGCAAGCGCTATTGGTCGTACCCAGGTCGATGCCAATAATGGCCATATTACCCTCTGTCTAATACTTGAAATCGGTTGCTTTGGGCAGCCTGTGAATAGGAACTACAACCAGGGCCCGGCCTCGCAGGAGGCCCAACTCTGTCGAGATATCACAGCTACCGCACTATTCCTGTAAGGGACTGGCCATTCACAGCAAACCGCAGCCAACACTTGCGGTTTTTAAGGCCTGCACAGGTATTACAAAATTTTCCAAAAGTTCCCGGGCTATTTCGAATCTCTTGATATTTAAACTATCATTTTGAACCCGGTTTATAGCGTATTATTTTAAGCTGCCTTGAGCACAAATAGCCAGATGGGGCGCAGCTACAGGACATTACCCGCTGCGGGAAATCGCCAGGTGGGGGTACAAAGCGGGCCGCAGGGGCCCGCAGAGATATAATGGGGTACTTCAGGGGCCTCTCAGGCTACCGAAATAAAATTTAAGGCGCGCGGCGCTCTATCTTCCAGCTCCCATTTTCTTCAAGCCGATAAATAAAACGATCGTGCAGCCTGTTTGCGCCCCCCTGCCAAAACTCAATAGCACTGGGCACCACACAATAGCCTCCCCAAAATTCCGGCAGGGGGACCGTTTTACCGGCAAAGCGGGTTTTCTCATTTTCAAACCGCTGTTCCAGCTCCTCCCGGGAGGAAATCGGCTGACTCTGATGTGAGGCCCATGCCGCTAGCTGACTATCCAGAGGGCGGGATTGAAAGTAGGCCTCGGCCCGCTCGCGGGAAACCGGTTCTACCTTTCCATAGACAATGACCTGTCGCTCCAGACGGGTCCAGGGAAACAGCAGGGATACCTGTGGATTAACCGCCATATCCCGAGCTTTGTCACTGTGCAAATTGGTGTAGAACACAAAACCTTTGTCATCGAAGCCCTTCAGCAAAACGATCCGCTGCGAGGGCTGCCCCTCCGCATTCGTGGTGGCGAGGCACATAGCGCTGGCATCAACGAACTCCGCCTTAACAGCTTCCTCAAGCCACTTGCTGAACTGCTCCTGGGGGGTCGGCGGCAATTCAGAGCGTCTTAAACCGCCCAGTTGATATTCCCGACGCCATTGATCGATTTCCATGGTGCTACTTCCTCGGTTGTTCTAGCTCAAAGTTTATTCAGCGGAGTGGCGGAAGGCTATTGCGCGGCAGCCATCTCGTCAAATTCCCCAGCACCTAACGGCAGGCAAAGTTATTGCAAGCTCGCAACATTTCCTGCCGCGATTCAGGGAGCCCTTAAATAATTCCGTGATGCCTCTACAGAGCGGCTCTCAGTCAGGGAGCGACTTCGCAGGGATATCTGGACCGCTCAAGAGACCGCAGCGCAGAGTGAAAATCGCTCTGCAAGCCCCAGCTGCTGCGTTGCGGCTCTTCTACTACAAAGGGCTGCTGCCATTCGCGGCGAGCTGTGCCCAACCTCTGTGACCTGCAAGGCCCGCAGAGGTATCACGGAATTATTCCGAGGCTCCCTAGGAGGAATCTCAATTTTCCTGCGATTTTGCCTGTGAAGATGCAGACTCTGCGGATGCTTGCACCCCTATTGGTGGGCCGCTAGGCTCACTGCATTTTTACACGAATAAGGAAAATGGTGCTTATGTCCTCTGCGCCCACATGCGCCCAGGTGCTGATGCGCCTGCTGCGCGAATACCAGGTAGAAAAAGTTTTCGGAATTCCCGGCGTACATACCATCGAACTGTATCGCGGCCTGCCCGGTAGCAACTTGATGCATATCACGCCAAGACACGAACAGGGCGCGGCCTTTATGGCTGACGGCTATGCCCGCGCCAGCGGCAAACCCGGTGTCTGCTTCCTGATTACCGGGCCGGGACTCACCAACGCAGCTACGGCTATGGCGCAAGCTTACTCGGATTCCATTCCCATGTTGGTTATTTCCGCCGTCAATCGCCGGGAAGATCTGGGCATGGGCCGTGGGCGCCTGCACGAGCTACCCCGCCAGAGCGATGCCAGCCGGGGCTTTTGTATCTGGCAGCACACCCTGACCCAGGCGGAGCAACTACCGGAAGTGATGGCGCGGGCATTCCAGCTACTGCAATCCAGCCGCCCCGGCCCTGTGCATATCGAAATTCCTATCGACCTGTTCCCGGCAGTGATGCCCGGCCAACTGGACGATTACTGCGCGGCCCCCAGCGCCACAGCCTCGGCAGCCAGTGCGACAGCCATCGCAACTGCGGCCCAGTGGCTGCAAGCTGCCGAGCGCCCGGTGATTCTTCTCGGCGGTGGCGCCCAATCCGCCGGGGAAGCGGCAACACAAATTGCGGAAAAGATCGCTGCCCCAGTTTTCCTATCGCTGGCCGCCAAAGGCGTTGTCGACGAGAGACACCCCCTGTGTGGCGGTGCCAATCTCAGCTTTGATTGCGTGCGCGAGCGAGTGGAAACTGCCGATGTAGTCTTGGCCGTTGGCACTGAACTTGCCGAAACTGACCGCAATCTGGTGCGCGAGGATTACGCTTTCTCCGGCAAACTGATTCGCATCGATATCGACCCAGCCCAACTGGTATGCAACGCCCAACCGGACCTGGCGATCTGCGCCGATGCCGCTGAAAGCCTACAGCAGTTGAGCGCAGCCCTGCTCGCGCACGAAGAAAGCTCGAAGCGACAGGCAGAAGAGGAAGTTTCACAATTAATTCGCAGCTGCCGCAAAGAGTGGTGGGAAGGCTCTGAGGAGCGTTTTCCCTGGGTTGAGGCCCTGCGCGAGGCCCTGCCAGAGGAGGGGATTCTGGTTACCGACTCCACCCAGCTGGCCTATAATACCAACCACGCCCTGCCGCTGTACTACCCCCGCAGCCATGTCACCTGCACCACCGGCTACGGTACCCTGGGCTTTGCCCTGCCCGCTTCAATCGGCGCCAAACTATCCAGCACACGGGATGTTATTGCCCTGATCGGCGATGGCGGCCTGATGTTTACTCTGGGCGAGCTGGCCGTTGCGGTAGAACAGCAATTACCCCTGCCGATCCTGGTGTGGAATAACAGCGGCTACGGAGAGATTCGCGACTTTATGGATGCCGCAGAAGTCCCCCAAGAAGGGGTTAACCTGCGCACGCCGGATTTTGTCGCACTGGCACAATCATTTGGCGCCGAGGGCTGCCGTATCGACAAGCCGCAACAATTAGCGGCGGCAGTTGCTGAAGCCCTACAACGCAAAACACCAACACTCATCGAAATCACCGCCCCTTAAAGCGGCGCGAAGCAAACGGAAGCGTGACATGACAGATTTCAACAAACTGCATACAGACAAACTGTTTATTAATGGTGAGTGGCGTGAACCCCTCGGCAACGGCTCCCACCCGGTTATCAATCCCGCCACGGAAGAGATGATCTGCCAGGTAGTGGAGGGCTCTGCTGAGGACGTCGACACCGCCGTCAGCGCCGCTCGCAGCGCCTTTAAACAGTGGCGTCACACCAGCGCAGCACAGCGCTCGGCCCTGCTAACTGCCATTGCCGATGGTATGGAGGCGCGCAAGGAAGACTTGACCCAGGCGATCTCACAAACCCTCGGTTGCCCCGCCCACATTACCCGCTGGCTGCATGTAGACGGCCCCATCTATGCGATGCGCTACTACGCCGAGCGCACCTCGATAATGGAGGAGACCGAAAAAGCCGCCCACTCGGTGCTCATTCGCGAACCGGTGGGTGTGTGCGGCTTTATCACCCCCTGGAACTACCCCCTGCACCAGTTTGTCGGCAAGGTTGCCCCGGCCCTCGCTGCGGGCTGCACCATAATCGCCAAACCCTCGGAAACCACTCCGCTACAGGATTACATCATGGCGGAGATCATCGAAGCCGCCGGCGTTCCGGCGGGCGTCTTCAATCTGACTCCCGGCCCGGGCTCAGTAGTGGGGGCCGCGCTGTCCTCGCACCCGGGAATCGATATGGTGTCCTTTACCGGCTCTACCCGCGCAGGGGTTGAAGTGGCCAAAGCCGCAGCGCCCACGGTAAAAAGAGTAACCCAAGAACTCGGCGGCAAATCGCCCCTGATTATCACCCCGGATGCAGACCTTCGAGCAGCGGTTCGCTGGGGCTGCGAAGATGTATTTATTAACAGTGGACAAACCTGTACCGCACTCACCCGTATGCTGGTCCCCGCCGAGCACTATGAAGAGGCGGTAAAAATCGCCAAGCAGGTCGCTGAAGAAGTGGCGCTGGGCACCGACACCAACGCCTTTATGGGCCCGCTGTCCTCCGCCCGCCAGCTGGGGATTGTGCGCAGCTATATCGAAAAAGGCATCGACGAAGGCGCCCGCCTTGTGGCCGGCGGCCTCGACCGGCCCAACGGACTGGAAAAGGGATTCTATGTAAAACCCACGGTCTTCGCCGATGTACACAACGAGATGACCATCGCCCGGGAAGAGATCTTCGGCCCGGTGACCTGCCTGATCCCCTACAAAGATATGGATGAGGCGATCGCCATTGCCAACGACACCGAGTACGGCCTGTCCAGCGGGGTTTGGGCCAAAGACGCCGAGAGCTCTATGCCCATCGTTCGCCGTATTGAAGCCGGCCTGTGTTTTGTCAACGGCGGAGAGTTTAACTACGACGCCCCCTTCGGCGGTTACAAGCGCTCCGGCAACGGACGCGAGTTTGGTGAGGCGGGTCTCGGTGAGTTTATCGAACTAAAATCCGTGCAGCTTCCCGCATAAATGTCTGCACCGCCCTCTAATCAGGGCGGTGCTGTTGACTGCCAATCCCCTCCCCGTTATCTTTGCTCGCACATCACGAGAGTGGCTGACGCCAACGCCAACCTGCCGACCGGGGCAAGGTGGTTCTCTCTCTGCGGCACACAAAGCCTGCGGGGAGGATGGGGCTCTACCAGAGCAAACCAACCGGATGGGCGAATATCATTTCGCCATTTCCACGTCAGCCCTCCATAGTTTTACCATTGGAGGGACCATGTCCGAATCACCGTTTTCCAGCAAAGATATTATCGAAATCCAAATTGCCAGCCAGAGAAGCCACACGGCTGTACGCGCGGTGAGAAGAGGTGATCGTCAGTTGTTGTGGCAACTACTGTTCGACACCGCCGAAGAGGCATTAAAATTTGCCACCAGTTGCCGCGCCAGTGAGCACCCGATTTCGGCCCACGAGGCCTGCAAGCTGGCGGGATAAAGTAGAAGCGACAGGCGCCGCGAGTTCGCGCCCATTACCCTGTGCCAAGAGCACCCGACAGGAGCTAAAAACAATACCATGTCAAAGCCAGAACCATTCTTTGAGCACCTGCGCAGCGAACTAAAACAGATCGATGCCGACGGTCTGTACAAGCGCGAGCGGATTATTACTTCCCAGCAAGCCGCTGAGATCCAGGTGAACAACGACACCCAGGTACTTAATTTCTGCGCCAACAACTACCTGGGCCTGGCCAACCACCCGGACCTGATTAAAGCGGCTAAAGAGGGGCTTGAGCAATACGGCTTCGGCATGGCCTCCGTGCGCTTTATCTGCGGCACCCAGGACATCCACAAAGCGCTGGAATCGCGCCTGTCTGAGTTCCTGCACACCGAAGACACCATCCTCTACACCTCCTGCTTCGACGCCAACGGCGGCCTATTCGAAACACTGCTCGGCCCGGAAGATGCCATCATCTCCGACGCCCTCAACCACGCCTCTATTATCGACGGCGTGCGCCTGTGTAAAGCCAAGCGCTACCGCTACGCCAACAACGATATGGCGGAACTGGAAAAGCAGTTGCAAGCCGCAGACGCCGCTGGCGCCAAGACCAAGCTGATCGCCACCGACGGCGTCTTTTCTATGGACGGCGTGATCGCCAACCTCAAAGCCCTGTGCGATCTGGCCGACCAGTACAACGCCCTGGTTATGGTAGATGACTCCCACGCCGTGGGCTTTCTCGGTGACCACGGTCGCGGCACCCACGAGTACTGCGATGTGATCGACCGTGTCGATATTATTACCGGCACCCTGGGCAAGGCCCTCGGCGGCGCTTCCGGCGGCTTTACCTCTGGCCGCAAAGAAATTATCGATTTGCTGCGCCAGCGCTCGCGCCCCTATCTGTTCTCCAACTCCGTAGCCCCGGCTATCGTCACCGCCTCCCTGAAAGTGTTGGATATGCTGACTGAAGGCGGCGAGCTGCGTGAACAACTGCGCGACAACTCCGCCTACTTCCGCAAGCGCATGTCCGAAGCCGGTTTCACCCTGGCCGGTGCCGACCACCCCATTATCCCAGTTATGATCGGCGACGCTGCCCTGGCACAGAAAATGGCTGACAAGATGCTGGAGCGCGGTATCTACGTCGTCGGCTTCTTCTACCCGGTAGTGCCCAAAGGCCAGGCCCGTATCCGCACCCAGATGTCCGCCGCCCACACCCGCGAGCAGCTCGACCAGTGTATCGATGCTTTCATTGAAGTCGGTCGCGAGCTAAATATTATCTAAACCCAACAGACAGCGGTGCCGTTGCCGTAATCCTCACAAGGGATTCAGCAAAGCGGCACCGCGCCTTGCCATTTGTAGTTTTTAAGACAATGAAAGCACTATCCAAACTGAAATCCGAAGTGGGAATCTGGCTCACCGATGTGGAAATCCCCACCCCGGGCCACAATGACCTGCTGATCAAGATTCACAAAACCGCAATTTGCGGTACCGACATGCATATCTACAACTGGGATGAATGGTCTCAAAAAACCATTCCCGTCCCCATGGTAGTTGGCCACGAGTATGTGGGTGAAGTTGTGGGTATGGGGCAGGAAGTTGCGGGTTTCCAGGTAGGTGACCGGGTTTCTGGTGAAGGCCATATCACTTGCGGCCACTGCCGCAATTGTCGCGCCGGCCGCCGCCATTTGTGCCGCAACACCTACGGTGTCGGCGTAGACCGCCCCGGCGCCTTCGCAGAGTATCTGGTGATTCCCGCACTCAACGCCTTTAAGATCCCGGACAATATCTCCGACGATCTCGCCTCCATCTTTGACCCCCTCGGCAACGCGGTACACACCGCCCTGTCTTTCGACCTGGTTGGCGAAGATGTACTGATTACCGGCGCTGGCCCCATCGGTATTATGGCCGCAGCGGTTGCCAGACACGTGGGCGCCCGCCATGTGGTGATCACCGACATCAACGAATATCGCCTGGAACTGGCGCGTAAAATGGGTGCCACCCGCGCGGTAAACGTCGCCAAGGAAAATCTCAACGACGTAATGAGCGAGTTGGGAATGAGCGAAGGCTTTGACGTTGGCCTGGAGATGTCCGGCGTACCCGTCGCCTTCCGCGATATGATTGCCGCGATGAATCACGGCGGCAAAATTGCCATGCTCGGTATCCCCGCAGGTGAAATGGCAATTGACTGGGGACAGGTTATTTTTAAAGGCCTGATTATCAAGGGCATCTACGGCCGCGAGATGTTTGAGACCTGGTATAAGATGGCCAGCCTGATTCAGTCCGGCCTGGATTTGACCCCGATTATTACTCACCAGTTTTCTATCGACGACTTCCAAAAAGGCTTCGATACCATGGGCTCTGGTGAATCCGGTAAGGTAATTCTGAACTGGAAATAAGTCCTAGCAGCTGCGGGATTGCCCGCAGCTGCTCCCTCTCTATCCTCGATTTGCCGCCCTCTTTCCAACAGGAATTTTGTGCTATCTACCGCACCTTACCTACGGGCAAATTCAATTCTTCGGACACAATCCAAAGATCTACTTCATCATATAAGTGTGATGAATAGTCCATAGTTACATGTTTAACATTCAGCCGGCTGAGCGCAAGATGCGCAGAGCTGAATGCAGGAAACAATGTCTTGGTATTGTTCGGAAAATTAATTGTTAGCTAGCAACACTTGGTGCAGCGGTACTATTTCTGACTTTTACCTTCAGTCTTGTGAACCGTCAACAAGGAGGAATAAACCTTGACCGACTCTTAAAGGAGGTGTCGGATTTGAAAAATGGAGTTAGAAGCCCTTAAGAAAATGACTAAAACAGAAAAATCCACCCGCGATTATGCAACATCAATGGCGAACGCTCTACTATACAAGCCTTGGCAGGCTCATCCAGCTGGTTGCCGGACTGGATGACCTAGGTTATATTTCAGCCGCTCCTACTGGCAAAGTTAGACAACACAAGGAACCATATGATAGAGGAAGTCGTCGGAGGTTTTTTTAGAGTTATTGGCCATTTCTTAGGTCACATATTTATAGAAATAATCTTCGAGTTATTACTGAAAGGGCCCGGTTATTTCATTAGTAAGCAATTTACCAAACGTGATCCTGATCCAGATGGACTCATTGTTGTATTAATAGGCTTCTTATTTTGGATTGCTCTTGGCATAGGGGCCTATAGCATGTATGCCACTGTCGGCGGAGCCAATAATGTTTAACGAAACAGGATAACACTATCTACCACGCGGAGAAGATCTCCATTCCTCGACCTCAATATGACATTGCAGCCGTTGCTTGCGGCACTAAAGGCTATCGAATTATGGCACGAAACCCACACACAACATGGGAAATGCTTGATGTTGCCATGACGCATTATCAAACATTCATTTCAAACAAGAGTCAACGACTCTCATTAGGCATTGTTGATTTGTTGCATGTAAGTAATTTCAAGGGTGGTAATACCTCAATTACTGAGCCTGAGATCACACTTGTCAGTAAACTAAGTAGCTATGAGGCTGTACTTTCTGAGATCGATCAGAATTTTAATGGCAAAACGCTACCTCAGCTAAATAAGCAAGAAACAGCCGGGCTTATAAAATTATGCAAAGACATTACTGATTTAACAAAATCCAACGATACAAAAATCAGAGGGTTTGGTGCATCATACGCTTCTGCGTTACTGTCAGCACACTTTATGGACCTTATCCCCATTCTTGACCGAAGAATATTAAATGGTGCGGGCATTGAAGTAGAGTACAACAGTCAAAAACAAGTCAAAAACATTGCCCAGCACTACGAGAACCTGATTAAAGCCTGCCGCTCTGAACTCCTAGAAAGAAATGAGTTAACCCTGCGTGATTTGGATAAAGAATGGTTTACAAAGCCTCTTTAAATCGGGTATCTGGTAGATTCTGGCCATCTATCCCAAACTATTGATCGTGCTCCTCCACAATAAAAACCAGTCCATTTTTCCGAATATAATGTGAAAATTATTTATTTTTCGCTTCACCAGTAACTTTTATCAAACAGGCCGCGAGTAAAAATATAGATATATTTAGAGGCTCTGCGAACATTATGGGAAATGTTGGCATTGATGCCACCGATTGATCTTTAGCCGAAGCAGAGGGTAACCCTTCCTGTGGAAGCTCAAAATTTACGATGGTACATTTAGCAGTATCAAGTTAATGGTACAGGAGTAACAACTGAATTATTGGAGTGTAAGGGCATCAAAGTATAAGAAGCACCCTGGAAACATATAGATAAACCGGGTGGCTCGCAGTTTTTAGCGACCATCGCCTACAGACTTAACGATAGTGCAGTTGCTATTTACAAGTAGTTAGCATTTAATGAAGCCCATTAGTTCACACTCATGCTGGGCACACCGAGTAAAGGCATCCGACTTCACCGCCGTCTCACTCTGGTTATACCGCAGATACTGTAGACGCTGTATATCAGAAATGGATGGACTGCAAAATGGATGAGTTAAGTATTACCATTATTAAAATAAGATAGATTAAATGCATAACAGGTCAATAGAACTCATTCTGACCACAAAAGACACAGTCCCTACTGAGCTCGCCACGCATTGTTTCGCGAGACGTTAAGCATCAAAATATGCCCAGAGAAAAATCAAAGTCGGAAAAAGCAGCGGGTAAACTAATTTCAGCCATTCAAAAAGAATGGAACGAAGAAATCGGCACCCCTCAAGCAGCTCATAGCGAAGATGTAATTGAGCTGGCACATGAACTCCTACAGGCTCGCGATGCCAAAACCATGAAGACATTACTCCAAAATAGAACGATAGATGAATTTCTAGGCGAGTTTTGGGTTCGTAGACACCCAACCATTAGAGCAGCAATTCAATATTTAGAAAGGACAATAGAGCAAGAATATGCCTAACAATCACAGGCCATTTACTACGGCTTTTCGCATCCCTACTGTAGATGCTATGAGTCCTCGCAATGAATAGCCTTACCGAAGAACAAGCTTTTGAGGCATTCTTACGGACAGAGAGCGCGATAAAAGATATATTATACATGTACTATACATGCGTTGATTATTCCGGGCTTTTTGATGACTTTGGCACAGAGTGGGAAGAGTTTGACCCTTTAGAGTATATCGATTTTAACCATGATTCTCTCGGTGGGTATTCGTTAGATATAAAACTCCTAAACGAGGGCAGCGCCATTAAACTAGCCTGTAAGATTTTACAAACTTGGGGGCAAGGTAATATACACTCGGATTATATGCAGAGCGTAAGAGATCTCGTAAAATCTGAACGAATAGATCATATGCCTGAATTAAAAACCTTTATCAAGCTGGCGTTACATTCATACCCAGAGGGTAACGAGAAATCTGTAGATATATATCAAAAATACATAGTAGGATATTTTCATGAACTCACAAAAAACGCCAAGTTTACTACATAGTATGTATTCAACTCTAAAATACATCAACTAATTATCTGGAAAGAGCGTCCAACTAAAGGTAACATTTGAGATTCAGCTGTAGAACTTAGAGATGACATTTGGCATACCGAATCTAATTTAGAAAAGGGATGTCGACAGTAGATAAAGAGGTCATTATCTGACACAAAAATGGAAGTATATGGTTATTCCCGAGAAAACAGCCAGCCCTGATAAAATAACAATCACAAAAGATTATTACATGCAGAAGAAAAAATATTGGCACTACTCAACACCATCAAACCTTGATATGCTTGAATCATATTTATTGAGACCTCATTTAACTTGCACTAAGTGCCGGCGTTAAAATTTAGGGGAAGCGTCACACCAAACGATTGCATGCAAATACTCCACCCCTTACTATTGGCAACTTAAGGATTCATATGAACTGGAAAGCACTAATACAATTCGGAACTCCCAGGCGAGCCAAGCAGCCGCCAATTATCAACTTACTGATATCTTTGAGTATATTTTTGGGACTTATCCCCTGGCTTCTACTGAATGGAGAATTCCTACTAAAAAAGGGAGATTTCCGACCAGAAGAAGTTCTTTTAACGGTTAAAGATCAACCAGTTTTTTTTGGAATTCTGGCCTTCTTCGCCTTAATTTGCGGCATTGTGTGTTTGCTATCTAGCATTGGAGATTATCAGTGTAACGTTCGAGCCCAAAAAATTAACAATCGCAAGTAGTAAGCCGCAGTCCACCTGGTCTACGCCACCCAAGCTCTCCAGGCCTTGTTAGCGGCGTTATATATCAACCGTTTTAAACTACAAAAGGTTAATGAAACTCAAGGGGGAGTGATACTCGAAGCTTTGGGAATTTAACTTCATGAAACCCAGCAAAGTAGAACAAACTGATCTTGCCCACCCGCCAACAGACTAATACTATATAATCCTCTTCTCTGGTGAGTGGGAGATTTGTAACCTTACTTCTTGCCCGGCTTCAAGCACAAAAACTTTGGCGAAGGTGGCACGACTAAAAAAATATTTACTTTCCTCTACGCGAAGGCTTTGAATAGAACTAAAATTTGTGTATAAACACAATTAAAACTTAATACCCAAGGACAGAAAGATGCGAAAAGTAGTTTCTTCAGGTTCTCATCTGGAGGGGCCGATAGGCTTTTCTAGAGCATGCAGGGTCGGAAACTTAATTTCTGTTTCCGGTACGGCACCCATAAAGGATGGTGAGACTGTTTACACTGGCGATGTGTATGCTCAAACCCAGTATTGCCTAGAGCTATCAATCGAGGCTATTAGAAAAGCAGGCGGAAGTCCATCTGACATTATAAGAACTCGCATCATGCTTACTGATATATCCCGCTGGGAAGAAGCCGCAAAAGCGCATGGAGAACAATTCGCTACCATAAAGCCCGCATGTACTTTTGTTGAAGTGAGCCGTTTCATAGATCCGACGTGGCTTGTGGAGACAGAAATAGATTGTGTATTGGAGCAGGTATAAACTGTATGTTCAAGTACGCTCCGCATCTACAGCCTATTGTCTGAGCGGTTTTGACACGATTGCACCTAAAACCGCCACTTAGCTCTAATTTAGAAATTTATGGGAATTCTGAGCGTAAACGAAGTGATCAAAACCTAGATGAGAAGGCAGAAGTATATATCTTCAGAGTATTATTATTTTAGAAGAAGAGAGTATTTCACTTTTCCATTTTTTAGATCAAAAATAAAGGAAGGTCTCTTCGAGGTAGTATTTGAATTTTCTAAAATCCTATATTGCGGCCAAGTCCAGCCGGATACCTCTTTAGGCACATTCCTCAAATTCGATAGGGATTACATCCCCCAATGTTGTGTGTATTCTACGTGAGTTGTAATCAGCAATATAGGCCCTCACACCTGCTTCGCACGCTCCCTTATTTCATAGAGGTTTTCCGTTAGCTACTCTCGCTTCAGGCTGCTAAAAAACCGTTCAGTTGGTGCATTGTCCCAGCAATTTCCTTTACAGCTGATTGAACATACCATTCCATGCTCCTTCAGCAGCGTCTGATAGGTATGGCTGGCATACTGGCTGCCTCGACTAGAGTGAGGTAGGAGGCCTTGCGGTGGTGTACGTAAATTGACGGTCTCCCAAGCTCTGCCGAGACTCTGTAAATAAGGCCTTCAAGCGATAGCACCAATAAAACGATTGAATTTTATACACCCTTGTTGGGAGATTAGACTATTTCTCTGTATAAAGCTTTGAATAGGATTCCAATATGTGTATAAAGCACAAAGTGGGCATTGCATTTTGGTAATAAATAATTATGTTGAGTATCTTAAAGTACGCCGGTCTTTTGTTTTTGGCGTTTGCTGGCGTGATACAGACCTATATTTATAGGCGTATCCAAGGTAAATGGAGATCCCTCCCCGTAGTACGCGGAAAAATCATAGAGTCCAAGCTGGTAAATTTTATTAATACAGAAGGCCAGCGGGTTTATGAGGCTAACATAAAATATAAGTATGACTTTAAGGGGCAAAGATATTATTCTGACACTCCGCTCCTAAGATCCCCTCAATTGTTCAAAGATCATAACTTAGAACATGAACTTCTCCAAAAGTACAAAGTGGGTGATCATGTTAATATCAAAGTCTTACCTAACTCACCAGAAGTTGCTTTTATTGAGGTTGAGCCCTTCAATAGGCTTTCTGCAATCGCAATTCCGATACTCACAGTGCTGTATATCGCTTTTATATTTGGTTATGGTTGGTTCATGGGCGAGATGCTGGACGGTTTCCTATCAGGAATAAATTTCTCACAATGGTAGCGTCGAGCAAATCTTTATTGAGTTATGTGTCCGTCGTTGGCGGGTAGAATCAGACCACCTCACAGGTATAAATAATATATTCAAATGCATCCTGCATTTATAGTTCATTACCAGAGTGATTTTCGACACAATTGATCGAAAAGCCGCCTTTATTGAGGGTGGAATTCTGCCACCAATCTCAGCTTTTGGTGGCAGGGGTTGTCTTTCAAGCTGGTCAGTTAAAAAGGTGTCCATGGATGTTAAACCTACATTCAACTCTGAAGCGCATCACCATTTGAGCTAATGTACTTCAGAGTTAAGTGTAGGTATTATTATGTTGTAGATTTTAAATTGAGTGAATATGGTAAATTACTCCGTATCTAATTTTTTGCAGGTAGCCTTTTTAACCTTATCGGTTCTAGGTATTGCGTTACTTTGGGCGCAAAACCGCTTTTTGGCACTACGGTGCCTTTTAGGTGCCATTGCGCTATTGATGGTATTTAACTTTGTAGAGGAAACCGGGGTAATTGATCTTGGCTACTTAGTCACGCCTTCGTTTTCACTATTGATTGGTCCATTATTTTTTGCGGTGGTTGCGCAGTTAATATCTGCCAACTACCAACAACAGCCTAAACAGTGGTTGCACTTAGTGCCAGCAGCTATCAGTCTGTTATTTAATCATTGGCCCCAGTGGGTTTTAGCCGCAGGTACTTTAAGTCAGGTTGTTTACTTTTTCTTAAGTATAAAAGCACTTATTCGATATCAACATATTTTACCCCAGAATCGCTCCAATGCTAACAAATTGAGAGCTGATTGGGTTAAACATACTCTATGGGCTATGGTTGCTATTGCAGTGGTGGATGCAGTACGGCATAACTTGCAGCCTTACTTGCCTGTTCCTTTTTTGCTTAGATGGTACTTTGTTATGCAGCTAAGCTATTTTTTGATCACTGCTTTGCTCATAATTCGTGCAGTTAGAGAGCCGCAGTTATTTGCGGGCTTAACAGATGGTGAGCAAGCTCTGGGCTTATCAGTTATAGCGCGTTGTGATGAGGGAAATTGTAATGCTGCCGAAACGACTCAGGCGGATACTCTTTTTAAGGAACTTCACAAGCTGGTTCATGGTCAACAGCTCTATCGCCTACCAAGGCTATCCCTCCGGGATTTAGCACAACATACGGGGCTGGGAGAGAAGGACATTTCCTGGGCTATTAACCAGAGCTATGGTAGTAACTTCAATGACTATATTAACGCGCAGCGTTTGGCGGATGTAGTCTCACAACTTGATTTAGCAAAAGAGAGTGATTTCGGCAATAAGGTTCGTGTACTCGATATTGCTATCGAAGCGGGCTTTAACTCTAAATCCAGCTTTAATAGCCTATTTAAACGCCACACTGGTATGACACCTAGTCAGTACCTATCAGAAAAATCCCAATAATTGTCATATTGGACGTGCAAAATCTGGATTTTGGACGCCAAAAGCTGAGTTTCCTGGCATTTTGGCCTCTTCGAATCACAAGAGGTCATTATGAAACTTTCAGCCTATTTTGCTCGCTTCTGGATTGTGACGATAGCTACTTTAGTATTCGCTAGCATTGGTGCACTCGGCTCTTGGGGATGTGCATGGTACATGCCTCCCTCTTCCCATAAATTGGCTGAGCAGTACACTCGTATTGTCGTTACCGACACCACAGTAATCGATACCCAACATAATACGTCCTCTAGCAGTCAAAACCTCCTTATTCAAGATGGGAGAATTGTACAAGTTACTCGCGATGCCATACCGGTTATAGAGGGAGAGCTAAGGATTGATGGCCACGGTAAATATGTGATGCCCGGCTTAATCGATATGCACAGCCATATATGGGGTCGATCCGATCTATTGGCCATGTTGGCACATGGGGTTACCCGCACAAGAGTTATGGCAGGTAACTCCCCTCAGCGTATTCTTAAGAAGTGGATCGATGCCGGAGAGATAGCCGGACCTCATATGGTGTTATCCGGTTCGCCCATTAATCAGCACTCCCACTATGCAAGTGCTTCACATCACAAGTTTATTGACAATGAAGATGAGGCTCGCCAACTGGTTCGCCAACAATATCAACTGGGATATCAGCAAATTAAAGTTTACGATGGTTTATCACGTAAGGTTTTCTTCGCTATAGCTGATGAGGCAAAGAAACTCGATATGCCTGTAGCTGGCCACCCGCCTTTTGATGTCACACTCGATGAATACTTATCGGCTAAACCACAATCATTAGAGCATGTGGAAATGATTTTTCAGGCTCATATGAGTTACGATTACCAGCAGGGTAACTTTGATGATGTTGTACAACAGTTACTAAAAAGTAATGTACCAGTTAGTCCCACATTAATCGTGTATGACAATGTAGCAAAGATTGCGCAATACGGCCCAGATTACTGGCAGAGCGTGACTGATGATCTCGAGTTCATTCACCCTACGATAAAGACGATGGGTAAGCAGGCGGTTAATGGAATACATAGCCAAAAGACGCAACAGGATTGGCTGAGCAAGTCTAGCCTTTTTGGAAATATGACCAAGCAGCTAAACCAAGCCGGTGTTGAGATACTGATTGGATCAGATGGAGGGACCTTTTATACCCCCAACGGCTTGGGTACTATTCAAGAAATGCAACGATTGCTGGAGGTGGGGATTCCCATTGAAGATGTATTGCGAGCGGCGACCTACCATCCAGCAAAAGCACTGGGTATCAGTGATAAGGCCGGTTCAGTTGCTACAGGTTTTAATGCTGAACTGTTATTGCTCGAAGAAGATCCTCGAGAAAACTTAAACTCCTTAATCCAGCCCCTAGGTATAATTTTGGATCAGAATTACTATGATAAAGATAGCCTTATTAAAATGAAAAAGTTAGCCAAAAACACCGGATCAAAAACTAAATTCTATTTCTGGTGGTTTGTGGACAACTATATTTATTAGCAACTACTAGATAAACTTACTCTATACTCGCGAGAAAAGAATGGATTTCCTGAGGCTCATATTTATGAGCCTTTATTAAAATCTTCAAAGCGTTTGTTACCCTTTGATAGTAACACTTTATAGATAGCAATTGCTTTATACGCCAGTTCAAAATTCCGCTGAGTCTAGTAAAGAAAATCTTAAGGATTTTCTGAATAATCCCGTAAGGTCTCTGGCTTTCAGGGAGGTCCACTATTAAGATACGATTTCGCAGAAATATCTAAACCTTTCAAAAAGTCACAATACGGAGCAGGAATCGCTCTAAGGGCCCCACAGCTGTAGAAAGTTCAAACTCTCTGATTCCAGCCACTTTTCTATAGCGCCAAATCTAGCATTGTTGCCCTTCCGTCATCACTTAGTCTCTTAGCGAAGAAGAATGGGGAAGTATTATCTTCATCTAGTCGCTATTCCCCAACCGAGAACATCTCGGGACACCCACCAAAGAAAGATCGTAAGGCGCCACAGCCATTGACACTATACGAACAGCAGTATAGAAACACTATATATTAAAACAGTTAAATCCCAGACCCGTGACCCAGCCTCGCCGCTCGCAAATTTCCCTCCATGCAACCCCTTACTACCATTGTGTCTCCCGCTGTATGCGCAGGGCATTCCTTTGTGGGAAAGATGCTCACTCTGGGAGAGATTATGAGCATCGACGTCAGTGGATTGAGGCCAGAATGCAACAACTGGCTAGTGTCTTTTCTCTTGATATTGCAGCCTATGCCGTGATGAGCAACCATTATCATATCGTGCTCTATATCGATGCTAAGACCGCTAGGGTTTGGTCTGACACTGAGGTTATTCTTCGCTGGCAGGAGCTATTTAAAGTGTCTAATTTGGCTCGGCGCTTTATTCAGGGCACCCCTCTAGACTTCAGTGAAAAGCACAAACTTAAAGAGCTGATTGAGCTATGGCGGGAGCGATTAATGGATATCAGCTGGTTTATGCGCTGCTTAAATGAGTTTATCGCCCGTCAAGCAAATACAGAAGACCGCTGCACTGGTCACTTTTGGGAGGGGCGCTTCAAGTCTCAAGCACTATTGGATGAAAGCGCCTTGGCTGCCTGCATGGCCTATGTCGATCTCAACCCTATCCGCGCCAATATGGCAAAAACTCCAGAAGACTCTAATCACACCTCCGTTCAGCAGCGCATTCGTGCTGCGGTCTTAGGTAAACAGCCCAAGGAACTACTGCCGTTTGTGGGCGGCGAGCGCCTTGATATGCCGAAAGGACTGCCCTTCCAGCTGGATCACTATTTGGCATTAGTGGACTGGAGTGGTCGGCATTTAGACCCGAGGAAGCGCGGCGCCATTTCTCAAAATACACCCCCGATCCTGGATCGGCTGGGTATCTCAGTAAAACACTGGCTCCACCTCAACCGGAACTTTGAAAGCCGATTTAAAAGCTTGGTGGGATCAGCAGAGGCTGTGCGAAAAGCCTGCCTTCAGCTCGATAAACGCTGGATACATGGGCTGCGAGACTGCCAACAATTTCTTAGCCCCGCGCCCAGCTGAACAAGATAATTTCGAATCCTAGTGTAGTGTATTAAATAGATTACCGATATATAATGTGAGCTTAATTTAGCGATTAAGTGAAGACCAATGCCAGCTCAAGTTGAAATCAATTTATCACCGGAAGAAAAAAAGCAGTTAGAAAAGAATATAAAAAGTCGAAAAATATCGGTGAGATTGGCTGAGCGGTCAAAGATTATTTTGCTCGCTGCCAAGCAGGTTCCCAACTACCAAATTGCGAAAAAGTTAAGCATTGATGTCAATACGGTGGGCCGATGGCGCAATCGTTTTGCAGAAAAGCGTCTGGCAGGTATAGAGAAGGATTTGCCCAGGGGGGCTAATCATGGCGGTAAGAATTCAGAAAAGCAGGCAAAACTCCGCTCGAAAATTATCAAGATGACGACAGGAAGTAAGCCAAAGGATGGGACACACTGGACAACGCGAGGCATGGCGAAAGTCTTAGGAATTAACCACTCTTTTGTCAGCAGGGTATGGCAGGAAGTGGGCCTTAAGCCTCATCTAACCGAAAAGTTCAAGGTGAGTAACGATCCTGCTTTTGAAGAAAAATTACGCGATGTTGTTGGCTTGTATATGTCACCGCCAGAAAATGCTGTTGTCTTTTGTGTGGATGAAAAAAGCTCGATTCAGGCCCTGGATCGGACACAGCCTGGACTACCCATGAAACCGGGGCGGTGTGGCACCATGACCCATGATTATAAACGTCACGGGACAAGCACTCTTTTTGCCGCCCTTAATACGCTGACTGGTGAGGTCATAGGTGAGTGTAGAAAGCGCCATCGTCATCAGGAGTTCTTAGGCTTTTTAAAGACCGTAGAAAAGCAAACACCCAAAGAACAGGATCTTCATCTTATCGTCGATAATTACGCGACTCACAAGCATGAAAATGTAAAGCGCTGGCTCAAGAGAAACAAACGAGTTCATCTTCATTTTATTCCGACCAGTTCATCCTGGCTAAATCTGGTAGAAAGATTTTTTGGATTACTCACAGAGAAGCAGTTGCGCCGAGGGGTATTCACCTCAGTCAAGGAGTTGGAAACGGCTATCGTGAAATTTATTGAAACACATAATGAAGCCAAGAAAGCTTTTGTGTGGACGAAATCTGCTGAGGAAATTTTATTGAAAGTGGAGCGTGCACGCCAAGCACTCTCAAATCAGCAATCTATTTAATACAGTACACTAGTTATCCCCAGAGTACTGGTATCCCTACCTGCCCCCGCATCTTTTTACCTACGATCTAAAAACGTTATCAGCGCCAATCCGCCACCCACTTTGTTGTAGGCACTCCATCTACCCGCCCTGTGACACATGGCACAGAAGTTCTCACCCAGCTTTTGCCCTTCAATCCATAATCCAATCCATGGCTGTCCTTTTTGTCTTGGTCCTAGAATCTCATGATGCCTGAATATACCCAAGGGCCTACCTTTTCTCCAATCCATGGCTGTCCTTTTTTGTTGTCCTAGAATCCTCCAATCCATGCCAATCCATGCCAATCCATGGCTGTCCTTTTTTGTTTTACCCCCGCCCTGTGGCACAGAATTTCTCACCCAGCTTTTACCCTCCAATCCATGGCTGTCCTTTTTCAGATCCACCTTCCAACCTTTGGATACCCAGGACTAAACCTATTAGTCCAGCACATTTAGCCCACTATCATAAATTAAGGATCTTAACCTATTAGAAAACTCACCGCCCCTGCAATAAATATAATTAGTTGCATCGTAACCCTGGTAATATAAAGCTGAATATTCTGGGATTACTAATTTAAAAAAAAACCTTGAACTAAATTTATCATACGCCTCAGAACAATAACGCAGCGCAACGTCATTATCACAAAATGCCCTAAATTTAACACGCCTATTATTCGGACGACCAAAAACCTTAAAGTTTAGAACTTCAGTCGCTTCTAAAAGCCGCCTACAAAACCCTAACTGCTTATTCTTTCTATTGAGAGATTCTTCCAGGCTAACATTTGAAAAAGCAGCACAAGCCTCAGATTCACTTAACCAATGATCAAAATAGGATATCGCAATTTTTGCATATCCATAGTCTTCCTCACAAGCATCAACCTCCATAAGATTTGGAAACTGACGCATCAAAAGCATCTGCCTTTCAGGCTTTAAAGGAGAAAATTTTCTCATTAATCTCTTAGCCTCTTCCCATTTTCATCATACGTGCCATCTCTAGGCTTTCCTTTTTCCCAATCCTTCTTTTTATTCCATTTTTTCCATTTACTACCTCCATGACTCCTATCACCTCCCCGATCCTTTTCAAAGATAGGCTCTTTCTTCCCTTTAGGCCTATACGCTTGGTCGGATCCAGGAATTTTTTCCCAATTTTCCCGATCATTACTAGGGCAACTTTCAGTTTCATCGTCCCTTAACAGATCCGGAAATAATGGAACACCACCAGCATCTTTACAGTTTTGCTGCGCTGTACGAGTGCGTGTCTTACAAGAGCAGGTAAAGGTTGTATCAAACGAACCACATGCTATCAAACCAAGTGCATCTATATAGAACAGAGGGTTTTGGAGTGCGTATCCGTAAGTATTTAATCCGCCACTCAACCCAATAGGATCAGACTGAATATACCGACCGATGCTTGGGTCATAATCACGGAAATAGTTATAATGCAGCCCACTCTCCGAGTCATAATACTGCCCCGGAAAGCGCACATTAAAGACCACCGTCGTTCCATCGCCATCGACATCTTCATCAACAGTGGTTTCACCAAAAGCGGTACGCATACTGCGCCAGACCACTTGACCCGTTGCATCAACCAGCACCCGGGGCGTATCTAGGTGGTCACTGAATACCTCATAAGTGCCGTTGTTATCAGTTACTTGTAACGGTGCATACGCGCCTGGCAGATAGTCATAACGCTTGCTTAGGCTAGCTGTGCCATCCGTTTCGGTAAATTCCGCAATTACTTGAGTGCCATCCCACAAAAACCAGGTGGTGGTGCCATCAACAGTTTTGTACAAGCGCCGACCACTAGTACCATAGCCGTAACCAGCCGAAGTACTGCCATCCGCGTAGCTGGCGAGACGATTTTCTCGGTCATAAGTAAAGGTTTTATTTTCTGTTCCGGTAATGGAGATTAAATTACCGTCATCGTCATAACTGCGAATCAATGCCTCATTATTTTGGCTGATCAGCTGATTATTAGCGTTATATTCGTAGGCGGCACTGTCGCTCGGGTCCTCACGATTACCTAGCCCGTCGTAATCGAATTGTTCGTCTGTAAGGCCTGTGGCATCCGGATAGTCAGCACTTGTAAGCCTGTCCATACCGTCGTAGGTAAATGCCTGAGTGCCGTCATTGTCGGTATAACTCTCAATGTTGTTGACCGCATCATAGGCATAGCTAAGTGCCTCAAGCGTGGTACTGTTGGCATCCACCAGGGTCGCGGTAGCCAGGGTATTATCTTCGTTATAGGTGTTGGTGCGACTGACGCCAGAAGCATAGGTAATACCGCTCCAGCGATCGGCGCTGTCATAACTCAGCGTATGGCTATTGGCAGCCAAAGTAGCGCTACTTAAACGACTGTAGTCGTCATAGGCAAAACTATGACTGACCAAAGTACCGCCGGATTCAGCAGTATTATCCAAACTGATGCCGCTCAGGTTACCCTTGCTGTTGTAGCTATAAGCGAGAGTGCGGTCACCGCCAGGTATATAGTGACTGATAGTTTGCTTTAAACGGTTGAGGGCATCATAGCTCTGAGTGTAAAGCGCCGTGTTCTGTATCGCTGTATCAATGGTCTGAGTGAGCCGACCGTTATTGTTATAGGCAAAGCTTTGAGTACGCTCAGCATTATTGCCGATATAGTCCGTAGCGCTGGCAAAGTGCCCAATAGTTGCCAGTCCACCCCAGTCCTCGTAGGTGTATTGCAGTACTTGCCCACGAGCACCTGTTTTACTGGCCAGACGATTGCGGCCATCATAGCTGTAGGTAATTACCGCTCCTCCCGGACGCTGCTCGGCAGTTTTGCGGCGTAAACGATCGTAGGTATAGGCAGTAGTGTTGCTTTCTGGATCGGTAACTGTGAGTAGGTTACCCACGGCATCATAACTGTAACTGGTCACCAAGCTCGGACTCAGGGCCTGGTTCTCGGTTTGTACCAGGCGGTGCATCTCATCGTAGCTGTACAGGGTTACGCGGTTTTTGGCATCAGTAACCTGGGTACGGTTGCCCAAAGCATCGTAGGTGTAGGTGGTAGTATTGTCATCGACATCGCTGAAACTGATCAGGTTACCGCGTAGATCGTAGCCATAGCTGCTGCCATTACCCAGCGCATCGCTCACACTCAGGCGTCGCCCCAAACTGTCATAGGTATAACTTTGGTAGGTGGCTTCAGCACCAACACTATCCTGACGCTCGATACTGGTAATGCGATCTTTACCGTCGTAATTCAGTAGAATAATCTGTCCGGCAGTAATCTCCCCCGTGGAACTATCAATAGCTCGCCCCATCTCCACCTGCACCAAATTATTATCTGTGTAGGTGTAGTGGGTTTCTTCATTCAGAGCGTTGGTCACCTGCACCGGGCGGTTTTTATCATCGTAGGTGTAGGTAGTGGTGTTGCCGATAGCATCAGTAGCAGTTAAACGATTGCCTGCTTGGTCATAAGTGTTGGTTTGCACTCCAGTAGCCAAGCTATTGCCATTGCTGTCTTTCCAATACTCTTTGGTGGGGTAGAGGCTATCACCCGAATATTCCAACACATACTGGCTACCATCAGCATAAGTAGTAGTAGTGAGCTGATTGCGAGCGTTGTAGCTATAGTTAGCAGTTTGATAACTTCCATCAGCCTTTAATTGTTTGATGCTGGCCAGGGTCTGGGGATTGCCATCACTATCATAATTAAAAGTATATTCAGTGCGGAACACCGTGGCGGCATCAGCAGAGGAAACTATCTCTTCGCTAGCAACCCAGCCGCCCTCATAAGTCCAACTAGTGGTAATGATTTCACCACTAGCCAGGTTAACTGCCTCGCTCAGACGACGGTTGTCGGTGTTGTAAGTGTAATCAATAGCCCGCGCCAGGGTGCGATCACCATTGTCATCGGCTAGGCCATAGCGCTCTTTACGAGTAACGTTATTATTAGCATCGCGAGTTTTTACGGTGAGATAGCCTGCTTGATCCTCGTACTCCACTGTGCGACCATCTTCGTTAAATACGTAGCGCTCGGTGGTGGTATAAGGATTATTACCATCAGCATCGGTAATAGTGGTAGTGACTTCGGTTTCATAACCCTCGGTGACATAGTCAAACTCGAAAATCAGATTACCGTAGACCTCTTTGATCACCCGATCTTCGGTATCGTAAGTTTCCTCATAGGGCGTAGCATTTTCACCCACCTGGAAATAGGTCAGGTTGTGGCTATCATTACTGTCTTCGTATTTATAGGTAGATACCAATCCTTCCAGGCCGGTGACTTTAATCAGGTTGCCTGAAGTTAGGGTATTGCCCTCACTATCGTCCAGTGTATCGTGGCTGTAGACGATAGTGCGGCCGGTGTGGTCCACCGCTTGGGTAACACGGCCGGTGTCGCTATCGTAACTGAAGCTAACGTAGTTGCCACTCAGGCTGCCATCTGCCAGGCGCTCTTCAATTTTTTGCAACTGGTAGCTATAGGCCACCGTCATCGGCTTAGAGGGATCAACGGAATAAAGAGAAGTACCGACGATAGGAAAGCGTTCACTGCTGTAGGTAAACTCCAGGCGCTGACCGTTTTTATTTTCCCGTGCTGTCAGTCGGCCTTCAGCATCGTAGTAATCCTTGCGCCCATTATTGTGGGCAAAGGTGTAGGTACCATCGCTATCTTCACTCAGGGTTCCACGCAACCCAGCTACATCGCTCACATAGGCACCGCCACTGTAAACAAACTCAGCGCGGTGCCCGGCACAATAGCGGATTATTACTTTATCATCGGGGTATTCATACAAGCGGTAATCGTGATCGAAAGCCCAGCCATAACCCAGAGCACTATCATAATCCGATTGGTTATTGTATTTGCGTATAATTTGAATCGGGTAGCTGCCATTGACCACCATATCGGTTTCTTTGTGGCGTTCTTGTCCGCTGTAAAGTACAACCGTACCCCCTTCAACTTCCTCTTTGGGGCAGCCTCCCCCATCGCCACTATCACCGCCCCCGCTATCATCACTATTAGAGCCAGTACCACCACCAAAGGTGTGGGCCTGAGTAGGGCTGGCGGCAATGGCCAGGGTTAAAGCCAACATCGCTGAGGCTAGGGGCGGACGAATAGAGTTCGCGCTTGCGCAGACGCGCCGGGCGCCTTCCAAGGTTTTGCTAAATCCTGCGAGGGCTTTTAGCGGTGTTTTTAGTATTTTGTTGGCAAAACTGCTCATGGGTATTTCCTATCCCCCAACTACTGGCCAGGAGTGTGATTCTTATTCAGTAAAAATCGGACGATATTATTGTGCGGCACGCCACAGGCGATAATCTTTCAAAGCGGTTTGTTCCTGCTCATCCTTGCCCTGTGCTTGGTAAGCCTGGGCTAGGCCAAGATAGGCGTAGCCGTGTTCCGGGTGGTTTTTTATTAAGCGGCTGAAATAGGTTTCCGCTTCTGCCCACTGTTGCTGTTGAATGGCGATTTGGGCCAACAATTGCAGGGCTTGGCGGTGGGTTCTATTTTGTTTCAACACCACTGAAGCGTGCTGCTTGGCTTTTTTGTATTTACCTAGCTGCTTTTCCAGCTGGGCCAGTTCAATCATGGCCGAGTAATTTTGCGGTTGCTGTCGCAGCAGGCGGTTGTACAAGGCTTGCGCCCGCTTGTAGTCCTTTTGCTCAACCGCCGCTTGGGCTTCAGCTTGGGAGACCTGCTGGATATGGGCGCTTGGCTTGGCTGCGTGAGCCCCAGTACCGGTAAAAAGTGCAATAATTGCCAGGGATAGAATCTGGATTAATTCCGTCGTTCGCTTCATGCTTCACATCCTTCTGAATGTCTAATTCGCATTAGAGTTAATCTTTATGAGCGAGAGTTTTCGCTGAATCGTCGGCCTGGGGCTTTTCAATAACCACTTTTAGGGTGGCCATACCAAAGTTGCCCAGGTAGCCGCGCAAATTGACGGTGAGATAGTGCTCGCCTGGATTGTGGTTGCGGCTGTCCCAGCGATAAGTGGTGGGGAAGTAACCCACTTCGTTCTCATAAATATACTGGCCGTCGACAAAGTACACCGGCTCAAATCTTTTTGAGGCCAGCTGCGCGATATGCTCTGGCTGTACATTAATGCGTACCGGTACAGTGCCACTAACTATCGGGGTGCCTTCGCTATTTTTGCGGTAGTCCCCCACCAGTGAAATTTCCAGCGGGAAGTCTCCCCGGCTCAATGCGTCCCGTTGCGCGGGGGCGTGAATACGCGGGCGATGAGATTTCTTTTTTTGTCGCGGGCTTTGGCCCCACGGCATATCCTGCACAAAGCGGGCGTCAGAAGATGATTTATCCCGGCTCACCAGAATGGTATTGCGGGGTAAGGCGAAGGCATTGAGAATTAATTCCAGCGCTGGGTGGCCCTTTAAATTCAGGGCGCCGGAGGCATCCTGCCCATCCCAGGCTTCTGTTTGCTGGCCAGATGCGCGCGGCACCCAGTCGATAATATTATTCAGCAGTGGGCCGTTATTTTTTAATCCCACCCGAATTGCGACGCGGGCCATTTGTGGCAGGGTGTAATCCACACTGCCCTGCTCCGCATTCCAACTCAGATCGTTTACCGCAACACTTTCACCACCGGTAATATCGGTCAGGTCGTACTCGGCAGTTTGCTCGCCGGCTTTTGCACTGATGGTGTAGTGATAAGCCTCTGCGGGTACCGGGCGCCCCTGCTGGTCGGTGCCGTCCCACTGCCACTGGTGATCGCCCGCCGCCAGCTGTTCGCGGTATTCCGTTTTGATCAGCAGGTCGCGAGCGTCGTAGATATTAATCGTGACGTTGGCTTGCGTATCAATATGGTAATTCAGTGTGAACTGTTCACCCTGGGCAGGGGCAAATGAGCGGGATTCACTATTGACCCCGGAAATAGACAGTCCGTAGCCAGCCAAGGGCGTAACCAGAGCGGCCAATACTGCGGTGAGGCCGATTTTTTTTAACATCTTATTCATAGTACTGATTTGCCTTGCGCGGACTGTGGCCGCCATAGGGGTTTGCGGGCACCGCTGGTAAATTGGGTCAGCTGGGTTAACTCACCATCATCGAGCGTTAACCTCCACAGGTTATAGGCGCCATCGCGGGTAGACTGAAATACAACGGCATCCCCTTTTGGGGACCAGCTGGGGGCGGCATCCAGTGCGGTATCGGTGGTGAGCTGTTTGAGTTTTCCGTTGCTCTCGCGCAACCACAGGTCGTAGTTGCCGGCACGGTTACTGGAAAATACCAATCGGCCTTTTGCATCGGCGACAACATCAAAGTTGTAGAGACTGTTAAAAGTCAGTTGCCGCTTGCTTCCGGAATTCAAATCCAGCGCCCAGATATCGTGGGCTTCGCCACCATCCCCGGATAAGAAATACACGGTGTTGCCATCTGGATGCCAGCGGGGTTCGTGCTGCATATGACGCATATTGGTGAGCTTTTGCTGGTCGCTGCCATCCAACGGCAATCGCCACAAGTTGTTATCGTCAACACTGTCGGAGGTGCTGAGAGAAAAGACTACAGATTTTCCATCCGGCGCTAGGCTCGCATCAATAAAACCTTTAAGCGGCATTGTTATTGGCAATTCTTTGGCGCTGGCCAGCCCCACTTCATGCAGTTCACCCTGGCTGCCATTTACCAGCAAACGCTTGCCATCGGGAAACCAGCTAAGGCTATTTTTATCGAAGGCTGAGTGGGTGAGTTGCCGGTGTTGTTGGCCCTCGGTATCCATTACCCATACCTGCCAGTACCCCTGTTTGCCCGGGGCCAGGTAAGCAATATCCTCTTCTGCGTAAACGCAGGCACACCATAGCAATGCACAAGTCACAATGACCACGTTGGACTTTAGTAAGGCTTTCACGTTGTTCTCTTGGTTGTTTTTTTGAGTTGGCGCCGACTTGGCAGTTACGGCGCTAGCGATGGATTAAAAACACCGCTAGCGCTCTAACTATTATTGATACAGTTGCTACTGATACAACTGCAAGGCCCCGTAGTAGGTGGTGCTGGCCCCAGTAGTTGCCGAGGTCGCTTCTATCCAGAAACTATATACACCTTCATCCGAGACCATAATCGCGTTGCCATCGCTCTCTTCGTAACCCGTCCACTCCACTTCGTGGGTGGCCACTGCACCATCGCTGTCATTCGCAGCTTGCAGCTGGTTATCGATCAAGGTGATCGCTCCGGCATCTGTCGGATCACCGATATCCGGCGGTAACAGTTTGAAGGTTACGTAGGAATCCTGGTCCAATAAGTAAGCTACTTTCGAAATTTGATCGTAGCTATGATACATCAAATAAGGATCGGATTTTACTTCGATATTGGGCGCGTCCAGGGTGCCACTAATACTTGGATTTATGCCGTCAATAATTACAACATTGGTGGGCAAAATTTCATGGTACGGTATGTAAACATAAAAATAACCTGTGGTAAGTACACCATCTGCAGTGCGACCATCCCAAGCTAAGTAGTGGGTACCCGACTCCATAGGAACGCTATCATACATAAGTCGCGTATCGCCTCCATTCGGTGTTACCTCCATGGTCAAACGGATATTCTCTGTAGATGTAACACCAATCTTCATAAAGTCGTTTTGTACTGCGTTCATGGTAGAATCCATGCTACCGCCTAAGTTACCGCCAATAATATTACTATCCTCAATCTCATACACCCCTTTCACACTACCACTCACCGCAGTGAGAAAATAAACATATGCTTCTTCCGGAACATAATCACCTTCGTCATCCCTACCATTCCAACTCAGGGAGTAACTACCGGCACTATCAAAGGTTTCCACTACGCTACGAATCAGTACTCCAGTTTGCTCGTCTTTAATATCTAGCGTAACGGTAGCACCAACCGACAAATCAAAGCTGATTACCAGGCTCTCTCCAGCAACTGGGTTAACCGTAGTTTGGTTGCGGCTGACGTTGGTAATACTGATCAGGTCGAGGGTAACCGTACGAATTATCGTAGAGATATTGCCCGCCCTGTCACTGGCTACTAGACGTACCTGGTATTCGCCATTTTCCGGCGCCTCAACAGTTCCATCGGTTGAGCTAACGATCCATTCAGCAAGAGTACTTTCGCTCACCACTGCTGTTGAGGATTCGAGACTTACCCAGTTATCAACATCACTACTCAGCTGGTAATCCACAGTGTACTCGACTAAGAATCTGTCGGTAGCACTACCTTCGATCTCCAGAGTCGTAGTCCCAGTTGATAAAATATCGCCGTCATTAATATTGCTCATTTCGACGGTGGGTGCGGTGTTATCCAGCTCCACCCAAATGGCGCCGGCACGATAACTGGTATTCTCCGCATCAGTTACCTTTAAGAATAAATAGTAACGACCATCACTCAGTAGGGTGCTGCTACTATCGCTGCCATCCCAGTCGATACTAATATCTGTGCCAGTTCCGGAGAAACTATTTACAACGGTTCCGGACTCGCTACTGACTTCCAAGCTCCAACTACTGCTCGAGCTCAGGGTGGCAGCAATGGCCAGCGTATCCTGGTTGCCATCACTATTCGGGGAAAAGTATTCGTAATTCCCACTTAAGTTAGATGTTATTGCGCGGATCTCTGTAGCCAGGGCATTGCTATAATCTACAGCAGTCTCTGGAGAATCAACCCCAATAATATCCACTCCCCACTCTGGCGCAGCGCTGCCCCACCAGTTGCCAGTCACATTCAATACCACTGCCGAACTGCTGCCATAGTTATTGAGGTACAGGCTGCCGTTGGCATTGCCATAGAGGTCATTGCCAATGATCGTGGGCGTGGGGTTAGTGGCATCACTGCCCGAGCCATTCAGATAGATACCATAGTTATTATTGATAAAACTATTACCCGTTAAGCTCGGTGAAGATGCTCCGGTAATATATGCACCGTAATTCAAGCCAGTAACAATATTGTCAGTGACTGCTGGGGATGCAGTATCCAGGGCTATACCTGTAGCGGTGTAATCCGCATTCTGGATCAGGTTATTGGCAATTGTGCCACCGGAAAAATTATTAATGCTAATTCCGCTTTCGCTGAAGTTAGTAATAATACTGTTGGTAACACTGAACGCACTGGGTGAAGTCGCAGAGACTGCTGTTTCTGCATATTGGACGTAAGCATTATCAATACTGACACTGCCACCACTGGCAACAACAATACCCTGCCAATCCCCAGCCGCAGGATATTGGGCCTCGCTGGTGAATAACACCGGCTGGGAGCTGGAACCACTAACTAACAGGTCCCCCTCTACTGTCAGGGAGTAACCGGCAGAGAATACCAATATTGCTCCAGCTTCTACGCTTAAACTCACACCACTATTTACATTGATATCGTCAACAACAACATAGGAACCTGCGGCTAAGGTCGTATCAGAATCAATATCAAAGCGGAGATAGTGGTCGTATGCTGGAACACCGCTAGCGCTATCCAAATAACCACTGTAATCCACTATTGGTCGAAAGTAGGTATTGTCACTATAGTCGTAGACTTCGGCCCCAATCTCTCCTGGATCTGTGGTATTCCACCAGTTGCCCGTAGCGTTGATCGTAACACCACCACTGACATAATAATAAGTATCTACATCGTAACCACTATTACTGTGAATACTGTTACCAGTAATTACCGGTTGTGGGTCGTAGCTTACATTGTTAGCTCCATACAAATAGACCGCATTATTGCTGTTACCCGTAATCGTATTGCCCGTTAGGACTGGCGTGGTGACGCCATTAGTATCACCCTTAATGTAAAAACCATATTTATTATCTGTGATCGTATTATCGCTGACAGTTACATCATCGACACGACTCAGATATATACCAGAAGTACCTGCATACTGAATAGTATTGTTACTAATTGAGCCACTGGCGTTATAGACAAAAACACCGTCTGTACCAAGATTCTGCAAGGTGCTATTGCTAAGACTGAAGCTACTGCCCGAACCTGCGTAGAGGCCGTAATTCCCGTACTCCAATATCACATGATCTAAATTCACCGTGCTGCCACTTGTTGCCACAACACCCACCCAGTCTCCAGCACTGGGGGTAGTCTCTGCACTGGTAAATACAATCGGGTTATCACTGGTACCCTGTGCATCCAGAATGCCTGAAACTTTAAGGCTAGAATTCCGACCTGACTCAATACGGGCGCCAGCTTCTATTGTCAGGGTCACGCCGCTTTGTACGTAGGTTTTTCCCAAAAGGGTATAAGTGGTGCCCGCTACCAGGGTCATATCTTCTGTTAGATAACCCAATAATCCGTTGACGGGCACTGCCGTTCCATCTTCTCCATCCAGGTAGCCACTGTAATCCACTATTGGTCGCAAGTAGGTATTGTCACTATAGTCGTAGACTTCGGCCCCAATCTCTCCTGGATCTGTGGTATTCCACCAGTTGCCCGTAGCGTTGATCGTAACACCACCACTGACATAATAAGTAGTATCTACATCGTAACCACTATTACTGTGAATACTGTTACCAGTAATTACCGGCTGCGGGTCGTAGCTTACATTGTTAACTCCATACAAATAGACCGCATTATTGCTGTTACCCGTAATCGTATTGCCCGTTAGGACTGGCGTGGTGACGCCATTAGTATCACCCTTAATGTAAAAACCATATTTATTATCTGTGATCGTATTATCGCTGACAGTTACATCATCGACACGACTCAGATATATACCAGAAGTACCTGCATACTGAATAGTATTGTTACTAATTGAGCCACTGGCGTTATAGACAAAAACACCGTCTGTACCAAGATTCTGCAAGGTGCTATTGCTAAGACTGAAGCTACTGCCCGAACCTGCGTAGAGGCCGTAATTCCCGTACTCCAATATCACATGATCTAAATTCACCGTGCTGCCACTTGTTGCCACAACACCCACCCAGTCTCCAGCACTGGGGGTAGTCTCTGCACTGGTAAATACAATCGGGTTATCACTGGTACCCTGTGCATCCAGAATGCCTGAAACTTTAAGGCTAGAATTCCGACCTGACTCAATACGGGCGCCAGCTTCTATTGTCAGGGTCACGCCGCTTTGTACGTAGGTTTTTCCCAAAAGGGTATAAGTGGTGCCCGCTACCAGGGTCATATCTTCTGTTAGATAACCCAATAATCCGTTGACGGGCACTGCCGTTCCATCTTCTCCATCCAGGTAGCCACTGTAATCCACTATTGGTCGCAAGTAGGTATTGTCGCTATAGTCGTAGACTTCGGCCCCAATCTCTCCTGGATCTGTGGTATTCCACCAGTTGCCCGTAGCGTTGATCGTAACACCACCACTGACATAATAAGTAGTATCTACATCGTAACCACTATTACTGTGAATACTGTTACCAGTAATTACCGGCTGCGGGTCGTAGCTTACATTGTTAACTCCATACAAATAGACCGCATTATTGCTGTTACCCGTAATCGTATTGCCCGTTAGGACTGGCGTGGTGACGCCATTAGTATCACCCTTAATGTAAAAACCATATTTATTATCTGTGATCGTATTATCGCTGACAGCTACATCATCGACACGACTCAGATATATACCAGAAGTACCTGCATACTGAATAGTATTGTTACTAATTGAGCCACTGGCGTTATAGACAAAAACACCGTCTGTACCAAGATTCTGCAAGGTGCTATTGCTAAGACTGAAGCTACTGCCCGAACCTGCGTAGAGGCCGTAATTCCCGTACTCCAATATCACATGATCTAAATTCACCGTGCTGCCACTTGTTGCCACAACACCCACCCAGTCTCCAGCACTGGGGGTAGTCTCTGCACTGGTAAATACAATCGGGTTATCACTGGTACCCTGTGCATCCAGAGTACCTGAAACTTTAAGGCTAGAGTTTCCACCAGACTCAATACGAGCACCGGCCTCAATTGTCAGGGTCGTGCCACTTTGTACGTAGGTTTTCCCCAAAAGGGTATAAGTCGTGCCCGCTGCCAGGGTCATATCTTCAGTCAGATAACCCAATAATCCGTTGACGGGCACTGCCGTTCCATCTTCTCCATCCAGGTAGCCACTGTAATCCACTATTGGTCGCAAGTAGGTATTGTCACTATAGTCGTAGACTTCGGCCCCAATCTCTCCTGGATCTGTGGTATTCCACCAGTTGCCCGTAGCGTTGATCGTAACACCACCACTGACATAATAAGTAGTATCTACATCGTAACCACTATTACTGTGAATACTGTTACCAGTAATTACCGGCTGCGGGTCGTAGCTTACATTGTTAACTCCATACAAATAGACCGCATTATTGCTGTTACCCGTAATCGTATTACCCGTTAGGACTGGCGTGGTGACGCCATTAGTATCACCCTTAATGTAAAAACCATATTTATTATCTGTGATCGTATTATCGCTGACAGCTACATCATCGACACGACTCAGATATATACCAGAAGTACCTGCATACTGAATAGTATTGTTACTAATTGAGCCACTGGCGTTATAGACAAAAACACCGTCTGTACCAAGATTCTGCAAGGTGCTATTGCTAAGACTGAAGCTACTGCCCGAACCTGCGTAGAGGCCGTAATTCCCGTACTCCAATATCACATGATCTAAATTCACCGTGCTGCCACTTGTTGCCACAACACCCACCCAGTCTCCAGCACTGGGGGTAGTCTCTGCACTGGTAAATACAATCGGGTTATCACTGGTACCCTGTGCATCCAGAGTACCTGAAACTTTAAGGCTAGAGTTTCCACCAGACTCAATACGAGCACCGGCCTCAATTGTCAGGGTCGTGCCACTTTGTACGTAGGTTTTCCCCAAAAGGGTATAAGTCGTGCCCGCTGCCAGGGTCATATCTTCAGTCAGATAACCCAATAATCCGTTGACGGGCACTGCCGTTCCATCTTCTCCATCCAGGTAGCCACTGTAATCCACTATTGGTCGCAAGTAGGTATTGTCACTATAGTCGTAGACTTCGGCCCCAATCTCTCCTGGATCTGTGGTATTCCACCAGTTGCCCGTAGCGTTGATCGTAACACCACCACTGACATAATAAGTAGTATCTACATCGTAACCACTATTACTGTGAATACTGTTACCAGTAATTACCGGCTGCGGGTCGTAGCTTACATTGTTAACTCCATACAAATAGACCGCATTATTGCTGTTACCCGTAATCGTATTACCCGTTAGGACTGGCGTGGTGACGCCATTAGTATCACCCTTAATGTAAAAACCATATTTATTATCTGTGATCGTATTATCGCTGACAGTTACATCATCGACACGACTCAGATATATACCAGAAGTACCTGCATACTGAATAGTATTGTTACTAATTGAGCCACTGGCGTTATAGACAAAAACACCGTCTGTACCAAGATTCTGCAAGGTGCTATTGCTAAGACTGAAGCTACTGCCCGAACCTGCGTAGAGGCCGTAATTCCCGTACTCCAATATCACATGATCTAAATTCACCGTGCTGCCACTTGTTGCCACAACACCCACCCAGTCTCCAGCACTGGGGGTAGTCTCTGCACTGGTAAATACAATCGGGTTATCACTGGTACCCTGTGCATCCAGAATGCCTGAAACTTTAAGGCTAGAATTCCGACCTGACTCAATACGGGCGCCAGCTTCTATTGTCAGGGTCACGCCGCTTTGTACGTAGGTTTTTCCCAAAAGGGTATAAGTGGTGCCCGCTGCCAGGGTCATATCTTCTGTTAGATAACCCAATAATCCGTTGACGGGCACTGCCGTTCCATCTTCTCCATCCAGGTAGCCACTGTAATCCACTATTGGTCGCAAGTAGGTATTGTCACTATAGTCGTAGACTTCGGCCCCAATCTCTCCTGGATCTGTGGTATTCCACCAGTTGCCCGTAGCGTTGATCGTAACACCACCACTAAAATAATAATAAGTATCTACATCGTAACCACTATTACTGTGAATACTGTTACCAGTAATTACCGGCTGCGGGTCGTAGCTTACATTGTTAACTCCATACAAATAGACCGCATTATTGCTGTTACCCGTAATCGTATTGCCCGTTAGGACTGGCGTGGTGACGCCATTAGTATCACCCTTAATGTAAAAACCATATTTATTATCTGTGATCGTATTATCGCTGACAGTTACATCATCGACACGACTCAGATATATACCAGAAGTACCTGCATACTGAATAGTATTGTTACTAATTGAGCCACTGGCGTTATAGACAAAGATGCCATCTACATTTAAATACTGCAGGGTACTGTCGCTAACGCCAAAGGTACTACCGGACTTCGCATACACCCCATAAGAGGCATATTCGACAATAGTATTACTTAAATCTAATGAACCACCACTATTTACTACCAGGCCATACCAGTCCCCTTTAGCTGGCGCAACCTGTGCACTGGTAAATACCACAGGCGTATACTCTCCGCCCGAGGCTGTAAGATGACCATTCACCTCAATCTTAAAATTACCATCAAATAGAATGGTCGCGCCTTCATTAATAGTTAGCGTCACCCCACTATTAACATCCACATTCCCAGTCACTACATAGGTTTGATGTGCTGCTAGCTCTAAGTCTGACGTAATATCACCAGATAATTCATTGACGACACTGAGGTTATCGTACTCCAGCGTTTGTGCTTCACTTCCGGTAACGGCCACTGCGATTCCGGCCTTGATAATATCGTCGAAACTGATTGAAACACTATCCACCTGGGTCCAGCTTTCACCATCTGTAGAGATATAAGCTGTGATAGTGTCACCGTCACGTACCAATCTTAGCCACTGGGGCAAAGCACCGGTTTGTCCGGTAGACGTTAGGATGCTGGCGGCATCATCCGTATCTCGGGTAAAAAGCCCAATACTGTTATCGGCCGGGTCCATCACCAGTGCAATAGCTTTATCCGTTGCCGCTGTGCCATTTCGTAACGCAATACCTGCAATACCCGATCCACTATTGCTGTGACTGGATAAGCGCGCGATCAACTCTCCCTGCTGCAGCAATTCCTGGTAAACAAAATGCAGAGAATAGGCATCATCCCACTCACCGGTGTCGGCCAGGGCCGGGCAAGTAGCGTTTGAGGGAAAGGTCAGAGTGAGATCATCTAGATAATTATTATCGCTAGCCTCAAGCGAGGTGGAGCGCATACCGTAGCGGGAGAGATTATCAATGCCATCATTTACGGTATAGGAAAGACCAATATCAGTACCCCCAACAGTTACTGTTAACGTATCACCAGAACGCTTCAGTGTGACGGTTTGTCCAGTTGTTGGGTGATTATCAGTAGCAGCTACCTCAGCTAAATTGGATTGACTGTCTGCGCCGTTGAATTGAATGAGGGCCCATATACCGGTTGTGCCATCCCCCTGATACTGAACACCATAACCTACATACTCATTATCGGTCAGATAGATCGAAAGCGAGTCGGTGCCTGCACCAGAATCCGTTGCAGAATTGATGAAGGCGCTGAGCGTAATTTCATCTGAGTCACTGAGCACCGTTGGCGCCAGCAGAACCTGCTCAGCCTGAGCCGTTACAGTGGCACGTTCATTTAGTAGCGACAAAGCCTCGCTGCCAAAGCTCTGGAACCCCAACAGGGATAAATCTTCACTAGAGCTGGAGGAAAACTCTTCAGAGATTTGGCTTTCAGCCACACAAACCTCTGAAATCCCAAGGCTTAATGCCTGCTCATCACCACTTAGAAGCACATCACCAGTACTGGCACCAACTATGGAGAGCTGCCAAGGAGAAACTTCTTCATCTACGGCCACCTCGGCGTAGGTAAATGCCGAAACAGATAGCAATAAGATAAATAGGTATTGCAACAGCTGCCGAGCATTTTTTTGAAATGCCAAAAGCCGTAAATGATTATAAACCGCACTGCGCATGAATATGCCCTCCTAATTTGCACCTTGAATCACTCCATGCACAAAGGGCGGCCAGAAAACCTAGCAATTCAGCAATCTAAGCTGATCAACTGAAAGAAAGCACTACAGAAACCAAAAGAACAAAATGGGGATTTGTACCACTTGCTTAACACTGCATTTCTAACAGAAATCTACACACCCTTTTATGTCATGCACCATGCACCCAACTAAAACCTTTGAGTGCCTCCCTCCACAAAACCACAATCAACACACTTTCATAAAAAAGTGTTAACTCCCTCCATTATAACCACAACGCCAAGAAAGACGCCAAATAAAATACAAATAATGACATTATCTTAACCCACTTCAACAACCTGCCAATACTGACAAAAAATCCAACAATATAAATTTAGCAATTTAATTTAAAACTATTTCGCATTTCAGCCTAGAATCTAAACAAGCCTCTTCCCAAATCCAGAATAGATTTGATAGAATTTTTGTTTTTTGAATAAAAATTGAGAGACAAAAATTAACACTTCTTAACATTTCTAGACTCCCACCAAAGAAGGATCATAAGACGCCAAACCCATTGACACTATACGAACAGCAGCATAAAAATACTGTATATTAAAACAGCAAAACCTCAACCCCATGACCCAGCCTCGACGCTCGCAAATCTCCCTCCAGGCAACTCCTTACTACCACTGTGTTTCCCGCTGCGTGCGCAGAGCATTCCTCTGCGGTAGGGATACTGAATCTGGAAAAAACTATGAGCACCGGCGTCAATGGATTGAGGCCAGAATGCAACAACTGGCTAGTGTCTTTTCACTTGATATTGCAGCCTATGCTGTGATGAGCAACCATTATCATATCGTGCTCTATATCGATGCTAAGACCGCTAGGGTTTGGTCTGACACTGAGGTTATTCTTCGCTGGCAGGAGCTATTTAAAGTGTCTAATTTGGCTCGGCGCTTTATTCAGGGCACCCCTCTAGACTTCAGTGAAAAGCACAAACTTAAAGAGCTGATTGAGCTATGGCGGGAGCGATTAATGGATATCAGCTGGTTTATGCGCTGCTTAAATGAGTTTATCGCCCGTCAGGCAAATACAGAAGACCACTGCACTGGCCACTTTTGGGAGGGCCGCTTCAAGTCTCAAGCACTATTGGATGAAAGCGCCTTGGCTGCCTGCATGGCCTATGTCGATCTCAACCCTATCCGCGCCAATATGGCAAAAACTCCAGAAGACTCTAAGCACACCTCCGTTCAGCAGCGCATTCGTGCTGCGGTCTTAGGTAAACAGCCCAAGGAACTACTGCCGTTTGTGGGCGGCGAGCGCCTTGATATGCCGAAAGGACTGCCCTTCCAGCTGGATCACTATTTGGCATTAGTGGACTGGAGTGGTCGGCATTTAGACCCGAGGAAGCGCGGCGCCATTTCTCAAAATACACCCCCGATCCTGGATCGGCTCGGTATCTCAGTAAAACACTGGCTCTACCTCAACCGGAACTTTGAAAGCCGATTTAAAAGCTTGGTGGGATCAGCAGAGGCTGTGCGAAAAGCCTGCCTTCAGCTCGATAAACGCTGGACACATGGGCTGCGAGACTGCCAACAATTTCTTAGCCCCGCGCCCAGCTGAACAAGATAATTTCGAACCCTAGTTATTCCCAGAGTACTGGTATCCCTACCTGCCCCCGCATCTTTTTACCTACGATCTAAAAACGTTATCAGCGCCAATCCGCCACCCACTTTGTTGTAGGCACTCCATCTACCCGCCCTGTGGCACAGAATTTCTCACCCAGCTTTTACCCTCCAATCCATGCCAATCCATGGCTGTCCTACATCATCGTCCTACATCATCATCATGGCTACATCATGGCTACATCATGGCTCCAAGATTTCGAATCTTCAATCTATGGGTGTCCAGGAAAAAATTTACCTCTTAATCAAAGAGAAAGAGCCGCCAGAGAGGAAGTCAGTTTTGTTACTGGCTCCATCCTCCCTTCTTTGGCTGTCCTAGAATCTCCAGTCCTAGAATCTCCATCTCAAATCTATGGCTGTCCTTTATCTCCTTTTGTCCTTTATCTCCTTTTAATCTTGATTAAGTGACGGAGTATAAATTCATACTTAAATTTCAAGCCTTGTTTGTTCAGAGTTATTTACTAATTCATGAATAATGATCAATATCAATTTCTGCATTTATGTACCCTGCAAATCTTGACATCTCAGGGGGTATCTTCAATGAAGGAATACGCTTACTACTATTAACTATTAAAGTAAATTTGGCTTTTCCTGTCCTTGACACATCCTTAATAACTTCTCGAGCTGCTTCAAGAGTCTCCGCTATATCAAACCAATGGTCAGCAAGTATATTTGATTTAGCATGCGACCTAATAGACCAGACATTTACTCTGGGAAGGGTTAACTTACTATTGCGCTCTCCTTTCTCAAGCTGTACTTCAGGGGTAATCCCGGTAAAACTGGATATATCCCTAGGAGAGATTTTAGTATCTAGGATTTGAAAATCTATTTGAACATTAAATTCCATGTTAGCTAAATTATCCCATGTTTATTAATATGAAGAGGTTGCGGGGTGCCGGGGCCTTGTCTCGGTCCCTCATACAGATTTCCATGCTTATCAGAAAATATATCCCTATCTGAATCTAACTGAAAATCCCTCTTTAAATCATGAGCATCTTTATAACCATTTTTCTTGGCAGCTTTATCTAACTCCTTTTTTGACATTCTTTTAGAATCTTTAGCTTCCTGATCTATATCACACGATTCATCATGCTGACCATCTTCTGTGCACGCTTCAATGTTAAATCCCGGAAGCCTTGCAATTGTTATACACTTTTGAACTAACCCTAAACGATCAATATACTTTAGTGGATTCGCACTAACATATCTAAAGGAATTTAGCCCACCATTCAATCCAATAGGATCGTGTGTTAAGTACCGCCCAAGACTAGGGTCATAATCCCGAAAGTAATTATAGTGCAGCCCACTTTCTTCATCGTAATACTGTCCGGGAAAGCGTACGTTGAAATCTACGCTTTGGCCGTTTTTATCCACATCGTTGTCAACTGCTGTTTCTCCAAATGCAGTACGAGTGCTACGCCAAATAGATTTCCCATCGCTATTGATCAATACTCGTGGCGTGTCCAGATGATCACTAAATACTTCATAGGTGCCATTGTTATCAGTTACTTGTAACGGTGCATACGCGCCTGGCAGATAGTCATAGCGCTTGCTTAGGCTAGCTGTGCCATCCGTTTCGGTAAATTCCGCAATTACTTGAGTGCCATTCCACAAAAACCAGGTGGTCGTGCCGTCAACAGTTTTGTACAAGCGTCGACCACTTGTTCCATAGCCGTAACCGGCCGAAGTACTGCCATCCGCGTAGCTGGCGAGACGATTCTCTCGGTCATAAGTAAAGGTTTTATTTTCTGTTCCGGTAATGGAGATTAAATTACCGTCATCGTCATAGCTGCGAACCAATGCCTCGTTATTTTGGCTGATCAGCTGATTATTAGCGTTATATTCGTAGGCGGTACTGTCACTCGGGTCCTCACGATTGCCTACCCCGTCGTAATCGAATTGTTCGTCTGTAAGGCCTATGGCATCCGGGTAGTCAGCACCAGTAAGCCTGTCCATACCGTCGTAGGTAAATACCTGAGTACCGTCATTATCGGTATAGCCCTCAATGTTGTTGACCGCATCATAGGCATAGCTAAGTGCCTCAAGCGTGGTACTGCTGGCATCCACCAGGGTCGCGGTGGCTAGTGTATTATCATCGTTATAGGTGTTGGTACGACTAACGCCAGAAGCATAAGTGATGCCAGTCCAGCGATCGGCGCTGTCATAATTCAGCGTATGAGTATTAGCAACCAAAGTAGCGCTACTTAAACGATTGTAGTCGTCGTAGGTAAAACTATGACTGACTAAAGTACCATCAGATTCAGCAGTATTATCCAAACTGATGCCGCTGAGATTACCCCTGTTGTTGTAGCTATAAGCCAGGGTGCGGTCACCGCCAGGTATATAATGACTGATGGTTTGCTTTAAGCGGTTGAGGGCATCATAGCTCTGAGTGTAAAGCGCCGTGTTCTGTATCGCTGTATCAATGGTTTGAGTGAGCCGACCGTTATTGTTATAGACAAAACTTTGAGTACGCTCAGCATTATTGCCGATATAGTCCGTAGCGCTGGCAAAGTGTCCAATAGCTGCCAACCCACCCCAGTCCTCGTAGGTGTATTGCAGTACCTGCCCACGAGCACCTGTTTTACTGGCCAGACGATTGCGGCCATCATAGCTGTAGGTAATTACCGCTCCCCCCGGCCGCTGCTCGGCAGTTTTGCGCCGTAAACGATCGTAAGTGTACGTAGTGGTGTTATTTTCTGGATCGGTAACTGTGAGGAGGTTATCAGCTGCATCATAACTGTAACTGGTCACCAAGCTCGGACTCAGGGCCTGGTTCTCGGTTTGTACCAGGCGGTGCATCTCGTCGTAGCTGTACAGAGTTACGCGGTTTTTGGCATCAGTAACCTGGGCACGGTTGCCCAAAGCATCGTAGGTGTAGGTGGTAGTATTGTCATCGACATCGCTGAAACTGATCAGGTTGCCGCGCAGATCGTAGGCATAGCTGCTTCCGTTACCCAGCGCGTCGCTCACACTCAGGCGTCGACCCAAACTATCGTAGGTGTAACTTTGGTAGATTGTTTCAGCACCAACACTATCCTGACGCTCGATACTGGTAATGCGATCTTTACCGTCGTAATTCAGTAGAATAATCTGTCCGGCAGTAATCTCCCCCGTGGAACTATCAATAGCTCGCCCCATCTCCACCTGCACCAAATTATTATCTGTGTAGGTGTAGTGGGTTTCTTCATTCAGAGCGTTGGTCACCTGCACCGGGCGGTTTTTATCATCGTAGGTGTAGGTAGTGGTGTTGCCGATAGCATCAGTAGCAGTTAAACGATTGCCTGCTTGGTCATAAGTGTTGGTCTGCACTCCAGTAGCCAGGCTATTGCCATTGCTGTCTTTCCAATACTCTTTGGTAGGGTAAAGACTATCGCCCTCATATTCGACCACATACTGACTACCATCTGCGTAGGTGGTAGCAGTGAGCTGATTGCGGGCGTTGTAGCTATAGCTAGTGGTTTGATAGCTGCCGTCGGCCTTTAATTTTTTGGTGCTGGCCAGAGCCTCAGGATTGCGATCGCTATCGTAATTAAAGGTATATTCGGTGCGGAACACAGTGGCGGCATCAGCAGAGGAGACCACCTCTTCGCTAGCAACCCAGCCTCCCTCGTAAGTCCAACTAGTGGTAATGATTTCACCACTATCCAGGTTGACTGCTTTACTCAGGCGACGGTTATCAGTGTTGTAGGTGTAATCGATAGCGCGCGCTAGGGTGCGATCACCATTGTCATCGGCCAGGCCATAGCGTTCTTCACGGGTAATATTGTTGTTGGCATCGCGGGTTTTTACGGTGAGATAGCCCGCTTGGTCCTCATACTCCACTGTGCGGCCATCTTCGTTAAATACGTAGCGCTCGGTGGTGGTATAAGGATTATTGCCATCAGCATCGGTAATAGTGGTGGTGACTTCGGTTTCATAACCCTCAGTAACGTAATCAAACTCGAAGATTAGATTACCGTAGACCTCTTTGATCACCCGATCTTCGGTATCGTAAGTTTCCTCATAGGGCGTAGCATTTTCACCCACCTGGAAATAGGTCAGGTTGTGGCTATCATTACTGTCTTCGTATTTATAAGTGGATACCAGCCCTTCCAGGCCGGTGACTTTAATCAGGTTGCCTGAAGTTAAGGTATTGCCTTCACTATCATCTAGCGTGTCGTGGCTATAAACAACGGTGCGGCCGGTGTGGTCCACCGCCTGGGTGACACGACCGGTGTCACTGTCGTAACTAAAGCTAACGTAGTTGCCACTCAAGCTGCCATCTACCAGGCGCTCTTCAATCTTTTGCAACTGGTAGCTATAGGCCACCGTCATCGGCTTAGAGGGGTCGACGGAATAAAGAGAAGTACCGACGATAGGAAAGCGTTCACTGCTGTAAGTAAATTCCAGGCGCTGACCGGTTTTGCTTTCTCGCGCCGTCAGTCGGCCCTCGGCATCGTAGTAATCCTTGCGTCCATTATTGTGAGCAAAGGTATAGGTACCATCACTATCTTCGCTCAGGGTACCGCGCAGCCCGGCCACATCGCTTACATAGGCACCACCACTGTAAACAAACTCGGCGCGGTGCCCGGCGCAATAGCGGATAATGACTTTATCATCGGGGTATTCATACAAGCGGTAGTCGTGATCGAAAGCCCAGCCATAACCCAGAGCGCTGTCATAATCCGATTGGTTATTGTATTTGCGTATAATTTGAATCGGGTAGCTGCCGTTGACCACCATATCGGTTTCTTTGTGGCGCTCCTGGCCGCTGTAAAGTACGACCGTACCTCCCTCAACGGACTCTTCTGGACAGCCTCCGCCATCACCACTGTCACCACCTCCGCTATCATCACTATTAGAGCCAGTACCACCACCGAAGGTGTGGGCCTGGCCAGGGCTGGCGGCGATAGCCAGAGTTAAAGCCAACATCGCGGAGGCTAGGGGCGGACGAATGGCGTTAACGCTTGCGCAAGCGCGCCGGGCGCCTTCCAAGGTTTTGCTAAATCCTGCGAGGGCTTTTAGCGGTGTTTTTAGTATTTTGTTGGCAAAACTGCTCATGGGTATTTCCTATCCCCCAACTACTGGCCAGGAGTGTGATTCTTATTCAGTAAAAATCGGACGATATTATTGTGCGGCACGCCACAGGCGATAATCTTTCAAAGCGGTTTGTTCCTGCTCATCCTTGCCCTGTGCTTGGTAAGCCTGGGCTAGGCCAAGATAGGCGTAGCCGTGTTCCGGGTGGTTTTTTATTAAGCGGCTGAAATAGGTTTCCGCTTCTGCCCACTGTTGCTGTTGAATGGCGATTTGGGCCAACAATTGCAGGGCTTGGCGGTGGGTTCTATTTTGTTTCAACACCACTGAAGCGTGCTGCTTGGCTTTTTTGTATTTACCTAGCTGCTTTTCCAGCTGGGCCAGTTCAATCATGGCCGAGTAATTTTGCGGTTGCTGTCGCAGCAGGCGGTTGTACAAGGCTTGCGCCCGCTTGTAGTCCTTTTGCTCAACCGCCGCTTGGGCTTCAGCTTGGGAGACCTGCTGGATATGGGCGCTTGGCTTGGCTGCGTGAGCCCCAGTACCGGTAAAAAGTGCAATAATTGCCAGGGATAGAATCTGGATTAATTCCGTCGTTCGCTTCATGCTTCACATCCTTCTGAATGTCTAATTCGCATTAGAGTTAATCTTTATGAGCGAGAGTTTTCGCTGAATCGTCGGCCTGGGGCTTTTCAATAACCACTTTTAGGGTGGCCATACCAAAGTTGCCCAGGTAGCCGCGCAAATTGACGGTGAGATAGTGCTCGCCTGGATTGTGGTTGCGGCTGTCCCAGCGATAAGTGGTGGGGAAGTAACCCACTTCGTTCTCATAAATATACTGGCCGTCGACAAAGTACACCGGCTCAAATCTTTTTGAGGCCAGCTGCGCGATATGCTCTGGCTGTACATTAATGCGTACCGGTACAGTGCCACTAACTATCGGGGTGCCTTCGCTATTTTTGCGGTAGTCCCCCACCAGTGAAATTTCCAGCGGGAAGTCTCCCCGGCTCAATGCGTCCCGTTGCGCGGGGGCGTGAATACGCGGGCGATGAGATTTCTTTTTTTGTCGCGGGCTTTGGCCCCACGGCATATCCTGCACAAAGCGGGCGTCAGAAGATGATTTATCCCGGCTCACCAGAATGGTATTGCGGGGTAAGGCGAAGGCATTGAGAATTAATTCCAGCGCTGGGTGGCCCTTTAAATTCAGGGCGCCGGAGGCATCCTGCCCATCCCAGGCTTCTGTTTGCTGGCCAGATGCGCGCGGCACCCAGTCGATAATATTATTCAGCAGTGGGCCGTTATTTTTTAATCCCACCCGAATTGCGACGCGGGCCATTTGTGGCAGGGTGTAATCCACACTGCCCTGCTCCGCATTCCAACTCAGATCGTTTACCGCAACACTTTCACCACCGGTAATATCGGTCAGGTCGTACTCGGCAGTTTGCTCGCCGGCTTTTGCACTGATGGTGTAGTGATAAGCCTCTGCGGGTACCGGGCGCCCCTGCTGGTCGGTGCCGTCCCACTGCCACTGGTGATCGCCCGCCGCCAGCTGTTCGCGGTATTCCGTTTTGATCAGCAGGTCGCGAGCGTCGTAGATATTAATCGTGACGTTGGCTTGCGTATCAATATGGTAATTCAGTGTGAACTGTTCACCCTGGGCAGGGGCAAATGAGCGGGATTCACTATTGACCCCGGAAATAGACAGTCCGTAGCCAGCCAAGGGCGTAACCAGAGCGGCCAATACTGCGGTGAGGCCGATTTTTTTTAACATCTTATTCATAGTACTGATTTGCCTTGCGCGGACTGTGGCCGCCATAGGGGTTTGCGGGCACCGCTGGTAAATTGGGTCAGCTGGGTTAACTCACCATCATCGAGCGTTAACCTCCACAGGTTATAGGCGCCATCGCGGGTAGACTGAAATACAACGGCATCCCCTTTTGGGGACCAGCTGGGGGCGGCATCCAGTGCGGTATCGGTGGTGAGCTGTTTGAGTTTTCCGTTGCTCTCGCGCAACCACAGGTCGTAGTTGCCGGCACGGTTACTGGAAAATACCAATCGGCCTTTTGCATCGGCGACAACATCAAAGTTGTAGAGACTGTTAAAAGTCAGTTGCCGCTTGCTTCCGGAATTCAAATCCAGCGCCCAGATATCGTGGGCTTCGCCACCATCCCCGGATAAGAAATACACGGTGTTGCCATCTGGATGCCAGCGGGGTTCGTGCTGCATATGACGCATATTGGTGAGCTTTTGCTGGTCGCTGCCATCCAACGGCAATCGCCACAAGTTGTTATCGTCAACACTGTCGGAGGTGCTGAGAGAAAAGACTACAGATTTTCCATCCGGCGCTAGGCTCGCATCAATAAAACCTTTAAGCGGCATTGTTATTGGCAATTCTTTGGCGCTGGCCAGCCCCACTTCATGCAGTTCACCCTGGCTGCCATTTACCAGCAAACGCTTGCCATCGGGAAACCAGCTAAGGCTATTTTTATCGAAGGCTGAGTGGGTGAGTTGCCGGTGTTGTTGGCCCTCGGTATCCATTACCCATACCTGCCAGTACCCCTGTTTGCCCGGGGCCAGGTAAGCAATATCCTCTTCTGCGTAAACGCAGGCACACCATAGCAATGCACAAGTCACAATGACCACGTTGGACTTTAGTAAGGCTTTCACGTTGTTCTCTTGGTTGTTTTTTTGAGTTGGCGCCGACTTGGCAGTTACGGCGCTAGCGATGGATTAAAAACACCGCTAGCGCTCTAACTATTATTGATACAGTTGCTACTGATACAACTGCAAGGCCCCGTAGTAGGTGGTGCTGGCCCCAGTAGTTGCCGAGGTCGCTTCTATCCAGAAACTATATACACCTTCATCCGAGACCATAATCGCGTTGCCATCGCTCTCTTCGTAACCCGTCCACTCCACTTCGTGGGTGGCCACTGCACCATCGCTGTCATTCGCAGCTTGCAGCTGGTTATCGATCAAGGTGATCGCTCCGGCATCTGTCGGATCACCGATATCCGGCGGTAACAGTTTGAAGGTTACGTAGGAATCCTGGTCCAATAAGTAAGCTACTTTCGAAATTTGATCGTAGCTGTGATACATCAAATAAGGATCGGATTTTACTTCGATATTAGGTGCGTCCAGGGTGCCGCTGATACTCGGTTTTATGCCATCAATAATAACGACGTTAGTCGGTAGGACTTCGGGATAAGGTACGTAGGTGTAAAAAGACCCTGAAGTAAGCACACCATCTGCAGTCCGGCCATCCCACATCAAGTAGTGAGTGCCAGCCTCCATAGGAACATTATCGTAGACAACGCGCTTGTCACCTCCATTTGGTGTCACTTCCAT